>NZ_CP054038.1:0-2400000 GCF_013282805.1 Microbacterium hominis
ATGTCACTGCACGAGAATCCGGATGTCCCGGTATGGACTGCGGTGCTGGGCGAACTCGCCGCCGACGATCGCATCGGCCCCCAGCTGCAGGGGTTCCTGAACCTCGCCGTACCCCAGGGAGTCATGGGCGGCACGCTGTACCTCGACGTGCCTAATGACCTGACCGCGGCGCAATTCACGAAGCGGATGCGCGTGCCGATCATGGAGGGGCTCGCCCGCGTCGCGAACAGCGTGCCCGAACCGGCCACCAGCTTCCGCGTCGTCGTGAATCCGGAGCTCGCCGACATGCAGTTCACGGCTCCCATCGCAGTGCAGTCGGTGGCGGCATCCGCGTCGTCGTCCCCGATTTCATCCACAGGCTCATCCACAGGCTCATCCCCGATCTCACCGACGATTTCCCGACCGGGAATGGAAGATCCGGTGGATGCCGTCGGCTCGGTCTCCCGCAGCGATACGCGTCTGAATCCGAAGTACACGTTCGACAACTTCGTCATCGGCCAATCCAACCGATTCGCCCACGCGGCCGCCGTCGCCGTCGCCGAGGCGCCCGCAAAGGCCTATAACCCGCTCTTCATCTACGGCGACTCGGGCCTGGGCAAGACCCATCTTCTCCACGCGATCGGCGACTACGCGCTGAGCCTCTACGCCGGCATCCGCGTCCGCTACGTCTCGAGCGAGGAGTTCACGAACGATTTCATCAACTCGATCGCGAACAACCGTGGATCCGCGTTCCAGGCGCGCTACCGCGACGTCGACATCCTCCTGATCGACGACATCCAGTTCCTGCAGGGTCGCGCCGAGACCCAGGAGGCGTTCTTCCACACGTTCAACACGCTGCACGATCACGACAAGCAGGTCGTGATCACCAGCGACGTGCCGCCCAAGCACCTCACGGGCTTCGAGGACCGCATGCGCAGCCGCTTCGAGTGGGGCCTCATCACCGACGTGCAGGCGCCCGACCTCGAGACCCGCATCGCGATCCTCCGCAAGAAGGCGCAGTCCGAGCGGCTCCACATCCCCGACGAGGTGCTCGAGTACATCGCGACCGTGGTGTCGAGCAACATCCGCGAACTCGAAGGCGCCCTCATCCGCGTCTCCGCCTTCGCGAGCCTCAACCGCTCGACGCTGGACATGTCGCTGGCGCAGACCGTGCTGCGCGACATCGTCGACCAGGACGACGCGAACATCATCTCGCCGACCGACATCATCACGGCCACCGCCGCCTACTTCAAGCTCACCGTCGACGACCTGTACGGCTCGAGCCGCTCGCAGGCGGTCGCCACGGCCCGACAGATCGCGATGTATCTGTGCCGGGAGCGCACGAACCTCTCGCTGCCCAAGATCGGCCAGCTCTTCGGCAATCGCGACCACACCACCGTGATGTACGCCTACAAGAAGATCAGCGACCTCATGAAGGAGCGTCGCTCGATCTACAACCAGGTCTCGGAGATCACCGCTCAGCTCGGCCGCACGCGCTGACCCCGCGTCCCTCACACCCCGGAGCCCCGGTGCACGCCCCCTGCGTGTGCACCGGGGCTCTTGACACGCCGTCGGACGCACGCCAAAATTCCCGTTCTTCACATGTGGACAACTTGTGGATAACTGGGGATCGATGCCGGAACTCTGTGGGTGAATCGACGAAAGCCTGTGGATGACGTCGGGGGAGAGTGGATGCCGCGCCCGCCCGATCCCGAGGCCTTCCGCAGCCGCTCCACAACTCACAAGCATGTGGTTCCCGTCTCCCGACTGGCATCTCGAGAGTTATCCACACTTTCCACAGCTGTTAACACCATGACAAGAAGAAAGAGAAGGGGGAGAGATCCGATGACCTCCTGGGGACAGTCGCCGTGCGAACGCCCTCTCCGCAACCGAAGCACTGGTTTCGGCGGTTCGTGCCACTAGCATGAGAAACCCCAACCCGCTGTCGAGGGAGCATTCGTGAAGTTCCACGTCAATCGCGATGTGTTCAGCGAGGCCGTGTCGTTCGTCGTCAAACTCCTGCCGCAGCGCAACCCGCAGCCGATCCTCGCGGGCGTGCTCATCGAGGCCGGCGCTCACGGCCTCTCGCTCGCGGCCTTCGACTACGAAGCCTCCGCACGAACGACGATCGAAGCCACCGTCGACGAACCGGGCACGATCCTCGTGCACGGCCGTCTGCTGTCCGAGATCGCCAGTCGCCTGCCCAACGCGCCGATCCAGATCGAGGTGGATGCCGAGGACGGCATCGTGCTCACGTGCGGCTCTGCGCGATTCACCCTGGCTTCGATGCCGGTGCAGGAGTACCCCGCCATTCCCGAAGTCAGCGGTGACTCCGGACTCGTCCCTGCGGAGGACTTCGCCACGGCCATCGCGCAGGTCGCGTTCGCCGCGTCGCGTGACGACGTGACCCCGGTGCTCACCGGCGTGCAGCTCGAAGTCACCGGCACCCGCCTCAGCCTGGTCGCCACCGACCGCTACCGCGTCGCGCTGCGGGAGATCCCGTGGGACGGCGGTGCTGCGGCATCCGATGAATCCACGACCGCGCTCGTACCGGCGCGCACGCTCACCGAGGTCGGCAAGACCTTCGCACACTCCGGAGACATCTCCGTCGCGTTCTCGGGATCGGGCGATCGCGAGATCATCGCGTTCACCGCCGGCAACAAGACGGTCACGTCGCTGCTGATCAAGGGCAACTTCCCGCCGGTGCGCCGTCTCTTCCCCGACGTCAACGAGCACCACGCCGTCGTCAACACCGCCGACCTCACCGAGGCGGTGCGCCGCGTGTCGCTCGTGCTCGATCGGTCCGCACCGCTGCGGTTCACGTTCACGACCGACAGCGTGTCGATGGATGCCTCGGGCACCGAGCAGGCGCGGGCATCGGAGTCGGTCGATGCGAACCTCGTCGGCGAGGATGTCACGCTCGGCCTGAACCCGCAGTACCTGCTCGAGTCCCTGTCGGCCGTCCGCAGCGAGTTCGTGCGGATCACGTTCACCTCGAGCGACAACGCGAACAAGCTCAGCCCGGTGCTGATCACCCCGCAGACCTCGGTCGACAAGGGTGGCGAGGAGTCGTTCAAGTACCTGCTGCAGCCCAACCTCCTTCTCAGGTGACGTCGGCGCCGATCATTAGGCTTGTCCGGTGATCGTGGAGCACCTGAACCTCGTCGACTTCCGCAACTATGCGGCCGCCGACGTGGCGCTCACCCACGGTCCGAACGTCTTCGTGGGCCGCAACGGTCAGGGGAAGACGAATCTCGCCGAAGCGATCGCGTTCTTCGCGACGCTCGGATCGCACCGCGTGACCTCGGATGCGCCGATGGTCCGCGACGGCGCCGAGTCCGCGATCGTGCGGGCCCGACTCGCCCACGGCGAGCGGCGCGTGCTCCTGGAGGTGCAGGTCAACCGGCAGGGATCGAACAAGGCACGGGTCAACGGCGCCGCGGTCAAGCCCGCCGAGCTTCCCCGCTACGCGCAGGTGGTGCTCTTCGCACCGGAAGACCTGCAGATCGTGCGCGGCGATCCGACAGCGCGCCGCCGCTTCGCCGACCAGCTGCTCGTGCAGCGCGCGCCGCGCATGTCGGGCGTGCTGGTGGATTACGACCGGGTGCTCAAGCAGCGCACCGCGCTGCTCAAGTCCGCACGTGCGCGCGGAATGAGGCCCGACGCCCTGCCCACTCTCGATGTCTGGGACGACAAGCTCGTCGCACTCGGCACCGAGGTGATCGAGGCGCGCCTCGCTCTGGCGAGCGATCTGTCCGGTCCGGTCGCGGCGGCGTACACGTCCATCGCGGGCGCCGATCACCGGCCCGAGCTCGAATGGGCCCTCTCCGTCGCCGGCGGCGATCCGGAGGAAGACGCCGATTCCGCGCGCGCCGAGGAGGCTCCGGCTCGCATCGCGGACCAGTTCCGCCGTTCCCTCGCCGACAAGCGCACCGCGGAGTTCGAGCGCGGCGTGACGCTGGTGGGACCGCACCGCGACGACCTGCGCCTTCGCGTGCGCGCGTTGCCGGTGAAGGGGTACGCCTCGCACGGCGAATCGTGGTCGTTCGCCCTCGCGCTCCGCCTCGCCTCGGCGGAGCTGCTGCGCGCCGAGTCGCGGCTGGGCGATCCCGTGCTGATCCTCGACGACGTCTTCGCCGAGCTCGACGCCGATCGACGCTCGCGTCTGGCGGGCCTCGTCGCCGATTACGAGCAGGTCATCGTGACCGCCGCGGTCGAGGCGGATGTGCCCTCGGGTCTGCGTGCACGGCTCGTCCACGTCGAGGCGGGCACGATCGTGGAGTCGATGGATGCCTGATCCCGACGACTCCGCACCGATCGCCGACCGCACCCAGGTGCCGGAGACGGTCGCGACCTACCTTCGGCTCCGCGGTCTCGAGCCGTCGCCGCGCGCCTATCGACGTAAGAAGCGCCGTCGCACCGAGGACGACGAGAACCAGCCGTTCACCTCGGGCCGCGACCCGCGCGGACTCGGCGACGTGCTCACGAATCTCACGCGCGAATCCGGTTGGGACGCCCAGTTGGCGCGCGAAGACGTGGTGCGGCTGTGGAGCGAGGTCGCCGGCGGAGACACCGCCGGGCACACCCGGCCGGTCGCCTTCAACGACGGCACGCTGACGGTTCAGGCTGATTCGACGGCGTGGGCGAAGCAGCTGCAGCTCATGCGCGCGCAGATCCTCACGGAGATCATCCGTCGCTTCCCGGAGGCGGGTATCAAATCGATCCGCTTCATCGGACCGGACGTCCCCTCCTGGAAATGGGGTCCCAGAGCCATTCCAGGGCGGGGTCCGCGCGATACCTACGGCTGAACCACGTCGGCTCTCGTCGGTGAAGGTTTGCGCGCGCCACAGGGGCGTACACGGCGCGTTGAGGTCCGTCGCTTGATAGACTGTCGAGGCGTACGTCGAAACGATTTGGAGCGCCCACGAACATGACGTCTGATAACCCCGGAAGCGTTCCCGAGCATTCGACATCGGCAGGGAAGGCGCCCAACGAATACGGGGCAGACGCCATCCAGGTGCTGGAAGGACTCGAAGCGGTCCGCAAGCGCCCCGGCATGTACATCGGTTCCACGGGCGAGCGCGGTCTCCACCACCTCGTCTACGAGATCGTCGACAACTCGGTCGATGAGGCCCTCGCGGGCTACTGCGACACGATCGAGGTCACCATCCTCGAAGACGGCGCCGTGCGCGTCATCGACAACGGCCGCGGCATCCCCGTCGACATGCACCGCACCGAGGGGAAGTCGACCGTGGAGGTCGTGCTGACCGTGCTGCACGCCGGCGGGAAATTCGGCGGGGGCGGCTACGCGGTGTCCGGCGGCCTCCACGGCGTCGGCTCATCTGTTGTGAACGCCCTCTCGAGTCGGCTCGAGGTCGAGGTCAAGCGACAGGGCCACGTCTGGCGCCAGTCGTACCGCGACGGCGGTCAGCCGCAGGCGCCCCTCGCGCAGAGCGAGCCAAGCGAGGAGACCGGAACGACGATCACGTTCTGGCCGGACGAGGGCATCTTCGACACCGTCGACTTCGACTACGACACCCTGCGCACGCGGTTCCAGCAGATGGCGTTCCTGAACAAGGGGCTGCGCATCACGCTGCGCGACGAGCGCCCGCAGGCGTACACGGAGGAGACCGAGCCGGGTGAGGACCCGCAGCCGCGTCACGACAGCTTCCTCTATGAGCGCGGCCTCGTGGACTACGTCGAATACCTCAACAAGGTGCGTCACTCCGACGTCGTCAACGACGAGATCATCGAGGTCGAGTCGGAGGACACCGAGCGCAAGATCGCGATGGAGCTCGCGATGCAGTGGACCACGAGCTATACCGAGAACGTGTTCACCTTCGCGAACACGATCAACACGCACGAGGGCGGCACGCACGAGGAGGGATTCCGGGCGGCGCTGACCACGCTGGTCAACCGCTACGCACGCGCGAACAACCTCCTCAAGGAGAAGGACGACAACCTCACCGGCGAAGACATCCGCGAGGGGCTCACCGCCGTCATCTCCGTGAAGTTGTCCGAGCCCCAGTTCGAAGGACAGACGAAGACCAAGCTCGGCAACACCGAGGCCAAGGCCTTCGTGCAGAAGGTCGTCGGCGATCAGCTCGGCGACTGGTTCGACCGCAACCCGCAGCAGGCGAAGAACGTCATCCGCAAGGCCATCGATGCGGCGTCCGCGAGGATGGCCGCCCGGAAGGCGCGCGAGACGGCGCGCCGCAAGAGCGTGTTCGAGTCCGCCGCAATGCCGGACAAGCTGAAGGACTGCACGTCGAAGGACCCCTCGATCAGCGAGATCTTCCTCGTCGAGGGAGACTCGGCGGGCGGTTCGGCCGTGTCGGGCCGCGACCCGCATACGCAGGCGATCCTGGCGCTCCGGGGCAAGATCCTGAACGTCGAGCGTGCGCGCCTGGACAAGGCTCTGTCGAACAAGGAGGTCCAGGCGATGATCCAGGCCTTCGGCACGGGCATCGGCGAGGACTTCGACATCGACAAGGCGCGGTACCACAAGATCGTGCTGATGGCCGATGCCGATGTCGACGGCCAGCACATCACGACCCTGCTGCTGACGCTCCTGTTCCGGTACATGCGCGGACTCATCGAGGCCGGCTTCGTCTACCTCGCACAGCCGCCGCTGTACCGCCTCAAGTGGTCGAACGCGCCGCACGAGTACGTCTTCAGCGACCGGGAGCGCGATGCGCTGCTGGCCGACGGCGCCGCGAACGGCAAGCGCCTGCCGAAGGACTCCGGCGTGCAGCGCTACAAGGGCCTCGGCGAGATGAACGCCAAGGAGCTGTGGGAGACGACCATGGATGTCACGACCCGCACCCTCAAGCAGGTGACGATCGACGATGCCGCGGCCGCCGACGAGATCTTCTCGGTGCTCATGGGCGAAGACGTCGAATCCCGCCGCGGATTCATCCAGCGCAACGCCAAGGACGTGCGCTTCCTCGACATCTGAGTCGGCGCCCACGGAACTGAGAACGAGAAGACATGGCTGACGAACAGCGCCCCACGCCCGAGCACGATCACGGCCGGATCGACCAGGTCGACCTCCAGCTGGAGATGCAGCGGAGCTATCTCGACTACGCGATGGCGGTCATCATCGGCCGTGCCCTCCCCGACGTGCGCGACGGCTTGAAGCCCGTGCACCGCCGCGTCATCTACGGCATGTACGACGGCGGGTTCCGTCCCGACAAGTCGTTCTCCAAGTGTGCCCGTGTCGTCGGCGAGGTCATGGGCCAGTATCACCCGCACGGCGACTCCGCGATCTACGACGCCCTGGTGCGCCTGGTCCAGCCGTGGTCGCTGCGCTACCCGCTCGCACAGGGCCAGGGCAACTTCGGCTCGCCCGGAAATATGGGGGCGGCCGCCCCGCGGTACACCGAGACGAAGATGGCTCAGCTCGCGCTCGAGATGGTGCGCGACATCGAAGAGGAGACCGTCGACTTCCAGGACAACTACGACGGCCAGACCCAGGAGCCGTCGGTCCTCCCGGCCCGGTTCCCGAACCTCCTCGTCAACGGCTCCGTCGGCATCGCGGTCGGCATGGCCACGAACATCCCGCCCCACAACCTGCGGGAGGTGTCGGCCGGCGCGCTGTGGGCGCTCGAGAACCCCGACGCACCGCGCGAGGAGCTGCTCGACGCGCTCATGGAGCGCATCCCCGGCCCGGACTTCCCAACCGGCGCCCAGATCCTCGGAACGAAGGGCATCCGCGAGGCCTATCGCACCGGCCGCGGCTCGATCACCATGCGCGCCGTGGTGTCGATCGAGGAGATCCAGGGACGCACGTGCCTCGTGATCACCGAGCTGCCGTACCAGGTCAACCCCGACAACCTCGCCGTCAAGATCGGCGACCTCGCCCGCGAGGGCAAGATCACGGGCATCGCCGACATCCGCGACGAGACGAGCGACCGGACCGGTCAGCGACTCGTGGTCGTCCTCAAGCGGGATGCCGTCGCCAAGGTCGTGCTGAACAACCTGTACAAGCACACGCAGCTGCAGGAGAACTTCGGCGCGAACATGCTCGCGATCGTCGACGGCGTGCCGCGCACTCTCGCCCTCGACGCGTTCATCACGCACTGGCTCGATCACCAGAGCGAGGTCATCGTCCGCCGCACGCGCTATCGCCTCCGCAAGGCCGAGGAGCGCATGCACATCCTGCGGGGCTACCTCAAGGCGCTGGATGCCCTCGACGAGGTCATCGCCCTCATCCGCCGCTCGCCTACGGTGCAGGATGCGAACGAAGGCCTGCAGGGACTCCTCGAGATCGACGAGATCCAGGCGCAGGCGATCCTCGACATGCAGCTGCGACGCCTGGCGGCGCTGGAGCGCCAGAAGATCGTCGACGAGGCGACCGAGCTCGAAGCGCGGATCGCCGACTACAACGAGATCCTCGCCGACCCGGCTCGACAGCGCGCGATCGTCCGCGACGAGCTGACCGCGATCGTCGACAAGTTCGGCGATGACCGTCGCACACACATCCTGCACGGCTTCGACGGCGATGTCTCGATGGAAGACCTCATCGCCGAAGAAGAGGTCGTGGTCACCGTCACGCGTGACGGTTACATCAAGCGCACCCGCAGCGACAACTACCGCTCGCAGCACCGTGGCGGCAAGGGCGTGAAGGGTGCGCAGCTGCGCGCAGACGACGTCGTCGAGCACTTCTTCGTGACGACGACGCACCACTGGCTGCTCTTCTTCACCACCAAGGGGCGTGTCTACCGCTCGAAGGCCTACGAACTCCCCGAGGCCGGACGTGATGCGAAGGGTCAGCATGTGGCCAACTTCCTCGCGCTCCAGCCCGACGAGGAGATCGCGCAGATCCTCGATATCCGCGACTACAGCGTCGCGACCTACCTCGTGCTGGCCACCGAGGGCGGCCTGGTGAAGAAGACCCGCCTGACCGAGTACGACACCAACCGCCAGGGCGGCGTCATCGCCATCAAGCTGCGCGAGGGCGACGAGGTGGTCAGCGCGCTGCTGGTCGACCAGGGCGATGACATCCTGCTCATCAGCCGCCACGGCATGTCGCTGCGCTTCACGGCGTCGGATGACGCCCTGCGGCCGATGGGTCGATCGACCGAAGGCGTCAAGGGAATGTCGTTCCGGGATCGCGACAGCCTGCTGTCGGCATCGGTCGTCAGCGACTCCGGATTCGTGTTCGTCGTCACCGAGGGCGGCTACGCGAAGCGCACCGCGGTCGAGCAGTACCGCATCCAGAGCCGTGGCGGACTGGGCATCAAGGTGGCCAAACTGCACGAGGATCGCGGCGACCTGGCGGGCGGTCTGATCGTCTCCGAGGACGACGAGGTCTTGGTGGTTCTTGCCAGCGGCAAGGTGGTACGCTCTGCCGTGGCCGAGGTGCCCGCCAAGGGCCGCGACACCATGGGTGTCGTTTTCGCACGTGCCGGCGATGACGATCGCATCCTCGCGATCGCCCGCAACGGAGAGCGCGGCATCGGCGAAGAGACTGAGGCCGTCGAGGCGGACAACCCCCCGGCCGCCCCCGAGATCCCCGAAGAGAGTGTTGACGCATGAGCACGGTAGCCGACAAGCTCGCGAGAAAGTCCAGCCACAAGACCACCGCCAAGCAGGTGCGCCTGCGCCTGGTGTACGTCGACTTCTGGTCGGCTGTGAAGCTCTCGTTCCTCGCCGCGATCGCGATCGCGATCGTCACCGTCGTCTCGATGGTCATGGTGTACCTCGTCGTGCAGACCACCGGTCTGATCGATCAGGCTGACGAGTTCCTGGGCAGCTTCTCCGACGGGAGCTTCCTGCTTTCGCAGTTCGTGAGCCTCCCGCAGGTGCTCGCGTTCTCGGCGGTCGTCGCCATCCTCAACCTCGTCGTCGTCACGGTGCTCGGCGCCGTCATGGCGGGCATCTACAACCTCGCGGTGAAGGTGACCGGCGGACTGCTGGTCGGGTTCACCTCCAACTGATCAGCGCTCTCGATCGGCCGAAAAGACCCCTGGCGCCCTCGATTGGGTAATTCGACGAGAGTCAGGTAAAGTCTTGGAGGTTGACAGCGAGAGCTGATCACAACGGGGCTATAGCTCAGGCGGTTAGAGCGCTTCACTGATAATGAAGAGGTCCCAGGTTCAAGTCCTGGTAGCCCCACCACATAACTGAAATTCGGGGCCTTAGCTCAGTTGGTAGAGCGCCTGCTTTGCAAGCAGGATGTCAGGAGTTCGAATCTCCTAGGCTCCACAGTCAGAGAGAGCCCGCCGATCGGCGGGCTCTTCTCGTCTCCGTCGCACGCGCCTCGATAGGGTGAAGCATGGATCTGCGCGTCGCCGCCTATGCCATCATCACCGACGACGACGGACGCGTGCTGCTGGCGCACTGGAACGAAGGCCGCCGCTCCGGATGGACGCTCCCGGGAGGCGGGATCGAGCCTGGGGAGGATCCCCTCGACGCGATGCGCCGAGAGGTGCGCGAGGAGACGGGCTTCCGCGTCGTCAGCGACGGCTTGCTCGGCATCCACTCGCGTGTCATCCCCGCTGCCCATCGCACGAGCGAGGACACAGACGTGCCGCTGCACGCGATCCGCATCGTCTACCGCGCGAGCATCATCGGCGGCCGGCTGCGCAACGAAGTCGATGGATCGACCGACCGCGCCGAATGGTTCGCCCCGCACACCATCGACGCGCTCCACAAGGTCAAGCTGGTGGGCGTCGGGCTGGAGATGGCCGGCATCGCGACCCGAGCGCCGTCAATCGATCGGCTGTGAGATGTCGGCGACGGTCGCACCGTAGGCGCTGATGAGGTCATCGGCCTCGACGAACATGCTGTAGCCGTGGGCCCCCGCGCCCATCGCGATGCGCTCTCCGACGATGCGCTCGTCGGCGAACACCGGCCAGTCCGTCGTGCTGCCGACCGGGACGATCGTGCCCCGCTCGTAGCCCGTCGCCGCCAGCGCGCGCGCCGGGTCGGGCAATTGGAGCTTGTTCACTCCGACCACGGCGCGCAGCTTCGGCCACGAGATCGCCCGGTCGCCGGGCACCAGCGCGAACAGGTACGTGTCGTCGCTGCGTTTGACCACGAGCGTCTTCACGATGCCCGACGGAGGGATGCCGAGGATCTCGGCCGCCTCCGGAAGCGACTTCGCGGCCGGGCGCTCGCGGAACTCCACCGGGAGACCGCGGGCGTCGGCCGCGTCGCGAATTCTCGCGAGAGGGTCGGTCACGCGTCGGGAGCGCGCAGCGGGTCGTCGGCGACCCAGAGCTCGTCATCGGCGCGCAGCGTCTGCCACGCGGCGTAGATGACACCCGCTGCCGCGGCGATGCCGAGGATCAGTGCGATCACCCCGCCGGCGCCCATGCCCTGCTTCTGGGATGCCGGCTCGATCGCGGACAGCTTCTTCGAGAGCTTCTTGGTGGCGCTCTTCGAATACTTGTCGGCCTTCTTGGCGTAGGTCTTGGCGTCGGGCATCTGCAGACCCTTGCCGGCGGCGAGACGCTCGCGCGTCTCGTTCGCGGCATCCCAGACAGACAGGGCCGAGCCGACCACGGCACCGGCCGTGGGCACGATCTTGTTCTCGAGCACGTTCTTCGAGTACTTCATGCTCTTGTCGACATAAGGTGCGGCGTACTGGTCGTACGTGGCCTGCACGGTGGGGGCCACCTGCTCGCGCCCGAAGTGGCCGAGCTGTCTGCTCGCCTCGCGCGCCACCGAGGCAGCCTCTCCGACCAGAACCTGCTGAGACTCCCACAGCGTGTTGGCCTGCTTCTGCAGCTGCTTGAGTTCCTTCTTGCGCTTACGGCTGAGGCTCACAGTGCCCTCCCGGTAGATGGGGACGTCGGTGCGACCCATCTTGCCAGAGGTCTCCGGCAACGGGAGGGGTTGGCACGAACTCTGAGACAATGGCACAATGCCGATTCACACCGCAGTGGCCACGTTCCACACCAACTACGGCGACATCGTCGTCAACCTCTTCGGGGACCACGCGCCCCGCACCGTGCAGAACTTCATCGGCCTCGCCGACGGCTCGGGCGAGTGGAAGCATCCCGCAACCGGTCAGGCTGGCGAGGGCGCCCTGTACAAGGACGTCATCTTCCACCGCATCATCGCGGGCTTCATGATCCAGGGCGGTGACCCGCTCGGCGTCGGAACCGGCGGCCCGGGCTACACGTTCAACGACGAGATCAGCCCCGAACTCACCTTCACCGACCCCTACAAGCTCGCGATGGCCAACGCCGGGCTGCGCCGCAACGCCATCACCGGCAAGGCCGAGGGCACCAACGGCTCGCAGTTCTTCATCACCGTCCCCGGCCAGGGCGGCCGCGGTCCGGAGTGGCTGCAGGGCAAGCACACGATCTTCGGCGAGGTCGCCGATGACGCCTCGAAGGCCGTCGTCGACACCATCGCGGAGGTTCCGACCGCCGCCGGCGACCGTCCGATCGAGCCGGTCGTCATCTCGTCGATCGACATCGCCGCCGTCTGACGCCGCGACAGACGTGACCACCGACGACTTCCGCCGCAACCGAGACAACTTCTGCTACCGGCATCCCGACCGGCAGAGCTTCGTGCTCTGCCAGCGATGCCTGCGCACGATCTGCCCGGAGTGTCAGACTCCCGGTGCGGTCGGGGTGATCTGCCCAGAGTGCCTGCGCGATCAGCAGAAGCAGCAGTCTCCGGCACAGCGCACGGCGGAGCGCCGGTGGTCACGTCCCCGCGCCGTGGCCGTCGCCGACGGCCGGCCCGTCGTCACGTACGCGATCATCGGGATCACGGCCTTCGCCTATCTGCTCGGGCTCATCCCGGGCATCGGCGACGACGTGCGCGGATCGCTGCTGTTCTGGGCGCCGCTGCTGTATCCGGACCTCAGCGGAGCCTTCCAGCCCTGGCGTGCGCTGAGCGTCGCCCTCGTGCACTCCGGCATCTGGCACGTCGGCCTGAACATGCTGGCGCTGTGGCTGATCGGGCGCAGTCTCGAACCGCTGCTGGGGCGGTGGCGGTTCCTCACCCTCTACGTGCTGAGCACGCTGGGCGGATCCGTCGCCGTGACGCTCCTGTCGTTCGGGACACAGGTGGTCGGCGCGTCCGGCGCGATCTTCGGTCTGTTCGGCGCGCTGCTGGTCATCGGTCGGCACCTCGGCGCGAACATCTCCGGCATCGCGATCGTGCTCGGCATCAACCTCATCCTGGGTTTCATCCCGGGGTTCAACGTGTCGTGGCAGGCGCATGTAGGAGGGCTGGTGACCGGCGCGCTCGTCGGGCTCATCTTCGCGCGCACGCGCGGCGTGCGCCAGCGAGGACTGCAGATCGGCCTGCTCGTGGCGGTGGGCGCGGTGCTCGTCGCCCTGCTGTTCATCCCTCCCCTGTTCTGGTTCTGATTCCACTTCTCCCCAGAGTTATCCACAGGCTGGGGAGAATTACACCGGTGTGATTCGCCCCGCGGTCGAGTTGTTAACAAATCCACAGGGTTGTTAACAGGCGAAGAGCCGCACCCCGGAGGGATGCGGCTCTTCGCGACGTCGGGTGGCGGCTAGCGCCAGCGTGTGGTCATGAGGAAGCCGATGAAGGCGATGCCGAAGCCGATGACCAGGTTCCATCCCTGGATGCCGGGAATCGGGAACTGCTGGTTGCTCAAGTAGAAAACGAGCACCCACACCAGACCGACCAGCATGAGGCCGATCATGATGGGCTTGAACCACACCGGATTGGGTGCAGCTTCGCCTTCTGCGCGCTCGACGAGCGAGTCGTCGTCTTTGCCGGGTCGTGCCATTCCGACATTCTAACTGCCAGCCGCACTCCAGTTCGTGCTGACTAGACTCCCCCTGTGGACGAATCCGTCGGCGCACGTGCGCGCACCCGCCCCCGGGTGTCGGTGATCGGCGTGATCGGCGAGATCCTCATCACGATCGGCGTCATCACCCTGCTCTACGTCGTGTGGCAGCTCTGGGTGGGTGACGTGATCTACGGCGCCCAGCGCAACGCCGCCGGGCAGGAGCTCTCGCAGGCGTGGGCCGAGGAGTACATCGACACGGTGCCGGCGCCCACCGACGCCGGCGAACCCGAGCCCGAGGCCGAGGCCCCGGTCACGGTCGATCCCGTCATCCTTCCCGAGCCCGCCGACGCGGAGGTCTTCGCGATCATGCGCGTCCCGCGCTTCGGCGAGGACTACGCCGTCGAGATGGCCGGCGGCGTCAGCCGCGCCCGCACCCTCGATCCGATCGGCATCGGCCACTACCCCGGCACCAAGATGCCCGGCGACGTGGGCAATTTCGCCGTCGCCGCCCACCGCACCACCTGGGGCAAGCCCTTCAACCAGATCGCGGAGCTGCAGGTCGGCGACCCCATCTACATCGAGACACCGGACGGCTGGTACACCTACCGGTTCCGCACCCTCGAATACGTGACCCCGAACGAGGTGGAGGTGCTCCTTCCGGTGCCGCAGAAGCTGGATGCCGCGCCCGGCACGCGCTACATGACCATGACCTCCTGCAGCCCGATGTACGCGATGACCGAGCGGATCGTGGCCTACAGCGTGTTCGATTCGTTCACCCCCCGCTCGGCGGGGGCGCCCGAGGGTCTTGTGACCGACGCGGCGGGTGCCTGATGTACGCGGCGCTGTGGAGAGTCCTGCCCGGTCCGTGGTGGGTGAAGCTGCTGATCGTGCTGATCCTGCTGGCCGCGGTGCTCTACGGACTCCTGTTCTACGTCTTCCCCTACATCAGCCAGTTCATCGTGCCCCAGGAAGTCACCGTCGAGTGATCGGCCCGGGCGGCATCCTCGTCGTCGACAACCACGACAGCTTCGTCCACACCCTGGAGGACTACCTCCACGAGCTCGGAGCGGTCACCGACTTCGTCGAGGCGGACACGATCGATCGCGAGCGGGCATCGGCGGCGATCGAGGGCTACTCGGGCGTGCTGATCTCGCCCGGACCCGGGACGCCGGCCGACGCCGGCGCGTCGATCGCCGTCGTGCACGCTGCCGCGGCCCGCGGCATCCCTCTCCTCGGCGTCTGCCTCGGTCACCAGGCGATCGCTGAGGCGTTCGGCGCGACCGTCGACCACGCGCCGGAGCTGATGCACGGGATGACCTCACCAGTGAGCCACGACGGCTCCGCGCTCTTCGCCGGGCTCCCCGACCCGTTCACCGCGACCCGCTATCACTCGCTCGCCGTCGTCGAGGCGACCCTCCCCCGGGAGCTCGCGGTCACGGCGCGCACCGAATCCGGGATCATCATGGGTCTCGCGCACCGTGAGCTGCCCATCACGGGCGTGCAGTTCCACCCCGAGGCCGTGCTCACCGAAGGGGGATACCGGCTGCTCGGAAACTGGCTGGCCGCAGCCGGCTACCCGGAGGCGCCCGCCCGCGGCGCCACCCTCACGCCGCACCGCTGACCGGGCTGCGCTCAGCTGGTGCCGGTGCAGAAGACCAGGGTGATCTCGGAGCGGATCGGCACGTCGCCGGGCGCGAGTGACTGCGTCGCGACCGTCGGCGGGTCGGTGGCCGCGCAGCCGGGATCCTCCTGGGTCGCGATCGTCAGCCCGACCCCCTCGAGCTCGCGCGTGGCTGCGTCGATCGTGTAGCCGCTGACGTCGTTGATCGTGACCGTCCCCGACGCGACGACGAGGTTCACCGTGGTGCCGACGGGCACCTCGGCACCCTCGGTCTGGTCCGCGGAGATGACGGTGCCGGCGGCGAGGTCGGGGTCGCTCTGCTGTCGCACCGTGCCCAGCTGCAGGTCGGCGTCGGCGAGGGCCTGGCGCGCGGCATCCTCCCCCAGTCCCGTCAGGGTGGGGACGGTCGCCGTCTCCTGCCCCTGCGACACGAAGACGCGCACCTCCTGCTGCGGGCTCACCGATGTGCCCGACTCGGGATCGGTGCGGATGACGTTGCCCTCGGCGACGTCGGAGTTCGCCTCGTCGAGGCGGATGGGAACGAGATCCTCGTCTTCGAGCTCGGTGGTCGCGCGCTCGTACGTCATGCCCGACACGTCGGGAACGATACGCGAACTGGAGGGCACGGCATCGCGCGGCTGGATGGAGAGCACCCAGAACAGGAGCGACAGCAGCAGCACGGCCAGCAGTGCGACACCGGTCCAGATCCAGGCCACGGGCGGACCGGGCTGGGTGCGCTTCATCGTCGTGTCGGTGCTGAGCTGGCGCAGCGACCGGGCCGTCTCCGCCGCCTGGCGCGGGTTGGGTCCGTAGAGCTCGCTGGTGAGCGCGCCGACCTGACGCTTGGAGGGCGCCTTGCCGTCGACGGTGGCATCGAGTGCCTCACGGAAGCCGGCAGCGTCCTGATAGCGCTGGAAGGGGTCCTTCGCCAGTGCGCGCAGGGCGACGGCGTCGAGCGCGCGCGGCACGCCCTCCCGCACCTCCGACGGAGGCAGCGGTGTCTCACTCACGTGCTGGTAGGCGACCGCGACCGGCGTCTCGCCGCGGAAGGGCTGGCGGCCGCAGAGCATCTCGTAGAGCACGACACCCGTCGAGTAGAGGTCGGAGCGGCCGTCCACGGGCTCCCCCTTCGCCTGCTCCGGGGAGAAGTACGCCGCGGTGCCGATGATGGCGGTCGTCTCGGCCACGGTCGATGAGCTGTCGGACACCGCGCGGGCGATGCCGAAGTCCATCACCTTGACCTGGCCGGCGCCGGTGACCATCACGTTGCCGGGCTTGATGTCGCGGTGCACGACGCCGGCGCGGTGCGAGTACTCCAGAGCCTCGAGGATGCCGTCGATATAGCGCACCGCGTCGCCGACCGGCACCGGCCCCTCGGCGATGATGTCCTTGAGCAGTCGCCCGCGGACGAGCTCCATCACGATGAACGGGACGGCGCGCACGATGCCGTCGGGGGTGGTCTCGGAATCCTCGCCCGCGTCGTAGACGCGCACGACCGAGGGGTGTGCCATGCGGGAGGCCGCCTGCGCCTCGAGGCGGAACCGCGTGCGGAACGTGTTGTCGCCGGCGAGCTCGCGATCGAGGACCTTGATCGCGACCTCTCGCCCGAGGGTGAGGTCGTATCCCCGGAAGACGCTGGCCATGCCGCCGCGCCCGATGGGCTCGTCGACGCGGTAGCGCCCCGAAAGCACGCGCGGCTCTGATGTCACGGTCACTCCCTGGATGGCACCTTCAGCCAGCGTAGCCGAGGCCGCATGGATGCCGCGCCGAGCGCGTCAGCCCTGATCGCCGCCGCCGCTCCCGTCGCCCGGGCCGCCGCCACCGTCCGCTCCGGGATCGGGCGTCGGGGTGGGCGTCGGGGTCGGCGCCACGATCGCGGCCGTCGCCTCACCCGAAGTGCCCGACGTGCGCTCGCCCGACGGACCGCCCGAGCAGGTCACCGTGTAGGTCACGATGACGCTGCCGCTCGCGTTGCCCGGCACGGTGATCTGCGCGTTGCGGGCATCCGCCCCGAACGCCGACGACGACTGGCCGTTCGGGAAGGTCCCGTTGGTGGTGGTCAGGTTGTACGCGCTCGGCGAGCCTTCGCCGGCGGGGCAGGTGTAACCGGGCCAGCTGACCTCGATCGTGCCGCCGGGGGCGACCTCCGAGGAGTTGAGCGCCGGCGCGCCCGGGTCGGGCATCGCGACCTGTGCTCCGTAGAAGGTGAGGGTGATCGTCGTGCCGGTCTGCACGCGACCGGTCGGGTCCACGGCGTAGACGACGTTCTCGTCCGCCGCTGTGGGCGCGGGGTTTCCGGCCACGCAGCTGGCGACGAGGTCCGCCCCCTCGACGAGCGCACGCGCGTCATCGCAGGTCTTGCCGGTGAGCCCCAGCGAGCTGACGTCGACCCGCTCTTCCGTCGGCGACGGCGTCGGGGTGTCGCTCTGCGTCGCAGTGGGCGTCGCCGAGGTCGACGACGCGATCGGCGTCGGGGTGTCGCCCTGATTCGCCACGAGCGCCCAGATCGTTCCGCCGAGCACGAGCAGCAGCAGCACGATCAGGGCGATGAGCGGCCACGTCCACGGGCTGCGCTTCTTCTTCTCGGGCTCCCCCTCCTCCTCGTCGGTCGGGAGGGCGCCGGTGGCGGGCATGAGCTGGGTGGCGGCGCCGGTCGCGGCACCCGCGGTGAGCAGCTGCGTCACCTCGTCGCCGCCCGCGGCGCCCGCGAGCAGCGCGAGTGCGGGCACGGCGGCCGCCGCAGCGGCGAGATCGCCGCGACGCAGCGCGGTCGCCGCTCGCGCCACGGCTGCAGCCGATGCAGGGCGGTCTTCGGGCTTCTTGGCGATCATCGCCATCACGAGGCCCTGCACCGGCGTGGAGATCGTCGGCGCCAGCGGCGGCGGCTGCTCGTTGATCTGCGCCATCGCGATGGCGACCTGGGACTCGCCCGTGAACGGGCGCTTGCCGGCCAGCGACTCGTAGGCGACGATGCCGAGCGAATAGATGTCGGTCGCCGGGGATGCCGGGTGGCCCGAGGCCTGCTCGGGCGACAGGTACTGCACCGTGCCCATGACCTGGCCGGTGGCCGTGAGCGGCACCTGGTCGGCGATGCGTGCGATGCCGAAGTCCGTGATCTTCACCCGGCCGTCGGGTGTGATCAGCAGGTTGCCGGGTTTGATGTCGCGGTGCACGAGGCCGGCGGCGTGCGCCGCCTGGAGCGCCGCAGAGGTCTGTGCGACGACGTCGAGCGTCTTGTCGGTCGACAGGCTGCCGTCGCGCTCGAGCACGGTCGACAGCGCCTCGCCGGGCACCAGCTCCATGACGAGGAAGGCGCTGCCGGCCTCCTCGCCGTAGTCGAAGACGCTCGCGATGCCCTCATGGTTGACGAGGGCCGCGTGGCGGGCCTCGGCGCGGAAGCGCTCGAGGAACCCGGGGTCGCCCATGTACTCGTCTTTGAGGATCTTGATCGCGACCGTGCGGCCGATGACGTGGTCGGTGGCCTCCCACACCTCGCCCATGCCGCCGATGGCGATCCGCGAATCCAGTTCGTAACGGCCGCCGAAGGTCACACCCTGCGTCGGTCTCATCTGCCCAGCACCGCCTCCATGACCTTCTTCGCGATAGGAGCGGCGATCGTGTTGCCGCTTCCCGACTGCCCCTGCCCGCCCCCGTCTTCGACGACGACCGCAACAGCGACTTCGGGGTTGTCCGCCGGTGCGAAACCGGTGAACCACAGCGTGTACGGATCGCCCGCCCCGTTCTCCGCGGTTCCGGTCTTCCCGGCCACGTCGACGCCGTCTATTCTTGCACCCGACGCGGCGCCCTCTGTGACATTGGCGACCATCATGCGCACCATCTCCTCAGCGAGGCCGCTGTCGAGCGCGCGCCCGAATTCGACATCCTCGAACGTCTGCTGGACCGACAGGTCCGGACCGATGACCCGGTCGACCATCCGCGGCGTCATCACGAGTCCCTCGTTGGCGATGCCGGCTGACACCATGGCCATCTGCAGCGGGGTCGCCGTCGTCTGTCCCTGGCCGAAGCCGGTGAGCGCCGTCTGCGCGTCATCGAGGCCGCGCGGATAGCTCGACGCCGTCGAGACCAGCGGCAGCTCGAGAGACTGGTTGAAGCCGTACTTCTCGGCCTCTTCGCGGATCGCGGTGTCTCCCAGCTCGACGGCGAGCTCCGCGAACGGGATGTTGCAGCTGAGGCGCAGGGCGTCGGCGATCGAGACCGTCTCCCCGGCACCGCACGCGCCGCCGCTGGCGTTGAAGATCACCGAGCTGGACTGCGGAAGCGTGTAGGAGGCCGGGTTCGGCAGCTGCGAGTCGGGAGTGTAGTCGCCCGACGCCAGCGCCGCCGAGGCGACCACGAGCTTGAAAGTGGATCCCGGAGGATTCAGGTCGCCCGCGATCGCGCGGTTGAACAGGGGGTCTCCGGGATCTGCGAGAAGGGCCCCGTACGCGTTCTCGACCTCAGTCGCATTGTGGGCGGCGAGCACGTTGGTGTCGTAGCTGGGTGTGGTGACCATCGCCAGCACGCGACCGGTGGCCGGCTCGATGGCGATCACGCCGCCCTGAAGTCCGCCCAGCGCCTCGAACGCCGCCCGCTGCACATCGGCGTCGAGCGAGAGCACGACGTTCGACCCGCGCGGCGGCTGGCCGGTGAAGATGCGCTCGACGCGGGTGAAGAACTGCGAATCGGCCTGTCCGCTGAGCACGGGGTTCATCGCCTGCTCGATGCCCGTGGACGATCCCAGCGCCGGGTTGATGTACCCGGTCACCGGCGCCCACATCGCGGCGTCGGTGTACACGCGCTGCCACGCGAACACGTCGTTCGAGGGAACCGAAGAGGCGATCGCCGATCCGCTCGCGATGATCGACCCGCGCTGCACCTCGTACGAGTCGTAGAGCGCACGGGTGTTGCCGGAGTTCTCACCCAGGGCATCGGCCTCGACGACCTGGATCCAACTCGTGGCCGCGAAGAGCGAGAGGAACATCAGCAGCATGATGATGCTGAGGCGACGGAGTTCTTTCGTCACCGGTCGCACCTCCTTGGGGTGCGACGCATGCTGGTCCCTGAGTAGGTCGCGAAGCGACCGTATCGAAGGGTGGTCATGTCAGCCGATCACCACCCGCGGGCGGCTGCGCACGGCATCCGAGATCCGCAGCAGGAGCGCCACGATGATCCAGTTCGCCACCAACGAGGAGCCACCGGCCGCGAGGAACGGCGTCGTGAGTCCGGTGAGCGGGATGACCCGGGTGACGCCGCCGACCATGATGAACACCTGCAGGGCGATGGTGAAGGACAGGCCCGTGGCGAGCAGCTTGCCGAAGTCGTCCTGACCGGCCAGGCCGATCCGCACGCCGCGGCTGGTGAAGACCATGTACAGGCACAGGATCGCGAAGACACCGATGAGGCCGAGTTCTTCGCCGAGGCTCGCGAAGATGTAGTCGCTCTCGGCAACGGGCGTGAGGTATGGGCGGCCCTGACCGAGCCCCGTGCCGAGGAGCCCGCCCTGCGCGAGACCGAAGATGCCCTGCACGAGCTGATAGCTGCCGCCGGTCGCGGCGATCACCTCGGGATCGAACGCGTTCAGCCAGTTGTTGAACCGCCAGCCCACATAGGTGAGCACCTGCGAGGCGAGGAGGGCGCCGGCGACGGCGAGCGTGACACCGAGCACGACCCAGCTGGTCTTGCCGGTGGCGACGTAGAGCATCGCCACGAACATCCCGAAGATGAGAAGGCCCGTGCCGAGGTCGCGCTGCATCACGATGATGCCGAGCGAGACCAGCCACACCACCAGCAGAGGGCCGAGCTCACGGGCGCGCGGCCACGTCATGCCGAGGAACTTCGTCCCCACCGAGGTGAGGGCCTCGCGCGTGCGCACGAGGTAGCCCGCGAAGAACACCGCGAGGAAGATCTTGGCGATCTCGCCGGGCTGGAACGAGAAGATGCCGAATGAGACCCACACGTCGGCGTTGGCGTCGGTCCCGAGGCCGGGCACGATCGGGAGGATCAGCAGCAGGATCGCGACCAGACCGGAGAGGTAGGTGTAGCGGAAGAGCACGCGGTAATTGCGCAGCAGGATCACGACGGCGATCGACAGCACGAGCGCGATCCCGGCCCACGCGAGCTGGCGCGTGGAGAAGGCATCCCAGCCGTGGTCGTCGGCGGCGATGTCGAGGCGATAGATCATCGCCAGCCCGAGCCCGGTGAGCAGGGTCGCGATCGGCACGACGAAGGGGTCGGCATCCCGTGCCCGCAATCGCAGCACGATGTGCAGCGCCACCACCAGCGCGGTGGGCCCGCCGCAGTAGACGAGGAAGGTCCAGTCGATCGCGCCGATCGCACCCAGCTGCACCAGAGCGATCGCGATCGCATTGATGGCGAACGCGAACACCAGGAGGGCGAGCTCGCGGTTGCGCTGGGTCTGCGGCACCCGGATGCGCTTGAGCGCGCGCACCACCGCGGTGTCGGTGGAGATCTGGTCGGTGGGCGGGGCGGTCATCAGTCACCTCCCGAGACGGCGCGGAGGCGATCGACGATGCTCTGCGCCTCCTCGAGCGACGATGCGCTGATCGTACGCTCCACGGTCGCGCGGGTGAACGGCGACAGATCGTCGAGACGGATGTCGGTCTCCTCGTACTCGGTCGACAGCGAGATCGGTCCGATGTCCTGCTGGATGCCCTGGAAGATCACGACCGTGTCCTCATCGGCGCCGACGAAGTAGCGGGTCTGCGTCCACTGGTAGGCGACGAAGGCGACGATCGCGAAGGCCACCAGCACCAGCAGCACGCCGGCGATCCAGCCCCAGCGACGGCGCTTGGCGCGACGGCGGTCCTCCTCGATGAGCTCCTCGAGGAACTCCGCGGCCGGTTCGAAGTGGGTCGGCTCGTTCGCGGCCTGCCGATTCGGGTGCAGCCAGCTGGCGCGCCCGGGGCGCGCCGCGGGAACGTCGACACCGGCGGGGGTCGACGCCGACCCGACGATCGTCGGTGTGCCCGAGAAGAGGGGATGCTGCCCCCCGACGTCGACGATGACGATCGTGACGTTGTCGGGTGCGCCGCCGTCGAGGGCCTGCTTGAGGAGGTTGTCGGCGGTGCGTCCGGGAGCCAGTCCCTGCGAGAGCGCCTTCGCGGTGTGGGGGTCGTCGACGACGCCCGACAGGCCGTCGGAGCACAGCAGCCACCGGTCGCCGGGCTGGGTCGGCATGATGAACGTGTCGATCTCGGGATCGGGGTCCATGTCGCCCAGCACGCGCATCAGCACCGATCGCCGCGGGTGGTACCGCGCCTCTTCCGGTGTGATGCGGCCCGAGTCGACGAGCCGCTGCACGAACGTGTGGTCGGTGGTGATCTGGGTGAGCGCGTCATCGCGATACAGGTAGATGCGCGAGTCGCCGATGTGGGCGATCACCGCGTAGTCGTCGACCATCACCAGGGCGCTGACCGTGGTGCCCATGCCGGCCAGCTCGGGGCGCACGTGCACCGTGTCGATCAGCTCGCGCGCGGCATCCGTCACGGCGTCGCGCAGCTCGCGCTCCGCGGTGGTCGTCGAGTCGAAGGGCTGGTCGACCTGCTCGAGCCGGTGCACCGCCAGGCTGGAGGCGACATCGCCGCCCGCGTGGCCACCCATGCCGTCGGCGACGGCGAAGAGGTTCGAGCCCGCGTATCCCGAGTCCTGGTTGTTGGAGCGCACCTTTCCGGTGTGCGAGATCGCGGCGCTCGAGCCCTGGAAGACCATGCGTGAGGGTTCCGCCCGCTTACTTCCGCAGCTCGAAGGTCGTCGCGCCGACCTTGATCGGGGCGCCCACGACGACCGGCGTGGGCGTGCTCACGCGCACTCCGTCGTGCCAGGTGCCGTTGGTCGAGTCGAGGTCCTGGATCATCCACTGCTGGCCCCACAGCACGAGGCGGGCGTGGTGGCTGGAGGTGTAATCGTCGCGGATCACGAGGCCCGACTCGCTCGAACGCCCGATCGTCAGCGGCTCGTCGCCGAGGGGCAGCTCGAGCCCGGACTTCGGCCCGCTCGTGATGACGATGCGCGAGACGGCGTCGGTGGTCGCGGGCCCGCCCTTGCTGGGCGCCTTGGGCTGCGCCGCAGATGCGACGGGCGCGGTCGCGCCCTTGGGCCGGGATGCCGCGGCCGGCGCGCCCGCAGGGGCCGCGTTCGCGGCATCCGGCATCTTGCGCACCTTCACGCCGAACAGATCGGCGCGCAGGGAGTAGACCACCGAGAACACGAAGGCCCACAGCAGGACGAGGAACCCGACCTGCAGGATCAGGTAGGTCAGTTCGCTCACGTCAGCGGCCCCTGTTCGCGGAGGTTGTAGGCGCGGGTGACATCGTCGGGGAGCGGCGGCTTGGGCGGAGCCACGGGGGCGGCCTGGGCGATCACGTGGAAGACGATATCGGTGCGGCCGATCGTGATCGTGGAGTCGGGGGCGAGCGGCGCCTCGGTCACTTTGCGCCCGTCGAGCTTGGTGCCGTTCGTCGAGCCGAGGTCGCGCACCATGCCGTGCTCGCCGTCCCACAGCACCTCGACGTGCTTGCGGCTGGTGCCGGCGTCGGAGATCGTGATGTCGGCGTCGCTCCCCCGGCCGATGACCGTGCGGGCGGCGCGGAGCGTGTGGCGCTTGCCCTCCACGTCGAGCACGCCGCGCCACGACACGCGCCCCGCGGCCGACGACGAGTCGACGCGCAGGGTTCCGGTCGAGAGCTGTTCGTCGCGCACGAGGGAGATCGTCACTGGGCCGGCGAAGGAATAGCCCTGGGCCTTGGCGTGCTTGTGGACCAGTGTGTCGAGTTCGTCGCCGAGAGCGGGGCCGATGGCAGCCATGCGCTCGTCATCGGCGGGGCTCAGACTCACGGTGAACGCGTGCGGAGCGAGGATGCGGTCGCGGCTCACCACGGCAGCCTTCTTGTCGAGTTCGCTGCGCAGCGCGCTGGCGATCTCGACAGGTTGGATGCCGCTGCGGAAGGTCTTCGCGAAGGCGCTGTTCACGGCGCGCTCGAGACCCTTCTCGAAGCTGTCAAGTAGTCCCACGGGGCTCCTCGGGCAGGGTGTGGCCAGTTGCTACATGCTAGTTGCACAGGATGGATGCGGTGGGAACGCACCACGATTCGGGCTCAGGAGAAGACCGTGATATCCTCGGGAAGTTGAATTCGGAGCGATCCGGAAGAGACGAACTGCGCGAGTGGCGGAATAGGCAGACGCGCTGGCTTCAGGTGCCAGTGCCCGAAAGGGCGTGGGGGTTCAACTCCCCCCTCGCGCACAGTTGTGATGTCTCAGGACATCGTGAACGGATGAACCCCCGGTTTCGGGGGTTCATCCGTTTTTGCGTTGCCTGCAGTAAACCTCTTGTCGTCAGATGAAGCCATCGTGGGAGCGCTGCACGACGCCGGCATGAATCCCGTCGATCAGGGTGACGAAGTCCCCGTCAAGTTCCACACATCTGGCCAGCGGGCTGGTGGATGATCGCGCCCATATGGATGGACCCCCGTCACCGGGGGCCCATCCATTCGTCACATCCGGCATCCCGTGCCGGGCGAGGCGATCAGTTGGCGACGTCTCCGCGCCAGGAACCGGTCGCGATGCGGACGGGCACGTCCACGTCGATGGTCTCGATGATCTGCGCCATGAGTTCCTCCTCTGATCGGCGTTCGGTGATGGGGGCCGCGGTCACATGGGTGGCCTCGGCGCCTCGGGCGGCGACGGGATGGTCGGCTCGTCCGGGTGCGGCGCCGTCGGCTCCTCCGGGTGCGGAGCGGCCGGCTCCGGCGGATGCGGGGCGGGTTCGGGACTGCTCGGCGGCTCCGGTACGCCGGGTGGGCCGGGTGCGTCCGCGGCCGGGAAAGGGGTGTTCATCTGCCACTTCTCCGTTCTTCAGGCTTCAGCCGCTCACGCCGTCTGCGCGGCGTGGGTTCCTTCAGCGACCTCTTCGAGCAGCTTCGCGTTGAACGCGGGAAGGTCGTCGGGCGTGCGACTCGAGACGAGTCCGGCGTCGACGACCACCTCCTCGTCGACCCAGTCGGCGCCCGCGTTGCGCAGGTCGGTCGCCAGGCTGGGGTAGCTCGTGATCGTGCGGTCGCGCACCACGTCGGCCTCGATGAGGATCCACGCACCGTGGCAGATGACGGCGACCGGCTTGTGCTGCTCGAAGAACGTCTTCGTGAACGCGACCGCGTGGTCGTCCATGCGCAGATGGTCGGCGTTCACGACGCCGCCGGGCAGGACGAGCGCGTCGAACTCGTCGGCCTGAGCGTTCCCGACCGCGGTGTCGACGGACTGCGTGTGCCCGTTCTTCCCGGTCACCTCGCCTGCGCGGGGCGAGACGAGCGTCGCGCGGGCGCCCGCTTCGGTCGCAGCCCTCCACGGGGAGGTCAGCTCGCTGTCTTCGAATCCGTCGGTGAGCAGGAACGCGATGCGCTTTCCGTCGATTCGTGCCATGTCGCTTCTCCTTCGTCGATCCGGCCGGCTCGCAGCCGGTCGCACCACGCTATGTGCGATGGATGCCGGTGGCACGGGGGTTGCGTCAGAACCGCGCCCGACGTACATTTCGCCGCCCCGCGAGGGGGATGGCGCCGATGTCAACCCACTCGCGCCGCGCCTGGCACTGTGATGTGCTCGCATTCACGACGGCATGCCGAACCGGTGTGTCGCCGTCGACGAGACGGAGGTCACGCGATGGGCGACGAAACGAACGCCACAGCGCAGAACGATCCGGACGGCGAGCCGAAGCCGGGCGGACTCGGTCCGGATGGGACGATCCCAGCCGCGCCCGACGGGCCCGCGGCCGGCCACACCGGCGAGCCGTCGACGTTCGAGCCCGAGGAGGACCCGGGGTCCGGGGTCGCGGACGAGACCGGCGGATCCGATACGCGCGGGACGGGCGCGGTTGAGCCCGATCCCGGCGTGTCCGACCCGGACGAGCCCGATCCCGATCTGCACATCGGCGACCGATCCTGACATCGCGGCTGCGAGAGCGGAGCCGCCTGAGGGACGATCGCGAATCGCCGGGCGCGTCGGCGAGCCTCGAGCTACGCGAGTTCGCCCGCGAGCGCCGCGGCGAAGGCGATCGTCGTCAGGTCGCCGCGATGGGGGCCGATCACCTGCACGGACAGCGGCAGGCCCTCGGCGGTCAGCCCCACGGGCACAGCGGTCGCCGGCAGATTGCCGAAGGTCGCCAGCGACGGCCAGGCCAGCTGCGGCTCGTACGGCTCGTCGCGGCCGTCGATGCGCAGCATCCGCTCGTCGTTGGCGACGGACTCGTCGAACAGCGGGAAGGCCACCGTGCCGTACACCGGCGCGACGATGACGTCGAACTGCTCGAACAGCGCGGCCCACTGGCGTCGCACGGCGCGCTGGCGGTCGACGAGGTCGAACCAGTCCTTGACCGGCAGAGACGGGGTTCCCTCGGGCGCACGCCGCGAGCCCACCGCGGCGAGCATCACCCGATAGTCGTCGAGCAGCCGGGCCAGGTCGGGCAGGAGGTCGCTCGACCGGGCGACGGCGGCGCCGGATGCCGCGACCGCGCGTGCCACGTCATCCACCGCCGCGCGCACGACCGCGCCGGTGGCGGCTGACGGGTGCTCGTCGAGCACCAGCACGCGATGCGCGCCGAGCCGATCGTGGCGGGGCGGCGGGAGCTCGAGGCGATTCGCGGGTGAGAAGTCGTCCGGCCCCGCGACGATGCCGAGCGCGAGCGAGAGGTCTTCGGCGGTGCGCGCCAGCGGGCCGATCACCGCGAGCGGCGCGGCCTCCCCGTCCCATCCGCCCGGCGAGTGGCCCTCGTTCGGCACGATGCCCCAGGTCGGCTTGTGGCCGAACACCCCGCAGAAGGCGGCGGGCACGCGCACGCTCCCGCCGATGTCGGAGCCGAGCTCCAGGGCGGAGTATCCGAGCGCGACCGCCGCCGCGGATCCGCCCGACGACCCGCCCGGCGAGCGATCGAGGTCGAATGGGTTGCGGGTGCGCCCGTAGATCGGGTTGTCGCTCTGCCAGTCGTTCAGGGCGACGGGAACGTTCGTCTTGCCGATGACGACGGCCCCGGCATCCTTCAGCCGACGCACGACCAGTGCGTCGCGCTCGGCGCGGTGACCGACGAGCTCGGCAATGCCCCACGTGGTCGGGTGGCCGCGAAGATCGAAGCTCTCCTTGACGCTGATCGGCACGCCCTGCAGCGGCCCACCCTCACCGCGGTCGAGCACGTCGTCGGCGGCCCGCGCGTCGGCGCGAGCGCGGTCGAAGTCGTGCACGACCAGCGCGTTCACCGCGCCATCATGCTCGGCGACCGCGGCCAGCGACTCGTCGAGCAGCTCCACCGCGCTGATCTCGCGGGCGCGGAGCGCGGCGGCGAGGGCGCGCGCCGAGGCGCGCCGGGGATCGAGCGCCATCAGCTGCCGTCCACGGCGGGCACGAGCGTGAAGACGACCTCTTCGACCTCGCGCCCGAGCCCCGGCGCGTATGCCGTGCCGCGCGAGACCTCGGTGAAGCCGGCGCTCCGCAGCACGGCGATCGCCGCGCCGTTGTGGGCGGCGGCTCGCGCGTACAGCGGTCGCTCGGGCTCGTGCGTGACCAGTTGCTGCAGCGCCGCTGTCGCAACCCCGCGGCCCCACGCGTGGCGTGCGATCCAGACGCTCACCTCGCGGTCGCCGTCGACGGTGAACGCGGCCGCCGTGCCGGCGAAGCCGCTGTTCTCGGTCACGACCGCGTACCGCACGTCTTCGGCCTCGCGCTCCCGCGCGATCCAGGCGTCGAAGGTCGCGCGGTCGTCGGGGTCCTCAGCCGTGAAGGCGGCCATCGCGATCGCGTCGCGGTCGCGCATCATCTCGAAGATCGCGTCGAGATCGTCATCGTCGAGGTCGCGCAGCTCGATGTGGCCCACGGCTTCACCGTAGCGAGGGCGTCGGACTCAGGCCAGTCCGTGGATGCGGCGCAGCACGTCTTCCGCGACAGCGCCGTCGCGGGCAGCCAGGGCGTCGCGGTACTCCTGGTAGAGACCCCCGCGCGCGACGGGGCAGTCGACGAACGGGCGCCAGTCCTTGATGTCGCGTCGGATCGCCACCTCCGCCTCCTTCATCACCCTGCGCACGGCGACGTTGTCGGCGGCGCGGGTGAGAAAGGAGAAGAACGCATAGCTGCGCTCGGCGAGGGCGGCGCGATCCTCGCCGCGCGCGGCGTGCACCATGTCGTCGGCGTACGTGAGCGCCTCGCGCAGCGTCTCGTCGGTCGCGCGCGCGGCGGTCATGCGGGTGAGGTTGCCCATGAGATAGGCCACGAACTCCATCGTGTCGTCTTCGGCCCGCGGCAGGGCGACCCGCGTGTAGCGGTGCGGGATCACCTCGACGAGCCCCACGCGCTCCAAGCGCTGCAGCGCTTCGCGCACCGGCGTGCGGGAGACGCCGAGCCATTCCGCGAGCTCCTGATCGCGCAGCTGCTCGCCGGGGGCGAGGGTGCCGTCGAGGATGGCGTCAGCGAGTCGCGCGTGCACCTCGTCTCCGAGTGCTGCTCCCCGCGGCGCGAGAGGGGCGAACTTCTGCGTCATGACCTCGACATTCTACGCACCGGTTTCCCTACCCCGGCCACTGATATATCGGTAGAGTGTGCGTGTCACGCCTCGCGTGGCCTATCCGGGGGGATCCGTCGGCGCCCGGGCTTCGAGCATCGCTCAGCCCGGGCGCGCGATGGTTCCGGGGCGGAGCCACCGGCATCCACCTCCTGTGCAACATTTCTGTCACCTCTCTGTGCAACATTTCTGTCACCTTCGGTCACCGGTATCGCCAGCCTGCGCGCGGATCAGTACGTTGGAAATCGACTCGCTGCATGAGCGCGGGCATCCCCGAAGAACGGCAAGTAATGAGCACGCAGGGCACCGTCAAATGGTTCAACTCGGAGAAGGGCTTCGGCTTCATCGCTCCTGACGAGGGCGGCGCAGACGTCTTCGCGCACTACACCGCGATCGACTCGAAGGGCTATCGCTCGCTCGAGGAGAACCAGCGCGTCGAGTTCGAGATCGCGCAGGGACCCAAGGGTCTGCAGGCGGAGAACATCCGTCCCCTCTGACGCTCGGGGCGACTGAGCCGGGCGTGCGTCTGTACCGTCCGGCTCGGTCCCTCTCCGTTCAGTCCTTGTCGCCGCGCACGAGCTCCAGGCCTGCGCCGGCGAATTGGCGCAGTGTCGCCTCGGGCAGGAACGCACGCGTGAGCGCCCCGCCGATGCGGGAGAGGTCCGCCTCGTCGCGGTACAGCAGGTACAGCGTCTCGTATCGCGGGTGGAACTTCTCCTTGAATCGGTGGAGCGAGCGGAAGCCGTACACCGGCTCGAGCATGTCGGCGAGCCGGTCGCTCAGCGACGCGATCATGCCGGCATCCTCCGGGTAGTCGTGTGCCAGCGGCGCGCCCGACAGCGACATGATCTGCGCGCCCTCGTCGGAGAACGTGCGCGCCGACATGCCGATGAGGAACTCCATCACGGGTCCGAATCCGCCTTCGCGCCTGCGCATGAGGTCGAGGGTCCAGCCGCGCACCTTCCCGTCGCCGGCGTAGACCGGCAGCCACGACAGGAAGCCGTCGACATCGCCCGACGGCGAGACGGCCAGCGCGAGGCGCACCTCCGGGTCCTCGGCCTCGACGAGCGTGCCGAGTGTGAAGCCCATCTCGGGCAGGCCCTTGTCGCCGACCCACATCTCCGAGATTGCCCGCAGCTGCTGCTGAACGCCCCAGGGCTCCTCCTTGAGCCGCGTCAGGCGGAACGTCATCTCCTCGCGGCCCGCGCGGTTGAGCGCGGTGCGCACCGAGTTCCAGCGCTTGCCGGTGAACTCCAGGCCCGGCAGATCGACGATCGTGTCGTCGGCGACCACGAGGCTCCGCCACGTCGGCGGCACGGCCGCGCGACTCGACTCGTCGGCGCTGAAGAAGCAGGGGATCAGACCGGCGGTCTCGGACATGCGGATGAACTCCGAGATGGATGCCGCGCGCGACGACTCCGGCCCGAGGGGATCCGCCAATGCCAGCGCCACGCCCAGGCGCCGCTGATAGGTGACGATGCCGCCGGCGGTGCGCGCGTAGGAGTTGCCGTCCCACGTCGTCATCCAGGAGAGTGTGCCGCCGCCGTGGGTGCGCAGCGCCTCTTTCACCTCGTCGACACCGGGCGGGGGCGGCTGGCCGATGCGGGAGCGGCGCCGCGAGCGGAACGCCCCGCGCACCCAGACCAGGTAAACGAGCATCAGCAGCCAGAGCACGCCGCTGGCGAGGGCGAGCTCCGTCTCGCCGTCGATCGTCGCCTCGACCTGAGCCTGGGTGGTGATCACGATCGCGGTGATCACCAGGCCGGCGGTGAGGATGTTGAGGATGCTGATGATGAGCGTGACCACCCACGCCCAGCGCCGGCCGCGGCGCAGGCCGTTCGCCACGAAGAGGATGATCGCGGTGTCGACGGCGAAGTCGATGAAGCCGCCCGTGGCAGGTTCGGTCGTACCGAACAGGCCATCGGTGGGGACGAGCGCCGAGATGATCTGCACGGCCCCGAGCACGAGCACCGCGATGAACGCGATCAGGCGCTGCTCGCGCACCGTCGTGTGCTGCACGCGCAGCGACCGATCGACGAACAGCACGAGCACCACGGCGAGCAGGTGCTCGAGGTCGGCGAGCTCGCCCCAGAAGAGCATCGCGACGAACACGAATCCGAGCAGCACCAGCCAGGCGCGCACGCGCCACGGGGAGACGAACAGACCCACCGCGGCGGCGATGCACGCCATCGTGCCGCCCGAGGGTCCGACATCGAGCGCGGTCGCCTGGGTCTGCGCCCACGCCCACGGCATCAGCGAGAGGGCGGACAGCAGGAGCGCGGAGCCCAGCACGGCGAACAGCTGACCCACCCAGAAATACGCGAGGGCGACGCGCCAGCCCCGCAGCGACTCGAGGAACGCCATGCCGGCGAAGCTCGCGATCGTGAAGACGTAGACCCAGGGCTGGTTCACGAAGAACGTGCCGACCACGGGAGTCCACCATCTCCCCTCCTGCAGGGCTGGGAGGCCGTAGGCCACCGCATCCCACCAGGGGCCGTCCTCGAACGGCGCCCACAGGCCCGCGCCGATCACCCCGGCCAGAAGCAGCGCCGCGAGCATCGCGAGGGTCGCCGGGATGCGGGCGAGCGCGGCGACCACCCGGCGGGAGCGCGGCGGGACGACGGTGGTGGCATCCGACGAGGTCATCGCGCTCCTTGGGTTCAGCGGGCCGGTGCGGCCTCGGGTGTCTTCGGCGCCGCCACGGCGTCGGCATCCGACATGGCGCGCCGCGCCGCATCGAGCGCCATCACCGGATCATGGGCCTGGCGGGCGGTGGCGAGTTCGATCTGGGCAGCCGACAGCAGCGCACGCGCATCGGCCGACGCGTCGCCCGTCGACAGGCGGGCCTCGGCGCGGGCGACGAGCGAGCGCGCGGCGGCGAGGGTTCCGGGCAGTGCGGTGCGGGCGGCACGCAGCCGCTGCTGGTCGGTGCGCCCGGCGTCGAGAGCGTGGTCGAGGCGCCGGCGCAGCCGCGCGATCCGGTCGATCGCCCCGGTGGGGTTGCGCGCCGCCGTCGCGGTGAGGTCATCGACCTCGTTCGCGATCGCGCGGATCTCGTCCTCGAGCGCGGTCCCCTCCACCGGATCGAGGTGCTCGCGGGTGGCCATCGCCTGCCGCACGGCCGTGCGGGCGGCATCCACCTCTTCCGGCACGGCCTGTGCGGCCTGCGTGACGAGCCGGTGACGCTCTTCGAGCACCCGCAGGGCGGTCTCGGCGCGCCGGCGCGCGCGCTCGGCGGAGACGAGGTCGGCATGCGCGTCGCCGCGCCCGGCTCCCTCCGCCCCCGCACGGGTCACGTGCGCCTCGGCGGCGTCGAGAAGGCGCGCGGATTCGGAGGCCTGGGCGACGGTGGTGCGTGCGGCCTGGGCGGCATCCCGCCACTCCTGCTCGGCGAACCGGGTCGACAGATCGGTGACGAGCGCGGTCGGCTCGCCCATCTCGTCGTGCAGGTGCGCGAGCCGCGCGCGGGCCGCGTCGAGCTGGGTGCGCGCCGACACGTGCTGCGCCGCCCAGGCACGGTGCTCGGCCGCGGCCGCGGTGACCTGCTCGAGGGCGGCATCGCAATCGTGCTCGACGCGGTGGGCACCGCGGCGCACGTCGGTGGGATGCAGCGCCACGGCGCTCAGCGCGCGGTAGGAGGCGAAAGACTCGTCGCGCGCCCGCTGCGCCGTGCGCCGGGAGCGACGAAGGGTCGGCGGCGCGGACTCGTCGATCAGTGCGCCCGACAGGGTCAGCTCGACGTCGAACGCGGCGACGGCGTCGTCGAGCCGCACGAGGGTTGCACCGGCGCGGCGGCGCGCCTGCTCCGCGGCGGCGCGAGCCCGCGGCGATCGCCGCGATCGCCGCACCGCCCACACCGTGATCGAGAGCGCGAGTGCGGCCACGACGAAGCCGACCAGGACCGGGACGACCCAGCCCAGCGCGGCGGCGAGCAGATCAGGCATCGGCGGCGACATCTCCGTGATGCTCGGCGGAAGGGGATGCCGAGCTCGCGGCATCCGGGAACAGCAGCAGATCGCGCAGCTGCGAGACGTCGTCGACCGCGGCCTGCGCCCCGTCTGCCTCGTGCGGCCAGCTGAACCCCCAGCGGACGAAGATCACCGGGACCCCGTGCTCGGCGCCGCCTTCGACGTCGTGGTGGCGGTCGCCGATCAGCACCGGACGACTCGTGTCGACGCCCGCGGACCGGAGGCGGCGCAGCGCCTCGGCCACGATGTCGCTCTTCGCGCTGAGGGTCTTCTCGTCGGGGGTCGCGCCCACGATCGCGGTGAACGATGTCGACAGATCGAAGTGGTCCATGAGCGCGACCACCTGGATCTCGGGCTTCGAACTCGCCGTCGCCTGCGGGATGCCGGCGGCGTGCACCTCGTGGATCAGATCGCCTACGCCGTCGAACAGCTTCGCGCCGGTCGTGTACCCGTCCGCCTTGCCGAGCACCCGGTAGAACGCCACCGCCTCGGACGACTGCTCCGGCGTCATGCCGACGTTGACCTGGAACGACTCGTACATGGGCGGGCCGATCCAGTGCACGAGCTCGGCGCGCGTCGGCGGACGCCTGCCGAAGTGCTCGAGCGTGATCGTCAGCCGGCGCAGGATCCCGTCGGACGCATCGACGATCGTGCCGTCCACGTCCCAGAGAATGCAGGTCCAGGGCGAGCGGTGTGGCATGGCACCCACCCTATCGGCGCGCCCGCGCGCTCCGCCGGGCGGGAGCGGCGCGCGGTTCAGAACGGGCCGCGTTCAGAACGGGCCGCGTTCAGAACAGGCGCGGTTCAGAACAGGCGCGGGGCTCCCGACTCGATCCCCTTCATGCCCTCGTAGTCGAGCGTGACGCAGCGGATGCCGCGGTCGGCGGCGAGCACCTTCGCCTGGGGCTTGATCTCCTGTGCGGCGAACACGCCTGTCACGGGCGCCAGGTGAGGGTCGCGGCCGAGCAGCTCGAGGTAGCGCGTGAGCTGCTCGACGCCGTCGATGTCGCCGCGGCGCTTGACCTCGACGGCGATCGTGCCGCCCGCCGGGTCGCGCAGCAAAAGGTCGACCGGGCCGATCGCCGTCGGGAACTCGCGGCGCACGAGCGTGAGCCCGTCGCCGATGACCTCGACCTGCTCGGCGAGCAGACGCTGCAGATCGGCCTCCACGCCGTCCTTCTGCAGCCCGGGGTCGATGCCGAGCTCATGCGACGAATCGTGCAGCACCTCGTAGATGCGCACGAGGAGGGCATCCCCCGTCTTCGCGTGGGTGACGCGCCAGTGCTCCTGCACGCCCGCCGACGCGGACTCCTCGTCGGGCTTCTCGACCTCGAGCCGGCAGGGCGGGCTCATCCAGTTGAGCGGCTTGTACGAGCCGCCGTCGGAGTGCACGAGCAGCGAGCCGTCGCCCTTGTGCACGAGCAGCCGCGTCGCGAGCGGCAGGTGCGCCGAGAGCCGGCCGGTGTAGTCGACGGAGCAGCGGGCGATGACGAGGCGCATCCGACGAGCCTAACCGCGGATGGATGCCGCCGCCCGGCCGCCCACGGCTGCGGGCCTGCTCAGTGCCGGACGTGTCCGGCGCCGACGGTCGAACCGGCGATCGGCTTGGCTGCGCCGGAGGCCAGGCCCGACATGACGATGAGGCCGACGATCACCCAGAGGGTGGGGAGGATGCCGACCTGGTGGCTGATCCAGCCGAGCACGGGCGGTCCGCACAGGAACGCGATGTACCCGATCGTCGCGGCGGCCGACACCGAGGCGGCGGCCTTCTTCGGGTCGTCGGCGGCTGCCGACATGCCGAGCGGGAAGCCGAGCGAGGCGCCCGCACCCCACAGGGCGATGCCCACGAAGGCGATCGGCAGAGACGGGGCGAGGATGAACATGATGAGGCCCGCGGCGGAGAGCACCGCGAGGATGCGCAGTGTCCACACGCGACCGAGGCGGTCGACGAGCGGACCGCCGAGCACGCGGAACGCGGTCATCGCGACCGAGAACACGGTCAGGGCGATCGCGCCGACGGCCTCTGTCTCGCCGTGGCCGTCGACCATGGCGATCGTGAGCCAGTCGTTGGCGCTGCCCTCGGCGAACGCCATGCCGAGCATGATCGCGCCGATCGCGTAGGTGCGCGGGTCGCGCCACACCTCGAGGATCTGGCCGAACCGCTCGCGGCGGGTCGAGACCGGGGCGTCGTCATCGTCGTGCGCGATGGCGCGGTGCGGCACGAACCGCAGGGCGACCAGTCCGGCGATGAGCACGGCGATCGCGGCGCCGGTGAGGTGCCAGCCGACCCCGACGCTCCACGCGGCCATCGCGATGCCGACGCCGGCGCCGGCGACCGTGCCGAAGGAGAAGAAGGCGTGGAACAGCGGCATCAGCGTCTTGCCACTGGCCTGCTCGACGGCGGCGGCCTCGACGTTCATCATGACGTCGGTCGCGCTCATGCACAGCCCCATCAGCGCGAGGCCCACGGCGGTCACGCCGAACGACTGCGCGTACTCGACGCCCATGCCCGCGACCACCATGCCGCCGGCGAATCCGATCACGGTGACGTACATGCCCCGACGGGCGCCCCAGCGCGCGACGACGAGGTTCGCGAGCGAGAGTCCGATGATCGAGGCGACGCCGATGACGAACAGCAGCACACCGATCTGGAAGTCGTTCGCACCCAGGTCGACCTTGACCGCCGGCAGGCGCGAAGCCCACGAGGCGAAGCCGACGCCGCACACGAGGAAGATCGTGAAGATCGCCGTGCGCCACTGCACGAGGGTCGTGCGGGTGAGAACCTGTTCCATGCGGGCCATCGTACCGAATCGATTCGACAATCGTCGAATCGATTCGGCGGATTCCGAGCGAGCCAGGTAGCATCGGGCGCATGGGCACCCGAGCCACGATCGCCGACGTCGCGAGAAAGGCCGGCGTCTCGCCGTCGACGGCCTCCGTCGTCTTCAGCGGCAAGACCCCGGTCTCCGATGCGACGCGTCGGAAAGTGGAGGATGCCGCGGCTGAACTGGGCTACACCGGCCCCGACCCGCGTGCGGCGTCGCTGCGCACCGGGCGCTCGGGCATCGTCGGGGTGGTCTTCGAAGAGCACCTCGGCGCCGCGTTCCTCGATCCGGTGAAGACCCTCATGATGGACGGCCTCGCCGACGCCGTCTCGCCCCTGGGCGCAGGACTCCTCCTGCTGCGCGACCACGAGCCCTCGGGCCGCGGCGCCACCCTCACGACTGCCCCGATCGATGCCGCCGTGCTCGTCGGGTGCAGCGGGCGCCTCCGCGAATCCCTCGACGCGGTGCTGGGGCGCGGCATCCCGGTGGTCGTGATGGAGGGGGATGCCGGCGCCGACGTGCCGCGCATCGATCTCGACAACGTCGAGGCGCAGCGACAGGCGGCCAGCCACGTGCGCACGCTCGGACATTCCGCTGTCGTCATCCTCACGCTGCCTCACCGTGCCGACGGGCCCGCGGGCTGGGTCGAGGGCGCCGCCGACGACGAGATCACCGTCGACGTCACGCGCGACCGCCTGCGCGGGGCCCGCGAGATCTACCCGTCGGCGCCCGTGTACGCTGCGGCGGCGAGCTCGATCGACGAGGGTGTCGCCGCCGGCCGCGCGATCCTCGCCGATCCCGCCGCTCGCCCTACCGCCGTCATCGCACAGAGCGACCTCCTCGCCGTGGGAGTGATCCGCGCGGCGGAGGAGGCGGGGCTGCGCGTGCCCGAAGACCTCAGCGTCACCGGCTTCGACGGCATCGAGATCGACGGCCTCGCTCCGTACGAGCTCACCACGCTCGTCCAGCCCGCCGCCGACAAGGGGCGCGCCGCCGGCGTGGCGGTGGCCGCGATGCTCGAGGGCCGGGAAGCGGCATCCATCCGGTTCACGTGCGTGTTCCGCGAAGGCAACACCACCGCGGCAGCGCCGGTCGAGACGGGCCTCGCCGCGTCGGGGGCCGCTAGACTGTCGCCGACACCCTGATCGCCAGAGCCGTAGAGTTCCTGCACTCCGGCCGACGACCATGAGGAGGCCGACATGCTCCTCATCCTCGGCGCGTTCGCGATCGTCCCCCTGCTTCTTCCCTGGCTCGTGGGCCGCGTCGGCGCCCGGGCGTTCTACGTCGCAGCCGTCCTTCCCGCCGTCGCCTTCGTGCACGCCGTGCTGCAGACGCCCGACGTCATGGCGGGAGACATTCCGTTCCAGTCATTGACCTGGATCCGGCCGCTCGGCATCGACCTGTCGATGCGCATGGACACGCTCTCGTGGCTGATGACGCTCATCGTGACGGGCGTCGGCGCCCTGGTGATGCTCTACTGCCGCTGGTACTTCCAGGGCGGCCGCGAAGGCGTCGGGCAGTTCTCGGCCGTGCTGCTCGCGTTTGCGGGTGCCATGTACGGCCTCGTGCTCACCGACGACCTCGTCGTGCTGGTGATGTTCTGGGAGGTCACGAGCGTGCTCTCCTACCTCCTCATCGGCTACTACAACCGCCGTGCCGCGAGCCGCCGCGCCGCGCTTCAGGCGCTTCTGGTGACGACCCTCGGCGGCCTGGTGATGCTCATCGGCGTGGTGCTGATCGTGGTGGATGCCGGCACCTCGAGCATCTCGCAGCTGCTGACCGCGCCCCCCACAGGTGCCGTCATCGACGCGGCGCTCGTGCTGGTGCTCGTCGGTGCGCTCAGCAAGTCCGCGATCTTCCCGTTCCACTTCTGGCTGCCCGGAGCCATGGCGGCGCCGACCCCCGTGAGCGCCTACCTCCACGCGGCCGCGATGGTGAAGGCGGGCATCTACCTCATCGCACGGCTCGCGCCCGTGTTCGCGCTGTCGCCGGCCTGGCGACCCATCGTCATCGCCCTGGGCGTGTTCACGATGCTCCTCGCCGGATTCCAGGCGCTGCGCGAGACCGACCTCAAGCGTGTGCTCGCGTTCGGCACCGTGAGCCAGCTCGGCATGCTCACGGTCGTGCTCGGCTACGGCACGCGCGATGTCGCGCTCGCGGGCCTGGCGCTACTGCTCAGCCACGCCCTCTTCAAGTCGGCGCTGTTCCTCGTCGTGGGCGTGATCGACCACCAGGTCTCCACCCGCGACATCGGCGACCTGAGCGGCATCGGGCGCAAGGCGCCGGCGCTCGCCGGTGCGTCGATCGTCGCGGTCGCCTCGATGGCGGGGGTCATCCCGACGATCGGCTTCGTCGCCAAGGAGGGCGTACTCGCGTCTCTGCTGCACGAGGCCACCGGCGGCGAGGTCTGGGCGTGGGTCGCGCTCATCGGCATCGTCGTCGGCAGTGCGCTCACGATGGCCTACGGCCTGCGCTTCGTCTGGGGCGCTTTCTGGACGAAGAAGGAGGCCGACGGCTCCCGCCGTGAGCCCACCGAGTGGCCGCGTCCGTCGGCCGGCTTCGTCGCCGCACCCGTCGTGCTCGCCGCGCTCACCCTCGTCGCCGGCGCCTTCGCCGGCTGGCTCGACGGCGCCTTCGCTCCCTACGCGGATCTCGCGCCGGAATCCAGCCCCGGAATCCCCGCGCCCGAGCATCCCGCCCACCTGGCCCTGTGGCACGGACTCGAGCCCGCACTGTGGATCTCGCTGTCCACCCTCGCCGTCGGCGCCGTGGTGTTCTGGGTCATGCCGCGCGGCGCCTGGAACCGGCGCATGCTCCCCTTCTCGGCCGCCGACGGCTACAACCTCGTGCTGCGGGCCGTGGCGAAGGTGTCGGTCGCGGTCACGAGCTTCACCCAGCGCGGGTCGCTGCCGGTGTACGTGGGAACGATCTTCGTCGTGCTCGTCGCCGCTGAGGGCACGGCGCTGATCGCGGGAGGCGCGTGGCAGGCCCAGCTGGCTGCGTATCAGAACCCCATGCAGCTGTTCGCCGCGCCGATCATGATCGCCGCAGGGCTCATCGCCGTGCGGGCGCGCAAGCGCTACACCGGCGTGGTGCTCGTGTCCGTCACGGGCCTGGGCATGGTGGTGCTGTTCGCCACGAGCGGCGCACCCGACCTCGCGCTCACGCAGATCCTCGTCGAGACGGTGACCCTCGTCGCCTTCGCGCTCGTGCTGCGGCGCATCCCCTCGCGCATGGGAGATCACAACGCGTCGGTGTGGCCCGTCGCCCGCGCCGTGCTCGCCGGTGCCGTCGGCGCGACCATGGCCGCCGTCGCGATCGTGGCGACCTCGGCGCGCGTCGACGCGCCCATCTCGACGGAGTGGACCGACCTCGCCTACGAGCTCGGCCACGGCCGCAACACCGTGAACGTCGCGCTCGTCGACATGCGCGGATGGGACACGATGGGCGAGCTGTCGGTGCTCATCCTCGCCGCGACGGGCGTGGCATCCCTCGTCTTCGTCACCCACCGCGCCGACACGCTGCCCACGCTCACCGCGCCACTGCCCCTCTCGGGCCTCCGATCGCGCGTGCCGCTGGTGGAGACCGCCGAAGGCGTGCGCCCGCGCGGCCGCGGCGACTCCCGGCAGCAGGCGTGGCTCGTGGGCGGGCAGCGCGTGAGTCCGGAGAGCCGCTCGATCATTCTCGAGGTGATCGTGCGCATCCTCTTCCACACGATCATCGTCGTCTCGCTCTACCTGCTGTTCGCGGGCCACAACCTGCCGGGAGGCGGGTTCGCAGGCGGCCTGGTCGCCGGCATGGCCCTGGTCATGCGGTACGTCGCGGGCGGCCGATTCGAGCTCGGGGCCGCGGCGCCGACCGATGCGGGCCGGCTGCTGGGCGTCGGCATGACGATCGCGGTCGCCTGCGCGATCGTGCCGCTGCTGTTCGGCGTGGCGCCGCTGACGAGCGCCTTCTTCGAGGTGGAGGTCGCCGTGCTCGGCCACATCGAATTCGTCACCTCGACGATCTTCGACATCGGCGTGTACCTCGTCGTGATCGGGCTCGTGCTCGACGTGCTGCGCAGCCTCGGCGCCGAAGTGGACCGGCAGCGCCTGGCATCCACCTCGCCCGCCGCTCGGGGGGTGAGCGTCTGATGGAGTCGTCGCTCGTGCTCATCGTCGTGATGGCGGTCCTCTTCGCCTGCGGTGTCTACGCGATGCTCGAACGCAGCCTCACGCGCGTGCTCATCGGATTCCTGCTGCTCGGGAACGCCGCCAACCTGCTGCTGCTGATCGTGATGGGACAGCCGGGGATCGCCGCCTTCTACGGAGCCGGCGATACCGAGGACATGTCCGATCCGCTGCCGCAGGCGCTCATGCTCACGGCGATCGTCATCACGTTCGCGGTGTCGGCGTTCCTGCTCGCCCTCATCTACCGGTCGTGGCAGCTCGGCCAGGCCGACACCGTCACCGACGACGAAGCCGACCTCGAGGTGCGCGAGCGCACCGCCGCCGACGAGGACCTCATCGACGACGCGACCGAGATCGAAGACGAAGACGACGACGCCACGACCGACTTCGACGTGATCACCGGCTCGGGCACCCCGGGTGCGACCGCCTCCGGCACGGCGGAGGAGGAACGATGAACCTCACCGCCATCGCCCCCGCGCTCGTGCCGCTCCTGGTCACGCTGCCGCTCCTCGGCGCCGCCATCGCCCTCATCGCGGGGCGCCATCGTCGCACGCAGGTGGTCGTGTCGGTCGTGACGCTCTCGGTCGTGTGCCTCATCGCCGCGACGCTGCTGACCGTGGTCGACGTGGGCGACCAGCCCATCGCGGTGTCGGTGGGCGACTGGCCGATCCCGTACGGCATCGTGCTCTACGTCGACCGGCTCGCGGCGCTGCTGGTCATGGTGTCGAGCATCGTGCTGCTCGCCGTGCTGCTCTTCTCGGTCGGGCAGGGTGCGGCCGACGGCGACGACGACACCCCGGTGTCGATCTTCCACCCGTCGTACCTGATCCTCGCGGCGGGCATCTTCACCGCGTTCATCGCGGGCGACCTGTTCAACCTCTACGTCGGCTTCGAGATCCTGCTCGTCGCCTCGTTCGTGCTCATCACGCTCGGCTCGACCGAGTCGCGCATCCGCACCGGCGTCGTGTACGTCGTCGTCTCCCTCGTCTCGTCGATCCTGTTCCTCGCGGCCATCGCGATGATCTACGGCGCCCTCGGCACCGTGAACATCGTGCAGATCGCCGAGCGCATGACGCAGCTGCCGCAGGAGACGCAGTTCGTGCTGCACGTCCTGCTGCTCGTGGCCTTCAGCATCAAGGCCGCGATCTTCCCGCTGTCGTTCTGGCTGCCCGACTCGTACCCGACGGCGCCCGCCCCGGTCACGGCGGTGTTCGCGGGTCTGCTGACGAAGGTCGGCGTCTACGCGATCATCCGCACCGAGACGGCGATGTTCCTCGACAACAACGTCAACTTCGCGCTCATGATCGCGGCGCTCGCCACGATGATCGTCGGCGTGCTCGGTGCGGTCGCGCAGGCCGAACTCAAGCGCATCCTGTCGTTCACGCTCGTGAGCCACATCGGCTACATGATCTTCGGGCTCGCGATCGCGACGCCCGCTGCGATCGGCGCGACGATCTACTACATGGTCCACCACATCGTGGTGCAGACGACGCTGTTCCTCGCCGTCGGTCTCGTCGAGCGCAAAGCCGGCAGCACCTCGATCCTGCGGGTCAAGGGCCTCATGCGCGGGGCGCCCCTGATCGCGGTGCTCTACTTCGTGCCGGCGGTCAACCTCGGCGGCCTCCCGCCGTTCTCCGGCTTCATCGGCAAGTTCGCGCTGTTCGACGCGGCGGCCCAGGTGGGCACGCCGATCATGATCGTGCTGATCGTCGGCGGCATCCTCACCTCCCTGCTCACGCTCTACGCGCTCATGCGCGCGTGGAACCTCTCGTTCTGGCGGGAAGAGGACGACTCGGCCGAGACCGAGGCGCGCATCTCGTACCTCGGCGACGCCCCCGCCGCGGGGGTGCAGACCGAGAAGCGCGTGATCCCGCGTATCATGACCGCCGCCACCGCGGGCATGGTGGGGGCCACGATCGCGCTCACCGTGTTCGCCGGGCCGCTCTACGACATCTGCACCCGCATCGGCGGAGCCCTGCTCGAACCCGTCACCCTGCAGCAGCTCCAGCAGGAGCATGAAGACAGCACCGGCGGCGACGACAAGGCGGTGACCCCGTGACGACTCCGGACCTCGCCCAGAACGCGCCCGCGGAGGCGCGGGGGACGCGCGCGCTGCTCGCCCGCACCTGGCGGCAGCTCCCATTCCTGCTGTGGCTGGTCGCCCTGTGGATGCTGCTGTGGGGCCAGCTCACATGGCTGGCGTTCTTCACCGGGGTGATCGCCGCGATCGTGGTGACGCGGGTGTTCCGCCTGCCGCCTGTGGAGCTGTCGGGCCGCGTGCATCTGTGGCACGGACTGGTGTTCGTGCTCGAGTTCATCGGCTCGCTCGTGCTCGGCTCGCTCACCGTCGCATGGCAGGTGCTCGATCCGCGCCGGCTGCCGCAGGCGGCGATCATCGCGGTGCACCTGCGCACCGACGACGACCTCATCATGACGCATACGGCGGTCACGGCATCCCTCATCCCCGGCTCCCTCGTGCTCGACGCCGACCGCGACCGCCGCATCCTGTACCTTCACGCCATCGGGGTCAGCAGTGACCGCGACGTCGAGAAGCAGCGCGACAGCGTGCTGCGCTGGGAGAAGCGCATCGTGCAGGCGGTCGGCTCGCGGGCGCAGGTCGCCAGCGTGAAGCAGGCGGAGATGGATGCCGCGGCCCGCCGGTCTTCGGGAGGTGGCCGCCGATGAGCGCGATGCTGATCGTGATCTACGTCGTCTTCGCCGTGGCGGCGCTGCTGACGCTGTGGCGCATCGTGGTCGGGCCGTCGATCCTCGACCGGGCCGTCGCGAGCGACGTGCTGCTGACCCTCATCATGTGCGCGCTCGGAGCGGAGATGGCCATCAACCATCACACCCGCACGCTGCCGGTGCTGCTGATCATCGCCGCGGTCGGCGTCTTCGGTTCGATCTCGATCGCGCGGTTCGTGGCGAGAAGGGACAACGACGCGAAATGACCGACGTGCTCGACGTGATCGCGCTGATCCTCATCCTCATCGGCGCCCTGCTGTGCCTCACCGCGGCGATCGGCCTGCTGCGGTTCCGCGATGTGCCGACGCGACTGCACGCGGCCACCAAGCCCCAGGTGCTCGGCGTGATCCTGATCTGCCTCGCGATCGCGCTGTCGCTGCGGTCGTGGCCGGTCGTCGCGTTCCTCGTGCCGGTGGCGCTGATCCAGCTCGCCACCGCACCGCTGTCGGCGCACATGGTGGCCCGCCAGGCGCACCGCAACGGCACGGTCGACGAGGCCGGCTTCTACGTCGACGAGCTCGCCGAGTCGAAGCAGACCCCGCCCGCGGCCGGCGGCTGATCGCGCTGACGCGGGGTGCGGGTCGCGCGGCTTTCGCGCGACCCGCACCCCAAGCGAATGGCTCAGCCCGCGGGGGTGAGCGTCAGCGTGTTCGTCGTCGCATCGGTGACAGCGTCGCTCGTGTAGGCCCACGGGGTCATCTCGGCGCGCTGCCAGGTCTCGGTCTGGTCGGTGTAGTTCGGGTGGAACGTGTGACCGCTCGTACCGGTGAGGTGATTCCACTGCGACGCGTCGAAGTCCGACAGGTCGATCACCATGCGCATCGACGGGACCGTATTCGTCTCGAAGCCGTCGCCGAGGCGCCAACCGGTGGCGTTCACGATCGACGTGCCGCCGCCGACCGCGTAGGGTCCGCGGTTGAACAGCATCTCGATCGGCGCGATGCCGCTCGAGCCGAATGTGTCGCTCGTGAGGGTGAGCGCGTGCAGAGAACCCCAGTTCCACCGCGAGGGAGTGTCGCCCTGCAGTTCGGCGAGCCGGTCGTAGGCGCCTTCGGCAGCGGCGAGGAGCATCTCCTCCTGGCCGTTGATGCCGACTGCTTCGTTGGTCCACCACTCCGACGTCGGCTCGTCGAACAGGTCGCCGACCACGAGGAACAGCCGCGATTGATCGGTCGAGGGGGCAGGAGCCTCGCGGTCGCGCACGAACATGAGCTGTACGAGCTCGTCCCACAGCACGTTCGCGTACGCGGCGGCGTCGGAGTCGGCGTTGTTCTGGGCGTCCCACGTCTGCAGCAGGTCGAGCGCGGCATCCACATCGGCATCGCCGGTGCGCAGGGTCATGAACTCCGCCGACAGCAGCTTGCCCATCAGGAACTCGTTGTCGGCCATGATCTCGCGCATGTGCTCCGCGGTGAGCTGGCCGTTGGTCTCGGCGGCCTTGCGCTGGATCATGTCGTCGATGCGGGCGGCACGCCAGCCGTAGTCCCAGTCGTTGGTGAGGAAGTGCGCGTAGTCGTCGCCGACGATGGCGTTGTTCGCCGTGACGATGTAGTCCTCGTCGGGGTTGTAGACCACCGGGAGCTCCTCGAAGGGGATGAAGCCCTGCCAGTCGTACGTCGAGTCCCAGCCCGGCTGCGGCATCGACCCGTCGCCGGCGCCGCGTATCGGCAGCTTGCCCGGGGTCTGGTAGCCGATGTTGCCGTCGACGTCGGCGTAGATGAGGTTCTGCGCCGGCACATCGAAGAGGGACGCCGCGTGGCGGAAGCCCGCGAAATCCTGGGCCTTGTTGAGCGCGAAGATCGCCTGCGCGGTCGTCGTCTGCTGCAACGCCGTCCACTTGAGGCTCACGGCGTACTCGCCCGTCGCGGGAGCGGTGGTCGGCGCGGCGGCCGCGGCGGTGCTGCCGACGAAGGGATCGGCGGCGATCTGCGTGAAGTCGCCCGTGAGCCCCGACACGATCGGGCCGTTCACCGTCGAGCGGATCTCGAGTTCGACGTCGTCGCCGCCGGCGACCTTGACCGTCTCGGTGCGCACCTCGAGCGGCACGAGCGCGCCGTCACGCCAGTACTGCTCGCCCTCGATCTTCTCGATGTAGAGGTCGGTGACGTCGGTCGTGAGGTTCGTGAAGCCCCAGGCGATGCGCTGGTTGTGGCCGATGATCACGCCGGGAAGGCCCGAGAAGCTGAAGCCGGCGACGTCGAACGGGCACTCCTCGCTGAGGGTCTCGCACTTCAGCTGCACCTGGTGCCAGACGCTGGGCAGCGAAGCGCCCAAGTGCGGGTCGTTCGACAGGAGCGGCATCCCGGATTCGGTCAGGTTGCCGCCGATGACCCACGAGTTGGAGCCGATGCCTTCGCCGGCGCCGCCGACGAGCTCGCTGACCGCGTCGATCACGCTGCCGACCTCGGTCCACTCGACCGAGGCGACCGTCTCGACCGGGATGCCGGATGCATCGGCATCGGTTTCGGGCTCGGTCTCGGTCTCGGTCTCCTCGGCGTCGGGATCGGTCGCGCCGGCCACCGGAATGGTGCTGACGGCGGCCACCGGCGCGTTCTCGGTGATGGACGGGACGATCACCGGGTTCTGCTCGAACGGATAGGTCGGGTACAGCGCCGCGATCTGCGCGGCGGTGAGGGTCTGAGCGGCGATCGCGCGCTCGGTCTCGTCCTCGATGTTGCTGCGGAGGTCCCAGGCCATCGCCTTCAGCCACGCGACGGAGTCCGCGGGGGTCCACGGCTCGATCTCGTAGTCGCCGTTCTGCAGGCCCAGCACCGCGTACTCGAACGAGGCGTCAGCGCCGTCGTTCTCGGCGAGGTAGGCGTTCACGCCCTCTGCGTACGCGTCGTAGTAGGAACGCGTGGTCTCATCGAGCGCGTCGACCTCGGCCTGGGCGATCTCGTGCCAGCCGAGGGTGCGCAGGAACTTGTCGGTCGCCAGCTGCGACTCGCCGAACAGCTCGGCCACGCGACCGCTGGTCACGTGACGGCGGAAGTCCATCTCCCAGAAGCGGTCCTGCGCGTGCACGTAGCCCTGCGCGAAGAACAGGTCGTCGGTGGTCGCCGCCGTGATCGTCGGGATGCCGAGCACATCGCGCTGCACCGTGACCTCGCTGTCGAGCGCGGCCGCCACGATCGTGCCGTCGAGCTGCGGGAACGAGCGCTGGATCGTGTAGACGAGCGTGCCCGCCGCGATCAGGGCGATCACCACGAGTCCGGCCACGATGCCGTACACGGTGAGGCCGATCGTGCGGCCGCGAGAGCGCTTTCGGGGTGGTGTCTGTGGGTCGTCCACCAGGGGGGTGAGAAGGTCGGGGTCTTGCGTCAGCATCGAAGCTCTTTCGGTTCGTGTCGCGACGCGCGGCGGGCATCGCGAGAAAGCCGCACGCTGTTCGGGCAACGGCGACCGTCAGGAATCGTAACCCGCCGTCCACGTCCTGGACGAATGCCGTTCGGTTTCGGGGCCGGTGCGCGGCATCCACCCCAACGCACCCGGCGCGGCATCCCCCCACCTGCCCGGCGCGGCATCCCCCCACCTGCCCGGCGCGGCTTCCCCCCCACGCACTCGGTCCATCCGGAAACCGGACCACGCGAGGGTTACCGGGCTCAGCGCGCGATCCGGTCCGGAGAACGTGCGGACATCCGGTTTCCGGATCGAGGGCGGGGCGCTGGCGCGGCGCGGCGCGCCGCGGGGCGCTGCGCAGCGCGAAGACGGCGGGGCTGCGGCGCGCAGACCGGCCGAGGCAGTGGATGCCGCACCCGCGGCATCCACTCACCCGGCGTCAGTCGGTGCCGAGGTCGAAGGCCGAGGCCTCGTTGGCGGCGTCGGTGGCCTCGGCGAGCTCCTCGCGCTCGGCGGTGTAGCCGGCCGCGTGCTCGGTGATCTCGTCGGCGGCACCCTGCTCGAGGCGGCCGACGAGCTCGCCGGTCGCGCCGCCGATGATGCCGGCGGCGGCGTAGTGCTCCAGGCGGGCGCGCGAGTCGGCGATGTCGAGGTTGCGCATGGTGAGCTGGCCGATGCGGTCGGTGGGGCCGAAGGCGGCATCCCCGACGCGCTCCATCGAGAGCTTCTCAGGCGCGTACGACAGGTTCGCGGCGGTCGTGTCGAGGATCGTGTAGTCCTCGCCGCGGCGCAGGCGCAGCGTGACCGAGCCGGAGATCGTGGAGCCGACCCACTTCTGGATCGACTCGCGCAGCATGAGCGACTGGGGCTCGAGCCACCGGCCCTCGTACATGAGGCGGCCCAGGCGCCGACCCTGCTCGTGGTAGGTCGCGAGCGTGTCCTCGTTCAGGATGCCGTTGACGAGCCGCTCGTACGCGGTGAACAGCAGCGCCATGCCGGGGGCCTCGTAGATGCCGCGCGACTTCGCCTCGATGATGCGGTTCTCGATCTGGTCGCTCATGCCGAGGCCGTGGCGGCCGCCGATGCGGTTGGCCTCGAAGACCAGCGCGACCGGGTCGGAGTACTCGATGCCGTTGAGGGCGACGGGGCGTCCGGCCTCGAAGGTGACGGTGACGTCTTCGGTCTTGATCTCGACGGCCGGGTCCCAGAACCGCACGCCCATGATGGGCTCCACGGTCTCGAGCGAGACGTCGAGGTGCTCGAGCGTCTTGGCCTCGTGCGTGGCGCCCCAGATGTTGGCGTCGGTGGAGTACGCCTTCTCGGCGGAGTCGCGGTACGGGAAGCCGTGCTCGACGAGCCACGCGCTCATCTCGGCGCGGCCGCCGAGCTCGGTGACGAAGTCGGCGTCGAGCCACGGCTTGTAGATGCGCAGCGCGGGGTTGGCGAGCAGACCGTAGCGGTAGAACCGCTCGATGTCGTTGCCCTTGTATGTGGAGCCGTCGCCCCAGATGTCGACGCCGTCCTCCTTCATCGCGCGCACGAGCAGCGTGCCGGTGACGGCGCGGCCGAGGGGCGTCGTATTGAAGTAGGTGCGGCCGCCCGAGCGGATGTGGAACGCGCCGCACGCGAGCGCGCCGAAGCCCTCCTCGACGAGAGCGCGCTTGCAGTCGACCAGGCGCGAGACCTCGGCGCCGTACTCGAGGGCGCGGCCGGGGATCGCGTCGATGTCGTCCTCGTCGGGCTGCCCGAGGTCGCCGGTGTACGTGCAGGGGATCGCGCCCTTGTCGCGCATCCACGCGACCGCGACGGAGGTGTCAAGGCCTCCCGAGAAGGCGATGCCGACGCGCTCGCCGACGGGCAGGGACTGGAGGACCTTCGACATGGCTTCCAGTCTAGAGAAGAAGTGGATGCCGCCCGGGGTCCGTGTCGGACGGGCGGCCGCCCGCGCATTCGTCACACCAATCACACAAGTTTTCACGGACCCCACTGGCGGGCCCGCCCGAAAGCCTTTACCCTAACCCCGGGGGAAACAGGAGATCCGGGGGATTCGTCTGTGACCAGGAGATTCGTTCGCGAGGCGCACCATCGACGCTGGACGCTGTCTGCGATCGCCACGGCGATCCTCCTCGCGATCGGATTGGTCGCACCGGGGGCGGCCGTCGCGCTGCCCGATCCGGCGCCCGACGACATCACCGCGCTCGCCACGCTCGAGAAGGAGACCTCGGCCACCGAGGTCGTCCCGGGCGAGCAGTTCGCCTACACGCTGACGATGGGATGCTCGGCGATCACCGACCTCGGATGCCGCGGGGCCGTGCTCTCCGACACCGTGCCCGCGCCGTTCGTGCTCGTGGGCGCGAGCGTGGGCGGCGGGGAGAACATCGCCGACGCGCCGATCATCTCGGGCAACAGCGTCACGGTGAACTGGACGACCCCGCTCGGTGACGGCACCGTGGGCCTGCTCGACGCGACGACGGGGATCGTCGTCGTCACCGCGGTGCTCCCTCTCGACACGTCGTACGACGTGAGCGGCATCCCGGTTCTCAACAACGCCCTGCTGGAAGGCACCAACTTCGCCGACGTCGACTCCTCGGTTGAGGTGACCCCCGTGATCGAGCTCGCCCTCGAGACGATTCCCACCAAGACCCTCACTCCCGACACGGCGATCGCGATCCCGGGAACCGAGGTGGATGCCGCACTCAGCGCCACCAACGACTCGAACGCGACGGTCGAGAGCCTGGTGATCCAGGATCCGATCGATCCGCTCGCGGCGCCGAACCCGTTCGAGTACCTCGGGTTCGTCGGCTTCGGCACGGTGACCCCGCCGCCCGGGACGACCGGCACGACGTACGAGGTGTTCGTCGACGGCGCGTGGGTGGAGGCGCCCGGGGGAGTTCTGCCCGCCGGCGTCGACCCCGCCGATGTGCGCGGCACCCGCGTGACCTTCACCGGAGCGATCCCGGCCGGCACCTCGGGGTCGGTCGCACTCGATCTGGCCCTCACCGATGCCGCGGCCGCACTCGACGACGGCACGGTGGTCGACAACACCGTCCAATCGACCGTGTCCCGCGACGGGCAGATCGACACGGGGGAGTCGTCGGATCAGTTCACGATCCGCCAGAACACCGTGACGACGACGGCATCCAAATCATTCGATCCGGCCCTGCTGCTGGCGGGCGACAGTTCAGAGGTGACCATCGGCGGCACGAACAGCTCGGCGATCCCGATCGAGTCGTTGAGCTTCCGGGAGCCGTCGAGCGGAGTGTTCCCCGATGCCTATACCTTCACCGGCATCAGCGGCGGCATCACCTACCCGGCGGGGGCGACGACGGGCACGATCATCTACCACACGGCCGGCGGCGGAACGGAGTCGTTCGACTTCCCGAGTGGCGCCGACCCGCCAGACCCGGCGGCCGGCGTCGAGAACGTCGAGTGGTTCGAGGTCGTCTTCACCGGTGAGATCGAGGTGGGTGCCGGAACGACGATCCCCTTCACTGTCGAGACCGATCCCGACCTGACGCCGCTGCCGCAGACGGTGCCGAACGAGGTGCTCGTGACCGGCGAGAACGCCGGTGTCACCGGACCCTCGACCGCAGACGACAACCTCTTCATCTACGACGAGGTCATCGAGACCTACATCGACAAGACCATCCGCCCCTCGCAGATCCTCGCGATTCCGGGCGAGGTCATCACGGTCTCGCTCGCGGGCGGGCTCACCGAGAGGCCGAACCCGCCGGATCAGCCGACCGGCACCACAGGCCGCACCGACCAGGTCGTGATCCAGGATCCCGACGATCCGGTCGAACCCGACGACTTCTGGAACGCCTTCGATCTCACCTCGATCGCGCAGACGGCGGTGCCTGCCGACTCCACCTTGACGATCGAGTACTACGACACCACCGACGACACCTGGAAGGTGCTGGCCGGCCCCATCGACGGCCCGACGATCTTCACGACGGAGGTGCCCGCCGACATCCAGGACGTCGCGGGCGGCATCCGCTTCACGTATGACTACACGGGTGCCGACGGCGGCTTCGCGCCGGGCACCGACTTCGCGCCGAACTTCACCGCCGAGCTGCGTCCCGACGGCCGGTACGAGCCGGGCCCGCCGTTCTCCGACACCGAGTCGACCTTCGTGCCGAACTGCGGGCAGACCTCTGCGACCGCATCCACCCCTGGTGTCGACAGCGACACCACGGCGATCCCCGAGGAGGAGTGCCCCGAGGTCGAACTCGTGCCCCCGCCGGGCGACCTCGGCGGGGCCGGTCTCATCGACAAGGAGTTCGGCACCTCGAGCTCGGGCGGCGTGAAGACCGTGATCGCGCGCAGCGGCGACACGATCCCCTCGACCCTGTTCTGGTCGACCGGCGGCCGTTCCGGATTCGAGCGCGTCATCGTGACCGACATCGCCGACCCGGAGGGCACCGCGCTCGCGGACTCCATGTTCGACGAGTTCGACGTGGTGCGGGTGCCGGCGATCACGACCGACCCGTACCTCATCTATGACGAGGTGCTCGCGGTCGAGCTGTTCGACGGCACGCAGTGGATCCCGGCGGCGAACGACCCGTGCCCCGCAGCGTGTATCGGCACCTTCCCGGGCGTCGACCTGACGGCCGCTGAACGCGCGTCGACCCTCGGCATTCGGCTGATCTTCGTCGAGAGCCCCGATCGCGCCGCCGCGTCGGCGGGCAACCTCGACGCCCCGCCGGTCGGCTCGGGCGTCGCACGCTCGCCGTCGCTGTCGCGCTCGTTCGACATCGTGTGGCAGGTGCGCGACGAGCGGCGCTCTGACGGCACCCCGATCCTCGAGGACGTCGAGTACAACATCCCCGGGCAGCAGGGCGTCGTGCGCAACACCGCGAACACCACTGGCATCCCGCAAGACGGCGGCGACCCGTGGTCGGCCGATCAGCAGGACGACGTCTCGATCGTCGACGTTCCGATCACGACCACCACCGACAAGAACTGGTCGGGCGGGCCACTCGCCGTGCCCGCCGACCCGAACCTGCCCGCCGTGGAATTCCCCGTCTCGCAGATGGTCGTCACCACCCGCAACACCACTCCCGCTCGTGTGGACACCCTGGCGATCATCGATCCCGCGCCGGGGTCGGTCACCGACCGCACGGATGACCCGTTCCAGGCGTTCACCTTCGTGCAGTTCGCCCGCATCACCCTGCCCAGCGGCGCCACCGACGCGACCGTCGAGGTGTTCTGCCCGGGCGGGAACGTCGAGTACACCCGAGACGAGGCGCTCGCTCTCAACGCGGCGAGCGTCCCCTGCGACATCGAAGGATTCCAGGTCGTCTTCACCGGACGGATCGCCGCCGCCGCGGCAGGTCAGGTCGCCGTGGACCTGCGACTGCGCGCGTTCTGGCGGGGCACCGACGACGAACGCGTCAGCATCGCCGACAATCCGCTCTCCAATACCGCGCTCGGCGTGGTCGCCGACGTCGACGAGCCTGACAGCTGCCCGCCCCCACTCGACGCCCGGTACGCCTGCGACCAGGCCACCGCCACGATCAACCTCATCGAAGCGTCCTTCGGGGTGCGGACCTCCAAGTCGATCACCCCCGCCACGCAGACCGAACCGGACGACACGCCGGTCACGATGACCCTGCGCGCGCAGCCGACTGGCTCGGCACGCACGCAGACTCTCACGATCCTCGACGACGACCCCACGTTCTGGAACGCATTCGACTTCGTCGAGATGGATGCCGCGTGGGAGCTCCCGCCGCCTGTCGCCCGAGTGCAGGCGTGCTATCTCGACGGCGGATCGTTCACGGCTGCGAACGTCGAGGCCGATACCGTCGGGGGAACGTGGACGTGCATGGACCGCCCGGGCGACCTCTCACTCGCCGCCGCGATCGCGTTCCTGGATGCCGCACCGGAGACCCTGCACGGACTCAGCTTCCAGTTCTGGAACGAGCTCGAAATCGGCTGGGACGGACCTGTCGATCCGCTCATCGAGGTGCCGATCACCATGCAGCGGCGAGCGGACCTCCGCACGGGAGGCCCGGTGCCGACGACCCGTGCAGACGAGACCCCGGCTCCGGGAGAGCAGACGCAGGGCATCTTCTTCAACACGGTGAACACGTCGTCGCTGTCGGTCGCGATCGCGCCGGGCGTGCGCCTTGACGCGGAGGCCAGCGCGAGTGCCGAGTACCGGTATCTCCACCTCGAGGCGTCGGTCAATGTGTCGAAGTCGCCGACCGGCCTCGTGGAGCCCGGCCAGGTCATCCCGTTCGAGTTGAGCTTCACCAACACCGGTCAGCGGCCGCTCGACACCATCGTGTTCACAGACGTGCTGCCCACCGATGACGTCGGGCGTCAACTCATCTTCGATCCCGACGGCGACCCGACAGTACCGCCGTGGTCGTTCGAACTCACCGGCGACGCCCCGGATCCGCCGAGCGGTCCGCCGCTGCCGACCGACCCGGCCGAGGTCGACGTGCAGGAGATCGGAGACACCATCGTCTTCACCATGCCTCCCGACGCGGTGCTCGAGGTGGGGCAGACCTACACGATCACATTGCAGATGGTGCTGCGCCCGGGAGTGACGAGCGACGATCTCGTGCGCAACGAAACGGCGATCGAGGTCAGCGAGCCGCTCGATGACTGCGTGCCGAACCTGGGGCCGGAGCCCACCCGCTGCTGGGACGACACGACGGTCACCCCTCTGGCCGTGCCCGCCCTCAGCACCGTGAAGCTGGTGCGCGCCGACACCCCCGTCGACGAGCCCGGCATCCCGACCGTGCTCAGCGACACGAACGGCTTCGACTGCGCGGGAACGGTCGATCCGGAGGGCTTCTACCGGTACCCGTGCGTGCCGATGACGCTGCCGGGCGACACCGAGACCTGGCGATTCCGGGTGACCAACTCCGGCACGCTGCCGATGGATGAGATCGTCGCGATCGACAACCTGCCGACTCCGGGAGATCAGGGCCTCATCGTCATCGTGCCGCGCGGCAGTGAATGGACGCCGGAGTTCGTCGGCGGCATCGAGCTCGTGCCCACCCCCTCGACGCCCGCCGGGGCGACGCTGACCACGTCGTACTCCACCTCGTCGGTGCCGTGCACGTCCGACCTCAATCCGGTCGGCACCCCGTGCGCCGCCGGTGCCTGGACGCCGTGGACACCCGACGTGGACCCGCTGCTGGTGCGCAGCCTCAAGTTCGAGGTGACGTTCGCCGACGGCGCCCTGTTCGAGCCGGGCAACTCGCTCACGCTGCAGTTCCAGACGCGCACGTCGCCCGACGCGCCGATCGACGCCGATTACCCGCGGGCCTACAACACGGTCTCGACCGGAGGTGCCGCGCTCGATGACGACACCCGCATCGTGGTTCCCGCCACCGAGGGTCGTCGCGTGGGCGTGACCTACCCGACGGGCCCGATGCAGCTGCAGAAGATCGTGACCGGCCCGGAGGATGAGCTCGCTCCTGACAGCTTCCCCGTGCAGCTCGTGTGCACGACCGTCGACGGCGACCCGGTCGAGCCGCTGCCGGAGCTGGTGCTCGTGCCGGGCGACCCGCCGACGGTCGTCGAAGGGCTGCCGTGGGGGGCCACGTGCACCGCGACCGAGGGTGAGTTCGGTCAGACCGACGTCGTCATCGGCACCGCGGTGGTCGGCGGGCCCGAGGACGAGATCGGACTCGTGACGGTCGAGAACATCTACGACACGGCCGCGCTGCGCGTGGTCAAGGTCGTGGACGCAGCCGGCCTCGACAGCCTGGGTAACCCCATCGAGTACGGCCCGTTCCCGTTCAGCGCCCAGTGCTTCTTCCTCGGCGAGGAGGTCTTCGCCATCCGGTACGGCCCCGACGCCCCGATGCAGGTGATGCTCGAGCCGGGTCAGCTGTGGGCGCTGGCCGGACTCCCCGTGGGGGCCGAGTGCACGATCACCGAGGACGACGCCCTCGGCGGCACGGTGACGTGGACGGTCGATGGATCAGGCGACCCCGTCGGGCCGACCGACGGCTCGTCGGTCGAGGTCGTCGTCGAAGACGGTGCGGTCGTCGCCGTGACCGCGACCAACACGTTCACGGCCGGCTCGCTCGAGCTCGAGAAGGTGATCGAGGGTCTCGCCGGGCCGGACTTCGGCGCCGGGCCGTTCCTGTTCTTCGTGAGCTGCGTGCTCGACACGGGCGACGGCCTCGCCATCGTCCGCACCGCCCGCGTGGAGCTCGGCGGCGACCAGCCGCTCACCGCGACGATCGACGACATCGCCACCGGCGCCCGCTGCTTCGTGCGCGAGCTCGACGACGGCGGCGCCACCGACCGCGTGATCGAGCCCGGCTCGGTCGTAATCGGCGGCGACGGCACCACCGTCACGGTGACGGCGACGAACATCTTCGCGGCCGGATCGCTCGTGGTGACCAAGGTCGTCGACGGCGACGGTGCCGAGCTGTGGGGCGCAGGACCATTCGAAGTGACCCTGTCGTGCCTCGACGAAGACGGGGCGTCCGTCGACATCCCGGGCGGCGCCGTGCGCGAGCTGTCGGCGGAGAACGGCTACACCACCACCTACGATCCGCTGCTGATCGGACTGGAGTGCACCCTCACCGAGACCGGCACGGGCGGGGCGACCACCACCGTGGTCGCCGACGCGGACGGCATCGAGGTCGACGTGATCGAGGTCGTCGACGGCGAGACGGCGATCACGGTCACCAACACGTTCGAGGTGGGCGGCTTCGAGGTGGTCAAGACCGTGTCCGGCGGCGACGGGCCGCTGCACGTCGACGACGTGTTCGAGATCGCCGCCGACTGCGTCTGGAACGGCGCCGTGATCGAGGTGCCCGGCGGCGGGGTACGCGCACTCACCGTCGACGAGCCGGTCGCCTTCGAGGACCTCCCCGTCGGCGCGGTGTGCACCGTCACCGAGACCGACGACATGGGCGCCGACGCCGTCACCTTCACCCCCGCGAACGACGACGACCCGCTGTCGGCGACCGTGGAGATCGGGGCGGACGCCGCGGCATCCATCACCATCGACAACCGCTTCGACACCCCGCCCCCGCCCCTGCCGCCGACCGGCGTGGACGGGGATCGGGCAGTCGCGGGAGTGCTCATCGCGCTGATGCTCATCGCGGGCGGAGTCGGCGCTGTCGTGATCGGCCGACGCAGGCTTCTCGCGAGCTGACGCGACGAGGGGTGGATGCCGCGGGCCGCGGCATCCACCCCTCGTCTTCGTCTACGCGGACAGAGGCCGCGCCGTCGGCGCGTGGCCGCCGTGGCTGAACGCGCGCTTCGCGCGATAGCGGGCGACGAGGATGATCATCGCGCCGATCGCGAGGAAGGCGACCAGGATCGCGCCGATGTAGAGGAACGCCGACGGGTAGCCGCCGGGGCCGTGCGGATCCAGGAACGGGTACGGGTACCACCACGGCGCGCTGCCGTCGGGGTTCGCGACGAGGTCGCCCCGGATCATCGTGTACGCCGTCCAGACGAGCGGGTAGCCCACGAGCACGGCGAGCGACCACCAGGGCAGTGCACGCCGACGCGGGGCCAGGAGCAGGTCGACGACGAAGTAGAGCGGCAGCGCGACGTGCAGCACCTCGATCCCGTAGGCGTCGAGCAGGGCGATGCCGGCGGAGTCGCCGAGCGCGACGGTGGAGGGGAGGCCCCGCAGGAGCGCGTTGTAGACGACGCCGAGCAGCAGCACGGGGCCGGCCGTGGCGGCCAGCGACAGGGCGACTGACAGCGGCTCGGGCGTCGTGCCCGGGTGGCGCAGCGACCACTCCGCCGCGCCGATGAGTGCCGCCATCGCGAGGATCGTCGAGACGATGGTGAACATGCTGAAGTAGTTCGCCAGCACGTCGGCGAGCACCTGATTCTCGCGCCCCGCGCGATCGATGTTGACGATCAGCCCGGCGAGCACGCCCGAGAGGGCTGTCATCGCCGCTGCGATCCGGACCAGTGACCAATGCATCCGAAGAACTCCTTCGCTCTCCATCTGGTGTTTCCCCTGACAGAGAGGTACTCCCGGCGTGCGGCGATACGTCGAAATGTTGGCGCCGACAACGCGCGCGGAGACGCCGGGAACGGCATCCGTTTGTAGACGAATCACAACCTGTCCGCCGAATGGGGGACAGAATCCACAAACGCCGAAACTACGGTCGGGTGCGGTGGGTCTCCGAGGGCGTCGTGGCGGCGAGGCGGGCGCGCTCGCCGCGGGTCTTGAGGAGGCTCGCGGCGGTGGCGACGGCGATCGTCGCGGCGATGAACAGCAGGGAGAACCAGATGGGGATCTCGGGCGCCCACAGCATCGGCTCGCCGCCGTTGATGAACGGGAGCTCGTTGACGTGCATCGCGTGCAGCACGAGCTTCACGCCGATGAACGCGAGGATCACGGCGAGGCCCTGAGCGAGGTACACCAGACGCTCCAGGAGCCCGCCGATGAGGAAGTAGAGCTGGCGCAGGCCCATGAGGGCGAACGCGTTCGCCGTGAACACGATGTACGCCTCCTCGGTGAGGCCGTAGATCGCGGGGATGGAGTCGACGGCGAAGATGAGGTCGACGAAGCCGATGGCGATGATCGTCAGGAGCATCGGCGTGACGAAGCGGCGGCCGTTCCTGCGGACCGTCAGGCGATCCTCGTGGTACTCGTCGGTCACCGGCAATGCACGGCGCACGAGTCGCATGAAACGGCCGTTCGACGGATCGGTCTCGTGATCGCCGAACGCCTGACGGTAGGCGAGCACCAGCAGCAGAGCGCCGAAGAGGTAGAAGACCCACGAGAAGTTCGCGATGAGGGCGGCGCCGACCGCGATGAAAAGACCCCGCAGGAGGAGGGCGATCACGATGCCGATCATCAGCACCTTCTGCTGGTAGATCTTCGGCACCGCGAAGCCGGTCATCACGATGAGGAAGACGAAGAGGTTGTCGACCGACAGCGCCTTCTCGGTGAGATAGCCGGCGAAGTACTCACCCCCGTAGGTCCATCCCGAGACGATGCCGACGCCGACGCCGAACAGCAGCGCCAGACCGATGTAGAAGGCCGACCATCGCGCGGATTCGCCGATGCTCGGCTCGTGGGGCTTGCGCACGTGCGCGTAGAACTCGTAGACGAAGAAGGCGACGGTGATCGCGATCGTGATGACCCACACGAGCGGGGTGATGTTCACGGGAGGACTCCTGACCTGGCGCTGCTGATGGCGTCAAGGTCTTCTCCATCCTCGAACGAGGACCGGGGGCCCGGGATGCCACGTGCATCCGTAGTGACGAGCCGACCGTTTCGGAGTACTCCCCTTGGGTTCCGGCAGGCTAGTGGGTCGCGCCGAACGTCACCTGGGAAGACGCCGAGCATGCCGGTTGCAGGCGGGGTGCGGCATCCTGAATGACGCGGCCGGATCGCCTCGCCCGAGTTTGTCGGTGCCCGCCCGATAGGATCGGGTGTAACCGTCCGACAACGGGGGAGAAGGCCATGCCAGGCATCGTGATCGTCGGCGTCCAGTGGGGCGATGAAGGCAAGGGCAAGGCGACTGACCTGCTCGGAGACCGCACCGACTGGGTCGTGAAGTTCAACGGCGGCAACAACGCCGGCCACACGGTCGTGATCGGCAACGAGAAGTACGCGCTGCATCTGCTGCCCAGCGGCATCCTGTCGCCCGGTGTCAACGCGGTGATCGGCAACGGCGTGGTCGTCGACCTCGAGGTGCTGTTCTCGGAGCTCGAGGCCCTGCACGCTCGAGGCCTCGACACCTCGCGCCTGCGGGTGAGCGCGAACGCGCACCTCATCACGCAGTATCACCGCACGCTCGACAAGGTCACCGAGCGCTTCCTCGGCAAGCGCATGATCGGCACCACCGGCCGCGGCATCGGCCCCGCCTACGCCGACAAGATCAACCGGGTCGGCATCCGTGTGCAGGACCTCTTCGACGAGAACATCCTGCGCCAGAAGGTCGAGGGCGCTCTCGACCAGAAGAACCACCTGCTCGTGAAGGTCTTCAACCGTCGCGCGATCACGTGCGACGAGATCGTCGAAGACCTGCTGTCGTACGCCGAGCGGCTGCGCCCGATGGTCGCCGACACGGGACTCCTGCTCAACAACGCGCTGGATGCCGGAGACGTCGTCGTCTTCGAGGGCGGCCAGGCCACCATGCTCGACGTCGACCACGGCACCTACCCGTTCGTCACGTCGTCGTCGGCGACCGCGGGCGGCGCGTCGACCGGGGCGGGGGTCGGCCCCAACCGTCTGGACCGCATCGTCGGCATCGTGAAGGCGTACACCACGCGCGTCGGGTCGGGTCCCTTCCCGACCGAGCTGTTCGACGAGAACGGCGACTTCCTGCGCTCGCGCGGGTTCGAGTTCGGCACCACGACTGGGCGGCCGCGCCGCGTCGGCTGGTACGACGCCCCGATCACCCGCTACGCCACTCGCATCAACGGCATCACCGACCTCGTGCTGACCAAGCTCGACATCCTGACCGGTCTCGACCAGATCCCCGTGTGCGTCGCCTACGACGTCGACGGCCGGCATTTCGACGAGGTGCCGGTGAACCAGTCCGACTTCCACCACGCAAAGCCGGTGCTGGAGTACTTCCCGGGCTGGAAGGAAGACATCTCCGGCGCCCGCACGTTCGACGACCTCCCGCAGGCGGCGCAGGACTACGTGCTCGCCCTGGAGGCGATGAGCGGCACCCGCATCTCGGTCATCGGCGTAGGCCCCGCCCGCGACGCCGTGATCGTGCGCCACGACCTCGTCGATTGATGAGGTTCGCAGCGGTCGTGCACTCTGCGTCAGCCGCGACGTGCCGGGGTCGCGCGCGCGCCACGTGCCGGGGTGGTGCGCGTGCCACGTGCCGGGGTCGTGCGCGTGCCACTTGCCGAAATCAGGTGATCCGGCGAGGACAGGACGCTGCGGCCCGCAATCAGCCTGTCTACGGCGGATCACCTGTTCTGGGCAAGCGTCTGGGCAAGGGGTTGCGCGAGGGGTTGCGCGAGGGTCTGGGCAAGGGGTTGCGCGAGGGGTTGCGCGAGGGTCTGGGCAAGGGGTTGCGCGAACGGTTGGGCGAAGCTCTGGGAAAGAGCTTGCGCGAGAGCGGGTCGCGCGCGGGACACCGGGGGGCTGAGGCATGAGGTTCCTCCTGGGCGGCTACACCGCCGACATGGATGGCCGCGCCGACGGCATCGGCGTGCTGCTGGCCGGCGCAGCCGACGACGCCCTGGCGGGCGGCACGCTGGCCCTCGCCGACGACGTCGTCACGACCGGCGGATCACCCTCGTGGCTCACCCCGCACCCGACACTCGACGTCGTCTACGCAGCGCTCGAGGGCGACGGCACGGTGCAGGCGTTCCGCCGCACCGGCGAGACGACGTACGTGCCGCTTGGAGCGCCGGTGGCCGCCGGCGACTCGCCGTGCCACGTTGCGGTGTCGCCCGACGGGTCGTTCCTGGTGGTCTCCTGCTGGAGCGACGGTCGCGTGGTGCGCATGGCAGTGGATGCCGCGGGCCGCCCGCACACGCCCGTGATCGCCCCGATGCCCGCCGATCCCTACGACGCCGATGCCGGAGCGACCGTCTCGTTCGCCGCCCCGGGACTCGACCTCGCCGCTGCGGCCCGCGCGCTGCGCGAAGCCGCCGGCGAGGAGTACGCGCACCTCGTTCCCGACCACGACCGCGAACCGGTTGAGGACGTGGATGCCGGGGGCGCGGCATCCACTCGTCCGCCGCATGCGCATCAGGCGGTGTTCCTGCCGGGCGGCCTCATCGCGACCACCGACATGGGCTACGACCTGGTGCGGTTCTGGCGCGACAGTCCGGCCGGGCTTCGCCTCGTGCAGGACGTCGTGCTGCCGCAGGGGAGCGGACCCCGGCACATGCGCCGCCACCCGAGCGGACACCTCTACGTCGTGGCCGAGCTCTCGTGCGAGGTGTTCGCACTCGCATACGACCCGGCCGCGGCGCAGGGTGCGGGGGCGTGGCGCGTCGTCGCGGGGTCACCCCTCGGGGCGGGAACCCTGCCGGGCGACACGGCCGCCGAGCTCGCGCTCTCGCGCGACGGCGAGTTCCTCTACGCGGGCGTGCGCGGCTCCGACACCCTCGCGGTGCTGCGCGTGCGCGGTGCGGGCGACGCGGTGGCTCCGGTCGCGCTGGTCGAGGCGGGCGTGCACTGGCCCCGCCACCACGTGGTCGAGCGCGACACGCTGCTGGTGGCCGGGCAGCTCGGCGACGAGGTCGCCTCGCTCACGCTCGACCTGCGCACCGGCGTTCCGGGTCGTGTGCGGCACCGCGTCGCCGCTCCCAGCCCCACCTGCCTCCTGCCGCTGCGCTGACCCGCCGCGCCGCGGCATCCACTCCCCTGCGCCCGGCGCCCGGCGCCCCTCGCCCTGCGCTCTGCGCCCTGCGCCCTGCGCCCCGCGCCCCTGCACCCCGCGCTCCTCTGCCGATCCGGAAACCGGAGTACGCGACGTTTCCCGGATCGAGGACGCCCGGTGATCCGGAGAAGCGCGGGGGATCCGGTTTCCGGATCCGGCGCAGGGGGTTGCGCAGGGGTTGCGCAGGCGGGTTGCGCAGAGGAGACGGGGCGCGAGCCGCCGCGCCCGCGGGCGAAAGCTAGACCTTGGCGTCCTGCCGGGGGATCACGACCTGCTTGATGATTAGCAGAATGGATGCCGTCACCGGAACCGCGACGAGGGCGCCGAGAAGTCCGAGCAGGGTGCCGCCGACGAGGGCTCCGATCACGACGAGTGATCCGGGCACCGAGACCGCCTTGTTCATCACCCGCGGCGTGAGCACGTAGGCCTCCACCTGCATGTAGATGAGGTAGGCGAGCGCGAAGATCAGGGCCGACACCGGGTTGAGGATCAGGGCGACCGACGAGCCGATGATCCAGAACAAGACCGGACCCACGAGCGGGATGATCGTGATGGAGAACGCGACCACGGCCATCAGCGCCGCGAACTGCAGCCCCAGGATCAGATACATGATGAAGGTGAAGGTCGCGTTGAAGAACGCGAGCGTCACCATGCCCATGAGGTATCCGCCGATCGAGTCGGTGATCTGCTCGGTGAGGGAGGCGACCTTGGCACGGCTGCGGGCGGGGGCGAGCTGGTACATCCCCTGCTTCATCGACTGCAGGGATGCCAGGAAGTACAGGCTCAGCACGATGACGATGATCCCGCCCGAGATCGCGGTGCCGACGCCGACCACGACCTGCAGTACGCCGCCGCCGACCGCCGCGATGTTGCCGGGGTCGGAGAGGAACTTCACGACTTCGCTGGTGAGCGTTTCGATCGGGTCGCCGAAGGTCGTCGAGAGCCAGGTGTAGACGTCGGTCTGCTGGAAGTTCTCGACGATCGAAGGGATGTCCTTGATGAACTGGGTGATCTGCGAGATGACCGTCGGGATGATCAGCAGCAGCACGCCGATCAGCACGATCGCGAAAGCCGAATAGACGATCACGATCGCCCACGTGCGCCCGACCTTGCGGCGCGAGAGCATGCGCACGGCCGGATCGAGGCCGAGGGCCACGAACAGCGCGAGGGCGATGTAGATGATGATCGTCGACAGGCTGCCGAACGCGAGTCCCAGGACGACGGCGACCAGACCGCCGAGAGTGAGGGAGAAGCCGACGGCGAACGGGTTGTTCAGATTCGCCCAGCGCTGGAGCCGGCTCATGGTCGCGGGGGTGGGGTCCTCGGCGTGATCCGCGGGCGCGGAATCGGTCGCATCGGTCATGCGTCACACTCTAGGGGTGCGACGCTCCGCGCAGGAGTACCGATGCGCGACTCGGGTAGGGTCGTGGCCGAGGAGGCGCCATGACCGAGGACCCGACGACGACGCTGCACCGCCTGCGCGGCAGCATCGACAACATCGACGCCGCCCTGATCCACCTCCTCGCCGAGCGGTTCAAGGCGACGAAGCAGGTCGGGCAGCTGAAGGCGGAGCACGGGATGCCGGCGAGCGACCCGGCTCGTGAGGAGCAGCAGGTCGCCCGCCTCCGTCAGCTGGCCGAGGCCGCCGACCTCGACCCCGCGTTCGCGGAGAAGTGGTTCAACTTCGTGGTGGCCGAGGTGATCCGCCACCACACCGAGGCCGCCGACGGCCGCTGACGAAGTGCGCCCGACCGGCCGGGGGCCTACGGAACCGCGCGGCGCAGCGTGAGGTACGAGATGCCGCCGAGCACCGCGATCACCAGCAGTCCCCACAGCGACAGGCCGAGGGATCCCTGCGTTCCGAACCACCCGAACACCTGCGCCCACGCGTTGGCGCGCCCGATGAGGAACATCACCCCCACCAGCAGCGCGCCCAGGCCGATCAGCACGGTCGTGAGCACCAGCGAGCCGAAGCGCTTGTAGATCGTCGCCGACCAGAAGCCCACGACGAAGAACGCCATCGCGACCGTGAAGAACGACACGGCGGCGCCGAGGGGCCCGGCCTCCCACATGAACGGCAGATAGAAGAAGTACCCGTTCATGCCCCAGCCGCCCGTGGCCTGTTCGATCAGCCCGCCGATGACGAACACGATCGCAAGCAGCGCGCTGGTGGCCACCGCGGTGAGCAGCGTGCCGAGGTAGAACTCCCGGCGGGTCACGCTCATCGCCTGCGAGAACGGGAACGTGAGGGTGAGGGATTGGATGCCGACGACGCCGAAGTACCACAGCGGCGCCTGCGCGCCGCCGCCGTACAGCGGGCCCGGCACCCCGGCACCCGCGATCATCGCGTAGACGGCCAGGGTGATCAGCAGCGATCCGCCGAGCACCATCAGCGGCACCCAGATATAGGTGTTCCGGTTGACGAGCTGCATGCGGACGACGTTGAGGGTACGGCTCATCGGAGTGCTCCTTCGTCTTCGGCGGCCGACGGGGCGGTGTCGGCGGCGTGCTGGGTGATGCGGACGATCAGCTGCTGCAGCGAGACCGGCCCGACGTCGAGGCCCGCGGCCGCCAGACGCGCGCGATCGTCGTCGGTGAGGTGGCCGAGAACGGTGACCGAAGCCACCCGGCCGAGAGTCTCGCGATGGAGCACCTCGCGCCCGGCGACGAACGTGTCGACGGCGGCGGCATCGCCGACGATGGCGGCGGCGCGATCGCGCACGTCGTCGGTCGCCTCGTCCATGAGGATCCGCCCCCGGTCGATGACCAGCACGCGCTCGATGAGGTTGGAGACCTCGTCGATCAGGTGGCTCGAGAGGATGACGGTGCGCGGGTGCTCGCTGTAGTCCTCGAGCAGCCGGTCGTAGAAGATCTGCCGGGCGACGGCATCCAATCCGAGGTACGGCTCGTCGAAGAAGGTGATGTCGGCGCGGGAGGCCAGGCCGATGATCACCCCGACCGCCGAGAGCTGTCCGCGCGAGAGCTTCTTGATGCGGCGCTTCATCGGCAGCTGGAAGTCGGCGATGAGACGGTCGGCGAACTCCTGGTCCCAGTTCGGGTAGAACAGGCGGGCCATGCGGAACGCGTGCGTGGCCGTCGCGTCGTCGGGGTACTTCTGGCTCTCGCGCACGAAGCACATGCGGCCGAGCACCTTGGCGTTCTCGTACGGCTGCTCGCCGAACACGCGCACCTCGCCGCGGGTGGCGAAGTTCTGCGCGGTGAGGATCGACATGACGGTGGTCTTGCCGGCTCCGTTGCGACCGAGCAGGCCGTAGATGGTGTCCTTCTCGATCGTGAAGCTCACGTCGTCGACGGCGAGGGTCTCGCGGTAGCGCTTGGTGAGGTTCTTCACCTCGATGACAGCGGTCATCGTGCGGTTCCTTCCGTGGTGGATGCATCGTGCGCGGCGCGCTCGCGGATGAGCGTGCCGAGATCGTCGGGGGTGAGGCCCAGGGTGCGGGCCTCGGCGAGGAGGGGGGCGACGAAGCGGTCGGCGAAGGCCGCCCGGCGCTCGGCGAGGAGCAGCTCGCGTGCCCCCGGGGCGACGAACATGCCGATGCCGCGCCGCTTGTAGATCACGCCCTTGTCGACGAGCATGTTCACTCCCTTGGCTGCGGTGGCGGGGTTGATGCGGTGGAATGCCGCCAGTTCGTTCGTCGACGGCGCCTGGCCCTCTTCGGGCAGGGAGCCGTCGACGATCGCGTCCTCCACGCGCTCGGCGATCTGGAGGAACAGGGGTCGGCCTTCTTCGACCACGTCGACCTCACTTCTTGGGTTAGTTACTCGACTAGGTAACCATCGAACCAAGGAGGTGTCAACCCCTAGAGTGTGGATCATGACGGTCGCGTTCGTGCTGGGCGGGGCGGTGTGCGCGGCTCGGTCGAGATCGGCATGCTCCGCGCACTGCTCGAGCGCGGCATCCACCCCGATCTCGTCGTGGGCACCTCGATCGGCGCCATCAACGGCGCGATGGTCGCGCACGACCCGACGCCCGAGGTGATCGAGCCGCTGACCCGCGCGTGGGCCAGCCCCGAGGCGTCGGCGGTGTACGGCGACGGGTTCATGACGCAGGCGGGCCGGTTCATCCGCACCAAGACCCACCTCAACTCGCCCGAGCCGCTGCGGCGGCTGCTGGAGCGTCAGCTCGGCGAGGAGGCGAGCTTCGAGGCGCTCGCTGTTCCCCTCAAGGTCGTGGCCGCCTCCATCGAGCGCGCGGCCGAGCACGTGTTCGAAGCGGGTCCGCTCGTTCCCGCGATCCTCGCGTCGGCGTCGGTGCCGGGACTCCTGCCGGCGACCGAGATCGACGGGGAGCACTACCTCGATGGCGGGATCGTGAACTCGATCCCGATCTCGCACGCGGTGGATGCCGGCATCCGCACCATCTACGTGCTGCAGGTCGGCCGCATCGAGCAGTCGCTGGTCGCCCCGCGCACGCCGATCGAGACGGCGAAGGTGGCGTTCGAGATCGCGCGGCGGCACCGCTATGCCCACGACCTCGCGACCCTTCCCGACGGCGTGCGGCTGCACGTGCTGCCCAGCGGCGGAGAGCTCGAGGGCGATGACTCGCTGATGTCGTACCGGCGCATGACCACCGTGCAGCGCCGCATCGACCGCGCGTACGAGGCCAGTGCCGCGTATCTCGAGGGCGTCGCGTGAGGCTCCCGCCGCCGTGGCTGCGGCGGCTCGTGCTCGCCCCGACCGTGATCGTCGCGGGACTCCTGCTGCTGACGACCGCGCCGCTGTGGCTGCTGATCGCCCTGGCGCTCACCTCGCTCGTGCCGGGCCGGTTCCGCCTGCCGCGCGTGCTGTGGCTGGTGACCGTGTACCTGCTGTGGGACTCGCTCCTGCTCGCCCTGCTGTTCGCGCTGTGGGTGGGGTCGGGCTTCGGATGGAGGCTGCGCTCGCCCGCCTTCACCGCCGCGCACTACCGCGTCGGGGCGTGGGCGCTGCGCGTGCTGTTCTGGGTGTTCGGTGCGGTGCTGCGGCTCGAAATCGTGGCCACGGGCTCCGACGACGAGGATCCGGATGCCGCGGGCCGCGCCTTCGACGCACTCCTGGCCGCCGGGGTGCCGGTCGTCGTCGGCTCCCGGCATGGCGGACCCGGGGATTCGTTCATCCTCATCCACACCCTGCTCAATCGCGCGGGGCGCGAGCCGCGGATCGTGCTCAAGGACACGCTGCAGTGGGATCCGGCGATCGACGTGCTGCTCAACCGCATTCCCACGCGGTTCATCACGCCCACCGGCTTCGCGGGCAAGGCGCGCGGCGGCGGCGCCCGGGTCGAGCACGAGATCGCCGCGCTCGCCGCCGGCCTCGACGCCGACGATGCGCTGGTCATCTTCCCCGAGGGCGGCCAGGTGTCGGCGCGGCGACGGGAGTCGCGCGTCGCGCGGCTGCGCGCGAGCGGCCGTGACGACCTCGCCGTGCGGGCGGAGGGGCTCCGCCACGTCATGCCGCCGCAGCCCGGCGGCGTGCACGCGGCGCTGGGTGCGGCATCCACCGCCGACATGGTGTTCATCGGCCACACCGGGCTCGACCAGCTGCTCACGCTCGGCGACATCTGGCGGGAGCTGCCGATGGACAAGCGCATCACCATGCGCGCGTGGCGGGTGCCGGCCGCGGAGATCCCGCGCGATCGCGACGCGCAGGCCGAGTGGCTGTTCGCCTGGTTCGAGCGCATCGACGCGTGGATCGACGCCCACGGAACGTGAGCGCGTGAATGTAACGATTCGGAAACCATCTCGCCCTCGGTTTTGCATGCATGTGCATGGTGGCTAGCGTGGAGGCGCCCTTCGGGGCATGACGACCAGTCCGCGGTCGTCGCGTGATGAGTGTGGTCCTGGGGATCCCGGCGCGACGAACGTATGGTCGGCGGTCTGGGCGACGAACCCGATGTTGCGTCGCCGGATGCGTGGTCGCGTCGCGTGTGTGCGGCGCTGTCTCCACGTCGATGATCGCCACCCGGGCGCAACCGAAGACGCGTGCGACTGCACGCGCGCCGAGGTAAAGCACGTGACCGTCGAACCCGCCCTCGAGGCGCGAAATCTCTACAAGGTGTTCGGGCGCAGCCCGAAAGACGCCGTCCGCCGGCTGCAGGCCGGCCAGACCCGGGCCGAGGTGGCCTCCGCGGGCACCGCTGCCGTCATCGACGCGAGCTTCACGGTTCAGCCCGGTGAGATCTTCGTGATCATGGGCCTTTCGGGCTCGGGCAAATCCACCATCATCCGCATGCTCAACGGCCTGCTCGACCCCACTGCGGGCGACGTGCTCGTGCAGGGGCGCAGCATCGGCTCGGCATCGCCGAAGGAGCTGCGCGATATCCGCCGTTCGTCGATCTCGATGGTGTTCCAGCACTTCGCACTGCTGCCGCACCGCACCGTGCTCGACAACGCGGCCTACGCGCTCGAGATCCAGGGTGTCGGCCGCGACGAGCGTCGCCGCCGCGCGCAGGAGATCCTCGAGAAGGTCGGACTCGGCGACCGCGCCGACGCGATGCCCGACGAGCTCTCCGGCGGCATGCGCCAGCGCGTGGGCCTCGCCCGGGCGCTCACCGCGGGCACCGACATCCTGCTCATGGACGAGGCGTTCTCCGCGCTCGACCCGCTCATCCGCCGGGAGATGCAGGAGCAGCTCGTCGAGCTGCAGCGCGAGCTCGGCCGCACCATCATCTTCATCACCCACGATCTCAACGAGGCGATGTTCCTCGGCGACCGCATCGCGGTGATGCGCGACGGGCGCATCGTGCAGAACGGCACGCCCGAGGAGATCCTCACCGATCCGGCCAACGACTACGTGGCGCAGTTCGTGCAGGACGTCGACCGCGCCCGCGTGCTCACCGCCGGCGCCGTGATGGCGCCCGCCGTCGCGACCACACCGGTCAGCGCCGGAGTGCGGGGCGCGCTCAAGGTGATGCGCGATCTGCAGGTGGGCTCGGTCGCCGTGCTCGAGAACCGCCGCTACCTCGGGGCGGTCACCGACCGTGCCGTCGTGCGCGCCGTCAAGGCCGGCACCACCGACCTGCGCTCGCTCGTGAGCACCGCGCAGCCGGTCGTGAAGGCCGACGAGCCGCTCACCGATGTGGTGGAGCGCTCGGTCGAGAGCGCCATCCCGATCGCCGTCGTCGACGAGGAGAACCGCCTGCTCGGCACGATCCCGCGCGTCACGCTGCTCGCCGCGCTCGGCAACGTCGACCCGCAGACCACGCCCATCCCGATCGTCGAGGCGCCGGTGACGGTGCCGGAGGCCGAGTTCGCGCAGACCCTGGCAGCCGTCGGCGAGCCGACGCTCGCCGTCGCCGGTGCGGCCGTGCCCGCGGCATCCACGACGGAAGGAGGCCTGTGATGGAGAACCTCCGCCTGCCCCTCGGCGACTGGATCGAAGGCGTCGTCGACTTCCTCGGCGACACCCTCGGCTGGCTTTTCGACGCCATCGCCATCGTTCTCGGCTCGGTCTACGAAGGACTCGAGTGGATGCTGCGTACGCCGCCCTTCTGGGTGATCATCGTGCTCATCGCCGCGGTCGCCTACCTCGTGAAGGGCTGGAAGCTGGCCGTCGGAACGATCGGCGGACTGCTGCTGATCGTGCTCGTCGACCAGTGGGAGAACGCGATGGACACCCTCGCGCTCGTGCTCGTCGCCTCCGTCGTCGCGACCGCGATCAGCATCCCGGTCGGCATCTGGGCCGCGCGCAACGAGCACGTCTCGCGCGTGGTGCGCCCGGTGCTCGACTTCCTGCAGACGATGCCCGCGTTCGTCTACCTGATCCCCGCGATCATCTTCTTCGGCGTGGGCGCGGTGCCCGGCATGATCGCCACGATCCTGTTCGCCCTCGCCCCCGGAGTGCGGCTCACCGAGCTCGGCATCCGCGGCGTCGACAAGGAGGTGGTCGAAGCCGGCCACGCGTTCGGCGCCACCCCCGGCCGCATCCTGCGCCAGATCCAGCTGCCGCTCGCGATGCCCAGCATCATGGCGGGCGTCAACCAGATCATCATGCTCAGCCTGTCGATGGTCGTGATCGCCGGCATCGTCGGCGCCGGCGGCCTCGGCGGCGAGATCACCCGCGCCATCGGGCGCATCAACGTGGGCCTCGGCTTCGAGGCGGGCATCTCGATCGTGATCATCGCCATGATCCTGGATCGCGTCACCTCCGCCTTCGCGACTCCCGACCGCAAGCGCAAGGTCGGCAAGCCGGTGCGCGGGTCGAGCACGGCCACCGAGCAGGCGCAGCCCGCCTCGGCCTGACGCCGACACCGACGGGATGCCGCATCCCCGGCATCCCGAACACCCAGACCAGGCGGGTGCATCAGCCCGCCGGAGGTGCGCGAGATTCGCGTGCCTGACAAACAACGACCGATCCGCGGACAGCAACGCGGATGGAGAGGACGTCACCATGATGACCAAGAGAAAGCACCTCGCGACCGGAGCAGCCCTCGTCGGCGCTTCCGCGCTCGTGCTCACCGGCTGCGCCGGATCCGACACCGACGCCGCCGACAGCGGCTCGTCGGAGGGCGGCGCCGACCGCGCCATCGAGCTGGCCGTGTTCAACGGCTGGGACGAGGGCATCGCCGCGTCGTACCTGTGGGAGGCCATCCTCACCGAGCAGGGCTACGACGTCGAGCTCACCTACGCCGACGTGGCACCCGTGTACGCGGGCCTGGCCGAGGGCGACTTCGACCTCGTGCTCGACACCTGGCTGCCGATCACGCACGCCGACTACATGGAGCAGTACGGCGACGACCTCGTCGACCTCGGTGCCTGGAACGAAGAGGCCGCGCTCACCATCGCGGTGAACGAGGACGCGCCGATCGACTCGCTCGAGGAGCTCGCCGCCAACGCCGACGCCTTCGGCGACGAGATCGTCGGCATCGAGCCCGGCTCGGGCCTGATGCGCATCACGGGCGAGAACGTCGTTCCGGGCTACGGCCTCGAGAAGCTGAACCTCATCGAGTCGTCGACCCCGGCCATGCTCGCCGAGCTGCAGTCGGCCACCGACGCGGGCGAGAACATCATCGTCACCCTGTGGCGCCCGCACTGGGCCTACAACGCGTTCCCCATCAAGGACCTCGAAGACCCGCAGGGCCTCCTCGGCGACGCCGAGGGCATCCACTCGGTGTCGTCGACCTCGTTCGGCGAGGAGTTCCCCGAGGTGAGCGAGTGGATCTCGAACTTCGAGATGCCCAGCGACCTGCTGTACTCGCTCGAGGACGCCATGTTCAACCAGTACGACGGCGACGACTACGGCCCCATCGTGGAGCAGTGGATCGCCGACAACCAGGAGTACGTGGACGGCCTCACCTCCTGAGGCTTCCCGTTCGGCGGCCGGGGCGCGTATCGCGCCCCGGCCGCTTCGCGTCTGCGGTGCACACTAGGGGCCCTCCCCGGATGCCTCCCCGTGTGCCGGCTCGTACGCTCGGACCATGAGAGCTGCCGAACCGACATCGAGCGGGTCGCTGGAGCGCGCCGGGGCCACGATCCACTACGACGTGTACGGTGCGACGGGACCGACGATCCTGCTGCTCCCGACGTGGGAGATCGTGCATGAGCGCGCCTGGAAGATGCAGCTCCCCTATCTCGCCCGGCACTTCCGCGTGGTGAGCTACGACGCCGCTGGGGCAGGGCGATCGTCGCGACCGCTGGTTCCCGAACGTTACACGTTCGGGAACCGGATGGCGGATGCGCTGGCCGTGCTGGACGCGACCGGGACCGACCGCGCGGTCGTCGTCGGATTCTCGATGGGCGGCGAGACCGCGATCAACCTCGCGGCGCTGCATCCCGATCGCGTGCTCGGTCTCGTGTCGATCGGCGGCAGCCATCCCTGGCGCATCGAGCTTCCGGGACGAGAGGGCCGAGTTGCGTACGACCCGGTGTCGAACCCGCATCCCGAGGGCTGGGACAAGTTCGATCCCGAGTACTGGCTGGCGGACTGGCCGGACTTCATCCGGTTCTTCATGTCCGAGGTCGCCTCCGACCCCCATTCGACCAAGGCCGTCGAAGACCTCGTGAGCTGGGGGCTCGACCAGCGGCCCGACGTGCTCGCCTGGACGCTCGACGACCTCTACGAGCACGACGTCGACGACCTGCGCGCGCGGCTGGAGTCGCTCGACCGGCCCGCCCTCTTCATCCACGGGACCGACGACCACATCACCGGGTTCGACAACGCCGAGCTGATCCAGCGCATGATCCCGGGCGCCGAACTGCTCGCCCTCGACGCGGCCGGCCATGTGCCGCAGGTGCGCTTCCCGGTGGTCGTCAACCAGGCGATCCGCGACTTCGCCGACCGCGCCTTCGGAACGCGACGACTCGACGCGACCTGGTGGATCGCCCCGGGCCGAGACACCCGCGTGCTGTATCTGTCGTCGCCGATCGGGCTCGGCCACGCCCGCCGCGACCTCGCGATCGCCCAGGAACTGCGCGCGCTGCATCCGTCCGCGCAGATCGACTGGCTCGCGCAGGATCCGGTCACGCGCGTGCTCGACGCCGCGGGCGAGCGGCTGCATCCGGCATCCGCCGCCCTCGCCAGCGAGTCGTCCCACATCGAGCACGAGAGCGGCGACCACGACCTGGCGGTGTTCCAGGCGCTGCGCGATATGGACGAGATCCTCGTCCACAACTTCATGCTGTTCGACGAGGTCGCCGCCGCGGGCCAGTACGACCTCGTCATCGCCGATGAGGCCTGGGAGGTCGACCACTTCCTCTTCGAGAACCCGCAGCTCAAGCGCGGCGCCCTCGCCTGGATGACCGACTTCGTGGGCTATCTCCCGATGCCCTCCGGAGGGGAGCGGGAGGCGCGACTGACCGCCGACTACAACCTGGAGATGATCGAGCACGTCGATCGCTACGGGCGGATGCGGGATGCCGCGGTCTTCGTCGGCGCGGCCGACGACATCGTGCCCGATACCTTCGGACCGGGGATGCCGCGCATCCGGGAGTGGACGGAGCAGCACTTCGACTTCTCCGGGTACATCACCGGCTTCGACCCCGCCGCGCTCGGCGGAAGGGAGGCTCTGCGCGCGCGACTGGGCTACCGTGACGACGAGCGCGTCTGCATCGCCGCCGTCGGCGGCTCGGGCGTCGGCTCGGCGCTGCTGCGCCGCATCGTCGCCGCCGCTCCCGCCGCCCACCGCGCCATCGACGGACTGCGGATGATCGTCGTCACCGGTCCACGGATCGATCCCGCCACGCTGCCCCAGGTGCCGGGCGTGGAGTACCGGGCCTATGTGCCCGACCTGCACCATCATCTCGCCGCGAGCGACCTTGCGATCGTGCAGGGCGGGCTGACGACGACGATGGAGCTCACCGCGGCGAAGGTGCCGTTCATCTATGTGCCGCTGCAGCAGCACTTCGAACAGCGCTTCCACGTGCGGGCGCGTCTGGACCGCTACCGCGCCGGGCGGCTCATGGAGTACGACGAACTCACCCCGGAGGTGCTCGCTTCGGCGATGGCCCAGGAGATCGGCCGCACGGTCGACTATCGCGACGTCGAGACCGACGGCGCCGCGCGGGCGGCGGCGATCCTCGCCCGGTTGCTCTGAAGGCTCACGCCTCCCCGTTCGCACCGCCGGCGATGAGGGCCGCGAGCTCGGGGCGCGATCCGATCCCGAGCTTCACATAGACCTTCCGCAGGTGGTACTCGACCGTCTTCGGGCTGAGGAAGAGCGCCGCCGCGGCCTCTCGGGTCGTGTGCCCGTCGACCAGCAGCAGGCTCACCTGCAGCTCCTGCGGTGTGAGCAGCGACGTCGCGTTCGCGGCGGCGGCGGGCACGCGGACACCGGCAGCGGCGAGTTCGGCGGCGGCCCGGTCTTGCCAGAGCGCGCAGCCGAGCCGGTGGAAATGGTCGTGCGCCGCGCGCAGCGGCTCGCGCGCATCGACGTGCCGGCGCGCTCGGCGCAGCCGCTCCCCGTACGCGAGGAGCGTGCGTGCTGTCTCGAACACATCGGGGGTGTCGCGGTGCCGCTCCAGCGCGGCACGGAACCAGCGGTCGATGTCGTCATCGGCGGCGACCAGCCCCATCGCACGGTCCGCCCGCGCGCGCGCCCACGGCTGGCCTTTGCGGTGCGCATCCGCGGCGAGTCCCTCGGCCGTGCTGCGAGCCTCGTCTTCGCGGCCCACGCGCACCAGGGCGTCGACCAGCTCGGGCGCGGGCACGAGGTCGGGGTCGTCCAGCCCGCGCTCGCCGAGCAGCGAGAGCAGCGACCCGAAGAGATCGATCGCCCGCTCGGGCTCACCCATCGACAGCGCGAGGTCGCCGGCAGCGTACGTCAGCCACGCCTCGCCCAGATGGATGTCGCGCGCGCGGCAGAGCCGGCGGGCCTCTTCGGCATGCACCCGGCAGTCGTCGGGTCGACCCAGGCGCGCCTCGAGGCGGCTGAGTCCGGCCAGCGCCATCGCCAGTTCGGTGGTCTGCCCGGTCTCGCGGGCCAGGCGCACCGCCTCGGCGTAGTTCGCCTCGCCCCGCGGGTACGCGGCGGTGGTCGCCTGGTCGAGCGCGACGTGGAAAAGCACGGCGGGCAGGGCGCCGATCCCGGCGGCGCCGCGAACCTCGTCCACGAGTTCGCGCAGACGGTCCCCGCTGGTGGCGTCGCGCAGGAAGAGCGGTGCGAGCATCAGCCAGAACAATCGTCGCGGTTCTTCGCGCACGCCGGGGTCGGTCTCGAACAGGGCGGCCGCCGTGTGGATGGCGTCGATCCCGCCGCGGCCCGCCAGGACACCGGCGATCCCGGTCGCCATCAGCGTCACCGCACGCGCGCGCGCCCCGACGACCCGCGGTGCCACCGCGGCGAGCCTTTCGGTCAGCGTCGCCGCCGCGCGGGCATCGCCGAGGTACATCGTGGTGTGGACGGCGTCTGCGAGCGCGACCGCCGTCTCGTCCGCACTCTCGGCGCGGTCCGCGGCGGACTCGAAGAGCTCGACGGCATCGCGCAGCGATCCCGTGTGCGCGGCGATCGACGCGCGAAGCCGCACCGCAGCCGCCGTCGCCGCGACGTGCGAAGACTCCACCGATGGGAGTTCGTCGAGGAGTCCCTGCGCCCATCCGCCGTCGCCTGCCACCCATGCCAGTTCGGCGGCACGCAGCATCCTCTCGCCGCGCCGGCGGTGAGCGACGGTCAGATGCGCCGACCTTTCGTACGCCGCCGCGGCGACGGCGAACGCGCCGCGGCCGGCGGCCCGATCGCCTGCTTCCGAGAGAAGGTCCGCGATGTCGTCGTCGGGGTGCCACACCGCTTCGGCCAGGTGCCACGCCCGTCGATCGCTCTCGGCCGCGGGAAGCACCTCTGCCGCGGCGCGGTGGGTCTCGCGCCGCGCGGGCGCCGATGAGGCCGAGTACGCAGCGGCGCGCAGGAGTGGATGCCGGAACTCGACGCGTCCGCCCGAGAGGGCGACGAGGCCGTGCTCCTCGGCGTCGGCGAGACGCGCCGGGTCGAGCCCGAGCCGCTCGCACGTGGCGACCACGAGCCGCAGGTCGGGGCCGCTCACTGCGGCGGCAAGCAGCACCGCGCGGCATTCGCCGTCGAGGCCGTCGAGCCGGCGGCCGAACGCGTCGGCGAGCGCACCGGGCACGCGCAGGGGGAGACCGCTCTCGACGCTGTCGAGCACCGCGCGGTCGCCGGCGCCGAGCTCGAGGAGGGCGAGCGGATTGCCCTGTGTCGCCCGGTGGAGCAGCTCCAGCTGCTCGTCGGTGACCACGCGTGTCGACGACACCAGCGCCCTCGCGTCGTCGAGGCCGACCCCGCTGATGCGCAGCGCCGGCAGATCGGCCACGATCCCCTCGCCGTCCGGTGTGCGGACGCCGAGGATCACGGCGACCGCGTCGGCCCCGAGCCGCCGCGCGGCGAAGACCAATGCCTCGACCGAGGGTGCGTCAGCGAGGTGCAGGTCGTCCACGATGACCGCCGCAGGGACGTCGTCGGCGAATCGGCACAGCAGGCTCAGCACCGCGGCACCGACGGCGAACCTGTCGACGGGGCCGGTCGGGCTCGGGCCCGGCGATCGCGGAAGCGCGAGGGCAGCCGCCAGCACCTCCGCCTGAGACGGCGGAATCGCGTCGAGCACGTCGAGAGCGGGTCGCAGCAGCTGCAGCAGCATCGCGAAGGGGATCTCGCGCTCGGCCTCGACACCCGTCGCGCGCAGCACGCGCATCTCGCCGAGGACCCCCACAGCCTGCTCGAGCAGTGCGGTCTTGCCGACCCCGGCCTCGCCGGTGAGAGCGAGCACGCCGCTCGTCCCCAGGCGTGCCGCCGCGATGAGGCTGCCGATCGCCTGCTGCTCAGCCTCGCGACCCACCAGCATCCCCCGAGTGTAGGACGCGCAAGGACTAGGGGGTGGGCCCGGATGCGGCGACGGCGGCCTGATTCCTAGCGTCGAAGCATCCCATCCTTCACATCGAACAAGGAGTTCACGATGACCATCACCGCCGGGCGATCGCCGAGCACGGCCCCATCACGCCGGCTGAGCTGGCAGCGGCGACCGATACCGCGCAGCCGTATGCGCGCGAGTGGCTGAACGCGCAGGCCGCCGGCGAGTTCGTCGACTACAGCCCCGAGACGGGGCGGTACACGCTGCCCATCGAGCACGTCATCGCCCTCACAGACACCGAGAGCCCCGCGTTCCTTCCCGGCCTCTTCCAGACGGTGCTCGGCAGCGTCCAGGCGGTCTCGCACATCGTCGACGCTGCGCGCAGCGGCACCGGCGTGGGCTGGCATGAGCACGACTCCGACCTGCATGACGGGTGCGAGCGGTTCTTCCGCCCCGCCTACCTGGCGAGTCTCGTCGACGAGTGGATCCCCGCTCTCGACGGGGTCGAGCAGAAGCTGCGTGACGGCGCCCTCGTGGCCGACGTGGGCTGCGGGTACGGCGCCTCGACGATCCTGCTCGCGCAGGCGTTCCCGAACTCGACCTTCGTCGGCTTCGACTACCACGTCGCGTCGATCGAGACCGCGCGGGCTCGCGCCGTCGAGGCGGGGGTAGCAGATCGCGTGCGCTTCGAGGTGGGGGCGGCCGACGCGTTCCGCGGCGACCGCTACGACATCGTGGCGATGTTCGACTGCCTGCACGACATGGGCGACCCGGTCGGGGCGGCCCGGCACGTGCGCGAGATGCTCGCCGAGGACGGCACGTGGATGATCGTCGAGCCGATGGCCGGCGACCACGTCGAGGACAACCTCAACCCCGTCGGCAGGGTCTACTACGGGTTCTCGACCCTCGTCTGCACTCCGTCGTCGCTCTCCCAGGACGTGGGCCTGGCGATCGGCACGCAGGCCGGTCCTGCCCGCATCGGCGACGTCGCCGCCGCCGGCGGGTTCACCCGCTTCGCGAAGGTCGCGCAGACACCGCTCCACCAGGTGCTCGAGGCGCGTCCCTGAGTCGTCGAACAGGCTGCGGGGCCGGGTGACCGGCCCCGCAGCCGTGTGGGAGAGTCGGAGCCATGTTGCATGACGACGATCGTGAGCTGATGCGTGCTGTGTCGGGGTATCTGCGGCGGGTGAACGAGGTGAGCGAGCGGGAGGCGGTCTCAACCCGGACGCCCTTGGGCGACGTGATCAGCGAGCACCTGGGCGTCGACGCATCGCAGGTGCCGGTCGTCGTGGAGCAGATCGCGGATCATCGACTCGTGGACGCGGACCTCGCGCTGGATGCGCTGGGGGAAGGCGATGGGCGTCTGATCGGCGTGACCGGCGGGGATCAGCGGCATCACCAGAGACTGTCCGAGTGGATCACCAATCCGCATACGCGCTATGCACCCGGACCGGTCGACTTCGCCGAGCGGGCGACGGGGCCGAGTTCGAGCGCGCGTGTGGTCTCGTTGGGTGTTCGGCTGCTCCGCTTCGACGGCGTTCCGATCGCGCTCGCACAGCGTGCGGCCTCGCCGGAGTTCGGAAGGCCGGCGGCTCTGCTCGAGGTGCTGAGCGCCGACGACGCGGTTGTCACCCGCTTCCTCGAGACCCTGCGGCAGACGATGATCGAGCGCAGCGTCCTGCGCGGGCAGGTGCTGTCGTTCCAGCCCACGGAGTACGGGCGCGATGCCGGCGCCACCTTCGTGGAGCGGCCGGCGGTCGCGGCCGACGACATCGTGCTCGGCGCCGGCGTGCTCGAAGAGGTCGTGCAGCACGTGATCGGCATCGGCAGGAACAGCGAGGCGCTGCAGCGGGCGGGTCAGCACCTGAAGCGCGGCGTGCTGATGTACGGCCCGCCGGGCACGGGCAAGACGCTCACGGTCCGCCACCTCCTCACCGAGACCGCGGGTGTCACCGCGGTGGTGCTCACCGGGTCGAGCATCCGCTTCATCGGCGCGGCCGCCGAGATCGCGCGCACCTTCCAGCCCGCCATCGTCGTCCTGGAAGACATCGACCTGGTCGCCATGGAACGCCACAGTTCCCCGCAGCCGCTGCTGTTCGAAGTGCTCGATGCGCTGGACGGCCTCGACGGCGACGCCGACGTCGCGTTCATCATGACCACGAACAGGGTCGACGTGCTCGAGCGGGCCCTCGCCGAGCGTCCCGGCCGCGTCGATCTCGCGGTCGAGATTCCGCTGCCCGCGCCGGCCGAACGCCGGCGTCTGTTCCGCCGGTACGCGCAGGCCCTGCCGTTCACCGAGGATTCCCTCACCGCGGCGGCCGAACGCGCCGAAGGAACGACCGGGTCGTTCGCGAAGGAGCTCATGCGGCGCAGCGTGCTCCGCGCGATCAGGGAGGAACGCGAACCTCGCGACGAGGACCTCGCCGAAGAGCTCGACCGCCTGATGGACGCACGTCAGCACCTCACCCGCGCCATGCTGGGCTCCGCCGGCGAGCAGGACTCGGACCTCCCGCCGGACGGGCACCACGCGGCGAGCTTCGGATGGTTCGGCGGCTGATCCGCGCGAGCGCGCAACCGGCGCTCAGCCGCGCGACGCGCGCCACTCGCGTTCGAGGATCGCGTAGTGGCCCGTGTCGGTCCACTCGTCCTTGAGCCACATGTGCTCGACGAAATGGCCCTCGTGCCGCATCCCGAGCGCCAGACACAGGGCGACCGAGGCGTCGTTGCGCGGATCGAGTTCGGCGTACACCCGGTGCAGCTCGAGCTCACCGAACGCGAGATCGAGCAGCAGCCCGGCAGCCTCTCGTGCGTACCCTCGGCCCTGCGCCTGCGGCAGGAGGATCCAGCCGATCTCGGCGGTCCGGTCGGGCGTGGCGCTGTGCAGCTCGAAGTACATCGTTCCGCAGAACCTGCCGTCGGAATCGCGGATCGCGGGCTGCAGGTAGTCGCCCGGATTCTCCAGGCGGGTCGCCGCGGCATCCCGTCGCAGCACCTCGGTCACCTGCTCACGCGACCTCGGCTCGTAGAGGAGGTAGCGACATACCTCGGGGTCGGACTGCATGGCATACAGCGGCTCGAGGTCGTCGTCGCGGAGAAGGTCGAGATGAACGCGCTCGCCGTGCAGCGGGCGGAAGTCCCAGGGGAGGCCCATGGCGACCATCCTGCCCGAGATGAGAGGTGTGCCTCAGGTGCCGTCGCCGGGAACGCTCAGTCGGCATGCCCAGTCGCGCTGGCGGCATCGGGACGATCGGTGACTCAGGGCATGTGCCGGTCGACGGCTGCGAGGTAGTCGGTGGGATCGTCCGTCCAGATTCGGATGACGTCGGCGGTCTGGGAGCCGCCTTTCGGCGGCCTGCCGGGGAGATGGAGGGTTGTCGATCGCTCGAGCCGGATCTCGATGTTGACTTCGTCCTGCATGCGCAGCGACAGCACCCTGCTGCCCTCGTGCTCGGTGAATCGGGGCGACTTCGGCGGATCCACCTGGCGGATGCGGGCGACCGAGGCGATGTCATCCCAGTCGAGGAAGAGGTCGGTCTCCAGTCCATCGCGGATGCGGATGCCGCCGGGGCCGACGACGTGCGGGCGCATGTAATAGGCGCACAGCAGCCCGATCATCCAGGTCAGTCCCCAGACGCCGATGATCAGGACCACGATGCGCGCGACCGGCCAGCGGTGCACGATGAGGTCAAGGATCGGGATCTCCAGCGCCGACAGAGCGATGAAGATGATCAGGATCGTCAGCACCGGCCGATGGTACGAGAACCCGGATCCGCCGCGATCGATCGCGGGGCGGCGTGCGATCGCCCGCCCGATGCTGTCGTAGATCCGCAGTTCCATGCGGACCGCGCGAGCCAGGAACGATAGCGCGGCCGATCGGGACGTCGTCGTAGCGCCGGTCACGATGCTTCCGCCTCGTCATCCGCCGCCTCGGCGACCAGCTGCGCCAGGCGCTCGGCGATCGCAGCGACCGCGCTCGCGACCCGGTCTCGGTCCGACGCGGGCACCGCGTCGAGGAGCGTCGCATTCAGTGCCGCGTGCTCCCGCACCGTGCGCTCCATCACCTTTTCGCCGACGGGGGTGAGAGCGACGAGCCGCGCGCGACGGTCGGTCGGGTGCGCAACCCGCGTCACATATCCGGCATCCTCCAGAGCATCCACCAGCGCTGTGATGTTCCGGGCGGACACGTTCAGCGTCTCCGCGATGGCGTGCTGTGCCACGGGGCCCGCGTGGTGCACCGTCCACAGCACCCCCATCCGCGCCGCGGACAGCGGGGTTCCCTCGTATTCGCGTGCCATGTCGCGCTGGAACAGGTCTGCGATCTGCAGCAGGCGGTCGAGAAGCAGCGGTTCGTGCATATCAGTACCTTAGTACATGATTACCTGGGTTCAGTATTGCGCCGACGCGTCAGCTGGTGCCGCGGACGCGGAATACATCCGCGCGGCGTGCGTTGCATGCGAACGAATGAAAGAGGGTGCGATGAGCGACGTGGAATTCGGGCTGGACACGTTCGGCGATGTCACGGCCGACGAGAACGGGAATCTGCTGTCGGACGCGCAGACGATCCGCAACGTGGTCGACCAGGCGGTGCTCGCCGACGAGGTCGGTCTGTCGTTCTTCGGGGTCGGTGAGCACCATCGACGCGAGTTCGCCGTCTCGAGCCCCGAGATCGTGCTGGCGGCCGCCGCGGCCCGCACCCGCAGCATCCATCTCGGCACCGCCGTCACCGTGCTCTCGTCGGACGACCCGGTGCGGCTGTACGAGCGCTTCGCGACGCTGGATGCCGTGTCGGCAGGGCGTGCGGAGGTCATCCTCGGTCGCGGTTCGTTCATCGAGTCCTTCCCGCTGTTCGGATACTCGCTGGCGGACTACGAAGTGCTCTTCGAGGAGAAGCTCGACCTGTTCAGCCGGCTGCTGAAGGAGGAGCCGGTGACGTGGCGGGGCCGCACGCGCGCGGCGCTGCAGGACGCGGATGTGTTCCCGAAGACGGAGAACGGCATCCGCGCGTGGGTGGGCGTCGGCGGGTCGCCCGAGTCGGTCGTGCGCACCGCGCGGTACGGCTACGGCCTCATGCTCGCGATCATCGGCGGGTCGGCCGGGGCCTTCCGCCCGTACGTCGACCTGTTCCATCGCCAGTCGGCCGAGTTCGGCCACGGCACGCTCCCGGTGGGTGTGCACTCGCCCGGTCACATCGCCGAGACGGACCAGGAGGCGTGGGAGACGCTCTTCCCGCCGATGAAGGTGAATCGCGACAAGATCGGCGCGGAGCGCGGGTGGCCTCCGTACAGTCGGCTCGCCTTCCAGCGCGACCTCGGCCCCGAGGGGCGGTGTACGCCGGGTCCCCGGAGACGGTGGCGCGCAAGATCGCGGACACGGTGCGTCTGCTCGGCCTCGACCGTTTCGATCTGAAGTTCTCGAACGGCCCGCTCTCGCACGACCACCTGATGCGCTCGATCGAGCTGTACGGCACCCGCGTGGTGCCGCGCGTGCGCGAACTGCTCGCGGAGGGCTGAGCGCTAGGGTCGGAGGATGCGACCCGCACGCCTGACGTGGACGATCGGCGGCATCGGTCTCGTGCTCTGCGCGGTGCTCGGGATGCTGCAGTACTCGGTGATCGGCATCGGTCCGGTCGTCGCGTTCGATGTCGCGACCGACGTGGTGTTCGCGCTGGCCGTGCTGGTCTTCACGATCGGATGGACGCGGGAGGCGAGCGTCGTCGCGCGGCGCCCGCTCGGCGTGATCGCGCTCGCCGTCGTCGCTCTGTGGCCGTTCGCAGCTCGCATCGCGCAGCCGTTCCTTCCGCGCATGGACAACGCGACGTTCGAAGCCGGCCTCGCGGCCTACCGCGCGGCCGAGAACGTGCTCACGGCGGTCTTCCTCGTGAACCTCCTCGTCTCGCTCGCCGCAGCGCTCATCGCGGTCGTGCAGATCGCGCGCGCCGGCGTCGTGCCGCCCCCGTGGCGGTGGGCGCCGTCGTGGGCGCTGATGGTCTCCGTGGCCGCAGGCGTGCTGCCGCAGATGCTGTTCGCGTCCATCGCGTCCGCCGACGCCCAGGCCTACGTCGCGTTCGCGACGATCATCGGCCTGATCGGATTCCTCGCACCGACCCTCGGGCTCGGCGTGCTCGCGCTGGTGCTCGCCGCCCGCGTGCCCGAGCGCACGGTCGAGGTTTACCGCTCGACGTGACCGTCGGAGCCCATGGCTAGGCTGGCCGGCATGGCATCGTCGAGATCCCGCCACGACCCGGGCCCGCAGGCGCCGCTGTTCGACTTCGACGCGCGAGCGCTCGACGGCATGCCCGCCGGAGACACCGCCGCGCTCGAGGCGGGTCGGCTTGAGGCGGTGGCGTACACCGACGTCGAGCTCGTGGACTGGCGCGTTCCCCTCGGCGACATGATCGATGGATGCCGCTTCGACGGCGTTCGCGCGCAATCATGGACGATCCGGGGCGTGCGTCTGGCCGAATCCGTGATCGAGCGGGCCGACATCCCTGTGGTCTCGGCCGCGCGCACCGACGCGCGTGATCTGATCGTCTCCGACAGTCGGCTGGGTTCGATCGAGGCGTACGACGCGTCGTGGCGCGGCATCCGGTTCCTCAGATGCCGACTGGGCTTCGTCAATCTGCGCGGCGCGGATCTGATGGACATCGCGTTCGAGGACTGCACCGTCGACGAGATCGACCTGCTCGACGCGAAGGCGCGGCGGGTCTCCTTCACGGCGACCGGCGTGCGATCGCTCAACGTGACCGGCGCCGCTCTGGCAGACGTCGATCTGCGCGGTGCACAGCTTCAGGAGATCGTGGGGCTCCCCGGGCTGCGCGGGGCGACCATCTCGGAGACGCAGCTGCAGCAGATGGCGCCGGCGCTCGCCGCCCTCGCCGGCGTCGACGTGCTCTGAGCGAGGGCCGGGCACATCGCCGCGTATCGTCCTCGCGGCGTCACTCGAGCGGGAGCGCTCGTACCCGATAGTTCCGCGGGCGCCGAAGCGTTGCCGGGCGAGAGCGGCGACGTCGACGCGCCCCCAGGCTAGCGGAGGTTGCCGGCGAGCGAGAGGGGGTCGGTGTCGGATGCCGGCTACAGGCCGGCATCCCTTCGCGAAGCGTGTGCGAGGCGTTCGACGAGTTCGGCGGAGGGTGGATCGTCGACGCGGAAGGTGATCCCCGTCTTGGTCGCCTTCAATCCTGCAGCGGCGATGTCGTCCGCGTGGGCGGTGAGCGCGCTTGCCGAGAGGTAGAGGCCGCACTGCTTGCTGAAGGCCGCGTAGGCGGCGACGATCGTCCGCCCGATCCGGAACCCCGGCATTCCGTATTGCACGACCTCCTCGGCGTCGGGCAGCGCTTCGGAGAGCTGCGCGCGCAACGTCTCCAGTACGGGGCGGAACTGCGCGGGGGCAGCCGCGATGTATCCGTCGTGGTCGGTGGTGTCCGTCATTCCGACCTCGGCCTCAGGCCGGGCTCGTGAGCTGCACGAGGTTGCCGCACGTGTCGTCGAGCACCGCGGTGATGACCGGGCCCATCGGGGTCGGCTCTTGGGTGAACCGCACGCCCTGCGCGGAAAGTTCCGCGTGCACGGCCGTGACGTCGTCGACCGTGAAGGATGCCGCGGGAATCCCGTCTTCGACGAGGGCCGCCGTGTACGCCTTCGCCGCCGGGTGCTGGTCGGGCTCCAGCAGCAGTTCGGTGCCCGACGGCTCGTCGGGGCCGACGACGGTGAGCCAGCGGAACTCCCCGAGCGGGATGTCGTTCTTCACCACGAAGCCGAGCTTCTCGGTGTAGAAGGCGAGAGCCTTGGCCTGGTCGTCGACGAACACGCTCGTCACGGTGATGCGGATGCCCATGGTCAGTCCTTCGGGTGCAGAATCCAACGCTCGGTGATCTCGCGCAGGGGTTCGGTGTGGAGGTGGTGGATCTTGGTGCGGCCGGAGCGGTGCGAGCTGACAAGACCCGCCTCTTCGAGCACCGCGAGGTGCTGGGAGATGGCCTGGCGGCTCGACGAGATGCCGTACCGCATCGTCAGACGCCCGCACAGTTCGAACAGGCTCTGCCCGTCTCGCTCCGTCAGTTCGTCGAGGATGCGCCGTCGCGTGTCGTCGGCGAGTGCCTGGTACACGTCTCCCACGGCCTCAAGAATAGGCAAGTGGATGCTTGCATGTCAAGTGGGTCGGAGGGTGTGCTGGTACGCGCGGATCTCGCTCCGCCAACCATGCACAGCGAGGGGACCCGATGCGAGAATGACCCCGTGACCGAGACTTCCCGACTCGATGACGGGCCCTTCTTCCACGGCACCCGCGCGGCGCTCGGCGCCGGCGATCACCTTGTGGCGGGGCATCCATCGAACTACCGGTCCGAGGTCCTCATGAACCACGTCTACTTCACCGCGCTGCGCGATGGAGCGGGGCTTGCGGCCGAACTGGCGGTGCTGCTCGGGCCCGAGGGTGCGGAGCCGCACGTGTACCGCGTCGAGCCGACGGGCGACTTCGAGGATGACCCGAACGTCACCGACAAGAAGTTCCCCGGCAACCCCACGCGCTCATTCCGCACGCGCGCGCCGATGGTCGTGGTGGAGGAGATCCACGACTGGACGCGGCTGACCCCCGAGGCGCTCGAAGAGTGGCGCGTCAGGCTCGACGCGCTCCGCGTGAGCAACGCGGAGATCATCAACTAGCCGAGTCTCTCGGCCCGGCGTCTCAGGCCGGCTCGGTCGTGCGGATGAGTCCGCAGTTCACGCACGACCACGCGACGAGGAAGCGCTCGTCGTCGAGGATCTCGAACCGCAGCGGATCGCCGCACGTCGGGCAGGCGCGCGGGTCCGGGGCATCCCGCTTCATGCCCGGCCCCTTCGCACGCGCTACTCCGCCGCCCGCTCTTCGAGCCAGCGGGTGTGCGACCGCAGGGCGTGCACGACGGCCACGCGCACAACGACGTAGAGGGCACCGCCCACGACCGCGACGATGACCAGATACGTGAGGATGACGAAGAGCCAGCCGTTGAGCCCCATGAACATGGATCGAGCGTACCGGCCCCGCGTCAGCGCCCTGCGAACTCTGCCGCGATCGCAGCTTCGACGGCCCGCCGCGGCAGCCCGTCGACCTCGGCGGCGAGACTGCCGAACGTCGCCGGGTCCCAGTCGAGGCCGAGAGCGGCGTTGACCTCGGTGAGCACCGCGACGAACGAGTGGATGCCGCCGAGTGGCAGCATCCCGCTCAGCAGGCGCGCTCCCCGCACGGCGCGCTGGGACGTGCCGATCAGCTTGACCGCGTCCCGCGCGTTGATGCTGAACTCACCGGGGCAGTACTCGCCCGGAACGTCGCCGACGCGGGCATCGACCCCGAGGCCGCGCAGCGCGCGCACGAGCGCGTCGCCGACCTCGCGGAACAGCGCCGCCTGGCCGATCGAGCTCTCATCCTCGCGGGTCACGAGGTCGAACACCAGACACGTCTCGTCGTAGGCGACCGCGCGCCCGCCCGTCGGGCGGATCACCGGGTCGAACCCGTGCGCGCGCGATGCCCGGACGGCGGTCTCGAAGCCCGGGAGGCGGCTCTCGCGCCTGCTCATCGCCACCGTGGGAACCGGGGTCGCGAGCCGCAGCACCCGATCCTCGCGGATAGACCCGTCGGCCACCGCACGCAGCAGCTCAACCGAACGTGCGAGGTCGGTGGCGGCATCCACCTGTTCGTCCTGTCGGATGACGAGGGCGCGTGCGTTCGCAGGCAGCTCGTCGGTTGCGGCCATGCGCCCAGACTCTCACGGTGGGAAGGGTCGTGGCACACTGAGCACGGAGACCGCTGCGCGGCCGTCGGGTTGCGCTCGCCGCGGGCTGAGGCGGGCTCGGCGATACTGAGAGCACGAGTCTTCGAACGGAGGACGCCGATGTCCATCAACTTCGAGCCTGGCCCCGGTCCGCACATTCCGGCTCCCGGTGAAACGAGCGTTCCGGAGCTCGAGGCCGACGAGTCGGTCCCCCCACGTCCTGAGGAGGACATCGCCGATGTCGCGCGGGCGGAGCCCGATGCGGCGGATCACGGCCCGCGGCCCACGGGCTGATTTCGCCCGCGATCACTCGTGCTCCGGCAGCAGGGGCGCCGTGATCCCCGGATCACGACCGAGCACGGCGGCCCTGGCGACGGAGGCCGCGCCGAAGCGGTCGCGCACGGCATCCAGCACCGTGTCGAGGCGTGCACCGTCGCTCCAGTCGATGGGCAGTTCCGGCGGCACGCTGTCGACGTGGCCAAGTTGCGACAGCGAGACCCCGATCAGGGTGATCCCGCGCTCAGCGATCTCGGGCATCGCGGCGGCGAGCAGCCCCTGCGCGACGCCGAGGAGCACCGCTGTGCGGTCGGTCGCGATACGGACGCTCCGTGACCGCGTCGCCTTCGCGTAGTCGCTGAAGCGGAGGCGCAGCACGACCGTGCGGCACACCCGGTCGCGATCGCGGAGGCGCCGCGCGAGGCGGTCGACGATCTGGGTGAGGATGACCTCCAGCTCGTCAGCCGTGCGCGGGCGGTTGCCGAGCGCTCGCTGCGAGCCGATCGAGCCGCGTCGCCGGGTGGTGTCGACAGGCCGTGGGTCGCGCAGGCGCGCCAGCGCGTGCACGTGCGCGCCGGTCGCCTTGCCGAGGAGCCGCTCGGCTGCCGACGCCTCGAGCTCGGCCAGTTCGCCGACAGTGTGGATGCCGAGCCCGTGCAGCTTCTCGGCCGTCACCTTGCCCACACCCCACAGCCGCTCGACCGGCAGCGGCAGCAGGAACGCCTCCTCACGCTCCGGCTCGACGACCAGCAAGCCGTCGGGCTTGCTCACCGCGCTCGCCACCTTGGCGAGGAACTTCGTTCGCGCGACGCCCACCGAGATCGCCAGCCCGACCTCGGCGCGCACGCGTGCCCGCAGCCGCACCGCGATCTGCTCGGGCGTGCCCGCGATGCGACGGAGCCCGCCGACCTCGAGGAACGCCTCGTCGATCGAGAGGCCCTCCACCAGCGGGGTCGTGTCGCGGAAGATCGCGAAGACCTCCTTGCTGGCCGCGGAATAGGCCTCCATCCGCGGCGGCACCACCACGGCATCCGGGCACAGCTCCCGCGCCTGCCGCCCGCCCATCGCCGTGCGCACCCCGCGCGCCTTCGCCTCGTAGCTCGCCGCCAGCACCACGCCGCCGCCGACGATCACGGGCCGCCCGCGCAGCTCGGGGGCGTCGCGCTGCTCGACCGAGGCGTAGAACGCATCGAGGTCGGCGTGCAGCACCGTCGACTCGCCTCGCATGGCATCCTCTCTCGAACATCTGTTCTACGAATCGTGACACGCACTTCCGACATCGGGACCGTCGCGCGCCACGCGGTTTCGCCCTAGGGTGAGCGCCATGACCTCCGGCAGCACCCGCCCCCGGCGCCCGCACGGCCTCGTGCCCATGTCGGGTCGCAACCCCCGCGACGCCCACCGGGCGGCCACCCCGCTCGAACTGCTCTACGATCTGACCCTCGTCGTCGCGTTCTCGATCGCGGGGTCGGAGTTCGCGCACAGCCTCGCGGCCGGCCATGTGGTGTCGGGCCTTCTCGCCTTCCTCTTCTGCATGTTCGCGATCATCTGGGCCTGGATGACCTTCGCGTGGTTCGCGTCGGCCTACGACACCGACGACTGGGGCTTCCGTATCGCCACGCTCGTGCAGATGCTCGGCGTCACGATCCTGGCGCTCGGCATCGGCGACCTGTTCGCGGGCTTCGACGAGGGGCGCCTCGATAACGCGGTGATCGTCGTCGGCTACGTCATCATGCGTCTGTCGATGATCAGCCTCTGGCTGCGCGCGGCGCGCAACGACCCGGAGCACCGACCCGTGCTGCTCGGCTACGTGAAGATCATCGGCGCCGCCCAGATCGGGTGGATCATCACGGCGTTCCCGCTGCCGGTGCCCGTGCTGCTGGCCCTCATGACCACCCTCTACCTGACGGAGGTCGGTGGGTCGGCGATCCTGGAGTCCCGCGAAGGGCGCCTGCCCATCCACCCGCACCACATCGCCGAACGGTTCGGCCTGCTGGGCATCATCACCTTCGGCGAGGTCGTGCTCGGCACGACCACCGCGGTCGGCGCGGTCACCGTCGAGGTGGGGTGGACCGTGGATGCCGCGGTGCTGGCGTTCTCGGGCATCGCCATGGTGGTCGGCATGTGGTGGGTGTACTTCGCGCTCCCGCACGGGGAGATCCTCAGCCGCCGGCGCGACCTGGCCGTGCGGTGGGCCTATTCGCACCTCGTGCTCTATTCAGCGATCGCCGCTGTCGGCGCGGGGCTCCACGCGGTCGCCTACTACCTCGAACACCACAGCGAACTCGATGCGGTGGCCACGACCCTCACGGTCGCGATCCCGCTGCTGGTGTACGTGCTCGCCCTTTACGCCGCCTTCCACCTGGTGCTGCCCGGGCGTGACCCGGTCCACACGTGGCTCATCGTCGCGACGGTCGCGACGATCGCCGGCGCCGTGGGCCTGGCCATGACGGGGGTGTCGATCGCCTGGCCCGTGCTGGTGCTGACCGCGGCGCCGTGGATCAGCGTGGTCGGCTACGAGGTCTACGGCGACACCCACGCGCGTCGGGTGCTCGAGACCCTCTGAGCTGCCGAGCGGTCACTCGTCGGCGGTCTCGCGGATGCCGCGCATCACCAGCAGCGGATCGGGCTTGCTGAGGACGGCGTCGTTGCGGCCTTCGTAGTCGAACTGCCTCAGGAAGTGCCGCATCGCGTTCAGCCGTGCGCGCTTCTTGTCGTTGGAGCGCACGATGATCCATTGCGCGTGCCGCTTGTCGGTGCGGTGGAACATCTCCTCCTTCGCACGCGTGTAGTCCTCCCAGCGGTCGAGCGAGGCCAGGTCCATGGGCGACAGCTTCCAGCGGCGCACCGGGTCGAGCTGACGGATCGCGAATCGGGTGCGCTGCTCGGTGCGCGAGACCGAGAACCAGAACTTGGTGACATGGATGCCGGAATCCACGAGCATCCGCTCGAACTGCGGCGCCTGCACCATGAACTGCTGGTACTCCTCGTCGCTGCAGAACCCCATGACCCGTTCGACGCCGGCGCGGTTGTACCAGGACCGGTCGAACATGACGATCTCGCCCGCGGTCGGGAGGTGCTCGATGTAGCGCTGGAAGTACCACTGGCCGCGTTCGCGCTCGGTCGGCTTGTTCAGGGCGACCACTCGGGCCGTGCGCGGGTTGAGGTGCTCGGTGAACCTCTTGATGGTGCCGCCCTTGCCCGCGGCATCCCGACCCTCGAACAGGATGATCGCGCGACGGTCGTTGTCTTCGAGCCAGTACTGGAACTTCAGAAGCTCGACCTGGAGGGCGTACTTCTGATGCTCGTAGTCGTCGCGGTCCATCAGCTCGGGGTAGGGGTAGCCCTCCTGCCACGTGTAGATCGGATTGCCGTGCGGATCGATGAGGTCGGGGTCGGCCGTGTGCCCATCGCGGACGGAGTACCCCTCCTGCCGCAGGTGCTCGATGTATTCGCGCAGGCCCTCCACGGGAACGTTGTCCTTCACTTGGGCCTCCTCCGGCGGACTTCGCCGCCTCGTGCGCATTATGCCGTGCCGCGGTGACGCGTGGGTGCGTCGGAACGTGACGCGCGTCCCGTCGCCCGTCTCACCACTTGCCGAGAAGAGGTGATCTGCCGGAGACAGGCTGGTCTGTTGCCAAGAACAGGTGATCTGCCGGAGACAGGCTGGTCTGGCATCCATCGTCCTGTGTTCGCCAGATCACCTGATCTCGGCCACGAACGGGCGGGTCATCGCGCGGCGAGGTATCAGGCGGGCGGGCAGCGGCTTCCTTATCAAGGGGCGGATCCGACACGAGGAGACGACACCATGCGAGTCCAGGACCACGATCGACGCCGAGGCGCCGTGAGCGCCGCGGCACTGGCGGCGCTGTGGGTCAGCGGGATGCTGCTCGCCGGGTGCGGCGGGACGATCGACCCCCTCACGCTGCCGAGTCCGGCTCCGTCGCCTCCGGCGCCGACGGGCACTCCGACCGCAACACCGTCGCCGACCGCAGGTCCGACGCCGACGCCTCCACCGCCGACGCCTCCGCCGCCGACCGGGGGTGCGGTGCCGAGCCCGGTCGACATTCCGGAGATCAACGTGGTCATCGGCAGCAGCTGGACCGACAGCGTCACCCAGGGGGTCGTCTTCTCGGCGATCTACGACGCGTGCGGCGAACTCGGGCCGGGATGTGTGGATGTCGAGGTCGTGGTCGACCCCGACCCCGAGTTCGAATCCTCCACCGACTGCGCCCTCCTCGAGGTGCGGTCTCCGGATCCCACGTACGACATCGACATCCCGGAGACGCCGCACCGCGACGACCTGGTCACGATCCTGATCAGCGATCCCTGTGACGACCCGACGCCGACTCCGACGGAGGCGCCCGTTCCAACGGAGGAGCCGTCGCCGACTCCGACGGAGGCGCCGACCGAGGCTCCGACCCCGACGCCGTCGGGCTAGGAACCGCCATGTCCCGGCCCCGTCCCGCCGCCGCCACCCGCCTGGCCGGGTCGCGGCGGCGCCCCGCGCACCCGCCCGAGGCCGAGTCGAATGCGCAGCTGATGAAGGCGCTGCGTGGTGTCGCATCCGTCGTCGCCCCGATCACGCTGATCACGGCGCTGATGTTCTACTTCGGCGTGCAGCATGCGTACTGGTACTTCCACTACTTCGGCATCAACTACACCGTGATGGGACTCACGACCCAGGACTACCTCGTGCGCAGCGCCGACGGACTGTTCGTTCCGATCCTGGGTATCACGCTCCTCCTGCTGCTGGGGTTCTGGACGCTTCGGATCCTCGCCGGGCGCCTGACGGCCGAGCGACGGCGGGCGGTCCAGCGCGTGGGAGCCGTCGTGGCCCTCGTGCTGGGTGTGATCGCGTTCGGCGTCGCCGTGCGCGGCATCCTTCGACCCGAGACCTTCGACCAGATGAAGGCCGTCCCGGGCCTGTGTCTCGCCGGCGGGGCTCTGCTGCTGGCGCTCGCCTCGAATCTGCACTGGCGGCTCCGGTCGGCGAGCGGGGCGACGCTGCCCGGCTGGATCGCCGTCGCCGAGTGGGGCGCGCTGTTCGTCGTCGTCGGCATCGGCCTCTTCTGGTCGGTGACGAACTACGCCGGTGTCGTCGGCGAGACGCGGGCATACCGCACGGTGATCGAGGCGCCGGAGGAACCGCACGCGATCGTCTACAGCAAGGAGAAGCTGAGCATCCCGGCCGCCGCGGCGAGCGAGCGCACCTGCGTCGCTGCCGCCGAAGGGGGAGCCGCATACATGTACCGCTACGAGGGCCTCAGGCTGGTCATCGCCACCGACTCCGCGTACTTCCTGCTCCCGGCCGGCTGGCCGACGGGCGGCGCGATCGTGCTCCCGCGCAGCGATCCGGTGCGGGTCGAGTTCGTCAGGCCGGAGTTCGCGCAGGACTTCGACTGCTGATCCACTTGCCGAGATCAGGTGATCTGCCGGAGACAGGCCGCAGCGGCATCCCATCGTCCTGTCCTGCGCGGATCACCTGATCTCGGCAAGCGAGGAGGGCGCGGATCACCTGATCTCGGCACGTGAGGAGGCGCGGATCACCTGATCTCGGCACGTGAGGAGGGCGCAGATCACCTGATCTCGGCAAGCGAGGCTGCGCGGATCACCTGATCTCGGCACGTGAGGAGGCGCGGATCACCTGATCTCGGCACGTGAGGAGGGCGCAGATCACTCCGGCCGCTCCGACCGGTCGTGCCGCTCCGGCCGCTCCGGCCGGTCGTGCTGCACCGGCGGCGGGGTCGCGATCTCGAGCATCACCTTCTTCTCGAGCCCCTCGATCGCGTCGTCGGACAGGGCGATGAGGCCGTTGAGCTCTTCGCGCACGCGACGGTAGGCGATCTGACGCTCCGCGGGTGTCGCCGCCTGGTCCACCGCGACGGTGAGCAGCTGCTTGGCGGTGTCGAGGCGCTTGCGCTCGCCGGCGCTGAACTCGGAGTCGCGGATGCGGCGCGCATCCCGCTCCGCGAGGTCGAAGGCCACGTCGAAGTCGGTGACGGCCGCGCGGTAGGCCGCGAGCTGCTCCGGCGCGAGCTTCGCCTTGGGCGACGCCGGCCGCAGGCCGTCGGCCACGCGCTTCGCCCGCAGGAAGGCCGCGGTCAGCGGCTGGCGCCCGTCGCTCATGGCCGGGAAGGCGATCACCTTCGCCACGTCGAGCTCGTACTCCAGCCAGCGGGCCGCGATGTCATCGTGCGTCGCCATCAGCTTCTGCAGCTCGGCCTGCACCGCGTCGGGGGCCGGCTTGGCGGCATCCATCGCCTTCGCGGCGCTGGATGTCGCGGTGGCTCCCGTGATCGTCGGGAGGGATGCCGCGGGCACGGGCTTGCCGCGCGCCGCAGCCTGAGCCGCCTTCAGCTCAGCCTTGGCGTGCATCACCTCGAGACGCTGCTTGTGGCGTCGGCGGGCGCCGCGCTCCCAGGCGTTGCCGGCCGCAGCCAGCAGCCCGAAGGCCGGAAACGCCAGCCACCAGTAGCTTCCGAGGAAGTCGAAGAACGGCTCCACCCGTTCATGCTAACCAGGCTCGCCCCGTCGGGGAGCGGTCGCGTCAGGTTGTGCGCCCGTCGTGGCTGCGCGAAGGCACCGGCCACACGGGATTCGGCCCTCTGCTCGGCGTCTGTCGCGGGGGTCGGGGCGCGGGCTCGGGCGTCGGGGGTGGCGCCGCGGAGGCATCCTGCCGCTTCGTCGACTCACCGGTGCGGGCCGCCATAGCCGCCGCTGCGGTCTCGGCGGCGCGGGTCAGGGCGTCGGTCGAACGGGCGAGCACTTCCTGGGCGACGGCGCTCCAGTCCACCGCCGGCGTCTGCGGCCGCGGGTCGGACGGACCGGCCGCGCCCACGGGCACGGTGCCCTCGGCGCGCGCCTGCCGCCACGCCTCCGCCTCGGCGGTGTGGAACGCGTGCTCCAGGCGCGAGACGGCGGCCCGGTAGGCGGCGAACTCGGCGGGGGTCATGCGAAGGCGAGTGGATGCCGGGCGCAGCCGCGCGGCCTCGGCATGCGCGGCGGCGAGGGCGGCGGTCGCGGGCTGACGCCCGTCGCTCATGGCGGAGAAGGCGATGCGGCGCGCGGGATCGGTCTCGTACTCGAGCCAGCGCGCGGTGACCGCATCGTGGGCAGCCACGGTGCGGGCCAGCGGCAGCTGCGTCGGGTCGGTGGTCGCGGGCACGGCGGCGCGGGCGGCCGTGACATGGGTGCGCTGCACGCGCACGCTCGCGGTCGCGGCCTTCACCTCGCGCTGCGCGGCGGAGAGGTCCTGCCGTGCGGAGGCCACCTGATCGGGGGTCGCGCGGGCGGCGGCGCGTTCGGCCTGCAGCCGTGCGAGCTCGGCGCGCGCGACCTTCGCCGACATGCGCGCGCCGGCAGCACGCGCGCGCGCGTCGTGGAGTTCGAGGCGGGCGGCGTCGTATTCGAGGCGCCGCGCATCGAGGCCGCGCTGGTAGCGCAGCCCGAAGAAGCCGAGCGTGCCCGCGCCCGCCGCAACGGGCCCGACCCACCAGAACTCGGCGATCATCGCCCAGAGCGGATCCACGAGCCCCATGCTAGTCCGGTCGTTCGCCGACCGGGCTGGGGATCAGCCGAACAGCAGCGCGAAGACGGTGGCGCCCCCGCCGACGAGGATGAGCGCCACGATGACCACCCAGGCCACGACCTTCACGCGGCGCTGCCGGGTGTCGTTGAAGCCGCGGTACTCGTCGTCGTCGGTTGTCATGCGATCCAGTCTAGGTGCGGCGTGTCGTCGGAGCGGTCGCCCTCCGAAGGCGCTCAGGCGACGGGCTCTGCCACGATCGGGCCGAACGCAGCGGGAAGGGTCGCCTGCGACAGCTCGCGCAGCTCGGCGAGCGGCACCGTGAACAGGCCCTGCACCTCGAGAGCGGCCGGGTCGCCGTCGGCGGCGGTGTCGGTCACGCCGATGCGCAGCACCGGGTAGCCGCGTCCCTCGCACAGACCGCGGAACTTCACGTCGTCCTCACGGGGCACCGACACGATCACGCGGCCGGTCGACTCCGAGAACAGTGCGGATGCGGCATCCACCCCATCGCGTTCCATGATCTCGTCGAGCCACACGCGGGCGCCTACGCCGAAGCGCATCGAGCTCTCGGCGAGGGCCTGCGCGAGGCCGCCCGACGACAGGTCGTGGGCGCTGGAGACGAGCGACTGCAGCGACGCGGCGTGGATGAGGTCGGCGAGCTTCTTCTCGCCGGCGAGGTCGACGGCCGGCGGGCGTCCGCCCAGGTGGCCGTGGATCGTGCCGGCCCACTGGGAGCCCGAGAGCTCCGTCGACGTGACGCCGAGGAGGTAGATGTTCTCGCCGGCGTCCTGCCATCCCGAGGGGATGCGGCGGGCGACGTCGTCGATGATGCCCATGACGCCCACGACCGGGGTCGGGAAGATCGGCTGGTCGCCGGTCTGGTTGTAGAACGACACGTTGCCGCCGGTGACCGGGATGCCGAGTTCGAGGCATCCATCGGCGAGGCCCTCCACGGCCCGCGAGAACTGCCACATGACCTCGGGGTTCTCGGGGGAGCCGAAGTTCAGGCAGTCCGTGACGGCGGCGGGGGAGGCGCCGGTGACAGCGACGTTGCGGAACGCCTCGGCGAGGGCGAGCTTGGCGCCCTCGTACGGGTCGAGCTGGCAGAAGCGGCCGTTGCAGTCGGTGGCGATCGCGAAGCCGAGGCCGGAATCCTCGTCGACGCGGATCATGCCGGCGTCGTCGGGGAAGCTGAGGGCCGTGTTGCCCATGACGTAGTAGTCGTATTGGTTGGTCACCCACGACGTGTCGGCGAGGTTCGGGCTCGCGACCAGCTGCGTGAACTGGCGGCGCAGGGTCTCCCCGTCGACCGGCCGCGGGAGGGCGGCCGCGGAGTCGAGCTGCAGCGCGTCGATCCAGGTCGGGTAGGCGACCGGACGCTCGTAGACGGGGCCGTCGACGGCGACCGTCGACGGGTCGACGTTCACGATCTCCTCGCCGTGCCAGAAGATCTGCAGGCGGCCGTCTCCGGTGACCTCGCCGAGCACGCTGGTCTCGACGTCCCACTTGGCGACGACCTCGAGGAACGCATCCAGCTTCTCGGGGGCCACGATCGCCATCATGCGCTCCTGGCTCTCGCTCATGAGGATCTCCTCGGGCGTGAGGGTGGGGTCGCGCAGCAGCACGTTCTCGAGGTCGACGCGCATGCCCGAGCCGCCGTTGGCGGCCAGCTCGCTCGTCGCGCACGAGATGCCGGCGGCGCCGAGGTCCTGGATCGCCTCGACGAGCTCGCCCTGGTACAGCTCGAGGCAGCACTCGATGAGCACCTTCTCGGCGAAGGGGTCTCCCACCTGCACGGCGGGGCGCTTGGTGGGACCGCCGTCGGCGAAGGTGTCGGAGGCGAGGATGGATGCTCCGCCGATGCCGTCGCCGCCGGTGCGGGCGCCGAACAGCACGACCTTGTTGCCCGCGCCCGACGCGTTGGCGAGCTTGAGGTCTTCGTGGCGGAGCACGCCGACCGCGAGGGCGTTGACGAGCGGGTTGCCCTGGTAGACGGCGTCGAACACCGTCTCGCCGCCGATGTTCGGCAGACCCAGGCAGTTGCCGTAGAACGAGATGCCGCTGACCACGCCGTGCACGACGCGCGCGGTGTCGGGGTTGTCGATGGCGCCGAAGCGCAGCTGGTCCATGACGGCGACCGGGCGCGCACCCATCGAGATGATGTCGCGCACGATGCCGCCGACGCCGGTCGCAGCACCCTGGAACGGCTCGATGTAGCTCGGGTGGTTGTGCGACTCGACCTTGAAGGTCACCGCCCAGCCCTCGCCGATGTCGACGACGCCGGCGTTCTGGCCCATGCCGACCATGAGGCGCTCGCGCATCTCGTCGCTGACCTTCTGGCCGAACTGGCGCAGGTAGATCTTGCTCGACTTGTAGGAGCAGTGCTCGCTCCACATGACCGAGTACATCGCCAGCTCGCCCGAGGTGGGGCGGCGGCCGAGGATCGTCTTGATCTGCTCGTACTCGTCGGTCTTGAGTCCGAGCGCCGCGTACGGCTGCTCCTTCTCGGGGGTCGCGATCGCGTTGTCGACGGTGTCGGCCGAGGGGCGCGATACGGCGGTGGTCTCAGAGGGAGTGGTCATGGCGGCTGAGCTCCAGAAATTCGAGGGCGCCGGACCCGTCAAGTCTAGTTCGCGGCATGCCCGCCGATGACACCGTTCACAGAGTGGATGCCGCGGGCGCGGCATCCACTCACACATAGGATCGACGCGTGGAGTTCTCCCTCGAATTCACCCCGGATCTCGTCGCCGTCTTCGTGACGCTCTTCGTGCTCGAGGTCGTGCTGGGCGTCGACAACGTCATCTTCATCTCGATCCTCGCTTCCAAGCTCCCCAAGGAGCAGCAGGCGAAGGCCCGCAACCTCGGACTCACGCTCGCGATGCTCATGCGCGTCGTGCTCGTGCTGTTCGCCGGCTGGATCATCACGCTGAAGGAGGACGTGTTCTTCATCGGCGAGATGGGCTTCTCGTGGAAGGACCTCATTCTCATCGCGGGTGGTCTGTTCCTCGTCTACAAGGCCGTCACCGAGATCCACCACAAGCTCGAGGGGCACGAGGAGGAGTCCGCCGGTTCGAAGCGGGCCACCGTCACGTTCGGATCGGTGCTGCTGCAGATCCTGCTGCTGGACCTCGTGTTCTCGCTCGACTCGGTGATCACCGCCGTCGGCATGACCGAGAACCTCCTCGTCATCATCACGGTCGTCGTGCTGTCGTTCGGCATCATGCTGTTCGCGTCCCGCTTCATCTTCGCGTTCGTCAACAAGCACCCGACGGTGAAGATGCTCGCGCTGTCGTTCCTGCTGCTGATCGGCGTGTTCCTCGTGGCCGAGGGCTTCGAGGTGAAGATCGACAAGGCGTTCATCTACGGTCCGATGGCGTTCGCGATCTTCGTCGAGGCGCTGAACCTGGCCTACGCGGCGCGCAAGGCCGCGCGTGAGAAGAAGAGGCAGACCGCTGTTCAGCTGCGCCCGCAGTACCCGGACGTCGACGAGTCGGTCGCGGTCGCCGCGGCCCTGTCGAAGGACCCGGCCTCGGGTTCGGTGGGCCTGTCCCGCAAGCCCGTGTCAGGGGATGTCGCCGGTGCCGCGGAGGAGCGCCAGGGCCTGGGCTGATCAGCCGGGGTGCCCGGGTCAGGACGACACGGGAGTGTCTCGCTTCGCCGGCACCGTGATGGATGCCACTTCTTCGAGACGCGGATGGAGTTCGTCGCCGTGCTCGACCACGCCGGTGTGCCACGTCATCGTGAGGCCCTCGGGTTCCTCCTGAAGCAGTGCGACGTTGTTGTCGAACCACGGACCCTTCACCGTCCTCCAGCGGAAGGGCGGGTCGGGCACCTTGGCGGAATGCGCGGCGGCGGCGCCCAGCGGCGTCGCCGCGCCGTACGACATCACCACGGAGAACCAGCGCAGGAAGCGGGGCAGGGGGTTGCGCATGGGGGAGCACACCGCCTGCACGATGCGGCTGCCGCTGTCGCGCTCGACCTCGGCCAGGTACGAGTAGTGCACGTCGCCGGACAGGAATGTCACCGTCTGCGGGGCCGGCCCGCGCTCGCCGTCTGCGAGCTCCGTCGCGATCGCGGCAACCGCTTGGAAGCTGTTCTGGAACGCGGCCCAATGTTCGAGGTCGACGGCCTGCCGCAGCCGTTCCCCCACCCACGCGGCCGGCCGCCCCCACGCCCCCTGTGCGATCGCCTCATCCCAGGCCTCGACGTGGTGCAAACCCAGCGGCAGCAGGAACGGGAGCGAGGTGGCGACCAGGACGTGGCGGAATCCGCCCTGCATCCGGTCATCGAACCACTGCAGCTCGTGATCGTTCAGCAACCCCCGCGACGACGGGGTGAGATCTCTCGCGACGCGTGAATCCACGACGATCAGACGCGTCTCATCGAGGTCTCGGGAGAAGCTCCAGCGATAGCTCTCGGGATCCCTGTCGCAGCGGCTGGCGAACTCGTCGAGCGAGGCGCTGAGATCGGGGGAGGCGGCGGCGTCCTGCCGACTGACACGCTGCCACATCTCGTCGGCGGCGCGTTCGCGGGGCGAGAGGTTGCCGAGATGCTGGTACACCCAGTACGAGGCCAGGCCGGCGACCACGCGTTCGTGCCACCAGGAGGTGGCCTCCATCTTCTTCTTCCAATCGAGCGACGCGTTCCAGTCGTCGCGGATGTCATGGTCATCGAAGATCATGGCGCTCGGCACCGTGGAGAGCAGCCACCGATTCGCGTCGTCGGACCACGCCAGCTGATACAGGTGGGCGTACTCTTCGAAGTCCTTGAGCTCCTTGCCCGGTTCCTCATGGATGTCGCGGCGGCTGCGGATGAACTCCTGCATCTCCTTCGTGGTCACGTCGGCGTACACCTGGTCGCCGAGGAAGAGCAGCAGATCCGGGCGGGTCTCACGGTGTTCGGCGAGCGCGAGGGCGAAGGCGCGCAACGAGTCGACGCCATGTGTTCGGTTGCCCGACCGGTCGTGGGCGACGCTGGTGCGACACGACCCATAGGCGATTCGCTGCCGTTGCCCGGGCGTGCGTGTGGCGATCACCGAGGCGGGAAACTGGGAGCCCTGCTCGGGCCACACCGGGACTCCGTCGACCTCGACCTCGTACGGGGAGACGCTGCCCGGCTCAAGCTGGTCGACCTCGACGAGGGCGTAATGGTGCCCGTGCACAGTGAAGGTGCGGGCCTGCCAGGATCGTCCCTCGACTCGGACGTTCACCAGGCAGTCGGCTCGTGTCTCCAACCAGATGGCGGCCGACGTCTCATCGACGTAGCGCAGCATCGGCCCCAACAGCAGCGGGGATCCCATGAACCCGTTGTACCGCGAACGGCACCACAGCGGCCAGAGGTGCTCGCGGTGAAGTGGGGTTCACGCCAGGCGGGTCACCGATCTCACGTGATCGGGCATGGAGCGGCGCACATTCGCGAGGGGATGAGCGCGCGTCGTCGCCGGGGTGATCAGTGGAGCCCGTCGCCGTCGGCATCCGGCCGGCGGAGTGTCGGCTCGGCCGCCCGCTGGGCATGCCCTGAGCGTGCATGTCAGCGCGCCGGTCATTCGCACTCGCGTCGTCTCGCACGCGCCGGGGATTGATTCGGGGTACTGGAGTCGGGGAATGTGCGCGAAGCGCGACCGGATCTTCGGCAACCTGTCAGTAGTGGTCTCGCGCCTGGAGGATCACGATGTGGTCATCGGTCACGTAATAGACGAGTCGGTTCTTTTCGTCGATGCGTCGAGACCATGCCCCGGACAGGACGTGGCGGAGCGGTTCGGGTTTGCCGATGCCTTCGAACGGATCACGAACAACGTCCGCGATCAGCATGTTGATTCGCTTGAGGGTCTTGCGATCCTGCGTCTGCCAGTAGACGTAGTCCTCCCACCCGTGCGGGTCGAAGGCGAGCGCGCGGGTCACGCGTCGAGGAGGTCGTGCTGCTCGAACTCTCCGCGACGTGCGCGCTCGACGGCCTCCAGCAGCCGCTCCGCGTTCGCGGGGTTGCGCAGGAGGTAGGCCGTCTCGGTCAGTGCGTCGAAGTCGTCCTTGGACATGATCACGGCGTTGCCGCGGCGGGAGACGACTTCAACGGTCGTGTGGTCCTCATTGACCTGCTGAATGAGTCCGAACAGGCTCTTTCGCGCTTCGGTCGCGGTGATAGCGGACATGGATGCTCCCCCTCGGCTGAGTAGTACGTAAAACGGTACCACTCTGGCGTACGGTAGCCGACCGACCATCGGGCGGGCAGACTCTCGCCGCGATGAATGTCGGAAGTTACTGATAGTTCTGAGCGCGACGTCATGACGAGGGGGAACCATGATCGACATCGATCCGATCCGGGACGCGATGTGGCAGGCGCGCTGGGATGGCTTGGTCGTGCTCGGGCAAGCGATTTGGGTAGCTGCGCTCGCACACTGGTGGTTCGCACCACTTATGCTTCTCGCCCTCATGACAACTGGGCGAAAGCGGCTCCTCCGCTTGGCACACGGGGTCGGAACCGCATTCCTGCGAGCGAACACAGACTGATCACCTGCCGACCGGCTTGCGGTCAGGGGGAGATCATGAGACCTACCGGCTCGGCGTCAGACACACGAGCCTGGCGTGGCGTCCTGCGCCCGTCAGCGCGTAAGCGCCGAGTCACGCCCACGCCGCCTTCGCGGCGGTGGCGCTCTGCGTCGGCGAGCCGCGACGGCTGGCGCGGACGATGGACCCGCTCGTGTCCCAGCCGTGTGGCAGCGGGGGTACGATGCATGCCCCAATAGCATTGGGGAATGTCATATCCGTTCGAGGACCTCCACGAGGACCAGTTCGAACGCCTCGTCGTCGAGTGCGCACGCTACCTCTTCGGCGCCGGAGTTCAGGAGTTCGCGAAGGGTCCGGACGGCGGGCGGGATGCGCGCTTTCACGGCGTCGCTGAGCGGTTCCCAAGCACTGCCGGCCCATGGGGTGGCATCACCGTGATACAGGCGAAGCACACGAACGCACTCAATGCTCACTTTGCCGAGGGCGCATTCAGCGGCGCCAAGAAGAGTTCCGTGCTGTCGGAAGAGATCTCGAGGATCAAGGCGCTCGTGGACGCGAACGAGTGCGACAACTACTTGTTGGTGTCCAATCGCAGGCTTGGAGGAAGGACCGCGCCGCTGATCACGCGACGAATCTCCAGCGACGCGGGCCTCGCAATGGATCGGGTGAGCCTGATGGGCGTCGAGCGGTTGTCGTCCCTGCTGCGCGAAAGAGCCGACCTGATCAAGCTCGCAGGAATCACCTTCCCCGGTGGATCACTCTTGGTTTCGAGCTACGAGATTGCCGAGATCATCCTGGCGGTGGGCGCCGGCCTCGCGGACGACGAGGTCGCCGAGGAGCTCGCTGTGACGTCGCGCGTCTCCTACGCTGAAAAGAACCGTTCGAACCGGGTGGGCGTCGACTTTGCCAAGGAGCTGAGCGATCGGTACTTGTCCTACACCCCCGCGATTGACGCCTTCCTCGCGGATCCGATGAACGCGGACGTTAAGGATCTGTATGACGCCGCGGTGGAGGACTTCCAGCTGAAGATCTTGGCTGCCTACGACGAGCACAAGTCCTTCGAGCGCATCTTTAATCTCCTCGTCGATGCGCTTGCGAGACGCGATGGTGTGCTTGCGAGCAACAAGAAGAGTCTTCGCGCCCTGCTCTTCTATATGTACTGGCATTGCGACATTGGACGCGTGGCCCATGCTGGTCCCTAGCAAGCACTCCCACCCCGACCACACAGTCCTCGCGGCGGCCGGAGCCGCCCTGAAGCTTCTGCGTCGCACGCGCGTGGCAACGTACGACGAGGTGCATAACGCCGTGCAGGCAAGCACGAGTCGAGCGGACTACCTCCTGGTGCCGGCAGTTGACCTTCTGTACCTCGTTGGCTTGATTCGGTATCTACCGAAGGCTGACGCTTTCGAACTTACGGAAAGACAATGAAGATCACTCGTCTCTACTCGAACAAGCCGGAGATCTTCCAGCCGATCGAGTTCAATCACGGGCTCTCTGCTGTGGTGGCCGAGATCCACGCGCCTGATGTGCGTGATATTGACACGCACAATCTCGGGAAGACGAAGCTCGGCGAACTCATCGACTTCTGCCTTCTGAAGCAGAAGTCGAAGGACCAATTCCTGTTCGCAGTGCCCGCGTTCGACTCGTTCGTATTCTTCATCGAACTCGAGCTCGCTGAAGGCGGGTTCGTGACTGTTGCGCGGCCCGTCAACCCGGGCTCTCGCATTTCCATCGTTCGTAGCGAATCGTCGATCACCGACGCTCAGCTTGTACCTGCTGAGGATTGGGACCAGCATGGGCTTGCCTTCGAGCGTGCGCGCAAGATGCTCGACGGGATTCTGGGTTGGGGCGCACTATCGCCGTGGGAGTTCCGGAAGCTGGTCGGGTACCTGATCCGAACCCAGCAGGACTACCAGGACGTGTTTCAGCTGGGCAAGTTCTCGGGCAAGCACCAGGATTGGAAGCCATTCGTGGCTCACCTACTTGGACTAGGGTCGGCCGACGTCCGGGCGCTCTACGATCAACGCGAGGTAGTCGAGCAACTCAAGGGCAAGCTGGAGACCTTGGTGGCCGAGTGGGGCGGACACGACGACTCAGCATCTCTAGACGGGCTCATTGCGCTCAAGAAGGAGGCCCTGGTCTCGCGCTCAGCCGCCCTCGAGACCTTCGACTTCCACGAGGAAGATGCCAGGGTTTCCGAATCCCTCGTGGACGAGATCGAGCTGAAGATCCTGCGTGCCAATGAGGAGCGTTACGAGCTTCAGCAACTGCTGGCGAGGATCAGCTCGTCACTCGCAGAACGGACGATAACTGTCAAGCCAAAGCAGGTCGAGGCCCTGTTCGCAGAGGCGGGCGTGGTTCTCGGCGAACAACTGGTGCGCTCATTCGACGAGCTGGTCGCATTCAACCGCGCCATTACAGCTGAGCGGCGGGAGGCGCTTCAGGATCAAGCAGCGCGCGCTGCCGAGAGGTTTGACGCGCTGGAGGCCGAGCTCTCCGACCTAAACTCACGCCGCTCCCGGGCGCTGGCGTTCCTGCATGAGTCAGCCTCGCTCGAAAAGTACAAGGAGCTGAGTTCGGAGGTCTCGAAGCTATCGTCTGAACTGGCTGTTCTTGAGGCGCGGCGCGAGTCGGCGGCGCGGCTTATCAACGTGCGCCGGGAGCATCGGGAAGCGACCGAGGAGCTTGGTCGCCTGGAGAGCGAGGTCGAGGCCAACCTCTTGGAAGTGAGCGGCGACTCCTCGAGCCGATTCGCGAGGTTGAGATCCTACTTCAATGAGGTTGTCTCTCACGTGACGGGCCAGAGCGCAATTCTCGCGGCGAGGATGAATGCGTCCGGCGGTCTCGACTTCTCCGCAGAGTTTGTCGGGGAGTCGGGTATCGCGACGAGTGGAGACCAGGGAACGACCTACAAGAAGCTGCTGTGCATCGCGTTCGATCTGGCGATGCTGCGTTCATTCATCGATGTCCCCTTCGCGCGATTCGTCTACCACGACGGCGCACTCGAGCAGCTGGAGCCGCGAAAGCGCGAGAAGCTCCTCGAGGTGTTCCGGCAGTACGCCCAGTATGGAGTCCAGATCGTGTTCTCCGCTCTTGATAGCGACTTCCCTGGGCCGGTCAGCGATTCGCTCACCCCCAACGACATCGTCATAGCGCTGCATGACGATGGCGACGATGGCCGATTGTTCAAGATGCCCGCATGGTGAGCCGATACTTGCCCATCATTGAGCGGCGCTCGATCGTGCACGCGCGGAGTTGTTCTCAAGTATCCACTTGGGTCGGGTTATGGATGCCCGTCCAACAACGTCCGCACGAGCCCCACGAGCTCGCTTTCCCCCGTCGCCATAGCCGCGCCCGTCAGAATCGTGCCGAGCATGACAAGAATGACGAGGAGTCGCGCCGTGCTGCCCCAGCCCGATTGGACCGCGTCGGCGATCGTTGACCACATTCCGACCTTGATCTGCGTATCCGGTCGCGGTGCTTTGCTTGTTCCCACCTGCGGTCACCTCCTTCGCCCCTGGGTGGATTCTCGATGACCAAGTAACGCACACGCCGAGCGCTTCCGGGGATATGATCGATTTGCGCCTTAACCGGCCAGGACAATCAAGAAAGTCTGAGACAGTAAGAGAGATTCTGGCTGGTTGAAACGTCCAGCCTGAAGCGTCACAGATTGGACCAAGATTGTGCCTATCACGGTCGAATTCTCGCGTGCTCCCACCGCGAAGGAGTCCACGAAGCTCAACGCGCGGCTGCATCGACTGAGCCGGCCAGAACAGCTTCCGCGTATCGAGCGGGTATACGAGTCGATGGGTGCGGAGCTGCCCGCAGAGGGGCTCACGATTCGTCCCGGCTTCTCCTTCCGCGATGAGGGCATCGATCAGGATGCGTCAGATCGAAGCGCTCCGCCCCGCGAGCTGCGCCCGCCTGCTACTCGGCTCATGAGCAGTCGCGGCGCGGCACTCCGATTCGAGTTGACGCTGCTCGCGCTTGTTCAGACCAGACGCAAGCCGGGTGCCAGGGCGAAGCTCGTCGAGTTCGGATTCGAGGTGCGAGGCAGTTCCCGTTCTCGTGGATGGTCAGACCTGCTCGCCTCTGACGCGTCCGACAGCAATCGCGACGGAGTGCTCATGACCGCGCGCGATAAGCGCGCTCGCAGCGTTCGGAGCGCGCTCCTCGCGCTCTCGGATGCGGGATTGGTTGACTTCGCGGACGGGCCAGGTAGGCGCGACCGCTACGAGCGGTTCGTCCTCCTCGATGAGCGAGGGGTCGAAGCACTCGGAGAAGCCGACGAGTACCGAGTCCCCACCAAGGCCGAGCCGACCTTTGCCCTGCCCAGTGGATTCGTCACGAACGGATGGCTCCAGGTGCTCGAAGACTCGGAGATCGCGATCCTCTTGATGATGGCGTGCGCACGCGATGCATGGTGGGAGAACGGCGCCCTTGTGGTGCCTCCGGACGTTCGGTTGCGGAACTACGGGATTCATCGCGATGTCTACTCGTCGGCCCGCAAGACGCTCGACTGGTTTGGGCTGCTTGAGGTTCGCGAGGTCGGGAGGCACGCGGATGGGCGTGCTGAGAACGGCGAGCAACACACTCACCGACTTCGCCTCCTATCGGGCGGTTTCGATGCACCGGCCGTCACGACCGTGATCGAGGCGCTGAACAGTCAGTTGTCGAGGCGCCGATGATCGGACTTCAGCTCAATTGCTCGAATCGCACGATGTTCGTCACCCGGTTACGTCTGGGCAGCGGGCACTCACCGTACGAGGATCAATGATCGCCGAACGAGCCGGGTGCGCCGATATCGTTTCCGGTATGGGGATGACGCTCGATCAGGGAACCTGGGACGTCGTGGCGCCGTTCGACGCAGATGCCGGAGCTTTCGCCAAGTTGTACCTCGTGACCTCGGCGAATGGCGACGAGGCAGTTGCGAAATGCATGCCCGTCAAGCCAGGAGCTCAGCGCGAACTCCTCTTCAGCGAGTCGATCCAGGCCGCCGGGTACGCGAATGTCATGCCCGTCGTCGACTTCGGTGAGCACGAGGGCTACTACGTGGTCGTCATGCCGCGAGCCGAGATGTCTCTCAAACAGTATGTCGAGCGGCACCCGGCCGGTGTACCGCTAGAAAATTCGTTGGCTGTTCTCGACGACGTTGCGGCGGCGCTCGCGCAAATCAACGACAAGATCGTTCACCGCGATATCAAACCAGCGAACGTCCTCCTGCACGAGGGCAGCTGGAAACTGGCTGACTTCGGGGTCTCTCGCTATGTGGAGGCCGCGACGGCGACGGAGACCCGCCGAGCAAGTTTCACGCATGCGTACGCGGCGCCCGAGCAGTGGAGGCATGAGACCACTTCAGGCCGCACGGATGTCTACTCGTTCGGGGTGATGGCGTACGAGCTCATCGAGCGGCGCCGCCCCTTTCAGGGCCCACAGTTCCGCGAGGAGCATCTTCATGAGATTCCACCGGAGATGGATTCCGGAACCCCGAAGTTGCGCCAGTTGATTCGCGAATGCCTGCTAAAGGATCCTGCGACCAGGCCGGCACCGGATAGCCTCCAGAACCGACTCCGCGCCGCCGAGATCGACATCGCGAAGCATGGCACCGCCAAGCTCGCAGTGCTCAGAGCGCGACGCACCGCGCAGATTTCCGCAGAGCAAGCGCGTGATGCTGCCGAGCGAGACGCGAAGGAGCGACTGGAAAGCATCGTCGAGGACGCGGCGGCTTTACTCAATCCCATTGCGCGGGCCATTAGGGCTGAGCTTGTCGGAGCTGGGCTGGGGATCATGTTCGACACGGTGCTCGGAAACGCAGCACCAATCTTTCGTGCGAAGTACGAACGCGCATTGCTGGAGTTCGATCGCGTCGACCCGGTCGAATCCGCACAACTTCCGTTCACGGTGCACGCCTACGCGAGCATCACCGTCGACGCCGGAACCTCAGCAAACCAATATCGAGGCCTCAGCCACTCACTCTGGTTCTGTGACGCGCAAGAGCAGGGCCGCTTCGCATGGTACGAACTGGCGTTCAGATCTTCCACGGGCGGCCCGGATCGGTCCCGTCTTGAGCCTTTCTCCAGGCCGCCGTGGAGTGTGGAACAGGCCTTTGCGCAAGCCGCTGGCGACATCGAGCTGGCCTGGCCGCCGACCGAACTGGCCCTAGCAGATCCGAACGAGTTTGTTCAGAGATGGATCGGCTGGTTCGCGGACGCCGCCGACGGGAACCTTGCCAGACCGTCCACACCGGCTACCGGGCCGCGCCCCTTTCGCTGATGGCGTCCCCGTCGGAGTAGCGAGCTCTGTATCTCGGGCTCGAGGTCTGACGTCTCCCGGCGGGGTATGTTCGCGATGGCGCGAGGGACGCCAGCCCACAGACGACGCGCGGCTGCGCGAATCTCCCCACTAACGGGCATTGCCCGTATGGGGATCGTGACGGCGTGGTGGTGTTGGTCAGCTTCGCCTGCGCCCGCGCGGGCTCAGGGCCGCAGTCGTCGCTCGCGACCATGGCCCCGCACAGCGCCCACGCGATGAGGATCGGCTGGAGGAACAGCCTGATGAATCGGGCCCGATCAGTGCGCAGCAGCGGCGCCGAGCGTCCGGTTCGCCAATGGTGCACGTTTCCCGGGAACACTGCGACGAAGAACGCCGCCGTCAGCGCCCCGACGGTGCGCCGCTCACGCGGAAGTGCGATCAGCGCCCCGCCGAGCATGATCTCGACAACGCCTGAGGCCACGACGATCGCGTCCTTGTCGAGGCCGGATGCACGAGTGGCCCAGTCCGGGACGGCGATCTGGAAGCCTCGCCTCGCCCAGAACAGGTGCGCAAGCCCCATGTAGAGGAGAAACCCGCCGAGAAGCATCCGAGCGCCAGTCCGCGCGATCAGTCCCACCGTCATCGCGTCAGTCTGACAGGCTTCCTCCGCTTCGGATCGGATCGATCAGCTACACCGACAGCGCGCAGCGGCCCCAGTCGCGTGCACCGCCCGATAGCGGATCGGGAATGTCCGAGGTCGGCGGGACCATCGATACATGGGTAACCCGAACTACCACCTCACCAAACACGAGCGGGCGGAGATGATCCGTGCGCACGCTGGACTCGTCACAGCCCTCGTCGGCAATGATCCCGACGCACTCGATGGTCAACTCAAGTCAATCGTCCGTGAGCAGTCGGAGGCGTCGCAGGGAGATGTGAAGGCCTTCGCCGGAAGAATGGCAAAGCAGGTCGAAGCGGGGGCCATCGTCACGCGACACCTGCTGATGTCCCTCGCACCCCGACTCGAGATGACCGAAGCTGAAGCTCACGAACTCTTCGCGTCCATCTATGCCGACGACTCGATCACCGACCTAATGAGCGAATAGCCGCATCAGCGGCGCTGCGGCAAACCGTGCTCGGCGCGGGCCAGTCTGGGTGAATATTCGCTTCTCTGAGCGCCACGAGTATTGCGGTTGAGCGCCACTTGCTGGCGGGCGCGATCGCGTTGTTGAGTACCACCGGATATTCGGGTTCGGCGCCACGTTCCTAGGCTCCTTCTGCCGTGTGATTGGCCACGCGGCAGAAGGAGTAGTTCGGATGGTACGCAGGATCAAGGCGAAGCTGGTGTTGAGGCTTCGCGCGGAGGGACTCACGGGTCGGCAGATCGCGGCGCAGGGCATGTCTCGGCACTCGGTGACGGCGGTGCTCGACGCCGCCGACCGGGAGGGCATCTGCTGGGACGACGTAGCGGAGCTCGACGAGGCGGACGTGTATGCGCGGCTGTTCCCGGGGCGTGGTGAGCACGAGAGCGTTCATGCGCAGCCGGACTGGGATCGGGTGCATCGGGAGCTCGCCCGGGTCGGGGTGACGTTGAAGCTGCTGCATGGCGAGTACGTCGATGCCTGCCGGGGCAAGGGCGAGACGGCGATGGGCTACGACCGGTTCTGCAAGACCTACCAACGTCACGTCCTCGTGATCGGCGCGGCGTCGCGGGTCGGTCACAAGGCCGGGCAGACGGTCGAGGTCGACTGGTCGGGGAAGACGATGCAGCTCACGGACTCGGTGACCGGGCAGGCGACGAGGGTCTACCTGTTCGTCGCGACGCTGCCGTTCTCCCGCTACTCGTTCGTCGAGCCGACACTGGACATGAAGCAGGACACCTGGCTGCGCGCGAACACGGCGATGTTCGAATGGTTCGGCGGGTCCGTCCCGCGGATCGTCCCGGACAACCTGAAGGCGGGTGTGATCAAGCACCCTGCGGAGGGCGAGGTGGTGCTCAACGACGCGTATGGGAGCTCGCCGCGCACTATTCGGCGGCGGTGCTGCCGGGGCGGGTGAAGAAGCCGAAGGACAAGCCGAGCGTCGAAGGAACTGTCGGGAACGTCGCGACGGTGGTGATCGCCGCGCTCCGCAACCAGCGGTTCGCGACGCTCCCGGAGCTGCGCGCCGCGGTCTACGAGCGTGTCGCCGCTTACAACGCGGAGCCGTTCCAGAAGCGCGCCGGCTCCCGGCTTTCCGTGTTCGAGGGTGAGGAGAAGCCGCTGCTGCGGCCGCTGCCGGCCGTCGCGTTCGAGATCTCGCAGTGGCTCTACGGTCGCAAGGTTCAGAAGAACGGGCATGTGGTGTTCGAGCGGAACTTCTACTCCGTCCCTTACGAGAACATCGGCCGGTCCGTCGACCTGCGCATCACCGACACGACGATCGAGGTGTTCGCCGGGGATCAGCGGCTGACCAGCCATCTCCTCGCCCCGGCCGGGGTGGTCAACGAGTACCGGACGCATGACTCGGATCTGCCCGATGGGCCCCGCTACCAGCAGATGGACCCGGAACGGGCACGGGAGTGGGCCGCTCGGATCGGGGAGAACACCACGGTCATCCTGAACCGGATCTTCGAGTCCGTCCCCGTCGACGAGCAAGGGTTGGGAGCCGCGCTGGCAGTGCTCAGGTTGACTCGCCGCTACTCCGCCACGAGGGTCGAAGCAGCCGCCGGCATCGCACTCGAGTCGAGGGTGAGGTCGCCGCGGTATGCGCATCTGCGGCCGATCCTGGACTCGAACCAGGACCAGACCGGCAGGCGCCAGCCGAGGTTCGAACCGAGTCCTTGGGAGGAACCTGCCGGGTATGTCCGCGGCGCCGACTACTACGCAGGACAGACCCGATGAGCCGGCTCGATGCGGAGACGAAGCGGAAGCTGCGGGAGATGGGTGTCCCCGCCCTCGTCGACGCGTTCGACATCCAAGACGACGCACTGGCGATGGGGTTGGTGTTCGAGGAGCGGATCAAGCTCGCCGTCGACGACGCCCACGCCGCGTTCACCCACTCCAAAGTCGAAGGCCTCATCCGGCGGGCGGGTTTGCGTTACCCGAACGCGGACCTCCGCAGGGTCGACATGCTCGAACAGCGCGGCCTGGACCGCGGGGTGATCGCGCAGCTCGGGACCTGCCAGTTCATCACCCGGCACATGAACGTCGTGTTCCAAGGGTTCACCGGCTCCGGGAAGTCCTACCTCGGGTCCGCGTTGGCGAAGCAGGCCTGTCAGCACCGCTACCGGGCGCACTACATCCGCATGCCCGACCTCGAAGAGACCTGGGCGGCGGCGAAAGACCGCCCGGCGGGGCGGGAGAAGTGGTTGCGGAAGTACTCCACGTTCACGCTCCTCGTGATCGATGAGTGGCTGCTCGACCCGCCCACCGACGACGTCCGGTCCATGCTGCTCGAGCTCCTCGAACGCCGATACGACGCCACCTCGACCGTGTTCTGCACCCAGTACGCGAAGAAGGACTGGCACCAACGCCTCGGCTCAGGGGTCCACGCCGACGCGATCATGGACCGCATCGTCCACAACACCCTCTGGATCGAGACCGGCGACGTCAACATGCGCGAGCACACGGCCGCCGCGGCCAGCTGAACCATGCCGGTGAGCGTCGCGCCGACCGGGGTGGCGCTCACCGGCAATACCGGTGGCTCCGAGAGTGAATATCGACTGGCGCTCAACCGCAATAATCAGTGGCGCTCACGACTCCAAATACTCAGTCTGGGCGAACAGGCCCCGCTGGCGAGCCCCACCCCGGGGATGCGACCGCTCCTAGTGCTCGTCAACTACCTTCACGCGAAACGTCAGATATCCGTGTCCGAGGTACGCACCAGTCTCGTCGTGGCCGACCGGCAACTCGCCGTCGGCAGTGAACTGGCCGAGGAGCGCGCCTTGGTCGCTTGCGAGCTCATCGCCGACCGCAAAGCCGCCGTCCGGATTCGTGTGAAACCACCCGCTCCCTTCGACGAACTCCAGTGCGGTGCTTTCGCGTGTGAAGATCGTCGCGCCATCCCATACCTCGGTCGCATTCTTCGCGCTTAGAATGACCCCGATTACGTGTTCGTTCGATCCAGAGTTTGTGATGAACCGAGCCCGAAGTCCATGCACGGTTGCGACTGGACTCGCCAGATTGTCGGCCACGTTGTTCGCAACCCAGGCGTACACGACGTACTCAAGACCCGTCTCGCCGCGTAGCACCTCTCCGTATGTTTCGTTGGATGCTTCCGCCTGCCGAACCTGCACGAAGTTCCTTTCGTCCCCGTGCGCTGGGTTGTCCGTTATTGAGTTCAAGACGACGTAGATCGACGGACGTGCCGACGTAAAGAGATCCCGCTCTGGCCCCCATCCGCCAGCATACGAGCCAGATGGTGCGCTCGAATCTGGTGGTTGGGCCGGTGGGTCCGCGGTGGGAGTCCCTGGGATCGTCACCGCGTCACGAATCGCATCAAGAGTGTCGCCTTGATCGACTAGTTCGGCCCGTTCAGCGTTAGAGGCCTCGTCCTGGCTGGCGGCAATCGTTGCATCGTGAGCCATGCTCGCCCAAGCAGTGGCAACCGCGACAATGATGGCAAGCGCAGCCCACGCCTCGGCCGACGGACGATTCTTCTTCTCGTTCCACCCCCATCTCAAGCCGCGGCGAAGCCGTCGCCGTGAATTCGGAGCGTCGGCCGAATCACGTTCGTCAACTGCATTCTCGACCACATCGGGTTGGTCCGACCGGAGCGTGTGCGAATCCGTTTTTGCTCCGAGGGCGATGGCCTCCGACAGCGACAGGTCGTCCCCGCCAGACTGGCTATCCCCACTAGCCGGAGGTTCCGGAGACTTGTTCATGCCTGGAATCTAGCTGACCTCGACGCGGCTGACTCGCGTGCAAACGCTGACTGACACGACGTTTGCCCCAGTGGCGGCGGCGGGCTCGTCTCGCGCATCACCACCCTCGGATCGGTCATTCTGACCGCCGGGTTCCTCACGCTCTCGGCTCCGGACCTCGAGGTGACCAACGTCGCATCGATCGCCCCGGAGATCCTCGCCCCCGTTTCGCCGGGGCCATCGTCGTCATCACGGGGACCTTCGCTCCACTGTTCCCCATCGCGGGGCCGTCGCAATCGTCGGCGGTATCTCGTACTGAGTGTGAGGACAGTTCGCAGAAACACGACAGTGACCGGCAACCCGGCCAACCCCGCGATACCCAAAGCCGTGCGCTCGATGGCGCCTCCGACGATCATTGGGGTAAGCCGTGCGCGCAAGCTCCCTCCAGCGCGCATCGCCCGCAAGAGGATCCGGCGGATTCGGCCGCGGCTCAGGCGATACGGAGGGCCGATTCCCAGACCCGCTCGTATTGCGCCACGTACTCGGTGGCGGCACGCCAGTGCGCACCGTGGCCGTCGAGGTACATGGTCGCCCACGGCTGACGCCCCGTGAGATGAGCACTACGGAGGAGATCGTGCATCGCCTCGGTCCGCTCCGCCATCGTCCGAGGCAGCGCTTCGCGAAGGGCCCGATCAGCGCCGTACCCGTCGACGAGTGCGGCGAGACGATCGGCTGCGATCGTCGGCGACTCGGTGACATCGTTCAGGGTGAAGGCTTGAGCGGCGTACGCGAGGTCCCACAGTCGGGTGCTCGGCCCGGCGCCGTCCCAGTCGATGAACACCCACCGATCCCCGACGATCAGGTTCCACGGTGCGAGGTCGTTGTGGCAGATCAGGTCGGCATCCCGCGCAGGGATGAGGACATCCCACCGATCCGACGGCGACCCTCCCCCTTCGGCCGCGTCATGGATCGTACGGATCAGATGACCGACCCGTCGGAGATCGGAATCGCGCAACGGCAACAACTCCTCGGCCAGCCGCCCGGGAACGAACTCGATAATCTGCCGCCCGGAGCCATCCCGGCCCAACGTCCGCGGTACGTCGACCCCGCGGCCGGCGAGCACGTCGACGAAGTCGGCGACCTGCCGGGAAGCGGACGTCCACGGCTTGCGCACCGTATCCCCGACGCGCACCACCTCCGCTGCGGCGTTTCCGCCCTCAAGTGGAAGCTCACGATCAGTCACCGAACCACGGTATCGAGGCGGCTGGACCGACCTCGTCACTCAGAGAGCTCCTGCGGCTCAGGTGCTCAAGCGAGCGCCTGGCGAGGCTCCGCGCTCGGGCATTGAGCGAATGAGCGAGTGAGCTTCGGACGCGCCGAAGCTAGGCGAACATCTGGCGCAGTACGTCGAGGTCGCCCGCGTCAAGCGCCCGCTGTATCTCGTCCGCGTCCGCAGGATTGGGGAACAGCGCGGACAGTTCGTTTGCGAAGATCGATCGAAGTGAGTCGATGTCGCCCGCCGCAGCTGCGGTACTCATCGCCTCGATGGCGAGCTGGTAGGGAATCTGCTGGTACCCGGCAGGGGCGCCGGCGGGGTTGAAGTATGGCACCCACGGAATCGAACTGTCTGGGCTGAGCAAGAGCACTTCGTCGGGCTGAATCGTCCGAGTGTGGTTGAGCTCCGTGATCGCGCCGGGGTTGTCGATACAGAATCGCTCCGCGATCGCGAACACTGCGTCGCCCGTTGCGACCGTGTAGGTCACGACTCGACCGCTGTCATCTTTGCCAACGGCGCCCGCCGCGAACTCGCGCTCACCGGTATCGACGAGGTCCCCCGTGACGCTCGCGCTGTTCCCGCCGAGATTGATCCTGGCGTGGTTTGCGGGGCATTCGACTTCGTCAGTCTCAACGTTGTCTAGCGCGGTGCTCGCCGCGGTTGCGGGGGTCGCTTCCTGGGCGGTCGGACTGGCAGTGCATCCAGCGAGTGCGGCAATGGCAATGACCAGGACGGGAAGGGTCGTGGCGGATTTTCCGGCGGGCGGCATGGCGATAGTCTGCTCCATCAGGCCGCCGCGCCACGCTCCCGTTGCCGCAAATCACGTCTCGACGCAACGGCGACTCGCGAAAAGGCCGGGGCGGCGCCCGACAGCCCCCGCATTCGAGCAACGCCCGCATGGGGATCCACTCAGTCTCGGCCGTTCTCGATCTGATCGCGCCTACAACCCCGAACAAGGAGCCGTCTCGACTTACGACGTTGTAAAGACAGAGTAGGGTTGGGGCGTCAGTATCGAAATCGAGAAGATGGATGATTCATGGCTGCGACCCTCCACGACGTTGCCCAGCTTGCTGGGGTGTCCATCAAGACCGTCTCGAATGTTGTGAATGACTATCCGCACGTGCGGACAGCTACGCGTGAGCGCGTTCAAGCCGCGATCGCTCAACTCGGATACCAGCCGAACCTCTCCGCTCGGACTCTTCGCTCCGGTCGGAGCGGGGTGATCGGCCTCGTGTTGCCCGAGTTGAGTCTCAGTTACTTTGCCGAACTTGCCGACGCCGTCATTGCGCAGGCGGAGCTCCACGGTCTGGTTGTCATCATCGAGCGCACCGGCGCGGACCGAGCCAGGGAGCTTGCCGTGTTGTCGAGCCCCCGGATGCGGATGACAGACGGCGTCATATTCAGCCCGCTGGGAATGGGGCAGGCGGATGCTCACTTTCTCGAGGTCGACTTCCCGCTGGTGCTGCTCGGAGAGCGGATCTTCGGTGGGCCCGTGGACCACGTCACGATGCGGAATATCGAGGCCGCCCGCGCTGCGACCGAGTTCCTCCTGGGGTCTGGCCGCCAGCGAGTCGCCCTGATCGGCGCTCATCCTGACGAGGATCTCGGATCTGCCGCGCTGCGCCTCGAAGGCTATAAAGAGGCACTGGCATCGGCCGGGGTTGCGTACGACCCTGAGTTGGTGCGGTCGACGACCCTTTGGCACCGGGCGAACGGCGCGGCCGCTACCCGCGAGTTGATCGACAGCGGCGTCGACTTCGACGCCGTCTTCGGCTTGAATGACGCGCTGACCCTCGGCGTGATGCGCGTCCTCCAGGAGTCAGGGCGTCGGATCCCTGAAGATGTCGCTGTGATCGGGTTCGACAACATCGAGGAGGCTGAGTACGCAGTTCCGAGCCTGACGACGATCGATCCGGGTCGTGAGCTGATCGCGCAGCGGGCAGTCGATCTTCTGGTGCAGCAAATTGGCTCCGGCGCGCAGCGGCCTGAGCACCCGACCGCTGAGACTGTCGGCTTCGAGGTCATAGTGCGAGAGTCCGCCCCTGCCTGATGGGGCGGTAGCCCGCCCGCGCGTGAGGTGACGCGAGTGGGCGCGGTGCCGGAACGCGCCACGCCCACTCGCGTCAGCCCCTCCTACTGGATGCCCTCCTTCACGAGGCGCCATTGCTGGCATAGCCCGCTCGTCGGGCCCCACTGCTGAGCAACCGCACCGTCTGCGGTCGAGCAAGAGTCGATCTCCAGGTACTTACCGCTGTTCGCGTTGGTGATCGTCCAGAAGCCACTACTGTTCGGGACAAGGTTCCAACGTTGCGTCGCATGCCCTGTCGGGCCCCACTGCACAGCGTCGGTCCCGTCAGCAGTCGACGCGCTCGGGATCTCGAGGAGCTTTCCACTGTTCTTGTTGGCGAGCGTGAAAGCGCCCCCTGCTGCAGACTCGACCTTCCATATCTGAGTGGGGTTGCCAGTGGGGCCCCACTGGCCGGCGGCGGCCCCATCAGTGGTCGCAGCTGAGAGGATCTCGAGCATCTTGCCGCTATTCCGGTTGACGAGACGGAACTCCGGAGCGGGTGTCGTAGATGACGGGAAGACCTGGATCTGGTCCAATTCGGCGTAAGTGCCCGAGTAGGCGAATCTGATCGTGTTGTTCCCAGCGTTCAGCGAGAGATTCCTCTGCGCCCACAGGTAGCGACCCCAGTCAGCCGTTCGGGGATAGCTGATCGACGTGGACGTCCCTCCGTTGACGGACACGGAATGGCTACTTGTTGCCGTCGTACCGTTCGCGTAGCGGACGTTCATCGTGTACGTTCCTGCGGTCGGCACCTTCACCGTGAAGGTGACCGTGCTGTCTGAGAAGTTGATATTGCCGACCTTCGATCCATTCAACGCGTCACCATGCGTGACGATCGACGTGTTGACCCGAGCGGCATTCTCAGCCTCGTAGGCGGTGGCGTTGAGCGGTACCGTGCCCACGCGGATGTCGTTGTAGAGGTAGCCGGGTCGGTAGTTGTCGACGTTTGTGGCCTGATAGAGCGTTCGACCATCGGGGCTGTAGTCGATGCCTTGCGCGAAGCCGGTGATAGAGCTCTGACCGTTGAAGGTCACTGCGAACGGAAGCCGCTCCCAGGGCCCAACTCCGAGGTTGTAGTTGACGAAGAAGTTCTGCCCGCTGTCCAGGTTCCCGGCGGCATCGAGCCCCCACTTCGAAGCGACGACGACCATCCCCTTCGGGCCGCCCGTTGGCACCCAGGTGACCGTAGGCGAGGATCCGATTCCTCGTCCGTCAACGAGCTCGACGGGGGTGCCGAGGCTAGTGGTCGTGCCCCAGTTCAGCCCGTCCGGCGACTTCTTGTAAAACACTGGCGACGCGTTGGAGAACGCGTAACCGGAGGCGTTCACGACCTCGTAGGTAGCGAGGTAGGTGTTGTCCGGCAGCTTGGCGACTGTGATCATGCCCGGTCGGTGTTGATTGTCGGTCGGAGCGGACACGTTCGACAGCGCACCCCACGTCTGCCCACCGTCGGTCGAGCGACGGTAGGAGACTGCCTGCAACACGTCGTTGGCCTTCTGTCGCTCGTCCGAGAAGTAGGCAGTGAGCCCGCCGCCTCCGTCCACGATAAGAGTGGGCTCCCAGACTGTCGTTGTGGTTGAGGTGGAGGACGGGTCATATACGGCGGGGCCGCCGGTGTCGATCGTGCTGAGGTAGCTCCAGCTAGCGCCCTGGTTGCTGCTCTTGTACACAACGAGTTTCGTAATGGATGACGGGTCGTCGCGATCAGCCGGCCGGATCTGGCCCGCCAGAAGGAGGGTTCCTGCGGCGAGCCCTCCAGTCGCCTGCGGCAACTCATAGAGGAACGGCTGGGCAAGCCGATCGAGCTGAGTCAGGTCCTCCTGGCCCGGGATGCCCGGAAACTGCAACCCCGGATTGACCGCCGAGATCTTGGCCCAGGTGGTTCCGTTGTCGGTGCTGCGGAAGATCGGCCACTCCTGGTGGCACGGCAGGCTCGGAGTGGCGAGACATGCCTGAGTGTCGGTCGTCGGGTTGGAGCTGGGACTGGAGTCCTTGATGAGCCTTCCATCATCGAAGGTCACGATCAGAGTGCCGTTGGCCGATCCACTGTGCTTCAGCGCCACGATTTTCGCGTATGCGGTGCCGGTGGCGTCCCCGCCTTCGTCATTGAACGAGGAACCATCCGGCGGCGCGTAGACGAGGGAGCCGTTCCCGGTTGTCACCGCGTAGGCAGCAGGTGTGCCCGCGAGCACTGAGCAGGTCAGCGCGATTGTGGCGGCCAGAGCGAGTGTTGCTCCCCGACGGCGGCGGCCAGATTCTGTGTGTCGCATCGTTGCGTCCTTCTAGCTGGGGACGATGCAGCGTTTCTACATCGTTGTAAGTGATGGTTGCACAACGATGTAAATCGGGTCAATGGGCCGCGACGGATCAGCGGTCGCGCGTCGCGAAGCGGTGGAATGCCTCGGCAACCGGGGTCTTCGTACGCCGCAGCGTGCCGTCAGGTTGCTCGTCGAGCGCCCACAGCCCCATCGTCAACAGGTAGTTCATCGCCGCCTGGTCGCCGGTGCGGTAGCTCCACTCGATCATGTCGGTGATGCACCACCAGGTGTAGCCGACAACGTCGACGCCCTGCGACCGGAGCTGGTCAACGGCCTCCACTGACTCTGTCATCCAAGCGATTCGTTCGTCGACTGTTCCGGTGTAGCTCGTCTCAGTAAGGAAGACGGGCTTGCCGTATCGTTCGGCGAACAACCTCAGGACGTCCTTCATCCCTTCGGTGCCGGCGTTGAGCCGGGGGCGCAGGTCTCGGGGACCGCCGGTCCGCGTCACGCCGCGCTCGAAGAGCTCTGTCGAGTGCTGCGGGTAATAGTTGACACCTATGACATCGGGTTGCGCGGTGTGGGTGCGCGCCCAGGCGAGGTCGTCGTCGCTGAATCCATGTCCTCTCAGGTAGGGGGCCAGCGCGTGGTCGTCTCCGACCCGCCCCATGACGAGATCCTGGATGAGGAATCGCCGGTGGCGCAGGTGCTCATGCGTTTCGTGGTGGGCATCGAGGTCCCCGCCGAACCGGAAGGATGCCTCTACGTGCATGAAGTCCGCCGACTCGTCAACCTCGGCGATCGCGTTCTGGGCCGTCACGATGCCGCGTGTGATACCGCGGAGGACAGCGACGAAGCCCTGGTCGCCGGTGCGGTACGGGGGCCACTGGCCGAACTCGCCGCAATACATCACATTGAGTAGTGGCTCGTTGAGCGGCGTGTAGTGCCGGATGCGGCCTCGGTAGCGCTCGGCGACTTCGGCAGCGTACTCGGCGACGCGTTGCGGATAGTCAGGGTTCACGAATTGGTCGTCGAGCCAGAGCGGCGTGCCGTAGTGCATGAGGTCTGTGACGAGCTCAAGGCCGAGCTCGTCGAAATGGTCGATCACTCGGTCGAGCCACTCCCAGTCCCACGTGCCCGCCTGTGGCTGTATGCGGTACCACGGGATGCCCCAGCGAACCATCTCGCTTCCCGACTCGGCGCAGTAGTCGAGATCCTCTCGCCAGAAGCGGTAGTGCTGCATGAGCTCGTACTCGTCGAGTGCGCGTTCTCCTGGCTCCGTCTGGGGAATGAAGGTGTCCTCCACTCCCACCGCGAATCGGAGGCGTCCGTCTTCGAACCAGCGCATGTATCGTCCTTCGGTCGTGATGAATGTGAGTGGCTTGAGCCGGACACCGGGCAGGGTCGAGCCCGCGCTCCGCAGGCAGCGGCGCGCGGGCCCGGTCACGGTAGCCGGTGGTTTAGCCGGCGAGGGCGGCTTCGATCTCCTGTTGTGCGGAGGTCAGCAGAGAGGCGACGTCGCCCCCGGCGAGGGCCTTCTGCGTTGCCGTGTCCATTGCGGTGAGCACGTCGGTCGAGGGAATCACTCCGGGCAGGAGCGCTGCGCCATATTGCGATTGATCGGTGAGCGCGGCGACGACCTCGTTCTCCGCCACGTCCGCAGGCGTGACCTCGGTGGTCAGCGGCGGCCAGCCGGACGCCAGCGACCAGGTCACCATGTTCTCCTTCTGGTAGAACCACGTGAGGAACTCCTGAATCGCGGCACGCTCGGCATCGGTGGCCTGCGAGGTGACGCTCAGGTCGACCGCCAGAGCCGACGCCTTGATGCCATCCGGACCGGCGGGGAGCGGGGCAATCCCGAAATCGATGCCCGCCGACTCTGACACTGTGGCCATCCAAGGCCCGGCGAGGGTCATGGCCACTTGGCCAGCACTGAACAAGCCATCGGCGTCGGCGCCCGCCAGCCCGGTCGGAGAGAATCCACCCGCGGCCAGCGCGTCCTGCCAATACTTCAGGGTCTCGACATTCTCCGGCGAGTCGATCACTGCGGCACCATCGGCGGTCACGACGTCTCCGCCACCGCTCTTGAACAGCGACGGCCAGACACCGTTCCCGACCGTGCCGTGGTCTTGCAGGGCGAGGCCGTACTGCTCGGGGCTCCCATCGCCGTTCTCATCGATCGTGAGTGCGTTCGCGGCATCCACCCATTCGTCCCACGTCGTTGGCACGTCGACACCGGCCGTCTCGAACATCGCCGCGTTGTAGAACATCGTGAGCGGAGTGAAGCTCAACGGAGCGGCATAGTGCGCGCCCTCCACGATGCCGGTTGCCACGGCCCCCTCGTTGAGCACGTCGGCGCCACTTCCAGCAGTCGAGTACCACTCGTCGAGATCGTGCAGCGCCCCCTTTGACGCCCAGACCGGCACGTTCTCCGCCGGAAGGGCAACGAGCTCGGGGCCAGTGTTGGAGCTGAGTGCCGGAAGAGCAGTGTCCAGCAGCGTGGCCCACGGCTTGATCGACGGCGTGATCTCTATGCCGTCCTGGGACGCGTTGAACTCCTCGACGAGATCGTTCAGCACCTCGCCGTCGGCCTCCGTGTATCCGTGCCAGAACTCAATTTGGATCGGGCCTTCTGAGTTCGCGGTGCCGGCGGCGCAGCCCGATGCCGCGAGCGCGACCGCGCTCAGGAGGGCGGCGGCCGTCATTGTCTTCTTCATTGGTGCGGGACCTCCACAAGTCGACTTCGGTGTCGAAGGGAAGGCGAGACACCTGCTCGCTTCCCCATTCTCTACAACGTTGTAAGGGCGTCGTGCTCACATCATGGATCGCCAGCACCGAAATGTCAAATAGTCACCGCGGCAATCACGCGTTCCTCAACTTGACGCAGCGACCGCCCTCACCCTAGGTTCATTTACAACGTTGCAGAAGCGGTAAGAAACCGCGGAAGAGAGAGACAGCGATGACGCTGACCAGCACACAGCGATTCCGGCCGCCGCCCCAGATCGGCGGCCGCGGCCCGCTGCGCGGGCGGGCGAAGCGGTGGATCACGATTGTCGCGTTCCTGTTGCCGGCGATGACCGTCCTCATCGCCTTCGTGTTCTGGCCGATGCTCGCCGCTCTCCGGCTGTCCTTCACCGACGCCAGTGGCTTCGGGGTTGAGGAATGGGTTGGATTCGACAACTACGCCGCGGTATTCACCGAACCCAACATCCTCCGCGCGATGGGGAACACCGCCCTCTACACGGTCATCTTCACACCGATCGTCGTGGTTCTCGCGCTGCTGCTCGCGCTCGCGCTCAACAGTCCGCGACTCCCCCTCCGCGGCACATTTCGGACAGCCCTGTTCCTGCCTTTCATCGTGTCTCTTGCTGTCGCGGCGTTCGCATGGCAGTACCTCCTGGACCCCCAGGTCGGGCTGCTCAACTTCTGGCTGCAGTCGTTCGGCATCCGCATTGGCGACGTCCTGCAGGACCCCGCACTCGCGATGCCAACGGTTGTGATGATCGCAGTCTGGAAGAACTTTCCGTTCTACATGATCGTCTTCCTTGCGGGCTTGCAGGAGATCCCGCAGAGCCTGTACGAGGCGGCGAAGGTCGACGGCGCGGGACCGCTCGCACGATTCCGCAACGTCACCCTGCCCCTTCTGGGCAATACGACAGGGTTCGTACTTGTGATCGCCACCATCGCCGCACTGCAGGCCTTCGACCAGATCTACATACTCACGGGAGGCGGGCCCTATCAGAGCACGCAAACAGTGGTGATGCAGATCTACAAGTCGGGCTTCAAGGACCTCGAGCTCGGGTTCGCCTCGGCGCTGTCCTATGTGTTGCTCGTCGCCACACTGCTGCTGAGCTTGGCGCAGTTTGCGATCACGGCCCGCAGCGCGAAGGACGCCGGGTGAACATGACTACGTGCACTCGCCGCCGCTTCATCGGGCGGCTCACAAACTGGCTGTTCTTCGCCGCGCTGCTGCTGGTCGCGCTCCTCATCGTGCTGCCGATCGCGATCATCGTGTTCACTGCCTTCAAGCCAGTTACCGAAGTCAACGCTTTTCCGCCGACCCTCGTACCTGGCACCTGGACGCTCGACAACTTCACGAGGATCTTCACCGATCTGCCGTTCGCCAGACTCATCCTCAACAGCTTCGTCTTCGCCGGAGGGGTGACCCTCTTCGCGCTCACATTCGACTCGCTCGCGGCGTACGTTCTGGCGCGGATCGACTTCCGAGGAAGCAACCTCCTGTTGATCGCGATCATCGCGAGCCTCATGGTCCCCTTCCAGGCCACCCTGATCCCCGTTTACCAGCTCGTCGCGGATCTTGGCTGGATCAATTCCTATACCGGTCTCATCGCTCCGCGAGCTGCCGACGCCTTCGGCATCTTCTTCCTTCGCCAGTTCTTCCTGTCACTCCCGCGCGACCTTGACAACGCCGCGCGCATCGACGGGGCATCAGAGTTCCGGATCTTCCGCAGCATCGTCCTACCCAATGCCGTCCCCGCGCTTGTGACGCTCGGCATATACACGTTCATCAACAACTGGAACGACCTGCTCTGGCCGCTCGTGTTCACGACGGATCAGCAGATGGGCACGATCACATCGGGACTCACGCTGTTGACCGGCCCCGACGGCATCATTCCCTACGGCGTCATGATGGCCGGCTCCCTGATCGCATTGGCGCCCCTCGCCGTCCTCTTCCTACTGCTGCAAAAGCGCTTCATCCAGAGCGTCGCGAGCACCGGACTCAAATGAACACGACTCCTCTGAGACGAAAGGCTGCAATGGCCAACGCACGACTTCTGTTCGACACCCGCTTGCCGGTCGGACCCGTCAACCGACGACTGTTCGGCTCGTTCGTGGAGCACCTTGGCCGGGCCATCTACGACGGGATCTACGAGCCGACACACCCGACCGCGGATGCGGACGGGTTTCGGGAAGACGTCCGTGAACTCGTCCGTGAACTCGGTGTAAGCGCCATCCGCTACCCAGGCGGCAACTTCGTGTCCGGGTTCCGATGGGAAGACAGCGTTGGCTCTCGTGAGGATCGTCCAACGCGGATCGATTTGGCGTGGCACTCCACCGAAACGAACGAGATCGGTCTCCACGAGTTCCACAGCTGGCTCGAGTCCATCGGCAGCGAGCTCGTCCTCGCAGTGAATCTCGGTACCCGCGGCACTCTCGAGGCGCTCGATCTCCTCGAATACGCGAACCTTCCCGCTGGCAGCCGCCGCACCGACGAGCGCATGCGCAACGGACGGACGGACCCCTTCAAGGTCTCGATGTGGTGCCTTGGCAACGAAATGGACGGGCCGTGGCAGCTCGGGCATCGCTCCGCCGAAGACTACGGCAAGCTCGCCGCACAGACCGCCCGGGCGATGCGGATGTTCGATCCCGCCCTCGAACTAGTCGTATGCGGGTCGTCGAGCCGGCACATGCCGACGTTCGGCGAGTGGGAGCGAGTCGTGCTCACACACACTTACGACGACGTTGATTTCATCTCCTGCCACGCCTACTACGAGGAGAAAGGCGGAGACGCGGCAAGCTTCCTCGCCTCCGCGGTCGACATGGACGCCTTCATCGACCAAGTGGTCGCCACCGTCGAGCATGTGAAGGCACTTAAGCGCAGCGACCACGTCGTGAACATCTCGTTCGACGAGTGGAACGTCTGGTACAACGAGCGATTCGAGAAGGTCGACAAGCTCACCGGCGTCGACAACTGGCCCGTCGCACCCCGGCTTCTCGAGGACGGGTACACCGTGCTCGATGCCGTCGTCGTCGGCAACCTGCTCATCTCGCTCCTCCGGCACGCAGACCGAGTCACGAGCGCCTCCCTCGCACAGTTGGTCAACGTGATCGCACCGATCATGACCGAGCCCGGCGGCATCGCGTGGAGACAGACCACGTTCTTCCCGTTCGCACTCACCTCCGCGCTCGCTATCGGAGAAGCCCTCACGACAAGCGTGGAGAGCGACACGTACGACACCACGGCCTATGGGCCGGTGCCCACGATCGACGCGGTGACGACCCACGACCCCGCGACAGGTACCGTCGCGATCTTCGTCGTCAACCGGTCGCTAACCGAGACGACTGCGCTCCAGTTCGACCTCGGGGCGCTTTCCAACGCGGCAACAGGAACGGCGCAGACGCTATCCGACGAGGACATCTACGCCGTCAACACGCTAGAGAATCCCAACCGGGTATCCATGCGCGACAACGACTCGCTCATCCTCGATGACGGCGTCGGCTCAGTCGAGCTCCCCCCTGTGTCATGGACGGTCATCTTGCTCGAAGACCCTGGCCGAGCAAAGACGATCCCGCCCCGCGGCAATCGACTGCACGCGTAGGTCCCCTGTCCGAACACCGCCCGTATAGGGATGCCGAGTCGACTGAGTGCCGCCCGGATGTCCGCACGAGCTCATCCGCATCGTTCCGACGCACCCCATCGTGCGGTCACGCGCCGGCGGTCCGGGCTGTGTTCGCGCGGATGTTGCGGCAACCTGGCCGGAGCGAGCAACTTCACGGCTGGGTGCCGACTTCCAAGCCGACAGTGTTTTCGACTGCTACTTCGAGCGCAGACAGGAGGGAGCTCGGTCCCTTAGCCACGTCCCTTGGATAGTCTCGTCCAATGGCAGCTTCCTCCCGCTCCCGCGAGGCCAGACGACGGGCGACAATCAAAGCCCGTGCCGCCACAGCGAGGTTGTCGGACGCGAAGAATGCAAACGATCGGGGCAGTGCGGTGCCGCCCACGGTGGCAGGGTATGAGGTCGCAGCAGAAGCGGCCCACGCACGGGTCGCGGAGGCGTTGCTCGCCCGCCACAATGCGCGAATGTTCAGCATCGAGTCGGTGCCGGATTCGTACAAGGACACGATCATGTCAGCGTTGGTGCCGCTGGTCTTCCTTACGGGCGCGATCGACGGGCTGAGCGGGAAGGAGATGCGGAGGCCGGGATCAATCGGGAGGTTGACCCTCCGGAAGTTCATCTCGGGAATCGACAGCGTAGTGGCGACAATGCGCCTTCTGCTGTGCGGACAGATCGCCGGCGCTGCGATTATCGCGCGAAACCAGATCGAGACCTGGACTGAGGCGCGCGCTGCTTTGACGGATACGACGAAGCAGCGAAGTGAATCTCACGCGGACTTCGTCGCGCGTACCTGGTCGCGCCCCATCAGTCGAAGCCATGCAAGCGCAGGGACGGCGAGCCGTGTATTCGACGATCCCGAACAGTACGTTTCGGTCGTTGAACCCGACGTCGAACACACGCACATCCGACTCAGCACGGGTGAGGAGCTTTGCCCGGCAGGAATCTGGGGTTTGCTCAGTGAGGTCCTGCACGGGAGGGAGGGCACAGCGGTCTCAGCTTGGGATGCCTATTGTCTTGACCCGGCTCAGCTCGGCGAGTCTGAAGCAGTGCTTGGGCTCGTTCTGGATGCATTGCGAGTGGGGATGTTCCAAATCCGTGGCGAAATTCGACTGCTCGCGATTGACGGAGACATACCCATGATTGATGAACTCCTGCGGCAGACCGCGGAGGAGTTCTCGGTGGCGGCCGACGACGACGGCGCCAACCCACCAGCCCCCGGCGCATTGCCGCCGTCGTCGCACTTCGTCTCTCCGCCTCTTTCGTTCATGGCCCCACTTTCGCCGGGCGAGGGGCTCTCCCCGGCGGCCGTGGGGCAGTTGGCCGACGCCGCGAAGGCCTTCGAGCTGGTCAAGCAAGGTCGTCGCCCCGCGGGTCGGCTCTACCGTGACGACGAGTTGATGACTACCGTTTTTGGCTGGCATCGTTTCCGCAGCGCTCGTGCGGCCCAGGAGGCGTTGGATATCGAAGAGCGACTCCTGCCCGATGAATTCGATGAACGCGTGCTGCAACACAGGTCGACCATCTGGGCGTTCGTGACGGAGGCGACCGCGCTGGTGGGGCTGTGGCAATCTCCCGGTCCTTCTAGAGACGCCGCCCTACTCGCGGCATCGACGTTGCGATCTGCGTGGTGGCTTTGGCTGGAGGACGACGACCGCGCAATGTCGATATTGCGGACGGTGCTCGAGCAGACGGCGCGGCTACGAGTCTGGCGGCTGAAGCCCGAAAAGGCCCTCAAGCTCGAAAGCCGCTCAACCCCTCGGGATTGGATCGAGGCGGCGGGCTGGAAGCGCCTCGCTCCGCTGAACTCGGCACTCGGCGAGTTTGCGCACGTAACATCACGTTCTGACTGGAATGCGGCACGGCTAGTACTTACCGACATCCAGGACTCGCCAGAGCGGGACGATGCTCCTTTCACGGCACGGCGTTCGTCTCTTGAACTAGTCACATCGCTCCTGGCCATTGAGGTGTGTGAACAGAATCAAGCGCTGAGTCCCAGCATCGCGGACGCCCTCCGAGAACTGTTTCACGAGGTGGGCGCGTTCCCGCAAGATGAGGCCCGATTTGTTGAGGATCGACTCCGAGCCATCCATGCCTATCAGACGAGGTCCACCGATCAGGGTTCGAAGAGCTGAGTAGTCGGCTGCCGCTGCGCGAGCAGATGGCCATTTGGCTCGGCGTGTCGAGCCCGATCTGAGCATCCGTTGAAGGTGCGCCCATTGCCCGCAATGGGTTCGCAAGTTTGCGCCTCCGGTTCCTTCTCGTACGGCGCCGCTACCCAGCGGGGACTACTGCAGAACTTGCTGACCCCCTGAGCAGGCTTGCCCGAATCGCTGGCCAAGTCGCGCGCGCCACGGAACGTCAATCGGGCGCGGTATGGCCTGCACGCGGCCCTCGTCTCCCGCGCAGTGTCCGTTTGGGGATGGTTTGACGACGGGCCGGACGTCGTGGATATCCGGCACCCATCACCGCTGTCTTGAACCAGTCAGGAAGGCGAGCAGAAGTCAACGACTGGACCGTGAGCATCGTCGAGACTGTGCGCCAGGGCTGACGTGCTTGGTCATGTGCACGGGCCGACGCCTTCGAAGACCGTGCCGAGGTAAGTCTCGTCGCGTGCCGCTGTAGCGGCGAGGTAGTAGTCCGTGAAATGCTCGCACTGCCCGTTCGGAGCACTGATCGCTCTCGGGAAAGGTTGGAAGCCTCCCCCACCCCCGCCTCCACCACTGCCGGCACTGCCGCCACTGGTGCCTCGTGGCTGTGGGCCTTTGCCGGGAGGCGTCGTGTCGGGTCGTGTGGGAGGCCGCCGTGGCGGCGCCTTCCGGCGTGCCTCGACAAGCGGCGGGACGTAGGTAACTAGCGTGTCGTCGAGCCACACGTGGCCTTCGGCGTCAGTGATCCAGGTGTGCTCGGTCCGCATGCCCTGAGGGGTGACGGTTACCTCGACACGGGTGGTGTCGTGAGTGTTGGTGTCGAACCGAACCAGCAGTGAGTGTGTCTCGCTCGTCAGGACGCCGTCTCGGTCGAATGAGTGCGAGCCCTGTTCGGTGGTGAAGTGACTGGCATCCACCGATTCGGCGAACGATTCGAACAGGCCGCTGCCGTCCCGCTGATATGAATCGGCCTGACTTTCGTTCCTATCGCATTGCTTGTCCGGCAGGTGCCGGTTGGGCTGATTCCAGGTCATCGTAGTACGCGTCCTCGACCTCGATCGGGGTGCGCATGTCGAGCTCGCCGTGGAGGCGCTGGTTGTTCCACCACCACACCCATTCGAGGGTCGCGAGCTCGACCTGCTCGACGGTGCGCCACGGCCCGCGCTGGCGGATCAGCTCGGTCTTGTAGAGGTTGTTGACCGCCTCAGCCATCGCGTTGTCGTAGCTGTCGCCGACGGTCCCGGTGGAGGGGACGGCGCCGAGTTCGACTATCCGGTCGGTGTAGACCATCGCGGTGTAGTTCGACCCGTGGTCCGCGTGATGGATAAGCCCGTCGAGCCTGCCGCCTGCGCCCCACGCGGCCATGTCCAGCGCCTGCATCGGCAGGATCTCGGACCGCAGCGTGGCGGCGACGTTCCAGCCAACGATGCGGCGTGAGTAGACGTCGGTGACGAACGCGACGTAGGCGAACCCGGACCACGTCGCGACGTAGGTGACGTCGCAGACCCAGAGCCTTCGCGGCGCGGGCGCGGTGAAGCGACGGTTCACGAGATCACTCGGCAGGACCGTCGTCTTGTCAGCGCGGGTGGTGAACACCCGCTTCGACTTCAGGACGCCTCGGACGCCGGCCAGGCGCATGAGGCGTTCGGTCTGGTCGCGGCCGATGTCCCACCCTTGCCGGCGCATCAGCGCATGCATCTTCCGCCGCCCGTAGACGCCGTAGTTCTCTGCATGCAACCTGGCGACCTCCGGGACGAGAAGCTCGTCCTTCAGCTGCCGTGCCGACGGCGCACGGCCGACCGCGGCGCGGTAGCCGCGGGAGGTGAGGAACCCTTGAACTGCCGGCCGGAGGACGCGGCAGATGAGCTCGACCCCGAAACGATCCCGGTGCTCGTCGATGAACCGGATCATCTCGGTCAGGGGCGGTCGAGCTCCTTCGCGAAAAACACGCTCGCAGCCTTGAGAATCTCGTTCGCCTTCCGCAGCTCGGCGTTCTCCTTCTGCAGCTGCTTGATCTCCGCCGCGGCGTCGCTCGTAACCCCGGGCTTGGTGCCGGCGTCGACCTCGTACCGCCGCTGCCAGAGTCGCAGCGTCTCCGGGCTCATCCCGAGCAGCCCAGCCACATGCCGCACCGCGCTCATCAAGTTCGGGTGCTCCGGCCGCGCCTCCGCGAGCATCCTGAGCGCACGCTCACGCATCTCCGGCGAGTACTTCCTGTTCATCGAGTTCCATCCTTGCTTGAAGAACGGAACGAAAGTCAGGCCGATTCAATAAGACCATCGATGCGAGCCCTTCTCGGACTGATCCGGCCCATGAGGCGAGACCCAATCCCAGGCGTGCTCGATGACGAGGGTGCCATCAGGCGGCACGATAACTGACGTGTGGGATCCGTCCGGATACACAAGGGCACCGACCGACGAAAACGTGTAGTCCGGAGGGCCACCGAGGGTCAATGTCTGGGTGTGAATCTCACCGCTGTCCCACTTCACGTAGATGATGACCTGACGAATGCTGCCGTCATCGTTGTACGTGGCTTCACGCTGCTCCGTGTATCCCGTCGTCGACGTGGCGGCGAGGTATGACGTCTCGGTCATTGTGAACCGCCTCCGGCACCATGGTTTGCCGCGAGTGTAGCGACCAGGGGGGCTAGCCGACAGCCCCGGGTTGACTCATCCGAAGTTCAGCCGATCCTGACGACTCCTGGCTGGAAAGCACAGCGACCACCGCCGGATCTTCGCCACCTTACGTGACCGCTTAGCCCCGCCACGATGTCTGCTAGACCGTCCACGGGTGGATTGATCCCAGTGCGCGGAATGCTCCCGCCTTCGCGCGATGCCCGGATGGATCCGAGCGGAGTACGACGCGACCCGGTGGGACGCTGAGCAGATGGATGGAATACAGATTGGATACGCCAGGGTCTCGACGACTGATCAAGACCTCACCTCCCAGCGTGACGCGTTGCTGCGTATGGGAGTTCTCGATTCGAACATCTATGTCGATCATGGACTGACCGGCACCAACCGAGCCAGACCCGGGCTCCGCGAAGCTCTCGCCGCCGTTCGAGAGGGCGACACACTCGTCGTCACCAAGCTCGACCGGCTCGCCCGGTCCGTGAAAGACGCGCGGGACATCGCCGACGAACTGACGACGAAAGGTGTCGCGCTCAGCCTCGGTGGCAGCCGGTACGACCCCACCGACCCGGTGGGGAGGCTGTTGTTCAACGTGCTCGCGATGGTTGCGGAGTTCGAAAGGGACTTGATCAGCATGAGAACCAAGGAGGGGATGGCGGTCGCGAAGGCGAAGGGCAGACTGAAGGGTAAGCAGCCGAAGTTGTCGCTGACTCAGCGCAAGCTGCTGTTCGAGGTTCAAGACCGGGGTGAGTACACCCAGGCGGAGGTCGCGGAGCTGTTCAGCGTCTCCCGCGCCACCGTCTACCGGGAACTCCAGAAGCGCCGCAGGGCGTTCCTGTCCACCAGTGAGGCACACATCTTCTGACCAGAAACGGCTCCGCCAATCCTCCCGCAGAGCCGAGACCCTTGGCAATTCTTGCCAAGGGTCGTATCCTGACGGAATGGTCACGATGAACGTCTCGCTCCCCGACTCGCTCAAGCAATTCGTCGACGAGCAGGTCTCCGAGCGAGGCTTCGGCACTACCAGCGAGTACGTGCGCGAACTGATCCGATACGACCGCGACCGCTCCCTCCTCCGCGAACGCATCCTCGCGTCTGCGGACGCGGAGTTCTCCGAGACCATGGATGGTGCGTACTTCGAACGGCTCCGCGGTGCAATCCGCGCCGCCGGCGACGGCGCTACCGCCCAGTGACCAAGAAGTGGGTGCGGACCCGCGCCACCGCGGAGACGGAACTGCAGTCCGCGATCGCCTACTACTTGCACGAAGGTGCGCCGGATGCGGCGCTCGGCCTGGTGGACGAGTTCGAAGCGGCACTGGATGCCATCAGCAACCACCCCGCGATCGGATCCCCGCGGCTCGAGGTCGAGCTCGGCATCCCCGGCGTCCGAGTCTTCGCCCTGTGGACCTACCCGTACGTCATCATCTACTTCGACACACCTGAGTTCGTCGACGTCAGACACGTTCTCCACTCCAGTCGAGATATCCCCAACCGACTAGCCGAGTGACTGAACGCACACTCGCGCCCCTCAAACGAGCATTGCCCGCATGGGATCGCTCGACGGCTGGCCGCGAGGAGCCATCTCTCTCTGGCTACGATCTGCTCATGGGGAAAGCCGAAGCTGGGTGGTATGACGACGGGTCAGGTCGGCAACGGTGGTGGGACGGTGAGAGGTGGACCGAGCACTACGCCGACATGAGTGGCGACACCGTCGAGCTGCGCAGTTCGGCGACGGTGGTTCTACCTACTCAGCCGTCGGGGTGGTACGACGACGGTCGCGGACGAATGCGCTGGTGGGACGGATACCAGTGGACGAATCAGACCCACTTCAGCGGTGAGCACCACTCGTTTGCCAACATCACCGTCTCGGGCGCATGGATTCACTTCGGCGATCTCAGCCAGCCCGTGGCCGGGGTGATGGCGTCATTCGAGACCGCGGGAGACATCGGCGAGCGATCGACTCTCACCCGCGCGGCAGCGGGTGGTTTACTTTTCGGCCCCGCCGGGATGATCACCGGCGCGATGTTCAAGAAGAAGGTCGACCGGCGAGAGTTCTACATCTCGATCGACGGCCCTGAGCAGTACTGGGTCGCGCCGGTGAACCCGACTCTCGGTCTTCAGGCGCGCCAGTTCGTCGCGTGGGTGAACAGCGTCTCCCGGCACTACTTCCGGCGGTAGGCGTTCGCCCCTCTATTACGAGATACCAGCCCGAGGCGCGCGCCGCAGTGCCCGCGCGCCCCCTCTCACGTGCACTGCCCGCAGGAGGATCCGATCCAGCGGCTTGCGATCGCTGCGCACAGCGGGCACACACGGTGCGAGTCGGTCGTCGCTACTCAAAGAGCGCGGTGCGGCCCACTAGCATCTTGCTGACGTGAGCAGGGGCGACGGGATCGATTCGACGACGTGGGAGCAGACAGCGGGAGTCTCAGCACAGACAAAGGGATGGCCACCGCCGATAAGTCCCACCACGCCGTGAGTATCATGCGCGGCACAACCTGCTCTAACGGTTGGAACACGTCCGAGCGCTAGAAGGTGGGAAGAACCCCACGGCTGATCCGATGGATTCCTAGAACCAGGAGACTTGGGATGTCCGATGCGTCGAACGCAGACACAGGGCAGGAGGCACCGGTCGCCGCGGCGGCCGGCGGGACTGCTCAGTCGGGTGCCACCGCGCTGACGATCGCGACCCGGGCTGCGATCCCACTCGGTTACGCGGTCGTCGTCGCCGTGTTCGTGGCGTTGGGCATTCAGGGGGATCTGTTCGCCCGTCTGATCAGGAACGACCCAGGTGCCGTCGGCGCATCGTTCACCGTTGCGATCATCGCTGTTGTGGTTCCTCTCGTCGCGTTCGCGGTGACAGGCACATCCACACACACTGCTGCGCGCTGGATCCGCATCGCCGCCGACGTGTTGGGAGCTGTGCTCCTGGTGGTGGCGGCGGTGATCGCGGTGAAGGCAGGCGTCGAAAGCTATGGTCAACGGGAGCAGCCCAGTCTCAGCGTTCCAGCGGTGAGCCAGGACGCGCAGGAATTGGCGACAGTGCAGGTCTCGAGCAGCGCGCTCTCGCTTCGAACCGCCGACAGGATGCTGCTGCGTGTTGTGGCGTTCTCGGGCGACATCGGAGTGAACGATGCTCACGGCATCTGCCGCGACACGTCTCGACCCGAGCCTGATGTCGAGGGTGTGAAGCTGCTCTATTGGGGTGAGAGTGGCCCGACAGTGACCGGGTCCGCGACGGCATCCGCGTCAGTTCAGGTCGACACGGCCGAGTATCCATACGTGTGCGCGCTCGCAGTGCTCACCAACCAGGAGACGGACAGCGTCGAAGCCACTCGGCTGAGCTCGATACTCATTGACGTCACCGCTGCTGCGCAAGAGTAAGCACGAGGGCTCCCGTCGGAATGACCCCTCCGCTCCCATCGACGCCGCCCACGCTGGAGTCCCGGGCGCCCGCCGACGTCCGGCTACCGCGCAACGCGCGTTTCGGGGTCAGCTAGGCAGGCTTGGTCGACGAGTCCAGACCTTGAGCGCGGTGATCACGCAGACGGTCACCGACAACACTAGCCATAGCCACAGTGACGTGTCGATCCCGATGATCGAGCGCTCGAAAGTCCCGCACGTCGACGTTCCGCTGACGGGAGCGTCTGCGCACCATCCGCCGCGGATCACCGGGGCGAAGAACACCGCCACGGCGATGATCCCCGCAATGCCGAGCCACAGCACAGGGCCCCTGCGCGAACCGCTCCTGGTCATCGCCTCAGCCAACCAGATGACCGCGCGCTTGAGGAAGATCTGTACTTTCGGCGAGCGACACCACCAACCTGGACCGGTACCTCATCGCCAAGAAACCGCCGACGCCGACGCCGACCTCATCCGTGCAAAGGGCCGCGGAATCGCGCACACCCGCCCGGCCTTCGCGTATGTGTTCCGTCGACGGTAGAAGTCACGAGCACCACCGGAGTATGTGGGGAGTGGGCCTGGGGTTCGCGCGATCCCCCACTCGTACGGGCTTTGCCCGGATGGGATCGCGTACGGCGAGGGGACCAATGGGCTGGCCACCCCGGCGATGTCTCGCTCCTGGGTCGCCTGCGGACCGGCGAGAACCACCGGCCCGCAGGCTGCGAGCGGAATGGCGACGGCGAGCGCGGCAACAACCAGGGTCGTGCGCCCGATCATGCGACGGGCCATTCGCGCGGCGCCTCTCAGCGACGGATCTCACCGACCAGCACCGGCGCCGCGGTCGGGATGCGCGGCCATGCCCACGACGCGCGCAGGATGAACGCGAGCAGCAGCAACTCGACGCCGATCGAGAGGACGTAGAACGGCGCCCACTCCCAGTTCTCCCCGACTGCGTTGAAGACCGTGACGGGGATGTACAGCGCAGCCACCACGAGGTTCGTGATCCGGTTCGCCTGAGCGGGGAGCACCACCGACAGTGTGATCATCAGCGACGGCACCGCGAGCAGCGCGAGGAACGCGGTCATCAGGGGCGGGCTGATCTCGAACTCGAACACGAGCCCGGCCTGGATGTCGTCGAGGATCCCGGGCCGGTACAGGTGGTAATAGTCGACGTATATGTAGAGGAACATGAGGCTCGTCCATGCGGCGGCGAGCTTCGCTTGCACGGGCATCGCCGCGGTGGCGAGCGGAGCGTGGAGCTTCGGAATGGTCATCGGTCCTTCTTTCTTCGGGTGATCCGTCCGCCGAAGTGGCGGCACATCTGGGTGCGCGCGAGCACAGGGCGGCCCGACCGCCCGAGCGACGGCAGGTATGGGTCCGCCCGAGTCGCGGCTCGTCAGACGGCGACCACGACCTTCCCACGGGTGTGGCCGGTGCCGACGTGGGCGAGGGCCTCGGCTACAGCGTCGAGGGGGTAGGTGCGGTCGATGGCGGGCGCGACCTGTCCGGTCGCGAGCAGGTCGGCGAGCGCGAGCAGGTCCCGACGCTTGCCGACAGACGTGAACGGCCTCAGCCGCTGCCGGATGAACCCCGACTGCGCACGCGCCTTCGCGATCCGCACCACGGGCCCAAGCCAGCGTCCACCGCGCCCGCTGTTGGGGATCAACACGCCGGTCGGCGCGAGCGCGCCGCGCACATCGGCCAGCGGCCGCGCCTCCACGTTGTCCAAGATCACGTCGTAGCGGCTCCCGGCGCGGGTGAAGTCGGTCGCTGTGTAGTCGATGACGTAGTCGGCGCCGAGCATCCGGACCATCTCGATGTTGCCGGTTCGGCACACGCCAGTCACCTCGGCGCCGAGTACCTTCGCGATCTGCACGGCGAACGAGCCGACACCGCCCGAGGCGCCGGTGACCAGCACCGTCTGACCTGGCCGTACCTTCGCGATGTCGCGCACGGTCATGACGAAGTAGTCGCCAGGATGCACCGAAGCGGCGCCCACCCGCACGAGCACTTCAGCGCGCCCGGGCTCCGGCACTGCGACATCGATCGTCTCGAGCACCGAGGGCGGCCCGTAGCGGTGCTGCACCGCTGCCCGCATCGTCATGGTCGTGTTCGTCGTCATGGCTCGAGCATCGCCGTCGCGGCGCGCCACGTCATCGGCCGAGAGGCCTGCATCCCCTCGGCCGAAAGTACGGTTCGCAGTCCATGCCGACGACGGATGCCGCGAGCCGCCCGCCCCGGAGAGCATCGAGACATGTCGCAGCACACGAACGCCACCCGCCCGTCCACCGCGCACCCCACGGCCCGCGCGAAGACGGGGTGGCCGGTGATCGCGGGATTGCTGCTGCTGAGCGTGCTGCCGGTGATCGGCGGCGCGCTTCGCCTGGGCGAGGTGAGCGCCGACCCCGCGAGCGCCCCGAGCGGGATCGCGGCGGTGGCGATCGTCACGCACATCGTGGCGATGACGGTGTTCTGTCTGCTCGGCGCGTTCCAGTTCTCTCCGGCGCTGCGAACCCGACGCCGCTGGCACCGCACGGCCGGCCGCACCCTGATCCCGGCCGGGTTCCTCGCGGCGGCATCCGCGATCTGGTTGGCGGTCTTCTTCGGCGGGCCGCCCGATGAGTTCGCGTTCGCGATGGTCCGGCTCGTCTTCGCCGCGGCGATGTCGGTATTCCTCGTGGAGGCGGTCATCGCGATCCGGCGACGAAACTTCACTGCGCACGGAGCCTGGATGACACGCGCGTACGCGCTCGCCGTCACCGGCGGAACTCAAGCACTCGTCTCCATTTTGTGGGCGATCCCGTTCGGCGAGCCCGACGCCGTCGGCGAGACGTGGGTCGTCGCGGCGGGCTTCGTGATCAACTCCGTCGTGGCCGAGGTGCTGATCCGGCGACGTGCCGCTCGGCGGATGCCCCGCGTGCCCGCCCACGCGACTCCGTGAGCATCCGATCGTGCGCTTGTATCCTGACCCGGTGACCGGGCTCTGGCGTTCCGCGTGGACTGCGCCCAGCGCCGTGCCCTCACCGCCGCGCCGGGTCTGGCGGGACTGGCTGCTGCTCGGCCTCATCACGTCCACAGCGGTGGTCGAGGCCCTCTTCCGCACCGACCTCGCACACCCGCTGCCCGCGGTCATCGCGCTGCTCGCGGTGGCGCCGACGGTGCTGTGGCGGCGCACCCAGCCGCTGCTCATGCTCGTGATCGTGATGGTGCCGATCGACCTGCTGCTGCCCGACTCGGCCCTGTACGCGAGCCTGTTCGTCGTGGTCATGGTGTACGCCCTGTTCCGGTGGGGATCGGGACGCGACCTCATGATCGGCTCGGCCGTGATGCTCGTCAGTCTCGCCCTCACGTTCAGCCGGGGTGGCGGCGTCGACGAGCTGGTCGGCGGCTTCGCACTGCTGCTTGCGGCGGTGCTGCTGGGCGTCGCGCTGCGCAACCGGGCGGCGTCGAGGGGGCGGCTGCTCGACAGCATCCGCACAAGGGAGCGCGAGCACCTCGCCCGCGATCTGCACGACACCGTCGCCCACCACGTCACGGCCATCGCGATCCGTGCGCAGGCGGGCCTGGCGGTGGCCGCGCACGACCCGAACGCCGCACGCGACGCACTCGGCGTGATCGAAGCCGAAGCCGCCAAGACCCTTGGCGAGCTGCGGTCGATGGTGCGGGTGCTACGGCAGGGCGAGACGGCCGAGCTCGCGCCGAGCCCAAGCCTCGGCGACATCGCTCAGCTCGCCGGTACGCGGCCAGGCGGCGCGGCGGTCGCAGTGACGGTCGAAGGCGACGACGGCAGCATCCCGCCGCCGGTGGCCGCCGCGGTATTCCGCATCGCGCAGGAGTCGGTGACCAACGCCCTCCGCCACGCGCGCCAGGTCACCCGCGTCACCGTGCGCGTCGAGGCCGACGAGCAGGGCGTGCGGCTGAGCGCCACGAACGACGGAGACATCGCCACATCGACCACGCCAGGCTTCGGCATCATCGGGATGATGGAACGCGCCGCCTTGCTCGGCGGCACCTGCCATGCGGGCCCTGCGCCGAGTGGCGGCTGGGCCGTCACCGCCGTGCTTCCTCGTGTTGGATGGGCACCATGACCATCCGCGTGCTCATTGCCGACGACCAAGAGCTCGTGCGCACGGGGTTGAGCATGATCCTTCAGGCGCAGCCCGACATCGAAGTCATCGGACAAGCTTCCGACGGCAACGAGGCGGTCGCCCTGGCACGAAGCCTGCGACCAGACGTCTGCCTGTTCGACATCCGGATGCCGGGGCTCGACGGCATCGAGGCGACACGCATGCTCGCAGGCCCCGGCGTCGACGACCCGATGACGGTCGTCATCATCACGACCTTCGACCTCGACGAGTACGTGTTCGCCGCGCTGCGGGCAGGCGCCAAGGGATTCCTGCTCAAGGATGCCGGGGCGGAGCTGCTCGCCCAGGCGATCCGTGCCGCCGCCCGCGGGGACGCCCTGATCGCCCCCAATGTCACGGTGCGGCTGCTCGAGGCCTTCGCCGGAACCGGCCCCGCCAACCCACCGCCGCAACCGGTCGAACCGCTCACCGAACGCGAGGAGCAGGTGCTCGCGACAGTCGCGCGGGGGCTGAGCAACAGCGAGATCGCGAGCGAGCTCTACATCACGCTCAGCACGGTGAAGACGCACGTCGCGAGCCTCATGACCAAGCTCGACGCCCGCAACCGGGTCGAGATCGCCATCTGGGCGCACCAGACAGGGCGGACCCGCGCACGAAGTGACGGCGAGCGGAACTAGCTCCCAATGCCGTTGGAGCCCCGAGGCTCCTGCTCCGGGTGCGCGCCCACCTGAGCTCGCAGCGGAGCGTCAAACGCACACCCTCTTGCAAGTACTCGACGCCGGTCTCTCGTGCAGTGCCGGCATGAGGATCGCAACTGACGGAAGCGGAGCGATGACACGAGCGTCGGAGTCCGTAAGATGCCCTGGTGTCTTCTCGTGGGCAGGACGGGACGCGGGGTCGCGGCATCCTGATCCTCGCCACGGCGGTCTACCTGATCCTCTTGGTATGGGTTGTGCTGTGGAAGCTCGAGCCACCCTGGATCGGTGCCGCCGCAGGCCTGCCGCGGCCGATCAAGCTCGTGCCGTTCGTTCCCAGCGGGAATGCCGGCGCGAGCGCGCCCGCGGAGCTCATCATCAACGCCGTGCTGTTCGTTCCATTCGGGTTGTTCGCCGGAGCATTCGCACCTGCCTGGACATGGTGGAAGACCGGTACTGCGGCATTCGGCGCGAGTCTTGTGCTCGAGACCACCCAGCACATGATCTCGATCGGCAGCTTCGACACCACCGACCTCATCGTCAACACGACCGGCGCCCTCGCCGGCTGGACCATCTTCCTCGCGGTGCGGAACTCCGCGGGTGACCGCACCAGGATCGTGATGACCCGTGTATGCGTCATCGTGAGCACGGTCGCACTGGCCGCAAGCGTCGCGTTCGTGGTGTCACCACTGCACTACGGCCCGCAACATGACGTCGTCGTGGACCGTTCTACCGGCGACGAGGCGGACTGATCGCCACGATCACCGCACACGAATCACCGGGGCACCCGCCGAATGGGATCAAATTCGCCGATCCTGCCCGCCGATCGTCGGTCCGGCTCGCGCACCCCCACTCATCCGTCGTGGCGATGCAGGCAGCGCTCGCAACGGTGCCGCTTCCGCACAAATGCCCGTATGCGGATCGCGTCCGATGTGCCGCGATGAGCAAGAGGGACGCTCGAGCGTTTGACCGCAACGTGACGGTCGAAGCTGTCGGCCGTCGTGTCGAGGATGCCCGATTCGATGTCATGCGCATGACTGAGGATGAGCGCGTCGATCCGCCCTTGCTCTGCGACGACCGTGCGGATGAGGTCTGCAGGACCCTCGCGTGTGGAGAGATCGCAGGAGTAGTCGCAGCCGTCCAGATCGCTGCCCGCGCCCGCGCGGTTGTCGCGGTCGTCGCAGCACGGGTGGGAACCTGTCGCTGGGGCTAGCCTGCTTTCACCGCCGCCCTCCCGTTGAGATGGGATGCGCGGTGTGAATGGAGCAGGCTCCATGATCAGGTGTACGCGCGAGCCCGCCATCGCGCCTCGTGCGCCTCGCGCGTGCGCCTCGCGCGTGCGATACGACTCCTCCGAGAGCCACCGATGCACTCGTTCGACATCCATAGCCGAGGAATACCGGCCGCCAACGCCCAGTTTCAGCCGGCATGACGACGTTCGGAATCATCGGAGCAGGCCACATCGGATCCCAGGTCGCACGCGCACTCACGCGCGCCGGCCACGAGGTGGTGATCGCCAATTCGCGAGAGCCGGAGACGCTCGCGGACCTCATTGAGGAACTCGGGCCGCTCGCACGTGCCGCGACCGCGACGGATGCGGCCGAGGCCGCAGAGGTCGCGGTCGTCGCGGTGCCGATGCGAGCGATCGGCGACGTGCCGGTGGAGCAGCTCGCCGGCAAGGTCGTGCTCGACACGAACAACTACTACTGGGAGCGCGACGGTCACATCCCCGCGCTCGACGCCGGCGAGGCGACCACCTCAGGGCTTCTGCAGGCGCACCTGCCCACCTCCATGGTCGCGAAGGCGTTCAACAACATCTACGCGCACGAGATCACGACGACAGGAGCTCCCGCGGGAACTTCGGGTCGCCGAGCGCTGGGCACGGCATCCGACTTCCCCGAGGCGATCGCGGTGATCACCGAGGTCTACGACGCCCTCGGCTTCGACACCGTCTCGGCGGGTGAGCTTGACGAGTCGTGGCGGCTCGAGCGGGATCGTCCCGGCTACGGAGCCGTCCAGACCGTCGACGAGATGCGCGCGAACCTCGCCGCCGCGAACCGCATCCGCCCCGAAGACGCCACTTGAGCGGGCCTCGACCGACTTCCACGGAGGTCCCGCATCTGCACCGCCGATGGCGCCCATCCCGATCAGTAGTCTGACCGTTGTGAGCGACTACGACATCCTCGAACTCGGCGCACTCGACCGTTGGTACGACTACTACGGCGGCTTCACACCCGACAGGTCTCGCGACGGACGGCGGGTCGTCGACCATGAGATCGACACTCAGTACATCGGGATGACTGCGAACTCCTACGAGCCCGGTGAGGAAGCCGGTTACTGGCACACCCACTCCCACATCGAGGAGCTCTACGTCTTCCTCGCCGGAACCGGCCAGATGGGCCTCGACGACGATGTCGTCGACGTCAGGGCGGGATCGGTCATCCGAGTGGGCCAGGGCGTGTGGCGCACCTGGCGAAGCTTGCCCGATAGCCCCGGCCAGCTGCGCTGGCTCTGCATCCGCGCAGGCGGTGGCCCGATCGCCCACATGCCAGACGACGCCCAGCGAGACGTTGATCGCCCCGCGCCGTGGTGATCCGCGCCAGGCGCGTTCGAACACGGTCGCGCGGCGGTTCGAGCTGTCTGCGGTCGAGCGGAGTCTTTGAGCGCTCGCCCTTCCTGCCGCGAAGAGGGCGCCCCGAGGCGGGAGCGCCCTCTTCGGTGCTGCGCAGGCCGCTACGGGAGCGGGCCGTACAGAGCCGGCGCCGTGCGGGCGTGGGTCGACTGCTCGAATGCGTAGGCGAGGCCGAGCAGGGTGCCCTCCGAGAAGTCGCGGCCGAGCCATTCGAGGTTGACGTTCCCTGAGGCCGCGTTGCCCGCGCCCTGTACCCAGCCCATCGGCACGGTGACGGCCGGGAGCCCGGTGTTGGGGCTCAGGCGCATGTTGGTGCTGATGGTCGAGTACGGGTTGCCGCTCGGGTAGACGATCGTGTCGAGGTCCATCGCGTCCATGATCCCGGTGACCAGCTGCTTGCCGGCGGCGAGCTGGAGAGTGTGGCTTCCGTTCTCGCCCGCCCAGGCCTCGTAGGCCTCGGGGGTGACGGCCGCGCGCTGCCCGTAGGGGCTGTTGGAGCGGCCGGGCACGATGTTGTCCGACTGGCTGATCGCCAGCAGGCTCCGTGCCGCGACATCCGAGTTGAGGTAGGAGTCGATATACGCCTGCAGGTCGTGGTTGAACTCGGGGCCGCTGCCGCTGCCCTCGCTCAGCACGGCGCTCCAGCCGGTCGGCGGGGTCACCTCGACCACGGTGGCGCCCTTGGCCTCGAGGAGGGTCCGCGTCTGCTCCCACAGTGCGAGCGTGCCCGCGTTCGATCCGAACATCGACGTCACGTACCCGATCCGGGCGCCCTCGAGGGAGTCCGCGTCGAGGAACGACGTGTAGGTCGACGGGACCCGCCCGGCCTGAGTGGCGGTGATCGGGTCGCCCGGGTCGACGCCCACGACCGCGTCCAGCGCGACGGCGGCATCCACGACCGACTTGGCCATCGGGCCACCGGTGTCCTGCGACAGCGCGAGCGGCACGATGCCATCGCGGCTGGCGAGGCCCACCGTGGGGCGGACGCCGACCAGCGAATTGTACGTCGAGGGCACACGGATCGAGCCGCCCGTGTCGGTGCCGAAGCCGATCGCGGCGAGGTTCGCCGAGATCGACGCGCCGGTGCCGCCGCTCGAGCCGCCTGAGCTGCGGTTGGTCGCCAGCGGGCTCGCGACGGTCAGCGCGGTGCCCGGCGCCTGGAAGGCCGAGAACTGAGAGGACAGGTTGATCGCGAACTCGTCCATGCTCGCCTTGGCGAGAATGACGGCGCCGTCCGCACGAAGCCCCTCCACCATGGTGGCGTCTGAGGTGGTCTGGTTGAGGTTCCAGCATCCGCAGCCCGCGGTCGTGGGCATGTCGACGGTGTTGTAGTTGTCCTTCAGCGCGATCGGCACGCCCAAGAGCATGCTCGTCATGCCGCTCTCCGCACGGGCCGCGTCGGCGTCAGCGGCCGCGGCCAGCGCGGTCTGCTCCCCGACGGTGATGATCGAGTTGAGCGGGCGCCCCGTGCTCGCGGGGTCCACCGTCACACGGTCGTACGCAGCAATCCGCTCGATGTACTCCTGGGTGATTTCCACGGAGGTCGTCACGCCGGCGTTCATCGCGGCCTGCATGTCGAGGACACTGGCCTCGACGAGCTGGAACGGGCCGTCGTCGTAGATGATGCGCTGCGACAGGTCGGCGAGATCGAGGACGTCGATCGATCCGTCGGCCACGGAGTCGAGGTCGGCGACATCGGCCCAGTCGGCAGCCTCTGAAGTCGCGCCGAACGCGTCCGCGAACACCCCGAGATCCTCGACGGTGACCTGGTCATCGCCGGTGAGGTCGAGCTCGGTGTAGTACGGGGCGAGGAAGGACGCGGCCGCCGTGGGGTCGACGTTCTTGTTGACCCAGCCCTTGTGACGGTTGGCGTCGGCCTTCGAGGCGGCGTGGCGCTTGCCCGGCAGTCCGGTGAGGGCGACTGTCGCATCCGCGGCATCCGTGAGCTCGGTGAGCTCCGAAGTCGAGCTGACCAGCGAGGCGGCAGAGAGCGCGATGTTGGCCGACCCACCGTCGATCACGGTGAACGTGAAGGAGCCGAGCTCGACGTCGCCCGAGAGCCCGGGAGACGTGCCCAAGCGCGTGTCGGCAAGAGTGACGATGCCTGCTTCGGAGGACTCGATCGCGTAGCCGCCGTCGGGTGCCGTCGACGAGTTCGCGTCGAACTTCAGGAGGGCCGGGTCGTACATGAACTCGAGTGAGTAGGCGTAGAGGTCGGTGACGCCCTCGGCGACCGCGGTCACCTCGAGCTTCGTGCCCTCGGTCGCCTTCGCGGCGACATCGAGTGCGATCGTCGCCGTCGGCGGGGCAGCGGTGGCAGCGGGCGCGACGAGCGCCGCGCCGCCGAGCACGGTCGCGGGGGCGAGGAGGAGCGCGAGGGCGCGCGCGGGGCGGCGCCCGACGAGCCCTCGAGGGGTTGCTTCAGACATGCGTGAGCAGTCCTTCCTGGGGAGAAGGGGTGGATCCGGCGTCTGCACGGGCTGTTCAGGCGCGGACTATGCCGGTGAATGAACCGTTCCAGATCCGGATTGCGTCGCGATGTCGGCGTGTTGCGTTCCGATTTCCGCGTCGTCAGTCCGACTCACGGCCCGTCGCGTCGTGCCGCACCCCTTCGATGCCGTCCACGCCTGGCATCTGAACGTCCATCAGTACGACGTCGGCGCCGGAGGCGACGGTCTCTCGTGCGGCCGACGTCCGTCGGATGCCTCGCCGACCATGCGCAGATCTGATTCCGCGTCGATGATCGCCGGCCACCCCGAAGGAGGTGCTGGTCATCGGCGATCGCGGGTCCTGGACTGAGAGATGTGGGACGGAGCGCCCCGGTAGCGCAGGAGCGCTTCATCCTGCGCGTAGCCGCAGAAAATAGCACTCGTCCGCGACGCTGGCAACCCCACCTCGATTTCACGTGGGCACACGGCCGGGGGGCATACGATGGGCGACCGCACGACGAAGGAGACGAGAATGACCGACACCCAGGGAAACTCCGAAGCGACCCAGGCGGCGCGAGACGCGGCCGAGCGAGTGCGCAGGTCTGCCGCCGACGGCGCGGAATCGCTCGGTGCAACAGCGGAGCAGATCGCTGACGACCTCTCGGCCGGCGCGGAATCTGCGAAGGGCGATGTCGCAGGAACCGTGAGCGACATCGGGAACAAGGTGAGCGAGAAGGTCGGCGACGTCGTCGATGGAGCCAAGGGTGCTGCGTCCGATGCGAGGGCCGCCGCCGGAAAAGCCGCGGATGCAGCCGTTGACGCCGCGAAGGCCGCGACCGCGAGCATCAAGGATGCGGTCGACGATGTCGATTTCGACAGCGTCGTCGCCCAGACCAAGACGGTCGCCGGCGAGTGGACGGACAAGCTGAAGCAGACCTATCGCGAGCGTCCCGGCGTCGTGATCGCCGCGGCCGCGGGGGCTCTGGTGGTGCTGGGCGCAATCGTGCGCTCGGTCGGTCGTCGCTGAGTGTCGGGCTCACGTGAACTGATGAGGTCACGTGACCCGGTCGCGCCGTCCACGGCATCCATCGCCATCGGGTAGGCGAGGAGCTCGATCGGTGGCGCGCTCCGCGACTGCGTCTGCTCAGGCCTGCTCGATGGGGAGCCAGAGTTCGCACGTGGCTGTGCTGAAGTCGGGAGCCCGATCGAGGACGGCGACGATCGACGGCCCGGGGCGCAGTCGCCAGGTGTTCGAGGGGAACCAGTCGGTGGCGGTGGCCGCCCACGCGTCCTGCAGGGCCGCGGGGTAATCGCCGGTGACCCGGAAGACAGCCCATGCGCCCGCCGGCACGTCGATCACGTCCAGGTCGGCGGGCACAGGCGCGCCGAGCTCGACGGCGACGCCATGCAGGTAGGTGAGTTCGCTGCCTTCGGCATAGTCCGGATCGACGTCGGCGCTGACCTGCAGCAACCCCGCCGGCTCGGTGCTGCTCAGGCTCTTCAGCCGTTCGTGCGCGGTGATGGGCAGGGCGGCGATGTGGGCCTGGATGTGCGGGTTGGGGCCGCGGTGGATGAGCGGCACGCGGGCAGCGTGCCCGATGAGCCGGAATGCGGGGCGGTCGGCGATGCGGGTGTCCATGGGGGTGTTCCCTTCGACGGTCAGTCGGAACCTGAGCTGCGGTTGTGATCGAAGGGGACCGCCATCACGGCGCACGTCGCTGGGCCCTGCGCCATGAACTGAACGGAACGCTCGAGCGAAGGCCTCCGTCGAGCCGTACCGATAGCGGGTAGCGATGTCGAGCAGACTGTCGTCCTGCCGCAGATCGGCGGCGGCGACGGTCATCCGCCGCCGCCGGATGTACTCCGACAGCGGCATCCCGGCCAGTGACGAGAACATCCGCCGCACGTGGTACTCGGTCGTGCCGAGGCTCTTTGCGAGGCCGTCGATGTCCACATCGTCGGTGAGGTTCTGCTCGACGTGCTCGACGACGCGGTTGAGTATCGCGATCACGGTTCCTCCTTCGCGATCCAGCCTTCCCCTCAACGCAGCCTCGGGCCCGATGATCACGGACCGATCCGATCAGTCAGCCGTGTGCCCAGCCGCTCCACTTCGTCGCCTCGACACGGATGACGGGCCCGTGATGCTCCGCGTGCCGGTACTGCTCGTACTTGTTGTTGAGAGCTTCCCAGGCTCGTTCCCACGACTCGCCGCTCTCGACGATCGAGGCGATCCCGTCGGCTCGGACCCACCACAGCAGGCTCCAGTCCTCGTCGTACCGGTCCCAGCAGAGGGCGACGCGCGGGTTGTCCCGGATGTTCCTCAGACGTCTCAGGTCGAGGGTGCTCTTCGGCTTCTCATCGATGCCGATGATCACGAAGCCATCCGCGACGGCGAACGTGACGGGCACGAGGTGGGGATCGCCCGCCGCAGAGACGGTCGCCAGCCGGCCGACCCGCTCCGCAATCGCCAGGCTTCGCGACTCCTCAGCGGCAAGTCTCACGCAGCCATCATGCCTCAGCGTCCGGCGGAGTCGTACATGGGCTCGTTGCGCGCCGGCTGGCGAAGACGATTCCGACGATCCTGGCGTCGCTCGCACTGTTCCCGTAGCCGGAACGAGTCAGAGTTCGGTGGCGAACGTCGCGGCGAGCACGCAGAGTTCGTCGATCCGGCGGTCACGCGCGGCATCCCGGTCGAAGCCCTCGTAGGCGAGCGGCGGAAGTCTCCGCACGTTTGCCGAGCACGTAGGCGGCTGCAGCACCCGACGCGCGGGGCCGCCGCATCTCAGTGGATCGTCTCGCCGCGCGCGAGCATGGCGACGTACTGGGCGACGCGTGCCGCGCGCGTCTCCGGGCGCTTGAGGCTGCCCACGCGGAACGCCATCGCGAAGCGGTTCTGCGCCGATTGCGCGGCGAACGCGGCGGCGATCGCCGGGTCGGCATCCAGTGCCGCCTGAAGCTCGGGAGGGAGTTCCCCGTCACGCTGGCGATACGCGGCATCCCACCGCCCGTCCGCCTTCGCGCGATCGACCTCGCGGAGGCCGGCAGGTCGCATCCGGCCCTCCTCGATCAGACGGGCGACGTGCTCGATGTTGATCTTCGACCACACCCCGCGCGGCCGGCGCGGGGTGAAGACCTGCAGGAAGTAATCCGCATCGAGCGACAGCTTCTGCCCGTCGATCCAGCCGAAGCACAGCGCCACGTCAAGGGCTTGGGCGTAGGTGATGCCAGGCTTGCCCGACGCCGTCTTGCGAAGTCGCAGCCGCACTCCGTCGGGTCCGGGATCCGACTCCAGCCAGCGCTCCCATTCCTCGACGGTGTCGATATGGAGCTCAGGCTTGGCGGAGGCGGCGACCATCCTCGCACCGTAGACCTACCCACCGACAACTTCCATGAGAGCGACTGTCGATACGACGTCCAGGTCGGCTGCGCCGCCCGAGTCACGTCGTCGAGGGCTGTTCGATCAGCGCGAGCTGCGTGCCGTCGGGGTCGATCAGATACCCGGCTCTCAGACCCCACTCCTGCAGGCGAACAGGGTGGAGTCGCGGCATCCCGACAGTCCGCTCCGCGACCCCGGAGCGTTCGACGGCCGCGTAGAGCTCGTCCACGTCGGCGACACGGAGCGAGCACATGAAGCTGCTGGTTGCCGGGTCGAGCTCCGGGTGAGGAAAGAACTCCAGCTGAAGCCCGCCACGAGTCAGGATCATCCAGCCTTCGTCGCGGAACACGCGCTCGAATCCGAAACCTCCGTAGAACCTCTCGGTGCGGTCGAAGTCGCGGGAGGGGAGGTGGGGAACGGCCCGATCGAGACCGGTGGTCGCCTGCATGGGTCAATGGTGCCAGGACGACGCCCACCGCCTGCAAGACTGGCGCGATGACGATGGTTCGCATTGCGCGAGTGAGCGTTCGGATTCTTCTCGGCGGATTCCTCGTCTTCACGGGGCTCAGCCACCTCTTCTGGGCGCGGCGAGGCTTCCAGATCGCCGTTCCCGACTGGGCGCCCCGCGCGACCGGCCTCGACAAGGATGCGATCGTCGTGTCCTCGGGAGTCGTGGAGATCATGCTCGGCGGCGCACTGGTCGCGCTTCCGCGTGAGCGTCGCACCGTCGGGGCGCTGACCGCGGCCTTCTTCGTCGCCGTCTTCCCGGGGAACGTCCATCACTGGCGCACCGGACGCTCGGCGCCGCTGCTGCGCACCGACCGCGCCCGATTCATCCGGCTGTTCCTCCAGCCGGTCCTGATCGCGTGGGCGCTGTGGAGCGCAGGCCCGTGGCGGCACCCGGCATCGGAGCGTGCGCACGGATAGAGTGCCGGGCATGAGGATGCGCGTGGTCACTGCAGGTATTGCCGGCCGGCGTTGAGCGTCGCTGCCATCGCCGCCGTCACGGCGCTCGTCGCCGGAGGGATCACGGTGGGGCTGATCGCCCTGCTCCACGTGCTCGAGCCCGAGTACGACCCGTCGTGGCGGATGATCAGCGAGTATTCGCTCGGGCGGCACGGGTGGGTCATGCGCGTCGCCTTCGTCACGATGGCCATCGGCCCTGCCGCGACATGCATCGCGTTGTGGCCGTTCGGCGGCGCGTGGACCTTGGGTCTGGTCGTTGTGGCCGTGGGCGCGTTCGGTGCCGCGTTCATCGACGCCGATCCGATCATGACCTCGCGTGCCGAGGCGACGCGCGTGGGCAGGGTGCACACGGTGATGGGCGGGCTGTGTCTCGCCGGCTTCCCACCGGCTGCGCTGCTCGCGGGGGTGGGGGTTGCGCCGGCGCTCGGCTGGCTGCTTGCGATCGCGTCTGTCGTTCCCTTCGCCACCCTGGTGTGGTTCCTCCGCGCCGCTGCCCCCGCCCACGGGCAGGGCGGCTCGCCGGAGATCCGGATCGGCTGGCCGGACAGATTCTGCCTGCTCGCCTACCTGGCGTGGGTGGTGCTCGCCACGATCAGCGCGCTGCGCGTCGTGTGACCGGGAAGCGACGCGCCATCGGCGGGTGACGTGCTCTCAGAGCGCGGGCCGGTCCAGCCGGTTCGACACCGCGGAACCCGCGAGCACACCGAGTGCGATCGCGAGCATCGTCGACAGTGTGGCCAGCAGCGAGGCGGCCGCGGCCGAGTCCTGCTCCAGCAGGGAGGTGACGCCGATGAGACCGAGGGCTCCGGGCACGAGCAGCCAGTAGCCGGCCGTGAAGGTCACGAGGGCGGCCGGCCCGGTGGGCTGGCGGGCGACCAGCGCGGTCACCGGCGTGAGCACCAGCGCCCCGATGAACGCCGACAGCACGCCGCCGACGAGCTGATCGCTCAGCACCTGAACGGCATAGGCGACGTACAGCACCAGCAGCATCCACGGGAGCGCGCGTCGGGGCGCGCTCGAGTGCACCGAGATCCCGACGCCCAGCACCGCGACCGCGATCCACGGTGCGAGGGGGCCGAGCGCCGTGCCCTCGATGTCGATGTCGACGTCGGGGATCCCGACCACCACGGCGGCCGTCGCGATGCCGGCGCCCAGCAGCAGCAGTCGCGTCGCGCCGCCGGCGAGCCGCCCCGCGCCCGAGATGAGGTTGCCCGTGGCGAGCTCGAGCATCGCCGTCGTGAGCAGCGTGCCGGGCAGCAGCAGCACCAGGGGCGCCAAGAGGGCGGGGAGGATGCCGTAGCCCAGCCCCGCGCGCAGCAGGAGGAACACCACCACCGCGACGCCGAACGACAGCGCCACCGTGTTGAGGGCGCCGTAGCGGCGCGGCATCCGCTCGGCCACGAGCATGGTGGTGCCGGCGACCAGGCCGAGGCCCGCGGCGAGCAGCACGCCGCTCCACGACGCGCCGAGCAGCACCGACAGCGCACCGCTGAGCAAGCCGTACGCCACCACCCGCGGCACCGGCCCGTACACCGGCGGCATCTCGCGGATGCGGGCGATCTTCTCGACCACCGACCGGGGGCTCAGAACCCCCTTGCGCGCGGCATCCACCGTGCGCTGCAGTTCATCGATCTGCGACAGCAGCAGCCGGATGTCATCGCTGACGACCGCGCCGGTCTGATGCTGCCCCTGCCCACGCGCCGACACCAGCAGGGCGCTGGGGAAGACGAGGGCCTCTGTCTCGGGCAGGCCGTTCACCCGCGCGATATCCGAGATGGCGTTCTGCACCGTCTCGACCGAGTAGCCCGCCTGCGTCATCGCCCGACCGATCGCCTCGGCGGCGGCGAGCGTCAGCTGCGCATCCGGCTGGTCGGCCGGGGAGATGGGCACGCTGCCGGTGAACGTCGCCTCGCGGGCATCGACGACGACGTCACGCGCACCCCGGGGACTGAGGACAAGCAGCACGATCGCCGCGACGGCGATCACACCGGCCGCGAGGAGCATCGAAAGAAGAGCGGTGTCCATGATCGTCTCGGGTAGTGCGAGTCTGGCACGTGCCCGTGGCGTATGCGCGCAGCCGGGCGGAGTCGGCTCCGCTGCCGGTGGCTCACGGGACGGGAGCAAGCGCCCCGGCCGCCCAGGAGGCGGCACGGGGCGCTGCGATCGGTTCGTCAGCCTCCGACGAGGGTCATCACGAGCCGCACGGAGAGGGCGAAGACGGCGACGAGTCCGACGATCCCCAGGAGGTTCTGCCACCAGCGGTTCTTCATGTCGCCCATCAGCCGGGAGCGGTTGGCCATCACGATGATGAGGATCGCGAGAACCGGGGCGATCAGGACGGTGAGCGCCTGCGCGACGATGATGAGCTGGATGGGCGAGCCCTGGAAGATCAGCGTGACCGCGACTCCGAAGGCCAGGATCGCGCCGCTGATGATCTTGGCGGCCGGGGAGCTGGACGAGGCCCCGCGTCCGAGTCCGTCGGAGAGCATCGTGCCGCCCGCGGTGGCGTTGGCGATCATCGAGGAGAACGCTGCGCCGAAGAATCCGAGCGCGAAGATGGTCGATCCGATCGGCCCTGCGAGGGGCTCGAAGATGCCGGCGAGAGCGGCGATCGTGGGAGCGGACTGCCCGGTCTGACCGAGGACGGATGCGGCGACCACGAGGACCAGGGCCGTCATGATCCCGGGCGCGATGATGCCGGGGATGGTGTCGACGACGGTCACGTCGCGGTAGTCCGCCTCGGTGCGCCCGCGCTCCTTGGTGCCGTAGGAGGTATAGAACGCGGCGTTGATCGAGAAGTTCGTGCCGACGAGAGCGACGATGAGCAGCCAGGAGCCGTCGGGAACCGTGGGGAGCAGGCCGCTTCCGGCCGCGGCCCAGTCGGGGTTGGCGACGAAGGCGCTGACGATGAACGCGACGGCCATGAGCCCGACGATGACGACGAGGAGCTTCTCGATGACCCGGTAGACGTTGCGCAGCAGCAGGAGGGTTGCGACGGCGACAGTGCAGATCACCGTCCACATCACGGGGTTCCCGCCGAAGAGCAGCGAGAGGCCGAGTCCGGATCCGACGGCGTTCCCGACGGAGAAGCAGAGGGTGATGAGGAACACGCCGACGCCGGCGACGACGCCGACCCAGGTGCCGAGGTGGTCCTTGATCGAGGCGATGAGCGAAACGGGGGACTTGATCCCGAGCCGGACGCTCATGTCGGTGAGGAAGATCATCAGGATCGTCGAGACGACGATCACCCAGATGAGCGCGTACTGGAACGAGCTTCCTGCCTGAACAGCTGTGGTGAGGTTGCCGGGGCCGAACTGCCAGGCGCCCGCGACGAACGCCGGGCCGATGAGGGCGAGCTGCTGCCAGAAGCTGCGGCGGCGCTTGTGCGAATCGACGATGGACTTCATGGTCTCTGTCGAGACTCGACCATAGCCGGTACCGGGGGTGGTGGAGGTGTGACGGGTTGTTTGAGCCATGGTTCTGCTCCTTCATTGGAGAGTTGTCAGGTCTTCTTCGACGTGATGCTCGGGGCGGCCGGGTGGGCCGGATGCCGGAGGGGTGCGGTTCGCACCGCACCCCTCACGGGTCAGACGGAGACGGCGACCTTGCCGAGTCCGGCTGAGGCGAACGCGGCGGCGATCTCCGCGTCGGCGCCGTCGGTGAGCGGCAGCAGCGGGGTTCGCACGGTCGCGTGGTCGAGGATGCCGCGGTGCACCAGGCCCCACTTCAGTGCGACGGTGCCCTCCATGTGCGAACCGCGGTGGTACACGTTCTTGGTCACCGGCAGCAGTCGCTCGTGGATGGCGTGCGCCGCCTCGTAGTCGCGCGCCTTGCCCGCGGCGATGAGCTCGACGAGCGCCTCGGGGGCGATGTTGCCGTACCCGACGAGCAGTCCGTCGACGTCGAACATGGTGGGCAGCAGGTACTCGTCGTGGCACGACAGGATCTGCAGCTCCGGGTATGCGGCACGCAGCGCCGGGATCTCGGTGTACCAGCGCCGCATGTTGCGGACGCCGTTCTTGGTGGCGAACACGCCCTCCTGGCCGGCGATCTCGAGCTGGGTGTCCAGGTTGTAGGACGCCTTCGTGTTGTCGGGGTACTGGAACAGGATGAGCGGCAGCCCGGACTCGTCGTAGATGTCGCGGTAGCGGGTCTGCGGAGCGCCGTCCTGGTAGCCGAAGCGCAGCCAGCCGTGCGACGGGTAGACCAGCCCGGCTGCGGCACCGGCGGCGACGGCGGCCTTCGCCTCGAGGGCGGCGGTCTTGTTGCCCTCCTTCGTGATGCCGGCGATGACGGGAACGCGTCCGTCGGTCGAGGCGACGAAGGCGCGGATGACCTCGGCCTGCTCGTCGTCGGTGAGGAACGTTCCCTCGCCGGCGTGACCCAGGACGACCAGGCTCTTCACGCCGTCGATCGAGCCGAGCCAGGAGCCCAGGCGCTGGATGGCGTCGAAGTCGACATCGCCGTCTTCGGTGAAGGGGGTGACGGGGGCGGGGTTCAGGCCGCGAAGGTCGAGAGTCATGATTTCTCCTCTGGTTGGGGCTCGGCGACGAGCTGATAACGTTTGCGGGAACGTTTGCAAGAACGTTTGCATCGATTGTGGGACACCATCCCGACGGTGTCAACCCCCAATCTGCAAACGTTCGCGTGAACGTTGCTAGGCTCACGGACGGGAGGGATCGTGACGGATCGGATCGAGCGGCACATCGTGACGCTGCGCGAGGTCGCCGAGGCGGCCGGGGTCAGCATCTCGACGGTGAGCCGCGTGCTCGACGAACGCACGCCGGCGTCGCGCTCGGCGACCGCGCAGCGCGTGCGCGCCATCGCCGACGAACTCGGATACCGGCGCAACGTGTTCGCGTCGGGCCTGCGCCGCGGGGCGACGGCGACCATCGGGGTGCTGGTCCCACGTCTCACCGATGCGGTCATGGCGCTGCTGTTCGAAGCTGTCGAACGGGCCGCGCGCCGGGACGGCTACTTCGCCGTCGTCGCCACGTGCGGCGACGATCCCGACGAGGAGCGCCGCGCGACCGAGACCCTCCTCGATCGCAGCGTCGACGGACTCATCCTCGCCACCGCGCGCATCGACGACGCGCTGCCCGCATCGCTGCGCGCACGCGGCATCCCCCATGTCCTCGCGCTGCGCACCGACGGAACGAGCCCCTCGTCTCTCGGCGACGACGAGGCCGGCGGTTACCTCGCCGTGCGACACCTCATCGACCTGGGACATCGGGAGATCGGCATCGTCACCGGCCCCTGGTTCACCTCGAGCGGACAGGACCGGCGTGCGGGAGCGGAGCGCGCGATGCGAGAGGCCGGAGTCGAGATGCGGGAGGAGTGGGTCACCTCGACGGGCTACGGAGTCGACGATGGGATCGCCGCCGGCCACGCTCTCCTCAGCGGATCCGAGCGCCCCACCGCGGTCTTCGCGGCGAACGACAACCTCGCGATCGGGGTCCTGAGCGCGGCCGGGAATCTGGGCCTCGTCCCGGGTGCCACGCTCTCGGTCGTGGGATACAACGACATCCCGCTCGTGTCGAAGCTCCCCGTTCCACTCACCAGCGTCCATACGCCGTTCGACCAGATCGCATCCGCGGCGATGCAGCTGCTCACCTCCGCCGACAGCGCGGCGCCCGTCATCCTCCGCGCGCTGCCGACCCTCATCCCGCGCGCCTCGACGGCGCGTCCACTCCGATGAGACCGGCGGAGTCGGTTACACGACGTCCTGGAACGCGGTGAGCAGGGGCATCATCGCCTCGCCCATCTCGACCTGGGTGAGCAGGATCGCCACCGTGCCGTCCGCGTCGACGAAGAAGTCCGTGCCGAGTCCGCCCGACCACCCGTAACGGCCGGCTCGTGGGCCGGACGTCTGCACGCCGACGCCGTACCCCCATCCCATCCCCTCCCAGAATCCAGGGAAGAAGCTGTCCGCGGTCTTCGCGTGGGACGGAACCTGATCGGATGCCAGGGCACGCCCCTGCTCCGGCGTGACGAGCTCCCCGTCGCGGAGAGCGCGGAGGAATCGGTGGTAGTCGGCGACCGTCGACACGAGCTCGCCGTGGCTCACGTCGAAAGGCGGTGGGCCGGCATCGAAGCCGCCACCGGCCGGCTCGATCTCCACGAGCCGCCCGCCGTCGTGGCGGTAGGCGGCGGGCAACCGGCGCGCTGCGGCATCCGGCGTGCCGAACCCGGTGTCGACCATGCCCAGCGGTGCGAACAGATCCTCCTGCAGGTGGTCGCCGAGGGGGCGCGCCGTCAGGCGCGAGAGAAGGATGCCGAGGATGCCGAACGAGTGGTGGTAACGCCATCCGTCGCCGGGCGGAAAGGCGAGCGGCAGTTCGGCGAGGGCTGCGAGCCAGTCATCGGCGGCGAGTTCGAGAGGCGCGGGCCCCATCTCGGTGCGGTTCGCGAGCATGGCGCGCGCGAGCGGCGAGTCGGTCATCATGCTGCCGTAGCCGCTCGTGTTGGTGAGCAGGTGCCGCACCGTGATCGGACGGCCGGCGGGCACGGTGTCGTGCAGCGGGGCGTCCGGATGCACGAGCACGCGACGGTCGGCGAGCTCGGGGAGCCACCGCGACACGTCATCGTCGAGCGCGAACTCGCCGCGCTCGATGAGGCGCAGCGTCGCGACGGCGGTCACCGCCTTCGTCATCGACATGATGCGGAAGACGGCATCGGAACGGAGCGCGGGTCCGCCGAGGGAGGCGGAGCCGACGGTCACGAGGTCGAGTGGCGCGTCGGGGCGGTCGATGAGAGCTACGGCTCCGGGGATCGTCCCCGCCTCGCGATGGCGGTCGAGCAGCTTCTGTAGATCACCCATGCGGGGAGTCTGCCACCTGGTGCCGACGCCGGGTGAGGATGGAGGTGTGGAATCCCCTGCCGCCTTCATTGACCGTACGCTGCGGGCGGAGGCATCCGAGTGGCGCACCTGGGCGGACCGGGACGCGTCGGTCGGCGGGCTGCGGGTGTATGGCGCCTCGGTCGGGGCGGTCCGCGGCACCGTGCGTGACGCGCTGCGGCGCCACCGTGGCCTCGAGCACGACGACATCACCGCACTCGCGTCGGAACTGTGGGCGACGGGTGTCTTCGAGCTTCGCCTCGCGGCGATCGTGCTGCTGCAGGGGCAGGTCGACAGCCTCACCGGCAATGACCTGACCCGCATCGAGGGGTTCCTGCGCGATGCCCGCGTCAGCGATCTCATCGAGCCGCTCGCCGTGGACGTCGTGCGTCCGCTGCTCGCCCGCCTGACGGGCGTCGAGGCCGATCGCGCCCGACGGATCGTGAACCGGTGGGCCGCGGCAGACGCCGAGGGGCTCCGCGCAGCCGCCTCCCTCGTGTGACGGCGCCGGCGGCGGCATCCCGAGGGGGAATGAGCACGTCACGGCCGCAGTTCAGGCGCCGGCCCGCTCCGCGCAGGGCACGCATCGCCTCGCAGCGGGTCTCACCCGCAGCCGTTCGATCGGGATGCTGCGCCCGCAGTCCTCGCAGCGACCGTAGTCGCCGGTGCGCCAACGACTGAGTGCCTCGTCGATCTCGGCGAGCTCGGCCTCGGCGGCGAGTCGCAGACCTTCGATGCGCTCCCACTCCATCGACAGCGTGACGCCTTCGGGGTCGTGCTCGTCGTCCGCGGTCTCGGCACCGCGATCGCGCCGCAGCTCGGCGGCTGCCGCCGACAGCGCATCGCGCCGCGCGACGGCGTCGGACCGCAGCCCCGCGAGAAGCGCGCCATGGGCGGCGCGGGAATCGGTGCTCATCGCGTCGAGCCTACGAGCACGTCGCCGGATGATCACGGCCGGGGCGAAAGCGCTGGCTCTGGATGGATGGGATGCCGCGGTCTAGCGTGCTGCCATGAGACTGCTCGGTGTGGTGTCGCTCGTCCAACTCGTCCTCGGCGTGCTGGGGCTGCGGAAGGCGCTCGACGAGCGCCTCGTGCCGGACCTGCCCGGCTTCGCCCCGCGCCGCCGACGGGACATCGCGGACCGGCACTGGGCTGAAGGCACCGCGCTCTCGGCACCGTCGTTCATGCTCGTGCTGCAGGCCGTCGCCACGCTGTTCGCGCTGTTCGGTTCGCGCAGCCGGCTCGCACCGGCTCGGGTGCTCGGCGTGCTCGGTGCGATCATGTCGATCGGCTACCCGATCGAGCGCATCTGGCGGGAGTCGCTCGTCAAGCCCGATCGCGACCTTCTCCCGCTCACCCTCGGGGGGTTCCTGCTGGCACTGAAGATGGCGATCCTCGGCTTCGCTGTGCGGCGCCCCGAGCGACCCTGAACCGCGACGGCCCGACCGCCGTCCTCAGGGATAATCAGGGTTGTGAGCGAATCCATCTTCACGCCCGGCGCAGAAGTCCTCACTGCGCGCGGGCCCGGCACGGTCGTCGATGTCCGGGCCACCCCCTCCGGCAGGTTCGTCTTCGGCGTCGAGGACGCCGAAGGCATGGTCACCTACTTCACCGATCGGGCGCTGCGTCCGGCGCACGGCTAGCGCCCGCGTCCCAAGCCACTCCCAGGCGACCGGCCGCCCGTCGGCCATCACGACCCCGCCCGATGCGCCGGACCTCAAACCTGAACCTCGATCTCGCCCGGAGATGAGGATGCCGCGTCGGTGGCCCGGCCGCGGGCAGCCCGGCCGTCTGCCGCGCGACGGGAGTGATCGGATTTCCCCAGAGAGGGTTGACGAACGGATGCCGCGGGTCTAACGTACAACCAAATGGTTGTAGAACTAGGACTCGACGATGATGCGATCGACAGGCTCTTCCGGGCACTGGGCGATGCGACGCGACGCGACATCCTCCGCCGCACGCTCACGGACGAGTGGTCGGTCTCAGAGCTCGCCGCCTCGTACGACATGTCGTTCGCGGCGGTGCAGAAGCACGTGGCCGTGCTCGAAGCGGCCGAGCTCATCGTCAAGCGCGCCGAAGGGCGCGAGCGTCGCGTGCGGGCGGATCCCGAGATGATCGCCCGCGCCCGCGAGCTCCTCGACCGCTACGAGCGGCTGTGGCGTTCCCGCATCGACCGCCTCGACGCGCTCCTCGCCGAAGACGCCGCACCGCGGCATCCCTCATCGAACGATCCCACCGACAAGACCGAAGGAGAGTGACATGCCCGTCACCGACATCACCACCGACCCCGAGGCTCTCACGATGACCCTCACCGCGGAGTTCGCCGCCCCCGTCGAGCGGCTCTGGAACGCGTTCACCCAGCCGAGCCAGCTCGAGCGGTTCTGGGGACCTCCCGGGTGGCCGGCCACGTTCACGGAGTTCGAGTTCGTGCCCGGCGGGGTGGCGCGGTACCGCATGACCGGTCCCGCCGGAGAGACCTCGCGCGGGGGCTGGGAGTTCCTGCGGATCGACGCGCCGCGCAGCTTCGAGGTGCTCGACGCCTTCGTCGACGAAGACGGCAAGCCCATCGAGGGGATGCCCTCGATGCGCATGACCTTCACGTTCGAAGCGACCGAGACCGGGTCGCGCATGCACAACGTGAGCTACTTCGCGTCGGCCGACGCGCTCGACGAGGTCATCGCAATGGGCGCTGTCGAGGGCTCCCGCATGGCGATGGATCAGCTCGACGCCGTGCTGCAGGACCTGCGCGCGTATTCCGAGGGCAAGGGAACGCGCACCGAGATCCTCGACGACACCCACGTGCGCATCACGCGGCTCATCGAGGGTCCGCGCGACCTCGTGTGGCGTGCGCACCAGGAGCCCGAGCTGCTGCAGAAGTGGCTGCTCGGCCCCGACGGCTGGGCGATGACGGAGTGCGAGGTCGACTCCCGTGTGGGCGGCGCGTACAAGTACTGGTGGGAGCCGGTCGGCGACACCGAGGGCCAGGGCTTCGGCTTCGACGGCGAGACGCTCGTGCTCGACGCTCCGCGCCGGGCGGTCACGACCGAGCGCATGATCGGCACCGACTACCCGTCGACGACGAACGACCTGTCGCTCTACGAGGAGGACGGCGCCACGCTGCTCACCCTCATCATCACGTATCCCGACAGCCAGACGCGCGACATGGTGCTCGCCACCGGCATGACCGACGGCATGGAGGCCAGCTACGCGCGACTGGAGGGCGTGCTCGTCTGATCCCGCGCTGAGAAGAGTGGATGCCGCGCCCGGCCGGGTGCGGCATCCACTCGTCAGTTCGCGCGGAAGAACTCGTTCGCGCGACCGGTGAACAGCAGGATCAGGCCGATCACGGCGAAGAAGAGCGAGACGATGACGCTCACGTTGACCAGGCTGTGGGTCAGCAGCACGAACGCTCCCGCGGCGATGTTGAGCACGAACGCGAGCGCCGTGAGGGAGCGCGCACCGCTCGACCCGCGGAAGAGCCCCATGCTCACGAGGAACACGATCGTGCCGAAGATGATGGCGACCCACCCCGCGGCCGCTGATTCCTCGCCCGGCACGGCGATGACCCCCGTGAGCACGAGGATGCCGCCGATGATGTTGAGGATCCCCGAGATCCATGCGAGCACCGCGACGAGAGTCACGCCGCCCGGACGCTTTGCTGCCACCACACACCCGCCCCTCCCGCCCGGCCGGTCCGGACGAGGCTCACACTAGCGGGGCCGGGGCCGCGTGGGCAGGTGGTGTGCGGTTCAGGGGGCGCTTCGCGCGGCATCCACTCGTCTGAACCCACCGCTGTCGCCCCACGAAGCGGCGCGACCGAGGCTCGTGGGGCGCAATCTGCGGCGAAGGGCGAGTGGATGCCGCGCCACGCGCCCCACGAACAGCGGCGGCGCCGGCGGGACCGGAGCGCCGCACGAACAGGCGCCCCCGCGGGACCGCCGGTCAGGCGCGGGCGAGGGCGTCTTCGAACGCGACCCAGGCGAGCATCGCGCACTTCACGCGCGCGGTGAACTTCGAGACTCCTGACAGGGCCGCGGCGTCGGCGAAGGTCTCTTCGTCGAGCGGGATCTTGCCGCGCGAGCGCAGCGCCTCGCGGAACCCGTCGATCAGGGCGGTGGCGTCGGCCGGCGGCATCCCCTCGTCTCCGCCGTCCTCCTCCACGAGCGCAACCAGCATCGAGGCCGAGGCCTGCGAGATCGAGCAGCCTGCGCCGTCCCACGTGATGTCGCGCACCGTGCCGGCGTCGGTGAGCCGCACGCGCAGCGTGATCTCGTCGCCGCAGATCGGGTTGCGCTGGTACGAGGTGGCGCTGCGGCCCTCCTCGTCGGCGAGGCCCTTGCCGTGCGGGCGCTTGGAGTGGTCGAGGATGAGCTCCTGGTAGAGCGACTCGAGGCTCATGCGGTGGTTCCTCCAGAGACTCCGAAGAATGAGCGGATGCCGGACACGGCGTCGAGGAAGATGTCGACGTCTTCAGGCGTGTTGTACACCGAGGTGCTCGCGCGCACCGTCGCGGTGAGCCCGAAGCGGCGGTGGAGCGGCTGTGCGCAGTGGTGGCCGACGCGCACCGCGATGCCGCGCGCGTCGAGGAACTGACCCGCGTCGTGGGCGTGCACGCCATCCACGTCGAAGGCCCACAGCCCCACGCGCTCGGCGCCGGTGGCGTCGCCGAGCAGTCGGATGCCGGGGATCGACCGCAGCCCCTCGCCCATGCGCCGCTCGAGTGCGACCTCGTGGGCGTGCGCTGCTTCCATGCCGATGCCCTCGAGGTAGCGCGCTGCGGCGGCGAGCCCGATCGCCTGCGACACCGGCTGCGTGCCGGCCTCGAAGCGCTGCGGCGGCGGCAGGTAGTCGGCTTCGTCGAGGGTGACGGTGGTGATCATCGACCCGCCGGTGAGGAACGGCGGGAGATCCTCGAGCACGTCGGCGCGGCCGTAGAGTCCGCCGATGCCGTAGGGGCCGAGCATCTTGTGGCCCGAGAACACGGCCAGGTGGACGCCGAGCGCCGGGAGGTCGAGGGGGAGGTGGGGTGCGGACTGGCAGGCATCCATGACGGTGAGGGCACCGGCATCCCGAGCCAGCCCGATCAGCTCGGCGACCGGGTTCACGATGCCGAGCACGTTCGACACGTGCGGGAACGCGACGACCCGGGTGCGGTCGCCGATGAGGGATGCCGCGGCCGCGAGGTCGAGCGTGCCGTCGTCGTGCACGGGGATGTGGCGCAGCACCGCGCCGGTGCGGGCGGCGAGCTCCTGCCACGGGATGAGGTTGGCGTGGTGCTCGGCCTCGGTGACGACGATCTCGTCGCCGGGCTTCAGCGCGAACCGCGCGCTCGCTCCAACCGGTTGTCGAGTAGCGGCGGAGCCGTGTATCGAGACACGGCCCACGCTGGCGTTGCCGAGGGAGTACGCGACGAGGTTGAGGCCGGCGGTGGCGCCGCTGGTCCAGACGAGTTGCTCGGGCTCGGCACCGACGAACCCGGCGACGGCTTCGCGCGCATCCTCGAAGAGCACCGTCGACTCGGCCGCGAGAGTGTGGGCGCCGCGGTGCACGGCGGAGTTGGTGTGCGTGAGGAAGTCGACCTCCGCGTCGATCACGGCCTGCGGCTTCTGACTCGTCGCACCGGAGTCGAGGTAGACGAGCCGGTGCCCGTTGACCTCTTCACCCAGCAGCGGGAAGTCTGCGCGCACGGTGGCGGCGTCGAGGGCGGGGACAGTCGGAGAACTCACCCCTCAAGGCTACGCCGCGCGCGGTGGGCCCGGGTCGGCGTGACGGTGCCCGGCCGTGATGCCGTGCGGGCTGCCGTGCGGCGTGCATGACTCCTGAGGAACGGCCGTCATGCGGCATCCACTCGTCGTCTGCCGCGGAATCGGGCTCGGAGTTGAGGGGTTGCGCACGCGCGGCCGCGGGCAGGTGGCGCCTAACGGCCCGCGAGGAACTCCCGCGCGGCCACGACGATGTTCGACACCCCGTTCGACAGGGTCGGCTGCAGCACCGGAGCGAAGAACGGCGAGTGATTGGTCGGGATGTCGCGGTCGATCGTGCCGGCGGCGGCGGCCTCCGCGTACTTCTGCGGGTCGACGCCGCCCCAGAACCAGTACACGAGCGGGGCGCCGGACTCGCGGGCGAACCACGAGACGTCTTCGCTGCCGGTGAACATGCCGGGGTCGACGACGGTTCCGGCGCCGAAGGCGGTGTCGAACGCGTCGCGCAGGCGCGTGGTGGCGTCGACGTCGTTGATGGTCGGCGGCAGCGAGTGGTCGATGGTGATGACCGGCTGCTGCTCCGCGCCCGAGGCGTGAGCCTCGGCACGCACGATGCGCTCGACCTTCTCGAGCACGCGCGCGCGGGCCTCATCATCGGGGTAGCGCAGGCTCAGCTCGAGGGTCGCCTCGGCGGGGATGATGTTGTTCTTCAGCCCGGCGTGGATCGAGCCGACCGTGACGACGGCGACGTCGCGGGGGTCGACCTCCCGCGAGACGATCGTCTGCAGGCGCATCACGGTGGCGGCAGCCATGACGACCGGGTCGATGGTCGAGTGCGGGCGCGAGCCGTGTCCGCCGCGGCCGTGCAGCACGACGCGCAGGCCGTCGGAGGCGGCCATCTGCGTGCCGCTGCGCACGCCGATCGTGCCGGCCGGCAACGGTGTGACGTGCTGGCCGAGCACCACGTCGGGCTTCGGGAACCGGTCGAGCACGCCGTCGGCGATCATCGCCTGGGCGCCCGCGCCGTACTCCTCGGCGGGCTGGAAGACGGTGACGATCGTGCCCGACCACTCGTCCTTCGTGGCGACGAGCTTCTCGAGCGCGCCGAGCATGGCGGCCACGTGCATGTCGTGCCCGCAGGCGTGCATGACCGGCACGTCGGTGCCGGCGGGATCGACGCCGCGCGCGGTGCTCGCGTACTCGAGCCCGGTGGCCTCGGCCACGGGAAGCCCGTCGGTGTCGGCGCGCAGCCACACGACGGGCCCGTCGCCGTTGCGGATGACCGCCGCGATGCCGGTCTTGCCGATGCCCTCTTCGAACTCGATGCCGAGTGCGGTTAGCGTCGAGGCGATCACGCCCGCGGTGCGCGTCTCCTGGAACGACAGTTCGGGATGCCGGTGCAGGTCGATGTACAGGGCTTCGAGGTCGACACTCATGGCGTCGAGCCTAGCCCGCGCCGCCCGGGGCCTCCGCGTGCGCCGCCCGGGGCCTCCGCGGTCAGAACGTGCGGTCTGGGACGGCGTGCGCTCGCAGCAAGTGACTGCGGACCGAATTCGCGGAGCAGACCCGCGGGGCTACCCCGCGGGCCGGGCCGTCGAGCCGCGCACGACGAGCTCGAACGGGAGGATGCCGGGCTCGGGCGCGTGCGAGACGTCGTCGCCGACCCGCTCGAGCGCCGCGACGATCGCGTCGGCGGCGCGCTCGCCCTGTCCGAGCGGGAACTGGTCGATCGTGGTGAGGCGGAAGAACTCGCCGAGCTCGTGTCCGTCGATGCCGACGATCGAGAGGTCTTCGGGCACGCGGAAGCCGAGCTCCCGCGCGGCGAGGATCGCGCCGATCGCCATCTCGTCCGACGCGGCGAAGATCGCCGTGGGGCGCGATCCGGGACGGCCGAGCAGCTGCTTCGCGGCGCGGAACCCGCCCTCGATCGTGAAGTCCGCGGGCTCGAAGCGCACCGGATCGGCCGGGATGCCGGCATCCATCAGCGCCTGCTCGAACCCCTGCCGACGGTGCGTGGGCACGTGGAAGTCGACGTCGAACTCGCGGCTCGCGCCGATGTGGGCGATATCGCGGTGGCCGAGGGCCAGGAGGTGCTCGGTGGCCAGCTGCGCGACGGCGACGTCGTCGACCGTGAGTGCGGTCAGGCGCGGGTTCGGTCCGCCGAGGGCGATGACCGGGAGGCCGAGCTCCTGCACGCGCTGGGTCTCCTCGTCGCCGAGTTCGATGGCGATCGCGATGACGCCGTCGACGCGCTGGCGGCGCAGGAACTCCTCGAAGATCGTGCGGCGCTGCTCGCCGTCGGCGGTCAGGTTGTAGAGCGTGATGTCGTAGCCGTGGCGCACGAGCGCGTTGGCGACGCCCGAGAGCACGGTCGAGAAGAACCACCGGTCGAGGAACGGCACCAGCACGCCGATGTTGCGCGTGCGCCCCGACGCGAGGCTCGACGCCGACGCCGACACGACGTAGCCGAGCGATTTCGCCGCGGTCTCGACGCGGGTGCGGGTGGTCGGCGAGACGTGGCCGCGGCCGCTCAGCGCGCGCGAGACCGTGGCCGTCGACACGCCGGCGAGGCGTGCCACCTCGTCGATGCTGACCACGTCGTCACCTCAGGTTCTGTTCGGGATGCCGCGAAGCGGCCGGTTCGGGATGCCGCGAAGCGGCCGGTTCGGGATGCCGCGAAGCGGCGCGCGGCGCGTGCGCGGCATCCCGTCGCATCGGTCAGTCCGCGACGATCCACACCGCCGTGTCGGCGGGCAGCTCTGCCCCGGAGACCGGGCCGCTCGCCGCGATCACCTTACCGGCGGGAAGCGCGATCGAGTCGGCGCCGGTGTTGGCGACGACGGTGACGTCGCCGTTGCGGAACGCGACGGCCGTCTTCGGGAAGCCGGTCAGCCACTCCAGGGTGCCGGCGCCGAGCGCGAACGCGCGACGCTCGGCCAGGAGGGTGCGGTACAGCTCGAGCGTGGAGCCTTCGACGCCGACCTGCGCGTCGCGGGCGAGCCCGGCCCACTGCGCGGGCTGGGGCAGCCACGCCTCACCGGTGTCGTTGAAGCCGTAGCTCGGGCCCTCGGCCGTCCACGGGATCGGCACGCGGCAGCCGTCGCGGCCGTAGCGCTCGCCGGCGGTGCGGAACCACGTCGGATCCTGGCGGGCGGCGGCGGGCAGGTCGATGACCTCGGGGAGGCCGAGCTCCTCGCCCTGGTACAGGTACGCCGAGCCGGGGAGCGCGAGCATGACGGTGGTCGCCGCGCGGGCGCGGGCAAGGCCCACCTCGGGGATCGGCTGGCCGGGCGAGTCCGGGCCGATTCCGTGGCCCTGCGGGTTCTCGGCCGTCAGCGCGAGACGCGAGGCATGCCGCACCACGTCGTGGTTCGACAGCACCCAGGTGCTCGGGGCGCCGACGCCGTGGAAGGCCGCGAACGAGGCATCCACCACCGCGCGCAGCGACTTCGCGTGCCACTCGGTCTCGAGGTAGGGGAAGTTGAACGCCTGGTGCATCTCGTCGGGACGCACCCACAGGGCGGTCTTCTCGGGCGTGGGCAGCCAGGCCTCGGCGCACAGCGCGCGGTCGCCGGTGTACTCGGCGACGAGTTCATGCCAGTCGCGGTAGACCTCGTGCACTCCCGGCTGGCCCCAGTAGGGCACGTCGGCCTCTTCGCCGCCCATCGATCCCGCCTCGGGGTCGGGCGTGTAGTCGGGCAGGCCGTCGGCCTTGATGAGGCCGTGCGCCACGTCGACGCGGAAGCCGTCGACGCCGCGGTCGAGCCAGAAGCGGAGGATGCGGCGGAACTCCTCGCGCACCTCGGGGTTGGTCCAGTCGAAGTCGGGCTGGCTGGAGTCGAAGATGTGGAGGTACCACTGGCCGGGGGTGCCGTCGGCCTCGACGACGCGCGTCCAGGCCGGACCGCCGAACACGGACTCCCAGTTGTTCGGGGGCAGCTCGCCCTCGACGCCCTTGCCGTCGCGGAACATGTACCGCGCGCGCTCCCGGCTGCCGGGCGCCGCCGCGAGGGCCTGCTGGAACCACTCGTGCTGGTCGGAGGAGTGGTTCGGAACCAGGTCGACGATGACCCGGATGCCGCGGGCGTGCGCCTCGGCGAGCATGACGTCGAAATCGGCCAGGGTGCCGAAGATCGGGTCGACGTCGCAGTAGTCGGCCACGTCGTAGCCGGCGTCCTTCTGCGGGGAGCGCATGAAGGGGCTCAGCCAGATCGCGTCGACGCCGAGGTGCTCCAGGTCGACCAGGCGCGAGGTGATGCCGGGGAGGTCGCCGATGCCGTCGCCCGATGCGTCGGCGAACGAGCGGGGGTAGATCTGGTAGATCACGGCGGTGCGCCACCACTCGGCGCCGGGGGCGGTCTCCAGGGCGCCAGCGCGCAGGACGGTCTCGGTCACAGTCATGCCTGCCACTGTAGTGCAAGCGCTTGCAGGGATGCTGGACGCTGTCATAGAGCGAGATGTGCGTCTGCAGAAGCCCCAGGTCGGGCCGCTATCGTGGGCGGGTGACCGAAGCCCTCGCCCGTGCCGAATCGCTCATCCGCACGATCCCCGACTACCCGGAGCCGGGCGTGATGTTCCGCGACATCACCCCGCTGCTGGTGGATGCCGCGGCCCTGCGCACCGTGATCGATGCGATGATCGCGCCCTTCGCCGGCCAGTTCGACGTGGTCGCGGGCATCGAGGCGCGCGGCTTCCTGCTCGCCGGGGCCGCCGCGACCGCTGCCGGGGTGGGCCTGGTGCCGATCCGCAAGGCGGGCAAGCTGCCGCGGCCCGCGGCATCCGTCTCCTACTCGCTCGAGTACGGCACGGCCACCATCGAGGCGCACGACGACATCACGCCGGGCATGCGGGTGCTGCTGATCGACGACGTGCTCGCCACCGGCGGCACGCTCGTGGCCGCCCACGCGCTCGTGGCGCAGCTCGGCGGCACCGTGGTGGGCACCACCGTGCTGATGGAGCTCGAAGCACTCGGCGGCCGTCCGCTCGTGGGCGACGTGCACGCCCTGTTCACCGCGTAGCGCCCCGGGGCGGCTGCCGATTGCGGGGCTGTTACCGCGTGTGAACTCCCCGCGACCATTCCCTGACACCCCTGGCGCCTCCCAGGGAGAGCGACTAACGTCACCGGTCCGAACCGGATCCGCAAAGCTCGAAGCCCGAGAACTGCCAGTGTCCGGGGAGGACGCGGAGGCAGTGCACAGCGCCCTCCGTCTGGCTGGACGACGGCGGACGACCCCCGGGCACCGGTACCCGGGGTCCCGCCGTCGTCGAATCGTCGTAACCGCGAGGCAACAGTCATAGGCCAGTCTTGATCCATGTCGGTCAAGGTGGCGCTCGAGCATTACACGAGCTATGAATTCGCGCATCCGGTGACGGTGCACCCGCACCTGGTGCGGTTGCGGCCCGCTCCGCACGCGCGCACGCCGATCGAGGCGTACTCGCTCGAGATCAGCCCGAAGAACCACTTCCTCAACTGGCAGCAGGATCCGTTCGGCAACTGGCTGGCCCGCATCGTCTTCCCCGAGAAGGTCAGTCGGCTCGAGATCACGGTGGGCCTCGTCGCCGACCTCATGGTCATCAATCCGCTCGACTTCTTCATCGAGGAGTACGCCGAGCGCTTCCCGTTCGCGTATGCGCCCGAGCTCGCCGCCGACCTCACGCCCTACCTCGCCCCGGTGTCCGACAGCGATGCGGCGAAGGACTGGATGAGCCGGCAGCTGCCCGACCTGCCCGACGGCGGCGTGCCGACCGTGTCGTTCCTCTCGGACCTCAACCGCGCCGTGCACGGCGCGGTCGCGTACGACGTGCGCATGGAGCCGGGCGTGCAGACGCCCGACGAGACGCTCGGCCGCGCCATCGGCTCGTGCCGCGACTCGGCGTGGCTGCTGGTGAGCCTGCTGCGCGCGCACGGCCTGGCGGCGCGGTTCGTGTCGGGGTATCTCGTGCAGCTGGCCGCCGATCAGGCCGCTCTCGACGGCCCGAGCGGCCCTGTGGCCGACTTCACCGACCTGCACGCGTGGGCCGAGGTGTTCATCCCCGGTGCCGGCTGGATCGGGTTGGATGCCACGAGCGCGCTGTTCGCCGGAGAGGGGCACATCCCCCTGTCGGCGACGCCGCACCCGAGCACCGCCGCGCCGATCGAGGGGGCCACCGCCCCCGTGGAGGTGTCGTTCTCGTTCCACAACGAGGTGCGCCGCGTGCACGAGGACCCGCGCACGACCCGTCCGTACACCGCGCAGCAGTGGGAGCGCATCGACGCACTCGGCGAAGCGGTCGACGAGCGTCTGCGTCGCGGCGACGTGCGCCTGACGATGGGCGGCGAGCCGACCTTCGTCGCGCTCGACGAGGCGACCGCGGCCGAGTGGAACACCGCGGCCGACGGCGCGCACAAGCGGGAGCTGGCCACGGGCCTGGCCGAGCGGCTGCGCGCCGCCTACGCGGTCGGCGGCGTCGTGCACCGCGGCGACGGCAAGTGGTACCCGGGCGAGCCGCTGCCGCGCTGGAACATCGCCCTGCAGTGGCGCACCGACGGCGTTCCGCTGTGGCACGACCCGGCGCTGCTGGCCGACCCGTGGGACGAGGCCTCGGCCGATCCCGGCGCGGGCGCGGCCGCCGAAGCCCTCGCGCGCCGTTTCACCCAGGTGCTCGGGCTTCCCGACGCGCAGCTGCTGGCGGCGTACGAAGACCCTCTCGCCGCGCTCGCCGCCGAGGTGCGCCGGCCGGTCGGGCCGAAGCCCGACGCGGAGCCCGCCGGCGCCGACGACGTGGCCGCCCTCGACGCCGGCATCGACACGCCCACCGGCTGGGTGCTGCCCCTGACGACCGAAGAGGCCTGGACGAGCCCCGCCTGGCGGTTCCGACGCGGCCGCCTCGTGCTCACCACCGGCACCAGCGCGGTCGGACTCCGCCTGCCGCTGGACTCGGTCGCGTGGACCGATCCGGAGCACCCGGGCGAGCCGTCGTACCTCGAAGCCGGCGAGCCGCTGGCCCCCGGCATCCCGCACGTGACGATCGTCGACCCGGCAGAGGCCGGACGCACCGCTGTCACGGTCGAGGCGCGGGGCGGGCACGTGCTCGTGTTCCTGCCGCCGACGACCACCCTGGAGGCCTACGCCGATCTGCTCACGGTGATCGAGACGGCCGCGCGAGAGACCGCCACCCCCGTCGTGCTCGAAGGCTACGGACCGCCGCCGGACGCCCGGCTCACCCAGCTGGTCGTCACCCCCGACCCCGGGGTGATCGAGGTGAACGTGCAGCCGACCGCCTCGTGGGCGGACCAGCGCGATCTCACGCTGTCGCTCTACGAGCACGCACGCCAGAGCCGGCTCACCACGGAGAAGTTCGACCTCGACGGCCTGCACACCGGCACGGGGGGCGGCAACCACATCACCCTCGGCGGCACCCAGCCGATCGACTCGCCGCTGCTGCGCCGGCCGGACCTGCTCGCATCGCTCGTGGCGTACTGGCAGCGGCATCCCTCGCTCTCGTACCTCTTCTCGGGGCGCTTCATCGGCCCGACGAGCCAGGCGCCCCGCTTCGACGAGGGCCGGCCCGAGGCCGTGTACGAGATGGAGATCGCGCTGCAGGAGCTGCGCCGGCTGCAGGGCGACCCGGAGACGGCGGAGGGCACCACCCTGCCGTGGCTCACCGACCGGGCGCTGCGGCACCTGCTCACCGACCTCACCGGCAACACGCACCGTGCCGAGTTCTGCATCGACAAGCTCTACAGTCCCGACTCGAGTCGCGGGCGCCTGGGCCTGCTGGAGCTGCGCGGCTTCGAGATGCCGCCGCATCCCGAGCTCGCCCTCGTGCAGGCGCTGCTGGTTCGCAGCCTCGTCGCGATGTTCTGGGAGAAGCCGTACACCGCGCCGCTGGTGCGGTGGGGCACGCGCCTGCACGAGGACTTCCTGCTGCCGCAGGGCGCGATCGCCGACATCCACGCCGTCATCGCCGACCTGCGCGCCCACGGCATCGCGTTCGAGGAGACCTGGCTCGACGCGTTCACCGAGTTCCGCTTCCCGCGGATCGGATTCACCCGCATCGGCGGCGGCCCCGGGCACGGCATCGAGCTCGAGCTGCGCCAGGCGATCGAGCCGTGGCACGTGCTCGGCGAGGAGGCGACCGCGGGCGGAACCGCGCGGTACGTCGACTCGTCGGTGGAGCGCATCCAGGTGCGGGTGCGGGGCGTCGACGCCGAGCGCCACCTGGTGACGTGTCAGGGTGTACCTGTGCCCCTGACCCCGACCGGACACCTCGGCGAGTACTACGCCGGCGTGCGCTACCGCGCCTGGCAGCCGTGGTCGGCGCTGCACCCGTCGATCCCCGTGCACGCGCCGCTGACGTTCGAGGTGATCGACGTCGAGGCCGAGACCTCGCTGGGGGGCGCGACCTACCACGTGGTGCACCCGGGGGGCCGGGCCTACGACCACCCGCCGATCAACGCGAACGAGGCCGAAGCCCGCCGCGCGAGTCGCTTCGAGCAGCGCGGTCACACCGTGGGCCGCATCGACGTGGCTGCGATGCGCGAGGAGGCCCGCCGCGCCGCCACCACCGACTACCCGCACACGCTCGATCTGCGCAGGGTGGCGCCGCGGTGAGCGTGCTCCACGAGTACGCGGCGACGCTGACCCAGGCGCCGCTGCCGCTCGGCGTGGGCGACGTGCCGTCGCCGGCCACGCGATTCGACGAGGTCATCGGGCCCGAGGGGGCGCTGCGCCCCGCGTGGAAGCCGCTCGCCTCGGCGACCATGAACCTCACCGGTCCGGAGCTCGGCCGCGTCGACGCCGAGATCGTGCGCGCCCTCGCCGACGACGGCGTGACCTACGCGCATCGGGGCGGCGCGCGCCCGTGGCGGCTCGATCCCCTGCCCCTGGTGATGGATGCCCCCACCTGGGCGCGCCTGGAGATCGGCCTCGCGCAGCGTGCCGAGCTGCTCAACGCCATCATGAGCGACGTGTACGGCGAGCAGCGCCTGCTCGCCGAGGGGGTGGTCCCGGCCGCTGCGGTGTTCGCGCACCCCGGCTTCGTGCGGGCCGTCGCCCGACCGGGGGTCGTCGACCGGCATCCCCTCCTCATGTCGGCCACCGACCTCGGCCGCGACGGCGACGGCGAGTGGCGGGTGCTCGCCGATCGGGTGCAGGCGCCGTCGGGCCTCGGCTACGCGATGGAGAACCGCCTCGTGATCTCCCGCATGCTGCCGGATCTGCACCACGAAGCCGACCTGCACGGCCTCGACCCGTTCTTCGCGGTGCTGCGCGATGCCCTCCTGCAGTGCGCGCCGCGCGACGACGAGGACCCGCGGGTCGTGGTGCTCTCGCCCGGCACGCACTCGGAGACCGCGTACGACCAGGCCTTCCTCGCCAACACCCTCGGCTTCCCGCTCGTGCAGGGCAGCGACCTCGTCGTGAGCGAGGGGAGCGTGTGGATCAAGCCCGCGCGCTGGCCGCGTGCCACCCCCACCGACCGCGTCGACGTGATCCTGCGCCGGGTGGATTCGGCGTGGTGCGACCCGCTCGAGCTGCGCGGCGACTCGCAGCTCGGCGTCGCGGGTCTGGTCGAGGCGGTGCGACGCGGGCGCGTGCACGTGGTCAACGGGCTCGGCGCCGGTGTGCTCGAGAACCCGGCGCTGCTGCCGTTCCTCGGCGCGGCCTGCGAGCGGCTGCTCGGCGAGCAGCTGAGGCTGCCCGCGACGCCGGCCTGGTGGTGCGGCGACCGCGAGGGGCGCGCCGAGGTGCTCGCGCGGCTGCGCACCGACCCCGACGCCGTCATCGTGCGCACCCTCGACGGGCAGTCCGCCGGCGTCGACGCAGACGCCGACGAACTGGCCGTGCGCATCCAGGCGCACCCCTACCGCTACGTCGGCCTCGCCCGCCTTCCCCTCTCGCAGGCGCCGGTGTGGGGCGCCGCCGGCGCCGCCGAGGCGCAGCCGCTCGTGCTGCGCGCGTTCAGCGTGCGCTACGGCCCGGCGTACCGCACCCTCGCCGGGGGCCTGGCCACCGCGCGCGACGACGAGGGTGCGCCGCTGACCAAGGACGTGTGGGTGCTCAAGTCCGACCCCGCCGAGCCCGATCAGGGCCTCGCGGTGGCGACCCCGCTCACGATGATCCCGTCCATCCCGGCGATGGCCCCGCGTGCGCTGGCGGACATGTACTGGGCCGGCCGGTACGCCGAGCGGTCCGAAGACCTCCTGCGCCTCGCGCTGGCGACCCAGCCGCACCTGGAGCGCGTGCGTGCGCGCGGCGGGGGCCCGGCGCCGGTGCTGCTGCGCGTGCTGCAGATGCTCGCCGGGCGGCGGCATCCCGATCCGACCGACGAGCTGCGCTCGCTCCTGGTCGACGCCGACCGTCCGGGTTCGGCGGCACATGCCCTCGCCGGCATGCGCGACGCGCTCGAGGGTGTGCGCGACCAGCTCTCGGGCGACACGTGGCGCGTCTTCAGCATCGCCGACCGCGCGATGGCCTCGGCGCGGGAGTCCACCCACAGCCCGCAGGTCGCCGAGTCTGCCGGACGCATGCTGTCGGGCATCCTCTCCCTGCACGGCGTGACGGCGAACATGATCCGCGACACCGGCTGGCACATGATCGAGGCGGGCCGCTACGTCGAGCGCTCGCTGCAGCTGTGCACCCTGTTGTCGGCGACGACCGTGACCAGCGATGCGGCAGCCACCGACCGGGCCGTGCTCGACGGCGTGCTATTGGCCGCCGAGAGCCTCGTCACCCACCGGCGCCGGTACCGCGGCTACGGGCGCACGCGCAGCGTGTTCGATCTGCTCCTCAACGACCTCGACAACCCGCGTTCGCTCGCGTTCTCCCTCGACCGGCTGCGCGCGCACCTGTCCGCGCTGCCGGACTCCACCGGGTCGACCCGCCCCGAGCGCCTGCGCGACGAGCTGTCGGCGGCGCTCGCCACGGCCGACGTGGCGGCGCTCGCGCGGGAGGTCGACGGGCAGCGCCCCGCGCTCGCCGCGTTCCTCGAGGAGACCGCCCAGTCGCTGCGGCAGCTCTCCGACGCGATCGCCACCCTCCACTTCGCGGGCGGACCGCCCGCGCTGGAGATGTCTTCGCTGTCGCTCATCGAGGAGATGGTGCGCGAATGAAGTACGTGCTCAGCCACCGCACCGAGTACACGTACGACAAGCCGGTGCGCAACAGCCTCGGGGTGCACCACCTGCGGCCTCGTCAGCTGCCGTGGCAGTCGGTCGCCTCGCACGCGGTCACCCTGGAGCCCGTGCCCGGCGACCTCGCCCCCGACACCGACTACTACGGCAATTCGGTCACCTACTTCCACGTCACCGCGCCGCACGAGCGGCTCGTGATCGACGCCGTCAGCGAGGTGACCGTCGAGCGGCCCGTGTACGACGAGGCCGCCCTCGCGGTGCCGTGGGAGAACGCGCGCCCCATGGAGGCGGCAACCGGGGCGTCCGCCTGGGCGGCCGTCGAGTACGCGCTCGAGTCGCCCCGCGTGGCGCACATCCCCGAGGCCGCCGCGTACGCGGCCGAGTCGCTCACCCCGGGCCGCCCGCTCGGCGAGGCGGCCACCGACCTCATGCAGCGCATCCACCGCGACTTCGACTACGACACCAAGGCCACCACCGTCACGAGCACGGTGGCAGATGCCATGCGCAAGCGCGCGGGCGTGTGCCAGGACTTCGCGCACGTCGCCCTCGCGTGCCTCCGCTCGCACGGACTCGCCGCCCGGTACGTCAGCGGCTACCTCGCCACCCAGCCCCCGCCCGGCAAGGAGAGGATCGTCGGGGCCGACGCCTCGCACGCGTGGCTCGCGGTGTGGGTTCCGCCCGTCGGAACCGGCGCCGGGCAGTGGCTCGCGATCGATCCGACGAACAACCAGTGGGCGAACGACCGGTACATCACGGTGGCGTGGGGCCGCGACTACGGCGATGTCTCCCCGGTGCGCGGAATCATCTGGTCGAAGGCCAAGCGCTCCACCCTGCGCGTGTCGGTCGATGTGGCCCCCGTGCCGGTGTCGCCCTCGGTCGCGTAGGCGGGGGTGGGCGCCGGGCTCGGCGCCCCTGCGGAGATCTGCGGTCGTGCGGAGCATTTCGCCGCGATTCCTCCGCATGAGCGCAGATCTCCGCTGCAGGGCAGACGACGGGCGCGCCGGCCGGGCGTAGGGTTGCCGAGGCGCGCACCGCGCGCGCCCGAGGGGGGATCATGCAGGCTTTCGCGTGCCGCGTGTGCGGGGCTCCGCTGTACTTCGAGAACTCCGTGTGCGTCTCGTGCGGCACCGCGGTCGGCTTCTCGCGCGAGGAGCGTGCGCTCGTGCCCCTCGATGCCGCCGGGCGATACGTCGACGGCGACGGGCTCATCTGGCACGTGTGCCGCAACCTCAACCTGTCGGGATGCACGTGGCTCGCCCGCCTCGAGGGCGGGCAGTGCGAGGCCTGCGACCTCACCCGCGTGCGGCCGGCTGATTCCGACCTGGAGGGTCTCGCGAACTTCGTGCCCGCCGAGCGCGCCAAGCGGCACCTGATCGTCGAGCTCGACCGGCTGGAGCTCCCGGTGCGCTCGCGCGCTGCAGACCCCGCGGAGGGGCTGGCGTTCGACCTGCTCTCCAGCACGCTGCAGTCGGTGACCACCGGGCACGTCGACGGCGTCATCACGATCGATCTCGCCGAGAGCGACGCCGCCCACCGCGAGGGGCTGCGTGAGCAGCTCGCCGAGCCCTACCGCACACTGCTCGGGCACTTCCGTCATGAGATCGGCCACTACTACCAGTGGCAGCTGGTGCGATCGGATGCCGCGCTGCAGCGCTTCCGCGAGCTGTTCGGCGACGAGCGCGCCGACTACCAGGCCGCCGTCGACCGCCACTACGCCGAGGGCGCGCCCGCCGACTGGGCCGTCGCGCACATCTCCACGTACGCGACGATGCACCCCCACGAGGACTTCGCCGAGACGTGGGCGCACCTCATGCACATCCTCGACACCGTCGACTCGGCCGTGGCGTACGGACTGGTGGATGCCGCGGCCGTCGGCGCGGCATCCACGATCCGCGATCTCGTGGTGGAGGTGTGGATGCCGCTGTCGACGGCCCTCAACGCGGTGAACCGGTCGATGGGCAAGGACGACCTCTACCCCTTCGCGATCCCCGCGCCCGTGCTGGACAAGCTGGAGTTCGCCGCGTCGCTCCTGCCCTGACAGGTGCCTGGGCCACGCCGGCCGAATCAGCGGCACTCGGCGCGATCCGGAAACCGGAGCCCCGCGGCGTTTCCGGGCTCGAACGCCCCGTGAGCCCGGGAAGCGTCGCGTCATCCGGTTTCCGGATCGAACGACGGCACGCGCACCCGGTGGTCGAGCAGCGAGCGGAGCACGCGTATCGAGACCCGCGCCGCCCGAGCCTCAGACGAAAGTCGGCAGGTCGACCCAGGCGGCGGGGGCGGCATCCACACCGTCTCTGACGACCGTGCCCTCGATGAGGCCGTAGGGGCGGTCGGCGGCGTAGAAGACCTCGTTGGGGTTCTCCAGGCCGAACGACGAGAGGTCGTACACGAAGTGGTGCTTGTTGGGCATCGCGAAGCGCACCTCGGCGATCTCCGGGCGTGCCTCGATCGCCGCGCGCCCCATCTCGAACAGGGTCTGCTGCAGCGCCAGCGAGTGCACGCTCGCGAAGGTCGACAGCAGCACCGCCTGAACCTCGGCGTAGAGGTCGTTGTAGTCGATGCCGGCCTCGACGGCCTCGGGCAGGAACCGCCAGCGGCCGGTCACCGAGGTGGCCATGATGCGGTCGTCGGTCTCGATGAGCGTCGTGTAGCGGTCGCGGGGGAAGCCGGCGAACTCCGACCCCGTCGATTTCAGCACCACGAGGTCCTTCACCCCGCCGGTGACATGCGTGGCCCCGTCGATCTTCTGCACCGTCGCCAGGCGGGTGGCGCGGCCCGAGCGCACGAAGGAGTGATCGTGCGGCATCCCGTCGACGTCGATGCGCTCCCACTCGTACTGCTCGGCCTGCCACAGGCCGCCCTCGATCCAGTCGAACTCCCGCACGAAGTGCGCGCCGAGGGCGAGCAGGTACTCCTCGGGCGAGGGGATGCCGTGCTGCTTCGCGAACGCGAACGCGGTGTTCTTCTGGGTGTCGGTGGCGACCACGAACGCGTTGTCGCCCTCGAGGAACGACGACTCCAGCGCGGCGCCGCGCAGCTGCGACGTGACGTTCAGATCGACGATCTCGTGGCGCGGGCTGTCGCGGTACACGCGGACGATGCGGTTCTCGGCCTTGCCGTACTTGTTGGCTCCGAGGCTGACGGACACCATGACTAGCTCCCTCTGTAGGTCGAATACGCGAACGGGCTCAGCAGGAGCGGCACGTGATAGTGCGGGCTGGTGCCGTCGCCGGTCACCTCGACGGTGAACGTCACGGTGACGAAGGGGTAGAAACTCGGGATGCCGCGCTCGGCGAAGTACTCGCGCGTGAGGAAGGTGAGCGTGTAGTCACCGGCATCCAGTCGCTCCGGCCCCAGCGCGAGGCGGCCGTCGGCGTCGGTGCGGCCGTGGGCGATGATCGCCCCGGGCGTCTCTGCGACGACGGCGTCGCCCGACGCGGCGGCGAGCACGACGCTCACCCCGGCGGCGGGGGCTCCGGTCGCGGCGTCGAGGATGTGCGTGGTCAGATGCGTGGTCATGGCTCACCTTGCGTGATGGTGCCGCGCAGGCGCAAGAGGGCGATCTCGGCCAGCTGCGCCGCGGCCTCGGCGGCCTCGGTGTCGTCGTCGCTGCCGAGGCGCCGCTCGAGGTGCGCGAGCATCTCGGCGGGGGTGCGTCCGGCCGCGCGGATGAGGTACACCCGTCCGAAGCGCTCCTCGTAGGCGGCGTTGCCGGCCGCGATGCGCGCCGCGATGTCGGTGTCGACGTCGTTCATCGACGACTGCTCGCGACGGGATGCCGCGGCCTCGGCGCCTGCGCCGGTCGGCTTCTCGCCGATGCGGGGGTGATGGGCGAGCGCCGCGTCGAGGTCGTCTCGAGACCAGGTCGCCGCGAGCGCGGCGGCGTGATCGGCCAGGGCGTCGACCGTGCCGTACGGGCGGGCCGCCACGACGGCATCCACCCACTCGGGCACGGCCGCCCAGACCGCCACCACCGTGCGGGCCTCGGCCGGGTCGAGGCGGTCGAAGGCATCGATGTTCATGTCTTCCTTTCCAGGGCGACGCTACCGGCCCCGTCGAACACGCAGTTTTCCGCCCTGTGTCGGCGGTGTGACCGGATGGCGGGGGCGGGCGCCGCGGGGCGGGCGGCGCCTTCGTGCACCGTGTGACGACGCGAGAGGGTTTACACCGGCGAAACGGCGCGGCATTGTGCGGAGACGTGGGTGCGGGATGCTGGAGCCCGAACCCGGAGGAGGCGTGGTGGCAGCTGAACGAGGGCGTGGGGGCTCCGGCCGCGTTCGCGCCGGCCGGGCGTGGGTGGAGGGCGCGTTCCGCCCCGTGGAGGTCGTCTTCGAGAACGGCGTGATCGTGGGGCTCGAATCCCCCACGACCGCCTCCCGCAAGGCCACGATCGTGCCCGACGACGCGGTGCTGCTTCCGGGTCTGGTCGACTCGCACGTGCACGTCAACGAACCGGGGCGCACCGAGTGGGAGGGCTTCCGGTCGGCGACGCTCGCCGCGGCCGCTGGCGGCGTGACGACCATCGTGGACATGCCGCTGAACTCGGTGCCCGCCACGACGACGCCCGGAGCGCTCACGATCAAGAAGAGCGCCGCCGCGCCGTCGGCCTTCATCGACGTCGGGTTCTGGGGCGGCGCGGTGCCCGAGAACCTGGGGCAGCTGGCGCCCCTGCACGAGGCCGGCGTGTACGGGTTCAAGTGCTTCCTCGCACCGTCGGGCGTCGACGAGTTCGGCCACCTCGACCGCACGCAGCTCGCCGCCGCGATGGAGGAGATCGCCGCGATCGGCTCGCGCCTCATCGTGCACGCCGAGGACCCGGCGCTGCTGCACGAGCCCCCCGCCGAAAGCCACGGGGCCCTCGGCCGCGGCTACGACGCCTTCCTCGCGTCGCGGCCTCCCGCCAGCGAGGCCTCCGCGATCGAGGCGGTGATCGCCGAGGCGCGGCGCACCGGCGCCCGCGCGCACATCCTGCACCTGAGCGACGCCGGCTCCCTGCCCGTGATCCGCGCGGCGAAAGCCGAGGGCGTCGCGCTCACGGTCGAGACCTGCCCCCACTACCTGACGATCGTGGCCGAGGAGATTCCCGACGGCGCCGCGGAGTTCAAGTGCTGCCCGCCGATCCGGGAGGCATCCAATCGCGACCTGCTGTGGGCGGGTGTCGTCGACGGCACGATCGACGCGATCGTGAGCGACCACTCGCCCTCCACCGTCGACCTCAAGCGCTCCGGCGGCGGCGACTTCGGACTCGCGTGGGGTGGCATCGCGGGGCTCCAGGTCGGGCTGTCGGCGGTGTGGACCGAGGCGCGCTCGCGCGGCATCCCGATCGAGACGATCCTGCCCCTGTACACGACCGGCCCCGCCCGCGTCGCGGGGCTCGACGGCGTCGGCGCGATCGAGGTGGGCGCGCCCGCGCACCTGACCGTGTTCGGCCTCGACGACCCCTACCCGATCGACGCGCGTGCGCTGCTGCACAAGAATCCGATCACGGCGTACGACCATCGCCTGCTCGCCGGACGCGTACGGCGCACGTGGCTGCGCGGCCGTGCCATCTTCAACGTCACCGAGGGCGGCGCGGGCGAGGCTCCGCGCTTCCGGGCCACGCCCAAGGGACGACTGCTGTCGGCGCGGACGCTCGCGGCTGCGGATGGGCTTGGATAGGGCCATGGATGCCGCACCCGCCGCCTTCGCGGCCCTCGAGATCCTGCAACCCGGCGTGGGGGAGACCCCCGGCGACCACTACCTGCCCGCGACGCCCGCGTCGGTGGTGTGGGGACGGCTGCCGTGCGCGACGGACGCGCCGGTGATCGCGATCGCCGCCGGATCGACCGTGACGGTCGACACCGTGAGCCACGAGGGCATCCTCGAAGACCAGGGCAAGGACCCGCTTGCGTATTTCACCGGCAAGGGCGTGAATGCGTCGGCGGTGCTCGCCGACGCGATCGAGATCGCCCGCGAGCTCTCCCGTAACCCCGCCGCCGACGGCCCGCACGTGGTCACCGGCCCGATCTTCGTCGAGGGCGCCCGGCCGGGCGACCTGCTGAAGATCACCGTCGAGCGCCTCGACCCGCGCGTGCCGTACGGCGTCATCTCGAACCGGCACGGCAAGGGCGCCCTGGTCGGAGAGCTGCCCCGCGGAGCCGGCAGCGTCAGCGTGTTCACGCCGGTGGTCTCTCGCGACGGCGCGCTGGTCGGCGCGCTGCCGCTCGTGGAGGGCGGCGACCGCGTCGTGGAGTTCCCGCTCGCGCCCTTCCTCGGCACGATGGGCGTGGCCGTCGCCGGCGACGAGCGCCCGCACTCGGTGCCCCCCGGAGCCCACGGCGGCAACATCGACATCAACCTCCTCACCGTCGGGGCCGCGCTGTACCTGCCGGTGCAGGTCGAGGGGGCGCTCGCGTACGTCGGCGATCCCCACTTCGCGCAGGGCGACGGCGAGGTCGCGCTCACCGCGCTCGAGGCGTCGCTGCGGGCGACCCTGCGCTTCGACGTCGTGCCCCGTGAGGAGGCGCTCGCCGAGTTCGGCGCGGTCGCCGGGCCCCTCGCCCGCACGTCGGAGTACCTCGTGCCGACCGGCCTCGACCCCGACCTCGACGTCGCGATGCGCGCCTGCGTGCGCGCGGCGCTGTCGCTGCTGCAGGCGAGATACGGCATGGACGAGCACCTCGCCTACGCCTACCTCTCCGCCGCGACCGACTTCGACATCTCGCAGGTCGTCGACATCGTGTGCGGCGTGCACGCCCGCATCCGCGAGGCCGACTTCGCCGCGGTGCGGGTGGATGCTGCGCCCGCCGCGCCGGGGACCGGCATCCATTCCTCTCCGGCGGCCCCCGGTGGGCTCTTCCCGAGCGGGCGGGGTGTCACCTCCCAGCCGTTGCCGAGCGCGCCCGGGCCTTTGCCGAGAACAGGTGATCTGGCGGAGACAGGCCAGGTTCTCCCGGATGGGCCTGTTCTCGGCGGATCACCTGATCCGGGCACGGCGAGCGGGCGGGGCGATGCCTCCCAGCCCTTGCCGAGAACAGGTGATCTGGCGGAGACAGGCCAGGTTCTCCCGGATGGGCCTGTTCTCGGCGGATCACCTGATCCGGGCACGGCGACCGGGCGGGGCGACGCGACCGCGCCGGCCGCCGGCCCCGCGGGCGAAGGGACGACACGGGCATGAGCGGCTTCCCCGATGACATCCCCGCCGACCTGTTCACGGCCTTCGACGAGTACGAGCGCGCGATCCTCGCGAACGACCTCGACGCGCTCGACGCGGCCTTCGCACCCGGCGCCGAGACGCTGCGCGGCGACGCGGCCGGTCTGCTGGTCGGGCACGACGCGATCCACGCGTTCCGCGGCGCGCGCGGTGGTGTGCCCTCGCGCACGATCGAGCGCATCGAGTACCGTCCGCTCGGTCCGGATGCCGCGCTTTTGGTGTCGGTCTCGCGCTACACGCTCGGGGGGGCGGGCCTGCAGACGCAGGTGTGGCAGCGCATCGGCGGGCGCTGGCTCATCACCGCCGCGCACGTCACCGGGCGCGCGCTGCCCTTCGACCGGAGCGTTTGGCGCACCGTCGGCGACCCGCTCTACCAGGGGGCATGGGAGGGTCCGCTGTCGGGTCTCACCGTCGCGGTCAAAGACCTCTTCGCCATCAAGGGCTACCGCATCGGGGGCGGCAACCCCACCTTCCTCGACGACGCCCGCCCCGAGGCCAGGACGTCGTCGGCGGTCGGCGACCTGCTGCGCGGTGGGGCGTCGCTGCGGGGAATCGCCCGCACCGACGAATTCGCCTACTCGATCGCCGGCGACAACGTGCACTACGGAACGCCGCCCAACGGCGCGCTGCCCGGGGCGCTGCCGGGTGGGTCGTCGAGCGGACCGGCATCCGCTGTCGCCACGGGCCAGGCCGAGATCGGACTCGCCACCGACACCGCCGGGTCGGTCCGCGTTCCCGCCTCGTACCAGGGACTGTGGGGGCTGCGCACCACGCACGATCTCGTCCCGCGGCAGGGGATGCTGCCGCTCGCGCAGTCGTTCGACACGGTCGGATGGCTCACCCGCGACGGCGCGACGCTGCAGCGCGTCGCCGACTGGTGCCTCAGCTACGACGGCTCCGAGTCCACCGAGTCCGTATACGGCCAGGGCGGCTCCGATCTGCCCTGGCGCTTCCTCGTGCCCGACGAGGCGATCGCCGCCGTCGAGCCGGCCACGCGCCGCGCGTTCGAGGCCCTGATGACGCGGCTCGCGGCATCCGACGATCCGCCCCGGCTCGGCCGCATCGCGATCGGCGACCTCGACGAGTACTACGAGCCGTTCCGCACCGTGCAGGGCGCGGAGGCCTGGCGCAACAACGGCGCGTGGCTGCGCCAGCACCCCGGCGCTGTCGGACCTGCCGTCGCCGAGCGCTTCCGCCTCGCGTCGGAGGTCACGCCCGAGGCGGAGGCCGCCGCACGGCGCGACCTCGAGGCACTGAGCGAGCACATGCAGCACCTCGTGCGAGATGCGGTGCTGCTGCTGCCCACCGTTCCAGGGCCAGCGCCCGCGCGCACCGCGAAGGGGCCGGCGGTCGACGCGGTGCGCCAGGCGACGCTGCGCATGACGACCCCCGCGGCCATCGGCGGCCTCCCGGCGGTGTCGGTGCCGCTGCTGACGGTCGACTCGCCGCTCGGCCCCGCGCCGGTGGGCGTGTGTCTGGTCTCCCGCGCGGGAACCGACATCGCCCTCGTGCGGCTGGCCCGCCGCATCCACTCTCTCGCCTCTCGAACGGAGCTCGCATGACGTCCGCCGGTGTGATCCCGGGGCCGATCGACCCGCCCGCGCGCCTGCTCATGGGGCCCGGGCCGATCAGCGCGTACCCGAGCGTGCTGCGGGCGATGTCGGCGCCGCTGGTCGGCCAGTACGACCCCTTCATGACCGCCACGATGACCGAGACGCAGGAGCTCTACCGCGCCGTCTGGGCCACCGTCAACGATGCGACCGTGCTCGTCGACGGCACCAGCCGCGCGGGCATCGAGGCGGCGATCGTGTCGCTGGTGCGCCCCGGAGACCGCGTGCTCGTGCCGGTGTTCGGCCGCTTCGGGCACCTCCTCGCCGAAATCGCCGAGCGGGCGATGGCCGAGGTGCACACGATCGAGACCGAGTGGGGTCAGGTGTTCACGCCGTCCGCGATCGAGGACGCGATCACCCGCGTGCGGCCGACGCTGCTCGCGCTCGTGCAGGGCGACACGTCCACGACGATGAACCAGCCGCTCGATGAGATCGGCGCGATCTGCGCGCGCCACGGTGTGCTGTTCTACACCGACGCGACGGCCTCTCTCGGCGGCAACGCCTTCGAAGCCGACGCATGGGGGGTGGATGCCGCCACCGCCGGCCTCCAGAAATGCCTGGGCGGTCCGTCGGGGTCGGCCCCGATCACGCTCTCGCCCCGTGCCGTCGAGATCATCCAGAGCCGCAAGAGGATCGAGGCGGGCATCCGCGAGCCCGGCGACCCCGACGCGGCGGACTTCGTGCGCTCGAACTACTTCGACCTCGGCATGATCCTCGACTACTGGGGCCCGCGCCGGCTCAACCACCACACCGAGGCGACCTCGATGCTCTACGGCGCCCGGGAGTGCGCGCGCGTGCTGCTGCTCGAGGGCCGCGACGCGGTCATCGCCCGGCACGAGCGCGCCGGCGCCGCGATGCTCGCCGGCGTCGAGGCCCTGGGCCTGGTCGTCTTCGGCGACGTCGCGCACAAGATGAACAACGTCGTCGCGGTCGAGATCCCGGAGGGCGTGCCCGGCGACGCCGCGCGCACCGCGATGCTCGAAGACTTCGGCATCGAGATCGGCACCTCCTTCGGCCCCCTGCACGGCCGCGTGTGGCGCATCGGCACAATGGGCTACAACGCCCGCGAAGACGCGGTGCTCACCACGCTGGCCGCCCTCGAAGCGGTGCTGCGCCGATTCGGCGCGGCGGTGCCGGCGGGTGCCGGAGTGGATGCCGCCGCCGACGTCTACCGGAGCGCATGACGTGCCGTCCGCAGCGCTGCTGACCGCCGACCGCGACCGCATCGCGGCCGCGGCGCGGCGCGTGATGGCCCGCTGCGACGAGCTCGCCCGGGTCACGGCGACCCCCGGCGCGATCGAGCGCGTGTACCTTTCGCCCGAACATGCGCGGGTGAACCGCCTCGCCGCCGAGTGGATGCGCGAGGTCGGCATGCGCACCCGCCAGGATGCGGCAGGCAACCAGGTCGGCCGCCTCGACGTCGCTTCCGGAGACCGCGACGGGCCCGCCACACCGTGGTCGAGGAGCGGCGAAGCCGCGGCTCGAGACCCCGACGCCCCCGCGCTCGTCCTGGGTTCGCACCTCGACACCGTCCCCGACGCGGGGCGCTACGACGGCATCGTCGGGGTGCTCATGGCTCTGGAAGTGGTGCGCCTGCTGCGCGTGCCCGCCGGCGACGCCGACCGCGACGGCTGGCGCTCGCCGCTTCCCTTCGCGCTCGAGATCCTCGCCTTCTCCGACGAGGAGGGCACCCGGTTCGGCAAGGCGCTGCTCGGCTCATCGGCGGTCGCCGGTCTATGGAATGACGACTGGTGGGAGCTGACCGACGCCGACGGCACGACGCTGCGCGAGGCGTTCCGCGAGTTCGGCCTCGACCCGGGTCGCGTCGGCGAGGCCGCTCGCCGACCCGAGGAGCTGGCCGGCTACCTCGAAGCGCACATCGAGCAGGGGCCCGAACTCGACGAGCGCGAGGAGTCGCTCGCGGTCGTGTCATCGATCGCCTCGGCACGCCGGTTCCAGCTCGTGGTCGAGGGCGAGGCCCGTCACGCCGGAGGCACACCCTACGACCGGCGCCGCGACGCACTCCTCGGCGCGTCGGAGGCGGCGCTCGCGGTCGAGCGCATCTGCCGCGCCGAGCACCACATCATCGGCACCGTCGGGCAGCTGGAGGCCTACCCGGGAGCGGTCAACGTCGTGCCGGGCGAGGCGCACCTCTCGCTCGACCTGCGGGGCGAGTTCGACGGCCAGCGTGACCGCGTGTGGCTGTCGATCGAGCACGAGCTCGACGCGATCATGGGCCGTCGCGGGCTGCGCTGGAACGCCCGCGAGGTGCACAGCGCGCCGGCCGTCTTCTGCGCCCCGCTGCTGCAGGACGTCGTGCGCGCCGGCATCGAGACGACGATGGATGCCGGATCCGACCCGCCCGCGACACTCTTCAGCCGCGCCGGCCACGACGGCATGGCCATCGGCGCGATCGCCCCGGTCGGGATGCTGTTCCTGCGCAACCCCGACGGCATCAGCCACCACCCCGACGAGGCGGTGTCCGCCGGCGACGTGGCGCGCGGCATCCAGGCCCTCGCCGAGGCCGTGCTGCAGCTCGCCGCCGCGCGCGCCTGACCCCGCCGCCGAGGTCCCTGAGCGAGCGGAGCGAGACGAATGGCCGCCCCCGCCGCCGAGGTCCCTGAGCGAGCGGAGCGAGACGAATGGCCGCCCCCGCCGCCGAGGTCCCTGAGCGAGCGGAGCGAGACGAATGGCCGCCCCCGCACACGGTGTCACACGGCGGAAACACCCCGATCGATGCGCGGAAACGTCGACCCTCTAGCGTCGCGATGATCACACTGCTTCAGAAGAGGAGCCAACCCGATGGCATCACACAGCAAGCTGGGGCGACGCGGTCGCCTTGCGGCCGCAGCGGCCGCATTCGCAGCATCCGCCCTCGTCCTGGCCGGCTGCGCCTCGGGCGCCGCGGCCCCCGGTGAGACCGGCGACGAAGAGGCATCGTACGGCGAGATCAGCGTGCAGTACTCCTGGATCAAGAACGAGGAGTTCGCGGGCGAGTTCTACGCCTACGAGAACGGCTACTACGACGAGGCGGGCTTCGACGAGGTGATCGGCATCTCCGGTCCGGACACCGGCGTGGCCAAGCTCCTGTCGGGCACCGTGCAGGTCGCGCTCAGTGACGCGGCATCCATCGGCGCAGCCATCGCCGAGGAGGAGGCGCCGCTGAAGATCATCGGCGCGACGTTCCAGAAGAATCCGTTCACGATCCTCTCGCTGGCGGACGGCGGAAACATCATGAGCCCCGAAGACCTCGTCGGCAAGACGATCGGCGTGCAGGACTCGAACGCCTCGGTGTTCGCGGCCCTGCTGAACGCCAACGACATCGACCCCGCCGACGTGACGGTGGTCCCGGTCGACTTCGACCCGACTCCGCTGATGAACGGCGAGGTCGACGGCTTCATGGCGTACCTGACCAACGAGGCCCTCACGGTCGAGCTCGCGGGCTACGAGATCACCAACCTCTCGTACGCCGAGAACGGCGTGCCCTACGTGGCCGAGACCTTCTCCGTCACCGACCAGTACCTCGCCGAGAACAAGGAGCTGCTGAAGGCGTTCCTCATCGCGGAGATCAAGGGCTGGACCGACGTGTTCCAGGAGACGACCGACGACTCGGTCGCGCTCATCGAGACGTACTACAACGCGGCGGCCGCCGAGTCGGAAGACGGTCTCGAGGCCATCTTCGGCGCACTCGACCCGGTGAAGACCGGGATGGGCCTGGAGGCTGAGAAGCTCCTCATCTCGACGGAGGAGACCGAGGCCAACGGCCTGTTCACGATCTCCGACGAGCTCAAGGAGCAGACCGTCGCCTCGCTCGCCGCCGCCGGCTGGGACGTTTCGGTGGAGGACCTGTTCGACACCACCATCATCGACGAGATCTACGAGGAGAACCCCGAGCTCAAGGACTACCTCCCGTAGTCCCCGGCACCGGGCACCACTCACATGACCGACATCCACACATCGGATGCCGCGGCCGCGGCGCCGGCGGCGGGGGACACCTCGCCGCCGGCGCCGACGCCCGGCACCGGCATCCGCATCGACGGACTCAGCAAGACGTTCGACACCGGCCGCGGCAGGTCCGTCACCGCGCTGCAGGACACCCACCTCCACACCGACAAGGGCTCGTTCCTGGCCCTCCTCGGCCCCAGTGGATGCGGCAAGTCGACGATCCTGCGCATCCTCGCCGACCTCGAGCAGCCCACCACCGGCGAGGTGTTCGTCGACGGCAAGACGCCGGCCCAGCTGCGCCGCGACAGCGAGCTGGGCATCGCGTTCCAGGACCACGCGCTGCTGCCGTGGCGGAGCGTGTACGCGAACATCAAGCTCGTCTTCGAGATCGCGGGCCGCAGGGCCGACAAGGCGTACATCGACGAGCTCATCGAGCTCGTCGGCCTGAAGGGCTTCGAGAAGGCCAAGCCCGCGCAGCTGTCGGGCGGCATGCGCCAGCGCGTGTCGATCGCCCGCGCTCTCGCGCTCAAGCCCAGCGTGCTGCTGCTCGACGAGCCGTTCGGCGCGCTCGACGACATGACCCGCCAGAACCTCAACCTGGAGCTGCTGCGCATCTGGACCGAGAAGCCCGCGACGACGCTGCTGGTCACGCACGGCATCTCGGAGGCGATCTTCCTCTCCGACCGCGTCGCGGTGATGTCGCCGCGGCCGGGCCGCATCAAGGAGATCATCGAGGTCGACCTGCCGCACCCGCGCACGCCCGACATGCAGCGCACCCCCGAGTTCCACGCCCTCGTGGACCAGGCGTCCGAGCTGCTGTTCGGCAGCGACGGCCGCGCCGCCGCGGAGAGCTGATGGGCCGGGCACGACGACTGCCCGGCTGGGTCGCCGGGCTGATCGGAGCCGTCGCGCTCATCGGCGCATGGTGGCTCTTCTCGGTCACGATCTTCCAGCCGCCGCCGGGCACCACCTTCACCCCGGTACCCTCGCCGTTCGTGGTGTTCCAGACCATCTGGCAGGACGGACTCGCGCCGTACTGGTCGGTATTCCAGGTGACGATCACCGAGGCGGCGATCGGCTACGCGTGGGGCAACGGCATCGCGCTGCTGCTGGCCGCGACCGTGCTGCTGCTGCCGCGCATCGAGCCGGTGGTCATGCAGGTCGCGGTGGTCAGCTACTGCCTGCCGGTGGTCGCCGTCGGCGGCATCGCCATCGTCGTGCTCGGCGGCGCGAAGCGCCCCGGCGACCCGAGCTCCACGGCGATCTTCCTCGCCGCGCTCGCCGTGTTCTTCACCACGGTCGTGGGCGCCCTGCTCGGGTTCCGTGCCGCCGACCGCTCGAGCCTCGACGTGGTGCACGTGTACGGCGGCTCGCGCCTCACGCAGCTGCGCAAGGTGCGGCTGATCGCGGCACTGCCCGCGATCCTCAACGCCCTGCAGATCGCCGTGCCCTCGGCCTTCCTCGGAGCCGTGCTCGGCGAGTACATGGGCGGCATCGACCGGGGCGTCGGCATCACCCTCATCAAGCTGCAGGGCGATCTCGACTCGGCCCGGGTGTGGGCGGTGTTCCTGCTGTCGGCCCTCGTCGCCCTCGCCGGCTATGCGCTGGTCGGGCTGATCTCGCGCCTGGTCACCCCGTGGGTCTCCGGAAGGACCGTCGCATGATCCCCGCCGTCTCGCGCGCCGCGGGCCGCTCTCTGCTGAACGCCCTCCTCACGTTCGTGATCATCATCGCGCTGTGGTGGGCGGTCGTGAACCTCACCGGCATCTCGTCGTTCGTCGCCAAGGGGCCGCTCGAGGTGTGGCAGTTCCTGTTCACCGAAGAGGATGCCGCCGCCAACCGCGCCGAGCTCATGCCGCTCCTGATACAGACCCTGCAGGACGCCGCCCTCGGCTTCGTCGTCGGCATGGTGGTCGCCACGATCCTCGCGATCGCCTTCTCGCTGTCGCGCTCGGTGGAGGCCGGCGTGATGCCGCTCGCGCTGCTGCTGCGTTCGGTGCCGCTCGTGGCCATCGCCCCGGTGATCATCCTCATCACGGGGCGCGGCACCGCGGCATCCGTCGCCGTCATCGGCTCGATCGTGGTGCTGTTCCCGGCCCTCGCGTCGGTGATGTTCGGCCTCAGCCGCGCCTCGAAGGAGAGCCTCGACCTCGTGCACGTGTACGGCGGCGGGCGGGCGACCCAGCTGCGCAAGGTGAGCGTGCCCGGCGCGCTGCCCTCGCTGTTCGCTGCGGCGCGCGTCTCGGTGCCGGGTGCCGTGACGGGAGCCCTGCTGGCCGAATGGCTGTCGACCGGCCAGGGCATCGGCGGCATGATCGTCAAGTTCTCGGCATCGGCCCGGTTCGACGAGCTGTGGGCCTCGGTCGCCCTCATCACGATCGTGACGCTGCTGCTCTACAACCTCGTGCAGGTGGTCGAGAACATCGTGCTCGCCCGCATGGCGATGACGACCGCCCAGCGCTGACCACAGCGGTCCGCCTCCGGGTTCGTGGGTCGCCTGTGGTGGGTCGGCGCGGGTGGATGCCGCGCGAGTCGCCCCACGAGGGGCGCGGCGCTGCGGGCCCGAGGGTTCGTGGGGCGCTGGTGGTGGGTCCGGGCGGGTGGATGCCGCAGGAGTCGCCCCATGAGGTGGCGCGGCGCTGTGCGCCCGGGGGTTCGTGGGGCGCCTGCGGTGGTGCCGGTCGGGTGGATGCCGCAGGAGTCGCCCCACGAGGGGCGCGGCGCTGCGGGCCTGAGGGTTCGTGGGGCGCTTGTGGTGGGTCCGGGCGGGTGGATGCCGCAGGAGTCGCCCCACGAGGGGCGCGGCGCTGTGCGCCCGGGGGTTCGTGGGGCGCTTGTGGTGGGTCCGGGCGGGTGGATGCCGTAGGAGTCGCCCCACGAGGGGCGCGGCGCTGCGGGCCCGAGGGTTCGTGGGGCGCTTGCGGTGGGTCCGTGCGGGTGGATGCCGCAGGAGTCGCCCCACGAGGTGGCCGCCGCTTTGCGCCCACGGGTTGGTGGGGCGGTGGTTGCGGGTCGGCGCGGATGGATGCCACAGAAGTCGCCCCACGAGGGGCCGCACCACCGCGCGGAGGCGTCAGCCCGCGGCATCCACCTCGTCGAGGCCGTGCGCGACGCGCCAGACCCGCTCGCGGGTGAACGGCTGACGGAAGGGGCGACGCCCGAGCGCCCGGGCGATGGCGTTGCCGACCGCTGCGGCGACCGGGTTGTAGGGGGATTCGCTCATCGACTTGGCGCCGAAGGGTCCGATGGCGTCGACGGTGTCGGCGAAGTACACCTCGGTGTCGGGGATGTCCGCCGACTGCGGCACCCGGTACAGCCGGAACACCGGGTTCTCGATCGCGCCGTCGGGGCCGACGACGACCTCCTCGTACAGCGCGCTGCCGAGGCCCTGCGCCGCGCCGCCCTCGACCTGTCCTCGGCACTGGGCGGGGTTGATGACCACCCCGGCGTCGGCGGCCTGCACGGACTGCAGCACCCGCACGGTTCCGGTCTCGACGTCGACCGCGACCCGCACCCCGTGCACGTTGAAGGCGAGGGAGCGCTCCGAGCCGTCTTCGTCGCCGGTGCCGACCAGACCCTCGGCGCTGCACTCGGCGGAAGGCGCCGTCGCGACGAGCTCCGCGAACGGAACGACGCGTCCCCCTGCGAGCACCCCGTCGTCGGCGAGCACCGCGTCGTCGGCGCCGGTCGCCGTCCGGGCCGCCGCGAGCATCCGGTCGCGCAGCTGCGTGCACGCGCGGGCGAGGGCCTTGCCGGCGACGGTCGTTCCGGCCGACGCGAAGGCTCCGGTGTCGTGCCGCACGAGGTCGGTGTCGGCGGCGCGCAGCTCGATGCGATCCGTGGATGCCTCGAGCACGGTGGCCGCGATCTGACGGTGCACGGTGCTGGTGCCGTTGCCGAACTCCGCGGTGCCGACCGAGAGCGCGATCGTGCCGTCGGGGCGCAGCGTGGCCGTCGCGTGGGAGTAGTGGCCCCCCGGCGCTGCCGACGCGATGAGCGAGATCGCCATCCCCTCGCCGACGCGCCAGCCGGTCGGCGCTTCCATGCCGTTCCCGCGCCGGAGCGCGTCCTGCGCGAGATCCAGGCACTGGTCGAGACCGTACGAACCCCAGACGAGGTCGGGCTCGGGTTCGGGGAACACCGTCGACAGCACGTCGCCCTCCCGCACGGCGTTGATGCGCCGCAGCTCGAACGGGTCGATGCCGAGCTTCTCGGCGAGCATGTCCATGGCGGATTCGACGCCGAGGATCACCTGGCCGAGCCCGTAGCCGCGGAACGCGCCCGAGGGCACGGCATTCGTATAGACGACCTCCGCGTCGATGCGCGTGACCGGGCAGTTGTAGACGTTGACCGATTCGGCGACGCCGTGGAACAGCACACCCACGCCGTGGTTGCCGTAGGCGCCGGTGTTGCTGAGCACGTCGAGCGTCATCGCGGTGAGCCGGCCGTCGGCGTCGGCGCCGAGCGAGACCGAGACCCGGAATGGATGCCGCACCGAGGTGCGACGGAACTCCTCGGTGCGCGAGAGCTCGAACGCCACCGGGCGTCCCGTGCGCAGCACCGCCAGCGCGACCAGGTCTTCGGCGAAGATCTCCTGCTTGCCGCCGAACCCACCGCCCACACGCGCCGTGAACACGCGCACCCGGTCGCGCGGCAGGTCGAACAGGCGGGCGATCTCGTCGCGCGCAAGGAACGGCACCTGTGTGCTCGCCCGGATCACGAGGCGCCCGTCGTCATCGAGCCAGCCGAGCGCCCCGTGGGTCTCGAGCTGAGCGTGCGAGACGCGGCCCGTGCGCCAGGTTCCGCTCACCGTGACGGCGCTCGCGGCCAGCGCCGCCTCGGGGTCGCCGCCGAGCCCCGCGTGCAGACTCGCGAGCACGTTGCGGTGCGCTTCGTCCACACGGTCCGCGCGCGTGCGGTCGGGGTGCACGAGCGGGGCGCCCGGCAGTCGCGCGAGCTCGGGATCGAGCACCGCCGGGAGCACGTCGTAGGTGACGTGGATGCCGCGCACCGCGGCATCCGCGATCTCGGCCGTCTCGGCCACGACCGCCGCGACCCGCTGGCCGACGAACCGCACGGTGTCGTCGAGCACGCGGGTGTCGTCGGGGTCGTCTTCGCGGTGCTCGTGGCGGGCCGTCGAGAAGCGCTTCGCGGGGGCGTCGAGGTGGGTCAGCACGGCGACGACGCCGGGCATCGCCTCGGCGGCGGACGCGTCGATCGCGACGATGCGGGCATGCGCGTGCGGCGAGCCGAGCACCCGGAGCACAAGGGTGTCGGCGGGCGGCTCCAGGTCGAACGTGTACGGCTCGAGGCCCTGCACCACGCGACGTGCGGGCTCCGGCGTGGCGGAGGTGCCCACCGCGCCGGCAGCCGAGGTCCCTGAGCGAGCGGAGCGAGACGAAGAGCCGGCAGCCGCGACCGCACCGGTCTCGCGCACCGGGCCGAGCACCGACGCCCGGATCGCCTCACGGATCGGTCGGTACCCCGTGCACCGGCACAGGCTCCCCTTCAAGCGGCGGTCGAGGTCGGGGAGGTCGTCGGCGGTGAGGCACGATGCCGTCACGCTCATGCCTGGCGTGCAGAACCCGCACTGGAAGCCGAAGTGCTCCACCAGCGCCTCCTGCACGGGGTGCAGGTCGTCGCCCGGCGCGAGGCCCGACGCCGTCACGACGCGGGAGCCGTCGACGCGGGCGGCGGGGATGATGCAGGAGTGCACCGGCTTGCCGTCGAGGATGACCGCGCACGCCCCGCAGTCGCCCGCGTCGCAGCCCTTCTTCACTTCGCGGTGCCCGTTCTCGCGCAGCAGCGTGCGCAGGCACTGGCCCGGACGGGGGTCCGCCTCCACCGGGGCGCCGTTGACCTCGAATCTCATCCCGGCACCGCCTCAGGCCGGGCGAGGGCTGCGCGGATCCGCTCGCCGAGCACGCCGCTCACCGCCCGCCGCCAGTCCTCGGTGCCCAGCACATCGGAGTAGTACCCGGGCGCGCTGTCGATGGCGGCGGCGAGGCCCGCGGCATCCGGCAGTTCGCAGAACCGCATCACGACGGGCCGTTCCACGGCCGCCGTCAGCGTGAACACGGCTCGACCGTCGTCGTCGAGACGTCCGGTGACGACGGCCCCCGATCGTCCCAGCTCGGCGAGGGCGATCTTCTCGAGCCGCGCGCGGGCCCGCAGCGCGTGGGCGGGAATCTCGATCGCGCGCACGACCTCGCCCGGGGCGAGCCCGTTCACGCCGTTGCCGATGACGAAGGCGGCCGCGCTCAGCCGGTGCACGCCGCCCCCCGGCATCCAGATCTCCACCTCGGCATCGAGCGCGACCGAAAGCGACGTCATCGCTCCGGCGGGGAATGCCCGGCAGAGGTTTCCGCCCACGGTGGCGGTGTTCCAGATCTTGAAGGAGGCCAGCAGCGCGTCGGCGGCGACCGGGACGAGGGATGCCGCCCGCCAGCCGTCGGGGACCGCGACGGGCCCGCGCCCTTCCGCCCAGGCCCGCAGCGCCGCGATCGTGCAGGTCGCGCCGATGCGCAGGCCCGCGTCGGTGACCTCGAGGGCCGGCCAGTCCAGTGTCGTCAGGTCGACGAACCCCGTCGTGCCGGGCTGGGGCTCGCTCATGAGCCAGGTGCCGCCGGCCAGGAAGACCTCCCCCGGCGCCAGGTCGAGGTCGTCGCGCGTGTGTGCCCGGCGGAACGAGGTGACGGAGGTGACGTCCATGTCAGAGCCGTTCGGCCAGGGCGCGCGATGCGGTGGCCACCTGCTCGGCGAGCACCGGCTCCTCGATCGTGACGAGGGTGCCGTCGGCCACGACCGTTCGTCCGCCGACGAGAAGCCGCTTCAGCGGCGGCATCGATCCGAGACCGAGCGCGGCGACCGGATCGAGGATCCCCGCGTGCTCGACCCCATCGATGCGCCACACGGCGACGTCGGCGACCTTGCCCGGCTCGAGCGAGCCGATCTCACGGTCGCGCCCGAGCACGCGTGCGCCGCCGAGCGTCGCCATGCGCAGGGCGTCGCGGGCGCTCATCGAGTCCGCCCCGGTGCGCAGTCGGTTCATGAGCACGGCCTCGCGGATCTCGACGCCCAACTGCCCCGACTCGTTGGAGGCGGCGCCGTCGACGCCGAGTCCGACCGGCACACCCGCGCGCAGCAGGTCGCGCACCGGGGCGATGCCGGCCGCCAGTCGTCCGTTCGACGAGGGGCAGTGGGCGACGCCCGTGCCGGTGGCGGCATACCGGGCGATCGCAGGCTCGTCGAGGTGTACGCAGTGCGCCATCCACACGTCGTCTCCGAGCCAGCCGAGGTCTTCGAGGTACTGGGTGGGGGTCTTGCCGAAGTGCTCCGCGCAGTAGGCGTCCTCCTCGACGGTCTCGGAGGCGTGGGTGTGCAGGCGCACGCCGAGACTCCGGGCGAGCACGGCCGCCTCGCGCAGCAGGTCAGCGGTGACCGAGAAGGGCGAGCAGGGGGCGATGGCCACGTGCACGAGCGATCCGAACGACGCGTCGTGGTAGCGCTCGACCGCCTCCTGCGAGGCGGCGAGGGCGGCATCCGTCGTCTCCACGGCGAAGTCGGGCGGCAGCCCGCCCTGTGAGGCGCCGAGATCCATCGACCCGCGTGTGGCGTGCAGCCGGACGCCGACGGTCGACGCCGCCTCGACGATCGCGCCGACGATGTCGCCGGAGCCCCGCGGGAAGATGTAGTGGTGGTCGCCCACGGTCGTGCAGCCCGATCGGGCGAGCACGGCCATCGCACCCGCTGCGCCCACGCCGGTCAGTCCCGCATCGATGCGCGACCACAGCGGGTACAGCGCGGTCAGCCAGTCGAACAGGATGGCGTCCTGCGCGTACCCGCGGGTGAGCCACTGGTAGAGGTGATGGTGCGTGTTGACCAGGCCCGGGGTCACCAGGCACCCGGTCGCGTCGATGATCTCGGCGCCGTGGCGCAGCTCCCCCGGCGCCGGGCCGGAGCCGACCGCGGTGATCAGACCGTCGTCGACGACCATATGCCCGTCGGGGAATTCGCTGCCCGACGCATCGATCGTCGCGAGGTACCCGTGCTCGATGATCGTCCGAGACATAGGGCGGCTCCCGTCGATCGAGGTGGATGCCGCGGCTGGTCCACGCGGCGAACCCGTGTGAATCCGACGCTAAACCCGATGTGTTTCGGGCGGAATACGCTGTCGTGACACGAACCGACGAGCCGGAGGTGCGCCGATGCGGGTGAGCGGACTGGTGCTGGCGGCGGGCGCGGGCACCCGCTACGGCGGCCCGAAGGGGTTGGTGCGCGACGCCGGCGGGATCGCCTGGGTCGAGCGGGCGGTGTGGATGCTGCGCGCGGCCGCCTGCGACCCGGTCCTCGTCGCGGTCGGAGCGCAGGCCGGCGAGGTCGCGGCGCTGGTGCCCGCCGCCGCGACAGCGGTGAGCGTGGAGGACTGGGCCGAGGGGCTGAGCGCGACCCTGCGCGCGGGGCTGCGCGCGGCATCCCTCGACCCGGCGATCGATGCCGTGGTCGTCACGCCCGTGGACACGCCCGATGCGCCGGCTGCCGCCGTGCAGCGCGTGGTCGAGGCGGCCGCCGGGCGGACGGCACTGGTGCAGGCGGTGTACGGCGGGCGGCCGGGCCATCCCGTGCTCATCGGCCGCGACCACCTCGACGAGGTGTGCGCGTCGCTCACCGGCGACCGCGGCGCGCGCCCCTACCTCACGGCGCACGGCGCGCTCGAGGTCGAGTGCGGCGACCTGTGGTCGGGCGCCGACATCGACCGCCCGAGCGGACGGCGGGCCTGACCCCTCGGACGTCCCTTCGTCGCGCCGATGATGCGCGGCGCGGTGAAGGATGGGGGACGGGTGCGCCGTCCACCGTGGATGAGGCGGCGGCCCGCGGTTCAGCCGCCGAGCACGACGTTCAGCGGCCGTTCACCGGTGCGCATCCGGTCGATCTGGCGTTTCACCAGGCGTGCCACGCGGGGGCGCATGGCGGATGTCCACCCGCCGACGTGGGGTACGACGAGAACGCCGGGGATCGACCACAGCGGGTGGTCCGCCGGCAGCGGCTCGGGGTCGGTGACGTCGAGCGCCGCGCGGATGCGCCCGCGCGAGGCGTGCGTGACGAGCGCCTCCGTGTCGATGAGCGGGCCGCGACCGACGTTCACGATCAGCGCGCCGTCGGGGAGGGCGGACATGAACGCGTCGTCGATGATGTGCCGCGTGGCGGCGCCCCCGGGCAGCGAGGCGATGACGACCTCGGTCGTGGGCAGGAGGTCGGGCAGCTCGTCGACGCCGTGCACGGCCACTCCGTCCTCGACGCGGGCGCGGGATGCCACGGGCACCACCTCCACCTCGAAGCCGGCCAGTCGCGCGGCGATCGCCTTGCCCACGCCGCCGTACCCGAGCAGCATCACGCGGCGGTCGGCCAGGCTCGGAGCGTAGGCCGCCGCCCACCGACCCTCGGCCTGGTTCTGCGCGAACTCGCCGATGCGCCGCTGCCCGGCGATCGCGAGGCCGACGGCGAGCTCCGCGGTCGACGCCTCGTGCACCGACGAGGCGTTCGCGAACACGAGCCCGGGCGGGAGGATGTCGCGGACGCCCTCGTAGCCGATCGACTGGCTCTGCACCAGCCCGACCTCGACGCCCTCGAGGCGCTCGAGCACGCGCGCCATCGACATGTACGGGGGAACGACCATGTCGAACCGGTCGCGCGGGGCCGCGGCATCCATCGGCCACACCACCACCTCGACATCCTCGGGGAGCGGGGCGAGATCGCCCGCGAGTTCTTCGGTGGGCACGCTGACGACGAGGGGAGTGGGACTCACGCCTCCCACGCTACCGGCGCGCTGCCGACGCGGCGTCCGAGCCGGGCGCTACGCTCGCGCCGAGCACCCGTACCCGACCCGAGGAGCCTCCCGATGCAGATACCCGAGATCAACTACTGGGCGGTGATCCTCGCCACCCTGTCGACGATGGTGGTCGGGTCGGTCTGGTACGCGCCGCCGGTGTTCGGCAAGCGCTGGGCGGCTCTCGCGAAGGTCGACATGAATCGCGAGCAGACGACGCTGCAGGCGTGGCTGCCGATCATCGTCACCGTGTTCGTGAGCTTCGGCACGGCGTGGGTGCTGGCCGGCTCGATCACGATCGCGTGGCATTTCTACGGCGGCAGCTACTTCGCTTCGGCGCTCGTCACCGGGATCATCCTGTGGGCCGGTCTGACCGCCGCGCGCTTCATCACCCACGACCAGTTCGAGGGGCGGCCGTCGTCACTCACGGTGCTGAACATCGCGCACGAGCTCGTGACGTTCGTGGTGATGGCGATCATCATCGGCGTCTGGCCCCCCGCCGGCACCGTCTGAGCACGCACCTCGGTGACCGTCGAGACCCGACTTTCCCGCCCGGACCCGGCGCCGGGGCGGGGGGGTCTGAGCGGGAAACACGGGTCTCGCCGAAGCGACCTGCGGTGGATGCTGCGGGGCGGCAAACGACGCGGGGTGTGGATGCCGCGGGGCGACCGTCGACGCGGCGTGTGGATGCCGCGGGGCGGCGAAACCGGGTGCCTGCGGATGCCGCGCGTCAGGCCGCGGCGGCGACCACGGCGGCGACCGCCGAGGTGAAGAACGGCAGGCCGTCGATGCCGGAGCGCATGGCGGCGGCGGTGTCGGGGCCGAAGCCGGCCTCGACGGCGTGCTCGGGGTGGGGCATGAGGCCGACCACGTTGCCGCGCTCGTTGGTGATGCCGGCGATGTCGCGGAGCGACCCGTTGGGGTTCACACCCAGGTAGCGGAAGGCGACCAGGCCCTCGCCCTCGAGCCGGTCGAGCTCGGACTCCGAGGCGATGTAACCGCCGTCGGCGTTCTTGAGCGGTATGACGATCTCCTGGTCAGCCTCGAATTCCGCCGTCCAGGCGGTCGACGCGTTCTCCACGCGCAGACGCTGGTCGCGGCGGATGAACTGCTGGTGCGCGTTGCGGATCAGGCCGCCCGGCAGCAGGTGCGCCTCGACGAGCATCTGGAAGCCGTTGCAGATGCCGAGCACCGGCATCCCGGCGGCGGCCGCCGTCTTGACTTCCGACATGATCGGCGCGAGCGCGGCGATGGCGCCGGCGCGCAGGTAGTCGCCGTAGCTGAAGCCGCCGGGCAGCACCAGGGCGTCGACACCGTCGAGGTCGTGCGAACCGTGCCACAGGGCGACGGGTTCGGCGCCGGCGACGCGGATCGCGCGCTGCGCGTCGCGGTCGTCGAGCGAGCCGGGAAAGGTGATGACCCCGACGCGGACGGTCACTCGACCACCTCGACACCCACGACATCCTCGATCACGCTGTTCGAGAGGATCTCGTCGGCGATGCGGCGGGCCTCGGCGAGCACCTCGTCGGTGACCTCGCCCTCGACCGTGAGCTCGAAGCGCTTGCCGATGCGGACGGCCGAGAAGTCCTCGACTCCGAGGCGGCTGAGCGCTCCGGTGACGGCCTTCCCCTGGGGGTCCAGCAGCTCGGCCTTGGGCATGACGTCGACGACGATGGTGGGCATACGAGGCTCCGGATGTCGCGGGCAGGGAACCCGTCAAGTCTACGGCGCGCCCGCCCTCGTCCGAACCCGGGACGCGTGGATGCCGCGCCGCGGCCGATCGTGAACGCCGACCACGGCCCGTGATCCAACCGTGACACATTCATGGGAGCGCTCCCTTGACAATCATGGGAGCGCTCCCTTAGCGTTGCTGATTGTTCGTGGGACCGCTCCCACGACGGTCTCGAACCCGAGACGTTCACAGCACCAACACCGCCTGACACACAAAGGAGTGACAGTGAATTCACGCGCCTTCCGCCGGAGCGCCGTGGCCGTTGCCGCATTCTCCGCGTCCGCCATCGTCCTCGCCGGCTGCGCGAGCGGCGACTCCGAGGGCTCTGCCTCGACCGACGAGGAGATCACGCTCACGGTCGCCACGTTCAACGACTTCGGCTACACCGACGAGCTCCTCCAGGAGTACATGGACGAGAACCCGAACATCACGATCGAGCACACCCGCGCCGCCGAGTCGGGCGACGCCCGTGCGAACTACTTCGCGAAGCTCGGCAAGGGCGGCCTCGCCGACATCGAGGCCGTCGAGATCGACTGGTTCGCCGAGGCGATGCAGTACTCCGACCTCCTCGCCGAGGCGCCGGACTCGGTCAAGGGCCGCTGGCTCGACTGGAAGGAAGCCGCCGCGACCGACGGCGACGGCCGCCTCGTCGGCTTCGGCACCGACATCGGCCCGCAGGGCATCTGCTACCGCGCCGACCTCTTCGAGGCCGCCGGCCTTCCCAGCGACCGCGAGGGCGTCGCCGAGCTGTTCGACGGCGACTGGGAGCACTTCCTCGACGTCGCCGACCAGTACCGCGAGGCCACCGGCAAGCCGATGGTGGATTCGGCCAACTCGGTGCTCCAGGGCATCGTGAACCAGATCGAGTTCACCTACACCGAGCCCGACGGCACCGTCATCGCCACCGAGAACCCGGAGATCGCCGAGGCCTACCAGCTCGTCACCGAGCGCGGTGTGCCCAACGCGGCATACGCGGGTCAGTGGTCCGACGACTGGTTCGCCTCGATGGCCAACGGCGAGTTCGCCACGATGCTCTGCCCGGGCTGGATGCTCGGCGTCATCTCGGGCAACGCCCCCGACGTCACCGGCTGGGACATCGCCGACGTCTTCCCCAACGGCGGCGGCAACTGGGGCGGCTCGTACCTGACCGTCCCCGCCGACGGTGAGAACGTGGATGCCGCGCTCGCACTCGCTGACTGGCTGACCGCTCCCGAGCAGCAGATGAAGGCGTTCGCGAACGCCGGCACCTTCCCGAGCCAGCTCGAGGCCCTCGACAGCGCCGAGCTCGCCTCGGCGACGAACGAGTACTTCAACGACGCCCCGACCGGTGAGATCCTCTCGTCGCGTGCGGCGGGTGTCACGGTCGCGCCCTACAAGGACGCCGAGTACTTCAAGTACCACGACGCGCTCCAGAACGCGGTGACCCGTGTCTTCGACGGTGTCGAAGACGCCGACACCTCGTGGGACACGTGGGTCAACGAGGTCGGCGCGTTCTGACGCTGATCTGACCGGTCCTCGGACCGACCGGGTGCGTGCGGGTCTCCCTGCGACCCGCACGCACCCGGCGTCCTCACCATCGAGCCGGAACCGACCGGCCCCCAGCCCCGAGCCCTGATCCCCGACCCGGAGACGACATCGTGACCGCAACCGACACGCGCCCCCAGGCGCCCGCGGCAACGCCGCCGCAGCCGCAGGACAAGCGCGTCCGCGTGCTCTCGTTCAGCCAGAAGCTGAGCCGGTGGGATCTGAAGGTCTCGCCCTACCTGTACATCTCGCCGTTCTTCGTCATGTTCGCCGTCGTGGGCCTGTTCCCGATCGGCTACACGGCGGTCATCTCCTTCATGGACTGGGACCTCGTCCGCAACTCCGGCGAGTTCATCGGCTTCGACCAATACGCGTGGATCCTCTCCAATCCGCAGTTCTGGACCGCCCTGCGCAACACGTTCAGCATCTTCCTGCTCTCGAGCGTGCCGCAGCTGATCCTCGCGATCTTCATCGCGGCGATGCTCGACAAGAACATCCGCGCCAAGACCTTCTGGCGCACCAGCGTCCTGCTGCCCTACGTGATGGCCCCGGTGGCCGTCGCCCTGATCTTCAGCAACATGTACGGCGACAACCACGGGCTCGTCAACAACGTGCTCGCCGACCTCGGCATCCCGCCGGTGCCGTGGCACAAGGATCCCTTCTGGAGCCATGTCGCCATCTCGACGATGGTCAACTTCCGCTGGACCGGCTACAACGCGCTGATCCTGCTCGCCGCCATGCAGGCGGTGCCCCGCGACTACTACGAGGCCGCCACCGTCGACGGCGCCGGCGCCTTCCGCCAGTTCTGGAGCATCACGCTCCCGTCGCTGCGCCCCACGCTCATCTTCGTGATCATCACCTCGACGATCGGCGGTCTGCAGATCTTCGACGAGCCGCGCATGTACGACAACACGGGCGAGGGCGGCGCCGCCCAGCAGTGGCTGACGATCACGCTCTTCCTCTACAACATCGGCTGGCGCGAGTGGAACTTCGGGCGGGCTGCGGCCCTGGCCTGGATCCTGTTCCTCATCATCCTCGTCATCGGCCTCATCAACCTCATGATCACGCGCCGCCTCGTGCGTGACGAGGGCGGTCGCGGCGTGGTCTCCCCACGAAAGCGCCTGCTCGGCAAGAAGGGATCGGCCCGATGAGCACCACTCCTCCCCTCGCGATCGTCGAGCAGAGCATCCCGAACGCTGCGCAGCGCGGCTCCCGCAAGAACCGCACCACCCGCATCCGCGGCTACCGCGCGGGCTTCTGGGTCTACGCGGGCCTGGCCGTCGTGCTGGTCAGCGCGGTCTTCCCCTACTACTGGTCGCTCCTGATCGGGTCGGGCGACGCATCCACCATCAACGACCCGAACATGTCGTGGTTCCCGGGCGGCAACTTCCTCGAGAACGCCGCCGCCGTCGTCAACGACCCGGCCGTCGGGTTCTGGCGCGCGCTGTGGAACTCGATCTACAGCTCGACCCTCATCGCGGCATCCGTGGTCATCACCTCGACACTCGCCGGCTGGGCGTTCGCGAAGCTGAAGTTCCCGGGCAGCAAAGGGCTGCTGGTCTTCGTCGTCGCGACGATGGCCGTGCCGATGCAGCTGGGCGTCGTGCCGCTGTACATCCTGTTCGCCGACCTCGGCTGGACCGGATCGATCGGTGCGATCATCATCCCGGCGCTCACCAGCGCGTTCGGCGTGTTCTGGATGACGCAGTACCTCCAGCAGACCGTGCCGGACGAGCTCATCGAGGCCGCACGCGTGGACGGCGCCACCATGATGCGCACGCTGTGGACGGTGGGCGTTCCGGCCGCGCGCCCGGCCGCGGCGATGCTGTTCCTGTTCACGTTCGTGGGCGCGTGGAACAACTTCTTCTGGCCCTTCATCGTGCTCGACCGTCGCGACCCGACCCTGCCCGTCGCGCTGTCGCTGCTGCAGTCGAACTACTTCGTGGATTACTCGGTGGTGCTCGCGGGCGTGCTGCTGTCGACCATCCCGCTGCTCATCCTCTTCGCCTTCGCGGGCAAGCAGCTGGTGAGCGGCATCATGGCCGGCGCAGTGAAGGGCTGACCATCTGCGCCGCCCCGCGCCACAATTGATCCTGCAACCTCTAGAGAGGAATCCGTCGCCATGACCTCTGCCGTCGAGCGCGCCTTCCCGTCGAACTTCCTGTTCGGTGCAGCCACCGCCGCGTACCAGATCGAGGGCGCCGCCCACGACGACGGTCGCCGCGATTCGATCTGGGACGCCTTCTCCCGCGTGCCGGGTGCCGTCATCAACGCCGACAACGGCGACGTGGCGTGCGACCACTACCACCTCTACCGCGACGACGTCGCCCTCATGAAGCAGATGGGTCTGCAGACCTACCGCTTCTCCACCTCGTGGTCGCGGGTGCGCCCCGACGGCGGAGCCGTCAATCCGAAGGGCGTCGACTTCTACAAGCGCCTCGTCGACGAACTGCTGGGCGCCGACATCCTTCCGTGGCTCACGCTCTACCACTGGGACCTGCCGCAGGCCCTCCAGGAGAAGGGCGGGTGGGCCAACCGCGACACGGCCGACCTCTTCACCGAGTACGCGCTCGACATGCACGACGCCCTCGGCGACCGCGTGAACGTGTGGACGACGCTCAACGAGCCGTGGTGCTCGTCGTTCCTGAGCTACACCGCCGGCATCCACGCCCCCGGGCATTTCAGCATCGAGGAGGGATTGCTCGCCTCGCACCACCTGCTGCTCGGCCACGGCCAGGCGATCCGGGAACTGCGCGCCCGCGACGAGTCGCTGACGCTCGGCATCACGCTGAACCTCACGGTCGCCGATCCGGTCGACGCGAACGACCCCGCCGACCTCGACGCGGCGCGCCGCATCGACGGGCAGTTCAACCGCTGGTTCCTCGACCCGGTGTTCCGCGGTGAGTACCCGGCCGACATCGTCGAGGACGTGCGGAAGGTGGATGCCGCAGCCGTCGCCTCCTTCGAGGCGGCCGTGCAGCCCGGTGACCTCGAGACGATCGCGACGCCCATCGAGTCGCTCGGCGTGAACTACTACCACGGCGAGTACGTCGGCGGCCACGAGCCCGTCGACCCGCCGATCGGCGGCGACGCGCCCACCGATCGGCCCACCGGGTCGCCGTGGCCGGCCGGCCACGACATCTACTGGCACGAGCGGGGGCTGCCGCGCACGCCCATGCAGTGGGAGGTGCAGCCCGAGGGGCTCACTCGTCTGCTGGAGCGGGTGTGGACCGAGTACGCCGAGCCCGCCGGCACGGTGCTCTACGTCACCGAGAACGGCGCCGCCTACGACGACGTGGCCGTGGTCGAGGACGGGGAGACCCGCGTGCACGACGACGACCGCGTCGAGTTCGTGCGCGGCCACCTCGCCGCGATCCTCGATGCCCAGGATGCCGGTGTCGATGTGCGCGCCTACTTCTACTGGTCGATGCTCGACAACTTCGAGTGGGCGTGGGGCTACGAGAAGCGGTTCGGTATCGTTCGAGTGGACTACGAGACGCAGGAGCGTGCCGTCAAGGACAGCGGCCGCGAGTACAGCCGCATCATCGCGGCGCGCACGCTCGACGTCGCACCGGCGACGGTCGTGGCGTAGTCCGAGGGGGAGCACGCAGCAATGAGCACACACACGGTGAGTGGCACCGTCACCATCGAGGAGGTCGCCGCGGCAGCGGGGGTCTCCCGGTCGACCGTGTCGCGCGTCGTGAACGGCTCGACCGCGGTGAGCCCGTCGGCACTCCAGTCGGTGCAGCGGGCGATCGCGGAGCTCAACTATGTGCCCAATCGCGCGGCGCGTTCGCTGGCGAGCCGGCAGACCCACGCTGTCGCCCTGATCGTTCCCGAAGACACCACCCGGTTCTTCGGCGACCCGTTCTTCGCGGCGATCGTGTCGGGCATCAACGCCCGGCTGAGCAAGTCCGACTACGTGCTCAACCTCTTCATCGCCAGCGATGACCCCGGCGACAAGACCACGTCCTACGTGCGATCGGGCGCGGTCGACGGTGCGATCGTGGTCTCCCATCACACCAGCGACACGTTCATCGACCGGATCGCCGCGGCCGTCCCCGTCGTGTACGGCGGTCGCCCCGTGCGCGAGCGCGAGCGCGACTACTACGTCGACGTCGACAACGTGCGCGGCGCCCATGACGCCACGACGTACCTGATCGAGCAGGGCCGCAAGAACATCGCGACCATCACCGGACCGCTCGACATGCCCGCGGGCGTCGACCGGCTTCAGGGATACCGGGAGGCGCTCGCCGCCTGGGATCTCCCCGAAGGAGCGATCGCCGACGGCAACTTCACCGCCGACGGCGGCGCGGTCGCGATGCGGGAGATCCTCGCCGCCGGGGAGCGACCGGACGCGGTCTTCGCCGCGAGCGATCTGATGGCACGCGGAGCCCTGTCGGTGCTCGCGGCCGAGGGTCTGCGGGTGCCCGCCGACGTCGCGATCATCGGCTTCGACGACTCGCCCGTCGCCACCTCGGTCACGCCGCAGCTGACGACGATGCGTCAGCCGTCGTTCGCCCAGGGGGAGCGCATGGCCACCGTGCTCCTCGACCTCCTGGCAGGAAAGCACCCGCGCCACGTCACGATCCTCGAGACGGAGCTCATCGAGCGCGACTCCGTCTGACGACCGGTCGTGCACCCGATCCGAGCAGGATCGGAGAAGCATCGGCGCGCGCGGATTCGTAACGTGGAGGATGCCGCAGGGTGCGGCATCCCGAACCGGGACGAACACGCGAGGAGCCGGAACATGGCGAAGGCATCGACGGGCCTGTCGGCCGAGGAGCGCGCAGCGGTCAAGGAGCGCGCCAAGGAGCTGAAGGCCGCTCAGGACCGCGCGAGCGGCGAGCAGGCGGTGGCCGAGAAGATCACCGAGATGCCCGAGGCCGACCGCGTGCTCGCCGAGAAGGTGAGCGAGATCGTCGCGAAGGTCGCGCCCGACCTCGTGCCGCGCACCTTCTATGGGATGCCGGCCTGGTCGCGCGACGGCAAGGTGGTGGTGTTCTTCAAGGACGCCGCGAAGTTCAAGAGCCGCTACGCGACGCTCGGGTTCGAAGAGGCCGCCACCCTCGACGACGGGGAGATGTGGGCGACGTCGTACGCGCTGGTGGGGATCGGGCCCGACACCGAGAAGCAGATCACGGCACTCGTCGAGCGCGCGATCAGCTGACGGCGGGGGCTGCCGAGGCGGGGGCTGGTGCGGCCTCGGCGCGCAGAACGTTGTTCCACGGGTCGTCGAAGCTCAGCGCGCGGCCGTCGTCGCGCACCGCGAAGCCGTGGTGGCGGAGGCGCTCGCCCAGCTCGCCCAGGGCGTCTGCGCCGGGGAGCGCGAGGTCGACCCGGCCGAGCCCGAGCGCGGGCATGCGGGGTCCGGCGCCGCGGGAGTTCCACACGTTCATCGCCATGTGGTGGTGGTAGCCGCCGGCGCTGACGAACACGGCCTGGTTGCCGAGGGCCGCCGTCTCGTCGAAGCCGAGGGCGTCGACGTAGAAGGCGCGCGCGGTGGCGACGTCGCCCACCGACAGGTGCACATGCCCGACCGAGGCGGCATCGCCACCGGTCGATCCGAGCGAGGCCTGCTCGGTGAGGTGGGAGCGGAGGAACTCGTTCGGGTCGAGGTAGAGGGTCGCCATCTCCACCTGGCCGTGCACCCACGACCAGTCGGTGCGCGCGCGGTCCCAGTACAGCTCGATGCCGTTGCCCTCCGGGTCGGTGAAGTAGAACGCCTGACTCACCAGGTGGTCGGCCGACCCGGTGAAGGTGCCGGGAGCGTGACGGGCGACGCTGTACAGCGCCGCGGCGAGGGCCTCCTGCGTCTCGAAGAGGATCGCGGTGTGGAACAGCCCCGCGCTGCCGGGGGGCGCATGCCGCAGGGCGGGATCGTGGCGGAGCACGACGATCGGGAGTCCGGCGCGGCCGAGGGTGACTGTGTCGGCCTCCGCGCCCAGGACCTGCAGGGTCACGACCTCGCGGTAGTACCGGGTCATGGCGTCGAGGTCGCCGACCAGCAGCGTGACCGCGCCCATCGCTGTCGCCGCGGCGAGCTTGTCGGGGGCGGGGAGGTTCACGGTCGCGTCATTCACGTGTAGCTACAACCATTTTCGCGCGGCGACCATTCCCTGCATCCGCGGACACGTCCTGGTCGCGCGGGTCGCTGGTCGCGCTGGTCGCTGGTCGCGCTGACTTCCGTTTGCTGAGATCAGGTGATCTGCCGTATGCAGGACGTTTCGTGCTCGCCCCGGCCTGCTTTCGCCGGAACACCTGTTCTCGGTCAGTGGATGCCGGATGGGCTCCGCCGCGGCATCCACTCTTCGGTTGCTGAGATCAGGTGATCTGCCGTATGCAGGACGTTTCGTGCTCACCCCGGCCTGTTTTCGCCGGAACACCTGTTCTCGGCAAGGCAAGCCCGCAAGGCAAGGCAAGGCAAGGCAAGGCAAGGCAAGGCAAGGCAAGGCAAGCCCGCAAGGCAAGACAAGGCAAGCCAAGGCGGGCCAAGGCAGGGCACGCCCGCAAGGGGCAGGGCAGGGCGAGTGGATGCCGCGCCCGGCGCCCCGCGCTACTGCGGGTCGCCGCCCAGCTGACCCACGGCGGGGATGGGGCCGCCGTCGTCGGCGCCGGTCTTGCGCCAGCGGGCGATGAGGTTGCCGAGGTGGTAGATCAGCAGAGCGGCGGCCGAGCCGATGACGATCGCGCCGAGCTCGAAGTCGCCCCACTGCATGGTGAATCCGGCGATCGCGATCACCAGCGCGACCGCTCCGGTGTACTGGTTGACGGGCCGAGAGAAGTCCACGCGGTTGTCGACCCAGATCTTGATGCCGATGATGCCGATCAGCCCGTACAGGGCTGTCGTCACTCCGCCGAGCACACCGGCCGGAATCGAGTTGAAGATCGCGCCCACCACCGGCGACAGCGAGAGCAGGATCGCGAACGCACCGGCTACCCAATAGGCCGCCGTCGAGTAGACGCGCGTGGCCGCCATGACGCCGATGTTCTCGCCGTAGGTGGTGGTGCCGGAGCCGCCGAAAGCGCCCGCGAGCGTGGTCGCGGCACCGTCGGCGATCAGCGCGCGGCCGGTCTGACGGTTGACCGAGCGCGAGGTCATCGTCGCGACCCCGCGCACGTGGCCGACGTTCTCCGCGATGAGCACCAGCACGACGGGGAGGAACATCGCGATGACGCTCCACGTTCCGGGGGAGGCGAAGTCGGCGACCTGGAACGTCGGGAGGCCGAACCACTGCCCGTCGGCGACGAGGGCGTTCACGTCGGAGAAGTCGACCTCGCCGCGCACGAGCGCCGTGATGTAGCCGACGATCACGCCGAGGAAGATCGAGATGCGCCCGAGGAACCCGCGGAACAGCACACTGAAGAGCACGACTGCGACGAGCGTGATCGTGGCGGTGACGGGCGCGAGCTGGAAGTTGTCCCACGCGACCGGCGCGAGGTTGAAGCCGATGAGCGCGACGATGGCTCCCGCGACGACAGGCGGCATGAGCCGGTCGATCCACCCGATCCCGAGGAACTGCACCACGAATCCGACGGCTGCCAGCAGCACGCCGACCGCCACGATGCCCGCGAGGGCCGAGCCCATGCCCTGCGAGGCGGTGGCCGCGGTGACCGGGGCGATGAAGGCGAACGACGACCCCAGGTAGCTCGGCAGCTTGTTGCGCGTGATGAGCAGGAACAGCAGCGTCCCCACGCCCGAGAAGAACAGCGTCGTCGACACCGGGAAGCCGGTGAGCAGCGGCACGAGGAACGTCGCGCCGAACATCGCGACGACGTGCTGCATGCCGACGGCGACGGTCGCACCCCAGTTGAGTCGCTCGTCGGGGGCCACCACCTTTCCGGGCTCGACGGTGCGTCCGTTGCCGTGCAGGGTCCACGTGGGCATGGGGTCTCTCCTCGGTGGTGCGGGCCGCGTCTCGCGCGCGCCGGTCGACCGATCAGGCTACCGCCGTGTCCGCGTGCGGTTCGGGATGCCGCGCCCGGCGCGGCGCGCGGGGCGTCGCCGACGCACGCGTCGCGGGGCGGCGGAGGGCGGCGGACCGTAGGGGCGGCGCAGCACGGCGGGCGCGGCATCCGTCATCGAATCGTCATGGTCTGCGGGGGTTCGTCGGCCCCGCTCCGGCGGAGGATGGAGAGTATGAAGCGCAGTGCCATCGCAGGACTGGTCATCGCGGGCGTGCTCGTGGTCGGGGTCGGGGCCGCCGTCGCGGTGAGCGTGGCCGGTCGCGAGGACGAGCCCGTCGCCGTGCAGACCGCCACGCCGACCGCCGAACCGATGGACGACGGCACGGACGACGCGGCCGAGGAGTCTCCCGCCGCCGAGGCGACGCCGACCCCCGAGGCCGACGCACCCGCGCCCGGCGCGACCACCGCCGGGTCGTACGTGGACTACTCCGAGTCCGCGCTCGCGTCGGCGGAGGGCACGCGCGTGCTGTTCTTCCACGCGCCCTGGTGCCCGCAGTGCCGGGCGCTCGAGTCCGACATCGACGCGGTCGGCGTTCCCGACGGCGTCACCATCCTCAAGGTCGACTACGACACGAGCACCGAGCTGCGTCAGCGCTACGACGTGCGGCTGCAGACCACGGTCGTCGCCCTCGACGACTCCGGCGCGGCCACCGCATCGTTCGTCGCGTACGACGATCCGACCCTCGACGCCGCGCTGACGGGTCTCGGCATCGACGGCTGATGCTCGCTCTCACCCTCGTCTCCTTCGCCGCCGGGGTGCTCACGGTGCTCGCGCCGTGCGTGCTGCCGCTGCTCCCGGTGATCGTCGGCGGCACGGCGGTCCGCGCCGGCGGCGGCGATGCCGCAGCGGCGGAGCGGCAGTGGTTCCGGCCGCTGGTGATCGCGGCGGCGCTCGCCGTGTCGGTCGTGGCGTTCACACTGCTGCTCAAGGCGACCTCGGCGCTGCTGGGCGTGCCCGGCTGGGTGTGGCAGACCGTGTCGGGCGTGATCGTCGCGGTGCTGGGTCTGTCGATGCTGTTCCCCACGCTCTGGGAGCGACTCACCGTGGCGGCCGGATGGCAGGCCGGCGGCGGCCGACTGCTCGACCGCGGCTACCGGCGCGGTGGTCTCACCGGAGACATCGCCCTCGGCGCGGCCCTCGGCCCCGCGTTCAGCAGCTGCTCCCCGACCTACGCGCTCATCGTCGCGACGGTGCTGCCGGCGAGCTTCGCCGCCGGCGTCGTCTATACGACGGCGTACGCCGTGGGGCTCGCCCTCGCGCTTCTGGCGATCGCCATCGCCGGCACCGCGCTCGTGCGGCGCCTGGGATGGCTCGCCGACCCGCACGGCGTGTTCCGCCGCGGGATGGGCGGGGTGCTGCTCGTCGTCGGCGTCGCCGTCGCGCTCGGGTGGGACCGGCTCCTCCAGGCCTGGATCCTCGAGCAGGGTTGGTACGGCCCGATCGAGAACCTCGAGCGCATGCTGCTGGGCTGAGCCGCGGGCGGCGCTGCGGTGCGGTGCGGCGGTGCAGGCGGTGCGGCGGTGCGGCGGTGCGGTGCTGCGGTGCTGCGGTGCTGGTGGTGCGGGCGTGGCATCCACTCGCCTGGCTGGTCTTGCTGAGATCAGGTGATCTGCCGGGGACAGGCTGGTGTGGGTGGGGTTCGGCCTGTGTACGCCGGATCACCTGTTCTCGGCGAGGGGGAAGGGGTGGATGCCGGCTGGCGGCGCCGTGCGGATCGGCGGGGTGCCCGCGGGTGGGGCGGGTGTGGCATCCACTCGCCTGGCTGGTCTTGCTGAGATCAGGTGATCTGCCGGGGACAGGCTGGTGTGGGTGGGGTTCGGCCTGTGTAAGCCGGATCACCTGTTCTCGGCCAGAACTGTTCTCGGCGAGGGGGACAGGGGTCACGCCGGATCACCTGTTCTCAGCCAGAACTGTTCTCGGCAAGGGGGAAGGGGCGGATGCCGGCTGGCGGCTCCGTGCGGATCGGCGGGGTGCCCGCACCCGACCGCCGCCGCCCGCCCCTCGGCCGCACCGATCAGCCGGTGAGCAGACCGATCAGCTCGCGGTAGCGGGCGGCGGTGCGCTCGACGATCTCGGCGGGGAGCTCGGGCGGCGTGCCCTGCTTGTCCCAGTTCGCCGCGAGCCAGTCGCGCACGATCTGCTTGTCGAAGCTCGCCATGCGCTCCTTCGGGGTCGTCCCGGTGCGCCAGGTCGCGGCATCCCAGTAGCGCGATGAATCGCTCGTCAGCACCTCGTCGGCGAGGGTCATGACCCCGTCCGCATCGAGGCCGAACTCGAACTTCGTGTCGGCGAGGATCAGCCCCCGCGCCTCGGCGGTCGCCGCGGCGCGCCGGTAGATCTCCAGCGACAGATCGCGCAGTTCGGCCGCGCGCTCCGCGCCTACGAGCTCCACCGACTGCGCGAACGAGATGTTCTCGTCGTGCTCGCCCATCGGAGCCTTGTACGCGGGCGTGTAGATCGGCTCGGGCAGCCGGTCGCCGTCGGCGAGACCCGCGGGCAGCGCGATGCCGCACACCGTGCCGCTCTCCTGGTACTCGACCCAGCCAGACCCGGTGAGGTAGCCGCGCACCACGCATTCGACCGGCTGCATGTCGAGGCTCTTCACGACCATCGCGCGTCCGGCGACGGCATCCGGCGCCTCGGCGCCCGCCACGAGATGGTTCGGGATGCCGCGCCCGCCGTCCGCGCCGGCGAGCTGGTCGAACCACCAGCCGCTCAGGCTCGTGAGCAGCTCGCCCTTGCTCGGGATGCCGGGCGAGAGCACGTGGTCGAAGGCGCTCACGCGGTCGCTCGCGATGACGAGGAGGCGCGCCGGCGCACCGCCCTCGGGCGTGTCGGCCGGCACGTACAGGTCGCGCACCTTGCCCGAATAGATGTGGCGCCAACCGGGCAGGTCGAGCGGGGCCGGGGATGCTGCGGAGTCGGTCACCCGCCCATTATCGCCCGCGTGCGATTCACGCTCAGCCTGCGCACTCCGCGACCCTCGGCCCGGGCAGGGGCGAGTAGAGTCCACGAGTCAGAGAGAGGACGCCGCCGATGAGCGAACCGTTCACGTCCACATCCACGTCTCCGGTGAAGACCCGCAGCGCCTGGCCAGGCCTGTGGGCGCTGGTGATCGGCTTCTTCATGATCCTCGTCGACACCACGATCGTGTCGGTGGCGAACCCCGCCATCAAAGCCGACCTCGACCCCGGCACCCCCAACCTCGACAACATCGTGTGGGTGACCTCGGCGTACCTCCTCGCGTACGCCGTCCCGCTCCTGATCACGGGGCGCCTGGGCGACCGGTTCGGTCCGAAGAACATCTACCTCATCGGCCTCGCGATCTTCACGCTCGCCTCTCTCGCCTGCGGCCTGTCCGACACGCTCGGAATGCTCATCGCGTTCCGCGCGGTGCAGGGCGTGGGCGCCTCTCTCATGACGCCGCAGACGATGGCGGTCATCACCCGCACGTTCCCGCCGAACCAGCGGGGCGCTGCGATGGGCCTCTGGGGCGCGACCTCGGGCGTCGCGATGCTCGTCGGTCCGCTGGCCGGCGGCCTGCTGGTCGACGGATTCGGATGGGAGTGGATCTTCTTCGTCAACCTCCCGGTGGGCATCGTGGGCTTCGTGCTCGCGTGGATGCTGGTTCCCCGCCTGGAGACGCACCCGCACCGCTTCGACCTCGTCGGGGTCGTGCTCAGCGCGGTGGGCCTGTTCCTGATCGTGTTCGGACTGCAGGAGGGCGAGACCTACGACTGGGGCGTGATCTGGGGGCCGATCACCGTGTGGGGGCTCATCATCTCCGGCGTCGCGGTGATGGGCCTGTTCCTGTGGCAGCAGGCCCGCACGAAGTCGGAGGCGCTCGTGCCGTTGGAGCTGTTCCGCGACCGCAACTTCTCGATCGCGAACCTCGGCATCGCCACCGTGGGCTTCAGTGTGACGAGCATGTCGCTGCCGATGATGTTCTTCTTCCAGCTCGGCAGGGGGCTGACGCCCACCGAGTCCGCGCTGCTTCTCGTGCCGATGGCGATCGCCGCCGGCATCCTCTCTCCCCTCGCCGGACGCCTGCTCGACCGCAGCGATCCCCGCCTGCTGCTGGTGCCGGGACTCCTGCTCGTCGCCGGATCGCTGGTGCTCTACTCGGTGCTGATGAGCCCCGACACCCCGGTGTGGGCGTTCCTCATCCCGTCGTTCCTCATGGGCGTCGGCAACGCGGGCATGTGGGGTCCGCTCGCGACGACCGCGACGCGCAACCTCGCTCCGCGCCAGGCGGGAGCAGGCGCGGGCATCTACAACACGACCCGCACGATCGGGTCGGTGCTCGGCTCCGCCGCGATCGCCGTGTTCATGCAGGCGCGCTTGGAGGCCAACCTCGGCGCCGGGGCCGACGCGTCGGGCGAGGGCTTCGGGGGTGGAGCGCTGCCGCCCGTCATCGCCGAGCCGTTCTCGACCGCGATGGCCCAGTCGATCCTGCTGTCGGCCGCCGTGCTCGTGGTGGGAGTGGTGGGCGTGCTGTTCCTGCGCCGGCCCGAAGGGCTCGGGCAGCCGCGGAGCTGACTCGCGCCGGCTGAGCGCGGTCCCGCGCGGGCTGCGCGCGCGGCCGGCGCGGCGCTCGTGGGGCGTGTCGTGCGGGTTCCATCGCGTCGACCCCGCGGATCGTGCCCCATGAGCCGCCGCCGGCGCGAGGCTGCCCGGTTCGTGGGGCACGTTTGGTGGCATCCACCCCCGCGACCCCGCGGATCGTGCCCCATGAGCCGCTGCCGGCGCGAAGCCGTCCGGTTCGTGGGGCGCGTTTGGTGGCATCCGGCCCCGCGACCCCGCGGATCGTGCCCCATGAGCCGCTGCCGGCGCGAAGCCGTCCGGTTCGTGGGGCGCGTTTGGTGGCATCCACCCCCGCGACCCCGCGGAACGTGCCCCATGAGCCACCGCCGGCGCGAGGCCGTCCGGTTCGTGGGGCGCGTTTGCAGGCATCCACGCCGTCGACCCCGCACAACGTGCCCCATGAGCCGCCGCCGGCGCGAAGCCGCCCGGTTCGTGGGGCGGGTTTGGTGGCATCCAGCCCCGCGGCCCCGCGGAACGTGCCCCATGAGCCACTGCCGGCGCGAAGCCGTCCGGTTCGTGGGGCGGGTTTGGTGGCATCCAGCCCCGCGGCCCCGCGGAACGTGCCCCATGAGCCGCTGCCGGCGCGAAGCCGTCCGGTTCGTGGGGCGGGTTTGGTGGCTTCCAGCTCGGCGACCCGCAGAACGTGCCCCATGAGCCGCTGCCGGCGCGAGGTCGTCCGGTTCGTGGGGCGTGTCGTGCGGGTTCCACCCCCGCGGCCCCGCGGATCGTGCCCCATGAGCCGCTGCCGGCGCGAAGCCGTCCGGTTCGTGGGGCGCGTTTGGTGGCATCCAGCCCGGCGACCCGCGGAACGTGCCCCATGAGCCGCCGCCCGCGCGAAGCTGCCCGGTTCGTGGGGCGTGTCGTGCGGGTTCCACCCCCGCGACCCCGCAGGCCGTGCCCCCTGAGCCACTGCCGGCGCGAGGCTGCCCGGTTCGTGGGGCGTGTCGTGCGGGTTCCACCCCTGCAACCCCGCGGAACCTGCCCCATGAACGACGCGCGGGCGGCAGTCGGGGTGTGCGGCTGCGAATCGGTGCCGCGGGGACCGCGCGTCACTCCACCTCGAGGTCGGAGGCCACCTGATCCAGCGCGGCACGGAACGTCGAGACCGCGGGGAACTCCGCGCCCGCACGTCGCGCCGACGTGAAGATCGTGCGCCGCGGAGCCCCCGCGAGCCCGAGCAGCGCGCAGCGCGGGTCGGCCGATGCCCAGATGAGGTCGGGCAGCAGCGCGACCGCGTTGCCGGACTCGACGAGCCGCACGTGCGCCTGCAGGTCAGCGGTCTCGTACCGCACGTCGGGCTCGAATCCGGCGGTGCGGCACGCCTGCTCGGCGAAGTGACGGGATGCCGCACCCCGCGGCTCCATCACCCATGGCAGCTCCGCGGTATCGGCCAGCGTGCGCACCGGGTCGGCCAGTTCGCCGCCGACGGCGAGCCGGATGCGGTCGGTCAGCAGCGCGCGACGGTCCAGGCCGGAATGGTGGGGTGCGGAGTGGGCCGGGTACTGCTCGGCCACGACGAGGTCGAACTCGCGCATCCACGTCTCGCGGAGGGCTGACTCGGGCTCGCGCTGGTAGACCTCCACGCGCACGCGGGGCGCGTGCTCGCGCATCGCGCGCAGCGCCGCCGGCAGCAGCGCCAGCATGGCGGACTGGAACACCGCGAGCCGCACCGTCCCCGACGGGCCCTCGCCGATCGCGCGCAGTTCGGCCTCGGCCTGCTCCATCGTCTCGAGCAGCTCTTCGGCGCGCGCGACGAGCTGCTCGCCGGCCGGGGTCAGCCGCACGCCGCGCCCGACGCGGCGCACGAGTTCCACGCCGGCTTCGCGCTCCAGCTGCGACAGGTGCTGCGACACCGCGGACGGGCTGTAGCTCAACGCGTCGGCGACGGCGGCCAGCGTGCCGCGCATGTGGAGTTCGCGCAGAAGACGCAGGCGCTTCAGGTCCAGCATCCATCTCCCCGATTCATCGGTACAGCTGACGAATATACGTCAGAAACGGTCGCTTTTCTTTCATGAAACCCGACCGCACACTGGATCCGAGCATCCCCCTTGGAGAACCCGTGAGCATGACGACCGACACCACCCCCGACCTGGCGAACGAGACCGTCGCCCTCGTCGACCGCTGGCTCGCCGAAGCCGCCGAGATCGCCCCGAGCGTCGCCGCCCAGCGCCTCGCCGGTGTGCTGAGCGACCCGAACGGGCTCGACTTCACGACCGGGTTCGTCGATGGCGTGGTGCGTCCCGAAGACGCCGCGGTCGCAGCCCGCGCGCTCGCACGCGTGGCGCCGAAGGTGCCCGGGTTCCTGCCGGCCCCGCTGCGCGGGGCCGTGCGCCTGGGCGGGGTCGCCGCCCCGGTCGCGCCCGGCGTGGTGGTGCCGATCGCCCGCGCGGTGCTGCGCCGCATGGTCGGGCACCTGATCGTCGACGCCCGCGACGCGCGGCTCGGCGCGGCGATCCGGCGGCTCCGCCGCGACGGCGTGCGCCTGAACATCAACCTGCTGGGCGAGGCCGTGCTCGGCGCGGCCGAGGCGCAGCGCCGCCTCGACGGCACGATGCGCCTGCTCGCGCGCGACGACGTCGACTACGTGTCGGTCAAGGTCTCGGCGATGGTCGGCCCGCACTCGGCGTGGGGGTTCGAGGAGGCCGTCGAGAGCATCATCGAGCGGCTCACGCCGCTGTACCGGCTGGCCGCCGCGTCGCCCACGCCGAAGTTCATCAACCTCGACATGGAGGAGTACCGCGACCTCGACCTGACCATGGCGGTGTTCACCCGCATCCTGGACCAGCCCGAATTCGAGCGGCTGGAGGCGGGCATCGTGCTGCAGGCCTACCTGCCCGACGCCTTCGACGCGATGGTGCGCCTGCAGGAATGGGCGGCGGCGCGCCGTGCGCGCGGCGGCGCCGCGATCAAGGTGCGCCTGGTCAAGGGTGCGAACCTCTCGATGGAGCGCGTCGACGCCGAGATCCACGGCTGGCCGCTGGCGACCTGGCACACCAAGCAGGACAGCGACACCCACTACAAGCGCATCCTCGACTGGTCGCTCCACCCCGATCGCATCCGCAACGTGCGCCTCGGCGTCGCCGGTCACAACCTGTTCGACATCGCTCACTCCTGGCTGCTGGCCACCGAGCGCGGGGGGACCGACGGCATCGAGTACGAGATGCTCCTGGGCATGGCCGAGAGCCTCGCCGAGGTGATCCGCCGCGAGGTCGGCGGGCTTCTCCTCTATACGCCGGTCGTGCACCCGCGCGAGTTCGACGTCGCCATCGCGTACCTCATCCGCCGCCTCGAGGAGGGCGCCTCCAGCGACAACTTCATGTCGGCACTGTTCACCCTCGATTCCGATCCGGCCATGCGCGCCCGCGAGACCGAGCGCTTCCTCGCGTCGCTGCGGACGATGGATGCCGCGGTGCCGCGAACCCATCGGGTGCAGGACCGCTCCACCCCGGCCGCGGGCGCCCCGGCCGGGTTCGAGAACGCCCCCGACACGGATCCGTCCGTCGCCGCGAACCGCTCATGGGGTCGCCAGATCCTCGCGCGGGTCCCGCAGTCGCGGGCCGGCGTCGCCACCGCCGACGCCGCGATCCTCTCGGATGCCGCCGCCGTCGACGCCACCCTGCGTACGGCGCGGGCGGCCGCCGCCCGATGGCGGGAGCTCGGAGCCGCGGGGCGTGCGGCCATCCTGCACCGCGCGGGCGAGGTGCTCGAGCGGCGCCGCGCGGACCTGCTCGAGGTGATGGCGTCGGAGGCCGGCAAGACCCTCGACCAGGCCGACCCGGAGGTCTCGGAGGCCATCGACTTCGCGCACTACTACGCCGAGCGCGCCCTGGATCTGGGCGCCGTCGACGGCGCGCGGTTCACCCCGGCATCCCTCACCCTCGTCACCCCGCCATGGAACTTCCCGGTCGCGATCCCGGCCGGTTCGACCCTCGCGGCGCTCGCCGCCGGATCGGCGGTGGTCATCAAACCCGCGCGCCAGGCGCGGCGCTGCGGCGCCGTGATGGTCGAGGCGCTGTGGGAGGCGGGCGTGCCCCGCGACGTGCTCGCGCTCGTGCAGCTGGCCGACGCCGAGCTCGGCGAGCGGCTCGTCGCCTCCGACGCCGTCGATCAGGTGATCCTCACGGGCGGCTACGAGACCGCGAGCCTGTTCCGCGGCTTCCGCAAGGATCTGCGCCTCATGGGCGAGACCAGCGGCAAGAACGCGATCATCGTCACCCCGAGTGCCGACCTCGATCTCGCCGTGAAGGATGTCGTGGCCTCGGCGTTCGGCCACGCGGGTCAGAAGTGCTCGGCGGCCTCCACCGTGATCCTGGTCGGATCGGTCGCGACCTCGCGCCGCTTCCGCACCCAGCTGGTCGACGCCGTGCGCTCGCTGCACGTCGCGCTGCCGACGGACCCGACCGCGCAGGTGGGGCCGGTCATCGCGCCGCCCACCGGCAAGCTCGCCGAGGCGCTCACCTCCCTCGCCCCGGGGGAGTCGTGGCTGATCGAGCCGCGGCAGCTGCCCGAGGACCCGAAGCTGTGGACCCCCGGCGTGCGCGACGGCGTGCGCCGCGGCTCGGAGTACCACCTCACCGAGTACTTCGGACCGATTCTCGGCATCATGACGGCAGCCACGCTCGACGAGGCGATCGAGCTGCAGAACCAGGTCGACTACGGCCTCACTGCGGGGCTCCACTCGCTCGACGCCGACGAGATCCGCACGTGGCTGGCCCGCGTCGAGGCGGGGAACCTGTACGTGAACCGCGGCATCACCGGTGCGATCGTGCAGCGCCAGCCGTTCGGCGGCTGGAAGAAGTCCGTCGTCGGCGCCGGCTTCAAGGCGGGCGGCCCCAACTACCTGATGGGGCTCGGCCGCTGGAGCGACAGCACCGTCGACCTCTCGCGGCGTCCGCGCACCGACTCCGGCCCCGTTGCCGCGCTCATGCACGCGGCCTCCGAGGTGCTCGACGCAGATCGGCTCGTGTGGCTGATGCAGGCGCTCGCGAGCGATGAGACCGCGTGGGCGGAGGAGTTCGGCGTGCACCGCGATCGCACCGGCTTGGCCTGCGAGCGCAACGTCTTCCGCTACCTGCCCGCCGAGGCCGAGATCCGCGCCGAGGCGCGCGCCGACGTCGCCGAGGTCGTGCGCGTGGCGGCTGCGGCGCTTCGGGCCGGCGCGACACCGCGCCTGTCCAGCGCGCGCCCGCTGCCGACCGCACTCGCGACCGCGCTGCGCACCGCCGGCATCGAGGTGCAGGTCGAAGGTGCGGATGCCGCGCACCGCCGCCTCGCCGCCCTGCCGCGCCCGCGCGTGCGCCTGGTCGGAGGGTCGGCCGCGCCGCTGCTGCGCGCCGCGGGCGGCCGCCCCGACCTGACGATCTTCGACGGCGAGGTCACCCGCGCCGGCCGCGTCGAGATGCTGCCGTTCCTGCACGAGCAGGCCGTCAGCATCACCGCGCACCGCTTCGGCAACCCGACGAGCCTCGCGTACGACGTGCTGCCGGAGCCGGAGGCCGGCGTGGTCCGCGGCTGAGGCGCGGGCTCGGCCCTCCCCGCGTCGGGCCGGTGTCGGGGGCCGGGCCGCGGCCGGGGTGGTGGTCCCGAGCACCGCCGCGCTCGTATCCTGATCGCATGAGCGTCCCGGCGTCGTCGTCGCCCGATGATCGCATCACGATGCGGTTCCTGAGTCTTCCTCACGACGCCGCGGCGGGTGGCGCGACCGTCGCCGCCGGCAGCGTGATGGAGTGGATCGACCAGGCCGGATACGCCTGCGCGGTCGGCTGGAGCGGCAGCTACTGCGTCACCGCATACGTGGGGAACGTGCGGCACGCCTCGCCCATCGCACCCGGGTCGCTGGTGGCGGTGCACGCACGGATCGTGCACACCGGCACGTCGAGCATGCACGTCGCCGTGACCGTCGAGTCGGCCGACGTGCGCGAGCGCGACTTCACCCCCAACACCACCTGCATCCTCGTCTTCGTCGCCGTGGGGGACGACCGTCGCCCGGTGAAGGTGCCGCAGTGGCGCCCGTCATCGGAGTCCGATCGCGCCCTCGCCGCAGCGGCCGTCTCGCGCATCCCCGCCCGCGATGGGATCAAGAAGGCGATGCTCGCGGAGGAGTACACCGACGCAACGGCAGCGCCGCGATCCTCGCTGCGGTTCCTCGCGCCGCCGAGCTCGGTCAACTTCGGCGGCGCCGCGCATGGCGGCACCGTGATGCGCTGGATCGATGAGGCCGGCTACGCCTGCGCCGCGAGCTGGTCGTCTGCCGACGCCGTGGCGGTCTACTCCGGCGGCATCCATTTCCTGGCGCCGGTGCGCATCGGCCACATCGTCGAGCTGCACGCGCGGCTCATCTACACCGGGCCGCGCAGCATGCACGTCGCCGTGCGGGTGCTCACCGCCGACCCGCGCACACCCGCCGAGACTGCGCTCACGACGCAGTGCCTGCTCGTGTACGTCGACCGTGGCGACGCGGGCGCGCGACCGGTCCGGCGCTGGGAACCATCGCTGCCCGAGGATGTGCGCCTCACCCGCCACGCCGTCGACCTCATCCATCGGCGCGAGCAGCTCGTGCCGATCCCCGCGGAGCTCACGCTGCGCGACTGACCCGAAGCGCTCGGACGCCGATGACCGCGGCGGATGCCGCACCTGTCAGCCCGCCGCTCGGCGCGCACCCCTTTTCAGCAGGTCCGGAAACCGGAGGTCTGCACGCTTTCCGGAGCGACGGGGCGAAGCGCTCCGGAAAGCGCCGCGCGATCCGGTTTCCGGACCCGCCGCGACGGCGGGGCTAGGGCGCGCCGGCACCGGGGAGTGGATGCCGCGCCCGCCGCAGCGGGTCGCAGCCGCGGATCAGGACTCGACGACGCGCGCGGCGATGTCGGTGCGGAACTGGCCGCCCTCCAGGCCGATGTGCTCGAGCGCGGAGTAGGTGCGCGAGCGCGCCTCGGCGAACGTCGTTCCGACCCCGACCACGTTGAGCACCCGGCCGCCGGTCGCGACCAGCCCGTCGCCGGAGTCCGCGGCGGCGGTCGCCGCGTGGGCGACGTGCACGCCGTCGACGCCGGCTGCGGCATCCAGTCCCGTCAGGGCGCGGCCGGTGACCGGCGACGACGGGTAGCCCTCCGACGCGAGCACGACGGTCACCGCCACCGCGTCGGCGAAGGCCGGGCGCGCGTGGTCTTCGAGATGACCGGATGCCGCGGACAGCAGCAGCGCGGAGAGCGGGTCGACCAGGCGCGGCAGCACGACCTGGGTCTCCGGGTCGCCGAAGCGGGCGTTGAACTCGATCACCTTCACGCCGGCTTCGGTGAGGATGAGCCCGGCGTAGAGGAGGCCGATGAACGGCGTGCCCTCGGCGTCGAGCTGGCGGATCACCGGCTCGGCGATGTCGCGGGTCACGAGGTCGACGAAGGCGTCTTCGCCGCCGAAGCGCTCGAGCAGCCACGGCAGCGGCGAGTACGCTCCCATGCCACCCGTGTTGGGGCCGGAGTCGCCGTCGCCCAGGCGCTTGAAGTCCTGCGCGGGGCTCAGAGGCAGCACCCGGTCGCCGTCGCTCAGGAAGAACAGCGACACTTCGGGGCCGGCGAGGAACTCCTCGACGAGCACCGAACCCGACGGCAGGTAGGTGTCGGCGTGGGCAAGGGCTGCGGCGCGGTCCTCGGTGACGATGACGCCCTTGCCGGCGGCGAGGCCGTCGGCCTTGACCACGTGGGGGGCGCCGAGCTCGTCGAGGGCGGCCTCGACCTCGGCGCGGGTGTGGGCGCGCACCGCGCGACCCGTGGGCACGCCCGCCGACTCCATGATCCGCTTGGCGAACGCCTTGGACCCCTCGAGCTGCGCGGCCGCCTTGCCGGGGCCGAAGACCGGGATGCCGCGCTCGCGCAGCGCGTCGGCGACGCCGGCGACCAGTGGCGCCTCGGGGCCGATCACGACGAGTCCGATGTTGTCGGAGAGGGCGAAGGACGTCACGGCGGCCGGGTCGTTCGCATCGAGCTCGACGATCGTCGCGTCGTTCGCGATGCCCGCGTTGCCGGGAGCGGCGAGGATCTCGTGCCCGGCCTCCTCCGAGAGCAGAGCGAGGATGATGGCGTGCTCGCGCGCGCCCGAGCCGAGAACCAGGATCTTCACCCGCCCCAGCCTACCGCCGGCCACCGTCGCGGCCCGCGGGCGTAGCGTGGTCCCATGCCCCGCAAGATCGCCACCGACGAGGGCCGCGCCGCGCTCGCCGCCGTGCGCGCCGCCGCCGAGACGGGCGCCGAACCGGCCCGCACCGACCTCGCGATGTCGGTGCGCTACCTGCTGCAGCTGCTGGCCGAGAAGGCCCCCGGCCACACGGTGGAGGTGCGCGTGCCCCCGTTCGGCGCGGTGCAGGTCGTCGAGGGCCCGCGCCACACCCGCGGCACCCCGCCGAACGTGGTCGAGACCGACCCCCGCACGTGGATCGCCCTCGCCCTCGGCGATGAGCGATGGGTGGATGCCGCGGCGGGCGGCCGCATCGCGGCATCCGGGATCCGCGCCGATGTATCCGACCTGCTTCCCCTGCGCCCCTGACGCTGCCCCCGCGCAGCCGCCGCCGGGAACACGGACCGGGGCGCGCCCGCGCCGGAGCAGTGGGACAATGGATGCCATGGGTGAGCAGATCCACGACCACATCGAGACCGTGCACGTGCGCCGTGCCCCGAAGTTCTCGGTGTTCCTGCTCACCGGGGCCGCGCTCGGGCTGCTCACGGCGATGATCCTCACGTTCGCGTTCGACGGCACGTCGCAGGTCAGCCCCAACACCGGCCTCGAGTACTCGCAGGGCCAGGTGTTCGGGTTCCTCGCGCTCATCTGCGTGCCGGTCGGGCTCGCGGTGTTCGGCATGCTCGCCGTGATCCTCGATCGCCGCGCCTCCGCGCACACGCGCGACATCGAGGTCGACCACGCGACCGTCGAGACCGACGAGCTCCGCGAGAACGACTGAGACCCGCCGGCCCCCGTCAGGCGAGCTCGGCGATGATCGGGTGGATCGCCGCGTCGAACGCGGCGACGTCGCCCCGCAGCCCGTCGGTGACGGCCACGGTGAGCGAGCCGATCCACCACACGCCGCGCTGATTGAGCGGCAGCACCTGCACGTTCAGTTCGAACGAGTGCGCCCGACGGCCCACCTGGCGCTCATGCTCGGCGATCGCGCTCGCGTAGGCCCGGTACGCGGAGTGCGTGGCCGCGTCGCGGGCGTAGCGCGCGTGCGCGGACTGCGCGAAGGCGACCGCCTCGGCCGCGTGCGGCGCGAACGCGCGGCGCAGCTGTTCGGCACCGGTGCTCGGAAGCACGACATGGGTGCCGAAGCCGTCGACGAGATCGAGCGGCACCGGCGACGGGTGCGCCTGAGGCTCGACCGTGATCGCCCAGTACTCGCGCCACTGACGTTCGAGGGCGTCCTGCACGGATTCGCTGCGGTCGTTCGCGCGCGGAGGGATGCCGCGCAGATGCGGCAGCTCGTCGGGGGAGCGGATGCCCAGCACCTGGCGCAGATAGAGGGCGATGAGCACCGGCTGACTCGCGTCCTCGCGGATCAGCCATTCCGGGGTTCCGGCGGCGCCCATGGCGAACATTGTAGGACGGGTGCCGCCGCGTTGGGCCGGTCTCTCGGGATCGCCGGGAACGCAGCGCCGCGGGTGAACGCCGAGGTGGGCCCAGGCCCGGCATCCGTCCAGGTACAGCGCAGGTAGTCTTGTCGGGTGGCCTCCCCTTCTCGTGACGCCTCTGCCAACCCCTATACCGAAGCGGGGGTGGACACTGCCGCCGGCGACCTCGCCGTCGAGCTGATGAAGTCCGCCGTCCGCCGAACCCACGGACCCGAGGTCCTGGGCGGTGTCGGCGGGTTCGCCGGGCTCTTCGACGCCAGCGCGCTGCGCTCCTACGCCAAGCCGCTCCTGGCGACCTCGACCGACGGCGTCGGCACGAAGGTCGCGATCGCGCAGGCGATCGACAAGCACGACACGATCGGGCTCGACCTGGTCGGCATGGTCGTCGACGACATCGTCGTGGTGGGCGCGAAGCCCCTGTTCATGACGGACTACATCGCGTGCGGCAAGGTCTTCCCCGAGCGCATCGCCGACATCGTGCGCGGCATCGCGCAGGGCGCGGCCGAGACGGGCACGGCCCTCGTCGGCGGCGAGACGGCCGAGCACCCGGGTCTGCTGGGCCTGAACGACTACGACGTCGCGGGGGCCGCGACGGGCGTGGTCGAGGCCGATGCCGTGCTCGGCGCCGAGCGCGTGCGCCCGGGCGATGTCGTGCTGGCGCTCGCGAGCAGCGGGCTGCACTCCAACGGCTACTCGCTCGTGCGCCACATCGCGGCCGGCGCCGGCATCCAGTACGGCGACAATGCGGCCGACTTCGGGACGACGTGGGGTGAGGCCCTGCTGGAGCCCACGCGCCTCTACACCCGGCCCCTCCTGCGACTCATCGCGGAGATCGGCGACGGGGTCCACTCGCTCAGCCACGTGACCGGCGGCGGCATCGCGGCCAACCTCGCGCGCGTGCTGCCGCGGGGCACATGGGTCGACGTCGACCGCTCGACCTGGTCGCCGCCGCCCGTCTTCCGCGTGCTGGCAGACCTGGGCGGTCTCGACCTCGCCGCGACCGAGGGCACCTGGAACCTCGGCATCGGCTTCCTCGCGGTGGTGTCGGCCGACAAGGCCGATGCGGCCACGACCGCTCTCGCGGGTGAGGGCATCGCGACCTGGCAGGTGGGTGTCGTCGGCGACGGCCCGCTCCCCGCCGGCGATTTCGAACAGGGCGCGAAGGGCGTCGACGGCGGTGCCGTGCGCCTCGTCGGCGCCTACGGCACGGACAACGGAGCGAAGTAACACCACATGTGCGGAATCGTCGGGATGGTGGGGCGCGAGCCCGTCAACCAGGAGATCTACGACTCGCTCCTTCTGCTGCAGCACCGCGGCCAGGACTCCACCGGCATCGCCACTGCGGAACGCAGCGGCAGCGTGCACATGCACAAGGCCCGCGGCCAGGTGCGCGAGGCGTTCCGCACCCGCGACATGCGCAACCTCCTGGGTGAGGTGGGCCTCGGCCACGTGCGGTACGCGACGAAGGGCACGGCGACCAGCGAGGAGGAGGCGCAGCCCTTCTACGTGAACGCGCCGTACGGCATCGTGCTGGTGCACAACGGCAACCTCACCAACACCCGAGAGCTGACCGAGGAGCTGTTCCGCAAGGATCGCCGTCACCTCAACACGAGCTCCGACACCGAGCTGCTGGTGAACGTGCTCGCCAACGAGCTGCAGTCGTCGATCTCGGGCTTGCAGCTCGATCCCGAGCAGGTCTTCCACGCCGTCACGCGCGTGCACGAGCGTGTCGAGGGTTCGTACGCGGCGATCGCGCTCATCGCTGGCTACGGCCTGCTCGCGTTCCGCGATCCGTTCGGCATCCGTCCGCTCATCCTCGGCACCCGTAAGAACTCCGACGGCCGCTATGACTGGGTCGTCACGAGCGAGTCGCTCGTGCTCGAGAACGGCGAGTTCGAGGTCGTGCGCGACGTCGAGCCCGGCGAGGCCGTGTTCATCGACGTGGAGGGCAACCTTCACACCCGTCGGTGCGCACCGGATGCCACGCTCGCCCCGTGCTCGTTCGAGTACGTCTACCTCGCGCGGCCGGACTCCATCATGAACGGCATCTCGGTGTACGAGGCGCGGCTGCGCATGGGTGAGCGCCTGGCCGACACGATCGCCAAGTACACGCCGGCGGGTGCGATCGACGTGGTCATGCCCATCCCCGACTCCTCGCGCCCCGCCGCGATGCAGGTGGCCCGCAAGCTCGGCATCGAGTATCGCGAGGGCTTCTACAAGAACCGCTACGTCGGCCGCACGTTCATCATGCCGGGTCAGGCGGTGCGCAAGAAGAGCGTGCGCCAGAAGCTCAACGCGATGTCGACCGAGTTCAAGGGCAAGAACGTCCTGCTGATCGATGACTCGATCGTGCGCGGGACGACCTCCAAGCAGATCATCCAGATGGCCCGGGATGCCGGTGCCAAGAGCGTCACCTTCGCGTCGGCCGCACCGCCCGTGCGCTACCCCCACGTGTACGGCATCAACATGCCTTCGCGCGAGGAGCTCGTCGCGCACGGCCGCACGATCCCGGAGATCGCGGAGGAGCTCGGCGCGGACTTCGTCGTGTACCAGGAGGTCGAGGACCTCAAGGCCGCGATCCTGGAGGGCACCGACATCGAAGACCTCGACATGAGCTGCTTCGACGGCCGGTACGTCACCGGCACGGTGACCGACGAGTACCTCGCCTGGGTCGAGGGCTCGCAGGAAAGCTGACGCTGACCACGCCGCGGCCCCTCTGGCACGGGCGAGCGCTCGCGCTCGTCGGCATCGTGCTGTTCGCCTTCTCGCTGCGGTCGGCGGTGGCATCCCTCTCCCCGCTGTTCGGCCTCATCGCGGCGGACTTCCCGGTCTCGTCGGCGGTCATCGGCCTGATCGGCACCGCGCCGGCGGTCTGCTACGCCGTCTTCGGTCTGCTGACACCGGCGCTCGAGCGCCGGTTCGGCCTCGAGAAGCTCGCATCAGCGGCCATGGCCGTCGTGGCGATCGGCCTCATCGCGCGCAGCCTCGCACCGAACTCCGGGCTCCTGCTCGCGGGAACCGCGCTCGTGTTCGCCGGCGTCGGCAGCGGCAACGTCCTGCTTCCGCCGCTGGTGAAGCGCTACTTCCCCGATCGCATCGGGCTGATGACGTCACTGTTCTCGACCACGATGGCGGTCGCCTCGTTCGTGCCCCCGCTGCTTGCGGTGCCGATCGCCGACGCGACGTCATGGCGTCTGTCGCTGGGTCTGTGGGCGGTGTTCGCGGCGGCGGCGATCATCCCGTGGGTGACCATGATCCTGCGCCGGCCGATCGCCGGCCCCGTCGACGACGACGACATCGAGCAGCCCAGCCCCCGTGTGTTCGGTCGCCTGTGGCGACTGCCGACCGCGTGGGCCCTCATGTTCGGGCTGGTGGTGTCGAGCTCCATCGCCTACACGTCGTTCGCCTGGCTGCCGACGCTTCTCATCGACACGGCCGGTGTCACACCGGCCGGCGCCGGTGCACTGCTGGCCCTGTTCGCCTCGATGGGCCTGCCGTGCTCGGTGCTGGTGCCGCTGCTGGTGACGCGGTGGAACGCCACCCTGCCGCTTTTCCTCACGGCGTTCGCCGCGGGGGTCGTCGCCGTCGCGGGGCTGATCGTCGCGCCGGCGGCCGCACCGTGGCTCTGGGTGACGCTGCTGGGCATCGCGACGCTCACGTTCCCGCTCGTGCTCGTGCTGATCGGACTGCGCACCCGCACCCACGAGGGCTCTGTCGCGCTGAGCGGGTTCGTGCAGAGCATCGGCTACGCGGTCACGGCGATCGTGCCTCTGGGCTTCGGTCTGCTCCACGAGGCGACCGGGTCATGGAACGGGCCGCTCCTGGTGCTCGCGGTCGTCATCACGGCGGCGGTGCCGGCCGGCGTCGTCGCCGCGCGACCCCGCACGATCGAGGACGAATGGGAGCTCCGTCGCGGCACCTGGTGACGCGCACGCGACGCTCGGCGAAAGAGCCGGGAACTCACAGCCGGTTCGCGAGGTCGGGTGTTACTTTCGGCCCGTGACGTCCGATGCGACTTCGACGATGACGATGCGCAGCAGCATCCCGCCCTCGCACCTCGAGCGCGCGGTGCGCGCGGAGATCGTGCGCGCAGAGAGCCCCGAGCGGCCGATCCGCCGCTTCATGCGCCGGGCCCGCGAGTGGGTGGCGGCGCATCCGCGGGTGGAGGTCGCGTACAAGGTCGCCGTCGCGATCGTCGGCGGCATGCTCGCCGTCGGCGGACTCATCCTGGTGCCGCTGCCCGGGCCGGGGTGGCTCGTCGTGTTCCTGGGCCTGGCGGTGCTCGGCACCGAGTTCCACTGGGCGCGGCGCATCGCCGCGTGGCTCAAGCGCATGCTCGACAGGTTCTGGACCTGGTGGCGCGCCCGGCGCGCGCGAAAGGCCGCCGCAAAGGCGGCGGCCTAGCGGACGGGGGAGAAGGCTACGCCTTCTCCATTTCGTCTTCGTCTTCGTCGTCGTACTGGTCGGCCCACTTGTCGACGTACTCGTCTTCCGAGTGGTGTCCGAGTTCGCGCTCGAGCGCGCCGAAGTTGACACTGTAGGTGTCGTACTTCAGTTCACGGGCGATCTTGGTGTGCTTCGCCTTCTGACGGCCACGCCCCATGCGAGACCCCCTCATTTCAGACTCGCGGGTTGTGAGCGTCTGTCCGCTGCTCCAACCCGGGCATTCACGTATCCGGCATCCGCGGCCGGCAAGAGTAGCATTCAGGATATCACGGCACCTCGTATCGCAGACGGTGACGCGGGCTGCTGAAGACGACGACGCGAAAGGGGCGGGGACGTATGGCCGATGAGGCATCCGAGGTCGGAGGCGGGACCCACGATGAGGTGGCGCCGGCTGCAGAAGCCGACGACGCGACGCTCCTCCACGGAGCCGTCATCGCCGGTGTCATCCCGGGGCTCTCGCCGCGCGTGCTGACCGAAGCCGCCCGCTACGCCGCGCTGCTGGGCGCACCCCTGGCCGTCGTGCACGTCGACGTGACCCGGTTCGTCACGTACGAGGATCCCGACGGCTACGTGCACTCGGCCCCGATCGACATGAACATCCAGGCCAGCGAGAACGAGTTCGCCGAGATCCAGACGGAGGCGGCCGCGGTCTTCGAGGGGCACGACGTGAACTGGCACGCCCGTCAGCTGGTGGGCGACCCCGCTCTGGCCATGAAGCACTTCGCCGACAAGGTCGACGCGCGCCTGCTGGTCGTCGGCACGCGCAAGCACGGCCTCGGCGAGTCGATCCGCGAATTCTTCACCGGCTCGGTCGCAGCCCGGCTCGCCCACCGTCAGCACCGACCGCTGCTGGTCGTGCCGCTCGGAGAGCCGGTGCCCGACGACGAGGAGATCTGGTCGTCCTGACCGGCTTCCGCACGTGATCGCCGCCCCCGTCTGAGCGCCGGGGGCGGCGATTCGCGTCGTGCCGGCCAGGCCGGCCGGGACGGCTATCGGCTGAGCGCGCGCGAGACCTCGCGTGCCGCCTCGTCGAGCGCGGCGACGAGGTCGTCGACGAGCGATGCCCCCACGCCGCCGCCATGTGCGACGTGGGTGCGCAGGTCGGTGCGCACGCGGGCGCGGAAGTCGTTGACCGCACCCTCCGCGCGGTGCAGCTGCTCGCGGCTGCGGGCGCGGGCGTCGTCTTCGGGTGCGGGTCGCGGCGGCGCTGACGTCTCGGCGCGGCTGGCCGCGGCGAGGTCGGCCCGGAGGCTGCGCATGGCCTCCTTGACGCTTCCGCGCACCTCATCGGCGATCAGTCGCACCGAGTCGGCGAGCCCCGCCTCGATTCCCTCCAGCTCGCCGGCGCGGGCGGCCACTTCGGCGCGGCCCGCGTCGGTGATGGCGTACACGGTCTTGCGGCCCTCGACGGTCTTGGTGACCAGCCCCTCCTCCTCGAGCTTGGCCAGCCGCGGGTACACCGTGCCGGCGCTCGGGGTGTACGTGCCGCCCGTGCGGTCGGAGAGCGCCTGCATGATGTCGTACCCGTGCCGTGGTCCCTCCGCGAGGAGGTTCAGCAGGTACAGGCGCAGGTCGCCGTGGGAGAAGACGGGGGCCATCACCACTCCTGTCGATCGGTGCCGCTCGCGTCGCCGATTCCCGCCGCCGGAGCGTCGGGTGCGGCATCCACCCGCTCCTGCACCGCCGGGCGCCGCAGGACCGTGAGGTCTCCCGACACCGAGTTGGTGCGCACGTCGACGAACATGCCGCTGAGCTCACCCGTCGAGCCGGTGAAGCTCGAGGCGAGGGACGACGAGCGCACGACGCCGTCGATCACGAGCCGGCCGCTGACGGCGCGGGCGGAGTAGTTGGCGGGCAGGCCCTCGTCGAGGCGCAGCGTCGTGTTGCCGCTGACCGTGTTGGTCGAGATGCTGTGCACCTCGCCGGTGGTGTCGACCAGGACCGAGCCGGAGACGGTCTCCACGCCGGCCTTCGAGACCTGGCCGCTGGCGGCGACATCACCCGACACGCTGTTGGCGTCGAGGGTGCCGACCAGGCCGCGGGCGTTCACGTCGCCCGAGACGGACTTGACGCTGAGCTCGCCCGTGAGCCCGTCGACCATGATGTCGCCCGAGACGGTGTTGAGCTTGGCATCGGTCGTCAGGCCCGAGACCAGGGCGCTCGCGCTGACGACACCGAGGGTGAGGGCGACCGAGCGGGGGACGGCGACGCTGATCTCGGCCTTCGGGCCGCCGGCGCCGAAGTTGCGGAACACCTCGAGGAAGTTGTCCCAGCGCAGCTGCGCGTGGTCGATCTCGACGACGTCGCCGGTGACCTCGATGCGGAGGTCCTTCGTGGTCACCGCGTGCACTTCGATGCGGGCGCCGGGCTCGTCGTGGGCGACGACGTCGACCTGGCCGCCGACGAGGCCGATCTTGAGCTTGCGCACGGTCTCGATGTCGATGACGCGCGTTTCGCCCGGGTGGATGATCCACTTCTCGAGGGTCATGTCTGCTCCAAGGGGTGAGGTTCCAAGTCGCGATATATCGTGACCTGAGGAGAGTAACACGATATATCGCGAGTTGGTCAAGCGCACTCGGGAAACTCTCATGAAGACCCCGGTTGACCTTGACGTGACGTCAACCTCTACCGTGGATCACGTGCCCGAGAGGAGGAAGACGATGAGCACCACCAGCACCGAGGGTGAGTGGTCGATCCAGCAGATCGCCAAGCTCGCCGGCACGACAAGTCGCACGCTGCGCCACTACGACGACATCGGGCTGCTCGCGCCCTCCCGCATCGGCGCCAACGGGTACCGGCACTACGACGGATCCGCGCTGGTGAGACTCCAGCGCATCCTGCTGCTGCGCGAACTCGGGCTCGGTCTCGCGCAGATCGCCGAGGTGCTCGAGCGGGACGGATCCGAGGCGCACGCGCTCGCGACCCACCTGGCCTGGCTGCGGGAAGAGCAGCGACGGCTGACGCGTCAGATCGCGTCGGTCGAATCCACGATCACGGCATTGGAAGGAGGTGAACGACTGATGGCAGAGAACATGTTCGACGGCTTCGACCACACCCAGTACAAGGACGAGGTCGAGCAGCGCTGGGGCAAGAAGGCGTACGCCGACAGCAACGACTGGTGGAACGCGATGGATGCCGCGGCCAAGGCCGACTGGCAGCAGCGGGTCTCCGACCTGAACAGCGACTGGATCGCCGCCGCCGAGAGCGGCATCGCGCCCGACAGCGCACCCGCGCAGGAGCTCGCGCGGCGGCACGTGGAATGGCTCACCGGCATCCCCGGCACGCCTGCGGCGGCGCCGGGAGGCGACGTCAAGGGCTACGTGCAGGGGCTGGGCGAGATGTACGTCGCCGACCCGCGCTTCGGCGCGAACTACGCGACGTCGGCCGGCGGCTCCGCCGGCGCCGAGTTCGTGCGCGACGCGCTGAGCGTCTACGCCGAGGCGAACCTCTGACGGCTGAGCACGGGGAGGCTGAGCGCCCCGGACACACGGATGCCGCGACCGAGTCCTCGGTCGCGGCATCCGGTCGCTGTCGCAGGGTTAGGGAGCCCCGGAACAGGTCAGGTGCGCCGACTTCCGCTGATCATGCGGAACAAGAGGGCGATGAGTGCGATGACGCCGACGATGAGGGCGACCCACAGCAGCCAGCTCAGGGCTTCGCCGAGGCCGCCGACGATCGCGAGCACGACCGCCACGACGATGATGATGATGAGGGCGAGGTTCATGAAGGTTCTCCTTCTTGTCGTCGGTGCGTGGGGTACGCACCGGATGCCTCGTGGGCACACTCCGACAATGGCACCGGCGCGCTCGCGCGCGTAGGGGGTTGACGCCCGTCGGATCGCGGTGCTACCGGCGCGCCGGGGAGTGGCGGAGCGCCCTTCGCGCCGCTGTCAAGTCCCTGCGACGGGCCGCGGGCGGGTCATACGCTGACCCGCGGAGCCGCACCGTGCGCTCCGACGCCGTCGAGGGAGGACTGGGATGCCCCGCCTGATCCGTGTGAGTCCTCAGCGCGATCGTGGCTACCGCCGAGTGCGGGCCGGCTCCGGGTTCCGCTACATCGACGCCAAGGGCGCCCCGATGCCCCCGCGCGAGCTCGGCCGGGTCCGCGATCTCGTGATCCCGCCGGCCTGGCAGGACGTGTGGATCTGCGCTCGGGCCGACGGGCACATCCAGGCTGTCGGCACCGACGAGGCCGGCCGGCGGCAGTATCTCTACCACTCGGCGTGGACCGCGGGCCGGGACCGCGGCAAGTTCGCCCGTGCGCTCAAGCTCGCCGCGGCGCTGCCTCGCGCGCGCGGGCGGGTGACGACATCCCTGCGCCGTGACGGGCTCGACCGGGAGCGTGTGCTCGCCGTCGCCTTCCGGCTGCTCGATCAGGCGGCGCCGCGAATCGGCTCGGAGCGGTACTTCGCGCTGCACGGCAGCCGTGGGCTCACGACCCTGCAGCGGCGCGACGCGCTGGTGGACGGCGCGAGCGTGCACCTGTCGTTCCCCGGCAAGAGCGGCCGGCGACAGCTCATCGAGATCGACGACGCCGATCTGGCCGGCGCCGTCGAGCCGCTGGCCGCCGGGCGACCGCACTCCGCGCTGCTGTCCTGGCAGCGCGGCCGCCGACGCGTGGCCCTGTCCCCCGGCGACGTGAACGCCTACGTGCGCGCGCTCACCGGCGGGAAGTTCACCGCGAAGGACTTCCGCACCCTCCGCGGCACGATCCTCGCCGCCGACGCGCTGGCGCGCATCGGCGAGGTCGGCACCGCAGCCGACCGCAAGCGCGCCGAGGTGCTGGCGGTGCGGGCGACGGCCGACGCGCTGGGCAACACGCCCGCCGTCGCGCGGGGGTCGTACATCGATCCGCGCGTCTTCACGCGATACCGGGACGGCCACCTGCTCGACCTCGGCATCACTCCGGAATCGGCGATCCAGGATCTGCTGCGCCCGAGGCGCTGAGCCCGCCGGGCGGTAGCGTGTGGGCATGCCGCAGCCCGTCGACCTCCGCGTGGTCGGCCTCGCGGCGGCGGGTGCCGCGGCCGGCGTGCTCGCCCGGGCAGCGCTGGAGGCCCCGCTCGAGGCCCCTGCGGCGGTCGCGTGGACGACCATGGCGATCAACGCGGTCGGCTCCCTCCTGCTCGGCATCGTCGTCGGCTGGCTCGATGGCCGCAGACCGCTCCTGCGGGTGTTCCTCGGCACCGGCGTGATGGGCGGGTTCACGACCTACAGCGCCTTCGCGGTGCAGGCGGTGGCGGCGGGCCCCATCGGCGGCGCGCTGCTGGCCGTCGCCTCGCTGGCCGCGGGCGTGGCCGGCGCGATCGCGGGTCTGTGGATCGGACGCCGCATCGCCGACGTGCCCGGGGAGTGGGAAGCGCTGGAGGACGCCGAATGAGCATCGGGATGCTGCTCCTGGCCGCCCTCGCCGGGGGGCTGGGCGCCGCCCTGCGGGTCGTCGTCGACGCCGCCGTTCCGCGGCCGAGGGGCTTCCCCCTGGGCATCCTCGTCGTGAACGTGTCGGGAGCTTTCGCGCTGGGTCTGCTCACCCCGCTGCTGCCGGCCGAGACCCTGCTCGTCGTCGGGACCGGGCTCCTCGGCGGCTACACGACCTTCAGCGCCGTCTCGGTCGAGACCGCGCTGCTCGCGGAGCGCGGCAGGTGGGCGCACGCCGCGGCCAACGTGCTCGGGACCTTCGCGCTCGCCGTGGCCGCGGCCGGAGCCGGGCTGGCCATCGGCGTCGCCGTCGTCGGACCGTGAAATACTGAAGCGGATACATCCGCGTATCGGCCGCTCGCGGCCGCCCGACCCGGGTGCGACCCGATCCTGGGGCGCGGGCCGCGGCATCCCGTTGCACACCTCACCAGCGAAGGCCTTCCGTGTCGAACCTCGCCGTCCTGAGCTTGAAGAACCGCGCGCTCATCGCGCTGGTCACGATCGTCGCCGCCCTCTTCGGCGGCCTCGCGCTCACCAGTCTCAAGCAGGAGCTCATCCCCTCGATCGAGTTCCCCGCGCTGATCGTGATCAGCACCTACCCGGGAGCGTCGCCCGAGGTGGTCAACACCGACGTATCGACGCCGATCGAGCAGGCGATCCAGGGCGTGCCGGGGCTGGAGGCATCGACGGCGACGAGCACGACGAACGCGTCGATCGTGCAGGCGTCGTTCACCTACGGCACCGACCTCGGCACCGCCGAGCAGAAGATCAACCAGGCGATCGGCCGGATCGACCTGCCCGACAGCGTCGAGCCGACCGTGATCTCGGCGAGCATCGACGACTTCCCCGTCATCCAGCTCGCCGTGACCGGCTACGACGATCCTGACGCGATCCAGTCCCAGCTCGAAGCCTCGGTGATCCCCGAGCTCGAGGATGTCGACGGGGTGGATGCCGCGGGCATCGTCGGCGGCATCGGCCAGCGCATCACCATCACCCCCGATCAGGCGGCGCTCGCGGCAGCCGGGTTCTCCCCGCAGGCCATCCGCGACGCCCTCAACCAGAACGGCGTGCTCTTCCCCGGCGGTGACATCACCGAGGGCGACGAGACGCTCACCGTGCAGACGGGGTCGAAGATCACGACGGTCGACGAGCTCGCCGCGCTGCCGCTGGTGCCCTCCTCGGCGGAGCAGCTCGCCGCCGGCACCGTCACGATCGGCGATGTGGCCGAGGTCGCGCAGACCGACGACCCGGTGACCAGCGTCTCGCGCGTCGACGGAGAGCCGGCGCTCACGATCGCGGTGACCAAGCTTCCCGCGGCCAACACCGTCGACGTCTCGCACGGCGTGCTCGAGGTGCTCCCCGATCTCGAAGACGCCCTCGGCGGCGCCGAGTTCACCGTCGTGTTCGACCAGGCCCCGTACATCGAGGAGTCGATCGAGACCCTCGCGGTCGAGGGCATGCTCGGCCTCGCCTTCGCCGTGCTCGTGATCCTCGTCTTCCTGCTGTCGGTGCGCGCGACGCTGGTGACGGCGATCTCGATCCCGACGAGCGTGCTGATCACCTTCATCGGCATCCAGACGTTCGGGTACTCGCTCAACATCCTCACCCTGGGCGCGCTCACGATCTCCATCGGACGTGTGGTCGACGACTCGATCGTCGTCATCGAGAACATCAAGCGCCACTACGTCGGCGACGCCGACAAGAAGACCGCGGTGCTGCGCGGCGTCAAGGAAGTGGCCTCTGCCATCACCTCCTCGACGATCACGACCGTCGCGGTGTTCCTGCCGATCGCCTTCGTGAGCGACATCACCGGGGAGCTGTTCCGTCCGTTCGCGCTCACCGTCACCATCGCCATGCTGGCGTCGCTGTTCGTGGCGCTGACGATCGTGCCGGTGCTGGCGTACTGGTTCCTCAAGCCCGGCAAGCCGGTGCTCGACGAGAACGGCGCGCAGATCGACCCCGAGGATCCCGAGGCTCCGCCCAGCCGCCTGCAGAAGGGCTATCTGCCGATCCTGCGGTGGACGCTGCGCCACTCCTGGGTGACGCTGCTGCTGGCCGTGCTCGTGCTCGCCGGCACCGTGGCCGCCGCGCCCTTCATGAAGACGAACTTCCTCGGCGACTCCGGCCAGAACACCTTCACGATGACCCAGGACATCGGTCCCGCGCCGAGCCTCGAGTCGGAGTCGGCCGCCGCCGAGCAGGTCGAGGAGGCGCTGCTCGAGATCGACGGCATCCAGACCGTGCAGGTGTCGATCGGCTCCAGCGGCTCCGCCCTGCAGGACGCGTTCACCGGCGGCGGCGCCGGCATCACCTACTCGATCACCACCGACGCCGACGCCGACCAGGTCGCCCTCCGCGAGGAGGTGCAGGAGGCGATGGACGGACTCGAGGATGCCGGCGAGATCGCCCTCTCCGCCGGAGGCGGCGGGTTCGGCTCGACCGACATCGAGATCGACGTCACCGCACCCGACTCCACGACGCTGCAGGAGGCGACCGACGCGGTCGTGGCCGGCGTCGAGGGGCAGGAGGGCGTCGGGCAGGTCACCAGCAACCTGGCCGCGTCGCTGCCGTACATCGCCGTGACCGTCGACCGCGACGCGGCCGCGCAGCTCGGTCTGTCGGAGGTCGCCGTCGGCGCACTCGTGTCGGGAACGATGCAGCCGCAGTCGATCGGCTCCATCGAGGTCGACGACACGGCCCTCACCGTGTTCCTCGCCGCATCGGAGACCCCCGCATCGCTCGACGAGCTGCGTGCTCTCCCGATCCCGACCGCAGCCGGGGTGGTCCCGCTCGAAGACGTCGCCACCGTCGAGCAGAGCGAGGGGCCGGTGTCGATCACCACGCAGCGGGGCCAGCGCACGTCGACGGTCACGGTCACCCCGTCGACCGACGACCTCGCGGCGGCCTCCGCCAGCGTGACGACGGCGCTCGAGGACGTCGAGCTCCCCGACGCGGCCGACGCGTCGCTGGGCGGTGTGGTCACCCAGCAGCAGGAGGCCTTCACGCAGCTCGGGCTCGCGATGCTCGCGGCGATCCTCATCGTCTACGTCGTGATGGTGGCGACCTTCAAGTCGCTGCGTCAGCCGCTGCTGCTGCTGATCTCGGTGCCGTTCGCGGCGACCGGTGCGATCCTGCTGCAGATCGCCACCGGCGTGCCGCTGGGCGTCTCGTCGCTCATCGGCGTGCTGATGCTCATCGGCATCGTGGTCACCAATGCGATCGTGCTCGTCGACCTCGTGAACCAGTACCGCGAGAAGGGGCTGTCGGCCCACGACGCGACCGTCGCCGGCGGGTCGCGACGTCTTCGCCCGATCCTCATGACGGCGCTCGCGACGATCTTCGCGCTCACGCCGATGGCCCTGGGCATCACCGGCAGCGGCGGGTTCATCTCGCAGCCGCTCGCGATCGTCGTCATCGGAGGCCTCGTCTCGTCGACGGTGCTGACGCTGCTGGTGCTCCCGACCCTCTACAACCTTGTGGAGGGAGCCAAGGAGCGCCGCCAGGAGCGCCGCGCCGCCCGGGCTGCGGCAGCCGGCGACGACGTCGAGGACGCGAAGGATGCTGCCACCGACGAGAACGTCGAGGAGCCGGTGCTCGTCGGCGCCGCCGTGGGCGCGACCGCCGCGGGCGACGATGCCGCACCGGCCTTCGAGACGCGCCGTCAGCGCCGCGCACGGGAGGCCGTGGCGGCCGGCGGTGCGGCGGCCGTGTCCGCGGAGGCGCCGGTCGACGTGCCGCTGATCGAGGAGGCGCCCGACCTGGAGGTGCCCAGCGACGCACCGGCGCCCGAGGCGGCCGCCGACGCGGTCGCTGAGCCCGAGGGCGATGCCGAGGCGCCGACGGAGGTCGAGTCCGAGGACGTGCCGTCCGACGCGAAGGTCGAGGCCGACGATGCGGGCGGAGCGGCCGAGGTGGCGGAGCCGAGCGACGCCGCCGCGGAGGAGCCGGAGGATGCCGGTGATGAGCCGGTTGCGGAGGGTGCGATCTACGACGAGCCCGCCGTCGAGGAGCCCGCCGTCGAGGACGCAGAAGGCGACGAGCCCGCTGCGGACTCCGATGCCGCCGAGGAGGCCGTCGCGGACGCTGACGCCGACGCCGAAGAGCCGGCTGCAGAGCCGGCCGAGGAGCCCGTCGCCGAAGAGCCGGGCGAGGAGCCCGTCGCGGACGCCGTCGCCGAGGAGCCCGACGCCGAGGTGCTCGCCGACGCAGGGCCGGCGGGCGAGGCATCCACTGCCGACGCGACCGGCGAGGGCGACGAGGGCGCGGAGCCGTCGGAGCGATGACCTAGCGGGTGCTGCGTCTCTGGAGCCAGGGGCGCAGCATCCGGGTCACCCACGGCAGCACGGCGTAGGTCATCACCGGTGTCAGCAGCACGGTGGAGATGAGGATGCGCAGCACGAGCGGGAGTTCGGTGAACCCGGGGACGTAGCCGAGCAGCCACGAGGCGAGCAGGTTCGTCGGGAAGAAGCCGATCCAGATCGTCACGGCCTGCTTCCAGCGCGGCGGCGCGGCAGGGATCGGCTGCTGCACCGGACCCGTCGGCGCGGCGTCGGCCCCGCGGCGCGATTCGACGTGCGTGGCGAAGGGCGCATCGAACCACCCCTCGATGCCGGTCCTGCGCTCGACGCGAACCTCGCTGGCGAAGGCCCGCCCGGAGTCGAGCCACCACGCCCGCTGGGACGACTGCTCCCAGGCTTCCAGGGTGGCGATGTCGCGGAATCGATAGAGCATGTACCAGAGGTCGCTGGCTTCGCCGGCGCGCACCCAGCCCGAACCGAGGAAGCCCGGGAAGCCCGTGGCGAGGTCGGTGCCGGCCTGCATCCAGCTCGTGGCCTCGTGCGTGCGGGACGGATCGATGCGTCGCTCGATCGCGACGGTGATGGGGTGGGCTTCGGGTTCTGCCATGCATCCATTGTCGGCGGGAGTGCGGAGGCAACCGACCGCACGGGCATGGCGCGCAGGACCCGATTGAACGCGGTGATCCACGCTCCGACCGTGGTGAAGGCGATCGCCTCGTAGGCGGCGAGGGTGATCAGGCCGCTCATCAGCAGGCCCATGCCGGTTGCGAGGATCACGACGCCGGTGACGGTGAACGCGCGGAAGGGGCGTGCGACGTCGCGGACACCGAGTGCCGACGCGATCAGCGAGAGGAACGACAGTGCCAGCCCGGTCGCTGCCAGGTCGTGCATCGCCGTGCTCACGGGGATGGGGATGAGGCCGACGGCGGTCATGCTCGCGCCGGCCGACAAGATCGACGCGCGCACGGCGCGGGCCGTGCGACGGCCGACGAGTGCGGGCATGTCGGCGCCCAGGAGCACGCCGTAGACGGCGAGCAGGATGCCGGCGGCGAGCACGGTTGTGTTGAAGGTGCGTCCCGAGAAATCGGCGTGGGTGCCGAGCTCCGAGAAATGGAGATGCCACCAGTGCGGGTCGCTCGTCGTGACGATCGCGACCGCCACGCCGGCCGCGAGGACCATCATCGCCAGCGTGAAGGTGCGATGCGAGAGCGGCTGCGGTGCGGGCGCCGGGGCGTCGCCCGGGTGCCCGAGGCGGGATCCCTCCGCGCGCACGGTCGCGATGCGCGGCGGTGGCACGGGGCCACGCCGAAGGATCGGCTCACTCAGAGTCGAAGACGTCATTCCTACCCACTGCGGTCGGCGGTTCGCCTCCCTCACGGAAACGCCGCCCGCTCCCCAGACGGTCGGATCTCCGTGACGAACGCTCCCCGGGGCCTGCGGGAACCCCCCAGTTCAGCGATATATCGCTGAGGGAAACGCTACCGTGCGGTCGCCGGATTGCGTCATGGGGAATTCACAGCAAGGCCTGCGTCCGGGTTTCATCCAGGCGCGGCCGGTAAAGTGGCCCGGTCGGCTCTGGACACCGCGCCCGTTTCTCGGGGTTGCGGAGGCTATGTGAGTCCAAGGGGCCGATGGTGAGCGCCGATCGGTGCACATGACCATCACATGAATGGCCCCCGGCCGACGATTGTCCGGGTTGTCCGAGCGCGCGCTCGGACGCTGTTCTCGTGCGCGAGAGTACCCAGGAGAATCCGATGCCCAAGAACAAGAAACCGGCAGGCGGTCGCGCCGCCAAGAACTTCGAGCCCCGCTACGCGGCCAAGACGAGCTACCAGGACCGCAAGCGCCGCCCCGGCGACTCTTCGGTGGGAAAGCCCGGCAGCAAGAGCCCGGGTCACCGCGGCTATCGCGCCGATGCCGACACGGCTGCGCCGAAGCGCCGTTGGAGCGCCGAGGAGAAGGTCGGTCGCGACGAGGCGCGCGCGATCCGCGACGGTCGCCCGTCCCGCGACGGCCGCCCCGCTCGCGATGGTCGCCCCTCCCGTGACGGTCGCCCCTCCCGTGACCAGCGCTTCGACCGCGACGCCCGCGGTGACGGCAACCGCAGCGACGCGCCGCGCCGCGGCGCGAACCTCGACCGTGTCGATCGCGACGACCGCCGCAGCTTCGGCGACGGCCGCCCGTCGTACCGCTCCGACGATCGGCCCCGTCGCGACCGCGACGACCGTCGTCCGTCCTTCCGACAGGATGACCGTCCGCAGCGTTCGTTCGACGACCGTCCGCGTCGTGACCGTGACGAGCGGCCCGCCTTCCGTGGCGATGACCGCCCGCGCCGTGACGGCGGCCCGCGCCGTTCGTTCGAGGACCGTCCGCAGCGTTCGTCCGATGACCGCCCGCGCCGTGACGATCGTCCGCGCCGTTCGTTCGAGGACCGTCCGCAGCGTTCGTTCGATGACCGTCCGCGTCGCGACCGTGACGAGCGGCCCGCCTTCCGTGGCGATGACCGCCCGCGGCGTGACGACCGCCCGCGTCGCACCGACGGCCCGAGCCGCTCGAACTGGAGCGCTCCCGTGCGCGACCACGCCCAGGAGCAGCGCGTCGACGTTGTGCACGAGCGCCTGCAGGCCGAAGCCGTGCAGGCCGAAGCGGTCGCCGGCACCACCTTCGGAGACCTCGACCTCGGCCAGAACATCGTGAAGGCCCTGGCCGAGCTCGGCGCAGCGACGCCGTTCCCGATTCAGGCGGCGACGATTCCGCCGATCCTCGACGGCCGCGACGTGCTGGCCCGCGGTCGCACGGGCTCGGGCAAGACCATCGCGTTCGGCGCCCCGCTCGTGGAGGCCGTGCTGCGCAGCCAGGCCGGCAGCAAGCGCGTCTTCGGTCGCTCGCCGAAGGCCCTCATCCTCGCGCCGACCCGCGAGCTCGCCTTGCAGATCGACCGCACCATCCAGCCCATCGCGCGCAGCGTGGGCCTGTTCACGACCCAGGTCTACGGGGGCGTGCCGCAGGCGCGTCAGGTCGGCGCCCTCAAGAAGGGCGTCGACATCGTGATCGGCACCCCGGGCCGCATCGAAGACCTGCAGAACCAGGGCAAGCTCGACCTTTCCGACGTGCAGATCGCCGTGCTCGACGAGGCCGACCACATGTGCGAGCTCGGCTTCCTCGAGCCGGTCCAGCGCATCCTCCGCTTCACCGAGGACGGCTCGCAGAAGCTGCTTTTCTCCGCCACTCTCGACCGCGAGGTCGCCGCGCTGGTCGACGAGTTCCTCGTGAACCCCGCCGTGTACGAGGTCGCGGGCGAGGACCAGGACTCGGGCACCATCGACCACCGTGTGCTCGTCATCGATCACCGTGACAAGGCGGAGATCCTCAGCTCTCTGGTCGACCGCGAGGGCAAGACGCTGGTCTTCGCCCGCACGCGCGCCTATGCGGAGATGCTGTCGGAGCAGTTCGACGACGCCGGCATCCCTGCGCTCGCCCTGCACGGAGACCTCAACCAGGCCAAGCGCACGCGCAACCTCGAGAAGATGACGTCGGGCCGGGTGAACGTGCTCGTGGCGACGGATGTGGCCGCGCGCGGCATCCATGTCGATGACATCGACCTCGTGATCCAGGCCGACGCGCCCGACGAGTACAAGACGTACCTGCACCGCTCCGGCCGCACCGGCCGCGCGGGCCGGTCGGGCACGGTCGTGACGCTCATCACGCGTCAGCGCCGCCGCCGCATGCAGGAGCTGCTCGACCGCGCCGAGATCGACGCGCCGTTCGAAGAGGCGCGCATCGGCGACGACCTCCTCGAGGAGCTCAGCGGGCGTCAGGTCGACCCGACCCGCTGAGTCCCGGCCCGGCGTCTCCAGCCAGACGTTGCGCGGCAGGTTGCGGCATCCGCTGCGTCGATCGATGGCGCGGATGCCGCGACCTGCCGCGCACGTGTGAGGGGCGCGCCGGAAGATGGCGCGGATGCCGCGACCTGCCGCGCATGCGTGACGGGCCCGCTACGCGAGGGACTCGAGGAGCTCCGCCGCCCGCTGTGCGCCGCCGAGCGCGCGCAGCTCGGCGCTGATGCGGGCGGCGGCCTCCCGCATCGAGTCGTCCGCCAAGGCCCGATCGACGGCGGCGCCGACCTGCGTCGCCGTCGGCGTGCCGGTGCGGAGGTTGACGGCGGCGCCGGTCCACGCGACGCGCGCGGCGATCTCGGGCTTGTCGAGGTCGCCGCCGGCGATGACGAGCGGGACGCCGTGATCGAGGGCCGTCAGCGTGCCGCCCCACCCGCCGTTGGTGACCATCGCGTCGACGCGGGGGAGCAGCCGGTCGTACGGGAGGAAGCCCGCGACCCGGGCGTTCGGCGGCACCGGGAACGGCAGGGTGTCCCGGCCCCGCACGCCGGTAGCGACCACGACGAGCACGTCGCGGGATGCCAGGGCTTCGAGCGTCGGCCGGATGAGGTCTGCCGGGTCGATGTTCTGCGTGCCCTGGGTCACGTGCACGACGGGCCGGCCGTCGAGGTCGCCCCACCAGGAGGGCAGATCGTCGTCGCGGGTCGGCGCCGGCGTCGCGAGGCGCCCCACGAAATGCACGTGCGGCGGCCGCCCCGAGCGGTCGAAGTCGAGCGACGGCGTGCCGCTGGCGAGCACCAGGGTCGAGGAGTACACCTCTTCGGAGAAGTAGCGGCGCTGCGGCGGCAGGCCGACGGCTGCGCGAGCCTCACGCAGCGGACCCGCCAGGGGTCGCGCCATCAGCGGTGCGAGCGCGCGCAGCGCGGCATCGCGGCCGCGCAGGAGCGGCGTGTGCCCGGGCGTCAGCCCGATCCCCGACGGCGGCCCATCGGTGACCGTCATGTTCAGCGGCAGGATCCCGATCGTCGCCCACGGCCGGCCCTGCAGTTCCGACAGCAGGCTGCCGCCGAGGGCCACGTCGTCGCCCGCGATCACGTCCCACGGTTCCCGTTCCCACTCGGCGGCGAGATCGGCGACCTGACCCGGGGCGGTGCGTACGAACACGTCGGTCAGGTTGATCATCACCTGCCGCAGGCCCTTCCGGTCGCGCACGCGGGGAAAGCTCGACTCCAGGTCGTTCTCGTCGAAGTCGGGCGCCTCGCGCCAGGGCACGAGCGTCGCGCCGACCGCGGCGACCCGCGATGCGAACGCCGAGCCGGTGTAGACGCGCACCTCGTGCCCGCGGTCGACCAGAGCGGCGGCCACGGCGAGCACGGGTGTGACGTGGCCGGTGAACGGCATCGCCGAGAGCAGGAATCGCGCCATGGCGCCCATCGTGGTGCATCGTACGCCGGCGCGCCACGGGCGCGCGTCGGTGGCGAACGGGTCGCCTCATCGCGCGGGTCGGTACGCGGGGCGCGAGCTCGCCGGGCGGGTCAGACCGCGACCGACTCCCGCGCACGCGGGCGCAGGAGACGCGTGACGGCGGCGGCAGCGCCGACGACGACCCCGAGAGTCAGGCCGGTGATCAGCGACACGAGCATTCCGAAGACGACATACCCGGCGAAGGTGCCGAGGTCGGAGTGGGTGACGAAGCTGAGGAACACCGTGCGCACGAGGTTGCCCGCGACCACCGCGACCGCGGTGGTCCACACGCCTCGGCCGAAGGCGCGCCCGTGGCCCGGGTTCGGCCGGCGGCGTCCGACAGCGCGCAGCTGAAGCCATGCCGCTAGGAGCATCACCAGCACGGCGAGCGTGTCCGCGACCCAGAACCCGGCGGTCGTTCCGCCGAGCGGCACGAGTCGAAGCGGAGGCAGCAGCGAGGGCAGGCCCGCAGCGGCGGGAACCGCGAGCAGCGGCATCCACGTCGTCAGCACCCCCGCGATCGGCCAGATGCCCGCGAGGATCGCGAGCGCGAGAATGCTCGCGAGGATCGCCGCATCGGCGGGATCCCGGTGAGCGTGGAGCGGTGTCTTCGTCGGCACCGCTCGATGATAGCCTCCCGTGATACGTGTCAGAGAGGACATGCATGATCCCCCCTCGTGCCTCCCTCGCGCTCGGCCTGGCGGCGCTCGTCGTCGTGGGCGGCGTTGCCGCCGCCGTGCGCACGCCCGGCCCGGCATCCGCCGAGGCGTTCCTCACCGACGCGGAAGGCCGAGCACTCGTGCCGAGCGGCTTCAACACCGCGTCGAGCTCCAAGCAGGTCGCGAGCGGCCTGCCGGACTTCACCGAGGACGACCTCGACACCGAATATGCCGACATGGGCACGAATTTCGTGCGCTATCTCATCTCATGGCGCAAGATCGAGCCGGAGCCGGGTGTGTACGACCAGGGCTACCTCGACGATGTCGAAGAGCGCATCGGGTGGTACGCCGACCGCGGGTACCACGTCATGCTCGACATGCATCAGGACCTGTGGGGCAACGCGATCACTCCGAGCGGCATGAACGGCAACGGCGCACCGGCGTGGGCGACGTATATGGACGGGCTGCCGGTGGCCGAGAGCCTGCCCATGTGGGAGCTCTACTACCTCGAGCCCGGGGTGATCCGCGCATTCGACAACTTCTGGAACACGACCGGCGCCCACCCGGAACTCATGGACCACTACGCGGGCGCGTGGCGCGCGGTGGCGGCGCGGTTCGCAGACAACGAGGCCGTGGTCGCCTACGACCTCATGAACGAGCCGTACGGCGGCACCGTGCAGGGCCCGGCGTTCGAGGCCGGTCCGCTCACGGCGCTGTACCAGAAGTCCGTCGATGCGATCCGCGAGGTCGACGACGACACGTGGGCGTGCCTGGAGCCGCAGGCGCTGGGGTTCAACTGGGGGCTTCCCAGCGGCCTCGGTTTCGTCGACGACCCCCGCGACGGCGCGGCGCGGATCGCCTTCTGCCCGCACATCTATCCACTGCCCATGGATCTCGGCGACGGCTTCGCGGGAGTGAGTCGTGACCTCGTCGAGGGCACGGTGGCGGCCTGGCGGTCGAATGCGCTGCGTACCGCGCAGGCGCTCGGCGGGGTGCCGGTGATCCTCGGGGAGTTCGGGTTGAACACCGAGCTGCCGGGTGCCATCGACTACGTCGAGCTCATGTACGAGACGTCGGACGCGTCGGGATTCGGCGTCGTCTACTGGTCTCGCGATCCCGGAAGCTGGGGCCCGTACGACGCCGAGGGCGAGCCGCGGAACCTCGTCGAAGCGGTGTCGCGGCCCTATCCGCGCGCGGTCGCGGGCGACCTGCGTTCCTGGGAGGTGGGGCCCGACGTGCTCACGATCCGCCTCGGCGCCGCCGGCGGCGGCGACATCGACGGCGGCCGCAGCGGTGGCGGTGCGGCGGTGAGCGAGGCGTACCTTCCGGCGGACGGATTCCCCGACGGAGCCGAGATCACCGGCGGCGAGATCGTCGCGTGGGATGCCGCGACCGGCGTGATCGGCTTCACGATCGACAGCGGGGCGACGGAGATCGTGATCCGCGCGCGGTGAAGGCGGATCAGGGAGCGTCGACGTAGACGCTCACGCGGGCCTCGTCGAGCACGAACTGCACGGAGGTGCCGAGCCCGAATGCGTCGCGCAGCTCGTCGGGGGAGCTCGCGTCCACGGTGAGTGCCACGGTCGCGGGGAACCCGCCGACCGTGCAGCTGCCCCGCGAGAGGAACTCCGCGCCTCCCGCGAACCACGTCACCAGGTACAGGCACGGCGCGGGCGCCTGCGGCCCCTCGAACACGGCGATCGGGGAAACCCCGTGGAACGGCTCGTAGACGGCCGAGTTCGACACGCGATCGCCGAGCACATGGGTGGGCCACGGGGTTTCTCGGTCGATCTCGAGTGAGGCGACGCGCGCGTCGGGGGCCAGGAGCCACGCCGTCACGAGCGACGCGGTCACGGCGGTCACGACGAGGGAGAGCGCCCACCACCACGCGCGTCGTCGCCGGGGGCCGGGCGACGCCGCGGTCGCGGCGGGGGTCTCCTCCCCCTTCGCGGGCGCGGCCGGCGCGGGTGCGGCCGGCGCGGGTGCGGCCGGCGCGGACGCGCCCGTCGTGTCTCCAGGCCGCTCGGCGGCGACGGCCACGGACGCCCGGGACCGCTCTTCGAGCTCCCGCAGGCGCTCGAGATCCGCAGGGTCGTCGATGTCTGCGTCGCGCCCGTAGGCACGTTCGCGCAGCGCCCGCAGCTCGACGAGGGATCCTTCATCCATCACGGATCATCCTGGCACCGCAGGGGCACGCGCGGCAGCGCCGCAGCGCGGCGGAGGCACGGCAGCGCCGCCGCGCCGCCGCGCGAGGGAGCGTCGGATCCGTGACGGCTCTCAGGCCGCGGTGCGCTCCCCGATACCGGCCACCACGTCCGGATCCGCGCCGAGGGCGAGGAGGCGCGTGCGCACGGCCGTCGCCGCGCGCGCGTAGGGCGCGGAGCTCCCCTGCATGAGGGAGCGGGTGTTCGCGGCCTCGAGGAAGGACAGCAGCTCGAACACGAGCTGCGCCGGGTCGTCGAGACCGGGCAGCTCGCCGGCATCCATCGCGGAGCGGATCGAAGCCGTGAGGTACTGCTCCCATTCGGTGTTGGCGGCGATGATCGCGTCGCGAACCGCACCGGGCTTGGCGTCGAACTCCACGGAGGCGGCGGCGAAGAAGCATCCGCCGCGGAAGACGCGCACGTCGGAGTAGGCGATCCATGTCGAGATGAGCTCGACCACGCGGGCGAGGCCGCGCTCGGTGCGGGTGCGCGCGGGGGTGACGACGGTATCGATGAAGATCTCGCGCGCGGCGGACACGGTGGCCAGCTGCAGCTGCTCCTTCGAGCCGAACAGGGTGGCGATGCCGCTCTTGCTGTGGCCCGAGGCGTCGGCGAGCGAGCCGATGGTCAGTCCGTCGAGACCGTTCACCGACGCCGCATCGACGGCGCGGGCGAGGATCGCGCGGCGCGATTCGTCGCCGCGCGCGCGGCGACCGTCACGGACCTCTTGCACCATGCGGCCAGGTTACCGTACGATCGTGCGTATTGATACGAACGATCGTTCGTATAGAAAGTGAGAGACACCGATGAACGGGATGATGGCGGCCGCAGGCGCCGCCGTGCGCGGCGCCGGAACGGTCTCGCCCGAGTGGGGCGGGGCGCTCGCGCTGAAAATGTTCGCCCGCATCGAGCGGCCGCGGCCGCTCAGCGCGACCGACGAGCCCACCATGCTGCAGGCCCGGCGGTCCACCGTGCGGGTGCCCGGCCTCGATCGCCGCGGCACCGACCTCGCCGTGTACGACTGGGGGTACGGAAACGATGTGGTCGCGCTCGCCCACGGCTGGGACGGGCGTGCCAGTCAGTTCACGACGCTCGTGCGCGAACTCGTCGCCGACGGACGGCGCGTCGTCGCCTTCGACGCGCCCGCGCACGGCGCGTCGCCCGGGCGCGCGGCGTACGTGCGGGACTGGGTCGACGCGCTCGCGGCGCTCCAGGCGCGGCACGGACGCTTCCGGGCGGTGGTCGGGCACTCGTTCGGGGGTCTCGCTGCCCTCATCGCGGTGGGGCAGGGCGGCATCGGCGCGGACCGCGTCGTCACGGTGTCGGCGCCGGCCGACCCGGCCGTGCTGTTCGCACGCCTGCGCGGAGCGCTCGGCTACGACGAGAGGGTGGATGCCGCGCTGCGCGCGCGATTCGCGCGACGCTACTTCCCCGGCGAGCCGGACCCGATCGAGCGGCTGTCGCCGCTTCGCGTCCCGCTGCCGGAGGACACGCGGCTGCTCGCCGTGCACGACGAGCGGGACCCGCTCATGCCGGTGGCGGAGGTGGCGCGCATCGCCGGCGCCCACGCCGGGGCGCGCGTCGTGCTCACGAGCGGACTCGGCCACAACCGCATCCTCGCCGCCGACGAGTTCCTCGACGCGGTGATGGATTTCGTCGCGCACCCCGCCGACGTCGTCGAGCCCGTCGCGCCGGGCGCGACTCAGGGAGTCTGGGCGTAGACGACGACCCGCGAGCCGTCGAGCACGAACTGCAGCGAACTGCCGAGCGGATACTCCTCGCGCAGCCGGTCGGGGGAGTTCTCGCCGACCATCATCGCCGCCGTCGCCGGGAACTGCCCCGCCGAGCAGCCGCCGCCCGCGATGAACCCCGCCGCGTCGCCGGTGGTGATGAGGTAAATGCACGGCGCCGGGGGCTGCGAGCCTTCGAGCTGCAGCGGGAGCAGAACCGGGGTGATCCCCAGGAAGTCCTCGTAGAGCTCCGCGCCGTCGGGAGCATCGCCGAAGACATCGCGCGGCCACGGCACGTCATCATCGACCCCCAGCGAGGCGACCCGCCCCGCGGGGCTCATGATCCACACGGTGATCAGCGCGGCCACGAGGGCGGTCGCGATGAGCGAGAGCGCCCACCACAGCCAGAGCCTGCGGCGCGCCGGCCCGGGTTCGTCCGGGAGGGATGCCGCACCCGCCGGATCCCCGTCGACGGCGGCATCCGGCGCTGGCGCCGTCGCAGCAGCGGGCGCCGTCGCCGCATCCGCCGCATCCGCCGCATCCGCGGCATCCGCAGCATCCGCGGCGGCGGGCCCGACGTCGCGTCCGGAAGCGGCCCGTGCCGGGTCGGCGGGTGCGGCATCCACCGGCGTCTCGAAGGCGGGAGCGGCGTCGGCGGGCTCGGCGACCAGCGTGGCGAGACTGCCGGAGGCCGCACCGTCGACGGTCGAGACCGAAGCGCGCGCGAGTGAGCGATGCTCGAGCTCCTGCAGGCGCCGGAACGCCGTGTCGTCGTCGAAGATGTCGGCATCGGGTCCGTAGGCGCGCTCGCGCAGCGCTCGCAGCTCTGCGAGGGTTCCGTCATCCATCACGTTCCATCCTGGCACCGCTTCCTGCCCCGCGGCAGGGTCGCCGCCCGGGGAGGGCCCGGGCGTCGTGCGCGAGACGCGCCGGTAGGGTCGGAGCCGTGCCCGTGCGTGTCGCCGATGTGTCCCTCGCCCTCGCCGCTGCGGTGCTCGAACCGGCTCAGGCCGACCGGTACCGCGCCTTCCTCGACGAGGCGGGCGAGGCGGCGCTGCACCGGGACGGCGGCCGCGAGCACGTCACGGCGAGCTGCTTCGTCTTCAGCCCCGGATTCGACCGCGTGCTGCTGTGCCTGCACCGCAAGGGCGGCTTCTGGGTGCAGTTCGGCGGTCACCTCGAATCGATCGACGCCGCGCTCGCCGACGCTGCGCTGCGCGAGGCGCGGGAGGAGAGCGGCGTGGAGGCGATCGCGCTGCTCTCGACGCAGCCCGTCGACCTCGATCGCCACGAGCTGTCCGCCGGGTTCGGCTGGTGCGCCGCGCACTGGGACGTGGGGTTCGCCGCCGTCGTGGCGCCCGATGCCGTGCCGACCGCGAGCGATGAGAGCGACGACGTCGCCTGGTTCGACGTCGACGCGGTGCCGGCCGCGGTGCCGACCGGATTCGTCGTTCGCCTGCGGAACGTGCTCGACCTCGTGCGCCGCCTCGGCTGAGGGCGCTGCGGTCCGGCTCGACCGCCGGCCGATCGTCAGAAGAGGCGGGGCGTCGTGGCGGTGGCAGTACGGCCCCGCGACGTCGTGACGACGGCGCTCGCCGCGGCGCGGGAGGCGAGGCCCGCGCGTGCGGAGGCATCGCGCGGGTGGGACTCCTCCTCGGCGCTGCCGTCGAGCCCGTGCACGCGCAGCAGCGGCCGCACGCGCTTGGCGAGCCACGACCGATACGCCTTCGGCGCGACGGCCGACGCACCGGGATAGAGCCCGCGATACGACGAGACGAGTTCGGGATGCCGCTGCCCGAGCCACTCCAGGAACCACTGCTTCGCGCCCGGACGCAGGTGGAGCGCCCCGTACACGACCCGCACCGCGCCGGCCTCCTTGATGCGCGCGAGCGCGTGGTCGATCGCGGTGATCGAGTCGGTGAGGTGGGGGAGGATCGGCATGAGGAACACCGTCACGCGGAATCCCGCGTCGGTCGCCGCGCGCACGGTGGCCAGCCGCGCCGCCGCGGACGGTGTGCCGGGTTCGACGGCCTTCTGCAGCTCGTCGTCGAAGACCGAGATCGACATCGCGATCGACACGTCGACGCTGCGTGCGGCATCCTGCAGCAGGGGAAGGTCGCGGCGCAGCAGCGTGCCCTTCGTGAGGATCGAGAACGGCGTGCCCGACTCGGCGAGCGCGCCGATGATGCCGGGCATGAGCGCGTAGCGTCCCTCGGCGCGCTGGTAGGGGTCGGTGTTCGTGCCCAGCTGCACGGGGTCGCGCTGCCAGCTGCCGCGGGCGAGCTCGCGCCGCAGCACCTCTTCGATGTTGACCTTCACGATGATCTGGGTGTCGAAGTCGCGCCCCGCGTCGAGCTCGAGGTACTCATGCGTCGACCGTGCGAAGCAGTAACTGCAAGCATGGCTGCACCCCCGATAGGGGTTGATGGTCCAGTCGAACGGCATCGCCGACGGGCCGGGCACGTGGTTCAGTGCTGACTTGCACAGCACCTCGTGGAACGTCACATCGGCGAACTCGGGGGTGGTCACCGACCGCACGAGGGAGTTCAGCTGTTCCAGGCCGGGCAGCGCCGCGGCATCCACCGCTCCCAGTTGCTGTCCCTGCCACCGCATGCCGATAGTCGAACATAAGAACGAACAAACTGCAAGAGTCAGAACGAAAGAATCGAACAGGACATGAGGGTGTTCTTCGCTGACGCGTTCGCGGCGCACCTCCCGTGAGAATGGGAGGGTGGCGGACACCCGACAGATCGCCGGCGAAGTGGATGCTTCGCCGCGCCGCCGCGCGCGTTCGGAGGCGCTCCTGCGCGACGAGGTGACCCCCGTTCGTCACGCTCGCCGGAGGCGCGCGGCGCGGATCGCCGCAGTGTTCGCGCTCGTCGCGTGCGCCGCTCTGGTGGCCGGCGGTGCCGCCGCGGTGACGGGGGCGATCAGCGCGCCCGCCCTGGCCGAGGAGGAGCGGCTCGCCGCCGCGGAGGCCGAGATCGAGGCGCGCATCGACGAGCCGCCGTTGCCGGCGCCGGCCGAGTCCATCCCTGCGCCCAGCCTGGCCGCGGTCGCGCCCCTGGCCGACCTGTGCGCGGCGCCCGAGGTGGCCGACGCGCTCGCCGCGGGCGACGACGCCGCTGCCATCGCGGCGGGCGGTGGCGGCGAGGCGCTGCGCGCCGCGGTCGTCGAGGGTCGCGCGCCGTGCATCGCCCTCGACGATTCGGCTCGCCTCTGGTCGGTCATCAACAAGGTGCGTCCGCACGATCCCGTCGACTACCGCCCCTCGCCGCTGACGATGCCCGACGGCGTGCGCAACCTCGCAGGGGGCGCTCTGCGCGCCGATGCCGCGGCCGCGCTGACGCGGATGGTCGCCGCGGCGCGCGAAGAGGGTGCGGGGGAGATCGCACTCGCCAGCGCGTTCCGGTCGTACACGACGCAGCAGGGTTCGTACGGACGTCAGGTGTCCTCGCGCGGCGTCGAGGGGGCCGACCTCGTGAGCGCGCGGCCCGGTCACTCCGAGCATCAGTCGGGCCTCGCCGCCGACGTCGTCGCGTGCAGCGGCGGCTGCGGGTCGCTGGACGACCTCGCCGGCACCGCGCAGGGCGACTGGATCGTCGCGAACGCATGGCGGTTCGGCTGGATCGTGCGCTACGAGGCCGATCGCACCCCGATCACCGGCTATCTGCCCGAACCCTGGCATCTGCGCTACATCGGGCCGCAGCTGGCCGAGGCGTATCACGCGGGCGGCTGGCACACGCTGGAGGAGTTCTTCGCGCTCCCGGCGGCGCCCGACTACTTCGGCTGACGGCCCCGGGCCGCCTGCGGTCGTGCGGAGATCTGCAGTCCTGCGGAGGATTCCGCCCGAATGCCTCCGCAGGAGCGCAGATCTCCGAGCCAGTGCGGTGGGGGCGGTGCGGTGGAGAGGCTCCGAGGCGGTGGGCGGGAGGCCGGAACCGACCGGGTTGCGGCATCCCACAAATCGCGGCACTGGGTTCCGGCATCCATAAGACCGAATCTCAAAACGCACACCGTTCGGTCAGAACCCGGCGATAGGATCGACGCGGTTCGCCGCTCTGCGCCCGGTCATCGTGAGGCGCCGGCGAGCACTCGAAGACGAGAGGGAGGCGCACATGGAGCGCGACATCTACGACGAGGACCACGAAGCGTTCCGCGACGTCGTCAAGGAGTTCATCAAGCGGTACGCGGGTGACGACAAGCGCAAGGAATGGGATGCCGCGGGCGAGGTCGACCGCGAGACCATGCTCGCCGCGGGCGAGGCCGGCATCATCGGCCTGTCGGTTCCCGAGGAGTTCGGCGGCGCCGGGATGCTGCAGGACTACCGCTTCCGCGCGATCGTGCTCGAAGAGGTCATCGCGGCGGGGCAGGGCTCGCTCGCCGGCGCCCTCGGCATCCAGGACGACCTGGCCGTGCCGTACATCGCGCACATGGGCACCCAGGAGCAGAAGCAGAAGTGGCTCCCGCGCATGGCCACCGGCGAGATCCTCGGCGCGCTCGCGATGACGGAGCCCGGTGCCGGCTCGGACCTCCGCGGCATCAAGACCACCGCCAAGAAGGTCGACGGCGGCTACCTCGTCAACGGCGCGAAGACGTTCATCTCGTCGGGCAAGACGGCCGACATCGTCGTCACCTTCGTCAAGACCGGCGAGGGCACCCGGCCCGATGCGTTCAGCCTGCTGATCCTCGAGGACGGCATGGAGGGCTTCGACCACAGCAAGAAGCTCGAGAAGATGGGCTTCCACGGCTGGGACACGGCGGAGATGTCGTTCCAGGACGTGTTCGTCCCCGAGGAGAACCTCATCGGCGGCAAGGAGGGCCTCGGCTTCATCCAGCTCATGATGAACCTGCCCCTCGAGCGCCTGTCGATCGGCGTCGCCGCCGCGGCCGCCGGCGAGGCGGCCTTCCACTGGACCCGCGACTACGTGATCAGCCGCGAGGCGTTCGGCGAGCGGATCGCCGACTTCCAGAACACGCGCTTCGCCCTGGCCGACATGGCCACCACCGTCGACGTCATGTGGGCGTACATCGACCGCGCGATGATGCTCTACAAGGACGAGAAGCTCACGGCCGAGGAGGCCGCCAAGGTCAAGTTCTGGGCGACCGACCGCGAGGCGGAGCTCCTCGACGTCGGCGTGCAGCTGCACGGCGGCTACGGCTACATCACCGAGTACCCGATCGCCCGGGCGTATCTCGACGCCCGCGTGCACCGCATCTACGGCGGCACGAACGAGATCATGCGCGACCTCGTGTCGCGCCAGATCGTCGGCAAGCGGTAGTCGCCCGCACTCCTCCTCCTGCTCCCCTGCCGCGAAACGCCGGATCACCGGCCGATCGCGACAGGGGAGCAGTGCTGTGTCCGGGTGTGCCGGGGGCTCTCCGCGCGTCAACTATTGCAATCCCGCGAAATCGTTGCGGTGGGTCGCGGCCTCGTGCCAGAGTGCAGGGGCGGGAGCTCCGTCGGGGCGCCGCCGCGGCATCGGGGGGTGCGAGTGGACGGGTTCGGCACTATTCGACGGTTCATGGCCTGGTCGGCCGCGTGTGCGCTCCTCGCCGGGATGCTGGTGGTGGCGCCGGCGGCGACGCCGCCCGCCGAGGCCGCCACACTCAATGTCGGACCGATCAGCGCGCAGTTCAGCGGCACTCGCGGCACGGACGGCTCCAACAGCTCCAACCGTGACGAGTGCATCCGCTACGCGCCCGCCGGCACCGGCGGCACGACCTCGCTCGTCGGGCCGGGTCAGGAGGCGCTCACCGCACATGGCCACGCATCGGGCAACCGGTGCCCCGATCAGCTGAGCACCCGCATCCAGTCGGCCATCGGCTTCACGCCGTCGACCACGCAGACCGCTCAGGATGGCGACACCTTCCTCATCGGCCGGTTCACGCACTACAACAACGTCGTATCTGGCAGCCGTGGCGGTGCCAAGCACTTCGAAGGCAGCCTCAGGGTGCAGATGGGCGGATTCACCCCCCTGCAGCCGACGACGTTCCCGTGGATGCTGTGGGAGACGCCGAACGGCGACCGCCCCTGCGCATTCCTGAACGGTCCGAACGACCGTGGCTGCGCCGACGAGATCCGGTTCACGAACCAGATCGCCGATCAGGTCTTCGACCAGCAGGGCTTCCAGTACAAGCTCGTCGTGTCGGGCTTCATCCCCACGAGCGCGGCCGCCTGCCCGGCCACGCCCGCCGGCAGCGCGGTGAACCGCTTCCTCACGCGGGAGAGCGCGAACTCCGCGGCGTGCCTGTACGCCTCGCTCGTGCAGCGGCGCGAGCTGACGATCGTCAAGCAGGTCGCGGCGCCCGCGGGAACGACGATCCCCGCCTTCGCCTACACCGGCACGAGCGACCTCGCCGGCTCGCCGTGGGCGACGAAGAAGTTCTCGCTGACGCCCGGCGTCGGCACGTCGGACTCGGAGGGGCCGGTGCAGCTGCTGCGCGGCGAGACCGTGTCGGTGACCGAGGCTCCCGTGAGCGACGAGTGGTCCACGACGAGCATCGAGTGCCTCGACACGGCGGGCAATCCCGTGCCGGAGGCGAGCTATGACCTGGATGCCGGAAAGCTGACGCTCGACGCCGTCGGCGCCCCGCCGACCACCGACGCGCTGGGCATCGTGTGCACGTATACGAATACCTTCACGCCGAAGGCCTCGCTCACGCTGGTGAAGCAGGTCGACGGCGGCGACGCGTCGCCCGCGGCCTGGACGCTGAGCGCCGTCGGTCCCGACTCGATCGGCGGCGCCAGCGGCAGCGCGGCCGTGACGAGCCGCCGCGTGGCGGTCGGCACGTACGCGCTCAATGAGGCAGGGGGCCCCACCGGGTACTCGGCGGGCACCTGGTCGTGCGAGAACGGCTCGATCACCGGGAGTCGCGTGACTCTCGAACGGGGCGCGAACGCCGTCTGCACGATCGTCAACACCAGCGCTCCGCCCACCGGCAGCCTCACCGTGACGAAGGCGATCACGGGCCCCGACGGGGGATTCACCGGCGACGACGCCACCCCCTTCCACGGCGCCTATCGATGCGACGGCGCGGATGCGGTGGCGTTCACGGTCTCGCGCGGCACCCCCTTCGTCTCCCCGCCGCTGCCGGCCGGAGCATCCTGCGTCGTCACCGAGACCCCGCCGACGGGCAGCCTGCTCGACGGGTCGTTCTCGTGGCAGCCCGCGGCCTTCGTGCCGACCAGCGCCACCGCCGAGATCCCGTCGGGCGGCACGGCGACGGTCGCGATCACCAACAGCTTCATCCAGCGCGGCAGCATCGAGGTGCGCAAGATCGTCGAGCCGCGCCCGGGCACGCCGGCCGTCGGCTACACGGGCGGCGCGGCGCGCGTCTTCCCCGTGACGTACGAGTGCACGCTCGGCGGCGTCACCGTGGCGGGGGGTGCGCTCGAGCTCACCACGACGGGCTCGGCGATCGTCTGGGATCTGCCCACCGGTGCATCCTGTGCCTTCGACGAGACGCTCGCCCCCGCGGCCGGCGACTTCGCGAACGACACCTACCAGTGGGACGGCTCGAGCTGGAGCGAGCAGACGGTGCCGGTGCCGGGGAGCACGACACCGGCATCCACCACCCTCACCAACTTCTTCACGCGCCTGACCGGTGAGCTGGTCCTCACCAAGAACGTCCTCGGCGACGGCTTCACCGGGGGCACGTCCGCGGTCTTCGAGATCGCCTACGACTGCGGGGCGGGCTTCAGCGGCACGCGCACGCTCGCCGCCGGTGCGAGCACGACCGTCACCGGCATCCCGGCGGGCACGCAATGCCGTGTGACGGAGACCGCGCCGACGGGCAACCTCCAGACCGGGTACGAGTGGGCCCTGCCCGTCTACGACGGCCTCGTGGGCGGGGTCGTGACCGTCCTCGCGGGCGGATCGAGCACCGTCGCCGTCACCAACCGGCCGGTCCGCCAATACGGCGAGCTGATCGTGGGCAAGCAGATCACGCCGGCCGAGCTGCGTGGTGGAGTCCTCGCGAGCGCCCGCTTCGAGGTCATGGTGACGTGCGACCAGCCCGCACAGGGACAGGCGTCGCCGTACTCTGCGACCTTCAGCCTCGCCGTCGACGCCAGCGCCACGACACCGCGGCTGCCGATCGGCACGCAGTGCGACGTGACCGAGACGGCGCCGGCGCAGGCGCTGCTCGTCGACGAGTCCTACAGCTGGGGCGCGACGCCTGCCGCCCAGACGGTCACCGTCGACAGCACGGCGGAAGCCGTGTTCGCGGCCGTCGTCAACAGTGTGCAGCGCGAGGTCGGCTCGTTCCAGGTGCGCAAGCAGGTCAACGGCATCGGCCCGGCCGACGGCGCGCAGACGACCTTCAGCGGCACGTGGTCGTGCCAGTACGGAACCGACACGCCGCTGACCGGCGAGTGGTCGGTGACCGGCGCCGGCGACGCGGTCATGACCGGGCCGGCCACGGCGATCCCGCTCGGCTCGATCTGCATCGCGACCGAAGAGGCGATCGACCCGGCCGTGCCGATCGAGGGAGACCCCGCCTTCATCTGGGGCGGCACCGACATCGACGGGCCGCTGACGCTGACGGCGGCCGCGCCGAACGGAGCCAGCACCGTCGAGAACAACGTCGCCGAAGTCGACGGCGCGTTCTCGATCAGCAAGAAGGTCAAGGGCGGCAAGGAGGGCGCGCAGTTCACGGGGACGTTCACATTCGAGTACTCGTGCCTGGCAGCCGCGGGAGGCACCTTCACCGGCTCGGTCGTCGTGGCCGCCGGTGCGACCGCCGATGTGTCCGCGATCCCCGCGGGGAGCGAGTGCACGATCACCGAGACCGCGAAGGGGGCGGAGATCGACCCGTACCGGTGGACCGACCTGGTCGGCTTCTCGCTGCTCGGCGCGACGCCCACGAACACGACGGACACCTCCGTGACCTTCCTCATTCCCGACGACGGGTCGCATGTCGCCGTGCGGGCTACCAACGACATCGTGCGGGTGACCGTGCCGGTCTCGGTGCAGAAGCTGCTCGACCCCGACACCCCCGGCGGCGTCGTCACCGGCGGCGGGCTGTTCCCGATCTCGCTCGTCTGCGGCGCCGAGACCTTCGGCCCGTACCAGCTCACGATCGGCCAGAGCGTGAGCGTTCCGGTGCCGCTCGGTGCGACCTGCGAGGTCGCAGAGGGTGCCGTCCCGGCCACGCAGGGACTCGCCGCCGGCTGGATCTGGAACGCGAGTCCGGTGCTCAGTGCGCAGGTCACGATCGCCGACGAGAACGGCACGTACGCGGCATCCGTCACCAACGCGCCGGAGCGCCAGTTCGGCCGGCTCCGGCTCGTGAAGGTCGTGGACGAGGGCGCGTATCCCGGCACCGTCGACCCCGGCATCGAGTACGAGGGCACGTGGTCGTGCGTCTACCCCGGCGAGCAGCCCGTGACCGGCACGTGGTCGGTCGAGGGTCCCGGAGAGGCGACGCTCGTGGGCGTGCCGGCCGCGGGCATCGCGGCGGGATCGACCTGCACGCCCACCGAGGAGACCCCCGACGAGCCCACGCTCGGCGCGGACCCCTCGTTCACATGGGCGCTGCCGCCGACCCTCGACGCCGCCTCCATCGGGGCCGGCGAGACCGGAACGATGCAGGTGACCAACATCCTGCAGCGCGACACCGGTCAGATCAGCGCCCGCAAGGTGATCACCGGCGAGACCGCCGGCTACACCGGCGGCGCGGACCTCGTCTTCCCGATCGACTTCTCCTGCACGACGCCGGCTGTCGAGGGTGAATACATCGGTCGCGGGCTGTTCGCGGCATCCACCGACCCGGATGCCGCGCCCACGGTGTTCACCGCGGCGATCCCCAACGGGTGGGAGTGCACGTTCGCCGAAGGAGCGGTGCCCGACGGGCTGCTGCGGGACGCGTCGTTCGCATGGGGCGCACCCGTGATCGGTCCGGCGGTGGTGACGGTCGACGGCACCGACACGCCGACCGTGACGGTGACGAACCCGATCGTGCGGCGGATCGGGACGTTCACCGTCTTCAAGAGCTTCACCGCCGTGGTGCCGGAGTCGGCGACCACGGGTGCCTTCTCCGGCACGTACTCGTGCGTGTACGGCGAGGGGGAGAGCTTCGAGCAGACCTTCTCCGGCACGTGGACCGCGAACCCCACCGGACCGGATGGCGCCCAGGCGACCCTCGACCCGGTGCCGACTCTGCCGATCGGCAGCGAGTGCTCGCTCACGGAGACGGCGCCCACGACCGCCGAGGCGCCGCTGCCCGACGCGTCGTACCGCTGGGGCGCACCCGCGATCCCCGACCCGGTGACGATCGCGCAGGGAGTGCCCTCGACGATGCCGGTGATCAACACCACCGAGCGGGTCTACGGGGCCGCGCAGCTGCAGAAGGCGTACACCGGCGTCGACGGGGCACTGCTGCCCGGCACTGTCGTCACCGGCACCTGGTCGTGCGAGTACGGCGGTGCCGAAGTGGCCGACGGCGTGTGGGAGCTGCCGGCGAGCGGCGGCACGGTGTCGCTGTTCGGCGCGACGGACCAGGTGCCGGTCACCGCCACGTGCGTCGTCGGCGAGGACACGCTCGACGACGCGGACCTGGTCGACGCCTCCTTCACCTGGAACCGGCCGGTGCTCAGCCCCGAGAGCGGCGAGTTCACCGCCACCGAGCAGACGACGGCGGTCACCGTGACCAACTCGACGACCCGCGCGTTCGGGCCGTTCGAGATCACCAAGCGCGTGACCGCCCCCGAAGGCGTGCCGGTCGAGACGGGGCTCGTCTTCGACGGCACCTGGCGCTGCCAGTACGGCGCCGACGGACCCGTTGCCGAGGGCCAGTGGTCGGTCATCGGCGAGGGCACGTATCGCGTCGACGGGATCCTCGTCGGGTCGGCGTGCACGATCGAGGAGAACTCGCAGCGCGCTGCAGCGCCGGTGCCCACGGACTTCTCGTACGTGTGGAATGCCCCGGTGATCACCGCGCCGCAGCCGGTCGCCCGCGAAGGTGAGGCTGTCGCGAACGGCACGGTCGACAACCCGGTGCGCCGGGTGCTCACCGGCTTCTCGATCAGCAAGATCGGCCTCGTTCCCGGGGGCACGGCGCCCTCCGGCGCCCTGTTCACCTTCGACTGGTCATGCGTGTCGGAGAGCGGTGAGGTCTACGAGGGCACTCGCGAGATCGGCCCCGGTGGCACGACGCGCATCGCCGACATCCCGGCGAGCTCGGAGTGCACGGTGACCGAGCGTGAGCCGGCTGCCGCCGGCGGGTTGGACTGGGCATTCCGTGACTGGACGCTCAGCGGGGTGGCCGACGCCGTGCTGTCGGTCAGCGGCCGGTCGCTCGTGTTCGCGATGCAGGACCCGCAGCCCGACCTCGAGATGGCAGACGTCGTGGTCGCCGCCACCAACACGGCGACGCCCCAGCAGGGGCCGACCCCGCCGATCACGCCGACGCCGACGCCCGGTCAGGGCCCGACGCCCACGCCGACTCCGGGAACCGCGCTGCCGCCCACGGGCCTGCCCGACACCGTGTGGACGATCGCCTGGGCCGGGTTCCTCGCGATGCTCGCGGGCGCCGTCGCCTTCGGCTTCGCATCCCGCCGCCGCATCGTGCGGCGCTGACCACCCGTTGCCCCCTAGCCCGCTGCTCCGCTGTCGCAATCTGCTGCTCAGGCCGCTGTTTGCGACAGCGGAGCAGCGGGGGGTCGCTGTCGCACGCCGTTCCGCTGTCGCGATCTGCTGCTCAGGCCGCCGTTTGCGACAGCGGAGCAGCGAGGGCCCGGGGCGGGGGCTGATCGTTCGCGGGCGGGCGGGCGCGGGGGAGCTACGGCCCCCAGGCGAAGAGGAACCAGAAGAGGGATGCCGAGGCAAGCCAGAACGCGACGATGAAGCCCACGTCGCGCGCGCGGAACGGCACGAGGTGCCGCTCGGTGCGGTCGGGGAAGGCTCCGAAGGCGCGGGAGTCCATCGCGAGCGCGACGCGCTCGGCGTGACGGATGGCGCCCGCCAGCAGGGGTATCACGTAGCCGAACCAGCGCGCCGTGGCGGCGAACGGTCCGCGCCCACCGTGGGCGCCGCGCACCCGATGGGCCTGGCGGATGACGTCGAGCTCGTGGGCGAACCGCGGCACGAACCGGAATGCTGCCAGTGCCGTGTACCCGATGCGGTACGGCACCCGCAGCTGCTGCACGCTCGCCCGCACGAGGTCGGGGCCGGTGGTGGACAGGCCCGCGATGAAGGTGAGGGCGACGATCGCCGCGAGCCGCAGGCCGGTCGCGAAGCCCACTTCGAGGGCGCCGCCGTAGAGGGTCCATCCGCCCAGCTGCCAGATCACGACGGACTGGTCGACCTGGGACGGGTCGGTCCACAGCGAGAAGCCGAAGCCGATCAGGGCCGCGCCGACGGGCAGCGCGAGCAGCACCGCGGCGAAGCGCCACGTGAGGGAGATGCCCACGAGCATCACCGCGTAGGCGAGGGCCAGGAACGCGGCGGGCGTAGCGAGGTCGCGCACGAAGACGAGCAGCAGCATCGCGGGGATCGGGGCGGCGAGCTTCGCGAGCGGGTTCAGCCGGTAGAGGAACCGCACCGGCGAGGCCGCGACGGTGGTCGCGTACGGGTCGGTCGTCGGTGCCGGTTCGGCGGCCACGCTGGTCATGCGGACGCCTCCGCGGGGAGATCGGCCAATCGCGTGACGCGGGCCAGTTCGGGATGCCGCGTCACGGCGCCGAGCGCACGTCGCAGCGGCGGCGGCCGCAGTCCGGCGCGCTCGATGAGCGCGTCGTCCGCGAAGAGATCGGCGGTGGCGCCGGCGGCGAGCACGGTGCCGTCGACGACCACGACGGTGCTGCGGGCGTGCTCGGTGACCAGCTGCATGTCGTGGGTGACGATGACGATGGTGGTGCCCTCGGCGTTGAGTTCGCCCAGCAGCGAGAGCAGCTCGTCGGCGCGGGCGCGATCCTGACCGAAGGTGGGCTCGTCGAGCACGAGCACATCGGCTCCCGCGACCAGCGCGGTGCCCACCGACAGCCGGCGCTTCTGCCCGCCCGAGAGCAGGAACGGGTGCGTGCCGGCCTTGTGCGAGAGTCCGAAGCGGTCGAGCAGCGCGTCGGTGCGCGTGCGCACCTCGTCGTCGGGCAGGTGTTGCAGCCTCAGGCCGTGGGCGATCTCGTCGAAGACCGTATGCGCGATGAACTGGTGCTCGGGGTTCTGGAAGACGAACCCGACCCGGCGCGAGAGGGTGCGCGCGTCGGTGCGGCCGACGTCGAGCCCGTCGAGGTGCACGGCACCGCGCGGGACCGGCACCACACCGGCGATCGCCTGGATCAGGCTGGTCTTGCCCGCGCCGTTGGCCCCCACGATGGCGACGAAATCGCCGCGCGCGATGTCGAGGTCGACGTGGTGGAGCACCTCGGTGCGACCGCGGCGGAGCGTGAGGTCGCGCACGGCGATGAGCGGCGGCGCCTCCGGCGCTGCTTCTGCGCGAGGCCCTTCGTCTCGCTGCGCTCGCTCGGGGTCAGGGTGCGCCGCCGGCGGAGCCGCCTCCAGCGCCGCCCGCAGCTCGTCGGGGGTCAGCGGCAGCGGGTCGAGCGCGTACCGGGCGCGGCGCAGCCGCAGCGCCGCCAGCGCCGAGACCGGCAGCCACACGCCCAGGTCGTGGAGTTCGTCGGCGCGGGCGCGCAGCACGTCGTCGACGGTGCCGTCGGCGGCCAGGCGCCCGTCCTGGTCCAGCACGACGACCCGGTCGACGAAGCCCACGGCCGCATCGAGGTTGTGCTCCACGAGCAGCACCGCGCGGTCGCCCGCCGCGACCAGGTCGGCGAGGGCCGCGTAGGTCTCCTCGATGCCGCGGGGGTCGAGGTTGGCGGTGGGCTCGTCGAGCACCAGCAGCGGTGAGCCCATCGCCAGGGCGCACGCGATGGCGAGGCGCTGACGGCCGCCGCCGGAGAGCCGGTCGGGGTTCTCCGATCTCCGCTCCCAGAGCCCGACGCGGCGCAGCGCCACCTCGGCCCGCGAGAGCACGTCGGGCACCGGCATCCGCAGATTCTCGACTCCGAAGGCGACCTCGTCGAGCACCGTGCCCGTGACGAGCTGCGCATCGGGATCCTGGAAGACCATGCCGACGCGCGTGCTGAGCGCAGCCACCGTGGTGGCGCGGGTGTCGACGCCGTCGATCTGCACGGAGCCGTGGATCGACGCGGGCACCGCGTGCGGGACGAGGCCGTTGAGGGCGAGGGTGAGCGTCGATTTGCCCGATCCGCTCGGCCCCAGCAGCAGTACGACCTCTCCGACTCCCAGCTCGAAGGAGACGGATGCCGGTGACGGCACGGTCTCGCCGTCGTGGGTGATCGCGAGGTCGACGAGGCGCACGAGGGGGGTGTGCGCCTGGGCCGGATCCGGGCTCGTGATCGCCGACCGGATGGCAGGTTCGCGCTCGGGTGCGGTCACGGGGTCTTCCCAGCAGGAGTGAACTGAGCCACTCCTAACTTAGTCGACCCTTACCCATGATCGGAACGCCGCGTGCCGATCGGCTTCAGCGCTGCGGTGCGCGCGCGACCCCTGCGCGTCTGAGGCCCCGCCCGACGGCGAGGCCGACCGCCGTCCAGACCATCGGGCCGGCCAGGAACAGCGCCACGTAGACGATCTGCCCCCACAGCGGGAAGCGTGCGACATCGGCGGCGAACCAGATCGCCGTCGCGATGACCGCACCCACGATGATGCCCGAGAGGAAGAACCGCCACGGCTCCCAGCGCTGATACCGGGTGAGCGCGGCCACGCCCTCCTGCAGAAGGCCGATCAGCAGCGCGGTGCCGATGTAGCGCCCGATCCACAGCGGCACGACGGCGCTGGCGACCAGCGCCGCGATCATGTGCGTGATGAGGGCGACCCAGGGGGCGCGCAGCACCTCCTGGGCGATGACGCCAGGGAGCACATGCACGCCCAGCACGAGGCCGTAGACCAGCGGCAGCGCGGCCGACACCGGGCCGCTCACGGCGCCCGCGATGGCCTGGAGCACGCCGGTGGCGACGCCGATCGCCGCGCATGTCAGCAGCAGGCGGGTCGACAGTCGTGAGGAAGGGGCCACCAGGTCAGCGTAATGCGCGCGGGAGCCCCCGATCCCCGGTCAGATGCGCCGCCGGCGACGGGTGAGGCGCACCGCGGGCATCGGCGGTGCCGGGATGCGCTCGGGGCCGTGGTCGATCACATGGCCGAAGCGCGGCTCGTCGGCCTCCCAGGCTTCGCGGGCCGCGACGATCTCCTCGTGCGAGCGCCCGACGAAGTTCCACCACATCACGATGTCGTCCTCGAAAGGTTCGCCGCCCAGGAGGAACAGCGCGGCATCCGACGTCGCCGCGACCTCGACGTGCGACCGGCCGCGGCCGAGGTAGAGGAGGTGGCTCGGATCGAGCGGGGTGTCGGGCGCGAGGTCGGGGATCGACGGGTCGCCGGTATGCACCGAGACCTCGCCGGTGACGCCGACGAGGGCGTGCTCCCACTCCGGTCGCAGCGGCAGGCGCACGCGCGACCCCGCCGGAAGAGCGATCTCCGCCCCCACGATCGGGGTGTGCATCGTGGCGGGCGAGGAGGCGCCCGCGAACTCCCCCACGACCACGATCGCCTCGGCGCCCGGTGCCTCCGCGTCGGGGTTCGGGATGCCGCTGCCCGCGGCATCCACCTCGGGCAGCACCACGAGGGGGAGGTTCTCGTGTCTCTCGAAGTCGGGGGCGCCGTGACGGCGGGATTCGGGCAGCGCGACCCACAGCTGCAGCGCGTCGAGGGGCACCTCCTCCTCGCCGAGCGAATACTCCGAGTGCGCGATGCCGTGACCGCTGGTCATGAGGTTGAGTGCGCCGCGGCGCACGACCACATCGCTGCCGAGCGTGTCGCGGTGGCGCACCTCACCCACGAGCGGCCACGTGACCGTCTGCAGGCCGATGTGCGGGTGCGGCTCCACGCGCATGCGCGTGCGCTGCGGACCGAACCGGTCGAGGAAGCACCACGCCCCCACGAGCGGCAGATCGCGCTGGGGCAGCGCCCGGTGCACCTCCATGGCGCGCACGCCGCCCAGCGGCACCTCCCGCGCTTCGAGCAGGAGCGCGCGCGGACCGTCGCAGTCGGCCGGGGATTCTGCGGCGACCGCGTCGTCGGTGTCGAGCCGGGTCATGGTCGTGCTCAGCCGACGCGCACGTGACCGGGCCAGTCCACCTGGAGGCCCTCGACGGTGTTCTCGCGCAGGTACTTCACCACGAACGGGCAGCGCGGCACGATCGTCTCGCCGCGGCGCGCCACGTCGGCGAGCGCCTCCGAGACGAGCACCGTGCCCAGGCCCCGGCCCTTGAAGGCGGGATCGACCACGGTATGGGGGAGGACGAGGCGCCCCTGGTCGTCGGGATGGAACTCCGTGAACCCGCCCAGCACGTCTCCGACATGGATCTCGTATCGGCCCGCGTCGTCGTTGCGGGTGACGGTCAACTGCTCTTCGAACTCGGTCATCGGCGTCCCTTCGTCGTCCCTCCCTCAACGTAGGGGCGGGCCCCGGTGTTCCGCCACTGTCGCGCACCCCTCTGTCGCGGTGCTTCGCGGCGGGTATAGCCTCCGAGCATCGCGGCTCCCGCTGCGTGCGGATCGATTTTCCCTGGGGGGATTTCAGGGTCTGGGGCCCGCATCCATGATTCGAAGGAGAATCACCATGCGCAGACGCATCGTCGCGCTGATGGCAGCACTGGGGCTCGCCATCTCCGTCTCGGTCGCCGCGGCACCTGCGGCGACCGCGGTCTCGAATACCGGGGCCTCCTACGTCGCGTTCGGCGACTCGGAGGCCGCCGGCACCGGGAACCTGTTCTACGTCGAACGGGGCACGTGTCTGAGATCGCGGATCTCGTACCCGCTGATCCTGGGCGGCACGTCGTACGCGTGCGCGAGCGTGACCACCGACGGCACGATCGCCCAGGTGCACGCCGCCGCGGCGGCCGGAAAGCTCGGCGGCAACACGAAGCTCGTCACGGTGACGGCGGGCATCAACAACCTGCCGTGGCAGCAGACACTGCTCACCTGCGCGCAGGCCGGCCCGGAGGTGTGCCAGCAAGCGGTGGCGGCGCTTGCGCCGCAGTTCGCCACGGTGGCGCCCGGGGTTGCGGGCATCGTCGCCACGGTGCGCGGCTACGCGCCCAACGCGAAGATCCTCGTGACCGGGTATCCGCAGCTGTTCGGCGACGTCACGACCAGTTGTCGGGTCGGCTTCCTCAACGGCAGTGCGATCACCGTGCCGGCGGCGACGACGGCGCTCGCGAACGCCGCGGTCGACACGCTGAACCAGACGATCGTCGGGGGTCTGAGCATCGTCGGAGACCCGAACACCGTCTACGTCGACCTCGCGGCGCGGTTCGACACCCACGGGCTGTGCGACACCCGCACGCCGTGGGTGAACGGCGTGATCGGTCTGCCGGTGCTCTCCGACGGCAGCCTCCACGTCAACGCGATCGGCCAGTTCGCCATCGCAGCGACAGTGCGGAGCATGCGGTAGCCGCGTTCTTCGCGCTCCCGCGCGGAGGCGTCCCGCGTGCGGGACGCCTCCGTCTCGCTGTCCGCCTCCGCGGGAGGGGCCGATGGGGCAGACTCGGAGGGTGTCTGCCTCGCTCCTCGACCTCGTCCCCCGCGGTGCGGATGCGGATGCCGCGTATCTCGGGTTCGTCGAATGGGCGGCATCCCGCGGCCTGAATCTGTACTCGGCGCAGGACGAGGCGATCATCGAGATCGTCTCGGGCGCGAACGTGATCCTGTCGACGCCCACCGGCACCGGCAAGTCGCTCGTCGCGGTAGCCGCGCACGCGGCCGCGCTCGCCGCCGGCGGCGGCCGCACGTACTACACGGCGCCGATCAAGGCCCTGGTGAGCGAGAAGTTCTTCGCGCTCGCCGAGATCTTCGGGGCCGAGAACGTCGGCATGGTCACGGGCGATTCATCGGTGAACCCCGAAGCCCCCATCGTGTGCTGCACGGCGGAGATCCTCGCGAACCTCGCGCTGCGCCAGGGCGCCGAGGCCGACGTCGCGCAGGTCGTCATGGACGAGTTCCACTACTACGGCGACCCCGAGCGCGGGTGGGCGTGGCAGGTGCCGCTGCTCGTGCTCGAGAACGCGCAGTTCGTGCTCATGTCGGCGACCCTCGGCGACGTGACCGCGATCGCCGAAGACCTCTCCCGCCGCACGGGCCGGCCCACCGCCCAGGTGACCGGCGTCGAGCGGCCGGTGCCACTGCACTTCTCGTACGAGCGGCGCCCCGCCCACGAGGTCGTCGAGACGCTGCTCGAAGGAGGGGAGTCGCCGATCTACATCGTGCACTTCTCGCAGGCCGCCGCGCTCGAGCGCGCACAGGCGCTGTCGAGCGTGAAGATCACCACACGGGAGCAGCGCGACGCCATCGCCGAGGCCATCGGCGGGTTCCGGTTCACCACCGGGTTCGGCAAGACCCTCTCGCGCCTGGTGCGCGCGGGCATCGGCGTGCACCACGCCGGCATGCTGCCGCGCTACCGCCGCCTGGTCGAGACGCTCGCCCAGCGCGGGCTGCTGCGCGTCATCTGCGGCACCGACACGCTCGGCGTCGGCATCAACGTGCCCATCCGCACCGTGATGATCACTGCACTGTCGAAGTTCGACGGCACGAAGATGCGGCAACTGTCGGCGCGCGAGTTCCACCAGGTCGCCGGCCGCGCCGGCCGCGCGGGCTACGACACATACGGCAACGTCGTGGTGATGGCCCCCGAGTGGGAGATCGAGAACGAGGCGGCGCTGCGCAAGGCCGGCGACGACCCGGCCAAGCGCAAGAAGATCGTGCGCAAGAAGGCGCCCACCGGCGTCGTCAACTGGGGCATGGGATCGTTCGAGCGGCTCGTCGCCGCGCAGCCGGAGCCCCTCGTGCCGCAGCTGCAGCTGTCGGCGGCGATGCTGATCAACGTCATCGGGCGCGGCGGCGACGTGTTCGCCGATGTGCGCTCGCTCGTCTTCGACAACCACGAGCCGCGCGCCCGCCGCTACGAGCTGGCCCGGCGTGCCATCGCGATCTTCCGCACCCTCGTCGCGGCCGAGATCGTGCAGGTGGACCGCACGACGTCGCCGGCCGGCATCCATCTCACGGTCGATCTGCAGCCGAACTTCGCGCTCAACCAGCCGCTGTCGCCGTTCGCGCTCGCCGCGATCGGGATCCTCGACCCGGCGGAGGGGGCGGGGTCGCGCGCGGCGCCCGTGCACAACTCCGGAGAAACGGCCGGATTCGGCGCCGGTGGAACCGAATCCAGCGGAATCGGACAGAATCTCCGGAGTTCTGCACACCCGCGGTCCGTCGGAACCGGCCACTACGCGCTCGATGTCGTGAGCGTCATCGAGGCGACCCTCGACAATCCGCGGGCGATCCTCTCTCAGCAGGAGTTCAAGGCCCGCGGCGAGGCGATCGGCGCGATGAAGCAGGAGGGCATCGAGTACGAGGAGCGCATGGCGCTCGTCGAGGAGGTCACCTACCCGAAGCCCCTCGAGGAGCTGCTCGGCGAGGCGTTCGAGACCTTCGCGTCGAGCCAGCCCTGGGTGCGCGACTTCGAGCTGTCACCCAAGTCGGTCGTGCGCGACATGTTCGAGCGCGCGCTGTCGTTCGGCGAGTTCGTGTCGCTGTACCAGCTCGTGCGCAGTGAGGGACTCGTGCTGCGCTACCTCAGCGACGCGTACCGGGCGATCCGCCAGACCGTGCCTGCCGAGGCGCGCACCGACGAGCTGCTCGATGTGATCGAGTGGCTCGGCGAGCTCGTGCGCCAGGTCGACTCCTCGCTCGTCGACGAATGGTCGGCCCTCGTGAACCCCGCCGACGACCCCGACGAGCCGGTGGTGCCGCCCGCACCCCCGTCGATCCTCACGAACCGCCGCGCGTTCACGGTGCTCGTGCGCAACGAGATGTTCCGCCGCGTGCAGCTGGCCGCGCTGCAGCGCGATGACGAGCTCGTCGAGCTCGATCCGGACGTCGACTGGCCCGGCGTGCTCGACCGGTACTTCGACGACCACGATGAGATCCTCACCGGCGGCCCCGCGCGCTCGCCGCGCCTCGTCACGATCGACGAGTCGGCGGCCGCGGGCGGCGAGGGCATGTGGCGGGTCGAGCAGATCATCGACGACCCGGCCGGCGACCACGACTGGCGCATCCGCGCCGAGGTCGACCTTGCCGCGTCGGTAGAGGCCGGCTCCGCCGTCGTGCGCGTGGTCGAGGTGCTGCGCCTGTAGCGCCCGCCGACGTTCGCGGGGTTCCGCGGTGTCGGCGGTGCGCGGCAGAGTGGGCGCATGCCGACCTACCTCGCATTCCTGCGCGCGATCAACCTCGGGCCGAACCGGAAGTTCCCGAAGGCCGACATCGTGCGCGCCGTCGAGGCGGCCGGGATGACGAACGTGCAGACCCACATCGCCTCGGGCAATGTGCGGTTCGACACCGCGATGCGCTCACGCGAGCGCATCGCGTCTGCGCTCGAAGCGGCGTTCGCAGCCGACCGGGGCTTCGAGGTGCCGACGATCGTCTTCCGCGCCGACGAGTTCGCCGCGATCGCCGCCGACGCGGAGAAACTGGGCGCGGAGAACCCCGGGGTCGCCCGCCACTACGTGTACCTGCTCAAGCATGAGCCCACGGCCGAGACGGTCGCTCGGGTCGCGGCGACGGCAACGGATGCCGGGGAGATGGTGATCCGCGGCCGCGCGGCGCACGCGCTGCTGCAGCCCGGATATCAGGACGGCCAGGTCGATCCGCTGGGTGCGGCGAAGCTGCTCGAGCCCGCGACGAACCGCAACGCCGGGGTCGTCGTCGCCATCGCAGCGAAGTGGTGCTGAGCGCCGGCCGCCCTTCGTCTCGGTCGCTGCGCTCCCTCGCTCAGGGACCGGTCGCGGTGCCAGGTCCCTGAGCGAGGGAAGCGAGACGAAGGGCCGGTCAGTCGGTGGCCGGTGCCGAGATCAGGCGCATGAAGACCTCGAGCAGCGGCAGCACATCCTGCTCAGGGTCCATGAGCGCCTGGATGCGCAGGCCGTCGATCATCGCCATGAGCATGGTGACCTTCTCGTCGGCGGTGAGTTCCTCGCCGTCCTCGGCGGTGCCGAAGCGTCCACTCGAGAAGTGGGCGCGCATCCGTGCGCGGCGGGCGACGAAGAAGTCGTGCGCGGGATGCTCGGGATTGGTGGCGGCGACGGTGATCGCGAGCCAGTTGCGCTGGCGCTCGGGGTGGGCGAACTCGTCGGCGAGCACCCCGGAGAGCACGCGCTCGGCGGGCACGCGCGATTCCATGATGTGGCGCGCGAACTCCTCGTCGTCGATGTCGCGCTGGGCGAGGGCGGCGAGAAGCAGATCGTCCTTCGAGGCGAAGTGGCGCAGGAGAGCGGCATGGGTGACGTCAGCCCGCGCCGCGATGTCGCGCAGTGACGCGCGCTCGTAGCCGTGTTCGGCGATGCTCGCCAGCGCTGCCCGCACGATCTGGGCGCGCCGTGCCGGGGTCGACGCGTACGGCCCGCGTCGTCCGCGCCGCGTCGACGAAGCCGCCGCCGGCGTCACGGCGCTGTCGGTCCCGTTCGTGCTCACGTGGTCGAGTCTTTCATCTCGTGTCCTGCGGTTGCCAAGTGTAACCAAGTTGGTTACTCTTTCTTGAAAGCTAACCACTGCGGTTACATTTAGGCTGAGCGATCGGCCCTCGACCACGCGCAGCTGCGTGCTCGGATCACACGATGAAGGAGTCATGGTGACCAACCACACCTCGGACGCGGCAGCGACTGCGGTCCCCGCGGGCGAGCCCCAGATCGCCGACGCCGCAGGCGCGCTGGGCGCAGAGCCACTGCAGCCGATCAGTCGGAGTTACATCTTCTGGCTGATGCTCGCGAGCTTCGGCGTCTCGATGGCGATGATGGTGCCCTTGGCGTATGGACTCGCTGTCCGCATCTCGGAGCTTGCGCCCGGCCACGAGGAGGTGCTCGGCTACATCACGGGTACGGCGCAGGCGGTGTACCTGATCGTGAGCCCGCTGATCGGCATCTGGAGCGACCGCACCCGCTCTCGGTTCGGTCGCCGCACGCCGTTCATCTACCTCGGCATCGTGATCGGCCTCCTGGGACTCGTGGTCATCTCGTTCGCGCCGAACCTGCTCATCGTGGGCGCGGGGTGGATCCTCGGCATGTCGGGCTGGTCCATCGCGGGCGCGCCGTTGCAGCTGCTCATGGCGGACAAGCTCCCCGAGCAGCAGCGCGGCAAGGTGTCGGCGCTCACCGGACTGATGACGCAGATCGCTCCGGTGCTCGGCATCGGCGTGGCGTACGCCGTGTCCTCGAACACCACCCTCGTCTTCCTCGTCCCCGCCATCATCGGCGCGGTGATGCTCGCCATCTTCCCGCTGATCAAGCCGGAGGGCAGCTCGAAGGACCTGCCGCGGGCCGATCGCGTCACCGCGAAGTCGATGATCACCAGCTACGGCTTCAACGTGCGGAAGTACCCCGACTTCGCCTGGAACTGGCTCGGCCGCTTCGTCTTCTTCGTCGGCCTCTACTTCAACACCACGTTCGGCACGTTCTTCTACGCGCAGCGTCTCGACCTGCCCGTGCGCGAGGTCGCGGGCATCGTGGCCACCGTCGGCATGATCGGAGTGCTCGCCGCCGCGGCGGGCGCCCTTGTGGGTGGATTCCTCTCCGACAAGCTCCAGCGTCGACGTCTGTTCGTCATGATCGCCTCGCTGCTCTTCGTCGCGGGAGCCGTCGTGGAGGCCACCGCGTGGTCGCTGCCGCAGATCATCATCGGGGCGGTGCTCATGCAGCTCGCGATCGCCGTCTTCGCGACGGTCGACCAGGCGATCATCTACGCGATCATCCCCGAGCGCGACCAGGCCGGCCGCTACATGGCGATCGTCCAGTTCGCCCAGAAGATCCCGAGCGCGGTCGCCCCGCTGCTGGCCGGTGTCGTGATCACGATCGGCGCGGTCGGCGGCGACAAGAACTACACGCTGCTGTACCTGGCGGGCGCCGTGTTCGCCCTCATCGGCGGTCTCATCATCCTCCTGAAGGTCAAGTCGGTCCGCTGACCGACGCGCCACCTCGCGAAGGAACCCATCATGCGCAGCAGCACCCCGTTCGCCCTCACAGTCGACAGCGGTGGCGACGATTTGGTCGTCACCGGCGCCGAGCCCCGCCTCTCATTCAGGCTCCCGCTCGAGGCGCAGGCCTCGGCCCGCTACGAGATCGAGGCCGAGATCGACGGTGTTCCGACGGGAATCGCCGAGGTGGAGGGTCACCGCTTCATCGAGTGGCCCTTCGGTGCGCTGCGCAGCGGAAGTCGGGTGCGGTGGCGAGTGCGCGCCACCGCACCCGGCACGGACTGGTCGGAGCGAGCCGCCTTCGAGGTCGGCCTGCTCGATCAGGACTGGACGGCGTCGTGGATCTCGCCGGTCGAAGAAGCCGACGCCGGGTACGGACAGCGTCCGGCCCACCTGCTCGCCGGCACGTTCACCCTGCCCGAGGACGTGGTCGAGGCCCGACTGTACGCGGCCGCTCTCGGTGTGTACACGGCGACGATGAATGGATGCCGCGTGGGCGGCGATGAACTCGCCCCTGGCTCCACCTCCTACGACCGCACGCTCTACGCGCAGGCGCACGATGTGACCGCGCTCGTGCGTGCGGGCGACAACCGGATCGAGATCGAGCTGTCCGACGGCTGGTACCGCGGGCAGGTCGGCGCGTTCCGTCTGCCGGCCGGTTGGGGCGCGACCACCGGCGTCCGCGCCGAGCTGCACGTACGCTGCGCCGACGGCTCGCGCCGCGTGGTCGTCAGCGACCAGAGCTGGACGGGCGCGGCATCCACCATCACCCGGGCCGATCTCATGGACGGCCAGACGACCGACTTCACCGTCGAGCCGAGCGATGCCCTCCCTGTGCGCATCGATGCGGTCGAGGGCGCCCCTGCGATCGACTGGTCGCCCGCCCCGCCGGTGCGCGTCATCGAGACGCGCTCGCCGAATGCGGCGCGCGAGATCCGCGACGGGGTGTGGGTGCTCGACTTCGGGCAGAACGCGTCGGGCTGGGTGCGTCTCACCGACCTCGGCGCGCCCGGAACCCGCACGGTCATCGAGTACGGCGAGTACGTGGATGCCGCGGGAGACCTCTCCACGTCGCACCTCGACTCCGAGCGGCCGGGCGAGGCGCCGCTGCCGTTCGTGCAGCGCGACGAGGTCGTGGCCGGCGCCGAGGGCAGCGTGTTCGAGCCTCGTCACACCGTGCACGGGTTCCAGTACGCGCGGGTCACCCGCTCGGATGCGCCGTTCGATCCGGCATCCATCGCCATGCAGGTGGTGCACACCGACCTCGCCCGCACCGGCACCTTCCAGAGCAGCGACGCCGACCTCAACCGGCTGCACGAGATCGCGGACTGGAGCTTCCGCGGCAACGCGGTCGACGTTCCCACCGACTGCCCGACGCGCGAGCGGCTCGCGTGGACGGGCGACTACCAGGTGTTCGCTCCCACGGCGACGCGCCTCTACGACGTGCTCGGGTTCACCCGCAAGTGGCTGCGCTCGGTGCGCGACGATCAGCTCGACGACGGCCGCATCGCGAACTTCTCGCCGGACGGTCGTCGCATCAAGCACCACCTCGACGACCAGTTCGCGATGATGACCGGCTCGTCCGGCTGGGGCGACGCCATCGTCGCCGTGCCCTGGGAGATGTACCTGTCGTACGGCGACCGCGAGGTGCTCGCGGAGAACTACGACGCCATGGTGCGTTGGGTCGAGTGGGCGCTGGAGAAGGCCCGCACCTCACGTCACCACGCGCGCATGCAGGCGGCGCCCGAGTCGGCACCGTTCGAGCAGTACCTGTGGGACGGCACGTTCCACTGGGGCGAGTGGACCGAGCCCAAGCAGCGCGACGCCGACGGCAACCCCATCGACCCGATCAAGCACAACCCGATGGCGTGGTTCATGGCCGACAAGGGCGAGGTGGGCACCGCCTACCTGCACCGCTCGACAGCGACCCTCGCGCAGATCGCCGGGATCCTCGGCAGGGATGCGGATGCGGCGCGATACGCGGACCTCGCCGACCGCGTCGCCGATGCGTGGCGCCAGGCCTACCTGCGAGAGGACGGCACGACGGTCACCGACACCCAGGCCGCCTACGTGCGCGCCCTGTCGTTCGGGCTTGTGCCCGCGGACCTCCGCGACGCGGCGATCGAGCGTCTCGTCGAGCTCATCCGAGCGAAGGACACCCACCTCGGCACGGGCTTCCTGGCCACCGGCGACCTGCTTCCGGTGCTCGTCGACGGCGGTCGCGCCGATGTCGCCTACGAGCTGCTCGCCCAGCGCACGGCGCCGTCGTGGCTGTACATGGTCGACCGCGGTGCGACGACCATCTGGGAGGACTGGGAGGGCATCGACGAGAACGGCGTCGCCCACGAGTCCCTGAACCACTACAGCAAGGGTGCGGTCATCCGCTTCCTGCACACCCACACCCTCGGACTCCGGCAGGAGGCCGACTCGGTGGCGTGGGAGCGTGTCGTCATCGCTCCGGTTCCCGCCCCCGGGATGACCTGGGCGCGCGGCACGCACGACGGCCCGCAGGGCGAGATCGCCGTCGAATGGCGCCTCGACGGCGACGGCATCCGCATCATCGCCGACATCCCGGCCGGCACGACCGCCCGCATCGTCTTCCCCGACGGCACCGCCCACGCCGTGGGCGCGGGCCGCTTCGACCAGACCGCCGGACTTCCGGCATCCACCCTCGCCGTCACCGCCCGGTGACGGACATCCCACGCATCGACGCGAAGAGAGAGAACGACATGACCAGCTTCCCCGACGGCTTCCTCTGGGGCGCGGCGACCGCCGGCCACCAGATCGAGGGCAACAACGTCAACAGCGACTGGTGGGCCCGCGAGCAGATGATGCCCGGCATGGAGCTGTCGGGCGACGCCGTCGACAGCTACCACCGCTACCGCGAGGACATCGAGCTGCTCGCCGACGCCGGCCTCACCTCGTACCGGTTCAGCCTGGAGTGGTCGCGCATCGAGCCGGTGCGCGGACACTTCTCGAAGGCCGAGCTCGCGCACTACCGGCGCATGATCGAGTTCTGCTTCGAGAAGGGCGTCACGCCCGTTGTGACCCTGCAGCATTTCACCACCCCCCAGTGGTTCGCCGCTCTCGGCGGCTGGGACGGCCCCGAGGCGCAGGAGCTGTTCTGCGCGTTCGTCGAGCAGGCGTGCACGATCCTCGACGGCGTCGAGTGGGTCGTCACGATGAACGAGCCCAACATGCAGGCCGCGATCATGACCGCGATGCGTCACCTCGCGGCCTCGGGCGGAGACTGGACGAGCCCCACGGTCGAGGCCGACGGCGACCAGGAGAAGAAGCAGACCCACAGCGACTTCCTCACCTACGCCGACCCCGAGATCGGCCGCATGTTCACGCGCATCCACCACGCGGCTCGCGAGATCGTGCGCGCCCGCACTGACGCGAAGGTCGGCTGGACCATCGCCGCGGGTGCCCTGACGGCCGCTCCGGGCGGCGAGGAGAAGCTCCTGCAGATCCGCCACGGCAAGGAGGACGTGTACTGGGAGGGCAGCCGCGGCGACGACTTCGTCGGCGTGCAGGCCTACTCCAGCCAGGAGGTCGACGCGAACGGTCTCGTGCCGCACCCGCCGCACCCCGACAACACGCTCGTCGGCACCGCATACCGCCCCGACTCGCTGGCCATGGCCGTGCGCCACGCGTGGGAGGTCAGCGAGAACACGCCGATCGTGATCACCGAGAACGGCATCGCCACGGCCGATGACACCCAGCGCATCCGCTACACCGGCGAGGCGCTCGAGGGCCTGCTGGGCACCATCGCCGACGGCATCGATGTGCGCGGCTACCTGCACTGGTCGCTGCTGGACAACTTCGAGTGGGGCCACTGGGAGCCCACCTTCGGCCTCATCGCCGTCGATCGCGACACTTTCGCGCGCACCCCGAAGCCCAGCCTCGCCTGGCTCGGCCAGGTCGCGCAGCGCAACGCGCTGCCCGCAGGGGTGACCGCGTGAGGGTCTCGGGCAAGACCTTCGTCGTCACCGGCGCCGGCAACGGCATCGGCCGCGAGGTGACCCTCCAGCTTCTCGCGGGGGGTGCGGCCGTGGCCGGCGTCGATCTCAACGAAGCAGGCCTGGCGAAGACCGCTGAACTCGCCGCCGCGGGTGAGCGCTTCTCGTCCCATCCCGTGAACATCACCGACCGCGACGCCGTGGAGGCGCTGCCGGATGCCGTCGCGCTGGCCCACGGCCCGGCCGACGCGGTCATCAACATCGCCGGGGTGATCCAGAAGTTCGTGAAGGTCGACGACCTGCCCTTCTCGGAGATCGAGAAGGTCATGAACGTCAACTTCTGGGGGACCGTGAACATGGTCAAGGCGTTCCTGCCTGTTCTGAAGTCACGCCCCCAAGCCGCCCTCGTGAACGTCGCGAGCATGGGCGCCTACGCTCCCGTGCCCGGCCAGGCGGTGTACGGCGCATCCAAGGCGGCCGTCAAGGTTCTGACCGAAGCGCTGTACGCGGAGCTGCTCGACACCTCGGTCGCGGTCACCGTCATCTTCCCGGGAGCGATCGGCACCGACATCGCCGCGAACTCCGGTGTCGCATTGTCGGACGGATCTGCCGATGCGCCGGCGTACAAGACGACCGCTCCGACGGCCGCTGCGGCGGTCATCGTCGACGCCGTGGAGAAGGGCAAGTACCGGGCGACCATCGGCGGCGACGCCGCCGCGATGGACAAGCTCTCCCGACTCAGCCCCAAGCGGGCCACCACGCTCATCGCCAAGCAGATGGGCGCGCTGCTCAACTGAATACCCCCGTAGGCGCCCCGTCGTCGGGCGCCTGCACCATCTCGCTGACACTCAGCATGCAAAGGAGCACCCATGTCCTTCCCCTTCGCCGACGTGTCGGACCGCCCGCTGTCCGACCTCCTCTCCCTCGCCGGCCGCCGCGCCGTCGTCACCGGTGCCGCTCAGGGCCTGGGCAAGGCCATCGCCTCCCGCCTGGCCGAAGCCGGCGCGGACCTTCTGCTCGTCGACCTCAACGAGGATGCCACCGGCGCGGCGGCCGCCGAACTCGCCGACAGCTACGGCGTGCGTGTGGCGAGCACCCGCGCCGATGTCGCCGACGCGTCGTCGGTCGCCGCCGCTGCGGACCTGGCGGTCGCCGAACTCGGCGGCATCGATGTCTGGGTGAACAACGCGGGGATCTTCCCCAATGCGCCCGTCACGATGATGCCCGACGAGATGTGGGATGCAACCTTCGCGGTCAACGCCCGTGGCGTCTTCCTCGGCGCGCGCGAGGCCGCCCGCCGCATGTCGGTGGACGGTTCCGGCGGCGTCATCGTCAACATCATCTCGACCGCGGGGGTGCAGGTGGCTTTCCCCGGCATGGCCGCTTACGTCGGGTCGAAGCACGCCGCGCTCGGGATGACGAAGTCGCTCGCCGTCGACCTGGCGCCGCTCGGCATCCGCGTGCTCGGGGTTGCGCCGAGCTTCGTGCCGACGGAGGGCAATATCGCCGCCGCCAAGGCGGGCGCCGCGGCCGCCGCCGCGGCTGGGATCGAGATGCCGCCGCTCGACGTCATGAACAAGAGCATGATCGGCCGCATGGGCACCCCCGACGACATCGCCCGCGTCGTGCTGTTCGCCGCGAGCGACCTCTCGATGATCATGACGGGAAGCACGCTCCTGGCCGACGCCGGCGAGACGATCTGACGCGCGCCACGACCAAGGGAAAGCCGATGACGACGACACCTCGCACCTCCGTGCAGCTGTACAGCCTGCGCGATCACCTCGCCGATCTGGATGCCGCGTTCGAGCGGATCGCCGCGCTCGGCGTCTCGCACGTCGAGCCCTTCTCGATCTTCGACCGCACGATGGAGGTCATTCCGGCTCTGCGACGGCACGGACTGAGCGTGCCGACCGGGCACGCGCCGTTCCTGTCCGACGAGATCGAGTACCAGGGCACCATGGTGCCGCTCCCGCCGCAGGCGATGACCTTCCAGGCTGCGCAGGCGCTCGGCATCGAGGTGCTCATCGACCCGATGGTGCCTGCGGGCCGGTGGCGCGCCGCCGACGAGGTCGCCCGCACCGCGGATCGGCTCAACGCGGCAGCGGCTCAGGCGGCCGAGTCCGGCATGCGCGTCGGCTATCACAACCACTCGTACGAGTTCCACCGCCAGATCGACGGGCGCACCGCGTACGAGCACTTCGTATCGCTCCTCGATCCGCGGGTCGTGCTCGAGGTCGACGTGTTCTGGGCCGCCGTCGCCGGACAGGATGTGCCCGCGCTCCTGCGTCGGCTCGGCGACCGCGTGGTCGCGCTGCACCTCAAGAACGGACCGATCGACGTCGATCCGTTCGCACCCGATGCGACCGTCCGCTCGTACGAGCTCGATCAGACGACCCTCGGTGTGGGCGCGCTCGACATCGCCGTGATCCTCGACGCGGCGCCCGCCACGCGCCTCGACGTCGTCGAGTTCGACCACGTGAGCGGCGACGTCTTCGACGCGATCGCGAGCTCCCTGCGCTACCTCGAGGCCCGGAACGATGTCGCGGCACACTGATCGGGCGCCTGCGCTGCTTGCGCCAGGCTCCACCGCGCTCGTCACCGGGGCGAGCTCCGGACTCGGGGAGGAATTCGCCGTTCAGCTGGCCGGTCGCGGGCTCGATCTCGTACTGGTCGCGCGCCGCGCCGAGCGCCTCCACGCCCTGGCCGACCGCATCGCCGCGGAGTACGGTCGCCGTGTCACCGTGATGCCCTTCGACCTGAGCGTGGCGGGCGCGGCTTCCGCACTCCACGCCGAGACCGCGGCACGCGGGCTACCGATCGACGTCCTGATCAACAACGCCGGCTCCGGGACCCTCGCCGACGTCGTCGTCACCGATCCAGCGGCCCTCGACGACGTGATCGGGCTCAACGTGACGGCGCTCACCGGTCTGTCGCGCCTGTTCGGCGGGGACATGGCCCGCCGTGGCCGAGGCGCTCTGGTGAACGTGGCGAGCCTGGCGGCACTCCTGCCGGCGCCGCACATGGCCGTCTACGGCGCGTCGAAGGCCTACGTGCACAGCTTCACGCAGGCGATCGATGCGGAGCTTCGCCCGGCTGGGGTCATCGCCCTGACGGTGCTGCCGGGACCCACCCGCACCGAGTTCTTCGACCGGTCCGGCGGACGGATCGGACCGGACAGCGCGTATCTCACGCCGTCGGTCGTCGTGGCGTCGACGTTGCGCGCACTCGACCGTCCGAAGCCTCCGATCGCAGTCGTGCCCGGCCGCGGAAACGCGTTCGCCGCCCCGCTGATGGCCCGCCTGCCGCGACGGCTGGGGCTGTCGATCAGCGGCAGGATGATGGCTCTCGGTCTGGACATCGCCGCCAAGTCCGACACACCCGGCACCACCACCCCCGAACAGGAACATCAGCAATGAACCGGATCGTCTGCAACCCGCTCGACCTGAGCTACCGCTACCAGGATGTGCGTACCCCGTTCGTCGGCCGCAGCGTCCACCGGGAGGCGGCGGATCCGACGATGGTCTTCTACCGTGGCCGGTACTACATGTTCGCGTCGATGACGCGCGGCTTCTGGCACTCCGAAGACCTCGTCACCTGGACGCTCCAGACGAGCGAGAACATTCCGGCGGTCGACTACGCGCCCGACGTGCGGGAGGTCGACGGTGCGCTGCTGTTCACGGCATCACGCAAGACCAAGGGGCGCTTCTTCCGCAGCGTCGACCCGCTCGCCGATGACTTCGAAGAGGTCGCTCCCAGCGACGTCGCGTTCTGGGACCCCGACACGTTCCAGGACGATGACGACCGCCTGTACCTGTATTGGGGGTGCTCCCACAATCGTCCCGTGAGCGGTGTCGAACTCGACCGGACCACGTTGCAGAGCCTCGGCGAGCCGGTGCCGCTCATCTCGGCGGACACCGCACACCGCGGGTGGGAGCGCACCGGAGACGACTACGTGGCCGAGGTGCGGCGGGGACTCAGCGGCAAGATCATGGACGCCTACATCGGCGACGCACCCTTCATCGAAGGCGCCTATATGAATCGCGTGGGCGACCGGTACTACCTGCAGTACGCGGGGCCGGGCACCCAGTTCAACACCTACGCTGACGGATGCTATGTCGGCTCCGGGCCGCTGGGCCCGTTCGAATACGACCCGCACAGCCCGTTCTCATCGAAGCCGGGAGGCTTCATCACCGGCGCGGGGCACGGGAGCACGTTCCAGGACTACCATGGCAACTGGTGGCACGTCGCCACCATGCGCGTCTCGGTGAACGCCGATTTCGAACGCCGGATCGGGCTGTTTCCCGCCGGCTTCGACGAGGACGGCATCCTGTTCTGCAATCAGAACTTCGCCGACTTCCCGATGGCGGTCCCCGACCGCCCGTTCGACCCGTGGACCGAGGCTTCACCCGGCTGGATGCTCCTCTCCTACCGCGCCCACGTCACCGCTTCGTCGGCTCTCGCAGGTCACGACCCAGAGCTCGCCGTCGACGAGTCGGTTCGCACCTGGTGGGTTGCCGAGTCCGACCAGCCCGGCGAATGGCTCCAGCTCGACATCGGCGCAACGCCGACGGTGCACGCGCTGCAGATCAATCTCGCCGACCACGAACTGGCCGCGCTCGCGCCGAAGCGCTCCGACGTGAGCAAGGTGACGTTCGGAAAGCGCGCCGTCTATCCCGACTCGCAGCCGACCGAGGTGCGGGTCGAGCTGTCCGTCGACGGAGAGGACTGGACCGTCGTGCACGACTCGATCGGTGCGGCACCCGACGCGCCGCACGCCTTCCTCACGCTCGACGCGCCGATGCGTGCACGCTACGTGCGGGTCACCGCGGGGGCGATGCCCTTCGGCGGCCCGTTCGCCATGAGCGGGCTGCGCGTGTTCGGCCTGGCAGACGGCGATGCGCCCCGCGCCGTCACGGTCTCGGGCGAGCGTCGTGATCCGCGCACCGCCTCGCTGGTGTGGGATGCCGCGCCCGGCGCCGTCGGCTACAACATCCGCTACGGACTGGCGCCCGACAAGCTCTACCACAGCTGGCTCGTCTACGACAGGACCGAGCTGGAGGTGGGCTCGCTCAACGCGGGACACACCTACTGGTTCGCCGTCGACAGCTTCAACGGGGCAGGGGTCACCCCGGGGGCGGTCGTGCGCGTCGGCGAGTGATCGCTGCCGAATCACTACTGCGATCGACGATCTGGTTCTACTCGGGCCGGTCATGGCCGATCTAACGTTGCGGTCGTCCCGGTGAGATGCGGCAGACCCGACCGTTTTCGACTGAGATAGCACCCGAAGGAGAGTGAACGCGATGGCGCGTATCCCCAAGCAGACAGCAAGCCAAGCGGACGGCGTGGAGTACCGGCGAGCCCGCACCTGGGAGATCGCCTTCTCGCAGCTGAACAACGGCTCGGCGATGATCTTCTACGTGCTCGTCGGCCTGATGAGTTACCTGCAGAACGCCGGCTACGGCATCGCCGTGGCCGTGGCCGGTGTCATCCTCACAGTCACCCGCGTCTTCGACGGCGTCATCGACCCGCTGCTCGGGCTGATCATCGAGAAGGTGCGCTTCCGCTTCGGCAAGCTGCGGTTCTTCATGCTCGTCGGCTGGGCGATCCGCTCGCTGGCCATCCTGATGCTGTTCGTGTGGGGATCCGATGCCGGACTCGGCGCCGCGTTCTTCATCGCCCTCTACGTCGTCTACATCATCGGCTCGTCGATGAACGACATCGCGGGTCAGATGTCCGGCCCCGTGCTCACCAATGACCCGCGGCAGCGACCGACCGTGCAGGTCTGGGCGACGGTGTACGCGTACCTGATCCCCTCGATCTTCACGATCATCTCCACGGTCGTCTTCCTGCCCCGCCACGGCAACGAGTTCACGGTGGCGATGCTCAGCGAGACGGCCCTCACCTACGTCGCCTGCTCGTTCGTCTTCCAGGTGCTCGCCTGCATCGGTGTGGCGCGCGTGGACAAGCCCGAGAGCTTCGCGCACATCTCCGTCACGCGGGAGAAGGCGGAGGTCACGGTCCGCGACATGTGGAATGTGCTCGCGCACAACGGATCCTTCCAGCGCTACCTGATCAGCGGCGCCTCCGACAAGCTCGCGCAGGTGGTGCGCTCGCAGGCTGTCATCGGCACGCTGATGTGGGGCATCCTGCTGGGCAACATGCAGCTGGGCACCGTCCTCAGCCTCGTGGCGATCCTCCCGGGCATCATCTTCGCGATCTTCGGCGCCCGCTACACGGGCAAGCACGGTTCGAAGGCGGCGACCGTCACCTGGACCTGGATCTGTCTGATCCTCGCCGCAGTGATGGCCGCCTTCTGCCTGTTGGTCGACCTGCGGGCGGTGCTCGGGAGCCTCGCGCTCACGATCCCCTTCTTCCTCGTCTACCTGCTGTTGAACGGTGCGTCGATGGTCGTCACCGTCGCCAACGGGGCGATGCGCGCCGACGTCATCGATTCCGAGCTGGACCGTTCCGGCAAGTTCCTCCCGGCCACCGTCACGGCGACGTACAACATCGTCGACCAGGTGATCTCGTCACTGGGGTCCACGCTCGCCCTCGGAGCGGTGGCGCTGATCGGCTTCACCACCGTCATGCCGCAGCCGACGGACAGCCCTAACACCGCGATCCTGATGATGACGATGGTCCTGTTCTTCGGGCTTCCGATCCTGGGATGGATCTGCACCCTGATCGCGATGCGCGGTTACAAGCTGGACCGCACCGAGATGATCGAGGTGCAGAAGCGCGTCGCGGGTCGCAAGGCCGAGCAGGCCGAGGTGGAGCCCATCGCGAATCTGTCCTGACTGCACGACCGAGGCCGCGGGAGGTCGCTCACGCTGAGCGACCTCCCGCGGCTCGTGTCATCCGGCGTGGGCTTCCCGGTAGGCGGTCGGGGTCATCCCGTACTCGGCGCGGAAGACCTTCACAAAGTAGTTCGCGTCGTCGTATCCGACGAACAGTGCGATGTCCCGCACGCTCTGCGAGGTGGTGGCGAGCAGTCTTGCCGCCCGTTCCGCGCGCCGCTGCGCGATGTATCCGGCCACCGTCGTCGCCGTCGCGTCTTTGAATCGTCGCGCGAGCGTGGATGCCGAGACGCCGAGCCGCTCGGAAAGTTCCGACGTCGAGGCGGGGCTGCTCAGATGCAGGTCGATCTCGTCGGTGACGCGTCGTACCAGCGGCGGAAAGCCGCGCTGCCGATGCCGCCGCACCGCCTGGCAGAAGTCCGTGACCATCTGCGCGGTGAAGCCCACCGTGCGCCGCGGGTCGGAGGTGTGGCCGATCCGGTGCAGGCGCTGCGCGTAATCCTGTGAGATCGCGTCGATCGTCACGGCGGGCAGACCGCCGCGCTGCGCGGCGACACGCGCCATGATCCGCAGGATCGTCGTACCGAGGAACGGCGTGTTCAGGTAGCCGATGACCCGAGGCATGCCGGCGAGGTGCTGCAGTGCGGTGAGGGCATCGTCGGCGGAGCCGTCGGCGACGGCATCCATGAATTCCTGCTCGAGACGGTACCGCTCGTCGATCACCGCGAACGATGCCGACTGCGGCGGTTCACCCTGCCCCGGCGCAATCGTTCCTCCTTCGGCCTTCACGTGCTGCAGGCTTCCGAGCGCGTCCTCGTGCCCGGCGGCCCGCATCAGCGCCGATGCGCTCCGATGCACGTACTCGGCGTCGACGATCGGGTATCGCGTGCGGTACAGCTTGTACAGCGACAGGTGCGCTGTGGGGATCGCCAGCCGGCTCATGAGCTCCTCTGCCGTGCCGGGATACATCTGCTCGTGCGTGTAGGGGCCGATCATGAGCAGCCGATCCTGCCACCGGACCAGGGTCACCGCCATGCCCAGAGGCTCCTCGACCTCGTGGATGACCTGGGCCGGCATCCCGCCCACGAACTCGCGCAATGCGGCGGCGGTGAAGGCGGGCTGGATCTGCGGGTTCAGGCAGTGCTCCCGCTCGAACGAGAGCAGCGCCGACGGGATCTCGGCCGTGAGGATCACGGGACAGCTCAGCACACCGGTGAGCACGGCGACGATCGATGCGAGTCGCTCGTCCGATTCGGTCATCGCCGTCGTCATGAGGCCCCTTCGCCTGTCATCACCGAATGTTTGCGGAATACGTACTGCTCCTGCGTCCTCAGTTCTATCATCGGTCGCCGATGTCTTCCTAACGTGGGACGAGCACCGGCACGCGCCGGTGCGCTGTGCGCCGAAGGAGACCACAATGACGCAGCCTCCCGTCCGTTCCACCCGCCGGGTCACGCCGATCCTCGAGGGGTGGGCATTCGCGCCCGCGGCGATGTCGGAGGCGAGCTGGGACGACGTCGTCGCAGCGGGCGGGCAGGTTGCCGTCCCTCACACCTGGAACGCGATCGACGGGCAGGCCGGCGGAGGGTACCGGCGGGGCCGCTCGACCTATGCGCGGCGCATCACCGCCGACGCCGGCGCCGTGCATACGTGGATCGAGTTCGCCGGAGTGAACTCGTCGGCGGAGGTGTACGTGGCGGGGGAGCTGCTCGCGCGGCACGACGGTGGGTACTCGACCTTCCGCGTCGACCTCACACGGCATCTCGTCGACGGAGAGGCGACCGTGGTTGTCGTCGTGGACAACGCCGCGAACGAGACGGTCTACCCGCAGCAGGCGGACTTCACCTTCTACGGCGGCATCTACCGAGAGGTGCTCCAGATCAGCGTCGGATCCGACCACTTCGCGCTCGGCGACGGCGGCCCCGGCCTGCTGGTCACCCCCTCGCTGGCCGGGTCGCGCGCCGACGTGACGATGAGTGCGCACGTGGTCGGTGCGACGGAGGCCGCCGTGCGCTTCGTGATCGACGGCGAGGCGGCCGTCACCGTGCCCGTGGTCGACGGGCATGCGCGCGCCGATCTCGCGATCGAGCGGGTGCGCCGCTGGCACGGTCTGCGTGATCCGCACCTCTACACGGCTCGCGCCGAGCTCCTGGACGCAGATGCGGTCGTCGACACCGTCGAGCTGCGATTCGGATGCCGGGAGTTCGCGGTCGATCCGCAGCGAGGGTTCCTGCTCAACGGCGAGGAGTATCCGCTGCGCGGCGTCTCGCGCCATCAGGACTTCGAGGGCGTCGGAAACGCGATCACCGAGGAGATGAAGCAGGCCGATCTCGCCCTGCTGCGTGAGCTCGGCGCCACGACCGTGCGACTCGCGCACTACCAGCACGACCAGCGGTTCTACGATCTGTGCGACGAGGTCGGTCTGGTCGTGTGGGCGGAGATCCCGCAGATCACGGTGTTCCTCCCCGGTGCCGTGGACAACGCCCGCGATCAGCTCACCGAGCTCATCGTGCAGAACCGTCACCACGCGAGCATCGTCTGCTGGGGCCTGTCGAACGAGATCACCCTCGCCGGCGCGGGTGACGATCTTGTCGCCGCCCACCGTGATCTCAACGATCTCGCGCACCGGCTCGACCCCACGCGCCTGACCGCGATGGCGCACCTGTTCCTGCTCGAGACGGACCATGCGCTCGTGACGCTGCCGGACGTGATGTCGTACAACCTCTACTTCGGGTGGTACGTGGGCGAGTCCGCCGACAACGACACGTGGCTCGATGACTTCCACGCGTCGTACCCCGAGATCGCGATCGGACTGTCCGAGTACGGGGCCGACGCGAACCCGCAATACCAGGCCGTGGACCCCGCCAAGGGCGACTACACCGAGAGCTACCAGGCGCTGTACCACGAGCACATGGTCGCGATGATCGCGCAGCGCCCGTGGCTGTGGGCCACCCACGTCTGGAACCTCGCCGACTTCGGATCGGCCGGTCGCGACGAAGGCGGCGCGGCCGGGCGCAATCAGAAGGGCCTCGTCTCCTTCGACCGCTCACTCAAGAAGGACGCGTTCTACGTCTACAAGGCTGCGTGGTCGACCGAGCCGTTCGTGCACGTGGCCGGGCGGCGCCGTGCCGAGCGCGCCGAGGCGGTCACCGAGGTCGTCGTCTACTCGAACCAGTCCGAGGTCACGCTGATCGTCGACGGCGTCGAGGTCGGCACGGTCGCCGGCAAGCGGGCGTTCCGTTTCGAAGTGCCTTTGGCAGGCGAGCACGAGATCGCCGCCCGCGCCGGCGATGCGACCGACGTGATCACCTTGCGAAAGGTGGATGCCGTTCCCGCGGCATCCATCATGCCGACGACCACGATCGCGAACTGGTTCGACGAGGCACCGCTGCCGACACCGGCCGGCTTCTTCTCGATTCAGGACACCCTCGCCGACATCAAGCGCAACGATGATGGCGCTCGTCTCATCGCGTCGGTGCTCGAGGCCGTGGCGACCAGTCGCGGCGAGGTCGGACGCGGCGTCGAGATCCCGCCCGCGATGCAGGCGATCGTCGACCGGATGAGCGTCGAGAAGCTCATCGCGCAGGCCGGCGGCGTGCCGATCGAGCAGGTCGCCGCGCTCAACGCGCAGTTGAACCTGATCGCGAAGTAGCGGGCGCGCCCCGCGATCGTGCGACGGGCGAGCGGTCGTCGGATCAGCGGGTCGCCGGCGAGCGCGGCTCGACCTGGAGCACGACCTCGCAGCGGTAGTGCTGGGACGCGGACATGTCGCCGCGGAACCACAGCAAGGCGATCGTGTCGGGGTCGCCGGGGGCGACGATGGGTCGCAGGTTGTCGACCGTGGAGTCCGCGGTGACGGCGGTCCAGGTCCACGATGCGCCGCCGTCGACGGTGTGACCGCGGTAGATCTCGTGGTGGGAGGTCTCGACGTCGCTGCGCGGGTCGAAGCGTGTGGAGATGTAGACGGTGTCGAGATCGTACGGATCGATCGCCGCGAGGCCGGTGTAGTCCTGCTCGTGGGGCAGCAGACCCGCGCCTGCGCGAGCGAGGTGGTGGACCTGCCACGAGCCACCGGGCGCGAGCCGTGCGTAGACGAACCGATGGTCGAGCACCGGGCGCATGCGTTCGTAGGCGTCCTCCGGTGTCTCGAGCACGTCGTCACCGCGCGCCGTCAGGGTCGCGACGATCGTGCCGTCCGCGCTGGTGCGGATGTCCGACGTCCACGCATGGGTCAGTTCGGCGTCACCGACGACCGATCCGGCGGCCAGGACCGTGGTGAGCCCCACTTGGGAGGGCGCGTCGCCGGAGAGCGCCCGCGCATCGAGCACCGAACCGTCGGAGCGGTGCAGCCGTCCGTCCTGCAGGTAGCCGTGATAGATCGAGTTGTCGAAATCGCGGGGGTGGTGGTCGGTCGTCACCAGGTCGATGCGCCCGTCGCGGGACGCGTAGCGGGTGTAGCCGTTGACGTAGCCGACCTTGGGGTGCGTGAAGAGCTTCCCGGCGAACGACCACGTATTCCCGTCGTCGTCGGACACGAGCGCGCACTGGTCGTCGTTGATCGCTCGCGTGAAGCACCACAGCCGGCCGTCGCTCTCGTGGATGTTCGCATACGTCACCCCGCGACCGCCGGTGAGCTCCGACCAGTCGAAGAAGTTCGCCGGGCCCCACCGGGTGGGGTCGTCGACCTCACTGATGCGCCACAGGAGCAGGTCATCGGTCTTGTGCTTCGCGTACATCGCCAGCCATCGGCCGTCGCGCCGCCGCCACAGGGCGGGCACGTTGTGATCGTCCGCTTCGAACGCCTCGTGGAGCACGACGATCTCGGTGTCGCCGCTGTCGAGGTCGACGACGGTGAGCTCGAGGTTGCCGGAGCGCCGGTCACCGTCGGCGCCGTCGGGGGCGGCGACGGTGCCGACGACGAGGCGGCGGGCGGCGGGATCGACGAGAGCGCGTTCGTCCTGGAACCAGCACCACGCGCCGTTGTCATTGATGACGAAGCGTCGCACGGAAGCGGCCGGTGACGCCGGGATGTCGGGTGCGGTGCTCACGATCCGCAGCTCCTCACTGAGTCGATGGACACGCGACGATGGCGCGGCCCGATTCTTCCATGGAAATCGTTTTCCCGCAGGCGCGGCATCCTCTCCTCCCCAGCCCGGTGCGAGTGCCGCTGTCCCCGAGCGCACGTACCCTGGTCGGGTGAGTCTTCCCGCCGGCGATCCGTACGCAGACATCCCGTGGGACGACGCGCCTCCGCCCGACGACCAGTGGGCTCCGCCGGAAGACGGATGGATGCCGCCGCCCGACGCCGCGGCCCCGTACGGTGCCCCCGCCCCCGGCCCGAGCCTCCCGGAGCACCGGGACTTCGTCGGCGCCGACCCCCGCGCGGTGCTGCACGAGGTCTACGGCTACGACGAGTTCCGCGGCACGCAGGCGGCGATCGTCGAGCACGTGATCAGCGGCGGCGACGCGGTCGTGCTCATGCCCACCGGCGGCGGCAAGAGCGTCTGCTACCAGGTGCCGGCGCTGGTGCGCCCGGGCACCGGCCTCGTCATCAGCCCGCTCATCGCCCTCATGCACGACCAGGTCGACGCGCTCGTGGCCAACGGCGTGCGGGCCGCGTACCTCAACTCGACGCAGCTGCCGGGGGAGCGGGCCGCCGTCGAACGCGCGTACCTCGCCGGCGAGCTCGATCTGCTCTACGTCGCCCCCGAGCGGCTGAACACCGAGCCGATGCGGCGCTTCCTCGAGAAGGGCACGCTGAGCGTGATCGCCATCGACGAGGCGCACTGCGTCAGCCAGTGGGGCCACGACTTCCGGCCCGACTATCTCGGCCTCGGCGACCTCGCCGAGCGCTTCCCCGGCGTGCCCCGGCTCGCACTCACCGCGACGGCCACGCCCGCCACCCACCGCGAGATCACCGAGCGGCTCCAGCTGCCGCGTGCTGAGCACTTCGTCTCCAGCTTCGACCGGCCGAACATCCAGTACCGCATCGAGGCCAAGACCGACCCTCGTCGGCAGCTCGTCGGCTTCATCAAGAGCCAGCCGGCCGGCGCGGCGGGGATCGTCTACGCACTGAGCCGCAAGTCGGTCGAGCAGACGGCCGAGTACCTCCGCGGGCAGGGTGTCGACGCGCTGCCCTATCACGCGGGGCTCGATGCGAGCGTGCGCGCGGCGAACCAGTCGCGGTTCCTGCGCGACGACGGCGTCGTGATGGTGGCGACCATCGCGTTCGGCATGGGCATCGACAAGCCCGACGTGCGCTTCGTCGCCCACATCGACCTGCCGAAGTCCGTCGAGGGCTATTACCAGGAGACCGGCCGAGCCGGCCGCGACGGAGACCCCGCCGTGGCGTGGATGGCCTACGGACTCGGCGACGTCGTTCAGCAGCGGCGCATGATCGACCAGTCGCCGGGCGACCGCTCGTACAAGATCCGGCTCGGCCAGCACCTCGACGCCATGCTCGGGCTGTGCGAGACGGTGGGATGCCGCCGCCAGAACCTCCTGGACTACTTCGGCGAGCCCTCCCAGCCGTGCGGCAACTGCGACACCTGCCTCGAGGCGCCCGACACGTGGGACGGACTCGTCCCCGCCCAGAAGCTGCTCTCGACGATCGTGCGGCTGCAGCGCGAGCGCAATCAGTCGTTCGGTGCGGGCCACCTGATCGACATCCTCCGCGGTGCGTCGACCGACCGCATCCGGCAGCAGAGCCACGACACGCTCTCGACCTACGGCCTCGGTGCCGACCTGAGCGACCAGGACTGGCGGAGCGTCATCCGGCAGCTGCTCGCCCGCGGCATCCTCGTCGCCCGCGGCGAGTACGGCACCCTCGCCCTCGGCGAGCCGGCCGGCGGCGTGCTGCGCGGCGAGACCGCCGTGCCCCTGCGCCGCGACATCATCGGCCGCGCGGGCGGCACCCCGCGCGTGCGCAAGGTGTCGGCGTCGGAGGCCGTGGCCGAGGGCGATCGCGACCTGTTCGAGGCGCTCCGCGAGTGGCGTGCGAGTGTCGCGCGCGAGCTCGGCGTGCCCGCATACATCGTCTTCGGCGATGCCACGCTGCGCGCGCTCGCCGAGCACCGCCCCGCGAGCCTCGGCGATCTCGACGGCATCACCGGCATCGGCGCCAAGAAGCGCGAGGCCTACGGCGAGGCCGTGCTCGAGGTGGTCGCCGCGGGCTGAGCCGCCTCTCGCGCCCGGTCGGAGCACAGGAGCGGAGCTCGCGACCGGCGCTCCGGGCGCGGCATCCCCAACCCGGCGTGTCGGCGACACCAACCGCTCCTGTGCGCGGGCGGGTCGCGGTGGGATGATCGCCGCATGGCAGAACCCGACGCACGCCGCCACGGTCGATGGATGCCGGTGACGGCCGCGCTCGCGGCATCCACTCTCCTCGCCGGATGCGCGGGGATCGGCACGCCGCCGTTTGTGGAATCCAGGTCGTGCGCGTCGTGGGCGGCGCTCGAGACCCACGAGGAGCGCCTCGCGGAGTCCGACGCGGTGATCGTCGCCGACACGATCACCCCCGACGGCACCGCCGAGGTGATGGGATTCGACGCGAACGCGTACCGCGTGACCGTGGCGGCCGTCGAGAAGGGGCCGCTCGAGGTGGGGGAGACCGTGCGCGTGGCATCCACCGCCGACAACTGCGCGGCCCGGCCGTACGGCGACGGCGATCCGCTGCTCGGCGACCCGCCCCTGCGTCTGTACCTCACCGACGTCGACGGCTCCTGGCGCACCCTCACCCCGTTCGACGGCGTCGCGCCCGCCGACTGACCCCATACGCACGCCGCCCGCTGCTCCGCTGTCGCAATCGGCGGTTGGGGCTGCACTTTGTGACAGCGGAGCAGCGGAGTGTGGGTGGGGATGCTCTGAGACCGAAGAAGGTCAATCCGTGCTGGCAACCGGTGCAACCGTGTCGCAGTGAGGAAACCGGCCGCTGGTTACGCGCCCAGACGTGACTTCGGTCATCCGTAGTGCAATCGGTTGACAAACGCGGCGAACTCCGGCATCCTGGGGGACATGTCGATGCCGACCACACTCGCGAACGATCGCCTCCTGCCCGCCGATGAGCGCACGCGCGACCTCGCCCGCGAGATCTTCGCGGGCATCGAGAGCGCCCCGATCCTGTCCCCGCACGGTCACGTCGACCCGACGCTGCTCGCCGACGACGTGCCCTTCTCCGACCCGACCGAGCTGCTCATCACGCGCGACCACTACGTCACGCGACTGCTCCACGCGGCCGGCATCCCGCTCGCCGACCTCGGGCTCGATCCTCAGCGTCCGGTCGACCCGCGGCAGCCGTGGCGTCTGCTCGCCGAGAACTGGCACCGCTTCACCGGGACGGCGAGCGGCTACTGGATCACCCACGAGCTGCAGACGCTGTTCGGGGTCGCCGACGAGTTCGGACCCGACACCGCCGACGCGATCTACGACCGCATCGCGGTCACGCTCGCCGAGCCCGCGTTCCGACCGCGCGCGCTGTTCGACCGGTTCGGCATCGAGGTGCTCGCCACCACCGACGACCCGCTCGACGACCTCGCCGCCCATGCGCGCCTCGCCGCTGACGGCACGTTCCGCGGGCGCGTGCTGCCCACCTTCCGCCCCGACGCCTACCTCGACCCCGAGGGCGCCGACTTCGCGGACCGCGTCGAGCGCCTCCTCGCCGCCACCGGCGAGGAGCGCACGTTCGCCGGCTACCTGCGCGCCCTCGAAGCGCGCCGCGCCCACTTCATCGCCCACGGCGCCGTCTCGGCCGACCACGGGGTGCTCGAGCCGTTCACGACCGACCTCGATCCGGCCGTCGCACAGTCGCTGTTCGCCGACGCGGTCGCGGGCCGTGCGACCGCCGAGCAGGCTCGCCTGTTCCGCGGGCACATGCTGTTCCAGATGGCGCGCATGAGCGTCGCCGACGGGCTGGTCATGACCGTGCACCCCGGCGTGCGCCGCAACCACCACCGCCCGACCTTCCAGGCCTACGGCGCCGACACCGGTCACGACATCCCCGTGCGCACCGAGTACACCGAGAACCTCCGCCCGCTGCTCGAGGCCTTCGGCACCGCACCCGGGTTCCACCTGGTGCTGTTCGCCGTCGACGAGACCGTCTACTCCCGCGAGGTCGCGCCGCTCGCCGGCTTCTACCCGAGCGTCTACATCGGCGCACCGTGGTGGTTCCTCGACGCCCCCGACGCGATCCTGCGCTGGCGCAGCGCCGTGACCGAGACCGCGGGCTTCTACCGCTCGAGCGGCTTCATCGACGACACGCGCGCCTTCCTGTCGATCCCGGCCCGCCACGACACCTCCCGCCGATTGGATGCCGCCTTCCTCGCGCGCCTGGTCGCCGAGGGTCGCGCCACCCTGCCGCAGGCCCACCGCATCGCGCGCGACCTCGTCGACGCGCTCCCCCGAGAGGTGTTCAAGCTGTGACTGTTCCGCTCACCCGCGACGCGCTCGCCGCGCGCACCGGCATCGACGCCGACGCCGCCCCGGTACGCATCGTGCACCTGGGCCTCGGCCACTTCTTCCGCGCCCACCAGGCCTGGTACACCGCCCGATCGGTGGATGCCGCGGAGTGGGGCATCGCCGCCTTCACGGGGCGCAGCGCCGGCATCGCCGACACGCTCCAGGGGCAGGACGGCCTGTTCGCGCTCGTCGAGCGCGGCGCCGAGGGTGACGGCGTCGAGATCGTCACGAGTCTCGTCGAGGCCCGCCCCGGCACCGACACCGCGCGCCTGGTCGAACTCGTCGCCGACCCCGCCGTCGCGGTCATCACGCTGACGGTCACCGAGAGCGGCTACCGGCTGACCCCCGACGGCACGCCCGATCTCGGCGACGCGGCACTTGCCGCCGACCTCGAGGTGCTGCGCGGCGGCTCCTCCGCAGACCGCGGGCCGCAGACCGCGCTCGGCCGACTGGTGCTCGCCCTCGACGCCCGCCGGCGGGCCGACGCGGGGCCGATCGCCGTCGTGTCGTGCGACAACATCCCCGGCAACGGCGCGTTCGTGCGCCGCGGGGCGACCGCCCTCGCCGAGGCGATCGACCCGGCGCTGGCCGACTGGATGCGCACCGAGGTCTCCTTCGTGAGCACGTCGGTCGACCGCATCACCCCGCACGGCGACGAGTCGCCCGGAGCCGTCGCCGACGCCGGGTGGGAGGACCACGCCGCCGTCGTCACCGAGCCGTTCGCCGACTGGGTGCTCGCCGGAGACTTCCCCGCCGGCCGGCCGGAGTGGGAGAGCGCGGGCGCCCGCTTCGTCGACGACATCGAGCCCTGGGAGCACCGCAAGCTCTGGCTGCTCAACGGCGCGCACAGCATCCTCACGTTCGCGGGACTGCCGCGCGGTCTCGAGACGGTGGCCGACGCCACCGCCGACGCCCACTGCCGTGCTCTGGTCGAGGCGTTCTGGTCCGAGGCGGTGCAGTGCCTCCCGGCCGGCACCGAGCACGTCCATTACCGCGAGCAGCTGATCGAGCGGTTCTCGAACCCGCGCATCGTGCACCGCCTCTCGCAGATCGCCGCCGAGGCCACGGTGAAGGCGCAGTTCCGCTTCGCCGCGGTCGCCGAGCGCTCGGTCGCGGCCGGTCGTGACGCCGAGGGCTCGCTGCAGGCGCTCGGCACCTGGATCGCATGGGTGCTCGACGGCCCGTCGGCGCCCGACGCCCGCGCCGACGAGGTCGCCGCCGCCGCGGCATCCATCGATCCCGTCCGCAGCCTCCTCGGCCTCGTCTCGCCGATGCTGGCGGCCGACACCGTCGCCGTCGCGCGCGTGCGCGCCGCGGCATCCCTCCGTCCCACGCTCGCCCGACGCGCGAGCTGACCCAGCCCCACACGCCCGAAAGCGAGAACCACGCAATGAGCATGATCATCGACAAGGCCGAGGTGATCGTCACCAGCCCCGACCGCAACTTCGTGACCCTGAAGATCACGACCGCCGACGGCCTCACCGGCCTCGGCGACGCCACCCTCAACGGGCGCGAGCTCGCCGTGGTCTCCTACCTCACCGAGCACGTGGTGCCGCTGCTGATCGGCAGCGATGCCGCGAAGATCGAGGACACCTGGCAGTTCCTCTACCGCTCCGCCTACTGGCGTCGCGGCCCGGTCACGATGGCCTCGATCGCCGCCGTCGACATGGCGCTGTGGGACATCAAGGGCAAGGCGGCCGGGATGCCGGTGTACCAGCTGCTCGGCGGCGCCAGCCGCACCGGCCTGCTCGCCTACGGTCACGCCTCGGGCAAGGAGCTCCCCGAACTGTTCGACAGCGTGCGCTCGCACCTGGAGCAGGGGTACAAGGCGATCCGCATCCAGACCGGCGTGCCGGGGCTGAAGGCGATCTACGGCATCGCGTCGCAGTCCGCCGACACCGGCGGCGGCGAGGCCCGGTACGACCACGAGCCCGCGCGCCGGGGCGCGAAGCCGGTGCAGGAGGACTGGGACACCCGCGCCTACCTGAACCACCTCCCCGGGGTGTTCGAGGCGGTCCGCAACGAGTTCGGCCCCGACATCCCGCTGCTGCACGACGGCCATCACCGCATGACGCCCCTCCAGGCGGCGAAGCTCGGCAAGTCGCTGGAGCCGTACGACCTGTTCTGGCTGGAGGACTGCACGCCGGCCGAGAACCAGGAGGCGCTGCGCCTGGTGCGCCAGCACACCACGACGCCGCTCGCGATCGGGGAGATCTTCAACACGATCTGGGACTTCAAAGACCTCATCCGCGACCAGCAGATCGACTACGTGCGCGGCGCGGTCACCCACATGGGCGGTATCTCGCCGTTGAAGAAGACGCTGGAGTACGCGGCGATGTATCAGGTGAAGTCGGGCATGCACGGCCCGACCGACATCTCGCCGGTCGGCATGGCCGCCGCGATGCACCTGGGCCTGTCGATCCACAACTTCGGCATCCAGGAGTACATGAAGCACGGGCAGAAGACCGACCAGGTCTTCGAGCAGTCCTTCTCGTGGCAGGGCGGACTGCTGCACCCGGGCGACAAGCCGGGCCTCGGCGTCGAGCTCAACCTCGACGAGGCCGGCAAGTACCCGTACGAGCAGGCCTACCTGCCCTACAACCGCCTCGCGGACGGCACCGTGCACGACTGGTGACCGAAGGCCCGCGCGGAAGGCGTCGTCCCGTCAGGGGCGGCGCCTTCCGCGCGTCGACCGGACAACGGCAACCGGTACCGGAGCACTGACTGCGGAAAAAGTGGTATCTGATCTCGCTTTGAAATGATTTCGTGCAATCGGTTGACAACCGGACGAAACAGCGGTTGACTGTGTGCACGAACAGCGATCGCCCTTGGGGCGCCGAGTTCTTGCATCCCACGACAAAGGAGTTCAGATGCGTGCAGCGCACTCGCACAGCATTGGTCAGGTGATCCGCCATGGATGAGATCACCAAGCCGCTCGACGCCACCCAGGCGCAGAAGACCTACGGCACCGACACCGCGACCGTCCCGACGCAGAAGGTGAAGGGCCGCCCGGGCGGGCTCGTCGCCCTCGCCTTCGCGAACATCGTCGACGGGTTCGAAGGCGGGCTCGTCAACACGCTGTTCCCCGTGATCCGCGACGCGCTGGGGCTGCAGACGAGCGCCCTCGGCATCCTGACGGCGATGAGCCGCTTCGCCCGCATGCTCTTCGGTCCGATCTGGGCCGCTGCCGCCGACCGCTTCGGCCGCAAGAAGGTGCTGTTCATCGCCACCGGCCTCTGGGGTCTGTGGACGGTCGCCGCCGGCTTCGCGCAGGATTCGACGCAGCTGTTCATCCTCTACGGCATCGGCGTCATCGGCACCGTCGCGAGCGAGCCGATCACCAACGGCCTCATCGTCGACATGTACCGCTCGAAGGAGCGCGGCCGCGCGTTCGGCATCCTCCGAACCCTGGGCATGATCGCCTCGGTGGTCGCCACTCCGCTGATCGGCCAGTTCGCGAACATCGACGAGGGCTGGCGCTACGGCATGTTCGCGATGGGCGGCATCAGCGTCGTGTCCGGCGTCCTCATCCTGCTCTTCGTGCACGAGCCGAAGAAGCACACGCCGGTCGGCGCGATCGATCCCGACGCCATGAAGTTCACCTTCCGCGACGCCGTCGGCCTGTTCCGCACCCGCACGATCCTCTTCATGGCCGTGCAGGTGATGCTCACCACGAGCCTCGTGCTGTTCGCCTTCTTCATCACGTTCTGGGTCGACGACCGCGGCTGGGGCGTCGCCGACGCGGCGCTTCTCATGTCGGTCTACATGCTGGGCGCTGTCATCAGCGGCTTCGTGGGCGGCTTCCTCGGCGACTGGTTCGAGAAGCGGTTCGGGTTCAAGGGCCGCGTCATGATGATGCAGGGCTACCTGGTGGGCTACGCGATCTCGACCGCGCTGCTGTTCCAGATCGACTGGGGCATGGGCGTCGCCGTCTACGTCGCGGTGTTCTTCACGGGTCTGCTCAGCTCCATCGGCCACCCCGGGGCGGTGCTGCCGATCGTCGGCTCGGTCGTGCACAAGAGCGTCGTAGCCACCGCCTACGCCCTGATCTTCTCGTTCATCCAGGGTCTGTTCGCGGCCCTGCTCAGCCTCGCGTTCGGCTTCCTGGCCGATTCGCTCGGCCTGCAGGCGCTCATGTTCTGGATCATCTCGGTGCCCTACGCGATCAACGCCGTGCTGTGGACCGTGATGTACCGCATCTACCCCAAGGACGCCGAGAAGCAGCGCGCCCTCGATGAGGCGGAGGAGTCCGCGGTCGCCACGGCCGCGGCAGAGTAAGTCCGTCGGGGGCGGCGCGCGCGTGCTGCCGCGCCGCCCCCGTACCCCACCGAAGAGATACGACACCGACCGGAGAGAACCTCGTGACCGAAACGCTGACCGCCCCCGACCCGACGACCGCCCCCGCCGGCACCGTCACCTGGACCCTGTCCGGCTTCGGCGACGAGATCGACCCGGAGCCGGCGACCCAGACCGCGGTGCTCGCGGCTCTCGGCGCCCGTCACATCGAGGTGCGCTCCGCGTGGGGCGTCAACGTCATCGACCTCGACGACGATCAGATCGCGGCCCTGCGGGGCGTGCTCGACCGGGCCGGATTCCAGGCGTCGGCGATCGGGTCGCCGATCGGCAAGGTGGATGTCGCGCTCGACGCCGATCTCGAGGTGCAGCGTCTGCGCCGCGTGATCCGCGTGGCCCACGCCCTCGAGACGCCGAACATCCGCATCTTCTCCTTCTTCCGCGCTCCCGGCCGCACCCCCGAGGAGATCCGCGACGACGTGCTCGTGCGGATGCGGCTGCTCGCCGACGAGGCCGAGCGCGAGGGCATCACGCTCCTCCACGAGAACGAGAAGGACATCTACGGCGACATCCCCTCCCGCGTGCACGACGTCGTCGAGTCGGTGGGCTCGTCGGCGTTGCGCCTGGCCTGGGACAACGCGAACTTCGTGCAGGTGGGGGTCAAGCCCTTCACCGACGGCTGGGCGCTGCTGCGTCCCTACGTGGACTACCTCCAGGTCAAGGACGCGCTCGCCGCCACCGGCGAGGTCGTGCCCGCCGGTGAGGGCGACGGCGAGCTGCGCGAGACGCTGACCGCGCTGCGCGACGAGGGCTACGCGGGCTTCGCGTCGCTGGAGCCGCACCTGGCGGCGGGCTTCGAGCTGGGCGGCTTCTCGGGGCCGTACGAGTTCGGCCGCGCGGCGCGCGCGTTCCGGTCGCTGACCGACGACCTCGGGGTGGCTCTCGCATGACCGCTCCGCTGCGGGTGGCCGTCATCGGCCTCGGCGACATCTCCACCGTGCACCTGGCCGCCATCGCCGATTCCGCCGACGCCGTGCTCGTCGGCGTCTGCGACCCCGACGACGTCCGCCGCGATGCCGTCGCGACCGCCGCCGGCGTCGAAGGCTACGCCGATCACCGCGACCTGCTCGACCGCGCCGCCCCCGATGTCGTGCACATCTGCACGCCCCACTTCACGCACTCCGACATCGCGGTCGACGCCCTCGAGCGCGGGGTGAACGTGATCCTCGAGAAGCCCCTGGCGGCGACCCGGGACGAGGGTCAACGGGTGGTGGATGCCGCGGCCACGAGCACCGCGCGCATCGCGGTCTGCTTCCAGAACCGCTACAACACCGCGGTGCAGCGTGCGAAGGAGATCCTCGACTCCGGGGAGCTCGGCGCGGTGCGCGGGGCGTGGGCGACCGTGCTGTGGCACCGCTCGCCCGACTACTACCGCGCGAGCCCCTGGCGCGGCACCTGGGCGGGCGGCGGCGGAGGCCTGCTCATGAACCAGGCGATCCACACCGTCGATCTCGTGCAGTGGCTCGTCGGCGAGGTGACGCACGTGGCCGGCAGCGCCGGCACCCGCGCCCTCGGCGACACCATCGAGGTCGAGGACACCGCCGACCTGGTGCTCACTCACGCGAACGGCGCACGCAGCGTGCTGTTCGCCACCGTCGCGCACATCGACAACGAACCGGTCGCGATCGAGATCACCGCCGAGCACGGCCGGCTCATCCTCAAGGGCGACCTCGAGATCATCCGCGCCGACGGCTCGCGCGAGATCGTCTCCGAAGACGCCATGGGCACCGGCGAACGCGCCTACTGGGGCGGCGCGCACGTACGCCTCATCACCGACTTCCACCGATCGCTCGGCGAACCGGGCCCCTTCTGGATCGACGCCGCCGCAGCCCAGAAGAGCCTGGAGATCATCCAGGACGTCTACGACCAGTCCTTCCCCCACCGGCGCGTGCCGGCACCGGCATCCCACGAATGGAGCACCACGTCATGACGAAGACCATCCGCCTCGGCATCATCGGTCTCGGCCAGCAGGGCGGTATGTACGCCGGTCTCATCGCGAAGGGCCAGACGCCGAACATCGAGCTCGCCGCGATCGCCGACACCGACCCCGCGAAGGCGGAGCGGGCTGCGGCCGAGTTCCCCGACGTGCCGTTCTTCGCCGACTACGTCGAGCTGCTCGACAGCGGCACCGTCGACGCCGTCGTGACGACCGTGCCCCACTACCTGCACCCCGAGATGGGCATCGCGGCGATCGAGCGCGGCATCCACGCCCTCGTCGAGAAGCCCGCGGGCGTCTACTCGAAGCAGGTCGCCGAGCTCAACGCCGTCGCGGCAGCCCACCCGGAGATCACCTTCGCGCTCATGTTCAATCAGCGCGCCAACCCTCTTTACCAGCGGCTCAAGGAGATCATCGACGGCGGCGAGATCGGCGACATCCTCCGCAGCAACTGGATCATCACGACCTGGTGGCGCCCGCAGGGCTACTACGACTCGAGCACCTGGCGCGCGACGTGGGGCGGCGAGGGCGGCGGCGTGCTCGTCAACCAGGCTCCGCACCAGCTCGACCTGTGGCAGTGGCTGTGCGGCGTGCCGACGTCGGTGTTCGCGAAGGCCGCCTTCGGCTTCCGCCGCGACATCGCCGTCGAAGACGAGGTGACCGCCTTCGTCGACTACGGCAACGGCGCGACCGGGGTGTTCGTCACCGCCACCCACGACATGGTCGGCACCGACCGCCTCGAGATCCTCGGCACCGCCGGAAAGATCGTCGTCGAGGACAGCAAGACCGCCGTCGTCACCCGGCTGAGCAAGCCCGAGCGCGAGCTCAGCGCCCAGATGGACATGCAGGATGTCATGAAGCTGTTCATGGGCCAGGCCGACATCGCCTCGCTGTACACGCAGGAGACCATCGAGTTCCCGTCGGCCTGGGGCACCCAGCACGCCGACGTGCTCGTGAACTTCGCCGCCGCGATCCTCGACGGCACGCCGCTCATCGCCTCGGGCGCCGAGGGCATCCGCGGCGTGCGGCTGGCCAACGCCATCCACCTGTCGAGCTGGACCGGCAAGGAGGTGCCGATCGACTTCGACGAAGACGAGTTCCTTGCCGAGTTGAACACCCGCATCGGCGCCGAGGGCCTCTACTCGACGCGCGGCTGACGCGCGGCATCCACTCACTCGACGACGGAAGGAAAGACGATGACCAGGATCGGCGTACAGGCGATGATGCTCAAGGAGAGCTTCGCGACCGACGGTGTGTTCGAGACCCTCAAGCAGGTGAGCGAGATCGGCTACTCGGCCTTCGAGATCTCGCAGGTGCCCATGACCCCCGAGAACGTCGACGAGCTCGACCGGGCGCGCCAGGAGCTCGGCGTCGAGATGGCCGCCCTGTCGGCGATGCTCACCGCACCTCCCGGCATGACCGCCGAGTCGCTCACCGACGACTTCGACAAGATCGTCGCAGACTGCCGCAGATTGGATGCCACGAAGCTGCGCATCGGCATGCTGCCGTTCGACGCCATGGCCTCCCTCGACCGCGTGCGGGCGTTCTGCGACGCTACCGAGGAGATCGCGGGTCGCCTGGCCGACCACGGCATCGGGCTGTACTACCACAACCATCACATCGAGTTCGCGAAGTACGACGGGCGCTACATGCTCGACATCATCGCCGACCGCGCTCCGAGCGTGGGGCTCGAGATCGACGTGCACTGGGTGCAGCGCGGCGGGCTCGACCCCGTCTCGACGCTGCGCAAGTACGGCGAGCGGGTGACCATGGTGCACCTCAAGGACTACCGCATCGGGCAGCTGCCCCCGTCGGCGTTCGAGGCGCTCGGGAAGGGCGACTTCCCCGGGTTCATGGCCGCATTCACGGGTGTCGTGCAGTTCGCCGAGGTGGGCGAGGGCAACCTCGACTTCGCCGGCATCATCGAGGAGAGCAAGGCCATCGGCGCCGAGTACCTCCTCGTCGAGCAGGACGACCTCTACGGCCGCACGCCGCTCGAGTGCCTCCAGACCTCCTACGACAACCTCGTCGCGCTCGGCTACGCCGATCTGTTCGGCGCCCCGGCGCTCGCCGCGACCGCCGGGTCGTGACCGGAACCGGCATGATGGGTGGGGTGAGCACCCTGGAGACACCCGTCGCCGGCGCACCCCACCGGGTGCGGGTCGTGGTGATGGGCGTCTCCGCGGTCGGCAAGTCGTCTGTCGCCCTCGCGCTGGCGGAGCGGCTCGGCGTGCCGATGCGGGATGCCGACGACCTGCATCCGAGCGCGAACGTCGAGAAGATGCGCGCGGGCACCCCGCTCACCGACGCCGATCGCGGGCCGTGGCTCGACCTCGTGGGAGCCGCGCTGGCCGGTGCCGAGGGCGGCGTCGTCATGGCCTGCTCGGCGTTGCGCCGCAGATACCGCGACCGGCTGCGGCTGCGGGCGCCGGGCGTCGTGTTCGTGCATCTGACGGGGTCTCCCGAGCTGCTCGCCGAACGCGCCGCCGGGCGCGCGGATCACTTCATGCCGCCGGCGCTGCTCGCGTCGCAGCTGGCCACGCTCGAGCCGCTCGAAGACGACGAGCCGGGCATCGCGCTCGATGTCGCCGCGCCGATCGAGGATCTGGCCGCGCGAGCGGGGGAATGGCTGGGTGCCCATGTCGGCTGAGCGTGCGGTGGGCGAGGGAATGGTCGTGTCCGACGAGGTCGCCGCACGCATCGCGCGGCGCGGCGGCAACTCGACCATCTACGACGTCGCGGAGGTCGCCGGGGTGAGCCCGTCGACGGTGTCGCGGGCGCTCAGCAAGCCGGGGCGCATCAGCGCGCGCACCGAGGAGCGCATCCGCGCCGCAGCGGCGCTCGTGGCCTTCCGCTTCAACCCCATGGCGCGCGCGCTTCCGACAGGGCGCACCCACACGCTCGCCGTCGTGGTCGCCGACATCACGAACCCGGTGGTGTTCGGCATCATCCGCGGTGCCGAGAAGGCCGCCTCCGACGCGGGCTACACGCTGGTCATCGCCGAGTCGCAGGAATCCGGCGAGGCCGAAGCCGCCGCGATCGAGCGGCTCATGCCCGGGGTCGACGGCATCGTGCTGGCCACCACGCGTCTAGGCGATGACCGCATCGCCGAGATCGCGGGGCGCAAGCCCATCGTGCTCATCAACCGCGATGTCGACGGCGTGCCCGGCATCCTTCCCGACGTCACCCAGGGCGTCGACGCACTCATGGCCCACCTCGCCGAGCTGGGGCACCGGTCGGTCGCCTTCCTCTCCGGACCCGCCGAGTCGTGGATCAGCGACCGCCGCTGGGACGCGATCCTCGACGCGGCCGAGCGCCTCGACATGGCGGCGATCGAGATCGGCCCGAACCAGCCGACGATCGAAGGCGGGCGCGCCGTCGCTCGGCGCCTCCTGGCCGCGCGCGTCGACGCCGTGATCGCGTTCAACGACCTCGTGGCCATCGGCGTCATCCAGGCGGCGACCGAGGCCGGCGTCGCCGTGCCCGGCGGCCTCAGCGTCGCGGGCTTCGACGACATCTTCGGCAGCGAGCTCGTGACCCCCACGCTCACCACCGTGCGCTCGCAGCTCGCCCTCGCCGGCGAGCGTGCCGTGCACGACCTGCTCGCCCCGCCCGCGGCCGACGCCGATGCGGCGCTGCTGGCCACCGAGCTGGTCGTGCGCCGCTCGACCGGCGCCGTCGCGCGCTGACGCCGGCGCCGCCGCGCGGCGCCCCCCTCGTCCGCTGCTCCTTTTGCTTCGCTGCTCCTTTTGCTTCGCTGCTCCGCTGTCGCACACGGTGCCGCGAACGACAGATTGCGACAGCGGAGCAGAGGAGGCGCGTGTATCCGCATCCGCCTCCGCGCCCTCCTCAACAGGGGGCATATGCCTCCCCTGTCCAAGGAGGAGCCATGACCATCATCGACGACGAGCACGGACTCGATCTCGATCAGCTCGAGGGGGGACCGCTTCCCCTCGACGAGCTCCAGCGGCTGCCGTTCCGGTACGCGTCCGCGAGCGGCACGTACGCGATCCGGCGTCCGTCGTTCTCACCGCGCGTCGCGCCGCCGGCCGAGGCCGCGGCCGAGCCCGATGAGGCGGATGCCGCGCTCGGCGACCCGCCCATCGCGTTCGCGCCGCTGCGCCTGCGCGAGGAACTGCGGCTCGACGTGGACCGGCACCATCCGCAGATGACCGCCAGCGGCACCTCGATCTCGCTGCTGTCGCGGCAGAAGTCGTGGATCGCGCGCGTGCGCAAGACGGGCACGTGGCGCTACGCCGGACCCATCTGGCACACCGACGGCTACGGGGCGGCGGGGTTCGCGTACGATCACGTCGACATCACCGTGGTGCCGTCGTTCTTCGGCGTCGGCGGCCATGCGACCGTGGTGTTCAGCCGCGGCGGCGGTCGCACGCTCACGCGCAGATACCCGTTCGAGTCGGCGTCGTTCCGTGCCGTGCAGTTCGAATTCGACGCCACTCCCGACGCCGAGCCGATCACCCAGATCGAAACCCACGACCACCCCAACCGGCCGGCCACGCTCGCCGACGAGGCGCTGTCGATCGAGACGGTGTTCCGCCGCGCGGGCTTCGCGGTGACCACGACGCCAGCCGGCACCGTGCCGGTCAGCGGCGCGGGCGCCAACGGCACCTGGAGCGACGCGGAGATGCACGACGCGATGCAGACGTACTGGTCGCGCTTCGCGGATGCGCCGCAGTGGGCGCTGTGGACCTTCTGGGCCCGCCAGCACGACACCGGGCGGAGCCTCGGCGGCGTCATGTTCGACGACATCGGCCCGAATCACCGGCAGGGGACCGCGATCTTCACCGACTCGTTCATCCGCGACGTGCCGGCCGGGGATGCCGCGCCCGACGCGTGGGACCGCCGCATGCGGTTCTGGACGGCCGTGCACGAGATGGGGCACGCGTTCAACCTCGCCCACTCCTGGCAGAAGGCGCTGGGCACCCCGTGGATCCCGATGGCGAACCAGCCGGAGGCGCGCTCGTTCATGAACTACCCGTACTTCGTCTCGGGCGGTCAGGCGGCGTTCTTCTCCGACTTCGCCTACCGCTTCTCCGACGAGGAGCTGCTGTTCCTGCGGCACGCGCCGTCGCGGTTCGTGCAGATGGGCAACGCGGACTGGTTCGACCACCACTCGTTCGAGCAGGCGTTCGCCGAGCTGCCCCCGGCCGAGTACCGCCTGGAGGTGCGGGCGAACCGGCCGGCGCCGGTGTTCGAGTTCCTGGAGCCGGTCGTGCTCGAGCTCAAGCTCACCAACACCAGTGCCGAGCCGAAGGTCGTGCACGCCGACATCCTCGACCCGCAGCACGTGCTGACGATCGTGGCGGGCTCGCGCACCGAACCGCGGCAGTGGATGCCGTATGCCCGCACCTGCACGGGGTCGATCGCCTCGGTGCTCGAGCCCCGAGGATCGGTCTACGCGTCGCTGCCGGTGTTCGCGGGCCTCAACGGCTGGGACGTGTCCGAGCCCGGCTCGTACGACGTGGTCGCCGTCGTCGAAGTCGACGGGCGCCCGCTGCGCAGCGAGCCGTTCTCGCTGCGGGTGGCGGCCCCCCGCTCGCCGGAGGAGTCGGCGCTCGCCGGCGAGGTCTTCACCGAGCGCGTCGGCCGGGCCCTGGCGTTCGACGGCACCGCGGTCGACACCGTCGCCGCGGACACGCTCGCCGAGGCCGTCGACCGGCTGCCCGCCTCGCGGATCGCGATCCACGCGGCTGCGGCGATCGCCCGCCCGCTCGCGCGCGACTACAAGCTCCTCGAGATCCCCGACGGCGCCGACGCGCAGTCGTCGGTCTCCGCCGCCGGCGGCGAGGTGCGCGTGCGCGCGGCGCAGGTCGATGAGGCGCTGCAGATCGCGGAGGCGCAGCTGGTGACGGATGCCGCGGCCGAGACGCTCGGACACATCCGCATGCACGGGCTCGTGGATGCGATCTCCGGGGATGCCGCACGGGAGGGAGCGGCCGACCACGCGGCATCCATGCAGCGAGGCATGCGCGACGTGCTCGAGGGCCGCGGGGTGCTGCCCCGGGTGCTCGACGACGTCGCCCGCACCGCGGAAGGCTACGCGCCGGAGCCCAAGGCCGCGGCCCGTAAGCCCGCCACCCGCAAGCCGGCGGCGAAGAAGGGGGCGAAGTGATCCCGCTGCATCTGGAGTTCCAGGACGGCTGGACCGGCGAGCACGTGGTCGTGCGCCTCGACGGGGGGATCGTCGCCGAGGCCGCGCCGACCACCCGCATGCAGATCGGGCTCGCCGAGGCGCTCGTCGTCGAGGTGGAGCCGGGTCCGCACGTGCTGACGGTCGAGATCGCGGATGCCGCGCTCGCCGCCGAGCATGCCTTCGACGCATCGACCGAGACGTGGGTGGGCATCTCCCGGGTGGACGGCACGGTCGCGTTCCGCGAGCAGCAGACGCTGTTCGGCTACGTCTGAGCGCGTCACTTCGCTGCTCCGCTGTCGCAAACGGTCACCTCGACTGCGGATTGCGACAGCGGAGCAGCGGAGCAGCGGAGTGCGGGAGCAGGAGCAACGGATTGCGACAGCGGAGCAGGAGCAACGGATTGCGACAGCGGAGCAGCGAAGCCGCGGAGTCCCGGACGCTGTGAGTTTCACGCGGAGAGTGAAAAGCGAGCGTTATTCGGAATACGATGGCGGGGCGCGACGACAGCGCTGCCACGAAGGAGTGACCGCATGACCCCGAACCCCGCCCCCGCCGAGACCGCCGCGCCGACCGGTGCCGCGGGCGCGGCATCCACTCGTCCCTGGCTCGACGCGACCCTTCCCGTCGACGAGCGCGTGGAGCTGCTGCTGGCCGAGATGACGATCGAGGAGAAGGCGGGCCTGTTCTTCCACACGATGATGGGCATCGGGCCGCTCGACCAGGGCAATGCGATGGTGGGCGGACCGTCGGCGGTCGAATTCGTCGCCGAGAAGCACATGAACCACTTCAACCTGCTGGGCGCCGCCCCCACCGGCCGCGACATCGCCGCCTGGCAGAACGCGCTGCAGGAGATCGCCGCCGGTACGCGACTGGGCATCCCGGTGACGCTGTCGACCGACCCGCGCCACTCGTTCAGCGACAACCCGGGCGCCGCCATCATGGCGGGGCCGTTCTCGCAGTGGCCCGAGACCATGGGGCTCGCCGCGATCGGCGACGAGGAGCTCGTCGAGCGGTTCGGCGACATCGCCCGCCAGGAGTACACCGCGGTGGGGCTGCGCGTGGCGCTGCACCCGCAGGTCGACCTCGCGACCGAGCCGCGCTGGGCGCGCCAGACCGCCACCTTCGGCGAGGACCCCGAGCTGTCGGGCCGCATGGGCGCCGCCTACATCCGGGGCTTCCAGGGCGCGTCGTTCGGTCCCGGCTCGGTGTCGACGATGACCAAGCACTTCCCCGGCGGCGGGCCGCAGCTCGACGGCGAGGACCCGCACTTCGCATACGGCCGGGAGCAGGTGTACCCCGGCGGGCAGTTCGAGCTGCACCTGAAGCCGTTCGAGGCCGCGTTCGAGGCGGGCACCCGCCAGATCATGCCGTACTACGGCATGCCCGTGGGCACCGAGTACGAAGAGGTCGGCTTCGGGTTCAACAAGTCCGTCATCACGGGGCTCCTGCGCGAGCGGTACGGCTTCGACGGCGTCGTGTGCACCGACTGGGGCCTGATCAACGACGCCGAGATCTTCGGCCAGCCCTTCCCCGCCCGCGCGTGGGGCGTCGAGCACCTCACGCCGCAGGAGCGGTTGAAGAAGGTGCTCGAGGCCGGTGCCGACCAGTTCGGCGGCGAGGCCTGCCCGGAGATGCTCGTCGAGCTCGTGGCCGCGGGCGAGATCGCGATCGAACGGGTGGATGCCTCGGCCCGCCGCCTCCTGCGGGAGAAGTTCGCGCTCGGCCTGTTCGAGAACGCGTTCGTCGACGAGGACGCCGCCGACGAGATCGTCGGCCGCGCGGACTTCCGCGCCGCCGGCGAAGCAGCCCAGCGCGCCTCGATCACGGTGCTGACCAACGACGGAGTGCTCCCGTTCGCGCGCGGGCGGAAGGTGTACGTGGAGGGCATCGACGCCGAGGTCGCGGGCACGTTCGGCACCGTCGTGACCACCCCGGCCGAGGCCGACATCGCCGTGCTCCGCCTGCACGCCCCCTTCGAGCAGCGCGAGACGATGTTCGAGAACTTCTTCCACGCCGGCTCGCTCGCCTTCTCCGACGAGGTCCTCGCCCACGTGCGGGAGGTCGCCGCCGCCGTGCCGACCGTCGTCGACGTGCTGCTCGATCGCCCCGCGATCCTCGAGCCCATCGTCGAGGTTGCCGCGGCGGTGACGGCGAACTGGGGGGTCAGCGGCGCGGGCCTGCTCGACGTGCTCGTCGGCGAGGCCGAGCCCCTGGGGCGTCTGCCGTTCGACCTTCCCCGCTCGATGGCGGCGGTCGCGGCATCCCGCCCCGACGTGCCGTTCGACACGGCCGATCCGCTGTTCCGCTTCGGCCACGGCCTGACCCTGTAAGCGCGCCGCCCGGCGCCCGACCCTTCCTCGGCCGGGCGCCTCGGGCCCGCGGGGCTCGCGGGCGGCGTCAGCGGGGCGGGAAGGTGCGCACCCGCTCGACCCGCAGCGTGTGCGGGAGGGCGGCGACGTCGCGCGTGCCGTCCGCACGCGGGAACTCGTACACGTCGAGCATCAGCTGCACCGGGTAGTCGATCGACTGGTCGACGGTCTTGATCCAGCGGCCGTCGACGAAGAAGCGCAGCTGGTCCGGCATCCATTCGACGGCGTAGTCGTGCATCTGCGTGAGGTCGCCGACGACCCGGACCTTCTCGAAGTCCTCGTGCAGCCGCGGGTCGCGCTGCGGCTTGACCCCGACGCCCACCCAGCCGGCGCGCTCGTCGACCTCGGAGCCGAAGATCTCGGCGATGCAGATCTCGCCGCAGTCGTCGGGGCGGTCCTCGAAGCCGATCGGCCAGCAGGCGACCATGACATCGGGATGCCGCACCGCGGCCATCCGCACCTCGATCACCCCGTGCCGCACGAGCCACAGGCGCCACGTGGGCTGGGGCTCCTGCACCGTCAGGCCGTCGCGGAACCGGTGCTGGCCGACCCCGCTGCCCGACGGCCCCGAGAACTGGCCCGTCTGCAGGTGCGACACGCGGATGTCGCCGTCGAGGTCGGGTGCCCAGGGCGGCGTGTCCTCGTCGATGCGCAGCGCCAGCCCGCGGCTGTCGGTCGACCAGCGCGCCTCCGCACGCTCGCGAGACGACCAGTGCGGCGTGTAGAACGGCCACCACCGGTTCGGGTCGAGCGGGCCGTCGAACCGTTCGTCGACGTCGGGAGTGCGCCCGGTGAGGTCGAGCGGCGACTGGTCGAGCACACGCCCAGTGTCCTCCGCCCCGGGGGCCCCGGCAATGGCCCCCGCGTACGCGGTCGCCGCCGTGAACTGTGCGCCGGACACAACGGAGGCGCGCTCGGAGCGCGGGCCGTTTTGTGGAGCATCCACATACGGGTTGGCGCAGGTTTGTGAGAGTCCTACCGTCGGGAGAGTACTTACCCCTGTCCATCGCACCGAGAGGTGATGCACATGGCCGACGCCGTCGTCCGTACCAAGAAGCCCTCCGTCCACAAGCGCACGCCCGCCGGCGGGGCGCCCACCGCACCGCGCACCGCGGGGGAGGCATCCGACCCCCGCATCGACATCGACGCGGTCACCGACCTGCTGCTGGGCACGTGGGCTGAGACCCGCCGCACCGCCCGCGAGATGATCAAGGACCCCGCCTTCTGGCAGGTGCCCGGGATGCCGCTCGACGAGCACCGCGAGCGGGTGCTCAGCCAGCTGCACCTGCTGGTCGAGAACGGCGGCTCGCGCCGCGCGTTCCCGAAGAAGTACGGCGGCGGCGACGACAACGGCGCGAACCTGGCCGGGTTCCAGGAGCTCGTGCTCGCCGACCCGAGCCTGCAGATCAAGTCCGGCGTGCAGTGGGGCCTGTTCGGCTCGGCGATCTACCAGCTCGGCACCGAGAAGCACTGGGACGCCTGGCTTCCCGACGTGATCAGCCTGGAGCTGCCGGGTGCGTTCGCGATGACCGAGACCGGCCACGGCTCCGATGTCTCCGCGATCGGCACGACCGCGACCTACGACCCCGAGACCGAGGAGTTCGTCATCCACACGCCGTTCCGCGGCGCGTACAAGGACTACCTCGGCAACGCGGCGCTGCACGGCAAGGCCGCGACGGTGTTCGCGCAGCTGATCACCGGCGGCGTGAACTACGGCGTGCACTGCTTCTTCGTGCCGATCCGCGACGACGCCGGCGCCATGATGCCCGGCATCCTCAGCGAGGACGACGGCGTGAAGGGCGGCCTGAACGGCATCGACAACGGCCGTCTCGCGTTCGACCAGGTGCGCGTGCCGCGGTTCAACCTGCTCGACCGCTACGGCCAGGTCGCCGCCGACGGGTCGTACAGCTCCGAGATCCCGTCGCCGGGCCGCCGCTTCTTCACGATGCTCGGCGCGCTCGTGCAGGGCCGCGTGTCGCTCGACGGAGCCGCGACCACCGGCACCGCGCTCGCCCTCCACATCGCGCTCACCTACGCGAACCAGCGCCGCCAGTTCGACTCCGGTGCCGGCACCGACGAGGTCGTGCTGCTGGACTACGGCAAGCACCAGCGGCGCCTGCTGCCGCTTCTCGCGCAGAACTACGCGCAGTTCTTCTCCCACGACGAGCTGCTGAAGAAGTTCGACGCCGTGTTCTCGGGCCGCCACGACACCCCCGACGAGCGCGAGGACCTCGAGACCCTCGCCGCGGCGCTCAAGCCCCTCTCGACCTGGAACGCCCTGTCGACCATCCAGGAGGCACGCGAGGCCTGCGGCGGATCGGGCTTCCTCGCCGAGAACCGCATGGTGAACCTCCACCAGGACCTCGACGTGTACGTCACCTTCGAGGGTGACAACAACGTGCTGCTGCAGCTGGTGGGCAAGCGCCTGCTGAGCGACTACGCCAAGCAGTTCAAGGGAGCGGATGCCGCGAAGCTGGCCTCCTTCGCCGCGAAGCAGACCGCCGAGAAGGTCTTCCACGGTGCCGGGCTCCGCCAGCTCGGGCAGACCGTCGCCGACTTCGGCTCCACCGCCCGCTCCGTGGAGCTCGGCCTGCGCGCCGACCAGCAGCACGATCTGCTCGCCGGCCGCGTCGAGCAGATGGTCGCCGATGTGGCCGCGGCGCTGCGCCCGGCATCCAAGCTCCCCCGCGACGAGGCCGCGGCGCTGTTCAACGCGCACCAGGCCGAGCTCATCGACGCCGCCCGCGCCCACGGCGAGCTGCTGCAGTGGGAGGCGTTCACCGACGGCGTGAACCGCGTCGCGGACGAGGGGACGAAGCAGGTGCTCACGTGGCTGCGCGACCTGTTCGGGCTGCACCTCATCGAGAAGCACCTCGCCTGGCACCTCATCAACGGGCGCCTCTCCGCGCAGCGCGCCGCCTCGGTGGGCCGGTACATCGACCGCCTCTGCGTGCGCCTGCGCCCGCACGCGCAGGACCTCGTCGACGCCTACGGATTCGCGCCCGAGCACGTGCGCGCGCCCATCGCCTCGGGTGCCGAGCAGGCCCGGCAGGACGAGGCGCGCGCGTACTACGAGGCGCTGGCCGCCTCGGGTGAGGCGCCCGTCTCGGAGAAGAGCCTCAAGAAGAAGTAGCCGCGCCGGTGCGGCGTGTGCCGGCGGCGGGTCAGAAGACCTTGTTGCCGCACATGCCGCACTCGCCGGTGGCCGACACCTCGAGGAAGCAGTCCGGGCACATCGCCCGCACGCGGTCGATGGACGGCGTCGGACGCGGCGTGGTCGTGCGCGGCGCGGCGGGCTTGCGGGCCGCCTTCGGCTTGGCGGCGGCGACCACGGGCGCGGGGGCGACGACCACCGCGGGACGGTGCTCGGCGCAGTAGAAGCGGACGAAGCCGCTGTGGTTCTTGGGATGCCGGTGCTTGACCGCCCACAGCTCGCTGCGCTCATGCAGTGCGGAGTCGGCGCCGCAGCCGACGCAGCGGGTGGGCTCTCCCGGCACGACGTCCGCGACGAGGGTGGGGGTCTCGAAGGGGAGGTTCTCTCGCCAGTCGGATGAGTCGACGATCTTCATGGCGGGTCCTTTGCGTGGGGAAGGCGGGCGGATCGCGCCAAAAGCGCATGCCCGACATTCCAGAGTAACCCGCCCCTCATCCCCCCGCGGCCGCCCCCTTCGTTCTCGCACCCTCTCGCGGGCGGTGCGGCGTCGGCGGTGCGGGCCGTGCAGCGTCGACGGTGGAGCGTCGGCGGTGCGGCGTAGGGTGGCGGCGTGAGCGTGCGCAACGGCGAAGACGGGATCGCGCGCTGCGCGTGGGTGGGAGACGACGCGGAGTACGCGCGCTACCACGACGAGGAATGGGGGCGTCCGCTCCGCGGCGACCGGCCCCTGTTCGAGAAGATGAGCCTCGAGGGCTTCCAGGCCGGCTTGTCGTGGATCACGATCCTGCGCAAGCGTCCGCGATTCCGCGAGGTCTTCGCGGGTTTCGACCCCGATGCGGTCGCGGACTTCGGCGAGGCCGACGTCGACCGCCTCATGGCCGATGCGGGCATCGTGCGCAACCGGGCGAAGATCCTCGCGACGATCTCGAACGCCCGGCTCGTGCGCGAGATGGATGCCGGCGAGCTCGACGCCTTCCTGTGGGGTTTCGCCCCGGCATCCCACGCCCGCCCGGCCTCGTTCGCCGACGTGCCCGCGACGACCGCGGAGTCCGACGCGCTGAGCAAGGCGCTCAAGAAGCGCGGCTTCCGGTTCGTCGGATCGACCACGATGTACGCGCTGATGCAGTCGGCGGGCATGGTCGACGACCACGTGGAGGGATGCTGGCGGGCGGCCTGACCGGCACACCGGCACCCGCGCCGTCAGCGCAGCGGCGTCCACCCGGGCGGGGTCGGGGCGTCGACTTCCGCGCGCTCGCGGTCGACCAGCGCCGACCAGCCCTGCGCGGCCTCCGTCCCGTCGAAGCCTCCGCGCGCGACGCGGAACCCGACATCGTCGTGGTGCATGCCGGGAGCACCGCCGCGGCGGGTCGAAGCGCGCACGCTCCAGGCGTCGTCGGCGAACCCGCCGCCCCGGAAGACGCGGTAGTCGCCGTACCTCGCGGGGTCCAGCAGGTCCCAGCACCACTCCCACACATTGCCGAGCGTGTCGAACAGGCCGTGCAGATTCGGATGCTTGCCCCCGACGTTCTGCGGCACGCGCACCCCGTCGGCGCTCGTCCACGCCACCTCCGCGAGGGGGCCGTAGTGCGCGCCCGTGGATCCCGCGCGGCACGCGTGCTCCCACTCGGCCTCGGTCGGCAGGCGGTAGCCCTCGGCATCCACGTGCCACGTCACCTCGGCGCCCTCGAAGGAGTACGCCGGATCGAGTCCCTCCCACTCCGACGCCGCATTGCAGAACCGCACGGCGCGCAGCCAGCTCACATCGACAGCGGGGCGGCGGGGGTGCACGCCCCCGCTCGCCGCCTCGCCGAGCAGCTCCGACATCTGCTCCTGCGTGACCGCGAACACGCCGAGCTCGAACGGCTCCAGCTCGACCCGCCGGCGCACGCTGCGGCGCGCGTCGTGCAGTTCCACGGTGCCGCCCGGGATGCGGGCGAGCTCGATGTCGGTCACCCGGGAGAGTATGCCGCTATTCGTCGCCCTGCGGGATGAGGATCCACAGACCGATGTAGAGCGGGATCGTGACGCCGAAGAAGAATGCGCCCATCACCGTGAGGATGCGCACCGGCGTGACCGTGATGCCGAAGCGCGCAGCGACGGCGGCGCACACACCCGCCAGCATGCGGTTCTCGAGGGGGCGGTAGAGGCCCTGCGTCATGGCGCCCAGGCTACACACGCGCGCCGCCGATTCCTATGGGCGGCCTGCGGGCCTGCGCGGGCAGGAATGCCCCGCGGGCGCGCGGGGTTCCCCCTCACGGAGGACACCATGGACTACGGGCACCCGTTGGAGTTCGGCGCGTTCATCACCCCGGCCGCCGCAGACCCCTCGATCCCCGTGCTGCTGTCGCGGGTCGCCGAGGAGGCCGGGCTCGACCTCGTCACCTTCCAGGACCACCCCTACCAGCCGGCGTTCCTCGACACGTGGACGCTGATGTCGTTCGTGGCCGCGCGCACCGCCCGCATCCGGATCGCGCCGAACGTGCTCAACGTTCCGCTGCGGCCGCCCGCGGTCGTCGCCCGCGCGGCGGCGAGTCTGGACCTGCTCTCGAACGGACGCTTCGAACTGGGCCTGGGCGCCGGTGGCTTCTGGGACGCCATCGCCGCGATGGGCGGCACGCGCCTCACCCCCGGCCAGTCGGTGACCGCGCTCGAGGAGGCGATCGGGCTCATCCGCGAACTGTGGAACACCGACGAGCGACGCGGCGCATTCACCGACGGCGTGCACCACTCCGTGCACGGAGCCAAGCGCGGACCGCGCCCGGCGCACCGCATCCCGCTCCACATCGGCGCGTACAAGCCGCGCATGCTCGCGCTCACCGGCCGCACCGGCGACGGCTGGCTGCCCTCGCTCGGATACATGAAGCCGGGCGATCTCGGTCGCGGCAACGCCGCCATCGACGAGGCTGCCGCCGCCGCGGGCCGCGACCCGGGCGAGATCCGGCGCCTCCTCAACGTCGGTCGCCTCGCCCCCGACCCCGGTGCGTTCGCCGAGCGGCTCGCGACCCTCGCCCGGAACGACGGCATCGGCACGTTCATCCTCGCCGCCGACGATCCGAACCTCCTGCGCGAGTTCGGCGAGGAGGTGGCCCCGGCGGTGCGCGCACTCGTCGCGCGGGAGCGCGCCTGACCGCCTCCGACTCGCCGCGCTCGCGCAGGGACCCGGTCGATCGGGTTCGAGCAGGATTCAGGAAGCGCGTTGTCCGCAACCCCGGGCAGACTGTCCCCATGCCTGCTGCGTCCGAGAACCACATCGCCGACTCCCACGAGGTCATCCGGGTCGTCGGCGCCCGGGAGAACAACCTCAAGAACGTCTCGCTCGACATCCCGAAGCGGCGACTCACCGTCTTCACCGGAGTCAGCGGGTCGGGCAAGTCCTCGCTCGTGTTCGCGACGATCGCGAACGAGTCGCAGCGGCTCATCAACGAGACCTATCCCACGTTCGTGCAGCAGTTCATGGCGCAGCTGAACCGGCCCGAGGTCGACGCGCTGGAGAACATCAGCCCGGCGATCATCGTCGACCAGGAGCGCATGGGGGCGAACGCCCGCTCCACCGTGGGCACCGCCACCGACGCCCACGCGATGCTCCGGCTGCTGTTCAGCCGCATCGGTCAGCCGCACGTCGGCTCGCCGCAGGCCTTCTCGTTCAACGTGCCGTCGGTGAGCGGCGCGGGAGCGGTGACGATCCAGGTCGGTGCGAACAAGGGCAGGAAGGAGCGCCGCAGCTTCGAGATCACCGGCGGCATGTGCCCGCGGTGCGAGGGACTCGGCGAGGTGAGCGACGTCGACCTCGACGAGCTGTACGACAAGACGAAGTCGCTCGCCGAGGGCGCGATCACGATTCCCGGCTACAACGCCGACGGCTGGATGGTGAAGGGCTTCACCGAGTCGGGGTTCGTCGACCCCGACAAGGCGATCCAGGACTACACCGACCAGGAGCGTCAGGACTTCCTCTACAAGGAGCCGACGAAGGTCAAGATCAACGGCATCAACATGACCTATGAGGGCCTGGTGCCGAAGATCACCAAGTCGATGCTGCAGAAGGATCGCGACGCTCTCCAGCCGCACGTGCGCGCCTTCGTGGACCGTGCCGTGAAGTTCCTCCCGTGCCCCGACTGCGGCGGCACCCGGCTCAACGAGGGCGCGCGCTCGTCGAAGATCAACGACACGAGCATCGCCGACGCCGCCGCGATGCAGATCACCGACCTGGCGGCCTGGCTCGACTCGGTCGACGCCACCGAGGTCGGGCCGCTCATGAAGAGCCTCCGCCAGTTGATCGGCTCGTTCATCGACATCGGTCTCGGCTACCTCTCGCTCGACCGCGCCAGCGGCACCCTGTCGGGGGGTGAGGCGCAGCGCACGAAGATGATCCGGCACCTCGGATCGAGCCTGACCGACATCAGCTACGTGTTCGACGAGCCGACCGCGGGCCTGCACCCGCACGACATCCAGCGCATGAACACGCTCCTGCAGCAGCTGCGCGACAAGGGCAACACGGTGCTCGTGGTCGAGCACAAGCCCGAGGTGATCGCGATCGCGGACCACGTCGTGGACCTCGGCCCCGGGGCCGGGCGCGCGGGCGGTGAGATCCAGTTCGAAGGAGACGTGGCCGCGCTGCGCGCTTCTGCGACGCTCACCGGTCGACACCTCGACCACCGTGCGCAGCTCAAGCAGTCCACGCGCACGCCGAAGGGGACTCTCGAGATCCGCGGCGCGACCCAGCACAACCTCCGCGGCGTCGACGTCGACATCCCGCTCGGAGTGCTCACGGTCGTCACCGGTGTCGCGGGCTCCGGCAAGTCCTCTCTCATCCACGGCAACGTGCCGGCGTTCGACGACGTGGTCGTCGTGGACCAGTCCGCGATCAAGGGTTCGCGCCGGTCGAGTCCGGCCACTTACACGGGGATCCTGGATGCCGTGCGCACCGCCTTCGCCAAGGCGAACGGCGTGAAGCCGGGCCTGTTCAGCGCCAACTCCGAGGGCGCGTGCCCCGCGTGCAAGGGTCTCGGCGTGATCATCACGAATCTCGGGTTCACGCAGTCGGTGGAGACGCTGTGCGAGCTGTGCGAGGGGTCGGGCTTCAGCGACGCGGTGCTCGAGTACACGCTCGACGGCAGGAACATCGCGGAGGTGCTGGCGATGTCGGCGAGCGAGGCGTCGGAGTTCATCACCAAGGGCCCCGCGCACGCGACCCTGCTGCGCATGATCGACGTCGGCCTCGGCTACATCACCCTCGGTCAGGCGCTCAACACGCTCTCCGGAGGTGAGCGGCAGCGTCTCAAGCTCGCGATCTCCATGGCCAAGAAGGGGGCGATCTACGTGCTCGACGAGCCGACCACCGGCCTCCACCTCGCCGACGTCGACAACATGCTCGGGATGCTGGATCGACTGGTGGATGCCGGCAACAGCGTGATCGTGATCGAGCACCATCAGGCGGTCATGGCCCACGCCGACTGGATCATCGACCTCGGACCCGGCGCGGGCCACGACGGCGGCCGGATCGTGTTCGAGGGCACGCCCACCGACCTGGTCGCGGCGGGGGAGACGCTGACGGCGGTGCACCTGAAGGAGTACGTCGGGGCGTGAGCCGGCACGCGATGGGGAACTCTCCCCATCGAGTGGTGCGGGTCGCCCGCCATACGATGCCCGGGCGGGCCGCCACGCGCGGAGAGCGCTTTCGCCGCGGTTAGGGTGGTGGAATCCCCTTGTGATCGAGCGCCTCAGACTCTCGTCCGGTCCGGTGCCCGCGCCCCGCGTACGTTGAGACTGCCTGCAGGAGGCCCCGGTCCCGATGAAGATCCCCGTGTGGCTTCGCGCGCGCCGACGCGTCGTGGCATCGACGAGCATCGTCACCACCGCAGCCCTGGTCGTGGCTGTGCTCGCGGTCGTCTACGAGGGCAATCCGACGACCGAGGTCGACCTGCACGACGGCAGTGTGTGGGTGACGAAGGAGTCGAGCCTGCTGGTGGGCCACTTCAACCACCCCTCGCGCGTGCTCGACGGGGGTCTTCGCACCGTCTCGGAGGAATACGACATCCTCCAGTCGGGCGACGACGTGCTCGTCGTCGACGAGGCGGGTTCCTCGATCACGCGCGTCGACACCACGAACGTCATGCTCACCGACAGCGCGACGGTCCCGAGCGGCGCCCGCATCGCCCTCGGGGGCCCGACCGTCGCCGTGCTCGATCCGAACGGCCCGCTGTGGGTGGGCGCGGCCGCGGGCATCGCGGGTCTCGACCCCGCCGGCACCGAGCCTGTCGCCGACCTCGGCGAGGGCGGCGCGGTCGCCGTCGGCACCGACGGCACGGTCTACGCGGTCTCGGCCGAGGATCGCACGCTGGTGACGGTGCGCGTCGATGCCGAGGGTGAGCCGGGAGAGCCGTCGACGTCCGATCTCGGTGCGCTCCCGGAGAACCCCGAGGTCGAGGTGACGGCGGTCGGCGACACCGCGATCGTGCTCGACGCGGCATCCGGCACCCTCGTGACAAGTCGGGGGCTGACGGCTCAGGTCGACGGTGCGGACACCGCGCGGCTGCAGGTCGCGTCGAACTCGGCGACCGGTGTGCGCCTGGCCACCGCCGACGCCCTCGTGACCGTGCCGTTCGACGGTTCCGAGCAGCGCCGCTTCGCGGCTGCCGCGGGCGCCCCCGCCGCGCCGGTGCAGATCGGCGGGTGCACCTACGGCGCGTGGTCGGGGTCGGCGGATTTCGTGCGCGACTGCCCCGGCGAAGCCGACGACCTGCACACGCCGGTGCCGGGCGCCGACGCCGATGCCGAGCTCGTCTTCCGGGTGAACCGCGACGTCATCGTGCTCAACGACGTCAGCGGCGGCTCGTCGTGGATGGCTGCCGACGACCTGCAGGAGGTCGACAACTGGGATGACCTGACCCCGCCGGAGGGCGAGGCTGAGGAGAACGACGAGGAGACCACCGAGCAGACGGTCGAGACGACGCTGCCCGAGCGCTCCGAGAAGAACACCGATCCGATCGCCGTCGACGATTCGTTCGGTGTGCGTCCCGGCCGCACCACGGTGCTGCCGGTGCTCGACAACGACACCGACCAGGACGGCGACATCCTGACGGTGAGTCTTCCCGACGGCGGTCCCTCTTTCGGCGAGGTGCAGACGATCAACCTGGGCGCGGGTCTGCAGATCGCCGTGCCCGACGACGCAGCGGGCACCGCGCGCTTCACGTACCGCATCGACGACGGCCGCGACGGCCGCGCGGAAGCCACGGTCACCTTGAACGTGCGCGACGCGTCGGTCAACGGCGCCCCGAAGCAGAACCGCGTGACCGCCCTCACGATGGAGGCCGGCGGCGTCGTCACGTACAACCTGCTTCCCGACTGGATCGACCCCGACGGCGACCAGCCGTTCCTGAGCCACGTCGAGCCGGCCGAGGGCGACGAGGTCGACTTCACGGCCGACGGCCGCATCACGTACCGCTCGATCAACGGCGTGCTGGGCCGCAAGGACATCGAGGTCCTCGTGTCGGACGGCGAGAAGACGGGTGCGGGCACGCTGCGCATCGATGTGCGCCCGCCCGGATCGACGGCGCCCGTCACCAACGCCGACCATGTCGTCACGCGCGTCGGCCAGCCGGTCGAGGTGTCTCCGCTGCTCAACGACACCAACGCGGGGAGCGAGCCGCTGCGGCTCACCCGCGTCGAAGAGGTGGCCGGGGCCACGGTCGTGCCCGATTACGCCGAGATGACCTTCACGTTCTCGTCCGAGACCGAGGGCGTGTACTACGTGCAGTACCAGGCGTCGTCGGGCGCGAAGATGTCGAGCGGCATCGTGCGCGTCGATGTGGAATCCGACGCGGACACCGACCTGCCACCGGTCGCCGTGCGCGATGTGGCGCTGCTGCCCAGCGGCGGCGAGACGCTCGTCGACGTGCTCGCCAACGATCTCGACCCGGCCGGCGGCATCCTCGTGGTGCAGTCGGTGTCGATCGATCGCGACAGCCGCGTGTCGGTGTCGGTGCTCGGACACGAGAAGCTGCGCATCTCGGATCAGGGCGCCCTCAGCCGTCAGACGACGGTGACCTACACGATCTCCAACGGGGTGCGCAGCGCACAGGGCGAGGTCGTCGTCATCCCGGTGCCGGGGCCGACGAAGCTGCGTCCGCCGGTCGCGAACGACGACACGGCGGTGGTGCGCGCGGGCGACATCGTCACGATCCCCGTGCTCGAGAACGACTATCACCCCAGCGGCGACACGATCCACGTGGCGGCTGACCTCGTCGAGCCGTTCCCGGCGGCCGAAGCGGGCCAGGTCTTCGTGTCGCAGGACACCGTGCGCTTCAAGGCGAACGAGAAGACGGGCACCGTCTACGCCACCTACGAAGTGGTCGACAGCACCGGGCAGAAGGATGCCGGCTACATCACCATCCAGGTGCTGCCGGTCAACGCCGAGACGAACCAGGCACCGCGCCCCAAGGACATCACGGCGCGCGTGCTGGCCGGGTCGCAGGTGCGCATCCCCGTCGCCCTCGACGGGATCGACCCCGACGGCGACTCGGTCGATCTCGTCGGGCTCGCCTCCGCCCCCGGCAAGGGGCGCGTCGTCGAGACGGGAGTGGGGAGCCTGACGTACGAGGCGGATGCCGCTTCCGCCGGCACGGATGTCTTCGAGTACCGCGTTCGCGACCGCCTGGGCGCGGAGGCGACGGCGACCGTGCGGGTCGGCATCGCTCCGCCGGAGACGCGCAATCAGGCGCCGTACGCGGTGAAGGACACGGTCGTCATGCGTCCCGGACGCGAGGTCGCCGTTCCCGTGCTGGCCAACGACTCCGACCCCGAGGGCGACACGCCGACGCTCGTGTCGAACGGGCTCATCGTGCCCGACGACGTTCCCGGCCTTGCCGCCGAGGTGCTCGGCGACCGGGTGGTCGTCACCTCGCCGGGCGAGGAGCTCGAGACGTCGCTGCAGTACACGATCACGGATTCGCACGCCGCGCAGGCCCGTGCGGTGGTGCAGATCACCGTCGATGAGGACGTGCCGCTGCAGCGTCCGATCGCCCGCGACGACCGCGTCAAGCCCGAGGACATCGACGGCGAGACCGTCGACGTCGAAGTGCTCGCCAACGACGAGGACCCGGACGGCACCGTTGCCGCACTCACGGTGGCGGTCGACGACGAGGGCGCGCGCGTGCTGCCCGACGGCGTCGTGCGCGTCACGATCGGCGACGATGAGCGTCTCCTCACGTACACGATCACCGACGAGGACGGCCTCTCGACGGCCGCGTTCCTGCGGGTGCCGTCGCTGGCGAGCGTCCCGCCGACGCTGATGTCCACGACCGGTGTCGAGGTGCTCAGCGGCGAGACGATCGAGATCCCGCTCGACGAGCACGTGCAGACCACCGGGGGCGGCTCGGTCGTCATCACGGAGGCGGCGAAGGTGTCGGCGGTGCACGCGAACGGGGCGAACCTCGTCAAGGACCAGCGCACCCTCGTGTACACCTCGGCCGAGGGCTACCACGGCACCGACGCGATCACCTTCGAGGTGACCGACGGCACCGGCCCTGACGATCCCGAGGGCACTAAGGCGACCCTGACGCTTCCGGTCACCGTCCTGCCGCCGGAGAACCAGCAGCCGACGTTCATCGACGGAGAGCTGACCGTCGCGCCCGGCGAGGATCCCGCGGCCCTCGACCTGCGCGCACTCACCAGCGACCCCGACGAGGGCGACCTCGACGGCATGACGTACACGCTCGTCGGGAGCGTGCCGAACAGGCTCACCGCGGCCGTCGACGGCCAGACGATGCGGGCGAGCGCCGACGTCGCCACCGAGAAGGGCACGCGTGCGACGCTCACGGTGCGCATCTCCGACGGCGAGACCGATCCGATCGAGGGCAGCGTGACCCTCACCGTCACCGCGTCCACGCGCGAGCTCGCCACCGCGAACGAAGACATCGTGCCCGAGGCCCACCAGGGCGACACGGTCGAGGTCGACGTGCTCGCCAACGACGTGAACCCGTTCGATGAGCCGCTGACGATCGTCTCGGCGGTGACCCAGACCGGCGAGGGCTTCGCCGAGGTCGTGGGCGACCGGGTCGCGGTCACGCCCGACCCCACCTACGTCGGCACGCTCACGGTGCGATACCGGGTGCAGGATGCCACGGGCGACCCCGACCGCGAGGTCGATGGCCTCATCACCCTCACCGTGCAGGGCGTGCCCGATGCACCGGGAACCCCGACCGTCTCGAGCGTGCAGGACCGCACCGTCGTGCTGTCGTGGACGCCGCCCGTCGACAACGGAGCCGAGATCACGGGATACACCGTGAGCGGGACCCGCGGCGACTACACCAAGGCGTGCTCCTCGACCACGTGCACCCTCGACGGGCTGACCAACAACGTCGAGTACAACTTCACGGTCGTCGCCACCAACCGGGTCGGCGACTCCGAGCCGTCGCCCCCGTCGGAGACCGCCCGTCCCGACGCGCGCCCCGACACCCCCCAGGCGCCCACGCTCGTCTTCGGCGACCGGAGCCTGCAGGTCGACTGGGTGACGCCGACCACACCGGGTTCGCCGGTCGAGCACTTCACGCTCGAGATCTCGCCGGCGCCGCCATCGGGCATCGTGCAGAAGGCTCTCGTCACCGGGAACACCCTGGTGTGGGACGGCCTGGAGAACGGCACCGCGTATCAGGTGCGCGTCCAGGCGCACAACCGCGCGCCCGATCCCTCGAGCTGGAGTGCGTGGTCGGCCACGGAGATCCCCGCTCGCGCGCCGGAGCCGGTCGCCGCGCCGTCGACCCAGCGTCTCGCCCCGGTGGGCGACCAGGCCCAGCTGCAGGTGGCGTGGAACGAGCCGGCCACGAACGGCGCGGCGATCTCGGGCTACGAGCTGCAGGTGCTGCGCGGCGGTGCGGTCGTGCGCACGATCACCGGGATCGCGGGCGACCAGCGCAGCCAGGCCGTCGTGGTCGACACGTCGACGACCGACTACACGTTCGCGCTGCGGGCGGTGAACAAGGCCGGCTGGGGATCGTTCGGCCCGGCCTCCGCGCCGCGTCGCGCCTTCGTCGCGCCGGACGCGCCGGCCAACGTCGCGGCGACGCCCGGTGACCGGCGCCTGACCGTCACGTTCACACCGCCGAACGGCAACGGAGCGACGCAGGCGGAGCTCGCCTACCAGTACTCGCTCAACGGCGGCGGCTCGTGGGCGGCTCTCCCGGGCAACCGCGTGATCACCGGGCTCACGAACGGCACGACCTACCGCGTGACCCTGCGCGCCTACACGTCGCTCGACGGCGTGCGCTATGACGGAGCCGCATCCGCGCCGTCGGCCCCGCAGGTGCCCTTCGGGCCTGTCGGAACACCGAGTGCGAAGGCGACCCGGTCGGGGACGAGCATCACGTACGAGTGGGGCGCTCCGGCCGAGAACGGACGCGCCATCACCCAGGTGCAGATCCGCATCGACGGGGGCTCCTGGGAGGACGTCGCCAAGAACGGCACCCGCACCCGCAGCTACGGCTACTCCGAGACCCACACGATCAGGGTGCGCGCGTTCGACTCGGCCGGTCAGGTGAGCTCTGTCGCGCAGGACTCGGCCACCACCGTGGCGCCGCCGCAGCCCGTCGCACGCGCGGGCAAGGGCGCACGCACCAACAGCAGCACGTGCACGAGCTCGCAGTGCGCGTATCTGACGCTCACGACGGAGAACTTCCCCGCCGGCAGCTACCGCGTGTACTGCAACGCGACCGGTCCGTACGGCGGAACCCCCTTCGCCGGCGGCGCCACCTGGAACATCCCCGCGAACGGGACCATCCAGCTCGGCTGCTACTTCGGCGACGGCGGGGAGCAGGCCTGGGTCACGATCCAGGGCTGGGGCGACTCGCAACGCGTGACCTGGTGAAAGACAACGGCATTCCACGAACGAGGAAGACACGAACATGACCATGACCCCCGAACAGGCCGCCTGGTTCCAGGGCACCTTCGCGCGACTCGTCGACAACGTCGACCAGGCGCTCATGGGCAAGCGCGAGATCGTCGGCCTGGTGCTGTCGGCCATGCTCGCCGAAGGGCACGTGCTGCTGGAGGATGCGCCGGGAACCGGCAAGACCAGCCTCGCGAAGGCGCTCGCTGCGACCGTGCAGGGCACGAGCAGCCGCATCCAGTTCACGCCCGACCTGCTCCCCTCGGATGTGACCGGCGTCACGATCTACGACCAGGCGCAGCACCGCTTCGAGTTCCATCGCGGGCCGGTCTTCGCCTCGATCGTGCTCGCCGATGAGATCAACCGCGCCTCGCCGAAGACGCAGTCGGCGCTGCTGGAGGTCATGGAGGAGTCGCGGGTCACCGTCGACGGCGTGCCCCACGAAGTGGGACGCCCGTTCCTGGTGATCGCGACGCAGAACCCGATCGAGCAGGCGGGCACCTACAAGCTGCCCGAGGCCCAGCTCGACCGCTTCCTCGTGAAGACATCCATCGGCTACCCCGATCTCGCCGTCGCCGAGCGCATCCTCGCCGGCTCCGCCGACCGCAACCCGTCCGCCCACCTTCCCGCGATCATCACGACCGGCGCGGTCGCCGACATGGCCGACCTCGCCGCGACCGTGCACGTGGAGAGCTCCGTGCTGCGCTACGCGGCCCAGCTCGCCGAGGCGACGCGCGCGGACCGCTCGGTGCGTCTGGGCGTCTCCGTGCGCGGGTCGATCGCGATGGTCCGCATCGCGAAGGTCTACGCCGCCGCGAACGGCCGCCACTACGTCGTCCCCGACGACATCAAGGCCCTGGCGCGCCCGGTGTGGACGCACCGCCTGGTTCTCGACCCCGAGGCCGAGTTCTCCGGCACGACCGCCGAGTCGATCATCGCTCGCGTGCTCGAGGACGTCGCCGCCCCGCAGGCCCGGACCGCCGCCTGATGACCGCCGCTGAGACGCTCGCCCCGACGGCTGCCTCCGCGCAGCCGTCGCCGGGCCGGCAGGAGGTCGCGGTCGCCGCGGCGACCGCCGCGCTCGCGCGCGTGCGCCTCATCGCGTCGGTCGTCCGTCCTGCCGGCTGGGTGCTGCTGGCGGGCGTCGTCGTGCTCTGGACCTGCGGGCAGACGCTCGGCTGGATCGAGCTCACGATCGCGGCGACCGTCATCGCCGCCGCCCTCGCGCTGTGCGCGCTGTTCCTCCTCGGCCGCACCGCCTACGACGTGGGGCTCGATCTCAATCGCCAGCACGTCGTGGTCGGCGAGCGGGCCGTCGGCGCGCTCACGCTCGCGAACAGATCGGCGCGCGCGATCCTGCCCTCCCGCGTCGTGCTGCCGGTCGGCGCCGGACGCGGCGAGTTCGCGGTGGGGCGGCTCGCGCCCGAAGCCTCGGTCGAGGAGCTGTTCGCGATCCCCACCACCCGCCGCGCCGTGCTCGCCGTGGGTCCGGTCAGCGTCGTGCGCGGCGATCCGCTCGGGCTGTTCGAGCGCGTGCATCGCCGCGACGAGCCGGTCGACCTGTACGTCCACCCGCGCACCGTGGGCTTCGAAGGCCAGTCGCTCGGCTTCTTCCGCGATCTCGAGGGTCTGGCCGCACGCGACCTGTCCCGCGACGACGTCTCGTTCCACGCCCTGCGCGAATACCAGCCCGGCGACGATCTGCGCCACGTGCATTGGAAGTCGACCGCGCGCACGGGCGATGTCATGGTGCGCCAGTACGAGGAGACCCGCCGCTCGCATTTCGTGATCGGCCTGTCGCGGCATCCCGGCGACTACCGCACCGACGACGAGTTCGAGCTCGCGATCTCGGCGGCGGGGTCGCTGGGTCTGCGCGCGGTGCGCGACTCGCGCCAGGTCGACCTGCAGGTGCAGGGGCGCTCGCTCGTGGCCGAGACCGGCAAGCGGCTGCTCGACGCCCTCTCCGCTCTCGAGCCGGCTCGCGCCGGAGGCGGCATCCTCGATCTGGCCGTCACGGTGGCCGCGTCCACCCCGCAGGCGAGCGTGGTCGTGCTGCTGTGCGGTTCGAAGGTCGAGGCGGCCACGCTCCGGGCCGCGTGCGCGCGCCTCCCGTATGGCGCGCGCGTGCTCGCCATCGTCGCCGCCGAGGGGGCGGCGCCGGGACTGCGCCGCATCGGCGAGGCAGACGTGGTCACGATCGGCGCGCTCGACGACCTGCCCTCGGCGCTGCGGCGGGTGCTCGCATGACCGCCGCCGCTGCCGCCGCCACCACCGCCGGCGCCCCGCCGGCGCTCCCGCGCCGCCGCTGGGTGCTCGATCTCGCCGCGACCGGCCTGCTCCTCGCCGTGCCGATCATCGGCTTCTGGCCGACGTACGCCGGCCCCGGATACCTCCCCGCCGCGATGGGCGGCGCGGTCCTGGGCGCGGGCCTGGCCGCCCTCGCCGCGTGGCGGCGCTGGGGCCTGCTCCTCGTCTCGGCCCTCGCCGTGCTCGTGTACTTCGTCTTCGGCGGCGCGGTGGCGCTGCCCCACACCGCCATCGCGGGCGTGGTCCCGACGCTCGAGACGTGGCGCCAGCTCGCTCTCGGGGTGGTGACGTCGTGGAAGCAGCTGCTCACCACGGTCGCCCCCGTTCCCGCCGGCGAGGGGTTCCTCCTCGTGCCGTTCCTGCTCGCGTACGTCGCCGCCCTCCTCACCGCGAGCCTCGCGCTGCGCGCCCGGCACGCGGCGTGGGCGCTGATCCCGGCGATCGCGTTCCTCGTGGCGCAGATCGCCCTGGGCACCTCCGATCCCGCAGCTCCCCTCGTGGAGGGCGGGGTGCTCGCCATCGTTGCGCTCGGCTGGCTGTCGGTGCGGCAGGCGTGGGCGCCCGCGCGGGGCGCCGTCCCCCTCGGCGAAGGGCACGCCTCGCGCACCGGCACGGTGCGCCGCATCGCCCTCGGCGGGGGTGTCGTCGCGGTCGCGGTGATGATCGGCGTGGTGACCAGCGGCCTCACCGCCCCGGCATCCCCGCGGTATGTCCTTCGCGACGTGGTGATCCCGCCGTTCGACGTGAAGGAGTTCGCGAGCCCGCTGCAGTCGTTCCGCGGGTACGTGCGCGACGCCGACGACGAGACGCTGTTCACCGTGAGCGGGCTGCCCGCGGGCGCCCGCGTGCGACTGGCCGCCATGGACGCCTACTCCGGCACGGTCTACAACGTGTCCGACAGTGGCTCGGGCTCGTCGAGCGCCTTCGCTCCGGTACGCCCGGAGATGTCGCCGGGCGTCGAGGGCACGCCCGTGAGCGTGCGCGTCGAGATCGGCGCGCTCGAGGGGGTGTGGATGCCGCAGGTCGGCGCCCTGCAGAGCGTCGTGTTCGACGGCGACCGCGGCGACGCCCTGCGTCGCAGCGCGCACTACAACACGTCGACGCGCACGGGTGTCGTGACGAGCGGACTCGCGAGCGGCGACGCGTACGACCTCGACGTCGTGGTGCCGGCGGTGCCGAGCGACAACGCCCTCGCCGCGGTCGATTTCGCCCCGGTGAAGCTGCCCGCCCAGAGCGGCGTGCCCCAGGAGTTCGCCGGGATCGCCTCCGATGCGATGACCGAGGCGGAGACGCCGATCGAGCGGGTGCGGGCCCTCCAGCAGATGCTTGCGGGCGGCGGCTTCTTCAGCCATGGCCTCGAGGGCGAGGCGCTCTCCCGCGCCGGTCACGGCGCCGAGCGCATCTCGACGCTCCTGGGGTCCGAGCAGATGGTGGGCGATGACGAGCAGTACGCCGTCGCGATGACCCTCCTCGCGCGCGAGGTCGGCATTCCGGCGCGCGTCGTGATGGGCTTCTACCCCGATCCGGACGCGGGCGATCAGGCGGTGTTCGCCGCGACCGGCGACACGCTGCACGCGTGGGTCGAGGTCGCGTTCGACGGGGTCGGCTGGGTGCCCTTCGACCCGACGCCGCCCGAGGACCAGGTCCCGAGCGACCAGACGACCAAGCCGAAGGCCGACCCGAAGCCGCAGGTGCTGCAGCCGCCGCCTCCTCTCGACCAGCCGGTCGAACTGCCGCCGTCGGTTCCCGACGAGCGCGAGGCCGAGGACGACAAGGAGGAGGGCGCCTCGATCGTCGGGCTCGTGCTGGCCATCGCCGGCGGCGTGCTCGGGCTCCTCGCCCTCATGCTGGCGCCGTTCCTCATCATCGGCGCGATCAAGGCCGCGCGTCGACGCGGCCGCCGCTCCGCCGAGCGCGGGGTCGACCGCATCACCGGCGGCTGGGACGAGCTCGTCGACCGGGCCGCGGACTTCGGCACCGACGTGCGCCCCGGCGCCACCCGGCAGGAGGATGCGCACCGCGTGCAGGCCGCGTTCGCGGCGCCCGCCGTGACCACGCTCGCCCGCCGCGCCGACGCCGAGGTGTTCGGGCCGGCCGAGCCGACCGAGGCCGAGATCGCCGAGTTCTGGCGCCAGGTCGACGAGATCGTCGGCACGATGGGCCGCCGCGCGTCACTCGGTCGCCGGCTGCGCGCACGTCTGAGCGTGCGGTCGCTGCTGGGCGGCACGCGCTTCGCCCTGCCGCCGCGCGCTCCGAAGCCGCCGAAGCGCCCGCGCGCGGCGGGCGCCGCCTCGCGTCGCTCCGCGCGCGCCGACCTCACCGATCACACCGCGGAGGCTCGCACCGAGCCGGGGGACCGCGCCGCTTCCCACCCTACGGAGACCGCATGAGCAGCATGCATCCCCTGGCCCTTGCCGCCCCCGCGTCGCTCGGACGCCGCGCGGGCGCGTACACGATCGACCTCGCGATCGCCTACGCGATCTACCTCGTGCCGACGCTCATCCTCGGTGCCGCCGTCACGGGCGTCGCCGGGTCGAGCGCCGATCCCACCGGCGCGGTGTTCGCGCTGCTCGGCGTGTCGCTGCTCATCCTCGTGCTGTCGGCGACGTGGGCGGTCGTCTACACGGTGATGCAGGGCGGTCGTGGCTCGGTGGGCCAGCGTGCGCTGGGCATCCGTCTGCGCGATGCCGAGACCGGCGGCGACATCGGCTTCTGGCGCGCGTTCCTGCGCAATCTCGTGTGGGGCGCGGCATGCTCGATCGTCGTCGGGTTCTTCACGCCGCTGTTCGACCAGAGCGGGCGCCGCCAGGGCTGGCACGATCTCGCGTCCCGTGCCGTCGTGGTCGACACGAGGGTGCGGGATGCCGCGCCCGCCCTCGCGCGTCCGGCTGCGCCTGCGCTCCCGACCGCACTCCCGGCGGCTCCGCCGCAGGCCGCGCCGGCTCGGACCTACGCGCCGCCCCCCATGTCTCCCGCCCCTGCGGCGGCACCGGGGCCGCGCTACGCGACCCCGCCGATGGCTGCCCCGGCGCCGGCGCCCGCACCCGCACCCGCACTCGCGCCGGCCCGCGGGTTCGGCGCCCCGGCGCCCTACGCGGGGCGTGCGGCGGCCGCGGCTCCGACGACGATGATCGCGGCGGTGCCCGGCGTCACCACGCCGCCCGTGGAGCATCCGCACCTCGCGTCGGTCATCGACATCCCGGCGCCGGCGCCCACCGCGGCGATGGCCGCTCCGGCCGCCGAGCCGGCGCTCGAGGCGACCAGGGTCGGCCGCGTCGCCTCCCAGGAGCGCGCGGCGCTGCATCCCGACTCGCCGACCCTCGCCGTGCTCACGTGGGACGACGGCACCCGCATGGCCGTGTACGGCCGCACCCTCTACGGCCGCAACCCCGCCGGCGAGGAGGGTGCGACCGCGGTGGCCGTGCGCGACGAGACCCTGTCGCTGTCGAAGACCCATTTCGAGATCGGCGGCGACGCGTCGGGGGCGTGGGTAGCCGACCGCTACTCGACCAACGGCACGGTGCTCGTGCGCGACGGCGGGCGCATCACGCTCATCCCCGGCATGCAGACGAGCCTGCGCCCGGGCGATCGGCTCGAGTTCGGCGATCGCTCGGCGGCGGTGGGTGCCTCGTGACGGGGGTGCCGATCCAGGTCGTCGCGGGCGCGGCGACCCACGCGGGCATGCGCCGACGCATCAACGAAGACGCGCACCTCGCGGCATCGCCGCTGTTCCTCGTGGCCGACGGCATGGGCGGGCACGAAGCCGGCGAGGTCGCGAGCGCCGCCGTCATCGACGAGTTCGCACGGCTGGCCGGCCGTGACGCGGTCACGATCGACGACCTCCACCGCACCCTGGACCGCGCGCGCCGGCGCGTCGAGGCGCTTCCGGCAGGCGCCGCCGGCGCCGGCACCACGCTGTCGGGCGTGGTGATCGCCGACGTCGAGGGCGAGGGGTACTGGCTGGCCGTCAACCTGGGCGACTCGCGCACGTACCGGCTCAGCGAAGGCCGTTTCGAGCAGATCAGCGTGGATCACTCCGTCGTGCAGGAGCTCGTCGACAGCGGCGAGCTCGACCCCGCGGATGCCATGCACGATGCGCGCCGCAACGTCATCACGCGCGCGATCGGCGCCGGGAGCGACTCGGCTGCCGACTACTGGCTGATCCCCGCCGAGGCCGGCGACCGCGTGCTGGTGTGCTCCGACGGCCTCTCCGGCGAGCTCGACGACGCCGCGATCCTGGAGATCCTCACCTCCGAGGCCGACCCGCAGTCGGCGGCGACGCGTCTCGTGCACGAGGCGATGCTCAAGGGCGGACGGGACAACATCACCGCGCTCGTCGTTCACGCGCACGCGGTACGCTCGCGTTCGGAGCGCACCGTCGATGACACCCTCCCCGTCGCACCGGGGGGTGCCGCCGACGAGATCGACGAGGACACTCGTCCGCGCGCCGCTGCCGCAGGAGGATTCTGATGTCGACGCACTACGCCCCGGGACAGGTCGCGGTCGCCGTGACGCGGCAGGGCCTGGTCGCCCTCGGCGCCGATGTGCCCCACGACGTCGCCGCGCGCGTCTGGTCGCGCATGGGCGAGGGCCGCGGGCTTCCCGGCGTGCTCGAGGCGCTCACCGGGGCGTTCGGCACGTCGCTGGCCGCCATCCCGCCGTTCGCGGTGGTGCTCGAGGAGGGCGACGCCGTGCGCGTCGCCGTGCGCGGAGAGTTCATCGTCGAGATCGAGGGCGAGGAGCCGCTGTCGGGCGCCGGGGTCACGACGTGGACGGAGCGGGCCTATGCCGGTGCCGGGCGCGTCGCGCTGACGACGTCGGAGGCGGCCGGATCCCCGGCCGCGCTGCCGGTCGTCGACGCCGTGGTGCTCGCCTCGGCGGTGACCTGGATCCGGGATGCCGCGGCCGCGGCCGCACCCGCCACGCCCGCGGCCGAGCCCGTGCCCCCGGTTCCGGCGGTGCCCGCAGTGCCCGTCCCCGAGGCTGTGCCCGCCGTTCCGGCTGTGCCCGCCACGCCCGCGGTGCCTCCGGCGGTCCCCGCCGCACCTGCCCCGGCATCCACCGCGCCCATCTCGGCCGTGCCGGGGCTGATCGACTCGCGGGCCGTGACCTCGATCGCCGACACCCTGATGCCGGTCGAGTCCACCGAGGGGCCCGGCGGTCTTCCGTCCGAGGAGACGGCGATCCCCGACGACGAGCCCGACTTCGGCGACACCGTCGTGTCGGTGCGCCGCAGCGCCCGGGATGCCGCGCAGACGCCCGTCGACGAGGCCACCCTCCTGCGCCCCGATGCAGCCGTCTCGGCGCCCCCGGCGCCGGGCGCGGCATCCGCTCCCGTCGTGACGGGGGGAGACCACGACGGGGCGACGGTCTCCCTCGCGGAGGTGCGGGCGGCCCGCGCGGCGCGCGACGATTCCGCGCCCGCGCCGCTGGCACCGCCGCGTGCGGCCGCGCCAGGCCGCATCCGGCTGTCCACCGGACAGCTGCTGCGCCTGGACCGCACCGTCGTGATCGGCCGGCGACCGCGCGCCACGCGCGTGGCCGGCACGGACCTTCCGCACCTCGTGGCCGTCGAAAGTCCGCAGCAGGACATCTCCCGCAGCCACCTCGAACTGCGGGTCGAGGGCGACAGCATCGTGGCGACCGACCTTCGCACGACCAACGGCACGACCCTGCGCCGCCCCGGCACCGACCCGGTGCGCCTGCACCCGGGCGAGGGCACGGTCGTCGTGCCCGGTGACGTGCTCGACCTCGGCGACGGCATCGTCGTCACCGTCGAGGAGATCGCGTGAGCACCAAGCGCGCCGCGATGGCGCCTCCCGATCTGCCCGGCTTCACGTACGTCGACGTGCTCGGGTCGGGGGGATTCGCCGACGTCTACCTGTACGAGCAGCATCTGCCGCGTCGCCGCGTCGCCGTCAAGGTGCTCCTCACCGAGCGGATGTCGAGCGGCTCGGTCGCCGAGTTCACCGCCGAGGCGAACGTCATGGCGATGCTGTCGACGCACCCGGCGATCGTCACGATCTACCAGGCGGGCGTCGCCGGCGACGGCAGGCCGTATCTCGTCATGGAGTACTGCCCCAAGCCCAACCTGCAGGTGCGGTATCGGCGCGAGCCGTTCGCGGTCGCCGAGGCGCTGCGGGTGGGCGTGCAGGTGGCGGCAGCCGTCGAGACCGCGCACCGGGCGGGCGTGCTGCACCGCGACATCAAGCCGGCGAACATCCTCGTCACCGAGTACAACCGCCCCGCGCTCACCGACTTCGGCATCGCCTCCACGACGACCGCGGCCGCCGAGTCGGCCGGTCTGTCGATCCCGTGGTCGCCGCCGGAGTCCTTCGCCGACGTGCCCGAGTCGGGTGCGCGCTCCGACGTCTACGCGCTCGGCGCGACCGTGTACTCCCTGCTGAGCGGCCGGTCTCCGTTCGAGGTGCCGGGAGAGCGCAACACCGCCGCCGATCTCATCCACCGCATCGAGACGGCACCACTGCCGCGCCTCTCGCGCCCCGACATGCCGGTATCGCTGCAGCACGTGCTCGAGCGTGCGATGGCGAAGTCGGCCGCCGACCGCTACGACAGCGCGATCGCCTTCGCCCGGTCGCTGCAGAAGGTGCAGATCGAGCTCTCGCACTCGGTCACCGCCATCGACATCCTCGACGACGGCCTGCCCGACGACACGGTCGACGACGAGGACGACGGGCTCACCCGTGTGCGCGGCGTGGTCAGCATCGATCCCGAGACCTCGCCCGCCGCCGGACTCACGCGTCCCTCGGCCACGACGGCTCCCTCTCGCGGCGTCTTCGCGGCGCCCGCCGACGCCGGGTTCGCGCCCGGGCCGGCCGCATCGACGGCTGCCGTCGACGACACCGTCATGCGGGATGCCGCCGCCGACGGCGCCACGATGCTGCGGCCGGCCGAGGGGTGGGCGTCCGCGCCGTCCGCGCCGGCGTCCGCCGCGCCCGCTCCCGCGCCCCACGCCCCTGCCGTGGACGACGCCGCGACGGCTCGCCGCGCCCCGGCATCCCTCTCGGCCGCCCCGGTTGAGCGACCCGGGAGCGGGCCGCGCACGCCCGCCGCCGCGGCCGGTGTCGACGCGCGCAGGGTCCCGGCCGCGGACGCTTCCGGGGCTCCGCGCCGGCGCACGGGGCTGTGGGTCGCGCTCGGCGCGGCAGCGCTGGTGATCGTCGCGGTGGTCGTGGGCGTGTCGCTGCCGGGCATCCTCTCCGGCGCGATGCCGGCGGCGGATCCGCCCGCCGAGGAGCCGGCGGCCCCTCAGGACCCCGTCATGCTCTCCGTGCCGGCGCCCGCCGATCTGACGGGCACGGTCACCGACGCCGGCGTGGTGTTCACGTGGACGAACCCGGTGCCCGAGAACGGCGACCGCTACCTGTGGGGCACGCTCACGCGCGCCGACGAGGATGCCGCGCTGCAGCCCGTCGACGTCGCCACCGTGACGGTGCCCGCCGATCCGTCCGGCACCACGTGCATCGAGGTCACCACGCTGCGGGCGAGCGGGCAGAGCTCCGACGCGGTGAGGGCGTGCGCACCGTGACCGGTGGTCTGACGGCCGAACTGACGGTCGAGTTCGCCGGCGAGCACTTCGTCGTCGACCCGTCGTCGACCTTCACCGTCGGCCGCGACGGCGACCTCGCCATCGACGACAACCTGTTCCTGCACCGCCATTTCCTCACGATCGAGAACCTCGAAGGGCTGTGGCTGCTCTCGAACGTCGGCTCACGGCTGTCGGCGACCGTCACCGACTCCGGCGGACGCGTGCAGGCCTGGCTCGCCCCGGGGGCGCGGCTGCCGCTCGTGTTCGCGTCGACGTCGGTGATCTTCAGCGCGGGACCGACCACGTACGAGCTCACGATCCGCTCGAGCGCGCCGGCGTTCCGCGAGACGGAGCCGCGAGATTTCGACGACGACGCCAGCACGATCGGCGAGGTGCCGCTCACGCTCAGCCAGAAGCTGATGATCCTCGCCCTCGCCGAGCCCGTGCTCCGGCGCGAGGGCACCGGGATGAGCGAGCTGCCGACCTCCGCGCAGGCGGCGGCGCGGCTCGGCTGGGCGCTGACGAAGTTCAACCGCAAGCTCGACAACGTGTGCGACAAGCTGGATCGCATCGGCGTGCCGGGGCTGCGCGGCGGGGTCGGCTCGTATGCCACGAACCGCCGGGTGCGTCTGGTCGAACACGCCATCTCGGCGCGGCTGGTCTCCCGTGCGGACCTGCCCCTGCTCGACCAGGAGCACGACGCCGCCGAGGGGTGACCCGGAGCGGTCAGCGCCCCGGATCGGCGAGGTGCCTGCCGCCGTGGCTGAGCACCTTCACGACCACGCCGCGGCGGTGCAGCTCGGCCACCGTGCGGGTCTCCTCGTCGATGTCGCGGCCCAGCGCATGCACATTGGCGACGACCAGCACGTCGCCGCGGCGCAGCGTGCCGAACAGGCGCACCAGCCGCGACTCCCAGGTCTCGAGCGTCTCGGGGGCGGGATGCCGGAACCCTTCGATCGGCACGCCGAAGCGCGTCAGCTCATCGCGCTGCTCGACGACCGAGGGCATGTCGTCGCGGGAGATGACGAGGCCGACCAGGCGCGATCCGACGGGCCGGGCCTGCCACCAGTGGCGGTCGCGCTGGAGCTCCGTGAAGCACTTCGGGCACTCCGCGGCCAGGTGCGGAAGATGCAGGGGCGCCGTCTCCGGCGATGAGCCGGGTTCATGCACGTGCGCGTGCGCCGCGGCATCCATCGATGTCGTGCCCTCGCCCATATGCGCTCCTTCGTCCGCCCCATTGTCCCCCGCGACGGCACCCGGAGCCAACCCGCCGGGCTCGGGATGCCGCGCCCGGCGCCCAGGGTCACTCGCCGGCGTCGCGCACCTCGAGGCTGAGCTGCTCGGCGTCGAGCTCCGCGAGGGCGTGGCGCAGGGCCGTCGTGACGGCGATCGTGATGACCGCCGCCACGACGAGCAGCAGCACCGTCACGTCAGATCACTCCGAGCTCGCGCACCGCATCGCGCTCAGCGGTCAGTTCGGCCACTGACGCCTCGAGCCGGGTGCGCGCCCGCGCATCGAGCTCGAGGCCCTCGACCACCCGATAGCCCCACCCGTCGGAGCGCACCGGGAACGAGCACACCAGTCCCTCCGGCACGCCGTACTCGCCGTGCGAGACGACCGCCGCCGAGGTCCAGCGCTCGCCGGTGCCCCGCACGTCGTCGCGCACATGCTCGATCGCCGCATTCGCCGCCGACGCGACCGACGACGAGCCTCGCACCTCGATGATCTCCGCGCCCCGGCGCGCGACGCGGGGCACGAACTCGTCGTCGAGCCAGCGCGCCGCGGTCGCGGCATCCCCGAACCGCGCCGTCAGGGCGTCGCGGGCGGCCATGCCGCGCACGGTCGCATGGTCGACGTCGGGGAACTGGGTCGCGGAGTGGTTGCCCCAGATCGCCACGCCGTCGATGTCGCCCGGGCCCGCGTCGAGCACGGCCGCCAGCTGGCCCACGGCCCGGTTATGGTCGAGCCGGGTGAGCGCGGTGAACCGCTCGGCGGGGACTCCCCGCGTGGATGCCGCGGCGATCAGCGCGTTCGTGTTCGCGGGGTTTCCCACCACGACCGCGCGCACATCGGCCGCCGCGTGCTCGCCGATCGCGGCGCCCTGGGGGCCGAAGATGCCCGCGTTGGCGGCGAGGAGATCGGAGCGCTCCATGCCCGGCCCGCGCGGGCGCGCGCCCACGAGCATCGCGATGCTGCACCCGTCGAACGCCACCGCCGGGTCGTCGGTCACCTCGACCCCGCGCAGGAGGGCGAAGGCGCCGTCCTGCAGCTCGAGCGCTGCGCCCTCTGCCGCGCGCAGTCCCTGCGGGATCTCCAGCAGCCGCAGCCGCACGGGGGTGTCGGGGCCGAGCATGTCGCCGGCGGCGATGCGGAACAGCAGCGCATAGCCGATCTGCCCGCCGGCGCCGGTGAGGGTCACGGTGACAGGTGCCGCGTTCATGGGGGAAGCCTATTGCGCGCGCCCCCGCCCCGGCATCCGATGCGCGCTCATCGCCGCGAGCGGGCGGGCGGGTGGGTTCGGTTCGTGGGGCGCGTGCGTGGGGTTGTGGGGCGTGGATGCCGCGGGACGCGCCCCACGAACCGATCAGGGGTTTGGCTCGTGGGGCGCGTGTGGTGGGTTGTGGGGCGTGGATCCTGCAGGAGGCGCCCCCTGAAGCGCGGGGTGCCGGGCGCCCCGTCGGGGGTCGGGTTCGTGGGGCGCGTGCGGTGGGTTGCGGGGCGTGGATGCCGCGCGAGGCGCCCCACGAGCGATCAGGGGTTGGGTTCGTGGGGCGCGTGCGTGGGGTTGCGGTGGGTGGATGCCGCGCGACGCGCCCCATGAAGCGTGGGGTGGCCGGGCGCGGGCCAGGGGTTCCGTTCGTGGGGCGCGTGCGGTGGGTTGCGGGGCGTGGATGCCGCGCGAGGCGCCCCACGAGCGATCAGGGGTTCGGGTCGTGGGGCGTGGATGCCCCGGGAGGCGCCCCATGAAGCGCGGGCGGCGCCGGGGTTCGGGCCGGTCGCGGCCCGGTTCCTCGCCGGAAGGGGCATCGGACGGTACCGTGGCGAGAAGACGTCCGCCGCGGACGTCGGCACGGCGCGCACACGCGCGTCGGACCGCGGCGCGGGCGCGACCAGACGGCATCCGGGGGGAAGCCTGTGAACGAACAGCTCGACGAGATCCTGTATCCGCCGATCGAGCCCTACGAGACCGGTGAGCTGCTCGTGGGCGACGGTCACCGCGTCTACTTCGAGCTCAGCGGCAACCCCGCGGGAAAGCCCGTGGTCTTCCTCCACGGCGGGCCGGGTGCCGGCACCTCGCCCTGGCACCGCCGCTTCTTCGACCCCGAGCGCTACCTCATCGTGCTGTTCGACCAGCGCGGCTCCGGGCGCTCGACCCCGCACGCGTCCGACCCGTCAGCGGACCTCCGCCACAACACCACGTGGCACCTCGTCGCCGACATGGAGCTTCTGCGCCGCAACCTCGGCATCGACCGGTGGATGGTGTTCGGCGGATCGTGGGGCAGCGCCCTCGCGCTCGCCTACTCCGAGGCGCACCCCGACGCCGTGACCGAGATTGTGCTGCGCGGCATCTTCACGCTGCGCCGGCACGAGCTGGAGTGGTTCTACGAGGGCGGCGCGGCGGTGCTCTTCCCCGACCTGTGGGAGGAATTCCTCGCACCCATCCCGGTGCTCGAGCGCTCGCGCATGATCGAGGCGTATCACCGGCGGCTGAGCGACCCCGATCCGGCCGTGCACGTGCCGGCCGGTGTCGCGTGGTCGCGCTGGGAGGCGGCCACCCTGACGCTGCTGCCCGACCCCGGTCTGGTCGCTGGAATGACGGAGGATGCCGCGGCCGTCGCGTTCGCCCGCATCGAGAACCACTACTTCATGCACGGGGGATGGTTCGACGACGGTCAGCTGATCGACCGCGTCGACGCGGTGCGCGGCATCCCCGCGGTCATCGTTCAGGGCAGGTACGACGTCTGCACGCCGATGATGACCGCGTGGGATCTGCATCGCGCGTGGCCGGAGGCCGAGTTCGTCGTCGTGCCCGATGCCTCCCACTCGGCGAGCGAGCCCGGGATCGCGGCCGCGCTGCGGGCCGCGGCCGACCGCTTCGCAGCCGAGGTCGAGATGCCCGCGGCCGAGGAAGAGGGGCACATGCCCGCGGCCGAGGAAGACGCGCAGATGCCCGGGGCCGAGCACGGGATGGATGCCGCGCCCGGCGATCCCGGTGCCCCCGTGGCCCTCTCCGACGACGAGGAGCCCGCCGTGCACGACGAGCCCGCCGACACCGACGCTCAGCAAGAGCAGGAGGCGCGCTGGTAGGGTGGGAGACCTTGCAGCGCTCCGACGCGCTTCTCGCGTCGTAGAACGCTTCCCCGCCGCCGTCTTCTGGACGATGCCGGTCTGACTTTCGTACGGCGACCCGAGGGCGAAATTCGCCCCGGCCACCGACCCAGGGCAGTGTTCTGCCCGGAGAACCCCCATGACTGAAACCACTTTCAGCGCGCTCGGCGTGCCCCAGCCCCTCGTCGACGCGCTCGCGGCCGACGGCAAGACCACCGCGTTCCCGATCCAGGTCGACACGCTTCCCGACACGCTCGCCGGCCGGGACGTGCTCGGCCGCGGCAAGACAGGCTCGGGCAAGACGCTCGCCTTCTCGATCCCGATGGCCGCGCGCCTCGGTGCCGCGAAGACCCGGCGCGTCGCCGGCCGCCCGCGCGGACTGGTGCTCGCCCCCACGCGCGAACTCGCCACCCAGATCGACGCGGCCCTCGCGCCGCTGGCCAAGGCCTACGGCCTGAACACCACGACGATCTTCGGCGGGGTGAGCCAGAACCGTCAGGTGCAGGCGCTCAACGCCGGCGTCGACATCGTCGTGGCCTGCCCGGGCCGGCTCGAAGACCTGATGAAGCAGGGCTTCATCCGCCTGGATGCCGTCGAGGTCACCGTCATCGACGAGGCCGACCACATGGCCGACCTCGGGTTCCTCCCCGGCGTCACCCGCATCCTCAACGCGACCCCGCAGGGCGGCCAGCGCCTGCTGTTCAGCGCGACCCTCGACAACGGGGTCGACAAGCTCGTGAAGCGGTTCCTGCAGAACGAGGTGCTCCACTCGGTCGACGAGGCGCACTCGCCCGTCGCCGCCATGACCCACCACGTGTTCACCCTCGTCGACGCCGATCTCAAGAAGGACGTCGTCACGGCGCTCGCCTCGGGCATGGGCCGCCGCATCCTCTTCATGCGCACCAAGCACCACGCCAAGAAGCTCGCCAAGCAGCTGACCGCGCAGGGCATCCCCTCCGTCGACCTGCACGGCAACCTGTCGCAGCCGGCCCGCGACCGCAACCTCGCCGCGTTCTCCTCGGGCGCCGCGAAGGTGCTCGTCGCCACCGATGTCGCCGCCCGCGGCGTGCACGTGGACGACGTCGAGCTGGTCGTGCACGTCGACCCGCCCACCGAGCACAAGGCGTACCTGCACCGCTCGGGCCGCACCGCCCGCGCCGGCGCCGAGGGCGCCGTGGTGACCCTCGTGCTGCCCGGCCAGGAGCGCGACGTGCAGCAGCTGCTGCGCAAGGCCGCGATCACCGCGAAGCCCGTGGGCGTCACCGCCACTTCTGCCGAGGTGACCGCGCTCGTCGGCGAGGTCGCGCCGTACGTGAAGCCCGAGCCGGTCGCGGCTCCCGCCCAGGGCGGCGGGCGCAGCCAGGGCGCCAACGCGCAGCGCAAGCGCGCCGCGCGCGAGCAGGGCGCCGGTCAGCAGGGCCAGGGCCAGGGCCGCGGTCGCGGTCGCGGCGGGCGCCCTGCCGGCGAGCGTGCGAACGGCGGCCGTCCGGTCGCCGAGCGATCCGCGCGAGACGACGCACCCGCCGCCGCGCGTGGCCGTGCCGACCACAGCGCCGGTCACACCCGCTCCGCGCAGCCGGCTCAGGCGCAGGGCAACCCGCGCACCACGGGACGCCGCGCGTCGACCGGCGGCACCGGAAAGCTCACGGTGGGCTCGGTCGTGCGTCAGAACGGCACGAACCGCCGCTCCGGCCGCTGACCGCGCACCCCATCGGGATGCGCTGACCGCGCGTGCGGCGAGGCGGGCCGGCGAGGCCCGTCTCAGCCGCGCAGCGCGGCGATCAGCGTGCGGGCGAAGTGCGCCCAGTCGCGGTCGGCGCGGAAGCGCGCGTAGCCTTCGCTCACCTGCGCACCGGTGCGGGCGGTGACGAACCACGGCGGCTTCGGCAGCAGCGAGAACGACCGTCCCTTCGACGCCACGAGGGCGCGCGGCTCGAGCGAGCGCGGGAAGGGGCGGAACGGCCCCCGCATGACGGCGCGCTCGACGCGGTCCAGCAGCATCGCGTTGTGCACGACGCCGATGCCGCTCTCCACCTCGCGCAGCGTGGCCCCCGGATACCCGCCCCACGGCAGCGCCGGGGTCATGAACCCGACCGCCGTCCACGAGTTGATCGAGATCGTGCCGTAGCGCAGCATCGCGATCGCCCGCTCGAACCCGTCGCCGAGGGCTGCCTGGGTCAGGGGATCGATCAGCACGTTCGCGCCGAGCGTGCCGATGAGCTCCTCGTTCGCGTGGCGCACGGCCGCGTCCACGAACTCCTGCCCGAGGCCCGGCAGCGACACCACGCCGAGCACCGGTGCGAAGTACTCCGTCTTCTCTACGGGTGCGGCATCCGCCCCGGCATCCACGATGATCAGGGCGCGCGAGCCGTCGGCGCACCACGTGGCGTCGGGATAGTCCGAGGCCGCGTCCTCGAGCTTGGCCGCCGCGCGCGGGTACCACGCCGACCGGCGCGGAGCCGCGTCGTACGCGGTGCGCAGCGCCTCCAGGAACGCGTCGCGCTGGTCCCAGTCGGAGCTCAGGAGCACGACCTGACCGGCGATGCAGTTGTGGCCCGAGTTCTGCAGCCGCATCGTCACGATGTGTTCGGCCTGGAACGCGAGGTCGGCCTCGCTCCATGCCCCCGGCACCACGATGATCGGCGAGACGCCGCCGAGCTCGGCGGTGATCGGCTTGTCCAGCAGCGGGCGGTTCTCGCGCCGGCGCCGGTCGGTCTCGTCGGCGTCGGGTCCCGAGGGCGGGCCCCAGACGATCCGGTCGAACGTGTCGGCGGCGCCCGTGATGTGCACGTGGGCGATCGCGGGATGCTGGGTGAGGTACGCCCCGACGGCGCCGTCGCCGCGCACGATGCGCAGGTACCCCGGTTCGATCAGGGGCGCGAGCGCCCGCTCGAACACCGGGACGAGAGCGTCCTGCGTCGGATTGACCTTGAGCAGCGCGACGCGGTTGTGCGCGAGCAGCTCGTACAGCACGTCGAGCACGGGGATCGCGGTGACGTTCCCGGCTCCGAGCACGAGACCGATCCCTCCCGACGCGGTCGGATCGAGCTGGCCGAGACCGGCTTCGCGCCGGGCCTGGTCCGCGGTCACCCCCGGCTCGAACCACACCTCGCCCGTGCAGCCCGGCACGAGCAGGTGGTCGATGGCCTGGCGGGGGAACACCCGTGCGCGCGTGCGGCCCTGCGCGGCATCCAGCTTCACGCGGTGGAGGGGGCTGTCGCCGGCGGCCATGCGGCGCAGGGTGTCGTGGTACGCCTCGAAGGCCGTGAGCACGCCGTACGGCCCGCTGAGCCACTCCTCGCCGCGCAGGGGTCCGGCCGGGTCGAGGTCCTTCGACAGCGCGGCGGTGTAGGCCCACGTATCGATGACGGTCGACGTGGTGGCATGCAGACGCTCCATCAGGCGGGCGCGCTGGTCGAGGGTGAGGTGCGTCCACGTGCGTGCGCCCGTATCGAGTGCCGCCAGCGCCGCGTCGATCGAGGCCTGCACCTCGACCGGAAGAGTGGATGCCGGCACCGGCGCCTCCGCGGGCGCCCCCGCTTCATCGACCGGCGCCGCGGCGACGGCGCCCGCGACGGGGGTCGGCGCGGTCGCCGCGGCGGCCTCGCGGCGTCGCCGCGCGCGCGACACGGGCACGCCGGCGGCCGGTGTCTCGGGCGGCATCGCGGCCGCCGACGGCGTCGACGACGCGGATGAGGGGACGGGGGACGAAGCCGGGACGGCGGACGACACGGAGAACTCTCCTCGGGGCGGGGGTGGTGACAGTCTAGGCGCGGTCGCGGACGCCGGCTCAGGCGCGGACCGGGGCGGTCGCGGCGATGTCGGCGCGGCGGAGCGGGTAGCGCGCCAGCGTGACAAGGCTCAGCGCGATGAGCGCGGCCGGGGCGATGCTGAAGCTCACGATGATGCCGGCGATCGCCGCTTCGGGCTGGGCGACAGACTCGGCCGCGGTCGAGGAGACGTAGCCGGTCGCGGCGAGGATGAGCGAGAGCACCGTGGCGCCGAGCGCGAAGCCGACCGTCTCGCCGGCGGTCCACACCCCGCTGAAGGCGCCCGCGCGGCCGGGGCCGTGCGTGCGCTCGTCGTGCGAGATCACGTCGGGCAGCATCGCCATCGGCAGCGACTGCATGCCCGCGTAGGCGATGCCCGCGATGCCCACCGGCGCATAGACCCAGGCTCCCGGCATCCACAGCGTGCCGATGATCGAGAGCGCGGCGACGGCGAACACGACCGAGGCGATCGCGAACGCGCGCTCCTTGCCGATGCGGCGCGCCAGCGCGCCCCACGCGGGGGCGGCCAGCAGAGCGGGGGCGATGAGGGCCGCGAAGAGGAGCTCCACGGCGGCCTCGGAGTGCAGCACCCAGCGCGCGAGGTACTGGGCTCCGGCCAGCATGAGCCCTGTGGCCAGGGCCTGCAGCACGAACGTCGTCAGCAGCAGGCGGAAGGGGCGGCTGCGCCGGAGGGCGTGGATGCCGGTGGCGTAGTGCGCTCGGATGCCGGCGCGCGCCGCGGTCGCGAGTGCCCCGGTGCGCACGGGCACGACGGCGTCGCCCCGTGCGGTCACCGGGCGGCGGGCGACGGTCGTGGCCACCAGCATGCCGACGCCGATGACGACGCCGGCGACCACGCCCATCACGAGGTAGCCGGTGACCGGGTCGCCCGTCAGCCGGCGCAGGGCCGGGCCGCCCGCGCCGAACAGCAGGATCGCGACGGTCAGCACGACCACTCGCCAGGTGAGCAGGCGCGTGCGCTCGTCGTAGTCGGGCGTGAGCTCGGCGGGCAGGGCGATGTAGGGCACCTGGAAGAGGCTGAACGCCGTGGCGGTCAGGGTGAAGGCGATGAAGACCCAGACGGCGCCGACCAGCGGGCCGACGGAGGGCGGCACCGCGAAGGTGAGGGCGAACAGCACCGGGATGCTCAGCGCTCCCACGCGCATGAGGCGGCGCCGGGAGCCGTGGCGTGCCAGGTCGCGGTCGGTGAGGGCGCCCACGATCGGGTCGATGACGACGTCCCAGATCTTCGCGACCGTGATCACGAGGCCCGCAACGAGCGCGGCCACGCCGAGCGAATCGGTGAGGTAGTACGTGAGCACGAGGCCCGGCAGCGTCGCGAACCCGCCCGTGCCGAGGGAGCCGATCGCGTAGCGCGCGATCGTGGACGGGCTGAGGTTCTTCGTGCGCGAGGGCAGGGGGGATGCCGCGGCGCCGGCGTCGGGAGCGTCGGTGCTCATCGGGAAAGCATACGTCGCCCCGCGGCATCCCTTCGCCTCCCCGTTCGAGGCGCGGGGTGCCCGCCCTTCGCTGCTCCGCTGTCACGATCGGCAGCGCCGCACGCCGATGGCGACAGCGGAGCGGCGGGCGCGGGTATCAGCTCGCGGCGCGCACCGCGGCGGCGACAGCGCGAAGGCCGGCGAGGGTCTCGGCGAAGCTCGTCGACAGGGGCGAGAGCCCGATGCGCAGGCCCTCGGGGTCGCGGTAGTCGGGGATGACGTCCTGCTCCCAGAGCGCGGCGGTGACCGCGCGCATGGCGGGGTGGGAGAGCGTCACGTGCCCGCCGCGCTCGGCCGCATCGCGCGGCGAGGCGACGGCGACCCCCAGCGGAGCCAGCAGCGTGTCGGAGACCGTCACGGTGAAGTCGGTCAGTGCGACCGACTTCGCGCGGATCGCCTCGATGCCGACCCGCTCGATCATCGCGAGGGTGTCCTGCATCGCGAGCATCCCGACGATGGGCGGGGTGCCCGAGAGGAATCGGCGCATCCCCTCGGCGGGGCGGTACTCGGGTCCCATCGCGAACACGTCGGCGGCGCCCATCCATCCCTGGATCGGCTGCGCGAGTGCGGCCTGATGGCGCTGCGCGACGTAGGCGAACGCGGGGGCGCCCGGCCCGCCGTTGAGGTACTTGTACGTGCACCCGACGGCGAGGTCGAATCCCCAGGCGTCGGCCTCGACCGGGACCGACCCGGCGGAGTGGCACAGGTCCCACAGGATGAGCGCTCCCGCATCGTGCGCGATCCCGGTGAGCGCGGGTGCGTCGGCGAGGTGCCCCGAGCGATAGGCGACATGGCTGAGCAGCACCACGGCGGTCTGCGGGCCGACCGCCGCGCGCAGCTGGTCCGCCGTCACGCCCGCCGCGCGGTCGGCCTCGATCCAGCGCACGCGGCCGCCGCGCTCGCGCGCGATGCCGTCGACGAGGTAGCGGTCGGTGGGGAAGTTGTCGGTGTCGACGACGATCTCCACGCGGGCCGGGTCGGCCGCCTGCTGGGCGTCGAAGGCGGCGCGCAGCAGCTTGTAGAGCAGCACCGTCGTCGAATCTCCGATCACGGTCTGGCCCGCACCGGCGCCGATCGCCACGCGGCCGATCTCGTCGCCGATCGCGAAGGGCAGCTGCATCCACGACTCGTCCCACCCGCGGATGAGCCGCCCGCCCCACTCCTCGGTGACGAACCTCGCGAGCCGGTCGACGGTGGCGCGCGGCGGGCGGCCGAGCGAATTCCCGTCGAAGTACACGAGCGAGGTCTCCGCACCGACGAACTCGTCCCGCAGCGCCGCGATCGGGTCGGCGGCGTCCAGCTCCGAGGCGGTGCGCTCGAGCCCCGCGATCGTCGTGGCGTCGAGGTCAGTGGTCGTCATGGAGGAGCTCCTCGGTGGGCACGACGCGCGCGCCGGCGAGCCAGCCGGGCACCGCGTCGAGGTCGGCGGGCACGGGGCCCGGGATGAAGGTGGCCACGCCCGCGGCGCCGTGGTCGGCGCCGGCGGGCCAGGGGTCGGTGAGGGCGGCGACCAGTGCGGCGCCGCGCACGCCGCACTCCTCCAGCGCCGCGATCTCGGCCGCGTTGACGCCGATGGGCAGATCGCCGTTGCCGAGGTCGGTGCCGTACAGCACGCGTCCGCCCGCAGCGGCGTACGCCGCGAGGTTGGCCCGCGCGTGGCCGCGCGCACCGGGATCGTCGCGATGGATGTCCAGCGTCGAGATCCAACGCTGTCCGGCGCGGGCGGCACGGCGCACGAGCGCGGCGTCGAGCGTCTCGGTGAAGGGCGTGTGCGCGAGGGCGTCGACACCGGCGTCGAGGGCGAGAAGCGGCATCCCTTCGCCTTCGACGTGCGCGACGACGGGCAGGCCGCGCTCGCGGGCGAGTTCCACGATCGCGGCGAGCGTGGCGGCGTCGAACACCGGCCCGGCCGCGCGATGGAGCGCCACCTTGATGACCGATGCGCCGCAGGCCGCCTGCTCGTCGACCGCGGTGGCGGCGCCGCCGGCGACCCCGGGGTGGGTCGAGGCGCTCGAGACCTCCCGCACGATCTCAGCGGGCGCCCACGAGCGACCCGACGGATAGCCGCCGGGCGCGGTGAGGAAGGCGCCGGCGTATTCCACGTGCGGCATCCCCGAACGGGCCCGCCGCGCGAAGGCGAACGGATCGCCGCCGAGATCGACCACCCCCGCGATGCCGCCCTCGATCAGCCGCCCTTCGTCGATGAGCGCGAGGTGCACGTGGTGGTCGATGAACGGCGGCAGGGTCGTGCCCAGTTCCCCCGTCGAGGCGCTGCGGCGGACGTCCGCGGCGGATCCGACGAGTTCGCGGACGGCGACGGGGTCGGGATGCTGCACCCGTCCATCATCCTCGATGGCGGCGCCCGGGGCCATCGGGGTGGTGCGCCCCGGCTTTCGTCGCGAATCGGCTCTGGACGATGCGCGACGCGGCATGCGAAGGTAACTCTCAGGTTCGCCCGTCCACATCGGACGGGCGCGAGGTGGAGGGTCTGCAATGAGACAACGTCGTCGTCGCGCATGGATCTCGGGCATTGCCGCAGCCGCGGCGGTGCCCGCGCTCGTCTTGGGGATGGGAGGTGCGGCCTGGGCGCTCGATGCCCCGGACCCGGTGCCGATCCCCGACGGGGCGATTGACCCGTCGATCGAGGCGCCCGTCCCGCTGGGCGTGTCCGCCGGGCTCGACGGCGTGACCGGCACCGTCGAGGTGACCGTGCGGCTCGCGGAGCCGGCGATCGCCGAGAGCGTCGTCGACGGCGCGCTCGCGGCCGGGACGGTGCCGACCAAGGCCGAGCAGAAGTCCAAGCGCACGAAGGTCGACGCCCAGCAGAAGTCGTTCGCGAAGAGCGCCAAGGCGCTCGGGGCGACCGAACTCGGCAGCATCCAGCTCGCCGGCAACGTGGTCGCCGTCTCGATCGACGCTGCCGACCTCGACGCGCTCGCCGCCCTCGACAATGTGATCTCGGTCACGCCGCTCGGGCGCTACGAGACGCACTCGACGAACGCCGACGAAGTCGAGTCGGGCAGCCTCGCGCAGGCGATCGACTACGTCGAGGCCGGCGCGCTGCACGACGCGGGCTACGACGGCTCCGGCGTGAAGGTCGCCGTGCTCGACTCGGGCATCGACTACACCCACTTCAACCTCGGGGGCCCCGGCGACGTCGCCTTCCACACCGCCTGCTTCGCGGTCGCGAATGCCCCGGTGGCCGGCGACTGCGCCGACTACTTCGGCCCCAGTGCCCCCAAGGTCAAGGGCGGGTACGACTTCGTCGGCGACGACTGGCCCACCTACGGCGCCGTCAAGCCCGACGCGAATCCGCTCGACGCGCCCAGCGCGCCCCGATTCTCCGGCGACAAGGCCTGGGACGGCGGCCACGGCACGCACGTCGCCGACATCATCGGCGGCCGCAGCGCGGACGAGTCCCACCAGGGCATCGCACCCGGCGCCGACCTCTACGCCGTGAAGGTGTGCTCGTCGGTGTCGACCTCCTGCAACGGGGTCGCGATCCTGCAGGGCATGGACTGGTCGCTCGACCCCAACGGCGACGGCGACATCTCAGACGCGGTCGACATCGTGAACATGTCGCTCGGCTCGGCATACGGCCAGGATCAGGACGACTCGTCGTTCGCCGCGGCGAACCTCGTGCACGCCGGCGTCACCGTCGTCGTCTCGGCCGGCAACTCCGCCGACCGCCCGTTCATCGTCGGCTCGCCGTCGTCGGCCCCCGGCGTGATCAGCGTGGCCCAGACCGCGCTGCCCGATGACCTGCAGTGGGTCATCACGACCGACCGGGGCATCACGATCAACCGGTCGGTGCACCAGTCCTGGTCGCCGCTGCCCACCGGGGTGATCTCCGCCGACCTCGCGCGGCCGACGGATGCCGGTGGCATCGGCTGCTCGCAGGGCGCGTTCCCTGCGACCATGGCCGGCAAGATCGCTCTCATCGCGCGCGGCATCTGCAACGTGTCCGACAAGGCGCTCTTCGCCCAGCGCGCGGGTGCCATCGCCGCGATCATCTACAACAACGTGGCCGGAGACGCGCCGAGCTTCAGCTTCGGCAGCGCCGAGGCGATCAGCATCCCGACTCTGACGATCACGCAGGCGGCCGGCACCCAGCTGGTCAACGCGCTGGCCACGGGTGCCGTCGTGGCCACGATCGACCCGGCATCGGCGATCTCGCTGGCCAACACCATGGTCGGCACGTCGAGCCGCGGTGTCACCGTCAGCGAGAACCGCGCGAAGCCCGACATCGGGGCGCCCGGCGCGTGGCTGTCGGCGGAGACCGCGACCGGCACCGAGGAGACCAACTTCGGCGGCACCTCCGGTGCGGCTCCGGTGGTCTCGGGTGCTGCGGCGCTGCTGCTCGACAAGTTCGAGAAGGCTCCGCCGGCGGAGATCAAGGCCCGTCTGCTCAACGGCGCCGACAACGCCAACACCACGCCGACCGCGACCGGGTTCGTCACGACCCCGATCTCGCGCATCGGTGCGGGCGAGGTGCGCGTGGCTCCGGCCGCTGCGGCGGTCAGCTGGCTCGCGGGACCCGAGGGCGCCGGCAACGTCGGGTTCGGCATCCCCTCGGTGACGGGCCTCTACGAGACGACGCTCGAGGCGACGCTGACCAACACCACGGGCAAGAACCAGAAGTACTCGTTCGCGACGACCTTCCGCGACGCGGCCGATCAGGCGAGCGGTGCGGTGTCGGTGACGGTCACGCCCAAGAGCGCCACCGTGCCCAAGGGCAAGACGCAGAAGGTCACCGTGCACCTGAAGATCGACGGCGCGAAGCTCGCGGACTGGCCGTTCAACAGTGTCGGCTCGAACGGCGACGGCACGACGCTCAACGCTCCCGAGTTCGACGGCTGGATCACCGCGACCGGCGCAGGCGACAGTGTGAAGCTCGGCTGGACGGTGCTGCCGCGCAAGGCGGCCGAGCTCAGCGCTCCGGCGTCGGCCACGGCGGTCGACGGGGTCGCGACGGTCGAGATCGCCAACGCTTCGCCGATCGCGGCGGGACCGCTGAGCATCTTCGGACTCACCGGCACGAGCCCTGAGCTCCCGGCGACCGGTGCGGGGGCCCCCGGCAGCAACGCCGCCGTGATCGACCTCGCCGCCACAGGCGTGCGGAGCGCGGGCGCGAACCTGCAGTTCGCGATGGCGACCTACGAGAGGCGCACGGTGCTCACCTACCCGGCCGAGTTCGACGTCTACATCGACACGAACAACGACGGGCAGGACGACTTCGTGCTCTACAACGCCGAGAATGGCGGCTTCGGGGCGACCGGTCAGTCGATCGTGAACGTGTTCGACCTGAATACGGGCGTGCAGTCGGCGTTCTTCTTCAACATCGGAGGGTTCGACTCGTCGACCCAGGTGTTCACCGTACCGGCGGCGGCTCTCGGGCTGACGGCCGGTCAGACGTTCGGCTTCAGCGTCTACGCGTTCGACAACTACTTCACCGGCAACCTGACGGACGCCATCGAAGGGCAGTCGTACACGCTCGGTTCGCCGAAGTACACGCCGACCGGAGTGGCGACGATCGCGGCCGGCGACGCGCTCACGCTTCCGGTGAGCGTCTCGAACGTCGCAGGCACCAGCGAGAGCGGGCTGCTGCTGTTGTACGGCAGCGCCGCCGAGAAGGACTGGGGCACGGTCGCCATCGACTGACCCCGTGAACGATGGCGGGCCGGGTGAGGATGCCTCACCCGGCCCGCTTCGTCTGTCGGCGCGCTGCGCGCGCAGCGTGGCGCGCTACGCGCCCAGTTCGGTGCGCACCGCGTACAGCTCGGGGAAGAAGGTGAGCTCCAGCGCCCGCTTGAGGAAGGGCGCGCCGCTGGACCCGCCGGTGCCGGTCTTCATGCCGATGATGCGCTCGACGGTCTTCAGATGCCGGAAGCGCCAGTGCTGGAAGTTGTCCTCCAGGTCGACGAGCTCCTCGCAGGTCTCGTACGTGGCCCAGTGGTTCTGCGGGTCTTCGTAGACGGCCGCGAGCACCGGAACCAGCTCAGGAGTGAACTCCCACGCCTGGGTGACATCGCGCTCGAGGATGGATGCCGGGATCTCGTACCCCGCACGCGCGAGCATGCGGAGGAACTCGTCGTAGAGGCTGGGGGCGTCGAGGGCGGCCTTCACCAGAGCATGGGCGTCGGGATCGGCCTCGAAGACGCGCAGCATCCCCGCGTTCTTGTTGCCGAGCGTGAACTCGATCGCCCGGTACTGGGCGGACTGGAAGCCGCTCGCGTTCCCGAGCACGCCGCGGAACTGCGCGTACTCCGCGGGGGTGAGGGTCGCCAGCACCGACCACTGCTCGGTGAGGGTCTTCTGGATGTGCTTGACCCGTGCGATGCACTTGAGGGCCGGCGCCAGGTTGTCGTCGCGCAGCATGAGCGCCGCACCGCTGAGCTCGTGCAGCACCAGCTTCAGCCACAGCTCCGTGGTCTGGTGCTGGATGATGAACAGCAGCTCGTCGTGGTGCTCCGGACTGCTCAGCGGACGCTGGGCGGACAGGAGCGTCTTCAGGTCGAGGTACCCGCCGTAGCTCATGCGGTCGGCGAAGTCGGTGACGACCGAGCCCTCGATCGTGCGGGTGTTGCGTTCGACGCCTTCGGTCATCCCTCCAGCGTAGCCAGCGGGCTCGGGGCCCGCCGGTCGGTCGCGTCAGATGAGGCTGAGCTCGCGCAGCTTGGTCTCGACGTCGGAATTCGACGGCTCGACGTGGTGCGAGGAGTCCGGGTACACGACGACGGGGATGTTGGTGCGACCGGAGATCTCGCGCGCGACGTCGGCGGCGGCGGGGTCGGCGACCAGGTCGACGTACGTGTAGGCGACACCCAGTGCGTCCAGCTGCGCCTTGGTGCGCACGCAGTCGCGGCACCAGTCGGCGCCGAACATCGTCAGGGTGGTGGTCGTCTCAGAAGTCATCCGCCCATTCTCCCGCATGGATCCTGGACGAGCGCCGCACGCCCACCCTGTCCTCCGCGAGATTGCAGCGGCGGCCGAGGGCGCCTCCGCTCGCATGTCCTCTCGTCGCGCAGATGCGCTGTCGCGGTGGGCGCGTGCGACGATGGAGGCAGTGCAGCTCTCGATCATCGTTCCCACGTTCAACGAGGCTCCGAACGTCGCGGAGCTCATCCGGCGCATCGGCGCGGCCGCGCGCGGGATCGAGGCCGAGATCGTGATCGTCGACGACTCCACCGATGACACGCCGGCGATCGCGCGGGCGGTCGCCGAGACGGCATCCCTTCCTGTGCGGGTAGTCCATCGCGACGAGGCCGAAGGCGGGCTCGGCGGTGCGGTGCTCGACGGGTTCGTCGCCGCGCGGGCTGATGCGTGCCTGGTCATGGACGCCGACCTGCAGCATCCACCCGAGAAGATCCCCGAGCTGTGGGACCGCTTCGTCGAGGGAGACGTCGACCTCGTCATCGCCTCGCGGTACGCGGGCGGCGGAACCGCGGAAGGGCTCGCCGACCGCACGCGGGTGCTCGTCTCGAAGGCATCGACCGCGCTCACGCGGGCGATGTTCCCGATCCGTCTGAAGGACGTCTCCGACCCGATGACGGGCTTCTTCCTGGTCGACCGCCGCGCCGTCGACCAGGCGATCCTGCAGCCGCGCGGCTTCAAGATCCTGCTCGAGATCCTCGCGCGCAGGCCGATGCGCGTCGCCGAGATCCCGTTCGAGTTCGCCGACCGTCACGCGGGGGACTCCAAGGCGTCGGTGCGGCAGGGCATCCACTTCCTCACCCAGCTCACCGCGCTGCGGTTCGGCAAGATGTCGATGTTCGCCCTCATCGGCGGTCTCGGCGCGATCGCCAACCTCGCGATCGTCTGGGCGCTGACCGGACTCGGCATGGACTACGTCATCGCGGCGATCATCGCCGCGGAGACGACGATCATCGGCAACTTCCTGCTGCTGGAGCGCTTCGTCTTCCACGACATGCGCGCCTCCGCGTCGGTCGGCTGGCTGAGGTTCGTGAAGTCGTTCACGTTCAACAACGCCGAAGCCCTCGTGCGCATCCCGATCATGGCGCTGCTGGTCGAGTCGTGGCACATCTCGGCGGTCGTGGCGACCGGCATCACCCTCGTCGCCGCGTTCGTGGTGCGCTTCGTCTTCCACTCCCTCGTCGTCTACGCGCCGCGCAAGCCCGGCGCGGAGCCGTCGCGAAGCCGGCGCTTCGTCGAGGCCGTCGACGACGAGGCGATGGCCCCCGGCGAGCTGTAGGCCCGGGCGAGCGACCGCGCGCCGGGGAGCGGCAGCGCGCGGCATCCACATTTGCTGAGATCAGGTGTTTGCCGCCTGCGGTCCGGTGCCGTTTGCTGAGATCAGGTGTTTCGGTGCCCGTTTGCTGAGATCAGGTGTTGCCGCCTGCGGTCCGCTGCCGCTTGCTGAGATCAGGTGTTTGCCACCTGCGGTCCGGTGCCCGTTTGCTGAGATCAGGTGATCTGCCGAAACCAGGACGATGGGGATGCCTCGCGTCCTGTTCTCAGCAGAACACCTGATCTCGGCAACACGCGCGGCCCCGCCCCCAGAACAGGTGATCTCGGCAACACCCGCGGCGCAGCCGCCAGAACAGGTGATCTCGGCAACGCGCGCCGCCTGATCTCGTCAGAACCGCTGGTCTAGAGAGTGGATGCCGCGCTCGCGGCGCCGGGAGCGGCATCCATTCCTCCCGCTGAGGCGGCGGCGAGCCGCACCCCGGTGAGGCGGTCGGCCAGATCGACCGCGCGCGCGGCCTCGCCGGCATCCCGCAGCGACCGCCACCGGCGCTGACCCACCGGCGGCCCCATCACGCCGCCGCGGCGCGAGGGCACCACGAGGTCGCCGCTGCGCAGGCCCGCGGCGGTGACCGCGTGCAGGGCCGGGAGGGCGGCGTCGGCGGCGCACTGGCCGAACACCCCGCGAGTCAGCAGCGCCCCGCTGACGCGGGTGAGGAGCGTGTCGCGCGCCTGCATCTCCGGCGGGGCGATGTTCGTCATCGCGACACCCGGGTGGCAGAGCACGGTGCGTAGCCCCCATCCGCCGGTGTCCGATCGGCGGGCGAGCTCGGTCGCGTAGAGGGCGAGTGCGGCCTTGGAGGCCGCGTACGCCCGCATGGCGCGGTAGCCGTGCTCGAGCTGCGGGTCGTCCCACTGCACCCGCCCGGTGCGCACCGCGAGGCTGCACTGCACCGCGAGGCGCGTGCGCGAGGCCTGGAGAAGGGGCAGGATGCCGGCCAGCAGCGCCGCATGCCCGAGGAAGTTCGTCTGCAGGTGCAGCTCGGTGCCGTCGGCGGTGAGGTGGCGCACCGGGTCGCCCAGCATCACGATGCCGGCGTTGATCACCACGATGTCGATCCGCGCGCCGGCGGACATGAGGTCGGCCGCGAGGGTGCGCGCCGATGCGGTCGACGCGAGGTCGAGGTCGTACAGCGTGAACCGGCCGGCGGGAGCGTCGGCAGTCAGTCGCGCGACCACCGCCTCGCCCTTCGCTCGGTTTCGCACCGGCATCAGCACGTGCGCGCCGGCGCTCGCGAGATCCCGGGCGATCTCGAGGCCGACGCCGTCGCTCGCGCCCGTGACGAGTGCGCGACGGCCCGACAGATCGGGCAGATCGATGGTCCAGCGTCGGGGCGGGGTGGCGGCATCCATGTTCGTCTCCTCGGACAGTATCGGGCGGGTGAGCGATCGGTCGGTAGTGCGGCGTGCGACGGCGACGGCGAGGCCGTCGACCTCGCCTGCGCAGAGCCGGCGCGCGGGCGCGCTGATACATGCCGCCCGGTGGATGCCGCCACCCCGGCCCGGCGCGGCTAGGCTGGCCGCCATGCCTCCCGCCGACTGGATCGAGCACCGACGTGCCGACGGTGAGCTGGTCGGCTGGATCGTCCCCGCCGGCGACGGGTTCCGTGTGCGCGATCTGCTCGGGCGCGAGGTGACCGGCGAGGTGGACTGGCTCGAGGCCGAGGAGACCCTCGACGCGCTCGGCATCGGCTACCTCGCCGACGCCTACACCCTGCGGCTGCCCGACGGGGCCGAGCGGCCGGTGCGGATCTCCGAGGCGAGCTCCCGCGGCATCACGGTCGTCGCCGACGAGTTCGGCGCCGCGAAGACGGTCGGCGCGGTGCTGGACAGCTGGCGCCTCCCGTTCCCCGCACCCGCCGACCTGCGCCCGATCTGAGGTCGGGTCGGGATCGGGGCCAGGTTCAGCCTGCTCGCCCGCGGCGGTGTGCGCGCTCGGCGCAGGAGAGGGGACGCCGCGCCCGCCGGCGCACACGCCGAAGGGGTGAGCGGATCGCTCCGCCCACCCCTCCGTGGTCCGACGTCGGCGTGTTACATGCTGCCGGCGAGAGCCTGGAGCGCCTCGACGACTGCCGCGTTCGCGCCGGCCTTGCGGACGGCGTTGTCGAACTGCGTCTGCACCGCGGTGGCGCTGGCGGACGAGCCGGCCAGCTTCTCCGCCTGCTCCACGGACTTGCGCACCTGCTTCAGGTCGTTGCCGACCAGCGTGCCCGCGCGCTCGGCCTGGTCGATGTACGACCGGGCCACGGCGAAGCTCGGGGTGTGCATGATCGGCTCCTGCGACTGGGCGTTGAGCTGGTCGACCTGTACGGCCATCGCCGCGGCGATCTCGTTGGCCGACAGCATCGCGCTCGGCGTGAGCGCGAGGGAGTCGAAGCCGCGCGCGATCTCGCTGCCCAGCACGTTGCCGTTGTACCAGTACGTCGACCAGTAGCCGCCGAGCACGAGGGAGGCCGTGCTGATCGGGCCGCGGTCGAAGGACGCGATCTCCACCGGGTTCTCACTGTCGGTGAAGTCGACGATCGACAGACCGCCCTGGTACCAGGCCTGCACCATGATGTCGCGGCCGGGAACCGGGATCAGCGAGCCGTTGTGGGCGACGCAGTTCTCCTGCGAGGTCTGGACGACCGGCAGCTTGTAGTAGCTGGCGAACTCGAGCTTGCCGGCGACGATGTCGAAGATCGCGTCGGCGCCCCAGTCCATGCGGTCGCCCTCACGGCACCGGGCGCCGCTGCCGCCGCCCCACTCGTCGGTGAAGACGACCTTCGTGCCGTCGTTGTTGAACGTGGCCGAGTGCCAGTACGCGAAGCCGGGGTCGGTGACCGCGTCGATGCGCATCGGATTGGCGGGGTCGCTGATGTCGATCAGGATGCCGTTGCCCTCGCACGCGCCGGCAGCGAGTCCGACGGCCGGGTAGACCGTGATGTCGTGGCAGGCGTCGGTCGCCGACGTCGACTGGGTGCCTTCGCCGTGGTTTCCGCCCGGCCAGAGGCCGGCGGGGCTGCCGGTCTCCGCGTCGGTGAACAGGCGCGCCTTGTTGACGACCTCGGCCGCTGCCGGGTTCGCGAGCGGAACCTTGATCACCTCGACGAGGAACCGCGATCCGAGGATCGGGTCGCCGTCCGCGTCGAGCTGCGACTCGATGGTGTTGCCGTTCACGTTCGTGCAGCCGCCGGGGACGTTCGGCGACGTCGTGCGCGCACCGCCGGTGCCGGAGACGTACACGTAGACGTTCTCGCTGTCGTCGGGGTCCGGGACCACGGTGTGCGTGTGCGAGCCACGGCACGTCTGCACCGCCGCGACCTGAACCGGTGCCGTCAGGTCGGAGATGTCGAAGACGCGGACGCCGCGGAAGTTCTGCGGGTCGCCCGTGGCCGGGCTCGGCGAGGTGCCGCAGTCGAGGCGGCCGGGCGCGGACTCCACCGACATGAACAGGATGTCGCCGTAGACCGACACATCGCCCTGACCGCCCGGACACACGAACGTGCCGTCGAGGCTCGGGCTGGCGGGGTCGCTGATGTCGTAGATCTGGAAGCCGTAGTAGCTGCCGACGATCGCCTTGTCGCCGGTGAAGGCGAGGTCGGAGTTGTACGCGGTCGGGTTGACGTTGAAAGCGAACGGCCCCTCCTTGGGCAGGTTCGCCAGCAGCGCGATGTTCGACGCGGCCTGCTCGGCATCGGCGAGACCGGCTCCGAGGTTCTCTCGCGGGTCGTCTTCGGCGACGGCGGCGCCCGCGGTGGCGGAGATCATCGACGCGCCGAGCACGATGGCTCCGGCGGCAGCCACGGCGCGGCGGCGCCATGACGAGGGGGCGGATCTGTCTCTCATGGGGTGGGGGCCCTTTCAGGATCATCGTTGATGTCGAGACGTGTTCAGTTGCACTGCGTTCGATCGCGCGGCGAGCCGGCGAATGCATCCCGAAAGTCGAACCTGCGACCCCGCGGGTTACATATCAGCGAATCTATAGTCAATTCTCAGCAGATCGCTAGGATCAAATCTCCGGCCTTGGCCGATCTGCTTCGATGTCGAACATTGGATGGTGCGTTGTGTCAGACACCGTTTTCCGCGCGGGCCTGGTGATTGTCCTCGGCCTGGGTGCGCTGGGACTGTCGGCGTGTACCGCTGACGAGCCCCCGTTCGTGGAGTCGACCGCTCCCGTCGTGCAAATCGGGGCGCCCGGAGAGCCCAACCGCGAGCTCAGCGCGGAGGAGCAGGAGGCACTCACCTCGCCCGAACACGTCGAGGCGGATGTCGTGTTCATCCGCGACATGCTCGAGCATCACGCGCAGGCGCTCGTCATGACCGGGCTCGTGCCCGACAACAGCGACGACCCCGACCTGGCGCTCCTCGCCGAGCGCATGCAGCTCAGCCAGGATGCCGAGATGGACCAGCTCGAGAAGTGGCTGCAGGATCGCGGCGAGGCGGTGCGCGACCCCGACGGCCACGGCCATTCCGCCGAGGACATGCCCGGCATGCTCACCGACGCCCAGCTCGCCGAGCTCGAAGCGGCAGACGGCGCGGAGTTCGACCTGCTGTTCCTCGAGTACATGATCCAGCACCACGAGGGCGCGATCGCCATGGTGCAGGAGCTCTACGCCGCCGGCGGGGGAATGGAGCTCGCCGTCGACGACATCGCCCGTCACGTCGAGGCCGACCAGGGGATCGAGATCGCGCGGATGCAGCAGATGATCGCCGAGCGCTCCTGAACCGCCGTCGACGCGGCTACGCTGACCTCGTGACAACGCTCGTCCTGACCGTCGTAGGTAATGACCGGGCCGGCCTGGTGGCCGCCGTCGCGGAGGTCGTGGGCGACCACGGCGGCAACTGGGAGTCGAGTCAGCTCGCCGAGCTCGCCGGCGCTTTCGCCGGGGTCATCGAGGTCTCCGTCGCTCCCGAGCGTTCGGAAGAGCTGCGCGCGGCCCTCGGCGAACTCGAAGGCCTCCTGACGGTCGCCGTGCACGCCAGCGAAGAAGACGCGGATGCCGCGCCCGCCCGCACGCTGGAATTCACCGTGCTCGGCAATGACCGCGTCGGCATCGTGCGGGACATCTCGAAGGTGCTCGGCGCCCACGACGTGTCGATCGAGCGGATGGCTACCGAGACGCGCGACGCCGCCATGTTCGGCGGGCGCCTGTTCGAGGCGACGATCGTCGCCACCGTGCCCGACTCCGTCGACCTCGAGTCCGTGCGCGACGAGATCGAGCGCCTCGCCACCGAGATCCAGGTCGACGTCACCCTCGCCCGCTGACCGCGATGAGTGGATGCCGCACCCGGCGGGCCGGGGGCGGCATCCACGTCTCGGCTATTCGCCGCGATGCGTGCGGTAGTAGTCGATGAGGGCGCGGGTGGACGCGTCCTGCGAGGCGAGGGCCTCGTCGTCGCCCTCGATGGCCGGGGCGATCTGCAGGGCGAGCTGCTTGCCGAGCTCCACGCCCCACTGGTCGAACGAGTTGATGCCCCAGATCACGCCCTGCGTGAACGTGATGTGCTCGTAGAGCGCGACGAGCTGTCCGAGCACCGAGGGGGTGAGGGCCGGCGCGAAGATCGACGTGGTCGGGCGGTTGCCGGCGAAGGTGCGCGCGGCCACGAGCGGGCCGGTCGTGCCCTCGGCCTCGACCTCGGTGGCCGTCTTGCCGAACGCGAGGGCCTTGGTCTGCGCGAGGAAGTTCGCCAGGAACAGGCCGTGCACGTCGCGCCCGCCGTCTTCGAGCGGGTAGGCCGGGTTCACGAACGCGATGAAGTCGGCCGGGATGAGCCGGGTGCCCTGGTGGATGAGCTGATAGAACGCGTGCTGGCCGTTGGTGCCCGGCTCGCCCCAGAAGACCTCGCCGGTGTCGGTGGTGACGGGGGAGCCGTCCCACCGCACCGATTTGCCGTTGGACTCCATCGTCAGCTGCTGCAGGTACGCGGCGAAGCGGTGCAGCTGCTGCGCGTACGGCAACACGGCGTGCGACTGCGAGCCCAGGAAGTTCGAGTACCAGACGTTGAGGAGCCCCATCAGCACGGGGACGTTCTGGGCCAGCGGCGTCTCGCGCACGTGCTCGTCGACGCGGTGGAAGCCCTCGAGCAGCTCGGTGAACACACCCGGTCCGAGCGTGATCGCCAGCGAGGTGCCGATCGCCGAGTCGACGGAGTAGCGGCCGCCCACCCAGTCCCAGAAGCCGAACGCGTTGTCGGTGTCGATGCCGAACGCGGCGACCTTGTCGAGGGCGGTCGAGACGGCGATGAAGTGGTGCGCGACCGCGTCGGTGCGGGACGCCTCGCCGCCGTCGATGATGTCGGCCTCGACCAGTCCGGCCCACAGCCAGTCCCGCGCGAGGCGCGCGTTGGTGAGGGTCTCGAGCGTCGTGAAGGTCTTCGACGCCACGATGAACAGCGTCGTCTCGGGGTCGAGGTCGGCGGTCTTCTGCGCGAGGTCGGTGGGATCGATGTTCGACACGAAGCGGGCCTCGATGCCCGCGTCGGCGTAGGGCTTGAGCGCCTCGTAGATCATCACCGGGCCGAGGTCGGAGCCGCCGATGCCGATGTTGACGACGTGCGTGACCTTCTTGCCGGTCACGCCCTTCCACGCGCCCGAGCGCACCCGCTCGGCGAAGGCGCCGACCTTGGCAAGCACGTCCTGCACGTCGGCATCCACGTCCTGCCCGTCCACGACGAGGGCGGGCTCGATGTCGGCGGGGCGCCGGAGCGCGGTGTGCAGCACCGCACGGTCCTCGGTGGTGTTGATGTGCTCGCCGGCGAGCATCGCGGCGTAGCGCTCGGCGACACCGGTCTGCTCGGCCAGGCGCACGAGGGAGGCGAGGATCTCGTCGGTGACGAGGTTCTTCGACAGGTCGACGTGGAGGTCGGCCAGGGGAAGGCTCAGGCGCTCGACGCGGCCCGGGTCGTCGGCGAACCAGCCGCGCAGGTCGGGGGTGAAGCTGTCGCGGTGCGCGGACAGCTCGGCCCAGGCGGAAGTGGCGGTGGCATCGATCGGAGCAGTCACGATCCCACGGTAGCGGGGCGATGTGACCGTGTCATGGCCGACATCTCACGGCGTCATCCGCGGGGTTGTGCGCCGGGTCCCGCCTCGATCAGCGCAGGAAGCGCGCGCTCGACGGTGTCGGAGGTCGCCGTGAGCGAGATCCGGAAGTGCGTGGGAACGTCGAAGAGCGTGCCCGGCATGAGATGGATGCCGCGCTCGGCGAGCCGGTCGCAGTATGCGAGCGCGTCGCCGCCGGGAGCCTCGCCCCACAGGTAGAAGGTGCCCTCGGGATTGGTGAGCGCATAGCCGGCGTCCCGCAGCGCGCCGACCACGCGGCTGCGCTTGCGCGCGAGCTCCTCCATGTCGATCGACACCGCCTCCAGCGCGGGAACGCTGTACTGCATGATCGCGTCGGGGAAGCCCCAGCCGATCGCGAGCTGCGTGGGCATGAACGCCTCGGCGAGCTGGGTGCGCTCGGCGGCCGGGAGCAGGGGCGACAGTGCGAGGTATCCGAGGCGCTGTCCCGGCGCGAGCAGCACCTTGCCGTAGCTGTAGTCGATGAGCGTCCACGGATAGTGCGCCGCCGGCGACGAGAACCCGATGCCGTCGAAGCGGATGCGCCGATACGGCTCGTCGGAGAGCAGCCAGATGCGCCGGCCGTGCGTGCGCGAGGCGTCTTCGAGCACGGCGGCCAGGGCGTCCCACGTCTCGGGCGGGTACACCCGGCCGGTCGGGTTCGCCGGGGAGTTGACGATCACGATCCGAGTGCGCGGGGTGAGGGCACGTGCGATCGCGTCGACATCGAGCGAGAAGTCGGACTGGTCCAGGGGTGCGGTGACCGGGACCAGGTCGGCCGCGTGCAGCATCGGCTCATAGCAGAACCACCCCGGCGTCGGGATCACCACTTCGTCGCCGGCGTCGGTGAGCAGGGCGAGAGCGAGCTGGATCGCTCCGAACGCGCCCTGGGTCATCGCGATGTCGTCGGGCACGAAGTCGAGTCCGAGCTCGCCCCGCAGCGCGGTCGCGATCGCCTCCTGGGCGTCGCGCTCGTTGGACTTGTATGCGAACCAGTCCACGGCGCGAGGCTCGACGTTCGCGCGCAGCGCGCCGACGAGCCCCGGCAGCGCCATCTCGTGCGGGTTGCCGAACGTGAAGTCGAGCGCGTCATCGCCCTCGAGCGATTGGATGCCGGCGAAGAAGCGGGTCACCTTGGCGACCGACTCCGCCGCTTTGCCTGCGCGTGCGGAAAGCACCATGCCGACCGCCTCCCCAGTGTCTGCGGTATGGATGGACGGTGCCAGCCTGGCGCGTCGGGGAGGCCGCGTCAACGGGGGTGCTGGGTGCGGGCGCGGGGTGCGGTTGCCCTGGCGGGTCGCGCGCGGGCGGGCGTAGCATCCCGGACATGCCGGGTCCCCTCGTGTACTTCAACAGCATGTCGCTCGACGGATACATCGCCGGGCCGGACGGAACCTTCGACTGGGCAGTGCCCGACCATGAGGTGCACTCGTTCGTCAACGACCTCGTCGGGGGCGCGCGCACGCACCTGTACGGCCGCAGGAACTACGAGATCATGCGGGTCTGGGATGACCTCGCCGACGATCCCGACATCTCCGAGCCCGAGCGCGAGTTCGCCGAGGCGTGGGAGGGGATCGACAAGATCGTCTACTCCACCACCCTCACGAGCGTCGACATGCGTCGCACGCAGCTGCGCGCGCGGTTCGACGCCGACGAGGTGCGACGGCTCAAGGACGCCGTCGACCATCCGGTCATGATCGGCGGCGGGCAGATCGCCGGGGTGGCCGCCCGCGCGGGGCTCCTCGACGAGGTGCACGCCATCGTGCTGCCCGTGGTCGCGGGCGGCGGCACGAGGTTCCTCGCCGACAGCGCGCACCTCGCCCTCGACCTCATCGACGAGCGCCGATTCGGCAACGGTTCTGTGTACCTCGGCTATCGCGTGCGGAGCACGGAGAGCGGGTAGGGCGGATCGATGGATGCCGGTGCCGGCGAACCTCGCGGAGCGGGAGATTCAATGGTGATGTCGACGATACTGCGCGAATGAACTCCGCCCCGCCCCGCTCGCGATCCGCGCCCGCGCCCTACGCGTTCTCGCCGACGGCTGCCGCAGCCTCGACCTCGACGGGTCGCATGACGAAGCGCACCAGCAGCACCGCGCCCACCAGCACGACGAGCGTCACCAGCAGCCCGAGCCAGATGAGCTGCGTGAGCGCCAGAACGACGTAGCCGACGAGCGTTGCAAGGCCGGCGACGCCGACGAACGGCAGCTGCGTCACGACGTGGGTCAGCACGTTGCAGCCGGCCCCGGTCGCGGAGAGGATCGTCGTGTCGGAGATCGGCGAGCTGTGGTCGCCCGCGACCGCGCCGGCCAGCACCGCGCCGAGCATCGGCAGCAGCAGCTCGGGTGCGTCGACGGCGTTCACGATGCCGCCCGCGATCGGCAGCAGCAGCCCGAACGACCCCCACGACGTTCCGGTGGCGAACGCCATCGCCGCCGCCACCAGGAACACGATCGGGATCAGCCACTGCGGCGAGATGCTCGCGCTCTCGACGAGGTCGCCGAGGTAGACGCCGGTGCCGAGCGTGTCGATGAGTCCGCCCAGCATCCACGCCAGGATCAGGATGCCGATCGCCGGCAGCATCGACTTCGCCCCACCGCCCCAGCCGCGGCCGAACGTGTGCCATCCGAACGTCGGGTTTGCGGCCGTGTAGCGCGCGTAGTAGTAGATGGCGCTCGCGAGCCCCAGGATGCCGCCGATGATGAGGGACGCGCTCGCGTCGGTGGAGGCGAGAAGATCGACGACCGCCCAGGATCCCGAAGCGCTGTACCCCGTCCACACGATGCCGGCGAACACGCCGACGACGAGCAGGACGAACGGCACGATGATCGCGCGCTTGGCCCCCGGTTCGTGCGAGGGGAGGTCTTCGCTCAGCTGACCCGGCACGACCTCGCCCTCGGCGAACGGGCGGCCCTCGACGATCGCGCGGCGCTCCTCGCGGCGCATCGCGCCGAGGTCGGCGCGGAAGGCGATCACGAGCCACACCAGCACGGCCGCCGCGATCGCGTAGTAGTTGGCGGCCGCGGCCCCGAGGAACGCCTCGACGCTGCCGATCGTCAGCGTGGATGCCGCGACGATCGGCGCGAAGATGCCGATGATGTACGCACCCCAGCTGGAGAACGGAGCCAGCACCGCGATCGGGGCCGACGTCGAGTCGACGATGTACGCGAGCTTCGCGCGCGAGATGCGGTGCGCGTCGGTCACCGGGCGGCTGATCTGACCGACCGCGAGGGCGTTGAAGTAGTCGTCGATGAAGATGACGATGCCGAGCACCGCGGGCAGGACCTGTCCCCCGCGGCGGGTGCGGATGCGCACGAGCGCCCAGTCGGCGAAGGCCTTCGTGCCGCCGGACATCATAATGAAGGCCGCGAACACTCCGAGCAGCAGGATGAACAGCAGGATGTAGATGTACCAGGTGTTCAGCGCGCCGTCGTCCCAGAAGATGACGGCGAAGGACTCCCAGATCACCCGGAGCGCCTCGACCACGTTGAACTCGGCGATCAGCAGCCCCGCCGCGAGGACGCCGGCACCCAGACTCAGCATGACCTTGCGGGTGATGATCGCCAGGGCGATCGCCACCGCCGGTGGAACAAGTGTCAGCCACGGAGCGGCGTCGAGCACGTCAGGTCCCTCTCTGTCGTATCGACGGTAATCGCGGGCATCGGGGTCGTCAAACGAACATTCGGCGGAGGTGATGGCGCACAGCCACTCGGATCAATAGCATCGCCACTGGGAGGCGGGTGCGGTCGTGGCCCGTCGGGGGTGTCTGAACGCTGATCCTTCAAGGGGGAAGAGCCATGGCGAGCAGTCCGGCCGCAGCCATCGTCGAGTCGCTCGGCGGGCCCGGCAATATCGAGAGCCTCACGCACTGTGCGACCCGGCTCAGGTTCCAGCTCCGCGACGCATCCGGAGTCGACCAATCACAGGTGGAGGCGATCCCGGGTGTGATGGGCGCCGTTCCGCAGGCGGGCGAGCGCTTCCAGGTGGTGATCGGCGGCGGCGTGCAGAACGTCTACAACGACATCATGGCGCTGCCCGCGATGTCCGGGGGCGGTGCAGCACCCGACGAGAGCCTCGACGACATCAAGAAGCGGGAGCGCGAGAAGGGCGTGCGCGGCAAGGTCGCCTGGATCGACACGCTGTTCGAGTTCCTGTCCGACTCGTTCCGGCCGATTCTCGGGGCGCTGCTCGGAGCATCCTTCTTCATCACCTTCATGGCGCTGATGGCGACCCTCGACGTGATCCCCGACTGGAACGCACCCGGCGTCACCCTCGACCCGTCGTGGGCGTTCATCAACCTGATGTGGCAGAGCGTCTTCATCTTCCTGCCGCTGATGGTCGCCTACAACGCGACCAAGAAGGTGGGAGCCGACCCGTGGGTGGGCTTCGCGATCATGGCCGTGCTGATGCTCCCCGGCTTCACCGCGCTCGGCGACGGCGTCGAGCCGACCGCGCTGTTCGGGTTGGATGCCGCATCCGTCGCGATCGTGCAGGTCTGGGGCATCCCGCTGCCGATCGCCAACTACAACTCGCAGGTGTTCCCGCCGCTGCTGATGGCAGCGGCCCTTGGTCCGCTGTACAAGCTGCTGCGGCGGATCATCTCCGCGAACCTGCAGCTCATCTTCGTGCCGTTCTTCGCGATGCTGATCATGATGCCGCTGACGGCCTTCGTGATCGGCCCGATCGGCGTGTACGTCGGCGCCGTGCTCGCGAGCGTGCTGGCCGCGATCAACAGCTTCTCGCCGTTCATCTTCGCGATCGTGATCCCGCTCGCCTACCCCTTCATGGTTCCCCTGGGGCTGCACTGGCCGATCAACGCGATCATGCTGCTGAACATCCAGACGCTGGGCTTCGACTTCATCCAGGGACCGATGGGCGCGTGGAACTTCGCGTGCTTCGGTGCGACCGCCGGTGTGCTCGTGCTGGCGTACCGTCACCGCGACACGCAGATGAAGCAGACGGCGACCGGCGCCCTCGCGGCGGGACTGCTCGGCGGCATCTCGGAGCCGTCGCTGTACGGCATCCATCTGAGATTCAAGCGGATCTATCCACGCATGCTCGTGGGCTGCTTCGTCGGCGGTCTCACGATCGGCCTCGGAAGCCTCTTCCTGGGACTCCCCAACGGCGTGACGACACAGGCGTTCGTGTTCACATCGCTGCTGACGATCCCGGCGTTCAACCCGATCGGCCTGTACGCGATCGCGATCGGGCTCGCGTTCGTCACCGCGATGGTGCTCGTGCTCACCGCGAACTTCCGCACGCCCGAGCAGCAGGCCGAGTTCGAGGCGGCGCGCGATGCAGCCGAGGCGAAGGCCGCGGCCGAGCACGTCAGCGCGGCGTCGGTCGAGGCGAGCGAGCCTCGGGTGATGGATGCCTCCGACGCGGCGCCAGCGGCGGCCGCGGCCGCCACGACCACCGCGGTGCTCGAGCGCCAGGAGGTGGAGATCATGTCCCCGCTGGCGGGCACGGTCGTTGCGCTGGATCAGGTGCCCGACCCCGTGTTCGCGAGCGGGACGATGGGCCCGGGCGCCGCGATCGAACCGAGCGGCGACACCGTCTACGCCCCGGGTGCCGGCATGGTCGCCGCCGCGCAGCCGACCGGTCACGCCTTCGGCCTCGTGCTCGACGGCGGGGTGGAGCTGCTGATCCACGTCGGCATCGACACGGTGAACCTCAAGGGCGAGGGCTTCGAGGTGCACGTCAAGAACGGTGACCGCATCGAGCTCGGCACCCCGCTGGTCACCTTCGACCGTGCGGTGATCGAGAAGGCCGGCTACCCCCTGATCACGCCCGTGATCGTGCTCAACGCCGACGACTTCGCCGAGGTGTCGCCGGTGCTCGAGGGCACCGTGGAGCCGGGTGCGTCGCTGATCTCGGTGGCGCCGAAGGCGTGAGCGCAGAACGTGCGGGGGCGTCCGAGCGGGCGTCCCCGCCGTTGCGCGGGCGGGTCTCGGCCCAAGAGCCGGGCGCGGCGCGGAGAAAGACGAAACCCCCGCGATGTAGAAGCTACGCGAGGGTTCCTGGGGTGATTGTAATGATCACCCTTGTGGCTCCGACCGGCATCGATCCGGTGACCTTTCGATTTTCAGTCGAACGCTCTACCAACTGAGCTACAGAGCCGCACGACGATCATGATCGCCGTGTCTAAACGAAAACCCCTCTATTCGTGGGAACCCTCTCGGGTTCCTCATGAGAAGGGGTTGTCGCTCGGAGCGACCCTGACGGGACTTGAACCCGCGACCTCCGCCGTGACAGGGCGGCACGCTAACCAACTGCGCTACAGGGCCATGCTTGTTGAATTGTGTTGTCGGCGTGAGTGACCCCAACGGGATTCGAACCCGTGCTACCGCCGTGAAAGGGCGGCGTCCTAGGCCGCTAAACGATGGGGCCGGATGAACCCGGTGGGCTCTCGCTTGCCGACGATCAAGCATAAGCAATCCTGAGCGAGATGCCAAATCGAGGCAGGTTCGCCGCGCGTCCCGGGCGCGTCCCCCTGGTGGAAACGGCGCGGATGACGGACACTTGCAGAGGATGCTCGGCCTTACTGGGGACGGGTGTGGGCGTCGTCACCCGTTGCGCATGTGACTCATGTTGCTAGTGTGAACGATGTCGGAGAGCAACGGGAGGCTTGGCGTGACTTCGGAGCACGACGTCGACGAGTGCGGATGCGCACCGTCCGCTCGTGAGCGTCGCGCCCTCTGGCCCGCCCTGAGCCGCCGCAGCGCTCTCGGGCTCGGAGTGCTCGGCGTCGCCGCGCTCGGCGCTATCGGCGGTCCGCTGCTGCCCGCCGCGTTCGCGGAGGAGTACCCCACGTGGGAAGACGTGGAACGTGCCCGTGCGAACGAAGCCGCCAAGGGGCAGGAGATCACGCGCATCCAGGGGCTCATCCAGAGCCTGGAGAACGAGGTCGCCGCCAAGCAGGCCGCCGCGAAGCAGGCCTCCGACGAGTTCTTCGTCGCGCAGCAGGAGTTCTTCGACGCCTCCTACAAGGCCGACCAGCTGCAGCAGCAGGCCGACGACCAGGCGCAGGCCGCTCAGGATGCCGCGGAGAAGGCCGCCCTCGTCGCCGCTCAGCTCTATCGCGACGGTGGCAGCGACACCTCGCTCGAGCTCTTCTTCTCGGGATCGGCGGCGAACGCCGACGATCTGCTCACGCGCCTGGGAACGATGGACAAGCTCCTCGAGCGCAACCAGGGCGTCTACGCCGAGGCGGTCACCGCCCGCGACTCGGCCCAGAGCCTCAGCGACCAGGCCGTCATCGCGCGCGACGAGCGGGACCGCCTCCAGAAGATCGCCGAAGACAAGATGGTCGTCGCCCAGCAGGCCGCCGAGGCGGCCGAGGCCGCGCTCGAGAAGCAGCAGACCCACCTGGGCGAACTCGAGGCCCAGCTGGCCGCCCTGCGCGACACCACGGCCAAGACGGTCGCCGACTACGAAGAGGGCGTGCGCGTGCGCGCCGAGCAGGAACGCCGCCGGCGCGAAGAAGAGGCGCGGCGCGCCCGTGAGGAAGCCGAGCGCATCGCCCGCGAACAGGCCGCAGCGGCCGCCGCCGGCGGTGGCGGTGGCGGTGGTGGCGGCGGGGGCGGCGGCGGCAACGGCGGCGCCACGACCGGCTCGGGCTGGGCCCGCCCGTCGTCGGGCTGGCACACCTCGGGCTACGGCCCCCGCACCGGCCAGTGCGGGAGCAGCTACTGCGCGAGCTCGTGGCACCTCGGCGTGGACCTCGCGGCCGGCTGCGGCGCCGGCATCTATGCGGCATCGGCCGGCACCGTCGTGTACGCGGGCGGCAATGGCGGCTACGGCAACTACATCAAGATCGATCACGGCAACGGCATCGCCACCGGCTACGCGCACATCCGCAACGGCGGCATCTTCGTGCGGTACGGCCAGCGGGTCAGCGCGGGTCAGCTCATCGGCAGCGAGGGGCGCACGGGCAACTCGTTCGGCTGCCACCTCCACTTCGAGGTCTACGAGTGGGGTCGGCCGATCAACCCGCAGCCGTTCATGTCCGCACGGGGCATCTCCGTCTGACGCCGCCGGCGCGGGGCGCACGGACGCCACCGGCGCACGGCGCTTCCCTGGTCACCGGGCCGACAGCGACGCGCGGGCGCGCTCGGCGAGCCGCGCGTACCGCTCGCGCTCGGTGTCGTCATAATCCGCCCGTGCGATCGACGCCTCGATGCGGTGCAGCTGGGCCGTCAGCACCGCGCGCTGTCCCGGCCGGTGCAGACGCCAGCCGAGATCGTCGACGGCCCGCAGCAGACGCTCCGCGACATCGGCGTCGCCGGCGCCGTACCGTCGCACCTGCTGGAGTCCCACCTCGACGAGGTCGTCGAACGTGTCGCCGGCGGGGATCAATCGTGGTCGGCCGTCGTCATCGCCCCACGCGGCCGGGGGCTCGTCGATCTCGGCGAGGTCGCCCAGCAGCGCGGTGATGTGGCCGAGGGCGTGCACCGCCGTCGTCGGGTCGTTCACCCCCGGCGACAGTGCCTTGGCGGCGACATCCCCGAGCTGGCGCAGGCCGAACCCGATGTCCTGGCTCGGCGTGCGTTCGTATGCGGCCGAGAACGCGTCGAGGATGCGCGCATCGATGCCCGCCCGCTCCGCGTCGGCGCTCGCCGCGCCCGCGGCGGGCCACCACTGCGCGAGCGGCGCCCCCTCGACGATGTTCGCGCCGACGGGCCGGAGCTCCCGCACGACCACGTCGTGCGCGACGGCGGTCTCCATCAGCGCGTGCCTGTCGACGCCGGTGAGGAATCCCGACGACGGGGCGCGCACGAGGCGTGCGTCGGACGGTGTGGCCGGGGCGGCGACGGGTCTGCCGGGACGATCGTCGGCGAGCAGGCGGATGGTCTGCGACGCCTCCCGGTGCACGTCGCGCATCATCGTCTCCACCCGCAGCTCACGGGCGAGGTGCGCGAGGAAGAACACCAGCAGCACGACGCTGGCGAGCGTGAGCAGCGACGCGGTGGTGAGGGCGATGCGCGGCACGAACGCGGCGGCCTGGTCGGTGGCGTCCTCCACCGTGCGCAGCACCGTCAGCGAGAACGAGAACGTGCCGAGGAACAGTGCGAGCGTGGCGTGCACCATCGGGTCGGCGGAGAACATCCGCAGCAGCCGCGGCGAAGCCTGACTGCTGGCCAGCTGCAGCGCCACGACGGTGAGCGAGAAGGTCAGGGATGCCGCGGTGATAAGTGATCCGGCGATCGCCGAGAGCACGGCGCGCGCGGCATCCACCCCTCCGGAGAAGAGCAGACGCGACAGTCCGTCGGGAATCGACGGGTCGAGTGCGCGATCCAGGACGGGCAGGGCGATGCCGAGGATGACCGCCGCGATGATCGCCACCAGCGGCACAGGCCACAGGCGCGAGGCGACGGCCTCGCTGAGCACGGCGAATCGGCGCCTCATCGCACCGTCCTGCCCGGTCATGCCCGAAGGCTACAGCGTGTTGGGCGCTTCGCCCTCGCCCTGCGTGCGGGTCTCGCCCTCGTGCTCCTCGAAGCGGGTGAACGCCTCGGCGACGAGGCGCTCGGCCTCGGCGGCGTCGGCCCACTCGTCGACCTTGACCCACTTGCCGGGCTCGAGGTCCTTGTAGTGCTCGAAGAAGTGGGTGATCTCCTTCTGCAGGTACTCGGAGATGTCGGCGACGTCCTGGATGTGGGTCCAGCGCGGGTCCTTGGCGAGCACCGCCACGACCTTGTCGTCGCCGCCGGCCTCGTCGCTCATCTTGAGCACGGCGACCGGGCGCACCTTCACGATCACGCCGGGGGCGATGTCGTGGTCGAGCAGGACCAGTACATCGAGCGGGTCGCCGTCTTCGCCGAGGGTGTTCTCGAAGAAGCCGTAGTTCGAGGGGTAGCCCATCGGCGTGTACAGGATGCGGTCGAGGAAGACGCGGCCGGTGCCGTGATCGACCTCGTACTTGATCTTGCTGTTGCGGGGGATCTCGATGACGGCGTCGTACGCGCCCATGCTGGTGCTCCTTCGGAAAGACTGTGCGGTTTCGGCGCGCGGGCGTCGCCCGGCGCGCGTGCCGCGTTCCAGCCTAGTCGGCTCGGATACCGTGAACCCATGGACGAGCGCCGCCCCAGCCTTCCTCCCGCCGTCGCCGAGGTCCGCCTGGCGGTGCGCCGCGCCCTCGCGACGCTGCCGGCCGGTGCGACGGTGGTCGCGGGGCTGTCGGGCGGCGCGGACTCCCTCGCCCTGGCGGCGGCCCTCGCCTTCGAGGCGCCGAAGGCGGGTGTGCGCGTGCGCGCGGTGACGGTCGATCACGGTCTCCAGCCGGGTTCCGACGAGGTCGCCGCGCGGGCGTCGCGGACGGCGACGGGGCTCGGCCTGGAGGCGCAGGTGGTGCGCGTGCAGGTCTCGGGGGAGGGCGGCCCCGAGGCGGCGGCGCGCTCGGCGCGATACGCCGCCCTGGTGGATGCCGCGCGCGCGGCATCCGCGACCGCCGTCGTCACCGCCCACACCCTCGACGACCAGGCCGAGACGGTGCTGCTGGGGCTCGCCCGGGGTGCCGGGGCCGCGAGCCTCCAGGGGATGGCGGCGGCGTCCGAGGTCGGGGGGATGTTGCTGCTGCGCCCGCTGCTCGAGGTGCGGCGCGCGACCACGCGGGCGGCGTGCGAGGCCGACGGCCTCGCCCCCTGGGACGATCCGCACAACCGCGACCACGCCTTCGCGCGCGTGCGTGCCCGCGAGAAGGTGCTGCCCGTGCTCGAGCGCGAGCTCGGCCCGGGCATCGCCGAAGCCCTCGCCCGCACCGCCGCGCAGCTGCGGGAGGACGCGGAGGCCTTCGACGAGATGATCGAGGAGACGATCGAGGACATCGTCGCGCACGCCGAAGCCGGCATCTCCGTCTCTGTCGCCGCGCTCGCCGCGAATCCGGCGGCGCTGCGCCACCGCATCATTCGGCACGTGGTGGCGGCCGAGTTCCACCAGCCGCTCACGCGCGTGCAGACCCTCGAGGTCGCGCGGCTGGTGACCGACTGGGCGGGGCAGGGGCCGATCGATCTTCCCGGATGCCGGGCCCGCCGCATCGGCGGACGCGTGGAGTTCACGGCGCGGTGAGCCCGGGCGCCGGGTGCGGGGCGCGGGCGGTCGTAGCCGCGGCGGGCGCGGCATCCATACACTCGTCTGTATGCGCGCCGCTGACATCGCCGACGACCTGACCGAAGTGCTCGTCACCGAAGAGCAGATCCTCGCCAAGCTCGAGGAGATCGCCGCGCGGGTCGCGGCCGACTACGAGGGCAAGGACCTTGTGCTGGTGGGGGTGCTCAAGGGCGCCGTCATGGTGATGGCCGACTTCGCGCGAGCCCTGCCCACGCTCGTGCCGATGGACTGGATGGCCGTCTCGTCGTACGGCGCGAGCACGAAGTCCAGCGGCGTGGTGCAGATCCGCAAGGACCTCGACACCGACCTGCACGGCAAGCACGTGCTGATCGTCGAGGACATCATCGACTCGGGCCTCACCCTCAGCTGGCTGCTGGAGAACTTCGCCTCCCGCGGCGCGGCCTCGATCGAGGTGTTCGCGCTGCTGCGCAAGCCCGAGGCGGCCAAGGTCGTCGTCGACTGCAAATACGTCGGGTTCGACATCCCCACCGACTTCGTCGTCGGCTACGGCCTCGACTACGCGGAGAAGTACCGCAACCTCCGCGACGTCGCGGTGCTCGCGCCGCACGTCTACAGCTGACCCGCACTGTACGCCCTTGGCGAATGCACAGATGGCACGGAGGATCGTAGGGGTACCCTGAATCCACCGTCGTCGGAGGGCTCTGCCTTGCCGGACGGCTCGTCGACGAAAGGGACCGGGCTCTCGCTCGCACCATGGACCTCAAGAAGATCACCCGCAACCCGCTCTTCTACATCCTGCTGATCGGACTGTTCCTGATCGTGGGATTCACGCTCATCACGAGCCTGGGCGGGGCCAAGCAGATCTCCACGCAGGAGGGTCTCGAGCTCCTCGGCGGCGACACGGTCACCGAGGTCGTGACCACCGACGGCGATCAGCGCGTCGACATGACCCTCTCGGAGCCCTACGAGGGCTCGACCGAGGTGCAGTTCTACTACGTCTCGGCGCGTGCCGACGAGGTCGTCTCGGCGATCAACGAAGCGGCCCCCGTCGACGGGTTCAACGACGAGGTTCCGCGCCCCAGCTTCTTCGACGGCTTCCTCTCGCTGCTGCTGCCGATCCTCCTGCTCGGCCTCCTGTTCTGGTGGCTGCTCTCCAGCGCCCAGGGTGGCGGCAGCAAGGTCATGCAGTTCGGCAAGTCCCGCGCGAAGCTCGTGACCAAGGAGATGCCGCAGGTCACCTTCCAGGACGTCGCCGGCTCCGACGAGGCGATCGAGGAGCTCGAGGAGATCAAGGACTTCCTCAAGGACCCCTCCAAGTTCCAGGCGGTCGGCGCCCGCATCCCCAAGGGCGTGCTGCTGTACGGCCCTCCCGGAACCGGAAAGACCCTGCTCGCCCGCGCCGTCGCCGGTGAAGCGGGCGTGCCGTTCTACTCGATCTCCGGCTCGGACTTCGTCGAGATGTTCGTCGGCGTCGGCGCCAGCCGTGTGCGCGACCTGTTCAACCAGGCCAAGGAGAACGCCCCGGCGATCATCTTCATCGACGAGATCGACGCCGTCGGCCGCCACCGCGGCGCCGGCATGGGCGGCGGCCACGACGAGCGCGAGCAGACGCTGAACCAGATGCTCGTCGAGATGGACGGCTTCGATCCCAAGGCCAACGTCATCGTCATCGCGGCCACCAACCGTCCCGACATCCTCGACCCGGCGCTGCTGCGCCCCGGTCGCTTCGACCGCCAGATCGGCGTCGACGCCCCCGACCTGAAGGGCCGCCAGCGGATCCTCGAGGTGCACGGCCGCGGAAAGCCGCTCGCCGACGGCGTCGACCTCGAGGTCGTCGCCCGCAAGACGCCCGGCTTCACCGGCGCCGACCTCGCGAACGTGCTCAACGAGGCCGCGCTGCTGACGGCGCGCTCCAACGCGCAGCTCATCGACAACCGCGCCCTCGACGAGGCCATCGACCGCGTGCTCGCCGGTCCCCAGCGCCGCACCCGCGTGATGAAGGACAAGGAGAAGCTCATCACGGCCTACCACGAGGGCGGACACGCGCTCGCGGCGGCGGCGATGAACCACACCGACCCGGTGACCAAGGTCACGATCCTCCCGCGCGGCAAGGCCCTCGGCTACACGATGGTGCTCCCGCTCGACGACAAGTACTCGGTCACCCGCAACGAGCTGCAGGACCAGCTGGCCTACGCGATGGGCGGCCGCGTCGCCGAGGAGATCGTGTTCCACGATCCGACGACCGGCGCCTCCAACGACATCGAGAAGGCCACGAGCATCGCCCGCAAGATGGTCACCGAGTACGGCATGACCACCGACGTGGGGCCGGTCAAGCTCGGCCAGTCCTCGGGCGAGGTGTTCATGGGCCGCGACATGGGCCACGGCCGCGACTTCTCGGAGCGCGTCGCCGAACGCGTCGACGTGCAGGTGCGCGGTCTGATCGAGCAGGCGCACGACGAGGCGTATCAGGTGATCAACGCCAACCGCGACGTGCTCGACAAGCTCGCGCTCGCCCTCCTCGAGAAGGAGACGCTCGACCACAACGAGCTGGCCGAGATCTTCAAGGACGTCCGCAAGCTCCCGCCGCGCCCGCAGTGGCTCTCCAGCGACGGGCGTCCCGTCTCGACCCTCCCGCCGGTCGCCGTTCCGCGCCGTGTCGAGGAGGCCGCGGGCATCGCCGCCTCGGTCGAGGCGGAGGAGCCCGCCGCCGAGAAGGCGCCGACCCGTCGCGCCACCGGTCAGGCACGGCCCGCGACCGCGTAGGCTCGGGCCCATGGCCGTCGACCGGGAACGTGTGGCGGGGCTGGTGCGCGAGCTGCTCGAGGCGATCGGGGAAGACCCGGAGCGCCCGGGACTGCGACAGACCCCGACGCGCGTCGCCGACGCGTACGCCGAGTTCTTCGGCGGCGTCGGGGAGGATGCCGCGACTCCGCTCGCGCAGACGATCTCCGTCTCGCGCGGACCGGCGCCCGACACCCTTCCCTCGGGCGCGGTGATGCTGCGCGACATCCGGTTCCGCTCGGTGTGCGAGCATCACCTGCTGCCCTTCCGGGGGCTCGCCCACGTCGCCTACCTCCCGGGCGAGCAGGTCGTCGGCCTGGGCGCGCTGCCGAAGGTGATCGACATCCTCGCCGCCCGGCCGCAGGTGCAGGAGCGGCTCGGCGAGCAGATCGCCGATACGATCGCGGGCGCCCTCGATGCGCGGGGCGTGCTGGTGGTCCTGGATGCCGCGCACGGCTGCGTCACGATGCGCGGCGGTCAGCAGTCCGACTCGAGCACCGTCACGATCGCCGCCCGCGGAGCGCTCGTCGAGCCCGCGGCGCGCGCCGAGCTCATCGCACTGCTGGGGGCCGCGCACGCATGACGCTCATCATGGGGATCGTCAACGTGACGCCCGATTCCTTCAGCGACGGCGGACTCTACCTCGACGCCGACGCCGCCGTCGCGCACGGCCTGGCCCTGCGCGCGCAGGGCGCCGACATCCTCGATGTCGGCGGCGAGTCGACCCGGCCCGGGGCTGAGCGGGTGGCCCCGGCCCTCGAGCAGGACCGCGTGGTGCCCGTCGTGCGCGCGCTGACCCGCGCCGGGGCCGTCGTGAGCATCGACACCATGAACGCATCCACCGCCCTCGCCGCGGTGGAGGCGGGAGCCCGGTACGTGAACGACGTGTCGGCGGGCCTCGCCGACGACGCCATGCTCCGGGCCGTCGCGGGGACGGATGCCGAGTTCATCGCCGGGCACTGGCGCGGCCCGTCGGCCGACATGTACGCCCGCGCAGACTACGCCGACGTCGTCACCGAGGTGGTGCGCGAGCTCGCCGAGCGCCTGCAGGCGGCGTGGACGGCCGGCATCCCGCCGCACCGGCTGATCGTCGACCCCGGCGTCGGATTCGGCAAGAAGGGCGAGCAGAACTGGCAGGTGCTGCGCGGCCTCGAGCGCGTCGCCGGAATGGGGCCGCGGGTGCTCATCGGCACCAGCCGCAAGCGGTTCCTCGCCGAGGCTCTCGCCGGAGTGGATGCTTCGCTCGTGGTCGACCAGCGGCGTCGGGATCTCGCCACGGCCGTCACGAGTGCGCTCGCGGTGCGTGCGGGAGTGTGGGCGGTTCGGGTGCACGACGTCGCCGGCACCCGCGATGCCCTCGCGGTGGCGCAGGCCTGGGAAGGACGCGAATGATGGAGACCTGGGACGAGATCACCCTCACCGGGCTGCGCGTGTTCGGCCGGCACGGCGTCTACGAGGAGGAGCGGCGGGTCGGCCAGTACTTCCTCGTCGACCTCACGCTGTTCGTCGACACGCGCACGGCCGCGGCCAGCGACGCCGTGGCCGACACCGTGCACTACGGCGAGGTGGCCGAGCGCGTGGCCGCGCTCGTCGCCGGCGACCCGGTCGACCTGCTCGAGACGCTCGTCGCCCGCATCGCGGACGATCTTCTGACCGTCGAGCTCGTGCAGGGGGTGCGGGTGACCGTCCACAAGCCCGACGCGCCGATCCCGGTGCCGTTCGCCGACGTGTCGGTGTCGATCGTGCGCACGCGAGGGGCTTCGTGAACCGCAGGCTCGCGCAGGGGTTCGCCGCCGACGTCGCTCCCGTGCACCGGATGCCGGTGCCCGCCGTCGTCGCCCTCGGGGCGAACCTCGGCGATCGCGCCGCCACCCTCGCGCAGGCCGTGGCGGAGCTGCGGCGGCTGCCGCTGGTCGACCGGGTGCAGGCGGCCGACCCGATCGAGTCGGTCGCCGTGACCCTCGACGGGCCGTCGACGGCCGCGCCGGCGTACCTGAACTCGGTGGCGATCGTGCAGACCCGACTCGCGCCCTCAGTGCTGCTCGGGTTCCTGCACGCGATCGAGGCCCGGCACGGGCGGGAGCGCACGGTGCGCTGGGGCGACCGCACCCTCGACCTCGACCTCATCGCCTACGGCGACCTCCGCAGCGACGATCCGCGGCTGCTGCTGCCGCATCCGCGTGCCGCCGAGCGGGACTTCGTGCTGGCGCCGTGGCTGGCGGTCGACCCCGACGCGGTGCTGCCGGGATCGGGGCGGGTCGATCAGCTCCTCGCCGCACTTCGGGAGGCACGGTGAGACGCACGAGCGCCGGAGTCCTGGTGTTCGCCGCGGCGCTGGGCGCGGCATCCGGTTTCCTCATCGACCAGGCCCTGACGGCATCGGGCCGCTCCACCTTCACCCCCGCGCTCTCGCTGCCGGTGCTCCTGGTGCTGCTGGGTGTGCTGGTCGTGACCCTCGCCCTGCCGATCCGCCGCGCGACGCGCGGCACCGGTCGGGTCGACCCGTTCCGGGCCGTGCGGGTGGCGATGCTCGCGAAGGCGTCGAGCATCGTCGGCGCGGCGATCGGCGGCCTGGCGCTCGGCTTCGCCCTGTTCCTCCTGAGCCGTCCGGTCCCGCCGTCGGTAGGCTCGATGGCGGCGATCCTCGTGACCGCGGGCGCCGGAGCGGTGCTCGTGGCGGCGGCCCTGGTCGCCGAGCATCTGTGCACCATCCGGAAGGACGACGATGACGAACAGCCCGGAGGCGTCGACCCCGGACTCGACCCCCACCCCCACACCTGAGACGGCCGCCGTCGCCGACGAGGCGCGGGCCGAGGCCGGGGCCGCGGGGTCTGGCGCCGCGGGGTCTGAAGCCGCGGGGTCTGAAGCCGCGGGGCCGGGCGCCGCGGGGTCGGCGCGGGTTCAGCCGACGGGGCCGGACACCGCGGGGTCCGACCGCGCTCAGCCGACGGGACTCGACGAGGGCACGTTCGACGGGATCGCGCAGACCCGCTCGGAGAACCGGCTCGCGCTCGCCTCGGGGGTCTGGCACCAGATCTCGCCCAAGTACGTCACGGTCCAGCTGATCTCGACCGGCTCCTTCCTCGCGCTCGTCATCGCCGCGACCTTGGCCCTCACGCTGTGGCTGCACCAGACCTGGGCGTGGATTCCGGGCGGCATCCTCACGGTCATCATGGTGTGGACCCTCGCGATCCTGCCGCGTCAGGCCCGCTCGATCGGCTATCAGCTGCGCTCCGACGACCTCGTGTTCCGGCGCGGCATCCTCTGGCAGCGCATGGTCGCGGTGCCGTACGGCCGGATGCAGCTCGTCGACATCACCCACGGGCCGCTGGACCGCGGCTTCGGCATCGCGCAGCTGAAATTCGTGACCGCCGCCGCGGCCACCGGGGTCGTCATCCCCGGGCTGTCGCAGCAGAACGCCGAGACCCTCCGCGACCATCTGATCGCGGTCGCCGAGAGCAGGCGGACCGGGCTGTGAGCGAGCCGACGCCGACCGCTGCGACGACGAACGCGCCGCCGCCGGAGCTGGTGCGCTCGCCGCTCAGCGACGGCGTCTGGCACCGGATGCACCCGCTGACGCCGCTGCTGCGCGGCGGCATCTTCCTGCTGGTGCTGCTCGGCATCGTGGTCTCGAACCTGCGGGACCGGATCATCTACGTGTTCCTGCCCGGAATCGTGCCCGGCATCGATCCCGAAGACGTCGAGGACTTCGAGACCGGCGACGTCATCGACTTCGTGCTCGTCAACGACCTCATCGTCGTGGCGCTGGTGGTCGTGCTGCTCGTGCTGCTGGTGCTCGTCGCGATGTTCTACACGATGTGGCGGTTCCACACCTTCCGCATCACCGACGACGACGTCGAAGTGCGCAGCGGCGTGCTCTTCCGCACCCAGAGGCGTGCGCCCCTGGACCGCGTGCAGGGTGTCAACCTCACCCGCCCGATGATCGCGCGCCTGTTCGGGCTCGCCAAGCTCGAGGTCGTCGGGGCCGGGGCGGACGCGAACGTCAAGCTCGAGTACCTGCCGACCACCAGCGCCGAGACCGTGCGGGCCGACATCCTCCGGCTCGCCTCGGGACGCCGGCTCGCCGCGGCGGAGCAGCGGTCCGCGACCGCGGAGCGTGCGGGGTCGCGGGTGGCCGCCCTGGGCCAGACGGTCAGCCGCGGCATCACGGGGCTCATCGAGGGCGACGAGGCGCCCGTCGACGAGCCGGAGTCGGTGGTCGACATCCCGCTGGGGCGCCTGATGCTCTCGCACGTGTTCAGCCCCGCCACCATCGGACTCATCGTCGCGGCCGCGGCGATCGGCATCGGCGTCTCCCGAGGGGCGTTCTGGCTGCTGTTCGCATTCGTCCCCGCCCTGATCGGATACGGCGCCTACTGGGTGCGTTCGATCGTGCGCTCGCTCCGGTACTCGATCGCGCCGACGCCCGACGGCGTGCGCATCACCTTCGGGCTCCTCACCACCGTCACCGAGAACGTGCCGCCGGGGCGCGTGCACGCGATTGAGATCAGCCAGTCCATCCTGTGGCGCCCGGCCGGCTGGTGGACCGTGCGGATCAACCGACTGAGCGGGCGCAACGCCTCCGATGCCGTCAGCGCGGACCAGTTCACCACCGTGCTGCCGGTCGGCACCTCGGCAGACGTGGAGAGGGTGCTGCGCCTGCTGCTGCCGCACCTTCCCGAGGACGAGTGGCCGCTGATCGTGAGAGAGGGGATGCTGGGCCCGACCGTGGACGACACCTTCACCAACACCCCGCGCCGGGCGCGGCTGATGAAGCCGTTCTCCTACCGCCGCAACGGGTTCCGCCTCACCGAGGGCCTGCTGATCCTGCGCCGCGGGGTGGTGTGGCGCAAGCTCGCCGTGCTCCCGCTCGCGCGCATGCAGAGCGTCGGCATCGACCAGGGGCCGCTCGACCGCCTCTTCGACGTCGCCGGCCTGCGCGCCCACGTCGTCGCCGGTCCCGTCACGACGATCCTGGCCGCCGTCGACCGCGCCCAGGCCGTCGCCCTGTTCGGCGACGCCGCGCAGGGCGCTGTGCGCGCGGCATCCGACGATCACACCCATCGCTGGGCGCAGGAGACCGAGCGATGACGCGTGAGGGCCGCCTCGGGGTCGGCATCATCGGCGCGGGGCGGGTCGGACCCGTGATCGGCGCGGCGCTGGGCGGGGCGGGCCACGCCGTGGTCGGCATCACACCGGGCTCCGACCCCGAGCGGATCGAGGCGGTGCTGCCAGGCGTCCCTCACCTGGACGCCGTCGAGGTCATCCGCCGCAGCGAACTCGTGATCGTCGCGGTGCCTTCCACTGAGCTCGAGGCACTGGTGGCCGGTCTCACCGACGTCGGCGCCTGGCAACCCGGTCAGCTGGTGCTGCACACCGATCCGCGCTTCGGCACCGGCATCCTGGCACCCGTGGTGGCCAAGGGGGCGATCCCGCTCGCCGTGCACCCCGCGATCGCCTTCACCGGCACCTCGATGGACCTGCGCGCCCTGGCCCACTCGTACGCCGCGGTCACCGCCCCCGCGCCGGTGCTCCCGATCGCGCAGGCGCTCGCGGTCGAGCTCGGCTGCGAGCCGGTCGTCGTCGCGGAGGCCGACCGGCCCGCCTACGCGGAGGCCATCGCCACGGCCACGGAGTTCTCGCGCTCGATCGTGGCGCAGGCGGCGCGCCTCCTGCGCCAGGCGGGCGTCGCGGCACCGGGTCCGTACCTCTCCTCGCTCATCCACTCGACCATCGATCACGCCCTCAGCGGGGCGGACGGGGGCGCCGATACAATTGACGGCGACTTCCGAGGAGCCCCCACGAATGACTGAGACCGCCGCGCCCACGTCCGCGCCCGTCGACACCGAGACGACAGAGGAGGACGTTCACGAGCAGAAGGCGGTCCGACTCGCCAAGCGCGAGCGGCTCATCGCCGAGCGCGAAGATGCGGCCGGCGGCGCCTACCCGGTGAGCCTGCCGATCACGACCACCATCCCGGCGCTGCGCGCCGAGTACGGCGAGCTCGAGGCCGGCGCCGAGACCGGTGTCACCGCGGGTGTCGCGGGCCGCATCGTGTTCAGCCGCAACACCGGCAAGCTGTGCTTCGCCACCCTGCAGGCCGGCGACGGCAGCCGCATCCAGGCGATGGTGTCGCTGGCCAACGTCGGCGACGCATCGCTGCAGGCGTGGAAGGAGCTCGTCGACCTCGGCGACCACGTCTTCGTCACGGGCGAGGTCATCTCGAGCCGTCGCGGCGAGCTGTCGATCATGGTCGCCGACTGGCAGATCGCCGCCAAGGCGATCCTGCCGCTGCCGAACATGTACAGCGAGCTCTCCGAGGAGAGCCGGGTGCGCAGCCGCTTCCTCGACCTCATCGTGCGCGACCGCGCCCGCGAGACCGTCGTCGCCCGTGCGAAGGTCAACGCGAGCCTGCGCCAGACCTTCGCCGACCGGGGCTACCTCGAGGTCGAGACGCCGATGCTCCAGGTGCAGCACGGCGGCGCCTCGGCACGGCCGTTCATCACGAACTCGAACGCTTTCGACTCCGACCTGTACCTTCGCATCGCCCCGGAGCTGTTCCTCAAGCGCGCCGTGGTGGGCGGCATCGACCGCGTGTTCGAGATCAACCGCAACTTCCGCAACGAGGGCGCCGACTCCACCCACAGCCCCGAGTTCGCGATGCTCGAGGCGTACGAGGCCTACAGCGACTACAACGGCATCGCCGACCTCACGCAGGCTCTCATCCAGAACGCGGCGATCGCCGTGACCGGCTCGACCACGGTGACGTGGGCCGACGGCACCGAGTACGACCTCGGCGGCGACTGGGACCGGCTCTCGATGTACGACTCGCTGTCCGAAGCCGCCGGGCGCGCGATCACGCCGCAGACCCCGCTCGAAGAGCTCATCGCCTTCGCGAACGAGGTCGGCGTCGACATCCCGCCGCACCCCATCCCCGGCAAGCTGGTCGAAGAGCTCTGGGAGCACTTCGTGAAGGCGCACCTCACGCGGCCGACCTTCGTCATGGACTTCCCCCTCGACACCAGCCCGCTGGTGCGCGAGCACCGCTCGATCCCGGGCGTGGTCGAGAAGTGGGACCTGTACGTGCGCGGGTTCGAGCTGGCGACCGGGTATTCCGAGCTCGTCGACCCCGTCATCCAGCGCGAGCGCTTCGTCGAGCAGGCCAAGCTCGCCGCGCGCGGCGACGACGAGGCTATGCGCATCGACGAGGAGTTCCTCCGCGCGCTCGAGCACGGCATGCCGCCCTCGGGGGCATGGGCATGGGCATCGACCGCCTGCTCATGGCCATCACGGGCCTCGGCATCCGCGAGACGATCCTCTTCCCGCTGGTCAAGTAAGGGCCCGCCACGTCGGCTCCGGGGGCACCGCGAGCGGGTCTGCCGTCAGCGGATCACCGGCGTGCTCGCGCGTGAACGCCCACTCGGGCAGGTGACCGGCGCCCACGAGGGTGAGAACGATCTCCGAGAGACCGTGCTCGGGGTCGATCCGCAGAGCCTCGCCCGCGAAGTGCGCCGCGTGGCTCGACCGGCCGAGCGCCCACGACAGCCAGCTGGCGGTGGCGAGGGTCCCCGGCCGTCGCACCCGGGGAGCGGATGCCGCGAGGCGGCGCATGAGGTCGACCGCGCGCTCCAGGCGCCGCGCATCGGGCCGGGGTCCGTCGCCCCACATGAAGGCGGCGTGCTCCTCGGGGTAGGCCTCGCCGTCCTCCCAGCGCAGCTGCGCGTCGAGCGCGGTGTCGGCGGCCGAGAGCCCGCCGTACCAGCCGCTGATCGCGACGTCGCGCAGCGACGGCCGGTCGAGGCACCAGATCAGCATCGCCGCCACGAACGGGTCCAGCTCGTCGGGATCGAGGGTCAGGGCGTGCTCGAAGAATGCCGGCAGATCGTCGAGCGCGACGACGGAGCCGAGCGCCCGCGGGTCGAAGCGTCGCTCCCCGGCGCGCCTGCCCTCCCGCGGCGGCCGGTACAGCAGCTCGACGGCCTCCTCGATCGCGATCAGCGCCCGTCCGACGTACTCCTTGGCGGCGAGGTCGACCGCCGGCAGCGCGCACGCCGCGAGCGGATCGGCGGCCGGCGTCGGCAGCGGCGCCTCACCCGGCCGGGCGGCCACGGCGATCGCCGTCAGCGGCGCGCCGGCGCCCGGAGGATCGTCGAGATACGAGCCCCACGCGTCGGCGGCCACGCATAGCGCGTCGACGACGCGCAGGCCGATGCGGCGGGCGCGCTCGGTGAGCGCGTCGATGAGACGTCGCCGCGGCATCGCCGGCCCCTCCTCGCCGAACTGCTCCGGGCAGTAGACGATCAGCGCGACGCCGTCGACGTCGGCGACCTTGCAGATCATCCCGAGCACGGTGCCGGCGAACGCGTCCACGTCCGCGTCCGGGTCCGGGGGCAGGTCCACGCGCATGGCGCCGCCGGTGCGCGGGCCGATGAACGGCACGAGCACCAGGCTCCGCTCGACGTGGCATCCCAGCAGCTGCGGCACGAGGCCGAGGAACTCCGCCGCGTTCGCGGCCTTCACAATCGTCGTCATGCCGCCCGACTCTGCCGGGGCGGGATGCCGCGTGACGCGGCATCCACAGATCTCGGCCCGATCCGGGCTCGAACCGCCCCGGTGCAGGAGACGATGCCGACCCGACGTACCATGGAGGGCATGGACGACTTCTGGCTCGCAGCTCTGTGGTCGCTGCTTCCGACCGTGGTCGTCAGCGCGCTCTTCTTCTATGTGCTCCGCAGCATCATCCGCGCCGACCGCAACGAGCGCCGCGAGTACGCACGCATCGAGGCGCAGGAGCGCGCCAAGCGCGGCCTTCCGCCGGCATCCGCGTCTCGCGCCGCCGACGAGCCGGCCGCCGACACGGCCGCACCCGCCGCGTCATAGCGTCGTCCTCCCCTCCCGCTACGCTGAGGGAGATCCCTCAGGGGGAGGAGGGCCCAGGCCCGTGGATCCGTCGACGCTCGCCGCGTGGTGGCTCATCTTCGTGTTCGTCTTCGACGTCACGGTGCGCATCACAGCGGTGATCATCGTGCCCCGCAACCGCCGTCCGACGGCGGCGATGGCGTGGCTGCTGGCGATCTACTTCATTCCGCTGATCGGCGTCTTCCTGTTCCTGCTGATCGGCAACCCGCGCCTTCCTCGCAAGCGTCGGCGCATGCAGCAGGCGATCAACGAGTACATCCACGAGACCAGTGCGGGGCTCGACTTCGGCACGCTGCGGCCGCACGCGCCCGAGTGGTTCACGTCGCTCGTGACGATGAACCGCAATCTCGGCGCGATGCCGCTCGCGGGCGACAACGGCGCGCACCTGATCCCCGACTACCAGGGGTCGCTCGATGAGATGGCCGACGCGGTGCGCACGGCGCAGCGCTACGTGCACATCGAGTTCTACATCCTGCAGACCGATGCCTCCACCGACAACCTCTTCCGCGCCATGGAGGAGGCCTGCGCGCGCGGCGTGACCGTGCGCGTGCTGCTGGACCACTGGGCCAACCGCGGCAAGCCGTTCTACAAGAAGACGCTGCGGCGCCTCGACGCCATGGGAGCGGCCTGGAAGCTCATGCTCCCGGTGCAGCCGCTGCGCGGGAAGTATCAGCGACCCGACCTGCGCAACCACCGCAAGCTCCTGGTCGTGGACGGCACCGTGGCCTTCATGGGATCGCAGAACGTCACCGATTCGACGTACAACCTCCGCAAGAACATCCGCCGCGGACTCCACTGGGTCGACCTGATGGTGCGCGTGCAGGGGCCGGTGGTGGCATCCATCAACGCGGTCTTCCTCAGCGACTGGTACAGCGAGACCGACGAGATCCTCACCGACGAGATCGACCTGTTCTCGGTCGAGGCCGGTCCCGGCGACCTCGACTGCCAGATCGTGCCGTCGGGTCCCGGGTTCGAGTTCGAGAACAACCTCAAGCTGTTCGCGGGCCTGCTGTACGCGGCGCAGCACAAGATCATCATGGTGAGCCCGTACTTCGTGCCGGCCGAGGCGCTGCTGCTGGCGGTCACCACCGCGTGCCAGCGCGGCGTCGAGGTGGAGCTGTTCGTCTCGGAGGAGGGCGATCAGGCGCTCGTCTACCACGCGCAGCGGTCGTACTACGAGGCGCTGCTGCGCGCCGGCGTGCGCATCTGGATGTACCGCAAGCCCTTCATCCTGCACTCCAAGTCGATGACGATCGACAACGAGACCGCCATCATCGGCTCGAGCAACATGGACATGCGCTCATTCGGTCTCAACATGGAGATCTCCATGCTCGTGCGCGGCGAGGAGTTCGTGCGCGAGATGCGCGAGGTCGAGGACACCTACCGCTCGCTCTCGCGCGAGCTCACCCTCGAGGAGTGGATGCGCCAGCGCCTGCGCTCCACCGTGCTCGACAACCTCGCCCGGCTGACCTCGGCGCTGCAGTAGGCCTGGAGACGATCGGCCGCTTCGCGACACCATAGAGGTGTGGATGCCGCGCTCGCGGCATCCCTCGTCGAAAGGGTCTCCCATGTCACGCCGGATTCTGCCGCTCGCCGTCCTGCTCGCGGGAGGGCTCCTGCTCAGCGCATGCGCAACCCCGGTGGGGACGGTCGGATCGGAGCCGTCGGGATCGTCGTCGCCGTCTCCGTCTCCGTCCGCTTCCGATGACGACACTGCCGAGACCGAGGTGGATGCCGCGTGGCTCGACGCCGGCCGCATGATCGGCGTCGTCACGTACGGCAGCTCGACGTGCATCCCGCGGGCCGAAGAGGTCGCCATGGTCGACGGCGTGCTCGAGGTCGAGCTGCGCGACGACCCGGCGGCCGCGTGCACGCGCGACCTCGCGCCGCGCGCGAGCGTGGTCGCGCTGCCGGAGGGCGTCGACCCGACGCAGGATCTCGAGATCCGGGTGACCGGCGGATACAGCGGTGACACCGACCTCGACGGACTCGATGCCGCACCCTCAGGGACGACCGAGTTCCTGCCGAGCGCCGGCTGGGTCGAAGACGGCATGTTCGTGGTCCTCACCTGGGGCTCGTCGTCGTGCGTGCCCGAGCTCGCCTCGGTCGAGGCGACCGGCCCGGCCGAGGTGACGGCGACCTTCGCCACCCCGCCCGCCGACCAGGTCTGCACGATGGACATGGCCCCGCGCGCGCTCGTCGCCACGGTCGAAGGCGTCGACGACGACGAGGCGGTGCTCGTGCTCACCGGCGGCGAGTTCCTCGAGGTCCGCACCCCGATCCTCCCCTCCTGACCCTCACCAGGCCACCCGTTCGCTGCTCCGCTGTCGCAGTCGGCGAGCGGGACTGCAGATTGTGACAGCGGAAGGGTGGGGTTGTGCGCGCGGCCTCCCGTTCGCTGCTCCGCTGTCGCAATCGGCGCCTCTCCCTGCAGATCGCGACAGCGGAAGGGTGGAGTGGCACCCGTGAGCGGTGAGCGTGAGCGTTGGGGTCGGGCCGCGACCGGGCCATCGCACCCGAAGTCCTCTCCTCCCCAGCCGCGCCGGCTGGCGAGAGGGCCCACAGGCGCCGTTTTCGCGGAGAGCAGGCCCCACCGCCTGGAACCATCGCGCCATGGCCAGCCCACTCCCCGACGAACTCGGCGACCGCTTCTCGGTCGCTGATGCACTCGCACGTGGCGTCCTCCCCAGTCGTCTGCGGGGCAAGGATCTCGAACAGCACTTCCACGGCGCGCGCTCGAGAGTCGCGTCTGATGACCCTCGACTGCATGAAGATCGATCGGGGATGCGCCGAGGGGAGCTCGAGCGGGAGCACCTTGCCCGCGCGCTCACCTACGCCACGCGGATGTCGGATGGAGCGTTCTTCAGCCACGTCACTGCTGCGGTCCTGTGGGACGTACCACTCCCGGGCGGGTTGATCCGGAATGCTCCGGTCGACGTCGCCGTCTTCAAACCGGTCCGGCTCTCCCGTGCACGCGGGGTGCGAGGCCACCAAGCAGCCGCAGCGACGACCCGCGTACGGGTCCACCCGACGTGGGGAGTCAGGCTCACGGCGCCGGCGACGACCTGGGCGATGCTCGGTTCGGTGCTGCGTCGCCCCGAGGATCTTGTCGCCGCGGGCGACGCGGTGGTCCGAGACTGGCGCGTGAACGAGGCCCTGGCATCGCTGGAGGATCTTCGTCACGCGATCTACGCGGGCCGCCGGGTAGGAGTCCAGCAACTCCGCGAGGCCATCCCCGATCTGCGGACGCGTTCCGCGTCGCGGCAGGAAAGCAGGCTGAGACTCTGCCTGATGGGAGCGGGCCTGCCCGAGCCCGATCTCAACTTCGACGTGTTCGAAAACGGGATCAAGATCGCGTGCGTCGATCTCGCTTACCCTCACCTGCGCATCGCCATCGAGTACGAGGGCGAGCACCACCTTCTCGACCCCGAGCAGTGGGCACGCGACATCCGTCGGTACGAGCAGCTGGAAGCGGCGGGCTGGCGCGTCATCCGAGTCACGAAGGCAGAGCTCGCCGGCGATCGCCGGGCGCTACTCGCGCGCGTGCGCGCGGCGATCGCCGGCCGATCGTGAAAGTTCGCTGCTCCGCTGTCGCAGTCGGCGAGCGGGACTGCAGATTGTGACAGCGGAAGGGCGGGAAGTGCGGTGGGGTGAGGCGGGGTGCGGTGGCCGGCGGAACGGTGGGGTGGGAGGGGAGGGGAGGCAAGGGATGCCCCGCCTGAGCCCCGCGGTGGGGATATGCCCACGGCGAACACGGGCATGCGCGGCGGGCTGCGTCGTTACCCTCGATGTAAGGCGCCAGAGGTGCATCCGCACACCGCCCGCGCCCCGGAGGAGTGAACGAGATGTTCGAGAGATTCACCGACCGTGCCCGTCGTGTGGTCGTCCTCGCCCAGGAAGAGGCGAAGATGCTCAACCACAACTACATCGGCACCGAGCACATCCTGCTCGGTCTCATCCACGAGGGCGAGGGCGTCGCCGCCAAGGCGCTCGAGAGCCTGGGCATCTCGCTCGATGCCGTGCGCGAGCAGGTGCAGGACATCATCGGCCAGGGTCAGCAGCAGCCGACCGGCCACATCCCCTTCACCCCGCGTGCCAAGAAGGTTCTCGAGCTCAGCCTGCGCGAGGCGCTGCAGCTCGGCCACAACTACATCGGCACCGAGCACATCCTGCTCGGACTCATCCGCGAGGGCGAGGGCGTGGCCGCCCAGGTGCTGGTCAAGCTCGGCGCCGACCTCAACAAGGTGCGCCAGCAGGTCATCCAGCTCCTGTCCGGCTACCAGGGCAAGGAGCCCGCGGGTGTCGCCAGCGGCGCCGGCGAGCAGACGCAGGGCACCACGCAGGGCGGATCCCAGGTGCTCGACCAGTTCGGCCGCAACCTCACGCAGGCCGCGCGCGACAACAAGCTCGACCCGGTGATCGGGCGCGAGAAGGAGATCGAGCGCGTCATGCAGATCCTGTCGCGCCGCTCCAAGAACAACCCCGTCCTCATCGGCGAGCCCGGCGTCGGCAAGACCGCCGTCGTCGAGGGCCTCGCCCAGGCGATCGTCAAGGGCGATGTGCCCGAGACCCTCAAGGACAAGCAGCTCTACTCGCTCGACCTCGGCTCGCTCATCGCCGGGTCCCGCTATCGCGGTGACTTCGAGGAGCGCCTGAAGAAGGTCACCAAGGAGATCCGCACGCGCGGCGACATCATCGTCTTCATCGACGAGATCCACACCCTCGTGGGTGCGGGCGCCGCCGAGGGCGCGATCGACGCGGCATCCATCCTCAAGCCGCTGCTGGCCCGCGGCGAGCTCCAGACGATCGGCGCGACGACCCTCGACGAGTACCGCAAGCATTTCGAGAAGGATGCCGCGCTCGAGCGCCGCTTCCAGCCGATCCAGGTCGCCGAGCCGAGCCTCCCGCACGCGATCAACATCCTGAAGGGGCTGCGCGACCGCTACGAGGCGCACCACAAGGTGCAGATCACCGACGGCGCGATCGTCGCGGCGGCCAACCTCGCCGACCGCTACATCAGCGACCGGTTCCTGCCCGACAAGGCGATCGACCTGATCGACGAGGCGGGCGCGCGTCTGCGCCTGAGCATCCTCTCCAGCCCGCCGGAGCTGCGCGAGTTCGACGAGAAGATCGCGAAGGTCCGCGAGGACAAGGAGAAGGCCTCCGAGGACCAGGACTTCGAGAAGGCGGCGAACCTGCGCGACGAGGAGAAGTCCCTGCTCGCGGAGCGCCTGCGCCTCGAGAAGCAGTGGCGCTCGGGTGACGTCGCCTCCCACGCGGTGGTCGACGAGGGTCTGATCGCCGAAGTGCTCGCGCAGGCCACCGGCATCCCGGTGTTCAAGCTGACGGAAGAGGAGTCGAGCCGCCTCGTCTTCATGGAGAAGGCGCTGCACCAGCGCGTCATCGGCCAGGAGGAGGCGATCGCCGCGCTGTCGAAGACGATCCGCCGCCAGCGCGCCGGCCTCAAGGACCCGAAGCGTCCGTCGGGCTCGTTCATCTTCGCCGGCCCCACCGGCGTCGGAAAGACCGAGCTCGCCAAGGCGCTCGCGGAGTTCCTCTTCGACGACGAGGCCGCGCTCATCTCGCTCGACATGAGCGAGTTCGGCGAGAAGCACACGGTGAGCCGTCTGTTCGGTGCGCCTCCCGGATTCGTCGGCTTCGAAGAGGGCGGCCAGCTCACCGAGAAGGTGCGCCGCAAGCCGTTCTCGGTCGTGCTGTTCGACGAGATCGAGAAGGCGCACCCCGACATCTTCAACTCGCTCCTGCAGATCCTCGAAGAGGGCCGTCTCACCGACGGTCAGGGCCGCGTGATCGACTTCAAGAACACCGTGATCATCATGACGACGAACCTCGGCTCGTCGGCGATCGCGGGCGGACCGGTCGGCTTCCAGGTCGAGGGCAACACGCAGACGACCTATGACCGTATGAAGGGCAAGGTCGACGAGGAGCTCAAGCGCCACTTCAAGCCCGAGTTCCTCAACCGCGTCGACGACATCATCGTGTTCCCGCAGCTCTCCAAGGAGGAGCTGGTGCAGATCGTCGATCTGTTCACCAAGCGCCTCGGCGAGCGTCTGCTCGACCGCGACATGACGATCGAGCTGAGCCTGCCCGCCAAGGAGCGCCTCATCGAGATCGGGTTCGACCCGGCTCTCGGCGCTCGCCCGCTGCGCCGCGCCATGCAGCGCGAGGTGGAGGACAAGCTCAGCGAGCTGATCCTGCACGGCCAGCTCGACTCGGGAGACCATGTGAAGGTGGATGCCGTGAACGGCGAGTTCGTGTTCGAGCACGCCCCGCGCGGGGAGAAGGTCGCGGTCGGGGTGGTCTCCAACGGCGAGATCGCCGCGACGCCCGATCTCGCGATCACCAGCGACTGAGACGCACCGCACGAAGACCTCGGGGTTCCGACCCCGAGGTCTTCGTCGTTGCCGCGGGCGCGCGGCGTCAGTTCTGTCGCGCAGATCGTCGCGGAAGCAGCACCGCCAGCACGACGGCGGTGATCGCGAGCGCCCCCACGACGGATCCGAGCACCCAGCCGATGGCGTCGTCGGTGGCCGAGGCCGGTGTTCCGGAGGCGTCATCGATCGGTGGCGCGGCCGTTGCCGTGGGCGCGGGAGTCGGCGTCGCCGCGGGCTCCTCGGTCGGCGTCGGTTCGAGCGGGGCCGCCTGCACCACCTGCTCGAGCGTCGCCTTGGGGGTGAGGGAGCTCAGACGCACCGTCCACTCGCCCGCGGTCGGCAGCGTGAGGTTGGCCGTCCAGATGCCGGCCGTGCCGCTCGGGGCGGCGATGACGGGCCCGACCGTGGAGCCGTCCGCTCCCTCGGCGATCGCGGTGACGGTTGCCGAGGTCGTAGCGGGATGGCCGTCATTGACGAAGGTGAGCTCGATCTCGACGAGCAGGTCGATCGCCCCCTCCCCGGCGCTGCTCTCGGCGGGTTCGGTCGAGACGATCACGAGAGTGCCGATCTCGTCGTGTGCTGACGCGGGCGCGGCGACCAGGAGGCTCGCGAGCGCGAGGAGTCCCGCGGCGGCCGCGGCGAGCAGCCGTGGTGCAGTGGGGCGAGGGAGCAGGGGATCGCGTGAGCGTGTCATTCGGACTCCTCGACACCTCGGATCGGAACGGTGAAGGTGACGGTGGACTCCTCGCCCCGGGAGAGGGTCGTGAGCTCGAAGGTCCATTCGCCGTCGGTGGGCAGCGACACGTCGATCGCGGCCCACCGGTCGGGGGCGAGGGCGGTGAGCGTCACCGCGCGCGGCGGAAGGTCGCCCTGGCTGACGGTGAGCTGCGCGACATCCACCCCGCGGGACGTGCCGACGCGGTCGGTGAACTGCATGGTGACGACGTTGTCGCCCACGATCGCGGGTTCGACGGTGACGTCGACCGTGCCGAAGTCCTCGGCCACGGCGACGGTGTACGGCTGAGGAGCGAGCGACTCCCGGGCCGGCACGGTCGCCACGAGCACCGCGGTGATCGCGAGCACGACGGCCGCCACGACGATCTCGGCCCGCACCCCCGTCAGGAGGCGGCCGGCGCTGTGCACCGCGCGGGCGAGTCGCCGCCGCTGCCACCACCCGAGAAGGGCCATCACGCCCACCAGCGCGATCTTCACGAGCAGGAGGACGCCGTACTCCGTGAACAGGGTCGTCGGGTTCGCGGCGGTCTGCCAGAGCGCCGAGGCGAACCCCGAGAGCACCACCGCCAGCAGCGCCCAGAGTGCGACCCGGGAGAAGCGCCGGATGGCGGCATCCATCTGGGTGCGGTCATCGAGCACCACGAGCGCGACCAAGCCCCCCACCCACACGGTGACGGCCAGCTGGTGCACGAGGTCGACGGATGCGGCCGCGATCGGGGGCTCGGCGGTCCAGGCGTGGCCGAGCACGGCGAGGGTGGCCATGACGGTCACGGTCGCGACGCCGGCGAGCCATGCCCCCCAGACTCGGCGCCACAGGAGCGCGCCGGCGAGCGCGACTCCGGCGGCGATCACCCGGATGCCGTCGAGCACGCCGGCGCGCGTGTCGAGCACCGGACCCAGCCCGAGAGCGAACACGTCGGTCACCGGCACACCGGCGGCCGAGGTCGCCTGCACCGCCATCTTGACGACCGAGCCGATGAGCATGAGTCCCGCCGCAGAGACCGCGACGACGCGGGCGCGCCGCCCGACGAGGGCGAATCGCAGCGCGAGGCGGGAGAGCACGAGGCCGCCGAGGGCGATCATCCCGGTGAAGATCGCCCAGCGCGCGAGCCACCCGAGCACGCCCACGACCCCGGCATCGGCCTGTTCGATGTCGGCCGCGGTGCCGGTGGGCTCGCCGACGTGGAAGACGAGGGTGCTCGAGAGCACGTGCGAGTCGACGGAGACCACACTCCACGCGACGGTGTACGTGCCTCGGTCGGATGCCTCGATCGGCGCCCAGACGGTCGTGTCGCCGTCGCGCTGCTGCGTCGGGCCGTCGACGCGCTCGCCCGACGGACCGAAGACGCGGATGCCGCCGAGCTCGACAGACACCGGCTCGTTGAAGGTGAGGGAGACCTCGTCGGGTGCATCGTCGTAGACCCAGTCGGGCACAGGATCGATCGACAGGATCGACGCGTGGGCCCGGGCGGGAGCAGCGCTGCCGAGCACGAGCGCGGGAACCAGCGCCAGGGCCATGGCGATGACGGCGAGAACACGGGTCGCCGCGGACGGGCGTACCGCGAGTGCGGAAGTCACTCGTCTTCGTCTTCGGTCTCGTGTCCGCTGTGCCCGCCCGGGTTGCCTGCCACGTCGACCGCCACTGACGCCGAGCCGGCGCCGAGCGAGAAGGAGGCGACCCCGGTCTCCACCGGCACCTCGAAGATCGCGAGCGCGTGCATCGCGGTGTTCGGCTCGAGGCGCTCGTCGTCGAGCATCGAGCTGACGACGCCGAAGGATGCGCCGTCGGCCGACAGGCTCACCCCCTCCAGGGGGAACTCCATCGCCTCGTCGCCGGCGGCCAGCTCGAGCTGCACCATGACGCGCTTCATCCCCTCCGGCACGGGGTCGCCCATCATCGCCGACATCGCGCTCATGCCGGCGGCAGAGAACTGCGCGGCGTTGTTCGCCGGCATCGCGCTCATCGGGTCGTCCATGGTCCAGGCGGCGACGACGGAGAACTCTCCGCCGTCGTGGGAGATCGTCTCCCCGATGAGGGCCCGCGGGTTCATCGCCGTGTACGCGCCCCACACGGCCAGCGCCACGAGGGCGGCGGACAGGACGGCGGCGACGGCCACGGCCACCCACCGCGACACGCGCGCGGGCGGTCGTTCGACCGTCGTCGCCGTCACCGATCCCACCAGCGGACTCCCCAGCGTCAGTACTGGCCCGGCGGCGCACCCGTGTGAGTGACGTCGCCGTTCGGGCGAATCCCCAGCCGCCCGTTGAGGAGATTGTAGACGCGGCGCGCGGCTGGCGACACCCCCGGATGCCGCAGTCGTAGGCTGAACCGGTGACCGAAACCCGTCCCACCGAGGCGCCGTTCACGGTGCGTCCGGCCCGCACGCGCGACGTGCGCGGCATCCAGAGCATGCTCGAGCCCTTCGTGCAGCGGCGGATCCTCCTCGGCAAAGACCCCGTGGTGCTCTACGAGGCCACGCAGCAGTTCGTGGTGGCGGAGACCCCCGACGGTGAGCTCATCGGGTGCGGTGCGCTGCACGTCATGTGGGAGGACCTCGGCGAGATCCGCACGCTCATCGTGGTCGACGGCTGGCTGCACCGCGGCGTCGGCCGGGAGATCGTCGACGCGCTGGAGGCGAACGCGCGGGTCCTCGGGCTGACGCGACTGTTCTGCCTCACCTTCGAGGTGGACTTCTTCACCCGGCGCGGGTTCGCCCCCATCGGCGAGCAGGTCGTCGACCCCGACGTGTACTCCCAGCTGGTGCGCTCTCCCGACGAAGGCGTGGCGGAGTTCCTCGACCTGGCGCACGTCAAGCCCAACACCCTCGGCAACACGCGCATGCTCAAGACGCTGCACGCGGATGCCGCGCGTAGCCTGGACGCGTGAGCGAGGCGACGCGCAGGCGACGGCAATCGCCGGCGGTGTACCGGCGGCGACGCCTCGCCCTGCTGATCCTCCTCCTTCTCGTGGCCGCCCTGGTGTGGGCGCTGATCGCCCAGCCGTGGCGCGGACTGGCATCGGAGCCTCAGGAGCCGAGCGGGGTGTCGAGCACCCCGTCGGAGACCGTCGCGATCCCGGCCCCGGGGTCCACATCGGTGGCCGCAGAGGCTGAGGCCGACGGCGATGCGGACGAAGACGCGGCCGAATCGGATGCCACGCCGAGCGCGGAGCCGGATGCGGCGGCGACACCCTCGCCGACGGCATCCACCGCGCCGCAGGCGGCGCCGTGCCGACCGCGCGAGGTGACGGTCGAAGCTCTGACCGACAAGGACTCGTACGCGGCGGGAGAGAACCCGCAGCTGTCGATCCGCCTCACGAACACGGGGTCCGAGGACTGCACGCTCAACGTCGGCACCGCCACGCAGGTGTTCGAGATCTCCAGCGGCAGCGACGTGTGGTGGCGTTCCACCGACTGCCAGACCGAGCCCAGCGACATGGTCGTGCTGCTGGCCGCGGGACAGACGGTGACCAGTGCCGCGCCGCTCGTGTGGGACCGCACGCGCTCGTCGGTGGATTCCTGCGGGGATGCCGCTCGGCAGCGCGCCGCGGGGGCGGCGCGACCTACCACCTGACGGTCGAGATCGGCGGGGTGACGGGCACCGAGTCGCGGCCTTTCCTCCTGTACTGATCGCGAAGTTGAGCAGTGTGCACTCTGAGGTTGCATGATGCGCATGCTCGAATCTCGTGTCATCCGGCGTGAATCCCTTGTCACTTGGGGGGCGACGGGCATACACTGCCCGGTAACCGACTCGATCATCTGGGGTTGATCGGGAGGTCGCGCAACGTGCGATGCACCTTTCGCGCGTTGCCGTGTGAAGCACTGGGGTTTGCTTTCATGGATAAAAGGTGGAGTAAGGGTCGTGTCGGCGTTGATGCCGCCACGGTCGTTGTCCTCGCGATGGCCGCGTGCGCCGCGGGATGGTTCGGAGCGGGCGTCGGAGCCGGCCTGGATCAGGTCCTGCGCGTCTGCGCGACGTTCTCGGTCGCCGCCGTGGCGGCGTACTTCGCGGTGCGAGCCGTGTGGCCGCTGGTCGCGCGACATGTGCCATCGGACCGGGCGGCCGCCGCCGCAGCGCGAGGAATCCTGGTCGGCGTGCTCGCCGTGCTCCTGGCGTTCGCGCTGAGCTGGCTGTCGGCCGTCATCCTCGGCACCGGCAACCACGGGGTGCACGCGCAGCACGCGGCCTCCGGAGGGGGCACTCTGCAGCACGCGCTGCTCGAGGTGTCGATGCTCGCTCCGGCCCTCGCGGTCGGGTTGGTCGTCGGGCACCTCGCGGGATCGGCCGTGCCGACCCTGCGGAGCTGGCACCGCGGGATGACGCAGCGGCAGCGGCGAATGGTGCTGCCGGCGGGCGCCACGATGGGCGTGCTCCTGGCGAGCACGATGCCGTTCGTGGCCGCGCCCGCGAATGCTGCGGTTCCGGCTGTGCCGGCGTGTACGGCTGAGACCGCCGTGCGCTCCTACGATGTCGCGGCGGTGCACACGTACATCCCGTTCTCCCGCTGGATCAACGACTCGCGCGTTCCCGAGCAGGACCCGGTGGTCGACGGCGTCGATCACCTCGGCGACGGTGACCCCGCCGGCATGCTCTTCGTGCTCCAGCAGGACAAGGCGGCTGTGCAGAACTGGCACGTTCCGATCGTCGGCACCGCCGCCGACGGATACGCCGGCGACCCGGCCGAGGGCCGGCGGATCCGGCCGCGCCCGCTCGTGCTGCGCGCGAACGTCGGCGAGTGCGTGGAGATCACCCTCAGCAACGAGCTCGACCCGGCTGCGATGGCGGAGTTCCTGCCGCAGGTCGACCCGCACGTCTCGATGCGGGCGTACGGCGTCTCCTACAACCCGGCAGACTCGGGCTCGGCTCCGGTGGGCTACAACCCTGACGGCACGGCCGGGGTGGGCGAGAGCCACACGTACTACTGGGTCGCGCCCAAGAGCGAGGGCGTATATCTCTTCCGCGACGACGGCATGACGGCCGGCGCCGACGAAGACGGCGGCGGCGCCGAGCACGGCCTGTACGGCGCGTTGGCGGTGCAGCCGGCCGGCGCCCACTGGTTCGACCCGACCACCGGCCGCGAGCTGTCGTCGGCGATCCCCGACCAGCAGTATGCGAGCGTCGCGGATCAGTCGGGCGACCTGTACATCAACGCGGTCATCTCGGATGCCGTGCAGAAGCGCTTTCGCGAGGCGGTGCTGGTCAGCCAGGACATCCTGCCCCGGCAGGATCGCGCCGACCTCACCGAGGAGGAGCTCGCCGCGCTGCCCGAACCGTTCGAACGGTTCGGCATCAACTACGGATCCGATCCCGAACCCAAGCGGCTCGAGTTCAACATCGAGGGCGACGAGCGCTGGTGCGAAGACTGCTCGAGCGAGGAGACGATCCTCTCGTCGTGGGTCTACGGCGACCCCGGCATGGTGAAGCTCGCGTCGGGGCCGGGGCCCTGGCTTCCGGAGGCGCCGGACTTCGGCGGGGAGGATCCGTTCTCGGCGCCGGGCGGACTCGTGGCGGACAACGTCGAGGACTGCGACCTCCGCCTCACCAACGCGGCCGATGAAGCTCGGCCGGCGTCGTGCTACGTGACCAATGTCGTGCGTGCCTACCAGGGCGATCCGATCAAGCTGCGCTTCGGGCACGCGGGCAACTACGAGACGCACGTGTTCCACCTGCACGCCCACACGTGGAGCGCGGAGCCCGACGACTCCGGACCGGCGGGCTCGAACCCGCCGGAGCCCACCGAGGACAACCAGCCGCGCGCGACCACCATCGACTCGAAGACCTACTCGCCGTGGACCGCGTTCACCGCCGACCTCAACTACGGCGCCGGCGCCCGCGTCGGCACGATCGGCGACTCGATCTTCCACTGCCACCTCTACACGCACTTCTCGCACGGGTTCTGGGCGCTGCTGAGATCGCACGACGTGCTCGAGGACGGCACGAACGCGCTGCCCGACGGCACGCGCGTGACCTCCCTCGTGCCGCTGCGCGAGACCGGAAGCTCGCTCGGATTCAACGCGTCGGTGCCGCCGACCAAGCTGGATGCCTCGTACGAGGTGCCCGGGTACCCGAGGTTCATCCCGGGTGAGTACGGTGCGCGCTCGCCGCAGGCTCCGGGGTCGATCTGGCAACGCGAGTTCGACGCCAACGGCGACCCGGTGCTCGACGAGAACGGGGAGCCGGTCGACGCGCCGGCCGTGCGCATCGTGGAGACGAACGAACTGGATCCGACGCTCCTGGAGGCGACGCAGAACATCGCGGTGGATGCCGCGGCGACGGGCGACCTGTCGCTGACGTTCGACGGCGAGACCGCCGCCGTGCCGCTCCCGGCCACCGCCGCACAGGTGGAGTCCGCCCTCGAGAGCCTGGACGCGCTCATCGACGTGTCCGTGACGGGAGCCGGCACCGAGCTCGATCCCTGGCTCGTGACACTCGTGTCGTGGGTGTCGACGAACGACCTCACGGTCGGCGCCACCGCGATCTCCGGCGTCGTGACAGTCACTCCCAGCGACGGCTTCGACCCCGGCGACCCGACGACCGCGAAGATCGCCTCCCGGCTCGCCGTCGAACGCAGCACCCAGATGACGTACCACGGTGCGCGCGGAACGGTGCCCGTGCCGGGTGCCCCTGTGGTGGACCCCTGTCCGGCCGGTGCGCGCGAGATCACCTACCGGGTCTCGGTGATCCAGCTGCCGCTGTGGTACACCGGGCAGGCCGGTGGCGACGGGTGGCGCGACGTGCAGGGGCGCATCCTGGTGCTGGACTCCGATGTGAACGCGGTGCTGTCGGGGGAGAAGGATCCGGAGCCGCTGTTCTACCGGGTGAACTCCGGGGACTGCGTCAACTTCCACCTGACGAACCGCACGCCCAACGTGATCGGCGACGACGCCTACCAGCAGCTCATCATGACGAACATGGCCGGGTCGCACATCCACCTCGTGAACTTCGACGTGCTGGCCTCGGACGGAGCATCCAACGGCTGGAACTACCAGCAGGCCGCGTTCACCCAGGAGCAGGCGGACTTCAACGACGACCTCCTGTCGGGCGCGGAGACCTGCGCGGTCGGGTCCGAGTGCCTGCCCGCGATGCCGGTCGGCCGCGATCCGGTCGCCGAGGCGGAGGACGCCCGAGGCAACTGGCTCATGAACGGGCAGACGATCAAGGAGCGCTGGTACGCCGACTACGAGCTGCGCACAGTGTTCAACCACGATCACCACTTCGCCGGAGCGCTGCAGAACCGCGGGCTCTATTCGGCGCTGCTCGTCGAGCCGGCCGGCTTCGACTCGCGCGACCCGTACACGGGTGAGTGGCTGCAGCCCATCAACCGGGCCGATCACGCGAGTGCCGCGGGCAAGGCGCTCTGCGTCGACGCCTGTTCCGGCGAGGCCGCCGGAACAGCGATGGACATGGTGGGTCCCAGTACGCCGCCGACGACCGAAGACGCCTGGGAGCCCGACGACTTCCGCGAGTACGGCATCGCGATCGCCGACTTCGTGCCGCTGTTCACGCAGTCGGCCACCCACGCCGACATCCTCGATCCCGCCAACGCGCTCGAGCCGCCGGCCGCGCCGCTGCGCGGGCCGGAAGGCGATCAGGGCGGCATGTCGATCAACTACCGCGCGGCACCGCTGATCGACCGGCAGTTCGCCGGAGTGCCGCCGACCGCGCCCGCGAACCCGACGACACCCATCACGAACGCGCAGCTCGCCGCGGCCGGCTGGGTCGATCCTGCCTACGCGTTCAGTTCGCGCAAGTGGGGCGACCCCGATACGCCGGTGCTGAGGGCGAACCGGGGTGACACCGTCCGCATCAGGCTCATTCAGGGCTCGCACGAGGAGATGCACAACTTCACCGTGCACGGTCTCCGGTGGAGGAACGATCCCCTCGACCCGGCTTCCCCGTACATCAACGCGAGACCCATCGGCGTGTCGGAGGCGTTCAACATGCAGGACGTCGCGGTCGGCTGCGGTCTGGGAGCGCCCGCGAACTGCTTCTACTCGCCCGACTCGACCGCGCCACGCGTGTCCGACTTCATGTACGGCGGCCCGGGCGTGGAAGACCTGTGGTTCGGCGTCTGGGGCATCATGCGGGTCTTCGACCAGACCGCCGGCAACGAGGGGCTTCTTCCGCTGCCGGACAACAACCGGGCGCTGCCGGTCGGCAACCCGCTGCCCGCGCCGGATCCGCTCGCGCCGATCGAGAAGGCACTGCCGAACCCGACGTGCCCCGACGGGGCGCCGGAGCAGCTCTTCGACGTCACCGCGATCAGTCACAACATCCAGTACAACCGGTACGGCGACCACGATCCCTATGGGCTCGCGTACGTCATGACGGAGGATGTCGCGGCGATCCGCGCCGGCACGAAGGAACTCGAACCGCTGGTGCTGCGCGTGCACGAGGGCGACTGCGTGCGGGTGACGCTGCGCAACGACGTCGACTGGGCGCACTTCAACCAGCACGGCCGCCTCGGCACGCTCGACGGCGACGCGGAGATGCCACTCGAACCGGTGTTCCCGCAGGTCGTCGAGGCGGGCGATGAGCCGCCCGACGACACCGGCGTGCCGTGGATCGCGGGCAACCGCGTCTCGCTGCACCCCTCGCTCGTGCGCTACGACGTGCGCACGTCCGATGGCACCACGGTGGGCTACAACTTCGATCAGACCGCGGGGCCGGGCGAGGCCGTGAACTACACGTGGTACGCCGACGAGGTCATCTATCAGGACCCCGCAGCCGAGCCGGCCCTGACCGACGGCGAGCTCGGCGCTGTGCCCCTGCTGGCGTACGGCGACGTGCGCGGCACCCGCCACCACGGCCTGCTCGCCGCGCTCGTGGTGGGACCGCGGGACGGCATGTTCCGCGATCCCTTCACCGGGGCGGTGGTCGACAACGGCGCACAGGTCGACGTCGATCCGTTCGGCGAGGGTGACGACTACCGTGACGCGGTGGTGTTCCAGCACAACGGCCTCAACCTGCGCGATGCCGACGGCAACCACATCTACGACCCGCTCGTGGGCGACTGGCCCGACAAGGGCGAGCGCGCGATCAGCTACCACAACGCGCCGCTGCACACGCGCCTCGGCCTCGACAACGCGTTCGTCGACAAGTTCGCCGATCCGCCGATCGACGGGAACGGGCCGCCGTTCAGCGATCCCGACTTCGGTGAGAAGCTGGCCAACGTCTTCAGTTCGACGTACGTGCTCGACACGGGCAACGGGCCGCAGACGCTCGGCGATCCGGACACCCCGATCATCCGCGCCTACCAGGGCGACGCGCTGCGCCTCCACGTGGTGGCCTCCAGCGACCGCGCCCGCACGGTGCAGTACGCCGTCCAGGGACACAACTGGCTCGAGCACCCGTTCGACGCGGGCTCCGTGAGGGCCGGGGTGCAGGGCTCGATCGCCACCGGGAGCGCCCACACGTTCCACATGGAGGCCGCGGGCGGTGTCATGCAGGCGATCGGCGACTACCGCTACGGCGTCGAGAACGCGCGCATGGGCATCTCGTCGGGCAGCTGGGGAATCGTGCGTGTGTACCAGCGACCCCGTGCCGGCACGGAGCGCATTCTCACGCCCCTCGCGCAGTGCCAGAACCCGTATCTCGGGTGCAACCCGCTGCGTGTGCTCAACGAGCCGCGCACGGCGCCCGCGGGCGCACCGGTGCTCGATGTGACGGCGAACCTGGACTTCGCGGTCGTCGGGCAGACGGTCGAGGTCGATGCGGTGCTGCGACTCGGGGACGTGCCGGTTCGCGCCGGTCACCAGGTGCAGTTCCGGTGGGTCGACGGTGCGACACCCGTGACGCAGACGTTCACCACGAACAACGACGGCGAGATCGCTTTCGATGTGCCGGTCGACGAGTATCCGCCCGGCGGCGTGCTGCAGATCATCGGCTCCACGATGCTCACCGACTCGTACGGCGTGACCTCGCAGATCAACGGCGGTGCGACGGTGATCGTGATCGATCCCACCGACGCGGTCGCGCCTGCGGTCGTGGCGGTCGATCCGCCCGACGGTGCGGAAGACGTGATGCGCTCGAAGCAGGTCGCGATCGAGTTCTCGGAGCGCCTCGACATCGACACGGTCGACGCGGCGGTGCGGCTCGTGCGCCTCGCCAACGGGGAGGCGGTCGATGCGGAGGTGTCGTTCACGCCGTCGGCGGATCTCACCCACTCGACGGCGCTGATCGTCGCGGACGGCCCGCTGCGCAGCGGCGGCTATCGCGTCGAGGTCGACGCCTCGGTGACCGACCTCAACGGCAACCCGCTCGGCACGCCCTTCACGAGCACCTTCACGGTGTCGGAGACGTTCTTCGACCGCATCGGCGGCGCAGACCGGTTCGCGACCGCTGCGATGATCAGCGAGCAGGCGTTCCCGACGGGGGCGGACACGGTGTTCGTCGCCAACGGGCTGAACTTCCCCGACGCCCTGGCCGGAGGACCCGCCGCGGCTGCCGCCGGGGGGCCAGTGCTGCTTGTCGCCGCGACTGGCGCCGTGCCCGCGGCGACCGTCGCGGAGCTGTCGAGGCTGCAGCCGATGCACATCAAGGTGCTCGGCGGTCCGGCAGCGGTGTCCGACGAGGTGATGACCGCGCTGTCCGTGCACCTGCCGACCGACGGCACCGGGACGATCGAGCGTCTCGCCGGGGGCGACCGCTACGCGACGGCCGCCAGCATCAGCGCGGCGACGTTCACGCCCGAGAATACGACCAGGGTGTTCCTGGCCAGTGGCGAGAACTTCCCCGACGCGCTCGCGGGGGCCGCGATCGCCGCCAACGGCGGTGCGCCTGTGCTGCTGACCGCGGCCGGGTCGTTGCCCGCGTCGACCGCTGCGGAGATCGCGCGCCTCCAGCCCGACGAGGTCATCGTGCTGGGTGGCTCGGTCGTGGTGTCGGATGCCGTCGCCAGCGCGGCGCAGGCCGCGGCCGGTTCGGGCGCGACCGTGCAGCGGCTCGCGGGGGCTGGTCGGTATGAGACGGCTGCGGCGATCAGCGCGGCCTTCCAGCCGGATGGGCCCACGGCGGTCGTGTACGTGGCGACGGGGTCGTCGTTCCCGGATGCGCTCGCCGCCGCACCGGTGGCCGGCTTGACCGGTGGACCGATCATCCTCCTCCCGCCGGCGGGGGAGATTCCCACCGAGGTGCTCGCCGAGCTGCGGCGGCTCGACCCGATCCAGCTGCGCATTCTCGGCGGCGAGGCGGCCATGCCCGACGCGCAGATCGCGCAGGTGCGGGTTGCGCTCGGACTGTCGGCGCCTGTGCTCCCGTTGGGGCCGACGCCGCAGTAGCGCACAGATGTGGCGCGGGGCCCGTGCCGGGGGATCGGCACGGGCCCCGCGTCGCGATTACGCTGGGACGGTGGCCGGCAAGAAGCGCGCGAAGAAGAAGGAACCGCTCGAGTTCCGCAATACGCAACTGACGGATGCGCTCCAGACCCAGGACATGGCGGCGGTCGCCTTCGCGCTGCGCCACGGCCCCACCGTCGTGCCGCTGATGCGTCCGGGCCAGCGTGACGATCCGCGTGACGTCGGCGAGGTGTGGACCTACCGCGACCCGAACACCGGCGATGTCGCACTGCTGCTGTTCAGCGACGCCGCGCACAAGCCGGCTTCGCTGCCGCCCGGCGTCGCCCTCCAGTCTCCGGCATGGCTGCGGGCCTTCCTCGGAACGCACGAGTCCGAGATCACCACGGTCTTCTTCGACATCGCCGGCCCGCACCCGCTGCAGGCGGCGCCTGCCGATCTCCTCGCCGCGCTCGACGCCTGAGCCGATGCGTCAGCGGCCGCCCCGTTGTCGACGCGCCGCGGTGTGCGTCGGCATCGCCGCGCTGCTGGCGCTCTCCGGCTGCGCCACGGGGCCGTTCACCGGGGTGCCGGTGACGGGGCCGCTCGCGGTGCATCCGCGGGTGGATGCCGGGATGGACGCGCTGCTCGAGGGAACGCTCCGCACTGACGATGACTGCATCCGTGTCGAGTACGGCGAGAGCGGCGAGTCCGTCGCGGTGCCGAGCTTTCCGGCGGGCGACGCGTCCGTCGAGGGCCGAACGCTCACCTGGCGCGGCGAGACCTATGGCGACGGCGGTGCGATCGCGCTCGGCGGCGGCTTCGCGAACTCGGGAGGCTACGTCCCGGGCTCGTGCGGGGAGGCCGAGGTGTTCGTCGTCTCGCCCTACTGACCGGGTCATGGCTGGCTCGGCGGCCGCTGCGGCCGCGGGGCCCTGCCAGTCCGGAAGCCCTGCGCGTTCAGGTGCCCCGCCTCTCAGAAACCGGGTTCGTCCTCGCCGCGCCGCGGGCGCGTGCGCACGGAGAGATCGTCGAGCGCGCCCCGGAGCGTCTTCGACGCGGCATCCACCACGGTCGCGTACCCCAGGCGCGCGGCCTCGGACCGCCGCTGCGCCGCCTGCGTGACGGGGCGGATCTCGCCCGTGAGCGTGAGCTCCCCGACCGCCGCGACACCCCGGGGCAGGGCGACATCGCGCAGGGCGTTGGCGATGGCGACCGCGATGGCGAGGTCGGCCGCGGGTTCGGTGAGGCGCACACCCCCGACCGTGGAGACGTAGACGTCCTGATCGGACACCTTGATGCGCGCGCGCCGCTCGAGCACGGCGAGCACCATCGCGACGCGGGCGGCGTCGACGCCGTTGACCACGCGGCGCGGATTGGGGGCGGACGTCTGGATCGTGAGCGCCTGCACCTCGACGGGCAGCGCGCGCCGCCCCTCCATCGCGATCGTGACGCACGTGCCCGGCTCGGGTGCGCCGTGCCCGAGGAACAGGGCCGAGGGGTCGGGAACCTCTGCGATGCCGTCGCCGGCCATGTCGAAGCATCCCACTTCGTCGGTCGGCCCGAAGCGGTTCTTCAGCGCCCGCACGAACCGCAGCGAGGTCTGCCGGTCGCCCTCGAAGTGGCACACGACGTCGACGAGGTGCTCGAGGATGCGGGGCCCCGCGATCGACCCGTCCTTGGTCACGTGCCCGACGATGATGGTCGGCAGCGCGCGCTCCTTCGCGACGCGGATGAGCGTGGATGCCACCTCCCGCACCTGCCCCGGATGCCCGGCCATCCCCTCCGACAGCGCGGACGACACCGTCTGCACCGAGTCGACGATCAGCAGCTCCGGCTCGACCTGATCGACGTGCCCGAGGATCGTCGCGAGATCGGTCTCGCTGGCGAGGTACAGCTCGTCGTGCAGGGCGCCGGTGCGCTCGGCGCGCAGGCGCACCTGGGCCGCGGATTCCTCGGCGCTCGCGTAGAGCACGCGGCGCCCTTCGCGCGCGGCCTGCACCGCGACCTCGAGCAGCAGCGTCGACTTGCCGACGCCCGGCTCCCCGGACAGCAGGATCGCCGCTCCCGGCACCAGCCCGCCGCCCAGCACCCGGTCGAACTCGCCGACGCCGGTCGTGCGGCGCGGAGTGTCGGCCGTGTCGATGTGCGTGATCGGTCGTGCCGCACGGGCCGCCCCCGGGGCGACGGGTGCGACGGAGCGCACGATGCCCGTCTGCTCAGCGGACTCGACGACCGTGCCCCACTGCTGGCACTCGCCGCACCGCCCCACCCACTTGATCGTCGTCCACCCGCACTCGGTGCAACGGTACGGCGCGGTCTGCGTGGGGCGTCGGGAGGCCATGCTCACACCCTATGCGCGGCCCCCGACAGCCTCCGCGCCGCGCCGGGCGCGGCATCCACTGCTTTCGCCGGGTGGTGCTGCGCGGGGTCGGTGGGGCGGTTTGTGTGGGTGCGGGATGCCGGATGCCCCGCGTCGCGCCCCATGAGGCGTAGGGTGACGCCGCCCGGGGGTTGGTGGGGCTGTTCGTGCATGTGGGGGTGGTGGATTCCGCGCGTAGCGCCCCACGAGGCGCAGGGGTGGCGCCGCCCGGGCTGTTGGTGGGGCAGTTCGTGCGGGCACCCGCCCGGGGATGCCGCACGTAGCGCCCCATGAAGCACAGGGGCAGTGCCCCACGAGGCCCGACGTCAGCGAAGGGTGTCGGCGACCTCGCGCAGGGCGGTGGCGCTGCGGTGCAGCAGCATGAGCTCGGACTCCGAGAACGTCGTCTGCATGATCGGGTGCGCACCCCTCGCGTTCACGATCGACGGTACCGAGAGGGCGACGCCGTCGACCCCGTGGTAGTCGTGCAGCACGGGCGAGACGGGCAGCACCGCGTTCTGATCGCCGAGGATCGCCTCGATGATGCGGGCGCTCGACAGTCCGATGGCGTAGTTGGTGGCGCCCTTGCCCTGGATGACCTTGTACGCGGCATCCCGCACGTCGACGGCGATCTGGTCGAGCTCGTCGACGGTCATGCGGTCGCCGCGCGGGGTGACCCACTCGAGGATCGGCACTGTGCCGATGGTGGCGTGCGACCACAGCGGGAACTCGGTGTCGCCGTGCTCGCCGACGATGTAGGCGTGCACGCTGGAGGTGGCGACGCCGGCGCGCTCGGCGAGCTTCCAGCGCAGGCGCGAGGTGTCGAGAACGGTGCCCGAGGCGAAGAGGCGCTCCGGCGGCAGGCCGGTCGCCTCGCGGGCGAGCACGGTGAGCACGTCGCACGGGTTCGTGACGATGACGTAGACCGCGTTCGGGGCGACCTCGAGCAGCTGAGGCATCATCGAGGCCATGATGCGTGCGTTCACCCCCGCGAGCTCGATCCGCGTCTGTCCGGGCTTCTGCTTGGCGCCCGCGGTGATGACCACCACGTGCGAGCCTTCGACGACGGAGATGTCGCTGCCGCCGCTGATGTCGCTCGAACCGGTGAACTGGGTGCCGTGGGCGAGGTCGAGCACTTCGGCTTCGACCTTCTCGGTGGCGATGTCGTAGAGCGTGACGTGGCGCGCCGAGCCGCGGATCAGGGCGGCGTAGGCGGTGCTGGCGCCGACGGATCCGGCGCCGACGACAGTGACTTTCGAGTTCTCGATGACGGCCATGCGCTCAGTCTGGCAGGGGCGACCGGCCGCTCACCAGGCCTCGTGCGACGAAGGTCCCGCCACGCGGGCGCGGGCTCAGTGGTGTGGATGCCGATGCTCGGCGCCGTACACGGCGGCCTGAGTGCGACGCTCCATGCCGAGCTTCGCGAGCAGTCCGCTCACGTAGTTCTTCACCGTCTTCTCGGCCAGGCCCAGGCGCTCGCCGATCTCGCGGTTGGTGAGGCCGTCGGCGATGAGGTCGAGCACCTGGCGCTCGCGATAGGTCAGGGTCGGGGTGTCGCGCAGGGCGGGGTCGGCGGCGATCGACGCCGATGCCGCCGCGGGCGCCGGCACCAGCGACTGCGCTGCCGCCCGCAGCGAGCGCGACGACTGCACCGTGCGCCCCGCGGCGGCGGCGCGGATCGCATCGAGCAGCGCGCTGCTGCGCACATCCTTCAGCACATAGCCGCTTGCGCCGGCGAGGGCGGCGGAGCGCAGCGCTTCGTCGTCGTCGTACGCGGTGAGGATGAGGCACGCGATCTGCGGATGCCGCGACCGCACCTCCCGGCACAGGGCGATGCCGTCTCCGTCGGGGAGGCGCACGTCGAGCACGGCGACGTCGGGGGCGATCGCCTCGATGCGCCGGAGCGCCTCGCGCACGGTGCCCGCCTCCCCGGCGACCTCCAGGTCGGGCGACGCGTCGATGAGCTGGCCGATGCCGCGTCGCACGATCTCGTGATCGTCGACCAGGAACACTCGGGTCATGCGGGGGCCTCCTCGCGGTCGGGATCGTCGGCGGGTGAGAGCGGAACGCTCCAGGTGACGGCGGTTCCGGCATCCACTCCCGTCTCGATGGTGCAGGAGCCGCCTCGCAGGTGGGCGCGCTCGACGATGTTGGCGAGCCCGCTGCGCCGGTTCGAGGGATGGATGCCGCGCCCGTCGTCGCGCACCGACAGGGTGACGGCGCTGTCGTCGACCGTCAGCGTCGCATCGACGACGGACGCCTCGGCGTGCTTGACGATGTTCGTGAGGCACTCCCGCAGCACGGCGGCCAGATCGTCGGCGAGGTCCGGCGAGACGAGGCTGTCGACCGGGCCGCTGAAGCGCAGCCGCGGGGCCGAGGGGAGGCCGGCCATGGTCTCCGACGTGACGGCGAGCAGGCGGTCGCGCGTGCCGCGCGGCGCGTGGTTGTCGCCGTCGGCGCTCCCGAGCGCGTAGATGACGGTGCGGATCTCCTTGATCGCGGCGTCGAGTGCGTCGATCTGCTCGGAGAGGGATGCCGCCGTCGGGGGCGGAGCCGTCATCGCGATCGCCTGCAGCGAGAGTCCCGCGCCGAACAGGCGCTGGATCACGTGGTCGTGCAGGTCGCGGGCGATGCGCGCGCGATCCTGCGATCGCTCGATGCGCCGACGGTCGTCGCGCCCTCGCACGACCTCGATCGCGACGCCCGCCTGACCGGCGAAGACGAAAGCCATCTCGAGCTCCGCGTCGGTGAAGGGACGTGTGCCGGGGTCGCGCGCGATCGTCAGCACGCCGAGCGGCTCGTCGCCGGCCAGGAGCGGCACCGCGACCGAGGGACCGAGTGCGGGCTGCTCGGCGAACAGCGTGCCGGCGGGCTGCTCGGGAGTGCTCACGGCGCGGCGTGAGGTGAGGGCGAGGTCGGCGGGCGTGCCGGCGCGTGCGAGGGTGCGTCCGCGCAGGCGCACACCCTGGCCGCCCGAGGAGGCGACGATGCGCAGCTCGTCGGGGCCGTGCGGCACCGACACCGCGGCGACGTCAGCCTGCACGAGGGGGGCGACGCGTTCGACGATGACGTCGAGGGCGTCGTCGCTGTCGACGTCGAGGAGCGCGCCCATGACGTCGGCGATGGCGGCGCTCCACTGCTCGCGCACGCGCGCCTGCTCATAGAGACGCGCGTTCTCGATCGCGACGCCCGCCGTCGCCGCCAGCGACACCATGAGCGACTCGTCGTCGGCGGTGAAGGCGCCTGAGGCGGCATCCGAGAGATAGAGATCGCCGTACACGGCGTCGCGCACGCGGATCGGCACGCCGAGGAACGAGTCCATCGGCGGGTGGTGGGCGGGAAACCCCACCGACCGGGGATCCTCGGCCAGATGCGGCAGGCGCACCGGCGCATGCGCGTGGATCACCGCGCCGAGCACGCCGTGCCCGCGCGGCAGATCGCCGATCTGCGCGGCCGTCTCGGGGCTGATGCCGCGATGGATGAACCGCTCGAGCAGGCCGTCCGCGCCGAGCACGCCCAGGGCGCCGTAGCGGGCATCGACGAGGGTCATCGCGGATTCCACGATGCGCCCGAGCACCTCGTCGAGCTCCAGCTGCTCGACGACCGACGTGCTCGCGCGGAGCAGGTCGTCGAGGCGTCGCTGCGAGGGGGGCCGGCCCGCGGCATCCATTCGCCCTCCCGGTGGTCGAGTCGGCGTCGGCTCTCGCCCGAGTCTAGTGATGTGGATGCCGCGCGCGCCGCGCCCGCGGCGGCACGGCCGGTCCGGCCGCGCCGGTCACGCGGCCGGTCACGCGCGGCCGGTCACGTGGCGGGCACGATGAGCACCGGGCAGTCGGTGCGCCCGAGCACGTCCTGGGCGACCGAGCCGAGGATGCCGCCCGTGACCAGCCCCCTCCCGTGCGTGCCGATCACGAGCAGAGATGAGCGGGGGGCGCGCTGCAGCAGGGCCGAACTCGGGTTGTCGGCCACGAGCGCCTCCTCCACGACGAGCTGAGGATATCTCGCGGCGACGTGGCGCACTGCGTCGCGCAGCACCTTGCGATGCTCCTCCTTCACCTGCAGCGGCGACGCGAGCAGCGCCACGGCGCCGTCGAGCTGCGGCGTCGGCATCGTCCACGCGTGGGTCACGCGCAGCGCTGCGCCCGCGCTCGCCGCCTCGGCCGCAGCGAGGTCGAGCGCGCGGTCCGACGAGGGGTCGTCGTCCACGCCGACCGTGACCGCGTGCTCGGTGAACGTCCAGTCGTCCGGCACGAGGCACACCGGCGTCTTCGCCCGTGCGGCCAGTCGCAGCGGCATCCATCCGGTCAGTGCGGCCCGCACCGGCTGGCCGCGCCGGATGCCCACCGCCAGGATGTCGGCCGTGCGGGTGTCTTCGAGCAGTGTCGCCGGCATGCTGCCGTCGATGCGGCGCGATTCGACGAGCACGCCCGGGGCCATGTCGTGGATGCGGCGCTCGACGTCGTGCAGTTCGCGGTCGACCTTCGTGACGTTGGAGGTGATCATCCCCGTCACGGTGACCAGATCGATGTGCGCCGGCCCTCGCAGGGCGCGGGAGGCCGCCCATTCGAGCGCGGCGCGCGAGGCGGCGCTGCCGTCGTATCCGACCGCGATGCGGACCATGGCTCCTCCTGGAGTGTGCTCGTGCATGCGAACCTACGCAGGCGCATCGCGCGCGGGCAGGGGCGAAGGTCCCGTGTGGGCGGGGTCGACGACACGGGACCTTGGGCCCTGTTCGAGATGCGGCCGGAGGAGTTGAGTGTGATCACCGGCAGAAACCGAGCCGGGGCACGGGAAGGAGCACACCATGGACACGAACGGAATTCCAGGCCAGGGCCGCGGCCTTCTCGGGCTCGGTGAGCGCCGCGAGGCCGCCCGCGACCGGACGGAGGTGCGCGTCGGCGGGTGGGCCGCCGTCGGGCCGACGCGGTTGCGGCGGCTGCGGCCCTACCGCATTCCGCACTTCGCGCCGGTGGGGTAGGCGAAGCCGCTGGGGGCGGATCACGGGGGATGGCGGTCGCGGTCGCGCAATGGGGAGCGCGGCCGCGACCGATCTCCGTGCCCCGTGAAGGGATGCCGGTGGGCAGCGCTCCCGGGGGCTTCACGTTCGACCGGATGCCGCTGTCCGCCTCGATTCGCGGCATCGGCTCGCGTGTCGTAGACTTGTCGGCGGTGACGTGTCCGAGCGGCCGAAGGTGCAACTCTCGAAAAGTTGTGTAGGGTAACCCCCTACCGTGGGTTCAAATCCCACCGTCACCGCCACCCGAAACCCCCGCAGATCCCTTGAAAACACTGGGATCGCGGGGGTTTTGCTTTGCCTGGATGGGGCCAGCCGTGAACAAAACGTGAACAACCGTTTGGGGCGCTGTTGTTGCGCAACTGACGAACGCCGGCCGGGGCGGGGTCCGGCTCGTCACGAGCGACGCGCACGCCGGGCTCGTGGAGGCGATCGCCGCGCACCTGCCCGGAGCGGTCTGGCAAAGATGCAGAACTCACTACGCGGCCAACCTGATGTCGGTGACGCCGAAGACGATGTGGCCGGCGGTGAAGGCGATGCTGCACTCCGTCTACGACCAGCCGGACGCGAAGTCGGTGCATGCCCAGTTCGACCGGCTGCTGGACTACGTCGACAGGAAGCTGCCCGACGCGTTCGAGCACCTCGACACCGCAAGGGCGGACATCCTCGCGTTCACCGGGTTCCCCGAAGGGCTCTGGCAGCAGATCTGGTCCAACAATCCCAACGAGCGATTGAACCGCGAGATCCGTCGCCGCACCGACTCCGTCGGCATCTTCCCGAATCGCGACGCGATCATCCGTCTCGTCGGCGCGGTTCTCGCCGAGATCACCGACGAGTGGGCCGAAGGCCGCCGCTACCTCGGGCTCGAGATCCTCGCGAAGTCCCGCCTCACCCTCGTCGCCGCCACCGGCACCGAGGAGGTGACCACTGACAGCATCCTCGAGCTCACCGCCTGACCATCAACAGATCGAAGGAACCCGAACTACACCACTCCCTGGGGCTTGACCGATCCGCCGCCGCACCGACGTCGTCGGCATCTTCCCGAACCGCGACGCGATCATCCGCCTCGTCGGCGCCGTGCTCGCCGAGCAGCACTACGAGTGGGCCGAACAGCGCCGCTACCTCGGCCTCGACGCCCTCACCAGGGCCCGCCGCGTCGGGGAGCCCGACCCCGAACCTGAGGAGGTCCCCGGCCCGACTACCGAGCCCTCACCGCCTAACAACACGAGGGATCACACGCGAACGGATACACCACTCAAAAGGACTTGACCTAGATGGCGTCATCAGCTTCATCAATCATCTCTTGAAGGAAGTCGCGAGCCTCCTCGGGCGACTCGCGGATGTATGCTTCGATCCACTCGCGGAGCAGCCAGTTCTCCATTTCAAAGTTCACCAGGAAGTCGCCTGAGAGTGACAGGCCACTCATCTTGCCCTGGGCTCGCCAGGCCGACGTGAACTTTGGCCCGAGGTACTCCGTTGTTGTGATCCTGCCGGGTGTTAGCGACGGAATCACCTCAACGACCTGGTGTCGGTGTGTCTTCTGACGATGCGACCAACCGCGAAACTCCATCTTCATGCCGAAACTCTATTGCGGCGGTCCACCGCCCCGGAATCGTGGACGCGCCCGGCGATTCGCCTCCTTTGTCGACAGAGTTCGCGCGAGCTGATGCGTCGATCGTGTGGTTCTCCAGATCGCCATCCAGCGCGTCGCGCGCGAGCGGAGGTGCTAGCGTCGCGGTGCTCTCGTTTAGCAGTCCCACCTACCGTGCCGTGCTTACCTCTTGAAGCGCTTCCAGGAGAGCGCTGTTGTCTGAGGGCTGGCGCCACCGTACTGCAACCACCGGAAAGTCGTACGTGGAGCGCGGCCAGTTTGGAAGCTCAAAAGGCGTTATGACGACGACGTTATCTTCGGGACGGAGCCACGCCCCAACTGACCCGAGCCATCTGCTTGCTGCGTTCCGCGCCTCACTTGCAGCGCGGCCCCACTTGATCTCGACCGCAATCCGCTGACCATGGAAGTCTACGATTGCGTCGGGCCGGCTCCCGGACGAATTCCACCGTTCGCGCATGAGATCAATTCCGTCTGTGGTTGCCGACAGCGTCGCGAGAGCCGTCTGCTCCCGAGGATGCAAGACCCAATCAGTTCCGGAACGGTGCCAGCGGATCCGGTCCGCGCCGCGGCAGACGCTGGAAACTGCGATGGGAACCTCGCGCAGCATCGATGCCCACCCAAGGCTCCCGTGACTCGGCAGGCTTGGGGTTATGCAAAACATTTTGTATCCCTACCGTTGGTGATCAGCCGCTGAGGAGATCGCGGCGAGAGGTTGCGAAGGAGCATGGTGGCGGTCAAAAGAGTTGTTGGGTGCCGGGTGGCGGACCCGGATGTCGAGGGGCTTGTCGACATCCTCATCGAGGCCGGGAGGATCCGAGAGATCCTTCCTGCTTCGGGAAGTCCGGCGGGGGCGGGGGATCTCGATGCCTGTGGCATGGTCGCCGTCCCCGGGCTGACGAACGCGCACACTCATACGCCGCTGAGTTTGATGAAGGGTGCAGCGGAGGACGTTTCGGTCGACGACTGGTTCAACAAGCGGGTGTGGCCGATGGAGATGAATCTCACTCCCGAGCGGGTAAAGATCGGCGCAAGACTCGCGTGCGCAGAAATGCTTCTCGGCGGTGTGACAGGTTTCGCTGACCACTACTTCTTCGCGGATCAGATCGCGGCAGCGGCTCAGGAACTCGGGATCCGTGCGAACATCGCCCCGACATTTTTCTCGGAGGCGGGTGGGGCATCGCGGGAGCGTGCCTTCGACCAGACCCGAGCGATCGTGGAGATGGACTCGCGCCTGGTGACCGCAAGTGTCGGTCCCCACGCGCCCTACACGGTGGGCGACGACGACCTTCGGTTGGCGTCGGACCTCGCGCGCTCCCTTGGGGTGCGGATTCACATCCACGCCGCCGAGAACATGCAGCAGACTGAGTCGTCGCTGGAACGACTGGGGTGCACGCCCATGACGGTGCTTGAGCGCACGGGCATCTTGGATGCCGGTGTGCTGATCGCCCACGGTGGAGGGATCGTTGCATCCGATCGGGAGGTTCTCGAGCCTGCGGCGGAGCGGGTGAGTGTGGCATGTTGCCCGAAGGTGTACTTCAAGCACGACATCGACCCGATTACTCCCGTGCGACTGCTCCACGAATGGGGCATCAGCGTCGGCGCTGGGACCGACGGCGCCGCGGGTGGCAACACGCTGGACGTCTGGGAGGCGATGCGATGGACGGCGCTCGCGCAGAAGCGCCAGGAGCACGACCCGCTCTTCCTGCCAGTCTCCGACGCGTTCGCTCTAGGGACCAGGGGAGGTGCAACGGCCGCATCCCACTCGAACGCAGGCGTACTGCGGGCAGGTGCGGTTGCGGACATCGTCCTCGTGGACGTGTCGGGTCCGCACTGTCAACCCATCCACGACCTCACCGCGACGCTGGTCTACTCCGTGCGCGCCTCGGACGTGCACTCTGTGATCGTTGACGGCGAACTCGTCGTGCGTGCGCGCCAACTGTGTAACGCGGAACTGGCCGAAATCGTGGAGGAGGCGCGCGCCACGGCGCCCGAACTGGTGAAGATCCGGCCGGGGGAGGCGGTTCAGCACTATGCCCCCTGAGAGTGCGAAGGGGGATGAACCGCAGATCCGTCCCACGAGACCCCGCAAGCCAGCATCCATCCGTGATGTCGCGCGGAGGGCAGGAGTGAGCCCCACGACCGTGTCGCACGCTCTCTCGGGCAGGCGACCTGTCGCGGAAGAGACTGCCGCCCGGATCAGAGCCCTCGTGCCGGAGATGGGCTACGTGCCGTACTTCGCCGCGCGCACGCTTCAGTCCGGGAGATCGTTCGTAATCGGTCTTGTGGTTCCCGGCATCGCCAACCAGTTCTTCGGAGAGATCGCGACCGGCGTTGAGGCATACGCGCACGACCAGGACTACGGAGTGATCCTGTGCACCTCGCAATCGGACATCCGACGCGAGAACCGCTACTTCAACATGCTCCGCAGCGGTGCGCTCGACGGGCTCATCTACAACGCGGCCGACGCTGCGGTTGATGACATGCTCCCGACGATCGCATCCGGGTTTCCGATCGTCGTTGTAGACGAGGAGATCCCGTCGATCAAGGACCGGCCTCTCGTCGCGGCCGATCACCGGCAAGGAGGGTTCCTCGCCGGAGTGCACCTTCGCGAACTGGGTCACGAGAACGCCGCCGTGTTCAGTGGGCCGCGGGGGCTGCGATCTAGCGAGGATCGCGTGGCGGGATTCCGTGAGGTCTTCCCGGACGCGCAAGTCCTGATCGGGGACTATACGGAACAATCCGGCGCAGTCCTTGCATCCCTCCTGTTCCAGGGCGACCGTCACACGACAGCGCTCTTCGCCGGCAACGACCTCATGGCCGTCGGCGCGATCAATGAGCTCACCGCTCTCGGGTTGAGTGTCCCCGGCGACGTATCCGTCGTCGGATTTGATGACGTGGAGTTCGCATCACGCCTCACACCCGCACTGACGACCGTGCGCCAGCCCGCCGTCGAATTGGGAAAGCGGTCGGCGCAACTTCTCCTCGACCACCTGATCCATGGACGAGACCTCGGTCATCAGGAACTCATCCTGCCCGTGCGGTTGGTCGTCAGGGGAAGCACCGCACTCGCCCCGCGCTGACCCAGCGCCCTGCATCGACGCCGCAGCTTGGGTGGAGCAAGCAAACCAGCCGTGTCGATGCGGATCCGTTACCAAAAGGTGCACAAACGCCTTATGCAAAACATTTTGTATACGTACCGTCTTCCGAGACGAGCAACAGAGAGGTTCACAAATGAGCACCGCCGCAACCGAGTCAAGGAACGAGACGAAGGCCGGCCAGCGCGTTCTGCTGGTGGGTGAGTCATGGTTCGTGTACTCCGTGCACCAGAAGGGCTTCGATACCTTCTACACATCCGAGTACACGGAAGGTGGCAGTGAGTTCGTCGGCACCCTCGCCGCGTCTGGACATCAGGTTGACCGAATCCCTGCCCATCTCATTGAGCGCGACTTCCCGACCTCGCTGGAAGCCCTCCAGGCAGCCGCCGACGTCGTCGTCATCTCCGACGTCGGTGCGAACAGTTTCCTGCTCTCAAAGACCACCTTCGCCCACTCCCGCGTCGATGCAGATCGCATCGAGATCCTTCGCCAGTTCGTGCTCGAGGGCGGCGCGGTCGTGATGGTCGGCGGCTACATGACGTTCGCTGGTATCGATGCCAAGGCGCGTTGGGGCAGGTCTGCGCTCGCCGACGTGTTGCCTGTCACGGTTCTCGACAGGGACGACCGGGTCGAGGTCCCCGGAGGTATCCAGCCCACTGTCGTCGCCTCCCACCCGATCGTCGACGGCCTCGATGCGACGTGGCCGACCCTACTGGGCTTGAACGAGGTCATCGCTAAGCCGGAAGCACAGACTCTCGCGACCGCTGGCGACTACCCGCTTGTCGTGGTTGGCACGGCCGGCCGCGGGCGGGTCGCCGCCTTCACCTCGGATCTCGCCCCTCACTGGGCCACACCAGAGTTTCTCGCGTGGAGCGGTTACAGCCCGCTTTTCGACCGAATCGTCCGCTGGACTGCTGGCGGTGAGATCTGATGTCCACGCCCCACATCCGAGCAGAAAAGGGACAGATCGCGGACCGCGTGATCATGCCCGGCGACCCCAAGCGGGCCGAACGGATCGCGACACAGCATCTCTCCGATGCGGTGCTGGTCACCGACGTGCGCGGCATCCTCGGTTTCACCGGCCACCACAACGGCCGCCCGGTCACGGTGATGGCCTCCGGAATGGGCATGCCCTCACTCACGATCTACGCGACCGAGCTCGCTCGAGAGTACGGCGTCCGGCAGATCGTTCGCGTGGGAACCGCAGGAGGCCTCACTGAGCGGGTGCGCCTCGGCGACGTGGTCATCGCGTCCGGAGCCCACACCGACTCGGCGATGACGCGGGGGAGGGTGCCCGGCGTCTCGCTCAGCCACATCCCCGACTTCGCCCTCGCGGCCAATGCCGTTCAGCATGCGAACGCCCGTGTCCCCGACGGCAACACCGTACACGTCGGCGCGGTGCTGACTACTGATCACTTCTATCTCGAACGCCCCGAGTTGATGCGCGCTCTCGCCGCACATGGCGCTCTCGCCACGGAGATGGAAGCAGCTGGCCTGTACGCGGTCGGGATGGCTGAGAGCATCCGCACCCTCGCGATCGTGACGATCAGCGATCACCTGCTCACTGGCGAGGAGATGAGCAGCGAAGACCGCGAAGCGCGGTTCCAGACCGCGTTGAGCATCGCACTTGCCGTCTGACGAATCCGAAACCTCAGCACACAGAAGGAAGCAATCATGAACATGTTCCTCCGGGCAGCAGCCGCCGTTGCCGCTATCGCCCTGGCGGGTGCCGCCTTGGCAGGCTGCGCTTCATCCAGCACCGACGCCACAGCCAGCGGTGGCACGGATACGGGTGCCAAGCGCATCAAGTTCGTCATCAACGGCACGCTCGGCGACAAGTCGTTCTTTGACTCCGCCCAGGCCGGCCTCGACGAGATCGCCGACGAGTACGGATACGAGGTGCAGACCATCGAACTCGGCTCGGAGCGCACCAAGTGGGCGCCCGGGTTCGAAGACGCCGCAGCGGCCGGCGACTACGACATCTTCGTCGCCGGCACCTTCGACGCCGTCGACTTCATCTCCACGCTCGCCCCTCAGTATCCCGACCAGGACTTCTGGCTGTTCGACGCCACCGCGGACTACGACGGCGTGAACGGCGGATGCTCGAACGACTGCGAGAACGTCTACTCGATCACCTTCAAGCAGAACGAAGCGGGCTACCTCGCCGGCTACATGGCCGCGGGAACTCTCGCCGCTGGCACCCTCCCGGGAGCGGAGGACGCGACAAAGGCCGGAGTGATCGGTGCGGTGGAGATACCGGTCATCGCCGACTTCCTCGTCGGGTTCGAAGCAGGCTTCGAAGCTGGCGGCGGGTCTTCGTCCGACGTGCTCTCGCAGTACATCGGCGGGTCGCTGCCCTTCGCCGACGCCCCGCGCGCGAAGGAGATCGCGACCTCCATGTACGGGCAGGGCGCAGGAATCGTCTGGCCCGTCGCCGGTTCGTCGGGCTTCGGAGTGTTCGAGGCGGCGGTCGAGCAGGAGCGGTATGCGTTCGGCATTGACTCCGACCAGTCGGAGACACTCGAGAAGCCCGAGCAGCAGGAGCGCGTCATCACATCCATCCTCAAGAACGTCGGTGCCGCTCTTGTCGACGCCGCCCAGCGTGACGCCGACGGCGACCTGCCCTACGGCACGTCGGAATCCCTCGGACTGAAGGAAGGCGCTGTCGGGTACGTCGACAACGCCCAGTACGAGCAGTTCGTTCCACAGAACGTCCGCGACGAGGTCGTCGAGATCTCGACCCAGATCGCCGACGGATCCATCACGGTGCCGAGTGCGTTCTGATGACTGACAACGACGGGGGTGCCTCGGAAGCGGGGCACCCCCCCATCCTCGAACTCCGTGCTGCGGAGAAGCTTTACCCCAACGGCGTCTACGCCGTCCGCGGCGTAGACCTGAAGATCTGTCGCGGCGAGATCCACTCCATCGTCGGAGAGAACGGCGCCGGCAAGTCCACCGCGATGAAGCTCGCCTACGGACTTGAGCACCTCACCGCAGGCAGCATCCTCATCGACGGCGAACAGCGCTCGATCGCCAGTCCCAGCGAGGCGATCAAGCTCGGCATCGGCATGGTCCACCAGAACCTCATGCTCGTCCCCTCGCTCACCGTCGCAGAGAACATCGCGCTCGGGGCCGAGCCGGGAAGCGCCGTCTACGTTTCGCGCAAGGACATGGACGCTGCAGCGACCGAACTGGCAGAGCGCACCGGGCTTCCGATCCAGCCCAAGAAGAAGGTCTCCGAGGCTTCGGTCGGGACACGACAGCGGGCTGCGATCCTGAAGGCGCTCGGTCGCGGCGCCAAAGTGCTGATCCTCGACGAGCCGACCGCGGTGCTCACCCCGCAGGAGACCGACGACCTGTTCGCCGCGGTGCGCAAACTCCGCGACGAGGGTCTCACCGTCATCTTCATCTCCCACAAGCTCGACGAGGTGCGGGCGATCTCCGACCGCATCTCGGTGATGCGACAGGGCAAGCTCATCGCGACGCACGACGTCGCCGATACAACCGAAGCCGGGCTCGCCGCCGAGATGGTCGGCCGATCCGTGTCGCTCGACGTCGAGCGCGGAACCACCGACATCATCGACGGGGTCCTCACCGTCGAAGGGCTCGTGACCCAGTTCTCCGCCGCCGCGCCGCTTGACCTCGCCGTCGCAGGCGGAGAGATCGTCGGGATCGCCGGCATCGAGGACAACGGCCAGTCCGAGCTCATGGACACACTCGCAGGCCTCATGCGTCCGGTAGCCGGAACCGTCCGCCTGAATGGGGAGGACATCACCCGGCACACCACCAAGCAACGGCGCCGCAACGGGGTCTCGATCGTCTCCGAAGACCGACTCCGCAACGGCGCAGCCCTCGACCTCGGCATCGACACCAACCTTGTCGTCGACCGCTATGATCGCGCACCATTCTCGAGTCGTGGAGTCCTCAAGCCCGGAGTCGTCCGGGAACTCGCCGAGCGGCTCATGGCCCAGTTCCGCGTCAAGGCTCCGGATCCTCGCGTGCCCGTCTCTGCGCTCTCGGGCGGGAACATGCAGAAGGTGATCATGGCTCGCGAGCTGTCCTCCGAGCCCACTCTGCTCCTCGCCTCCCAACCCACACGTGGCGTCGACATCGGCGCTCAGCAGTTCGTCTACGAGCAGATCGTCGCCGCCCGCGACACCGGCGCCGCTGTCCTCCTCGTCTCCGCCGACCTCGGCGAACTGCTGACACTCAGCGACCGCCTCCTCGTCATGCGCGAGGGGCGCCTGGTGGCTCGATTCGACAACCTGACCGGCATCACCGAAGAGAAGGTCGGTCAGCACATGCTCGGTGTCACCGCCGATGCCACCGAAGGAGGTGCGCAATGACCACCGTGGAGCAGGAAGATCGCGCCGCATTCCAGAAGCAGCGCGTCGCGTCCGCAATCACCGACATCGCCGGCGTGCTTGTCACGATCGTGATCGCACTCGCGCTGGCGTTCATCATCATCGCCATGCTCGGCAAGAACCCGGTCGATGCGTTCGCCGCGCTGATCACCGGGCCCCTCGAGCGCCCGAACCGGATCGGGAACTGGATCGAGCAGACCACCACGCTCACCATCCTCGGCCTCAGTGTGATGATCCCTTTCCGCACCGGACAGATCTCCATCGGGGCGGAAGGGCAGCTGTACCTCGGCGCCCTCGCCGGCGCAGCTGTCGCGATCATGGTCCCGATGCCGCTCGTGATCGGACCGATTGTCGCGGTTGTCGTCGCCATGCTCGCCGGCGGCTTCGCCGGCGCCATCCCCGGTGTCATGAAAGCACGCCTGGGTGCCAACGAGATCGTGGCAACACTGATGCTGAACGTCATCATCGTCCAGATCTTCGAGTTCCTCGTGCAGAACGTGCTGCGCTCCGAAACCGCGACCGCCGCCGTCTCCGACCCCATCCGATCCGAATACGCCTGGCCGAAGCTCCAAGAACTCACCGGGATCGCATTCAGCCGCTCCAACATCGGCATCCTGATCGCCATTCTGCTCGCCGTCGGCGTCTGGTTCCTGATGAGCCGCACCACGCTCGGCTACCGCATGCGCATCGTCGGCGGTAACCCCGAGTTCGCGACCTACGCGGGCCTCCCGGTCGCCCGCACCATCGAGTGGAGCTTCATCCTCGGCGGCGCACTCGCCGGGCTCGCGGGTGCACACCTCGTCTTCGGGGTCTTCGGCAGACTCGAACCCGGCATGGCCACAGGGCTCGCTTTCCTGGGAATCGTCATTGCGCTCCTCGGAAGAAACAACCCCATCGGTGTCGTCCTCGCCGCCGCGTTCTACGGTTACTTGCGCGTCGGCGGAGACGTCATGGAACAGCAGACCGACGTCGGCTCCGAACTCATCATCATCATCCAGGCCGTGATCGTGCTGCTCGTGACCGCGCAGGCCCTGCCGATGCTGGTGCGTCGCATCCGCGCCAAGAGAAAGGCCGCATGATGGAAATCCTCGCCGTCCTGACGTCCGCAACATTTCTTACCGCTGTACTGCGCGTTGCGACCCCGTATCTCTTCGCGGCCCTCGGCGGTGTGATCGCCGAACGCGCCGGTGTCCCCAACATCGCGCTCGAGGGGCAGATGCTCTCCGCCGCGTGCGTCGGTGTGCTCGTCGCTGGCGCTACCGGCAACGTGTGGCTGGGCGCCGCATGCGGCGTCGCGACCGGCGCGTTGCTCGGCGTGCTCCTGACCGCGATCGTGCTCGAATTGAAAGCCGACCCGATTATCGTCGGCATCGGCGTCAATCTGCTCGCATCGGGTGGGACAGCCTTCCTGGTCTTCACCCTTCTGGGCGACAAGGGCGGCACCACAGGGCTGAACTCGGGCACCCTCCCTCCGATGACGATCCCCGGGCTCGACGCGATCCCCGTTCTGGGGCCGCTTCTCGGCACGCAGAACATCCTCACCTTCGGGGCGTTCCTTGCGCTGCTGCTGGTGTGGTGGCTGATGTACCGAGCACGCTTCGGCTACCACATGCGCGCCGTCGGCGAAGCCGACGCCGCCGCCACCATGGTCGGCATCAGCGTCCGCCGCGTGAAGTATTCGAGCATGGCACTCTCCGGTGCTCTCGCCGGATGCGGCGGAGTGTTCCTGTCGATGGGTGCCGTGTCGTTCTTCCTCCGAGAGATGACCGCCGGTCGCGGCTACATCGCGCTCGCTGCCGTCTTCCTGGGCGGTGTCCGACCGGTCGGCGCGTTCATCGCCGCGCTCGTCTTCGGCGCCGCCGAAGCAGCGGCGATCCAGCTTGGCGCGTTCGAGATCCCCACCCAGCTCATCACCGCCATCCCCTACGCCATAACGCTGATCGCACTCGCGGTGTTCTCCACCCGTGTGCGGCAGGTCGCGAAGGACTGGCGGTTCAAGCGACGGGTGCGCCTCGTATGACCGCGTCACGGCCAGAACTCACCGTGGTGGGTGCGATCAACCTCGACCTCACCGCCACCACCCGCCGCATGCCTGCGCCGGGCGAGACCGTTGCCGACGGGGTTCTCTCGCAGCAGCCCGGCGGTAAGGGAGCGAACCAGGCCATCGCCGCCGCGCGGCTCGGAGCATCCGTTCGGATGCTCGGCGCGGTCGGCGACGATGCGAACGGTGCACTTTTGCGTGGCGCACTCGCGGCGGGAGGCGTGGATGTCCGCGGAGTGCAGACCGTGGCGGGTGCGACGGGCATCGCGCTGATCACCGTCGATGCTGAAGGGGAGAACTGCATCGTCGTGTGCCCCGGCGTGAACAGCGCGATCGAGACTGAGGCCGTTCGCGTCCATGCGCACACCGCCGTCCTCGCGCAACTCGAAGTCCCCCTCGAAGTCGTCAGTCACGTCAGTGAGCTGACGGACGGATTCTTCGCGCTGAACCTCTCGCCCGCCCGAGACATCCCCGAGGTGCTGTGGCAGCGCGTCGACCTGTTCATCGTGAACGAGGACGAGTACGCCGCGGCGCCCCGCCTCCGGAACGCGCGACTCGTGGCCGTCACTCTTGGTGCTCGAGGCGCGATCCTCTATAGGCACGGTACCCAGATCGCCAGTGCTCACGTTCCCGCCACCCTCGTCGTCAACACAGTTGGGGCGGGAGACAGTTTCGCGGCTGCGCTCACGGTCGGGTTGCTCCGAGGAGATCCGCCGCAGGACGCGCTTCACCGTGCCTGTGCCGTTGGCGCCGCAGCCGTTGGCGACCCCCGCTCGCAGCCCGAATTACGGGATCTGAGCGACTACCCGGCTCGTTGACGCGCGTCGCGAGAGTGCAAGAGACAGGTCGCGGGTGCGCAATCGAACGCGCCCGAAACCCGGAGAGAAAGAGTTACGCAATGGCAGACCTCGATTGGATGTACCTGGACGACCGCGCGGTGGATACCGCTCGTGTGCTGGCTGCGGATGCGGTGGAGAAGGTCGGCAACGGTCACCCGGGCACCGCGATGAGCCTCGCGCCGGCGGCGTACCTGCTGTATCAGAAGGTGATGCGGCACGACCCGGCCGACACCGACTGGCTGGGCCGGGACCGGTTCATCCTGTCCGCGGGCCACTCCTCGCTGACGCAGTACGTGCAGCTGTTTCTCGGCGGCTTCGGTCTGGAGTTGGATGATCTGAAGTCGCTGCGCACGTGGGGGTCGCTGACCCCGGGTCACCCGGAGTACGGGCACACCAAGGGTGTGGAGATCACCACCGGTCCGCTGGGTCAGGGCCTGGCCACGTCGGTCGGGTTCGCGTACGCGGCCCGGTACGAGCGGGGTCTGTTCGACCCGGAGGCGCCGGCGGGCGAGTCGCCGTTCGATCACTTCGTGTACGTGATCGCCGGGGACGGAGACCTGCAGGAGGGCATCACCAGCGAGGCGTCCTCGCTGGCCGGCCACCAGCAGCTCGGGAACCTGATCGCGATCTACGACTCGAACCAGATCTCGATCGAGGACGACACCGACGTCGCGTACACCGAGGACGTGCAGAAGCGCTACGAGGCGTACGGCTGGCACGTGCAGGTCGTGGACTGGAAGAAGTCCGGCGAGTATGTCGAGGACGTGCACGAGCTGTTCGCGGCGATCGAGGCGGCGAAGACCGAAACCGGCAAGCCGTCGCTGATCATCCTGCGCACGATCATCGGGTGGCCCGCTCCGGGCAAGCAGAACACCGGCAAGATCCACGGCTCCGCCCTCGGCGCGGACGAGCTGGCCGCGACGAAGAAGGTGCTCGGGTTCGACCCCGAGCAGTCCTTCGCGGTCGCCGACGACGTGATCGCCCACACCCGGGCGCTGGCCGACCGGGCCGCCGAGCAGCGCGCCGCATGGCAGGTCTCCTTCGACGCCTGGGCCGCGGCGAACCCCGAGCGCAAGGCGCTGCTGGACCGCCTGGAGGCGGGCGAGCTTCCCGCCGACCTCGCCGACGCGCTGCCGGTGTTCGAAACGGGCAAGGACGTGTCGACCCGTGCCGCATCCGGTCAGGTCATCAACGCGCTCGCCGGGCAGCTGCCCGAGCTGTGGGGCGGATCGGCCGACCTGGCCGAGTCGAACCTGACCACGATCAAGGACGCGAAGTCGTTCATCCCCGCCGAGTGGTCCACCGAGGAGTGGACGGGAGACCGGTACGGGCGGGTGCTGCACTTCGGGATCCGCGAGCACGCGATGGGCGCGATCGTCAACGGCATCGTGCTGCACGGTCCGACCCGCGCGTTCGGCGGCACGTTCCTGATCTTCAGCGACTACATGCGCCCCGCGGTGCGCCTGGCCGCCCTCATGGACGTCCCCTCCATCTACGTGTGGACGCACGACTCGGTCGCGCTCGGCGAGGACGGGCCGACGCACCAGCCGATCGAGCAGCTCGCGACCCTGCGGGCGATCCCGAACTTCACGATCGTGCGCCCCGCCGACGCGAACGAGACCGCGCACGCCTGGCTGGAGCTGCTGCGCCGCCAGGGCGGCCCCGCGGGCATGGCCCTGACCCGTCAGAACATCCCCGTGTTCCCGCGCGGCGAGGACGGGTTCGCCACCGCCGACGGCGTCGCCAAGGGCGCGTACGTCCTGATCGACGCCGAGAACGGTCAGCCGGATGTGATCCTGATCGCCACCGGCTCCGAGATGCAGCTGGCAGTCGCCGCCCGGGAGACGCTCGCCGCCGAAGGCGTCAACGCCCGCGTGGTGTCCGCCCCGTCGCTGGAATGGTTCGCCGAGCAGACCCCGGAGTACCGCGAGAGCGTGCTGCCCGCCGCGATCAAGGCGCGCGTGTCGGTCGAGGCCGGCTCCGCGCTCACCTGGGCCGGGATCGTCGGCGACGCCGGCCGTACCGTTGCGATCGACCACTTCGGCGCCTCCGCCGACTACAAGACCCTGTTCGAGAAGTTCGGCTTCACCGCCGACGCGGTCGCCGACGCGGCCCGCGAGACCATCGCCGCCGCCGCGGCACTCACCAAGGAGTACGCATGAGTGCCTGGATCGAAGTCGCCGGTTGGCTGGGATCGGTTCTGCTCGTCGTCTCACTACTCCAGGGCCGCATGATGCGACTGCGAGTGCTCAACCTCATCGCCGCACTCGCCCTCGTCGGCTACAACGTCGCAGTCGAGACCTGGCCGATGGTCGGCATGAACGCGGCGGTTGCCGTGATCGACGTCTTCTTCATCGTCAAGCTCCGCCAGCAGTCGCGGGCGGCGGGCTCAACCGATGCCGGCCGCGGACACGGCCATGGTGAGACCTACGCAGTCGACATCGGAGGGCGTGAGCCGGCGGTCGCTGTCACGACCGTTCGTTGACGGATCGTCGAACCAGGGGGGTACTCGCGTCCTCCGAATCCAGTGCTCTCACCCCAGACGCGGGGTGTCTCTCACCGGTCCGCGGTACTGTGTGGCCAGGCCGAGGGTGTGGCGCCACCGGGCTCCTGCACCGCACAAGGTGTGAACAGAGGCGTGAACAACTGAAGAGATCCCCCTCAGTCGGCGGCAGGCTTCGAGAACTCGAGTTCCGCGTGATTGCAGGGGAGTGCAGGGCTTGAGAACGAGGCTCCTCGGGGTGATGCGCGGCGATCAGGGTTCAAATCCCACCGTCACCGCCAGAAAAACCCCTGATGATCAGGGGTTTTTCCATTTTCAGAAGCGCTCGTGGCAACACGCGAGGTCGCTATCACTGCGTCGAGTCTGCGCGTCCTGCTCGCGGACCATGGCTGGCGCCATGGCCGCCGCGATGCACCTGGGCCTCTAGGGCCAGCCGGGTGTGGCCTGGAGTAGGCCGCAACGGGTGACCCATTGACGAGTAGGAGGATCGGCCTCCGGGATCCGGCGCCCATCGGCTTCCGTATCGGCGGCGCTGATGCCTCGTATTCAAGGCATCAATTGGAACCGTGGTCGTGAGTGCTTCTAACGTGACTTCAATCGGTTGCCAAACATCCGGCGCCGAGCAAGCTCCAACGGAGGAGATACAGCAATGAAGCCAAAGAGAGTCACAGCGATCGCTGCGGGAGAGCGATCGCTGCGGGAGCCGGTGTGCTCGCACTCACCTCGATCTCGAGTCGCGTCGATGGGAAGGAGCCCGCTATGACTCGTGCACACACCCGTGTACTCCGCCTCGTAGCGGCCCCGCTCGTCGTCGGCGCGCTCGTTCTTGGCTCGATCGCGCCGGCTCAGGCCGACGGGCGTGGACCGGGCCCGGGGCAGGGAGGGCCGGCGACGGCCGAACCCGTGATGACGACCATGCTCAGCGGCAATGTCGCCGCCCTCACCTTCGACGACGGTCCGAACCCGGAGACGGCACCCCGGCTGCTGGAGGTCCTGGAGGAGAACGACGCCAAGGCGGTCTTCTGTCTCATCGGAGAGTACGTCGAGCAGCACCCCGACGTGGTTCGGCAGCTTGTTGCCGCAGGTCACACCCTCTGCAACCACAGCATGTACCACACGCCCGGAATCGGCGGCTGGTCCGAAGCGGATCTGCGTGCCGACATGGAGGCAACCTCGGCTGCGATTCAGGAAGCCGTCGGAGGTGTACCCGTGCCGTACTACCGGGTGCCCTACGGCCGCTGGGGGCTGAGCGCCCAGGTGGCGGCGGACCTGGGGATGCAGCCCCTCGGCGCCACTTTCGTGATCTTCGACTGGGAGACGCAGGACGTCGACGTGCTCGCAGAGCGCCTGGAGACGCAGCTGCGGGCGAACCCCGGTGGGATCGCCCTGCTGCACGACGGCGCAGCAGCGGCTGCTGCCACCACAGACCGCACCGGCACGGTGGAGGCCCTCGCTCAGGTGCTTCCCGAGCTTCGGGCCGAGGGCTGGAAATTCCACAAGCCAGCCCGCCGCGGCTGAATCTCGACCGTGACGCTCGGGTCTGCTCCTCCGAGAGGAGCAGGCCCGAGCGTCTTGCGGTTGATCGCGGATCACTGCGGTCCACGACGGAGTCGGCGTACGCCGGTCTGAGGGGTGACGGCAAGATCAGCCGCACGCGGAGTTCGGTCACTGGCAAGGAGTGCGCGGAGAACAACTCGTGCTCGACCCGAGGCCCGTGCTCGCCGCGGTGCAGGAGATCGCGAATCGTTCCCACCGCTACGGTGCGGTGCTCACCGCGGAGGAGATTCTCGATGCCTTGCGAGATCGATGCGGCATCACCGAAGCCGTGGAGATGATGGTCGAAACGGCGTCCGCGTAGTCTCAGATCGCGCACGCCCGGATGGGCGCCGCGAACGCGGTAGGGGCCGATTCTTCGTTCCAGGTGTCCCCAGAGGGCCCAAGAGAGCCTGAGGATGAGCCCTCCGGATAAGGCCCACTCGGCTTCAGTATCAGCGGTGCTGATACCTCATATGCAATACACCAATTGGACTGTGTCCGTGAGTGGCTTCTAGTCTGAAGTCAATCGGTTGCCAAGCAGCCAGCACCGCGCAAGCTCCAACGGAGGAGAAACAGCAATGAAGCCTAAGAGGATCACAGCACTCGTCGCGGGAGTCGGGGCCCTTGCGCTCACGCTCGCCGCCTGCACAGGCGGAGGAGATGAGACACAGGAGGAATCGACGGACTCGCCCACCGGCGGTACGCTGCGGATCGGTGTGGCCGACGACATCCAGTCGTGGGACACCACGGCCGCCAGCAGCGGACAGCTGCTGCAGACGTATCAGGCACCGTACGACACCCTGATCCGTCAGACGCCGGATGGTGAGCTCGTGCCGATGCTCGCCACATCGTGGGAGTACGACGAGTCGCTGACCGAGCTCACACTCGAGCTCGAATCCGGTGTCACGTTCTCGGACGGCGAAGCGTTCGACGCCGAGGCCGTTCAGGCCAACCTCGAGTACTTCGCAGCCGGCCAGGGGCCGCAGACCTCTCAGCTCGCTGTTCTCGACTCGGTCGAGGTCGTCGACGAGGACACGGTCACGGTGCGACTGTCCGAGCCCGACCCGGCCCTGCTGACGTACTTCTCCGGCGCAGCCGGGCTCATGGCGAGTCCCGCCGCGATCGAGGCGGGCAACCTGGCGACCGAGCCTGTCGGCACCGGAGCGTACGTCCTGGACACGGGGGCTTCGGTCGTCGGCTCGCAGTACGTCCTCACCGCGCGTGAAGACTACTGGGCGCCCGACCTCCAGGTGTTCTCCGACGTCGAGTTCATCTATCTCGAGGACACGGCACTCGTCAACGCGCTGATCTCCGGCCAGGTGGACTCGGCGTACGTGGAGTTCGATGCCGTGCCGCAGGTGGAGGGTGCGGGCAATACCGTCATCAAGAACTCCGCCGACTGGGAAGGTCTCATCATCTTCGACCGTGACGGTCAGCTCGTGCCGGCGCTCGCCGACCCGCTCGTGCGCCAGGCGATCAACCACGCGATCGACCGCGACGCCATGAACGAGGGCGCTGCCGGCGGGGTGGCAGAGGTGACGACCCAGATCTTCGGCGCAGAGACCGGAGCCTACGTCGGCTCCCTCGACGAGGCGTATCCGTACGATCCCGAGCGCGCGCAGGAGCTGCTCGCCGATGCCGGGTACCCGGACGGGTTCGAGATGAGCGTGCCCGTCCCGGGTCCGCTGGGTCAGCCCTGGGCGCTGATGGCGCAGTATCTCGGCGACATCGGAATCACGGTCAACCAGGAGAGCGTCCCCTTCGAGAACTACCGCGGTGACATCGCCGCGCAGCAGTATCCGATGGCGCTGTTCCGATACAACCTCGGCGACCCGTGGGGCACTTCGATCCGCAACTACATCTCGACGAACGCCGGCGTGTGGAACCCGTTCCAGACTCAGACGGCCGAACTCGACGAGTTGCTCAGTGCCGTGCAGAACGGCGGGGACGAGTACCAGGAGCGGGCGCAGGCGGTGAACGAGTACGTGGTGGAGAACGCGTGGTTCGTGCCGCTGTTCCGTCCGGTCCAGAACTACGCCTTCAACCCCGAGACCGTCGAGGTCGTCGAGCAGGCGGGGTCCCCGATTCCCGCGCTGTACAACTTCACTCCGGCAACGGATTGACACAACCCCGATGGTGACAGGGGCGGCACCGTGCCGCTCCTGTCACCCGGAGAATCATGCTCTTTTTCATTCTGCGCAAGATCGCCGCGGGCCTCGTCCTGCTCGTGGTCGTCAGCTTTCTGACCTTCACCCTGCTGTATCTGTCGAGCAGCAACATCGCGCTCAACATGATCGGCGACAACGCGACGCCGGAGCAGATCGCCGCCGTCGAGCAGCGGCTCGGTCTCGACCAGCCGCTGTTCGCGCGATACTTCGCCTGGGTGGGTGCCGCCCTCGCGGGCGACCTGGGAACCTCCTGGTTCTCACCCGGAACGGTCGCATCCTCGATCGCCAGCCGCCTGCCGGTCACCCTCGCACTGATCCTGACAGCGGTGATGATCACCGCCATCGTCGCCACCGCCCTGGGCGTGCTCGCCGCGACGCGTCGCGGATGGGCGGATCGCCTCGTCCAGGTGGGCGCGATCGTGGGCGACGCGATCCCCGGCTTCGTGCTCGCGGTGTTCCTCATCACGCTGTTCGCGGTCCAGTTGCAGCTGCTCCCCGCGATCTCCACGATCCGCCCGGGCGTCGGTCTCGACGCATGGGTCTTCTCACTCATCCTCCCCGTGGCGGCGATCGTGGTGGCATCGACCACCAACTCCGCCCAGCAGATCCGAAGCGCGGTGATCAGCGAGCTCGGTCGTGACTACGTCCGGACGCTTCGCAGCCGAGGCATCGGAGAGCGCGAGATCCTCTTCCTGCACGTGCTGCGCGGGGCCGCACCCGCGGGGCTCACCGTCCTCGGGCTTCAATTCGTGGGTCTGCTCAGCGCATCCGTGATCGTGGAGTCGATCTTCGCGTTGCCCGGGCTCGGCTCTCTCGCTGTCACGGCGACATCGCAGTCCGACATCCCGGTCGTGATGGGCATCGTGATCGTCACGGTCATCCTCGTCGTCATCGTCAACCTGCTCGTCGATCTCGCCAACGGCTGGCTCAACCCGAAGGTGCGTGTCTCATGACCGCGGCCGACTTCGCCACATCCAATGTCCTCGCGCCGGTTCCACGACGCGACCCGCTCCTTCGCCGACTGCTACGCAACCCCATGGGCGCGATCTCGATGTCGGTCCTTCTCGTGGTCGCCTTCCTCGCGGTGTTCGGTCCGCTGCTGGCACCGATCGACCCCAACTTCTCGGACGCTCGCAACATCCTGGGCCCTCCCAGCGGCGCCCACATCCTCGGGACGGATCCTGCCGGACGCGATGTCTGGAGTCGACTGCTCACAGGCGCCCAGCTCACGATCGCGGCCGCCCTTTTGTGCGTGGCCGTCTCGCTCGCGATCGGCGTGCCTGCAGGGCTGCTGGCCGGCTACTACGGCGGTGTCTTCGATCGCGCGTCCGGATGGGCGAGTGAGCTTCTGATGAGCCTGCCCGGCATGATCGTGCTGCTGGCGGTGCGCGCGGCGCTCGGACCTTCGGTGTGGATCGCGATGGGGATGCTCGGCATCCTCATCTCTCCCGCCTACTTCCGGCTCGTGCGCGCCGCCGTGCGCAACGTGCGCAACGAGCTCTATGTCGACGCCGCCCGGGTATCAGGACTGAGCGATCGTCGCATCATCGCGCGGCACATTGTCTACGTCGTCCGCGCGCCCATCATCATCCAGACCGCGATGATCCTCGGTCTTGCGATCGCCGTGCAGTCGGGACTCCAGTTCCTCGGCCTGGGAGATGCGCTCAGCATCACCTGGGGCTCGATGCTGGGCCAGGGCTTCGACGCCCTGTACCGCGCGCCCCTGCTCATCCTGTGGCCCGCGCTGGCCATCGGTGCGACGGTCGGTGCTGCGGTCCTGTTCGCCAATGCCCTACGTGACGCGCTGGAGGACACCGCCTCCGGAACCGAGGGTCGTCGGCGCCGGCGCACCCAGGCGACCTCCGCTGGTGCGGCGAACCGACCCGCTGCCACAGCCCGGGAAGAGCACAGTGAGGACCCGAGCGAGGCCACAGAGGACGTGGCCGCCGACGCCATGCTCTGTGTGTCGCAGCTCGCGATCGCCTTCGAGCAGAAGGACGGCTCGCTCAAGCGCGTCGTAGACGGTGTCTCACTCTCGGTGCGACCAGGGGAAGTCGTCGGGCTGGTCGGCGAGTCGGGCTCGGGCAAGACCCAGACCGCGTTCGCGATTCTCGGCCTGCTCGCTCCGGAGGCCGAGATCGTCGGTGGTGCGATCGTCGTGGACGGCACGACGACGGTCACAGCGGGTCACATCGATCGGAAGCATCTGGCGCAGCTGCGTGGCCGCCGCATCTCTTACATCCCGCAGGAGCCCATGTCCAACCTCGATCCCAACTTCACGATCGGATCGCAGTTGTCGCGGCCCATGGTGAAGGTGCTCGGGATCTCACGCTCCGAGGCGAAGCGCCGCGCGCTCGAGCTTCTCGCTCGAGTCGGCATCGTCGACCCTGAGAAGACCTATGCGTCCCATCCCCACGAGATCTCGGGGGCATGGCGCAGCGCGTCCTCATCGCCGGCGCCGTCAGCTGCGAACCCGATCTCATCATCGCCGACGAGCCCACCACGGCACTGGATGTGACCGTGCAGGCCGAGGTCCTCGACCTGTTGCGTGACATGAAGGAGGAGCTGGGCGTGGGAATCCTCCTCGTGACGCACAACTTCGGCGTCGTCGCCGACCTCGCAGATCGGGTGGTCGTCATGCGGCACGGGCAGGTCGTGGAGTCCGGTGACGTGCGCAGCATCCTGAACGCGCCGAAAGAGCCGTACACACAGGCGCTGATCGGATCGATGATCCGGGGGCGCGAACCGATGACCATGCTGACGAAGGAGGACTGATCATGCTTCTCGACGTGGCTCACCTGAGTGTCGAATACCGCGGATCCGGGTTCCGACGCAAGCCGTTCCGCGCGCTGTCCGACGTCTCCGTCGCGGTGGACGAGGGGCAGACAGTGGGGCTCGTCGGCGAGTCCGGCTCTGGCAAGACGACGCTCGGTCGCGCGGTGCTGGGACTTGCTCCGGTCACCGAGGGTCGCATCACCTTCGACGGTCGGGACATTACCCATGCCGACCGTGCCGAGCGACGCCGACTCAGCAACGATCTGCAGGTCGTGTTCCAGGACCCCTACGGGTCGCTCAACCCGGCGCTCGAAGTCGGGGACATCCTCGCGGAGCCTCTGGTCGCCACAGGCATGGCGCCGGGGGAGGCGAGGACGCATATCGCGACCCTGCTCGAGCGGGTCGGGCTTCCGGCCGACGCGGCGAGCCGGTATCCGCGCAATTTCTCCGGCGGTCAGCGGCAGCGTATCGCGATCGCTCGGGCGCTCGCCCTGGGGCCGAAGCTGATCGTCTGCGACGAGCCGGTCAGCGCCCTGGACCTCACGACGCAGGCGCGGGTGATCGATCTGCTGCTGCAGATCCAGCGGGATACGGGGGTGGCGTATCTCTTCATCTCTCACGATCTCGATGTCGTTCGGCACGTCAGCCACCGGATCGCGGTGATGTATCGCGGTGAGATCGTCGAACAGGGGCCTGCGCTGCAGGTGGCCGATTCGCCCAGCCACCCCTACACCGAACGACTGCGGCTCGCCTCGCCGGTGCCGGATCCCGACGAGCAGGCGCAGCGTCGCCACGCCCGGGCCCAACTGGCCGGCGGTCAGTCCGCGCGCCCTTGACACGACGACCACGACTACGAGGAGATCAGGAACCCAAATGTTGAAGCCTCGCGCGGGCACGACCCGCGACCTCATCGACCTCGACGGGCTCTGGGCCTTCGCGCTCAGCGACGACGCGCCCGCCGAACCCTGGATGTCGTCTCTGCCGACCTCGGTCGAAATGCCGGTGCCCGCCAGCTACAACGACGTGCTCGCCGACCAGCGCGTGCACGATCACGTCGGCTGGGTGTGGTATCAGCGCACCGTCTTCGTCCCGCGGGGCTGGGACGGCGCGCGCATCGTCCTCCGTGTGGAGGCCGCCACGCACGAGGGCGTCGTGTACGTCGACGACACCGAGGTCGTACGCCATGTCGGCGGCTACCTGCCGTTCGAAGCCGACATCACCGATCGGGTGACCGCGGGTGAAGAGGTGCGGATCACGATCGGGGTCAACAACGAACTCACCAACGAGACGATTCCGCCGGGTGCCGTCACGACCGGGCCCGACGGTGTGCGTCGCCAGATGTACCGGCACGACTTCTACAACTATGCCGGTCTCGCGCGCTCGGTTCGCCTCTACACGACGCCGACCGTGTTCGTCCGCGACATCACCGTCGTGACCGACGTCGATGCATTGACGGGGATCGTCGATGTCGTCGTCGACGCGCAGGGCGGCGAACCCGCCGACATCGTCCCGCGCCTCACGCTCACCGATGCCGCCGGGGACGTGGTCGCCACGGCCGACGAGACGGCCGCCCGACTCGAGGTGGCGAACGCACGCCTGTGGCAGCCGGGAGACGGCTACCTCCACACGCTGCGGGTCGAGCTCTTCGACGGTGACACGGTCGTCGACCGCTACGACCTGCCTGTCGGCATCCGGTCGGTCCGGGTCGAAGGTCAGCGGTTCCTCATCAACGGTGAGCCGTTCTACTTCCGCGGGTTCGGCAAACACGAAGACTCCGCCGTTCGCGGCAAGGGCCACGACGACGCTCTGATGGTGCATGACTTCGCGCTCATGAAGTGGATGGGCGCCAACTCGTTCCGCACCGCCCACTACCCATACGACGAGGCCGTGCTGGATTACGCGGATCGGCACGGAATCGTCGTCATCGACGAAACACCGGCTGTCGGACTCAATCTCGGCCTCGGCGGCGGAGTGCATGGCGGTGGCGGTCAGCTCTCGTTCACGCCCGAGATGTTCAACGACCGCACGCGCGACGCCCATGCGCAGTCCATCCGCGAGCTGATCGCGAGGGACAAGAATCACCCTTCGGTGGTGATGTGGTGTCTGCTCAACGAGCCCGACGCGACGGAAGACGGCTCGCGTCCGTACTTCCAGCCGCTGGTCGATTTGGCGAGGGAACTCGATCCGTCGCGCCCGCTCACGTACGCGAACGAGTTCCGAGCCAGCTTCGACAACGATCGCGTCGTCGATCTCTTCGATGTGATCTGCCTGAACCGCTACTACGGCTGGTATCAGAACACGGGTGATCTCGTCACCGCGGCGGCCCGCCTCGAGGAAGAGCTGCGTGGATGGGCGCGGACATACGACAAGCCGATCCTCATGACGGAGTACGGCACCGACACGGTCGCGGGGCTCCACTCGGTCCTCGTTCAGCCGTGGAGCGAGGAGTACCAGCGCGACTTCCTCGACGCGTACCACGCCGTGTTCGACAAGATCGACGCCGTGGTGGGTGAGCAGATCTGGAACTTCGCTGACTTCCAGACCTCGGCGGGCATCATCCGAGTCGACGGCAACAAGAAGGGCGTCTTCACCCGCGACCGCCGACCGAAGGCCAGCGCCCACGCCCTGCGAGCCCGCTGGACCGCCGCCGAAGCGACCGGCTCCGAGACGTCATGACATCGACGAGAGCGCAGGGGCGTCACGCCCTCTTTCCCGCGGATCCGCATGCGCGCGAGATCGCCGAGGAACTCTACGAGCACGTCCGCGAGGCGCCCATCCTCTCGCCCCACGGACACGTGGACCCGGCGATCCTGGCGGAGGACACGCCGTTCAGCGATCCCACTGAACTGTTCATCACCCGCGACCACTATGTGACGCGCCTCCTGCACGCCGGGGGAGCCCCCCTCGACGCGCTCGGTCTGGCGCCGGACCAGCCGGCCGAGCCGCGCGAGGTCTGGCGGACCCTCGCGGCGAACTGGCATCGATTCGTGGGCACCGCGAGCGGGTACTGGATCGCTCAGGAGCTCGAGAGCCTCTTCGGCGTCGAGGATGAACTGAGTCCGGAGACCGCAGACCGAACCTACGACCGGGTGGCCTCGGGGCTGGCAGAGGCCGCCTTCCGCCCGCGCGCACTGTTCGACCGGTTCGGGATCGAGGTGCTCGCCACGACGGACGACCCGCTCGACGACCTCGCGCGGCACGACCTGCTCGCCTCGGACCCCTCCTTCCGCGGGCGGGTGCTGCCCACCTTCCGCCCGGACGCGTACCTCGACCCCGAGACGCCCGGTTTCGCCGAGCGCGTGGAACGGCTGCTCGCCGCGACAGCGCAGGAGACGACCTTCGCCGGGTACCTCACGGCGCTGGAGGCTCGCCGTGCGTACTTCCTGCAGCACGGTGCGGTGTCCGCGGACCACGGGGTCTACGAGCCGTTCACCACCGATCTCGATCCGGCGCGGGCGCAGGAGCTGTTCGCGGCGGCGCTCGGGGGTTCGCTCGACGATGCGGAGGCACGGCTGTTCCGGGGCCACATGCTGTTCCAGATGGCACGGATGAGCGCTGCGGACGGTCTGGTGATGACGATCCATCCGGGGGTGCGGCGCAATCACCATCGGCCGACGTTCGCCCGGTTCGGAGCCGACACGGGCCATGACATCCCGGTGCGCACCGAGTACACCGAGAACCTGCGGCCGCTGCTGGAGGCGTTCGGCACGGCGCCCGGGTTCCACATGGTGCTGTTCGCCGTGGACGAGGCCGTGTACTCGCGCGAAGTGGCGCCCCTGGCGGGGTTCTACCCGAGCGTCTTCATCGGGGCGCCGTGGTGGTTCCTCGACGCGCCGGACGCGATCCTTCGGTGGCGGTCGGCGGTGACAGAGACGGCCGGGTTCTACCGCTCGAGCGGTTTCATCGACGATACCCGCGCGTTCCTGTCGATTCCCGCCCGGCACGACACCGCCCGACGGGTGGATGCCGCGTTCCTCTCGCGTCTGGTCACGGAGGGTCGGGTGACCCTGCCCACGGCGCGGCGCATCGCCCGTGACCTCGTCGACGCGATTCCGCGTGAGGTGTTCAAGCTGTGACCGCCGTGCCGCTCTCCCGCGAGACTGTCGCCCTCCGCACCGGTGCAGAAGCCGCCCCGCCGCCGGTGCGGATCATCCACCTGGGCCTGGGCCACTTCTTCCGTGCGCACCAGGCGTGGTACACCGCGCATGCCGTCGACGCCCAGGACTGGGGCATCGCCGCGTTCACCGGACGCAGCACGGCGGCCGTCGAGGTGCTGTCGCGCCAGCAGGGCCTGTTCACGGTTGTGGAGCGGGGCCCGGGCGAGGACCGCGTCGAGATCGTGGGCAGCGTCGCCGAGGCGGTGGCGGGCACGGACATCGCCCGCCTGCGCGAGCTCGCCTCCGATCCCGCGGTCGCCGTGATCACGCTCACGGTGACCGAAAGCGGCTACCGCCTCACGCCTGCCGGGTGCCCCGATCTGGACGATGCCGATCTCACCGCAGACCTCGAGGACTTCATCTCCGGCCGCGTGGGCGCGCGGACCGTGCTCGGCAGGCTGGTGACGGCGCTGGACGCGCGCCGCCGCGCGGGTGCCGGGCCGATCGCGGTTGTCTCGTGCGACAACATCCCCGACAACGGCCGCTTCGTCTCGGGGGGCGTTGTGGATTTCGCCCGGCGTGCCGATGCCTCCCTTGCGGAATGGATCGGTGAGCACGTCTCGTTCGTGAGTACATCGGTGGACCGGATCACCCCGCACGTCCAGGGTGTGCCGGACGCGGTGATCGAGGCAGGGTGGATCGACGAATTGCCGGTGGTCACCGAGCCGTTCGCGGACTGGGTGCTCGCCGGCGACTTCCCGGCCGGCCGGCCGGCGTGGGAGACCGCGGGTGCGCGATTCGTCGACGACATCGAACCGTGGGAGAACCGGAAGCTCTGGCTGCTCAACGGCGCGCACAGCATCCTGACCTTCGCCGGCCAGCTTCGCGGCCATGAGACGGTCGCCGACGCGACCGCGGACCCGGAGTGCCGTGCGCTCGTCGACGCGTTCTGGGCGGAAGCGGTGCAGTGCCTCCCCGCGGGGACCGAGCACACCCGATACCGAGAGCAGCTCATCGACCGGTTCTCCAACCCTCGCATCGTCCACCGTCTCGCGCAGATCGCGCCGGAGTCGTCGACCAAAGTCGAGTTCCGGTTCGCCGCCGTCGCGGAACGATCGGTCGGCGCGGGGCGGTCCGCTGCTGCCACCGCGCACGCGATCGCGGTGTGGATTGACTGGCTCCGCTCGCGGCCGGGAGCGCCCGACGCCCGAGCGGCCGAGGTCGCCGCCGCGCTCGCCGCGCCGGATCCTGTCGCGGCGCTCGTACGGATGGTCTCGCCGACCCTCGCCGACGATTCCGGCTTCCTCAGCTCCGTGCGCGCGCACCGGACGTCTCCGACGGCACTGCCGGCGCCGACGTCCGCGCGGTGAACCGCACGCCTTCATCCGTTTCGCTCAAAGGAGAATCTCATGATCATCGACAAGGCCGAGGTGATCGTCACCAGCCCCGACCGTAACTTCGTGACCCTCAAGCTCACGACCGCCGACGGGCTCACGGGCCTCGGTGACGCGACCCTGAACGGCCGGGAGCTCGCCGTCGTCGCGTACCTCACCGAGCACGTCGTGCCGCTGCTGATCGGCAGCGACGCGTCGAGGATCGAGGACACGTGGCAGTTCCTGTACCGGTCGGCGTACTGGCGGCGCGGGCCGGTGACGATGGCTGCGATCGCGGCGGTCGACATGGCGCTGTGGGACATCAAGGGCAAGGCCGCCGGGATGCCGGTGTACCAGCTGCTGGGCGGCGCGTCCCGCTCCGGGCTGCTCGCCTACGGGCACGCGTCGGGCAAGGAGCTGCCCGAGCTGTTCGACAGCGTGCGTTCGCACCTCGAGCAGGGCTACCGCGCGATCCGCATCCAGACCGGCGTGCCCGGCCTGAAAGCGATCTACGGCATCGCGTCGCAGTCCTCCGACACCGGCGGGGGAGAGGCCCGTTACGACCATGAGCCGGCCCGCCGCGGCGCGAAGCCGGTGCAGGAGGACTGGGACACCCGCGCCTACCTGAACCACCTGCCGGGTGTGTTCGAGGCGGTCCGCAACGAGTTCGGTCCCGACATCCCGCTCCTCCACGACGGCCACCACCGGATGACCCCCATCCAGGCGGCGAAGCTCGGCAAGTCCCTGGAGCCGTATGACCTGTTCTGGCTCGAGGACTGCACGCCGGCCGAGAACGCCGAGGCGCTGCGGCTGGTGCGTCAGCACACCACGACGCCGCTGGCGATCGGCGAGATCTTCAACACGGTGTGGGACTTCAAGGACATCATCCGCGACCAGCTCATTGACTACGTCCGCGGCGCCGCCACCCACATGGGCGGCATCAGCCCGCTGAAGAAGACCCTCGAATACGCCGCGATGTACCAGATCAAGTCCGGCATGCACGGCCCCACCGACATCTCGCCGGTCGGGATGGCCGCGGCGATGCACCTGGGCCTCAGCATCCACAACTTCGGCATCCAGGAGTACATGAAGCACGGCGCGAAGACCGATCAGGTGTTCGAGCAGTCGTTCACCTGGTCCGGTGGTCTGCTGCACCCGGGCGACGGGCCGGGGCTGGGCGTGGAGCTGAACCTCGATGAGGCGGGGAAGTATCCGTACGAGCAGGCCTACCTGCCGTACAACCGCCTCGCCGACGGCACGGTGCATGATTGGTGAGATGACCACACCAACGCCCGCCGCGCCCGTCGTCGTGGTGATGGGTGTGTCGGCGGTGGGCAAGTCCACGGTAGCGGGACTGCTGGCGGACCGGCTCGGTGTCGACTGCACCGACGCGGACGACCTGCATCCGGCGGCGAACGTTGCCAAGATGTCCGCGGGGATCGCATTGGACGACCATGACCGCTTACCGTGGCTAGACGCCGTGGGCGCACGACTCGCACAGAGCGGGGCCGAGGGGGGAGTGGCGCTGGCGTGTTCGGCGCTCAAGCGTGCGTATCGCGACCGGCTTCGGGATGCCTGCCCGCAGGTGGTGTTCGTGCATCTCACCGGCTCGCGCGAGTTGCTCGCGGCGCGTGCCGCGGCGCGCGTGGCCCATTTCATGCCCCCGGCTCTGCTGGACTCCCAGCTCGCCGCGCTCGAGCCGCTGGAGGACGACGAGCGCGGAACCGTGGTCGATGTCGCCGGTGATCCGAGTTCGATCGCCACCCGTGCCGAGGAGTGGGTGAGGGCACATGGTTGACCAGACGAAGCCGTGGGACCCAGAGAGCGACGCGATCCCGACCGCGGTCGCGGAGCGGATCGGGCGCCGCGGAGGAACGGCGACGATCTACGACATCGCGGAACTGGCAGGAGTCAGCCCTTCGACGGTGTCGCGGGCACTATCCACTCCCGGTCGGATCAGTCAGAAGACCGAGGCAAAGATCCGCGCGGCGGCCACGAGGCTCGACTTCCGTGTCAATCCGATGGCCCGAGGTCTGCACTCCGGACGGAGCCACACGATCGCGCTGGTGGTCGCGGACATCACCAACCCCGTGGTGTTCGGCATCGTGCGCGGCGCGGAGCAGGCAGCCAGCGCCGCCGGTTACACCCTCGTCATCGCCGAATCGCAGGAGTCCGGTCCCACCGAGGCGGAGGCGGTCGCTCGCCTGATCCCGAGCGTCGACGGAATCGTGCTCGCGACCACGCGTCTCGCCGATGAACGGATTTCTGAGATCGCCGCGCGCAAGCCGGTCGTGCTGATAAACCGCTTCGTCGACGGGGTTCCCAGCGTGCTCCCCGATGTCGAGCAGGGTGTGTCGCAGGTCATCGATCATCTGGCCGAACTCGGGCATGGATCGATCGTGTACGTCGCCGGTCCCGACACGTCGTGGATCAGCGGTCGACGCTGGGAGACGATTCTGCAGGCCGCCGAAGAGCGACAGATCGCCGCCGTCGAGATCGGACCCACCCCGCCGACGATCCCCGGCGGGCGCGACGTTGTCCGGCGTGTGCTCGCAGCTCGTCCGACCGCGGTGGTCGCGTTCAACGACCTGATCGCCATCGGCATCATGCAGGCCGCGGCCGACCGCGGAATCCGCATCCCTGATGACCTGAGCGTCATCGGCTTCGACGACATCCTCGGCAGCGAACTGATCGTGCCCGCGCTCACCACGGTCCGCAGTCAATTGCCGGCAGCAGGCGCACGTGCGGTGGCCAGCATTCTTCGTCGGGTCGAGGCGACGGCCGAGCCGCCGGACGCTGACCTGCCATTGCTTGAGACTACCCTCATCGTCCGTGGGTCGACGGGACGCACTCGGCCCTGACCCCGGTATGGCCAACAGTGGTTCGAAAAACGACGCTTGAACGATGGAGGTGACGTCCGCGGGCGCCTGCTCCGCTACGGTTCAATGCCCGTAGGCGCGTGCGTCTCGTTTGCGTCACCTGTATGCCCGCGAATGCCCATGACTCTCCGCAACCGGCACCGCGAACGCAGTCGTGCCTGCGCAACTGCCGCGTCAACTCGAGATCGTCGGCGAGGCGCTCAACAACCTTCGACGGGTGGACGCTGCGACCGCCGCTTCTATCCCTGAGATCCAGCGCATCGTCGGGCTGTGCAACGTTCTCGCTCACGGGTACGCGGTCGTCGATGACAACGTGGTGTGGGCGGCCGCGACCAGCCGCGTGCCCGAGCTCAGCGACCTTGTCGACAGGCTGCTCGCTGAGTAAACCGTGAGCAAGATCGTCGCGAATCTCCGTCAACCGGGCACATCGACGAAAGGTCGACTCCCGCGGAAGATCAACGAAGAACGGGACCGGAACAGCGAGGAAATGTGATCTGTGATGGGTTCAAATCCCACCGTCACCGCCAGTTTTCGAAGCCCCGAGATCGTTGAAAAATCAACGATCTCGGGGCTTCTTCTTTGCCTTGACGGGCCAAACGTGAACAGAAACGTGAACAAACGCGTTCACGGATTGTTCACGGCGGGCGCCGATCTGGCGGCGCCGAGGCACGATCCGAGGGTCGCGAAGCCCGGAAACATGCGGAACCCGTGGCGGCGGACGGTCGAACCTACGGTGGGAATCTCGCCCATCGTCGGCGGCGCCGACAGCGGCCCATTCAGTCGGGTGCCCGACACCCCGGGGTGACTCAGCCCAACGGTGGAGTTGATCAATGCGGAAGCGGCCCCGCCCATCGGCCCTGCCCATCGGCGCCGCCCCGGACGAACGGACCATTGGCCGGCTCGCGATTCTCAACGGCAGCCGCTCTAAGGCCGTGTCGACCATGGCCGGGACCTGGAGTTGTGGATCCCGAAGCTGCGGACCGGGTCTTTCTGCTGCTCGTCGTATGAGTCATCGCGTTACAACGGCAGGTGTAGCGCACAGCTTGCGCCGCATTGGATCTTCGCCGGCCGGAGGTGTGGTCAGGCGTCGGTCGACAGGCGCACAGATGCGGCCACCGCATCCGCAGCAGTGCGGGACGGCTGGGCGCCGACGCCGCCGGGCCCGCGTGTCGAGGCGGTGCCGCACGCGACACCGAGGGCGAGGCAGTTCTCCACCGTGCCACCGGTGAGGCGGGCAGCTATGAACCCCGCAGCCAGCGAATCACCCGCACCCACGGTGTCGACGAGCTCGCCCGGCGCGTCGGGGGTTGCCGCGCTTATCCGTCGTGAGGCGCCGCGCTCGCGCCACATTGCGGACGCGCCGTCAGCGCCGAGCTTACAGACGACGATCGCGCCCTTAGGCATGCGGTCCAGAACCGACTCGACGGCGTCGTCGATATCGTCGGCGCCGGTGATGCCTCGAAGCTCCTGCTCGTTTCCGAAGAACACGTCGCAGTGCGCCAGCACATCGAGGATTCCGTTGTCCCAGCGCTCTGTCGGGTCGAAGTTGCCGTCGAGGGAAGTCGAGAGTCCCGCCTTGCGCGCGCGCTCGTACAGGGCCGCCGCGTCCGGCCACAGAGATTCCTGCAGGAAGTAGCTGCCGCAATGAAGGTGGGCGGCGCCGTGGATGACCGAGTCGGTCACGTCTGACGCTCGAGTGCGGCCGATCGACCCCATCGCGGTGAGGATCGCCCTGTCGCCGTCGGGGCGGGTCAGGTGTGTCGATGAGCCCGTGGGTGTGGACGGGTCGATGCGCACACTTGACACATCGACCCCGCGCGCGCGCAGTTCGCGGTCGATGTAAGAACCGAACTCATCGTCGCCCCTTACCCCGACCATCGTGGTGGGCACGTTCAGCGCGGCCGCCCCGCACGCGGTGATGGCAGACGAGCTCCCCATCGTGAGTGTCGTGAAGGGCACGATCTGCTCGTGCTGCCCGAATCGGATGGGCTGGTCGGAAAGACCGACGACGAGGTCGACGCACAGCTCGCCCACGACGGCGAGTCCTCGTGGGTTCATTCCGGCAGCGGCGTCAGCCATTGTGTCCACACACCTTCGCAGTCGATGCGGTTCTCGTCCGTCCATGCCCGCACCGCGGACTCTGCGGCGGTACGCGCCGCGTCCATCTTCTCGCGACCGCGATTGGAGCCGTGAATGCTCACGATCGGCCAGAACGACACGGATGCCGCGGCATCCGCCCCGCTCACCGCACTCGCGCCCGACGGCACGAACGTCGCGATGACATCGCCCGTCCCGAGCGAGAGCGCCTCGGCGACCGCCTCGGCGACCGACAGCACCAGCCGATCGACCCCAGGATGGGGTGCGGCGGTGACGGTGACGACGGGCATCAGTTGGTCGCCAGCACCGAACGGTTGAGGAACGGCGGTGTGTCGGGGTTGCGGCCGGCCGCGCGGGCCATCGCCAGCGCGAGCCGATGGGCGATCACGAGATTCGCCTGCGGATCGAGATCGTTGGAGTACACGTCTGCGCCGGTGCTGCGTACGTCAGCGGCGACGACCTCGGGCATATCTCCGAGGAACCACACGAGCGACCCGGGTCCGGCGCACGAGATAGGTCCGTGCTGGTATTCCCATACCGGGTAGGCCTCGGTCCACGCGCCCGCCGACTCGCGCAGCTTCAGGGCTGCCTCATGGGCGAGTCCGACGCCGAAGCGGTGGCCGAGGAAGACGACCTGCTTCACCGTCGCCGGGTCGGTCGGCAGCGGCAGTTCGAGCGCAGTGCGCGCGTCGTCGACGAGAGTGTCGGGGACGCGCCCGATCGAGGCGCGGAGCGTGGCGAGGACGGTGGTGGCGAATCGCGTCTGGACGATCGAGGTCTCGTCGGCGAACCCGAGGTGGACGACACGGTCGCACAGCGTGCCGAGCGGCGTGTCGAGGTCACCGAGGATTGCGGTGATGCGGTGGGTGTCGCGGTAGCGCTCGACGAGGTCGATGACGTCGGCGGTGGTGCCCGAACGCGAGATCACGACGATGTGCTCATCGTCATCGATCCAGGTGAGTTCTGTCGGGATCGCGGCGCGGGTTCGGCCGATGCCGGCATCGTTGCGCAGGTAGGCGTAGGAATCGCCGATGTAGTAGGAGGTTCCGCATCCGATCAGAATCACCTTTTCGCCGGCGCGGGGAAGAAGTCCGATCTCCTCAGCGGGGAGTGAGATCGCCTGTGCCCAGATGTCCGGCTGGCTGGTGAGCTCGCGCTCGGTCACGACGCCCAATGCGGTGGCGTGCTCGTTCATTCGTTTCCTCCTGTCGCTGCCTCGACGGTGAAGCCGTGAGTGAGTAAGCAGAGTCAATCACAAATGAGCACGAATTGAAAGTTCTTGACTATTTGATGATCATTGGTGATACTCGATCCAACCAAGAGGCGCAGCGCGGCACCGAGGCTGCGCGCCACACCCGAAGGGATTGCAAGCGTGAAACTCTCCAAGAAGCGGATGTTCGGCGGAGCAGCCGTACTCAGCACCGGAGCCCTCGTTCTCGCCGGCTGTGCCGGCTTCGGCGGCGGCGGGGGCACCGACTCGCAGTCGCTCACATTCACCACATGGGGGAGCGAGGCCGAAGAGATCCAGTTTGCCGCTCTCATCGACCAGTTCGAGGCCGAGAACGACGGCGTCACCATCGATCTCAACGTCGTTCCCTATGAGGGCATGTTTTCGAGTGTCGACGCGCAGCTCGCATCGGGTGACGCGCCCGACATCTTCCGTGTCGATTACGGAAACCTGGGCGTCTACTCCAGCCAGGATCAGCTGCTCGACCTCAGCCCGTACTTCACCGACGAAGAGATCGATGACTTCGTTCCGGCGATGTGGGAGGGGATCTCCTACGACGGAGCCCCGTACGGCGTGCCGCACCAGACGGATGTGTCGGCCCTTCTTGTCAACACCGCGATGGTTGAATCCGCCGGCATCGATCCCTCGACCTTCCCCACGACCCAGGACGACGCGTGGACGTGGGAGGAGTTCGCGAATGTGGCGGAGCAGCTGCGCGCCGGACTCCCCGCCGACAAGTATCCGTTCGTGTACAACTGGCAGCTCGGCGGAGCACCGCGCTGGCTGAGCTGGCTCTTCCAGACCGGCGGCACCTTCATCGGTGAGGACGGCGCATCGGCGACGATCAACTCAGCGGAGGGAGAGCGCGCGCTCGACTTCACGAGGAGCTTCTTCGAGAACGAGTGGGTTCCGCCCACCAGCTCGACCAAGGGAACGGTCTACGCCGACAACCTGTTCACTGAGCAGACAGCGGCCATGGCATTCGTCGGTTCGTTCCTGGTGCCTGACCAGGACTTCCTCAACGAATTCGAGTGGACCGCCATCCCGATGCCCCGTGACGCGCGAGGCGCGACGGATCTCGGCGGCAACGCGCTCGTCGCGACGAAGGATGCCGCGAATCCCGAGTTGGCTGCCGAGTTCCTGAAGTTCATGGTGTCCGCCGAGGCGATGTCGGCATTCTGCGCGGCCACGAATGAGCTGCCGACGCGTCTCGACCTCGCGGGCGACGCCGTGAAGTTCGATATCCGCCCCGATGTCATGCCGGTGTTCGTCGACCAGGCTGCCACGATCGAGGCGAGTGATGTCGCGCAGCTCACTTCGCCCGGAATGGCGGCGATCAACACGGCGCTGCAGGACCAGCTCGAGGCCGCGTTCCTCGGAGGCCAGTCCACCGCCGACACGCTGGCGAACCTGGAGCAGGCGATCCAGGAAGCGATCAACTGATGACTGCCGTGTCCGCCCGAGGCCGGGAGAGCGCCCCGGCGCCCGTCCGGCCCCGGGCGGCGCGCCGCGCCGCGCGCCTGAGGGAATCGCTCACCGGCTGGGGTTTCATCGGCCCGAACTTCATCCTGCTCGCGCTGTTCATGTTCTTCCCCATCCTGTGGGCGCTGCAGCTGTCGTTCCAGGAGACGCAGGGCTTCGGCGACCCGGAGTGGGTAGGGCTTGACAACTACATCCGGATGATGACCGACCCGGTCTTCTGGCAGAGCATGGGCAACACGCTCGTCTTCGTGATCGTGACCGTTCCGATCGACATGATTGCGGGACTCGGTCTCGCCGTTCTCCTGAACTCCGTCCTCCCGGCACGTGGCATCTGGCGCACGGTCATCGTGCTGCCGATGGTGATCTCGGGCGTGGCATCCGGCCTCATCGCAGTGGCGCTGTTCTACCAGAGCAACGGACTCATCAACAAGATCCTCGTCGCGATCGGCCTCGAGCCGATCTCGTGGCAGTCCGACGGCACCGCCGCGATGATCTCCGTCATGATCGCAGCAGTGTGGCTGCGGGTCGGCTTCAACATGATCATCTACCTGGCGGGGCTCCAGGGCATCTCGCCCGAGCTCTACGAGGCGGCCCGCATCGATGGCGCCAGCCGGTGGCAGCAGTTCCGTTCGGTCACCGTGCCGCTGGTCGGCCCGAGCACGTTCTTCCTGCTCATCATGAACGTCATCGCGTCTTTCCAAGTGTTCGACATCATCTTCGTCATGACCGGGGGAGGCCCGGGCAACGCGACATCGGTGCTCGTCACCTATGCCTACCGCAACGGCTTCCAGATCCGCGAGCAGGGCTACGGTGCCGCGATCGGCATCGTCATCCTCATCATCACGCTCATCTTCACGTTCATCCAGTGGAAGACGAGCCGTACCCGCGACACGGTCGAGTAGGGAACCCTGATGGCTCAGACAACTACGCTCCTCGAGATCGCCGAAGCAGACATGCTCGGCGAACGCAAGGCGAAGCGACTCCAGCGCCGCCGGCGCCGCCGGCAGGGCGACCGCAAGGGCATCGTCTGGCGCACCTTGATCGCGGTCGTTGTGTGCGTGATCGTCGTCTTCCCGCTCTACTGGATGCTGGTGATGGCCTTCTCCCCGCGAGGAGAGGTCTTCTCGGCCGAACTCCGACTGTGGCCAAGCGAGATCACACTCGACAACTTCGACCGGATCTTCCGGCGGTTCAACGTGTTCCTGTGGTTCCAGAACTCGGTCGTCATCAGCCTGTTCGTCACCACGCTGACGGTGATCGTGAATCTGCTGGCCGGATACGGATTCGCGCGGCTGAAGTTCCGCGGACGCAACGCGATCTTCCTCCTCACCCTCGCGACGATGATGATCCCGGTCCAGGCGATCATGGTCGCCCAGTTCAAGCTGGTGTCGGGGCTCGGGATCTACGGAACATACTGGGGAGTCATCCTGCCGGGTGCGGCTGCCGCGTTCGGCATCTTCCTGGCTCGCCAGTTCTTCATCAGCATCCCCGAAGAGATCCTCGAAGCGGCGAAGATCGACGGCGCGGGCCAGCTCCGGACGTTTCTGCAGGTCGTGCTGCCTCTATGCAAGCCGCTGATCGCGGTGCTCACACTGCTGACGCTGATGGGGAGTTGGAACGATTTCGCCTGGCCGCTCATCGCGTTGAAGGACAACGACCTCTTCACCCTGCCGATCGGCCTGCTCTTCCTCAAGAACCAAGCGGCACCCGACTACGAGGCCATCATGGCGCTGGCTCTCATCTCGGTCCTCCCGATGGTGATCCTGTTCCTCGCCTTCCAGCGCTACTTCGTCCAGGGCTTTGCCCGGAGTGGAATCAAATGACCCTCAGTTACCTGTGCACCCTCGATCTGCCCGACGAGTGGTTCACCGAACTCGCCGACCGTCTTCCTGACGTGCAGATCCACCGATCGGCGGGACAGGACGCGTCGTCCGAGGTGCTCGCCGAGCTCGACATGCTCCACACCAGCGAGTGGTTCCCCGAGGCATCCGCCGTACCGTCGCTGCGGTGCGTGCAGCTCGACACCTCCGGTGTCGACCACGTGCGCACGACCTCGCTCTGGGACACCCGCATCCCTATCGCCACCCTCGGCGGCATCGCGCCGGTGCCGATGGCCGAGTACGCGATGATGACGATCCTCGAGCTCTCGCACCGGATGCCGCTCATACAGCGGCTGCGCGACACGCGGTCGTGGCCGTCCAACGCCGACCGGCTCGCGCACCTCACACCGCGGCGGCTCGAAGGGGCCACGGTGGGGATCGTGGGGTACGGGCGGATCGGCCGCGAGATCTCACGTCTCGCGAACACGTTCGGGATGCGGGTTCTCGGGCTCAAGCGCAGCGTCGCGGCTACCTCCACCGACGCCAAGTTCGACACCGGTCGTCGCGCCGCCGCCGACGACCCGACCGAACTGTTCCCGATGGACCGCATTGACGATGTGCTCCGCCAGAGCGACATCCTCGTCGTCGTGGTACCGCTCACCGAACTCACCCGCGGCATGATCGGCGCCGAGCAGCTCGACGTCCTCCCCGAGGGCGCGCTGGTGGTCAACATCGCACGCGGCGGCATCGTCGACGAAGACGCCCTGCGTACGCGCCTGCGCGCCGGACGGATCGGCGGCGTCGCGCTGGACGTCTTCGACGAGGAGCCGCTCCCGGCAGACTCGCCGTGGTGGTCTGAGCCCGGCGCGCTGATCACCCCGCACGTTGCAGGGCTCGCTCCGCAATATCATGCTCAGACACTCGACCTCGTGGTCGAGAACCTGACCCGGCTCGCCGATGGGCGTCCCGTCCTGAATGAGGTGGATCGTGTCTCCGGTTACTGAACCACTGCTCGGACCCAAGCGTCAGCGTGAGCTGCTCAACTACATCCGCACATACGGTGCGGGTTCGGTGAATGAGATGGCGCGTCTGCTCGGCGTGAGCGCATCAACGGTGCGCCGCGATCTCAACGAGCTCCAGGAACGCGGTCTCATCGAACGCGTCCACGGCGGCGCGGCGCAGGTGAGCGACGACGTGGAACCGCTTCGCCCCCTCCGCGAGGTCTCGTACGCGGAGGAGAAGCGCCGTATCGGCGCGGCGGCCGCGCGACACGTCGGCGACAACTCGACGGTGCTCATCACCGGCGGAACCACCACCGAGGCGATGCTTCCGCACCTCGGAGCCGTCCGCGGATTGACGGTCCTCACCAACAGTCTTCCGGTCGTCAACCGCCTCTCGCAGTATCCCGACCTCGGGATCGTCGTGCTCGGTGGGCTCCTGCGCCGCGAAGAGATGTCGCTGCTCGGACATCTGACAATCGCGGGGCTCGACGAGTTCGGCATCGACCAGGTCTTCACCGGCGCCTTCGGCATCGACCCCGACACCGGGCTCACCGGTACGAACCTCAGCGAGACGCAGACCGATCGCTCCCTGAGTTCATCGGCGCGTGAGCTGATCGTGCTCGCCGACCACGGCAAGCTCGGACAGCGCGGACCGGCGCGGCTCGCGCCGACGAGCGCCATCACCACTCTCATCACCGATGACGCCGCCGACGAGGACCTCGTCGCACGCTTCCGCACCGCGGGGGTGAACGTCGAGACATGCTGACCTCCGCAGCCCGTCTTCTGGAGCCGGGCGCGGGCACGAGCGTGCCCGCGATTGCCGCTTTCAATGTCATCACGCTCGAGTATGCCGAGGGGATCGTCCTCGGCGCCGAGCGCGCAGGACTCCCCGTCCTGCTGTCCGTCAGCCACAACGCGGTGCGCTTCCACGGTGCGCTGGCGCCGATCGCGAAGGGATGCCTCGCGCTCGCCGAGGCTTCGTCGGCGCCCGTCGGACTCCACCTGGATCATTGCGAGGACGCCACGCTCGTAGAAGAAGCCGCGATGCTCGGGTTCGGTTCGGCGATGTTCGACGCATCCACTCTGCCGTACGCTGAAAACCTCGCGCGGACCGCCGCTGTCGCAGCGCGCGGACACGAACTCGGAATCTGGGTGGAGGCGGAGCTCGGCGAGATCGGCGGGAAGGACGGTGCACACGCGCCGGGGGTGCGCACCGACCCGGCCGAGGCGGCCGGCTTCGTCGACGCGACCGGCGTCGACGGGCTCGCTGTCGCGGTGGGCACCTCTCACGCGATGACCGAGCGCACCGCCCACCCCGACACCGCCCTGATCGCCCGGATCGCGGCCGAGGTGCCGGTGCCCCTCGTGCTGCACGGTTCCTCGGGCGTGCCGGATGAGGACATAGCCGCGGCCGTCGCCGCCGGCATCCGCAAAGTGAACGTCGGCACCCAGGTGTCGGCGGCGTACACGCGCGCCCTCGTCACCGGGCTCGGCCCCGGCCCGGACCCCCGCAAGGCCCTCGCCGCGGCGCGCTACGCGATCGCCGACGACGTCGAGCGCTTGCTGCGCGTCATCTCGACGCACTCTTCCCTCTCTGCGACCTCCGTCGTTTCCTGACGCCCCCGAAAGGAGCATCATGTCCGCCACCGTGAGCGGTCCGACCTCGCACGCCGATGAGCCCAGCGCCGCCGAACTCCTCGCCGCCGACGACATCGTCGGGCTCATGCGGGCCTGTCACGACCGCCGTCTCGAACGCGAAGGCATCCCGATGGTGCTTGGCTTCGTCGACGAACGCCGTGAGATCCCCGTGAACTCCGACGCAGCCCAGCTCGCCGAGGGCACGGCGTTCGCCGACGTCTTCGACCGCTACTCCGCGGCGCTCGTCCCGTGGGCGCGTGACGACGACGAGGGCGCCGTCATCACAGCGATGCAGGTGCTCGCCTACACCCACTTCGCGCCCGAAGCCCGTCCGATCACGGATGCCGCGGCATCCGTCGCCGAAGGAGTCTGACATGACCCGCCCCTCTTTCGCCGCGCAGCGGGAGCAGCTGCGCCGAGGCCATTTCATCCGTGTCGTGAACTACCACTCGACGCCCAATGGCGCCCGGGACGAGCTCGCGAAGGAGCTCGCCGGATTCGCGCGCGACTACGCACCCGTCACACTCGAGGACCTCGACCAGCTGTTCGAGACCGGCACGTGGCACAAGGAAAAGCCGGGCCTCATCCCCGTCTTCTACGAGGGGTACCGCAACTCGGCGACGGTGGCGGCGCCGCTGTGCGACGAGCTGGGGATCACCGGCTGGTTCCCGATCGCCACGTCGTTCGTCGACTGCGATCCCGAATACCAGGAAGCGTTCGCTCGTGCGCACTGGATCTCGCTCGTCGAGGAGGACACCCGCGGCGGGCGCATCGCGATGAACTGGGACGAGGTACACGACCTGTCCAAGCGGCACGTCGTCTACCCGCACACGGCCCACCACGAGGGTTTCGACTCGGCGGTGTCGGATGCCGACATCCAGCGCGAAGTGGTCGACTCCAAGCGCGCGCTCGAGGCGGTCACCGGTCAGGAGGCACCGGCGTTCGTGTGGCTGCACGGCTCCTCGTACGGACAGAGCCCGCGTCATGACGCGGCGGTGAAGGACGCCGGATACCGCTACCAGTTCGCCAACACGATGATCCACCGCGTGAACTGACCCTCACGCTCCACCCTCTCGCTCGTCCGCAAGGCCCTTGTTCGTTTGAGCGAGCGCAGCGAGTCGAAACGTCGTGGGGGTGGGGCGTTCGTCTCGTGGCTTTGCTCCTCGCTCAACGACCGTGGTCGCTCAGCGGTCGTGCCGGGTCAGCGCGGTACCCCGAGGTGGCGGATGGCACCGTCACGGTCGCGCCACGTGAGTTCGGTCGTGCCGCCGGCGCGCGTCGATGTCGCCGCACGCGCGGTCCCGGGCGTGATCTCATCGGCGGCGATTCCGGCTGCGACGATTTCAGCCGTCGCGTCTACGTCGAGCGCCGGTCCGCCCGCGGTGAGCACCCACGCGCGGGACGGATAACCGCGCGGCGGCGAGACGAGATGCCTCTTCGCGCCCTCGGTAGCGGCGACCGTTACAAGTAGCGTGCCGCGGTCGTGCGCGGCGGCGAAACGGGTGACGCCGGTGGCGGCATCTGTCACCCGTCGCTGGAATCCGGGTCCGGGCGACCAGAACCAGCTCTCAAGCACGCCGTCAGACGTCAGCGCGAGCACTTCGAGGTGGTCAGGGCCGACGGACGATTGCAGGATCTGTGCGTCGACGTAGCGACGTCCGGCCGCGAAGCGCAACCCTGCGCTCCAGTTCCCGGGTGGAACGTCGGGTGTCGCGAGGGGGTCGGTGTCGAGGTCGGCATTGAACCAGAACACCCAGAGCCCGTCCGCTGAGTCGCACGCGACGAGTTCGAGGTTTCCGCGCGCGCCGTAGACGCCCTGAGCCAGGCTGACGGCGCCGGAGGTCGCGGTCGCAGGACCGACGATGATTGCTGATCGTGAAAGCATGTGCTTATTCTTGCTCATATCTGCGCGGTTGTGACAAGATGTTGCGCAGAGCTCGATCGAAGGAGAGACATGAGAATCGCCCGCACCATCCTGAACGGCACGGCGCGCACGGTCGTGAAGGACGAGGCATCCGTTCGCCTGGCTCCCACCGACCACCTCGACGACGCGATCGCCGTGATTGCCTCGGTGCGCGCGGGACACTCCGCCGCGTGGGAGGCCGTGGACGAGGCAACCCTCGAGCTGACCTCGCCGGTGCGCACCGCAGGAAAGATGATCGCCGTGGGGCTCAACTACGCCGACCACACCAGCGAGACCGGGATCGCCCAGCCCGAGCGCCCCCTCACCTTCGCGAAGTACACCAGCTCGCTCACCGGCCCGACCGACGACATCGTCGTCCCCGGACACTTGACGGAGCAGGTCGACTACGAGGCCGAGCTCACACTGCTCATCGGCCGCCGCTGCGGTGGCGCCACCCCGGCGACCCTCGACGACGTCGCGGCCTACACCGTCGCCAACGACGTCTCGGCGCGCGACGTGCAGTTCGGCGACGTGCAGTGGACCCGCGGCAAGTCCTTCGACACGTTCACTCCGCTCGGTCCGTGGCTCGTGACCGCTGACGAGTTCGGCGAGCCCGGCGGTCACCGGCTGTACACCGAGGTCAACGGCGAGACCCTGCAGAGCGACGACACGGCCGAGATGATCTTCGACGTGCCGGCGCTCCTCGCCTTCATCAGCGACGGTGTCACCCTCGAGCCGGGCGATCTCATCCTCACCGGCACGCCGGCCGGGGCCGGCGCGTTCCGCAATCCCGCCCGGTTCCTCAAGGACGGTGACCTCGTCGTCTGTGGCGTCGAGGGCATCGGCGAGCTGCGTAACCGCGTGGTCGTCCGCTGAGCGCTGTCCACGCACGATAATCCATCGCAAAGGAGCACCATGGAAACCGACACCCGGGTCCTTGTCCTCATCGGGGCAGGATCTGCCGTCTTCACCCGCGGTCTTCTCGCCGACCTCATCGGCGCGGACGACCTTGGCGGCTGGGAGATCCGCCTGGTCGATGTCAACGAAGAGGCGCTGAACGTCGCCGCCGACCTCGCCGAGGCGATGGTGGAGGCGCGCGGCGCGGGCGGCAAGATCCGCGTCCTACGCTCGACCGACCGCCGCGCGGTGCTTTCGGGCGCCGACTTCATCGTCACGTGCGTCGGCGTCGGCGGACGCCCTGCCTGGCAGCTCGACCACGAGATCGTGCAGAAGCACGGGATCCACCAGCCGGTCGGCGATTCGATCATGCCGGGCGGCATTTCACGCCTCCTGCGCACGACGCCCGTGCTCGTCGAGATCGCCCGCGACATCGCCGACCTCGCACCCGATGCGTTCTTCTTTAACTACTCCAACCCGATGACAGCCAACGTGCAGGCGATCCATCAGGAGACCGGCCTCGACGTCGTGGGCCTCTGCCACGGGATGCACCACATCCAGCGCGAGCTTGCGCAGCTGATCGATGCGCCGTTCGAGCGCACTTCGACGCTGTACGCGGGGATCAACCACCTGACATTCATTTACGACTTCCGCCTCGACGGCAAGGACGCCTGGCCGGCGATCCGCGAGCGCGTGCAGCGTGAGCTGGCTGAAGCACCTGACCCCGCCGACATCGGCAACATCTTCTACGAGAAGCCGACGGCGTGGCACAACCCGTTCGCGTGGGAGTTGTTCGAGCGGTACGGCGCGTTTGCCGCGGCGGGCGATCGCCACGTCGTGGAGTTCTTTCCGGAGCGGTTCTCGCAGGGCGACTACTACGGCAAGAAGCTCGGGATCGACGCGTTCTCGCTGCCGGAGATCCTGGAGTGGGGCGAGAACCGGTATCAGGGGATGCTTCGCCAGGCGACCGGCCAGGAGCCGCTGGACCAGTCCATCTTCGAGCGCAGTGGCGGTGAGCAGGAGCAGCTGATCGCCATCATCCGCTCGATCACCTTCGACTCGCGCGAGATGTTCAGCTGCAACGTGGTCAACAGGGGACTCGTGCCCGGTCTGCCCGATTGGTCAGCGGTGGAGATCCCCGGCGTCGCCACAGCCCGCGGCATCCGCCCCATCGAGGTGCCCGACCTGGGCAAGCCGCTCACCGCGATCCTCGCCCGCCGTCTGACCTCCGTCGACCTCGCCGTCGACGCTGCACTGACGGGCGACCGAGACCTCGCGATTGAGGCGATGATCGCCGACGGCGCCGTCTTCGACGCCGCCAAGGCGGCCGCGCTCACCGACGATCTGCTCGCCGCACAGGCGCAGTACCTGCCGAGGTTCTCATGAGTGCCGAGAACCTCGGATCGACCGGATTCGACGAGCGCCCCGTGCCATTCTCGACCGCAGGCGACCGCCCGTGGGGAGAAGGGCTCCGTTCGCAGGTGTGGTTCGGGGACCCGGGGAAGACCGGCTTCATGCATCGGTCCTGGCTGCGCAGCGAGGGTCTGCCCGACGACACGTTCGAGGGCCGCCCGGTCATCGGCATCGCGAACTCGTGGTCCGAGCTCACGAGCTGCAACATCCACCTCCGCGCACTCGCCGAGCACGTCAAGCGCGGCGTCTGGCAGGCAGGTGGCGTACCGTTCGAGTTCCCGACGACGTCGGCGGGCGAGCCCTTGGTGCGTCCGACGGCGATGCTGCTGCGCAACCTCATGGCAATGGACCTCGAAGAGACCTTGCGTATGAACCCGCTCGACGGCGTCGTGCTGCTGGCCGGTTGCGACAAGACGACTCCGGCGTACCTGATGGGCGCGGCATCCGTAGATCTGCCAACCCTGCTAATCACCGGCGGCCCGATGCTCAACGGCAAGTACCGCGGCACCGACATCGGCTCGGGCACGAGTGTGTGGCGCTTCACCGAGGCGTACCGCGCCGGACAGATCACCGCCGACGACGTGCGCGAGGCCGAGGGGTGCATGGCCCGCAGTCAGGGGCACTGCATGACGATGGGTACGGCATCGACGATGGCGTGCGTGTCGGAGTACATGGGAATGCAGCTGCCCGGTACCGCCGCGCTCGGCGCGAACGACTCGCGCCGCGCGACCGCGGCTCACCTGGCCGGCCGGCGCATCGTCGAGATGGTCGCCGAGGATCTGCGTCCCTCGAAGATCCTCACCCGCGCGGCCTTCGAGAACGGCGTGCGCGCCAACGCCGCGCTCGGCGGGTCGACGAACGCCGTCATCCACCTACTCGCCCTGGCCCGTCGCGTCGGCGTAGAGCTCACCCTCGACGACTTCGACGAGCTCGTGCGCGACATCCCCGTCCTCGCCGACCTCATGCCGTCAGGCCGCTTCCTCATGGAGGAGTTCCAGGATGCCGGCGGCACCGCCGGTCTCGCTGCGACGCTGGGCGAGCTGCTCCACCGCGACACCCCCACCGTCACGGGGCGGACCCTCGGGGAGAACTACGACGGCGCCGAGGTGTGGGATCGCGAGGTCATCCGACCGCTGGAGAACCCCGTGAAGCCTGTGGGCTGGGGCATCGCCGTGCTGCGCGGCAACCTCGCGCCGCGGGGTGCGGTCATCAAGCAGTCCGCCGCGAAGCCGGAGCTGATGACCCACACCGGACGTGCTCTCGTGTGGGACTCGCTGCAGCAGTACCTCGCCGAGGCCGACGATCCCGATCTCGACGTCGACGCCTCCGACATCCTCATCGTCCGCAACGTCGGGCCGAAGGGATACCCCGGCATGCCCGAGGTCGGCAACATGCCATTGCCGCGCAAGATCCTCGAAGCCGGCATCCTCGACATGGTGCGGATCTCAGATGCGCGCATGAGCGGAACCTCATACGGGACGATCGTGCTGCACGTCGCACCCGAAGCCGCCGCCGGAGGGCCGCTCGCGCTCGTACGCACCGGCGACCGGGTGACTCTCGACGTGCCGAACCGGTCGCTGTCGATGGATGTCTCGGACGACGAGCTCGAGCGGCGTCGCGCGCAGTGGTCGGCCCCCGTCGTAGCGGGTGCGGAGCGCGGCTGGATCAAGCTCTACACCGAGCACGTGGTACAGGCTGACGAGGGGTGCGATCTCGACTTCCTGCAGGGTCGCAGCGGCGCGGCGGTCGGGCCGCAGGCGTTCTGACATGAGGGCTGTCCTCGTGATCGGCGCGACCGGCATTCTTGCTCCGGCGGCCTCACGCCTGTCCGAGCGAGGGATACACGTGGTCGGGATCTCCAGAAAGGGTCGGGAGGGGACTGTAGCCGTCGACGCTCACGATTCGGACGCCCTCACCGAAGCGCTCGCGGACGCGACGTGGGATGCCGCGATGGTCTACGAACCCGCGGTGTCGCAGAAATCGCTCGCGTACATCCACGGTGCGACGCCCGGTCGGTGCGTGGTCGTTCGCACGAGCGCTGCCGCCGATCCCGCTCGCGGCACGCTTGTCATCCCACGAGACACGTTGCAGCTCGGCTGGACCGCAGATACGCCGCACCGCTGGCACACCCCCTCAGAGGTGTCGGCGGCTGCGCTCGACGTGCTCGCCGATGGGCAGCCACGCACGCTCGGCACCGTACGCCCCTGGCAGGACCGGCCGTGATCGTCGCGCTCGCGATCTCGCCGAGTCTCGATGTCACCTACGAGGTCGAGCAGCTACGACACGGCGAGATCACCCGGCCGATACGGGTCACCCGTGTCGCGGGAGGCAAGGCGCTCAACGCCGCACGCGTGGCCCGCGCGTTCGGGGCGGAGGTGCGGGCGATAGCCGCGCTCGGGGGACACGCCGGCGCCGCTGTCGCAGAGCTCCTCGCGGCGGACGACGTGCCGACCAGAGTGGTGTCGCTGGCCGCCGAGACCCGGACCTGCATGGCGATCGTGGAAGGTGACGGTGCGACGTCAAGTACCGACATCTACGAGCCGGCCGCTCCACTGACTGCGCACGAATGGTCGCAGCTGACCGACGAGGCTACCGCGGCCGTAGGGGATCGGAGGCCGTGGGTCGCGGTTTCCGGATCGCTTCCGGAGAGCGTGCCGACCGAGGCTGCCGTTGACCTGATCATGTCATTGCAGCGGGCTGGCGCGCGCGTCGCGCTCGACAGTTCCGGACGGGGCTTGCGAACGCTGGGACCGGTCGTCGAACTCGTCAAGGTCAATCGTGCGGAAGCCGAGGAGTTCGTCGGAGGAGCGCCGCGGGATGCCGAGGAGTCGGCGCGCGCTCTCAACGCCGCGTGGGGATGTGACGTCGTCGTCACTGACGGGGTGCGAGGAGGGTTCGGCATCCTCGACACGAGAGAGATCGCGGTGCCCGCGCCGCGCAGGCTGGGCCGCTTCCCCGCAGGGAGTGGCGATGCCTTCTTCGGAGCGTTGCTCGCCGGTCTCGACCGCGGAGCGGACGCCGAGATCGCACTTACACAGGCGCGCGACGCCGCTGAGCGCAACGCCGCCGTGCCCGGACAGGGTGTGCTCGCCGATCCGCTCTGACGGATCGCGGGCCCGACCGGCGCGCGGGTCGGCGAGAACGTGGATGACTTCAAGCGCCGATACGTCGACACATGTGGATGCGGACCACCACCGCGCGCGCGGATCGCCACTGTAGCCGCACGTCCGGCACGCGTTACGCCGCGCGGCAACGTCCCGGCGTGGCTCGTCCGCACGAGCGGACATGTCGAACTGTTCGATCTGGCTAGCCGGATCCGCTCCGTCGGTGCAGGCGATGTCGATCATCATGAGCGTGATGCTCCTCCGCCCCGGACGCACCCGGAAGCATCACGCCGACTCAGAACCATAAATCACACGACAGACCCGCAGGTGCGGCTGATTGGAGCGAAATGTACGACACGGTCGTAGTCGGGGCGGGAATCGCCGGGATCACTGCCGCCCGGCTCTTGCAGCAGCAGGGACGGCGGGTGGTCGTCCTCGAAGCTCGCGATCGCATCGGGGGGCGGTTGTGGACCGACCGGACGGCCGGCTTCTCGGTCGACCGCGGGGCCTCGTGGATCCATGGCATTGACGGCAACCCGCTAGCCGACATTGTGGCCGGACTGGGAATGCGGACCGCGGAGTTCACGGTCGGAGCCTTTCAGGCCGGTGGTCGTCCCATCGCCAACTATGACGAGCAGAGGCGTCGTCTGGACGACGACTCCACCCGTCGGTGGGTGGCAGATGTCGATGTCGCCGACGAACAGCTTCGACGGTCCACCGCGGACTCCGCCGAGGGCGCCACCTACGCGCAGGTAGCCGGAGACGCACTGGCCCGTTTGCCATGGGATGCAGCCCGTGCATCGCGCGTCGCCGCCTTCTATCGGCATCGCATAGAGGAGCAGTGCGGTGCCGACATCGGCGATGCCGCCGCCCGCGCATTGGACGAAGACGTCATCGACGGCGATGAGGTGATCTTCCCCGACGGGTACGACGCCCTGGCGCAGACCCTTGCACGAGGGCTCGACATCCGTATTGAGCATGTTGTGACAACTATCGATTGGTCGACGACTGGCGTTAGCGTCCGGACTGCCCACGAGCAATTCGACGCGGGCTCGGTCATCGTGACGGTGCCACTGGGCGTGCTCAAGGCTCGTGCGATCGAGTTCGATCCGGAACTGCCCGCCGTCGTTTCGGGGCCGATCGATCGCGTCGGGATGGGTGTGTTCAACAAGGTGTTCCTGCAGTTCCCCGAGAAGTTCTGGCCCGAGGGTGTCTACGCGATCCGCCAACTCGGCGAACCGAGCTTCCCATGGCACTCCTGGTACGACGTTTCGGCTGTCAGCGGCGAACCGATGCTGCTGACCTTTGCCGGCGGTCAGTGGGCCCGCAGGATCGAGAAGATGGCGGACGCCGAAATCGTGGACTCGGTGCTCGAGGGCCTCAGGTCAATCTACGGACCGGGCGTCCCGTCACCAGCCGCGCACTGGATCACGCGGTGGTCCGCCGAAGAGTTCACTCGCGGCTCCTACTCCTACATCGCTGCGCCCGCGACACACGAGGACCATGACGCCATGGCCACTCCCGTGGCAGGCGTCGTGCACTTGGCGGGCGAGGCGACGTGGAGCGAAGCACCGGCAACCGTGCACGGGGCGCTGTTTTCGGGCCATCGAGCTGCAGAGCGCGTGCTCGGCAGATCTCTGGATATTGCCAACCTTCTCTCGGAGCGCTAGGCCCATGGCGCTAGACATATTCGGACGCACAGCCGTCCGGGGACCTGTTGCGTCGATCGATTCCATGATCGTGCGCGTGCACCAGCATGGCGCATCCCCTCCTCGGGTCACAGGGGGCTCTGTCGAACTACATCCGGGGTGGCCATGCTGTCATCGCCGGTCGTTCATCGGCATCGCTGCGCCACAGACCCAGGGACGGTTCCAGGCTGGCAGCGGGGGCGCCTTCCGGGCAGGTCTGCTCGCAGGGTCGACAGGGGCGACGGTGCCGAAGGCGGCGCTCGAGCTCGCCGGCGCCGTGGCGGAACGGAACGCCGCCGGGCCGGGATCCGGCATCCTGGCAGACGAGCTCTCCGCCGGGGCCGGGCGCTGAAGGCAGCGAACGACGTCGTCGGTGTGCGTTCGCCGGCGCGGCTGGGGGAGAATGGCATGTTGCGGTCCCGTGCTGTCCGCAGCCCACGTGAGGAACACCGAGAGGAATGACGTGACGACGACAGGAATAGACGCCACGACGGAGGTTCCCGCTCGGATCTCGAGGTCCTGGCTGCTGGTCTCGGGGCGACGCGTCGAGGCATTCGACGAGGCGCGCGGCAGCCGCGCAGACCAGATCATCCTCGACATCGAGGACGCCGTCGACCCGACGCAGAAGGACGCCGCGCGGACGGACGTCGCCGACTGGCTCGGCGGCGGCGGCAGTGCCTGGGTGCGGATCAACGATCGGAGCACCGAGTTCTGGGAGCGCGATGTCGCAGGCCTTCGCGCCGTCGCGGGACTGCGGGGCGTAGTCCTCGCCAAGACAGAGTCCGCGCAGGACGTCACCGAGACGTTCGATCGTCTGGGCGGAGACGTGCCCGTCGTTGCGCTCATCGAGTCTGCGCTGGGCATCGAGGAGGCCGTTGCGATCGCTCGGGCGCGCGGTGCGTTCCGCCTCGCTTTCGGCAGCGGCGACTACCGCCGCGACACCGGGACAAGCGCGGACGACCTCGCCATGGCCTATCCGCGCTCGCGGCTCGTCGTGGCCAGTCGGGTGGGCGGGCTGCCGGGCCCGATCGACGGTCCGACCGTCGGCTCCAGCCACCCGATCCTGCGAGAGCAGTCCGAGGTCGCGGTCGCTCTTGGCCTGACCGGTCGGCTCTGCCTTGAGCCGTCACAGCTCGCTGTTGTGAACGAGGTCATGAGCCCGACGGCATCCGACATCATCTGGGCGAGGGAGTTCCTCGCCGACTTCGAATCCCGCGGGCGAGTCGTGCGCGATGGAAGCGACCTCCCTCGCCTGGGTCGGGCGCAGAAGATCGAAGCCCTCGCCTCGGCCTTCGGGACTGGCCAGAGGTAGCGCGTACCGCTTCCCAGGACGACGGCCGGTGTCCTGGGGTCCTGGGGGCGGCTTCGATGCGAGGGGCGTTCCATGAGTGAACCGTGAGCAAGATCGTCGCGAATCTCGGTCAATCGGTTACATCGACGCAGGTCGGGCCGGTTCAGTCGTGAGTTCCTCGAGCCCTTCCCTGTCGGGCACCTCACGGGCTACCTTGTGACCAGGATCGCGGAGGGATCCGCCTGAGGGGGATCTGAATCCCGGGCGGGTGTGAACAGATGCGTGAACAACTGATGAGATTCCCCGCAGTCGACGGCAACGTTCGAGAACTCGAGTTCCGCGTGATTGCAGGGGAGTGCAGGTCTTGAGAACGAGGCGACTCGGGGTGATGCGCGGCGATCAGGGTTCAAATCCCACCGTCACCGCCATTTATCGAAGCCCCGGGATCGTTGAAAAATCAACGATCCCGGGGCTTCTTCTTTGCCCTGGTGAGCCAAACGTGAACAGAAACGTGAACAAACGCGTTCACGGATTGGGTGTGATGTCTCAGCACATGGGTGACAGTTCTGCATCAGGACATCGGTGACAGTTTGACCTGCCCCACGGATTTGGTGCCAGTGTCGGTGGCTAACTCGCGGCGGGGATGTCGTTGATTTCGAGTGTCTCGTATTCGATCGGTGTGCGGTAGCCGAGGGCGGAGTGTCGCCGCTGGCGGTTGTGGAAGATCTCGATGTACTCGAAGATCGCGTTGGCGAGCTCGACTCTGGTTTTCCACTTCTTCCGGTTCAGGAGCTCGATCTGCATCGAGGACCAGAAGCTTTCCATCATCGCGTTGTCCAGCCCGTCACCGACGGATCCGAAAGAGGGCAGCAGCCCGGCCGAGCGGATCTTCTCTCCGAAGAGCCACGAAGTGAATTGCGTTCCGTGGTCCGCGTGAACGATCCGCCCCGGACCGGGTGGGATCGTTCACGCGGACCACGGAACGCAAGGCGAATTCAACTGGTCGTCGCAACACCGCCTGTTTGCAGCAAGTGTAGGTGCTCGTCGAGTGCCTCAGCCGGGGTGCGCCAGCCGAGTCGCTTTCGCGGGCGCGTGTTGAGTGCGTGGGCGACGGCGGCGAGGTCGTCGGGAGCCCAACGTGAGAGAGATCGGTGCCCTTCGGAAAGTACTGCCGGAGGAGCCCGTTGGTGTTCTCGTTCGTGCCGCGCTGCCAGGGGCTGTGAGGGTCGGCGAAGTAGACCGTCAGGCCGGTGTCGATCGGGGATCCGATTCCGCGCATAGACGCGTGCTCGCCGTGCTCGCGTTCCTTCAGTACTGATAGCGGCACCCAGCACCCGACGACCGCCTGGCGGAGGTCGAATGTGCGACCCCGCGTCCACCGATCGATGGATGCCGCGGCCCGGCCGCGTCGGAAGACTGAGAGCACGCTACCCGCCACATCGAACAGGTGCTCTCATGTCCACTCAGCTCATTCCGATCCAGCGCCCCGGGCTCGTCCCGGTGCTGATCTCGTTGATTCCCACGTCGGCGTTCCTCGTCGTCGACAGCTGGCTGGGACTGGTGCCGGCGATGCTCGTCGCGAGTGTGCTCGCCGCAGGCTTCGTGCTCGTGCGGCGGCGCACCGGGCGCCGAATCGGGGTGCTGCTGCCATTGACCCTCGCCTATGTCGTCGTCAAAGCTGTCGCCGGCATCCTGACCGAATCGCACGTGGTGTACTTCGGCGCGGGCATCGTCCTCAGCGCCCTGATCGCACTCGCCGTCGGCGTCTCCGCCTTCACCCGTCGTCCCGTCGCGTCCTACCTGCTTCCGCTCGTGACGCCGTATCGCCACCTCACCAACGACCACCCGGTGTACCGGCGGGTCGCCGCCCACGTCACGCTCGTGTGGGCGGTCGTCGAGCTCGGCATCGCCGTATGGGAGGGCTGGCACCTCATCGATTCCTCGGCCTCCGAGTTCGTGCTCTGGCGCACGTTCGGCCCCTGGCTGGCGATGGGCGTGCTGATCTTCTGCCTCATCTTCTACGTGCGCTACCGCCTCGACCGCTACGAGTGGGCACTCGCGCGTGAGGCGCGGCGAACGGCGGTGTGAACCACCCCTACCGGTGGGCCGCACGCCTTTCAGGGCGCGCGGCCCGCGGCATCCCGGCGACGGCGAGCAGCGGAGAGGAAAGGCCGATGGTGACGAGGCCGGCCGCGACGATGCCGATCGCACCGACGAGCGCGATGCCGGTGCCGGCGATCGCGCCGTACTCGCTGAGCAGCGGCATCCCCGTGGCGATCGCCTCGCCGATCGGAAGTCCGTAGGCGAGCACGACGCTCTCCAGCCCGTCGGGGGTGGTCGCGGCGACGGCGGCGAGCGCGGTCGCGAAGACGACGGCGCTCGAACCGAGGGCGATTCCGGCGCGCAGCGGGGCGGAAGCTCCCGCGGGCCGCGCATCCCACGCGGTGGCCCCGGGTGCGGCGACCATCACGAGCGAGAGCACGGCGAGGGTGATGAGCGCCTCGCCCACGCCGATGAGCAGGTGCAGGCGGGTCATCGTGAGCGCCATCGATCCGAGATCCACGGAGCCCGCTCCGCCCAGCGCGTACAGCGCGACGAGGACGAGAGCCCCCGCCGGCACCGAGGCGAGGGCGGCGACGGCTGCCGTCGACCGCGGGAACCGTGCGGCTCCGATCGCATCGGCGAGGCGCTTGACCCCGACGGCGATGGCGATCGGGACGACCCCCATCACGAGGATGTTCGTGCCGAGCGCGGTGATCCCGCCGTCGCCGAACACCGCCGACTGGAGGGCGAGCACAGCGGCGATCGCCAGGAGGGCGAGCCGGGGGCCGATGAGCGCCGCCGCGAGCACTCCGCCCATCAGATGGCCGCTGGCTCCTTCGAGCACCGGGAAGGTGAACATCTGGGCGCCGAAGACGACGGCGGCCGCGGCACCCGCGAGCCCGACGCGCTGCGCCGAGAATCGTGGGCGCCCGACCGTGACGACTGCCGCGAGTGCACCGGCGGCGAGGATGCCGGTGGCGAGGGAGGTCTCCGGGGTGAGGAAGTGATCTGCGACGTGCATGGCGTTCCTTTCAAGGGAGTGTGGCGAGCGAGGCGAGAGTCGGAACCGCGGACGGGCGGTGGCGTTCGTGATCGGACGCGGTGTGCGGCATCCCGCCCGGGAGCGCGTCGGCGGCGAGGGTGCGGGGCAGGAACCCGGCGAGCGGGCTGTCGTGAACCGTGGCGCCGAGGTGGCGGAGCATCGTTCCGCCGCGTTCGAGATCGAGACGCACCGCGCCGGGCGGCTCGCCTCCTTCCGGAAGCGGGCGGCCCAGCATCAGGACGGTGTCCATCACCCGGGCCCCGCCGAGCACGCCCGGAACAGGCGTGGCGCCGCGGGCCTCGAGGGCGTCGCGGAGCACCGGCCCGCCGGCATCCACCGCGGCGGTGTCGGAACGCAGCCGACCGCCGGCCTCTCCGGTGCGCCCGAGCACGAGGGTCTCGCGGAGCATCGCCGAGGCACCCGAGCCGAGGGTGATCCGCAGCGAGCGGATGAGGTCGCCGGCGTCGGTGATCACCGTGGGGAGCGCATCCCACGTGAGATCGGCGCCGGACGCGAGATCGATGTGCGCGTGCCACTGCGATGCCTCGCCGACCTCGCCCGGTCTGCCGTAGGCGATCAGTCCGCCGATGTCGACGAGGCGCAGCGTGCACCCCGGGCCGACGCTGATCCGCAGACGTGCCTCATCACCGGGGAGGAGCATCGCGCGCCCGGCGACGAGGGCGACCTCGGCGGTGCGCCCTCGTCGCCGCACCAGGCGCGGGATGACGAGGTCACCCGAGAGTGCGCACGACACGTCCTCGCCGCGCGGTGCGATCTCGACGACGGTCATCGCTACCGGTGCGCGGATCCGACGGGGGCGTGCTCGTCGTGCGAGTGCTCGTGCTCGTGGTCGTGGTCGTGCGAGTGCAGGTAGCCGTTGCCCTCCTCGTCCGCGTGGAAGTGCGGTGCCATCGGCCCCGGATCCTGCGGAACGTGCGAACCCGCCCGATGCGCGGCGATCATCGAGAGCACCCACGTGCGCAGCGCGGCGACCGACGGGGCGTCCGTGCGCGAGAGGGCGAGCACCGGCCGGCCCTCGCGGGCATCGGTGGCATCGGCGACCATGCGGACGACGTCGACGCCCACGTAGGGGGCGAGATCCGTCTTGTTCACCACGAGCAGGTCGGCGCGGGCGATTCCCGGACCGCCCTTGCGTGCGACGTCGCCGCCGCCGGCGACGTCGAGCACGAAGATCTGGGCGTCGACGAGGGCGGGGGAGAACGTGGCGGTCAGGTTGTCGCCCCCTGATTCGATGACCACCAGGTCGAGGGGCGCGAACGCGCGCTCGAGGTCTTCGGCGGCGAGGAGGTTGGCCGTGACGTCATCGCGGATCGCCGTGTGGGGGCAGGCGCCGGTCTCGACCGCCACGATCCGCTCCGGCTCGAGCACGCCCGCCGAGCGGAGGAAACGCGCGTCCTCGTCGGTGTAGATGTCGTTCGTGATGACGCCGATGCGGATCTCGTCGGCGAGGGCGCGGCAGATCGTGGCGATGAGCGACGACTTGCCGACGCCGACGGGGCCGGCGACGCCGAGACGCAGGGCGCGGGGGGTGGGGGATTCAGGCACGGAAGAGCCTCCTGGTGGATCGGGCGTGGGCCTGTGCCCACGCTTCTGATTCCGGCGCGGAGCACGCCGGGATGTCGGATGGGTCGGTGATCGCGGCGACCGCGGCCAGTGCCGGCTCCGCGTCGGCGCACAGCCGGGCGACGAGCGATACGAGTTCGAGCGGATCCCTCGGCTCGAGCTTGAGCACCGCGGCGGCCGCCGCCTGCATCTCCTCGTAGACGACGAGCCGGGCGAGCTCGATCGGCGTCACCCCGAGCCCGGCTGCGATCACCCCGAGCACGCACGGTCGCGGCGGCGGCGTCGCCCGGCCGCGCCACGCCGCGATCACCGGATCGGCCGGAAGGAGCTGCCCGCCGACGCGGAGGTATCCGCGAGCGAGAAGGCGTGAGGCATCGCGCTGCGCCCCGCTCGGCGTGCGCGCCGCCCACTCCGCCTCGACGGTGTCGAGCGCTTCGCCGTGGATGCGGGCGTGGCGGGCCGCCACCGCGGTGCCGGCCTCGACCAGCGTGGTGGTCGAGGCGCGACCGCAGAGGAAGGCGGGCAGCGCGGTCGGCGCGGTTCCGGCCATGAGCGCGGGCTCGACCCCGGCCGAGTGCGCGTGGCCTCCCGAGGGCAGGCGCGCGTCGGCGAGCAGCATGGCGGCGGTGGACGGGGCGAGCACGGTCATCAGAAGAGCTGATAGAGCTGGGCCAGGGGAAGCGTGGCGGCCGGTGCCGGCTCGACCAGGTCGCCGTCGATCCGGATGTCGAACGTGTCGGCGGCGATGTCGATGCGCGGCAGCGCGTCGTTGTTGCGCATGTCGGCCTTGCCGACCTCGCGGGTGGACCGCAGCGGCAGGAGGCGCCGCGTGAGGCCGAGTCGCTCCTCGATCCCGGCATCCAGCGCCGCCGGCGCCACGAACGACACCGACAGCGCCGCGCCGATCGCATCGGCGAATGCCGGACGCATGAGAACCGGCTGCGGAGTCGGGATCGACGCGTTCGGGTCGCCGAGGGCTCCCCACACGAGGCCGCCGCCCTTCATCACGACGCTCGGGCGGAACCCGAAGAAGCGCGGATCCCACAGCACGAGGTCGGCGAGCTTTCCGGCCTCGACCGAACCCACCTCGCCGTCGATGCCGTGGGCGATCGCGGGGTTGACGGTGTACTTGGCGACGTACCGGCGCGCGCGCTCGTTGTCGGCGGGGAGTCCGCCCCCGAGCGGTCCGCGGCGGTGCTTCATGACGTGGGCCACCTGCCACGTGCGCGTGACGACCTCGCCGATGCGGCCCATGGCCTGCGCGTCCGACGACGTGATCGAGATCGCCCCCATGTCGTGCAGGATGTCCTCGGCCGCGATCGTGGTGCCCCGGATGCGGGACTCGGCGAACGCGAGATCCTCGGGCACGCCGGGGTTGAGATGGTGGCAGACCATCAGCATGTCGAGGTGCTCGGCGACCGTGTTGACGGTGTGCGGCAGCGTCGGGTTCGTGGATCCCGGGATCACGTAGGGCAGGCTCGCGATGGAGAGGATGTCCGGCGCATGCCCGCCGCCGGCACCTTCGACGTGGAAGGCATGGATGCTGCGCCCGGCCATCGCCGCGATGCTGGATTCGACGAACCCGGCCTCGTTGAGCGAGTCGCTGTGCAGCGCGACCTGCAGACCCCACTCCTCGGCGGCGCGCAGACTCGCATCGATCGCGGCGGGGGTCGACCCCCAGTCCTCGTGCACCTTGTAGCCGGCGGCGCCGGCCAGAGCCTGCTCTTCGAAGGCTGCGGCCGAGACTGTGTTGCCCTTGCCGAGCAGCAGCACGTTGAGCGGGAAGCGGTCGAGCGAGCGATGCATCTGCTCGAGGTGCCAGCCGCCGGGCGTCACGGTCGTGGCCTTCGACCCCTCGGAGGGGCCGGTGCCACCGCCGACGACGGTGGTGATCCCCGCCGCCAGAGCCTCGTGCAGCTGCGAGGGGGAGAGCAGATGCACGTGGGAGTCGATCGCCCCCGCCGTGAGGATCTTGCCCTCGCCCGAGATCACGTCCGTCGACGGGCCGATGACCAGGCGAGGGTCCACCCCGTCGGCGATGTCGGGGTTGCCCGCCCGCCCGATGCCGGCGATGCGCCCGTCGCGGATGCCGACATCGGCCCGGACGATGCCCCACCAGTCCAGGATGATCGCGTTCGTGATCACCGTGTCGAGCGCCCCCTCGGCCCGCGAGAGGGTGCTCTGGGCCATCGACTCCCGAATCGACTTGCCGCCGCCGAAGACCGCCTCCTCGCCGCCGATCGTCAGGTCGTCCTCGAGCTCGATCCACAGGTCGGTGTCTGCCAGGCGCACCTGGTCGCCGGTGGTGGGTCCGTAGATCGCGGCGTACCGCTCGCGGTCGATGCGCACCATCAGTCCCCCTCCTCGGCCGGGCGGATCTGGATGCCCGCCACACGGCGCCGGCCGCGCAGGGCGACGGCCGTGACGCGCTTGGAAACCCCCGGCTCGAAGCGCTCCGAGGTGCCGGAGGGGATGTCGAGCCGGAAGCCCTCCGTCGCCTCCCGGTCGAACGCGAGCGCGGCGTTCACGTCGGGGAGGTGGATGTGGGATCCGATCTGCACGGGGCGATCGCCGGTGTTGAGGATGACGAACTCCCGGCGTTCGTCGCCGGCGCGGTCGGCGTTCAGCTCGATCCAGCCGGGACGCACCCGGATCGCGCCCGGACCGCGTGATGCTCCTGATGCCACGGCGACTCCTCAGTCGATCGGGTGGTGAAGGGTCACGAGCTTGCGCCCGTCCGGGAAGGTGGCCTCGACCTGTACGTCGGCGAGCATGTCGGCGACGCCGTCCATCACGTCGGCACGGGAGAGCACCGTGCGCCCCTCGGTCATGAGTGCGGCGACCTCAGCGCCCTCGCGGGCGCGCTCGATGACCCACATCGTCAGCAGCGCGACGGCTTCGGGGTGGTTGAGTCTGACGCCGCGGCTGAGGCGGTCTCGTGCGACCATGCCCGCCACGGCGAGCAGAAGCTTCTCGGTGTCCGCCGGCGACAGATGCATCCGGCACTCCCTTCGTGTGTCCGTGGCGGGGTGGCGTCGGATCACTGCCGGTTCCGCCGTGCGCTGTCCGCGATCGAGGGCCTTCGATCACGTGTCAGAAGTGTGCCATCTTCCGATGGCCTTGCGAGGCGCAAGAACCGGTGGATTCCCGAGAATCCCCGTAATTACGCCGATCAGCGGGATGCCGCGGTGCGACTGTTTACATGTTCGATACGTCTGAGCAATGCCATTGCAACGCTCGATGCCTCATCGTGGGAACACCTGCAGCCACCGACGGATCTCTGCCGTCGGCGAAGACGTCATCACCAGCGTCCCCTCACCGGAACACCGGAACACCGGAACGCATGGACACCGGAACCTCCGAACACCCGAACACCCCATGAACGGAGCACAGCATGAACACCATGAGCAGGAAGCGCCTCAGGACGCTCCTGGCCGCCGGCGCACTGGTCACCAGTGCCGCCCTCGTCCTCACCGCCTGCGGCTCGCGGGCCGGTGACGCACCGTCGAGCGCGTCGCCGGAAGCGGCCGAGAGCTGCGTCGACACCTCCGGCGACACCATCAAGCTCGGATTCCTCAACTCCCTCACGGGCGGAATGGCCATCTCCGAGACGACCGTCTCGAACGTGCTGCACATGGCCGCCGAGGAGATCAACGCCGACGGTGGCATCCTCGGCAAGCAGATCGAGTACATCCAGGAGGACGGCGCCACCGACTGGCCCACGTTCGCGGAGAAGACCGAGAAGCTCCTCACCCAGGACTGCGTGGCGGCCATCTTCGGCGGCTGGACCTCGTCGTCGCGCAAGGCGGTCAAGCCGGTCGTCGAAGAGCACAACGGGCTGTTCTTCTATCCCGTGCAGTACGAGGGTCTCGAGTCGTCGCCGAACATCTACTACACCGGCGCGACGACCAACCAGCAGATCATCCCCGCCATGGACTACCTCGCCTCTCAGGGGGTCGAGACCCTGTTCCTCGCCGGTTCCGACTACGTCTTCCCGCGCACCGCGAACGCGATCATCAAGCTCTACGCGGCGGAGCTCGGCATCGAGATCGTCGGCGAGGAGTACGTCCCCCTCGACCGTGACGACTGGACGACGCAGGTCGCCAAGATCGTCGAGGCCGAACCCGACTTCGTCTTCAACACGATCAACGGATCGTCGAACGTCGGCTTCATCAAGGCGTACTACGACGCCGGGCTCACGCCCGAGACCACGCCCATCATCTCGGTGTCGATCGCCGAGGAGGAGGCTCCGGCGATGGGACACGAGGTCACCGGCAACTACGCGTCGTGGAACTACTTCCAGTCGCTCGACACCCCGAACAACCCGGCCTTCATCGAGGCGTGGCAGGCGTACCCGGGCAGCAGCGGTGTGACCTCCGACCCCATGGAGGCCGCGTACATCTCGCTCTACCTCTACAAGGCCCTGGTCGAGGCCGCGGACTCGTTCGACGTCGACGCGATCAACGCCGCGGCGCTGGAGAACGAGATCACCGTGGATGCGCCGGAGGGCGTCGTCACCCTCGACGGCGAGAACCACCACATCTCCAAGCCGGGCCACATCGGCCGCATCAATGCCGAGAACCAGTTCGACATCGTCTGGGAGTCCGAGGGCTTCATCGAGCCCGACCCGTACCTCGACGAATACGACTGGTTCCCGGAGGACGTCCGCGACTCCCTCGTGGCCGCCGCGGGCTGATCCCACAGCTGGGGGGGAGCGGGGCTTCGTGCCACGGCGCGGAGCCCCGCATCCCCTCTCCCTCTCCCGTCCCATCCGGCACTCCCGCAGAACGGAGGCACCGCTCGTGGATGCCCTCATCCCACCACTGCTCAACGGCACCGCCCTCGGCGCCCTGCTGCTGCTCGCCGCCCTCGGTCTCACGCTCACCTTCGGCCAGATGGGCGTGATCAACATGGCGCACGGCGAGTTCATCATGGCCGGCGCGTTCACCACCTACCTGGTCCAGCTCGCCATCCCCGACAGCAACATCTCGATTCCGATCGCTCTCCCGGTGGCCTTCGTCGTCGCGGGGCTCCTCGGCCTCCTGCTCGAGGTGGGCGTCATCCAATGGATGTACCGCCGGCCGCTCGACACGCTGCTGGTCACCGTGGGTGTGGCTCTGATCCTCCAGCAGGCCGCGCTGCAGATCTTCCCCGCGCAGGGAGTGCCGGTCGAGAACGCCGAGTGGCTGCGCGGCCAGGTCGACATCTTCGGCTACGCCTGGCCGCTGCGTCAGGTCTTCACGATCGTGCTCGCGGGGATCTGCGTCGCCGCGCTCGCCGCATGGCTCAAGTTCACCTCGTTCGGTCGGCGCATCCGTGCGACCGTGCAGAACCGCGACCTGGCCGAGACCGTGGGGGTGCGCACCCGCACCGTCGACCGCCTCACCTTCTTCGTGGGATCGGGACTCGCCGGAGTCGCCGGGGTCGCGGCATCCCTCATCGGCGGCACGAACTCCCAGATGGGGGTTCAGTACATCATCCCGGCCTTCCTGGTGGTGGTCGTCGGCGGCATCGGCCAGATCAAGGGCACGGTGATCGCGGCGTGGGCCATCGGCGTCGCGATGGCGTTCTTCGCCGACCTGACCACGGGCAGCCTCGCGCAGGTGCTCGCCTTCGTCCTGGTCGTGGTCTTCCTGCAGATCCGCCCGCAGGGACTGTTCACCGTGCGCACGAGAGGACTCGCGTGATGCTCACCAGACTCAAGCCCTACAGCTCCCTCATCGGGATCGCGGTGTTCGCGGTGATCCTGCTCGTGGTCGCTCCCGCGGTGCTGTCGATGCACTGGATCAACAACCTCGGCAAGTACTGCGCGTGGGCGATCGTCGCGGTCGGGATCGGCCTGGCCTGGGGCCGCGGCGGCATGCTCGTCATGGGGCAGGGGGTGTTCTTCGGACTCGGGGCGTACGCGATGGCGATGCACCTCACGCTGGAGACGGCAGGTCCCGACGCGACACCCACGTTCATGATCCTCTACGACCCCCTGGCGCCGGTCCCGGCGTTCTGGGAGCCGTTCCGCAGCGACCTGTTCACCATCATCGCGATCGTGCTGCTGCCGGTCATCGTCGCCGGCGTGCTGGGATACGCGCTCTTCAAGCGCCGAGTGAAGGGAGCGTACTTCGCGATCCTCACGCAGGCGCTCGCCGTCGCCCTGGCCGTGTTCATCAGCTCGACGATCCGCGAGACCGGCGGCGACACCGGCCTGAGCGGATTCCAGTACTTCTTCGGCTACGTCCTCGCCGACGACACCAACAAGATCATGATCTACATGATCACCGTGGTCCTGCTGATCGTGTGCATGCTCGTCGCGTGGCAGCTCAACCGCAGCCGGTTCGGAGAGCTGCTGCTCGCCACCCGCGACGCCGAGGATCGCGTGCGGTTCCTCGGCTACGACCCCGCCAACATCAAGCTCGTCGCCTTCGTGATCGCCGCGGTCATGGCCAGCATCGGCGGCGCGATGTTCGTGCCGCTCGTCGGCATCATCACCCCCGCCGAGATCGGCGCCTCGGCGTCGATCCTCATGATCGCGGGCGTCGCGCTGGGCGGACGCGCATCGCTGTTCGGGCCGGTGCTCGGCGCGATGGCGATCGGCTGGGGGCAGTCGAGTCTCGCGTCGAGCTGGCCGGAGGGCTGGATCTACATCCTGGGGCTGCTCTTCGTCGTGGTCACCCTGTTCCTTCCGAACGGGCTCGCGTCGCTGTACTCGAGGGCCAAGGCCCTCCTGATGAAAGGCGGTGCGCAGAAGCCGCCTCCACCGCCGTCCGCCGTCGTCGAGCGCGAAGCCGAGCAGGAGGTGCCCGCATGAGCGAGACGACGGAAGCGTCGGCGGGCGCCCCGCTGGTTCCGGATTCCGAGACCTCCGTCGAGGTGTCGCATCTGAGCGTCAGCTTCGACGGCTTCAAGGCGGTCGACGACGTGAGCCTGCTCATGCTCAGGGGCCAGGTCCACTTCCTCATCGGCCCGAACGGCGCCGGCAAGACCACTCTCGTCGATGCCCTCACGGGTCTCGTGCCGTCGACCGGCACGGCGACGTACAACGGCATGGATCTGCTGTCGATGAAGGCCAACAAGATCGTCCGGGCGGGCGTCGGACGCACCTTCCAGACCGCGACGGTCTTCGACGAGCTGTCGGTGCTGCAGAACCTCGACATCGCCGGGGGTGTGCACCGCAGAGCCTGGGGACTGCCGCTCACCCGCCGGGGGATCCCCGACTACGTCGAGTCGGCGCTCGAGACCATCGGATTGGCGGGGGTTCGCGACCGGCCGGCCGGCGTGCTCGCCCACGGGCAGAAGCAGTGGCTCGAGATCGGGATGCTCCTCGTGCAGGACGCGAAGGTGATGTTCCTCGACGAGCCGGTGGCCGGCATGAACGCCGACGAGCGCGATGAGACCGGGCAGCTGCTGCGCCGCATCGGCGATGAGCGCACGATCATCGTGATCGAGCACGACATGGACTTCGTGCGCAGCTACGCCGAGTGGGTCACCGTCATGCACACGGGAAAGCTGCTCACCGCGGGAACGGTCGAGCAGGTTCAAGCCGACAGGCGCGTTCAGGAGGTCTACCTCGGGACGGCGGCGGACGCGGCGGTCGAAGGCCAGGGAGGCCACTGATGCTCGAGATCAACGGGGTGACGGCCGGCTACGGCCGCACGAAGGTCCTCCACGACGTCACGGTGAGGATTCCGCACGGCCAGGCCGTGTCGATCATGGGGCACAACGGCGCCGGCAAGACGACGCTGCTGCGCGTGGCCACGGGGCTCCTGCCGGTGATGCAGGGCCAGGTTCTCATCGACGGCGAGGATGTGACGCGGATGCCGCCCTCCAAACGGGTGCAGCGGGGACTGGGCTACGTGCCGCAGGGGCAGCAGTCGTTTCCCCAGATGACCACCCTCGAGAATCTGCGCCTGGTGGCAAAGCGGCAGTCCGACATCGACGAGGTGTTCGACCTGTTCCCGGTGCTCAAGGAGCTCCTCGGTCGCCGCGCCGGCCTCCTCTCGGGCGGACAGCGCCAGCAGCTCGCGATCGCGCGCACCCTCCTCACCAAGCCGAAGCTCCTGGTGCTCGACGAGCCCACTGAGGGCATCCAGCCCAACATCGTCGCCGACATCGAGCGGGTCATCATCGATCTCACCCGCCGGGGGGATCTCTCGGTGCTCCTGGTCGAACAGCACGTCGGCTTCGCGCTGCGCTCCACCCACACGTTCTATGTGCTCCAGTCGGGGCGCATCACGATGAGCGGCGAAGGGGGCGCCTCGGCGATCGACACGGTGCGCCAGGCCATGGCGATCTGACGAACCCGCGCGATCTGAATCAGATCGATTCCTCGCGGCAACGCCGTGGAAACACGGTCACGGCATGATCCAGACATCGTGGACGCGCCGGAGGTGACTGTGGGTGCGCTGGGGGTGAGATCCGGCGCGCGAGGCGGAGATGCGCGCGCCGCGGCCGAGGACAGCCTCGAGGACTACGCGTTCCGGTACGTGCCGCGCTCCTTCCGCAGGTGGAGCGCGCTGTCGGTCGGCGGCACGGCACTCGGCTCCATCGCGTTCCTCGCCGATTTCTCGATCGGGGCGAGCATCGGACTCCATCACGGCACGAGCAACGCCGTGCTCGGCATCCTGCTGGCCTCGGTGATCATCTTCCTGGTCGGCTTCCCCGTCGCCTACTACGCGGCGCGCTACAACCTGGACCTCGATCTCATCGCCCGCGGCTCGGGATTCGGCTACTACGGCTCGATCATCACGACCGTCGTCTTCGCGGGATTCACGTGCATCTTCTTCGCGCTCGAGGGCGCCATCATGGCGCAGGGGCTGGAAGCTGCGGTCGGGATCCCTTTGCCCGTCGGCTACGTGATCTCCACCGTCGTGGTGATCCCGATCGTCATCTTCGGGATGCGTGCGCTCGAGCGGCTCCAGTTCTGGACGACTCCGCTGTGGCTCGCCCTCGCCCTCCTCCCGCTCCTGTGGATCGTGTTCACCGAGCCCGAGGCGGTCACCGACTTCATCGATTTCACCGGCGCCTCCGACGGCACGGTCTCCTTCAGCGCCATCGTGGCCAGCGCAGCCGTCTGCTTCGCGCTGACCCCGCAGTTGGCCGAGCAGATCGACTACATCCGCGTGATGCCGCCGCGCACGGCCGCGAACGCGCGATCGTGGTGGACGGCGTTCGTCTTCAGCGGACCGGGCTGGGTGATCTTCAGCGGCACCAAGCAGGTGATCGGGCTGTTCCTCGCCGTGTATCTGGTCACCAAGGTCGACCCCTCGATCGGCGACCGCGCGGTGGAGCCGGTGAAGCAGTTCCTCGGCATGTACCAGTCGCTCCTCCCGGACTGGGTCGCGCTCGGCCTGGCGCTGATCCTCATCGTCATCGCACAGGTGAAGATCAACGTGACCAACGCCTACTCCGGCTCGCTGGCGTGGTCCAACGTCTACACGCGCGTCAAGAAGCGCTACCCCGGCCGGACGGTCTTCGTGGTCTTCAACCTCGTCATCGCCCTGGCGCTCATGCTCCTCGACGTGTTCAGCCTCATCTCGTTCGTGCTGAGCCTGTACGCCAACGTGGTCATGGCGTGGCTCGTCACGATCTCCGCCGACATCGTGATCAACAAGCACCTGCTCCGGATCTCGCCGCGCTTCCCCGAGTTCCGCCGCGGGATGCTGCACGACTGGAATCCGGTCGGACCGGTCTCTGTCGCGGCGGCCTCCGGGCTTTCGCTGCTGTGCTTCGTCGGGGCGTTCGGCGCCGACTTCCAGCCCTTCTCGGTGCTCGTCGCGATCGGCGTCGCGGTGGTGGTCACGCCTGCCATGGCGCTCGCCACGCGGGGCCGGTTCTATCTGCGGCGCCGGACCGACGGCATCCCGACCCCCATCCTCGACCGCGACGGCAATCCGTCGGGGGAGCGCCTGCGCTGCCACGTCACCGGCTACATGTTCGAGCGCCCGGATATGCTGGCATCGGCCGAATCAGGACCGCGCGGAGAACTGCAGTTCGTCTCCTCGCTGGCGCTGGCGCTCGACGAATCGGACAGATACGTCCTGCCGCCCGAGCCGGCGGTGCGCGAGCGGGATGGGCCGGGAAGGAGATCGTGATGGGCGAGTCCGTCGACACCCCGTCGGCGATCCTCGAGAGCGCCGCACTGCTGCTGCGCCACGGCACCTTCGAGGATGTCTCCTACGCCGAGCTCGCCGAGCTCGCGGAGGTCTCCGAGCGCACGATCTATCGCCGCTTCCCCACGCGGTCGCATCTGCTCGAGGCCCTCGCGCGGTGGATCGAGGCGGAGCACTTCCCTCTCGCCGAGTTCCGCACGGTCGCCGAGTTCCGTCTCGCCGTGCGTGCGCGCTTCGCCGCGTTCGACGCGCAGCCCGCCTTCGCCTTCGTCGCCGCACGCGGCGCGGCGCTCTCGCCGACGAGCGGTGAGACAGCGGCGCCCATGACCGACGCGATCGTCGCCATGCTGAGCGCCGCCGCACCGGGGCTGAACCGACGAGACTCCCTGCGCGCGGCCGCCGCGCTCCGGTACTTCGCGTCGCCGATGTTCTGGGCGCGGATGCGGACCGGCTTCGAGATGAGCGCCGACGAGACCTTCGCCGCGTTCGATCTCGCGGCCGGCAGGGTGCTCCCGGTGGCGTCGAAGGCCGACTGGGCGGCCTAGCAGTGACAGGTCCGTCTTCGCCGGAGCTCACGGGCACCCAGGCGGCGATCCTCGCCGCGTACGCCGAGCTCATCGAGGAGGTCGGCACCGACGATGTCTCGTTCCGGCTGATCGCCCTGCGCGCGGGCGTCGGCGAGCGCACGATCTACCGCTACTACCCGACCCGGGTCGATCTGCTCCTGGCGACATCGGCCTGGATCGAGCAGACGATCTTCTCCCGCGAGGAGTCGGAGTCGATCTTCGACGTGCCGATCGCGATCCGCGAGGCGATGGATGCCTACGACCGGCGTCCCGAGCTCGCCCACGTCGTCGCCGAGGCGTCGATGCGCGGGGTCAACGGCGCGGAGCCCGCCACGCACCGCGCGCACTTCGACGCCCTCCTGCGGCGCGAGGTGCCCTCGCTCGCAGACCAGGAGCGCACCGTGATCGTCGCGGCCCTGTGTCATCTCGACTCGTCCGCCACGTGGGTGACCATGCGACGGGAGCTCGGCATGAGCGGACGCGACATCTCCGACGCCGCCACGTGGGCGGCCGAGGCCATCCTCGACCCGATCCGAGGGGCAGGTGGGCCAGCGGCCGGGTGACGGCGGGGTCTGCGTCGGTACGACCACGGTTCTTGTCGTGCTCTCCGTTCGGGGATACTCTCGCGGTAACGCGGGGTGGACGCCGCGGTCGCAGACCGGGTGATCGCGTGGGCGGCTGGGGTTTCCGCTCCTCCTGAGCGTGCCCCCCGAGCAGGGCGCGCCGGACTTCGTGCGTCTAAGGGGGAAGCGATGTGGTTCCGCCGTTCCCGGGGCCGCCTGCCGATCGCGCGGGCGGTGCTGATCTTCGGCTCTGCCGCGGTGGCCTCGCTCGCGGTGGTCGCGCTCGCGACGCTCGCCGGCACCCGCACGGCCGCGTACGACCAGGCGCTGGACGATGCGGAGAGACGCACCAACGCGATGGCCGTGCTGACCCTGGCCCCCACGCTCGAGCAGGCGCTCGCCGGTGACGGCGATCCGCTCGCCACGGCGGTGGAAGCGCGCATCAACGAGGGCTATCTCGCCGCCGTGCTCATCCGTGACGGCGCCGGCGACGTCGTCTTCTCCAGCCTCGGGCAGGCGGACGAGCCCGGCCGTCTTTCCGCCGCGGCGCGCGCGGCGATCGAAGAGGGACGCATCAGCTCGGAGCGGATCGCCGGCGAGGAGATGCCGCTGCTGCCGCCCACCGGCGAGAGCGGGTATCTCGAGGTCTATGTGCCCGTGGTGGTTCCGGGGCACGGAGCGCTGGTGGTCGAGGCGTACTTCGACGGGGCGCGGATCGACGTGTTCGCCGACGCCGAGGTGCGCCAGATGCTGCCGTTCATGCTCGTTCCGCTGCTCAGCGTGCAGCTGATCATGGTGGCCGTGTTCCTCTGGCTCGTGCGGCGCGCGCGAAGGCAGGAACGCGAGCGCACGGAGCTGCTGGAGTTCTCGCTGTCGGCGTCGGACCGGGAGCGCGAGCGCATCGCCGGTGACATCCACGACGGGCCGATCCAGGAGCTGGCGGGCGTCGGCTTCGTGCTCGACGCGGCCAAGCGGGTGCACGGCGAGGACCAGCGGCGGCTGCTGGATGCCGCGAACGCGGCCCTGCGGAGGGCGACCCGTTCGCTGCGCACCCTGATGGCCGACATCTATCCGCCCGATCTGCACACCGTGCCGCTGAAGGTGGCCATCACCCGGGTGGTGGAGACGACCGTGCCGACGGAGGTGGCGTCGACGGTCGTCGTGGGGGAGCTGCCCCCGCTGAGCGACGAGGCGATCGAGCTGGTGTATCGCATCGTGCGGGAGGCGCTCGGCAACGTCGCCAAGCACAGCGCCGCATCGACGCTGCGTGTCGAGATCTCCGCCGGGCGGTTCGACGGGATGCCGCGGGATGCCGTGCGTGTGAGCATCGTCGACGACGGGGTGGGAATCGACGACGTCGCCAACGCCGGGCGCCGCTCCGGCGACCATGTGGGGCTGCGGCTCATCCGGGATCGCGTGCGCAGCGCCGGGGGGACGGTGCGGATCGGGCGCGGGCCGACGGGCGGCACCCAGGTGCTCGCGCTGCTTCCCGTCGAGCCGGTGACCGTGCAGGACGCGGCGGCCCCGCGGGAGGAGCGATCGGGCTCCGCCGAGGACACCGCGGCGCCCACGCCGGTCGTCTGAGCCCTCAGACGGGGCGCGGAGCCCCCGCGTGGACGCGAGGCGCGTGGCCCCCGTGGCGCGCGCGGCGCTGGATCGTGAGCACCACCACGCCGCCTGCGGTGCCCACCGCGGCCGCGTAGAGCGCGATCGCAGAGGTCACCGTCGTCGGCGCCAGAGGTTCGTCGGCGTCGCGGATGATCACCGACCCGTGATGGGCGAGCGGCGCGGGAGCGTCGACCCCCGAGGACGTCGTGGAAGGTCGTTCGTCGACGGGGGCGACGGCGATGACCGCGGCCTCGACCTCGGCAGGGTGGGATGCGACGATCACGCTCACGGCGGGGGCGACCATGAGGGTCGCTCCCACCGTGAGGGTCGCAGCGATCAGGACGCGCCGTGTGGACGTCGCCAGGCTGGGGTAACCCCGCGTCCGGATCACGAGCCCATCACCCCGCTGCAACCGTCGCGGTCGTCGACCCACCGCGACTGGTCTGGACGAGCACCGAGGTGATCTGCACCCCCGGGCCGGGCTTCTGGCGCAGCTCCCATCCGCCCACGGTGTCGACGGTGACGCGTCCGAGCAGCACGGGCGCCGCCGGGTTGGTGTTGTTCCAGATCAGCACCTGGGTGGGCGGTGACAGCGGCCCCGCGACTCCCCCGATGAGCGACGTGCCGCCGATGCGCAGCTCCTTGCCCACCCGGTGACGGGCGACCGTGACCGCAAGGTCGCTGTCGAGCACCGGCACCGTGACATCGGCCATGCTCTCGACACCGGCAGCGGTGCGCGCGACGACGTGCAGAGTGATCGGATCCCACGCGGCGGCGGGCGCCGTCGTCGTCGCGGTGACGAAGAACGGGAGCGTCACCCGTGGCCGGGCGGTCGCGGCGTCTGCGATCGCCACCGCCGGTCCGCTCGTCTGCGTCCAGGTGTATTCGGTCGCGCCCGTGGTCGCCGTCGCGTCGATGTTCAGTGTCGATCCCGGGGTCACGGGACTCACCGTCGCGATGCTGATCACGGGCGGTGCCGACGGATCGGTCGGGTTGTCCGGAGTGTTGTCCGTGACGGGCGGCACATCCGGTCCCGGCGGCGGCGGCGTCACACCGGGAGGTGTGGCGGTTCCGCCGGTGATGGTGACGCGGTGGGTGGTGGTGGGTCCGGTGGTGGTGTGGGCGGTGATGTGGGCGGGTGGTGCGGTGAGGGTGAATTCGGTGGGGGTGGTGTCGGTGAGTTGGCCGATGCCGTCGATGGTGACGGGGTAGGTGGTGGCGGTTGCTTGGATGGTGAGGACGGTGCCGTTGTATTCCGCGCGGTCGATGACGATGTCTTCGAGGTCGATGGTGGCGGTGCTGACGGGGTCGTCGGAGAGGTTGCGGACGGTGACCTGGGTGGGTGCGGCGCCGGGTTCGAGGGCGATGCGGGCGTAGTGGTATTCGGAGCCGTCGTCGTTGGTCATGGGTGTGGTGGCGTATTGGCCTTCGGCACCGTCGACTTGGAGTTGGATGCTCTTGCTGGTGGCGAACACGTCGAGGAATCCGTCGGTGATGGATGCGCGGGTGCCGGCCAGGCCGGTGTTGGTGGCGATCTTGCCGCTGATGGTGAATTGGTCGGTGTCCAGGCTCAGGCCGGGTCCGGTGACGGAGAAGCGGTTGTAGCCGTCTTTGCCGCCGATGACGGTGTGTGCGATGCCGGGGTCGCCGACGAAGCCTGCGGGGGCTGCGGGGGCGGTGGCGGGGTCCCATTTCAGGAACGGGCCGAAGTTGCCGGTGAGGGCGAGGGTGAAGTTGCCCACGGAGGGGGCGATGTCTTCGACGAGGCGGCCGGCGCCGGTGTCGTCGGTGTCGATGGTGAGTTCGCCGAACGGGTGCCGGAAGGTGAGGGTGGCGTTGGCGGGTGCGTCGCGGACCACGACGCGGGTGCGGGCGAACACGACCTGGTTGCCGGGGGTGGCTTCTTCGGTGGTGAATGCTGCTTCCAGGCCGAGGGTGAGCACGGCGCGGCCGCCGCCGGGCAGGTCGAGTTCGGAGGCGACGAGCTGGTAGAAGAACTCGCCGGGGAAGTTGTCGGGGAAGCTGATCGGGATGGTGTCGTCGGGCACGTCGCCGGGCAGGAATCCGCACATCGGGTTGTCGATGTCCAGGCAGGGTTCGATGCGGGTGCCGGTGGAGTCTTCGTACCAGGCCGGGAAGCCGTGGTCGGAGCTGGACGGGCCGACCGCGGTCAGACCTCCCGGGTTGGTGACCGTGACCCGTGTGGCCGCGTTGGCGACCGTGGTTCCGGTCAACACCAGAACACCCACCGCCACCGCCGCCACCCACGCCGGCGGGCGCCGCCTCGGCAGCGAAGTCGTCGTCGATGCGTGCGAGTGCGCGCGCAAGGGTCCCCAGATTTTCGCGAACATGTCGCTCCCCAATTCCCGACCGCTGACATCCCAGCCCCAGGTCCGCGCGGTCGTACAGTCGAACGATCCCTCGATCGCGTTGCGACGCGCAGACCACGCTGGGGGGAGGGGGCACCCCCAAAAGAGGGGGTGAGCTTCACGGGCGGCGCATCCCCCCTCTTTTGGGGGTGGCGCTCACGCCCCACCGAGGGTGCCGTGTGGGATGGGGCAGCGGGACCATGGGTTCAGCAGGCGCTGGGGTGCCTGTTGCGGGTTTCCTGGGGTTGCCCGCCCGATTCGGCTCTGGGGGCCAATCATGACTGTTACGCGCCGTGAAATGCTGACGTTGACCGCCGTCGCCGGGGTCGCCACTGCAGGGGCTGTCGCGCTGGCCGCCCCGTGGGGGTCGCCGGTCGAGGCGAAATCGGCCAGCCAGCTGGCATCCAAATACTTCCCGAAGGTCTTCGCCGCGACCCTGCCGATGCAGCAGGTGCTCGCGCCCAAGCGCACGGAGGTGGATGACGAGGGGCCGGTGAACTACTACGACGTCTCGGAGGTCGTCGCCAACGCGAAGATCCTGCCGGGGGGTCTGCTGACCCCCGTGCTCGCGTACAACGGCGTCGTGCCGGGGCCGATCATCGAGGTAGACCAGGGCACGCGGGCCGTGCTGCGGATGCGGAACAGGCTCACCGCCGTGCACCCGACCTTCGGGACGCCGATCGCGACGTCGACCCATCTGCACGGCTCTGCGTCGCTGCCGGAGTACGACGGGTACGCGAGCGATGTGACCCTCCCCGGGCAGATGAAGGACTACCACTACCCGAACTTCCAGACGGCGCGCACGCTCTGGTACCACGACCACGGGGTTCACTACACGGCGCAGAACGCCTACTCGGGACTTGCCGCCCAGTACCACATGCATGACGCGCAGGAGCGCTCGCTGCTCCCGCAGGACGAGTTTGACGTCGCTCTCACGATCTGCGACATGATGTTCCAGGCGAACGGGGCTCAGCTCTACGAGGACCGCAGCCATTCCGGACTGTACGGCGATGTGATCCTGGTCAACGCGATGCCGTGGCCGGTGATGAAGGTCAAGCGCCGGGTCTACCGCTTCCGCCTGCTGAACTCCTCGCTCTCGAGGTCGTACCGGTTCCAGCTGTCGCCATCGACGCCCATGCACATGGTCTGCACCGACGGTGGGCTGATGCTCAAGACCCAGTCGGTCACCAGCTTCCGCATGGGCAGTGCGGAGCGCTACGAGTTCCTCATCGACTTCTCGCAGTTCAAGGCGGGCCAGCGGATCGAGATGCGCAACCTCTCGAATCCCGACAACCGCGACTTCGACTTCACGAACAAGGTCATGGCGTTCGATGTCGTCGACGACCCGTTCACGACGAACGATCCGTCGGCGCTGAGCATCCCCGACACGCTGAACCCGGGCAACGAGGTGATGGGGCTCGTCGAGAAGGGCGGGATGATCAAGCGCAACATCCGGGTGGAGCGCGACGACGTCACCGACATGTGGCAGCTCAACGAGCAGACCTGGGAGGACGTCATCGCCTCGAACTACCTGGCGACGCTGGCGAGCCCCACCGTGAACACCACCGAGGTGTGGGAGATCGAGAACAAGTCGGGCGGCTGGTTCCACCCCGTGCACATCCACCTCATCGACTTCAAGATCCTCTCGCGCGACGGCAAGGCGCCCTTCTCGTACGAGCTGGGACCGAAGGACGTCGTCTACGTCGGCGAGAACGAGAAGGTGCGGGTGATCGCCAAGTACGGTCCCCACGCGGGGCGGTACATGGTGCACTGCCACAATCTCGTGCACGAGGATCACGACATGATGCACCAGTTCCGGGTGTGGCCGGCCGACGGCTCGTCGGACGATCCGCACCACCCGATCCTGGCTGCACTGCCCGTGCCCGACGATGGGGCCTGAGCTCACGGCGGACTCCCCGGCTCGCGCGACCACGCCATCGCGTCGCGCGAGGCCGATCGTGGTCGCGGCCGTGGTGGTGGTCGTGCTCGCGCTCATCGCGCTCCGGCTCTGGGTCTTCGACATCGTGACCGTCGCATCGGGCAGCATGGCTCCGACGCTGTGTGCGGGGGATCTGGTGCTCGTCGAGCGTGTCGCACCATGGCAGCGCCTGGAGCACGGCGACATCGTCGTCTTCGCGAACCCCGGCGATGGCAGCCCGACCGTGAAGAGGGTGGTGGGGCTGCCGGGGGAGCAGGTTGGGATCGCCGACGCGATCCTGACCGTCGACGGCGAATTCATCGACGAGTCGTACGTGGACCGGGCCACGATCGACGGGGTCTACTTCGGTCCGGTCGAGGTGCCGCCGGACACGGTGTTCGTGATGGGCGACGCGCGCGAGTTCTCCATCGACTCCCGCGAATTCGGAGCGGTGCCCCGCGAAGACGTCAGCATGCGGATGCTCGTGAACCTGTCGGGGTGCCGCTGACCGGCGGTCACCGCACCGCGTCGCGCGCCGCCACGTTTTGTCAGATCGGGCGTTCGGAGGTACCCTGCCCTCACGCGGGGAGCACGCGGTCTCTTGGGGCGACCGCTCGGGGCGGCTTGGGCGCCGCGCCACCCTCCCACGGTGCTGATGGGGTGCGCCGAGATCCCGCGCAGAATCGAGGGCACCATGAGACTGCCCACTTCCCCCGCGCGAGGGCCGATCGTGCGAGCCGTGCTGATCTTCGGTCTCGCCGCGATCGCCTCGCTCGCCGTGGTCTGGCTGGCGACGTTCGCGGGCACGCGCACCGTCGCGTACGACCAGGCTCTCGATGATGCGCAGCGTCGCACCGAGGCGATGGCGGTGCTGACCTTTCCCGCCGCGCTCGAGCGCGCGTTCGCCGGCGACGACGCCGCTCTGCAGGATGCCGTGAGCGCGCGCATCGAGGAGGGCTATCTCTCGGCCGTGCTGGTGCGTGACGGCGACGGCACCCTCGTCTACTCCAGCCTCGGCAACACGGGGTCGCGGCACCCTCTTCCGGATGCCGCACGAGCGGCGATCGAGGAGGGGACGGTGACGTCGGAGCGCGCCGACCAGGACGAGCTGCGGTGGCTGCCGACGGCCACCGGCTACCTCGAGGTCTACGCGCCGTTGTCCGTTCCCGGCCACGGGACATACGCGATCGAGGTGTATTTCGACGACGCGGGCATCGAAGCTTTCGCCGACGTCGAGGTGAGCCAGATGCTCCCGATCATGCTGGTGCCGCTCATGAGTGTGCAGCTGATCATGGTCGCCGTCTTCCTCTGGCTCGTTCGTCGGGCGCGGAGGCAGGAGCGCGAGCGCGCGGAGCTGCTGGAGTTCTCGATCTCCGCGTCGGACCGGGAGCGCGAGCGCATCGCCGGCGACATCCACGACGGGCCGATCCAGGAGCTGGCAGGTGTCGGGTTCGTGCTCGACGCGGCCAAGCGGGTGCACGGCGATGATCAAGAGCGGCTGCTGGATGCCGCGCACGCGGCTCTGCGACGGGCCGCCACCTCGCTGCGCACCCTCATGGCCGACATCTATCCTCCCGATCTGCACAGCGTCCCGCTGAAGCTGGCCATCACTCGGCTCGTGGAGACGACCGTGCCCGTCGAGGTGGCCGCGACAGTCGACGTCGACGACATGCCGCCGCTGGGCGATGAGGCGATCGAGCTGGTGTACCGCATCGTGCGGGAGGCTCTCGGCAACGTCGCCAAGCACAGCGGCGCCGCCACCGTGCGGGTCGAGGTGGGGATGTCGCGGTTCGAGGAGACGTCGAAGGATGCCGTTCGCGTGCGGGTCACCGACGACGGTGTCGGCATCGACGGCGTCGAGAGGTCGCCCCGTCAGTCGCACCACGTCGGGCTGAGGCTCATCCGCGATCGCGTCCGCAGTGTCGGGGGGACGGTGCAGATCGGCTCCGGACCGGACGGGGGAACGGACGTCGTGGCGTTCATCCCGCTGCCGGCCCCGGCGCCGAAGGCGGCTCGACGCCGGTCCGGGGCGGCGGCGGGCGATGTCACGACCGCCCCTGCACCCGAACCCGTCGCGTAGGCGCCGGCCGAAGCGCGACCCCGCGCACACAGAGAGAGGGCGGGCGTGACTGGGGGTCACGCCCGCCCGAACGGTCACAGCACTGAGGCTGCTCCGTGCGGACGCCGGGGGGCTGGGGATCCTCGGCGTCCGGGCCTTCACATCATCCTGCGGCGACCGATGCGATCAGCGTTCCTCCGCGACTGGTCTGGACGAGCACCGCGGTGATCCGCACGGCCGGGCCGGGCTTCTGGCGCAGCTCCCATCCGCCCACGGTGTCGACGGGAACCCGTCCGAGCAGCACGGGCGCCGCCGGGTTGGTGTTGTTCCAGATCAGCACCTGGGTGGGGGGCGACAGCGGCCCGGCGACTCCTCCGATGAGCGAGGTGCCGCCGATGCGCAGCTCCTGACCGACCTTGTGTCGAGCGACCGTCACCGCGAGGTCGCTCTCCAGTACGGGCACCGTCACATCCGCCGTCGTCACGAGTTCGGTCGTGGCGTTGCGGGCGACGACGTGCAGCGTGATCGGGGCCCACGGGGCGGCCGGGACCGTCGTGGACGCCGTCACGAACGGGGGGATGCTCAGCCGCGGCGTCGCCGTGGAGGCATCGGCCAGCTGCACGGCCGGTCCGCCGGTCTGCGTCCACGTGAACTCCGTCGCACCCTTCGTGGCGCTCGCGTCGATCGTCACGGTCGACCCGGGAGTCGCGGGGCTCAGGGGCGCGATCACGATCTCAGGCGGCCCCGGAGGCAGATCGGGGTTGGTTCCCCCGTCGTTGTCGCCGGGATCCTCGCCGTCCCCACCGGGCGGGACCGTGCTCGGTGTGGCGGTTCCGCCGGTGATGGTGACGCGGTGGGTGGTGGTGGGTCCGGTGGTGGTGTGGGCGGTGATGTGGGCGGGTGGTGCGGTGAGGGTGAATTCGGTGGGGGTGGTGTCGGTGAGTTGGCCGATGCCGTCGATGGTGACGGGGTAGGTGGTGGCGGTTGCTTGGATGGTGAGGACGGTGCCGTTGTATTCCGCGCGGTCGATGACGATGTCTTCGAGGTCGATGGTGGCGGTGCTGACGGGGTCGTCGGAGAGGTTGCGGACGGTGACCTGGGTGGGTGCGGCGCCGGGTTCGAGGGCGATGCGGGCGTAGTGGTATTCGGAGCCGTCGTCGTTGGTCATGGGTGTGGTGGCGTATTGGCCTTCGACACCGTCGACTTGGAGTTGGATGCTCTTGCTGGTGGCGAACACGTCGAGGAATCCGTCGGTGATGGATGCGCGGGTGCCGGCCAGGCCGGTGTTGGTGGCGATCTTGCCGCTGATGGTGAATTGGTCGGTGTCCAGGCTCAGGCCGGGTCCGGTGACGGAGAAGCGGTTGTAGCCGTCTTTGCCGCCGATGACGGTGTGTGCGATGCCGGGGTCGCCGACGAAGCCTGCGGGGGCTGCGGGGGCGGTGGCGGGGTCCCATTTCAGGAACGGGCCGAAGTTGCCGGTGAGGGCGAGGGTGAAGTTGCCCACGGAGGGGGCGATGTCTTCGACGAGGCGGCCGGCGCCGGTCTCGTCGGTGTCGATGGTGAGTTCGCCGAACGGGTGCCGGAAGGTGAGGGTGGCGTTGGCGGGTGCGTCGCGGACCACGACGCGGGTGCGGGCGAACACGACCTGGTTGCCGGGGGTGGCTTCTTCGGTGGTGAATGCTGCTTCCAGGCCGAGGGTGAGCACGGCGCGGCCGCCGCCGGGCAGGTCGAGTTCGGAGGCGACGAGCTGGTAGAAGAACTCGCCGGGGAAGTTGTCGGGGAAGCTGATCGGGATGGTGTCGTCGGGCACGTCGCCGGGCAGGAATCCGCACATCGGGTTGTCGATGTCCAGGCAGGGTTCGATGCGGGTGCCGGTGGAGTCTTCGTACCAGGCCGGGAAGCCGTGGTCGGAGCTGGACGGGCCGACCGCGGTCAGACCTCCCGGGTTGGTGACCGTGACCCGTGTGGCCGCGTTGGCGACCGTGGTTCCGGTCAACACCAGAACACCCACCGCCACCGCCGCCACCCACGGCGACGGCCGCCGACCGGGCGATGTCAGCGACATCCTCTTCTTCTGCTGCGCGCCAGGCGCAGACGCAATTCGTGCGACCACGTCGCTCTCCCCATATCTCGCTCGCTGACATCCCTAACCCCAGTTCAGCGCGAGCGTCTCGGCAAACCTCCCCTGAAACCGGAGAGCGCGGTGAGCCCCTCTTGGGGGGACCTACGTCCCCCAAACGAGGGGGGTGGGTGCCGGCCCCCAATTTGGGGGTGGGCCGATCCTCCGAGCGGAGGGTGCTGTACCCGCCGGCTGCTGGCGACAATCATCGCGGTGGCCGTTTCGGCGGCCGATGCGGGACGCTTGGGGCGACCGTTTTCACGCATCGGTCTCTTCGCGGCTCACCGCGGAACGCGTGGGGCGGTCCGCACTCCGAGGCTCTGGGGGCCGATCATGACCGTAACGCGCCGTGAAATGATGACGCTGACCGCACTCGCCGGCGTCGCTGCCGCGGGAGCCGCCGCACTGACTGTTCCGTGGGGAGCGCCCGTCGCTGCCGGTACGCCCAGTCAGCTGGCATCCAAGTACTTCCCGAAGCGGTTCGCCGCCACTCTGCCGATGCAGCCCGTGCTCATGCCGACGCGCACGGACGTCGACGAGCAGGGGCCGGTCAACTACTACGACGTCTCGCAGGTGGTCGCGAATGCGAAGATCCTCCCGGGCGGACTGCTGACACCTGTCCTCGCTTACAACGGCCTGGTGCCCGGACCGCGCATCGACATCGACCAGGGAACCCGCGCCGTGCTGCGCATGCGCAATCGGCTCACCGCCACGCACCCCGTGTTCGGAACGCCGATCGCGACGTCGACCCATCTGCACGGCTCGGCGTCGCTGCCCGAGTACGACGGGTACGCGAGCGATATCACGCTGCCGGGGCAGATGAAGGACTATCACTACCCGAACTTCCAGGTCGCGCGCACGCTCTGGTACCACGACCACGGGGTTCACTACACGGCGCAGAACGCCTACTCGGGGCTGGCCGCCCAGTACCACCTGCACGACGCGCAGGAGCGCTCGCTGCTTCCCCAGAGCGAATTCGACGTCGCCCTCACGATCTGCGACATGATGTTCCAGGCCGACGGGTCGCAGCTCTACGAGGACCGCAGTCACTCCGGGCTCTACGGCGACGTGATCCTCGTCAACGGGACGCCGTGGCCGGTGATGAAGGTCAAGCGCCGCGTCTACCGCTTCCGGATCCTCAACTCGTCCATCTCGCGGTCCTACCGGCCGCAGCTGTCGCCGTCGACGCCGATGCACGTCGTCGCCACCGACGGCGGGCTGATGCCCAAGACCCAGTCGGTCAGCAACTTCCGGATCGGCTCGGCGGAGCGCTACGAGGTGCTCATCGACTTCTCGCAGTTCAAGGCAGGTCAGCGCATCGAGATGCGGAACCTCTCGAACCCGAACAACCGCGACTACGACTTCACCGGCCAGATCATGGCGTTCGACGTCGTCGACGACCCGTTCACGACGGACGATCCGTCGGCCTTGAGCATCCCCGGCACACTCAACCCCGGCAACGAGGTGATGGCGCTGACCGAGAAGAGCGGCATGATCAAGCGCAACATCCGCGTCGAGCGTGATGACGTCACGAACATGTGGCAGCTCAACGAGGAGACCTGGGACGACGTCGTGGCCTCCGACTACACCGCGACTCTCGGCGACCCCACGGTCAACTCGACCGAGGTGTGGGAGATCGAGAACAAGTCGGGCGGCTGGTTCCACCCCGTGCACATCCACCTCATCGACTTCAAGATCCTCTCGCGCAACGGCAAGGCGCCCTTCTCGTACGAGCTCGGCCCGAAGGACGTCGTCTACGTCGGCGAGGGCGAGAAGGTGCGGGTGCTCGCGAAGTTCGGCCCGCACGCGGGGCGGTACATGGTGCACTGCCACAACCTCGTGCACGAGGATCACGACATGATGCACCAGTTCCGGGTATGGCCGGCCGACGGCTCGTCGTACGATCCGCACCACCCCATCCTGGCTGCGCCGCCCGTGCCCGACGATGGGGCCTGACCCCGCTCGCCTTCCCTGGGGACGGGATCTCGCGGTGTAGTCTGGCGGGGAGCCTCTGGGGGGCCGACGCGATGGGAAACACCGTGCATCACTCCGATGGCGCCGCAACGGAGTCGGGCGCCGTTCCTCGTCGTGTTCTGATCGTCGACGACCACAGGTCCTTCGCCGAGTTGCTCTCGCAGGCTCTCGTGACCGCCGGGTACAACGTGGTGGGGATCGTGACGGATGCCACTCAGGCCACGCGCGCGAGCATCTCACTCGAGCCCGATGTCGTCGTCATGGACATCCAGATGCCGAAGCTCGACGGTCTGGCGGCCACGCGGAGCATCCGGCAGATCCGGCCCGACGCCGTGGTGGTGATCGTCACCGCCCACGAAGACGCGGCATGGATCTCCCGCGCGGCCCTCGCCGGGGCGGGAGCCTTCATCCCGAAGCACGCGTCGCTCGATGAGATGCTCAGCGTGCTCGAGAAGGCGGGCACCGGTCCGATCGTGGTGGCTCCGTCAGCCTTCGCCCACGACACCGCGCTGGCCGCGCGACCCGCCGCCGTCACTCTGACCGCGCGCGAGCAGGAGGTGCTGGCGCAGCTGGCCCGAGGGGTGCCGGCGAAGCAGATCGCGATCACGCTCGGCATCAGCGAGAACACGTGTCGCGGCTACATCAAGGCCGTACGCGCCAAGCTCGACGCCCACAGTCAGCTCGAGGCCATCGTGCGCGCCCAGGATCTCGGGCTCGTCCCCCACTCGGGCGGTCCCGCGGCCGACCCCGGCGACGTGCGGGCGGGCCCGGCCTGACCTCGCGGGCACCCCGCGCGTGCGATGATCGGTGCCATGTCACAAGCCGTCGAACGTCGCTCGAATCCGACCGCGTGGGCCGCCTTCTGGGTGGCGCTGGCCGGTCTCGTCCTCATGCCCATCCCGCTGTTCATCGGACTGATCGTGGGCGGCGGGCTGTCGATCGTCGCCGCGGTGCTCGCGGTGATCGCCCTGCTCAAGGGGCTCGCCCGCAGCGGGAAGGGCATCGCCCCGGTCGTCTTCGCGGCGATCTTCATCGCCCTCACCTGGGGCGGCATCTCGATCGGCGGCGGCACCATCTGGTGACCTCGACCGGCCGAGCGTGAGACGCGGTCGATCAGCGTGCCGCGTCGCCCCCGCGCGCGCACGGGGGCGACGTCGGTGCGCTCAGCCGGCGACCGTGATGGTGAGGGCGGCCGCAGTGGCCTCGCTCGAGGTGCCGACGTACACGGTGTAGTCGCCGGGCTTCACCTGGAACGAGCGGGTCGCGTAGTCCCACACCGAGAACGGGTGGTTCGTGGCGGCGGGGTCGATCGTGATCGACACCTCCTCCGTCGCGCCGGCGGTCACCGCCACCTTGGCGAAGCCGACCAGGCGCTTGGGCGGCTGGCCGTCGACGGGGATGCCGAGGTAGACCTGCACGACCTCCGCGCCGTCGCGCTCGCCGGTGTTGCGCACGGTCGCCGTCACGGTCACCGGCGTGGAGCCGTCGGTCGCGGTCGCGTCGAGAGCGGCATCCACCACCTCGAAGGTCGTGTACGAGAGGCCGTAGCCGAACGGGAACAGGGGAGCGATCTGCCGGCCCTGGAACCAGCGGTACCCCATCTCCAGGCCCTCGGAGTAGCGGATCGTGGGGTAGCCCGCGCCCTCGTCGGTGCCGGGGTAGCGGCTCGGCTCGTCGTGGTAGAGGAGGTCCTCCAGGCGGGCGGCGTAGGTGGTCGGGAGCTTGCCCGAGGGGTTCTCGACGCCCCACAGCAGATCAGCGACCACGTGGCCGTCTTCGGCGCCCTGGTTCCACACCTCGATGACCGTTGCCGCCTTGTCGATCCACGGAAGGAGCACGGGCGACGAGTTCTTCAGCACGACCACGCTGTGCGCATTGGCAGCCAGCAGCGCCTCGACCATGGCGTCCTGCCCGTACGGCATCTCGGGCGTCTTCAGGTCGGCGCCCTCGGTGGCGATGAGGCCCGCCATGATGAGCACGACGTCGGCCTCCGCCGCGGCCGCGGTCGCGGCATCCAGGTTCGACTGGTCTCGCTCGACGACGAACAGGTCGACCTGCGCGTCGGAGCCGAGGTCGGCGAGCACGTCGCGCGTTCCCGGCAGCGGGTCGACCGTGTAGAGCGGGTCGACCTTCGACGAGCCGCCGCCGCCCTGGCACGCCTTCTCGGCGAACGCCTTCATGCCCACGATGAGCACGCGGCCGGCATCCGGCGACAGGGGCAGCGTGCCGGCGTCGTTCTTGAGCAGCACGGCCATCTCGCGGCCGATGCGGCGGGAGATCGCACCGTGCTCGGCGGCGGGGATCTCGGTCGGCGCATACGGGCGCTCGAACTGGCCGAATCGGAACATCTGCGTGAACCGGCGCACGAGCGCACGGTCGACCGTCTGGATCTCGAGCGAGGTGTCCTGGAGGGCGGCGGTGACGTTCGCCTCGTTGAGCCACTTCGAGTCGGGCATCTCGAGGTCCATGCCCGCGTTCAGGGAGCCTGCGGCGGAGCGCGCCGACCAGAAGTCGGACTGCACGTAGCCGTCCCAGCCCCACTCCTCGCGGAGGATCTCGGTGAGCGTGTAGTAGTTCTCGGTGGCGTAGGTGCCGCGCACGCGGTTGTACGCGCTCATGATCGCGGCGATCTCGCCGTCTTTGCAGCACATCTCGAAAGGCAGCAGGTAGAGCTCGCGCAGCACGTGCTCGTCGACGACGACGTTCGCGCGGAAGCGCTCGTGCTCCTGGTCGTTGACGACGTAGTGCTTGGCCATGGCGATCACGTCGTTGTCCTGGATCGCCTTGGTGACCTGCACGCCCATGACGCCCGACAGGTACGGGTCTTCGGAGAAGTACTCGAAGTTGCGCCCGGCGATGGGGGTGCGGTGGAGGCATACGCCGGGGCCCTCCAGCACGTGCTGGCCGAGGTGCGCCGACTCCTTGCCGATGATGTCGCCGTACGCGTAGGCGAGGCCGGGGTCGAAGGATGCCGCGACGCCGATGGTCATCGGAAGCGCCGTGGCCGGGGGTGAGGGGGTGCCGTCGCCCATGCCGACGCCCACCGGGCCGTTGGTCACGCGCATGCGGGGGATGCCGAGCTCGTCGATTCCCGCGACGTGACGCTCGATGCGGATCTGCGCCATGAGCTGCGCCATCTTCTCCTCGTCGATCTCGCTCATGTCGACCCCGCCGAGCTCGTTCGACATCGAATAGATGTCGAATGTCGCCATGTTGCCGTGGAGCTGGGCGATCTTCTGCTCGACGGTCATCGCCGCCACCAGCGCCTCGGCGCGCTCCTTCGGCGTCAGGTCGGTGTTCATCCAGGGGCGGGCGTCGTTGCTCACGGGGATCCCTTCATCGCGGATCGGATGTGGCAAGGGGTTGCCAACAGGGAGATACTAACCCTTTCGCCGACAGATTGCAGAGGCCGTCCTCATATGGCAATCGGTTGATCGTCCGCTCAACACGCCGTCGCACTCTCAAACCTTGAAGTTCGCTGTGAATCCTGGGCAGGATGGGCGCAACCGTCGCATCGACCGGGTGCCGTCGGGCAAGCGAAGGGAATCGAGATGGACAAGGAAACGCTCACCACCCGCGCAGCCGCGGTCGGCCGCATCTACGGGACCATCGCCGCCATCGTGCTCATCGTGGGTGCGCTCGCGGTCATCGCCGGCTTCATCCAGGCCATCGCCCTCGCCGACGACGTCTGGACCGGCATCCTCGCGGGGCTCGTCGTCGGGCTGTCGATCGGGGTGTCGGTGATCGTCGCATGGGCCGGCGTGCAGATGTTCGCGCTCGTCGCCCGCTACATCGAGTGGCGCACCGGCCGGGAGTTCTGAGCGCTCGTGGACGTCGAGATCACATCGGGGCCGGCCTTCGCGATGGGCACGGTGACGCTCCGCCCGGGCGGCGCGGTGCGCGTCGAGGCGGGGGCGATGGCCATGACCCGCGGCGACATCGAGGTGCAGACCTCCGCGGGCGGCGGGTTCTTCAAGGGGCTGCGCCGTGCCCTGGGCGGCGAGAGCTTCTTCGTCAACGACTACAGCTCCGCGACCGGCGGGCAGGTGGGGGTTGCGGCGACCCTCCCAGGCGACATGGTGACGGTGCCCCTCGACGGGACGACGCCGCTGCTGGTCCAGTCGGGCTCCTGGAGTGCGTCGGACCACTCCGTCGACGTCGACTCGAAGTGGGGCGGCGGCAAGACGTTCTTCAGCGGTGAGGGGCTCATCCTCCTGCGCTGCACCGGTCAGGGCGACGTCCTGCTGTCGTCTTACGGCGCGATCATCGCCTCCGAACTCGCGCCAGGCGAGACGATGACGCTCGACACCGGGCACGTGGTCGCGTTCGACGAGACCGTGCAGTACACGGTGCGCAAGGCCGGCAACTGGAAGTCGACGCTGCTGGGCGGGGAAGGTCTGGTGACGGTTTTCACCGGCCCCGGCCGCATCTGGCTGCAGACACGATCCAGCTTCGATCTCATCGAGTGGATCAAGCGGGTCAACCCGCAGCAGCGCTCGAACTCGTAGACGGTACGGAGCTGCGCCTCAGTCCGCCGGGGGCGGGATGACGGTCACCTGCACCGGCACGACGGTCAACTCGAGGCCCACCGGCTCGAAGAAGTCGCCCTGGAGCGCGTCGACGAGGGCGTTCGCCGACGGAGGTGTGCCGTCGCCGGTGATCGTGACCTGCACCTGGGCTCCGGAGACGCTCACCTCGGTGACGACGAACGCGCTTTCGTCGCCGAGCCACTCCTGGACCGTGCTCTGCGCGTCGCGTTCGCGGGTCTCGGTCTGCAGGAGTCCCTCCGACGTGAGCATGAGCGGCACGAGGACGATGCCGGCCAGAGCCGCGAAGGGTGCGACGGTCTGAAGGATCTGGCGCGGCCGATTGCGCAGAGCGAAGGGGCGGGCGAAGCCGGTGATCGTGAACACCGCCGCCGCCGCGAGCACGATCGCGACGAAGTTCGTGAGGAACAGCAGCGCCGCACCGCCCGCGTCGTCGAAGCGGCCGCCGTTGAGGCTGACGCCGACCACGGCCAGCGGCGGCACCAGCGCGACGGCGATCGCGACTCCGGCGATGCCGCTGGCCACTCGAGCGTTCACGGTGGCGAAGGCGCCGGCGGCACCGGCCGCGAGGGCGATCAGCATGTCGACGGTGTTGGGCGACACCCTGGAGACGATCTGGCTGTTGGTCGTGAACGAGATCGCCACCGGTGCCCAGGCGGCGATGCCGTACGCGAGCACGATCGACACGAGAGCGCCGGCGAGGACCAGCACGCCCGACTCGAGGGCGCGGCGCCCCCAGCCGTTCACCAGCGCCCCGGCGAGGCCCAGGATCGGCACCATCAGCGGAGCCACGAGCATCGCGCCGATGATCACGGCCGTCGAGTCGGCGAGCACGGCGAACGTCGCGATGGCGACCGACAGCACGAGCATGACCCACCAGGTGCCGAGCTTGGTCAGCCGCGCGGGACGTTCGAAGTAGAGCCCGCTCGCCTGCTCCGCGCGCTCCTTGCGGCCGATGTCGGACCCCTCTATCCAGTCCCACAGCACTTCGGGGATCGATGCGCTCGCCGGATCCACCCCGCCTGCGCCGGTGGCGCGCCGCAGGCTCCACGAGACGAGGAGCAGGCCGACGACGAGGGACACCGTGGCCGCGGCGATGATGACGGTCGAGGCGATCGACGCGGGAACGGTGTAGGCGAGGATGCCGGCGATGACGGCGAGGGCGCCCCCGGCGATGCGCGGCAGCGGGTCGTGCTCGCGTCGTCGCAAGAGCGCCGAGGCGATCGTGACAGCCCCGCGGATGCCGACGTAGATGCCCACGAGACCGACGGTGATGGCCAGTGTGACCTCGCTCGACGCTGCGGCGAGCAGACCCATCGCCGTGGCGAACGCGAGGGCGGCGACGCCGCGCAGGGCGGCGAGCCAGCGGTTGATGTCGCGGCCGAACCAGCGTCGCCCGGTCACCGCGTAGAAGAGATCCATCCCGCCGCTCACGGCCAGCAGCGCCACGATGATGACCGTCGCGAGCGCGGTGGTCGCGGTGGGCAGAAGCAGCACGACCATCCCCACGGCGATGCAGATCAGCCCGCGCAGCGCCACGGTGTTCGACAGCGCCGCGATCACCTCCCGCGCCTGGTCGCGCAGGCGCGCGGTGGAGCGGGGTTCACTCGTCTCGGGCGTCTCGTCGATTTCCACGCAACGCTCCCCTCCGCGCGGACCACGCCGCGGACGGCTCAGTCTAGAGGCCCCCTCGTCGGCGGCACAGAGTGGATGCCGCGCCCGCCGTCACCCCTCGGCGCGGCGCGCCGCCCGCTCGGCGGAGTCGAGGATCGTCTCGACGCCGAGCAGCAGGAGGTCGCGGTCATCGAGCGCCCGCAGGCGCGGACCCAGTTCGGCGATGAGCGGGTACTCCTCCGGGTCCACCAGCAACGGGGACTCGATCCACGACATCGGCACGGCGGGGTCGTAGCCGCGCTCGCTGCGACTGCGGGCGATGCCGGCGGCGCTGGAGAGCGAGTGCACCGCGATCAGTGCGTAGTGCTCGACGAGCGCGTCGCCCTCGAGCCCGGCGCGGCGGAACGCGTCGAGCATGAGCTCGATGGCGCCGAGCTCGTTCGGACCTCCCGTGGTGAGCACGGTCGCCTCCATGCCTATGGCCGGATATGACGCGAAGACGTCGAGGGTGGCCTGCGTGAGCTGGCGGAGGCGCCCGCGCCAGTCGTCGGGATCGGCATCGACCCGCTGCAGCGTCATGCCGATCAGCTCGTCCAGCAGTGACCGCATCAGGTCGTCCTTGCCGCGGAAGTGGCGGTAGATCGCCGTCGGATCGGCGCCGAGGGCGCTGCCGAGATCGCGCACCGAGATCGCGGTGACGCCCGGCTGGCCGGCCAGGGCGAGCCCGGCCTCGAGGATCGCACGGCGATCGAGGCGCGTCTTCTCGCCGCCCCTTCCCCCGCGCGCGGGTGCTGATTTCGCCGGCGTCGTCATGCGGCCAGTGTAACGAATCGGAAAACAGTGCTGTCAACAGTGTTGACAGCACTGTTGCGCCCGACCTACAGTCGCGGCATCCCACCCATCGAAGGAAAGCGAGGGAGACGTGCCCGCAGATCTGCTCTTCACCGGCGGCCCCGTGTTCACCGGCACGGGCGCCCCGGTCCACGGCCACGCCGTCGCCGTCACGGGCAACCGCATCACCGCCGTGGTCCCCGATGCCGAGGCGGCGCCGCTCATCGGCCCCGACACCCGCGTCCTCGATCTGGGCGGAGCTCTGCTCAGCCCCGGGTTCCAGGACGCGCACATCCACCCCGTCGGCGGCGGTGTCGAACTGCTCCAGTGCGACGTGAGCGCGGCGCTCGACGCGGCCGATGCCGTCGAGCGCGTGCGGGCCTACGCCGACGCCCATCCCGACGAGCCGTGGATCCTCGGCGGCGGCTGGTCGATGGACCACTTCCCGGGTGGCGCGCCGGTGCGCGCACTCCTCGACGACGTCGTGCCCGACCGCCCCGTGCTCCTGCTCAGCCGCGACCACCACAGCTCCTGGGCGAACACCGTCGCCATCCGCCTCGCCGGAGTGGATGCCGCCACCGCCGACCCCGTCGACGGGCGCATCGAGCGCGAGGCCGACGGGCACCCGGCCGGCACCTTCCACGAGGGGGCGAGCGACCTGTTCGACGCGGTGCGTCCGCCGCTGCATCCGGACCTCGCGTACGCCGGACTCCTGCGCGCGCAGCGGGAGCTCATCGCCCTCGGGATCACCGGCTGGCAGGACGCCCTGGTCGCCGGGACGGTGGCCGGCGTCGCCGACCCGCTGGAGTCGTACCGCCGCGCGCTCGCCGCCGGAGAGCTGCTCGTGCATGTCGTCGGCGCGCAGTGGTGGGAGCGCGGCGGGGGGATCGAGCAGGTCGCCGAGATGAGCCGGCGCCGCGCCGAGATCGCCGCCCTCGGCGCCGAGGACCGGCTCGCGCTCGGCACGACGAAGATCATGGTCGACGGCGTCGCCGAGAACCAGACCGCCGCGATGCTGACGCCGTATCGCGACGCCCGCGGTCACGACACGTGCAACCACGGAATGTCGTTCATCGCTCCGGAGGCCCTGCGCGAGTATGTGACGGCGCTGGATGCCGCGGGGCAGCAGGTGCACTTCCATGCGCTCGGCGACCGGGCCGTGCGCGAGGCGCTCGACGCCCTCGAGGCCGCGCGGCGCGCGAACGGGGCGACCGACGGCCGCCACCACCTCGCGCACCTGCAGGTCGTCGAGGAGCGCGAGGCCGCCCGGTTCGCGGACCTCGGTGCCGTGGCCAACATCCAGGCGCTGTGGGCCTGCCACGAGGACCAGCTCGACGAGCTCACCCTGCCGTTCCTGCAGGATGGCGCGGAGGCCCGCCAGTATCCGTTCGGCGACTTCGTGCGGCACGGTGTGCGACTCGCGGCCGGCAGCGACTGGCCGGTCTCCAGCGCCGATCCGATCGACGCGATCCACATCGCCGTGAACCGCATCGTGCCCGGGGGAGACGCCGCCCCGCTCGGCGGAGCCCACCAGCGCCTCGACCTGGCGACGGCGATGGCCGCCTACACCTCGGGCAGCGCCTACGTGAACCACCGCGATCACGACACCGGCCACATCCGCGCCGGGCACCTCGCCAACCTCGTCGTGCTGGACCCCGACCCTTTCAGCCTGCCGGAGGCCCAGATCCATCGATCCGAGGTGCTCTCGACCTGGATCGACGGCGTCGCCGTCTACACCCGCCCTGACATCCCGACCCGACCCGGCACCCCGGCTCTCCGCACTGTCCCCGCCCTCCCGACCCGAACCGAGGAGCCCTCATGACCCGTACCCCTGCACTGCGTCGACGTCGCGCGGTGGCATCCTTCGCGGTGACCGCCGCCGCGGTGCTCGTGCTCAGCGCGTGCTCGACACCCGAGCCTGCTGCGCCGGAGGCCGTCGATTGGGAGCTCACGACCGCGACGGCGGCCCCCGCCGGCGACATCGACTCCTTCACGTGGGCCAGCTACGCCGAGCCCTTCTCGCTGGACTACGCCTACGCGTTCGACTACGCCGACAACCAGGTGCTCGCGAACGTGTGCGAGTCGCTGCTGCGTCTCAACCCCGACTTCACGCTGTCTCCCGGGCTCGCGGAGTCCTTCTCCCACCCCACCCCCACCACGTGGGTGTACGAGATCCGTGACGGTGTGACGTTCCACGACGGCACGCCGCTGACCGCGGCCGATGTCGTGGCATCCCTCTCCCGGCACATCGATCCCGCCGTCGGCTCGTTCTGGTACGGCGTGTACCAGAACGTCGTGTCGATCGAGCAGACCGGGGTGCGCCAGGTGACCGTGACCGAGGCGGTGCCGGACTCCCAGTTCAACCTCGCGATGGGCGGCGCAGCCGGTGTCGTCGAGTCCGCCGCGGCGCTCGCGGCCGCTGGCGCCGACTACGGCAACTCGACCGGCGGAGTGAACTGCACCGGTCCATTCCAGCTCGCCGACTGGACGTCGGGGGAGTCGATCACCCTCGAGCGCTACGACAGCTACTGGGATCCGGCGCTGCGGGCCCACGCGGGCGAGATGACGTTCGCGTTCATGACCGACGCGAACGCCCGCGTCAACGCCCTCCGCTCCGGCGAGGTCGACGGCAGCTGGATGATCCCGGCGGATGCGGTCCCCGACCTCGCGGGCTCCGACCGGGGCGACATGCTCTTCGGCCTCAACACCGCCGTGTCGAGCCTCGTCATCTCGAACCTCGACGGCCCGCTCGGCGACCTGCGGGTGCGCAAGGCGCTCCTGATGGCCCTCGACCGCGAAGGCATCGTGCAGGCGGCGGTGAAGGGCTACGCCGAGGTCACCGACGCCCTGTCGACCACGTCGGTGTGGCAGGGGGCCGATCCCGCCACCGTCGATGCCGCCTTCGGTGAGCTGGATGCCTACCCCCACGACCTCGACGCCGCCAAGGCGCTCGTCGAGGAAGCCGGAGCGACAGGGGCCGAGCTCACGTATGTGACCGCGCCGATGGGCGGCGACTTCTCCGTGTACGCGCAGGCCACGGCGGCGGCCGCCGCCGCGATCGGGCTGAAGGTGAACATCGAGACGGTCACCCCCGGTGCCTACACCGCGCTGTTCTCCGACCCGGCCGCCCGCGAGGGCGTCGATCTCTTCTTCACGGCCTGGTATCTCTCCAGCCCCGACCCGCTCGAGATGTACGCGGTGCTGCGCACCGGCGAGTTCAGCAACTTCGGCGGCTGGAGCAACGCCGAGTACGACCAGGTCGTGACCGAGGCGATCGGCATCGACGATCCGGCCGAGCGTGCCGAGAAGACGGCCGAGGCCCAGCGCATCGCGAACGCGGAGCTGCCGTGGCTGCCGCTGTTCGAGGCCCCGGCGACGCTGTTCCTCGGAGAGCGGATCACCGGGGTCACCCCGTCGGTGGCGTTCCTCTACTACCCCTGGGCGGCGACCGTTGGTGCACGCTGACACGGCGAAGCGGGTGGTGGGGAAGCTCGGTGCGCTGCTGCTCACCCTCTTCCTCGCCTCCCTCCTCGTCTTCTTCTCCCGCTTCCTCGTGCCGGGCGATCCGGACTCGTTCCTGCTGCGCGGGCGCAGCCCCAGCCCCGAGGCGATCGCCGAGGTGACCGCCCGGTACGGTCTCGACCTTCCACCGTGGCAGCAGTACCTGAACTGGGTGGCGGGCATCCTCCACGGCGACTTCGGTCGCTCCCTGCAGTACCGCCAGGAGGTCACCGAGGTGATCGGGCAGCGACTGCCCGTCACCCTCGGTCTGGTCGTCATGGCGGGCGCCCTCATCGCCCTCCTCGGCCTGGCAGCCGGCATCGTCGCCGCACTGAACCGCGGTCGGGTGCTCGATCGGGCCGTGCTCATCGGGCTCACGGTGCTGGGGGCGATTCCCTCCTTCGTCGGGGCGATCATCCTCATCGCCGTGTTCGCGGTGCAGCTGGGCTGGTTCCCCTCATTCGGCTCCGGCAGCGGCTTCCTGGACACCGTGTACCACCTCGTGCTTCCCTCCGTGGCGCTGGCGCTCGTGTTCGTGGTGCTCGTGGCGAAGGTGACCCGGTCGTCGATGATCGACCAGCTCGGCCGCGAGCACGTCGAGGTCGCCACCAGCCGTGGCATCCCCCGCGCGACGGTGATCCGGCGTCACGTCTTCCGCAACGCGCTGTCGCCGATCCTCACCGTGAGCGGCGTGCTGGTGGCGGGGCTCCTCGTCTCCAGCGCGATCGTCGAAGCGGCCTTCGGGCTGGCCGGCATCGGATCGCTTCTCGTGCAGTCGGTCGACCGGCTCGACTTCCCCGTCGTGCAGGCCATCGTGCTGCTCGTCGTGACGGCGTTCGTGGTCGTGAACGCGGTGATCGACGTGCTCGAGCCGTGGATCGACCCGCGGTCGGCCGCAGGGGCGGGTGCGCGATGACCGCTACTCCGACCCTCGCCCTCCGCGTGCTGCGGGCGCCGCGGGTGAGGCGCTCCGACATGCTCCTCCTCGTCAGCCTCGGCGTGCTGCTCGCGTTCGGCGTCGCGGCTCTGGCCGCCCCGATCATCGCCCCCTACGACCCCGACCAGGTGGACCTGCTGAACATCCAGGCGGGGCCCTCGGTCGCCCACGGGCTCGGCACCGACGCGCTCGGCCGCGACACGCTCAGCAGGATGATCTATGGCGCGCGCACGGCGCTGCTCGCACCGCTGATCGTGGTCATCTCCTCGACAGTGGCGGGGATCCTCCTGGGCTTGGTCGCCGGCTGGCGTGGGGGCTGGATCGACGCCGTGCTCGCGCGGCTGTTCGACGTGGTGTTCGCCTTCCCGGCGCTGCTGATCGCGATCCTCGCCGTGGCGCTGTTCGACAAGGGGCTGGTGGCGCCGGTCATCGCGATGAGCATCGCGTATACGCCGTTCGTGGCGCGGCTGACCCGCTCGCTGATCGCCGCCGAGCGTCGGCGATCGTATGTGTCCGCCTACCGGGTGCAGGGGTTCGGCGGATCGTTCATCGCGCTGCGCCGGGTGCTTCCGAACATCGTCCCGATCGTCGGCGCGCAGTCGACGCTCAACTTCGGCTACGTGCTCGCCGAACTCGCCGCGCTGTCGTTCCTCGGTCTCGGCGTCCAGCCGCCCACCGCCGATTGGGGCGCGATGATCAACGAGGCGCAGGCGGGCCTGCTGGGCGGGTACTTCCTGCCCGCGCTCGTGCCGGCGGTCGCCGTGGTGATCGTGGTCGTCGCGGTGAACATCGTGGGCGAAGACCTGTCCGATCGCATCGGGGGAGGGACCCGGCCATGACGCTTCTCGACATCTCCGGACTCACGCTCGATCTCCCCGATGGCCGCCGACTCCTCGATGGAGTGAGCCTCACGGTCGCGGCCGGTGAGACAGTGGGGCTGGTCGGGGAATCCGGATCCGGCAAGTCGCTCACCGCGCGCTCGGTGCTCGGCCTCCTCCCGGCGCGGGCGAGGACCGCGGGATCGGTGCGACTGGATGGCCGCTCCGTGCTCGATGCGGATGCGCGCGCACTCCTCGCGCTGCGGCGCGCCGACGCGGCGATGATCTTCCAGGATCCACGCGCCGGCATCAACCCGATGCGCACGATCGGCGCGCACCTCGCCGAGACCCTGCGTGGGCAAGGCGCGCGCTCCGCGGCCGATTCCGACCGTATCGCCCTGTCGCTTCTCGAGGCTGTGCGCCTGCCCCGTCCTGCCGAGCACCTCTCGCAGTACCCGCACGAACTCTCGGGCGGCATGCTGCAGCGGGTGATGATCGCCGGCGCCCTGACGGCGGCTCCGCGCCTCCTCATCTGCGACGAGCCGACCACGGCGCTCGACGTCACGACCCAGGCCGAGATCATCCAGGTGCTCGCCGAGCTGCGTGAGAGCCGCGGGATGGGCATGCTCTTCATCACCCACGACCTCGCCCTCGCGGCATCCCTCTGCGATCGGGTGCACGTGATGAGTGGCGGCCGTGTCGTGGAGGACGGCACCGCGCGGCAGGTGTTCGTGAGCCCGCGCGCCGACTACACGCGCCGTCTGCTGGCGGCGACCCCGTCGATCGCCGGGACGGTGGATGCCGCGCCGCGCCGCGCGCAGATCGAGCAGGCGCCCGAAGCGGCGCCCATGCTGGAGGCGACAGGGCTCTCCAAGACCTACCACCCGCGGGGGAAGGACCCCGTCGCGGCCGTCGTCGACGCGTCGATCGCGATCCCCCGCGGCGGCGCGCTCGGCGTCGTCGGGGAGTCGGGGTCGGGCAAGTCGACGCTGGCGCGCATGATCGTAGGCCTCGAAGACGCCGATGCCGGAGCGATCCGCATCGGCGGAGCCGAGCGCCGCGGCGCACCCCGCACCCGTCGCGACCGTCTCGCGCACGCGCGCAGCGTGCAGATGGTGTTCCAGGACCCCTACCTGTCGCTGGACCCGCGCATCACTGCGGGCCGCGCGATCGAGGACGCCCTGCGCCTGCACGGCCGACTCAGCACCACGCAGACGCGGGAGCGGGTCACGGCGCTGCTCGCACAGGTCGGCCTCGCCGAGGTTCACGCGCAGGCCCGGCCGCGCACGCTCTCGGGCGGCCAGCGCCAGCGGGTGGCGATCGCTCGGGCCCTCGCCATCGAACCCGACGTCCTGGTCATGGATGAGGCGACCAGCGCGCTCGATGTCTCGGTGCAGGCGCAGGTGCTGGAGCTGGTCGCCGAGATCCGACGGGAGCGGGGTCTCACCGTGCTGTTCATCAGTCACGATCTCGCCGTCGTCCGGCGGGTCTGCGATCGGACGGTCGTGATGAGGGCGGGCGCGATCGTCGAGCGCGGCGAGACGGCGCAGCTGCTGTCGGATCCGCAGCATCCGTACACCCGCCTGCTGATCGACTCGGTGCCGCGGCCGGCGTGGGAGGAAGGCGCGACTCAGATGAGTCCCTGACGGGCCGCTTGGATGCCGGCCTGGAAGCGCGACTGCGCGCCGAGCCGGTCGCACAGTTCGCGGATGCGACGCTGCATCGTGCGAGGGCTGAGTCCGAGTTCCCGCGCGATCGCGCCGTCGGTCAGCCCCGATGCCATGAGGGCCAGGATCGCGCGGTCCGCGGCATCGTCGGCGACGGTGGTATCGACCGTGAACGGGATCGAGCGGTTCCAGGTCGCCTCGAACAGCGCGATCAGCATGTCCAGCAGTGCGCCGCGGTGCACGATATGAAGCTGCCGGGTCAGAAGCACGTGGGACGAGGGCGGGAGCACCGCGTAGGTGCGGTCGACGATGAGCAGTCGCCCCGGCACCTCGGGGGTCACGCGCGCCTGCTCGCCCGCCGCGATGCCGACGCGCAGGTCCTCCAGCCGGCCGGGCTGATCGACGGCGCTGTTCTCGTACAGCACGCGGTGGGTCACTCCCCGGTTCAGGAGGTCCAGCTCCACCTGGTTCGGCGTCGCCGGCGACGTGGAGTAGGGCGGCCGCTCCATCGCCATCACCTCGTGCCGGGCGCCGCTGTAGATCTGCTCGAGCCGGCGCACCGCCGCTTCGGGATCGGTGATCGTCTCCAGAGTGGCGTCGATGACACCCTCGCCCTGCCGGCGTCGGTAGCGCGCCGTGAGGTCGTCGAGCGTCAGCCGGGCGTGGTGGAGATCCCGCTCGTGGGCAGCCACGATCTCCGACAGGGCGAAGGCGGGATCGACCAGGACGAAGGCCTCCTTCGACCGTGCGACCATGCCCCGGGCTTCGAACGCGTCGAGGATCCGGGTCACGGCCGCGGTGTCCAGATCGCGTGTGCCGGCAGCGGCGCCGACCGTGGCGGCGTCTCCTCGCCCGACCTCGAGCAGAGCGAGGTAGACCGCCTGCTCGTCGGCATCCAAGCCGAAGCCTTCGAGCGCGACCATGGTCTCCTCACCGTCGTGGCGAGTGTCCGCCACTGGCATGTCATCGCCACCCGAATGGCGGTTTCGGCCCTCGGGCGGCTCATAGATTATCCCTCACCGCTCGGTCGGATCAGCGCCGCCATCGCCCCCCATGGCTGTGCGCGACGGCCAGGACAACGAGGAGAGATCCAGAAGTGAAACCGTTCAGGAGATACCTGGCGGGCGCGTGCATCGGGTTGCTGGCAGCACCCCTGATCATCACCAGCGCTCAGGCCGAACCCGTCCCGGCTGCGGCCGCGGACCCGACGGCGGCCGCGACCGAGCAGTCCGTGGTCACCCTCATCACGGGTGACCGCGTCCACGTGACGACGTATCCCGATGAGGCCGTCGCGATCGACATCGACCCGGCGGAGCGCGCCACAGGCGTCGAGCCGGTCTTCAGCAAGCAGGAGTACGACGGCCACACCTACGTCATCCCCTCCGACGTCGCTGCTCTGGTGGGCGAGATGCTCGACCCCGCGCTGTTCGACGTGCGCGGACTCGTCGACGCCGGCTACGACGACGCGAGCGTGGACGACATCCCTGTGATCGTCGACTACGGCGTCACCGTGCCGTCGGCGCGCAGCCGGAGCACCGCGCTGCCCGCCATGGAGGTCGAGCGCACGCTCGCCTCGATCGGCGCCGTCAGCGCGGACCTCGACAAGGACGGCATCGCGGCGTTCCGCGACGCGCTGATCGCCCAGTCGGCGACCTCGTCGCGCGCTCGTGCAGCCGCACCGGCGATCGAGAAGATCTGGCTCGACGCTCGCGTCGAGGTGCAGCTCGAAGACAGCGTTCCGCAGATCGGCGCGCACCAGATGTGGGACGCCGGGTTCACCGGTGAGGGCATCCGCGTCGCCGTGCTCGACTCGGGCGTGGATGCCACGCACCCCGACCTCGCCGGCAAGATCGTCCTCGAAGAGAACTTCTCCAACGCGGCTGATGTCGTCGACCGGCACGGCCACGGCACCCACGTGGCGTCGACGGTCGCCGGTACCGGTGCCGCGTCGGACGGCCTGCGCAAGGGCGTCGCCCCCGACGCCGAGCTCATCAGCGGAAAGGTGCTCAACGACCTCGGAAGTGGCGCCATCTCGGAGATCATCGCCGGCATGGAGTGGGCGGTCGCCAACGACGCCGACATCGTCAGCATGAGCGTCGGCTCGAACGGCGTCTGGACCGACGGCAGCGATCCGGCCGCACAGGCCGTGAACGCGCTGAGCGCGGAGTCGGGCGTGCTGTTCGTCATCGCGGCCGGCAACAACGGCTCGGCCGCAGGCACGATCTCGACGCCGGGTTCGGCGGATGCGGCGCTCACCGTCGGAGCCGTCAACGACGCCGACGTGGTCGCGAACTTCTCGGGCCGCGGTCCGCGTGCCGGCGACTACCAGCTCAAGCCCGATGTGACCGCGCCGGGTGTCGGCATCATCGCCGCGCGCGCCGCCGGCACCAGCCGCGGCACCCTGCACGGGCAGTACTACACGGCGGTCAGCGGAACCTCGATGGCGACGCCCCACGTCGCCGGGGCCGCCGCCCTGCTGCTTCAGCAGAATCCTGATCTCACCGGCCAGGAGCTGAAGGGCCTGCTCTCGTCCACCGCGCTCCGCGGCGCCGGGACGATCTGGGACCAGGGCACGGGCCGCATCGACCTGACCTACGCGTCCAAGACGACGGTGCTCGCCGATTCGGGTTCGCTCAGCCTGGGGTTCTTCGACTATCCCCAGACCGACGTCGCACCCGTGACCCGCTCGATCACGTATACGAACATCGGCGAGGAGGACGTGACCCTCGCGATCGCGATGGACGTCGTCGACGAGCAGGGCGTCGCGCCCGCGCCGGGCATGCTCACGCTCCACCAGAGCGCCGTGACGGTTCCGGCCGGCGGATCCTCGACCGTCGACGTCACCGTCGACCCGCAGCAGGGCGAGCCCGGCGTCTACGCCGGCTACCTCACCGCCGAAGCGGAGTCGGGCGATGTGCTGCGCGCGGGCGTCGGGTTCGCCAAGGAGGCCGAGCGCTACGACCTCGTCATCACCGCGATCGACCGCAACGGCGATCCCGCCGGCGGGCAGAGCAGCGTCGACGTCGTCAACGTCGACGACCGGGCGATCTTCGCGAAGCCTGGCGTCGCGTACGTCGACGGCGTGGCAACCCTCCGTGTGCCGGCGGGCAACTACAGCGTCGGCGGTGTGACCTTCACGCCCGACGAGGGAGGCAAGTACGCCGTCGAGGAGACCACGGTGATGGTGCCCGAGGTGTACGTCGGCGACGACGTCGCCATCGAACTCGACGCTCGTGACGCGGTGGAGATCGATGTGGCGACTCCTGAGGAATCCGCGGTCAGCGGAACGATCCTCGCCTATCAGCGGAAGGACGCGAAGGGGTCGTCGTTCACTCACACGTGGAGCATGACCGCGCCGATCGACCGGCACTCCGTGCTGCCGACGGAGACCGTGCAGACCGGCTCCTTCGAGTGGTACACCTCGCAGACGCTGCGCGCTCCCGAGATCACGGCGTCGGTCGGCGATGAGCTCGAGCTGACGCTGCGATACGCGCGGCTGAGCGAGCGCCTCGACGGCGACATCACCGCGTCGTTCGTCGACGCCGGCTCCGGTACGCCCGCTGAGCTGGCGGCCGCAGGCGTCGAAGGCCGCGTCGCGCTCGTGGAGCGCACCGGGAACACGTTCAACCAGCAGGTGACCGACGCCACCGCTGCCGGCGCCTCCGCGATCGTGATCTACAACAGCGAACCCGGCCTGATCATGACCAACGGCATCACTGGCAAGATCCCGCACATGACTCTGTCGCAGGCCGAGGGGCACGCGATCCAGGAGCTCATGACGGACGGCGTGGTGGAGGTCTCCATCGTCGCGAGGAAGTCGACCCCGTACCTGTACGAGACGATGTTCCCCTTCGAGGGCGGCATTCCCTCGGAGCTCGACCTGCGGGTGACCGCGGAGAACGCCGCGACCGTCACGGCGAACTACCGCGCGCAGGTCGCGGGGGTCGGCATCGCCGAGACCCGCCACCGCTGGCGCCCGTGGGAGCCGTCGGCGTTCGGGCTGCTCCGTATCGACGAGACGCCGTCCGTTCGCACCGAGATGATCACGACCGATCCTGACACGATGTGGGGCCACAACTACTACATCAATGCGACGCCGGCGAACCCCTTCGGCGCGTACATGTCCGACACGCGGCGTCCGTACCTGGCCGGCACGCGGCTGGAGGAGAACTTCCAGACGCAGGTGACCGCACCCGGCTTCGCCCTGTACGGCCCGACGTCCGCGACCCGCACCGGCAACAAGGTGGCACTGGCGATCCCCGAGTGGGTCGACTCGGACGGTCACTGGGGCGAGTGGTTCTACCAGTCCGACTCGTCGTCGTTCCGCCTGTTCGAGAACGGCGTGCAGAAGGCAGCGAGCTCCCGCGCGAAGGGCACCTTCACGGTGGGCTCCGAACCGGCCGAGTACCGTCTCGAGCTCGACGTGGCGCGCACCGCCGAGTGGTGGACGATGTCGACCGCGACCTCGACCGTGTGGACGGTGCACAGCGCGCCCGAGGGCGTCGCGGCCGAAGTGCTCCCGCTGCTGCGCGCCGACCTCGAGCCGGATGTCGACCTGCACAACCGCGCGTCTCGCGCCGCGCACCACATCGACATCGAGATCCAGCACCAGCCGGGCGCTGTCGCGTCGGCGATCGTGGAGACCGCGGTATGGGTGTCGACCGATGACGGTGCGAACTGGCGCGAGGTGAAGGTGAGCAAGCACGGCAAGGACGGCCTGCGTGCGGTCGTGACCCGGCTGCCGAAGGACGCGGAGTTCGTCTCGCTGCGCATCGAGGCCACCGATGCTGCAGGCAACCGGATCGAGCAGGAGATCACGCGGGCCTACGGCCTGCGCTGATCCTGCCGACGGACCCCCTTCCGCCACGCGGAAGGGGGTCCGTCGCGATAGCGTGCGAGGAGCCGCTTCCACCGAAGGGATCCGCCGTGGGCTCTGCGATCGTCGACACCCTGCCGTTCGCGATCGGCATCGCCATCAGTCCTGTGCCGGTCATCGCGGTGATCCTCATGCTGCTGTCGCCGCAGGCTCGGGTGACGAGCGTCGGATTCCTTCTCGGCTGGATGGTCGGGATCGTCGGCGTGACGACTCTGTCCACGGTGCTCGCCTCGTTGCTTCCGACCCCGAGCGATGATCGTGCTGATCCGGTCCGCGCGATCATCCACATCGTGCTGGCGGCAGGCCTCCTGCTCCTCGCCGCACGGGTGTGGCAGCGACGTCCGAAGCCCGGCGAGGAGCCGCCGATGCCGGCGTGGATGGCGAAGATCGACGAGATGTCGTTCGGCGGTGCGTTCGGACTCGGCGCGCTGCTGTCGGGGGTGAACCCGAAGAACCTGATCCTCGCCGCAGGTGCGGGGTTGAGCATCGGCGCAGCGGGACTCGCGGCCGGCGCGATCGCGCCGACCATCCTCGTCTTCACCGTGATCGCGGCATCCAGCATCCTGGTGCCCGTGGTCGGGTACCTCATCGCGTCGGAGCGCCTGTCGGGAGCGCTCGACGCGCTCCGTGCGTGGCTCGTGCGTTACAACTCGACGATCATGGCGATTCTGCTGCTGGTGCTGTGGTTCGTCATGATCGCCCGCGCGATCGGCAGCTTCTGACGCGAATCAGAGTCCGGCGAGGATCTTCGCCTTCTGCGCCTCGAACTCGGCCTCGGTGAGCACGCCGGCGGCCTTGAGCTGACCCAGCTGGGTCAGCTTGGCGAGCATGTCGTCCGACGACGGCGCGGCGGCGGCCGGTGCGGGGGGCGGGGGAGCGGGCTGTGCGTAACCGGCCTGCTGCTGCTCGTTGTACGCCTGCGCATCGGCCTGCGTCTGCCAGCGGTTGGCCTGGCGGCGCGAGACGCGGTTCGACACGGCGGTGGCGGTGCCGGCGATGACGGCGGTGCGGGCGACGCCTCTGAGGAGTCCCATGTCCTGTCCTTTCCTCACGCCTGTTCGGCGTCGAGCTCGTCGAGTACGGCGATGAAGTCGGCCGCCGGGATGCGACCCGAGGCCACGAGCTGGGCTCCGTTGCTGCGCAGCGCGGTCGCGAAGGGCGCGGCCCACGTGTTCTCGTAGACGAGGATGGCCGCGGCCGAGCCGGGCTCCAGCGCGGCACCGGCCTCGCCGTACTCGTCGTCGCCGAGGATGCCGGAATGCACGCCCTCGAACACGGCGAGGTCGGGGATGCCGTCGCCGTCGAAGTCGGCGATGTCGATCTCGAGCACCGTGCCGTCTTCGTCCTTCTTCACGAACGAGAGGTCGAGGATGCGGATGAGTCCCCGGTCCACGAGATCGATCAGGTGCGGGAAGGCCTCGCCCGTCATCGGGGAGCCCTTGGGCCACTCGACGACCAGGTAGTCGATGGGGCCCATGAGAATCTCTTCGGTCATCCGCGCGTCCCTTTCGCAACGGCGTCGTACGGTCGTCGCACGGCGTCCGACGCCACCCTAGCGCCGCGGACCGGGCGGGCGCGAGAGGCCTCGTCGTCGCCCGCGCGCGCTCACCCGCCGTCGGCCAGCAGCTGCTCGCGCACGCGCGCGCGCAGCACCTTGCCGATGAGCGAGCGCGGCAGATCGTCGAGCGCGACGACGCGGCGCGGCACCTTGTATGCGGCGAGATGGGAGCGGCAGTGGTCGCGCACGGCGTCGGCATCCAGCGTCGCCCCTTCCCGCAGCACGACGGCGGCGACGACCTCCTCGCCGCCGCGCGCGTTCGGCAGGCCCACGGCGGCGGCGGCCACGATGTCGGGGTGGGTCTCCAGTGCGACCTCCACCTCGGTGGGCGAGACGTTGAAGCCGCCCGTGATGATGAGCTCCTTCAGCCGGTCGACGATCGTGACGAAGCCGTCGTCGGAGACGGTCGCGATGTCGCCGCTGCGCAGCCACCCGTCCGCGAGCAGCGTGGCGGCGGTCTCGGCGGGTCTGCGCCAGTAGCCGCGGAACACCTGCGGTCCGCGGATGAGCAGCTCGCCGGGTTCGCCGAGCGGCCTCACGACGGTCGGGTCGGCGGGGTCGACGACGCGGATCTCGGTGCTCGGGAACGGCACTCCCACCGTGCCCGGGCGCCGCGTGGGTCCCATCGGGTTCCCGATCGCGATCGGCGAGGACTCCGTCATGCCGTAGCCCTCGACGATGAGCCCTCCCGTGACCTCCTCCCACCGCCGCACCGTCTCGGCGGGCAGGCTCATCGCCCCCGAGATCGCGAACCGCACCGTCGAGAGGTCGACGAGGCCGCGCGATGCGGCGTCGGCCAGACGGTCGTAGATCGGCGGCACCGCGGGCAGGAAGGTCGGCGGGCTCGTGCGGGCGGCGCTCGCGACGAGGTCGACGTCGAACGTCGGGAACAGCACGAGCTTGGCGCCCAGGCTCATCGCGGAGGTCAGACACAGCGTCATGCCGTACGCGTGGAACAGTGGCAGCACGCCGTAGAACGTCTCGGCTCCCGGCACGAGTCCGGGCACCCACGCCACCCCCTGCGCGGCGTTCGCGCGCAGGGACGCGTGGGTGAGGATCGCGCCCTTCGGCGTGCCGGTCGTGCCGCTCGTGTACTGCAGCAGGGCGATGTCATCGACGGCAGGACCGGGCACGCGGCGCGGCAGGCGGCGGTGATCGATCAGCTTCTTCCAGGCGAGGGGATGCTTCGCCCGCGGCTTCGCGGTGAGCTTGGTGCGCGACTCCCGGGCTCGCGAGACCGGCAGGCGCAGCGCAAGGCGGGTGCGCAGGGGCATCGCCTCGGTCATGTCGACGCTCACGATGTGGTCGACCTTCAGGTCGGAGGGGAAGTCGGCGATCGTGTCGACGGTCTTGTCCCAGACGATGGCCACGCGCGCGCCGTGGTCCTCGAACTGGTGGCGCAGCTCCCGCGCGGTGTAGAGGGGGTTGTGCTCGATGACGATGGCGCCCAGGCGCAGCGCCGCGTAGAACGCGACGACGTGCTGCGGGCAGTTGGGGAGCACGAGCGCGACCCGGTCGCCGTGGGTCACCCCGAGCCGCCGGAGCCCTTCGGCAGCGCGCTCGATCTGATCGCCGAGCTCTCGATAGGTCGTGACGGCGCCGAAGAACTCCAGCGCGGGCCGCCGTCCGTATTCCGCGACGCTCGCCTGCATCATCTGCGACAGCGACTGCGCCGGGGGTGCGATCTCGTGGGGCACGTCGTCGGCGTACGCTGCCAGCCAGGGTCGTGCCGTGTACGGGTCGTTCGCCATGCCCACCATCCTGCCCCGCCGCGCGCCGTCGCGGGGCTCGTCGCTCGGCGCCGCCGGTGTCAGCGGAAGGGGAGCGCGTCGTCGAGCGCGGCCAGGTACGCGTCGGCGTCGAACCCGTCGACGAGCGCCAGCTGCACGACGAAGCCGGGGATGAGGCCCATGAGCACGGGTGCGGTCGCCGCCGCCCACGCATCCGGATCGACGCGGAGCTGATCGGCGTTCCCGCGCGCCCACTGGCGCAGCACGGCGATGATCGTGCCGCGCACGCGTCCCAGCACCACCTGCATCATCGCCCGGAGGTCGGGGTCGACGGTCGCCTCTCCCCACACCTGCACGAGTACCTCGATCGGGGCCTGCTCGCGCACGCCGGAGGCGAGGATCCGCACGATCGCCGCCGGTGTCAGGCCGGCGGTGTGCGCGGCCGTCTCAAGCACCGTCTGCCGATCGTCGAGGATCGCCTCGGCGACAGCCTTCAGCAGCTCCTCCTTGCTGTCGAAGTAGCCGTAGATCGCGCCGGCGGAGAGGCCCGATTCGGCGATGATGTCGGCCATCGACGTGCGCTGATAGCCGACTCGGCGGAAGCACCGCAGCGCGGCATCCAGGATCTGCGCTCGCCGCTGCTGGCGACGCGCCTCGCTGATCTTCGGCATCTGTGCTCCTCGGTTGACAACCCTACCCGTGAGGTTCACTATAAAGAACGACTATTCGTTTTTTTAAAGAGGAATCATCATGTCCACACCTCACGAAGACGCCGTGACCCCCTGGTGGCGGCTGCCGCTGATCGCCGTCGGCATCTCGATCGTCGTCGGCGTCGTGCTGCTCGCCTTCTCGTGGCCCGCGGTCAACGCCGAGCCCAAGGACCTGCCCGTCGGCGTCGTCGGCACCGCGGAGCAGATCGAGCAGGTCGCCGACGCCCTCGACGAGCAGGCCGACGGCGCGGTCGCGCTGACCGAGTTCGATGACCGGGATGCCGCGGTGACCGGCATCGAGCAGCGGGACGTGTACGGCGCCATCGTGCTGCCGGCCGAGCAGGGCGAGACGCCCGAGGTGCTGACCGCGACCGCGGGGAGCGCAGCGGTCGCGCAGCTTCTGGGCGGCGTCGCGCAGAGTCAGCAGGAGCAGATCGACGCGCAGATCCACGCGGCCGTCGAGGAGAACCTCGCGCAGCTGCAGGAGAGGGTCGCCGCGCAGATCCAGGCGGTGATCCAGGCCGTTCAGAGCGGTCAGGCGCCGCAGGTGCCGGGAGACGCGGCGGAGCCGATCACGATCCCGACCGTCACCGTGGAGGTGACCGACGTCGTGCCGCTCTCCGAGGACGACCCGAACGGCGCGGGGCTGGCCGCCTCGATGTTCCCCATGGTGATCGGCGGCATGATCGGCGGGATCGCCATGACCCTGCTGGTCAAGCCGGGCGGCGCGCGCCGCGTCGTCGGCGTGATCATCTACGCCCCGGTCGCGGGGCTGGTGCTGGCGGGCATCCTGCAGGGCCTCTACGGGGCGCTGCAGGGGGATTACTGGATCAACGCGGCCGCGATCACCCTTGCGATCGCCGCGATCTCGAGCACGATCACGGGTCTGGCGGGGCTCATCGGGCCCGCCGGTGTCGGGCTCGGTGCGGCGTTCATGATGCTCGTGGCCAACCCGCTGTCGGCGGCGACGACGCCGGTGGAGTTCCTCCCCGCGCCGGGGGGGGAGTTCGGGCAGTTCCTGCCGCCCGGCGCCGCGGCGACGCTCCTGCGCAGTCTCTCCTACTTCCCTGCGGCCGACGTCGCGTTCTCGTGGCTGGTGCTGGCGACGTGGGCGGTCGCGGGCCTCGCCCTGACGCTGGTCGATCTGCCGCGCCGCCGGCTGGCGGCGGGGGAGACGGCCGCGGATCATCCGCTGACCGTCTGAGGGCGGATGCCGCAAGCCCGCGACTCTCGGTCGCGGGCTGTTCGCGTACGGGAGAAGAAAAACCTCCGCGTGGAAGTTTTCTGCTACTCTGGCCGCGGGCGCCTTTCGCGTCCGCGGTCCACTTCACGGAAGAAGGTCAACGTGGCCCTGCCAGCAGCTTCGGTTCAGCTCTATACGCTCGCGGAGCAGTTCTCCGCGGATATGGGAGGGTCGCTCGACAAGCTCGCGGCGATCGGCCTGAAGAATGTGGAGGCGTTCGACTTCGTGCGTCGTCCCGACGAGATCCGTGCCGCGCTCGATGCCGCGGGGCTGGCGTCGCCGACGGGCCACGCGCCGCTGCTGTCGGATGAGCTGTGGACGCCGGACGGCTCGATCCCCACGCCCGCCCCGGAGGTCGTCTTCGAGGCGGCCGCGAAGGTCGGGATGACGACGGTGATCGATCCGTTCGTCGCGCCCGAGCGCTGGTTCACCCTGGAGGGTGTGACCGACATCGCCGATCGCCTCAACGCCCTGGTCGAGACGGCGGCCGGGTTCGGTCTGCAGGTCGGGTACCACAACCACGCGCAGGAGTTCGTGGCCGATTTCGACGGCCAGTCCGCGTTCGAGCGGTTCGTGACCCTCACCGATGAGCGGGTCCAGGTCGAGCTCGACCTGTTCTGGGCGCTCACCGGCGGTCAGGACGTTCCGGCCCTGGTCGAGCGCCTCGGCGACCGTCTGGTCGCCGTGCACGTGAAGGACGGTGTGGCACCGGTGCCCAACCCGTTCGGTCCGGACGCGGGCGAGTTCGGCTCCGCGAGCCTGGACCAGCGTCACGCCGGCACCGGCGAGGTTCCGCTGGCGGAGTCGCTGCGGGCGGCATCCGGTCTGCAGTACGCGGTCATCGAGTACGACAACCCGCCCGGGGACGTGTTCGCCGATGTCGCGGCCAGCTACGCGTTCCTCATCGAGGGCGGGTTCGCCCGATGAGCGCGGTCGGAATCGGCGTCATCGGCGTCGGGGTCATCAGCGACACCTACCTCGAGAACCTCGGACGCTTCCCCGACACCGAGGTGGTCATCCTCGGCGACCTCGACGTGGAGCGCGCCCGCGCGCAGGCCGAGAAGCACGGGGTCGCCGGGTTCGGCACCGCCGAGGACGTGCTCGCCCACCCGGGCGTCGACCTCGTGATCAATCTCACGATCCCGGCCGCGCACATCGCGGTCTCCCGCGCGGCGATCGCCGCCGGCAAGCACGTGTGGACCGAGAAGCCGATCGGGCTGGACCGCGAGGGTGCCGTCGAGCTGGTGACGGAGGCGAAGGCGGCGGGGCTGCGGATCGGGTCCGCGCCCGACACGCTGCTCGGCCCCGGGTTCCAGGCCGCCCGCCGGGCGATCGAGGAGGGCCGCATCGGCCGCCCGCTGTTCGCGCAGACCGTGTTCCAGACGCAGGGGCCCGACCTGTGGCATCCCAACCCCGGCTTCCTGTTCGCACAGGGCGCCGGCCCGCTCCTGGACATGGGGCCGTACTACTTCTCGGCGCTGGTGAGCCTGTTCGGACCGGTCGACCGGGTCTCGGCGGTGGGCACGAAGGCGCGCGAGGAGCGCCAGATCCACACCGGCCCGAACGCGGGCACCCTGTTCCCCGTCGAGGTGCCCTCGACGATCCAGATCGTGACGGCGTTCGAGTCGGGGCAGCAGGCGCAGAGCCTGCTGAGCTTCGACTCGGCGCTGGAGCGCCACGGCATCGTCGAGATCCACGGCACCGAGGGCTCGATCGTGATCCCCGACCCGAACCAGTTCGCCGGCCGCATCGCGTACGTCAACCCGCTCGGGGTGCTGCGCGACGGGATGTCGTTCGAGCAGCCCTGGATCGAGATCGAGCACGCCGACCTCGCCGTCGGCCGGGGCCTCGGCGCCCTCGACATGGTCCGTGCCATCGCCGAGGACCGCCCGCACGTCGCCTCGGGCGAGCTCGGCCTGCACGTGCTGGACGTGCTGCTGTCGGCGCAGGAGTCCGCTGCCACCGGCGCGACCGTCGAGGTGGCCAGCACCGTCGCCCCCGTGCCGCTGCTGCCCGAAGGCTTCGACCCCTTCGCCGCCACCCTGTAGGGTCCTGGTCGCCTCAGACGCCCCGGTTCCGACGCTCGAATCGTCGGAACCGGGGCGTCTTCGTGCCCGCGGCTTACTGGGTGGAACGCGCTTTGCGGCGCGCTTTCGGGCGCGCCTAGATTCGCGATACTCCCGGGGCCGGCGACAGCGGCTCGCCCGAGGGAACCGCACGAACGATCAAAGGAGATCACATGAAATCGCTCATACGCTCCGGCATCGCGCTGGTGGCCGCGGCGGCGCTCGGCGCCGGAATGGTGGTCGGCGGGACGGCGCTGAACACGGAGAAGCCGAACGGCAACGGCAATGGACTGGGCGGGCAGCCCACGACCTCGGACCAGATCTACCTGGACGAGATCAAGGACTACGGCGTCTGCCGCGGCGTGAACCCCGAGTGCTACAACGAATGGGGCCGCGGCTGGGAGGAGGGGGAGCCGAAGCGCATCCTCATCTGGAGCCGCACCGCCGGTCCGCGCCACGCCCACCTCGGCACCACCCTCGGACCGGGCCTGAACCCGCCGCTGAACGCGAACAACGTCGCGCAGTCGTCGATGATCGCGTGGGCCGCCGAGCGCGGCATCACGGCCGACTACACCGAGGACCTCGCGCAGTTCCGCCCGAACAACTACCAGGCCGTCATCTTCCTCGGCTCCAACCGCGACACGCTCGACGACACGGCGCAGACGTCGCTGATGCAGTACGTCCGCGGCGGCGGCGGCTTCGTCGGCATCCACAACGCCTTCGGCGCCGAGTACCACTGGCCGTACTACGAGGGCCTGCTCGGCGGGGCGAACTTCTACAACCACGGGCCGAACCGCGAGGGCACCGTCGAAGTCATCAACGGCGACGACGTCTCTACGTCGTTCATGCCGGACACGTGGGCGTTCAAGGATGAGTGGTACAACCTGGTGCCGTACCCGAGCTACGTCAACGTGCTGCTCGAGGTCGACCAGGCCACGAGCGAGGCGACCGTCCAGGGCCACGGCGAGTCGCACCCGGTGAGCTGGTGCCACTACTACGACGGCGGACGCGCGTGGCTCACCACGCTCGGCCACGATGTCGCAGCCTGGACCGACGCACCGCTGCCCGGCGACGAGTTCTTCCAGCAGCACGTCATGGAGGGCATCGAGAGCGCGATGGGCATCAAGCCGTTCTGCGCGGCGTAAGGGCCGTGCGCGGCATCCATCGGGACTGATCCGAGGGGCGCGGGTTCGTCGTTCGCGACGCACCTGCGCCCCTCGCGGCTGTCCGGGTGGATGCCGCTGCCTGGCCGTTCCACTGGATGGAACCTTTCCGCGCCGTCGCCGTGGCCTGCTTGCCGTGCCGCCCGGCCCGACTGATACTGCCGTCATGCGATCCGCTCTCAGAGACGAGCCGGTATCCGTGCTCGACAGGATCCTCGCCATCCTCGACACCGTCCGCGACGCACACGGCTCCACCACGATCACCCAGCTCGCCCTGGCCACAGACATCCCCAAGTCCACCGTCTCGCGGCTCGTCGCCGATCTCGTCCGCCAGCGCTACCTGCGGCGCACCCCGGGGGGCATCGCGATCGGACTGCGGCTGTTCGAGCTCGGCGCGCGGGCGAGCACCCCGCGGCGGCTCAGCCGCGCCGCGCTGCCCGTGCTCGCCGAGCTCTTCAACGCCACCGGCGAGCACCTGAACGTCGCGGTGCAGGAGGGCTGCGACATGCTGTCGGTCATCTCGGTGCGGGGTCGACTTCGACCCGTGCCTTCGCGTGCCGGCGCACGCGTCCCATCGGCGACGACCGCGCTGGGAAAGGCGGTGCTGGCCTTCACCGAGGACGAATCGGCGATGCGCACGGTGCTGGCCACCCTCGATCCGGGAGCGCGCCACGCACTCGAGAGGGAGCTGGGCGCGATCCGCTCCGACGAGATCGCGATCGACTGCTGTCACACGTTCCCGGGGGTCGTCGCCGTGGCGAGCCCCGTCCTCTCGCCGGACCGGCTTCCGGTGGCGGCCATCTCGGTCGCCGGCCCCGTGAGCGACATGGACCCCGCCAGGGTGGCGCCGCTCGTCCGCCACGCGGCGCTCGCTCTCACCCACCGCCTGGCCGTCCGAGTCGCGTGAGACGCATGACCGCGGACGGCGCGGGCGACGCGCTCGGCGTGCTCGACCGGATGACGTCCATCCTCGAGGCCTTCGGCGACGACGACCGCGGGCTGGGGATCTCGGAGCTCGCGGCGCGGGCGGGGCTCCCGAAGTCGACCGTCTCCCGGCTGGTCTCGACCCTCGTGCGCCAGCACTATCTGGAGCGCGACGGCTCGCGCATCCATCTCGGCCTGCGGCTGTTCGAACTCGGCCAGCTCGCCGCCCATCCGCGCGAGCTGCGCATCGCGGCCCTGCCCGTCATGACCGACCTGCGCAATCGCACGGGCCATCACGTGCACCTCGCCATCCGAGACGGCGACGACGTCGTGTGCATCGCGGCCCTGCGCGGCCGGTGGGCGGAGGGGCCCTTCCCGCGGACCGGCGCCCGGCTGGTGGGCGACACGGCCCACGGCCGGGCATTGCGGGCTGACGGCCCCGTCGTGGACGTCGACGGGGACACGCGCTGCGTGGCGTGCCCGGTGGCGGACGCCGCCGGGGCGGCGGTCGCGTCGATCTCCGTGTCGGGCCCCGCGGCGGAGGTGGACCTCGAGCGCGCGGTGCTCGCGACGCGCGCCGCCGCGCGCGCCCTGAGCGGGCGGTGGGGGGACGGCGGGCTCTGATCCCGTCAGCGTGCGTCGGCTCCGGGACGGGGCAGGTCGCGGCTGCGATCGGTCATCGTCGCCACGATCATGTCGCCGATCAGACGCCGGTGCGATTCCTGCAGGGCGGGGTCGAGCATGTCACGCCCGAAGATCGCCGCGAACGTGTGGCGGTTGGCGACGTGGAAGCACGCGTAGGCGCTGATCACCATGTGCACGTCCAGCGCGTCCACATCGTCCCGGAACTCGCCCTCGCGCACGCCCCGCTCGATGACCTCCTCGAGCAGGGTGATCGCCGTGACGTTCTCGCGGAGGATCGTCTCGGACTGGCGCAGGTGCTCGGCGCGGTGGATGTTCTCGATGCTCACGAGCTGGATGAAGGTCTCGTGCGTCGTGTGGTGGTCGTAGGTGGCCTCCGCCAGGGTGCGAAGAGCCTCCGCCGGCGCGAGGGTGTCGATGCGGATCGCCCGTTCGACGTCGCGGATGCGGGAGTACACGCGCTCGAGCACCGCGAGGTACAGGCCCTCCTTCGATCCGAAGTAGTAGTAGATCATCCGCTTGGTGGTGCGGGTGCGGGCCGCGATCTCGTCGACCCGCGCGCCCGTGTACCCCTTGGCGGCGAACTCGGCGGTCGCGACCTCGAGGATGTCACCCTGGGTGCGGACCGCACGTTCGGTCGGCGGAGCGTCCCGCACCCCCTCCGACGTGTCGCTCACTGCCGGTCCTCTCCCGCACCCGCGTCTTCTTCGGCGCTGATCAGTGCGCGGAAGTGCCGCTCCATCCGCTCGCGATCGGGTGCCGCGCCCGTGATGATCCGCAGACTAGCGCATGCCTGGCCGACGGCCATGCGGCCGCCGTCGAGCACGGGATGCCGGCGCGCGGCCGCGCGCCGGATCAGCTCGGTCTCCAGCGGCCGGTAGACGACGTCCGACACCCACGCGCCCGGGCGGAGGAGCTCGACGTCGAACGCGACGCCGGGGTGGTGCAGCATCCCCAGCGGGGTGGCGTGCACGACCCCGCCGGCGGCGGAGATCGCGTCATCCAGGTCTCCGCCGCGGAGTGCGATGACCTCCCGTCCGGGGAAGTGCGGGCGCATCCGTGCCGCGAGCTCACGCGCCCGGGCGTCGTCGACATCGGCCAGCTCGAGGCGCAGGACGCCGCGCGACAGCAGGGCGTACGCCGTCGCGGCGCCCGCCCCGCCGCACCCGATCTGCACGACACGGTCGAGGCCGGCATCGGGAAGGCCCGCGACGAGACCGTCGTGGAACCCCATCCAGTCGGTGTTGTAGCCGACGAGCCGACCACCGTCGAACACCACGAGGTTCACGGCGCGCAGGTGCGCGGCATCCGGATCCAGCTCGTCGACGAGGTCCAGCACGAGCTGCTTGCACGGGTGGGTGATGTTCATCGCGGCGTAGCCGGCGGCCCGGGCCTCGGCGAGCATCGCACCGAGGTCGGTGGCGGGCCGGCCCAGCTCGATGAGATCGAGCACCCGGTACTCGTAGTCCAGCCCCATCTCCGCGGCCTCGGCTTCGTGCATGGCGGGCGTCAGGGACGCGGTGATGCCTTCGCCGATGAGCCCGACGAGGAACCGGCTCACGAGCGGTCGTCCCGGCTCGCGGCGCGTCGGCGCTCATACTGTGCGGCGAGCCGCACGGGGGCGTTGACCGCTCCGTAGCCGGAGTAGCCGCCACGGCGCTCCACGGCTTCGAGGAAGACCGTTCCGATCGGGTCGGTGTAGAAGTGGAGGAACTCGCCGGTGTCGTCGCGGTCGTACATCACGTTGAGCTCTCTGAGCTGGTCGAGCAGCCCCGGATCCAGCTGGTGGCGCGCCTCGATGTCGTCGTAGTAGTTCGCGGGGATGTCGAGCGGACGGAAGCCGCGGTCGCGGGCCGCGCGGGCCAGGGCGAGCACGTCGGGGGTCGCGAAGGCGATGTGCTGCGGGAGGATCGCCTCGTCGCCCGCGCCGGAGGGGACCAGGTTGAGTGCGATCCGCACCACGCCGTCGCGGCTGCGCAGCACCTGGCTGCGCACGAGTCCGACCGGTGCGGCGACCTCGACGGAGGGCTCGGCGTGCAGGTCGAGCACCGAGCGGAAGAACAGCACGGCGGCGTCGAAGTGCTGCCACGGCTGAGCCAGGTTGATGTGGTCGACGGCGGTGACCAACGGCGGCGGCCCCGGTTCGGGCTCGCCGAACTCCTCGACCCAGCGCGGGGCCGGGGCGCCGGCCTCCCCGAAGAACACCTCCGAACCGTCGGGGGCGCGCACGCCCACGAGGGGCTCGTCATCGGCGTCCTCTTCGCGGGGTACGGCGGGTGCGGACAGCTCGAGTGCGCGTCGCAGCGAGGTCGACGGGTCGCCGACCGACAGGCCGATGCCGGCGACGGTGGGCTGCGCGCGGTCAGTGGCGGGTGCGCCGAGAATGATCCGGGCTGCGCCCTGCGACCAGAGCTCCACCCCTTGGTGCGGTGGGGCCCGTGAGCGACGAACCCGAGCCGGCCGAGCAGGGCGCGCACCGCCGGGAGGTCGTCCGATCGCAGTTCGACGTAGTTCACATCGGCGGGGGGTGCCACCGCCGGGAGGAGATCGGCAGGGAGACCGGCCGGGGGAGCGCTCGGGCCTGCGGCCATCGCCGCCTCGTGCTCGAGCCAGCGCAGCGACCGGCGGGCGTCGATGGCGGTGGCGAGGGGATCGGACTGCCGGAAGGTGTCGTTGAAGATCTCGAGCGAGATGGGTCCGTCGTACCCGGTGCGCAGCAGGTGCGCCATGAAGCCGCCCAGGTCGAAGCCGCCCTCGCCGGGGAACAGGCGATGGTGCCGGCTCCACGAGAGCACGTCGAGCGAGAGCAGCGGCGCGTCGGCCATCTGCACGAAGAAGATCCGGTCGGCGGGGATGGTCTCGATGGCCTCCGGGCTGTGCCCCTTGGAGAGGATGTGGAAGCTGTCCAGGCACAGGCCGATGCGCGGATGGTCGGCGAGGCGCACGATGCGCGCGGCCACCTCGTAATCGTCGACGAAGCGACCCCACGCGAGGGCCTCGTAGGCGACGCGCACCCCGTGCCGCTCGGCGAGGTCGCCGAGCTGCCGCAGCTGCGCGGCGGCCAGCTGCTCATCACCGCTGCGGGCGGTCGCCACGTTGCTGCACAGCAGCATCGTCTCGATCCCGAGCCGGTTCATCAGCGTGAACTTGGCGTCGGCGCGACGGAGGTTCTGCTCCAGGGCAGCCGGCCCGACCCCCTCGAAATCGCGGAACGGCTGGTACAGATCAAGGCTCAGGCCGAGTTCGGCGGCGCGGTCGCGGATCTGCTCCGGCGAGGCCCGCGTGGCCACGAGGTCGGGCTCGAAGATCTCGACGCCGTCGAACCCGGCGTCGCGCGCGGCGACGAGCTTCTCGTCGAGCGTGCCGCTGAGGCACACCGTGGCGATCGACGTGCGCATCACACCCTTCTGCGGTCACCGACGCTGGTGCCCGACCGATCTGTCTACAGCATTGCATGGTTACGTACTAACTAGTACGTTCGGTCTCAAGGCCGATCGATGACGATTCAACCTGTCAGAAGGGGGCGCTCGATGACGAGTCCCGCCGAATGGAACACCGCTCCTGCGCGCGCCGCAGCGCCCGTCTCGGTGCTCGGCCGCCTCATCGCGATCCTCGACGCCGTGAAGGAATCGGGCGGGGTGATCTCGATCACCGATCTGGCCGAGCGCACCGCCCTGCCCAAGTCCACCGTGTCGCGGCTCACGGCAGAGCTGACCGCGCAGCGATACCTCGAGCGCACCGACGGCGGTGTCGTGCTCGGGCTGCGGCTGTTCGAGCTCGGGGCGCGGGCGAGCCTGCCGCGCCGGCTGCTGGCGGCGGCGGCGCCGGTCATCCGCAACCTGCGGGACGCCACCGGAGAGCGCGTGGGGCTGTGGGTGCCGCAGGGCAGCGACATGGTGTCGCTCGCCACCGTCGCCGGGAACATCCCGCTGCTGCCCACGCGCGTGGGCATGCACGCGCCCGTCCTGACCACCGCCAGCGGAAAGGCGTATCTCGCGTTCTGCGCAGACCAGGGCCTCGTCAGCCGCATCAGCGCGCCTCTCGTGGCCGACGCGGCCAGCCACTTCCGCGACGAGCTCAGCGACGTGCGCAAGGCGGTCGTCGCGACCGACATCGAGAACTCCTACCCCGGCATCTCGGCGGTCGCGACCCCCGTGCTCTCGCCCGACCGCCGCGTGCTCGGCGCGATCTCCATCGCCGGACCGAGCGCCTCGCTGGATCCCCGCAGCGTCGCGCCCCTGGTGCGGGCGGCGGGAACCACCGTGACCCGCCGGCTCTCGGCGGCGTAGCGATGCGCATCGCCGACTGGACCGAGGCTGTCAGCGTCCTCGACCGCGTGACGGCCGTGTTCGATGCCTTCGGCGACGACGAGGAGGGGCTCGGGATCTCCGAGTTGGCGCGGCGCGCGAGCATCCCCAAATCGACGGTGTCGCGCATCGCGGCCGAACTCGTCGCGGAGCGCCTGCTCGACCGGGAGGGCGACAAGTTCTACCTCGGCGTGCGCCTGTTCGAGCTCGGTCAGACCGTGGCCCATCCCCGACGCCTCCGGCGACTGTCGCACTCGGTGATGGCGGAGCTGCGCGACGTCACCGGGCAGTCGGTCCAGCTGGCCGTGCTCGAGGGCGCCGACGTCGTCTACCTCGCGATCCTCCGCAGCGAGCCGGCCTTCCGACCGCATGCCGTCGTGGGCGGACGACTGCCGGCCCATGCCACAGCGCTGGGCAAGGCGCTGCTCGCGTACGCGCCGCCCGGCGTCATCGATCGGGTCGTGCAGGGCGGACTGACCCGTCGTACGCCGCACACCCTCACCGATCCCCAGGCGCTGCGCGACGAGCTGCGGCAGATCCGGAGCGCGGGAGTCGCCTCCGAGAAGGAGGAGTGCGTGCTCGGGCGCTCGTGCACCGCGGCGGTCGTCTTCGGCCATGACGGCTCTCCCCTGGCCGCAGTGTCGGTCGCCGGCACCGTCGAGTCGGTGTCCACGGAGCGGCTGGGCCCGGTCGTGCGGGCCGCGGCGGCCGCCCTGACCCGCCGGATCTCCGACCGCGAGGCGTGACCCGCCGGATCTGCGACCGCGAGGCGTGACCCGCCGGAACGAGAGAACGGGGTGGATGCCGGTCGGCACCCACCCCGTCTGCTCGCGTGGCCGGGAGGGGGTCAGTCCGCCGTCTCGCGGATGGCCTGGTAGGCCTCCAGGTTCTCGCCGGTGAAGTAGCCCTCGAAGAACGTCTCGGCCTTGCTGATGAAGGCGTCCATGTCGATGTCCTCCTGCTCGACGACCGTGAACGCGTCATTGGCGCGGTACTCGTCGAGGACCTCCTCGGTCGCCTCGTCGACGCAGTCGCGGTTCTCGGGGCGGATCTCGTGGATGGTCTCCTCGAGCAGCGCGGCCTGCTCCTCGCTCATCTTCTCGTAGGTCGCGTCGCTGACGATGATCCAGTGGATGCCGACCTGGTGGTTGTTCAGGACGGCGGTGTTGAGCACCTCGTCGTAGCTGGCGGCGTTCGTCGCGACGATCGGGTTCTCCTGGCCGGCGGCGATGCCCTGCTGCAGTGCGGAGTAGACCTCTTCGAAGGCGACGGAGACCGGGTTGGTGACGCCGAGCGCCTCCGCGTTGGCGAGGAACTGCGGCGAGTTCGGGAACCGGATCGGCACACCGTCGAGGTCGTCGGGGCTGGTGACCTCGACGTCCTTCGTGGTGAAGGTGCGGTCGCCGAAGAACCATCCGTCGACGACGGAGACGCCGGTCGCCTCGTGGAAGGCTGTGAACAGCTCCTCCGACGACTCGTCGATCCACCGGAAGGCGTGGTCGACGTCGTTGAACGCGTACGCGGCGTCGACGACGCCGATCGGCTCGAAGGTGGAGCTCAGCGCGGACGCACCCTGCAGGTCGATGTCGATGTCACCGGCCTGCACGAGCGGGAACCGGTCGGCGTCGGGGCCGAGCTGGCTCGCGGGGAACAGGTCGACCGTGAAGCCGATGTCGGCATCCTCGAGACGATCCTTGAGCAGTTGGACGCCGCAGTAGTAGTTCGGCGTCTCCTCGTTCTGGCTGGTCGCGACCGTCAGCGTCACGGGTTCATTCGTGGATTCGGAAGCGTCTTCCGTCTCCGTCGGGGTGCCGCCGCCGCCGGCGCAGCCGGTGACGACGAGTGCGGATGCTGCGAGCACCGACGCGGTAATGCGGCCTCGGCGCGTCGATCGGGCTGTGCCCATGTGACTGTCTCCTCTTACTCTGCGCACGTCTTCGTGCAAGCGCGGACGTGTCATTCGGTGGCCGCCCCGCGGCATCCGGTCGTCGTGACGTCGCACGGGGCGAGATCGTCGTCGACCAGGCTGTCGCGGTGCGGCTCGGTGGCAGTTGCGACTCTCTCGGACTCGGGACGGTTCGCAAAGCGATGTCCCGGCGAATGGAACATGCCTTCCGACTCGCGGTCCGGGCGTCCCGCGGAGCCACTGAGTGGAACGTGGACGGGTCGTCGGTTCATGGTGCCATACGCTCGGAGGCATCGCCGCCGCGACGACGCAAGGGGAACCCGATGACCGTTTCCGGACAGCCTGCGGTGCGCATCGCCGTGATCGGTGCGGGATTCATGGGGCGACAGCACATCGAGTTCGTCCACGCCGCCGCGGGGGCACGGCTGGTCGCCGTGGTCGACCCGGCGGTGACCGACGGCGAGGCCTTCGGGTGCCCGCTCTTCGACGGGACGGCGGCCATGCTCGAGGCGGTGCGACCGGATGCCGTCATCATCGCCAATCCGAACCGCGTCCATGTCGACACGGCGATCGAGTGCCTGGGCGCCGGTGTCGCGGTGCTGCTCGAAAAGCCGATCGCCAGCACATTCGGCGATTCGCGGCGACTCGTGCGCGAGGTCGCTCGGCGAGCCGATGCGCGCCTGCTCGTCGGACACCACCGCCGGCATCATCCCGCCATCGCCCGTGCGCGCGTGGCGGTCCGTGAGGGGGAGCTCGGCCAGATCGTGGCCGTCAGCGGAATGTGGTCGGCCCGCAAGGACGACGCGTACTTCTCCGACCTGCCCTGGCACCGCGAACCCGGCGCCGGTGTGATGCTCATCAACGTCGTGCACGACCTCGACCTGCTGCGCCACCTGCTCGGCGAGGTCGCGCAGATCCAGGCGATGAAGAGCCACCATGCGCGGGGTCTCGCGGTCGAGGACACCATCTCGCTGAGCCTGCGATTCGACAGCGGTGCGGTGGGGAGCTTCCTGGCCTCCGACGCCGGGGTCTCGCCGTGGGGGTGGGACCAGGCGACCGAGGAGACGGCCGCGTTCCCGTACGTCCCGGACGAGATCGCATACCGTGTGGTCGGCACGCGCGCCGGCCTGTCGGTGCCGAATCTCGCGATGTACGGGTATCACCCCTCGGTGGCCGCGGACTGGCACTCCCCGCTGTCGCGCACCTACCTGGCGGCGCCGCCGCGCGGGTCGTTCCAGGCCCAGCTGGACCACTTCCTCGACGTCGCCCGTGGCGACGCACCGCCTCTGGTGTCGGCCGAGGACGCGTCACGCACGCTGGCGCTCGTCGAAGCTGCGACCTGGGCGGCGCAGACGGGAGAGACGGTCGACGTGGAGCGCTTCCGCGTCGACGCGATCAGAGCGGCTGACAGCTGATGCCCGGTCCCCACGGCTTCGACGCGATCGTCGTGGGCGGAGGACTGGCCGGCCTGGCCGCCACCCAGCGCCTCGCTGCGGCGGGGGCGAGGGTCGCCCTCGTGGAGAAGCGCCCTCGGCTGGGAGGCAGCTCGGCGATGAGCGGCGGATGGTTCGCCCTTTCCGGCACCGCCGTGCAGCGGCGCGTCGGTGTCGCCGACTCGGACGACGTGTTCCTCGCCGACCTCGTGGCCACGGGCGGGGGCGCCGCCGATCCGGCGCTGCTGGAGGCGCTCGTCGCCCGGCAGTCGGACGCGACGGTGGCCATCGAGCGGGCGGGCGCATGGACGGGCGAGCTCAAGGTGAGCGCGGGAATGACCGTGGCACGCGCCCACCTCGTGCGCATCGCGGCGCTGCTCGGGATGCTCGAGGAGGAGGCGGTCGCCGCCGGGGCGACGGTGCTGCGCGGCCGGGCCGTGGCGGAGCTGGTGCACGACGGTAGGCGCGTCGTCGGGGTCCGTACCGGGTCCGACCTGCTCGAGGCTCCCGCGGGTGTCGTCCTCACCACCGGAGGCTTCTCGCGCTCGCCCGAGCTGCTCGAGCTGTTCGTGCCGGACCAGGCGGCCGCGATGCCGTACGGGGGAGTGGGGAACACCGGCGACGGTCTGCGCATGGCGTGGCTGCTGGGCGCGGGACTCGCCGACATCGGACATGTCACGGGCACCTACGGGCAGCACGCCGAGACGAGCGACGACGAGCATGAGCTCCTCACCGCGAACTACCTCGGCGCGATCCTCGTGAACTCCCGCGGGGAGCGGTTCGCCGACGAGTCCGCGTCGTACAAGGTCCTCGGTGCCGCGGTGCTGGCCCAGCCGGGCCGGACGGCGTTCCAGATCTTCGACGCGCGCGTGCGGGCGCTCTCCCGACCCGGGGTGCCGCTGTCGGACATGGACCGGATCGAGCAGCTCGGCCATCTGGTCACCGCGCCCACGATCGGAGCGCTCGCCGCCGAGGTGGGGATTCCACCGCGGGCGCTGCAGGCGACGGTGTCGGAGTACAACGGAATCGTGGCGGGCACTCGGCCGGACGGATTCGGGCGGACCGGGCTCGTGAACGGGGTGGGCGCGCTCGTGCCGGTCGCGACCCCTCCGTTCTGGGCCTATGCGGCCGTCACGGCCATGACGTCCACCTTCGGCGGCATCAGGGTCGGAGCGGACACCGGGGCGCGACGGGTCGACGGCACCCGGATCGACGGCCTGTACGCCGCCGGCGAGGTGGTCGGCGGATTCCACGGCGCGTCGTACATGACAGGGTCGGCTCTCACCAAGGCCCTCGTCTTCGGCTTCGCGGCCGCCGACGCGATCTCGGGTCGCTGACGCTGTGCGCCCAGGGGCGTCCCTCGCTCAGCGCGGCGGTGTGAGCCGGGCCGCGGTGCGGATCGCCAGTTCGTAGCCGTACGCGCCCGCGCCGGCGATCACCGCCCGGGCGACCGTGGAGATCAGCGATGTGCGGTGGATCTCGTCGCGGGCATGGATGTTGGTGATGTGCACCTCGACCACCGGTGTCGTGAGCATATGCAGCGCGTCCAGCAGGGGCACCGAGGCGAAGCTCAGCGCCGCCGGATTCACGACGACGGTCGCGCTCTGCCGGAACGCCTCGTGCACCCATTCCACGAGCTCGTGCTCCGCGTTCGACTGGGCGAAGAACAGATCGAAGCCGACTTCGTCGGCGACGCGCTCGCAGTCGGCGCGGATGTCGGCGAGGGTGGCCGTGCCGTACAGCTCCGGCTCGCGCTGTCCGAGCATGTTCAGATTTGGCCCGTTCAGCACGAAGAGGCGTCGGGTCATCGCATCCTTCCCTTCCTTCCCTGGGGCGCTGCGCCGATGCCCTTCCCCAGAACGGGCATCGGCGCAGCCGCCCGTGACTACAGCAGTCCGAGCAGCGTCGGCAGGGCCGTCACGATCTGCGGGAACAGGGTGAGCAGCAGCAGGACGACGCCGAGCGGGATGAGGAACGGGAGGATGCCGCGGAACAGCTCTCCCATGGGCCGTCGGGTGATCGACCCCACCACGAACAGCACGGCACCGACCGGTGGTGTCAAGGACCCGATCATCAGGTTCAGGATCATGATCACGCCCAGCTGCACCGGCTCGATCCCGAACTCGGCGACGATCGGCATGAGGATGGGCACCAGCACCAGGATCACCGGCGGCGCCTCGAGGGGCACGCCCAGCAGGATCAGCAGCACGTTCAGGATCAGCAGGAACACGATCGGGTTGTCGGTGACCCCGAGCAGCCACTCACCGAGGGCCCGTGACACCTGCTCGCGGGCCAGCACCTGGCCCATGAGGTTCGATGCGCCGAGGATCAGCAGGATGCCACCGGAGATGACGACCGTCTCCTTCGCCGACTTCCAGAACACCGGCCAGGTCAGCGTGCGGTAGATCAGGCCGAGCGCCAGCATGTAGGCGGCGGCGATGCCCGCGCTCTCGGTCGGTGTGAACAGGCCGCTGAAGATGCCGCCGAGGATGATCACGGGCAGCATGGCAGGCCCGATCACGCGCACCGCCGCCTTGCCCAGCAGCGCGCCGTTGAACGGCCGGCTCACGGCGACTTCCGGGTGACGGCGCACCCAGACGAAGACGTAGATCGCGAGCCCGACGGCCATGAGCATCGCGGGGATGATCGAGCCCGCGAACAGCGCACCCGTCGAGATCGACGCCGTGGCCGCGAACAGCACTGCGGGCACGCTCGGCGGCATCACCGTGCTCATCAGCGATCCCGAGGCCGTGAGACCGGCCGAGAAGCCGTACGGGTAGCCGGCCTTCAGCATCTGCGGGATCTGCACCTTGCTCGTCGAGGCCGCGTCGGCGAGCGCCGAGCCGCTGATCCACGAGAAGCCGATCGCCGTGCCGAGGTTGACGTAGGCGAGGTGCCCGGGGAGCCGGGGGAGCAGCGCTCGCGCCAGATCGTACAGACGGGTGGCGATGCCGAGGTTGTTGGCGATGCTGCCGACGAAGATGAACAGCGGAACCGCCAGCAGCGGGAAGCTGTTGATGCCGTTCACGATCGACGAGACCGCGTAACCGGCCGAGAGGCCCTGACTGTAGAAGTAGAGCATGCTCGCCGCGATCATCGCGAAGGCGACGGGCACCCGCAGCAGCAGGAAGACGACGAACAGCAGGATGTAGAGCCAGAGTTCCACCGCTCAGCCCTCCATCTCGCCGATGTCGAGCTTGCGCTCGGGGCGGTTCGCGTAGGGGATCTTGAAGGCGGAGTGGATCGCCGCCGACACGAAGCCGATGAGCGCGAAGATGTAGAGCACGCCCAGCGGGACGTGCATCGCCGCGCTGGCGCGCCCCCATTCGGTGTCGATCTTCACCCACGCCTCGAACGCGAGGGCGACGCTGGTGGCGACCATGATCACGGCGGAGACGACGCGCAGCGCGATGAACAGGCGGGTGCCCGCCAGCAGCTCGTCGAAGATCTCGAGGACGATGTGGCCGTTGCGGCCGACGAGGTAGCCGGTCACGACGAACGTCATGGCGATCATCGACAGCAGTGCGAGCTCGCCCGCCCCGACCCAGTTCACCGAGGGGAAGTAGCGCCCCAGCACCTGGTACATGACGCCGAAGACGATGAGGGCGAACAGCGTGACGCCGATCGTGATCTCGATGGCCGACAGGATCCGCAGGAACAGGGGGTCCTCGGGGGCGCCGCGGTTGAGGCCGGGAGCGGTGTAGTAGGTGTCGGTGGCGGGGTAGATGGACTCGCCCTCGGCCTCCGAGGCCTTGCGCGCCTGCTCGCCGTCCGCATCGCGGTGCGGCTCGTCCTCGGGCGTCCGCTCCGCGTCGTTGTCGGTCATGGCGTCACCGCCACGGTGTCAGGGTGCATTGCCAACCTCTCTGTTGATCCGGGGGGTGATGCGCACGCGCATGACCGCCCCTGTGACTCTGGTCTGTGATCCGGGAACTGCAAAGACGAGTCTCGCCGAATGGGACATCGGCCACACAGACCGATCCGCCCCCGTCGGGCGACGGGAGCGGATCGGCGTGCCGGCGATGCGGCGACTACTTGACGACGGTGACGACCGCGCTCGAGGAGAGCTGCTCCTGGGCGCCGTCGGCGTTCAGCACGTCGATGGTCAGTGTCAGGGTCACCTCCCCGGTGGGCACGTTGTTGTCGAGGTCCGCCTTGTCGATCTTCACGATGACGCGGTTCGGGTTCGCCGTGACGACGTCGACGGGCAGCGCCTGCAGTCCCAGCGGTGTCGTCAGCGCGGCGCCGCCGTCGTAGGTGTAGCCGGCGGGGAGCGCGAACTGCGCCGTGACGGTCCCGTGGATGCCGGTGAACAGCCCGGTGCCGGAGGCGAGGTTCAGCCTCGCCGGCGTGAAGGTGAGCGCGCCCGGCTGGTCCTCGGCCGTCAGGTAGACCTCGATCTTCCCGGTCGGCCGCGGGTCGGTGCAGTCGTTGAAGAAGTACTCACCGGCACGATCGAACGTGTGCTGGTAGGTCTCGCCCGGCTGCAGCCTCGCGTTGAACTCGCCCTCGAAGAACTGCGTGGCGCAGTGCTCCTTCAGGTTCGGGAAGTTCGGGAACGTCTCGACCCCGGGATTGCGGAAGGTCACCGTCGTTCCGACCGGCACGCGCAGGTGCGTCGGCTGCATGCCGCTCTGCGACACGCTGTCACGCGCCGCGGCGGTGTCGGCCGTACGGCTGCTGCGGGCCAGCAGCACGGTGTTCTCGACCGTCTCGCCCGCCACGGCGCCGCCGCTGACCGGGCGTCGGATCGACAGCGGACCGGTGATCGGACCCTCCTGGCTCCCCGATGCGGTGGTGTACGTGCCGCCGAGCTTGAACGCCCAGAGCGAGTCGCCCCGTGTGACCGAGCCGCCGTAGGGGTTCGTCGATCCCGCCGCGATGACGGCGACGTACTGCTCGCCGTCCACCTCGTACGTCACCGGCGCCCCGGCGATGCCCGAGCCGGTCTGGAACTCCCACAGCACGTCGCCGTGCGCTGCATCCATCGCCAGCAGGCGACCGTCGATCTGGCCGACGAACAGCAGATCGGATGCCGTCGTCAGCGGCCCCTGTCCGTGGGACATGTCGGTGCCGAGGTGGTTGCGCCACGCCACTTCGCCGGTCGAGGCGTCGTAGGCGAGGATGCCGCCGGTCTGGTACTGCCCCATCGCGCGCTGGCCGTTGGCCGCCGCGCCGTTCCAGTGCGCCACCGGGTTGGTGCCGTACGGGAAGTAGACGAGGTTCGTGCTGTGGCTGTACGAGTTGTTCGACCAGTCGCCGCCGCCGTTCTGGCTCGTCGTCGACAGGATCGGCGCGTCCCACTGCGGGTCGTACATGCAGCCCTCACGGTGGTCCTGGCCCTCCGGGTAGGTGAGGAAGGGCTCGTCGACGGCCACATAGCTGTCGGGGTTGTAGACGAGGTTGCCGTCCGCGTCGGGCTGGTAGCCGTTGTAGTTCGGCACTGCGCGCCACGGGTCTCCCGGGATGTTGTCGGGGTCGAGCTTCTCCCACACGAGGCACTCGGGGAGCAGTCGGTTCACGGGGAACGGCTGCGTCTCGGCGTGCGCCTGGCGCGAGTCGGTGATCATCGGCCTGTCGACCACGGGCAGGGCGGGCTGACCGTTCGTGCGGTCGAGCACGAACTGGTGACCCGACTTGCTCCCGTAGAAGAGCACCTTGCGCTCGACGCCCTCGATCTCGATGTCGGCGAGGGTCGGCGGGTGCACGTTGTCCATGTCCCAGACGTCGTGGCGGATCGACTGATAGTGCCACTTGTAGTCGCCGCTGACCGCGTCGACGGCCACCATCGTGCTCGAGAAGAGGTTGTCGCCGGGTCGCAGCGAGCCGTTCTGCGACGACGTGCAGCTGCGGGCGTTGCCGAAGGTGATGAAGTAGTAGCCGAGCTCCGGGTCGACGGAGCCGTGCATCCACGGGGTCGAGCCTCCGGTGAGGGAGCAGTCCACGCCGTTGGGCAGCACCGGACCCCACGTGGCCCCGGCATCCACCGAGTTCCCGTTGACGTCGGTGTAGATCACTCCGCGATCGGGACCGCCGAAGAAGTGCCAGACGTAGCTGCCGTCGCTCGCGTCGAGCGCGATCACGGCGGCGCGGTTTCCGTTGGCGGCGTGCGCGAAGACGAGACCGTTGTAGTAGACGGTCGCGACGCGATCGATGTTGCCGAGGAACTCGCCGTTCGGACCCTCCGGCGCGACGACCCAGACCTCCTCGCCGGTCTCCTGGTCCAGGGCCACCACGCGGTCGTCGGCGAGGGTGAAGATCTTCCCGTCGCCGGCCGAGACGCCGCGGCGGGTGCCGGCGGCCGGGTAGTCGGTGGGCTCCCACTTCCACTCCGACGCGCCCGTCGCACCGTCGACGGCGATGACGCCGCCGCTGGGGGTGTCGACGTAGATGACGCCGTCGACGACGATCGGGGTCGTCTGCTGTCCGACGTCGTCGCTGGCGGGGGCGATCGCCGAGACATGGGTGCGCCAGGCCGGCGCGAGCTCGTCGAGGTTCCTCTGGTCGATCTGCGTCAGGCCCGAGTAGTGCTGGTTGCCGAGGTTGCCGCCAACGGTCGGCATGTCCGCGCCGGTGGGCTCCATACCCGTCAGCCCGGCGGGGGGCATCGGCTCGGCGGGTCTTCCCAGCCCGTACGCGGGCGAGGCGGCCACGGCGAGCACGATCGCGAGTGCTCCGATCCCTGCGGCTCCCCACCCTCTGGTCAGTCTTCTGCGCATGCGTTGACTCCTTGATCATCGTTGATCCGACGCGGTCGGGTGGTGCCCGGTCCGCGCCGCTGGGGGCGCTGTCCGGCCCGCCCGACCTGGGGGTTCGGCGATGAACCGGCCAGCGCTGGGGACGCTAACGGCGGGTCCGCGGGCGGGCAACAGCGCGGCCCATCGAGTGAGACAGAGCCCGTGCGGAGGGCCCCGGACACGGGCGGCGGCCGCGCCGTTACTACCCAGTGGGACAGCCTTTGTCGGCCGCGGCGGACGGTGCCTACCATGCGGCTGTCGGCACCACGCCCATGGACGGAGTTGTCATGGCTGCATCAGCACCCAAATCCCTGTCGCCCGAGCAGGAGAGCGAGATCGACGAGGTCTTCGCCCGCGCACGCGCGGCGCTCGCGATCATCGAGACCTACGATCAGGCCCGGGTGGATCGCCTGATCCGGGCGGTCGCCTGGGCGGTGGCCAACCGCAGCACATTCCGCCGGCTCGTCTCGATGGGCATCGAGGAGTCCGGTCTCGGCGACTTCGACAGCCGCATGAACAAGCGCATGAAGATCCGCGGGGTGCTGCGCGACGCGCTGCGCAGCCCCTCCGTCGGGATCATCGAAGAGGATGCCGCGCGCGGCCTGGTCAAGTACGGCAAGCCCGTCGGCGTCATCGGCTGCGTCGTGCCGACCACCAACCCCGACCTGACGCCGGCCGGCAACGCGATCTATGCGATCAAGGCGCGCGACGTCGTCGTCTTCTCCCCGCACCCGCGCTCGCAGCACACGACCTTCGAGACGGTCCGGCTCATGCGCGAGGCGCTGGAGGCCGAAGGCGCGCCCGCCGACATCCTGCAGTGCATCACGCTGCCGAGCCTCGCGGCGTCGCAGGAGATCATGCGGCGCTCCGACCTCGTGATCGCCACAGGAGGTCAGGGACTGGTGCGCGCGGCGTACAGCTCCGGCACCCCGGCCTACGGGGTGGGAGCCGGGAACGCGACCGAGTTCGTCGACGAGACGGCCGACCTCGCCGAGACCGCGCGCAACTGCATGCTCTCGAAGACCTCGGACTTCGGCTCGGGCTGCTCGGCCGACGGCAACGTGCTGGTGCCCGCAGCCCGCTACGCCGACATGCTCGCCGCTCTCCAGGCCGAGGGCGGGTATCTCGCGAGCGCCGCGGAGCGGGATGCGCTGCGTGGCGCGATGTGGGACGACGAGGGGCACCGCCTGCCCGACACCGTCGCGATCTCGCCGCAGGCCCTCGCGCGCGCGGCCGGGTTCGGCATCCCGGACGACCGCCGGTTCATCGTCGTCGAGGGGGACGGGATCGGCGAGGATCGGCAGTTCTGCAAGGAGAAGCTCACGACGCTCATGGCGGTGCATGCCTACGAGGGCGGCTTCGAAGACGGTGTCGAGGTCGCCAAGCGGCTCTACGAGATCGGCGGCAAGGGGCATTCGTGCGGGATCGCATCGACGGACGACGCCCATATCGATTACTTCGCCCAGCACATGCCGGTCTCGCGGATCATGGTGCGCCAGCCCAATTCGAAGGCGAACGCGGGATCGTTCACGAACGGGATGCCGATGACCTCGTCGATGGGATGCGGCACGTGGGGCGGCAACATCACGTCGGAGAACGTCTCGCTGCGCCACTACCTCAACACGACCTGGGTCTCCCGCGCCATCGCGGAGGACCGGCCCTCCGACGAGGAGCTCTTCGGCGACTTCTACGACGCCGCGCTCGAGGCGTCGGACCCGGCTGTGGCCGCGGCATCGTGAACGGCGCGGATGAGGGCGCCGCCGGCGCGGATCCGGCGACCGGCAGGGAGTACGACGACCTCGTCTCCGAGGCCCGGCAGTGGTGGCAGACCGACATCATCGACGTGCACCCGGGCGAGATCGCGCTGCGGGGCTATCCGATCGAGGAGCTCATCGGCAACGCGGGCTTCGTCGACACGATCTGGCTCATGGTGCGCGGTGAACTGCCCTCCCGGGCGGAGGCCGCGCTGTTCGAAGCGGCGCTGGTCGCCTCGGTCGACCACGGCCCGCAGGCGCCGTCGATCGCGATCGCCCGCATGGCGATGACCTGCGGCGTGGCGATCAACGGTGCGATGGCCTCGGGGATCAACGTGCTCGGCGACGTGCACGGCGGCCCGGGCCAGCAGTGCATGGAGCTGTACTTCGAGATCGACGCCGAAGCCGAGCGGACGGGCAGCCTCGAGGAGGCCGTTGCGTCGGTGCTGCGCCGTCACCGGGAGGGGGGCGAGAAGTACGTCCCCGGCTTCGGGCATCGCTTCCACCCGCTCGACCCGCGCACCCCGCGGCTGCTGTCGCTCGTCGACGACGCCGTCGCCGACGGCGTCATCGGCGGCCGGTTCGCGGCCATCGGGCGTGCCGTCGAGGACGCGATCAGCGACGGCCGCGCGCAGCGGATACCGATGAACGTCGACGGGGTGACCGCGGTCATCTACTGCGAGCTCGGATTCAGCCCCGAGCTCGGGCGGGGGGTGTTCATCCTCGCCCGCTCGGTCGGCATCCTCGCCCACGCGCACGAGCAGATGGTGCAGGGCGGGCGCATCAAGGGGCCGACGCCGAAGGCCATCGGCTACACGTACACGGGACCGGCTCGCCGATCGGTTCCGCACACAGGCGACGACAGAGGGAGAACGTCATGAAGGATGTGGTGTCGAACCAGATCATCCGATATCTGGAGGCACGGGGCGTCGAGCACATCTTCGGACTGTGCGGGCACACCAACATCGCGCTTCTGGCCGCCCTCGAGCAGAGCGAGCAGATCGCCTTCGTGAACGTGCGTCACGAGCAGATCGCCGCGCACGCGGCCGACGGCTACGCCCGGGTGACCAAGCGGACCGGGGTCGTCCTCTCGCACCTCGGCCCCGGCCTGACCAATGCGACCACGGGCGTGGCGAACGCCGCGCTGGACTCGATCCCGATGGTCGTGATCGCCGGCGACGTGCCGACGCACTACTTCGGCAAGCATCCGCATCAGGAGGTCAACCTGCACGCGGATGCCGCCCAGTACGAGATCTACCGCCCCTTCGTCAAGCGCGCGTGGCGGGTGGATCAGCCTCACCTCATCGCCGAGATCCTGGACAAGGCCTTCACGCTTGCCGAGAGCGGGCGTCCGGGGCCGGTGCTGGTCGACGTGCCGATGGACGTGTTCTCGGCGGAGATCGACACCGCCCTGTTCGACCGGGTGATCGGCAACACCCGGGCCCTGGTCAAGCCGAGCCTCGACGAGGAGGTCGCCGAGCGGATCGTGCGGAACCTGCTCGAGGCCGAGCGGCCGGTGCTGTACGTCGGCGGCGGCGTCGTCGCCGCCGACGCCTCAGACGAACTCGTCGAGTTCGCAGAGCTGCTGTCGCTGCCCGTGGCGCACAGCCTCATGGGCAAGGGGGCCGTACCCGACGACAGCCCCCTTGTCCTGGGGATGACCGGGTTCTGGGGCACGGCTCTCACCAATGAGCAGACCCGGACGGCGGATCGGATCCTCGCCCTCGGCACGCGCTTCGCCGAAGCCGACTCGAGCTCCTGGTATCCCGAGTACACCTTCGACATCCCGGGCACGAAGCTCATGCAGATCGACATCGATCCGTCCGAGCTCGGGCGCAACTACCCGCTGGAGATCGGCGCGATCGCCGACCTGAAGTCGGCGCTGACCGTGCTCCTGCGCGTGGCGCGCCGACTCGCTCCGGACGGGGTCCAGCGCCCCGAGCTGCGGGAGCGGATCGCCGCCGACCGCGCCGCGCGCAAGCGCGGGAACGCCGACGCGCAGGTCTCCGACGCGTGGCCGATGCGGCCCGAGCGGATCCTCTCGGAGACGAGGGAGGTGCTGCCGGCCGACGCGATCATCACCACCGACGTCGGCTGGAACAAGAACGGCGTGGGGCAGCAGTTCGACATCCTCACGCCCGGGACCTTCCTGACGCCGGGCGGCTTCGCGACGATGGGCTTCGGTGCTCCCGCCGCCGTCGGCGCGAAGATCGCGCAGCCGGGTCGCGTGGTCGTCTCGCTCGTCGGCGACGGCGGCTTCGGCCAGAACCCCGCGGTGCTCGCCACCGCGCGGGAGGAGGGCGTGCCCGTGGTCTGGGTCGTGATGAACAACAACGCGTTCGGCACCATCGCGGGCCTCGAGAAGGCGGCGTTCGACACGACCTACGGCACCGTGTTCGGCAAGGGGGATGACCCCATGTACACCGACTACGCCGCGATCGCCCGGGCCTACGGCGTCACGGGGATCAAGGTCGAGTCGGCCGCCGAGTTCAAACCCGCGCTGGAGCGCGCGATCGCCCACGACGGCCCGGTCGTCATCGACGTGTCGATGGTGAACGTCCCTACGCCCACCACCGGGCACTGGAACATCCTCGACATCTACGCGCCCGGCGAGACCGTCGAGCACGTCGCCACGCACTGAGCGCCACGGACCTGTCGTGCAGAGCGTCGCCATCTCGACGGTGTGTCTGTCGGGAACCCTCGAGGACAAGCTGCGGGCCGCCGCGGCCGCCGGCTTCACCGGCGTCGAGCTGCTCGAATACGACCTCGTCATGTCCTCGTGGTCGCCCAGACGCCTCGCCGAGGAGGCCTCGGCACTGGGGCTCGCGATCGAGGTGTACCAGCCGCTCCACGTCGAGGCTGTCCCGCCCGAGCGCTTCGGCGCGGTGCTGAGGCTGGCCGAGCGCAAGTTCGCCCTGCTCGCCGAGCTCGGGGCTCGCGTTCTGGTGTGCTGTGCGACGCGGACGCCGCAGGGGCTCGACGACGACGATCTCGCCGCGCGCCAGCTGCGCGAGCTCGCCGTGCGCGCGGAGGCGCGCGGCATCCGGCTCGCGTTCGAGGCCGTGCCGTGGGGACGGGTGCGCACCGTCGAGCACGCGTGGCGGCTCGTGCAGGCCGTGGCGCACCCCGCCCTCGGCCTGTGTCTCGACAGCTTCCACGTGCTGTCGGCGCGGAACGACCCGGCGGCGATCGCGCCGATTCCGGGGGACCGGATCTTCCACGTTCAGCTCGCCGACGCTCCCCGGCTCGACATGGACGTGCGCGAGTGGAGCCTCCACGAGCGGGTGTTCCCCGGACAGGGCTCGCTCGAGGTCGTCGGCTTCCTCTCGCGCGTCTTCGAGAAGGGCTACACCGGCCCGATCGCGCTGGAGGTGTTCAACGACGTCTACCAGCAGGAGGACCCGCATCACGCCGCCACCGACGCCATGCGGTCGCTGCGGGTGCTCGCCGAGTCGCTGGAACCCGGCGCGGGCAGGTCGATATCGCCGCCGTCGGGTGTCGCGCTGCCTCCTGCCCCGCCGCTGGGCGGCTACGCGTTCGCGGAGCTCGCGGTCGACGAGGTCTCCGCGCCGCTCGTCGCGCGCACGCTCACCGCGCTCGGGTTCGTCGAGGCCGCCCGGCATCGCTCCAAGCCGGTCGGGCTGTGGGAGCAGGGCGACGCGCGCATCCTCCTCAATCGGGCGCCCGATCGGTCGGTCGCGCCGGCCACGGCCGCCGTGTGCGCGCTCGCGGTCGAGAGCGCAGACCCGGCCGCCTCGATGCGCCGCGCCGAGACGCTGCTCGCGCCGAAGCTCGCCAGGACGCGCCGTCCCGACGAGACCGACCTCGACTCGGTCGCGATGCCCGGCGGCACGGCGCTGTTCTTCTGCGGGGCGGCCGGCGGCCGGTCTTGGCTCGACGACTTCGCACGGTCCGGCGCCCCCGGCGTCGCCGATCCCCTGCTGCGGCGCATCGACCACGTATCGATCACCGAGACGATCGACGACTTCGACCCCTCGACCCTGTTCCTCCGCGCGGTCCTGGGCCTTCCGCCCGGGGAGTCCGTCGAGAGCACCGCTCCCTTCGGCCTCGTCCGCACCTGGACCGCCGCCGACGCATCGCGCAGCACCCGTGTCGCGCTGAGCACCACACCGCTGCGGCGGGGCGACTGGGCTCCCGGTGTGGCGAACCCGCAGCTGGTCGCCTTCGCCACCGACGATGCGATCGCGTGCGCGAAGGAGCTGCGCCGGCGCGGGGCGCCGCTGCTCGGCATCCCGGACAACTACTACGACGACCTCGAAGCGCGCTGCGACCTGCCCGGCGGCATGATCGACGAACTCCGGGCCAACGCGATCCTGTACGACCGCGACGAGAACGGCGAGTTCCTGCACTTCTTCACCGAGATGGTGGGATCGCGGGTCTTCTTCGAAATCGTGCAGCGCATCGACGGCTACGACGGCTTCGGCGACCCGCGCAGCGTTCCGCTGCGCATGGCCGCACACCGACGGCAGCGGATGCGCATGCTCGCCAGCGCCCCCACCAACCCCGCCGAGCACCGCCACGACTACTCGCTGGCCCACCTCACGGCGCTGAGCCTCTCGCCGCCGGAGCTCGTGGATGCCGCCGCGGCAGCCGGCTACCGCTATGTCGGCGTGCGCATGACGAAGGTCACGCCGCAGGAGCCGCACTACCCGCTGGCCTACGACCCGGCGCTCATGCGCGCGACCAAGACCCATCTCGCCGCGACGGGCATCGAGGTGCTCGACATCGAGCTGGCGCGGTTCACGTCGGGCGACAACCCGCGCGACTACCTCCGCTTCCTCGAGGCGGGAGCCGAGCTCGGCGCGCGCCACGTCATCGCGCAGTTCCCCGACGCCGACTTCGCCCGCAAGACCGACCGCTTCGCCGAGCTGTGCGCACTGGCGCGTCCGCTCGGGCTCACGATCGACCTCGAGTTCCCGTCGTGGACCGAGACGCCGAACCTCATCGAGGCGACACGCGTGCTGCGGGCCGCGGATCAGCCCAATGCGGGCCTGCTGATCGATCTGCTGCACTTCGCGCGGTCGGGGTCGAGCGTGGAAGAGCTGCGGAGCCTGCCGCGGGAGTGGTTCCACTACGCACACGTGTGCGACGCCCCGGCGGAGGTCCCCGCCACCACCGCCGAGCTCATCCACACCGCGCGGTTCGAGCGGCTGTTCCCGGGCGAGGGCGGGATCGACGCGCCCGCGATCCTCGGGGCGCTGCCGAGCGGCATCCCCTACGCCCTCGAGATCCCGCGGGCGATGCTCGTCGCGCAGGTCGGCGCCAAGGAGCACGCGCGCCTGGCCATCGCCGCCGCGCGCGCCCACCTCGACGCGCTCGCCGTCGCGCGGTGACGACGTCGGCGGCAAAGGCGTCGGCGGCAAGGGCGTCGTCGGCCTCTGAGCCACCGGCCCCGGGCCCTGCAGAACTCCGGAAGATCCGCGGTCGCGGCACCGATGGTCGCACCGATTCCGGGCGAGGGCGGAAAAGTTCCGGAGTTATGCGCGCGCCGCGTCGAGGAGGTCGATCATGTCGGCCGACCAGCGGTGCACGACGTCGAGCCGCGCCGCGAAGGCCGCGTTCACCCGCGCGGTGCCGGTGTACCAGAGGTCGAAGCCGACCTGCCGGGCGGCGATGTAGTCGTCGAGGTGGGTGAGGTCGATGTCTCGATGGGCGGTGTAGCCGGCCACGAGCGCGTCACGGTACTCCGGGTAGTCGGGCTCATCGCGGCGTTCCCACACGGCGACCGCGAGATCGTAGAGGCGCGGCCCGAACCCGCAGTCGTCGAAGTCGATGAGCCCGACCCGATCGCCCTCGAAGACCGCATTGCCGGTGTGGAGGTCGGCGTGGATGAGCCCCGTGTCGGGGTCGGCCGCCATCACGCCGTCGAGGCGCTCGGCCACCCGGTCGAAGCGCGCGCGCAGGTCGGCGGGCAGCATCGTCCAGCATTCGGCGGCCGGCACGTCGCCGTAGACCATCACGTCTCCGAAGAAGGCCGCGTGGTTCCACGAGATGCGGGAGAACCCGGGCGGCGGCGACCACGTGTCGGCGTGGCGGTGCAGACTCGCCATCGCGGCGCCGAGGCGTCGGAGGTGCACGGGTCGCGGATGGTCCTCGTGGATGCGACCCGGCAGCCACCCCAGGACGGAGACGTCGCGGGTGAGGCCGGAGGCCTGCGCCCGCGTGCTCGCCGCACCGGAGCGCGTCAGCACCGGCGCAGGCACCTCGAGATCGGTGTCGGCGCGCAGTGCGGTGAGCCAGGCGATCTCCGAGCGGATAGCGACGGTCGCAGCGTCGGCGGATCGCCCGTGGCGCTGCGGCCGGTGCACGCGCACGAGGCGGCGCCCGGCGGGGCCGTCGAGGCGGAACGTCGTGTTCTCGCCGTGCGTCAGGAAGGTGAGCCTGCCGTCGGGCAGGTCGTAGTCGGCCACCGCCGTCGCCGCCACCGCGCGCAGCCGCCTCAGCTGCGACCGTCGGGTCTCCATGGCCTCACTGTGGCGCGCCGTCGGCGGCTGCGCAATCAGCGATCCGTGCCGTCGCCGGCGCGCGGGGCGTCGTCGTCGTCCCAGCGTGTGCCGCCGAGGTCGCCCCGGAGCGTGCCGGTGATCTCGTCGACCGCCGCCCCCACCGTGGGCGCGAACCGGTCGGGGGTGAAGCGGTCGTCGAGCCCGAACCTCGTCAGCCGGTCGCGCACCGGGTCCTTCATCTCCGCGACGATCAGACGGATTCCGCGGGCGTCGAGGTACTCGTCGAGCTCGACGAGCTCGTCGACGGCGGTGGTGTCGATGTCGGTGATCGGCTCGGCGGCGAGGATGACCGAGTGGATGCCGGTGCCTGCGGCATCCACTCTCGATCGCACCCAATCATCGAACGAGCCGCCGTTCGCGAAGAAGAGGGGCGCGTCGAACCGCACGATCACGATGCCGGGGATGCGCTCGCCGCTCTCGCGGTATCGGGAGAGGTCGTGGTACCCGCGCAGGCCCGGGACGCGCCCGAGCTCGGCCCGGTAGGGTCGCCAGGCGCGCGAGAAGAAGGCGAGCAGCGACAGGAGGATCGCGACGAGGATTCCCTCGAGCACACCGAACACCAGCACGCCCGCGAAGGCCGCCAGCGACAGGGCGAGATCCAGTCGGCTCATGCGCCACAGCGCGACCACTCCGCGCACGTCGATGAGACTCACGGCGGCCGCCACGACCACGGCGCCCAGCACCGACGCCGGGAGGAACACCGTCAGCCCCGGGGCGACGAGGATGAAGACGGTGATGAGCACCGCGCCGACCACTCCGGTCAGCTGCGTGCGGGAGCCGGCCTGATCGGCCACCGGCGTGCGCGAGGACGATCCCGAGATGGGGAACCCGCCGAGCAGGCCGCCCGCGATGTTCGCGACGCCGATGCCGCGCAGTTCCCGATTGCCGCTGACGGTCTCGCCGCGCTTGGCGGCGAATGTGCGGGAGAGCACGGCGCTGTCGGTGAAGGAGACCAGCGCGATCCCGGCCGCGGGGATGATGAGCGGGACGACGTCGCTCCACTGGAGTCCGCCGAGGGCCGGGGCGGGAAGGCCCTGCGGCAGCGCGCCGACCACCGGCATCGCATCGGCGAGGTTCAGCGCCCAGGTGAGCACCATGCCGAGCACGACCGCGACCAGCACGCCGGGCACGGGGGAGCGCAGCGCCTTGAGGCCCCAGATCACCGCGAGGGCGCCCAGGCCGAAGGCGGCCGCCACCGGCTGGACGGAGCCGCCCAGGATTCCCTCGATGATCGCCGCGGCGGCGGCCGCGTTCCCCTCCGCGTCGACGCTGAAGCCGAGCACCTTCGGGATCTGCGAGATCAGCACGATCAGGGCGATGGCGTTGATGTAGCCGACGCGGATCGGCTTGGAGAGGAGGTCCGTGACGAAGCCGAGCCGGAGCAGTCCGCCGATCAGCATCAGCAGGCCGACCATGATGGCGAGAAGGCCCGCGAGGGCGACCGCCCGCGCCGTGTCGCCGAGCGCGAGCGGCAGGATCGCGGCGGCGATGATCGGCGCGAGCGCCGAGTCGGGGCCGAGCACGAGGATGCGCGACGGCCCGAACACCGCGTACGCGAGCAGGGGGATGATCGTCGCGTACAGGCCGGTCTCGGGCGGCAGTCCCGCGACCTGCGCGTAGCCCATGCCGGCGGGGATGAGCAGGGCGGTCACCACGATGCCGGCGCGGATGTCCGGCCACAGCCACGCGCGGCGGTACTCGCGCGCCACCGCGACCCCCGGCATCCACCTCGCGATGCCCGTCGTCATCATCAGGCCTCCTGACGCCATCTTGGCGGATGCCGAGGGGGAGCGCCTCGTTCCCCACGACCCGATCGCGAAGATGCCGACACCCTGCCGGTACTGTGAGTCCATGCCGACGGAATCGCCGGGCGGCCTCGCCGGAGTACGCGCCCTGGTGCTGCTGGGCCGCATCACGCGTCATGTGTCGGGGATCATCCCGCCGTCGCTGGAGGCGATCGCCAGCAGCAACGCCATGATGCGCCTGTTCGTGCTGATCGCGGATCAGCCCGGGCGCAGTCCGAGCGAGCTCGCCGACGTGCTCGCGCTCGATCGCGCGGTCGTCTCGCGCACGCTCGCGCGCCTCGACGGCCTCGGCATGATCATCCGCAAGGTGGATGCCTCGGATCGCCGCTACATCCAGGTGCGGCTCTCGGCGCGCGGCCGGCGACAGCTCGACGCGTACACCGCGGCGATCGTGCCCGTGCTGGCCGAGTGCGCGCCGTTGTTCGACGGTCTCGGCGGGGCGCTCGCGATCGAGGTCGCGGCCTCGCAGGCCGAGCGGCTGTCGGCCCCCGCGCTCATCGATCGGATGGGGGAGATCGGCGGCCGGATCGTGCCGGGACTCGTGGAGGCCGAGACGGCGCAGGGCGTGACGCACTGGACGCAGCGATTCGTCCTGTGGGAGGTGTGCGCCGCGCCGGGCGTCTCGTCGGCGACGGTGTGCGCGCGGCTCGAGCTCGACGCGGCCGCGACCGAGAAGGCCATCGGCCGGCTGACGAGGCTGGGGCTCATCGAGGTGCCCCCGCGCCGCGCCGTGCTCACCGAGGCGATGACGGCCACCGACGCGGGCCGGGCGCTCGTGGCCGCGCAGGCCGACGTGCTCGTGGGCTTCCGTGCGGAGCTCGCCGGCCTGCTCGGCACGTGGATCGCGAGCGTCGAGGAGGCGGCTTCGGCGCGCGGCGGACGTGGGGCGGAGACGATGGATGCCGCGGGCTGAGCGCCGCGGCATCCACCATCGGCTCGACCTGGCGTGACCCCTGTGCGCCGCGCGCTCCCGGGCGTACGCTGAGCCGCAACGGCACGGCGCACGGGAAAGGCCGATCTCGATGGCGAGCGAACTGCGACCTCTGATCCTTGTCCGCGGATTCGGGGGCGCCGACGTCTCCGACGAGCAGGCCAGCCCCTATCAGGGGTTCAACGACGGCACCGTGTACGGCAACCGGCGCGGTGAGAACTACATCTACGAGGGCTTCGTGCTGCGGGCGCTCAAATCGCCGACGCATCCGTATCAGGATGCGACCAACGTGGTCGGCTTCTACTCGAACAGCGTCGATGCGCCGCCGGTCCCGAGCGACATCGATCCTGACCTCCTGGAGGGCACCGTCGTGCTCGACCCGTCGGTCGAGGCGAGGGTGCTCGCCAACGGCGTGGCCGGAACGATCTGGATCTACCGCTATTACGACCTCCGACCGCGCGCCCTCGAGCGGTACGGCCAGGGCCTCGCGCGGCTGGTCGAGCTCATCGAGCGATCTGCCGCGCGCCACGGGGAGGAGTTCCGCGGCGTCGACATCGTGGCGCACAGCATGGGCGGGCTCGTCACGCGGGAGGGCGTGCTGGCGATCGATGCCGCCGAGAAGGGGTCTGCCGAGCGCAAAGTCCATCGCATCGTGACCCTCGGCACGCCGCACCGCGGCATCTCGTTCCAGCGGACGCCGGACTGGCTGCTGCGGGTGCTCCCGAAGGTGAACGACGCGGGGGATGAGCTGGCGTCGTTCACGCCCGACTCGACACGGTTCCTGGATTGGAACGATGTGTTCGACACGCGGCGCATCCTCACCGTGGTGGGTACCGACTTCCGCTCGTACAGCATCGGCGTGACCACGGCCCTGAACCGGCTCTCGAACCTGTTCGACGAGGGGAACATGGTCTACAACCGCAGCGACGGCCTCGTGAAGCAGGCCTCCGCGCAGCTTCCCGATGCGCCGCGCACCTTCGTGCACAAGTGTCACGGCGGGCGCGACTCGCTCGTCACCTCGCGCGAAGCCTACGAGATCGCGATGCGGTTCTTTCACGGCACGCACCGTGTCTCGCTCTCGCTCGAAGATGCCAAGATCACGCGTGGCGGCGACTGGTTCGGCAGGAGCGAGTTCTACTTCGGCGTGTCGATCAAGCCCCGCTACGTGGACTTCGAGCTGTTCCACCAGAGCGTCGAGGCCCAGAACTGCTACGGGCCGTTCCATGAGAAGGACCTCAGCGACGACCTGCCGGCGCTCGCCGACGAGCTGCGCAAGCCCCTCGCCGAGTACGGCGACCGCACGACGGGCTGGGCGGGACCGGATCGTCTCATCTGGGAGGGATGGGTCGACGGCCGGGTCAAGCCCGAGCAGGTGTACGGGCTGGTCTTCCGCGCCGACTTCTACCTCGGCGAGCGGGACTCGTTCGGCATCGGCTTCTCCGACAACGTCGTCTATCGCAAGCAGTACTACATCCAGGCGTTCCCCGGGGCGACGCCGCAGATCTTCGTGCACACCGGCGAGCGGTATCTCGCGGGGCCGGAGGCCCTGACCCAGGAGCAGCTGCAGCAGCGGGCGGGGACGGGGGCGCGCGACGAGATCCAGGCCGCGCAGCCGGTGGCGGGGTCGCCCGGGTACTGGACGTTCGACATCGGCGGCACGGGGTTCTCCGGCCGCTTCCGCATCGGAATCGTCCCCGAGGCCTGATCCGCCGCCGGCTCCGGCCGGTCTTCGCCCTGAGAAGCGCCCCACGGCGATGCTTCCGCGCGCTCTCGGAGCGTAATTCACGTTACCTATTGCACGATAACGAGTGCATATGTAACGTGTGTTACGCTCATCGCGGTCTCGACGATGAGACCCCCGAGAAAGGTCCACCGATGGAACACCTCACCTCCCGAATCCGCCGCGCGGGCTTCGCGGCCGCCGCGCTCGCCGTGACGGGCGCACTGCTGGCGGGCTGCACCGCTGCCGCCGAATCGGCGGAGCAGGCGGCCGACCCCACCGGCGATGCCGTCGAGATCCTCGACATGGAGATCGCCCTCGACGACGAGGCGCGCGCCCAGCTCCCCGATGACATCGCGGCCGCCGGCGCCGTCCGCGTCGCCACCGATGCCCCCTACGCGCCGTTCGAGATGTTCGTGGAGGAGGGGTCGGACGAGCTCACCGGCGTCGATGTGCTCCTCGGCCAGGCGATCGGGGCGAAGCTCGGCATCGCGTTCGAGTTCGCCCAGCAGGGTTTCGACGGCATCATCCCGGCGCTTCAGGCCGGCAACTTCGACGTCACGATCTCCGCGATGACCTCGAGCGTCGAGCGCATGGACGTGCTGACCTTCGTCGACTACTCGGCCTCGGGCACCGGCATCCTGACCCGTGCGGGCAACCCGGACGGCATCGAGACCTACCTCGACCTGTGCGGCAAGGACGTCGCCGTGCAGGCCGCCACCAGCCAGGTCGACCTCGTCAACGGCGTCTGGCAGGCCGAGTGCGCCGCCGAAGGGCGGGAGCCGATCGCGCTGAGCGAGTTCCCCTCCGACTCCGACGCGCAGCTGGCGATCACGGCGGGCAAGGCGGTCGCCTCGCTGCTGACCAAGCCGTCGGCGGGCTACGTCGCGAAGATCACCGGCGACGGCGACACGTTCGAGGTCGTCGAGGACCCCACCGCGCCGAACGGCTACGACGCCACCCTCAACGGCATCGGCGTGCTCGCATCGAATGCGGAGCTCGCCGAGGCGATCCAGGCGGCGCTCCAGTCGCTGATGGACGACGGCAGCTACGACGCGATCCTCGCCGAGTTCGGCGTCGAAGGCATCGGCATCGACGAGGCCACGATCAACGGCGCCGCCTCCTGATCGCGCGGGTGCGGTCGCCCCTGACCGGCCGCACCCGCCTCCCCGCCCGGCTCGCGCCCCCTCAGACCCCGCCCGGCTCGCGCCGCGGCCGACCCCTCCGGGCACACCGCCCCCGAACTCCGAGGAGCACCATGGCACCGTCGCCACAGCTCGCCGCGTCCACGGCCGCGACCGACTCCGCACCCCCCGCGCCCATCGCCGCCGTCCCGCTCCGCCACCCGTGGCGCTGGGTGTCGGGAGCCGTCGTCGGGCTCGCCGGCGCGGGACTGATCCTGTCCTTCGCGCAGAACCCGAACCTCGACTGGCCCACGGTCGGCGAGTACCTCTTCGCGCCGCTCACCCTGCAGGGCCTCGCCACGACCCTCTTCCTCACGGTCGCCGCCATGGCGATCGGCCTCGCCGGTGGGGTGGTCGTCGCGATCATGCGACTCTCGCCCAACCCGGTGCTGCGCGTCTCGAGCGGCCTGTTCGTGTGGGTGTTCCGGGGAACCCCGGTGCTCCTGCAGCTCATCTTCTGGGGCTTCATCGGCGCGTTCCTGCCCCGGGTCGTGGTGGGAATCCCCTTCACCAGCGTCGAGTTCTGGTCGGTGAGTACGAGCGATCTCATCCCCGCCACCGTGGCCGCCCTGCTCGCGCTCGGCCTCAACGAGATGGCCTACGCATCCGAGATCGTGCGGGCCGGCATCCAATCCGTCGATCACGGTCAGACCGAGGCGGCGCACTCGCTCGGCATGACGCCGGCGCGCACCATGCGACGCATCGTGCTCCCGCAGGCCATGCGCGTCATCGTGCCCCCGATGGGCAACGAGGTCATCACCATGCTGAAGACGACCGCCCTGGTGTCGGTGATCGCCGGACGCGACCTGATGTCGAACCTGCAGATGGCCTACGCCCAGAACTTCAAGATCATCCCGCTGCTGGTCGTCGCCGCGATCTGGTACCTGGCGCTCACGAGCATCCTCGCCGTGCCCCAGGCCTGGCTCGAACGGCGCTACGGCCGCGGTGTCGCGGGCGCGCGCGAGAGCGGCGTGTCCCGCATGCTCCAGCTCTGGAAGGGCGGAAAGAAGTGACCCTCATGACCCCGCACACCACGGCCGACGCGGCGGAGTCCGCGACCTCGGCCATCATCGACGCCCGCGACGTGCACAAGCGCTTCGGCTCGCTGGAGGTGCTCAAGGGCATCACGCTGCAGGTGGAGCGCGGTCAGGTGGCGTGCCTGCTCGGGCCGTCGGGGTCGGGCAAGTCGACCTTCCTGCGGTGCATCAACCACCTCGAGAAGATCGATGCCGGCAGCATCCGCGTGGCCGGCCGCACAGTCGGGTACGAAGAGCGCGGCGGCAGGCTGTACGAGCTCCGCGAGCGAGAGGTGGCCCGTCAGCGTCGCGGCGTGGGAATGGTCTTCCAGCGGTTCAACCTCTTTCCGCACATGACGGCGCTGGAGAACATCATCGAGGCGCCCACCCAGGTGCTCGGGCGCTCGCGCTCCGCCGCGCGTGAGCGCGCCGCCGAGCTGCTCGAGCGGGTGGGTCTGGCGGGCAAGGCCGACGCCTACCCCAGCGCGCTCTCGGGCGGTCAGCAGCAGCGCGTCGCGATCGCCCGGGCGCTCGCGATGGATCCCGAGGTGATGCTCTTCGACGAGCCGACCTCCGCCCTCGACCCGGAGCTCGTCGGAGACGTGCTCGACGTGATGCGCGATCTCGCCGCCAGCGGCATGACCATGATCGTCGTGACGCACGAGATCGGCTTCGCCCGCGAGGTGGGCGACCTGGCCGTGTTCATCGACGGGGGCGTCGTGGTCGAGCAGGGCCGCCCCGACGACGTGCTCGTGCGCCCTGCCGAGGCGCGCACGCAGGCGTTCCTCGCGAAGGTGCTCTGAGTGCGGCCCGCACTCGGCGAGGCGGTGCAGCTCTCGCCGTCGTCGCTGCGCCATCGCGCCGGGCAGCTGCTGCCCCAGTACCTGCGCGAGCTCGCCCACCTGGTGTCGATCGACTCGGGCACGCATGACGCCGAGGGCGTGGATGCCGTGGGCCGGTGGTGCTCGGCCCGGCTCGCCGCACTCGGCTTCGCCGTCGAGCACATCGCCACCGCGCCGGTCGAGGGCCGCCGGTACGGGCAGGTCGTCGTGGCGCGACGCCGCGGATCGGGCACGCGGCGCGTCCTGCTGTTCGCGCACCTCGACACGGTCTACCCGGCCGGAACCGCGGCAGCCCGACCGTTCCGGGAGAGAGACGGGCGTGCCTACGGACCCGGAGTCTGCGACGACAAGGGCGGCGCGCTGGCGGGCATCCATGCCGCTCAGGTGCTCGTCGAGTCAGGTTTCGACTCGTTCGGGGAGCTCGTGCTGGTGTTCACCCCCGATGAGGAGGTGGGGTCGCCCGCATCCGCCGAGATCCTCGCGGGCATCGCCGCGGGAATGGATGCCGCGCTCTGCCTCGAATGCGCACGGGAGAACGGCGATCTGGTCGTCGCGCGCAAGGGCGTCGCCGACATCGGCGTCTCCGTGCGCGGGCGCGCCGCCCACTCCGGCGTCGAGCCCGAACGGGGCCGGAACGCGGCCGTCGAGGCCGCACGCATCCTTCTGGATCTCGATCGGCTGAACGGTCGGCGAGCAGACCTCACCGTGAACGTCGGCGTGCTCACCGCCGGCGAGCGGCCGAACATCGTCCCGGGCTCGGCCACGCTGTCGGGAGAGGTGCGCGCGAAGACCGCGGCCGACCTCGCGTGGGCGCTGGAGGCCATCGAGCAGCGCGCGGCGGCCGGCACCGTGCCGGGCGTCACCGCGTGCGCGCAGCGCGCGGCCGTCTGCCCGCCACTGGAGCGCACGGCGACGCGACTGCTGTTCGATCGCGCGCGCGACGTCGGTGCCGAGCTGGGGATCGCCGTCGGCGGCGCGGCCACCGGCGGAGTCTCCGACGCGAACTTCGTGGCCGCGCGCGGTGTGCCGGTGCTCGACGGGATGGGGCCGATCGGCGGCGACGACCACTCCGAGGCGGAGTGGCTCGACGTCGCATCCGTCCCCGACCGGGTGGCGCTCCTCGCGCTGCTCGTCGCTCGCGTCGGGGAGGCGTGAGCGCGCTACTGTCGGTTCCGGAGGTTCACCAGATGACCGAAGCCGGCGTCGCCGAGTCCATCCGACGAGGGATGGGGGACTGCTCGCCCGCGGAGCGCAAGGTGGCCAGGGTGCTGCTGGCGGCGTATCCCTCCGCCGGGTTCGAGACCGTCGCGCGTCTCGCCGAGCGTGCGGGGGTGAGCGGCCCCACGGTCCTGCGCTTCGTGCAGCGGCTGGGCTACCGCGGATTCCCCGACTTCCAGGAGGCGCTGCGCCACGATCTCGATGAGCGCTCCGCATCGCCGTTGCGCATCTACGAGAAGCGCCCGCCGGCGGCGGATGATCTCGGATCGCTGCGCGACCGCTCCGCGGCCGTGGCCGCGAGCACCCTGCAGCGCACGTTCGACGAGCTCAGCCTCCACGATCTGGACCGCTGCATCGAACTCGTCTCCGACGCCCCCGGCGCGGTCGTGATCGCAGGCGGCCGGTACAGCGGCCTGCTCGGCCGGGTGCTCGCCCTTCATCTCGAGCAGCTGCGGCCGCGCGTGCGCACGCTGCCCGAGGAGCCCTCGGCGCGTGCGGCGATGGTCGAGGACCTCGGCCGGCGCGACGTGGTCGTGCTGTTCGACTATCGCCGGTACGAGGAGCAGACGCTGCGGCTCGCTCAGGTCGCGGAGGAGCGGGATGCCCGGGTCGTGCTGTTCACCGACGCGCTCCTGTCGCCCATCTCCTCGATCGCCGACGTCGTGCTGACCAGTGAGACGGCCGCTCCCAGCCCCTTCGACGCGCTCACCCCCGCCCTTGCGCTCATCGAGACGGTCGTCGCGGGCTGCTTCGAGCGCCTCGGCGACGCGGCCGTGCAGCGCATGGCCCGCGCCGATCGCACGGCGGAGCAGCTCGGCCTGTACTGATCCGGCGCGGAACGCGAACAGGGGGCCCGGCCATGAGCCGGACCCCCTGTTCGCGTTCTGATCAGTCCGCGCGGACGATGTCGACGCGCAGCTGTGAGAACCCGGTGCTTCCGCTCGGCGAGGCCCACGCCCGCGTCGCGCCGTCGCGGGTGAGGTGCGTCGCGAAGCGCGGGCCCTCCTCGTAGGTGAGGCCGATGCCGACCCCCGCGTGCGATGCGACGACCTCCCGCGCGAGGTCGCGCAGCGACGAGGTGCCGCCGGCGCCGTCGAGGGAATCCCAGGCGTCCTCGCGGATGGCGGGATCCGCGCCCTCGGCGGCGAGCTTCTTGGCACCCGTGCCGGCGCGCACCGCCGCCCCGTGGCGCAGATCGATGGTGTCGCCGGCGACGGCGTAGCTCCAGCGGACGCCCGTGGTCCCCGCCTCGGTCACCGTCGCTCCGGTGACGTCGAGCACGGAGGCGCCGTGCTCGCCGATCACGTGTCCGACCCCGCGCACGCGGTCGAGCACCACCGCGGTCGTCTCGTCGACGCCGAGCACGTAGGGATGCCCGGTCTCGAGGGCGAGCTCGACCGCGCGGCCCTGCCGGCCCCAGGTCGTGAAGTGGCTGTCGAGGAGGACCTCGTCGACGAAGCCGAACCCGCCGTGCGGGAGGTAGCCGAGGGCCGTGGCGTCGTCGAGGTAGCCCGCCGTGGCGCCGTCGCGCCATGCCTGGTAGGACTCGCCCCCCGTGATCATGTCGGCGCCCTGCTGGATCGTGAGACCGGCGCTCACACCGGCGACGACGCCGCGCGCGGCGACCTCGCGGATGGCGGTCATCGCGGGGGTGTCGCCGCACTCCGTGAACGCCTCGAGGGCGGCATCCTCGCACTGGAACAGGGTGCGCACGTACCGCATCTGGTCGCCGCCGCCGAAGAACACCCCCGTTGCGGATGCGATCTCGGCGCTGACCGCGGGGTCGAAGGCGCCGGCCGGGGTGTAGGCGTCTCCTGCGAACTGCACCCCGGTGTCGATCGGCACGGCGTATGTTTCGGCGCCGAAGCGCTCGAACAGCGCCGAGTAGTACAGGCCGTTCGCGGCGGCGTTGTTCCTGTCGGGGTCGGCGGCCTCGGCGGCGGTGCGGGCCGGAGATGCCGCGGCGGTCACGATCGCGATGCGCGCGGGGAGCGGGCCCTTCCCGTCGGGATCGGCGAGGTCGACGATCCGCTGGAGGATCTCGGCGTTCTCCCGCAGGTTGCCGCCGATGAGCACGGCGTGCGGGTTCTTCGAGGTCGCGCTGTGGGCCGGAGGTGCAGCGGACGCCGCTGTCGCGGAAAGGACGAGTGCGGTGGTCGCGGCGAGGACGCCGAGGCCGATGGCAGGTCTGGACACTGTTCTCCTTTGAAATGGAAAGTACAAAGCGTGTACTGTTGCGTCGAAATCTAACAAGCATTACAACTCAACGGAAGAGGCATCTCGATGCAGCGATCGCCTGTCATTCCCCTCGGGGCGCCCGGATTCGACCTTGCGGGAGTCGACGGCGACGAAGGGGTGCACGAGATGCACGCCGTGTCCGCCCACACCGCGGCCATCGTCGACGACGTGCTCGACTACGCCCGCCGCCGGGCGCTCTATCGCGACGTTCCCCTGGATCGCGCGGTGCCCGCGGCCGACCTCACCCGGCTCGCCGGCCCCACCGTGACCGAGGACGGCATCGGCGCACGACGCGCGCTGGGCGTGTTCGAGCACGTGCTCGCGCCCGCGTGCCTGTCCACGGACCACCCCGGCTACCTCTCCTTCATCCCCTCGGCGCCGACGAAGGCGGCGCTCGCGTTCGACGTCGTCGTGTCGGCGTCGGCGATCTACGGCGGGTCGTGGCTGGAAGGGGCGGGCGCCGTCCACGCCGAGAACGAGGTGCTCCGCTGGCTCGCCGGCGAGTTCGGCCTCCCCGCGACAGCGGGCGGGGTGTTCGTCCAAGGCGGCACGGTCGGGAACCTGTCCGCGCTGGTGACGGCCCGGGATGCCGCGCGGCGGCGCCTGCGCGCGGCGGGCCAGACCCCGCCGTCGCGGTGGATCGTCGTCTGCAGCGCGGAGGCGCACTCGTCGATCGCGGCGGCGGCCGACGTGATGGACGTCGACGTGCTCCCGGTTCCGGTGGACGCGGAGGGCCGGCTCCGCGGCGAAGCGGTGCGTCCGGCGCTGGAGGCAGGAGGCTCGGCGGTCTTCGCGGTCGTCGCCACGGCCGGCACCACCAACTTCGGGATCGTCGACGACGTGGCATCCATCGCGGAGGTCTGCCGCGCGCACGACGTGTGGCTCCACGTCGACGGGGCGTACGGGCTCGCCGCGATGCTCGCTCCGAGCACGCGCGGGCTGTTCGCGGGGGTCGAGTGGGCCGACTCGATGATCGTCGATCCGCACAAATGGCTGTTCGCGCCCTTCGACGCCTGTGCCCTGCTCTACCGCGATCCCGCGCGCGCGGCGGCGGCGCACACGCAGAAGGCCGAGTATCTCGAGACGCTCACCGACTCCGAGGGCGGGAATCCCTCCGACCTCGCCATTCAGCTCACCCGCCGGGCCCGAGGTCTTCCGCTCTGGTTCTCGCTCGCCGTCCACGGGGCGGCGCGCTATCGGATCGCCATCGAGGATGCCATCCGCAGAGCGCAGCGGCTCGCCGATGAGATCGCGCGGCGGCCGGAGCTCGAGCTCGTGCGGGCGCCGCAGCTCTCCGTGGTGGTGTTCCGGCGACGCGGGTGGACGGCCGCCGACTACCAGGGGTGGTCGGACCGGCTCCTGGCCGACCAGCGCGCGTTCATCACGCCCAGCTCGCACGATGGGGAGACCGTGCTGCGCATCGCCCTCATCTCGCCGCTGACCACCGACGATCTGCTCTCGGACATCCTGGATTCGCTCCGCTGAGCGCAGCGGTGGCCCACGTGCACGCAGGCGAACCCGTGCGAGTCAGCCTCTAGGCTGACCACATGGACGAGTCCGCCGCGCCCCGACGCTCGCGGTCGCGGGTGAGCGAGGTCGCCGCGGCGGCCGGGGTGTCGCCGACGACGGTGTCGCACGCGTTCAGCGGTGCGCGCGCCGTGAACGCCGAGACGCGGGAGCGCATCTTCGCCGCCGCGCGCGAGCTCGACTACGTGCCCGACCGCATCGCGAGCAGCCTGCGCACGCGGCGTACCGGGCTCATCGGGTTCGTGGGCGACCATCTCGCGACGACGCCCTACGCGGGTCGCATCATCGAGGGTGCGCGCCGGGCCGGCCTGGAGCGCGACGTGCTGCTGCTGGTGGGGGAGAGCGGGGGAGACGCCGCGGCCGAGGCGGACCTGCTCACCCGGCTGGTCGCGCAGCGGGTCGACGGCATCCTCCTGTCCCGCATGTTCCACCAGCGCGTGCGCCGGCCCGAGCTGCCCGAGGCGCTGCCGCTGGTCCTGGTCGACGCGGCGCCCGAGCCGGGGTGGGACGTCGATGCCGTCGTCCCCGACGAGGCGCAGATCGCCGCCCTCGCGTGCGAGCGCCTGCTGCGCGAGGGGCACCGCGACATCGCCTACGTCGGGACCACCGACACCTCGCGCGCCGCCCGCGGGCGCCAGATCGGCGTACGCACGGTGCTCGGCGACGCCGGCATCCCGCTCGGCCCGGACCGGCTCGTCTCGGATGCGTCCGACGCTCCCGGTGGCCGCCGCGCCGGGCTGACGCTGCTCAGCGGTCGATCACGGCCCACCGCGGTGATCTGCTTCAACGACCAGATCGCGATGGGGGTCATGCAGGCCGCGGCCCGGCTGGGCATCGACGTCCCCGCCGGGCTGTCGGTGGTCGGCATCGACGACCTGCACCCGGTCGCCGACGCGCTGGATCCGGCGCTGACGACCGTGGCCCTGCCGCACGAGGAGATGGGGCGCTGGGGCATGCGCCGCCTGCTGGACCTGATCGACGGATCGGCCGAGGCGGTCACCGGCGGACCGCACCGCCTCCCCGGCTGGCTCGTGGACCGCGAATCGGTGGCGGCGCCCGCCGCACGGTGACCGCAGCGGGCGGCACCGCGTCACGGCCCATCGAGGCGCTCCACCCCCGCCACACGCAGCGGGGTCACCGCGGCCTGCGACACCGCGACCTCACCGCGCGGGGCTTCGACGGCGATGCCGCGTGCTGCCGGCGCCGTCGTCGTCGCCATGCTGAGCGTGGCCTCGCCCTCGTTGACGAAGGCCTCCACCGAGCCGACGTCGACGAGCACGTCGAACTGCACCTGCCCGTCGCGCGGCGCCACGGGCGCTGTACTGGTGCGGGCGTACACCTCCGGCATGTCGGCGGCGATCGCGTCGGCGCCGCGGGCGATGAAGGCCGCGCCGGTGGCGAAGTCGTACCCGACCGTCGCGAAGCTGCCGTCGGATCCCACGCGTACGCGCACGCGGATCTCGTCGTCGCCCCCGTCCGGGTCCGACACCGTGAATCGCAGCCGATACGCGTCGGCGTCGGCCTCGGCGAGCGGACGCACCCCCGCGGCGGGAACGGTCGTGTCGTCGATCGTCTGAGCGGCGCCCTCCAGCTCTTCCAGCTGCTCGAGGGGCGTGGAGGTCAGCTGCAGGTTCCCCTCGCGTGTCGAGAGCGCGATGCGGCGCACGACCGAGTCCGAGCCGCCGTGCCAGCCGTCTCCGGGAATGCGATCGGCGTAGGCCCAGTTGTTCAGCCACCCGATCGCGTACCGATGCGCCAGGCGCTCTTCCGCGGCATCCCGGGGGTCGTCCCACGTCACGGTCGCGTACAGGTCCGGTCCGTGATCGAGCCAGCGGTGCCCCTCCTCGTCGGGCGTGAACGTCTCGCCGTCCCAGTCGCCGGTCCAGTAGACGGTGCCCGTCGTCCTTCCTTCGGCCCCGCCGTTGGCGCCGGCCACGAGCACCCAGCGCACGTCGTCCGGATCCCCGTCGACCGACATCGGGAACAGGTCGGGGCACTCCAGCACTCCCAGCCCGGCGGTCTGCACATCGGACCGGTAGGTCCACGAGCGCAGGTCGGGCGAGGTGTAGATGCCGAGCCGGTCATGCTCTGCCAGCACCATCACCCAGCGCCGAGCATCGTCGTCCCAGAACACGCGGGGGTCGCGGAAATCGGCGACGCCCGGGTTCTCCATCACCGGATTGCCCTCGAAGGACTCGAACGAGTACCCGCCGTCGTGCGAGACGAACAGCGACTGCCTCTGCACGCCCTCGGACTGCTGGGTGACGATCGCGATCACGGCGCCCTCGCCGAAGCCGGCGGAGCCGGTGCTGTCGACGACCGCGGTGCCGGTCCAGATGTCGCCGAGCCCGTTCGTGTACTTCTCGATCGCGATCCCGCGGTCGGTCCAGTGCACGAGATCGGGTGACGTCGCGTGGTACCACGCCGTGCCGTTCCCCGAGGGATAGTCGGCGTTGTAGAGGTAGTAGTAGTGCCACAGTCCGTCGAGGAAGAACGGCTTCTGCGGGTCGTTCTTCCAGTGCTGCTGCGGCGTGAGGTGGATCGCCGGACGATGCGGGCCCCACTCGGCCGGGCGCGTGTACGGGTCGCCGGTGTCGGCGTCGGGCCGCGGGGCGGGTGCGGGCGCGGAGTCGGGGGCGGAGGGGGTGAGCACGAGCACTGTCGCGATCACGGCGAGGGCGAGCGCGCCCGCCGCTGCCGCCAGGGCGGTGCGACGCCGGCGGGTGGTTCGCGTCGTCTGCGGGTCGGGGGTGGTCGGCACGGGCTTCTCCTCGGGTGGATCGTGGGTGGGCGGACGCAACGCGGGTGCCCCGGGCCTGGCGGCCGCGGAGCACCCGCGCGCGGTCACCGCCCGGCGGCGGCGAGCAGCTTCTGCGCCTCGGCGTCGGACACGAGCGTGCCGCGCTTGCCGTTGGTGAACAGGTGCAGGTTGGCGGGGATGTCGGCCCAGCCGCCCAGGCCGCCGTCGCCGTACGAGTAGTCGACGGCCGTCGCGGTCGGATCGCCGCCCACGCCGATGTCCATCTTCACCGTGGGAGCGAGCGTCCCGCCGCGGACGAAGTCATCGTGGGTGCCGATGGTGTCGATGAACGACTGCACGAGACCGCCGGGCATCACGTAGTGCGAGTACGCCTGGAAGTGGCCGGGGTGCTGATTGAAGTCGGGTGCGAACGGCTGACCGCCCCAGAAGTTGAGGTTGGTCGGGTTGCCCAGAGCGAGGCCGGAGCCGCTGTTGAGCGGCTGGAAGTCGCTGCGGATGCCGTTGCCGACGAAGCCGTACACGCCCTCCGGTCCGTCGAGCCCGGAGGCGAACGTGCCGCGGTGGCTGATCGTGAACAGGTACGACTTGCCGTCCTTGAACACGAACTGCGGACGCTCGGTCTGGTCGGTGACGCAGTTGGCCGAGAGGATCGGCGGGAGGAACTCCCACTCCGTCAGCTCCTTGTTCTTGGCCTTGGCCAGGCCGACGTTTCCGATCTGGTAGGTCGCGCCCGAAGCGTTGACCTCGTCGAGCGACTCGGCGAACGGGTCGCCGGGGCGATACCCGAGATCCTCCTCCGTGCACACGGCCTCCTCGCGAGGCATCGCGGAGTTGCCCTCGAAGACCATGTAGGTCTCGCCGGGGTGCGCGGGGTCCTCGAAGGTGAACGGGTCGCGGAAGTTGAAGAACTCGTTCTGCTCGCCGGTCTGGTAGTAGACGCCGTCGGCCTGGAGCAGGTCGGTCACCTTGTTGAAGCCCGAGAACGAGACGCCCTTCTTGCCCGCCTTCACCTTGCCGACGCTGAGCGCCAGACGCGGGTCGTAGGGCTTGCGGTTGCTGCCGTCGGCGTTGCGGTAGAACGCGACGTCGGTGAAGAACAGCTTGATCTCGCCGTTCTTGAACACGCGCGCCGAGCCCGACCACTGGGTCTGATGGCTGAACGACTTGTCCTCGAAGATCTCGCCGGTCACGCCCTCGTCGAAGACGAGGCCGCCGTAGGTCCAGCCGCCGTTCTCGGGGCGGTCTTCCGCGGCGATGCCGGCCGGACGGTAGAAGTATCCGATCTTCGCGAACACGTGGCGGTCGTCGAAGCCGAGATCGCGGTCGGCGACCAGCGAGAAGATGATCTCCCAGCCGTTGACCGAGTACTGGTTCCCGTCTTCGTCCGTGAGCGGCCACGTGTCCCACACCCACACCTCGCCGTTGGACATGTCGGGGAAGTCCTGCGGAACGGTGGGCATGGTCAGTTCGGCGGGCATCGAGTTCTCCCGGGAGGGAGCGCTCGGGTCTGAGAGGCGCTGGAGCTGGCGGGCGTCGGCCCGCGTCCACTTGGCGGTGAAGTCGTCTTCGGGGGCGAACGCCTCCTGGGTGTGCAGGGTCGGCTCCGGGCCGTCCTGCAGGTCGGGGGTGGCGGCGGTCGCCGCCGGGGCGCCGATCATCGCGGTGGCCACGAGCGCGCTCGCGACGACACCGCCGACGAGGCGTCGCCGGGAGCGGTGCGGGGGAGTGTGCATGAGTCTCTCCTTCGGAGGATGGAAGTGTGTGCAAATCGATTTGCACCGTTCTATGGTTGCACGCTTCGCGCCGGTGCGCATGTCGTCCTTTCGGGGGACAAGGATGCCGCCGCGGCCGTGCGCTTGACTCCCGCTGCGACGGCGTGCATAATCGTGCAGGCAGATGTTAAATCGATTTATCACAGCGAGGTGATCACATGGCGCGAGCGCGCATCTCCGACGTCGCGACCGCGGCGGGAGTCTCGCCGACGACCGTCTCGCTCGTCCTGAACGACGTGGAATCGCGGATCTCGGAAGAGACGCGCCGCCGTGTGCGCGAGGCGGCCGAAGCCGTGGGCTATGCGCCCAGCTCCGTCGCCCGCGGCCTGCGCACTCGCCAGACCCGCACGATCGGGCTCATCTCCGACCAGATCGCCACCACGCCCTTCGCGGGCCGCATGCTCGCCGGCGCGCAGGACGCCGCACGGGAGAACGGCCGCCTCGTCTTCCTCGTCGACACCGGTGGCGACGACGTCATCGAGCGCGAGGCGATCGCCGCCCTGTCGGCGCAGCAGGTGGACGCGATGATCTACGCCTGCATGTGGCACCGGGTCGTGCCCGCGCCGGAGGGGCTCCCCGCGGGCACCATCTTCATGGACTGCCGACCCGAGGGCGGTGGATTCCGCAGCGTCGTGCCGGACGACCGCGAGGGCGGTGCGGCCGCGGTGCGCGAGCTGGTCGCAGCCGGGCACCGTCGCATCGCCTATCTCGACACCTCCGACACCCCGATCGCCTCCGGACTGCGCTACGAGGGCTACCGGGCAGCGCTGGCCGAGGCCGGCCTGCCGTTCGACCCGGCGCTGCACGTGAGCGGCGACACCTCCGCGCAGGGAGGCCGCGCGGCGGCCGATCGACTGCTCGAACTGCCGGAAGACCGTCGCCCGACCGGCATCTTCTGCTTCAACGACCGCATGGCCATCGGCGTCTACACCGCCGCTCACCACCGCGGACTCGAGATTCCCCGCGATCTGTCCGTCGTCGGCTACGACGACCAGCAGCTGGTCGCGGCGGAGCAGGATCCCCCGCTGACCACGATCGCCCTGCCCCACTACGCGATGGGGCGATGGGCGATGGAGGTCGCGCTCGGCGTCCGCGCGGAGGGGGATGAGGACGCCACGCACCTGATGGAGTGTCCCATCGTCAGACGGAACTCAGTGGGCCCGCCGCCGGCGCAAGTCGCCAAACCCAGCCGGCGACGGGCTTAAACCAACCGAACGGCCGCAGAGGGCGGCCCCGATCGGTGATCGACGTGGACGTCGATCACAAGAAAAGGAAACCACAATGAAGCGCAGGACTGCGCCGATCCTCGCATCGGCAGGGCTTGTCGGGGCGCTCGCCCTGACCGGATGCGGCCAGGCGGGCCAGGGCGGAGACACCTCCGCCGACGGCCGCACGCAGTTGACGATGTGGACGCACTCGGCCGGCAACCCGGCCGAACTCGAGGTCTACGAGCGGATCATCTCGGACTTCAACGCCTCGCAGGACGAGTACGAGGTGGTCCACGAGTCGTTCCCGCAGGGCGCGTACAACGACGCGATCGTCGCCGCCGCGGCATCCGGAGATCTGCCCTGCCTGCTCGATCTCGACGGTCCGATCATGCCGAACTGGGCGTGGGCCGGATACCTCCAGCCGCTCGGCCTGCCCGCCGAGCTCACCGATTCGCTGCTGCCCACCGCGGTGGGAGTGTGGGACGACGAGATCTACTCCGCCGGCTACTGGGATGCCGCGCTCAGCATCTTCGCGCGCGAGTCGGTGCTCGACGCCAACGGCATCCGCATTCCGACAGTCGAGGAGCCCTGGACCGAGGCCGAGTTCTCCGATGTGCTCGCCACGCTGAAGGACGCGGGCTACGACACCCCGATCGACATCGGCGCCGAGGACGCGGGCGAATGGTGGCCCTACGCCTACTCGCCGTTCCTGCAGAGCTTCGGCGGCGACCTCATCGATCGCTCCACGATGCTGACCGCCGACGGCGTGCTCAACGGCGGCGACGCGGTGGCCTGGGGCGAGTGGTTCCAGTCGCTGTTCGCAGACGGCTACGCCGGCAACGGCGGCACCGTCGGCAACCAGGAGTTCGTCGACGACGAGGTCGCGCTCAGCTACACGGGCGTGTGGAACGCGGTGTCGGCGCTCGACGCCGTCGGCGACGACCTGCTCATCCTCCCCCCGCCGGACCTCGGTCAGGGACCGAAGATCGGCGGCGGGTCGTGGCAGTGGGCGATCTCGGCGGAGTGCAACGACGCCGACGGCGCCCGCGACTACCTCGAGTTCAGCTTCCAGGACGAGTACATCACCGAGTTCGCCGACAAGCAGGTCGTGATCCCGGCGACCGAGGGTGCCGCGGCCGCCTCGGAGTACTTCGGCGAGGACGGCGCGCTGCGCCCGTTCGTCGAATTCTCGCAGGAATACGCCGTGCTGCGGCCTGAGACGCCGGCCTACGCCGTCATCTCGAGCACGTTCGAGACCGCCGCGAAGGACATCATGAGCGGCGCCGACGTGCAGGAGACGCTCGACCGCGCCGTCGCCGAGATCGACGCGAACATCGCGTCGAACGACGGGTACGGCTTCCAGTGATCCGCGCGTGGGCGGGGGCCGTCGCGCCCCCGCCCACGCTCTCGAAGAGAGTCCCCATGACTGTCACACCTCCGACGGTCGCCGCCGAGAACGCTCGGCGTCAGACCCGTCGATTCCGCTCCATCAAGGGCCGCGAGACGTGGGCCGGGCTCGGCATGATCGCCCCGGCGGCGATCCTGCTCGTGCTGTTCCTCGTCATCCCCGTGCTCCTCGCGTTCACTCTCTCGTTCACGAACGCGCGCCTGATCTCTCCGAACCCGCCCCGCTTCGTCGGACTCGACAACTTCGTGCGGGCCTTCACCGCCGATCCTGTCTTCCTGCAGTCGGCGTGGAACACGTTCGTGTTCGCCCTCGTCGTGGTGCCGGTGCAGGCCGGCCTCGGGCTGCTGCTCGCGGTGCTCGTGAACCGTCGCATGCGGGGAGTCACCGCGTTCCGCGTGATCTTCTTCATCCCCGTGGTGACCTCGATCGTCGTGGTGTCGATCCTGTGGAAGTTCATGTACCAGAAGGACGGGCTGATCAACTCGTTCATCGACACGATCACCTTCGGGGCGTGGTCCGGCGTCGACTGGCTCAACAACCCCGACACCGCGCTCGGGGCGATCATCGTGCTCTCCATCTGGCAGGCCGTCGGCTTCCACATGATCATCTGGCTCTCGGGGCTGCAGACGATCCCCGAGGAGCTCTACGAGGCCGCCAAGATGGACGGCGCATCGCCCTGGCGCCAGTTCACCAACGTGACCTGGCCGGGGCTCCGGCCCACCATGGTCTTCGTCCTCGTGACGATCACCATCGCCGCTCTCGGCCTGTTCGTGCAGGTCGACGTGATGACGCAGGGCGGCCCGATCAACTCCACCTCCACGATCGTGTTCCACGCCGTGCGCAAGGGCTACCAGCAGCAGGAGATCGGCTATGCCGCAGCGATCTCGCTGATCTTCTTCGTGGCGGTGCTGATCATCGCACTCGTCCAGCGCCGGCTCACGCGAGAGAAGGACTGACATGACCGTGACACGCACTCTGACGACGGCGGGCTCGTCGCCGGATGATCGTCGCCCCGAGCCGCTGCCGCGCAGCGAGGCGGCACGCAAGCGGCGCGGGACGGTGCTGCTCTACATCGCCCTGGCGCTGTTCGGCGTGATCTTCCTCTTCCCGCTGGTGTTCATGTTCGTCTCGAGCCTGAAGCCGGATGCGCAGATCCTCCAGGACATCGATTCGCCCGCGGCGTTCCTGCCGGTCGGGGACATCAGCCTCGACAACTACTTCGGCGTCTTCGACCGAGTTCCGGTGGCGCAGTTCCTCTTCAACTCGGTGCTGGTGACGGTGCTGACGGTCGGGCTCGGACTCGTCGTCAATTCCATGGCGGGCTTCGCGCTGTCCCGCCTCGAGTGGAAGGGGCGGTTCGTCGTGCTCGCGCTCGTGGTCGCCACCCTCATCGTGCCCTTCGAGACGATCGCGGTGCCGATGGTCTACTGGGTGGCGCAGCTTCCCACGCTCGTGATCGAGGGCGGCGTCCTCAAATACGACTTCGGATGGCTGAACACCTACGAGGTGCAGATCGTGCCGTTCATCGCGAACGCCTTCTCGATCTTCCTGTTCACGCAGTACTTCTCCACGATTCCGAAGTCGCTCGACGAGGCGGCGCGCATCGACGGCGCGAGCTGGTTCACGATCTACCGGCGGATCATCGTGCCCCTGTCGGGCCCGGCGTTCGCGACGGTCGCGATCCTCACCTTCCTTCCCGCGTGGAACCAGTACCTGTGGCCGCTCATGGTCGTCCAGAAGGAGGAGCTGCGGCCGGTGATGGTCGGCATGCAGTACTTCTTCCAGCTCAACACCGCGTGGGGAGAGGTGATGGCGTACACCTCGCTCATCACGATCCCGGTGCTGATCGTCTTCCTCGTCTTCCAGCGGGCGTTCGTGAGCAGCATCGCGGCGAGCGGGGTCAAGGGATGATCGATGAGGATGCCGCGGTGCCGCGCTTCGCGGTGGTGGGCGAGGCGCTCGTCGACATCGTCCACCGCGGCGGCGCACCCGATGTCGAGCTTCCGGGAGGGAGCTGCGCGAACGTCGCGCTCGCGCTCGGGCGGCTGGGCCGACACCCGATCCTGCTCACCGCGCTCGGTGCGGATGCGCGCGGCGAGCGCCTCCGCGGCTGGCTCGACGCGTCGGGGGTGACGGTGCACGCCGCGCCGCTGCCACGGACCTCGACCGCGACGGCTGTCCTCGGCGCGGACGGGTCGGCGACGTACGACTTCGACGTCGACTGGACGCTCGAGTCGGCGCCGCTGCGCGATTCGCTGTCGGCGGATGTCGTGCACGTGGGCTCGCTGTCGGCGCTCCTTGCGCCGGGCTCCGAGCACGTCGCCCGGCTCGCGAGCCGGTGCCGCGACGAGTCGCTCGTGAGCTACGACCTCAACATCCGTCCGGCGCTCCTGCCCGATCGTGCGGCCGCGACGGCACGCGTGGACGCGATGATCGCGTCGGCGGATGTCGTCAAGGCCAGTGACGAGGACGCCGCCTGGCTGGATCCGGATGCCGACCCGCTCGACATCGCGCGCGGCTGGCTGGAGCGCGGCGCAGCCCTGGCCGTGGTCACCCTCGGCGCCCAGGGCGTCATCGCCGTCTCCGACCGCGACGTGCTCGAGGTCCCCGCCGCGCAGACGGCCGTCGCCGACACGATCGGCGCCGGCGACACGTTCATGGCTGCGCTGCTGGACGGGCTGGCCGCGCTCGGATTCTTCGGAGCCGCTGCGCGGGAACCGCTGCGCGGCATCCCCGCCGGCGACCTCGAGGCGCTGCTGCGTCACGCCGCGGCGGCGGCCGCGGTGACGGTCTCCCGACCCGGAGCCGACCCGCCGTGGCGCGCCGAGCTCCCCGACTCACCACTCACCTCTCTCGTGCGCGATGCGCGCATCTGACCTCGAAGGACTCCCCGTGTTCGATCTCCCCGGTTCCTGGGTCTGGGACTTCTGGTTCGCCGACGACGGCGAGCAGTACCACCTCTTCTTCCTCTACGCGTCGCGCGCGCTCCACGATCCGGATGCCCGCCACTACCGCGCCTCCATCGGCCACGCCGTCTCCGACGATCTCGTCGAGTGGACCCAGGTCGCCGACGCGCTGGTGCGCAGCGACGCCCCCGCGTTCGACGATCTCGCCACCTGGACCGGCTCGATCGTGCGTCACCCCGACGGCACGTGGTTCCTCTTCTACACCGGCTCCACGCTCGCCCCCGACGGCAAGAACGTGCAGCGGGTGGGATACGCGACCTCCACCGACCTGCACACCTGGACCAAGTCGGAAGCCCCGGTGCTCGAAGCCGCGGCGCCCTGGTACGAGACCCTCGACAGCGGTGCATGGCACGACGAGGCGTTCCGCGACCCCTGGGTGTTCGCCGATCCCGATGGCGACGGCTGGCACATGCTCATCACGGCGCGCGCAGCGCGCGGGCCCGTCGACGGGCGTGGGGTCATCGGCCACGCCTGGTCGCCCGATCTGCGTCGCTGGGAGCTGCGGGAGCCGCTCAGCGCGCCGAGCGAGCGCGGATTCGGGCAGCTCGAGGTGGCGCAGGTGGAGATCGTGGACGGACGCCCGGTGCTGCTGTTCTCGTGCCTCGCCGAGCACGCGACGCCCACCCGCCGGGCCGCGCGCGGCGGCACGTGGGCGGTTCCCGCCGACGGGCTGCTCGGCCCCTACGACATCGAGGGGGCGTACCCCCTCACCGACGAGAGCCTCTACGTCGGACGCCTGATCCGTCGTCGCTCCGACGGCCGGTGGATGCTGTGCGCGTTCCGCAACGTCGGACCCGACGGGCGCTTCTCTGGCGGCATCACCGACCCCATGCCGGTGCGGTGGGCGGGGGACCGGCTGACCGTCTCGCTTCCCGACGCCGCCGGTGTCGGCGCCGACCGCTCGATCGGAGTCGCCGCCGGCTGACCCGGCCCACCCCAGGAAGGACGACGATGTCCCCTCTCCCTCTCCACCCCGCCCGCCGTCGTGGCGCGGCGCTGCTGATCACCGCACTCCTCGGCGTCGGCGCCGCGGGAGGCTCGGCCGCTGCGGCCGGTGCTCCCGCGCGCGCGGACGAGCCGTCGGACCAGTACCGGGCGCAGTACCACTTCACGGTGCCCGACCACTGGAAGAACGACCCGCAGCGGCCCGTCTACGTCGACGGGGAGTTCCGCTACTACTACCTGTACAACGCGGATTACAACGCCGACCCGAGCGCGAACTTCGGCACCGAGTGGCGGCTCGCGACGACGCGCGATGGCGTGGTCTTCGCCGACCAGGGGGTCGCGGCTCCGAAGAAGACCACTGCGAACTACGACCTGTGGTCGGGCTCGGCGGTCGTCGATCACGACGGCACCGCCGGGTTCGGCGCCGGTGCGGTGGTGATGCTCGTGACCCAGATGGATCACCCCACCCCGGCGCAGCAGGAGGACGCCTCCGGGCCGCAGGCGCAGTTCCTCTGGTACTCCATCGACGGCGGGCGCACCTTCCGCCCGCACGGCGAAGACCCGGTGATCCCCAACGGCGGGCGCGCGGATTTCCGCGATCCGAAGGTGGTGTGGGACGACGAGCGCGGACAGTGGGTGGCGCTCATCGCGGAGCGCGATCGTGTGAGCTTCTACACCTCGCCCGATCTGCGCACGTGGCAGCGGACGGGGGAGTGGGTCGACGACGGCATCGGCACGATCGAATGCCCCGACCTCTTCCGCATGCGCGCCGACGACGGGACGCTCACGTGGGTCATGGGCGTGAGCGCGAACGGGTATGCCACCGGCGAGCCGGCGACCTTCGCCTACTGGACGGGCGACTTCGACGGCGCGGTGTTCACCCCTCACGACGCGGCGCCCCAATGGCTCGACCACGGTTTCGACTGGTACGGCGCGGTGACGTGGGAGGACCCGGTCCAACCGCTCGATCAGCGGTACGCGATCGCGTGGATGAACAACTGGGACTACGCCCACCGCACGCCGACGTTCGCGTCGGACGGCTTCAACGGCACCGACTCGATCACCCGGTCGGTGCGGCTCGTGCGCAACGGCGACCGCCACAGCCTCGTCTCCCGGCCTGTCGACGCGCTGCAGGACATCGCGACACGCACCGTCGAGCTCGGCGACCTCGACGTCGACGGATTCCTCCCACTCGCGTACGAAGGGACGGCCTACCAGGTCGATGTCGACGTCGCCTGGGATGCCGCCACGAACGTCGGGCTCCAGCTGCGACGGTCCGCCGACGGTACGCGTCACGCCGACGTCGGCGTGACGGAGTCGTACTCGTATCTGAACCGCGGGCAGACCGGCCACCCCGCGGACACGTGGAAGCGCGAGAGCCGCGCGGCCTTCGACGCGTCGGGCGGAACGGTGCACCTGCGCATCCTCGTCGACCGCTCCACGATCGAGGTCTTCGTCGACGACGGACTCGTGGTGCACTCGAGCCAGGTGTTCGCGCCGCCGGGCGACGACGGTCTGGCGCTGTACACGGTCGACGGACCGGCCCGCTTCGAGGATCTGACGATCACCGAGTTCGCGAGCGTGGCGCAGCGGCCCGCGCGTCCGATCGCCGGGTTCGAGGGCGACTGGTGGGGCGAGGGCTGGACGGCCACCGGCGACTTCACGTCGGCGGCGCCGACGCCCTCCGATCTGCCCGGGCAGGTGGGCGATCAGGTCGCCGACACGTTCGCGGGCGGCGGGGATGCCGCGACGGGGACGATCACCTCGCCGCCGTTCGTGATCGACCGCGACGCGCTCCACTTCCTCCTCGGCGGCGGCCGGCACCCGCTCGGGGTGGAGCCGGCGACGTCGGTGCAGCTCCTCATCGACGGTGTACCCGTGCGGACCGCGACGGGCGATGACTCAGGGCGCCTGCGGCACGTGGAGTGGGACGTGCGCGACCTCGCGGGCCGGAGCGCGCAGTTCCAGATTCTCGACGATGCGACGGGCGATTGGGGGCACCTGATGGTCGACCACGTCGTCCTCTCCGACTGACGTGACTCTGTCAACCCCCCGCCGTCCGACGGGTGCGCGGGCGCGGGCTGTGGCACCATGACGCCATGGCCCAGCCCCACGTCGAAGATGACAGCGCCGACAGCCCCGGCCCGGTGACCGCACGCCCCGACCCCGACGCGAGGCGGCTGCCCGCGCTCATCGCGGGAGTCGCCGCCGCCGTCCTGTTCGTGGCGCTGAGGTTCGTCGTCGCCCTCGACGGCGGCGCGCCGTTGCCGATCGACGCCTGGTGGGCGTCGACGATGCAGGACCTGCAATCGCCGGTCTGGCTCTTCGTGGCGTGGGTGCCGGCGATCGTCGGGGGCACCATCGGGATGATCGTGATCGGCGTGGTGATCATCGCGGTCTTCCTCATCCGGAAGCGACGATGGGATGCCGCCAATGTCGCCGCTGCCATGGTCGTGGTCGTCGCCATCGGCGCTCCGCTGGCGTCGGTGATCGGTCGGCAGCGGCCGGACTGGTCGCTGGCCGAGAGCGTGCCGACGTCGTTCCCGTCGGGCCATACGGCGGTGGCGACGACGGTCACTCTCACGCTCGCCCTCCTGCTGCGGCGCTGGTACGTGTGGGCTGGAGCGGTCACCTGGATCGTGCTCATGATGTGGAGTCGCACGTACCTCGGGGCGCACTGGTTGAGCGATGTGTTCGCGGGGATGCTGGAGGGCATCGCCGTCTCGATGCTCGTGTGGGTGGCGATCGAGGCGCTGCGCGACCGCCGCGCGCTGCGACGAGAGGCACAACTCTGAGGTTTGCGCAAGACCCCCTCCCGCGGAGGCGACGGGTCGATAGTCTCGCGCCATGAGCACAGCCAAATCCGCCGCCCGCACCGCCCAGGACTCGACCGCCTTCCGGGTGGTGGCCCGCGTCGGCTACGTCGTTCTCGGCATCCTCCACATCATCATCGGGGCGATCGCGGTCTCCATCGCCATCGGCGGAGGAGGCGGTGAGGCTGATCAGGGCGGTGCCATGGAGCAGATCCGGCAGACGCCGCTGGGTGTGGCGCTCCTGTGGGCCATCGTCCTGGGTCTGGTGGCACTCGCCATCTGGCAGATCGCCGAGGCCGTGCTCGAACGGGACTCCGATGCGAAGAAGAAGTGGGGCCATCGCATCAAGATGGTCGGCACCGCGATCGTGTACCTCGCGATCGCCTGGACGGCCCTCGTGTACGCGCTCGGCGGCAGCTCCGACTCCTCGGAGACCTCGCAGACCTTCACCGCGCAGCTGATGGCCACCCCCGGCGGAGTGTTCCTCGTCGCGCTGGTCGGGCTCGTCGTGCTCGGCATCGGCATCGCGTTCATCGTGCGCGGTCTCACCCGTGCGTTCGAGAAGTACCTCGCACTGCCGCCCGAGCCGGCGCGGAAGGGCATCGTCACCTTCGGCGTCGTCGGCTACGTCGCCAAGGGCATCGCGATCGGCGTCGCGGGCATCCTGTTCGTCGTGGCCGCGCTCACGCACAACCCGGAGCAGGCCGGCGGTCTGGATGCCGCGCTGCACACGCTCGCGGGCCTGCCGTTCGGGCCGGTCATCCTCTGGATCGTCGGCGCCGGCCTCGTGATCTACGGCATCTTCTGCTTCGCGCGCGCCCGCTACGCCAAGATGTGACGCAGCGCGCCCGCGGGCAGGCCGAGGGTCCATTCGGCGACGTCGGAGGCGAAGAGGTCGAGGGCGACCTGGTCGGCTGCGGGATCGTTGACGTACGAGCCTGAGCCGTCGACCGCGATGAGGATGCGGATCGCCGCCGCCTCGGCATCCACCTCGGCGAACGCGCCCGCGGCGATGCCGTCCTCGATGATCGCGGCGAGCCGCTCGCGGTCGAGCGCATCCTGCTCGCGCAGCGCATCGCCGAGCGCGGGCGAGAAGCGCGAGAGGTGGCGCGCGTTCAGCCACATGCGGGCGAGGGCGAGCGACGCGCCGCTCTGGATGTGGCCGAGGAAGTGCGCGAGGCGCTGCACAGGCGCACCCTGGGAGGGGAAGAAGTCTTCGCGCTCGCGGGTCGCGGCCCGCACGAAGGCGGCGATGACCAGGTCTTCGGCCGCGGGGAAGTAGTGCGTGATGAGTCCGGGGCGCACCCCGAGCCGCTCGGCGACCGCGCGGAGGGTGATGCGCTCCAGGCCCTCGTCGAGGGCGATGGATGCCGCAGCGTCGAGGATCTCCTCCCGACGCTCCTCGGGCTTCTTGCGAGATCGCTGCGGATCGACCCTTGACACCATGCCGGACATGTTATTGGATGTGTGACCAATAAGGAATTGGTCACGCGACCAACAAGCATCCCGATCCGGAGGACCCATGATCGACACACGCGCCGACGAGGCCCCGCCCGTCGACCCCGGCTTCGTCGACACGGCGACCCGGCCCGAGACCCGCGGTATCGAGCTCATCTCCGACGCCGAGCGACACGGGCGCCCGCGCGACCTCTTCTTCATCTGGGCGGCGCCGGGGGTCAGCATCCTGAACCTCACGATCGGCGCCACGCTCATCCTGCTCGGCCTCGAGATCTGGCAGGCCGCCGCCGTGATCCTCGCGGCGTCGGTGCTGTGGATCTTCCCCGGCCTCATCGCCGCGGCCGGTCCGGCGGCCGGCACCTCGGGCTCGGTGATCACCCGCGCCATGTACGGCATCGTCGGCAACAAGCTCTTCGTCGCCTTCGTGGGCTGGTTCATCGGGGCGGTGTTCCTGTCGCTCACGTGGCTGGCGTCGTCGTTCATGGGCGCCGATCTGCTTCGGCGGATGGGAATGGATGCCGGGGTGTGGGTGCCCATCGGCGTGACCCTGGTCATCTCCGCGATCACCGTGGTCGTCGCGGTGTTCGGACACGGGTTGATCCTGCGGGTGTACCCGCTGCTCGCCGGGGCGCTGTTCGTGATCTTCCTGCTGGTCGCGGCGTTCATCCTGCCCTCGGTGGACTGGCAGTACCGGGCGGCCGAGCCGCTCGAGGGCGTGGCGCTGTGGTCTGCCGTGACGATCGGGTTCACGATCCTGGCATCCAGCCCGCTGTCGTTCATCAACAGCCCCGACATCGCCCGGTACCTGCCGCGCAGTGCGAAGCGCTCGCACATCGCGGCGGCGACGGCGCTCGGCGGGGCGGTCCCCGCGGTGGTCTTCACGTTCGTCGGCGCGCTGCTGGCCACGGCGCTGACGCCGGATGCGATCGCCGCGGGAATCGAGCTCGCGCTTCTCGACCTGCTGCCCGCGTGGCTCGGGCCGGTGCTCGTGCTCGGCGTCGTGATCAACACCATCGCCCTGAACGCGATGACGGCCTACACCTCGAGCATGTCGCTCCAGGCGATCGGGCTGCCGCTGCGGCGCATCCCGGCGACGATCATCGTGGGCGTCGTCGGAACGGCGCTCACCATCTACCTCGTGATGTCGACCAGCCTGCTCGACGCGGTGAACCTCATGCTGCAGTTCCTCGTGGTCGTCTCGGGTCCGGCGATCGTGATCTTCGCCGTCGACCAGTTCCGCCGGCGCAACGACTACGACGGTCTCGACCTGTTCGACGACCGCCGCGGCGGACGCTTCTGGTTCACCGGCGGGTGGAGCGTGCCCGGCATCGCCGCCCTGCTGCTCGGCGGCAGCGCCACCGCGCTGTGCCTGGCGACCGAGGCGTGGGCGGGACCCATCGCCGAGGCGACGGGGTACATCGACCTGTCGGTTCCGGTGGGCATGATCGTCGCGGGGCTCGCCTACGCCGGGCTCAAGCGCACCGCACTCGGGAAGGAGACCCGCGCATGACCGACCTGTACACGCACGCACGCATCTTCACCGCCGACAGGCGCCGCTGGGCGGACGCCCTCGTCGTCGCGGACGGCCTCATCGTCTACGTGGGCGACGAGACCACGGCGCGTCGCATCGCGGGCGCCGATGCGCGGGAGGTCGCGCTCGACGGCGCTCTGGTGCTCCCGGGATTCGTCGACGGTCACGCGCACGTCGTCGGCACCGGCGAGGCCGCACAGCAGGTCGACCTGTGGGGCGCCGATTCGCCGGGCGAGATCCAGCGCCGGATCGGCGCGGCCGCCGCGCTGCAGCCCGACGCGCCGCGGATCCGCGCGCACGGCTGGCAGCACGGCGCCGTCGGCGGCGCGCCCACGCGTGAGCTGCTCGACGCGGTCGTCGGCGACCGGCCCGTCTACGCGATGGCGTACGACTTCCACTCGATCTGGCTCAACAGCGCCGCCCTCGCCGAGCTCGGCGTCGACGCCGACACCGTCGCGCCCGCGGGCGGGACGATCCATCGGGATGCCGCGGGGCAGCCGACGGGCGTGATCGACGAGGTCGCGATGGAGGACCTCGTACTGTCGGTCATCGACGGCTGGGTCACCGACGACGACCGCGACGCGGCGCTCGCCGCCGCGCAGCGCGGCTACCGCGAGACCGGCGTCACCGCGGCGACCGACATGGCGCTGAGCGCGCCGGAGCTCGACGCGATGGCGCGGGCCGAGGCCGCCGGCACCCTCACGACCCGCATCGTCGGGCACTGGCGGCTGTTCCCCGCCGTCGACGCGGCGGCGAATCTCGCCAATGTCGCGCACGCCGCGGAGCTGGCCCGTCGCCATCGCTCGGACCGCCTGCGCGTGACCGGCATCAAGGTCATGGTCGACGGCACGGTCGACGGCTGCACCGCGGTGCTCGGCCGTCCGTACGCGAATGGGTCCAATGCCGAGCCGATCTGGAGCCTCGATGAGCTGGCGCCGGTGGTGACCGCAGCCGATGCGGCCGGGCTCCAGGTCGCGATGCACGCGATCGGCGACGAGGCCGTGCGCATCGCCATCGGCGCGGTCGAGGCGGCGATCGCCGCGAACGGCCCCCGCGAGCGACGTCACCGCATCGAGCATCTCGAGGTGGTCGAGCGGGCGGACATCGATCGCCTCGCCGCCCTCGGCATCACGGCGAGCATGCAGCCGGTGCACTCCGATCCGGCGATCGAGGCCAACTGGAAGGCCATGCTCGGAGACGAGCGCGCCGAGCGCGGCTGGCCGTTCCCCGAGATGGTGGATGCCGGGGCCACGCTGGTCTTCGGCACCGATTCGCCCACCTCGCCGCACGCGCCGCTGCCGAACATGTTCATCGCCGCGACGCGCCGGTCGGCCCTGCAGCCGGCGCTGCCGCCGAACGTGCCGCAGTTCGCGGTGCCGCTGGAGGACGCCGTCGAGCACGCCACGCGCGACGCCGCCTGGGCGTGCCGCGCCGACGGCCGCTTCGGGCGCCTCGCTGCCGGTCTCGCCGCCGACTTCATCGTGCTCGATCGCGACATCTTCGCCGTGCCGCGCGACGAACTGCTCGAGGCGCGCGTGGTGCGCACCGTCGTCGGGGGCGAGACCGTCTACGAGGGCTGATCGTCTGCGGCGGTGATCCCCAGCGCATCCAGCAGATACGCGATGTGGGCGGTCATGTCGAGCGACGGGTCGTAGGACCACTGCGCCTGGAGGCCTTCCATGGCGGCGATGAGCAGCGTTGCAGCCCGCTCGGCATCGAGGGATGCCGGAACGCGCCCGTGTGCGCGCAGCTCGGTCAGGGCATCCGCGGAGATCTCGCGCGACGCCTCATACCGCTGTGCGAAGAAGACGTGCGCCGGATGGGCGGGCTCGGAGGCGTCCACGCTGAGCCGCAGGCCGAGCTGCAGGAGGCCCGGGGCCTGCGCCAGCGCGTCGGTCGCGTCGAGCACGCGCCGGCGGTAGTCCGATGCGATCCGGTGCGGGTCGGTTCCGATCTGGACGGTCAGCTGCTGGTCGCGGTGGCGGAGGATCTCGAGGAACAGCCGGTCCTTCGAGCCGAAGTAGTGCAGAAGTCCGTTCTGGCTGAGGCCGACGGCGTCGGCGAGCTCCTTGACGGTCGCGTTCGAGTAGCCGTTGCGCTCGATGACCTCCACCGCGGTGTCGAGGATCTCGGCGCGTTTGGCGACGCCCTTCTTGTACGGACCGCGTGCTGCCATAACCGGGAGTGTAGGCGGGATTCGCGTCGAGGGCGATGAAACCAGTGCGGTATGAGGTTTTGTTGCGGACTGTGAATGCCGCATGGCATGCTGATTTCAGCCGACCGGGGCGCTCGCCACAACAACGCCGTTGATCCGTGTCGGGCATCACCGTCGATGGGAGCTCGCATGAGCACAACCGAAACCCCCCGGCCCGGGGTCGCAGCGAAGGGCGAGGTGGTCGTCGATCCGGCTGAGCCGGGCACGTCCACGGTCCTGATCAAGGGGCTGCGCTCGCGCCGCTATCTCACCTGGTTCACGATCGTCACGATCGCCTCCACGGCGATCTGGGGCGCCACCTCGATTCTGCTCGCCAATCAGGTGCAGATGCTCGAGTTCGGCAACTGGTTCAGCGGGGCCGATGCCGACGTGGACCTGCAGCAGCTGACGCTGCTGAAGCAGCAGATCGACTCGGGCCTGGCGACGGCGACGCCCGAGCAGACGCGGCAGCTCGAGATCCTCGCCGGCTTCGACTCGGCACGCGCCCAGTCGCTGTCGGTCATCGCGTCGGTCGGTGTCGTGCTGACGATGCTCATCCAGCCCCTCGTGGGCGTCGCATCCGATCGCACGCGCACGCGCTGGGGTCGGCGCGCGCCCTGGATCCTCTTCGGCACGCTCGCGGGCGCGGCGCTGCTGGTCGCCGTGCGCTTCGCGCCCTCGGTCGCCATCCTCGCGGTCGTCTGGATGCTGGCGCAGGCCGTCATCAACTCGGGGATCGGCCCGCTCAACGCCACCGTGGCAGACCGCATGCCGGAGAATCGACGCGGCACGGCGTCGGCTCTCGGCGGGTTCGGCAACTTCTTCGGGGGTGTCGTCGGCGGCGTGTCGGCCGGCGCACTGTTCGCCGTGCTCGGGCTCGACATCTACTTCGTGATCGCCGCGTTCCTCGCCTTCGCGGGGGTGATGTTCGTGATCTTCGCCCGCGACGACTCCTCGAAGGACCTCGCCGTCGAGCCGTTCCATTGGCGCTCGTTCCTCGTCGGCTTCACGATCGCGCTGCGCTCCCGCAACTTCCGGTGGGTGTGGGTCGCGCGCATCCTCCTCACCTTCGGCTACGCCGTCTCGACGGCGCTGTCGCTGTACATGATGCAGAGCTACGTGCGCCCCGCGCTCAGCGCGATCGAGGCCACGCAGATGGCGGCCCTGCTCGCCCTCGTGGGGGTGCCCTTCCTGATCACCGCGGTGCTGGTGGCGGGCAAGCTCTCCGACAAGCTCCAGCAGCGCCGCTCGTTCGTGATCTTCTCGTCGCTGCTCATGGCGCTGTCCATGACGATCCCGATCATCTCGCCGACCCTGCCCGCCCTCTTCATCCAGGCGGTCGTCGCCGGCATCGCCTTCGGCACCTACCTCCCGGTCGACCAGGCCCTGTTCATCGATGTCCTCCCGGACCAGAAGGCGGCCGGCCGCGACCTCGGCGTGGCCGCGATGGGCAGCAACCTCGGACAGGCCCTCGGGCCGGTCATCGCCGGCGCGATCGTGGCGATCACCGGGGGCTACCTCGGTGTGTGGGTCGCCGCCTTCGTGCTCGTGCTGCTGGCAGGCATCCTCATCTTCCCTCTGAAGGGCATCAAGTGACCTCCGACCTGTCTACGACCACGCTCGTCGAGCGCTTCGCCGGCGCCTCGCCGCTCGCGGAGCATCCCGACCTCGGCGCACCGTTCATCGACGTCGACGAATGGCGGGAGCTGCCCGCGCCGCACCGCTACGTGCACGGCGGATTCGTCGGAAGCGGCATCCTGTTCTCCTTCCATTTCCCGCCGGCAGACGCCTACGAGGGGCGGTTCTTCCAATACATCACACCGGTACCTGAGAGCGAGAGGACGAGCCAGGCGGTCACCGGTGAGGACGACCGCATCGGGTCGACCCTCGCCGCCGGGGCGTACTTCATCGAGACCAACGGGGGCGGGGCGGCGGCGGCCGATCCCTTCTCGGGCGTGGATCCGACCATCGGCGCGTTCCGTGCCAACGCCGCGACGGCGATCTTCTCGCGCCAGATCGCGGAGGCGATCTACGGCGCGGGTCGCCCGTTCGGCTACTCGTTCGGCGGCAGCGGCGGCGCCTACCGCACGATCGGCGGACTCGAGAACACGGAGGGCGTGTGGGACGGCGCGGTGCCCTTCGTGCTCGGCTCTCCCATGGCCATCCCGAACTGCTTCACCCCTCGCATCCATGCCCTCCGTGTGATCGGCGACAGCCTCGACGATGTCGTGGATGCGATGGATGCCGGTGGCAGCGGCGACCCGTATGCGACGCTCTCCGCAGAGCAGGCCGAAGCGCTGCGGGAGGTGACCGGCATGGGCTTCCCGCTGCGCTCGTGGTACGGACACCGCTCGATGGGGATGCACGCGCTCGCCGTGCTCTATCCGGGCGTGCGGGCCATGGATCCGACGTACTTCGACGACTTCTGGACGGTGCCGGGCTACCTCGGTGCCGATGCGGCCTCCTCGGTGCACCGCGACCGCGTCGTGCTCGACACAGCGATCGCGGAGCTGCTCACCGTCGCCGACCTCGTGGCGGCGGGCGTCGACATCATGACGCTCCCCGGTGCCTCGACCGGCAATGCCGATGATTCCTGGCAGGGCCGCGACACCGCCGCCGTGGTGGGCGTGCGCCTGGCCGCGGAACCCGATCGCGACCCGGCCTTCGCCGAGCTCGTCGTCGCCACAGGGGGTGCCGCGGGCGCGCGGATCGTGCTGCTGCAGACCATCGGGGATGTCGCGGTGTTCGGCCCCGCCGACCCGCGCGTGCTCGGCGGCCTTGCCGCGGGCGATGCCGTCACGCTCGACAACTCCGGCTTCCTCGCAATCCAGACCTATCACCGTCACCAGGTGCCGGGGCCCGAGTACACGGTGTGGGACCAGTTCCGCGACGAATCGGGTGCGCCCCGGTACCCGCAGCGGCCGCTGCTCGTGGGGCCGGTCTTCGCGGCTGGGGCTGCGGGCACGGTGCCGACGGGCCGGTTCCACGGCAAGATGATCCTCGTCGAGTCGCTCATGGATAGGGAGGCCTACCCGTGGCAGGCCGACTGGTATCGCCGCGAGGCCGCGGCGTTCCACGGCGACGCCCTCGGCGACCGATTCCGGCTGTGGATGACCGACCGGGCGCTCCACTCCGACACGGACGTGCGCGATCACCCCGACCAGACGATCAACTACGGCGGCATGCTGCAGCAGGCCCTTCGCGACCTCGCGGCGTGGGTCGAGCGCGGCGTCGAGCCCCCGGCGCACTCGGCTTACCAGATCGAGGGCGGTCAGGTGAGCGTGTCGGGTGTCGCCTCCGAGCGCGGCGGCATCCAGCCCACCGTGACTCTGACGGCCGACGGTGCGGGTCGCGTCGAGGTGGGCGTGCGGGAAGACGTCGTGCTGCGCGCCGAAGCCGAGACTCCAGGATCGGGTGAGGTCGTCAGCTTCGAATGGGACCTCGACGCCGACGGCCGCTACGACACGATGTCGCCCGTTGCTCCCGCCCGGTCGGCGTTCGAGGAGCGCACCGTCTCGTTCGCCGAACCAGGCACCCATTTCGTCACGGTTCGGGTGGTTGCGCAGCGTGCGGTCGCCCAGGGCACGCCCTACGCGCGTCTCTACAATCTGGCGCGCGTGCGGGTCGTCGTCGCGTAGCACCGTCGAGCGTCGACCGGCGGTACCGCCCTGGGCGGTGCCGCCGGTCGGTGCCGCTCAGCGCCCGAAGCCCTTCGCGTCGGACATCGGGCCCCAGATGCCGTCGGCCGTGAGACCGTGCGCGGCCTGCCAGTTCTTCACCTTCGCCGTGGTGTCGGGTCCGTAGGCGCCGTCGGGCGTCGCGCCGACCAGGCGCTGGATGTCGGCGGTCGGCCGCTTCGTGATGTTGCGGCCGACGGGGCCGGCGGCGGGCTTGGCGGCCGGCTTCGCAGCGGGCTTGGCGACGGGCTTCGCGGCGGCCTTGGCTGCGGCCTTCGGGAATCCCTTCGCATCGGAGACCGGGCCCCAGATGCCGTCGGCGGTCAGCCCGTTCGCGGCCTGCCACGCCTTCACCTTCGCGGTCGTCGCCGGTCCGTAGATGCCGTCGGGCGTCGCGCCCACGAGGCGCTGGATGTCAGCCGTGGGGCGTGTGACCTGATTGCTCGCGCTCAGTCGCGCGGCCAGCGCGGCATCCAATCGGGCGTTCGTCTGCGGGCCCGGGATGCCGTCGACGGCGAGGTTGTTCTTCTTCTGGAACTCCTTCACCGCGGCGGCGGTCTTCGGCCCCATCACGCCGTCCTCGACCAGGTCGGCGCCGAGCTTGTTGAGCTTGTCCTGGATGGACCTGATCCACGCGGGGCTGAGAACGGGTCCGGCTGCTGCCGCGCTGCCGGCGTCGACCGCTCCGCCGACGACCCGGCGCTTGTCGAAATGCGCCCACACGCTCGCCTCGCCCGGACGCCCCTGGATCTCCAGGTGGAGGTGCGGTCCGGTGCTGTGGCCGGTCGTACCGACGTACGCGAAGCGATCGCCCGCCTTGACCACGCGACCCTTGCCCGGACCGTTGAGGTTGACGAGGTGGCAGTAGAGCACGGCGGGGCCGCCGTCGTACTGCACGATCTTCGCGTTGCCGGCGCGCGAGTTGAGCCAGCCCGAGAACGTGATGACTCCGCGCGCGGAGGCGCGGATGGCGGTGCCGGCGGCGTACGGGAAGTCGACGCCGGAGTGGTTGCGGTATGTCGTCCAACGGGCGAACGGCCGAGGCAGTGCCATGATCCTTGTCCTGTCGTGAGAGGGGCGGAAGCCCGGATTCTTGACGGGGAAGAGGGTCCGGCGGCGGGCGCTGATACGGCGCCGGCAGGGACGGAGGCGATGGATGCCGGCGCTCAGGCCGGCGCGATCTCCAGCGCGATCACCACCGGCTCCTGCCCCGGCGCGGTCACCGTCACGGTCGCGGCGCCGGACGAGACCGGCCGCACGACCGCGAGGGCCCGGCCGTCGAAGGTGCGCCAGGTCGCGTCGGCGAAGCGCTCCTCGGTCCGCGGGTTCGCGCTGCACATGCCGGCGAGCACCGCGAAGCCGTCCACGGTCACGGTGACGTCCGTGTCGGCATCCATCACCAGTCGCGCCTCCGCGTCGCGCAGCTCGATCGCGACGTAGGTGAGGTCGGCGTCGTCGGCGACGAGGGCGGTACGGTCGGCGGTCGCGGTGAGCGCCGCGGCGCCGGCGGTGGCGAGCGAGGTGCGACCGGCCTCAACCCCGTCGCGCAGCGCCACGGCGACGAGGGTCCCGGGGCGGTACTCGGTCTCGAGCACGGCGAGCATCGGGCGCTCGACGCCCACCGGTCCGCGCGCGACCTCGACCCCGTCGCGCAGCAGCACGACCTCGTCGGCGGCGGCGTACACCTCCACGGTCACCGGGTGTCCTTCGAAACCCGTCCAGGTCCACGACGAGACGGAATCGCTCCAGGCCCACGGGGACGGGCTGATGACCTCGGCCCCGTGTCGCGCCGCCCGGCGCACCGCGATGTACGGCTCCGAGCGCAGCCCGAACACGATCTCCCGGTAGTACGACAGGGGGCGGCGCCACCCCGTGATGTCGAGGTCGCCGCACCAGGCCGTGAGGAAGGGGTACTCGCGCTCGAGCGCGCCGGAGGCCCCGGGGTCGTCGGCGTACTGGACGGACCCGATGCCGACCTCGCCCAGGTAGTCCCAGCCGGTCCAGGTGAAATCTCCGATGACGTTGGGGCTGTCGACGACCTGGGGCCAGAGGCGTCCGATCTCCGGGCCGAACGTCTCGGACCCCACGATCACGCGGTGCGGGAACGCCTCCGCGTCGGGGGCGTACCGCGATTCGGCGTAGTTCAGGCCGAGCACGTCGAGCACGGCGCTGGACTCCTCGATCCGCGTCGTCGCCGCCGCGCTGGCGCTGACCGCGGCGAACGGGCCCCCGGCCCCGAGCACGGCGTTCAGGCCCCCGAGCTCCTCGACCACCTGCGGCATGTCGTCGAGCACGGCGAGCAGCGCGTTCACGCCGTTCGTGACGGGGCGTGCCGGATCGAGGGCGCGCAGGTGCTCGGCGAGGCGCCGGGCCCACCGGGCACCGTGGGGCGTGCCGGTCTCGGCGATCTCGTTGCCGATCGAGTACAGGATCACGCTCGGGTGGTTGCGGTCCTTCGCGACCATCGCGGCGAGGTCGTCCTGCCACCACCGCTCGAAGTCCGCCGCGTAGTCGTAGGGCGTCTTGAAGCGCGTCCACATGTCGAAGGCCTCGTCCATGACGAGCATGCCCAGCCGGTCGCACGCGTCGAGCATCGCGGAGCTGACCGGGTTGTGCGCCGCGCGGATGGCGTTGAAGCCGGCCGCCTTGAGCAGCTCGATGCGCCGCTCCTCGGCGCGACCGATCGCGGCCGCGCCCAGGGGTCCGTTGTCGTGGTGGATGCAGGCTCCGCGCAGCAGCACCGGCTCTCCGTTGATGCGCAGGCCCTTGCGCGGGTCGACGGTGACCGTGCGGATCCCGAACGGCACGTCCAGGGGAGTGGATGCCGTTCCCGCCGCCCCGGAGTCGGCATCCACGCGCACCTGCGCCGTGTACAGCGACGGCTCGTCGACCGACCAGAGCTGCGGGTCGGCGATGTACAGCCGCTGGCGCACGACGCCCTGCTCGCCCGGGGCGAGGGTGATCGGCGTGCGATCGGCTTCGGCGAGGGAGCCATCGGGTGCCGTGACGTCGGTGCGCACCCGCACCGTGTGCGTGCGGGCGTCGGCGTTGGCGAGGGTGGTGGCGATCTCGATGACGGCCTGGTCGTCTTCGATGCGCACGGTGTCGATGCGCACGCCGTCGGGCACGATGTGCACGAGGTCGTCGACGTGCAGGGCGACCGGGCGGTGGAGCCCCGCGCCCGAGTACCAGCGCGAGTCCTCGCCCGAGCGCACCTCGATGCGCAGCGTGTTGGCGCTGCCGAAGAGCAGGTAGGGCGTCAGGTCGACGAAGAACCGGGCATAGCCGTCGGCGCGCGTGCCGGCCAGCTCGTCGTTCACGAACACCTGCGCGCGGCGGAAGGCGCCGCCGATCTCGAGCCGCACGAGCTGGCCCGCCCACTCCGTCGGCACGTCGAGGCTCTTCAGGTACGTGTACGCGCCCGGGGGGAAGAACGCCGTCGCACCCCGGCCCGGCACGTCGGGCCGGCGCTGCTCGTCGCGCAGCGCGTCGTGGGGCAGATGCGCCGTGCCGAGCGCGCCGCTCTCGCCCGAGAAGGCGGCGAAGGGCCCGGCGGGGCGGCGGTAGGTCCAGTCGCGGTTGAGCGGGATGACGGTCATCGGTGGAGGCCTTTCTCGGGGGCGTGCTCGGTGACGAGATCCAGGAAGCGCTCGAGCACGTCGACCACGTCGATGCCCGCCGGGTCGATCACGCTGTGCAGCTGCGCGCCCTCCCACAGGGCGAAGAATGCGCTGGCTGCGAAGTCGGGGGTGAGGCCGGCGCGCAGCATCCCGGCCGCGTCGAGTTCGGCGAACCACTGCGCGAAGCCGGCGCGCACGCGGGGGAGGCGCTCACGGAAATAGTCGCCGAGGGGATGCTGCGGCGTCACCGACTCGGCGGCCAGGAGACTGTAGAGCTGCAGCACGCCGGGGGTGGACGCGTTGCGGCGGGCCAGCGCCAGGAACGCCTCCGGCACGTCTGCGATCGTCGCCGGCCGGGCCTCGGCCAGCACGTCGTCGTCGCGGCGGTCGCGCTCCTCCATGACGGCCCGCAGCAGCGCCTGCTTGGTGGGGAAGTGGTGGAGGATGCTCGACTGGTCGATTCCGATGCGGCCGGCGATCTCGCGCAGCGACCCGCCCGCGTAGCCGCGCGCGGCGAAGACGTCCATCGCGGCATCCAGGATCGCCTGCCGGGTCGTCGCCGACTTCCGATAGGGGCCGCGGCGCCGGGCCGTCGGGGGCGCGGCGACCTCGTTCCGCGAATTTCCATCACTCATTGGAAATTAAGGATGCCACGGCGTCGACGACGAACGCCAGGTTTCTTAGAATCTATGCATGCGCGCAGATACGTATGCAGACCGCCTGGGGCCCGACAGCGAGTTCGTCGATGTCGCGGTCGAGGTCTTCCGGCTCCTCGCCGACGCGACGCGCATCCGCATCGTGCTCGCCCTGCGGGACGGCGAGCGGGCGGTGAACGATCTCGCGGCCCTCGTCGACCGCTCGCCGGCCGCCGTCTCGCAGCACCTGGCGAAGCTGCGCTGGGGCAAGATCGTGCGCATCCGCAAGGACGCCAACCGCGTGCTCTACCGGCTCTCCGACGAGCACGCGATCCGGCTCGTCGTCGAGGCGATCAAGCAGGCCGAGCACACCGTCGAAGAGACCCCGGGGCACCACGTGTGATCGAGGTCCTCCGCCACCGCACCTACCGGTCGCTGTTCGCCGCGCAGGTGATCGCCCTCGTGGGCACGGGGCTGCTCACGGTCGCGCTCGGACTTCTCGCGTTCGATCTGGCCGGGGCCGACGCCGGTCTGGTGCTGGGCACGGCGCTGACCATCAAGATGGTCGCGTACGTGGGCGCGGCCCCGCTGGTCGCCGCTCTCGTCGACCGGCTCCCGCGGAAGGCGGTGCTCGTGGGCGCCGACCTCGTGCGCCTGATCGCCGCGCTGATGCTGCCGTTCGTGACCGAGACGTGGCAGATCTACACGCTCGTGTTCGTGCTCCAGTGCGCCTCGGCCATGTTCACGCCGGCGTTCCAGTCCCTCATCCCGTCCGTGCTTCCGGAGGCGCGCGACTACACGCGCGCGCTCGCGTTGTCGCGTCTCGCATATGACCTCGAGGCGCTGCTGAGCCCGGTGCTCGCCGCCGCGCTGCTGCTGGTGCTCGCCCCCACGAATCTCTTCCTGGGCACGGCCCTCGGCTTCGCCGTCTCGGCGATCCTGGTGCTGGTCACCGCGCTCCCGGCGCGGGATGCCGCTGCGGCGCCGTCGTCGTTCTGGCGGCGACTCCCCGCCGGGGTGCGGGTGTTCCTCCGCACGCCGAGCCTGTGGTTCCTCATGTGCGCAAACCTCGTGGTCGCTGCCGGCGCGGCCCTCGTGCTGGTGGACTCCGTCGTGTATGTCAAGGCGGCGCTCGCCCTCGGCGACGCCGCGCTCGCACTCACCTTCGGCGCGTACGGCGCAGGCTCGCTGCTGGTCGCGTTCGCCATCCCCCGGGTTGTCGATCGCGTCGGCGTGCGGGCGACGATGACGGCCGGCATCGTCGTCGTGACCGTCGGCCTGCTCGCGGCGGTCGCCGTGAGCGTCGCGATCGGGGTGGGTGCGATGGCGTGGGGGCTGCTGCTGGCGGCGTGGGCGGCGCTCGGGGCGGGCACGTCGCTCGTCAGCACGCCTTCAGCGCATCTGGTGGCCGACGCGTCGACGCCGGAGAACCGGACCCTCGTGTTCACGGCCCAGTTCGCCCTTTCGCACGCCTGCTTCCTCGTCGCCTATCCGATCGCGGGATGGCTGGGGGCGGTGAGCCTGCCGCTGGCGGCCGCAGTGCTCTGCGGGGTGGCGATCGTCGGCGGCGCCTTCGCCTTGTCGATCCCGCGCTGGCAGCGAGCCGTCGTTCCACAGGAGTGAACACGGGTCGACTTCCATTCGCGGGATCCGCGCGGGTGCGGCATCCTGACGTGCGAGGTCCTCGCGGCCACGCTGTCGGCGTGCAGCGCCTCGGTCAGTTGATCGCTGACGCGAGCCGGGCGACGCCGTCGAAGAACGTGCGGCGCACCGGCTCGCGGTCCCACTCCTCGAGCGTGAGTTCGCGGCCCTTGTCGCGATAGTCCTGCTCGACCGCGCGCATCTGCCGGACGAACGACGCGCCGTGCACGAGCATCATCATCTCGCTGTTGAGGCTGAACGAGCGGATGTCCATGTTGCTGGAGCCGATCACGGCGATCTCGTCGTCGATCGAGAAGTGCTTCGCGTGCAGGATGAAAGGTTCCGGATAGAGGAAGATCCGCACGCCGGCCTCCAGCAGCACCCGGTAGTACGAGCGCTGCGCGTGGTAGACCATCGCCTGGTCGCCGAGCTCCGAGACGAACAGCTGCACGTCGAGGCCGCGCTGGCAGGCGGTGGTGATCGCGTAGATCATCGCCTCGTCGGGCACGAAGTAGGGGCTCGTGAGGATGACCTTCTCGGTGGCCCCGTGGATGAGCGAGAGGAACAGCCGCAGGTTGTTCTCGGTGTCGTAGCCGGGTCCGCTCGGCACGAGCTGGCAGGTCACCGCGTCGGGCCCCGCGACCACCGGGATGCGGGATGCCGGCACGTGCTCGGCATCCAGTTCCTCGGCCGTCTCCAGCAGCCAGTCCGAGAGGAACACCGCGTTCACCTGGGCGACGGCGGGGCCGTTCACCCTGGCGACGAGCTCCTGCCACTTCAGGCCGCGCTTGATGTTCTTGGGTGCGTTGTAGGAGCGGTCGATGAGGTTCTGCGACCCCACGAACGCGACCGCGCCGTCGACGACGACGAGCTTGCGGTGGTTGCGCAGGTCGGGGCGCTGATACTTGCCCTTCAGGGGCATGACGGGGAGCATGAACTCCCACTGCACGCCGATGCGGTCGAGCTCGGCGAAGGTCTTGTCGGCGTCGGCGACCTTGCGCGAGGCGATGTGGTCGGCGAGGAGGCGCACCGTGACGCCGCGCGCGACGGCGGCTTCCATGGCCGCGAAGAAGCGGCGGGTCGTGTCGTCCCAGGCCACGATGTAGTACTCGACGTGCACGTAGTCGGTCGCGGTGTCGATCGCGGCGGCGGCGGCGTCGATCGAGGCCTGGTAGTCGTCGATGAGGGCGAGGGCGTTGCCGTCGACCGGGGGCAGGGCGGTGAGGCGCTCGTTCTGCGTCGTCACGCGCTGGAACCACGCCGGCCAGTGCGCCGGGTCGGAGGTGGATGCCTCGGCCGCCCGCTCGCGGATGACGGCGTTGATGCGCGCCTGCTCGTCGCGACGCTTCTTCGGCAGGCGGAAGCTGCCGATGAGCAGGAACAGCGCGATCCCCACGAACGGCAGCGCGAAGATCAGCAGCAGCCATGCCATGGCCGCGGTGGGCTTGCGGTCGCGGGGGATCACGATGAGGGCGATGACGTCGATCGCGACGACGACGGCGGCCGTCACGAGCCACCACGGGTTGGAGAAGAGCTGATCCACGCGGGCTCCCATCGGGCGAGGCGACCCATGGCCGCGGCGCCACACTATCGGCAGTCGAGGGTCGACAGCCACGAAGGGACTTCGGTATTCAGTGTTGCTATCTACTGGTACTCATGCTTACTATGTACCGGTAGTCAGTGATGTTGAGTAGGTATCGCGGAGGGAGCGCCGATGGGCAAGCAGGACACGGAGATGCTCAAGGGGGTCCTCGAGGGCATCGTGCTCGCCGTGCTCGCGCGGCGCCCCGCGTACGGATACGAGATCACCGCGTGGCTGCGCGAGCGGGGCTTCCGCGACATCGCCGAGGGCACGATCTACGCGCTGCTCGTGCGCATCGAGCAGCGCGGGCTCGTCGACGTCGAGAAGGTGCCCTCCGAGAAGGGGCCGCCGCGCAAGGTCTACACCCTCAATGCCCAGGGCGAGCAGTCGCTGGGCGAGTTCTGGAGGACGTGGAGCTTCCTCGCAGATCGACTGGAAGAGCTCCGCCGAGGAGAGGATTGACATGGCAGCGAAGTGGATCGAGGTCCTGACGGGATCCCTCGAGCAGAAGAAGCAGTACCGGCAGTACAAGTCCCGCATCGAGGCGCTCCCCGACCCGCATCGCACGGCAGCGAAGGCGTTCGAACGATACTTCATGTACAACGGCGGCATCGTCGACGGCGACCCCGTCGTGATGCTGACGATGCTGAACGATTTCGCCGACCTGTGGGAGCGCGCGGCCGCGGACGAGACGGCGGTCCGCGACATCGTCGGCGACGATCCCGTGGAGTTCGCCGAGGCGTTCGCCGCCGCATACACGGGAAAGCGCTGGATCGACAAGGAGCGCCAGCGGCTCACCAAGACGATCGACGACCTCGACGGGGGTGCGCCGTCATGAGCGCCGTCGCGACGATCGCGCCCGCGATCCGCGTGGCGGGCATCGAGAAGTCCTTCGCAGACCTCCGGGTGCTGCGCGGCGTCGACGTCGAGGTCGCTCCCGGCACCGTGTTCGCCCTGCTGGGGTCGAACGGCGCCGGGAAGACCACGCTCGTGCGGATCCTCTCGACGCTGCTGACGGCCGACGCGGGCAGTGCGGAGGTCGCCGGGTTCGACGTGGCGCGGGAGGGGGCCCGCGTGCGCGAGGCGATCAGCCTCACCGGGCAGTTCGCCGCCGTCGACGACGTGCTGACGGGGCGTGAGAACCTCGCGCTCATCGCGAGGCTGCGCCATCAGAAGGATGCCGGGCGGATCGCCGACGCGCTGCTGTCCCGCTTCGGGCTCGCCGATGCGGGATCACGGCGGGTGGCGACGTACTCGGGGGGCATGCGCCGCCGCCTGGACATCGCGATGAGCCTCATCGGCGATCCGGCGGTGGTGTTCCTCGACGAGCCGACGACCGGACTCGATCCGCAGGCGCGCCTCGAGGTCTGGGAGTCGGTGCGCCGGCTCGCGGCCGGCGGCACCACGGTGATGCTGACCACGCAGTACCTCGAGGAGGCCGAACAGCTCGCCGATCGCATCGCGATCCTGCACGAGGGCACGATCATCGCGCAGGGCACGCTCGCCGAGCTCAAGAAGCTGCTGCCGCCCGCGAAGGTCGAGTACGTGGAGAAGCAGCCGAGTCTGGAGGACGTCTTCTTCGCCATCACCGGGCGGCATGACGCCGCCGCCCCCGGTCAGGAGGTCGCCTCATGAGCGTTCACGTCGTCGGCGACACCGCCGTGCTCACGGGCCGTTCGCTGCGCCACATCACCCGCAGCGCCGACACCATCATCACCACGGCGGTGACGCCGATCGCCCTCATGCTGCTGTTCGTGTTCGTCTTCGGCGGTGCGATCGACACCGGGCCGGCCTCGGGCGCGTACATCGACTATCTGCTCCCCGGCATCCTGCTGATCACGATCGCCTCGGGCGTCGCGTACACGTCGTACCGGCTGTTCCTCGACCTGCAGGGCGGGATCTTCGAACGGTTCCAGTCCATGCCGATCGCGCGCTCCAGCGTGCTGTGGGCGCACGTGCTCACCTCGCTCGTGGCCAACCTCGTGTCGCTGGCGCTCGTGATCGCCGTCGCGTTCCTCATGGGTTTCCGCACCGGGGCGGACCCGGCTGCGTGGCTGGCCGTGACCGGCATCCTCGTGCTGTTCACCCTCGCGCTGACCTGGCTCGCGGTGATCGCGGGGCTGTCGGCGAAGTCGGTCGACGGTGCGAGCGCGTTCTCCTATCCGCTCATCTTCCTGCCGTTCATCAGCTCCGCGTTCGTGCCGACCGCGTCGATGCCGGGGCCGGTGCGCGTGTTCGCGGAGTACCAGCCGGTCACCTCGATCGTGAACGCCATCCGCGACCTGTTCGCGCAGGAGCCGGTCTCGGCCGATCTGTGGATCGCGCTCGCGTGGTGCGTCGGCATCCTCGTCGTCGCGTACGCGATCGCGATGGCGATCTATCGTCGCCGGTTCCGGTGAGGCGCTGCGTCAGCTGATCCGCGCGGGGTGCGATGGGCGAACACGCGGGTGAGGCGTGCGCGACGGGTGGAGAGGAACTCGCGCACTTCGCTGCGATGATCCCAGTCGTCGAGGCTACGCCGGGCCGTCGCCGTGCGGGGAGGGTCTGACGGTACCCGGCTCACGCACGACCGGTATGGCGCCCGCATCGTGAACAGCGTCGTGGCGCCCGTCGCGCACGCATCCACCCTTCGCCTCGACCCCCGCGCAGCGCACGCGCGGGGGCCGATGGCGCCGTCAGCGGGAGAGGGCCAGACCGCCGGTCCAGCCGATCTTCTCGCCCACGGCGAGGGTCAGCTGCAGGAAGCCGACGGCCTCGAGCTCGTGCGCGCGGGAGAGGGCGCCGGCGTCGACGGCGGTGAGCCCGCCCGCCTCGATCAGCGCGAGGAGGCCGCTCTTCGCATCGGCGTCATCGCCCGCGACGAGCACCGCCGTGGGCACCTCGCCGACCGTGCCCGAGGCGAGGGTCGCGGCGAAGTTCGTGTTGAAGGCCTTCAGCACCTTCGCGGCGGGCAGCGCCGCCTGCAGCTCGGCAGCAGCGGAGCTTCCGGCGGGCACGACCAGGGCGTCGAAGGTCGAGAAGTCGAGCGGGTTGGTGATGTCGACGACGGTCCGGCCCGCCAGCTGCGCGCCGTAGCCGGCGACGATGGACGCGATCGAGGGGTACGGCACCGCGAGCACGACGATGTCGCCGGCGATCGTGGCGGACGTGTCGGTGCTGGTGACGTGCTGGATGTCGGCGCCCCCGCGCGCGAGCACGCCCGCGATCGCCTGGCCCATGTTGCCGGTTCCGAAGATGGTGACGGTGGTCATGTCTGCTCCCGTGTCGGTGATGAATCGGTGATGCCCGTGGATGCCGCGGGTGCGGCATCCACATTGCTTGTAGGTGCAACTATCGCGGTGCAACTCGGTTGTCGGCACAACTATTCCTAGAATCGGAGAATGAGTCGCACGAGGTTCTACTCCGAGGACGAACTGGCGACGTGGGTGCCCTTCACGGCGCTGCTGGAGCTGCTGCCGCGGGAGCTCGACGCGCAGCTGCTGCGCGACGAGGAGCTGACGCACTTCGACTACATCGCACTGTCGGTGCTGACCGGGGCGCACGCGCACCGGCTGCAGATGAAGGAGCTCGCCGCGCGCACGAACGCGACGCTGCCCCGCCTGTCGCACGTCGTGTCGCGGCTGGAGAGGCGCGGGTTCGTGCGGCGGGAGGCGAACGCCGCCGACGCGCGCGCGACCGACGCGGTGATCACGGCGGAAGGGCGACGCAAGGTGCTCCGGGCGACGCCGGGTCACGTCGAGAACGTGCGGCGCGTGCTGCTGGACGTCATGACGCCCGAACAGGCGCGCGCGCTGCGCGACGTCACGGCGGCCGCGCTCGAGCGGCTCGATCCCGGTGGCCGGATGTCCGCGACCCGCATGCCCCGCACGCTGCGCTGACTCCGGCGGTATTCCCCGACGCGTCAGGATCGAGTGTCGTAGGTATGTTCTACTCTCGACCCATGACACGCGATGACAGCCTCCCCGAGTGGGAGGCGCGAGGCTGGGCTGATGCCGAGGCCGGTTGGTATCACGACGGCCCGCTGCGGGAGTCCGACCTGTGCGGGGAGCGCCTCGACTCTCCCACGGCCGGGCCCGACCCGATGGGCATGATCCAGGAGACCGCCGATCTCATCGCGACCTTCGCGGCGCGGCGCCTGCGCTTCGTCGATGAGGTGCGGCGCGACGCGCTCGACCGCGACGCCCTCGCGCGCGGCGGGGATGACGCCCGCGCCTCGACGGAGATCGTGCTTCGCGGACTGCGGCTGGAGCTGGCGGCGGCGCTGCGCATCACCGAGCACGCGGCGGGCGATCTGCTGGCGATGTCCGAGGCGCTCGTGCATCGCTACCCGGCCGTGCTCGACCTGCTCGAGCGCGCTGCGACGACGGAGCAGCACGCCCGGGTGCTCGTCGATGTCGTCTCCGGGGTGTCGCCCGGCGTGCGCGATCGCGTGCTCGATGCCGGCGTCGCGTGGGCTCAGACGCTTCCGGTCGGCGTCTTCCGGCACCGTCTGCGCACGCTCGCCGAATCGCTCGAGGCTGCGACCCTCGACGTGCGCCACGAGCGGGCGATCGATGACCGCCGTGTCGTCGTCGAACAGGCGGCTGACGGCATGGCGTGGCTGCACCTGTACGCGCCGGCGGTGGAGATCCACGCGATTCATGGGCGGGCGACGCGCATCGCGAAGCAGATCGATGCGGGCGGTGGTGATGATGACCGCACGCTCGACCAGGTGCGCGCCGACGTGCTCTGCGACCTGCTCATCGACGGCGAAACGGCGCTCTTCCCCGAGCGTGCACGCGGTATCCGCGCGACCACGGTCGTGACGGTCCCTGCACTGGCGCTGATCGACGGCGTCGCCGGCGCCACAGACGCTGCCGTCGTCGAGGGCCTCGGGCCGATTCCGCTCGAGACGGCACGACGGCTCGCCGGCGGTGACGGCACATGGATGCGCGTGCTCACGCATCCGGAGACCGGCATGGTGCTCTCCGTCGGACGGGACTCGTACCGGCCTCCCGCATCGCTGCAGCGGCTGGTGAAGTGGCGGGCCGATCGATGTATGGCGCCGGGATGCCTCGTTCCGGCGTCGCGATGTCAGATCGACCACCAGGTCGATTGGGCCCACGACGGCGAGACCTCGCTCGAGAACAACGCGCCGTTCTGCCAGGGGCATCACACCATCAAGCACCACAGTCGGTGGCGAGTGAGACAGGTGCCCGGCAGCGGCGGCGCGATCGAGTGGACCAGTCCGTCGGGCCGCGTGTACACGGTGCTGCCCGAGCGGCGGGTGCCGGTGTTCACGCCGTCGACCGTGGCGGGAGCGGGCGGCGACGAGGCGCCGTTCTGACGAAGCAGCCCTCGTCAGCGACGAAGCTGGTCGCCGGGCGGCCGGTCAGCGAGACAGATGCTCGGCCAGGCTCATAGGCGCGCGACCGGTCAGGGCCTCGACGTCGCCGGTGACATCGGCGAGCTCGCCCGCCGCGATCGCGGTGTACGTCGACACCCACGCGTCGTACTGCCAGTCGGGGGCCTCCCACGCTCGCCGCGATTCGTATGCCTCCGGCACGGTCTCCCGGTGATAGCCCACCGTCCGACCGGTGTGCGCCGTCAGCACCGCGGCGACCTCGTCGAGGGTGAGGGCCTCCGGTCCGCTGAGCTCGTAGGTGCGCCCGACATGCTCGCCGGGCGAGGCGAGCACCGCCACGGCGCAGGCTGCGATGTCCGCTCGCGTGACGACCGCCACGCGTCCGTCACCCGCCGGTCCTCTGATGACGCCGTCCGCGCCGACCATCGCCGGCAGGAAGTCGAGGTACAGGTTGTCACGCAGGAACGTCCACGCCATCCCGGATGCCTTGATCCGCCGCTCTGTGTGCCAGTGGTCGCGGGCCAGCGTGAAGGTCGACTCGGGCGCCGCGTGGAAGAACGAGGTGTACACGACGTGCTGCACGCCCGCGGCGGCCGCGGCATCCACGAAGGCGAAGTGCCGGTCGAGCCGGTCCGCGCTCTCTGAGGCCGACACCATGAACAGCACCGCGACGCCCTCGAGGGACCGCCGCGTCTCGTCGTCGTCGGCATAGCTGGATGCCACGACGATCGCCCCGGGCAGCGCGGGCGCCTTCGACGGGGTGCGGGCCAGCAGACGCTGCGCCACGCCGGCGTCGGCGAGCGCGCGTGCGACGCGTCCGCCGAGGTGCCCGGTCGAGCCGGTCACCGCTAGCGCGGGAAGGGTGGGTTCGGTCATGAGCGGAGCCTCCTGGGCGCGAGGCTAGCCCACGACACGCCGTACCTGGGCAGTTCGCGTCGGATCGGCCGCGGTTCAGGTCAGGCCGTACCCGGGCTGCTGCGGGGGGAGGTCGCGACTCAGGTCACGCGGTACGCGACATATCGCACGGCATCGGCATCGCGCGCGCAGGAGGCGACGAACACCGCGTGCTCGAGCGCTCCCAGCCGTGGCGACGCGGTCTCGATCGAGATCGCCGTGCGGAAGTAGTAGCCGTCCGCGGGCACCGCGGCGCCGCGCAGCAGCGCCTCGAGCACCTCGGGCGAGCCGCTGCGCACCCCCGTGACCTGCAGGTATACGAACTCGTCGTCGGCGGTGCGCGCGGTGTAGCGGCCGTCGATCTCGATCGCCCCGTCGGCGCGCACCCGCTGCCAGTCCGCGCCGCCGGCGAGGATCTCGGCGTTCCACGAGCCGTCGATCGCCGTGACCGTACCGCCCACGATCGGCACGACCCGACGGTGCCCCACCCGGGTCACGCCGTGGTCCTCGATCGGTCCGAGCCGCACGACAACGTCGAACGCCGGCTCGAGCGTCGGCACCGGCATCCCGCCCCCGGCCGCCGCGCTCACGCCGGCACCACCGGGAGAACGAGCCGTGAGGCATCCGCGCCGTCGTGCGACACGACCTGCTCCGCCACCACCGTGGTGGAGGCCACCGCCGCCGGCTCACCCGAGCCGGGGTTGCGCGCATAGCGCGGGTGGGCACCGGACGAGACCTGCACGCCGATGCGATGGCCGACCTCGAAGCGGTGGAAGGTCGGCCACAGCGGCACCTCGACCACCCGGAACCCCTCCGCGTCGGCGTCGGGGTCGGTCGCCGCACTCCCGACCGAACCGATCCGGCGGATGCCGTCGCACACGGTCATCGACCGCCCGTCGGGGTGCACGTCGGTGATGCGCACGAACACGTCGAACGACGGCGCCGACGAGTGGAATCGCACACGTGCGACCGGCTCGCCCGCCACCCGCACGGGCTCGGTCAGCGCGTCGCCACGGAACACCGCCACGTCGGGCCGCCGCTCGTGCGCGGCGTTGTCGACGGGGTCGGTGTCGGGGTTCAGGCTCGGGCCGCCGACGGCGGGCGTCGGATCGTCGGGGTCGTATCGGTACCCCGTGGTCCCGCCGTCGGGCGCCGCGGTGTCCAGCCGACCGCCGCGATGCAGGAACCACTCCTGCGCCGTCGACCCGGCCGGCGGCCACTCGGCCAGATCGTGCCACTGCTCGGCCCCGGTCTCGAACGCCCGCACCGGAGCAGGGCGCCCGGAGGGCGCATCCGTGAACACCTCGCGCAGGAAGCCGAGTCCCTCCGTGTGGGTGGGCGTGCCCATTCCCGGCGACACGTGGCCCCACGGCCCCAGCGTCAGCTGCGGCGGGTTGCCGGCATCCACCAGCGCCCGATAGGTGCGCAGCTGCCACGGCAGGAAGATGTCGTACCAGCCGGTGAGCATCATCACCGGCGCGGTCACCAGCGGCACGGTGGCCGTGTGCGACTGCTGCGTCCAGTACTCGTCGGTGAGCTTCTCGTGCGCGACCCAGTCCTGGTACCAGTGGTTCGGCGCACCGATCACGGCGGAGTCGCCGGCGCTCAGCGGCAGCACGTCGAACGCCGTGGCGAGGCGGCGATCGGGCAGCACCATCCCGAGCAGGGCCAGGCCGCCGCGACGCATCCTGTCCATCATGCGCGTCCAGCCCAGGGCGTTGCGCAGCGAGTAGGCGCCGTTGTCCCACGTGATCTGGCCGAAGTCGGGCATCGTGATCAGCAGCACGAGCGCGTCCTGCGCGGTCTCGGGCTCGTCGCGCTGGAGCTTTCCGGCCACCGCCCACTGCGTGTAGCCGAGATAGCTCTGTCCGTAGGTGGCGAGCTTCCCCGTGAACCACGGCTGCTGCCGCACCCACCGCAGGGTGGCGACGCCGTCGCGCTGCTCGTCGATCTGCGGCGTGAACACGCCCTCCGAGCCCCACGTGCCCCGACAGCTCTGGAACAGCACGGTGAACCCCTCGTAGGCGAGGGTGCGCGCACCGCCCGCCATCGGGCCCCGGCGACCGTAGGGCCCGCGCATCACGATCGTCGGCAGCGCCGGGTCGCCCCCGCCCACCGGACGGATGAGATCGGCGAGCAGCGCGACCCCGTCCTCCATCGGCACCCGCAGGTCCCGCTCGATCTCGATGTCGTGCGGCCCGAGGGCGACGCCCTTGAGCCGCCGGCCGTCCATGGCCTTGGTGAGCCGCTGTCGCAGCGTGGTCATTCCGCCTCCTTGCGGGATCGATCGATGGTGCGTGATGCCTCGGGGGATGCCGCGCCGGCCGCGTGACGAAGATCGACGAGCCCGTCGCGCACGGTGCGTGATGCCTCGGGGGATGCCGCGCCGGCCGCGTGACGAAGATCGACGAGCCCGTCGCGCAGTCGCTCGAGAGCGGGCACCGACGACTCGAGGGCCGCACGGTCGCCCGGATCGAGCGCGGCCATCGCCTCGGCGACCAGCGCCGCCGCGGCCGCATCGAACCGGTCGAACCAGCCGAGGGCCCGCGGGGTGGCGACCACCTCGACGCGGCGCCGATCGACCGCCGACGCGCGTCGCGCGATGAGCCCGGCATCCTCCATGGTCGCGAGCAGATTGCTCACCGTCGAGCGTCCGACTCCCAGCGCCTCGGCGAGGTCGCTCGGCGAGGCGACCGTGCCGCGGGGGAGGGCGCGCAGCACCTCGACCTGGGCGTCCGGGATCTCGGGCAGGTCCTCGCGTTCGCGCGCGGCCGCCAGCAGCGTGCGCCGCAGCGGCGAGATGACGGCGGCGAGGCGCGACGAGTCGACCGTCACGGTGTCGCCCCCGCGGCGGGCACGCTCAGCGAGCTCCGCGCGTTCAGCAGCTCCGGGTGGAATCCCGCCGCCCGCTTGTACGCCGCGGCGATCTCGGCGAGCTCATCCGCCGGGATCACATCGTGGATGTCGGCGAAGCCCTGAGGGGCGCGCTCGTGCGCGAGCAGCATCACCCGCTCCGGCCCCGTCTGACGCGTCATCTCCAGCAGGGCCGCCGTCGCCGGCCGTCGCGCGTCCTCATACGCCGCCAGCCCCGCCTCGACGGTCGTCGCCGTCGCGAGGTGGAAGGCGAGCGTGCGCGCATCGAGGATCGCCTGCGACCCGCCGTTGGACCCGTTCGGGTACATCGCGTGCGCGGCGTCGCCCAGCAGCGTCGTGCGTCCGAACGTCCACCGCGGGAGGACGTCGCGATCGACCATCGGATACTCCAGGATCTCCTCGGCCGCCGAGATCACCCCCGGCACGTCGATCCAGTCGAACCGCCACTCGCGGAACAGCTCCACCAGCGGCGCCGCGGGCACCGCACAGTTCCAGTCGGCATCCGGAGAGCCGACGCCGCGCCGCTCGGCGATGAAGTTCACGCGGGTGCGACCCGCGGCATCCACTCCCTCGATCGGGTAGGCGACGAACTTCTGCTCGCCGTCGCCGGCCATGATCATCGTGCGTCCGTCGAGGAACGGGGGCGCGAGCGCGGTGCCGCGCCAGAGCGTGAGCCCGCTCCACGGCGGAGCGCCCTCGGCGGGGTAGCGCAGCGCGCGCAACGACGAGTGGATGCCGTCAGCGCCGATGACCACGTCGGCGTCCGCCCGCACCGTGCCGCCCGACGTCTCGAACACGGTGACGGCGCCATCGGCGCCGTCCTCCACAGCGACCAGGCGGTGGTCGAGGCGGACGACATCGCCGAGCCGATCGTGCACGGCGTCGAGGAGCTCGAGCTGGAGCCGACCGCGGTGCACCGACACCTGCGGCCACGCATACCCGGCGGCGCGACCACGGGGCTCGCTCCAGATGGGCTGGCCGAAGCGGTTGTAGTAGGCGAGGGTCTGCGGCTCCACGCCGATCGCCGCCATCGCCGGGGCGAGCCCGAGCTCGGTGAGCTCGCGCATCGCGTGGGGGAGCAGATTGATCCCGACCCCGAGCCCCCGGATCTGCGGCGCGCGCTCGAAGACGGCGATCTCCCGCAGACCGGCCGCGTGGAGGCTCAGCGCGGCGGCGAGGCCGCCGATCCCGGCGCCGACGATGACGATGCGCATGCGGACTCCCTTGTTCGCGTTCGCGGTGAGGCGTTGTCCACATAGTTTTGTACATGAATCATCGACGTGTCCAGGGTCAGTTCGTCGCAGGCCGCCCCGGGTCGACGGGATAGTCCACGAAGGCGAGCCGATGCCCGTCCGGAGCCCAGCTGTTCACGTTGATCGTGCCCTGGCCCCCGAACAGGCGGACGACGGTGGATGCCGCGCCCCACGCCTCGCGCGCGCCCGCGCTCGCCGCGAGGTCGACGAGCTTCAGCTCCACCTCCCGGTCGGCGGGATGGCCCTCGGTGCCCGGCGGGAAGCTGAGGTAGACGGCGCGATCGCCCGCCGCCGTCAGGTGCGGGAACCAGTTCACGCGCTCGTCGGCGGTCAGCTGCTCGAGCGCGGAGCCGTCAGGGCGCACCCGCGCGATCTGCGCATGGCCCGGTCGCGTCGAGAAGCGCTCGGTGTTCAGGTAGATCCACGCCCCGTCCGGCGCGTACTCGCAGCCGTCGTCGGGCCCGCGCCCACCCGTGACCGCACGGTCGTCCGCACCGTCGACGCCCACCGTGCGGATCGTGCCCGAGTCCCAGCCCTCGGTCGGATCCAGCGCGACGTAGGCGAGCCGCGTGCCGTCGGGCGAGATGCCGTGGAGGAAGTGGAACCGACCTCCGGCGTCCCGCGTCACCCGCCGTGACGGCCCGCCGCGCAGCGACGCGGCGTAGAGGTGGCCGTCGTTCGCGGACAGGTACACGGTGTCGCCGTCGGGGGCGAGCACGTGGTCGTTGTTCAGCTCCGGCAGACCCTCGATCGGCACCACGGCGGGCGCGGTCGATCCATCCGCCGGCATCGTCCACAGCACCCCGTCGCCGTTGAGCACGAGCTGGTCGTCGACGGTCCAGTTCGGCGCCTCGAGCAGCACCGCGGTGTCTTCGTGCACGGTCAGCGTCTCACCCGTGCGGGCGTCGAGCACGCGCACCCGGCAGCGCCGGCCCGCACCCAGCTTGCGCGCCCAGGAGGTCTCCTGCTCGGCGGTCTCCTCGGTCTCCTCGGTCTCCTCGGTCTCCTCGGCCTCCTCGGTCGCCGGTGCGGCCGGTGCGGTGGGCGCGGCGTCGTGTGCGGCATCTCTCATCGTGGCCGCGACTTTACCACTGGTATATTCTGCGAGGGCTCCCGGGGCCGATCCCCGGTCGCGGCATCCACATCCGGTGAAGGAGCAGTTGCATGGACCTCGATCGTCCCCTCGAGCTCGACAAGCTCGCCGCACAGGAAGCGGTCGAGCTCCGCGCCTTCGACCACGACGCGGCGTGGCGGCTCGGCAGCGGCCTGCGCGACCGCGCGGCTACAGCCGGCTACGGCATCGCGATCGACATCCGGCGGCCGACCGGCGCGGTGCTGTTCCACGCGGCGCTGCCGGGCGCGACCGCCGATCAGGAGGAGTGGATCCGCCGCAAGGTCGCCGTCGTCTGGCGCTTCGAAGCGAGCTCCGCGCTCGTCTCGGCGCGGCTGAGAGCGGCGGGGAAGGTCGCCACCGACCCGGCGGCCGGATGGCTCGCCGCCGCGGATTACGCGGTCACCGGCGGCGCCGTGCCGATCCGCGTCGCCGGCGCCGGCATCGTCGCGGCGCTCACCGTCTCGGGGCTCAGCTCCGTCGCAGACCATCGACTCGCGGTCGACGCGATCGTGCGCCTGCGCGACGACGTCTGAGTCGTGCCCGCGCGACGCACCTCCGCGAAGGGAGCCGCTCGGCGCGAGCAGATCCTCGCCACCGCCCTGCGCGTCATCGGCGAGCAGGGCTTCCGCGCCGCGACGCTGCGCGGAATCGCGCGCGCCGCGGGCATGGAGACCGCCCACGTGCTGTACTACTTCGGCAGCCGTGAAGGCCTGCTGCGCGAGGTGATCGAGCGGTGGGATGCCGGCGCCACCGCCACCGCCGCCGCCGCAGGCGGCGCCGACGCGCTCGAGGTGTATGCGGCCGCGGTGCGGCGCAACCTCTCGGTCCGCGGAGCCATGCACCTGCACCTGTCGTTCGCGGCCGAAGCCGTCGACGCCGACCACGCCGCGCACACGTTCTTCCGCGACCGCTTCGCACGTACCGAACGCGGGATCGCCGACGCTCTGTGTGCGGGCCAGGAGGCGGGGCTCGTGCGGGCGGACCTCGACCCGGCGCGCGCCGCGCGCCTGCTCGTCGCGCTGGCCGACGGACTCCAGCTCCAGTCGCTGATGGACACCGACCTCGACGTGCGCGCCGACATCGACGCCGCACTCGATGACCTGTTCACCGGGGGAAAGCGTGTCCCGCTCGTGCCGACGCACGACGAACCGCGGTGACCGGCGGCGGGTACCCTGGAGTGTCCGCGGCCTGCCCCGTCCCGAGGTCCCCATGCCCCTCAGCCCACCGCTTCCCGCCCCGCTCCGCGAGCCGGGCGGAGTGCTCGTCGTCGGCACCGGCCGCATGGGGGCGGCACTGGCCGCGCGGCTGACCGACGCCGGCGTGCGCGTGCGCTCCACCTCGCAGCGCGGGGCGACCGGCCTCGATGCCGCCATCGTGCTGCTCGCCGTACCCGATGCCGCCATCCCGCGCGCGGCCGCAGCGGTCGCCCCGGGGAGGTTCGTCGGCCACCTGTCGGGAGCCACGACGCTCGCCCCGCTCGCACCGCACGCCGCGTTCAGCATCCATCCGCTCATGACCGTCACCGGCGCCGACACCTCGTTCGCCGGGGTGCCCGCCGCGATCGCGGGGTCGGACGACGACGCGCTGGCTGTCGCGCAGGCCCTCGCCGACGCGCTCGGACTGCGCGGCGTCGAGGTCGCCGATGCCGACAGGGCCGCCTATCACGCGGCCGCGACGATCGCGTCGAACTTCCTCCTCGCGCTCGAAGACACCGCGGAGCAGCTCGCCGCCACCGCCGGGGTCGACCGCGACGCCCTGCTCCCGCTCGTGCGCGCCACGGTCGGGAACTGGGCGGCCCACGGCGCCGGCGCCGCCCTGACCGGGCCCATCGCGCGCGGCGACGTCGACACCGTGCGTCGCCAGCGCGACGCGATCGCCGCCCGCCTGCCGGGCCGCCTCGCCCTCTTCGACGCGATGGTGGATGCCACGCGCGACCTCGCCACCCGATCGGTGCGCGACGCGACGAGCCTCGGCGCGGCGGCTCCCGCCGTCGACGTCGTCCGCGAGGGAGCCGGATCGTGATCGTCGCGCGCACCGCCGCCGACCTGCGCGCCGCGCTCGCCGGGCCCCGGCGCTCGGGCCGCGTGGGCCTGGTCCCCACGATGGGCGCCCTGCATGACGGGCACCTCTCGCTCGTCCACGCGGCGCGCGCGCAGAACGACACGGTCGTCATGACGATCTTCGTCAACCCGACGCAGTTCGGCGAGGCCGCCGACCTCGCCGCCTACCCGCGCACCGAGAAGGCCGACCTCGCGCTGGCCGCGCAGGCGGGCGTCGATGTCGTGTTCGCACCGTCGGTCGCGGAGATCTACCCGGCCGGCTTCGCCACGACGGTCTCCGTCGCAGGGCCGATCACCGAGACGCTCGAGGGTGCCGTGCGCGGCCGCTCCCACTTCGACGGGGTCGCCACCGTCGTCTCCAAGCTCCTCCTCGCCGCCCTCCCCGACGCCGCCTACTTCGGCGCGAAAGACGCTCAGCAGGTCGTCGTCATCCGTCGCATGGTCGCCGATCTCGGCATCCCGGTGCGCATCGAGGTCTGCCCGACGGCCCGCGACGCCGACGGGCTCGCGCTGTCGTCGCGCAATGCACGGCTGAGCGCCGCCGAGCGTGAGCGCGCGGTCGCCGTGCCGCGCGCGCTCGACGCGGTCACGCGGGCGGTCGACGCGGGCGAGCGCGAGCCATCCCGGGCGGCGGCCGCCGGACTCGCGGTGCTCGCCGCCGCCGGCCTCGAGGCCGAGTACCTCGCGCTCGTGCACCCCGACACTCTCGAACCCGTGGTCGCCGTCGCGCCGCCGATGCTCGCCGCGCTCGCCGTGCGGGTCGGGGAGACCCGGCTGATCGACAACGTGCTGCTGGACGCGGCATCCAGCCCTCTCGCCGACTCCGGAGGCAGCGAATGACACGACGACGTGTGACGGTGACCCGCCTGGCCGAGCTGAAGGCCGAGGGCACCCCGATCGTGATGGTCACCGCCTACGACCATCCCTCGGCCCGTGTGGCCGAACGTGCCGGGGTCGACATGGTGCTCGTCGGCGATTCGGGGGCTCAGGTCGTGCTCGGCCACGATTCCACCGTCGAGATCACGACCGACGAGATGCTCGTGCTCGCCCGTGCCGTGCGCCGCGGCGTGACCTCGGCGTTCGTCGTGTGTGACGTGCCCTTCGGATCCACCGAGATCTCCGACGAGCAGGCGGTGGCCACCGCGCTGCGCTTCGCGAAGGAGGCCGGCGCCGACGCCGTCAAGATCGAGGGCGGCAACCCCGCCCGCCTCAGCCGCATCGGCGCGATCGTGGATGCCGGAGTCCCCGTCGTCGGCCACGTCGGCCTCACCCCGCAGACCGCGGGGGCGCTCGGCGGCCTGCGCGTGCAGGGACGCACCGAGGAGACGGCCGCCCGATTCGTGCGCGAGGCGCTCGCCGTCGAGGCGGCCGGTGCGTGCGCACTCGTGGTCGAGGCGGTGCCGTCGGAGGTGGTGGCCGTGGTGCGTCGCGCCCTGCGCATCCCGCTCATCGGCATCGGCGCCGGTCCCGCCGACGGGCAGGTGCTCGTCTTCCACGACCTCCTCGGCATCACCGAGGGCAGGGTGGCCACCTTCGTGAAGCAGTACGCCGCGCTCGGCGACGCGATGGTCGAGGGCGTGGCCCGCTATGCCGAGGAGGTGCGCGCGGGAACCTTCCCGGCGAGCGCGCACCAGTACGGCGCCACGGCCGAGGCCGTCGCCGCGGCGGAGGCCGAGCTCGCTCGCGACTGAAAACCTCCGAGTGGAGGATTTTGGGCTCGTCCTGACATAGGATGCCGCCATGGCCTCATACGCGAAGGGCATCGCGCGCCGGCAGGAGATCCTCGACCGGGCGATCGAGGTGTTCGCCCGCCGCGGCTCCGACCGCACGAGCCTGCGCTCCATCGCGCAGGAGGTGGGGGTGACCCACTCGGCCCTCACGCACTACTTCGGCTCGCTCGAAGAGCTGCTGGTCGAGGTCTACCGCGAGTCGGCCCGCCAGTCCGACGCGCAGCATCCCGTGTCCGAAGACGCGACGCCGGTCGAGATCATGCGGGCCTCCGCGCGCGACAACCGCGAAGTGTCGGGACTCGTGCAGCTCTACTCCACGCTCGTCGCCGCCGCGCTCGAGGAGGGGCACCCCGCCGCCCGCGAGTTCGCCGCCACGCGCTTCGCGGCGCTGCGACGAAGCCTCGCCGAACGCGTGCGCCACAACCAGCGCAGCGGCCGCATGCGAGCCGATGTGGATGCCGATGCGGTGGCCGCCCTCGTGATCGCCGCGTCCGACGGCCTGCAGACCCAGTGGCTGCTCGACCCCGACCTCGACGAGCAGGGCGTGCTCACCATGCTCGACGACCTGCTGGCGGGGCCGGGGGCGCGCTGATGCGGATCCCGGTCGAGATCAGCCCTGTGCGGCACCGAGGTCGCCGGTGAGGTAGCGCTGCAGGGTCGGGCCGACCGCGGCGACGAGCTCGTCCACGGACGGGTCGGCCATCGGCGGCAGTTCGAGCACGTACCGCGTCACGAGCATGCCGACGATCTGACTCGCCGCGAGCCCTGCGCGCCGGCGCGCGTGCGGGTCGTCTTCCAGCCGATCGGCGATCCGCGCGAGGATCTCGCGCGAGACGAAGCCCACCAGCAGTGCCGCCGTGCGGCGGTTGCCGATCATGGCGCGGAGCACGGCGACGCCGCGCTTGCGCATGACGGGGTCCTCCCACATCTCCAGCACGAACCGCGCGACGCGCTCCCCGGCGGAGTCGAGGTCCCCGGCGAGCACGGCGTCGAGGCCGCGCGTCGGCGGCAGCGGGGCGCCGATCGCCCCCGCGAAGAGGTCGGCCTTGGTGCCGAAGTAGTGGTGCACGAGGGCGGCATCCACCCCCGCTCGCCCGGCGATGCCGCGGATCGTCGCCGCGTCGTAGCCCCGCTCGCCGAACTCCGCGATCGCGGCATCCACGATCCGCTCCCGTGCGCCCGAATCGCCGCCGCGGGGGCGACCGCGGCGACGCGAGGCGGTGGGCACGGCGAACTCGGGCACGGGCCCAGACTACGACGCGTCGCACCCCCTTGCCAGATATTCACTGCACGTTGAATAATGCCGCCATGCGCGCTGTGTTCCTCAAGGAGTTCCAGGAGCTGCGGCGGGATCGCCGCACGCTCGGGATGCTCGTGGTCATGCCCCTGCTGCTGCTGGTGATCTTCGGCTATGCGGCCAACTTCACGGTGGACGAGTTCCGCGTCGCGATCGTCGGCACGAACGCCGAGCAGGTCGACGACCTCGTCGAAGACAGCGACGACCTCGCCGATCACCTCGTGGTCGAGACCACCGACGCCGACGCCGACGAGGCCGACGCGGTGGAGCTGCTGCGCGAGGACCGCGTCGACGTCGCGATCGTCGCCGACGACGAGATCACCGTGCTCATCGACGGCTCGAACCTCTTCGCCGCCCAGTCGGCGCAGGTGCTGTTCACCCAGGTGCAGCAGCAGCTCTCGCAGAACCCGCAGGCGCCGCCCGTCGACATCGAGATCCTCTTCAACCCCGACCTGAAGACGTCGTGGGTGATGATCCCCGCGATCATCGGCCTGATCCTGACCTTCATCGGCACGATCATCACGAGCATCGGCCTGGTGCGGGAGCGCGAAGCCGGCACGCTGGAGCAGCTCGCCGTCATGCCGCTCAAGGCGACCGGGGTGATCCTCGGCAAGATTCTCCCGTACTTCCTGCTCGCGTCCTTCGACATGGTGCTCATCGCGGTGCTCGGCATCTGGCTGTTCGGCGTGCCCTTCGTCGGGAGCGTCTGGATCTTCATCCTCGGCGCCGCGCTGTTCCTGTTCGCCGTGCTCGGCATCGGCGTGCTGATCTCGTCGGTGTCGCAGACGTCCGGGCAGGCGATCCAGCTCGCGATGATGACGCTGCTGCCCCAGATCCTCCTGTCGGGGATGATCTTCCCGCTCGACGCGATGGCCGCCGGCGTCCGCTGGATCGGATACCTTCTGCCGCTCACGTACTTCACGATGATCTCCCAGGGCGTCATGCTGCGCGGCGCGCCCATCGAGTCGCTGTGGCTGCCGCTGACCGTGCTCGCGGTCATGGCGGTCGTGATCTTCGGCCTCGCCGTGGTGCGGTTGCACCGGAGCATCTCGCCCGCGAAGCCGCGCCGGCACGCCCGCCGTCACGCCGCGCACGGAGCCCGGCGATGAGCGGGATCGGTCTGGATGCCGTGCAGGTCGTCTTCGGCGACACCGTTGCGCTCGACGACGTCTCGCTCGCCGTCCCGGAGGGCGAGGTCACCGCGGTCGTCGGCGGAGACGGCGCCGGCAAGTCCACCCTGCTGCGCGTGCTCGCCCGCCGCGTCGCGCCCGGGTCAGGTGCCGTGCACACGCTCGACGCGGAGCGCATCGGCTACCAGCCGTCGACGTCGGGCGTGTGGGGCAACCTCAGCGTCGACGAGAACATCGCCTTCGTGGGCCGCTCGTACGGCATGGCCGATCGCGCAATCCGGTCCCGCGCGGGCGACCTGCTCGGCCGGGCCGGACTCTCCGAGGCCCGCTCGCGCCTCGGCCGCGCGCTCTCGGGCGGGATGCGGCAGAAGCTCGGCTTCGTGCTCGCGATCCTCCACGAGCCGCGGCTGGTGCTGCTCGACGAGCCGAGCACCGGTGTCGACCCGGTCAGCCGCGTCGAGCTGTGGCGACTCATCTCCGAGGCGGCAGCGGGCGACACCGCCGTGCTCATGGCGACCACCTACCTCGACGAGGCGCAGCGCGCGGCATCCGTCACCGCCCTCGATCGCGGCCGGATCATCGCCTCCGGGACGCCCGACGAGATCATCGCGGGGCTTCCCGGCGGCATCGGGATGCTTCGCACCGACGCTCCGGCACCGCCGGACTCGTGGCGACGCGGTCGGGAGCGCCACGTGTGGCTCGGGCGGGAGGAAGGACGCGCGGAGCCTGACGCCGCGGCCGTCACGCGCATCGATCCCCCCGACCTCGAGGACGCGCTGATCGCACTGACGATCTCCGGGCGAGACGAGCCCGACGCGGAATCGGAGCCACCGCAGCCACCGCAGCCGCCGCCCGCGGCGACGTCGCGGACGTCCGGGCCCGTCGTGGCGGCCGGACGCGGCGTGACCCGGAGGTTCGGCGTCCAGACCGCCGTCGACGACGTGAGCCTCGCCGTGCACGCCGGCGAGATCGTGGGTCTCATCGGCGCCAACGGCGCCGGCAAGACGACGTTCCTGCGCGCCCTCATCGGCCTGGACCGACCCGACGAGGGTGAGGTCGAGCTCTTCGGCGCGCCGCCGGATGCCGCCTCCCGACGCCGCCTCGGCTACGTCCCGCAGGGACTCGGGCTCTTCCGCACGATCAGCGTGCGCGAGAACGCCGAGTTCTTCGCGCGCGTCTACGCGGGAAGCGCTGCGACGCTGCCGGCCGCGCTCGACGAGGTCTCGCGCGACGTCGTCGCCGACATCGGGCTCGGCCGACAGCGCCAGCTCGCGTTCGCGCTCGCCCTCGAGCACGACCCCGATCTCCTCGTGCTCGACGAGCCGACCTCCGGCGTCGATCCGCTCTCCCGCGCACGCCTGTGGGACACGATCCATGCGCAGGCCGATGCCGGCCGCGGCGTGCTCGTGACGACCCACTACCTGCAGGAGGCCGAGCAATGCACGCGGCTGGCGCTCATGTCGCAGGGACGCCTGCTCGGACTCGGCTCGGTCGCCGACCTCACCGCCGGCGTGCGCGCCGTGCTCGTGCGCTCGCCGCAGTGGCAGGAGGCGTTCACCGCACTCGGCGCGGTGGGCCTGCCGACCATGCTGTCGGGACGGGAGGTGCGGGTGGCGGGCGTCGACGCCGACCGGGTGCGCGCGGCGCTCCGGGGGATCCCCGCCGAGATCGACGAGGTGGAGCCCACGCTCGAGGAGGCGATGGTGCTGCGCGAGGGGTGACGTCGCGCAGACCCGGACCGGGTGCGGCTCAGGCGGCCTCTTCGACGGGCCACCCTCCGTCGGCCGCGAGCTCCCGCTTCATGCCGGCCTCCCGGCCGTGAGCGGCGGCACCCCACGCCGAGTGGACGTCGTCTCCCCAGAAGACGAGTCGGCGTGGAGCTGCCGCCGACTCGAGCAAATCACTCCGACACTTGACGCACATCGGGCGAATGCCCGATATTGCTGACAGGGCGCGCATCCCCGCTGCGCCGCGATCGCTGGGGCAGGACGTTGACGTCAGTCGAGCTCGTGGGTCGGCACCGGGAGCAGGAGCAGCTCAGGACGCTCCTCGCGGACGGCCGCAGCTTCGTCGCGCTCAGCGGGAGGCCCGGGGTCGGCAAGAGCGCGCTGCTGCGCCAGGTCGGCTCGCTCGTACCGTCGACGACCCCGCTCAAGCGCCTCGACCTCGTCGGCGCAGTCGCCGGGGAGCGGCTCCTCGAGGAGGTCTCCCGGCGCCTCGGCCTCGGCACCGGCCGCGGGGGTGGCCCGCCCGCGAGCGACCTCGCCGGTGCGGACCGGCTGGCCCACGCGATCGGCTCCGCCCGGCTGGTGCTCGCCATCGACCACGTCGACGCGTGCGAGGTCGACCAGGACGAGATCTCCCGACTGACCTCGGTCTGCCCGCATCTCCAGTTCGTCGCCGCACGCGCGAGCAGGTGGACCGACGGCGCGGCGGCGATCGTCGTCCCGCCGCTCCCGGTTCCCGACGTCGACTCGACGGTGGCGGAGCTCGTCGTCAATCCCAGCGTCGTGCTGTTCGCACAGCGGGCGCGCATGGTCGATCCGCGGTTCGAACTCGACGCAACCACGGCGCGGGCGATCGCCGACGTCTGCCGACTCGTCGGCGGACTGCCATTGGCGATCGAGCTCGCCGCGGCCCGCAGCGCCTATCTTCCCCCGCGGGAGCTCGCGCGCGAGCTCGCCGCGGCGACGGCCGGCACCCTGGAGCTCCTGTCGGCGCCGGCGGGATCCGTCGGGGTCCGCGAATCCCTCGCTTCCGCGTGCGCGCTGCTTGCAGACGGGGAGCTCGACGTGCTCCGACGGATCGCGCGCTTCGACGGGCCGTTCCCCGTCGAGGCGGTGCGCGGCGTCGGCGACCAGCCGCTGGGCCGGGTGCTCGACGCACTGGAGCGTCTGGTCGACCTGCGCCTGGTGGAACCGCTCGCCGGTCGGGGCCCGGTCGTGGCGTTCGCGATGCTGCCGCTGGTGCGCGCCTACGTGCGGGAGACGGATCCGGCCGCCCACGACAGCGAGGAGGCGCGGAGGGCGCTCCTGGCAGCCGTGCTGCGCGCGGCCGCGTCGGACGTCGCGGCCGCGACGCCGAGCACGGCGATCGCGCAGGCGCAGCTGCTGCGCGTCGACCTCGTCGCCGAGGCCCGCCGCCGGTGCGCACTCGTGAAGGGCGGGGTCGAGGCGGAGGCCGAGGCTGGGGCCGGGGCAGGGGCCGAGGCCGAGGCTGGGGCCGGGGCCGGGGCCGATGCGGTGGGCGCGGCCGACGCCGTGGAGTGGGTGGTGTCGTGCGCGGCCGTGCTCGCGGGGTTCGCCGAGACCGCGCAGCTCGGACAGATGCTTGATCGCCTCATCGCCGATCCCGTGCTCGGGCAGCTGCCGCGTCATCTCCAGGCGGCGGCGTGGCTGTGGGCCTCGAACGCCCTCGCGTTCTCGCCCGACGGCATCGCCCTGCACGCCGCCGTGCGCGACCGGTGGCGACGCGGCCGAGAGCTGATCGACGACGAGAGCCGGCCGCGCCTGGCCATGCAGGCGCTGTTCATCGGCGTGACCAACGCGATCACGACGAGCGACATGGGCTCGGCGGTGACGCTCGCCGGCGAAGGGCGCGCCCTCGCCCTGCGACACGCGGAGCCGGTCTGGACGGCGCGATTCGAGGTGTGGATCGCCGGCGCCATGCACTCGACGGGCGACCTCGCCGGCGCCGCCGCGCTCGCCCTCGATGCCCTCGCCCACGCGCAGCGGCTGCACGACGCGTACGCGATCGTGTCGGCGGTGATCCTGTTGCGCACCATGGCCCCGGGTGCGGTGCCGGCCGACGCGCCGGTGCCGTCGCTCGAGGAGGCGCTCCAGCTCGCGCGCGACGCCCACGACGTCGTGTCCGAGTGGTTCGTCCTGGCCGTGCTCGCCCGTCGCGAGATCGCGCGGGGCGACCCGCATCGCGCCGCCCACTGGGCGGCGGAGCGACTGGCCGCCTCGTCGCTGCGCGGCTGGTCGTACCTTGCCGCGGGATCCCTCGTGCACACCGTGCTCATCGCCCGCGCCCTCGGCGATCCCGCTTTCGCGGCGCGCATGCTCGGGGCGATCGAGGCCGATCGCGGTCGCATCCTGCGCGGCATGGCGCCACAGACGACGCCCGAGATCGAGGCGGTGCGCGCGGAGGTGGTCGCCGGACTCGGCGAGAGTGCGCCATCGGCGATCGCCGCCGGAACGCTCCTCACCGGGACCGACGCGGCAGCCGAGGCATACGAGTGGCTGCGGGCCCATGCCCACGACGAGGCCGACCCGCCGGCATCCCCCGGCCCCGGCGATACGCCGTCGGCCGCCGTCGCGACCATCACCGCTCGCGAGCGCGAGGTGCTGCGACTGCTCGCCGACGGCCTCACCAACAAGCAGATCGCGCAGCAGCTGCGCATCTCGGCGAAGACCGTCATGCACCACTCGGTCGCCATCTACCGCAAGCTCGGGGTGCGTGGACGCTCGGAGGCGACGGCCTTCGCCTTCCGACACCGACTCATCGACCCGTCCGACAGGCGCTGACCCGCCCCGCGCCCGCCGCGATAGTTTCAGGGCATGACGCTCTGGGAACCGCTGCGCATCGGCCCGGTCGACGTGCCGAACCGGCTCATGCAGACCGCCCACTCCAAGCAGTACTCCGATCGGGTGGAGTCTCCGCGGGAGACCGCGTACTACGTGCGCCGGGCCCGCGGCGGGTGCGGACTGTTCGTTGCGGGCAACCACTTCGTGCACCCGAGCGGATCGATCCGCGGCTTCGAAGACGCCTTCCGCCCGGAGTCGGTGGCCGCCAACCGGGCGATGACCGACGCCGTCCACGAGGCCGGCGCCCGCATCTTCGTGCAGCTCAACCATCACGGCGCCCAGGCACAGGGCGACGGACCCGACGGCCCCCGCGCCGTGTACGCCCCTTCGCGCATCCTCTCGCCCTCGACCGCGATCGCGGCCAGGGAGATGGACGCCGCCGACATCCTCTCCTTCACCGCCGGCTGGGCGCGCTCGGCCGAGCTCGCGCGCGACGGCGGCTTCGACGGCGTCGAGGTCCACATGGCCCACGGCTACCTGCTGCACCAGTTCCTCTCGCCGCTCTACAACGCCCGCACCGACGAGTACGGCGGCGACCTCGAGGGCCGCACCCGCTTTCCGCGCGAGGTGCTGCGTGCCGTGCGCGCGGCGGTCGGCGACGACATCGCGGTGGGCATCCGCATCGTCGCCGACGAGTTCCATCCGCAGGGAATGGATGCCGCGCACCTGCGCGCCGTGATCGAACGCCTGCGCGCCGAGGCCCCGATCGACTTCCTCGACCTGGCGGCCGGCGGCTATCACAACGTGCACTACGTGTTCCCGTCCTCGCCGATGCCGGTCGCGTGGCTGCGTGACCAGGTCGCGGCGGTGAAGGCGGCCAACCCGGACATCGCCGTGTTCGGCGTCGGCGCCGCGCGTTCGGTCGAGGAAGCGGAGGAGGTGATCGACGCGGGCATCGCCGACATGGTCGCCCTCACGCGCGCCCAGATCGCCGACCCCGACCTGGGGCGCAAGCTCCGCGGCGCCGACGGGGGCGGCATCCGTCATTGCATCCGTCTGAACCAGGGGTGCCTCGGTCGCGGCAGCCGCGGCCTGCCGATGTCCTGCACGGTCAACCCGCTCGCCGGCCGCGAGGGGGAGCGGCCCGAGCGACCCCGCACCTCTTCGCCGCAGCGGTGGATCGTCGTCGGCGGCGGTCCCGCCGGCATGCGCGCCGCCGTGGAGCTGGCCGCGGACGGGCACGCCGTCGAGCTGTGGGAGCAGGCGGACGTGCTCGGCGGCCAGCTCCGGCTCGCCCGGCAGGTGCCCGGTCGCGAGAGCGTCGGTCTTCTGATCGACGACCTCGGGCGCGACCTCGCCGCGAGCGGTGTGACGGTGAGCCTCGGGCGGCGCGCGACCGCGGCGACGCTGCGCGACTCCGGGGTCGACGGCGTCGTGCTGGCCACCGGTGCGATCGCCCCCGCGACCACCTCCCTGGCGCTCGGCGGCGCGTACGAGGGCGGGATGCCGCTGGGCGGATTCATCGACGCGTTCGCCGCCGTCGCCGATCCCGCAGGCCTCGGGCGGCGGATCGCCGTGGTGGATGCCGATGGCACCGCCTACGCGTCGGGCATCGTGCTCACACTGCTCGCCGCGATCGGGGAGGTGGAGGTCATCACGCCGTTCGAGACCGTCTTCCCGCACGTGGGCGCCGGATACGACCGGCCGCTCCTGCTGGAGCGCCTCGGTGCGCACGTCGGGTTCCGTCGGCGCGTCTCGCAGCGCGTCGTGCGGCTCGGGGAGGGGGAGGCGACGCTCCGCGACACCGTGACGGGAGAGGAGGCGGTGCTCACGGGACTCGACGCGGTCGTCGCGATCGAGCCGCGCCAGGCGGTGGCCCTCGCCGATGCCCGGGATGCCGCGCCCCGCGTCGTCACGATCGGCGACGCCCTCTCGCCCCGCACGATCGACGCGGCGATCTTCGAGGCCGTCGAGCTCGCCTACGAGGTCGCGGGCATGGCTGCGCCGCGCGGCTGAGGTTGCGCGGCGGAGGTCACGCGGCTGAGGTTGCGCGGCTGTGGTTCGCGGGTGGTCAGCCGGTGACGTCCCGTCGGTGGAGCGCCCAGGCCGCCGCGGCGGCCAGTCCGAGCGCCACCGCCCACACCAGCAGGATCCCCGCCGACGCCTCGCCCTCCAGGGGCGGATCGCGGTACGCCCACGCGTACGGCGACAGGGTGCGCATCCAGGCCGCGTCATCGGATTGCCGGCCCACGGCGTTGAGCGCGTACCCCGCCACCGCGACCCCGGCGCCCAGGCCGACCGCCCAGATCCGGCGGCCCGTCAACGCCCCGACCAGCAGCGCGAGGGTGCCCGACAGCAGAGCCAGACCGCTCAGGGCGAGTACGGCGAGCACGACGCCCGCGGCGGGGAGCTCGAGCCGGGACGGCTCGTTGATCGCGAGGATGACCAGGCCCGCCGCAACGCCCAGCGCGAGCACCCGCACGACGATCGCGAGCCCCTGCTCGAGCGCATAGCCCACGCGGCCGACCCCGTGGGCGAGGTCGAGCTCGAGCCTGCCGGACTCCTCCGCGCCCCCGATCGCGCCCGCGCCCCAGCCGGTGGCGGCGATCACGAACAGCGCGAAGCCGACGAGTCCGAAGAACGTCGCCTGCGTGTAGCCGGCGCCCGAGCCGATCTGGTCGTACCCCAGTGCCGCGACCATCTCGGGGGGAAGAGAATCCATCATCGCCTGGATCTGGCCGTCCCCGGCCATGCTCTCGTAGATCGGCAGGTAGATGAGGATCGCGCCGACGATGCCGACGATCCAGCCGATGAGGGGCAAGAGCGACTCCCGCATCGTGCGGCGGAAGACGGCGAGCGGGCTACGCATCGGCGTCCTCGCCGGAGGTGTCGCCGTACAGCCGGAGCACCGACTCCTCCAGGTCCGGCTCGACCAGCTCCAGATCGGTCAGGCGCATCGTGGCCAGCACCGCGACCAGCCCGTTGATGTCGCCCTCGAGCTCCGCGACCACCCGGACCGCGCCGCTGTGCTCTGCGACCTCGAGATCGCGGATTCCGGGAACGGCCGCCAGCAGCGAGCGCACCTGCGCGGCATCCACGTCTCCCACCCCCGCCCGCACCCGCCGCACCGCGCGCACCCGGAGCGACCCGACATCCCCCTGGGCGACGATGCGGCCGCCCGCGAGCACGGCGACCTCGTCGGCGGCGTGCTCCACCTCGCTCAGCACATGCGAGCTCAGGAGCACGGTGCGACCGGCGTCCCTCGCCTCGCGGATCAGGGCGTGCACCTCGCGCTGCACGAGGGGATCCAGACCGCTGGTCGGCTCGTCGAGCACGAGCAGCTCCGGCTCGTGCATGAACGCCTGCACGAGGCCGACCTTCTGCTTGTTCCCCTTGGAGAGCGTGCGCACCGGGCGACCCAGATCCAGATCGAGGCGCTCGGCCAGTTCGGCGATGCGCCCGGGGGCCATCGGCCCGGACACCCGCGCGTAGAACTCGAGCAGCCGGCGCCCGGTGACCCGACCCTCCAGGCGAAGCTCGCCGGGCAGATACCCGATCCGCCGCCGGAGGGCGGGGCCGCCGGAGCGGGGATCGATGCCCAGCACCCGGGCGGTTCCCGACGTCGGCCGGATGATGTCCAGCAGCAGGCGCAGCGTCGTCGTCTTGCCGGCGCCGTTGGGACCGATGAGACCGAACACGGTGCCGCGGGGGATCGACAGGGTCACCCCGTCGAGTCCGACGTGCCGGCCGTAGCGCTTGCGCAGATCGACGACCGCCACGGCAGCGTCGGTCGCCGGCGCATCCACTTCGTCGCTCGGGGCCACGAGTCCGACACTACGGGCGGTCGCTGTTCACGGGCAACGCGCTCTCGCTACAGTGAACCCGTGGACCCGATCGTCGCCACTCTGTCGATTCTGGTGCTGGCGATCATCGCGTTCGTCAGCAACCGCATCTCGCTGGGCGTCGTCGCGATCGGGGTGTCCCTCGCGCTGTACTTCACGGGAGTGCTCACGCTCGAGGAATCCCTCGCGGGATTCGGCAACCCGACGGTCCTGTTCATCGCGGGGCTGTTCGTCGTGAGCGAGTCGCTCGATGCGACCGGCGTCACCGCGTGGGCGGGGCAGAAGGTCATCGGGCGCGCGGGCACCAACCCCACCGTGCTGATCGTGGTCATCGGCGTGCTGGTCGCGCTCGTCTCAGCGATCATCAGCATCAACGGGGCCACCGCCGCCCTCCTGCCGCTGGTCGTCGTGGTCGCCGCGCGCGCGGGCATCGCGTCGTCGCAGCTGCTCATGCCGCTGGCCTTCGCCGCCTCCGCCGGGTCGATGCTGCTGCTGACAGGCACGCCGGTGAACATCATCGTGTCGCAGTTCGCCGCCGACGCCGGCGGACGGGAGTTCAGCTTCTTCGAGTTCGCGGCGGTGGGCATCCCGCTCGTCATCGGCACCGTGCTCCTGCTCGTGCTGTTCGCGCGACGGCTGCTCCCCGAGCGCGTGGGCGCCATCATGCCGATGGACCTCGTCAACCACGCCCGGATGCTCCGCAGCAACTACGCCCTCTCGCTCGAGACGGGCGTCATCCTCGGCCCCTCCAGCGGCGTGACCGAAGTGGTCGTCGGCCCCCGCTCGCCCCTCATCGGCGAGCGTGTCACGCCCGGCATGAAGACCCCCGCCGGGGATCTCGTGGTGCTGGCGGTCAAGCGCGGCGACACGCTCCTGAAGAGCCAGGACATCGAGACGCAGGTGGGGGACATCCTCCTGCTGCAGGGTGCGTGGGACGACCTGGCCCGGCACTCCCACGAACCGGGGGTCATGGTCGTCGACGCCCCTGAGCAGCTGCGCCGCTCGATCCCGCTCGGACGCGGAGCCAAGCGCACGCTCGTCGTGCTGGCGGCCATGGTGGTGCTGCTGGCGACGGGCCTCGTGCCGCCCGCGGTCGCGGCGCTCCTCGCCGCCGGCGCACTCGTGGTCACCCGCACCATCAGCCCGCCGCAGGCGTACCGCTCGATCTCATGGACCACGATCGTGCTGATCGCGGGCATGATGCCGCTGTCGACCGCGTTCATCGAGACCGGCACGGCCGACCTCGTCGCCGGCTGGCTCCTCGACCTGCTCGGCGGGGCGAGCCCGCACCTCGCGCTGCTCGTGCTCGTGGTGATCACGGTCGTGCTGAGCCAGCTCATCAGCAACACGGCGACGGTGCTGATCGTCGCCCCGATCGCCATCTCCGTCGCCGCGACGATGGGCGTGTCGATCCTGCCGTTCATGATGGCGCTCACCGTCGCCGGCGCCGCGGCGTTCCTCACGCCGATCGCGACGCCCGCGAACCTCATGGTCATGGAGCCGGGCGGCTACAAGTTCGGCGACTACTGGAAGCTCGGCACCCCGCTCACGCTGTTCTTCATCGTCATGGCGGTGCTGTACGTGCCGCTGATCTGGCCGTTCTGACATGTCGTCGCCCGCGATCGACCCGACCGTGCCGCCCTCGGGAGCGGGATGCGTGGAATGCGACGCGCGCGACGGATGGTGGATCCACCTGCGCCGGTGCGCGGCGTGCGGGCACGTCGGGTGCTGCGACGACTCGCCGATGCGCCACGCGACGGCGCACTGGCGCGAGACCGGGCACTCCGTGATCCGCAGCTTCGAGCCCGGCGAGGACTGGTTCTGGGACTACGCTGCCTCGACGGCCGTCGACGGGCCGGAGTTGGCGCCCCCGCAGAACCGGCCGGCCGATCAACCGTCTCCGGGACCGGCCGGCCGGGTGCCGGCGGACTGGCGCGAGCTGCTCCGTCGCCGGCGGGAGGCCGAGGCGGGCCGCTGACGCGTGGGTCAGCGGATCACGCTGTCGACTCGCGCGCGGCGTCAGGCCGCGGACCAGCCGCCGTCGCTGGCGAGGATCACGCCGTTGACGTTCACCTGGGGCGTCAGGCCGCGGACCAGCCGCCGTCGCTGGCGAGGATCACGCCGTTGACGTTCACCTGGGGCGTCAGGCCGCGGACCAGCCGCCGTCGCTGGCGAGGATCACGCCGTTGACGTTCACCTGGGGCGTCAGGCCGCGGACCAGCCGCCGTCGCTGGCGAGGATCACGCCGTTGACGTTCACCTGGGGCGTCAGGCCGCGGACCAGCCGCCGTCGCTGGCGAGGATCACGCCGTTGACGTTCACCTGGGGCGTCAGGCCGCGGACCAGCCGCCGTCGCTGGCGAGGATCACGCCGTTGACGTTCACGCCGTCGTTGCTGAGCAGGAAGGTGATGGATGCCGCGAGGGCGTCGGCGCTCGCCGGCGTCGGCATCACCGCCATGCCGGTGCGCACGCGCTGCGCGCCGAGCTCCGAGGCGAACGTCGCCTCGATGTTGGTGATCGTGGGGCCGGGGGCCACGGCGTTCACGCGGATGCCGCTCGGGCCGTACATGAACGCGCTCGACTTGGTCAGACCCGCCACCGCGTGCTTCGACGCCGTGTACGCGGCACCGGCGGCCGAGCCGCGCAGAGCGGCCTCGGAGGCGGTGTTGACGATCGAGCCGCCGCCCTGGGCCATCATCGCGGGCACGACGGCGCGCATGAGCTTCATCGTGCCGGTCACGTTCACCGCGAACACGCGGTTCCACACGGCGTCGCTGACCTCGCCGACGGGGTCATGTCGTCCATGATCCCGGCGATGTTCGCGAGGCCGTCGATGGTGTCGCCGGCGGCCTGGACGATGCGGGCCACACCCGCGTCATCGGTGATGTCGGCGGTGAGCGCGACGACGTCGGCGTCGGGGTGCTCGGCGACGAAGGCGTCGAGACGCTCCTGGCTGACATCCACGGCCACGACGCGACCGCCCTCGCGGGCGATCCGCGACGCGGTGGCGCGGCCGATGCCCGAGCCCGCGCCGGTGACGATGATCGTCTGGCCGGTGAAGCGGCCGCCGTCGATCCGCTCGCTCCACTGACGCAGCGGCACGGCGGGGGCGGACGGCGCCTCCGCGGGCGCCTCGGCGGCGGCGGCTTCGACGGCTTCGGCCGAGACGTCGCCGGCCTCGGCACGACGGACGAGCCCGTCGAGCGCATCCTGCGTGAACGCGCCGCGACTGAGCTCGATGAGCTTGTTCAGGGGGAGACCGAAGACGGGGGCGAGGGTGTCGACCGCCTGCCCGGCGGGAGCCAGCATCTCGGTGAGGAGGGCGCGCCCGGTCGGGTCGGCGGCCCAGGTGCCGATCGACGAGTCGGCGGTGAGGGTGATGGTGCTCATGGGAGAGATCCTTTCTACCGGACATCCATGTCCGGTAATAGGCTACACCCGTGCCGAACGCTGAAGGAGCCTCGTCGAAGGTGAACCGCGGACCCGCCGCCGGGCCCGAGAACCGTCGCGCGCTCATCGCCGCTGCGCGAGAGGTCTACGCCGAGGACGGTCTCGGCGCACCCTTCAGCGCGGTCGCCCGCCGCGCAGGCGTGGGCCAGGGCAGCCTGTACCGGCACTTCCCGGATCGCATCGCCCTCGCCGTTGCGGTGTTCGAGGACAACATCGCCGAACTCGAGGCGCACGCCGCCGGAGCCGAGGGCGGCGTCGACGACCTGCTGGCGCAGGTCGCCGGGCAGGCGATGGCGTCGGGCGCACTTCTCGAACTCGTCACCGGGCACCTGGGCGACCCCCGGGTCGAGGTGCTGGGCGAACGGTTCCGCGGCGTCGTGGCGGCCCTGCTGACACGGGACCAGGCGAGCGGACGCGTGGCCGAGCACGTCGAGGTCGCCGACGTCGGAATGGCCGCCGGGATGCTCGCCCTCGAGCTCTCGCGCACCCCGATCCCGCTGCGCGAACAGGCCGCCGCGCGGGCGCGCCGCCTGTTCACCGCCGCCTTCGCGCCGCGGGACTAGGCTCTCCTCTCAGGTGACCTAGGAGACGCATATGGGCCGATTCATCTACGACGCAGCCGGGAACTCCGTCGACATCGAAGACCGCACGCTCGCGCATCTGCGAATCGTCGTGATGAACAAGCTGCGGCGCGCCGAGTCGTTCATGTTCGACGTCGAGATGGGCGACGGCAGCGGACGGCGCAGCTTCTGGATCAACCCCTCGGTCCCGCTGCAGTTCCACTTCTACGGGAGCCGCCCGCCGCGCATCAATCGCGCGTGGATCGAGGAGCTCATGCTCGTCGCGAGCGGACCCAACGGCCTCTCGATCATTCCCGAGCCCGACGAGGACCAGCCCGCCGCGGGCGCGGTCTCGCCGCCCGCCGGCCCCGCCGCCCGCTAGGGCGCGTGCTCCACGTCGACGCTGTCGGCGCTGTCCTCGTCGACCGTGGGCACCGGATCGGTGTCGAAGTGCTCGGCGATGAGCATGATGCCGCCCGAGGAGTTCGCCGAGTTGGCGAGCTCCTCGATCCACTCCCGGCTGAGCACGGTCGGCTCCGGCTCGTCGAACACGAACCGCAGGGGGATCGAGGGGTGGAGCCACAGCGTGCTGCGCCCGCGCGGCTGATCGTCGGGGTGCTGCCACGACACGGTGAAGCTCTCATTGCGCCGGAGCTTGGTCGAGATGACGACCTTCAGATGCGCCAGCGCCCGATCCTCGATGTGGATCGGGGTCGCCGACCCGCCGTAGTAGATGGTGCCCACGCGAACACCCTAGGCGTTGTCAAGGGGGATGTCGCCCACCGCGCGTTCAGGGCAGAGTGGAGGAGACGGATGGCAGCCGGAACAGACCACGCACGAAGGGAGCGCGCGATGGAACCCCGGACCGATCGACCCGAAACGGGCCCCGACCCCGTCGCCGCCCAGAGCCCGGCCGCAGGAAGACTCGCTCCCGCCCCGCAGCATCCCGAGTTCGATCTGGTGGACGGCGAGTACATTCCCCGCGGCGGCGCAGGCGGAAGGTTCCAGCCTCTGTGAGAATCGCAGAGTGAACCACGACGATCCGCAGCCGACCCCCGGGCGGCTGCCGTGGCACACGGCCACGATCGCGACGGTGCGCAGCTTCTACCATTTCCGTCCCGCGCCCGCCCCGCGCTGGCCGGTCGCGATCCAGGCCGCCCTGTCGATCGCCGCGCCGATCGCCGTCATGTCGGCACTCGGCCGGCCCGAGATCGGCTACCAGGCGGCCACCGGCGCCTTCACGGCCCTCCACCTCTCGCACCTGCGACCCCGCGAACGTGCCAAGGCTCTCCCGCTGGTCGCGCTGGCCCTCATCGCCGCGGGTGCCTTCGGCGTGCTCGTGGGACCCTCCGTTCCCTGGACGCTCATCGGCCTGGCGCTGATCACGGTGCTCGCCAGCGTGCTCGTCTACGGACTGCGGCTGGGACCCCCGGGCCCGCTGTTCTTCGTCCTCGTGTTCGGGGTGGCCGCACACGTCGCCGCCGTCGCGCCGGAATTCTCCGCACCCCGCTTCCTGCTGGCGCTGGCGGGCGGCTGCGTGTTCTCCTACCTCCTCGCCCTCACGCCGCTTCTGCGCAGGCGCGTGCGACGGGAACCGGCTCGACCGCTGCGCGTCCTGCTCCCGAAGCCCGAATGGGATGCCGGAACGCGGACGATGATCGGACGAGCGGCCGTGGTCGGCATCGTCGGTGCCCTCGTCGGCATCGCCGTGGACCCCGACCGGGCGTACTGGATCGTCGGATCGGGCATCGCGGTCGCCGGCATCGCCATCGAGCGCCGCGTCGCCGTCAGCCGCGGGCTGCACCGCACCGTCGGAACACTCGCCGGCGCCGGCCTCTACTTCGTGCTCGCCCTGGTGCCGTGGGCGGGCCTCGCGCTGGCCGGGCTCCTGGGCACGCTGCAGTTCCTCGTGGAGCTGCTGATCGTGCGCCACTACGCGCTCGCTCTCACCTTCATCACGCCGATGGTGCTGCTGCTCACGGGAGCCGCCACCGGCGAGATCGGATCCGGGGTCATCGCGGCGGAGCGCATCGTCGACACGCTCGTCGGCGCGGCACTGGGCATCATCGCGACGCTCGTGCTCAGCCTCCGCGACGCGCGACGAACTTCGCCCGGGTGACCTGTCGGTGAAACCCGGTCAGACGGGCTGTCCGGTCAGAGTCGGGTCCAGGTCTCGCTGAGCACGCTCCGCTGGATCTGCCGGTGCTGTCCGGTCAGAGTCGGGTCCAGGCCTCACCGAGCACGCTCCGCCGGATCTGCCGGTGCTGTCCGGTCAGAGTCGGGTCCAGGCCTCGCTGAGCACGCTCCGCAGAATCTGCTCGATCTCGTCGAACTCGCTCGGGCCGATCGTCAGCGGCGGCGCGAGCTGGATCACGGGGTCGCCGCGATCGTCGGCGCGGCAGTACAGGCCGGCGTCGAACAGCGCCTTGGAGAGGAACCCGCGCAGCAGCCGCTCCGACTCCTCGTCGTCGAACGTCTCCTTGGTGGCCTTGTCCTTGACCAGCTCGATCCCGAAGAAGTAGCCGTCGCCGCGCACGTCGCCCACGATCGGCAGGTCCGTGAGCTTCTCGAGCGTCTTGCGGAAGATCGGCGAATTCTCGCGCACCCGCTCGGGCAGACCCTCCTCCTCGAAGATGTCGAGGTTCTCCAGTGCGACGGCCGCCGACACCGGATGTCCGCCGAAGGTGTAGCCGTGGTAGAACGCCGTGTCGCCGTGTGCGAACGGCTCGTAGATGCGGTCGCTGACGACGGTGCCGCCCAGGGGCGAGTAGCCACTGGTGACGGCCTTGGCGAACGTGATCATGTCGGGCTGATACCCGTAGGCGTCGCACGCGAACATGTGCCCGACCCGGCCGAAGGCGCAGATGACCTCGTCGGAGACCAGCAGCACGTCGTACTTGTCGCAGATCTGGCGCACGCGCTGGAAGTATCCGGGCGGCGGGGGGAAGCATCCACCCGAGTTCTGCACGGGCTCGAGGAAGACGGCCGCGACCGTGTCCGGACCCTCGAACTGGATCATCTCCTCGATGCGATCGGCCGCCCAGACGCCGAAGGCCTCGAGGTCGTCGGCCGGGGCGCCCATGTCGGCCGCGCGGTAGAAGTTCGTGTTCGGCACGCGGAACCCGCCGGGGGTCAGCGGCTCGAACATGGCCTTCATGGCCGGGATCCCGGTGATCGCCAGCGCGCCCTGCGGGGTGCCGTGGTAGGCCACCGAGCGGGAGATCACCTTGTGCTTGGTGGGCTTGCCCTGCAGCTTCCAGTAGTACTTCGCCAGCTTGAAGGCGGTCTCGACGGCCTCGCCGCCGCCCGTGGAGAAGAACACCTTGTTGAGGTCGCCCGGCGCGTAGTCGGCGATGCGATCGGCCAGCTCGATGGCCGCGGGGTGCGCATACGACCAGATCGGGAAGAACGCGAGCTCCTCCGCCTGCTTGGCCGCCGCCTCCGCGAGACGCCGACGCCCATGACCGGCGGCGACGACGAACAGCCCCGCGAGCCCGTCGATGTACTTCCTGCCCTGCGAGTCCCAGATGTGGTGCCCCTCGCCCTTGACGATGATGGGCACTCCCGGGCCCTCGGTCATCACCGACTGGCGGGCGAAGTGCATCCACAGATGGTCCTTGGCCATCTGCTGGAGCTCCGCCTCGGTGCGGGTGTGGCGGTCGGTCGTCATGGACATGCGAGCCTCCTCTGGCGTGCTCACGACGATACCGGGGCGGCGGTGGAGCGACCACGAGGCGGATCGTCCGGTTCCCGGCGCCGACGCGGCGAACCGTCCGGATCGCTAGGCCGTGGGGTCGCGCAGGAGGTCGGCGAAGGCGGCCTCGGCCGCGCCGATCAGCAGCCGATCCTCGGCCAGCGACGCCACCCGGAGATCGAGATCCTCCATGTTCGCCGGCATGGCCTGCGCGCCGACGAGATCGGCGAGTCCGGGCAGGTCGTGTTCGGCGAGCGTCGCGAGGAAGCCGCCGAGCACGACGACCGAAGGGTTGAGGACGTTGACGGCATTCGCGAGAGCGGTGGAGAGGATGCGCCGCTGACGGTCGATCTCGGCGGCGGCGTCGGGGCCAGGGGCCGCGGCCAGCGCGGCGGCGAGGGCGGGCTCGTCGCCGGAGGCGAGGTGGGCGACGGCGAGGAGTCGAGCGCGACTCACCTCGTCTTCGAGCACGCCGTCTCCGGCGCGCCGATCGGTGGCGGTGGGGATGCCCGGGCGATTCTGGCCGAACTCGCCGGCGTAGCCGCCGGCGCCGCCCACCGGCATCCCGTGCACGATCACGCCGCCGCCGATGCCGCTCGCGCCGCCGTTGAGGTAGACCATGTCGTCGATGCCGCGACCGGCGCCGTAGAGGTGCTCGGCCACGGCGCCCCAGCTCGCGTCGTTGCCCACCACGGTAGAGACCCCGGTCGCCTGTGCGATGAGGTCGCGCAGGGGGGCGTCGGTCCAGAGCAGATGCGGGGCGTTGCGCACGAGGCCGTCGGAAGTGCGCACCAGCCCCGGCACGGCCACGCCGATCGCGACGATGTGCGCGTCGGCGAGATCTCCCGCCTGCCAGCGCCCGATGACATCGGCGACCTCCCGCGCGGTGTCCTCGGGGCTCGGCAGGTGGTGATGCTCGATCCGCTCGCGCAGACGGATGCCGCGGTCGAGGCCGACGGCGGCCACGGTGAGCGCGTCGACCTCGGGGTTCACCGCGATCGCGATCACGCGCGGGTCGACGGCGACCTGCGGAGAGGGTCGACCGACGCGCCGCGACGGATCGGGCGCCCGCTCTTCGACGAGGCCCTGCAGGGCGAGTTCGGTGACGAGGTCCGCGATCGTCGAGCGGTTCAGGCCCGTCGCCTCGGTGAGGGCGGCGCGCGACAGGGGGCCCTCCAGATGCACGATCCGCAGCACGCGCGCGAGGTTGCGCTGGCGCACACCTTCTGCGGCGGAGATCGGATCGCTCACGCACACCACTGTACGGGGGAGCGGACTCTCGCCGCGGATATTTGTTGCTCTTGACCGCAAATGCCGGGAGCCGTACGCTGAACCCGTCCACATCACTTTCGACGCAGCAGTCGAAACTTTCGAAAGGTTCGAAGATGAACACACGCAGCTCAGTCCGGCTCGCCGCCGGCGCTGCCGCCGCGGGCATCGCGATCGCGACGCTCGCCGGCTGCTCGGCGGGCGGCTCCGACTCCGCCGACAGCGAAGGTGGCGACGTCACCCTCACGTGGTGGCACAACGCGACCTCCGGCCCCCTTCCCGCGGTGTGGGAGGAGGTGGCGGCCGAGTTCGAGGAGGCCAATCCCGGCGTCACCGTCGAGCAGACCGGCTACCAGAACGAAGAGCTCCAGCGCACCCTCATCCCGAACGCGCTGGCCGCCGGTGACCCGCCGGACCTCTTCCAGGTCTGGCCGGGCGGCGAGCTGCGCGACCAGGTTGCCAACGGCTACCTCATGGCGCTCGACGACGTCATCCCCGACACGGTGTCCAGCGTCGGCGCGACCGTCAACCCGTGGCAGGTCGACGGCGCCACCTACGGTGTCCCCTTCACCTTCGGCATCGAGGGCGTCTGGTACAACACCGAGGAGTTCGAGGCCGCCGGCATCGACACGCCCGAGACCTTCGACGACCTCGTCGATGCGGTCGGCGCGCTCAGGGAGAGCGGCGTCGCCCCGATCGCGGTCGGCGCCGGCGACGGCTGGCCGGCTGCCCACTGGTGGTACCAGTTCGCGCTGAAGTCCTGCTCGCCCGAGACCCTCGCCGCCGCCGAGACGGAGTTCGACTTCAGCGACGACTGCTGGGTCGAAGCCGGCGAGCAGCTGCAGGACTTCCTCGGCATCGAGCCCTTCCAGGACGGCTTCCTCGGCACGCCCGCCCAGCAGGGCGCGGGCAGCTCGGCGGGCCTCCTCGCCAACGGACAGGCCTCGATGGAGCTCATGGGCCACTGGAACGCCGGCGTGATCGGCGGCCTCACCCCCGACCAGGAGGTCCCCGCGTTCCTCGGCTGGTTCCCGATGCCGGGCATCGACGGCGCCGCCGGCGACCCGACCGCCGCCCTCGGCGGCGGCGACGGCTTCGGCTGCTCGTCGGACGCCCCGCCGGAGTGCGCCGACCTGCTCGCCTTCATCATGAGCGAGGACGTGCAGAAGCGATTCGCCGCCAGCGGCTCAGGCATCCCCACCGTTCCGGCCGCGCAGGACTCGCTCGAGGACCCGAACCTCAAGATGGTCGCGGAGGGCCTCGCCGAGGCATCCTTCGTCCAGCTCTGGCTCGACACCGCCTTCGGCACCACGGTCGGCAACGCCATGAACGAGGGCATCGTCAACCTCTTCGCCGGCACCGGCACGCCGGAGGAGATCGTGCAGCGGATGCAGGACGCGGCAGCGACCCTCTGAGCACCCCGGCATGACCACTCTCACCACCCCCGGGCCCGCGGTCGACGCGGGCCCGGGCCCTGCCCCCGAACGCCGCTCGCGGCGTGGTGCGCGGCGTAAGCGCCTCGAGATCGCGCTGTTCGTCTCGCCCGCCCTGATCCTCTTCCTCGGCTTCGTCATCGTGCCGGTGGCGCTGGCCGCGGTGTACAGCTTCTACAACCTCCCCGCCGCGTTCCAGTGGAGCGACCTGGCCGAGCCCGAGCGCTTCGTCGGGTTCGACAACTACGTGCGCGCCCTCACCACGCCCGAGTTCCAGAAGGCGATCGCCAACACGTTCTTCATCCTCGTGATGTCGCTGCTCGTGCAGGGTCCCCTCGCCATCGGCGTCGCGCTGCTGCTGAACCGGCCGCTGCGCGGCCGCGGCCCCCTGCGGCTCCTCATCTTCGTCCCCTACGTGCTTGCCGAGGTGATCGCCGGTCTCTCCTGGAAGCTCATCCTCCAGCCCGCCGGCGCGGTCAACGCCACGCTCGAGTCGCTCGGCCTGGGCGCGTTCGCCCAGAACTGGCTCGCCGACCCGTCGATCGCCCTGTGGACGATCTTCGTCATCCTCACCTGGAAGTACATCGGCTTCGCCATCCTCCTGTTCCTCGCCGGCCTCCAGGGGATTCCCGACGAGCTCGCCGAGGCCGCGCAGATCGACGGCGCGAGCTGGTGGCAGATCCAGCGCCACATCACGCTGCCGCTGCTGGGCCCCACGATCCGCATCTGGGCGTTCCTGTCGATCATCGGCTCGCTGCAGGTGTTCGACATGGTGTGGGTGACCGTCGCCCCCGCCGTCCGCCGCATCGCCACCGAGACGATGGCGACCTACATGGTGCAGCAGGGCCAGTTCGCCGGGCAGCCCGGCTACGGCAGCGCCATCGCCGTGATCCTCTTCGTGATCTCCCTCGTCATCGCGCTGACCTATCAGCGCTTCGCCCTGCGCCGCGATCTCGCGGGCGCCGTCACCTCGGGAGCCCGCCGATGACCACCACCGCCATCGTCACCGGTTCGGCCGATCCGCGGCCGGCCGAGCCGGCCGGCCGCCGCTTCGACTGGGGGCAGCCGTTCGTCTACCTCGTCGCCTTCGTGGTCGCCGCGATCGCCGTCGGCCCCGTGCTCTACGTCTTCATCGGCGGGTTCCGCTCCACCGCGGACCTCAACGCCAACCCCGCGGGATGGCCCGACCCCTGGATGCTCGACAACTGGATCACGGTGCTCACCGCGCCGCGCTTCTGGGGCAATGTGCTGGCCTCCACGATCCTCGCCGTCGCGACCACCGCGGGGGTGGTGATCGCCGGCATCATGGCGGCGTTCGTGCTCGCCCGCTACGACTTCCGAGGGCGCCAGGGCCTGTACACGCTCTTCGCCGCGGGCCTCATGTTCCCGCTCACCGTGGCGGCGCTGCCGCTGACCCTGCTGCTGCGCACGCTGGGCCTGCACGGCACCTACCTCGGAGTGATCATCCCCGGCATCGCGTTCGCGCTGCCCACGACGATCATCATCCTGGTGCCCTTCCTCAAGGCGATCCCCGACGAGCTCGAAGAGGCCGCCATGATCGACGGCGCCTCCCGCATCGGTTTCTTCTGGCGGATCCTCCTGCCCCTGGCCAAGCCGGGGCTCATCACCGTCGGCATCCTCGCCTTCGTCGCCAGCTGGAACGGCTACCTCCTGCCCCTGCTCGTGATCAGCACCGGCACCCTCCCGCAGGAGCTGTGGCCCCTGCCGCTGGGGGTCACCCAGTTCTCCTCGCAGTACTCGCAGGACACCGGCGCCGTGCTGGCGTACACCTCGCTCGCGATGATCCCCGCCCTCGTCTTCTTCCTCCTCGCCGAAAAGCGCATCGTGGGCGGCCTCACCGGGGCGGTGAAGGGATGACGATGGAACCCGAGACGATGATGGATGCCGCGCCCCGAGCCGCGGCATCCACGGAAGCCCCTGTGTGGCGCGACCCGGCTCGCACGCCCGACGAGCGCGCCGACGCGCTCCTGCGCCAGATGACAATCGCTGAGAAGGTCGCGCAGCTCTACGGCGTGTGGGTCGGCGCCTCCGACGACGGCGACGACGTCGCCCCGCACCAGCACGACATGAGCGAGGAGCTCGATCTCGACGCGATCCTTCCCGCCGGACTCGGGCAGCTCACCCGCCCGTTCGGGACGGCGCCCGTCGATCCGGCCGTCGGCGCCCTGTCGCTGCAGCGCGCGCAGCAGCGCATCGCGGCGGCGAACAGGTTCGGCATCCCGGCGCTCGCGCACGAGGAGTGCCTGGCGGGCTTCGCGACGTGGGGGGCCACGGCCTACCCGGTGCCGCTGAGCTGGGGCGCCACGTTCGACCCCGACCTGGTTCGCGAGATCGGCGCGCGCATCGGCTCCGACATGCGCGCCGTCGGCGTGCATCAGGGCCTCGCCCCGGTGCTCGACGTCGTGCGCGATGCCCGCTGGGGCCGCGTCGAGGAGACGATCGGCGAGGACCCCTACCTCGTCGGCACCGTGGCCACCGCCTACATCCAGGGCGTCGAGTCCGCCGGGATCGTCGCGACCCTCAAGCACTTCGTGGGCTACTCCGCCTCGCGCGGCGGCCGCAACCTCGCCCCGGTCTCGGTCGGGCCGCGCGAGCTCGCCGACGTGCTGCTTCCCCCGTTCGAGATGGCGATCCGCGAGAGCGGGGTGCGGTCGGTCATGAACTCGTACACCGATCTCGACGGCATCCCCACCGCCGCGGACGCGCGCCTTCTCACCGGGATCCTGCGCGACGAGTGGGGGTTCACGGGAACGGTCGTTGCCGACTACTTCTCGATCGCGTTCCTGAAGGAGCTGCACGGCACGAGCGAGACGTGGACGGATGCCGCGCGCGACGCCCTGCGCGCGGGCGTCGACGTCGAGCTGCCCACGGTGAAGACCTTCGGCGCCGACCTCGTCGCGGCCGTCGAACGCGGCGACGTCGACGAGGCGCTCATCGACCGCGCCCTGCGACGCGTCCTCGCGCAGAAGGCCGCCCTCGGACTGCTCGACCCGGACTGGTCGCCGGTCCCGCCCGCACTGGCGGGGGCGCCGGTCGATGCCGGGGCCGTGCGCGGCACCGTCGACCTCGATCCGCCCGCCAACCGCGCGCTCGCGCGCCGCGCTGCCGAGCAGGCCGTGGTGCTCCTGCGAAACGACGGGGTGCTCCCGCTGTCCGCGGGCGGTGCGCCGCGGATCGCGGTCATCGGTCCGACCGCCGACGACCCGTACGCGGTGCTCGGCTGCTATTCGTTCCCCGCCCACGTGGGGGTGCGGCATCCCGAGGTGCCCCTCGGCATCGCCCTGCCCACGCTGCGCGAGTCCCTCGCCGCCGAGTTCCCGGGGGCGCGGTTCGAGTACGCCGCGGGCACCTCGATCGATGGCGGGGAGACGGCGGGCTTCGCCGAGGCGGTCGCCGCGGCATCCCGTGCCGACGTCGTCGTGCTCGCCCTCGGCGACCGCGCCGGCCTGTTCGGCCGCGGCACCTCGGGCGAGGGCTGCGACGCCGGCGACCTGTCGCTGCCGGGCGCCCAGCAGGCGCTGCTCGACGCGGTGCTCGCGGCGGGAGCGCCGACGGTCGTGACCCTGCTCGCCGGCCGGCCCTACGCGCTGGGGGCGGCTCCGCAGCGCGCCGCCGCCATCGTGCAGTCCTTCTTCGCCGGAGAGGAGGGGACGGGCGCGATCGCGGGCGTGATCAGCGGACGCGTGAACCCGTCCGGGCGACTTCCGGTCAGCGTGCCGGCCGACCCGGGTGCGCAGCCCTCGACCTACCTCGCCGCCCGCCTCGGTCGCCACAACGAGGTCTCGAACATCGACCCCACGCCCGCCTACGCCTTCGGCCACGGTCTGGGCTACAGCCCGTTCGTGTGGTCGGACGTCCAGGCGTCGGCGACCGCCATCGCGACCGATGGAACGGTGACCGTGTCGCTGACGGTGGGCAACGCGGGCGCGCGCGACGGCGCCGAGGTCGTGCAGCTGTACCTGCACGATCCGGTGGCCTCGGTCGTGCAGCCGGTGCAGCGGCTCATCGCCTACGCTCGCGTCGATGTCGCGGCGGGAGCACGCGTGCGCGTGTCGTTCGCCGTCCCGGCCGATCTGGCGGCGTTCACCGGCGTGGACGGTCGGCGCATCGTCGAGCCGGGGGAGATCGTGCTCGGCTTCGGGCGCTCCAGCGCCGACATCGTCGCCACCTGCGGCGTGCGTCTCACCGGGGACGCGCCGCGCCCGGTGGGATCGCACCGCGCCCGGCACGCGACGGTGACGGTGGAGCGCTGAGACCCTGGCCCGGGCGGCGCTCACCCGAGAGCGCCGGCCGGGCCGGCTCCGCCGCACCGGCAGGGCGCGGGATGCCGCGCGCGGCGCCGGTCAGACGGGGGATGCCGCGAGCGGCGCCGTGGAACCGCGCACCACGAGGTGCGTGGCGAGGTCCATGCGCAGGGTGTCGGCGGTGCCGCCGTCGGCCAGGCGCAGAGCCAGGCGCGTAGCCTCCTCGCCCATGCGCCGCAGCGGCTGGTGCACGGTGGTCAGCTGCGGGCTCATCCACCGGGCGAGGGCGATGTCGTCGTAGCCGACCACCGACAGGTCCTCCGGCACGCTCAGCCCCGCCGCCGCCCCCGCCGCGATCGCTCCGAGCGCCTGCAGGTCGCTGCCGGCGAAGATCGCCGTGGGCGGATCGTCGAGGGCGAGCAGCTCTCGCGCGCGCGCCTCGCCGCCGCTCGGGTGGAAGTCGCCGTAGCGGATGAGAGCCGGATCGATCGGGAGGCCGGCGGCGTTCATCGCCGAGCGGTAGCCGTCGACGCGGGCGAGCGAGCACATCATGTCCTCCGGGCCCGTGATGGCGGCGATGCGACGGTGCCCCAGCTCGATGAGGTGCCGGGTGGCCATGAGGCCGCCCGACCAGTTGGCCGACCCCACCGACGGCACGTCGGGCGACGGGTCGCCCGCGGGGTCGACGACGACGAACGGGATGCCGCTCGCGCGCAGCTTGTCGCGGTAGCGCACCGAGATGTCGGAGAACACCAGGACGACGCCGACCGGGCGCCGGCGCAGCACGCCGTCGATCCACTCGGGCCCGGGCTGGTGGCGGTCGCCGCTGACGGTCAGCACCACGGAGAGCCCGGCGGCGTGGGCGACGTCCTCGACGCCCTCGATGACCTCCATCGACCAGCTGGGCTCGAGCTCGTGGAACACCAGCTCGACGAACTCGCTGCGCTGCTTCGCGGCGCGGCGGGTGTAGCCGTGCTGGGCCAGATGCTCCTCCAGTCGCGAGCGCGTGGCGGGGGCGACATCGGTGCGCCCGTTGAGCACCTTCGACACGGTCGCCAGCGAGACGCCGGCCTCGGCCGCGATCGCGGCGAGGGTGACGCGGTCGGCGGGGCGCGCATCGGACATGTGCCGATCGTAGTCCGAAACTATCGGAGCGGTTTCGGACGCCCCGCGCTGGACGCGGCATCCGATCTGCTATACGTTGTCTTCAGCAACAATTACCCGCGACGGAGCTGAAGGAGCACCATGCCCACCCCCACTCGCGCCGACAAGTTCTCGTTCGGTCTCTGGACGATCGGCTACAACGGCACCGACCCCTTCGGCGGACCGACCCGCCCCGCCCTCGATGTCGTGCACGCGGTCGAGAAGCTCGCCGAGCTCGGCGCCTACGGCCTCACCTTCCACGACGACGACCTCTTCGCCTTCGGCTCGACCGACGCCGAGCGTCAGACGCAGATCGACCGCCTGAAGGGCGCGCTGGCCGACACCGGCCTCATCGTGCCGATGGTGACCACCAACCTCTTCTCGGCCCCCGTCTTCAAGGACGGCGGCTTCACCGCCAACGATCGCGACGTGCGCCGCTTCGCCCTGCGCAAGGTCTTCCGCCAGCTCGACCTCGGCGCCGAGCTCGGCGCCAAGACGTTCGTCATGTGGGGCGGACGCGAGGGCGCCGAGTACGACTCGGCCAAGGACGTGCGCCAGGCCCTCGAGCGCTACCGCGAGGCCGTCAACCTCCTCGGCCAGTACGTGGTCGACAAGGGCTACGACATCAAGTTCGCCATCGAGCCCAAGCCCAACGAGCCCCGCGGCGACATCCTGCTGCCGACCCTCGGCCACGCGATCGCGTTCATCGATTCGCTCGAGCGCCCCGAGCTCGTGGGCCTGAACCCCGAGGTCGGCCACGAGCAGATGGCGGGCCTGAACTTCGCCGCCGGCATCGCCCAGGCGCTGTACCACGGCAAGCTCTTCCACATCGACCTCAACGGCCAGCGCGGCATCAAGTACGACCAGGACCTCGTGTTCGGCCATGGCGACCTGCACAACGCGTTCGCCCTCGTCGACCTGCTCGAGAACGGCGGCCCCGGCGGCGTGCCCGCCTACGAGGGCCCCCGCCACTTCGACTACAAGCCCTCGCGCACCGAGGACGAGAAGGGCGTGTGGGAGTCGGCCGCGGCCAACATGCGCACCTACCTGCTGCTCAAGGAGCGCGCCGCCGCATTCCGCGCCGACCCCGAGGTGCAGGAGGCGCTCGCCGCCGCGAAGGTCGACGAGCTCTCGGTCCCGACCCTCAACCCCGGCGAGTCGTACGACGAGCTGCTCGCCGACCGCACCGCGTGGGAGGAGTTCGACGCCTCGGTGTACCTCGGCGGCAAGGGCGCCGGCTTCGTGCGCCTGCAGCAGCTGGCCACCGAGCACCTGATGGGCGCCCGCTGATCAGACAGTCTTGTCGCTGAGACCCAGCGATCGCGACGAGACCCACCGCACACGCGGGGGGTCTCGTCGCGAATCGTGGGTCTCAGCGCCCACCGTGAGCAAGGAGCAGCGATGCCGCAGGTGTTGGGGGTCGACTCGTCGACCCAGTCGTGCAAGGTCGTGATCGTGGATGCCGCGGGGGCGGTCGTGCGCCAGGGGCGCGCGTCGCACCCCGACGGCACGTCGGTCGACCCCGCCGCATGGTGGACGGCCCTGCAAGCGGCGATCGAGGATGCCGGCGGGCTCGATGACGTGGATGCCTGGGCGATCGGCGGCCAGCAGCACGGCATGGTCGCCCTCGACGCCGACGGGCGCGTGATCCGCGACGCCCTGCTGTGGAACGACACCCGCTCGGCGGGCGCGGCATCCGAGCTGATCGCCGAGTTCGGCGCCGAGGAGCTGGCGCGGCGCACGGGCCTCGTGCCCGTGGCATCCTTCACGATCACCAAGCTGCGCTGGCTGCGCGATCACGAACCCGACAACGCGCGGCGCGTCGCCGCCGTCGCGCTGCCGCACGACTGGCTCACCTGGCGCCTGCGCGGCTTCGGCCCGGCGGACGAATCGCCGCGCGGCCCGGTGCTCGACGAGCTCGTCACCGACCGCTCGGACGCGTCGGGCACCGGCTACTGGAACCCCGCCACCGACGGATACGACCGCGACCTGCTGATCGCCGCGCTCGGCCATGACGCGGTGCTTCCGCGGGTGCTCGGACCGACCGAGACCGTGACGGATGCCGCCGGTCGGCGCGTCGGCGGCGGTGCGGGCGACAACGCCGGCGCCGCCCTGGGCCTGGGCGCGGGCCCGGGCGACGTGGTCGTCTCGATCGGCACGAGCGGCACGGTCTTCGCCGTCAGCCAGGAGCGCACGATCGACCCGACGGGCACCGTCGCGGGCTTCGCCGACTGCACCGGACGCTTCCTGCCGCTGGTGGCGACCCTCAACGCGGCACGCGTGCTCGACGCGATCGCGCGCCTGCTGGGCGTGGACCACGCCGAGCTCAGCCGCCTGGCGCTTGCCGCGCAGCCCGGAGCCGGCGGCCTGACCCTCGTGCCGTACTTCGAGGGCGAGCGCACCCCGAACCTCCCCGACGCGACCGCGGCGCTCACCGGCATGACCCTCGCCTCCACCACGCGCGAGAACCTCGCCCGCGCCGCGGTGGAGGGCATGCTCGCCGGCCTCGGCGCCGGGCTCGAAGCGCTGCGCGGACTGGGCGTGCCGATCGAGCGCGCCCTGCTGATCGGCGGCGGTGCCCAGTCCGAAGCCGTGCGGGTCATCGCGCCGCGGGTGCTCGGGCTGCCGGTCGAGGTGCCCGAACCGGGGGAATACGTCGCCCTCGGGGCGGCGCGTCAGGCGGCATCGGCTCTCGCGGGCTGAGGACCTGCTGTCGGGGCGGGGGTAGCATGCCCGCATGACGGACCCGGCTGCGGGGGACCTGCTCGCTCTGGCGGTGTCGGCGTGGCGGCACGGCCGGGTCGTCGAGTGCTTCCGCGCTCTCGAAGACGCCTTCCGCGACCTCCGCGCCGCCGACGACCTTGCCGCCGCCGACGTCGCCCTCCTGGCGGCGCTGCTGAGGTTCACCACCGGCGAGGTCACGGTGGCCACCGCGTGGACGCGCCGCGCCGCACGCATCCTCGCGCCCCTCGCCGACCGCCCCGCCCACGCATACCTCGTGTATCTCGAGGCCGGCCTGGGGCTCGAGGGGGGTGAAGCGTGGTCCGCACAGAGCGCGGCACGACTGGCGGAACTGGATGCCGCGCTCGGCGATCCCGCCGTGGCGACCCTGTCGGCCGTGGTCGCGGGCATGCGGGGGCTTCGCACGGGGGATCCCGCGACGGGATTCGCGCACCTCGACGAAGCGATGCTGGGGGTGGTGGCGGGCGAACTCGCGCCGGAGTGGGCCGGCGACGCACTGTGCACGACGATCCATGCGTGCCACGAGCTCGCGGACTACCGCCGCATGGCCGACTGGACCCGCGCCACCGAGGAGTGGGGCGCCCACCTGGGCGATGACGCCGTGTACGCCGGGGTGTGCCGCGTGCACCGCCTGGAGCTGCGCTCCGCGGCGGGCGACTGGACCGGCGCCGAAGCGGCCCTGCAGCGCACCTGCGCCGACCTCGTCGCCGGCGAACCGTGGATCGCCGGCGAGGGCTGGTATCAGCTGGGCGAGCTGCGGCGCCTCCGCGGCGATGCGAGCGGCGCTGTGCAGGCCTACGCCCTGGCCAGGGACGCCGGCGTCGATCCCGCCCCCGGCGAGGCGCTGCTCGCCCTCGACGCGGGGGATCCCGCGCGTGCCTGGGCGCTGCTGCGCACGGCGCTGGCGGCCCGCGACCGCCTCGGACGGGTGCGGCTGCTCCGCGCGGGCGTGCGCATCGCGCTGGAGCGCGACGATCGCGACGAGGCTGCGCGGCTGCTCGCCGAGCTCGAGGCCGCCGCCGCCGACTTCGCCAGCGACGGCTTCCGCGCGTGGGCCGCGCACGCCCGCGGCATGGTGCTGCTCGCGGCCGTCGACCACGACGGCGCGCTCCGGGCCCTGCACGGCGCCCTCGACCGGTACCGCCGCCTGGGGCTGCGGTGGGAGCAGGCGCACGCCCTCACCTGGATCGCCGGTGCCCACGAAGCCCGGGGCGAGGCGGCCGCCGCCGCCCAGGTCCGTGACGACGCCGCCGCGATCCTCGACGCGCTCGGTGCGGCGCCGATCCGCCTGCCCGCGCCGGCGACGCCGCCCGTGGGCGTCGGACCGCTGACGGCCCGCGAGTCGGAGATCCTCGATCTCGTCGCCCGCGGAGCATCGAATCGCGAGATCGCGCAGCGCCTCTTCATCAGCGAGAAGACCGTCGGCCGGCACCTGGCCAACACGTACCTGAAACTCGACGTCTCCTCTCGCACCGCCGCGGCTGCCTGGTGGCACGCGCGCGACGGGCGCGGCATCCACTGATCGGGCGGCGATCTGCAGACGCCGCCGGATCTGCATGATTCTCCCGATGCCGGAGCACCGCCCCCGCTCGTAGCGTCGGGGCTGTCCCCATCGCTGACAGAGGAGCATCATGACCTTCATGACCGAACAGGACACCCCCGTCGAATCGGTCGACGCATTCGCCGACCGCGTGCAGTCGGCCGCGCTCGGCTGGATCGACCTCATGTCGATCCATCTGGGCTCGCAGCTGGGCTGGTACCGCGCGCTCGCCCAGGCAGGGCCTCTCGACGCCGACGAACTCGCCGCGGCCACCGGCACCCACCCGCGCTACGCGCGCGAGTGGCTCGAGCAGCAGGCGGCGACCGGCCTCCTGCGCGTCGCCGAGCCCGGCGACGCACCCGGACCCGCGCGGTTCGTGCTGCCGCCCGCCGCCGCCGAAGTGCTCACCGACGGCACGAGCCTGTCGTACCTCGAACCCCTCGCGCGCATGTTCGCCTCGTCCGGCGCGCGCATGGAGGATCTGATCGACGCGTATCGCACCGGCGGCGGGGTGAGCTGGGAGCGCCTGGGCCGCCACGCACGCCAGTCGCAGGCCGACATGAACCGGCCCTGGTACGAGCAGGAGCTCGCCGGGGCGATGGCGACCCACGCGCCCGTGCACGACATGCTCTCGCGTCCCGGCGCCCGCATCGCCGACGTCGGCATGGGAGAGGGCTGGTCGTCGATCGCGCTGGCCACCGCGTTCCCCGGCCTGCGCGTGGAGGGCTTCGACGTCGACCACGAGTCGGTGGTGGCGGCGCGCGCCAACGCCGAGCGTGCGGGCGTGGCCGACCGCGTCGCGTTCCACGAGGAGGACGCCGCGCGACTGCCGGAGTTCGGCCCGTTCGACGGCGTGTTCGCCTTCGAGTGCCTGCACGACATGCCCCACCCGGTCGAGGTGCTCGCCGCCGCGCGGGGGGCCGTGGCCCCCGGCGGTCACGTGGTGATCATGGACGAGGCCAGCGCGGAGTGGTTCGCGCCCGACGCCGACGACACCGAGCGCCTGCTCTACGGCTTCAGCCTCTTCATCTGCCTGCCCGACGGCATGAGCCACCAGCCGAGCGCCGGCACCGGCACGGTGTTCCGGCAGCACACCCTGCGCGACTACGCGCGCGCGGCCGGCTGGAGCGACGCCCGCGTGATCGTGCCCGAGTTCGGCATGTGGCGGTTCTACGAGATCGTGTGAGCCCGGCGGGCGGAGGGCCGGTGCCGGTCGCATCGCGCCCGTGCGAGCGGCAGGATGGGAGGATGCCGCCCGCAGCCGACGACGGCGCCGCCGACGATCTCGACACCATCGCCGCGGAGCTGTACGCGCTCGCACCCGACGCGTTCACGGCCGCGCGCAATGCGCGGGCCGGGGCGTTGCGCGACCGCGCACTCGCGACCCGCGTGAAGGCGCTGCGCAAGCCCGCGGTGGCCGCGTGGGCGGTGAACCTCCTCGCCCGCGAGGGACAGCTCGGCGAGGCGATCGAGCTGTCCACCGCGCTGCGCGACGCCCAGGACGACCTCGACGCCGCTGAACTCAGTCGCCTGGGCCGCCAGCGACGCGCCCTCGTGGCGGCCCTGGCGGCCCAGGCCGCCGACCTCGCGACGGCGGCCGGGGTTTCGGTGAGCGCCGCGGCCCGCGAAGCGGTGCACAAGACCATCAACGCCGCCATCATGGATGCCGCAGCAGCCGCCGCGGTGCGCACGGCGCGCCTGATCACGCCGCTCGAAGCGGGCACCTACGAGCCGGCCGATCTCGCCGACGCGGTCGCCGGATCGCTGCCCGGCGCCCCCGCCCCGCCCGCGCGGGACGACCTCGCCGAGCGCCGCGCGCGCAAGGCGGCCGAGAAGGCCGCCCGCGAGGCCGAGCGCGCGGCCAACGAGGCCGAGCGGATCCTCGCGACCGCGACCGCGCAGCGCGCGAAGGCCCGGGAGCGCGTCGACCACCTCCACGAGCGGCTCGACGACCTCCGCCGCGACCTCGCGCGCGTGCAGGAGGAGGCCGAAGCGGCCGAGACGCGGCTCGCGGCCCTCGACGACGAGCACCGCGCCGCGGCATCCCGGGCCACCCAGACCGCCGAAGCCGCCGAGCGCGCACGGAGCGCGCTCACAGCACCTTCGTAGACCAGCCTCGTACGGTGCCTGCATGACGATTCCCGCGGAGCCGGTCTCTGCAGACTCCGACGACTCGTTCACCGTCTCGGCCTCCGAGCTGCGCGCGCTGCGCGATGAGATGCAGCGCTTCATGATGGAGTACCGCTTCGGCATGCAGGAGATCGAGACGAAGATCTCGATCCTCCGCGACGAGTTCCTGCTCACCCACGATTACAACCCGATCGAGCACGTGACCAGCCGCCTCAAGTCGGCCGACAGCATCGTCGAGAAGGTGCAGCGCAAGGGCATCGACCCCGACCTCGATGCCATCCGGCAGCACATCACCGATGTCGCGGGCGTGCGCATCACGTGCAGCTTCGTGGCCGACGTGTACCGGCTGTTCGACCTGCTCGCCGCCCAGGACGACGTGCGCGTCCTGCAGGTGAAGGACTACATCGCCGTGCCGAAGGACAACGGCTACAAGAGCCTGCACGCGATCCTCTCGGTGCCGGTCTTCCTCTCCACCGGACGCATCGACGTTCCCGTCGAGGTGCAGTTCCGCACGATCGCCATGGACTTCTGGGCGAGCCTGGAGCACAAGATCTACTACAAATACGACCGCCGGGTGCCCGGCGAGCTGCTGGAGAGCCTGAAGGACGCCGCCGACACGGCCGCCGAGCTCGATCAGCGCATGGAGCGCCTGCACCGGGAGATCCGCGGCGAACGCGAGATCGGCGGCACGGGCGAGACGCGGGCGGAGGGTGCACCGCCGACGCGACCGATCCGGGTCTGACCCGCCGGTACGCTGAGGCGGTGGACGTCGATCTCACCTTCTTCGTCATCACGCTGCTCGCCGTCCTCGCGCCGCTCATGGCGAGAGGCATCGGCCGCGTGGTGCGCGTGCCCATCGTCGTGTTCGAGCTGCTGCTCGGCATCCTCGTGGGCCCGAGTCTGCTCGGGTGGGTGGCCGAGTCGGAGTTCACCGACGCCCTCAGCGAGGTGGGCCTGGCGATGCTCTTCTTCGTCGCGGGCACCGAGATCCAGGCGAGCGCCCTGCGCGGACGCACCGGACGCAACGCCTGGGGCGGCTGGCTGATCAGCATCGCGGCGGGCGTCGCGCTCGGCTGGTACTTCGCCCCGGGCGAGCCGGCGGTCATCATCGGCGTCGCGCTCGCCTCGACCGCCCTCGGCACGCTCCTGCCGATCCTGCGCGATGCGGGCGAACTGCCGACCCCCTTCGGCCGCTCGGTGAGCGCCCTCGGCACCGTCGGCGAGTTCGGACCCCTGATCGCGATCTCGATCTTCCTCGGCGGACGCGAACCGGGGCTGTCGACCCTCGTCCTGCTGCTGTTCGCCGTCATCGCGGGCGCCGCCATCTGGTGGGCGATGCGCGCCCCCCAGGGACGCCTGCACGCCGTCGTCAGCTCGACCCTGCACACCTCGGGGCAGTTCGCGGTGCGCGCCGTGCTGCTGATCCTCGCCGCCCTCGTGACGCTGAGCCTCCTGCTCGACATCGACATGCTCCTGGGCGCCTTCACCGCCGGCCTCGTGTGGCGCCTGGCGATGCGCCAGGCCAGCGAGCACGACCGGGCCGCGGTGGAGAGCAAGATCGAGGCGATCGCGTTCGGGTTCCTCGTGCCGATCTTCTTCATCTACACGGGCGTCACCTTTGACCTCCAGGCGCTGCTCGACGACCCGGTGCTGCTGCTGCTCGTGCCGCTCGCGCTCGTGGCCCTCCTCATCGTCCGCGGCCTCCCCTCGATCCTCGCCGCCCCCATCGGCTCGAGCATCCGCGAGAAGGCCTCGGTCATGCTCATGGGCGCCACCGGCCTGCCCATCATCGTCGCGGTCACCTCCATCGGCGTCGATCAGGAGATCCTCCCCACCAGCGCCGCGTCGGTGCTCGTGGGCGCCGGCATGCTCTCGGTGCTGCTGTTCCCCCTCATAGCGATGGCGCTGCGCGGAGATCGCGTCTCGCGCACCCCCGGCGCCCCGCTGGCCGAGGAGGCCTGAGCGCACCGTGGCCGACGACCCGCGCGTGATGCTCGAGGGGGTGCGTCGCCGCCTCGCCGCCGGCGGCGCCCCGCGCGAGGCGCTGGGCGCGCTCGTGCAGCCGCGCCGCATCCTCGGCATCGCACGGGCCCCCCGCATCGTCCCCCGCGGCCACGCCTGGCACCTGGGCGTGCTCCTGCTCACCGACGATGCCGTCCTGGCGACCGGAGACGTCGTCCGCGCCCGCCCGGAGGTCCGTCGCGGGTACACGGCGCAGTCGCAGCGCGAGCGTGCGGAACGTGCGGCCGCCGCCCACCGGGGCGGCTTCGCCGAGGGCACCACGGTGCACATCGACTGGCAGCCGATCGACCTCGACGCGCTGGGCGAAGCATCCACCCCCCTCGCCGTCCGCGCGGGCGCCCCGGCGGTGCGGTGGAGCCGGAGCGGGGGATGGATGCCGCTCCCGGCCTATCTCGACGAGCGCGCCGACCTGCTCCTGCACCCGCCGGCCGGCGCGAGCGCCTAGCGGGTCCGGGTGGGCCGTGTCAACGCCCCCCACCAGACCCCGCGCCGGCTCTAGTCTCGGGACATGAAGCAGGCGCGCCGGGACCTCGCCCGCCAGATCGGTGTGCTCAGCGCCGCGTGCTTCATGATCATCGCTGCGATGATCGGCACGGGGGCGCTGGGGGGCACCCCCGTGCAAGAACTCCAGGATGGCGCCCTCGACGTGGACGGCTCCTACCTGGCGCCGGCGCGGCCGGCGTTCTCGATCTGGTCGGTGATCTATCTCGGCCTGATCGTGTACACGGTGTGGCAGGCGCTGCCGGGGCAGCGCGCCGACGTCCGCCAGCGCGCGCTCGGCTGGTGGATCGCCGCGACGATGGTGCTCAACGGGCTGTGGCTGGTGACCTCGCAGTTCCTCACCCTGCCGCTCACGGTCGTCATGATCGTCGTGCTGCTCGTGGTGCTCGCGGTCACGTTCCGCCGTGCGGTGGTCGTCGCCCCTCCCGAGGGGTGGACCGACCGGGTGCTCATCGACGGGGTGACCGGACTGCACCTGGGCTGGGTCACGCTCGCGACCGTGGCGAACACGGCCGCCTGGCTCACGCGCACGGTGCCGCCCGCCTGGGAGGATGCGGCGACGATGTGGGGCATCGCGGTGCTCGCAGCGGTCGCGGCGATCGGCGCGGCGACGGCCGGGGTGTCCGGGCGGCTCGCGCCGGCGCTGGCCACGTCATGGGGCCTGGCCTGGCTCGCGGTCGCGCGCGTGACCGGCGAGCCTCACAACGACGCGATCGGCTGGACGGCCCTGGTCGTGGCCGTCATCGTGCTGATCGCCGGGATCGGCGTCACTGCGGCACGGGCGCGACCGAACCGAACCGCTGCGCGAACGAGCGCAGCAGACGCGACGGCTCGGTGACCGACGCCGCCAGCACGCGCCCCGCGATCTCGTCGTAGTCGCGGGCCTCGAAGTACCCGTCGTCGCGGTAGACGGCCATGCGTTCCGTGAACGCCCGCGTCGTGGGCTCGGGGTGGAACTGCGTGGCGTACAGGCGCCCCCCGACCGAGTACGCCTGCACGGGGCACGCCTCGTTCGTCGCCAGCAGCACCGAGCCCGGCGGCGTGGTGGCCGTGCCCTCCTTGTGGGCGGTCAGCGCCGTGAACCGCGCCGCGAGGGCACCCGTGATCGGATCGGCGCGCCCTGCCTCGGTGAGCTCGATCGCGACCGGCCCGGTGTCTTCGGGAAAGGCCCGGCTGACCCGACCGCCGAGCATGCGGGTCACGATGCCGATGCCGTAGCAGGTGAACAGCGCCGCCGGCCCGTCGCCGCCGGCCGTGGCGCGGGCGATGCGCTCGAGGTCGGCCTCGAGGCGGAGCTGGGCGTCGGTCTTCGTCGATTCGGGATCGGCGACGTTGAACGGACTCCCGCCGATGAGGAATCCGCTGTACGCCTCGAACGCGTCTGCGGGGAGCGCATCGCGGACGAGGTCGTGGCGCGCCAGCTGCGCGGGCTCGAGCCGCATCGCGGCGCGGAACGACTCGTACTCGGCGGTCGCAGCACCCTGCTGCGGACGCACGCACACGTACAGGAGGGGCGCGCTCGACATGGCTGAATTCTAGGTCTCGGCGGTCGGCCCCGCGATCCGCGGAACAAAGTTCGTCATCGATGTATCAGCGCGGTACTACCGCTCTCTGTATCGGTGTGGACAGAATGGGCGCTATGACGCACGCGGACGCCTCGGCATCCGTCGAATCGGCCGAACCGGCACGCTGGGAGCGTGCGGCGGCCCTTTTCGTGCGTTGGCGCGAAGGCGACAGCCGAGCGATGGACGACCTCGTCCGCCTCATGACACCGCCCCTGTGGCATGTCGTGCGCGCGTACGGGCTCGACCACGCACTGGCGCAGGACGTCGTGCAGACGACGTGGCTGACCCTGGTTCGTCGTCACGAGTCCATCCTCGACCCGCAAGCGGTGTCGGGATGGCTCACCATGTGCGCACGCCGTGAGGCGTGGCGCGTGGGAAAGCAGCACCGCAGAGCCGACGCCACCGAGGCGGAGTCTCTGGAACCCCACCTCCCTGTCCACGAATCCGCCGAGACCACCGCAGCCACCACCGACGAAGCCCGTCGGCTGTGGACGGCGGTCTCGACGCTCAACGACAGATGCCAGCGCCTGCTGCGGATCGTCGCGTTCGATGAACGACCCGACTACCACCGCATCGCCGAAGACCTCGCGATGCCCATCGGATCGATCGGACCGACCCGTCAGCGGTGCCTGGCCAAGCTCCGCGCCGTTCTGGAAGGCGACGGATGGGGAGGGGATCACCATGGAGATTGACGACTACGACCTTGACCGCGAGCTGTTCGCACAGCTGCGTGCGACGTGGGAGCAGGTCGATCCGGTGCCCGCCGACCTCGCCGACCGCATGGTCGCCGCCGTCGCCGTCGAAGACCTGACCCGCGAGTACGCGCTGCTCACGCTGGTCGCGAGCGACGAGCTCGCCGCCGTGCGCAGCGCCGCCGACACCGCAACTCTGCAGTTCAGCGACGGGTCGACGACCGTGCTCCTGCACGTGAGTCTCACCGACGACGGGACGCGCCGCATCGACGGATGGGTGGATGCCGAGGCTCTCGCCATCCGCCTCGTGCAGGGCGATCGCGACGTGAGCCCCACCTCCGTGGAAGACGGCCGGTTCGCCTTCGACGCGGTGCCCTCCGGCATGGCGCGCCTGCGGCTGGTCGTGCGCGGGGCCGACGGGGAGCTCAGCGACTTCCAGACACCGCAGTTCGAAGTGTGACACCGCAGTGACCGTGTAGAACCCGAATCGGATGCCGGACCTGGGGCCCGGCATCCCTCACGTGTGAGGAGAACTCATGGCCAGGCTCGATTCCGACGATCCCGCCCGCGGCTCCGCCGGCGGCCGCGGCGACTGGCGCGACCGCTATCGCGCGGCGCGCAGCGAGGGCGTCCCCCTCGATCCGCGCAGTGAGCCGGTCGAGGGCGTGGATGCCTACCCGACCGACTACGCACCCGACCACCTCCTGATCTCGACGACCCACGACGTCGAACCGATCCTCGACAAGCTCCGCCCGGCTGCCGCGGACTTCGGCTGGGGGATCGAGCTGCGCAACCTCGACAACACCGAGGTGGAGATGGCGGTCGCCTTGGATCGCGCCGTGCGCGGCCGACGGGACTTCGATCTGCCGACCATCTACCGGGTGCAGATCTTCCCGCAGCCCAGCCCTGACAAGGACGACCAGCCGGTACCGCCGATCGACGCGTGGCGGCTCCTGCAGCGCGCCCGCGCCCGCAACGGCGGCAAGAACATCGACGGCGTGATGCTCGACCACGTGCTCACGGTCGACCCCTTCGGCGGCAAGACGAACCCGTTCGGCGGCAAGACCAATCCCTACGGGGGCAAGACCAACCCGTTCAGTTCGAAGACGAACGGGCTCGACTCGTACGAGTGGCCCGGAAGCGGCGGCCGCCAGGTCGTGTCGTACCTCGGGCCGGAGCCGGTGCGCCAGGGCACGATCGCCAAGCGCGGGCGACGACCGGTCGTCGCCGTGCTCGACACAGGCTGCGGCCACCACCCCTGGCTCCCCGACGACATCGTCACCCGCTACCCGCGTACCGGGAGCGGGCGGGTGATCGGCAAGTCCGACCCGGCGACCGATCCCGAGCTGACGGGAGACCTCGCGGGGCCCTTCGACGGAGCGCTGGATGGCTCGGCCGGTCACGGCACCTTCATCGCCGGGGTGGTCCGCCAGCTCAGCCCCGAGTCCGACATCGTCTCGATCCGCATCGCCGACAGCATGGGGAACGTGCTCGAGGGCGAGTTCCTGCTCGGCGTGCGGACCCTCGTCAAGTGGATGCTGACCGAGAAGAAGCACGGCGGCCGGGCGATCGACGTGATCAACCTCTCGATCGGGTACTACCACGAGACCCCCGACGATGGACTGTTCGATACGACGCTGGCCGAGCTCCTGCTGCGGGCACGCCGCACGGGGTGCGCCGTCGTCTGCTCGGCGGGCAATGACGCGACCGACCGCCCCACCTTCCCCGCCGCCCTGTGGCAGTGGGGGAACGAGCTGGTCGTTCCCGACCCCAAGAACGCCGCGCCGCACGTCTCGGTGGGTGCGCTCAACCCCAATGGCACGGTGGCGCTGTTCAGCAACATCGGATCCTGGGTCAAGACCTATGCGCCGGGGGCGGCCGTGCTCAGCTGCTTCCCGCATCTGAACGGCGGACTGCAGCCGGAGGTGCGCAACGACCGGCAGCATCTGGCACGCGAGACGATCGACCCCGACGACTTCGATGGCGGGTTCGCACTCTGGAGCGGCACCTCCTTCGCGGCCCCCTACGTCGCCGGCATGCTCGCCGCGCGCATCGCCGGGCCGCTGATGGCCGGCAAGGCCGAGTCGGAGAAGGACCGCGTCGCCTCCCTGCGCCGGGCGTGGACGGCCGTGGACAAAGAGCTGCGGCACATGCGACGAGGACGCTGATCGCTCCCCTCGGCGCCGCCGGGCACGGCATGATGGGCGGATGGGGCGTTCGGCGGAGTCACTTCACCATGCCGCCGTCGAACTGACGAACCGAGGAAGGTTCGCGGCGGCGCAGCGCCTTCTCGCGCGCGCGGACGAGCTCACCGACGACGGCGACCTGCGGGCGAGGATCGTGGGGACGGAGGCGCTCATCCTCGCCCGGCTGGGCGACGTCGATGGGGCGGAAGCCGCCAGCTTGCGCGCGTGGGAGGCGCCGGGCCTGGCCACCGAGACGCGAGCGATCCTCGCCGGACAGCTCGGCTCCATCGCCGAGCGGACGGGTCGCCTCGACGAAGCGGACCTGTGGCTGACGCGGGCGATCGATGCGCTGGAGGACTCGGCCGCGCGTGCGCACCTTCTCCTCAACCGCGGCGTCGTCGGGATGGAAAGGCGCGACTTCACCCGCGCCGCGGATGACACGCGCGAGGCCGCGGACATCTACTCCGCGCGCGGCCTCGACATCGACGCCGCCGAGGCCCGGCACAACCTCGGCTACATCGACCTCCTCCGCGGCGACATCGTCGCGGCCCTCGCAGAGATGACCCGTGCCCGCCCCACTCTCGCCGCTGCCTCCCGGGCCAGCGAGGCGATCAGCGACCTCGACCGGGCCGAGGTGCTGAGAGATGCGGGCCTGGTACGCGAGGCCGAGGAGCTGCTGGCCAGTGCTGCCACCTCGCTGGCCGCCGCGCGCATGCCCAAAGAGCGCGCGGAAGCGGAGTTCGCGCTCGCGCAATCGCTGCTCAGCCATGACCCCCTGCGCGCGAGGCGCATGGCCGCATCGGCGGCGCGGCGGTTCCGCGGAGCCCGGAACGACCGGTGGGCCGCCCGCGCGGAGGCCCTGCGACTGCGGGCGGACCTCTCCGGGGGAGGGGTGACCCGCCAAGGTCGCGTGCCCGACGCGGCACGCGTTCCCGCGCACACCGAGGTGGAGAGGATCGCCGCCGCGCTCGAGGGCGAGGGCCTGGCGAGCGAAGCGGCGGCGCTGCGGCTGACCCGGGCGCTGTGGGAGGCGCGGAGGGGGCGGGCGCCCGCCGACGGCGCGGTCGGGCGCGTCCCCCGCGGCGCCACGATGGAGGTCCAGCTCCTCGCGCACGAGGTGCGGGCGACGCGCGCCGTCGCCCGAGGGCGCACCGCCGAGGCGCGCCGACACGCAGAGGAGGGCCTCGAAGCGCTGCTGCGATGGCAGCGCGAGTTCGGCAGCCTCGACCTGCAGACCTCGCTGGTCTGGCGGGGACACCCGCTCGTCGCCGTCGGCGTGCAGGCGGCGATGCGCACGCGCCGCGCCGACCTCGTCTTCGAGTGGTCCGAGCGGGCGCGGCACCTCAACCTGCAGGTCGTTCCCCTGCGACCCCCGCCCGACCCCGAGCTGGCCGCCGAGCTCACCGAGCTCCGCGTGCTCAGCGCCGACGGGGACGGATGGCTGTCGAATCCGCGGGCGGTCGAGCTGCAGAATCGGGCCCGCCAGCGCCAGTGGTCCGGCACACGCTCGGCAGCCGTGCAGCACCGCACGACGCTCGACGAGGCACAGGGCGCGCTCGACGACGACACCGCGATCCTCGCCTACGTGTATTCGGGTGACGCGCTCTCGGTGCTCGTCGTCACCGCCCATTCCGCGCGGCTCGTGGACCTCGGTGACTGGGCCGGCATCCGCGCGCCGCTTCCCGGCTTGCGCGCCGACCTCGACATGGCGGCGGCGATGCAGAGCGGGCCGATGGCGGCGGTGGTGCGCCGCTCGCTCGGCACGCGCCTCGAGGCCCTCTCGCGCGCGATCCTCGCCCCCGCGCTCGCCGTCGCCGGAGATCGCCGGCTCGTGCTCACCACCCCCGGGGTGCTGCAGGGCATTCCGTGGGCGATGCTCCCCGACATGCGCGGTCGCATCTTCACACTCGCGGCCTCGGTGTCACGATGGGTGAGCTTCCCCCGGCTCGCCCCCGCCGCGACGTCGGCCGGATTCGCCGTCGGTCCGCGGGTGCCGCGCGCCGCCGAGGAGGCACGTGTGGCCGCGTCCGCGTGGGAGAGGGCTGCCACCCTCGACCCCGCGACGATCGGGGAGACGACGCGGCTCGCTTCCGACGTCGACGTGCTGCACGTGAGCGCACACGGCCGCCACGCGGCCGACAACGCCCTCTTCTCCGGCCTCGAGCTCGCCGACGGCACGCTGTTCGGCTACGACATCGATCTCGTCGAGAAGGTTCCCGACGTCGTCGTGCTCTCGGCGTGCGAGGTCGGGCGCTCCTCTGTGCGCTGGGGCGAGGAGGCCATCGGCATGGCGCGGGTCTGGCTGCACGCGGGCACCCGCTGCGTGGTCGCCGCGCCCGTCGTGGTCGCCGATGACGACGCGTGCGAACTCCTCGGGGCGATGCACGCGGGCCTCGCCGCCGGGGCGCAGCCGGCCGAGGCGCTGGCCGCGGCGACCGAGAGCACCGGCATCGTCGCGCCGTTCCAGCCCCACGGCGCGGGTTTCTGAGTGCGACCTGGCCTCCGGGCGAGAAATCTCAGAAGATCTCGGATTCGATGTATCAGGCATCCCGTGCCGTGCTCCTGATCTGTGGAACGACCGGAAGCAGTCCGGGTTCGGGGACCAGGACACTGGGGGCGCGAGACCCTGGGGGCACGTCTGGGGCGTGCAGGTCTCGGCGGTCGGTTCCACGGGGGATGTCGCAGAGACCCAGGTCGGCGACATCCCCCGTTTTCCCGTGTCCGCGCGCGGGCCGCGGCCCTCAGGCGCGCGAGGAGCGGGCGGTGCGACCGCGCACGATGCCGACGAAGGCCTCCACCTCGGTCGTGGTGCGCGCGGCGACCCACGCCAGCGCGACCGACGAGGCGGGGCCGTCCCGCAGCGGCCGGTGCACGACGTCTTTGCGGTGATGGAGGCGCGCCAGGCTCATGGGCACGATGACGATGCCCACTCCGGTGGCGACCGTCGCGATCGCCTCGGCCGTATCGGCGGGCGGATCGAACCGGGGCGGGAGGCCACCGGGAACCTCGACGGCGAGCACGTCGTCGCGCGGGCGGATCACGACCTCGCCGGCGAGGTCGGCGAGCTCGAGCTCCTCGGCGAGGGACAGGTGCGACTCGGCGGACACCACGACCACCGGCACCTCCTCGTAGAGGGCGATCACATGCAGATCTTCGCGGTCGATCGGAAGGCGCACGAGGGCGGCATCCACCTCATCGTCGACGAGGGCGCGGCGCTGGTCGGCGACAGCCAGCGCCGCGAGCACCAATTCGGTGCGGGGCATGCGCTCACGCCAGGCGTCGATCCACTTGCCGGGCGTGGCGCCCGGGATCGCGCCGAGACGGAAGAGCTCGGCGGGCGGCGGCGGCGCGGCGGGGGAGGGCGCGGGGCGTGCCGCGCGGCGCGCCGCCGGCGTGCGCTTCGCGGCCTGCTTCGGTGACGGCCTGCCCTTGGCCCCGCCCGACCGGGATCGCGAACCGCCGCCCTTCACCATGCCCACCAGGCTATCGGGAGCGCTAAGGTGCGGACATGGTCGGGATTCTCGCCACCGTCTTCGCCGTACTCGCGGCGATCCTCCACGTGTACGTCTTCGTCATGGAATCCGTGCAGTGGACGCGGCCGCGCATCTGGAAGCGGTTCGGCGTGGCCGACCAGACCGCCGCGGAGATCACCCGTCCGATGGCCTACAACCAGGGCTTCTACAACCTGTTCCTCGCCATCGGAGCGGTGCTCGGAGTCGTGCTGTTCTGGGCGGGGTCGGACGGCACCGTCGCCGACGTCGCCGGGCGCACGCTCGTGCTGTTCACCCTCGGATCGATGGTCGCCGCGGCCCTCGTGCTGGTGACGACCGGGGTGAAGTATGTGCGCGCGGCCCTCATCCAGGGCACGCTGCCGCTCATCGGGTTCGTGCTGATGCTGTTCGCGTGACCTGATCGGCGCGAGCGGGCGCAGGCTGCTCAGCTGCACGCGCCCCAGCGGCCGAGGTCGGCCGCAGCCGCGTCGGCCTCGAGGCCGCGCAGCAGCTCCTCGTGGAGGTCGTTGGGGGAGTAGATCTCCACGCGCGCGGCGCCGTCGGCGACCAGGCGCGCGTTGATGAACTCGCCCTCGGCGGTCCAGAGGTAGAGCAGATTGCGGCCGTACTGGTCGAACGGGTCGCGGTCGGGCGCGACGATGATGGTCGACCCCGGCGGCGCCAGTGCGGTGAGGGCGTCGGTCGCCTCCGCGCCCCAGCACTCGAGCTCCGGCGAGATCTCCGGGGTGTCGATGCCGAGCAGACGGATGCGCGTCGATTCGGTCGTGGTGACGATGTCGTTGGGTGTGGCCACGACGGCCCGCAGCGTGTCGCCGTCGTGCACGCTCATGACCGTCATCTCGAACGCGTCGGCGGGCGGGGAGGGCAGCGTGACCTCGAACGAGGGGACATCGCCGCTGACGGCGGTGTCGCCGACGGTCGAGGAGACCTGCGAATACCAGATGACGCCCACGATGATCGCGATCGCGACCAGCACGACGGCGACGGCGGACGCGACTCGCTTCATACCGGCACGATATCCCGGATGCTCGGGCGTGCCGTGCCGCACAGATCGATCAGGCCGCCAGGCGCAGCCCTCGCCTGTCGGTGGCGACGCGCTCGTTGTCGGCGATCGTCTCGTCGTCGCCGATCAGCGATCCGACCGCGACGCGTGCGCCGGTGCCCACCTGCGTGCGCACCCCGATCTTGGCGCGGGCGCCGATGGCGGCTCCCGGCCCGATGTGCGCGTGCGGCGCGATCTCGGCGTCGGGGCCGATCATGGCATCCGCCTCGACCCAGACGCCGCGACCCACATGGGCGCCGGCGGCGATCTGAACGCCCGGTTCGACATACGCTCCAGCTTCGACCAGCGCCGTCGGGTGCACCTTGGCGCCGTGCGCGATCAGTCCGCGACCGTTGGCGTGCTTGCGGTAGCGCAGCGTCTCACCCTGGTCGTTCTCGATGTCGATGTAGTTCTTGCCCACTGTCCCCTCCTGCAGCACGCCCTCCGGCGGCACGCGGAACCCGCTGAGTACAGGAACAACGGTGAAGCCCGCCCGATCATTCCCGCATCGGCACATTCGATGCGGGAATGATGCGGCGCGGGCGTCAGAGGTGGGAGTCGGCGATCGAGAGGGCGCGATCGATGACGTCGAGGCCGCGCACGAGGTCGTCCTCCGAGATCACGAGCGGCGGCGCGACATGCACGCGGTTGAAGTGCGTGAACGGCCACAGTCCGTCGCGCTTGCACGCCGCGGCGACCGCCGCGACGGGGGCGGCATCCGCTCCGCTCGCGTTGAAGGGGACGAGCGCCTCGCGCGTCTCGCGGTCCTTGACCAGCTCGATCGCCCAGAACAGCCCCATGCCCCGCACGTCGCCGACGGACGGGTGCCGCTGCGCGATCTCGGCGAGCTTGGGGGCGACGACGCGGTCGCCGAGGTCGCGCACCCGCTCGAGGATGCCGTCGCGCTCGAACACCTCGAACGTCGCCACGCCCGCGGCGCACGCGAGCGGATGGCCCGAGTACGTCAGCCCGCCGGGGAAGGCGACGGTGTCGAAGTGGGCCGCGATCCGGTCGGAGATGACCACGCCGCCCAGCGGCACGTACCCCGAGTTCACGCCCTTGGCGAAGGTGATGAGGTCGGGCTGCACGTCGAAGGCCTGGAACGCGAACCACTCCCCGACGCGGCCGAAGCCGACCATCACCTCGTCGGCGATGTAGACGATGCCGTAGCGGTCGCACAGCTCCCGCACCCCGGCGAGGTAGCCGGGCGGGGGGATGAGCACACCGTTGGTGCCCACGATCGTCTCGAGGATGATCGCCGCGATCGTCGACGCGCCCTCGAGCACGATGGTCTGCTCGAGGTGGGCGAGGGCGCGCTCGGTCTCCTCCTCGGGCGTGGTCGCGTGGAACGCCGAGCGGTACGGGTACGGTCCGAAGAAGTGCGCGACCGAGCCGTCGGCCGGCTCGTTCGGCCAGCGGCGCGGGTCGCCGGTGAGCGAGATCGCCGTGGTGGTGTTGCCGTGGTAGCTGCGGTATGCCGACAGCACCTTGCGGCGACCGGTCACCAGGCGCGCCATGCGCACGGCGTTCTCGTTGGCGTCGGCGCCGCCGTTGGTGAAGAAGACCTTCTGGAACCCGTCACCGGCCACGCCCGCGATGCGGCGGGCGAGGTCGCCGCGCGCGTCGTTGGCCATCGAGGGCTGGATCGTCGCCAGGCGACCGGCCTGATCCTGGATGGCGCGCACCAGATCGGGATGCTGGTGGCCGAGGTTCAGGTTGACCAGCTGCGACGAGAAGTCGAGGTAGCTCTGTCCCTGATAGTCCCAGAAGGTCGCGCCGTCGCCGCCGGCGACGGGGAGCGGATCGATGAGGGCCTGCGCGCTCCAGGAGTGGAACACGTGTCCACGGTCGTCGGCGCGCACCCGCGCGTCGGCGTCGAGGTCGGGCGCGATGCCGGTGAGGAGTGTGTCGGTCATGTCGAGGTCTCCGCGGGGATCAGTGGTTCTGGGGGAAGCCGAGGTTGATGCCGCCGTGGGTGGCGGGGTCGAGCCAGCGGGCGGTGATGGCCTTCTCGCGGGTGAAGAAGTCGAAGCCGTGCACGCCGTAGGCCTTCGCGTCGCCGAACAGGGACTGCTTCCAGCCGCCGAAGGAGTGGTACGCGACGGGGACGGGGATGGGCACGTTGATGCCGATCATGCCGACCTGGACCTCGTTCTGGAACCGGCGGGCAGCGCCACCGTCGTTGGTGAAGATCGCGGTGCCGTTGCCGAACTGGCCGGAGTTGATGAGGTCGAGGCCCTCGTCGTAGGACTCCACGCGGACGACCGACAGCACCGGCCCGAAGATCTCCTCGGTGTAGGCGCGGCTGGTGGTGGGGACCCGGTCCAGCAGGGTGGGGCCGAAGAAGAATCCGTCCTCGTGCCCGTCGACGGTGTACCCGCGGCCGTCGACGACGACGGTCGCCCCGTCCTGCTCGGCGATGTCGACGTAGGAGGCGACCTTGTCGCGGTGGACGTCGGTGATCAGCGGACCCATGTCGGGCTCTACACCGTCCACCCCGGCACCATTGCCGATGCGGAGCTTGCCGATCCGCTCGGAGATCTTCGCGATCAGCTCGTCCGCGACCGGTTCGACGGCGAGCACGACCGAGATGGCCATGCAGCGTTCGCCGGCGGCGCCGTAGCCGGCGTTGACGGCCTGGTCGGCGACGAGGTCGAGGTCGGCGTCGGGGAGCACGAGCATGTGGTTCTTCGCACCGCCGAGGGCCTGCACGCGCTTGCCGTGCTTGCTGGCGGTCTCGTAGATGTACTGCGCGATCGGGGTCGACCCGACGAACGAGATCGACTGCACGACCGGCGAGGTGAGCAGCCCGTCGACGGCGAGCTTGTCGCCCTGGAGCACCGTGAACACCCCATCGGGGAGCCCGGCTTCCTTCCACAGGGCCGCGAGCCACAGCGCCGCCGACGGGTCCTTCTCACTGGGCTTGAGGACCACCGCGTTGCCGGCTGCCATCGCGATCGGGAAGAACCACATCGGCACCATCGCGGGGAAGTTGAACGGGGAGATGATCCCGACCACGCCGAGGGGCTGCTTGATCGAGTACACGTCCACACCGGTGGACGCGTTCTCCGAATAGGCGCCCTTGATCAGGTGCGGGAACCCGGTCGCGAGCTCCACGACCTCCTGCCCGCGGGCGATCTCCCCCATCGCGTCCGACAGCACCTTGCCGTGCTCCGCGGTGATGATCTGAGCGAGCTCGCCCTTGCGCGCGTTCAGCAGCTCACGGAACGCGAACAGCACACCCTGCCGCTTCGCGATCGACCAGGAGCTCCACACCGCGAACCCGCGCTCGGCCGATGCGAGCGCCGCATCGATCTCGGCCTGATCGGCGAGGGCGACGTGTGCCTGAACGGCACCGGTCGCCGGGTTGAACACCGGCGCCGTCCGCCCGCTCGAGGAAGGGACCTCCGCACCATCCACCCAATGCGAAATCACCCGCACCTCCCCGTGGACAGGCGAATCGGTGGCGGCGATGGCGGTGGCCTCGGCAGTGCTCATGGAGCGTCCTTTCGGTCTCGGACAGATCGTGTGGGAATCACGTAGGCTGTGTGAGTCCCAGTTTCGCAAGGAAGAGAAAGGCGACGTGGTGCCCGAACGTCGCGAAGATGACGCAAAACGGACGAATCGTCTGATCGGTCGTGCGACGCACGAGACGCTCCCGACCGTGCGCGAGGTCATCGCGCTGGACCAGGTCGTGGAGGGTGTGCCCGAGGTGCTGGTCGGTGACGGCGCGCTCGAGACACGCGTGCGCTGGCTGCACGTCTCCGACAGTGCGGGCGTCGCGCGCCTGCTCGACGGAGGGGAGCTCCTGCTCTCGACGGGATCGGCGTGGCCCGCCGAACCCGCAGAGCTTCGCCGCTTCATCGCGGAGCTGGTCGACGCAGGTCTTGCCGGGCTCGTGCTCGAACTCGGGACCCATTACCGCTACGTGCCCGCGGTCGTCCACGACGCCGCCGTCGAGTTCGGGCTGGCCCTGATCGTGCTGCACCGCGAGGTGAAGTTCGTCGCCCTCACCGAGGCGGTCCATCGCCACATCATCGCCGGTCAGACCGACGCTCTGCGCGCTCGCGACGAAGTGCGTGAGCGGTTCACCGCGCTCGCCCTGCGCGGCGCACCGGCGGACTTCATCGTGCACCAGCTGGCGCAGACCCTCGCGGCGCCGGTGATCCTGGAGAACCTCGCCCACGAGGTGGTCGCTGCCGAGGTCCCGCTCGCGCTCGACGAGGAGCTCTTCCACGAATGGGAGCTCCGCTCGCGCTCGGCCCATCGCCGCGCGCAGCAGCGTCACGAGCGCGGGGTGGCGCCCACCGCCGAGGACTGGCGCATCGTTCCGGTCGAGGCGCGCGGCATCCGCTGGGGGAACCTCATCGCCCTGCCCGGGCCCGCCCACCCCGCCGGCCGCACCGCCGTGCTCGAGCAGGCTGCCATCGCCCTCGCCGTCGGGCGGCTGGCCGACGGCGACGCCGATGAATGGGGCCGGATCGGCAGGCGACGCCTCGTCGACGGGCTGCTGAGCGGGCGATTCGCCGGAATCGCCGGCGCCGCCGCACGGCTGGAAGCCGCCGGCATCCCGTTGCACAACGCGACCCTCCACGGACTCGTGCTCACCGGGGCCGCAGCGCCGGCCGACGTGGTCGAGGCGGCGGCACGCGCCCTGCAGGGCCGCGTGCTGGTGGGATCGGCCCCCGAAGGCGTCACCGCACCCGCGGCCACGATCCTGCTCTCACTCCCTGCCCGAGCGACGTTCGACGACGACGCGGCCCGCGCCTTCGCGCGTGCGGTGCTCGATGGCTCCACCGACCCCGACCGCGTGACGCTGTCGGTGGGCCGCGCAGCCGACGACGTCGACGCGGCGCTGCTGTCGCTGCACGAGGCCGTCGACCTGGCGCGCGGCCGCGGCCGCCGCGGCGGACGCGGGCCGCACCTGCGCCGTGTGGAAGCGCGCCCGCTCGTTCAGCTCGTCACCGCGCTGCGCGATGACCATCGCGTGCTCGAGCACGGCGAACGCATGCTGGCGCCGCTCATCGTGCACGACCTCCAGCGCTCGGGCGACCTGCTCGACGTGCTGGAGGCGATGCTCGCCCATCCCGGAAACCGCACGGCCGCGGCATCCGCCTCGCATCTGTCCCGGTCGGTGTTCTACCAGCGCATCGCCCTCATCGAGGAACTGCTGGGCGTCGACCTCGACGACGGCGAGACGCAGACCGCACTGCACATCGCGCTGCTCGTGCGGCGCGCCTCAGGCCGCTGAGTCGGCGAGCGCAGCGGCGCCGGCCGGTACGGCGGTGCGGAACGCGGCGCGCACTTCGTCGTGGGGGAGCGCGTAGCTGACGTGATCCTCACGTCCCGCCATGTCCTCGGCGGCGACGAGCGCGTTGAGGACCGCTTCTTCGACCGCCTGCACGGTGGCCGTGTAGAACGGGTCGATGCGGCCCCACGGCACGAACGAGAGGGAGTCCAGCTCGCGGGCCTCATCCATGCGCGAGACCAGCGCGCCGGTGTTCGCCGTCGAGAAGGCGAGGAAGATGTCGCCGGAGAAGTGGCTGCCGGTCGTGCCGGTGCGGGCCAGGCCCAGCGGAACCCGGCGGGCCAGCGCCGCGCACTGCCCGGGCAGCAGCGGAGCATCGGTGCCGATGACGACGATCACGCTTCCGGCGCCCGGCACGGAGCGCGCGCGCTCCCCGTCGCGGAGGAACCACGCGATGTCCTCGATCGGCGCGGGCGCGGCCGAATCGGGGCCGAGTCGCCTCCCCGCCACCGACAGCTCCTCGCGCGACCCGAAGTTCGCCTGCACGAATGCGCCGACGACATAGCTCGAATCGCCGTAGGGCACGACGCGGGAGGAGGTGCCCGAGCCGCCCTTGAAGCTGTAGCAGTTCATGCCGGTGCCCCCGCCGACGTTGCCCTCGGCGACAGGCCCGGAACGGGCGGCATCCAGCGCGGCGATCGCGTGGCCGCTCGTGACGTGGTCTCCGTTGATCTGGTTGAGGTACCCGTCCCACGTCTCGGCGACCACGGGCAGCATCCACTGAGCGGAGATCTCGGGGTGGTGGCGGTCCATCCACTGGTCGACCCCGCGGTGCACGGCGCCGACGGCGTGGGAGTTCGTGATCGCGATGGGGGTCGAGAAGGAGCCGGCCTCGTCGATCCACGCGCGCCCGGTCATCTCGCCGTTGCCGTTGAAGGAGGACGTGCCTGCGGCACACGGGATGCCGGCCCCGGCGCGACCGCGGGGGAGGATCGCCGTGACGCCGGTGCGGGCGACGCGCTCCGCTCCCGGCTCGCCGTCGATGAGCGTCGTGTACCCGATCTCCACCCCGGGAACGTCGGTGAGGGCGTTGTGGGGGCCGGGGGTGCCGTCGAGCGGAATCCCGAGATCGCGGGCGCGGGGGCGGGTCTCGCTCACGGCGTACTCCTCTTCTTTGAACAAGTGTCACGATTTGGGTGTTGGCAACATAACACCTCTTGACGAACAGGGACAGATGCACTTTGAATGACTGTTCAGAAACGCTCAGCGATCCGGGAGGACACATGACAACGTCGACCAAGGGCGTGCTCGACGCCACCACGACAGGGACGACGCTCGCGTCGGGACGCCTCAGGGTGTGGGACATCGTCTTCTTCGTCGTCTCCGCGGCCGCGCCGCTCACCGTCGTCGTCAGCGCAGCGCCGGCCGCCTTCCGCCTCGGCGGCATCGGCGCCCCCGGAGCGATGATCTTCGCCGCCGTGGTGCTCATCCTCTTCGCACTCGGGTTCACGGCCATGTCGACGCACGTGCGCAACGCCGGCGCGTTCTACGCGTACGTCGGCAAGGGCCTCGGCAAGCCCGCGGGCATCGGCATCGCCTTCGTGACGGTGCTCGCCTACGCCGTGCTCGCGATCGCCTTCTACGGCTTCATCGGCTTCTTCGCGCAGCTCACCGCCGTCAACCTGCTCGGCCTCGACGTGCCGTGGTGGGTGTGGGCGCTCGCCTCGGTCGGGGTGGTCGCGCTGCTCGGCGCCCGCAAGATCGACGTCGGAGCCAAGGTGCTGGCCGTGCTGCTGGGCGCCGAGGTGCTCATCCTCCTCATCCTCACGGTCGCGATCCTCATCACCGGTGGCCCGGAGCCCGCCAGCGCCCTCCCGTTCTCTCCGGCCGCCGTGTTCGGCGCCCCGGGCGTGGCCGCCCTCATCGTGATCGCCTTCGGCGCCTTCCTCGGATTCGAGGGCACCGCGATCTACGCGGAGGAGGCTCATCGCCCGGAGAAGACGGTGCCGCGCGCCACCTACATCGCTGTCGCGTTCCTCGGCGTGTTCTACGCGTTCACGTTCTGGATCCTCACCTACGCCTTCGGCATCGACGGCGTCCTCGCGCTCGCGCAGTCCGACGACTTCACCGAGATGGTGTTCATCGCCGGCGACCAGTACCTCGGCGCATGGGCCGGAGTGGCGATGCAGGTCCTCATCGTGACGAGCTTCTTCGCCTGCGTGCTCGCGTTCCACAACGCCACGAGCCGCTACCTCTTCTCGCTCGGCCGCGAGGGTCTGCTGCCGCGGGCGCTCGCCCGCACCGGTCAGGCGACCGGTTCGCCGTACGTCGCGAGCTTCGCCATGGCCGCGCTCGCGGCCCTCGCCGTCGTGGTCGCCGCCGTGCTGGGCGCCGATCCGTACCTGCAGCTGGCGATCTGGACCTACGCCGTGGGCGTGGCGGGTGTCATCTTCGCGCAGGCCGTCGCCGCCATCTCGGCCGTCGCGTTCTTCGCGAAGGACCGCCGAGGGCACAGCGTGTGGCGGGTCATCGTCGCCCCCGCGTTCGGCGCGCTCGGACTCATCGTGGCGTTCTGCCTCGTGACGGCGAACTTCGAGATCGTCTCCGGCTTCACCGGGCCGATCAACTGGCTGCTCCTGCTGCCCACGCCCGTGCTGTTCGTGGCCGGTATCGTGGTGGGATTCGTGCTGCGCCGGCGTGCGCCCAAGACCTACGAGGGTCTCACGCAGTCGATCCCGATCATCGAAGAGGAGCCGTCGCAGCCGTGAGCCCGTCGTCCCGCCACCCGCAGCGCAAGGCGGCGCTCATCGCCGCCGCGCGGCGGGTGGCGGCCGAGCGCGGCCTCGCGCAGACCAACGTCCGCGCCGTCGCCGCCGAAGCCGACGTGAGCGCCGGCAGCGTCATCTACTACTTCCCGACCTTCGACGAACTCATCTACTCCAGCGTCGAGGCCGTGCTGGAGGAGTTCTCCGAGAGCCGACTGCGCGCCTCGCAGGTCGCCGCCGACCCGGTCGATCGCATGCGGATCCTGATCGACCTCGGCATCCCCGACGAGATCACCGACGAACTGCGCATCGTCTACGAATCCATCTCGCTCATGCGCGAGAAGCCGCATTACCGGCCCCTCATGCGCTCGATCGTCGAGCGGCAGGTCATGCTCTACCGCACGACCATCGAGCTCGGCACGGGCCTCGGTGCTTTCCGGCCCACGCGCGATCCGGCGGAGATCGCCGGCAACATCGTGGCCCTCGAGGACTCCTTCGACTATTACCCGCTCTTCGGGTACGCCCTCGATCGGGAGGCGTGCCGACGAGCCGTGCGCGCGTACGCGTCGCTGGCCCTCGACTGCGAGATCGAGCCCACTCAGGGCGCGATGTAGACCTTCCGCAGGGTTTCGCGCACGGTCCAGACCGTGCGCATGCCTGCCGCCAGGCGCACGACCGATCCGGCCGACAGCTCGATCGCCGGCAGCGCCGGCTGCGTGAATTCCACGGTGGCGTCGCCGGCGATCACGACGAACAGCTCCTCCGCCTCGACGTCGCGCATGGCGCCCTCGGTCATCTCCCACACGCCCACCTCGGCACCGGCGAGTTCGCCGATGGCGACGAAGCCCGTCGTGGGCCCGTTCTCGGCGACCTGGTCGCCGGCGACCGGTTCGTGGTGGATGCGCAGGGTGGCGGCATCCACCACCCGGCCCGGCTCCAGGGTCATGAGTCGAACCCCAGTCCGACGGCGTCCAGCGTCTTCAGGAGCAGGTTGCGCCGGCCGCCGTTGTGGTCGGCGCGATCCAGCGACCAGCGCGTGGCGTTGATGCCGATCGCCGCGGCGGGCTCGGGCGGGAACGGCAGCGGACGCTTGCGCACCATCTCGAGCTCGGTGCGCTCGGTCTTCTCGCCCGCGAGCAGGTCGAGCATCACCTCGCCCGCGAAGCGCGCGGCGCCCACGCCGAGCCCCGTGAATCCGGCCGCGTAGGCGACCCGGCCGCCGCGCGCCGTGCCGAAGAACGCGCAGAACTGCGTGGACGTGTCGATCGCGCCGGCCCAGCGGTGCGTGAAGGTCAGCCCCTCCAGCTGCGGGAACGTCGTGAAGAAATGGCTCGCGAGCTTCTCCCACGACTCCGGGCGATCCTCGTACTGCGCGCGCACCCGGCGCCCGTAGTGGTAGACCGCGTCGTACCCGCCGAAGAGGATGCGACCATCCTGCGTGGGCCGGTAGTAATGGAACTGGTTGGCCATGTCGCCGATGCCCTGGCGGTCGCGCCAGCCGACGGCATCCCATTGCTCCGCAGTCAGCGGCTCGGTCATGAGCACGTAGTCGTACACCGGCACCGTCATGAGGCGGTTGCGCTTGAGCAGCGACGGGAACACGTTGGTCGCCAGCACCACGCGATCGGCGATCAGCGCACCCTCCGCGGTCGTGACGCGCACCTGCGCCCCGGAGGTGTCGAGCCCCGTGACCCGGGAGTGCTCGTAGACCGTCGCGCCGCGCTCCTCCGCGGCCCGCGCGAGCCCCGCGGCCAGTCGCGCCGGATGCAGGATCGCGTTGTTGCGTCGGTGCCACACGGCGCCGAGATACGTGGGAGATGCGATGGATGCCTGCACCTCGGCCTCGTCGAGGAAGACGCTGTCGGGGCCGGCGTGCTCCATCTCCTCGCGCAGCCATTCCAGCTGGTGCGGCTCGACCGCGACATCCAGCTCGCCGACGCGCTCGAACTGGGCGTCGACGCCCCACTCGGCAAGGTCGGCCTCGAACGCGTCGAGGTTCTCCATGCCGAGTCGCTCGAGCGTGTCGATCTCGTCGGGCCAGCGGCTGAGGCCGTTGTCGTAGCCGTGGGTGATGCTCGCCTCGCAGAAGCCGCCGTTGCGGCCCGAGGCCGCCCAGCCGACGGTGGCCGCTTCGACGATCGCCACGCGCAGACCGGGGTCGCGGCGCAGCGCCAGCATCGCCGTCCACAGCCCGGTGTAGCCGGCGCCGACGACGACGAGGTCGGCGGTCTGCTCCCCGGAGAGGGCGGGACGGTCGGGGGTGAGGTCGGCGGGGAGGTCGTCGAGCCAGAACACGCCGTGGCGGGCGTCGGTGAGGCTGTGCGCGATGGTGGTGGATGCCGGACGGAGACGTTCGAAAACCGTGGTGCCCACGGCTATCACTTCCTTTGTGGATGGGGGTGTGGCTTGATCCTGGTGCCTCGCGGTGGCCGAGATCAGGTGATCCGCCGGAAACAGGACGGATCGGCTGGGGATCGTCCTGCCTCGGGCAGATCACCTGATCTCGGCAAGGGGGCGCGAGGGCGGAGGGGGGTGAGGTGGCAGGGGCGGGACCGGGGCCGGGCTTGCAGGGTGCCGGGGCTGGCAGGGTGCCGGGGCGGCCAGGGCCGGATGGATGCCGCGGCTCAGGAGTCGTCGGCGGCGAAGACCCGCTCGCCCTCGACGAAGGTCTGCAGCACACGGGTCGCGCCGATCTGGTCGGCGGGGCCCGCGAACGGATCGCGGTCGAGCACGGCGAGGTCGGCGAACTTGCCGACCTCGACCGTTCCGGTGACCTCGTCGAGGTGGTTCACCCACGCGGAGCCGGCGGTGTAGGCCGTGAGCGAGGTCGCCAGATCGATCGCCTGCTCGGGCAGGAAGGGGTCGTACTCGCCCTCCTCATGCCCGGGCGCGGCGGTGCGGTTCACCGCGGTGTGGATCGCCGCCAGGGGGTCGGGCGTAGAGACCGACCAGTCCGAACCGGCCGCGAGCACGGCGCCCGCGCGCAGCAGGTCGCCGAACGGGTACTGCCACGCGCTGCGCGGGGCGCCCAGGAACGGGAGGGTCAGCTCCACCATCTGGGGCTCGAGCGTCGCCCAGTAGGACTGCATGTTGGCGGCCACGCCGAGCTGCCGGAAGCGGGGGACGTCGTCGGGGTGCACGACCTGGATGTGCGCGATGTGGTGGCGGTTGTCGCGGCGCCCGCCGTTGCGGGCGATCGCGCGCTCGACGGCATCCAGGCATTCGCGCACCGCACGGTCGCCGATCGCGTGGAAGTGCACCTGGAAGCCGGCCTCGTCCAGCAGCGGCACGGCCTCGTTCAGGATCTCGGGCGCGACGAAGGAGATGCCGGAGTTGTCGGTGAAGTGCCCGTGGCCGTCGCCGTAGGGCTCGAGCATCGACGCGGTGAAGTTCTCGGCCACACCGTCCTGCATCACCTTGATGCTCGTCGCCGCGAACCGCCCGCCGCGGTACCGGTCGCGCCGCTCGAGCAGCGCGGGGATCTGCTCGAGGCCCTGGGTGCGGTCCCACCACAGCGCGCCGACCACGCGCGCCGTGAGGGTGCCGTCGGCGGCGGCCTTGAGGTACGCGGGACCGGGGTCGCCGGCATCCCCGTACGCCCCGACGATCGCGTCCTGCCAGGCCGTGATGCCGAACGAGTGCAGGTAGCGCTGGCCGACCAGCAGCGCCTCGGTGAGCCGGTCGAGCGGCTCCTCGGGCAGCAGCCGGTTCACGAGGCCCATCGCACCTTCGTGCAGGGTGCCGGACGGGTTGCCGGCCGCATCGCGCTCGATGCGGCCGTCGGCGGGGTCGGGGGTGTCGCGGTCGATTCCCGCCAGCCGCAGCGCGGCGGAGTTGACCCACGCCCCGTGGCCGTCCCGGTTCGGGAGGAACGCGGGCCGGTCGGCGACGACGGTGTCGAGCGCCGCGGCGGTGGGGGTCCCGCCGGGGAACGCCGACATCTGCCACCCGCCGCCGAGCACCCAGGCGTCATCCGGGTGGGATGCCGCGTAACGGCCGATCTCGTCGAGATACTCCGCGGCGCTCGAGAGGGCCGACAGGTCGCAGCGCAGCATGTCGAGCCCGCCCCACACCGGGTGCACGTGGGCGTCCTGGAATCCGGGCACGAGCATCCGGCCGCGCAGGTCGACGACCTCCGTGCGGGGGCCGACGAGCTCGCGCACGTCGTCGCCTCCGACGGCCACGATGCGGCCGCCGCGGACGGCGACGGCGGTCGCGCGCGAGCGGACGGTGTTCGCGGTGAACACCGGCCCGCCCGCGAAGACGAGATCAGCGTGTGCCATGGTGCCGGCTCAGCCGCCCGTCATGGTGCGCGCGATCTCGGTCGCCGAGTCGCCGGCGCGCTTGAGCACCAGGGCGACCAGCGCGAGCGCGACGAGCGTGAGCAGCAGCATCACGGTCGACACGGCGGCGATCTCGGGCCGCATGCCCGAACGCACGGCGCTGAGGACGTACACCGGCCACGGCGTGGTGCCCGACACCTGCACGAACGCGGCGATGACCGTGTTGTCGAGGCTCAGGGTGAACGCGAGCAGGAAGCCGGCCAGCACCGCCGGCAGCGCGAGCGGAAGCGTGACCTTCAGGAAGGTCGCGATCGGGTTCGCGTACAGGTCGCCGGAAGCCTCTTCGAGGTTCGCGTCCTGGCCGATCAGGCGCGCGCGGACGATGTACGACACCACGGCGGTCGCGAACAGCGACGAGCCGACGGAGAGGCGCACGAGGCCGTCGTTGAACATCGTCAGCCCCGCGTCCTGGCCGAGGAACACCATCCACGGCAGCAGCGCCACGGCGTCGACGATCTCGGGCGTCACCGACACGAACAGGAGCAGACCCAGGAACCACCACGTCCACTTGCCGGGGTGGCGTGCCATGGCGATGCCCGCGAGGGTGCCGAGAGCCGTGGCGATGATCGCCGCGAAGAAGGCGGTGATCAGCGACACGCGCACAGCGTTCTGGATCGCCGGCTTCTCGAGGATCGTCGCGAAGGCGTCGAACCCGAAACCGTCCCACGCGATCAGCAGGCGGCCGCTGTTGAACGAGTAGATGACGATCACGATGATCGGCGCGAACAGGAACAGCAGGACCAGCACGCCCCACACGTTGAGGGCGATGTCCGACCACGACTTGGGGGACCGCGCGCGGCGGACCTTGGTGCCGGTGTCGATCTCCTCGATGCGGGCGATCGCCTCGGTCTTCGTGATGGTCACGATGCCACCTCCGCGGGGCCTGGGTCGATGCGGTCTGCGCGGGTGCCTCGGCATCGGCCACGGGGCCGAGGACCAGGCGGTTGCGCGTGCGGAACGGCAGCGCGATCAGCCAGATGACCAGGGCCGCCACTCCGATCGTGAGCGTGATGGTGAGCATGAGCACGACCGCCATCGCCGAGCCCAGCGCCCAGTTCTGCGCCGTCTGGAACTGCGCGGCGACCAGCTGGCCGACCATGTTGCCCTTTGCCCCGCCGAGGACCGTCGCGGTGATGTAGTCGCCCATCAGGGGGATGAACACCAGCAGCACGCCCGCGATGATGCCCGGCTGCGACAGGGGCAGGGTCACCCGGAAGAAGGTGACGATCTTGCCCGCGCCGAGGTCCTTCGACGCCTCGCGCAGAGCGGGCCCCACGCGGTCGAACGCGACGAACAGGGGCAGCACCATGAGCGGGAGGTAGTTGTACACCACGCCCAGAAGCACCGCCTCGCGGGTGTAGAGCAGGTCGATCGGCCCGCCCAGCACCGGGCTCAGGAACTGGGACACCGCGCCCTCGGGCGACAGGATGATCTGCCAGCCGATGGTGCGCACGAGGAAGTTCGTCCAGAACGGGATGAGCACGAGGGCGATGAGGATGCCGCGGCGCTCGGGCCGGACCTTGAACGCCATCCAGTACGCCACCGGCGCTCCCACCAGGAAGCACAGCACCGTTCCGGCCAGGCCCACCCACAGGGTGTTCTGGAACGTCGTGAAGAACGTGGGCGAGAGCGCCTCGGCGTACCGGTCGAACGAGAGGATGTCGTTCGCGTGCGTGCCGAAGATGCCGGGCTTGTAGCCGAAGCTGAACCACACCACCATCAGCACGGGGGCGACGAAGAACAGCGAGAGCCACGCCCACGCCGGAATGGCGAGCGCGGCTCCCGCGGAGCGCTTAGGCACCAGCGGCGGCCTTCATCTCGGACCAGATCTCCACACGGCGCTGCTGCGTGTCGTTGAGCTCCTGCTCGTTCATCGTCTCGAGCTGCTCGGGGGTGAAGAAGATCATGTCGACGTAGTCGAGGCCGGCCTCGATCGCTGCCGGCTCCATGTCCTTGCCGCCCACGTTGTAGCCGATGTAGTCGAGGTTCGCCGCGAGGCTCTCGGTGCTCAGCGACCAGTTGATGAAGGCGTGCGCGGCCTCGATGTTCTGCGCGCCGGCGGCGATGGCCCAGTTGTCCATCCACAGCTCGGTGCGAGGGCCGGGGAAGACCCACTGCCAGCGCTCGGGCTCGGAGGACTCCTGCAGGCCCAGGCGCGCGTCGCCGTTCCACGCCTGCATGAGCACGTGGGTCCCCTGCGGGATGGCGCTCGAGCCCGGGTAGGAGTCGAAGGCGGCGATGTGGGGCGCGATCTCGTTCACCAGGAAGTCGGCGCACGCGTCGAGCTCGGCCTCGTCGTCGGTGTTCCAGTCCATGTCGTTGGCCCAGAAGTAGGAGCCGATGATGCCGGCGGGGTCGTCCGACATCGCCGTCTTGCCGCTGGCCTCGTTCTGGGCGGCGTCGAAGAAGTCGGCCCACGTGGTGAGCTCGCGGGTGATCACGGTCTTGTCGTAGACGTAGCCGGTGGTGCCCCATGCCTTCACGACGGTGTAGTCGTTCTCCGGGTCCCAGGCGCGGCCGAGGTAGAACGCGTCGAGGTTCGACATGTTCGGGATGAGGTCCTTGTTGAACTTCTCGAGCAGACCGTGCTCGATCATCTGGGGCACGAAAACGCCGGTCGGGACGACGATGTCGTAGCCGGAGGTGCCCTTGGCGGCGATGAGCTTGGCGATGAGCTCCTCGTTCGACGAGTACGAGTCCATCGTGATCTTGGGGCCGAGCTCGGACGTGAACGAGGACATCACCTCGGGCGCGTCGTAGTCGCCCCACGTGTAGACGGAGACGCCGTTCTCGAGCGCGCCTCCGGTGGCCTGGGGGGCGCTCGAGGTGCCGCTGCCGGGGCCGGCGCACGCGGCGAGGAAGGCGGCGCCGCCGGTGAGGGCGGCGAAGCTGAGGAAGCGGCGGCGCGACACTTCGCGCACGATCGCCTGTGCGGTGCCTTCGGGGGCGAGGATGCGCACGGCGTTGCGGGGATCGGTCATCGGGTTCTCCTTCGGGTGGAGCCGGTGGTGGCGGGGTTCGGTTCAGTGAGTGGGCGGTGCGATGTACCCGCCCTGGACGGCGGCGTCGTCCGACGGGAAGAGGAGGACGTGGTGGGCGGACCACGAGCAGCGCACCGTGTCGCCCACGCGCAGCGCGGGGGCGTCGGGCGTGGGGCGGCGCACGATCAGGCTCTGCTCGTCGCCGAGGCGCACCAGGTACTGCATGGTGTCGCCGAGGTGCGAGACGCCGATGAGGCTGCCGCGGGCGGTGTTCGGCTCGGCGCTCTCGGCAGCAGGGTCGTCGGCCTCGATGCGGATGAACTCCGGTCGCACGGCGGCCTCGCCCTGCGCCACGCCGGCGAGCGCGGGCTCGGCGGCGCGCACCAGGGCGTGGGGGGAGGCGACGGCCGAGCCGTCGTCGGTGGCGGCGCCGTGGAAGAAGTTCTGCTGTCCGACGAAGGCCGCGACATATGCCGAAGCGGGGCGCGCATACACGGTGTCGGCGTCGGCGAGCTGCTCGATGCGGCCGGCGCGCATGATCGCGATGCGGTCGCTCATCGACAGTGCCTCGCCCTGGTCGTGCGTGACGAAGACGAAGGTGATGCCCAGACGCGACTGCAGGAGCTTGAGCTCCAGCTGCATCTCCTCGCGCAGCTGGCGGTCGAGGGCGCCCAGCGGCTCGTCGAGCAGCAGCACCGCGGGACGGTTCACAAGGGCGCGGGCCAGCGCCACGCGCTGCTGCTGGCCGCCGGAGAGCTGCGTCGGCTTGCGATCTCCGAACGAGCGCATCTGCACCATGTCGAGGGCCTGCGAGACGCGCTCGCGCACCTCGGACTTGGGTGTGCGGCGCTGCTGCAGCCCGTACGCGACGTTCTCGGCGACCGAGAGGTGCGGGAACAGCGCATACGCCTGGAAGACCGTGTTCACGTCCCGGCGGTACGGGGGGACGTTCAGCACCGAGGTGCCCGAGATGCTGATCTGGCCAGCATCGGGATGCTCGAAGCCTGCGATCATGCGCAGCGTCGTCGTCTTGCCGCAGCCGGACGGGCCGAGGAACGAGATGAACTCGCCCGGCTCGATCGACAGCGACAGATCGTCGACCGCGACCGCCTCGCCGTAGTTCTTGGTGACGCCTTCGAGGCGCACGGCCCCGCGCCCCTCGAGCGTGGCGGTGCCCGCCATCGTGCCTGTCTCGGTCGCCGTGGTCACGTTCGCGGGGCCCTCCTGGTGGTGCCGCGCACCTGTGCGCGGCCGTGGAATCTGTTGCGACATTCAATACATCGGGTACCAGATGATGCAACGTCGCGGGGGCCGAACCGGACGATCCGGGCCGTGCGGGCTCCCGACCTGACATTCCGTCCGACGCCCCGTAACGGCGCGGAAACTCGCGCGTTTCCTCGGCGGCATGTCGTCATGATCCGCATCCGTCGGGTGAGGCGGGACAGATCGTCTGTCCCGGTCACCCCGGGGCGGCCGGCTGACACCGCGGACACCAGAACACGATGCGCTCCCGCGTGGGGTCGGCGCCGAGCGCGCCGCCCAGGATGAGCGTTCCGCATCGGCGGCAGGGCCTGCCCTCGCGGCGGTACACCCACGTGGTCCGCCCGCGCCGGGAATCCCCGGTGAAGGTGCGGTCGGCCCGATCGCGGTTCGCGCGGATCATGCGGGCGCCGAGGTCCACGACGCCCGCCGCGTCGATCGTGTGGGCGGGCGTGGTGGGGTGGATGCCGCGCACGAACAGGATCTCGTTGGCGTACTCGTTGCCGAAGCCGGCGACGTTGCGCTGGTCCTGCAGTGCGACATGGATCGGTCGATGGTCGGAGCCCAGGCGCTGGGCGGCTTCGGCCGGGTCCCAGTCCGGGCCGAGGGGATCGGGCCCGAGATGGCCGACGAGTGCGTCCTCGAGCGCGGTCGGGACGACCGCGATATCGGCGAGGTCGAAGCCGACGGTCTCGCACGAGGTGCCGTCGGGGCGCCGGCCCACGATGACCGCGCGCGCCGTGTGCGCGGGCGCGTGCCAGCGCTCTCCCGGCCGGTACACGTGCCAGGACCCCTCCATCTTGAGGTGGCTGCGCAGGGTGTGCTCGCCGATGCGATGCAGCAGATGCTTGCCGCGGGCTGTCACGTCGCGCACCACCTGCCCGCGCAGATCGACGGTGGCCGCCTGGGGCACCCGCAGTTCGAACCGGGTCACCTCGGAGCCCGAGAGCGCGGCATCCAGGCGTCGCGCCGTGCGGAAGACGGTGTCGCCCTCAGGCACGGGCGATCCCGGAGGCGTTCCCGGGCGACTCAGGCACGGGCCGCCTCCCGGAGGGCGTCGCCGGCGGTGGACTTGCGCAGCGTGAGCCCGCGCGGCGACTCGACGAAGCCGGCCTCGCGCAGGGCGCGGCCGATGCCCGTCCCGAGGACGAACGCGCCGTTGACCTGTTCGATCGTGAGGGTGTCGAGGCGGCGGGTGCGGGCGGTCGCCGCCAGATCCCGGGTCGCCGCGGCGATCATCGCCTCCTCGCCGGTGAACGCGAGTGCGGATTTGCCCCCGCGCTCCAGGTACAGCACCAGGGCGCCGTCGACGAGCACGACCAGGCCCCCGGCCTTGCGCCCGGGGCGGTGGCCGATGCCCTCGAGAGCCGGCCACGGCAGGGCGGCGCCGTAGGGGTTCGCGGGATCGGTGGCGGCGAGGGTCACCGCGCGCAGGGGAGGAGGGTCGGCCAGCGCGGCGAACTCCCGCAGCCGGTCCACCGTGGCCGAGGCGGCGAACTGGGCCGCGCCGAGCTTCTCGATGACATAGCCGCGTCGGCAGTGCCCGGCCTCCTCGAACCCGGAGAGCACCCGGTAGGTCTGCGCGAAGCCGCCCGGGTGCCCCTCGGCCTGCACGGCGCCGCGGGTGACGACCCCGTAGCGGTCGAGCAGCAGCCCGGCCGCGGCCGTGGCGCGCAGCGCGGGGTCGGGATCGGGCGTCGGCAGCAGCGACCAGCGCCCGCCGATCGACGGCGGCCGCGCCGGGGCTGCCGCCGCGACCGCGGCCGCGACGCTCCGCACGGCCGCGCCGCGGTACATCCGCGCCCGCGGCGCGCGCCGCGAGGTGCGGTGCGCCTGGGAGCCGCCGCCGAGGAGGGTGCGCACGGGCGCGAACGTGTCGTTGGTGACCCGGCCCGACCAGGTGAGCCGCCAGAGCGCGTCGATGACGGACTGCTCGTTCTCGGCGCCGACGGCTTGGCGCAGCTGGGCGGCGAAGTAGGCACCGCCACCCTCGAGCGCCGTAACGATCTGCGCGTCGAGGGTGTCGGCGGGCACGGCGTCGGCCTCATCGGCCTCGCGCAGCGTGAGGGCGACCGCGTCGGCCGGATGCAGGGCGATCCACCCGTCCCGTCCCGGCAGGCCGCCGTGTCCCGACCAGACGACCTCGCCGGTCGAGGTCAGCTCGTCGAGCATCCCGGGCGCGTAGTCGGAGACCCGCGCGGGCAGCACGAGCGACTCCCAGGCGCTCGCGGGGATCGGCACCCCCGCGAGCTGCTCGATGACCGCGGCGACGCCGTCGACCCCTTCGAGCGGCCTCGTCACGTGCTGCCACGTGGGCAGGAACCGCGCGAACGCCTGCGGCGGCACCGGTTCGACGCTGCCGCGGATCGCCGCCAGCGATCGCATGCGCAGGCGCCGGAGCACCTCCGCGTCGCACCATTCCGTCTCGTCGGCGGAGGACTCGCCGGCGCGCGCGGCGAGCTCCGCGGGGAGGAAGAACCCGCTCGCGAGGCGCCCCTGCGACTCGAGCCGCTGCAGGGTGAGCCGGGCCACGGCCACGCCGATGCCGAGGCGCTCGGCGATCGCCGCGGCCCGGAACGGCCCGTGCGTGCGGGCGTGACGGGCGACGAGGTCGCCGAGCGGATCGGCGACCGGCTCGAGGAACGCGGTCGGGATGCCGACCGGCAGCGGGACGCCGAGGGCATCGCGCAGTCGCCCGGCGTCTTCGATCGCCGCGACGCGGGCCGCGCCCGCGATCGTGACCGGGATCGCCCGGCGCGCGGCGACCAGCGTCTCGAGATGCGTCGCGGCGGGGGACCCCGCGGATGCGTCCTCGCCGTCGGCGGGCTCCAGGCGCTCCGCGACTTCTGCGGCATCCAGCGGTCCGAGCAGGCGCAGCAGATCGGCGGCGCCCTCGACGCCGCGCACCCGGCGATCGGGCGCGAGCCGCTGCGCCTCGCGTTCGAACTGCGCGATCACGTCGGGGTCGAGGAGCTCGCGCATCTCCACCTTGCCGAGCAGCTCGCTGAGCAGAGCGGGATCGACCGAGAGCGCGGCCGCCCGCCGCTCGGCCAGGGGGGAGTCGCCCTCGTACATGAACGCGCCGACATACCCGAACAGCAGGTCGCGGGCGAACGGCGAGGGCTGTGCGGGCTCGGTCTCGATCAGACGGATGCGCCGTTCGCCGATCCCGCGCATGAGCCGCAACAGGGCGGGCACGTCGTAGACGTCCTGCAGCACCTCGCGCAGCGTCTCCAGGATGATCGGGAACGTCGGGTAGCGGCGCGCCACCTCCAGCAGCTGCGCCGAGCGCTGCCGCTGCTGCCACAGCGGGGTGCGTCGCCCCGGGGTGCGCCGGGGCATCAGCAGCGCGCGCGCCGCGCACTCGCGGAACCGCGAGGCGAACAGCGCGGAACCGCCCACCTCGTCGGTGACCAGCTGCTCGAGCTCGGCCGGATCGAACACGAACAGGTCCGCCCCCGGCGGCTCGGCCGTGGCGTCGGGGATCCGCGCGATGATGCCGTCGTCGCTGGCCACGGCCGACCCCTCGACCCCGAGACGCTCCCGGATCCGCGCGTTCACAGCGAGCGCCCACGGAGCGTGCACCGGCATGCCGTACGGAGAATGCAGGATCACGCGCCAGTCGCCGACTTCGTCGCGACCCCTCTCGACCGTGAGCTGACGATCGGTCGGCAGGGTGCCGGTCGCCTCGCGCTGCTCGGCGAGGTAGGCGAGGAGGTTGCCCTGCGCGGAGGCATCGAGACCGGCGGCATCCAGCCGGTCGCCCGCCTTCTCGGGACCGGCAGCCGACACCTCGCGGCTGAACCTGCCGAGCGCCTCGCCGAGTTCCGCCGGGCGCCCGATGCCGTCGCCGTGCCAGAAGGGCACCTTGCCGGGCTGGCCGAACGCCGGCACGACGTTCACGCGGTCGTGGGTGATCTCGGTGATGCGCCAGCTGGTCGTGCCGAGCGTGAACACATCGTTCACGCGCGACTCGTAGACCATCTCCTCGTCGAGCTCGCCCACCCGGGCGTTCTGCGACTCTCCGGCGACGAAGACGCCGAACAGCCCGCGGTCGGGGATGGTCCCCCCGCTCGTGACGGCGATGCGCTGGGAGCCCGGGCGGCCGGTGAGCACGCCGAGGTCGCGATCCCAGACCACGCGCGGGCGCAGCTCGGCGAACTCGTCCGACGGGAAGCGGCCGGCGAGCAGGTCGAGCGTCGCCTCGTAGGCCGACCGCGGCAGCGAGCGGAACGGCGCGCTGCGCTTGAGCGTCTCGTACCAGCCCTCGACGTCGAGCGGGGCGAGGGCGGAGGCGGCGACCGTCTGCTGGGCGAGGATGTCGAGCGGGTTCTGCGGGATCGCGATCGCCTCGATCTGCCCGGCGAGCATGCGCTCGGTGACGATGGCCGTGTGGAGCACGTCGCCGCGGTGCTTGGGGAACAGGGCCGCGCGGCTCACCTCGCCCACCTGGTGGCCGGCCCGGCCGATGCGCTGCAGACCCGATGCCGCGCTGGGCGGCGCCTCGACCTGGATCACGAGGTCGACGGCGCCCATGTCGATGCCGAGCTCGAGGCTCGAGGTGGCCACGACGCAGCGCAGCACGCCGGATTTCAGCTCCTCCTCGACCTGCGCGCGCTGCTCCTTCGACACCGACCCGTGGTGCGCCTTCGCGAGAACCGGGTCGGCGCCCGCCGTCGCGCCCGCCTGCGCCATCATGGCCGCGGGCGGCGCACCGGGCGCGGGCACGCCGATGCCGAGGCGCTCGCTGTAGATCTCGTTGAGGCGCCCCGTCAGCCGTTCGGCCAGACGCCGCGAATTGCAGAAGACGATGGTCGACCGGTGCTGCACGATGCGGTCGACGATGGCCTCCTCGACGTGCGGCCACACCGAGCCCGTCATCTCGGAGGACTCGGCACGCGGCGTGCCCGCCGAGCCGTCGGCGAACCAGTCCTCGTCGATCGTCGGCTCGCTCTCGAGGTCATCGACCGTGCGCGTCTCGCGCGGCGGCGTGTCTTTCGCGTCCGCCGCGGCGCCCGGTGCCGGCGGCGGATTGAGCATGTCGTCGATCGGCACGACGACCTTCATGTCGAACGCCTTCGTCGCGCGGGGCGCCACGATCTCCACCGGCGCCGCCCCGCCCAGGAACCGCGCCACTTCGTCGATCGGGCGCACGGTCGCAGACAGGCCGATGCGCTGGGCGGGCGCCGCATCCGGGGCGAAGGACCGGCGCAGTTCGTCGAGACGCTCGAGGCTCACCGCGAGGTGGGCGCCGCGCTTGGTGGCGGCCACGGCGTGCACCTCGTCGACGATGACCGTGTGCACGTCGCGCAGGGTGTCGCCGGCCCGGCTGGTGAGCATGAGGTACAGCGACTCGGGCGTCGTGATGAGGATGTCGGGCGGAGCCTGCACGAGCTTGCGGCGATCGCTCGAGGTCGTGTCGCCCGAGCGCACTCCGACGGTCACCTCGGGCACGACGACCCCGAGCCGCCGCGCCGACTGGCCGATGCCGACCAGCGGCGAGCGCAGATTCCGCTCGACATCGACGCCGAGTGCCTTCAGCGGCGAGATGTAGAGGATGCCGGTGCCCGCGGCATCCACCGACCTGCGGCCCTTCGCCGGAGCGGTGGGCACCGCCTTGGTGTGGAAGACGCGGTCGATGGCCCAGAGGAACGCCGAGAGCGTCTTGCCCGAGCCGGTGGGCGCGACCACGAGCGCGTGCTTGCCGGCGGAGATGGCCTGCCAGGCGCCGACCTGCGCGTCGGTGGGGCGGGGGAACGCGCCGCGGAACCAGTCCTGCGTGGCAGGACCGAATCGTTCCAGAACATCGCCCACCCCACCATCTTGCTCGTCCCCGCCGACATCGGGCCAGACCGCAGGGCGCACGGTCGCGTAGGCTCGGTGGGTCCCCCGACGTCGTCACACAGGAATCCGATGGAGCCGACCCGTTCGAGCGCGCCGGTGACTCCCCCGCCGCCCGCGCGATCCGACGATCCCGCGCCCGCGTCGCCCGCGTCGCCCGCGTCGCCCGCGTGGCTCGCGTGGCTGCGCACGCGGCGCGTGCGCGCCTTCGGCCTGGGCGCCCTGTGCGGCGCGCTGGCCCTGTCGCTGGTCGTGGTCGTCTCGATGATCATCGCCACTCCGCGCGACGGAGCGCTGCTTCCGGGCGAGCCCGCCCCGGCCGCCGACGTGCGCACCTCGCCGCGGCCGACGCCCTCCGAGGCGCCCGCCGGCGCGGGGCGCCCGACGCCGTCGCCGCGCCCTCCCACCGACGCTGCGCCCGACGACACGGCCCCCGGGCAGGTGGAGCCGACGCGGACCACCACCCCGACACCCACGCCGACGCCGACCCCCACGCCGACCTCGGGCCCGATCGCGACGCCCACCCCGACCCCTGCTCCCGAGGAGGACGGGCAGGAGCGACCGGGCAACAGCGGCAGCGCCCCCGGCCACACCAAGGGACCCAAGGTCCCCTGACGGGCCGCCCGGCCGGAGGCCGGGCCGCCCGGCCGGAGGCGCCGCGCGCTCATCGCGCCGTGAGGGTGCCGCCCGGCCCGAGTTCGAGCACCAGATCCATGCCGACGCGCTCGAGGAATGCGTCGTCGTGGCTCACGATCAGCACCGCGCCGCGATAGGCCGACAGGGCTGACACCAACTGTTCGGCGGTGTCGATGTCGAGGTTGTTCGTCGGCTCGTCGAGCACCAGCAGCTGCGGCGGCGGGTCGGCCAGCAGCAGCCGCGACAGCGCGACGCGGAAGCGCTCGCCGCCCGAGAGCGTCGCCACCGGCCGCTCGACCGCGGCGCCCCGGATGAGGAACCGCGCGAGCCGGTTGCGCAGCTCGGCGCTGCCGACTCCGGGAGCGGCGGCGGCGACGTTCTCCAGCACCGACGCGTGCTCGTCGAGCCCGTCCATCCGCTGCGGCAGGTACCCGACCCGGTCGGTGTGCAGCTGCGACCCGGAGTGCGTGCCCCGCCCGACCAGGGCCTCCAGCAGCGTGGTCTTGCCGACACCGTTGGGTCCCACGACGGCCACGCGCTCGGCGCCCTGCACCACCCACGAGCGATCCCCGTCGCCGAGGGTCAGGATGCGCCGCCCGGCCGCCACACCGGGGTCGGGCAGGTCGATGCGCACGTCGTCGTCGTCGCGCACCCGCCGCTCCGCGGCATCCAGCGCCGTCCGGGCCGCAGCCTCGCGCTCGGCCTTCTCGCCGCGCAGCTTGCCGGCTGACACCTGCGCGGCACGCTTGCGGCCGCCCGCGACGATCCCCGGTACCCGCTTCTCGAGCTGCGCCTTGCGCCCCATCGCCGCGCGCCGGGCGATCGTGGTCTCGGCCTCGATGCGCTCGCGCTTCTCGCGCCGCACGACCTGACGCGCCGCCCGCTCGGCGTCACGCGCGGCGTCCTGCTCGGCATCCAGCCACGCGCGCCACTGCGAGTACGGTCCTCCGAACACCGACAGGAGGGAGCCGTAGAGCTCGGCGGTGTCATCCATCTCCTCCAGCAGCGCCAGGTCGTGGCTCACGACCACCAGCGCCCCCCGCCAGGCGCGCACCATGGCGTGGAGGCGGGCGCGCGCGTCGCGGTCGAGGTTGTTGGTCGGCTCGTCCAGCAGCGCGATGGGCGCTCCGCGCAGCCGGATGCCGGCGATCGCGGTCAGCACCGCCTCGCCGCCGGAGAGCTCGCCGACCCGGCGGTCGAGCATGCCGGGAGCGAGCCCGGCCTCGGCGAGAGCCGCGTGGGAGCGCGCTTCGACGTCCCAGTCGGAGCCGATCGCGTCGAAGTGCGCCGGGTCGGGGTCGCCGGCTTCGATCGCGCGCACCGCGCGCAGGGCCGCGCCGACGCCCAGAAGATCGGCGACGGGGCGATCGACATCGAGCGTGAGCCGCTGGGGCAGGTACGCCACCTCGGCGGTGGTCGCGACGTGCCCCGCCGACGGCGCCAGTTCGCCGGCGACGAGCCGCAGCAGGGTCGACTTGCCGGCGCCGTTGCGGCCGACCAGGCCCGTGCGTCCCGCTCCGAAGGCGCCGGAGACGCCGTCGAGGGCCACGGACCCGTCGGGCCAGGCGAAGCGCACGCGGTCGAGGGTGATGGAGGGGGTGAGGGTGTGTGCAGGCATGAGGCCTCCTTGCGTCAGGGGTGCGCTGACGGGCGAGGAGGGCGGCTGCCTCGGGGGCGCCGCGGCGGGATGCCGCAGACGACGGAACGGCCGAGGAAGGGGCCCGGATCGACGGTCAGCGCGAGGGATGTGCGCGACCGTCGGGATCGACGGATCAGCGCGATATCAGAGCGCGGTCGCGTCGATCTTCTTCAAGGGAGTTCCTCACCTGGGGGACAGGGCCGCCGTCATCTTACGCCATCGGCGGTCGAGAGCGCGTCGAGCTGCTTGCCCAGGAACGCGACGACATCGGCGAGCTCTGGCTCCGAGACGCTGTGGGTGAGCCCGGGGTACACCCGTCCGCTCAGCTCGACCCGCGACGGAAGCCATTCGGTGGTGTGATCGACGAGGAACTCCGGGATCACGTCGTCGTGCGTGCCGCGCCCCCAGAAGACGGGCGGCTTCACCTCGGCGAGCGCGGCGTCGCCCTCGAGCGCGCCCGGAGTCGCGTAGCCCGACAGGTTCACCGCGTACGCGAAGCGCGTCGGCGCGAGCCGCAGCGCCTGGAGCGAGACCGCGCCGCCCTGCGAGAAGCCGAGGAGGCCGATGGATGCCGCTCCCGTCGCGTGCGCGTCGACCCAGTCGATCATCGCCTGCGCGGCGGCCGTCACGTGCGAGGGGTCGCGGCCGTCGAGGCCGTCGATCGGGTACCAGGAGCGCCCGGGTGCGGGCCACGGCGGGGTGAGCGGCGCCGCGAGCGCCGCGACCACCAGCGGCGCGGGCAGATACGAGCGCAGCCCGTACAGGTCGTGCTCGTCGGCCCCGTAGCCGTGCAGCAGGAGGAGGAGGTGGCGTCCGTCGAGCGCATGGCGATCGTCGGACCACAGGACGGCGTCGGAATCGAGGACGAGGGCTTCCGGCATCCCCTCATCCTGCCACCGCCCTCCGACAGGCGGCTGGGCACCGACACGGCCGGGTCAGACCCGGATGGGGAAGGTCAGCAGGATGACGATGCCCACGACCGAGACCACGACCGCGAGGCCGAGGAGCGTGCGCCCCACCCACGTCTTCACGTCGCGCTGCGACATGGCCGTGAGGAACAGCACGAGGGCGAACAGCACCGTCAGGAGCGAGTAGTTGTCGCCGCGCTGGTTGTTGTCGAGCGCCTCCTGGAACTTCGCGTCGGCGCGGGCGGACAGCGCGGCCGCCTCCTCGGCGCCCGGCGGCACGTACTCCTCGCGGGCGAACGGGCCGTTCTCGACCATGCCGTCGTCGACCCACGCGTCGAAGGCGACGGCGAAGTGCGGCGTGAAGCGGTCCTCGATGTAATCGGCGAGGCCCGAGCGCTCGTCGGCGGTGGCCACCACCCACTGGGCGTAGATGGTGAGGTCGAACTGCTCGGCGGACTGCGCCTCGCTCTGGGCGGCGGTGGCCTGGATGCGGGCGGAGGATGCCTCGCTGAACGCGATCGACATCTCGCCGCCCCACTTCGAGGACTGGAAGCCGCACCAGGCGGTGAGCACGGCGATGATGGACAGCACGAACACGCCGACGATGTCCTGGATGCGGCTGATGCGCTCCTGCGTCTGGTCACCCATGCGAACGACCCCCCTGTTCAGATCTGACGCAAGCGTACTGTCGCGTCGGGGCCGCGTCGCGCGGCATCCCGATCCCGCCCGAGGAAGGGGTATACAGGAGGCATGGCCGTGCGCACCCCCGATCCCGAACCGGCCGGCGACGAGCCCTTCGGCCCGCCGCCGGGGAACGTGTCGAATCCAGGCTGGCTCAGCGACATCGAACTCGCCGAGTCGCGCCGCCGCCTGCCCATGCTCTACGTGGAGGGCATCCCGGTGCGCACCGACGGCATGGGGCAGGTCACCGAGGTCGGCATCCTTCTGCGCGCGACCCCGCTCGGCGAGATCACCCGCACGATCGTGTCGGGTCGCGTGCGCTACGGCGAGACGGTGCGCGACGCGCTGTTCCGCCACCTCGAGAACGACCTCGGGCCGATGGCGTTCCCGCTCCTGCCGCCCCAGCCGCTGCCGTTCACCGTGGCCGAGTACTTCCCGCTGCCGGGAATGAGCGCGTTCCACGACGACCGTCAGCACGCCGTCTCGCTCGCGTTCGTCGTTCCCGTGACCGGCACCTGCGAGCCCCGCCAGGACGCGCTGGAGGTCACCTGGCTCAAGCCCGAGGAAGCGGCCTCCGACGCGCTCGCGGCCGAGATGGAGGGCGGACGCGGCACGCTGGTGCGCATGGCGCTGGCGAGCGTGGGCGCTCTGCGCTGATCGTCGTGGGCGCGCGGCGCTGATCCGGGTTATCTTTCTGGTACCCCGAATCGCGGCATCCCCCCTTGCCGCTGCCACTTTCACGCGCGCGTGAAGAAGCGAGATCCCCTCATGCCCGACCAGCACCCCCTGTTCCCCGCGACGCCGTCCAGCTCCTCCGAGTCGCACACCTCGTTCGATGCGCTCGTCGCGGCGTCGTCGGCCCCGCAGCAGGCGCCCGCGCCCTCGCAGACCTCGTCGACCGCCGACGCGTCGTTCACGACCACATTCCGCGGCTACGACAAGGACGAGGTCGACACCGCCATCGCGCGCCTGAAGGCGCGCCTGCGCGCCGAGACCGAGGAGATCGCGTTCCTGCAGGAGCGCTACCGCCTCGAGCTGGAAGCGGTCGACGCTGAGACGCGCGACGAGCTCGAGCAGCTCCAGGCCGAGGTCACCGCCGCGACCGAGCGCGCCGAGCAGGCCGAGCAGCGCGTCGCCGAGGCCGCCGAGGCTGCTGCCCAGAACGCCTCCGCCGCCCAGCAGGCCGTCGTGGCCGAGCTGCAGGCGAAGGTGGATGCCGCGACCCAGCGCGCCGAGACCGCCGCCGCCGAGGTCCAGGCCCAGGTGGATGCCGCCACCGCCGCCGCCCGCGCCGACCTCGAGCGCCTCGAGGCCGAGGTCGCCGCCGCGAACGCCCGCGCAGCCCAGGCGGAGGCGGGGATGACCGCGCTCAGCGAGGAGCTCGTCGCCGACGCCTCCGCCGACTCGCCCAACCGGCACCAGTTCGAAGAGGTGCTGCGGGTCGCCGAGGAGCAGGCGAGCGTGCTCATCCGCAACGCGACGATCCAGGCGGAGCGCCTGCTCGAGGCCGCGCGCGAGGAGATCCAGAGCCGCCGCCAGGAGGCGCAGGCCGACGCCGAGTCGACGCGCTCGCAGGCCGAGCACGAGGCCCAGCAGGTGCGCCTGCGCATCGAGACCGAGCTGACCGCCCACGAGGCGCAGCTCGAGCGCGAGGCCGCCCACGCCGCCGAGAAGGTGTCGCAGGCCGAGCAGGAGGCCGCGGCGATCCGCTCCGAGGCCGAGAAGGGCGCGGCCGCGCTGCGCGCGATGGTCAGCCGCGAGACGAGCCACCAGCGCACCGAGGCCGAGGAGGCCGTGCGCGAGCTGCGCCTGCGGGCCCTCGAGTTCGAGGAGTCGCTGGCCCGCCGCCAGGACGACGCCCAGCAGGAGTTCCTCGTGCTGCACAACCAGGCCGTCGCCCACGCCGAGCGCATCACGCAGGACGCCAACGAGCAGGTCGCCGCCTCGCTCGAGCACGCCCAGCGCGTGGCCGCCAAGGCCGACGACTTCGACCGCCTCATGCGCGCCCAGGCCGCCCAGATCGAGGCCGAGGCGCAGATCCGCGCCCGCGAGACGCTCGACCGCGCCCGCGACAAGGCCCAGCGCATCATCGAGATGGTCACCACGAACTCGCAGAGCGTGCTGCGCGACGCCGAGGACCGCACGCGACAGCTCCGCTGGCAGCAGCACCAGCTGACGAGCTTCATGGCCGAGGTCAAGGAGCTCATCCGCCCGGAGGCACCGCGCGAGGCGGCCGCCGAGGCCCCTGACGCCCCGGAGCCCGCCGCCGCGAACGAGCCCGCCGCGCCGGAGCACCCCGCGCAGGACGAGCCTGCCGCGCAGGAGCCCGCCGAGGACGCGCCGTCCGAGGCGGCGGAGAACACCGGCGAGCACGCGCCCGAATAGGCTCTGGGGGTGACGAGCGCGCCCCTGGAGTTCCCCACCGACCACGCCGGCTGGATCGCCTTCGCGACCGACCGGCCCGCAGCCCGGCTCGCCGAGGTGCGCGCGATCGATGCGCGCCTCATCGGCGAAGCCGGGCTGTCGGCGTCCGAGCGGCTCGCGCTGCTCGACGATGCGGAGATCGCGCTGCGCCGCGCCCTGAGCGAGGGGTACGTGCTCAGCGAGGCGCACCCCGACGCCGACGTGCGCGCCGCCGCCGAGGAGCAGGTGCAGGCCGCTGAGGCGCTGTCGGCCGCGCGCGTGCTCGACCGCGACCTGTGGGCGGTGTTCGAGGGGATCGCCCCGGCCGATCTCGAGCCCGCCGATCTCGAGCGCGGCGCCGCCCGCGTGCTGGAGCACGTGCTGCGCGACTTCCGCCGCGGCGGGGTCGACCTCGACGACGCGCACCGCGAGCGCGCACGGGAGCTCGCCGAACGCGACACCGCGCTCTCCCTCGCCTTCTCCCGCAACATCCGCGACGGCCGACGCGAGGTGAAGGTCGCCCCGGACGCGCTCGCGGGCCTCCCCGAAGACTTCGTGGCGCGGCATCCCGTCGACGACGACGGATTCGTGACCCTCTCCACCGACTACACCGACCTGCTGCCGGTGCGCGAGTACGCGCACGACCGGGCGACCCGCGTGGCGCTCGTCGGGGCGTACAACGACATGGCCTGGCCGGAGAACGACGCGATCCTCGGCGAGCTGCTCGCGGTCCGCGATGAGCGCGCGCAGCTGCTCGGCTATGCCGACTGGCCGGCCTACGAGACCGAGACGCGCATGATCGGGGCGGGGGTCGAGATCCCGCGGTTCCTCGAGCGGCTGGCCGCGGCTTCCGCTCCCGCCACCGGCCCCGAGTACGAGCGTCTGCTCGCCCGGCTCCGGCAGGACGACCCCGAGGCGACCGAGGTCACCATCGCCGACTTCTGGTACCTGATCGGCCAGATCAAGCGCGAGGAGTACGACGTCGACGCGCAGGAGGTGCGCACGTACTTCTCCTTCGACCGCGTGCTGCCGGGCGTGCTCGAGGTCACCGGGCGTCTGCTCGACCTCGACTACCGGCCCGTCGAGGTGCCCACATGGCACGCGGACGTGCGCTCGTACGACGTCGTGCGCGGCGACGTCGTGCTCGGCCGCATCCACCTCGACCTGCACCCGCGCGAGGGCAAGTTCAATCACGCGGCGTGCTTCCCGCTCGCCCCGGCGGTCGCCGACCGCGGACTGCCGGAGGGGGTGCTGCTGTGCAACTTCTCGCGGGGCCTGCTCGAACACGACGACGTGATCACGTTCTTCCACGAGTTCGGGCACCTCGTGCACTTCGTGCTCGGCAGCCGCCAGCCATGGTCCCGCTCCAGCGGCATCAAGACCGAGTGGGACTTCGTGGAGGCGCCGAGCCAGATGCTCGAGGCCTGGGCATGGGATGCCGGGGTGCTGGCCTCGTTCACCGCGAACGGCGCGGGGGAGCCCATCCCCGCCGACCTCGTCGCGCGCATGCGACGGGCCGACGCGTTCGGCCGCGCCCTGGAGGTGCGCCGGCAGCTCGGCCACGCCCGGGTGTCGTACCACCTGCACGCCGACCGGCCGGCCGACCTGCCCGCCGCGACCGAGCGCCTGTACGCCGAATCGAGCCCCGTGCAGCCGTTGCGCGGGCGGCATTCGTACGCCGGCTTCGGCCACCTCACCGGGTACGGCGCCTGCTACTACACGTACCAGTGGAGCCTCGTCATCGCGAAGGACCTGCTGTCGGCCTTCGATGGCGACCTGATGGATGCCGAGGTGGCCGCCCGCTACCGCACCGAGGTGCTCGAGCGCGGCGGCAGCCGCGACGCCGCCGATCTCGTGCGGGCCTTCCTCGGGCGCGACTACGCGTTCGACGCCTACGCGGACTGGCTCGCCGAGGGGCGCTGAGGCCGGGGGTGCGGTGTCCGCGCCCCCGGCGCCGCGCGCTCAGGCGCCGGTCTCGCGCGCGATCGCGGCGATGAAGGCGTCGATGTCGTTCTCGCTCGTGTCGAACGAGCACATCCAGCGCACCTCGTTGCGCGCGGCATCCCAGTCGTAGAAGCGGAACGATGAGCGCAGCCGGTCGGCGACCCCGTCGGGCAGCGTCGCGAACACGCCGTTGGCCTGCGTCGGCTGCGTGAATCCGACCCCGCGGATGGAGCCGTCGGCGAGCCCTGCCTCGACGCCGTGCCGCAGACGCTGAGCCATCGCGTTGGAGTGCCGCGCGTTGCGCAGCCACAGGTCGCCCTCCAGGAGGGCCACCAGCTGCGCCGACACGAACCGCATCTTGGAGCTCAGCTGCATGTTGAGCTTGCGCAGGAACAGCAGGCCCTCCGAGGCTGCCGGGTCGAGGACGACGACGGCCTCGCCGAGCATGGCGCCGTTCTTGGTGCCGCCGAAGCTCATCACATCCACGCCGGCGTCGCGCGTGAAGGCGCGCAGGGGAAGGTCGAGCGCCGCGGCGGCGTTGGCGATGCGCGCGCCGTCCAGGTGCAGGCGCATGCCGCGGGCGTGCACGTGGTCGGCGATCGCGCGGATCTCGTCCACGGTGTAGAGGGTGCCGAGCTCGGTCGACTGCGTGATCGAGACCACCAGCGGCTGCGCGCGGTGCTCGTCGCCCCAGCCCCACGCCTCGCGGTCGATGAGGTCGGGGGTGAGCTTGCCGTCGTCGGTGGGCACGTTCAGGATCTTGATGCCCGCCACCCGTTCGGGTGCGCCGCCCTCGTCGACGTTGATGTGCGCGGTGGATGCCGCGATCACGGCGCCCCAGCGGGGGAGCATCGACTGCAGCCCGACCACGTTCGCACCGGTGCCGTTGAACACCGGGAACGCTTCGACGCCCTCGCCGAGGTGCTGCGCGAACACCTCCTGGAGCCGGGCGGTGTAGGCGTCTTCGCCGTAGGCCACCTGGTGGCCCTCGTTGGCGGCGGTGATGGCGGCGAGCACCTCGGGGTGCACTCCGGAGTAGTTGTCCGAGGCGAAGCCGCGGACGTTCGGGTCGTGGATGGTGGTCACGAGGTTCCAATCTAGTTCGGTGCCGGAGGGGCCGCGGCCGCGGGGCCGCGCCGGGCGTGCAGAACTCCGGAGGAATTCCGCCGTTGGGCGGTTCTGGCGCGCAGAGCGGTGCCGCCGGCGAGGTTTCTCCGGAGTTCTGCACGCCGGCGGGCCGGCAGGGCGCCGGCCGGGGCCGCCGGGGCCGTCAGGGGCTCGGGGCGGTCAGGTCGATGACGGTGTCGTTGACGGCCGCGGCGTCGGCATCCCACAGGTCGCGATAGGCCTCCGCGAGGCGCTGCTCGAGGCCGGCGAGGGTGGTGACGCGGAAGATGGTGGATGCCGCCCGCAGCGGCTCGTCCGCGTCGCGCGCGCTCTTCGCGAAGCCCTGCGCCACCGCGCGCGTCCAGGCCTCGGCGGCCGCCTTCACCGCCGCGTAGTTCGCGCCGCCCGCGAGCGGTCGGGTCACCGACGTCGAGGAGACGATCGCCAGCCGGGCCGATGCCGACGACCGCAGGTCCGCGTCGAACGCGCGGGTGACGTGCCGCAGCGCCGTGAGCGACCCCTCGAGCGCGCGGAAGTCCTCCTCGGTCTGTCCCGCCAGTCCGCCGCCGCCGCGCCAGCCGCCCACGAGGTGCAGCACGCCGTCGGGCGGGCCGTACGCGGTGCGCACGCGTGCGGCGAGGCGCACGACGTCCCGCTCGTCGGTGAGATCGCACACCTCGACCGCGCCGTGGGCGGCCAGCGGCGCCAGGCGCTCGGCGTCGCGTCCGACCGCGACGACGCGGGCGCCGGCGTCGGCCAGCACCCGCGTCGCCGCGGCGCCGCTCGCGCTCGTGGCGCCGGCGATCACGACGGTGCGCCCGGCGGCGCTAGACATCCGCGCCCGTGATGCCGGTCGTCGACGCGATGACCGGGCGCATCTTCTTCTCGAGCGCCTCGTAGAACATCGACAGCGGGAACTCGTCGTCCATCACGGCGTCGGTGTACCCCTTCGGCGCCCCGGCGAGGATGTCGTCGGGCAGCCCGCGCGCCCAGGCCGAGGCCGGGTTCGGCGTGAGTGTCGCGCGCACGAGGTCGTACGCGGCCAGCCAGTGCGCCGGCTTCGGGCGGTCGATCGAGCGCCAGTACAGCTCGTCGATCGCGTCGCCGAGGGCGACGACCGCGGCGGGAACCGCGTCCCAGTCGAATGCGAGCGAGGTGTCGGTCCAGTGCAGCACGCCGCGCTGGTGCAGCCAGGCGAACAGCAGCTGCCCGCCGAGGCCGTCGTAGTTGCGCACGCGGGAGCCGGTGATCGCGAAGCGGAAGATGCGGTCGAAGATCACCGCGTACTGCACGAGCCGTGCGTGCTCGAGCATCTCCGCCTCCGCGGCATCCAGCCCGTCCTCGTCGCGTCGCGCGGTCAGGCGCTGCTGGATCGCGACGCACTCGCGGAACGCGGTGAGGTCGCACCGCAGCTCCTCGAGCGAGTACAGGAAGTACGGCATCCGCTGCTTGATCATGAACGGGTCGAACGGCAGATCCCCGCGCATGTGGGTGCGGTCGTGGATGATGTCCCACATCACGAACGTCTTCTCGGTGAGCGACTGGTCGTCGAGCATGCGCGCGGCGTCGGCCGGGAGGTCGAGCTTGGTGATCTCGGCGGCCGCGCGGGTGACGCGACGGTAGCGCGCGGCCTCCCGGTCCTGGAAGATCGCGCCCCACGTGAACGTCGGGATCTCGCGCATGGCGACCGTCTCGGGGAAGAGCACGGCGCTGTTGGTGTCGTACCCGGGCGTGAAGTCGATCAGGCGCAGCGAGACGAAGAGCTTGTTGCCGTAGTCGCCCGCCTCCAGCCGTGCGATGAACTCGGGCCAGATGACCTCGACGATGAGGGCCTCCACATGCCGGTCGCTCGAGCCGTTCTGCGTGTACATCGGGAACACGACGAGGTGGCGGAGGCCGTCGACGCGGTGCCGCTGCGGCTGGAACGCGACGAGGGAGTCGAGGAAGTCCGGCACGCCGAAGCCGCTGTCGGCCCAGCGCTGGAAATCGACGATGGATGCCGCGAGGTACGCGTCATCGTGCGGGAAGAGCGGACGCAGTTCGGCGATGGCCGCGGTGATCGCGGTGACGTGCGCGCGCGCCGCGGCGTGGTGCGCGGCATCCGGGATCGAGCCGTCCTTGATCTGCAGCGGCTGGAGGGCGGTCGCGGCGGCTTTGAGACGCAGCCACGCGGCGGAGTGCTCGACCGCGGCGTCCTCGACGACCTCGGGCTCGCCGATGATGACCTTGGTCGGGGTGATGGGGGTCACGGACATGGAAGAACCTCCGATCTGGCGATCTCGCGGAAACTTTCCTGCGAACGCAGGAACCTGCCGGTATTCTTCCATGCCGTGGAAGATGCTGTCGACACGCTGATCGTGCGCGAGGTCTCGTTGAACGCCCGGGCGACCCTGTCCGAGCTGTCGGCCGTGGTGGGGCTGTCGGTCTCGGCCGTGCAGACGCGACTGCGACGACTGGAGACGCGCGGCGTCATCACCGGGTACCGCGCGGCGATCGATCCCGAGGCGGTGGGCAAGCCGCTGTCGGCGTTCATCGAGATCACTCCGCTCGATCCCGCCCAGCCGGACACCGCGCCGGAGCTGCTCGAGCACCTGAGCGAGATCGAGGCGTGCCACTCGATCGCGGGCGACGCGAGCTACATCCTGTTCGTGCGAGTCGCCTCGCCGCGCCACCTCGAGTCGCTGATCCGCGACATCCGCGCCGCCGCCTCGGTCAACACGCGCACGACGGTCGTGCTGCAGACCTTTTACGAGAACCGGCCGCTGCTGCCCGGCTGAGTCGGACCGGCATCGCGCAGCCGCATTCGATCGGATTCTCCGTTCGGGATGTTCCCGATTTCGCCGTTGAACTTCCTGCTCACAGGGGTCCGATGGACTTCGTGTTCACGCGGCGTGGTCGATCGGCGCCGACGGATGCGGCTGAACTTCGCGCGTGCGCCGGCCCGATGGACTTCCCGCGCACATGCTCCTGTTGAACCTCCCGCTCACACGCCGTCGGCGACGTCGCGGCCACGGGTCTGTGTGAGCGGGAGGTGCAATGGTGGAATCGACATGCCGACGCGGGCTGGATTCGTCGGCGGCGAGGGCGCTCGGGGGGGGAGGGCAGCGGCCGCCGTGGGCGGCAAACAAACCTCCGGAGGGCAAGGAACGCCGTCGGCTCGGGCCCCGGCGTCAGGTGTGCTGGGGGAAGCCCAGGTTGATGCCGCCGTGCGACGGGTCGAGCCAGCGGGAGGTGATCGCCTTCTCGGCGGTGAAGAACTCGAACCCGTGCGGACCGTAGGCCTTCGCGTCGCCGAAGAGGGAGGCCTTCCAGCCTCCGAACGAGTGGTACGCGACCGGCACCGGGATCGGCACGTTGATGCCGATCATGCCGACCTGCACCTCGCGCTGGAAGCGCCGGGCGGCGCCCCCGTCGTTCGTGAAGATCGCCGTGCCGTTGCCGAAGGCGCCGGAGTTGATGAGGTCGAGCCCGTCCTCGTACCCGTCCACGCGCACGACCGACAGCACGGGGCCGAAGATCTCGTCGCGATACGCCGCCGACGAGGTCGGCACGCGGTCGAGCAGTGTCGGGCCGACCCAGAAGCCGTTCGGGTCGCCGTCGACCTCGATGCCCCGGCCGTCGACGACGACATCGGCGCCGTCGCCGGCGGCCACTTCCACGTACGAGGCGACCTTGTCGCGGTGGGCGCCGGTGATGAGCGGACCCATGTCGCACCCGCGGGTGCCGTCGCCGGTGCGCAGCCGCCCCATGCGCTCCGAGATCTTCTCCACGAGCGCATCGGCCACCGTGTCGACGGCCAGCACGACCGAGATCGCCATGCACCGCTCTCCCGCCGAGCCGAAGCCCGCGTTCACGGCGGCGTCGGCGGCGAGGTCGAGGTCGGCGTCCGGCAGCACGAGCATGTGGTTCTTCGCGCCGCCGAGGGCCTGCACGCGCTTGCCGTTGCGGGTGCCCGTCTCGTACACGTACCGGGCGATCGGCGTGGACCCCACGAACGAGATCGCCTTCACCTCCGGGTGCTCCAGCAGCCCGTCCACGGCGACCTTGTCGCCGTGCAGCACCGTGAAGACCCCGTCGGGCAGGCCCGCCTCGGTGAGGGCGGCGGCCATCCAGTTCGCCGCGCTCGGGTCCTTCTCCGAGGGCTTGAGCACGACGGCGTTGCCGGCGGCCAGGGCGATGGAGAAGAACCACATCGGCACCATCGCCGGGAAGTTGAACGGGCTGATGATGCCCACCACGCCCAGCGGCTGGCGGAGCGTGTACACGTCGATGCCGCTGGAGGCGTTCTCGCTGTACGCGCCCTTGGTGAGGTGCCCGAGCCCGCACGCGAACTCCACCACCTCCAGGCCCCGGGCGATCTCGCCGAGCGCGTCGGAGAGCACCTTGCCGTGCTCGGCGGTGAGGATCGCCGCCAGCTCGTCGCGGCGCGCGTTCACGATCTCGCGGAACGCGAACATCACCTGCTGGCGCTTCGCGATCGAGGCATCCCGCCAGCCGGCGGCGGCGTCGACGGCCACCTGCACGGCGTGGTCGACGTCGTCGGCTGTCGCGAAGCGCACGTGCCGCTGCACGGTGCCGAGCGCCGGGTTGAAGACCTCGCCCAGGCGGTCGGAGGCGCCGGCCCACGGCATCCCTCCCACCCAGTGGTCGACGATCGCGGTGGCAGCGGCGGGTGCGTCGTGCTCGAGGGTCGTGGTGTCGGTCATGTCGTCCTCTCCATTGAGTCGCCCTTCGTGGGGGCCGCCTTCCAGTCTGCGCCACGCCGCCGTGGACGCAACCCCTCAGGCGGATTCGACCGCGGTGAGCGCGGCGTCGTAGGCCGCCATCGCCTCGACAACCTCGTCGGCGGTCACCACGCACGGCGGCACGACGTGGATGCGATTGTCGGCCGTGAACGGCAGCACGCCGCGGGCGGCGATCTCCTTCTTCAGCGCGCCGATGAGGGCGGGCGGCGCCGGCTCGCGCGTCGCGCGGTCGGTCACGAGCTCCATCGCCCAGAAGACGCCCTCGCCGCGCACCTCGCCGATGAGCGGATGCCGCTCGGCGAGTTCCCTCAGGCCGGGGCCGATCGCCTCGGCGCCGACGGTGCGGGCGTGCTCGACGATGCCCTCCGCCTCCATCGCGTCGATCGAGGCGATGATGGATGCCGCCGCCAGCGGGTGTCCGGAGTAGGTCAGTCCGCCGGGGAAGACGCGCTCGTCGAAGACCGCCGCGATCGGCTCGGAGATGACGACCCCGCCCACCGGCACGTAGCCGGAGTTCACACCCTTCGCGAAGGTGATGAGGTCGGGGACCACGTCGTACCCCTCGAAGGCGAACCAGCGACCCGTGCGGCCGAAGCCGGCCATCACCTCATCGAGGATCAGCACGATGCCGAACTCGTCGCACAGCTCCCGCACACCGGCGAGGTAACCGGGCGGCGGCAGGAGGATGCCGGCGGTGCCGGGCACCGACTCCAGCAGGATCGCGGCGACCGTCTGGGGGCCCTCCGACTCCACGACCCGCCGCAGATGGTGGAGCGCGCGCTCCGACTCCTCCTCGGGCGTCGTCGCCCAGAACTCGCTGCGGTACAGGTAGGGGCCGAAGAAGTGCGCGTGCCCGCGGGCGTACTGGTTCGGCATCCGTCGCCAGTCGCCGGTCGCGACGATCGCGGCGCCCGTGTTGCCGTGGTACGAGCGGTAGGTCGAGAGCACCGTGTCTCGCCCCGTGGACAGGCGGGCCATGCGGATCGCGTTCTCGTTGGCATCCGCTCCGCCGTTGGTGAAGAAGACCTTGCGGAAACCGCCTCGCCCGCTCGACGACGCCTCCGCCTTCGAGAGGATGCGCTCGGCGGCCAGCCCTCGATGCAGGTTCGCCGTGGCCGGGCCGATGGTCGCCAGCCGCGCCGCCTGCTCCTGGATGCCGGCCACCACCGCGGGATGCTGGTGCCCGATGTTCACGTTGACGAGCTGGCTGGCGAAGTCCAGCATCCGGTTCCCCGCGTGATCCCACACGACGGTGCCCGATCCGCCGGCGATCACCGGCAGGTCGAGGGCGCCCTGGGCCGACCAGGAGTGGAACACGTACTCGCGGTCGAGGAGTTTCGCGCGGTCGTCGAGGTCCTCGCTCATGCTGTCATCCTTCCCGATGCGGCGCGGGCTGTGGGGCGCTCGGTCTCGCGATCGCGCGAGCGGGCGAGGCAAGCGCCCCACGCCGATCAGTTGCCGCCCTCCTGCAGCTCGACCTCGATCGGCGCGAAGTCCGCGCCGCTCACGTCGACGCCGTCGGCTTCGAGCTCGTCCAGCGCCTGCTGGATGTACTCGTTGCTCCACGCGGTGGCCGGGGGCTCCTCGGTGATGAGGTGGGCGCCCGTCTCGTTGACCGCGGCGAGGGCGCCCTCGACGGTCTGCTCCCACGCGGCCTCATCGATGACACCGATGCCCGCGTCCGCCGGCCAGATGAGCTTGTTGATCTCGTTCATCATCCACAGCTCGTGGCTGGGTCCCCAGCCCGATCCGCTGGCGAGCGTGATCTCGGCGGCCTCCTCGGGGTTGTCGCGCGCGAACGCCCAGCCCTTGACGACGGCCTTCAGGAACTTGACCGCGGTCTCGGCGTAGGCCTCGTCGGAGTCCAGCCGCTCGGTGTCGGCCCAGATCGCGTCCTGCAGCATGCCGCCGACGGTGTCCTGGTAGCTGATGACGTTGAAGTCCTCCGGCTGGTAGAGCTCGCCGGTGTCGGGGTTCGCGGTCTCGAGCAGCTGCGCGTACTCGTTGTAGGTCATCGCCTGCGCGGCGTCGATGTCGCCCTGCAGGAAGGCGTTCATGTTGAAGTCCTGCGTGATGATCTCCACGGTGGTCGAGTCGAGTCCCTCCGCGGCCATCGCCGCGAAGATCTCCCACTCGTTGCCGAAACCCCACGAGCCGATCTTCTTGCCCTCGAAGTCGGCGACCGACTCGATGCCCGAGTCCGCCCACGAGACCTGGAGGGTGCCCGAGCGCTGGAAGATCTGCGCGATGTCGGTGAGGTTCGCCCCGGCCTCGATCGAGCCGAGCACCTTGGGCACCCAGGCGATCGCGAAGTCGACGTCGCCGTTGGCGAGGGCGTCCTGCGGGACGATGTCGCCGCCCGACGGGATGATCTCGACCTCCAGGCCCTCCTCCTCGAAGAAGCCCTGGTCGACCGCGGCGAAGTACCCCGCGAACTGGGCCTGCGGCAGCCACTGGAGCTGGAGCTTCACCTCGGTGAGCTCGCCGGAGGCGTCCCCGTCGTCGCTCGGGTCGGCGGAGCCTCCGCCGCCGGCGCAGCCGGCGAGAAGGAGCGCGGCCGACACGGCGAGGGCGCCGGTCGCGAGTCCGCGACGTGTGCTGTGCTTCATGTCGTTCCTTTCGATGTGTTGCTGCGGTGGTGCGGGTCGCCTCGCGCGCGGCGAGGACGCGGAGGGGGGTCAGGGTGCGGACTGCGGGAGCAGCCGCCGCATCACGAGGCGCTCGAGCAGGGCGGTCGCGACGTAGAAGAGGAGCCCGAGCGCGATCGCGGCGGCGACGTACGCCCACGCCCGGGCGTAGGCGCTGGTGGCGGCCGAGGTCGAGATGAAGCTCCCGAGGCCGCCGCGCGGGCCGCCGAAGTACTCGGCGACGAGGGCCGAGATGACCGCGAGCGAGCTCGCGATCCGGATGCCCGTCATGAGGTACGGGACGGCGGTGGGGAGGGTGACGAAGCGGAACTCCTGGGCCCCGGATGCCGCATAGCTGCGCATGAGCTCGCGATGCACGGGCCGGGTCTGCCGGAGCCCGCGCAGCGTGTTCACGAACACGGGGACGAAGGCGGCCAGCGCCGCGATCGCCTGCCGGCCGAACTGGCTGTCGGCGCCGAACATCGAGTTGAGCACGGGGGCGAGGGCGACGATGGGCACGACCGCGAGTGCGGCGACGATCGGCGCCGACATGCCGTCGACCGCGTGCCAGCGCGCGGCGAGGGCCGCGAGCAGGATCGCGAGGAGGCTCCCGACGACCAGGCCGATGAGCGCGTTCGTGCCCGTCACGATCGTCGCCTGCAGGATCGCGGGCCAGAACGCGACGAACTCCTCGGCGATCGCGGCCGGGCTCGGGAGCAGATAGTCCGAGACCCCGACGACCGTGACGAGGAACTGCCACACGGCAAGCCCCACCACGCCCACGACGACGGGCGCGAGCACCCGCAGTCGGCGCTCGGTCGCGGGCGACCAGCCGGTGCGCCGGTCCGCGACGGCGGTCATCGCGTCTCCCGGCCGCCCGGGGCCACCGGCGAGCCGTGCAGCGCCTCGCGCACGGCGGTCACCCGGTCGAAGAACGCGGGCGCCTCGCGCAGCGAGTCGTCGCGGGCGACGTCGGTGCCGAAGCCGGTCGTGATGACCTCGGTGATGCGCCCCGGTCGCGGCGACATCACCACGACGCGATCCGAGAGGAACACCGCCTCGGGGATGGAGTGGGTCACGAACACGACCGCGGCGCCGGTCTCCGCGGTGATGCGCACGAGCTCGGCCTGCATGCGCTCGCGGGTCATCTCGTCGAGGGCGCCGAACGGCTCGTCCATCAGCAGCAGCCGGGGGCGCTCGGCGAGCGCGCGGGCGATCGCCACGCGCTGCTGCATGCCGCCCGAGAGCTGGTCGGGATAGCGGTCGGCGAACTCGGAGAGCCCCACCAGCTCCGTCAGCTCGGCCACCCGCGCGCGCCGCTCGGCGGCGGCGATGCCGTGCAGCTCCAGGGGGAGCCCGATGTTCGCGGCGACCGTGCGCCACGGCAGCAGCCCGGCCTGCTGGAAGGCGATGCCGTACTCCTGGTCGCGGCGGGCCTGCGCGGCCGGCTTGCCGAACACCTCGACGGTGCCCGCCGTGGCCGTGTCGAGGTCGGCGACCAGTCGCAGCAGCGTCGACTTGCCGCACCCCGACGGCCCGATGAGCGACACGAACTCGCCCTCGTCGACCTCGAGGTCGACGGCATCCAGCGCCCGCACATCGCCCGTCCTGGCCGGAAACGTCTTCGAGACGCCCCTGACCGTCACCGCACCCGCCATCACGCCGCCTCTCCGCGTCGGTAGTCCTTGAGAATCCAGCCCAGGAGCGCGATCGATCCGGCCGCGACCAGCCCGAGCGCGACCGCGCCGAAGATCGGTCCCCACGCCTTCGACGGGTCGCCCGAGGCCTGCCCGGCGAACTGGATGAGCAGCCGCCCGATCCCGCCCTGCAGCCCGGTCGACACCTCGGCGACGACCGCGCCGATCACGGCGTTCGCCGCCCCGAGCCGGAGTGCGGGGAGGAGGTAGGGAACGGATGCCGGCACCCGCAGCCGCAGCAGGGTCGGCCAGTACCCGGCGGCGTAGGTGTGCATGAGCTCCACGTGGATGCGGTCGGGCGACTGGAGGCCCCGCAGCGCGCCGATCGCGATCGGGAAGAAGGCGAGATACGACGCGATGACGGCGACCGACATCCAGTCCTGCCACTCGAAGCCGCCGATCTCGATGCGCGACCCCCAGCTCTTCACGATCGGCGCGAACGCGATGAGGGGCACCGTCTGGCTGAGGATGATCCAGGGGAGGAGGCTCCACTCGGCGAGGCGCCACCGCTGCATCACGAGCGCCAGCGCGAACCCGACGACGAGCCCGACGAGCCATCCGGCCGCGGCGATGCCGAGCGTCGTCAGCGCGGCGAGCGCGATCGCCGCCCACAGCGGCGGCGATCCCTCCTGCCGGGTCACAGGCTCCATGAGCCGAGCCGCCATGTCCCACACGTGCGGCATCGCGAGATCCGTCGTGCGGGGAAGCACCCGGAGCCCTCCGATGACCACGCCGTCGTCGGGGGCGAGGAGCTTGTACAGCTCCCACCCGGCGATGACGGCGAGGATGCCGACCGCGCCCCACGCCCACGCGCTCGCGGTCCGGCTCGCCCGGCGCGGGGCGCGGGCGCGGCGACCCGCGGCGGGCGGGACCGGGGCGTCCGTCATCGCCCCGCGCGGGTCGGTCACCGTCACGACTTGGCCGTCACGTGCGTCTGCAGTGCGGGGATCACGGTCTCGCCGTAGACGCGCATCGTCTCCTCCTTGTTGTCGTGCTGGAGGTAGCCGGCGAACTGGGTGACGCCGATGTCGGCGAGGGCCCGGAGCTTGTCGATGTGCTCCTCGGCGGTGCCGAGGATGCAGAAGCGGTCGACGATCTCGTCGGGCACGAAGTCGACGTGGTCGTTGTCGGACCTGCCGTGGGTGTTGTAGTCGTAGCCGGTGCGCTTGTCGATGTAGTCCGTCAGCGCCTCGGGCACCGCGTCGCCGTGGTGGCCGTACTTGGCGACGATGTCGGCGACGTGGTTGCCGACCATCCCGCCGAACCACCGGCACTGATCGCGCATGTGCTGCTGGTCCTCGCCGATGTACATCGGCGCGGCGACGCAGAACTGCAGCGACTCCGGATCGCGACCGGCTGCCGCCGCGGCATCCTTCACCGTCCTGATCATCCACGCGGCGATGTCGACGTCGGCCAGCTGCAGGATGAAGCCGTCGCCGACCTCGCCGGTCAGCTTCAGCGCCATCGGGCCGTAGGCGGCCACCCACACGTCGAGGGACGAGCCGCGACTCCACGGGAACTGCAGCGTCGCGCCCTTGTACTCGACCGGCCGCGAATTGCCGAGCTCGCGGATCACGTGGATCGACTCGCGCAGCTCCGCCATCGTGGTCGGCTTGCCGTTGGTCACGCGCACGGCGGAGTCGCCCCGGCCGATGCCGCAGATCGTGCGGTTGCCGTACATCTCGTTGAGCGTCGCGAACACGGATGCCGTGACCGTCCAGTCGCGCGTGGCGGGATTCGTGACGAACGGGCCGACCATCACCCGCTTGGTCGCGGCGAGGATCGCCGAGTGGATCACGTACGGCTCCTGCCACAGCAGATGCGAGTCGAAGGTCCACACGTGGCTGAACCCGTGCGCCTCGGCGAGGGTCGCCAGCTGCACCGTGCGCGCGGCAGGGGGATTGGTCTGGAGGACGATTCCGAAGTCCATGATTCACATTTCCGGTCGTTGAGCGGGCGAAGCGTCAGATGAGGTACTGGCTGAGGCCCCGCTTGAGGAACCTCCCGTCGCCCTTGGCGCCCAGGTACACCCCGCCGTCGACGACGACCTTGCCGCGGGAGATCACGGTGTCGACGTGCCCGTCGATCTCGAAGCCCTCCCACGCTGAGTGGTCCATGTTCATGTGATGGGATGCCGCCGAGATCGTCGTGTGCCCGTTCGGGTCGTACACCACGACGTCGCCGTCGGCGCCGGGCTGGATGACGCCCTTCCTGCCGTACAGCCCGAACATGCGGGCGGGGGTGGTGCTGGTGAGCTCGACCCACCGCTCGAGCGTGATCTTGCCGGTGACCACGCCCTGGTACATGAGGTCCATGCGGTGCTCGACCGAGCCGATGCCGTTGGGGATCGCCCGGAAGTCGTCGCGCCCGAGCTCCTTCTGGCCCTTCATGCAGAACGGGCAGTGGTCGGTGGAGACCATCTGGATGTCGTTGGTGCGCAGCGCCTGCCACATGTGATGCTGGTGGCCCTCGTCGCGGCTGCGCAGCGGCGTCGAGCACACCCACTTGGCGCCTTCGAACTGGCCCCACTCCGTGCTGAATGCGCCGAGCTGCTCCTCGAGAGACAGATACAGGTACTGCGGGCACGTCTCGCCGAACACGTTCCACCCCTGGTCGCGGGCCCACGCGATCTGGTCCACCGCCTGCTTCGCGCTCACGTGCACGGTGTACAGCGGCGCCCCGGTGAGGTTCGCGAGCATGATCGCGCGGTGCGTGGCCTCCTCCTCCATCTGCCAGGCGCGGGCGATGCCGTGGTAGTACGGCGCCTTCTTGCCGGCTTCGGCCAGCTGGGCGGCCAGCACGTCGATCGCTGGGCCGTTCTCGGCGTGCATCATCGTGAGCAGCCCGGTCTCGGCCGAGACCTGCATGGCCTTCAGCACCTGCGCGTCGTCGGAGTAGAAGACGCCCGGGTAGGCCATGAAGAGCTTGAAGCTCGAGACGCCCTCGTCGAGCAGGCCCCGCATCGCGGCGAGCGAGTCGTCGTCGACGCCGCCCACGATCTGGTGGAAGCCGTAGTCGATCGCGCAGTTGCCGGCGGCCTTCTCGTGCCAGGCGGCCAGGCCGTCCTGCACGCGCTCGCCGTAGCGCTGCACCGCGAAGTCGATGATGCTCGTCGTGCCGCCCCACGCGGCGGCCCGCGTGCCGGTCTCGAACGTGTCGCTCGCGTTGGTGCCGCCGAAGGGCAGCTCCATGTGCGTGTGCGCGTCGATGCCGCCGGGGATGACGTACTTTCCGGTGGCGTCGACGACGGTGTCGACGGATGCCGCGAGGTCGGTGCCCAGCAGCTGCGAGCCCGGCGCGAGCACGGCCGCGATCGTCTCGCCGTCGATGAGCACGTCGGCCTCGCCGCGCCCGGTGGCGGAGACGACGGTGCCTCCGGTGATGAGGGTGGTGGTCATGATCTCGATACGCTCCTTCGTCGCGACTCGATCAGCGGATGGTCAGGGCTTCGCGATCCTCGTGTACGAGTCGGGGCGGCGGTCGCGGTAGAACTGCCAGTCGTCGCGCATCTCGCGCACCATGTCCAGGTCGAGGTCGCGCACCAGCAGCTCCTCGTGCGTTCCCGAGCCGCGTTCGCCGACGAAGTTGCCGCGCGGATCGATCACCTGGCTCGTGCCGTAGAAGTCGACCGCCAGCTCGCCGTACTCGTTGTCCTCGCGCCCGACGCGGTTGGGCTGGAGCACGAAGTATCCGTTGGCCACCGCCGCCGCCGGCCCCTCGACCTCCCAGAGCCGGTTGGAGAGCCCGGGCTTGGTCGCGTTCGGGTTGAACACCATGTGCGCGTCGTTGAGCCCGAGCTCGCGCCATCCCTCGGGGAAGTGCCGGTCGTAGCAGATGTACATGCCGATGCGGCCGACCGCGGTGTCGAAGACGGGGTAGCCGAGGTTGCCGGGGCGGAAGTAGAACTTCTCCCAGAAGCGGTCGAGGTGCGGCAGGTGGTGCTTGCGGTACTTCCCGAGCACGCTGCCGTCGGCATCCACCAGCACCGAGGTGTTGTAGTACACCCCGGTCTCGGCCTCCTCGTAGATGGGGAGCACCATGACGATCCCGAGCTCCTTCGCGATCGCCGCGAACCGCTGCACGATGGGCCCCTCGGCCGACTCGGCGAAGCGGTAGTACTTCTTGTCCTGCGTGATGCCGAAGTAAGGGCCGTAGAACAGCTCCTGGAAGCACATCACCTGGGCGCCCTGGGCGGCGGCGTCGCGCACGAATCCCTCGTGCTTGTCGAGCATCGACTCCTTGTCGCCCGTCCAGGTGGTCTGCGATATGGCTGCGCGAACCGTGGTCATCGTGTCTCCGTCCATGCTCGAAGGAACCGCTTCGTACTGCCGGCGACGGGGGTTCGGTCGGGTCCGAGGGGACGCCCCGTGTCCTGATCCTCTTCGATCCGGATTTCCCGTCCGTTTCGGCCTGTGTCCGGACAGTAAAGCCTCCCGGCGACCTCGGGCAAGGGGGTGGATGCCGTCAGCCGGCCGTTCCGGCCTCCCGCGCGCGCTCGGGCGCATCGCCGCCGGGAGCGGCCGGGTCGAAGGCCCACGTGGGGGCGAGCGCGCGGATGCGGGCGGCCCGCCACTGCCAGACGCCCCACAGCACCGGCCACAGGGCGGCCGCGGCCGGGCCGCCGATGACGAGCCGGTCGCGCCAGAGGGTCTTCGTCGGGTCGCCGGGGGCGGGGGAGACGGCCATCTGGTGGTCCCAGATGTCGAGGCTCGCCAGCGGCCCGGTGAGGGGGATGCCGCTGTCGCGGAGGATCCGCACCTCGCCGTGGCGCTCGGGGACGAACCGCTCGCTCACGTGGATGAGCTGCGCCCCCAGCGGAACCGCGCCGCCGAACGACATGCGCACCGGCACGTCGGCGCCCGGCTCCAGCGTGACGGGCATGCTCGCGGCATCCATCGGCGCCAGATCCACGACCGGCCCGTACAGATCGGCGACCGCTCGGGGGGAGTGCAGCGCCCGCCAGGCGGCGTCGGCGTCGCAGTCGATGACCAGCTTCAGCAGAATGCGCATGGCCCCAGTGTGCCGTGCCGGCCGCCGGCTGTCGCGGGCGTGCGATCTCCCAGGCCCGCCTCGTAGGCTGGGGGGATGTCTGCGCACGCCCAGCCCTTCGACCAGCAGCGCTATCAGGTGCGCTTCGAGTGGGGTGCGGACGGCCTGGCGCGACTGGACCCGGCCGACATCGTGGTCGTCGTCGACGTGCTGCGCTTCTCCTCGGCGGTCGTCGACGAGCTCGACGCGGGTGAGCCCGTCGCGCTGGATGCCGCGGCGCACGCGGTCTCGCTCAACGGCGCGCTCGTCGCCGAGCGCGCGGCCGAGACCGGTGCGCTCGTCATGCTCGGCTGCCTGCGCAACGCCGCCGCCGTCGCCGACGCGGTACTCGCCGAACAGGCGCGCCGCGGTGCGCGCACGAGTGTGGCGGTCATCGCCGCGGGCGAGCGCTCGGGTCCGAACGCCGGGGCGGTCGTGCGTTTCGCGGTCGAGGACCAGCTCGGGGCGGGAGCGGTGATCGACGCGCTCGGCGGCCGCGGCATCGACCACACCTCGCCCGAGGCGGCGGCCGCCTGCGAGGCGTTCCGGGGGCTGCGCGGGGCCGTGCGGCACCTGCTCACCGCCGCGGGCTCCGGCCAGGAGCTGCTCGAGCGCGGTCTGCGCGACGAGGTGCTCGCGGCGGCCGAACTCGACGCGTCGACCTCGGTCCCGGTGCTGCGCGACGGGGTGTTCGTCAGCGCGGAGTCATCGCGGCGAGGCGGGTCGCGGGTGTGATCTCGCGGCGCGTCCAGGCGAAGGCGAACCGCTCGTCGAAGCGCGGCGCGCACTTCGCGCACGACATCGCGCGCCCCGGGCGACGGTGCCGGTAGGCGACGTGCCCTGACGGGCAGGTGCCCACCCACGGGGCGAGCTCGGTGGCCGTCTCGCCGTGGTGCGTGGTGCCGCCCACGTACCCGAGCTCGCGCGCGAGCGCCTTCCACCGCGGCCCGTGCCCGGCGCCCGCGCCGGCGAGCGCGTGGGCCACCTCGTGCAGCAGGGTCTGGTGGTTCGTGTCGTCGTCGTACCGGGCGGCGAGATAGCGCGAGACGCTGATGCGCCGGCGCGTGTAGTCGCACAGCCCGGCGCGGCGCTTCGCGTTGTCGAACGCGAATGTCCACGACGGGTCGAGGTGCAGCGAGATGAGAGCCTCCGCCCACCGGCGGACGTCACGGAGTTCCGACATGCCCGGAAAAGTAGAACAAACCTACGACATTCAGCTGGCGACGCTGGCCGACGCGCGGCGGCGGTCGGCGGCATCCACCGCCATCAGCGTCGATTCGAGCTGGTCGTCGGTCGCGCCGGACTCCTGGCGCAGGAACAGCGCGCGCTTGAAGTCGGCGCGCGCCGCGTCGAAGTCGCCGGCCTCGTACGAGGTCTTGCCGCGGTGCTGGTAGGCGAAGGCGGCGATGCTCGCCCAGCCCTGCCCCTCCGCCTCGTCGGCGCAGGTCGACAGCTCCTGCTCGGCGGCGGCGTACGCGCCGCGGAACTGCAGCACCGAGGCGTGCAGGATGCGCGCGCGCAGCAGATCCTTGCGGGTGCCGGCCATCCGGGCCACCCGCACGGACTGGTCCGAGAGCACGAGCGCCTCGTCGAGGCGGTCGAGCACCTTGAGCAGCCACACCCGCTCCAGCAGCGCCGGAAGGCTCCGCTGCTCGCCGATCTCGTCGAGGCGGTGCTCGCACTCGCGTGGCTCGACGATCTCTCGAAGGGTGTCGGGATCGTACCCGTGGATATAGCTCACCGTGACTCCCTTCGCCCGCGCCCCGACGGCTCGCCCCTCCAGTGTGCCCCGGCCCCTCGGAAGGTGTCGGCATGCCGCGCCGGGTGTCGCGTGCGAAGTCGGCCCCGGTCCGCCTCAGCGCTCGAAGACCGATGCCGCGGGCTTGGGGGATGCCGTCGCGTCGGCGTCCGTGGCCACCCGCGCTCCGCGTGCGAAGTCGTCGAGCTCTGCCCCCTGCGCCACCTTCGCCGGGTGCGGCCCCGCCGCCATGAGGCGCGGCAGCCACGTCGTCGGCAGCGGCGCGGAGGAGGCCGCGATCACGAGGTTGCCGAAGCGACGGCCCTTGAGCGTCTGCACCTCGGCGAGCACGATGACGTGCTCGAGCACGGCCCGCACCGTGGCGACCTGGCGTCGCGCGAAGGCGAGGCCCGCGCCGTCGGCGACGTTGACCAGCAGCACGCCCTCGGGGGCGAGCAGGCGCGCGCACGCCGTGTAGAACTCCACGGTGGTCAGGTGCGCGGGGGTCTGCGCGCCGGAGTAGACGTCCGAGACGAGCAGGTCGACCGTTCCCCTGAGCCCCGCGGGCAGCCGCCCCAGCACCTCGCGCGCGTCGCCGATGCGGGTGCGGATCGACGCGCCGCGCGGAAGGGGGAGGTTCTCCCGCACGAGGTCGACGAGCGCCTGCTCGATCTCCACGACCTGCTGGCGCGATCCCGGCCGCGTCGCCTCGACGTAGCGGGGGATGGTCATCGCCCCGGCCCCCAGGTGCACGGCGGTGAGGGGCTGTCGCGGAAGACGGAGTTGGTCGATCACGGCGCCCATCCTCGCCACGTACTCGAAATGCAGGTGGGTCGGATCGTCCAGGTCCACGTGGGACTGCGGCGTGCCTGCGACGTCGAGCTCCCAGCCGCCCGCGAACGACGAGGGCGCGATGCGCGCGATCGATCCGTCGGAGAGTCGGGCCTCGGGTCCGCCGGGCTCTCGGTGTGCGCGCGCCATGGTCTCCACGCTAGTCGGTTCGCCGAGATGGATGCCGCGACATCGCGCGATCTGCATAACGTGGCGCGTGCACAGTGAGCATTTCGACCGTTTCGCGACCTCCGGCGTCGCTGAAACACGATCGAGACAAAGGTGTAATCCTCCGGTCGCCCGCCCCCCGGTAGCGTCAACCCATCAGTCCCCCGAGCGGGACCGGCCGATGCCGGCCGGGTCCGGCATCCCACATGGAAGGTGCACAGCATGCTCCACACATCCGCACGGCGATGGGCCACCGGCGTGGCCGCCGTGGCCATCGGCGCGATGGCGCTCACCGCCTGCGCCAGCGAGCGCGGTTCGGACGACGCCGCCGACGGCGACGTCGACGGCACGTTCGTCTTCGGGTCCTCGTCGGACCCCGCCAGCCTCGACCCCGCGTTCGCGCAGGACGGCGAGACGTTCCGCGTCTCGCGCCAGATCTTCGAGGGCCTCGTCGGCACCGAGCCCGGCACCGCCGACCCGGCGCCGCTGCTGGCCGAGTCGTGGGACTCGTCGGAAGACGGCATGACCCACACCTTCCAGCTGAAGGAGGGCGTGGTCTTCCACGACGGCACGCCCTTCGACGCCGAGGCGGTCTGCGTCAACTTCGACCGCTGGTACAACTGGACGGGCCTGGCCGCCAGCGAGAGCCTCGGCTACTACTACAACAAGCTCTTCCGCGGCTACGCCGACACCCCCGACACCGCCGTCTACGAGTCCTGCTCGGCGGACAGCGACACCGAGGTCACGATCCAGCTCGCCCAGCCGTTCGCGGGGTTCATCCCGGCCCTGTCGCTGCCGGCGTTCTCGATGCAGAGCCCGACCGCGCTCGAGGAGTACGCCGCCGACGAGGTGGGCGGCACCGCCGAGGCGCCGACGCTGTCGGAGTACGCGATGGCGCACCCCTCCGGCACGGGCCCGTACATGTTCGAGTCCTGGTCGCCGGGTGAGGAGCTCACCCTCACCGCGTTCGAGGACTACTGGGGCGACCCCGGTCAGATCGACGAGATCATCTTCCGCCCGATCGGCGACCCGACCGCGCGCCGCCAGGCGCTGGAGTCCGGCTCGATCGACGGCTACGACCTCGTCGGCCCCGCCGACGCGGCGGCCCTGGAGGAGGACGGCTACACGATGGTGTCGCGTCCGCCCTTCACGATCCTCTACCTCGCCTTCAACCAGGCGGTGCCCGAGCTCGCCGACCCGACCGTGCGCGAGGCCCTCTCGTACGCGATCGACAAGGACGCGCTCATCGCCCAGGTGCTCCCGGAGGGCACCGAGAAGGCGACGCAGTTCATGCCCGACGTGGTCAACGGCTGGAACCCCGACGTCACCACGTACGAGTACGACCCCGAGCGGGCCATGGAGCTGCTGGCCGAGGCCGGCTTCGACGAGTCGAACCCGCTGACGCTGCAGTTCAACTACCCGGTCGACGTCTCCCGCCCCTACATGCCGGACCCCGAGCAGATCTACACCGTGCTCTCGACCCAGCTCTCCGAGGTCGGCGTCGTCACCGAGCCCGCCCCGAACGCCTGGAACCCGGACTACCTCGAGCGCATCACCGGAACCGCCGACCACGGCATCCACCTGCTCGGCTGGACCGGCGACTACAACGACACCGACAACTTCGTCGGCGTGTTCTTCGGCGCGCAGTCGTCGGAGTGGGGCTTCGACAACCCCGAGCTGTTCGCCGCCCTCTCCGAGGCGCGCGGCATCTCGAACCTCGAGGAGCAGACCGCGGCGTACGAGGAGATCAACGAGATGGTCGCCGAGTTCATCCCCGGTGTGCCGATCGCCCACCCGGCGCCGACCCTCGCGTTCGCCGAGCGCGTGGAGAGCTACCCGGCCAGCCCCGTCAACGACGAGGTGTTCTCGGAGATCGTGCTGACCGAGTAGTCTCGGCCGTTCACGTCCCCGGCGACGCGGGGCGAGGCATCTCCCTCGCCCCGCGTCGCCTCTCCGCCTCGAACACCCTCGGAGTCACCGCGTGCTGCGCACGATCGGCCGGAGAGTCCTTCTCCTCATCCCCACCCTGCTCGGGCTGAGCATCCTCCTGTTCCTGTGGGTGCGCGCCCTGCCCGGCGGCCCCGCCGTGGCCCTCCTCGGCGAGAAGGCCACGCCCGAGGCGGTGGAGAGGATCAACGAGCTCTACGGCTTCAACCGGCCCGTGCTGGAGCAGTACTTCACGTGGCTCGGGCGCCTGGCGATCGGCGACTTCGGGTCGTCGATCACGACCGGCCGCGAGGTGCTCGACGAGTTCCTGCGCCGCCTTCCCGCCACCATCGAGCTGTCGATGTTCGCCCTCGTGTTCGCCGTCGGCATCGGCATCCCGCTCGGCTACTGGGCCGCCCGCCGCCACGGCCGCTTCGCCGACCACTCGGCGGTCGCCCTCAGCCTCATCGGCATCACGATCCCGGTGTTCTTCCTCGCGTTCATCCTGAAGTACATCTTCGCCGTCGAACTGGGCTGGCTGCCCTCCGACGGCCGCCAGGATCCGCGCATCGACGCGACCCATCCCACCGGCTTCTACGTGCTCGACGGCATCCTCACCGGCGAGTTCGATGCGGCGTGGGACGCCTTCCTCCACCTGATCCTGCCGGGCATCGCCCTGGGGACCATCCCGCTCGCGATCATCGTGCGCATCACGCGGGCCTCGGTGCTCGAGGTGCAGAACGCCGACTACGTGCGCACCGGACGCGCGAAGGGCGTGTCCACCGGCGTGATCCGCAGCCGGTTCATCCTCCGCAACGCGATGCTCCCGGTCATCACCACGATCGGGTTGCAGACGGGTCTGCTGATCGCCGGGGCGGTGCTCACCGAGACGGTGTTCGCGTACCCGGGCGTCGGCTCGTTCATGGCCGAGGCCATCTTCCGCCGCGACTTCCCGGTGCTGCAGGGCTTCATCATCTTCATCGCGATCATCTACGCGTTCATCAACCTGTTCGTCGACGTCTCCTACAGCGTCATCGATCCGAGAGTGCGGGTGCAGTGATGACCAGCGTCCTTCCTCCCGCCCCGAGGGCGGTCCGGTCGACGACACGGCGATCGTCGACAAGGCGATGCTCGCCGCCTCCACCCGCGGCACCCGCGGCGGCTTCTGGCACGACACGTTCCAGCGCCTGGTCCGCAACCCGTCGGCGTGGATCGGCGCGGCGATCGTGTTCGTGTTCGTGCTCGTGGCGGTGTTCGCCCCGTGGCTCGCGCCGTATCCGGAGAACGCGCTGCCGGGCGCCCGGTTCATCACCCCCACGAACATCCCGGGGCCGGGCGAGATCCCCGAATTCCCCCTGGGTCTCGACCGCTTCGGCGGCGACGTGCTCTCCAAGCTCATCTGGGGCGCCCGAGCGTCACTGCTGGTCGGCGTCGTCTCCACCGCGTTCGGCCTCGTCGGCGGCATGCTGCTGGGGCTTCTCGCGGGCACCTTCGGCGGCTGGGTCGACAACGTCGTGATGCGCTTCGTCGACATCCTCCTGTCCGTGCCGAACCTCCTCCTGGCCGTCTCGATCGCCGCCCTGCTCGGCCAGAGCGAACTCGCGGTCATGATCGCCATCGGAGCCTCGCAGGTGCCGATCTTCGCGCGCCTCCTGCGCGCGTCGATGCTGCAGCAGCGGTCGGCCGACTACGTGCTCTCGGCGCAGACGCTGGGGCTCGGCCGCGGCACCATCACGATGAGCCACGTGCTGCCGAACTCGATCGGACCGGTGATCGTGCAGGGCACCCTGACCCTCGCCACCGCCGTGATCGATGCGGCCGCGCTGTCGTTCCTCGGCCTCGGCGGCGGACGCCCCGAGACCGCCGAGTGGGGCCGCATGCTCACGTACGCGCAGGCGGAGCTCGCGATCGCCCCCTGGCTGGCCTTCCTCCCGGGTCTGTGCATCACCCTCACGGCGCTCGGGTTCACCCTGTTCGGGGAGGCGCTGCGCGAGGCGATGGACCCCCGCACCCGCGCCCGCTGACGCACGGGAGACGGGCGGGGCGCGGGGCGATGCCCGCGGTCGGGGCGACGTCGGTGCGGCGACCCGCCGGTCAGACGGCGATGTCGAGCTCGTTGCCGGGGATCGACGCCAGCAGTCGCCGGGTGTAGGGGTCGCGCGGGTTGGTGAAGATCTCCTCGCTGGAGGCCGCTTCCACCAGCATCCCGTCCTTCATGACGCACACGTAGTCGCTGATGAGGCGCACGACGGCCAGGTCGTGGGAGATGAAGAGGTAGCTCAGGCCGTACTCGCGCTGCAGGTCGCCGAGCAGCGTCAGCACCTGGTCCTGCACGAGCACGTCGAGGGCTGACACGGGCTCGTCGCACACGATGAGGTCGGGGGAGAGCGCGAGCGCGCGGGCGATCGCGACGCGCTGGCGCTGGCCGCCGGAGAGCTCCGACGGGTAGCGGCGCAGCATGGTCTGGGGCAGGGCCACATCGTCGAGGAGCTGTCGCACGCGCGCGGCGCGCTGCTTCGCGTTCCCGCGCTTGTAGAAGTCGAGGGGCTCCGAGATGATCCGCTCGATCGTGAACATGGGGTTCAGCGACGAGTACGGGTCCTGGAAGATCGGCTGCACCCGCTGGCGGAAGTCGCGCAGGGCGCGGCCCTTGAGCGCCGCGACGTCCTGCCCGTCGAAGCGGATCGTGCCGGCCGTGGGTTCGACGACCTTCAGCATCATGCGTGCGGTCGTGGTCTTGCCCGATCCCGATTCGCCCACGATCGCGACGGTCTCCCCGCGCGGGATGGCGAAGGAGACGTCCTTGGCGGCGGCGAAGTCCTCCTTGCTGCCGCGCACCTTGTAGACCTTGGTGAGCCCTTCGACCTCGACGATGTTGTCGACCGGCTCCGCGGCGGGCGCCGGTGCGCTCTCCGAAGCGCTCTCCGGAGCGCTCTCCGCGACCGACGCGGGCGCGCCCTCTCGCGGGGTGATGTCGGGCGAGGGGATGCCGGGCGAGGCCGTGCGGAAAACCTCGGGCCGCAGGCGCGCGGCCGACACCGACGGCGCCGCGTTCACGAGCGACCGGGTGTACGCGTGCTGCGGGTCCTCGAGGATCTGCTGGGCGGGACCCTGTTCGACGATGAGGCCCCGGTGCATGACCACCACGCGCTCGGCCCGCTCGGCGGCCAGGCCCAGGTCGTGGGTGATGAGCATCACCGCCGTGCCGAGCTCGCCGGTCATGCGCCCGAGCTGGTCGAGGATCGTCTTCTGCACGGTGACGTCGAGGGCGCTGGTGGGCTCGTCGGCGATGAGCAGGCGCGGGTTGCAGGCCAGGCCGATCGCGATCAGGGCGCGCTGGCGCATGCCGCCGGAGAACTCGTGCGGATACTGCTTCGCGCGTTCCGCGGCGTTCGGAAGGCCCGCCGCCGCGAGCGTCTCGACCACGCGGCGGTCGACGTCCTTCTTGGTGGCCAGGCCGTGGGCCAGCAGCGTCTCGGCGACCTGCGTGCCGATCTTCGCGACCGGGTTGAGGTTCGACATCGGATCCTGCGGCACGAGGCCGATGGAGCCGCCGCGCACCGTGCGCATGAGCGACTCCGGAGCGCCCACCAGGTTCTGGCCCTCGAAGGTGATGCTGCCGCGCGTCACCCGGCCATTGCCGGGCAGCAGGCCGATGACGGCCATCGCCGTGGTCGACTTGCCCGAGCCCGACTCGCCCACGATGGCGAGCGTCTCCCCGGCGGCGAGGTCGAGGTCCACGCCCTCGACCGCCTTCACGGATCCCCCGACGGTGCGGAACTCGACGGCGACATCCCGCACCTGCAGCAGCGGCGAGCCGGCGACGGGGCGATCGGTGGTGCGTGGCATCCCCCCATCCTGCCTCCCGCCCGCCCGGGGCGCACCCGCCCCGGGCAGCCTTTACCCAGTCGTAACGCCCGGCGGTGGCGGCGCCCGCACGTGCAGAACTCCGGAAGAACCGCCGCGTGGGCGGCCGCACGGCCCCAGAACGGGGGAACCGGCCCGGATTTCCGGAGTTCTGCACACGCGGCCGGGCGGGCCGGCGGCCGGCGGGCGGCGGGCGGCGGGCGGCGGTACCGTGGGCGGATGGCCACGATCGACCTGAACGCCGACCTCGGCGAGACGGTGGGCGGCGTGCCGACTGCCGACGACGAGGCGATGTTCGCGGTGATCTCGAGCGCCAGCATCGCGTGCGGCGGCCACGCCGGCGACGCCGCCTCGATGCGCGCGGCCGCGGAGCGCGCGCGGCGGTTCGGCGTGTCCGTGGGGGCGCATCCGTCGTACGCCGATCCGGCCAACTTCGGGCGCATCGCCCGCGATCTGCCACCGGCGTCGCTGCGGGCGATGCTCGAGGTGCAGCTCCAGAGCCTCATCGCCGCCGGTGCCGACGTGCGCTACGTCAAGCCCCACGGGGCGCTGTACAACCGCATCGTGCACGACGCCGCGCAGGCCGACGCGGTCGCCGACGCGATCGCGTCCCTCGCGTCGCGGCTGGGCAGGCCGCTGCCGGTGCTGGGCCTGGGCGGCGCGATCGCGGCGGCGGCCGGCGACCGGGGGCTGCCGTTCGTGCGCGAGGCGTTCCTCGATCGCGGATACCTTCCCGACGGCACGCTCGTGCCGCGCTCGCGACCGGGTGCGCTCCTGGACGACCCCGACGCCGTCGCCGCGCGCGCGGTGCGGCTCGTGCGCGCCGGGACGGTGACGGCCGTCGACGGCTCCGAGGTGGAGGTGGATGCCGCGTCGCTGTGCGTCCACGGCGATTCCCCCGCCGCCGTCGCGATGGCCCGGGCGGTGCGCGCCGCGCTCGACGCGGCGGCGGTCGAGGTGCGCTCGCCGTGGTGACCGGTTCCGCGAGGGTGCGCGTGCTGCCGATGGGGCCGCGCGCTCTGCTGGTCGAGGTCGACGCGCTGGAGGCCGCCCTGGCGCTGCACCGGCGCCTGGCCGCCGCGCCCCCGCACGGGGTCGAGGAGCTCGTGCCGGCGGCGCGCACCGTGCTCGTGCGCATCGACCCGGCCCGCTGCGCGCCGGCGGCGGCGCGGGCGTGGATCCTCGCGGCCGGGTCGGGCGAGGCATCCCTTCCGCCCTCGTCGACGCGGGCCGTCGAGATCCCGGTCGTCTACGACGGCGCCGATCTCGTCGAGACGGCGCGGATGCTGGGGGTCGACGCCGACGAACTCGTGAACCGCCACCGCCGCGCCGCGTGGACGGTCGCCTTCACCGGATTCGCGCCCGGATTCGGCTACCTCGTGAGCGAGGACTGGCCGTTCGACGTGCCGCGCCTGGATGAGCCGCGCACGCGCGTTCCCGCGGGGTCGGTGGGGCTGGCGGGCGTCTTCAGCGGCGCGTACCCGCGCGACACGCCGGGCGGGTGGCGGCTCATCGGCACGACCGACGCGGTGCTGTTCGACCCCGCCGCCGACGACCCGGCGCTGCTGGCCCCGGGTGCGCGCGTGCGGTACGTGCCCGAGCGGGCGCGCGCCGTCGTCGGGGCGTTGCCGGAATCAGGTGATCCGCCGAGAACAGGCCACGCGGCGGGGAAGCAGCCTGTCTCCGGCGGATCACCTGATCTCGGCAAGGGCGAGGGAGTGGATGCCGGCGGCAAAGCTGCGCGAGAGGATGCCGGCGAGGCTACGGGAGTGGATCTCGGCAAGGGCGAGGGAGTGGATGCCGGCGGCGAGGGCACGGGAGTCGATGCCGTCGAGATCCAGGTCGTGGATGCCGATGCCGGCGGCATCCGGATCGTCGAGTCCGGGCTCCTGGCGACCCTGCAGGACCGCGGCCGCCCGGGTCGCGCGGCGCTCGGCGTCGCCCCCTCGGGCGCGCTCGACCGCGGCGCCCACGCGGCGGCGAACCGGCTGCTCGGCAACGCCCCCGACGCCGCCGCCATCGAGGTGACCATGGGGGCCTGCGCGCGGTCGCGGAAGCCGACCTGTGGTGCGCGGTGACCGGCGCGTGGGGCGCGGTGCGGCTGGCGGGCCGCGAGATCGACCCCTACACGGCCACGCGGTGGCCCGCGGGGGAGGAGTTGCACCTCGACTGGTTCGCCCACGGCGCGCGGGCCTACCTCGCCGTGCGCGGGGGCTTCGACGCGCCGACGGCGCTCGGCTCGCGCTCCGCCGACCGCCTCGCGCGCCTCGGGCCGCCCGCGCTCGCGGCCGGCGACCGGGTCGCCCTCGCGGGCGACATCACCGGACCCATCCCGGCGCTCGACATCGCGCCGTGGAGTGCGCCGCTCGACGACCTGCTCGAGGTCGAGCTGCTCCCGGGCCCGCGCGAGGACTGGTTCACCCCGCTCGCCCGTCGTGCGCTCTTCGACGCCGAGTGGACGGTGACCCGCGACGCCGACCGCGTCGGCATCCGCCTCGACGGGCCGGTGCTCGACCGCTCCCGAGGCGGGGAGCTGCCCAGCGAGGGCATGTCGCCCGGCGCCCTGCAGGTGCCGCCGCACGGCCGTCCGGTCGTGCTGCTGGCAGACGGCCCCGTGACCGGCGGCTATCCCGTGATCGCGGTGGCCACCGATGCCGCCCTCGACGCCCTCGCGCAGGTCCGGCCCGGCACGCGCGTGCGCTTCCGCCACGCCCGGCAGTCGGGCTGAGCCGCGGCATCCCCATCGCGCCCGGCGATCACCACCGGCGCAGCGCCGCGGCGACCCCGGCGTGCTCGGCCTCGGGGAGGGCCATGGCGACCGCCTCGGCCACGCTCAGCTGCGCACCGGCGGCCTCGCCCGCCGCGACGTTGGCGGGGTCGCGACCGCGCAGGATCTCCAGGTGCGGAGTGTGCACGGTGAACGCCTCGACGTCGAACACGCCGATGCGGTGGCGGATGCGGGCCGCCGCCGTCGCCAGCGCCGCGGCCCGCCACGCGTCGCCCCGGGCCGCGGCCACGGCGCACACCCCCTCGAGCCCGTAGGCCACGCCCTCGTCGAAGTGCAGCCGCACCGAGAGCACCAGGGTCTGGATGAACTCCGGCTCGGCGCGGGTGATCTCGCCGCGCAGGAAGTTCAGCCGTGCACGGAGGTTGCCGGCCACCGAGGTGGTGAACAGGTCGCCGCCGGCGGAGGCGACGTCGCTGGCGCGATCGAGGTGGGCCAGCGCGGTGTCGGTGTCGCCGCGCACCCACGCGAGGCGTCCGAGGGAGACCTCCGTGATCGCCTCGGCCCAGCCGTTGCCATGCGCACGCAGCTCCTGCACGGCCTCGTCGAGCTCGTCCTGTGCCTTCTGCACGTCGGCGCCGGCGAACTGCACGCGCGCGGTCGCCCGTGCCGCGAGCGCCATGGCGGAGGCATCCGCATCGCCCGCTTCGGCGAACAGGCGCACGCATTCGCCCAGGCCCGCCACGACCTGTTCGCTCGGCCGCTGCCACATCTCGCCCCACAGCGTGAAGAACCACGCGACGGCCCGCGTGTGGGCGGTGATCGGGTGCTCGTGCTGCTTCTCCAGCAGCTCCAGCATCCACAGCCGCACCTCCGCGAAGAAGCCCGAGATCCACCAGTAGATCAGCAGCGACCACGCGAACGCCCCCGCGTCGTCGAGGCGGTCGGTGTACACGAGGTGCCGCACCGCGGCGCGCAGGTTCGGCAGCTCCAGCCCGAGCTGGAACACCGCATCGACCTGGCCGCGGCCGCCGAGGCCCGGGGCGACCGATCGCACGAAGTCCACGTAGTAGTCGGCGTGCGCGGTGCGCACCGCCGCGGCATCCCCGCGCTCTTTGAGGCGCCCGAGCGCGTACTCGCGCACCGTCGCGAGCAGGGAGAACACCGCGCGGCCCTCGACGACCGTCTGGGTCACCAGCGACGCGTCGATGAGCGCCGCGAGCGACTCCATCGCATCGTCGTGCCAGGGGCGGCCGGCGCCGATCGCCTCGACGGCCTCGAGCGAGAACCGGGTGGCGAACACGCCCAGCGACTCGAGCAGGTCGCGCTGGTCGTCGGGCAGCAGCTCCACGCTCCACTCGATCGTGGCGCGCATCGTGCGATGCCGCTCGGGCAGGTCGCGCGCCGCGGCGGTGAGCAGGGGCAGACTCTGCTGCAGCCGCTCGGCGATCCCGCGCGGGGACAGCACCCGCACCTTCGCGGCGGCCAGCTCGATCCCCAGCGGCAGCCCCTCCAGTCGCCGGCAGATGTCGGCGAGGTCCTGCGCGTTGTCGGCGGTCACGTCGAAGTCGGGCTTGAACGCCCGGGCGCGGTCGACGAACAGCGCCACCGCGCCGGAGCGCACGGCGGGATCCAGGCTCGCCGGAAGCGTCTCGATCGGGGTGCTCAGCGGGCGCACCTCGTAGACGCGCTCGCCGCGCACGTGCAGCACGACCCGGCTGGTGACCAGGAAGCTCACGGTGGGCGAGCTGGTGTAGAGGCGCACGAGGATCGGCGCGGCATCCACGATCTGCTCGAAGTTGTCGAGCACGATCAGCACGCGCCGCCCCTCGAGCGCGCGCGAGATGCGCTCCTCCAGCGGCGCCTCGCCGTTGTCGCGGATGCCGAGGTAGTACGCGATCGTGGGCAGCAGCAGCCCCGACTCCAGCACGCCCTCCAAGGGGACGAAGTACACCTCGTCGGGGAACAGGTCGGATGCCGCGCGGGCGACCTCGATGGCCAGTCGGCTCTTGCCGATGCCGCCGGGGCCGATGAGGCTCACGATGCGGTCGGTGTGGGCGGCGAGGATCTCGCGGATGGCCGCGATGTCGGCATCCCGCCCGATGGTCGTCGTGTACGGGGCCGGCAGGCGCGAGGCGGGGGAGAGCGCGTCCGGCTCGTCCGCCTGCGCCGCGTCGGGTGCCGGGGGGATGCGGGACTCGTCGAACCGCTCGGCCAGCAGGGTCGCCAGATCGCCGACCACCTGCTCCTCGAGCTGGGCGGGATCGTGGAAGGGGAGGTACGCGGCGGTGTCGTCGTCGCGGATGCGCGAGATGAGCTCCTCGAGCCGCTCGTCGCGCGTGTCGACCGCCTTGATGTAGATGAGCTTGGGCATGTCGCGCGGGGCGAGGTTGTACTCGTCCTCCAGGCCGGAGACGTCCTCGTCGGGGGCGACCCAGCCGTAGCTGGCGCCGTAGATCCCCACGAACACGTCGCTCTGCGACAGATACGAGCGGTAGAGGGCGCGGGGCGGATGCGGGCGCGCGCCCAGTTCGAACATGACAGGCGCGAGGCGCAGCCGCTCCACCGCGGCGCGCACGGCCAGTCGCTCGTCGGCGAGCTCGCGCAGGGTCGAGCTCACGAACACCCGGATCCGCTGGTCGGGCGTGCGGATCACGGGTCCTGAGACCCCAGTCATGACCACATCATGGCCCGTCGGCCCCGGCGTGTGAATACACCGAGCCCGGGAAATCCGCGAAATCCCGGGCGTTCGCCCGGCGAAATCGCGGTTATACCGCAGCGGGACACCTTCGTCAAGAATCCGACTGGACACGGCGCGCCGCGAGGCGTATAGTAGGTGGTTGCGCTCTTGGATTCCCCCTGCCCTCATATGGTGGTCGGCTGTGCCTGCGCCCCCTCGTGCGATCTGCGAGGTGTGGTGCGCGGGCTTCGGGGATGACTGAGCACTCTACCTGACGACAAGGAAACGAGCCCCACACGGGCCCACGGAGGTAATCCCCTTGGCTGCTGCGCTCAACGCATCCACCACCACCCCCAAGAACGGACGCGGAGCTTCCCGCCTCTCGTTCGCCAAGATCTCCGACACGCTCACGGTCCCCGACCTGCTGGCGCTGCAGACCGAGTCCTTCGATTGGCTCGTCGGCAACGACACCTGGAAGGCCCGTGTCGCCGAGGCGCAGGCCACCGGCCGCACCGACGTGTCGACGGTCTCCGGCCTCGAGGAGATCTTCGAGGAGATCTCTCCCATCGAGGACCTGAGCGAGACGATGCAGCTCTCGTTCACGAACCCCTACCTCGAGCCCGAGAAGTACTCCATCGAGGAGTGCAAGGAGCGCGGCAAGACGTACGCCGCCCCGCTCTACGTCGAGGCCGAGTTCATGAACCACCAGACCGGTGAGATCAAGACCCAGACGGTCTTCATGGGCGACTTCCCGCTCCAGACCGACAAGGGCACGTTCATCATCAACGGCACCGAGCGCGTCGTCGTGTCGCAGCTCGTCCGTTCGCCTGGCGTCTACTTCGACAAGACCCCCGACAAGACCTCCGACAAGGACATCGTGTCGGCGCGCGTCATCCCCAGCCGCGGTGCGTGGCTCGAGTTCGAGATCGACAAGCGCGACCAGGTCGGCGTGCGCATCGACCGCAAGCGCAAGCAGTCGGTCACCGTCTTCCTCAAGGCCCTGGGCCTGAGCTCGGAGGACATCCTCAACGAGTTCGCCGGCTTCGAGTCGATCGAGGAGACGCTGTCCAAGGACACGATCCTCACCAAGGAAGACGCCCTCCGCGACATCTACCGCAAGCTCCGTCCGGGCGAGCAGGTCGCCGCCGAGGCCGCCCGCGCGCTGCTGGACAACTTCTACTTCAACCCGAAGCGCTACGACCTCGCCAAGGTCGGCCGCTACAAGATCAACCGCAAGCTCGGCCTCGACGCCCAGCTCAGCGAGTCGGTCCTCACGGTCGAAGACATCGTCGCGACGATCAAGTACCTGGTCCGCCTCCACCGCGGCGACGTCACCTTCGAGGGTGTGCGCGGCGGCGAGACCGTCGAGATCCGTCTCGACGTCGACGACATCGACAACTTCGGCAACCGTCGCATCCGCGCGGTGGGCGAGCTCATCCAGAACCAGGTCCGCACCGGTCTGTCGCGCATGGAGCGCGTCGTCCGCGAGCGCATGACCACCCAGGACATCGAGGCGATCACGCCGCAGACCCTGATCAACGTGCGCCCCGTCGTCGCCGCGATCAAGGAGTTCTTCGGAACCTCGCAGCTGTCGCAGTTCATGGACCAGAACAACCCGCTCGCGGGCCTGACCCACAAGCGCCGCCTCTCGGCGCTCGGCCCCGGCGGTCTGTCGCGTGAGCGCGCCGGCGTCGAGGTCCGTGACGTGCACCCGTCGCACTACGGCCGCATGTGCCCGATCGAGACGCCGGAAGGCCCGAACATCGGTCTGATCGGCTCGCTCGCGTCGTTCGCCCGGATCAACTCGTTCGGCTTCATCGAGACGCCGTACCGCAAGGTCGTCGCCGGCAAGGTCACCGACCAGATCGACTACCTCACCGCCTCCGAGGAGAGCGACTACATCGTCGCCCAGGCCGGTGTGGAGCTCAAGGCCGACGGCTCGTTCGCGCAGGACCGCGTGCTGGCCCGTCGCGGCCAGGGTGGCGAAGTCGACCTGTTCCCCGCCGACGAGATCGGCTACATGGACGTCTCGCCGCGCCAGATGGTGTCGGTGGCGACCTCGCTCATCCCGTTCCTCGAGCACGACGACGCCAACCGCGCCCTCATGGGTGCGAACATGCAGCGTCAGGCGGTGCCGCTGCTGCGCAGCGAGTCGCCCGTGGTCGGCACCGGTATGGAGGGCTACGCCGCGATCGACGCCGGTGACGTCGTCACCGCCGAGAAGTCGGGCGTCGTGCTCGAGGTCTCGGCCGACGTCGTGACCATCCAGCTCGACGAGGGCGGCACGCAGGACTACTTCCTGCGCAAGTTCGACCGCTCCAACCAGGGCACGTCGTACAACCAGCGCGTCATCGTCTCGGCGGGCGAGCGCATCGAGGCCGGCGAGGTCATCGCCGACGGCCCGGCGACGGAGGACGGCGAGCTCGCGCTCGGCAAAAACCTCCTCGTCGCGTTCATGACGTGGGAGGGCCACAACTTCGAGGACGCCATCATCCTCAGCCAGGACCTCGTCAAGGACGACACCCTCTCATCGATCCACATCGAGGAGTACGAGGTCGACGCCCGTGACACCAAGCTCGGCAAGGAGGAGATCACCCGCGACCTCCCCAACGTCAGCCCCGACCTGCTGAAGGACCTCGACGAGCGCGGCATCATCCGCATCGGCGCCGAGGTGCGTCCCGGCGACATCCTCGTCGGCAAGGTCACGCCCAAGGGCGAGACCGAGCTGTCGGCCGAGGAGCGACTGCTGCGCGCGATCTTCAACGAGAAGAGCCGCGAGGTCCGCGACACGTCGCTGAAGGTCCCCCACGGCGAGCAGGGCACGATCATCGCCGTCAAGGAGTTCAACGCCGAGGACGGCGACGACGAGCTCGGCTCGGGCGTCAACCGCCGCGTCGTGGTCTACATCGCCCAGAAGCGCAAGATCACCGAGGGCGACAAGCTCGCCGGCCGCCACGGCAACAAGGGCGTCATCGCGAAGATCCTCCCCGTCGAGGACATGCCCTTCCTCGCCGACGGCACGCCGGTCGACGTGATCCTCAACCCGCTCGGCATCCCGGGTCGAATGAACTTCGGCCAGGTGCTCGAGACCCACCTCGGCTGGGTCGCCAAGCAGGGCTGGAAGGTCGAGGGCAACCCCGAGTGGGCCGTGCGCCTGCCCGAGGGCGCCCGGGAGGCCGCGCCCGGCACGAAGGTCGCCACCCCGGTGTTCGACGGTGCCTTCGAGGAGGAGATCGCGGGTCTGCTCGACTCGACGCTGCCCACCCGCGACGGTGAGCGCCTCATCGACTCGAGCGGCAAGACGCGCCTGTACGACGGCCGCTCCGGCGAGCCGTTCCCGGCACCGATCTCGGTCGGCTACATGTACATCCTGAAGCTGCACCACCTCGTGGACGACAAGATCCACGCGCGCTCGACGGGTCCCTACTCGATGATCACCCAGCAGCCGCTCGGTGGTAAGGCGCAGTTCGGCGGCCAGCGCTTCGGTGAGATGGAGGTGTGGGCCCTCGAGGCCTACGGCGCCGCGTACGCGCTCCAGGAGCTCCTCACGATCAAGTCCGACGACATCCTCGGCCGCGTCAAGGTCTACGAGGCGATCGTCAAGGGCGAGAACATCCAGGAGCCCGGCATCCCCGAGTCGTTCAAGGTCCTCATGAAGGAGATGCAGTCGCTCTGCCTGAACGTCGAGGTGCTCTCGGCCGACGGCACGGCGGTGAACCTCCGCGACACCGATGACGACGCCTTCCGCGCAGCGGAGGAGCTCGGCATCAACATCTCCACCCGGTTCGAGTCGTCGTCGATCGACGAGATCTGAATCTCGATACGCCCGCCGCGCGGGCTACTCGATCACCGGCTGAATCAAAAGTTTTAGAACACAGGAGAACTAGTGCTCGACGCAACAACCTTCGATGAGCTTCGCATCGGCCTTGCGACCGCCGACGACATCCGCCGTTGGTCCTACGGCGAGGTCAAGAAGCCCGAGACCATCAACTACCGCACGCTCAAGCCCGAGAAGGACGGCCTCTTCGGCGAGCAGATCTTCGGGCCCTCCCGCGACTGGGAGTGCGCCTGCGGAAAGTACAAGCGCGTCCGCTTCAAGGGCATCGTGTGCGAGCGCTGCGGCGTGGAGGTCACCAAGTCCTCCGTCCGCCGCGAGCGCATGGGCCACATCGAGCTGGCGGCGCCCGTCACCCACATCTGGTACTTCAAGGGCGTGCCCTCGCGCCTCGGGTACCTGCTCGACATGGCGCCGAAGGACCTCGAGAAGGTCATCTACTTCGCCGCGTACATGGTCATCTCGGTCGACGAGGATGCCCGCCACCGCGACCTCGCGACGCAGGAGAACAACATCCGCCTCGAGCTGAAGACGCTCGCGGACCGGCGTGACTCGCGCATCGCGACCCGCCTCCAGAAGCTGGAGGAGGAGCTCGCGGCGCTCGAGGAGGAGGGTGCCAAGGCCGACCAGAAGAAGAAGGTCAAGGACGCCGCCGAGAAGGAGATGGCGCAGATCCGCAAGAACGCGGACGACTCCATCGCCAAGCTCGAGCGCGTGTGGGAGGACTTCCGCACCCTCGAGGTGGGCGCCCTGAAGGGCGAGGACGAGATCTTCCACGAGCTCCAGGACCGCTTCGGACAGTACTTCGAGGCCTACATGGGCGCCGAGTCGATCCAGCGCCGCCTGGCCGCGTTCGACCTGGCCGCCGAGGCCGAGAGCCTGCACCTGCAGATCGCCGAGGGCAAGGGCCAGCGCAAGATCCGCGCGATCAAGCGCCTGAAGGTCGTCAACTCGTTCCTGCAGACGGGCATGAGCCCGGCCGCGATGGTGCTCGACGTCGTTCCGGTGATCCCGCCGGAGCTGCGTCCGATGGTGCAGCTCGACGGTGGCCGCTTCGCGACCTCCGACCTCAACGACCTGTACCGCCGCGTCATCAACCGCAACAACCGCCTCCGTCGCCTGATCGACCTCGGCGCCCCCGAGATCATCGTCAACAACGAGAAGCGCATGCTGCAGGAGGCCGTCGACGCGCTGTTCGACAACGGCCGCCGCGGTCGTCCCGTCACGGGCACCGGCAACCGCGCCCTGAAGTCCCTCAGCGACATGCTGAAGGGAAAGCAGGGTCGGTTCCGCCAGAACCTGCTCGGAAAGCGCGTGGACTACTCGGGCCGTTCGGTCATCATCGTGGGCCCGCAGCTCAAGCTCCACCAGTGCGGTCTGCCCAAGCAGATGGCGCTCGAGCTGTTCAAGCCGTTCGTGATCAAGCGTCTGATCGACCTCGGTCACTCGCAGAACATCAAGGCGGCCAAGCGCGCCGTCGAGCGCACCCGCCCCGAGGTGTGGGACGTGCTCGAGGAGATCATCCGCGAGCGTCCGGTGCTCCTCAACCGCGCGCCCACGCTGCACCGCCTCGGCATCCAGGCCTTCGAGCCGCAGCTCGTCGAGGGCAAGGCCATCCAGCTGCACCCGCTCGTGTGCGCCGCCTTCAACGCGGACTTCGACGGTGACCAGATGGCCGTGCACCTGCCGCTGTCGGTCGAGGCCCAGGCCGAGGCCCGCATCCTGATGCTGGCGTCGAACAACATCCTGAAGCCGTCGGACGGCCGTCCGGTGACCCTGCCCTCGCAGGACATGATCATCGGCCTCCACCACCTGACCACGGTCAAGGAGGGCGCCGTCGGCGAGGGTCGCGTGTTCGGCTCGGTCTCGGAGGCGATCCTCGCCAAGGACGAGGGCACCCTCGACCTGCAGGCCAAGGTCCGCATCCGCGTCCCCGGTCTCACCTTCCTCGAGGGTGAGGCTCCGGAGGGCTACGAGCGCCACGGTCTGCTGGATGCCTCGCTCGGCCAGGCGATCTTCAACGACACCCTTCCCAAGGGCTACCCGTTCGTGCGCGAGCAGGCAGACAAGGGCAAGCTGTCGCAGATCGTCAACAAGCTCGCCGAGGAGTACCCGAAGGTGGAGGTCGCCGCTTCGCTCGACCGCATCAAGGACGCCGGCTTCTACTGGGCCACCCGCTCGGGTGTCACGGTGGCGCTGAGCGACATCCTCACGCCGCCGAGCAAGAAGGAGATCGTCGCCAAGCACGAGAAGGCCGCGGCGAAGGCCCAGGCGCAGTTCGAGAAGGGTCTCACCACCGACGCCGAGCGTCGTCAGGAGCTCATCAAGATCTGGACCGAGGCCACCGACGAGGTCCAGAAGGCGATGCGCGACCACTTCCCGGCCGACAACACCATCAACCGCATGGTCTCGTCGGGCGCCCGTGGTAACTGGCTGCAGATCCGCAACATCGCGGGTATGCGAGGCCTGGTGAACAACCCGAAGGGTGAGATCATCCCCCGTCCGATCATCTCCTCGTACCGCGAGGGTCTGTCGGTGGCGGAGTACTTCATCGCGACGCACGGTGCCCGAAAGGGTCTGGCCGACACGGCCCTCCGTACCGCCGACTCGGGCTACCTGACCCGACGCCTGGTGGACGTCTCGCAGGATGTCATCATCCGCGAGGAGGACTGCGCCACGACCAAGGGCCTCGAGTTCACCATCGCCGCGCCGGGCGCCGACGGCACCCTGCGTCGCGACGACAACGTCGAGAACTCGGTGTTCGCCCGTACGCTGGCCGCCGATGTGGTGGATGCCGCGGGCACCGTGGTCGCCGAGGCCGGCGACGACGTGGGCGACGTGCTCATCGACCGCCTCGTCGAGGTGGGCATCGAGACCATCAAGGTCCGCTCGGTGCTCACGTGCGACTCGGCCGTCGGCGTCTGCGCGAAGTGCTACGGCCGTTCGCTCGCGACCGGCAAGATCGTCGACATCGGCGAGGCCGTGGGCATCATCGCCGCCCAGTCGATCGGTGAGCCCGGCACGCAGCTGACGATGCGCACCTTCCACACCGGTGGTTCGGCGTCGGCCGACGACATCACGCAGGGTCTTCCCCGCGTGCAGGAGCTCTTCGAGGCCCGCACCCCCAAGGGCGCGTCGCCGATCGCCGAGGCCGATGGCCGCATCACGATCGAAGAGACCGACAAGTCGAAGAAGGTCATCCTCACGCCCGACAACGGCGACGAGCCGCACGTCTACCCCGTGCTCAAGCGCGCGACGCTGCTGGTCGAGGACGGCCAGCACGTCGAGGTGGGCCAGCCTCTCCAGGTCGGCACGCTCGACCCCAAGGAGGTCATGCGCGTGCAGGGTGCCCGCGAGGTGCAGAAGTACCTCGTCGGCGGCGTGCAGGGCGTGTACCGCTCGCAGGGTGTGCCGATCCACGACAAGCACATCGAGGTCATCGTGCGTCAGATGCTGCGCAAGGTCACCGTGGTCGACCACGCTGACACCACGCTGCTTCCGGGTGAGCTCGTCGACCTCAAGCGCTACCAGGCGATCAACCGCGAGGCCGTGGCCGAGGGCAAGCGCCCCGCGTCGGGCCGTCCGGAGCTGATGGGTATCACGAAGGCGTCGCTCGCGACGGAGTCGTGGCTGTCGGCCGCGTCGTTCCAGGAGACCACCCGCGTTCTCACGCAGGCGGCCATGGAGGGCAAGAGCGACCCGCTCGTCGGCCTCAAGGAGAACGTCATCATCGGAAAGCTCATCCCCGCCGGAACCGGACTCACCAAGTACCGGAACGTCACGGTCGAGGCGACGGAGGAGGCCAAGAGCGAGCGGTACCCCAACCGCATCTTCGCCTCGGACGGCGCGTACAGCGACGCCGACCTGAGCTACGTCGACTTCGACAGCTTCACCACCGACACGTTCGGCACGGAGTACAACTGACATCCGTCACCTGAAGGGGTCCCGGCATCGCGCCGGGGCCCCTTCGGCGTTCCCGGGGTGCCGCGCCGCGGCATCCGTCGACGGCGACGTACCGTTGTCGGGGAGGCTCCGATGGCGCGTACGGGCGGACGCAGTGTGTGGATCGCGGTTCCCGCGACCCTGCTGTGCTTCGCCGTGGTCGGGGCTCTGGTGTGGCTCGCCGTGCCGATGGTTCCCGTCGTCATCACGTGGGCCGGCGACACTCTGCGGGGGGCGACCGAGCGGGCGCAGCGCGAGACCGAGGTGCAGCCGGCCGTGCAGGCGATCGACGACGGCGCGATCGACTGCCGCAGCCTCTACCCCGACGGCCTGTGGTCCGAGCTGCTGTGGACCCCCGGCATCCTGCTCACCCAGAATGCGGCGCCGCCGGCGACGGTCGAGGCCGCGCTCGTCGACGCGCTCGCTCCGGAAGTGATCGTCACGTGCGCGTGGGTGCGCACCGAGCCCGGCTCGGTCATCACGACCCTGGCGCGGGTGGACGCGGACGCGCGTCCGATCGCGGAGGCCGCCCTGCGCGCCGACGGGTTCGCGTGCGCGGCCGACGGGGAGGCCCTCCGGTGCGGGCGCGAGCGCGGGCGCGCGGCTGAGGAGCACGTGTTCCGCGACGACCTGTGGCTCGCGAACGTCGGGACCGCGTGGATGCCGGAGGATTACACCGCCCGCTTGGAGAAGACCCTGTGGGGATGAACCGCGGCTAGCCGAAGATCGACGCGATCACGGCCGACGTGTAGCCGGTGGGCGCGAGGTTCGAGTACTGCGTGTCGATGAGGATGTCGTCGCGCCAGAACAGGGTGCGCCCGTCGGTGACAGGGTACGTCTCGTTCTCCCACGTCTTCTCGCAGCGCGTGCCGTCGTCGGGGGTGTAGCAGGTGAAGTCCTCTTCGTCGGCGAGGTCGTTCATGAGGTCGAGCGCCGGGCCGCGGGACATGCGGCTGATCGTGGTGGTCAGCCCCGTCGTGTCTGCGGCGGGGTCCGCCCACACGCACACGAGACTGCCGTCCGCGAGCGCCCCCGACTCCCCGAACGCGGGGTCGTTGAGGGGCACCTCCTCCAGCTGCGCGAGCACGTCGTCGGTGAGGATCGCGCGGCAGTCGGTCGGAATGCGCGCCGCGACCGGCGTCGCCGACGGATCGGCGCTGCGGGTGGCGATCGGCTCCGGCGTGCTCTCGGGCGTCGCCGAGGCCGACGGCGGCGCGGTCTCGGCGTCGGGCGCGCACGCCGACAGCGCACCCAGCGCGACGACGAGCGGGAGGAGGAGGGATGCCGCGCGCCGCGTCGCGCGTGCGGGTCGGTAACGCATGACGACACCGTAGCCCGCGCCGCACACCTCGGCGCGCCTCGGCACGCCTGCGCGGTGTGCGCGGACGCTCGGGTTACCCTCGCCAGTGCGGGGGGCCGCCCCTGCGTGAGGAGCGCATTCCGATGAGTGACCCCAAGTCGACTTACGGCGACCCCGTCGACGAGCCCCGCGAGACGGACGACGTGGTGGGCCGCGCCAACGAGGGACTCGCCGACGCCGAGGCCGCCGGTCGCGATGCGGTCGGCGAGCCCGCCGCCGCTCCGGCCGCGCAGACCGCTCCGGCCGACACATCTGCTTCCGCCCCGGCGGACGAATCGGCGCCCGCGGAGGAGCCCGCGCCCGCGGACGAGCCGGCGCCGGCGCCGGAGGCCGCCTCCGCGGAGGACGCCCCCGCAGAGGCCGAGCCCGCCGTCGACGAGGCGGACTTCGACGATCCCGTCTTCACCGATCCCGCGTACCGCGAACCCGCGGCATCCACCGCGCCCACGACCCCCGCCGAGTCGGAGGCCGCACCGGAGGCCGAGGTCACGACGACGCCGCCCGCCGCGCAGACCGACGACGCGCCCACCGTCGCGTACGGCGCCGCCGGCGCCGGTGCGGCCGCCGCGGCCGCACCGACCCTCACCCCAGCGAACCGGCGGCCGAGGCCCCGTTCGGCGGGCAGCCGATCTTCGTGCAGGCGCCCGAGGCGCCGCGTCCGCGCGGCAACCGCGCCGCGGCCGGGGCTATCGGCCTGCTCGCGGCGCTGGCGTTCGCGGTGCTCTACCTCGCGACGTGGCTCGCCGTCGGCGCGATCGACGGCGACGTCACCGCGGGTGACGTCGGCACCGCGGCGCTCGAGGCGCTGGCCACGTGGGCGCTGTGGGTGCCCGTCGTGGTGTTCTTCCTCGCGTTCTGGCTGCTGGGGGCCATCATCAACCGCGGCCGCTGGGGCGCGTGGGTGATCCTCGGCGTGCTGGTCGGCGCCGCGGCGTACGGCGGCCACCTGCTGGGGCAGCTGTTCCAGGCGCCGTTCTGGACCCTCACGGCCTCGCAGGGAGCGGAGCTGGTGGAGAGCCAGCTGCTGGCGCCGCTGGCGATCGCCGCGTTCTTCTTCGCCCGCGAGCTCACCATCTGGTTCGGCGCCTGGGCCGCCGCGCGCGGCAAGCGCGTCACCGAGCTGAACCTCGAGGCTCAGCGCGAGTACGAGCGCACGCTCGAGGCGGGACCGCAGCTGTACCGTCAGTAGAGTCCGGTCGGCACAGGTGCGAGGGTGAGCTCGGAACCCGGAGACCCCGGCTCGACGGACGCCGGGGGAGGCCCGGTGCGACCGGGCGTGGCGCTCGCGCTCGCGACGATCTCCTTCGTCACGCTGGTGATCTTCGGGTTCGGGATGCTGAGCCTGGCCGCCGATGTCGATGTCATCGCTGTGCCCGGGCTCGGCCAGGTGCCCGGGATCGTGGCCACCACGGCGGCCACGATCGCCTTCGCCGGGTCGCTGTGGCCGATCGTGCGCCGCCCGCAGCCGTCGTACGGAGGGTCGGCGATCACGGCCCTCGCCGGCTTCCTCGCCTATGTGATCGGCCTGTGGGTGGCCGCCGTCGCGGGCGGCGCCGACCTGGCGCGGGCCGGGGCGGCTGCGGCGGGGTTCGCCACCTCCGGGTTCGCCCTGGTGCTCGCCGGGGCGGGGCTGGTGGCAGGCTGGGGCGGCATCGCACTGGTGCGCACCCGCGCGCGCCGCCCGCGCTGGCCGTGGGAGGACGAGTTCGACCAGTAGCGGCGGGCGCGGCATCCACTCGGAATCCTCGATGTATCGGGGGAATGTCCGGACAGACGTGCACCTGCGGCGCTACCGTGGAGAGGTGGAGCGGTCGGTCGAGACCCAGGTCAGCCAGGCGGTGGATGCCTGGCTGGCGTGGTTGCCCCGGTGGGAGCCCTCCACGCACCGCGGCCGCGTCGCCCCGTGCCGCCGCTGCTTCGGCTCGCCCGTGCTGTCGGCTGCCGGTCTCGGCTCCGATGTACCGCACGGCGTGCAGCACGGTCTTTCCACGCGGATGAAGACGATCGTCGACCGCGCGGTGGCGGACTACACCGCGGTGAACCTGCCGATGCTCCAGACCGAGCTCGACCACCAGGCCGCGCGCAACCGAGCCCGCAGCTACCGGCCCGCCGAAGGACTGGACCCCGAGTTCGAGGGCCTGCCGCTGGATCCCGAGCCGGTTCCGGGCGCGCCGTTCCTGTTCACGATCTCGGGCCTCGCGGAGGAGGCGGAGGCAGGAGTGCCGGCCCTTCCCCCGCTCAGCGAAGAGGCGAAGGCGGCGCTGAGGCAGGAGGTGGGGCTCGCCGACGACTACGCCAACATGGTGGGCCGCGAGGTCTGCGCGATCCTTCTGCACCATCGCCTGCGCATCCAGGCGGCCATCGCCACCTACGTCGAGCCGCAGATCGCGGCGATGCTCGAGGAGCTGACCCGCTCGCTCGATGCGCCGTTCGACCCGAACGAGCCGCTCGGCGACTGAACGCGGCCCGTTACCGAGCCGTGTCCCCGTGGGCATCGGCGCGGTGCCCGCGCTTGTTAGGATAGCCCCGCCGCGGGCGTGGTCTGTCCGCGCCGCCGCTCTCGGCGGAAGGACCCGAGGGGAGGACAGGTGGCCGCGCGACTGCCCTCAACCCCGCCCATCCTTCCCGGGCTGGCCTATATCCGCCCCCTCGGCTCGGGCGGCTTCGCGGATGTCTTCCTGTACGAGCAGGACATGCCCCGGCGCAACGTCGCCGTGAAGGTGCTCCCGAGCGACGTCGGGGATCCGGAACTGCGGCGCATGTTCAACGCCGAGGCCGACGTGCTCGCGCACCTGTCGGCGCATCCGGCGATCGTCACCGTCTACCAGGCCGGCATCTCCGCCGACGGTCGCCCCTACATCGTCATGGAGTACTGCCCGGGATCGCTCGCGCAGCGCTATCGCATCGAGCGGATCCCGGTCGAGGAGGTGCTCACCATCGGCGTGCGCATGGCCAGCGCCCTGGAGAGCGCGCACGGCGCGGGTCTCGTGCACCGCGACGTGAAGCCGAGCAACATCCTCATCACCACCTTCGGCACCCCCGTGCTCGCCGACTTCGGCATCTCCTCGTCGCTGCTGCGCCACAGCGCGGGGGAGGTGCTGGCGATGTCGGTGCCGTGGAGCGCCCCCGAGGTGGTCGCCGAGCAGACCTCCGGCAGCATCGCGAGCGAGGTGTGGAGCCTGGGGGCGACGGTGTATTCGCTGCTGGCCGGGCACAGCCCGTTCGAGCGCCGCGAGAAGGGCCAGAACGGCAAGGAGCAGCTCCGCCGCCGCATCGCCCGCGCCCGTTACACCGACATCGCCCGCACCGACGTGCCCGACTCCCTCCAGGCGGTGCTGGCGACCTCGATGCAGCGAGACCCCGACCGGCGCCACCCCTCGGCGCGCGCGTTCGCCGAAGCGCTGCGCGAGGTGCAGGCCGAGCTCGGGCTCGCCCAGACGCCTCTCGAGGTGCCGGCGGCGGAGTGGAGCGCGTCGGGTCCGGTCGACTTCGGCGACACCGAGATGCGCGGACCCGCGCGTTCGCGGATCGAGCGGACCTCCCTGCGCAAGCCGGCGCACGACCGCGCCGGTGTCGCCGCCCTCGCGCGGGACGAGGACACCGACATCTCCGCGCCCGATCCGCGCCGCCCGCGCATCGCCCCCTGGGCGGTGGCGGCCGCGGCCGTCGGGGCGGTGGTCGTGGCGGTGCTCGCCACGATCGTGATCACGGCGGTGATGTGATGCGGCGCCGCACGGCTGCGGGAGTGATCGCCGGTGCCGCCGCGATCGCCGTGGTCGTGGTGGCCAGCGTGGTCTGGCCCGGGCTCGACGCGCAGGAGACGCCCGAGGTCGACACGGCGGTGTGGGCGCTGCAGACCGCCGAGGGCCGCCGGTACGCGCGGGTGAACACGGCGGTCGGCGAACTCGACACGGTGCGCGCCATCAGCGCCCCCAGTCAGGTGGTGCAGACCGCGGACAGCGCGTTCCTGTTCAGCGACAGCTTCGCCCGCGTCACCGAGATCGATCCCGCCTTCCCCGTCGACCTCGACGAGCAGACGCTCGAGGAGTCGGCGACCACGCCGTCCGGCACCCGGGACATCGCGACCGCCGGCGACTTCGTCGCGTACCTCACCGACGCCGGCACCGTCTATGCGGGGCTGCTCGGGGCCGACATCACGGTGCCGCTCGATCCGTTCCCCGTCGCCGGCGACGACGGCCCCGCCTACGCCGCGGACGCCATCGCCATCGACGAGCGCGGCATGCTGTTCGCCTACTCGAGCGACGACGAGTCGGTGATGCGCTACGACGTGCCGACGGGCACCGTGCGCGCGCGCGACACGCTCGTGGCCGAGGGGCTGAGCACACCGGCGATCACTGCGGCGGGCAACGCCTGGGCCGTGGTCGACCTCGACGACGGCGAGGTGTGGCTCGACGAGGCGGACGCCCCGGTGACGGCGCCGACCGTCGGTGTCGTCGTCGTCGGCGCCCCCGATCCCGCCGGCGAGCGGATCTTTCTCGCCGACCAGACGGGCCTCGTGAGCACCGGGTTCGACGGCGCCGGCTTCCAGACCCACATCGGCGACGGGACGACGGCGCTCGGCGAGCCGGCGGAGCCGGTCGCGCACGAGGGCGTCCTGCACGCCGCCTGGCTGCGGCAGGGGGGCGGCGGCGGCACGCTGTGGACCTCGGAGGGCGGCCCGTCCGACCTCCTCTACGGCAGCGAGGAGATCGGCGACCAGCTGCGCCCCGTCTTCACGGTCGGATCCGGGGCGCTCATCCTCAACGAGATCCGCTCCGGGTGGGTGTGGACCGTGCCCGACGGGCAGCTCGTCGTGTCGAGTCAGAACTGGGCGCTCGATGACGACCTCGACGCCGACGCGGTGCCCAGCGAGGAGCAGCTGCCGGTGCAGATCGCGCCCAAGGCGCCGATCGCCGAACCCGACGTGTTCGGGGTGCGCGCCGGTGCGCTCAGCGCGCTTCCGGTGCTGCTGAACGACCACGATCCGAATGAAGACATCCTCACGATCGATCCGGCCTCGGTGACGGGGCTCGACCCGGGCTTCGGTCGGGTGTCGATCACCGACGAGGGCCAGCGGCTGGCGGTGCACGTCGAACCGGGAGCCTCCGGTTCGGCGACCTTCTCGTACGCCGTGACCGACGGCACGGCCGAGGGTGGTCTCGTCTCCGACCCGACGACCGTGACCCTCACCGCCACCCCCGCCGGGGTGAACTCCGCGCCGCAGTGGTGCGGTGTGGAGGGATGCCTGGTCGAATGGCCCGAGCCCGAGGTCGCCTCCGGCGGCACGGTGACGGTGCCGGTGCTGCCCGGGTGGGTCGATCCCGAAGGCGACCCGGTGTTCCTCCTGTCGGTCGTCAACAGCAGCGCCGTCGGAAGCGTCGCGGCGACCCCCGCCGGGGAGGTCGTCTATCAGCACAGCGACGACGGGAGCGCCGGGGATCAGCTCATCGATCTGACCGTGACGGTCGCCGACACGGCCGGGCAGGCCAGTTCCCAGCAGCTCGTCGTGCGGGTCTCCTCCGCCCCCGACCTCGCCGCCCAGTCCTTCGCGGTCACCGCGACGGCCGGAACGGGCGTCACCGTCGACGTCGCCCCCCACGTCACCGGCACGGCGGGAATGGTCATGCTCGAGTCGGTGCGCGTGCTCGACGACGCCGCGGCGACCGTCACCCCGGTCGAGGGCACGACAGGATTCGACCTGTCCGCGCAGGAGCCGGGGACGTACCGGGTGGACTACACCGTCACCGATGGATCGACCACCGCGACCGCCGGGGTGCGGGTGACGCTGCTGCCCGAGGACGCTCCCGCGCAGCTGGCCACCGCCCCGCTCGTCGTGTTCGTGCACCCGAAGGAGGACGCCACCCTCGACGTGCTCGAGGCCGTCTCCAACCCGACCGGGCGCGTGCTGCTGCTCAGCGACGTGACGGGGCGCGCCGAACAGGGCGCGAGCCTCGCGGTGGATGCCGTGGGACAGCGCCACCTCCGGGTCTCGGGCGCCACCGACACGGCCGCCGCGGGGCGCCTGGGCACGGTGACCTACACGGTCAGCGACGGCACCGACGACCAGGGGTCGAGCGTGCAGGGCGAGGCGACCGTGTACCTGCTGCCCCCGGCTCCCGAACTGGCGCCGATCGCCGTCGACGACACGGTCGTGGTGCGCGCGGGCGCCCAGGTCGACATCCCGGTGCTCGAGAACGACATCTCACCGGCCGGCGGCGCCCCCCTGCTCAATCCCGCGCTCGTCGCCTCGTCGACGCCGGACGCTCTGGCCTTCGGCTCGGGTGACGTCGTGCGCTACCTCGCGCCCTCCGACGAGGGCGAGTACACGATCGACTACGCGGTGTACACCACCGGCGCGCCCTCGCTCGCCGACTCCGCGACGGTGCGGGTGCGCGTGGTCGCGCCGGAGGCCAACCGCGCTCCCTCGCCGTCGGCGCTGGAGGGGCGCGTCCTCAGCGGACAGACCTCGACGATCGAGTTCGACGGGTTCGGGATGGACCCCGACGGCGACGTCGTGACGCTCGATCGCATCACCCGCCAGCCCGACAGCGGCGCCGCCTCGATCTCGGCGGAGGGCGACGCGATCGTCTACTCGAGCGTTCCGGGTTTCAACGGCCAGGTGGAGTTCGCGTACCAGGTCGTCGACGCGTTCGGCGAGACGGGCGTCGCCACGGTGCGGGTCGGCGTGCTCGACGCCCAGTCCAACCCGAGCCCGGTCACCTTCACCGACTATGTGCAGGTGCAGGCCGGCGCCGGCAACACGGTGCGGGTCAGTCCCCTCGCCAACGACATCGATCCCACCGGCGGGGAGCTCTCCATCGACGACGTGCGGCCGGATGCGGTCGCGACCCTCGAGGACGGCACCGCGAATCCCGAGTACGAACGGCTCGCAGCGCTGGTGGACGCCTCGGCCGACCGCGGGACGATCGTCATCGGCGCCGGGGAGGATCCCGGAACCCGGGCGTACTTCTACGACGTGAGCTCCGACTCGGGCAACACCGGCCGCGGCATGATCGTGGTGCGCGTGGTGCGCGAGAGCGTGCCGGACTACCCGATCGTCTCCGACACCCAGCTGGGCGTGGAGACCCGCGAGGACTTCCCGCGGGGCGTGGATGTGCTCACCGACAAGGCGACCTGGGCCGGCGGTGACGTCGCCGAGCTCGAGGTCTCGCTGTGGGGAGCCCCCGAGGGCGTGAGCGCGTCCGGGCGCACGCTGCGCGGCGAGCTGCCCGAAAGCACCCGGGTCATCCCGTTCGAGGTCACCGGCGAGGGGCAGGACGGCCCGGTCACCACCTACGCGTTCCTGCGCGTGCCCGGCGACGACGACCTGGAGCTCGCCCTCAAGCGGCAGGCCGTGACGCCGCGGGTCACCGAGCTGGAGTCGGTCTCCTTCGACATGGCCGGCCTCGTCGCCCTTCCGCGCGGCGCGCGCCTCGAGGTCGGCGACGAGGTGCGGGCCTCGGGCGCCCGCACCGAGGCGGTGTGCGCCCGCGAGGGTGCCACGGGTGTGCGCTACGACTCCGGCTCGGGCGACCCGTGGGTCGACGCGTGCCAGGTGCAGGTGCGCATCGAGGGGCAGGACGAATGGACCGTCCTGTCGGTGCCGATCGAGATCATCGCCCTCGACCCGCAGCCGACGCTGCGCGCGGCATCCCTCACCGTCGGTCCGGGCGAGACGGTGACCTACGACCTGAGGCAGCTGACCACGTGGCAGCTGCGCGAGGACTGGGAGGGCATCCGCTACGCGCTGGAGTACGGCGGCGCGGCGTTCGACGTGTCGCAGGAGGGGTCGCTGGTCACCGTCACCGGCGCCGACCGGGCCGTGGCCGGAAGCGAGGAGGCGGCGACCGTCGCCGTCCCCAGTCATCCCAGGGTCGCGTCCGTGCGCCTGATCCTGCGTGTCGGTGCGGCACCGTCGACGCTGCCGCAGGGCGGGTCGGTCAGCCGGCAGTGCTCCCAGGCCGCGGGGAGCTCGTGCGTCATCGAAGTGGTCGGCGCGCCGGGCGAGGTCAACCCGCTGCCGCGGACCCCGCTCGAGCTCATCGAGGTGCGCGCCACCGGCGCGTGCGCCGGCGTCACCTTCCAGCCCGTGTCGGCCACCGCGGTCGAGGCGGCGTGGACGGAGGAGACGCCGGGCGCGACCTGCACCGCGTCGTACTCGGTGCGCGACGCCCAGGGCCGGCGCACCAACGGCGACCGCGACGGGCGCGTCGTGCTCGACCTCCTCGGCTTCCCCGGGGCCCCCGCGAGCGTCGTGCAGACCGCGTACGCCGACGGCACGCTCACCCTGCGGGTCGATCCGGGTCAGGCCCGCCAGGCCTATCCGATCCTCACCGGCTTCGCCGTGCGCTTCGACGGCGAGGTGGTCGCCCAGTGCGGCGCCGACGGGGTGTGCCCGCCGATCGCGGCACCCAACGGCGAGCCGCGCACCTACGAGGCGTTCGCGGTGAACGAGGTGGGGGACTCGCGCGCCGCGGTGCGCACGACCGGGTGGGCCTACGACCCGCCGCCCCCGCCGACCGAGGTGGTCGTGCGCCCCGTGGTGACCGCCGGAGAGGGCGGCATCGTCGCGCTGTCGATCGCGGGTGTGGATGCCGCGCAGACGGGCAGCATCGAGATCGCCAGCGCGAGCGGCGAGAGCGTGCGCGTGCCGGTCGCGCCCGGCCAGTCCCGCGTGGAGGTCGCCTCCTACCGCCTCAACGCGAACACCGCGACGCCGATCACGGTCACGCCGTTCTCGCGCTTCGAGATCCCGCCGGGACTCACCGGCAGCGCGTCGGGCGCCGCCGTCACGGCCCTGGGCAACGGCGTCGGCGCCCCGCGCACGCCTGCGCTGACGCTGAGCTCGGCGTCCAACGGCGACGGGACCTCGACGGTGTTCGCCAGCGCGACGGCCGCCTCCGGCGGCGACGGCTCGGTGCTGCGCTACGGCGTCGTCCCGGAGGGCTCGCCGTGCACGACGGCCGCAGACGGGGCGAGCGCCACCTTCGGCCCTCTCCCCGACGGCATCGAGTACCGCTACACGATGTGCGTCGAATCGTACGTCGGCGATGTCGCGTTCGGACGCGCGACCGCCTCGGGCGCCGTGCAGGCCGTGCAGTCGGGCCGGGCGCCCACCGGCTGGACCTTCGCCGTCTCCCCGACGCCCAACATCGGCGCGGGACGCGCGGAGTGGATCATCCGCGATCAGCCCACCACGACCGACCGCATCCCTAACAACAACGTCGCAGAGTTCCAGGGCGCGCCGCCGACCGCCGTCTTCGACCGCGATCCCGGCATCCTGGTCCGATACGTGCACCGGGTGTGGGGGCGACCGACGCCGTGGGCGCTGGTGACGCCGCGCGCCGGCAGCGCGCCGTACCAGGTGCGCGCGCAGTGGGCTGCGGGAGCCTGCGTCGGCGGCGGCCAGCTGAGCGTGAACACCTCGTCGTCGGTGTCGCCGACGGGCGTGGGCGCGCAGTTCGCGCTCGACAACTCGCAGCTGGTGTACGTCAACGCCGGCGGCGCCGTGATCCCGCACGAGGCGGGCACGTGGACGGTGCCGGCCGGAGCGGTGCGCGTGGACGGCATCCGCGTGACGGTGAACTGGGATGCCACGGGGTGGGGCCTTGCGCCGGCTGCGGCCACCTTCTCGGCCACGTGCGACGCGAACCTGCCGCCCGAGCCCACCCCCACGCCCGAGCCCACCCCGACGCCCGAGCCCACGCCGACCCCGACCCCGCGCCCTGAGCCGCGGCCGACGCGAAACCCACGAGGACACGATGACGATCACGCAAGAGCAGGCGACCTGGTTCGCGCAGACGTTCCGCCAGATCGCGGACAACGTCGAGCGCGCGGTGCTGGGCAAGCGCCACGTCGTCGAACTCGTGCTGACGGCGATGCTCAGCGACGGACACGTGCTGCTGGAGGACGTGCCCGGCACCGGCAAGACGTCGCTGGCTCGCGCGCTCGGGCAGTCCGTGCAGGGCACCAACACGCGCATCCAGTTCACTCCCGACCTGCTCCCGGGCGACATCACCGGCATCAGCGTGTACGACCAGAAGGAGGGCGTGTTCGAGTTCCACTCGGGCCCCATCTTCGCCAACATCGTGCTCGCCGACGAGATCAACCGCGCCTCGCCCAAGACCCAGTCGGCGCTGCTGGAGGTCATGGAGGAGGGACGCGTCACGATCGACGGCGTCTCCCGCCAGGTGGGCGTCCCCTTCCTCGTGCTGGCGACGCAGAACCCGGTCGAGCAGGCCGGCACCTACCGCCTCCCCGAGGCGCAGCTCGACCGCTTCATGATGCGCGCCGCGATCGGCTACCCCGACCACGCGGCGACCGTGCGCATCCTCGACGGTGCCGCAGTGGACACCTCGACCCTCTCGCCGATCATCACCCCGCAGGCGCTGATCGGCATGGCCGACCTCGCGGCGCAGGTGTACATCGACGCCCTCGTGCTCGACTACATCGCGCGGCTGGTCGATGCGACGCGCTCGGCCGACGAGGTGCGCCTCGGGGTCAGCATCCGCGGCGCCCTCGCCCTCACGCGGGCGACGCGCACCCGCGCCGCCGCGCAGGGGCGCACCTACGCGACGCCCGACGATGTCAAGGCGCTCGCCGTCGCGGTGCTCTCGCACCGGCTGATCCTGCACCCCGAGGCCGAGTTCGACGGGGTGACCCAGGAGGCGGTCGTCGGGCAGGTGCTGCTCGATGTGACCCCGCCCACGCGCAGAGAGGCCGTATGAGCCCGACCGAGACGCGACTGACGCGCACCTCCGCGGCCACGGGCACCGGAGGGCGCACGCACGCGACCTCCACCCAGGTGACCTCCACGGCCGTGGCGGCCACGGGGCGCGGTCGCGCGTACGTGCGCATCGCGGTGTGGGCGGCGGCGGTGGCGCGCGCTCTCGGACGCGCGATCCGCGCCGCCGCGGAGTGGACGGCGAGCACCGTGCGCCCCGCCGGCACGCTCGTCGTGCTCGCGGCCACGGGCGGTCTCGTACTCGGCGTGGCCTTCGGGTGGGTGGAATGGATGGTGGGCGGCACGGTCGCCGCCCTGCTGCTGGCGGCGGCCATCCCCTTCCTGTTCGGCGCCCGCTCGTACGACGTCGACCTCTCCCTGGCCCACGAGCGCATCGTCGCGGGCGACGGGGTGACCGGGGAGATCGTGGTGCGCAACCACGGCGCCCGCACGGCCCTCCCCGGTCGCATCGACATCCCCGTCGGCGACGGACTGGTCGAGTTCGGCATCCCGCTGCTGCGCCCCGCCCACACGATCACCCAGCCGCTGGAGATCCCCGCCCTGCGACGCGGGATCGTCGCCGTGGGCCCGGCGACCACGGTGCGCAGCGACCCGATCGGGCTGCTGCGGCGCGAGCACGCCTTCCACGACGTGCACGAACTGTTCGTGCACCCGCGCACCGTGGCGCTTCCCTCCACGAGCGCCGGCCTCATCCGGGACCTCGAGGGCAGCCCCACCCGGCGGCTGGTCGATGCGGACATGTCCTTCCACGCCATCCGCGAGTACGCGCCGGGGGATTCGCGGCGCCAGATCCACTGGAAGTCGACGGCCAAGACCGGTCGGCTGATGGTGCGCCAGTACGAGGAGTCCCGCCGCTCGCGCATGGCCGTGATCCTCGCCTCGGCGCAGACGGAGTACCTCGACGCCGACGAGTACGAACTCGCCGTCTCGTGCGCCGCCTCGCTCGGACTGCGCGCGGTGCGCGACGCGCGCGATGTCGCGCTGGTCACCGGGTCGGAGATCCCGCGGGTGGTCCGGGGCCGGCTCCGGGCGATCCGCCGGATCCCGTCCGACGCGCCGCGTCCGATGCTCGACGGCTTCAGCGGCGTCGAGCGCATCGACAACACGATGCCCGTCGCGGAGATCTGCCGCCTGGCCGCGGAGTCGGGCGACGCCCTGTCGATCGCGTTCGTGATCGTGGGCTCGACCGTGCCGCTGGTGCGCCTGCAGCAGGCGGCGCTCGCGTTCGCCGCCGACACCGCCGTGGTCGCCGTCATCTGCGACGAGCGCGCGCACCCGCGCCGCCAGACCATGTCGGGGCTCACGGTTCTCACCGTCGGCACGCTCGACGACCTCGCCGGTCTCCTCGTGCGGGGGGCGGCCTCGTGAGCGCCCGCCGCTCCACGCGTTCCCGCGTGCGCCGTGCGCGCGAGCAGACCGCCCCCCGCACGGTGTCGCCGCGCATCCTCGCCGGGACCGCCTTCGCGATCGCGGTGGTGGTGATCGCGGGCGCCGCCGCCTGGCCGATCTACCGCGCGCCGTCGTACCTCGTGCTCGTGGCCGTCGCCTCCCTCGTGGCGGGGGTGCTGGCTGCGGCATCCCGATTCTGGCGATGGGACGGCTGGATCACGGCGGCCGCGGTCGCCGCGGCCCTGCTGCTGACCGGCGTGCCCCTCGCGGTGCCCTCCCGACTGGGCCCGCCCGGCGAGCTGCTGCGCGGCATCGCCGAGGTCGGCACCGGCGTCGTGGTGGCCTGGAAGGACCTCGTCACCGTGGACCTGCCGGTCGGGTCCTATCGCAACCTGCTGGTGCCGGCGCTCGTGGTCTTCCTCGTCGGCACGTGCGCGATGCTGGTGCTCTCGTGGCGCGACGACCGCGCCGCCTACGCGGCCGCGCCGATCGGGCTGGCGATGATCTCGTTCGGGCTGTTCTTCGGCAGCGCGGCCGCCAGTGCGCCGTGGGATCTCGGCGCGGTCACCCTCTTCGCGCCGGTCGAGACGGCGCTGGGGCTGTCGGGCCTGCTCACGGCGATGCTGTGGCTCGCGTGGCGCGCGCACGACGAGCGTCGGCGCGCCCTCGAGCGCGCGGCCGCCGGCAGCGGCGTGCGCATGTCGACGCGGCCGTCGTCGGCCGACCGCCGGCGCGCGGCGCTGGGGGCGGGGATCATCGCGGTCGCGTCCGCCGTCGCCGTCGCCGTGGTGCCCTTCGCCGCCCGCGGCGTGGATCGCGACGTGCTCCGCACCGCCATCGGCCCCGAGATCGACCTGTCGGCCGAGGTCAGTCCGCTCGCCCGGTATCGCGCGCTCTTCGACGACGCCCGCGCCGCCGACGTGCTGTTCACGGTCACCGGTCCGGCGCTGCCCGATCGCGTGCGCCTCGCGACCCTCGACGCCTACGACGGCGAGGTGTTCCGCTCCGGCGGCAGCGGCGCGGTCGACGACGCCCGCTTCGTGCGTGTGCCCTCGGAGCTCGACCCGGGCGAGGGCACCGCCATCGAGGCCGTCGTGACGATCGACGGACTGACGGGGGTGTGGATGCCGACCGCCGGCGCTCTGGCCGGCGTCGACTTCGCGGGCGGGCGCGCGGCGGCCCTGGACGACGGGTTCTACTACTCCCAGGCGTCGTCGGCGGGGGTGCAGATCGCCGGGGGAGGCCTCCGCGCGGGCGACCGGTACACCCTGCACGGCGTCGAGGCCGAGGCCGTGGCCGTGGCGGACCTGCGGGCGCCGGGCATCGCTGACGGCGACGTGGTCGCCCCCGACAGCCTGCGCGAGTGGATGGACCGCAACGTGGTCGGCAGCGGCGGGCAGGCGCTCGCGGACGCCGTCGCGCTGCTGCGCGAGCGCGGGTACCTCAGCCACGGTCTTTCCGTCACGGAGGAGTCGGTGTGGGTGACCGCGCTGCCCTCGTACGAGTTCCAGCCCAGCGCGTCGGGACACTCCTTGGCCCGGGTCAACAGCATGTTCACGCGCCTGCTCGAGCGCGAGGTCGACCCGCGTGCCGCCGAATCGGGCAACTACGTGGCCGCGATCGGAGACGACGAGCAGTTCGCGGTGGCGACCGCGCTCGTCGCCCGCGAGCTCGGCTTCCCCTCGCGCGTCGTGCTCGGCGCGCGTCTGGCCGACACGGGCGAGGGGCTGACCACGTGCGAGGAGGGCGTGTGCCGCGCACAGGACCTCGCGGCGTGGACCGAGGTGCGCGGCGCCGGCGGCGCCTGGGTGCCCGTGGACGTGACGCCGCAGTACGAGAACTCACCGAGCCTGGATGTGACGGAGCAGCGGGACCCCGAGGTCGTGACCGACGTGCTCCCCGACACGGTCGACGAGGTGGAGCCGCCCGACCCCGTGCAGGAGGACACGCTCGCCGATCCCGCCGACGACGAACAGGCGGGCCTGGACCTCAGCTGGCTGTGGCCCATCCTGCGCGTCGCCGGGATCGTCTTCCTGCTGCTGCTGGTGGCCTTCGGGCCGTTCCTGGTCGTGATCGTCGCGAAGGCGCTTCGCCGACGCGGTCGGCGCACGCACCCCGCTCCCGCCGTGCGCGTGTCGGGCGGCTGGGACGAGTACGTCGATGCGGCGGTGGATGCCGGGCTCGTCGCCCCACGGGAGCTCACCCGCCGCGAGCTCGCGGGCGCCTTCGAGAGCGCGTCCGGGGTGGCGCTGGCCGACACCGCCGACCGTGCGGTGTTCTCCGACGCCGAGGTCTCCGCGGCCGACGCCGAGGCGTTCTGGCGCCTGGTGGATGACGAGCGCCGGAGCCTGCGACGCGGTCGCGGGGTCTGGCGCGGACTCGCCGCGACCGTATCGTTGAGATCGTTCCTTCGACAGCTCGCACCCGACCCGAGTGCGAGAAGCCGCTTCGCCGAGAGGGGGAAGCGCCGGACCCCCGGTCCGCGCGTGCCGCAACATGACACCCACGACCATCGACGCCTCCACGATCGCGGCGCTCAGCCTCATCTGGCTGATCGGCGCCGTCGCCCTCTACGTGTGGGTCGCCCTCGCCCTGGCCGCCGTGTTCCGCAAGTCCGGCGAAGAGGGCTGGAAGGGATGGGTGCCGGTCTGGAACCTCGTCGTGCTCCTCCAGCTCGGCGGCTTCTCCGGATGGTTCGTGCTGCTCGCGCTGGTGCCGATCGTCGGGCAGCTGGCTCTCTGGGCGGTGCTGGTCATCGCCTGCCACCGGATCGGCGGGGCATTCGGCTTCGGACCCGGCATGACGGTGCTCGCCGCGCTGCTCCTGCCCCTGTGGGCCTCGATCATCGGATTCGGATCGGCCCGGTGGATCGGAGCGACGCAGGTGCCCACGGCGGCGGGGGCCGCTGCGGACGCCGCGCCGCGACGCCGCAGTGCGCCGATCGACCCGCCGGCATCGGCGGCCGCGGCCCCGGCGGACCGCCCGCCGCTCCCCTCGTGGGCGTATCCGTCGACGACCGATGCCCCGGCAGCGCCCGCGGCGCCCCCGGCCCCGGCAGCGCCCCTGGCCGCTCCCGCGCCGCGCGGTGCCTCCACCGCGTCGATCGAGATCCCGCCGCGCCCGCCGCTGCCGGCGGGATGGGCGCCCCCCGCCCCGGCGGCGGAGCCCACCGGCTCGGTTCCCGAGTACACCGAAGAGGTCACCGCCGCGGTGCCGGGCGCACCGGGACCCGTCTCGGCGGTGCCAGGCGTTCGCCGCGAGCCGGCCAACGAGCCCGTCGCGCCGCCCGTGACCCGCGTGCCGGCCGCGCCGCGCACGGTCGACTCCGAGCCCTGGGCGCCGGCGGTGTCGCCGTTCCCCGAGCCCGACGCGTTCCCGGAGGCGTCGGGCGAGGTGTCGGCGGTCGTCGGCGCGCCGCAGGCGGGCAGTCCGCTGTCCGCGCTCGGATCCGTGTCGGCGCAGCACCGGCTCTCCCACATCCCCGACGACGACGACCTCGACGAGGCCACGGTCGTGGCCAGTCGCCGGCGCGCACCGTGGGTGCTCGCGCTCCCGACCGGCACCGAGGTCGACCTTTCGGCCGATGTCGTATACCTCGGCCGACGGCCCTCGCCCAACGCGGCCTTCCCGCAGGCGCAGCTGGTCGAGATCCACGACGGCACGGTCTCGAAGACCCACGCGCGACTGGAGCGCCGCGACGACGGCTGGGCGATCGCCGACCTCGACTCGACCAACGGCACCGTTCTGGTCGGTGCTGACGGCGCGGAGCGCGAGATCGAGCCGGGGGAGATCGTCGCCGTGACGGAGCGCTTCTTCGTCGGCGACGCCGTCGTGCGCCTCACGCGGGCAGACGACGGTCGATGACCGTCGATCCTGAGCGGGACGCGGACGGCGCCGCCGAGACGGCGAGTGACGCCGACGAGCAGACGGCGCTCTCCCGCCGCCGCGTCGCGGCCCGGCCGGCGGATGACGACGACGCGCCCTTCGCCGAGGACACGATCGTCGCCCGACGCAGGGTCGCCGCGATCGCGACCGCGCCGATCGCGACCGTCGCCGAGCCCGACGCCGACGCCCACGACGTGACCGAGGCGACGGTGATCGGGCGCCGCCCGCCGCGCCCCGCGCCGCCCGCCGACCTCGACGACACCGTCATCCGCCCGCGGACCCCCGCGCGCCCCGATCTCGCGCCGGGGACGGCGGCGGACATCGACGACACGGCGCTCGCCGCGCGCGCCCGCCCGATCCGCCCCCGCACGGCCTCCGACGACGCCGTACCCGCGCCGCCCGTGCGGGAGGCGCACGTGCCGCGGCCGGCGGAGGTGATCGCCGACGACGTGGTGCGCCCCGAGCCCACGGTCGCGATGCGCGCCGCCTCGCCGTCGCCGGTTTCCCGAGCGGCTGCCGAGCATGAGAGTGTGGATCGCGCTTTCCGCGTGCGCGAGCGACGTCGCCTGCTGATCGTCGCCATCGCCGCGCTCGGGATCGCCGCAGCGGCGGCTGTCGTGGTCGCCCTCCTGCTGATCTGACGCCTGCCCCCGAGGATGACGATGACCGACCGCCCCTTCTCCGCCGCGCCCGCCCCGGCCGATGCCGCCGTCGCGCCCGCCGCCGAAGGCCTCGACCCGGTCGCCTCCGCGCGGCTCGGACTCGTTCCGGCGGCCACCGGCCACCGTGCCGTCGCGTTCGCGATCGACGCCGCGATCTGGCTCCTGCTCTCCGCTCCGGTCGTGATCGGCACCGTGCTCCTGGCGATGGCCGCCGCCGTGGGCGATCCGGTGTCGATCCTCGGAGCCGTGCTCGTCTTCGCGGGCACCGCGATGACGACGACGTTCGTCATCATCCAGCTCGTCACCCACGGCCTGCGCGGAGTCACCGCAGGCAAGGCGGCGATGCGGCTGCGCTCGATCCGCCTCGACGACCTCGGCCGCCCCGGTTTCTGGCGCATCGTGCTGCGCGCACTCGTGCTGTCCGCCTCCTGCCTGGTGCCGCTGGTGGGCCCCGCCCTCCTCTTCCTCTCGTACGGGATCGATCCGCAGCGCCGCGGGCGCAGCATCCTCGACCGCATCGCGGGCATCTGGCTCATCGACGCCCGCGCGGGCCTGGATCCCTTCGACGCCAAGGCGCTGCGCCACGCCCGTCGCGCGATGCGCGGCAAGCCGGCCTCCGAGGAGGACCTCCCGTCGCTGGCCACGGGAGCCGCCGCCGAGAGCGCCCTGCGCATCGCCGACGCGCGCTCGCGTGCCGGCGTGGTGGGCCCCGGGGGCACCGGGGCGCAGTGGGCGCCGGTGGCCGGCGCGTCGTCCCTCGCCGATGTCATCGCCCGGGTGCCCGGAGCGCAGCGGACGGTGGATGCCGCCCCCGCGGCATCCGGCGGCGCAGCGTCCTTCGCCCCGGCCGCGGCGCCCGCACCGGTGCCCGCACCGGCCGCCGCAGCGCCCGCTCCGACCCCCGCGGCGCCCGCGCCCGCGCCGGCCGTGGCAGCGACGCCCGCGCCTGCGCCCGCGCCGGCTCCGGCCGCGGCGACCCCCGCGGCTCAGCGCCTGGCCACGCGGCGCGCGCAGGTGGCGGTGCGCTTCGACGACGGCTCGCTGGTGCGGGTGCCCTCGTTCGCCCTCATCGGACGCGACCCCGAGTCCGCCTCCGGCGAGAGCGTGGACGCCCGGGTGAGCCTCGACGATCCCGAGCGGCTCATGTCCAAGACCCATGCCGCGTTCGGCCAGTCCGCCGAGGGCGTGTGGGTGAGCGATCGCGGGTCGCGCAACGGCACCCAGCTCCACTCGCCGGGCGGAGACGTCGTCGACGTGCCGACGCAGGAGCGCATGCTGGTGCCGACCGGGTGGCGGGTGCAGCTGGGCGGGAGATCGTTCGAGGTCGTGGCCCGAGGGAGTGACTCATGAAGCTGAAGCTGGGCCTGCGGCGCGGCGCGGGAGCCGCCGTCGACGTGCTCATCACCGCCGATGCCACGGCGACCGTCGAAGACGTCGCGCGGGCCGTGGCGGCCGGTGACGCGCTCGCCTCGGCGGGAGCCGTCAACGCCGGGGGAGTGCCGACCCTTCAGGTCGCGCCGCCCGCGGGGCATCCCGTGCAGCTGGATCCGCGCGCCCTCATCGCCGAAGCCCCCATCGGCTCCGGCTTCGACGCGGCCGTCGTGCCCGCCCCGGCGGGAGCCGCCGGCGGCGGGGCCACGGCAGCGATCATGCAGATCCACAGCGGGCCGGAGGCGGGCCGCACCGTGGCGCTGCCGGCCGGCGCCTCGGTCATCGGCCGGGTCGCCCCGCGCAGGTCGTGCTCGACGATCCCCTCGTCTCCAAGCGCCACGCGCGCGTGGAGGTCGACCAGAGCATCGAGCTCGTCGACCTCAACTCCGCCAACGGCCTGGTCGTCGACGGGGGACTGGTCCAGCGCGTCCGGGTGATCCCCGGCCAGCGGATCACGATCGGCGCGACCGAGGTGTCCTTCGCCCTCGTGCCGCGGGTGGAGACCGACGACTCGCGCGTGCTCGAGCGCGGCGGCGCGCTCATGTTCAACCGCTCGCCGCGCGTGGAGGATCGCTACGCGGGGCGCGAGTTCCGGCATCCGATCATCCCGAACGAGGCCGATCCGCGCATCTTCCCGTGGCCGATGATCATGGCCCCGGTGCTCCTCGGGCTCGCGATGTTCGCGATGACCCAGCGCCCCACGTCGCTGCTCATCGTCTTCATGGCCCCGCTCATGATGCTCGGCAACTTCATCGGCCAGCGCACCCAGCAGGGCAAGAAGCTGCAGCTGGAGATCGCGACGTTCGAGACCCAGCTCGACGACCTCGAAGACGCCCTCCAGCGCGAGGAGGTCGTCGAGCGCGACCGTCGCCGCGCCGAGGCTCCGGCGACGGCCACGGTGTACGAGGCCGCGATGGCGCTCGGACCCCTGCTGTGGACGCGGCGCCCCGAGCACTGGAACTTCCTGGGGCTGCGGCTCGGAGTGGGAACCGGCACGAGCCGCAACACCGTGCAGGAGCCCACCGACCAGCGCGGCATCGCCCAGTACTCGCTCCAGGTCGAGCAGCTGCGCGAGCGCTTCCGCACGGTCGAGGACGTGCCGCTGATCGAGCTGCTGCCCTCGGCGGGGGCGATCGGCATCGCCGGCCCGCGCGAACTCGCCGCCGACGTCGTGCGCGGCCTCGGCGTGCAGCTGTTCGGCCTGCACGCGCCCAACGAGGTCGTCACCGCCGCCATCGTCGATCCGGGCTGGACCGGCGACATGGAGTGGATGAAGTGGCTCCCGCACACCACGAGCCCGCGCTCGCCGTTCGCAGAGATGGCCCTCGCCGACAGCCAGTCGGCGGGGACGGCGCTGCTCAACGGCCTGGAGGAGGCGATCCTGGAGCGGCTCTCCGGGTCAGCCACGCGCCGCGGCCCGCTGTCCGCGCAGGCGACCTCGATGGCCATGGGCAAGCACGTCGGGGACCACCGCGACGCCGCGGGCGAGGTCGGCGACGTGTCGCTCGTGCTCTTCGTCACCCACGATGCGCCGGTGGACCGCCCGCGCCTCACCCAGGTGATCGAGCGCGGGCCGGATGCCGGTGTCTACACGATCTTCGTCGCCCCCACGGTCGAGTCGCTGCCGGCGGCCTGCCGCACCTTCGTCGACGTATCGAACGGCCTCGCCGACGCGACCGTCGGCTGGGTGCGCGCCGGCGAGCGCGGGCCGTCGGTCGCGATCGAAGGCGTCTCCCGCGAATACGCCGAGATCTTCGCCAAGCGCCTGGCCCCGGTGGTCGACTCGAGCTCGGTGGCCGCAGACTCCTCCGACCTGCCGGCGAGCGTGTCGCTGCTGCGCCTCATCGGCACCGACATGGCCGCCGAGCCGCAGGCCGCCGTCGAGCGGTGGCGGCAGAACAACTCGATCGTCGACCGCACGCGAGGACCCCGGCCGCGCCTGAAGCGCGCCGGCACCCTCAAGGCGTACATCGGCCAGGGCAGCCCCGACGCCATGTCGCTCGACCTGCGCACCCAGGGTCCGCATGCGCTCGTGGGCGGCACGACCGGGTCGGGCAAGTCGGAGTTCCTGCAGGCGTGGGTGCTGGGCATGGCCGCCGAGTACAGTCCCGACCGCGTCACGTTCCTGTTCGTCGACTACAAGGGCGGGTCGGCCTTCGCCGACTGCGTCGACCTGCCGCACTGCGTTGGCCTGGTCACCGACCTGAGCCCGCACCTCGTACGCCGTGCGCTCACGAGCCTGCGGGCGGAGCTCCACCACCGCGAGCACCTGTTCAACCGCAAGAAGGCAAAAGACCTCCTCGAGCTGGAGAAGCGCCAGGACCCCGAGACGCCGCCCGCGCTGGTGCTCGTCATCGACGAGTTCGCCGCGCTCGCGACCGAGGTGCCGGAGTTCGTCGACGGGGTGGTCGACATCGCCCAGCGAGGCCGCTCGCTCGGCATCCACCTGATCATGGCCACCCAGCGGCCGGCCGGCGTCATCAAGGACAACCTGCGCGCGAACACCAACCTTCGCGTCGCGCTGCGGATGGCCGATGCGGCCGATTCGAACGACGTCGTCGGCGACGTCGTGGCCTCGACCTTCGATCCGTCGCTGCCCGGCCGCGGCATCGCCAAGACCGGCCCGGGCCGGCTCGTGCCGTTCCAGTCCGGCTACGCGGGCGGCTGGACCTCGGAGGAGCCCGACCACGCCCAGGTGCGGGTGGCGGAGCTGCGCTTCGGATCGGTGACGCTGTGGGAGTCGGACGGCGAGGGCGAGTCGGACACCCACGACGAGGACCTCGGACCCAACGACCAGAAGCGGCTGGTCGCGAACCTCGTGCGCGCGGCAGCCGACGCCGCGATCCCGGCGCCGCGCCGGCCGTGGCTCGACGACCTCGCCGGCACGATCGACCTGCGCGACCTGCCGCTGGAGGGCGATCACCGGATCCCCCTCGGCGTCGCCGACATCCCGCAGCGCCAGCTGCAGGCGCCGGTGTTCTTCGAGCCCGACACCGACGGCCACATGCTCGTCTACGGCACCAGCGGCGCCGGCAAGAGCGCCGCCCTGCGCACCATCGGCATCGCCGCGGGCGCGCGGCCCGACCTCGCCCGCGCCGCGGTGTACGGCATCGACTTCGGCACCGGCGCGCTGCGCTCGATGGAGTCGCTCCCGCACGTGGGCTCGATCGTGCCCGGCGACGACGCCGAGCGTGTGCAGCGCCTGTTCCGGACCCTGCGCGGCATGCTCGACGATCGCGCGAAGCGCTACTCGACCGTCAACGCCGCGACCCTCGCCGAGTACCGTGCGATCACCGGCGACGCGTCCGAGCCCCGGGTCTTCGTGCTGCTGGACGGCTTCGGCGTCTTCAAGCAGGACTGGGAGACCGTCTCGGCACGCGCGCCGTTCTACGCGATCTTCATGCGCCTGCTCGGCGAGGGCCGGCCCCTCGGCATCCACGTGGTCGCCACCGCCGACCGCTACGGCGCGGTGCCCACCGCGGTGAGCGCCAACGTCACCAAGCGCATCGTGCTGCGGATGTCCGACGAGGGCGCCTACGCGATCCTCGGCGTCGCAAAGGACGTGCTCACCGAGCGGAGCGTCCCCGGCCGCGCCATCGTCGACGGCCTCGAGACCCAGGTCGCCGTTCTCGGCGGCACGACCAACGTCGCCGAGCAGAACGCGGCGACCGAGCAGTTCGCCGCGCGCCTGCGGGCGGCGGGGTCGGTCGAGGCGAAGAACATCGGATCCCTGCCCGTCGAGCTCGATCTCTCGGCGCTGCCCGACCGTGTCGGCGACCTCCCCGTGCTCGGCATCGGCGACGACACGCTCGGCCCCACAGGCTTCGAGCCGATCGGCACGTTCGTCGTCGCCGGCCCCCCGCAGAGCGGCAAGACGACGGCGGTGCGCGCGATCGTGGCCGCCCTCGAGCGCTTCGACCCCGACGTGGAGCTGTTCCACATCGGCGGGCGGCGTGCGGCCCTGCGCGAGTTCCGCCCCTGGCGACGGGCGGTGTCGGGCGTCGAGGACGTGCGCGCGCTCGCGAAGGAGCTCAAGGAGATCGTCGCCGACGAGTCGATCGCCTCGCGCCTCGCCATCGTGGTCGAGAACATCGCCGAGTTCGGCGACACCGACGCCGAGCGTCCCCTCAAGGAGCTGTTCCAGGCGATCAACCGCAGCGATCACTTCCTGGTGGCCGACGGAGACGTCGCCCAGCTCACCAGCGGCTACGGTCTCATCGGCGAGCTCAAGGCCGGACGTCACGGCATCGCGCTGCGGCCCGACAGCTACGACGGCGACTCGCTGTTCAAGGTGCCGTTCCCCAAGGTGCAGCGCCACGAGTTCCCGTCCGGCCGCGGGCTGTTCGTCGAGAACGGCCGCTCCATCACCGTGCAGATGCCCCTGGTCGTCGAGGAGTTCGCCGGCGCCCGCCCCTGAAACGCCCGGAAGCGGGCAGGATGGGAGCCATGGCGACCATCCCCACGGTGACACTCAACGACGGCACGGACTTCCCCGAGCTCGGACTCGGCACCTACAACCTGCGCGGGCAGGAAGGGGTGGATGCCGTCGTGGCGGCGGTCGGAGCCGGGTACCGGCTCCTCGACACGGCGGTGAACTACGAGAACGAGCGCGAGATCGGCGAGGCGGTGCGGCACGCGCCCGTCGACCGCGACCAGCTCCTGGTCACCTCCAAGATCCCGGGGCGCCACCACGGCTACGACGAGGCGATCGACAGCATCCGCGGCTCGCTGGGCCTGCTCGGCCTCGACCGCATCGACCTGCAGCTGATCCACTGGCCGAACCCCAGCGTCGGCCGGTACGTCGACACCTGGCGGGGCATGATCGCGGCGCGCGACGAGGGGCTGGTCACCTCGATCGGCGTCTCCAACTTCACCGAGGCCATGCTCGACGAGCTCATCGACGCCACCGGCGTGACGCCGGCCGTCAACCAGGTGGAGCTGCACCCGTACTTCCCGCAGACGGCGCTGCGCGCCTTCCACGCCGAGCGCGGCATCCGCACCGAGAGCTGGAGCCCGCTCGCGCGGCGCTCCGAGCTGCTCACGGAGCAGCTCGTGCAGGAGCTCGCCGCCGTGTACGACGTGACGCCGACCCAGCTCGTGCTGCGCTGGCATGTCGAGCTCGGCAGCACGCCGATCCCGAAGTCCGCCGACCCCGACCGCCAGCGCGAGAACGCCGACGTCTTCGGCTTCTCCCTCGCCGCTGATCACGTCGCCGCGCTGTCCGGGCTCGAGCGCGGACGGCTCTGGGACGGCGACCCGAACACGCACGAGGAGATGTGACCGGCGGGCCGGACGGGTCTCCGGGGTGGCGCGCCGGCCTCACGGCGCCGCTACGGCGGCGGGCGTCGCGCTGAGCCATTGCGCGAACGTCTGGTGTCCGCGCTGGGCGTCCGGGCCGGGGAGGATCGTCCCATCGCGCAGGGCTCTGCCCTGGCGGCCGGGAAGCGGCACCGACGGCACCCAGCCGCGGTAGCCGATGCTCGCGGCATAGCGGCGCACCATGTCGTCGAGCCGCTCCTCGCGCGGCCCGGCGAGGTCGGTCGCGCGCCCCTGCGGGCGCCCGGCCGCGATCGACACCAGGTGCGCGCCGACCTCGGCCGCCGCGATCGGCTGCACGCGGCCCTTCGGCGCGAGGTGCAGCGGTCCGAGCCGACCGCGGTCGAACAGCTGCGCGGAGAATTCGTGGAACTGCGTCGCGCGCAGGATCGTGGCCGGCACGGCGCCCGCCTCGACCACGCGCTCCTGCGCAAGCTTGCCCGCGTAGTAGTCGTACGGCGCGCGATCCACCCCCACGATCGACAGCAGCACGAGGTGGGCGACACGACGCCGCGCGGCTGCGGCCAGAAGCGTGCCGGTCGCGGTCTCGAAGAAGCGCGTCGCGACGTCGGCTTTCAGCGTCGTGATGTTGGAGAGGTCGATGACGGCGTCGACACCTTCCAGGGCGGCATCCACCCCCTCTCCGGTGAGCAGGTCGACGCCGCGGGACCGGGCCAGCACGACGGGGGTGTGTCCGGCGGCGCGGACCGCCTCGACGGTCGGGCGCCCGACGACGCCGGTGCCGCCGGCGACGGCGATGGTCAGGGGGTGCGGTTCTCGCTCATACCCTTTCGACGACGCAGACGACGAGAATGTGAGGCGCGCGGCTCACATTCCGTGCCGGCGCATCGTCGGATCGTCGAAGGGAGGTCGGTCATGGACGACACCGCTGCTCTCGCGCGGGAGCGACCGGCCCTGGTGGGCGTGGCGTACCGGCTCATGGGCACCGTCGCCGACGCGGAAGACGCCGTGCAGGAGGCCTATATGCGCTGGTACCGCCTCGGTGCGGCCGAGCGTGCCGCCATCGCCTCGCCGGGTGCCTGGCTGACCCGGGTCGTGAGCCGCGTGTGCCTGGACATGCTGGGCTCAGCGCGCGCGCGGCGCGAGCGCTACGTGGGCGAATGGCTGCCCGAGCCCGTGCCGGGGGACTCGCCCCTGGCGATGTCGCCGTCAGCGGACCCCCTCGAGCGGGTCACGCTCGACGAATCGGTCTCGACCGCGCTGCTGGTGGTGCTCGAGGCGCTCACCCCCGCGGAGCGCGTCGCGTTCGTGCTGCACGATGTGTTCGGGATGCCGTTCGCCGAAGTCGCCGAGACGGTGGGACGATCGCCGGATGCCGTGCGGCAGCTGGCATCCCAGGCCCGCCGTCACGTGCGCGCCCGCCGCTCGCGCCCGGCGGCGCGCGAGGAGCACGATGCGGTGGCCCGTGCATTCGCGGCGGCCGTCGCCACCGGCGACCTCGCCGCGCTCGCGGGCGTGCTCGACCCTGCCGTCGTCGCGCACGCGGACGGCGGCGGCGTGGTCTCCGCCGCCCGGCGGCCCGTGGTCGGCGCCGACCGGGTCGCGCGCTTCCTGCTGGGGCTGCCGCGCCTGCAGCCCGACGCGGTCGTGTCTCCGACGGTCACGGCGGACGGGCTCGCATTCCTCGTCACCGTTGCCGGCCGGGCCGACGCGGTGATCTCGCTCGCGGTCTCGATGGGTCGCATCACCGATGTCTACATCGTGCGCAACCCCGCCAAGCTCACGCTGTGGGGCCATTAGCGTGGGAGTCATGCCCACGACGCCGTTCCACTCGCTCGATGACTACATCTCCCTCCCGCGCGTGGAGGCGCTCGCTCTGTCACCCGACGGCAGCCGCGCCGTGCTCACGGTCGCCGTGCTGAAGAAGGATGCCACCGGCTACGAGCGTTCGCTGTGGGAGGTGCCCGCCACCGGAGGCGGAACCCCGCGGCGCCTCACCCGCTCGGCCAAGGGGGAGAGCGGTGCGGCCTTCACGCCGGACGGCGACGTGCTGTTCGTCTCGGCGCGACCCGACGGCGACGCCGACGAGTCGGCGGCCCAGCTGTGGCTGCTGCCGGCCGCCGGCGGTGAAGCGCGCCCGGTGACCGCGCTCGCCGGGGGCGTCGAGTCCGTCACCGCCGTCGCCGACGCGGCCGCGACCGTCGTCGTGCAGGCCGCCCTCCTCCCCGGGGCCGACTCCCTCGAGGCGGAGGGTGCGCTGCGTGCCCGGCGCAAGGAGAAGAAGGTCGCCGCGATCCTCCACGAGGCCTACCCGGTGCGCTATTGGGACCACGACCTCGGCCCCGCCGAGCCGCACCAGCTCGCCATCGATCTCGGCGCCCTCGACGACAGCATCGCCGCCGTGGTCGCCGAGGAGGCGGCCGAGGAGGAGGCTGCGGCCGCGGTGGATGCCGCGGGCGCGGCATCCACCGACCCGAAGCCCTACCCGGCGGCGCTGCCCCGCCCCCGCGACCTCACGCCGCGGCCGGGCCGGTCGGCCGACGTGCAGGGGGCCGCCCTCACGCCCGACGGCCGCACGCTGATCGTGGCGATGCAGCGGCCAGAGGCGCGGGGCGCCCGCTCGGTCATCGTCGCGATCGACGTCGAGACCGGTGCGCACACGACGCTGTTCGACGAGGAGGGCGTGCACTACGAGGCCCCCGTCCTCAGCCACGATGGCGCCATGCTCGCGTACGTGCGGCAGGTCAAGGCGACACCCGCGGGGCCCACCGACATCGAAGTGTGGGTCGCGGGTGTCGACGGCTCCGGGCCCCGCCGCCTCGCGCCCACGTGGGACCGATGGGCGACGAGCCTCGCCTTCGCCGCCGATGACGCTGCGCTCATCGCCACCGCCGACCACGACGGGCGCGGTCCGGTGTTCCGTCTGCCGCTCGACGGCGGACCGGCCGAGAAGCTCACCGACGACGACTACACGTACTCCCACGTGCAGGTCGACCGCGCCGGTGGCGTCCTCGTCGCCCTGCGCTCGTCCTGGACGGTGCCGCCGCACCCGGTGCGCATCGCACGCGACGGCTCCGTGACGCCGCTGGCCACGCCCGCCGCGACCCCCGCCGCGCCCGGCACGATCACCGAGGTCGAGACGGTCGCCGCCGACGGCGCGCGCGTGCGCGGCTGGCTGCTGCTGCCCGAGGGGGCGTCCGCGGCAGAGCCCGCCCCGCTGCTCCTGTGGATCCACGGCGGGCCGCTCAACAGCTGGAACGCCTGGAGCTGGCGCTGGGCGCCGCTGCTGGCGGTCGCCCAGGGTTACGCGGTGCTGCTGCCCGACCCCGCGCTGTCGACCGGCTACGGGCTGGAGTTCATCGCGCGCGGATGGAACGCGTGGGGCGGCGCGCCCTACACCGACCTCATGGCGATCACCGACGCGGTCGTCGCCCGCGACGACATCGACGCGGACCGCACGGCCGCCATGGGCGGGTCGTTCGGCGGCTACATGGCCAACTGGGTCGCCGGGCACACGGACCGGTTCGACGCCATCGTCACCCACGCGTCGCTGTGGGCACTCGACCAGTTCGCCGGCACCACCGACCTGTCGGTGTACTGGCAGGAGATCTTCTCGCCGGAGGCGATGATCGAGAACTCGCCGCACCGGTTCGCCGCCGACATCCGCACGCCGCTGCTGGTCGTCCACGGCGACAAGGACTACCGGGTGCCGATCGGCGAGGGGCTGCGCCTGTGGTCGGATCTGGCCGAGCACCACGCCGACGACGCCGGGCGCATGCCGCACCGCTTCCTGTACTTCCCCGATGAGAACCACTGGGTGCTCTCGCCGCAGCACGCCATCGTCTGGTACCAGACGGTGTTCGCGTTCCTCGCGCAGCACGTGCGCGGGGGCGAGTGGCAACGGCCGGAGCTGCTCGGGTGACGCGGGGTGGCGCGGCCGTGGGGTCCACGCCCCTAGCCCGCGCGTCGCTCACCCGTCGAGGTGCCGGATCTCGCAGTCGCTGCCCGGCGACAGGATCGCCTCGTGCCCGTCGTCGTACCTGACGACCAGCAGCGGACTGTCGTCGTGGCCGCGGACCTCGATCACCTCACCGGTGCGCTCAGCGGCCCCCACGGTGCGCCCGTGGATGACCACGCGATCGCCGACGCTGGCTCGCATGCGGATCACCTCCGCTGCTCACGATACGACCTCGCCGCAGTCGCGGCTACGGGTGGTCTGCGCACGTTCGGCGCCCGGCCGGAGGCTACAGGCGCGCCCCGTCGTCGTCGGGGTTGTCGAGCCCGACGCTCTTTCCGCGCCACGACTCGTACGCCATCAGCCAGCCGATCGATACGGCGAAGGCGAGGATGAGGCCCAGCCACAGGTTTCCCCAGATCAGTCCGAAGACGATCCCGAGCGTGAACAGCAGGGCGGTGCCGAAGGCCCAGCCGGTGTGGCCGCGCGTCCAGCCGCGTCGCGTCGAACTCATGCGGCCAGCCTACGGTGCGCCGCCCGGGACCCGGGCGGCGCACCGGGCACGGCTCGCCGTGTCAGGCCCGCGGCGCGGCAGCGTTGACGGCGACCATCCAGTCGATGCCGAACCTGTCGGTCAGCATCCCGAACTTGCCGCCCCACGGCGGCGTGTCGAAGGGCATCGCGACGGTGCCGCCGTCGGCCAGCGCGTTCCAGAAACCGGTCAGCTGCTCCTCGTCGTCGCCGCTGACCGAGACGGAGATGCCGGCCGGCTTCGCGTAGGGCATCGACGACGGAGTGTCGGCGCCCATGATCACGAACCCGTCCGGCGTGGTGAGCTGGGCGTGCATCACGAGGGTCTTCTCGGCGGGGTCGTCGACCATCCCTTCGAAGCCCTCGAACGTGTCGATCTCGAGGTCGCCGCCGAAAACGCTCTGGTAGAAGGTCATCGCGTCGCGGGCCTCCGTGCGGAAGGAGAGGTAGGGGTTGAGGCTGGGCATGTCGCCCTCCTTGGAGTGGTGGGGAACGGGGTGGATGCCGCGCCCGGCCGCGTGGCGCATCCCAGTGTTCCCCCACCCTCCGACATCCACAACGGGTTCTCCGGTGGCCGATCGACGACGAGACGATTGACCCGGCATCCACCCCTCCGCTACCGTGACGAGTCCGTGCCGCCGGCACGGATCATGATGAGCCGAGAGGACGTGGAATGAGCGCGCAGCGCGAACTCCGCTTCGCCGCGGTCCTGGGTCAGCAGCCCAATGACCGCTACGAGTCGTCCCCTCCGGCGCAGGCCGTGTAGCAGCATCCCGCTGAATCCACGCCCCGCACCGCACAGGTCCGGGGCTTTTCCTTTGTTGGAGACCCTCGGGCCGCAGGCCCATCGCTCTCCGCGTGCTCCGTCCGGGGCACCGCACGCAAGGAAAGGAATCATGGAGAGGCTCTCCGCACGGCTGCTCTCGTGGGCGAGCCTGATCGACGAGAAGACCGTCGAGCAGGCGCGCACCTCGAGCCGCATGCCGTTCATCCACCCGCACCTGGCGCTCATGCCCGATGCGCACCTCGGCAAGGGCGCCACCGTGGGGTCGGTCATCCCGACCCTCGGCGCGATCATGCCCGCCGCCGTCGGCGTCGACATCGGGTGCGGCATGATCGCCGTGCGCACCCGGTTCACCCGGGCGCAGCTCGTCGAGCGCGACCTCACGCAGCTGCGCGAGCAGATCGAGCGCGCCGTGCCGCTGTCGGCCGGCCGCGACAACCGCAAGGTCGTCGCGACCGCCGAGCCGCGCGTCGCCGAGCTCGAGGAGCTCGCCGAGAAGGCGGAGTTCGACCCCGGCCGCTACGCGGGGCACTGGCGGCACCAGCTGGGGTCGCTCGGCTCGGGCAACCACTTCATCGAGGTGTCGGTCGACGAGCTCGACCGGGTGTGGATGTTCCTGCACTCGGGCTCGCGGGGCGTGGGCAACAAGATTGCCACGCACCACATCGGGGTCGCGCAGCGGCTCGCGAAGAAGTGGGCGATCGAGCTTCCCGATCCCGACCTCGCGTACCTCGTGGAGGGCACCGATGAGTTCCGCCGGTACATCCGGGAGCTGCGCTGGGCGCAGCACTTCGCGCTGCTGAACCGCGAGGAGATGATGGACCGCGTCGCCCGCCAGCTCGGCGAGCTGATGGGGGAGGCGGTGATCGAGGAGGAGCGGATCAACTGCCACCACAACTTCACCGAGTCCGAGAGGCACTTCGGAAAGCAGGTGTGGGTGTCGCGCAAGGGCGCGATCCAGGCCGATGCCGGCCGGCCCGGGCTCATCCCCGGCTCCATGGGCACGGCCTCCTACGTGGTCGAGGGGCTCGGCAACCCGCTGTCGCTCAACTCGTCGCCGCACGGCGCCGGGCGCGAGTACTCACGGTCGGCGGCCCGGCGCGCGTTCACCCACGCGCAGCTGCGGGAGGCGATGACGGGCATCGAGTTCCGAGACACGGATGCCTTCATCGATGAGATCCCCCAGGCGTACAAGCCGATCGACCGGGTGATGGCCGACGCGGCCGACCTCGTGTCGGTGCGCCACACCCTGCGGCAGCTCGTCAACGTGAAGGGCGATTGAGGTGGATGCCGCGGCCGGCCGCAGCGGCCGGGTGCGGCATCCACTCTCGCGGTTCAGCGGTCGCGGTGGTCTTCGGGATGCAGGCGGGGTGCGCGGCGCGGCTCGTGCGCCCCGCTCGCGCCGATCAGGCGGATGACCCGCTGACGCTGCCCCGCCCACGGGGCCAGCAGGCGCAGCATCCCGTCGTCGTCGGTGCGTTCGCCGGTGAGGGCGTAGCCGACCTCGTGCGCGAGGTGGAAATCCCCGACGCTCACCGCATCCGGGTCGCCGAGTGCGCGGATGCGGGTCTCGGCCGAGGTCCACGGCCCGATGCCCGGCTGGCTGATGAGCACGCGGTCGACCGCCTCGCCGTCGGGGGCGGTCTCGACGGCGCGCACGATCGACTCGCCGCGCGCGGCGGCCCTCGTGACCGTCTTGGCCTGGGGCGGTTCGAGTCCGGCGCGGTGCCAGTCCCACGACGGGATGCGCCGCCACCCGTCGATCGTCGGCGGCGCGAACATCGGATGCGGCGTCGGGCCGGGCGCGCGCTCGCCGTGCCGCGTGACGATGCGCCGCCAGGCGGCGAAGGCCTGCAGGCCGGTGATCTTCTGCTCGAAAATCGCACAGGCGAGCGCGTCGAACACGCGCTCGCTGCGGCCGAGGCGCAAGCCGGGGTTGCGTCGGTGCGCGTCGGCGACGAGGGGATGGATGCCGGCCTCGAAGCCGGACGCGTCATCGAACGCGCCGCACAGCGCGGGAACCTGGCCGAGGGCGTGAACGGCACCAGGACCCCACGCGGCGGCCCTGATGACACCGGGGGCCGTCTCGCGCAGCGCGAGCGTGGCGATGCCTTCCGGCGTGCGGCTCGCGCGCCAGATCACGCGGCCGGAGACCGTCATCGTCGGGTCGCTGCGCCCCCGGCGCTGGAACAGCACCGCGCGCGCGAGGTCCAGCGCGTGGCGCGGGCGGTACTCGGTCTCGAGAGGCCGCTCGTCGGCGCGGCCCGCATCGCGCTCCACCGCGGCGGGCGGGGGCGCGATCGACGTCATGCTCCGACCCTACGCCCCGCCCTCCGACATCGCCCGAAGTACTCGGGTTCGTGGGGCGGTTGCGGTGGGTTCCCGGGGCTGGATGCCGCGCGAAGCGCCCCATGAACGTGTGCGGTCGAGAGTGCGAGGCGTTCGTGGGCGGTTGCGGTGGGTTCCCGGGGTGGATGCCGCGCGAAGCGCCCCATGAACGTGTGCGGTCGAGAGGGCGAGGCGTTCGTGGGGCGGTTCTGGTGGGTTCCCGGGGTGGATGCCGCGCGAAGCGCCCCATGAACGTGTGCGGTCGGGAAGGCGAGGCGTTCGTGGGGCGGTTGCGGTGGGTTCCCGGGGCTGGATGCCGCGCGAAGCGCCCCATGGATGCCGCCCCATGCGGCGCAGAACGGGCCTCAGAAGCGGTCGGGCGAGGGCGTGCCGTGGCCGTAGCGGATGACGACGTCGGCGTGGCGGTCGAAGCGGTAGCCGACGCCGCGCACGGTGCGCACGATGTCCTCGTAGCGACCGAGCTTGGCGCGCAGGCGCCGCACGTGCACGTCGATGGTGCGCTCGCCGGGGGCCTCCTCGTCGGTGGCGCCCTGCCACAGCGACGAGACGAGCTCCGTGCGCTCGATCGTGCTGCCCTCTCGCAGCACGAGGTACTGCAGCAGCTCGAACTCCTTGAAGGTGAACGCGGCCGACTCGCCGTCGATGAGCACGCGCTTGCGGGAGATGTCGACGGTCACACCGCGCGGCGCCTCGACGTCCTCGACGGGCTCCTCCTGCTTGGTGCGCGCGACGGCCGACGGCTCGTGCAGTGCGAGGCGCACGACGTCGACGTCACGACCGCCGGCGCCGACGGGCGCGAGGGCGACGGTCGCGTGGGTCTCGGCCTCGGGGGCGAGCTCGGCGATCGTGCGGCGGAGGGCCTCGACGAGCACGCCGAGCGACACGCCGGAGGCGGCGGCTTTGGCCTCGTCGAGTCCGACGTAGAGGGCGAAGCCGCGCGGGCGGTGCCGGCGGGCAGGCCGTTCGCCGCCGGAGCGTTCGCCGCCGGAGCGGCGGGCGCCGGCGAGGTGGATGCCGTACGCGGCGCGGGCGCGGTCGGGGCGGTGGTCACCGGACGCAGCGCGGCCGGAGCGGCGGCGCGGGTCGCGGGGGCGCCGACGGCGCGGAGGTGGGTGGGACGTTCGAGGAGTGCGGTGTTCGACATGATGATGGGTCCTAGCGGGAGATGAACCCCGGCCGCTGATCGGCCCGGAAAGGGGTTCGGGTGTGATGCTGCTCTGCCCCTCCGAGATCAGGGGCGGGTGCGGAGGCAGCTCGGCTGCGCGTGATCGACGCGCAGGTCCGGTGCTCCGGGGGACTCCACGTCCGGCGCGCCTCCGTGGGGCTGCAGTTCGGGCGGAATCCGGCAGGGGGTCACAGTGCTAGTGGCACATTCGACAACAGATGACAATGCGGCCGGCCATCATCATGCCGGCAGTCCTGTTCGCCTCCCAGGCGGACAGAGAACGCGCGTTGTCAGTCATGTGGCCGATTATGACGGAGTGCGTCGGCATACGTCAAATCGCTCGATGCCGCAAGGCCGAGCGTCGGAGAATGCGCCACAATGCTCAATCCGCGACCATGGTACGCGGTCTGCCGGGCCTCGACACGCAGTTTCACCGCTTCGCCACGCGTCCTGAGAGCGCTCTCTCGCTTATGTTGCCAATTCCGCGAAAAGGCTTGCGCTCCCGCTCGCGATCGCGCTAGCATCCCAGTCGAAGCGCTTCGCGAAGCGTTTCGACAACCAGGACAATCAGGACAACCAGACGACGGAGTCGACATGGCGAGGATCAACGAGGTGGCCGAGGCCGCCGGCGTGTCGATCAGCACCGTCTCCTACGCACTGAGCGGCAAGCGGCCTGTCTCGCCGGCCACGCGCAAGCGCGTCGAAGATGCCGTGCAGCGCCTGGGCTACAGCCCGAACGCGGGCGCCCGAATGCTCGCCGGACGCCGCACGAACATCTTCGCGCTCACCGAGCCGCTGCGCCGCGACACGCACGCCCCCACCCACATGGCCTTCGTGCTCGCCACCGCGGTGGCCGCGCGCCGCCACGATTACGACATCCTGCTGCTCACCGACGAGCAGGCCCGCGCCGGTATGAGCCGGGTCGCCGCCAACGGGCTCGTCGACGCGATCCTCGTGCTCGATGTCGCCCCCGACGACGAGCGGGCCGCCCTGTCGCGACTCATCGCGACGCCGACCGTCTTCATCGGCGTTCCCGATGACCACGCCGGCCTCGTCTGCGTCGACCTCGATTTCGAGGCGGCGGCCGCGCTCGCCGTCGACCGTCTCGCCGACGCGGGCCACGCGCGCATCGGCCTGATCGGCCAGCACGCCGTCGCGTACGAGAAGTCGAACTTCCCTCCCCGCGTGAAGGCGGCGTTCGAGCGTCGCGCCGACGAGCGCGGCATCCACCATGACTTCCGCGTGAGCGGGCACGCCCAGCCCGATCTCGCCGTCGCCCGGCGCGCGGTGCGCGAGATGCTCGCCGATGAGGTGACCGGCCTGGTGCTGCACTGCACCGAGGAGGAGCACGCCGCCGTGCTGCGCGAGCTCGCCGCACAGGGCCTCCGTGTGCCGGGCGACATCTCGGTCGTCGCCGTCGGAGCGAGCTTCGACACCGAGGCGCACGAGGTGCCGGTCGACACCGTTCCGCTCATCCCCGCCGCCTCGTGCGAGCGGGCCGTGACGCTCGCGCTGGAATGTCTCGGCGCTGAGCGTCCCGAGCCGGGCGTCCGGCTCATCGATCCCGTGTACCACGACCACGCTTCGGTCGCGCCCCCGCGGCGCCTCTGACGCCCACCGCCCCCGGGCGGCCTTCGCGCGACGTTCATCGAAGCGCTTCGACAACTTCACACGATCACACCCCGACCACCGCTGGTCACCGAGAAAGGATGCCGAAGATGGCACGACACACCCCCCGCCGCACCCGCGTGCTCGCGGCTGCGAGCACCCTCACCGTCGCAGGCCTCGCCCTGGCCGGCTGCGCCGGCTCGAGCGCCGGCGAGAGCGACGACACGCTGACGCTCTGGCACTACGAGGGCGCGAACAGCGCCATGGGCATCGCCTGGGACGAGGCGATCCGCGTCTTCGAGGAGGAGACGGGCGCCACCGTCGAGTTCGAGGAGAAGAGCTTCGAGCAGATCCGCTCGACCGCCAGCCAGGTGCTCAACTCCGACGAGGCCCCCGACCTCATGGAGTTCAACAAGGGCAACGCCACGGCCGGGCTCCTCGCCAGCCAGGGCCTGCTCACCGACATCAGCGACGCGGTCGACGAGTTCGGCTGGGACGACATGCTCGCCCCGTCCCTGCAGACCACCGCGCGGTACGACGAAGACGGCGTCATGGGCTCGGGCGCCTGGTACGGCATCCCGAACTACGGCGAGTTCGTCACCGTGTACTACAACGAGGACGCCTTCGCCGAGGCGGGCCTGGAGATCCCGACCACCTACGACGAGTTCATCGACGTGCTCGACGCGTTCGTCGCGCAGGGGGTCACGCCGCTCGCCGAGGCGGGGCTGGAGTACCCGCTCGGCCAGCTCTGGTACCAGCTCGCCCTGAGCCAGGCCGACCGTCAGTTCGTGAACGACTACCAGCTCTACGAGAACCCGGTGGACTGGACCGGTGACGAGATCACCTACGCCACCGAGACCCTGCTCGACTACGTCGACGCGGGCTACATCTCGTCCGACGTGACGGGCCTGAAGGCCGAGGACGCCGGCGTGTCGTTCATCAACGGCTCGGCGCCGATCTTCATCTCGGGCAGCTGGTGGTACGGCCGCTTCGTCGACGAGATCTCGGGCTTCGACTGGGGCCTGTTCCCCTTCCCGGACAGCGACCTGAGCCTGGGCTCGTCGGGCAACCTGTGGGTCGTGCCCGAGCGCGCCGGCGACAAGGACCTCGCCTACGAGTTCATCGACATCACGATGCGCCCCGAGATCCAGGCGCTCATCGGCAACAACGGCGGCCTGCCGGTCGCCGCCGACGAGGCCGACATCACCGATGAGAAGAGCCTCGAGCTCATCCAGGCGTTCAACGCGGTCAACGAGAAGGACGGCCTGTCGTTCTACCCCGACTGGCCCACCCCCACCTTCTACGACACGATCGTCGCCGAGCTCCAGGAGCTCATCAACGGCACGAAGACGCCCGAAGAGGTCCAGCAGTCCCTCGGCGACGAGTACGACGCGTACGTCGACGACTTCCGCTGAGTCGAAAGAGGTGGATGCCGCGCACGCCGCGCGGCGCGGCATCCACCCTCCCTCTCACACACCCCGAAAGCCCACCGGTCAGGAGATCGACATGTCCGCCGTCCCGTTCGTGCGCGAAGCGAGAGCGAAGCGCGCGAAGCTCCCTCCCGAGGAGCCGCTCATCCCCGATCGCCGCAGCCGCGCCTCGCTCGGATACTGGCTCTACCTGGTTCCGGGCCTGCTGCTGCTGACGGTGGTCATCATCGTTCCGCTCGTGTGGAACGTCTACCTCAGCTTCACCGAGTGGCGCGGCATCCGCCCGCCCGTGTGGATCGGCCTCGAGAACTGGATCGAGCTGTTCGGTGATGCGAAGTTCTGGACCTCCTTCGCCAACAGCATCTGGATGATCGTCGCCATGGTCATCGTGCCGACCGTGGTCGGCCTGATCCTCGCGGCCCTCCTGTTCGACGTCGTCGGCCGCAAGTTCGGCGGGAAGCTCGCGAGCTTCCTGCGCGCCACCTACTACCTGCCGCAGATCCTCCCCGTGGTCATCGCGGGCATCGTGATCGGCTGGATCCTGCGCCCGGGCGACGGCGCCCTGAACGTGATCCTCACCAACATCGGGCTCGAGCAGCTCACCCACAACTGGCTCGGCAGCCCCGACACGGCCCTGGCGAGCATCATGGTCGTGCTCGTGTGGGTGCAGATCGGCTACCCGGTCGTCATCTTCATGGCCGCGCTGCAGCGCGTCGACCCCGAGCTCTACGAGGCGGCCGAGCTCGACGGCGCCAACTGGTTCCAGCGCTTCCGCGCGATCACGGTGAGTATCATCCGCCCCGAGATCTACGTCGTCACCCTCACCTGCACGATCGCCGCGCTCAAGGTCTTCGGCCCGGTGTACGTGCTCACCCGCGGCGGCCCCGGCACCTCGACGATCGTGCCGGCGTACTACGCGTACACCGAGTTCTTCCAGTCCCAGCAGGTCGGCTACGGCGCGACGATCGCGACGGCCCTGACGGTCGTCATCGCGATCGTGTCGGTGCTGTTCATCCGCGCGCAGAACGCCGCGGAGCGCAAGGAAAGGGCGGGTCTGTGATGGTCACCCAGCTTCCCGCAGAGACCACGAGCACGCGCGCCCTCATCGCGAGCAAGCCGCGGGGGCTCGGAAAGCCGCGCCCGCGCGGCGGCATGAACAAGAAGAGCGGCGTCGACTGGCTGATGCTCGCGTTCGCGGTCGTCGCCGCGATCCTCATCATCGCGCCGTTCTATCTGATCCTCGTGAACTCGTTCAAGTCGCCCGCCGACTACGCCAACAACGGCGTGCTCGGCCTTCCGACGACGCTGTACTTCGACGGCATCGTCGCCTTCTGGGAGCGCGTGCAGTTCCCCCGCGTGCTGTGGAACTCGATCTTCATCTCCGGCACCGTCGCGGTGCTGGCGGTGCTGCTGTCGGTGCTGAACGCGTTCGCGATCGGCATCGGCCGCATCAAGGGCCGCTCCTGGATCGTGCTGCTGTTCCTGCTGGCGAACCTGCTGCCGCAGGAGGGCCTGCTCTACCCGCTGTACTACATGTTCAAGTCGGTCGGGCTCTACGACAACGTGTGGTCGGTCATCATCATCTTCACGGTGATCCAGGCGGCCTTCGGAACCTACCTTCTGTCGGCGGTCTACGGCACGTTCCCCAAGGAGGTGCTCGAGGCGGCGGCGATCGACGGCGCGACGCGCTGGCAGATCCTGTGGCGGGTGATCTTCCCGATCAGCCGGCCCACCCTGTCGGTGCTGCTCGTGTTCTTCTTCATCTGGACGTGGAACGAGTTCCTGATCCCGCTGACGTTCCTCGTCTCGAACGCGAATCAGACGGTTCCGGTGGCCATCAGCGTGCTGCAGGGCGATCGCCTCATGGATGTCACGACCACGAGCGCCTCGGCCCTGCTGGGACTCATCCCCACCATCATCTTCTTCCTCATCTTCCAGCGCACGCTCGCGCGCGGCATCACGGCAGGAGCAGTCAAGTAATGAAGTTCACCGACGGGTTCTGGCAGCTGCGTCCCGGCGTCACCGCGCTCTACGCGCAGGAGGCGTACGACATCTGGCAGACCGACACCGCCGACGGCCCGGGGCTCGTGATCACCGCGCCGACGAAGGCCATCGCCGGTCGCGGCGACACGCTCAACCGCGCGGTCCTGACCACGACGATCTCCTCGCCCGCCGAGGGCGTGGTGCGCGTGCGCATCGCCCACCACGAGGGCGGGACGTGGCACGGCGGGTTCGCACTGCCGGGTGCGGCCGCCGCCGGGGAGGGCGCGGGCGCGGCATCCATCGAGGAGGGTGCGGGAGTGCTCGTCTCGGGGGCCCTCACCGCGCGGATCGCGCCCGGCGCACCGTGGAGCCTCGCGTTCGAGGTCGACGGCCGGCGTGTGACCGGCAGCGGACACAAGGCGCAGGGCTACGTGCAGCTGGGCTCGCAGGCCCAGGTCGATCCGGGCATCGTGGGCGCGGCGCCGGGGGCGGCGCTGGCCGACACATACCTGCACGAGCAGCTCGATCTCGGGGTCGGGGAGCTGATCTACGGACTCGGGGAGCGCTTCGGCCCGCTGGTCAAGAACGGCCAGACCGTCGAGGTGTGGAACGCCGACGGCGGCACCTCGAGCGAGCAGGCGTACAAGAACGTGCCGTTCTACCTCTCCAGCGCCGGCTACGGCGTGCTCGTCAACGACCCCGGCCACGTGTCGTTCGAGGTGGGCAGCGAGTCCGTCGAGCGGGTGCAGTTCTCGGTGTCGGGGGAGGCGCTGGAGTATTTCGTGTTCGCCGGTCCCACCCCGAAGGACGTGCTGAACCGCTACACGGCGCTCACCGGCCGCCCGCCGGTGGTGCCGGCGTGGTCATACGGCCTGTGGCTGTCGACGTCGTTCACCACGGACTACGACGAGCAGACCGTGACGTCGTTCATCGACGAGATGGCGGCCCGCGAGCTGCCGGTGTCGGTCTTCCACTTCGACTGCTTCTGGATGCGCGAGTTCAACTGGTGCGACTTCGAGTGGGATCCGCGCGTGTTCCCGGACCCCGACGGCATGCTCGCGCGGCTGCACGAGAAGGACCTGCGCGTGTGCGTGTGGATCAATCCGTACATCGGCCAGCGCTCGCCGCTGTTCGCCGAGGCGGCCGCGCAGGGCTTCCTGGTGACGCGCCCCGACGGCTCGGTGTGGCAGTGGGACCTGTGGCAGGCGGGCATGGGCCTGGTCGATTTCACGAACCCCGACGCGACCGCGTGGTATCAGTCGAAGCTGCGCGCGCTGGTCGACCAGGGCGTGGACTGCTTCAAGACCGACTTCGGCGAGCGGATCCCCACCGACGTCGTGTGGGCCGACGGCGCCGACCCCGAGCGCATGCACAACCTGTACACGCACCTCTACAACCGGGCCGTGCACGACGTGCTGGTCGACGCGCGGGGCGAGGGCGACGCGGTGCTGTTCGCCCGCTCGGCCACCGCCGGCGGCCAGTCGATGCCGGTGCACTGGGGCGGCGATTCGACCTCGACGTTCGCGTCGATGGCCGAGACCCTCCGCGGCGGCCTGTCGCTCGCGTTGAGCGGCTTCGCGTACTGGTCGCATGACATCGGCGGCTTCGAGGGCACGCCGGATGCCGGCGTGTTCAAGCGCTGGACCGCCTTCGGCCTGCTCGGCTCGCACTCCCGCTTCCACGGCTCGCAGTCCTACCGGGTGCCGTGGCAGTTCGACGAGGAGGCCGTCGAGGTCACTCGCGTCTTCACCCGGCTGAAGATGCGGCTCATGCCGTACCTGTACCGACTGGGAATGGATGCCGCGGCCACCGGCGTGCCGGTGATGCGGCCGATGCAGCTCGAGTTCCCCGGCGACCCCGCGGTGGCCTACCTCGACCGGCAGTACATGCTCGGCCCCGATCTGCTGGTCGCCCCGGTGTTCTCCGTCGACGGCGCGGTGGAGTTCTACCTGCCCGCGGGCACCTGGACGTCGCTGTTCACGGGCGAGGAGGTCGAAGGCGGCCGGTGGGTGCGCGAGACGCACGGCTTCGCGTCGCTGCCGCTCTACGCCCGCCCCGGCGCCGTGATCCCGTGGGGCGCCCGCGACGACCGGCCCGACTACGACTACCTCGACGGCCTGCAGCTGCGGGTCTTCGGCGGCGGCACCGGCACGCGGGAGGTGGTCGTCACGACTCCCGACGGGCGCTCCGAGACGCGCACGGCCGACCTGTCGGCGGTCACCCGATGACCGGCTCTCCCGACTACCGGGATTCCGGACTCGTCTTCCCGCCCGGATTCACGTTCGGCTCGGCGACGGCGGCGTACCAGGTCGAGGGTGCCTTCGATGCGGACGGGCGCGGCCCGTCGATCTGGGACACGTTCTCCAAGACGCCGGGGAAGGTGTGGAACGGCGACACCGGAGATGTCGCGTGCGACCACTTCCACCGGTGGGAGGGCGACCTCGATCTCATGGCCGAGCTCGGGCTCGACGCGTATCGGTTCTCGATCGCGTGGCCGCGCATCCAGCCGACCGGCACGGGGGCCCCGAACCAGGCGGGCATCGACTTCTACTCGCGGCTGGTCGACGGGCTCCTCGAGCGCGGCATCCGGCCCGTCGCCACGCTCTACCACTGGGACCTGCCGCAGGCGCTGGAGGATGCCGGCGGCTGGCCGGCGCGGGCGACGGCGGATGCGTTCGAGGAGTACGCCGCGATCATGGGCGCCGCCCTCGGCGACCGCGTGCACACGTGGACCACTCTCAACGAGCCATGGTGCTCGGCGTATCTCGGCTACGGCCAGGGCGGCCACGCTCCCGGCCGGCACGAGCCGGCCGCAGCGCTGGCGGCGGTGCACCACCTGAACCTCGCGCACGGCCGCGCGGTGCAGGCGCTGCGAGAGACCTCGACGGGGGATCCGGACTACTCGCTCACGCTGAACTTCCACGTGCTGCGCGGGGTCGGCGACGGTGCGGGCGAAGCGATGCGGCGCATCGACGCCCTCGCGAACCGGGCGTTCACGCATCCGGTGCTGAAGGGGGAGTACCCGGCCGACCTGCTGGCCGACACCGCGGCGGTGACGGACTGGTCGTTCGTGCACGAGGGCGACCTGGCGGCGATCCATCAGCCGCTCGATGTGCTCGGGGTGAACTATTACTCCACCGCGACCGTGCGCCTGTGGGACGGCGTCTCGCCGAAGCAGATGAACGACGGCCACAAGGGCGCCGCGGGCGGGACCGCGTGGCCGGGCAGCGATCAGCTCGTCGAGTTCGTGGAGCAGCCGGGACCGTACACCGCCATGGGGTGGAACATCGCGCCCGAGGGGCTGGAGGAGCTGCTCGTCGGGCTGTCGGGGGAGTTCCCCGGCCAGCCGCTCATGGTCACCGAGAACGGTGCGGCGTTCGACGACGTCGTGGCCGCCGACGGCTCGGTGCCCGACCCCGAGCGGCTCGACTACCTGCGCCGGCACTTCACCGCCGCCCACCGGGCGATGGAGCGCGGGGTCGACCTGCGCGGCTACTTCGTGTGGTCGCTGCTGGACAACTTCGAGTGGGGATACGGGTACGCCAAGAGGTTCGGGATCGTGCGGGTCGACTTCGACACGCTCGAGCGCACCGTGAAGGACAGCGGCCGCTGGTACGCGGCGCTCGCCGCCACCGGGACGATGCCCTGACCCGTTCGCCGTGAGCCGGCCGTGGGTCGGCGGAGCGTTCGCTGTGACACGCGGGCCCGCCGACCCTCCGCCCCTCCGGGCGGGCGTACCGTGAACGGGTGAGTCAACTGAGCTTTGCGAACGAACCCGACGCTTCGCGCTACACGCTCCGCCGCGGCGATGACCTCGTGAGCGTGCTCGACTATCGCGACGACGGCCGCACGGTGGCCATGACGCGCGCCTACACGGTGCCGACCTTCCGTGGCCACGGCTACGCCGGTGAGGTGGTGGAGCGCGCGGTCGCCGAGATCGAGCGTCGCGGCGACCGGCGGGTGATCCCGGTGTGCTGGTACGTGGCGGACTGGTTCGCCGCCCATCCCGAGCGCGGCGCCGTGCTGCGCGAACCTCCGTCCGGTGGAGCGCGGCGCGCGGCATCCTGACCCCCGCTCCGGCCGCTGTCAACCCCGTTCCCGGCTGCCGCGCGATGGGCGACGCTGGTCTCGGGTGATCTGCGGGACTCGCGGATCATCCGCTCGACGAGAGGAGCCGTGATGAGCACGCCCGACCAGACCACCCGAGCAGCGACCACTTCGGGCAGGACGAGGGACGCGAGACCCTCACGGCCGGCCAGGCCCAGCGCGAGGACGGGGGCCTGGGCGAGAACGGCGAGCAGCGCCTGCCGGCGATGGCGCAGAACGACGCGTCGTCGCTCGAGAAGCTCGCGGGCCTCGTCGCGCAGACCCGCTCGGACGTCGGCGCCGAATCCCTCGATCAGATCCGGCACGTGCTGGGGCAGCGCCTCGAGCAGACCGGCATCGAGCTGCCCGACCACGTCGTCGACGAGCTGGCGCGGCAGATCCACAGCGGAGATCCGGCCGCCCCCGCGACCTCCTGACCGCCGGTCGTACGATGGGCGCATGGAGCGGTCCGCCACCTCTGTCGACGACTACCTCGCCGCCCTCGACGATCCTCGCCGCGATCAGCTCGCGCGCCTGGACGCGCTGATCCGCGAGAGGATGCCGGCCGCGGCGCGTGTGCTGTGGACCGGCGTCTTCTGGGGCGGCACCGACCAGGAGATCATCGGCTACGGGGACTGGTCGTACAGCCGCTCCGACGGCACGCCCGTCGAGTGGTTCCGCGTGGGCGCCGCCCTGCAGAAGAACCACGTGAGCGTCTACCTCAACGCGACCGAGGACGGGCAGTACCTCGCCAAGAAGTACGGCGCCGGCCTCGGCCGTGTGAAGGTCGGCTCGGCTGCGGTCTCGTTCCCGTCGCTCGACCGCATCGACCTCGACGAGCTCGGACGCCTGGTCGCACTGGCCGCGACCGCGGGCGACGACGGAGCCGTCTGAGGCGGCCCGTCGGGCGGTGCTGTCGGGCGGTGCTGTCGGGCGGTGCTGTCGGGCGGTGCTGTCGGGCGGTGCTGTCGGTGCTGTCGGGTGCTGTCGGGCGGTGCTGTCGGGCGGTGCTGTCGGGCGGTGCTGTCGGGCGGTGCTGTCGGGCGGTGCTGTCGGTGCTGCGGGCGGTGCTGGGCGGTGCGGGCGGTGCTGTCGGGCGGTGCGGGCGGTGCTGTCGGGCGGTGCTGCTGTCGGGCGGTGCTGTCGGGCGGTGCTGTCGGGCGGTGCTGTCGGGCGGTGCTGTCGGGCGGTGCTGTCGGGCGGTGCTGTGACGTCAGGCCGCGGTCGGCGCCGGGGCGTCAGGCCGAGGGTGGCGGTGCGTTCTCAGGCGGCGCCCCGGGCGTCAGGCCGCGGTCGGGTGCAGGTGCGCGCCGATCGGTCGCGGCCACGAAGCCCTGGTGACCCGACGCGCGGTGAGGGTGCGGGCCGCGTCGGCCCACGCCTCGGCCGCGCGGGCCTCGCGGCGCTCGCGGATGCTGACCATGATCGCGTGCTCCCGTGCCCGGCGGGCGCTCTCGTGACGGTGCTCGTATTCGGCGGCGGTGACAAGCAGCAGCATGATTTCCTCCGTTGGTTCCGATGTCGGCAACGTACGCCGGGGGTCCGACATTGCCGCCATCGGCCACCTCGGCAGGAATCGCACGCCGCTCGGCAGGAAGCGCACGCCCGATGCGGCGACCCTCCGCCGGCCTGTCCGGCGATGTCGCAGCCCCCGCCTACCGTTTTCTCCATGCGGATCCTGCACACCTCCGACTGGCACATCGGCCGGTCCTTCCACGGGCACTCGACCCTCGCCGCCCTGCGCGGCGTGCTCGACGTGCTGGTGGTGCAGGTCCGCGAGCACCGGGTCGACGTCGTGGTCGTCGCCGGCGACGTGTTCGACTCCGCCGCCCCCGCCGCCGCGTGCTACGCCGTGCTCACCGACGCGCTCGCCGCGCTGTCCGACGCGGGCGCCCAGGTGATCGTCACCAGCGGCAACCACGATTCCGCGGCCCGTCTCGGCTTCCAGGCGGCCCTGCTGCGCCAGGGCATCCACGTGGTCACCGACCCGCTCGCGGTGGGCGTGCCGATCACGATCGATGATGCCGACGGGCCGGTGCGGTTCTACCCGATCCCGTTCCTCGAGCCCGCCCTGGTGCGACACCTGTGGGAGGGCGCGGAGCTGCGCTCGCAGCATCAGACGATCGCGCACGCGATGGGGCTGATCCGCGACGACCTCGCCGTGCGCGGCGGGCGCTCGGTGGTCATCTCGCACTGCTTCGCCGCGGGAGTGGATGCCACGCCCGGCGTCGAGCGGGAGATCCGGCAGGGCACGCTCGACGTCGTGCCGCTGTCCGTGTTCGACGGGCCCGACTATGTGGCGCTCGGCCACATCCACGGGCGACAGAGGCTCTCCGACCGCGTGCGGTACGCGGGGGCGCCGCTGCACTACAGCTTCGGCGAGGCGGACAAGCCCCGCGGCTCCTGGCTCGTCGACCTCGACGCAGATGGGTTCGCCGACGCACAGTGGCTGGATCTCCCCGTTCCGCGTCGGCTGGTGACCCTGCGCGGCCCGCTCGACGACCTGCTCGACGACCCCGCCCACGCCGCGGCGGAAGACGCCTGGGTGTGCGCGCAGTACACCGATGCCACGCCCCAGCCCGACCCCATGCGACGTCTGCTGGCCCGCTTCCCCTTCTGCGCCACGGTCGTGCACACCCCGCTGCAGCAGCGGGCCGACGACGGCCGCACGTACGCCGACCGTGTGCGCGCGGCGCGGTCCGACGCGGAACTCATCGACGCGTTCCTCACGCACGTGCGCGACGGAGAGGCCGCATCCGAGCGGGAGGCCGCCATCATCCGCGACGTCATCGGCGAGCGCTCCCTCGCGGAGGCCTCGGCGTGAGACTGCATCGACTCGAGCTCGAGGGCTTCGGCCCGTTCCGCACCCGCCAGGCCGTCGATCTCGACGCATTCGCCGGCGACGGCATCTTCCTCATCGCCGGCCGCACCGGCGCAGGCAAGTCGAGTGTGCTCGACGGCATCTGCTTCGCCCTCTACGGCGGCGTGCCCCGCTACGACGGTGCCGAGAAGCGCCTGCGCAGCGACCACTGCGCGCCCGATGAGGCGACCCGCGTCACGGTCGAGTTCACGGCGGCCGACCGGCGCTGGCGGGTCACACGCTCGCCCGAGTACTCGCGCGCCAAGAAGCGGGGCAGCGGCACGACGGTGGTCGGGGCGGAAGCGCAGCTCGACGAGTTCGTCGACGGGCGCTGGGTGGGCCATTCGTCCGGCCCCCGCAACGTCGGGCTCGCACTCGATGAGATCGTCGGGCTCAGCCAGCAGCAGTTCCTGCAGGTGATCCTTCTCGCGCAGAACCGGTTCGCGGAGTTCCTGCTGGCCAAGAACGACGAGCGACAGAAGCTGCTGCGCAGGCTGTTCGGCACCCGGCGGTACGAGGACTACCAGGCGGCCTTCGACGAGCGACGCCGCGACGCGGAGCGCGCGGTCGCCACCGCCGGCGGCGCCGTCGATCTCCTGCTGGGCGAGGCCGAGCGAACGCTGGCCGACGCCCGACTCGCCGGCGACGCGGCGCCGACAGGGGGTGCTGCCGGCGAGAGCGCCGCAGTCGTTGGTGCCGACGGTGGGCTCGGGGCTGAGGGCGCGGTGAGCGGCGGCCCCGCCGCCGCGGTTCCGGCCGGCGCTCCCCGTGGGGAGGTTCCCGGGAGCCAGACGGCGCGTCTCGAGGCGCTCGAGGTCGGGCTCCAGCGGGCCGACTACCGCGTCGAGACCCTTGTCCGCGAGCGTGCCGAGGCCGACGCGGGCCACGCGGCGGCCGATGCCGCGCACGCGGCGGCCCGCGGCCTGCGCGATGCGCAGGTGCGTCGCAGGCGGGCGCGCGACGAGCTCGCCGCGCTCGAGAGCCGCGAAAAGGCCGTGGCCGACGACCGCCGCACCCTCGATCGGGCTCTGGCCGCCGAGGTGCTCCGCGCGCCGATCGAGATCTCCGCGGTCGCCGCTGCAGGGCTCCGCGCGCGCGAGGCCGCGCTCGTCGACGCGATCGGCGACTGGCGTCGGGTCGCGCCGGCGACCGCCGCGTCATCCGGCCTCGAGCACCCCGTTCCGCAGGCTGTCGCGCTGCGCGAGGAGGTGGCCCGCCTCACCGGCGACATCGCGGTGTGGCGCGCCGCGGAATCGGCGGAGCGCGAGATCGAAGAGCTCGACGTACAGCGGGAGAGGGAGCGTCGGCAGGAGGCCGCGGCGACCGCCCATCTCGTCCGCCTCGATGCGGAGGCCGCCGAGCGCCCTGGAATGCTCGCCGACCTCGACGAGCGCCTCGCGTCCGCGCGCGACGCCGCCGGCTCTCTCGATGCGGCGCGCGCACGCGCCGACGATGTGGCCGCTCGGCTCGCGGCCGCGCGCGAGGGCGAGCGTCTCGCCGAACGCTCGCGCACGCTCGATGCGTCCTACCTCCAGGCTGCCGCCGTGCTCGACACCGCGCGCGCGGCGGTGACCGACCTGCTGCGCCGCCGGCTCGCGGGGCACGCCGGCGAGCTCGCGGCGGCACTCGCGCCCGGTGAGCCGTGCGGGGTGTGCGGTGCGCTCGAGCACCCGCATCCGGCCGCGCCGACGACCGACCCCGTCACCGACGAGCAGGTCGCCGCCGCCGAGTCGGCACGAGACGCCGCGGCCCGCGCAGACAGCGACGCCGCCGACGCCGCCCGCACCGCCCGCGCCGCGGTCGCGGAAGCCACCGCCCGCGCCGGCGGAGACGACACCGCGACCCTCGTCCGGAGCACCGACGAAGCGGCTGCCGCCCTCGCCCGCGCGGAGGCCGCCGCCGCTCGGCGCGACGCCCTCGTCATCGAGCGCGCGTCGCTCGTGGCAGCCGACGAGGCCGCTCGGGCCGACCGGGAGCGGTCGGCCGCCGAGGTCGCCGAGCACGGTGCCGCGCTGGCGGCTCTCGACGCCCGTATCGCCGCCGCGGCCCGCGTCGTCGACGCGGCGCGCGGCGAGCACGCGAGTGTGCGCGCCCGCATCGACGACGCCGACCGCCGACGAATGGCGGCGGCGGCGCTGGCCGACGCCGTCGACGCGCGCGACAGCGCTGTGGCCGCTGCCGAGCGTGCCGCCGGCGACCTCGCTGAGCGCCTGGCAGCAACGGACTTCGCCGACGCGGGCGAGGCCGCCGCCGCGCTATGCGACCTCGCCACCCGCAGCGGTCTCGATGACGGCATCCGCGCGCACGAGGTCGCTCTCGCGAACGCCCGTGACCGCCTGCTGGAGCTCGAGCTCGCCCTCGCCGGGCAGCCCGACGACCTCGTCGACCTCGCTGTCACCGAGGGCGCGCTGGCCGACGCCCGCGAGCGCTGGTCGAGGGCGGTCGATGCCGCCGCGCACGCGCAGCAGACGGCGACCCGGGCGCGGGAGCTCGTCGGCCGTGCGCGGGACGGGCATGCCGCGATCGCCGATCTCGCCGCCGACCACGCCGTGATCGTGCGTCTGGCCGACACCGTCGCCGGGCGCGCCCCCAACACGCACCGCATGGCGCTCGAGTCCTTCGTGCTGGCCGCCGAGCTCGAGGAGATCGTCGACGCGGCGAACCTGCGCCTCGACGACATGTCGGCGGGGCGCTACCGACTGCTCCACACCGATGCGCTGGCCTCGCGGGGTGCGGCATCAGGGCTCGGCATCCTGGTCCTCGACGCGCACACCGGTCAGCCCCGGCCGGCCCAGTCGCTGTCGGGCGGCGAGACCTTCCTGGCGTCGCTCTCGCTCGCGCTCGGCCTCGCCGAGGTGGTCACCGCGCGCGCCGGGGGAGTGCGGCTGGACACACTGTTCATCGATGAGGGGTTCGGCTCGCTCGATGAAGACACGCTCGAGCTCGCGATGCGCACCCTCGACGAACTGCGTCAGGGGGGTCGCACCGTCGGGCTCATCAGCCACGTCGCCGCGATGCGGGAGCAGATCCCCGCGCAGCTGCGCGTGGCGGCGACACCGCAGGGTCCGAGCGTCATCACCCAAGACGCCCTGGTGAGCACATGAATCGAGATCGTTGCCCGCCGCACGGTGCGGGGTGTAGTGTCGCGCCAGGTCGACGCTGAGGGATCGATCGCCGACGACGAACGGGGAGCCGATCGTCTACCGCCGGAATCACGCCGGTCACGGTGCGCCGTGGACTGGAGGCCTCCGGCCGCGGTTCGCCGCGCCCGCATTCCGACGACGACGACGTTCACGGGAGACCTTCATGCATCTGTCCACACGGGCGCGCCGCGCCCTCGCCACTCTGTCCGCCGCCGTCGTCCTCGCCGGCGGCGCCCTGCTGTCCGCCCCCGCCGCCTCCGCAGCGCCCCGCCGCCGGCGCGCATGGCCGCCATCGGAGATTCGATCACCCAGGCATCCATGACCTGCTCGCTGCTGCTGATGTGCCCCGCGGGCAGCTGGGCCACGGGCACGTCATCGACGGTGCAGTCCCATGCGGTGCGGCTGCGTGCCACCGCCCCGGTCACCGCGTACAACAACGCCGTTCCGGGCGCGGTCGCCGCAGAGCTGCCCGCGCAGGCGACGCGGGCCGCTTCGCAGGGCGCGCAGTACGTCACCATGCAGATCGGCGCGAACGACGCCTGCGCCGACACGGTCGCGCTCATGACGCCCACCGCCGATTTCGCGGCGAGTGTGCAGACGACCCTCGCGACCCTCGCGGCGAGCCCCGCGCAGCCGGAGATCTTCGTCGCCAGCATCCCGAATCTCAAGCGGCTGTGGGAGCTGAACAAGTCCAGCTTCTCGGCCCGGCTCGCGTGGGCGGCGTTCCGTCAGTGCGATTCGATGCTGCTGCGCCCGACGAGCACCGCCGCCGCCGACGTGATCCGCCGCGACGCGGTGCAGACCCGGGTCGACGAGTACAACGCCGCGCTCGCCGCAGCGTGCGCGGCCACGGCGAAGTGCCGCTGGGACGGCTACGCCGTCGCGAACTACGCCTTCACGCGCAGCGACGTCTCCACCCGCGACTACTTCCACCCCTCGACGACGGGCCAGCGGTCGCTGGCGGCCGTCACGTGGGCCGCGTCGCAGTGGGTCGGGTGACTCGCCGTCGCTGAGACCGCCGGTGGCGGGGTCGGTCCCAGCCGCCCGCCCACCGGTGCTCGTCTCGCGGGCGGTGCAGGCCCGTCTAGGGTGGGAGGGTGACCAAGAACACCCTCTGGACCGTCCTGGCTGTCATTGCGGCCATCGCCATCGCCTGGGTGCTCGTGAACCTGCTGTTCTCGGTGCTCTGGTTCGTCGTGAAGCTGGCGATCATCGCCGGCGTCGCCGTGGTCGTGTACCTCTTCCTGCGCGGCGCCTTCTCGAAGTCGAAGAGCTGAACCCCTACAGGTCGTACTCTGCGCGCACGCGCGCGTACAGCTGCGCGCTGCACGCGGCCACCGCGTCGAGCCAGCTCATGTGCGCGTCGTCCTGCGCGCGATCCGACACCGACTTGAGCACCCGCAGCGGCACGCCGAACTGCTCGGCGACCCACGCGTACGCGTAGGTCTCCATGTCGACGAGCACGGCCCCGAGGGGCGGATGCTGCGCGCGGCCTCCGCATCGTCGACGAAGTGGTCGCCGGTGGCGATCGTGACGCCGTCGGCTGTCCCGGGACCGATGCGCACCCGCGCGGGGAGCGAGACGTGCTGCCCGACGATGCCGTCGATGTCGGTGACGTCGTGCTGGATCGCCGCTTCGACCTCGAACACCTCGTAGGGCAGCGACGGGTCGATCGCTCCGGCGGTGCCCACCACCAGGATCTCCTCATAGGGCTGCGCATCCAGCGCGCGGGTGAGGGCGTACGCGGCCTGGAGCTTTCCAGGCCCGGTGATCAGCCGATCGAAGCCGGGCAGCTCCGCGGGGAAGGCGGCGAGTTCGGACTCGAGGGCGGCGACGAGCAGTCTCATCGTTCCATTCTCCCCGTCCGCCGGCGCTTATGCAGTGTGTGGAGTGGGGCGCCGCGGTTCGTGGGGCGCTGGCTGCGGCTTTCGCGCTCGTGATCCCGTCGGGAGCGACCCTTGAAGGTGGGGGCGTCGCGGCACGCAGGGTTCGTGGGGCGCTGGCTGCGGCTTTCGCGCTCGTGATCCCGTCGGGAGCGACCCTTGAAGGTGGGGGCGTGCGGCACGCAGGGTTCGTGGGGCGCTGGCTGCGGCATCCACGTGACTGAACCCGTCCGGAGCGACCCACGAACGCCGAGGCGCCGCGGCGCATGTGGTTCGTGGGGCGCTGGCTGTGGCATCCACGTGACTGAACCCGTCCGGAGCGACCCACGAACGCCGAGGCGCCGCGGTGCGCGTGGTTCGTGGGGCGCTGGCTGGGGCATCCATGTGACTGAACCCGCTGGAAGCGACCCACGAACGCGGGCGAGCACCATCCGAGGGGTTCACGCGCCGCGCTGCGCGGCATCCGCACCGATCGGCGGCACCACGAGCCGCTCGCGGTCGCGCACCCAGCGCGCTCCGTCGGCGCGATGCTCGGCGCGGGTGGCGAAGCGGTACCGGTACGACACCGCACGCACGAAGCGCGGCCGGCCGCCGTCGAACGGGTCGTGCCCCAGCAGTCGCAGAGTGGCGGGGTCGGCGTCGAGCAGGCGCACGAGGAACGTCGTGAACCACTCGTCGAGCGAACGCCCGAGCGGCAGGAACCACATCAGCCAGTCCAGCCGCAGATGGTACGGCGCGAACGGGCGCGGCACGCGCCGCAGGTCGCCGGGCTTGCCCTTGAACCCGTACTCCTCCCAGTGCGCCCGGTCGGGGTCGGCATCCATGGTCCCCTCCACCACGATCTCGATGCGCTGCTTCGTGACCGAGCCGAACGCGCCGTAGGCGTTGGCGAGCTGCCACCGGTTGAAAGACGCGTTCATGAGCTGCCGCCGCGCCACGAGGTTCTGCACGGGGGCGACGCTCAGCCACAGGTACAGCGCGCCGACCGCGCACGTCACGACGAGCCACGCGATCGGCACCCCGTCGATCGTGCCGGGGAGAGGGGATGCCGCGCCCGCGGCCCCGGGGCCGGCATCCCCTCCGCGCAGTGCGGTGGCAGGAACCCCGATCGCCGAGAAGGCCAGCACGATCGTCGCCCAGTTCAGCCACGCGAAGTTCCCGGTGAGCACGAGCCAGAGCTGCGTCGCGATGACGACGGCCGCCGCGCCCGCGCCGACCAGGGCGGGGATCGGGCCGGGCACCACCAGCCCCAGCAGCGGAGCGAAAAGGAACCACGGCACCACCAGTTGGGCGACGTGGTTCCCGACCACCTCGCCGCGATGGAACCAGCGCGGCAGCAGGTGCGCCTGGCGGCTGAGCGGTCCCGGCATCGGCTGCGTCTCGTGGTGGTACATGAGGGCGGTGAGATCGCGCCACTCGCGTCCGCCGCGGATCTTGATCATGCCCGCGCCGAACTCGAGCCGGAACACGAGCCACCAGAACAGCACGATCACGACGACCGTCGGCGGCTGGTCGTTCGAGCCGAGGAACGCGGCGAGGAACCCGGCCTCCAGCAGCAGCATCTCCCAGCCGAATCCGTAGAAGGTCTGGCCGATCGAGACGATCGACATATACCCCAGCCACAGCGCGAGGAAGCATAGCATCGGCACCCAGGGCGGACCGAGCTGGGGGATGCCGGCCACCAGCGTCGCCGCCATGACCAGCCCCGCAAGGCACAGCGCGACCAGACGGGCATCGGTGTAGCGGAGGTAGCGGAACATCGTCGGCCGCAGCCGGTACCGCGCCCGCCGCGAGGCGTGGGCGGACGCGCGCGCGGTGGCGCGCGCCCAGCCGAGCAGCTCGGGGGCGGGCAGCAGGCCGCGCTCGCCGAGCAGGGGGCGGAACTGGTTCAGGGTCGACACGAACGCGATGGCGTACAGCGCCGCGATGCCCCGTTGGAGCACCTCGCGCGCGAGACCGAAGTCGACCGCCGCGAAGCCGTCCATGCCGGTCACGGTACGCCCGGCGCGCGACCGGCGACAGGCCCCGCCCGCGTCCCGCGTCGATACAGGCTGTCGCAGGCGTCGGTACGGGCTGCTCCGCCGTCACGAGCTGCGGGTGCGGGCGCCGATGGTGACAGCGGAGCGGGGGAGGCTGCGGGTGCGGGCGCCGATGGTGACAGCGGAGCGGGGGAGGCTGCGGGTGCGGGCGGCGATGATGACAGCGGAGCGGGGGAGGCCGCGGGTGCGGGCGGCGTCACCCGGCGAAGAGGTCGTCGAGCGTGGCCTCGACGCCGACCGTGTCGGCGATGGCCTGGCGGGCGGCGTACCAGCCCGGCATCCCCGTCACCCCGGGCCCGGGAGGCGTGGCCGCCGAGGCGAGGTACACCCCGCGCAGCGGCGTGCGCCAGGGGGTGCGCGAGAGCACGGGGCGCCGCACCGCCTGCACGAGGCTGAACGCGCCGCCGAGGATGTCGCCGCCGATGTCGGCCGGGTTGAACGCCTCGCGCTCGGCGGCGGTCATGGCCCGCGAGGCCAGCACCCGCTCGCGGAACCCGGGTGCGAAGCGCTCGACCTGACGCAACACCGGCTCGGTGGGGTCCAGCGTCGATCCCGCCGGCACGTGGATGTACGCCCACAGCACCTGCGCATCGCCCGGCGCCCGGGTGCCGTCGAGCATCGACGGCTGCACGGCGAGCACGTACGGCGCATCGGCCACCCGACCGCGCGCGACGGCGTTCTCGCTCGCCTCGACCTCGGCGCGCGTGCCGCCCAGGTGCACGGTCGGCGCCCGCGCCACGTCGGGATGCGCCCACGGCACCGGGCCGGAGAGGGCGAAGTCGACCTTCGCCGCCGCGGGGCCGTACCGGTAGGCGCGGATCGCGCGGGCGTACGCGGCCGGGAGGGCGGGGTGGGTGAGCAGCAGCCGCGGCGAGGTGTCGAGCACGAGCACGTCGCCGCGGGCCGGATCCCCCCACGCGAAGCCGTCGAGGCTGTCGATGCGCCGATCCGTCTCGATCTCGCCGCCGTGCGCGACGAGGTCGGCGATCAGCGCGTCGGCGATGCGCTGCGCGCCGCCGCGGGGAAGGCCCAGCCCTCGCCGACGTGGCCGTGCGCGAGCAGGAACAGCCCCGATGCCGCGCCGCCCAGCGAGGGGAGCGGAGTGTTGCCGTGGGCGAGCACGCCGGTCACCAGAGCGTCGCCCTCCTCGGTCGCGAAGGTGCGTCGTCCGAGCGAGGAGCCGAGTTCCAGCATCCGCGCTCCGAAGCGGGCCATGACGAGGGGATGCCGCGGCAGGCGCAGCAGCTGCGCGCCGCTGAACTCGACGATCTCCTCGAGGTGGCGGGCCATGGGCCGCACGACCGCGCGCCAGGCCGCGGCATCCCGACCCAGCCCGTCGGCCGTGCGCTCGAGGTCGCGCCACGCGATGGCGGCGCGCCCGCCGTCGAGCGGCTGCGCGTAGGAGGCCTCCGGCACTGCCCAGTCGATGCGCTCCCGCAGCCCGAACGCGCGGAAGAAGGCCGAGGTGAGCGCGGCCGGGTGCACGGCCGAGCCGACGTCGTGGTGGAAGCCCGGGATCGTGAGCTCCGCCGTGCGCACGCCGCCGCCGGGGGTGGATGCCGCCTCCTGCACGCGCACGCGGTACCCGGCGCGCGCGAGCGAGACGGCGGCGGACAGCCCGTTCGGGCCGCTGCCGACGACGGTGGCGCGGGGAGCCATGCGCCCATCCTCGCACCGTGGGACGCGGCGGTGGGCGCCGACGACCTGGTGAGCGCGTCAGGCTTTGCGCGGCGGCGCGACTTGGGCAGGATGGGAGGGCGGCGAGGCGCCGCGCAGAGAGGTGGGGGTCATGAAATCGGTTCTGCTCGACACGCCCGCAGGCATCACGGCGCGACTGGGGTGGGACCCCAAGCTCTCCGAGCATGATCGCAAGCGCATGCTCGCGCGGGAGATCCTCGCCGCGCATCTGAAGGTCGAGGAGCGGGCCGTGCGCGTGGAACGCGAGGCGCCGACCCACTTCGGCTTCCACACCCAGCTCATCGCCGAGGTCAACGGCCAGGAGGTGCCGCTGGCGATCCGCAACGCGAGCTTCCGCGCCGCCACGATCGTGGCCGTCGCCGATCCGGCCGTGCCGATCGGCCTCGACATCCGCGACGGGCGCCCCGACACCGTCGAGGTGCACACGATGAAGCGGCACTCGCATCTGCTCGACGAGGACGACCTGCCCAAGCTCATCGCCCACTGGACGCGCGTGCAGGCGGTGCGCGACGCGGACGGGCGCGGCACGCGCGTGGCGGCCGACCACGTGCGCCTGGACTCTCCGCAGACCAAGGGCTGGATCCCCGACCGCAAGGTCTTCTACCAGCTCGCCGACCTGTCCCGCGACGGGTTCATCATCACGATGGCGTACGGAGCGCTGCCGGCCTGACGCGCGACGCAGCGGCATCCATCCCGATCCGGGCGATGACTCACGACGTTTCGGCGCGTGTCATCCCGCTGAAACGCCGCGCGCCGTACGCTGGAGCATGGCGTACAGCCCGGTTGCCGGACCTTTCGGAACCGTCGTCGCGATCGTCGGCGATGGTGCCCCCGACGTGGTCGCCGAGCTCAGCGGCGCGCCGGGCATCGAGGCGCTGACCCTCACCGACGACGATCCGGCGCTGGGCGCTCGCCGGATCCGCGCGTCGCTGTCGACCTGGGTCGTGCACGACGCCGATCCTCTCGTGCATGTCGCCTCAGCCTGGGTGGAGCTGTTCGAGGAGCGCTCGACGCTCGGTGCGCTCGAAGCCGAGGTCGACAGTGCGCTGGCGCGGTTCGGCGCGGGCGAGGCGGTCATGCCCGACTACTACGTCGTGCTCGATCCCGGCTCCGCCGAGCACACCTGGCGGCACTGGTGGTGCGGCGCACTCGGCCATCGCGCGCCGCGGCGGGTCATCCCGGTGGATGTGCCCGAGGCGGGGCGGGATGCCGCGGTGCGGCGCGCGCTCACGGGGCTGCCCACCTCCCGACCGTGGCCGGAGCCGCGATCGTGGCTGCCGGGTCTCGCGTTCGAGATCCCCGACCGCGTCGGGGTGCGCGACACCGGGCGATGACGCCCGCGCCCCTCGTCAGTCGACGAGGTCGGGCAGGGCCGCCTTCAGCTCGTCCAGCCAGACCCGCGCGTTGCCGTCGGAGGGCGCGCGCCAGTCGCCGCGCGGTGAGAGGGAGCCCGCGGGCGAGACCTTCGGCCCGTTCGGGATCGCCGAGCGCTTGAACTGCGCGAACGCGAAGTAGCGCTTCAGGAACACCTGCAGCCACTTCGTCACGGTCGCCAGGTCGTAGTCGAAGCGATCGTCGTCGGGGAAGCCGGGGGGCCAGGCCCCGGCATCCCGATCCCGCCAGGCATGCTCGGCGAGGAAGGCGATCTTCGAGGGCCGCAGGCCGTAGCGCAGCACGTGGAAGAGCGTGAAGTCGTGGAGGGCGTACGGGCCGATGCGGTCCTCGGTGGACTGCATCTTGCCGTCCTGCCCGGCCGGCACGAGCTCGGGGGAGATCTCGGTGTCGAGCACCGACTGCAGCACGGCCTTCGCGGCATCCGACAGATCGGTCGAGCCGTCGCCGTCGTGGGCGATCACCCAGCGGATGAGGTGCTGGATGAGGGTCTTGGGCACGCCGCTGTTGACGGCGTAATGGCTCATCTGGTCGCCGACGCCGTAGGTCGACCAGCCGAGGGCCATCTCGGACAGGTCGGAGGTGCCGATCACGATGCCGCCGTGGTGGTTCGCGAGGCGGAACAGGAAGTCGGTGCGGATGCCGGCCTGGACGTTCTCGAACGTGATGTCGTGCACGGGCTCGCCGTCGGCGAACGGATGGTCGATGCCTTCGAGGATCTCCAGGGCTGCGGGGCGGATGTCGATCGTCTCGATCGACGCGCCGATCGCCTCGGCCAGTGCGATGGCGTTCGACTTGGTGTGGTCGCTGGTGGCGAATCCGGGCATCGTGAACGCGCGGATGTGGCTGCGCGGCATCCCCATGCGGTCCATCGCGCGCGCGACGACCAGCAGCGCGTGGGTCGAGTCGAGCCCGCCGCTGACCCCGATCACGGGCTTCGGGCGCCCGATCGCCTCGAGGCGCTGCACGAGGCCCGAGACCTGGATGTTGAACGCCTCGTAGCAGTCCTGCGACAGGCGCGCGGGGTCGTCGGGGACGAAGGGGAAGCGGTCGAGCGTGCGCCGGAGGCCGACATCGCGCGCGGGCGGCTCCAGGTACAGGTCGACCGTGACGAACGCTCCCGCGCCGGCGGAGGCGCGGTTGTCGTCGAAGGTGCCCTGCCGGATGCGGTCCTGACGGAGCCGGTCGAGGTCGACGTCGGCGACCGACCGTCGCGGCCCGTCCGGGAAGCGCTCGGTCTCGGCCAGCAGCAGGCCGCCCTCGTAGATCATGGTCTGGCCGTCCCACGACACGTCGTTCGTGGATTCGCCCGCCCCCGCCGCGGCGTACGCGTAGGCGGCGAGGCAGCGCAGCGACTGCGACTGGCACAGAGTCTTCCGGTCGTCGGCACGCGCGATCGTGATGGGGCTGCCCGACAGGTTCACCAGCACCGTCGCGCCCGCCAGCGCGGCCAGCGACGACGGCGGCACCGGCACCCACACGTCTTCGCACACCTCTGCGTGGAGCACGAGGCCCGGGACGTCGCGCACGTCGAAGAGCAGGTTCGTGCCGAACACGGCCTCGTACTCGCCGATGCGGATCGGCTCGCCGGCCCACTCCTCGCCCGGTGCGTACCAGCGGCGCTCGTAGAACTCGCGGTAGGTGGGCAGGTGGGCCTTCGGCGCGACGCCGACGACCTCTCCCCGGTGGATCACGACAGCGCAGTTGTAGAGCCGGTTCCGGTGGCGCAGCGGGGCTCCCACCACGAGCACCGGGAGCAGATCGGCGGAGGCCTCGGCGATCCGCGCGATCGCCGCCGTGACGGCATCCAGCACCGCGTCCTGCATCACGAGGTCGTCGATCGCGTACCCGGTGAGGCACAGCTCCGGGAACACCGCCACCGCGACCGCGTCGTCGTGGCACCCGCGTGCCGCCTCGATCACCGCGTCGGCGTTCGCGGCCGGGTCGGCGATCGAGACCGGGATCGTGCACGCGGCGATCCGCGCGAATCCGTGCCGGTAGACGCTCTCGAACGGGAGGCTCATGGTGCTCAGTCTGTCAGGTGCGCGACGGGCCGGTGGATGCCGTGCCCGGCGTTGTCGGGGGCGCGGGCTATCGTCGGGAGGAGAAGGGGAGGCATGCGGTACGTACCCGAGGATGGCCGGATCGTCTGGAGCGCCAGCGACCTGAAGGCCGCGGCGGAATGCGAGTTCGCCTGGCTGCGCGCGATCGATGCCCGACTGGGCCGGGTCGACGCCGTCGACGACCCCGAAGACCTCACGCTCGAGCGTGCCGGGCGCCTGGGCACCGCGCACGAGCTGCGGGTGCTCGCGGAGTACGTCGCCGAGTTCGGCGACCGTGTTGTGGAGATCCCGGAGACGCGGTCGTCCGATGCGCGGGCGCTGGCGTCGGCGGTCGAGCTCACGAACCGCGCGCTCGCCTCCGACGCGCAGGTCGTCTATCAGGCGGCGTTCTCGACGCGCGAGTTCGTGGGCTTCGCGGACTTCCTCGTGCGCGACGACGCCGGGCGCTGGCTCGTGCAGGACACCAAGCTCGCCCGGCGCGCCCGGGTGACCGCGCTGATGCAGCTGGCGGCGTACGTCGATCAGCTCGACCGGCTCGGGGTCGGCCGGTCCGACCGGGTGGAGCTGCTCCTGGGCGACGGCTCCGTCAGCAGCCACGAGGTGGCCGACATCATGCCCGTGTTCCGGCTGCGCCGCGAGCGCCTCGGCGCGCTGATCGCCGATCGCCGCCTCGAACTCGGGGCCGCAGGCGACGCGATCGCGTGGGGCGATGCCCGCGGCGACCTCGACGTGTTCGCGTGCGGTCGCTGCGCCACGTGCGACGCCGAGGTCGTGGCATCCCGCGATCTGCTGCTGGTGGCCGGAATGCGCCCGAGCCAGCGCCAGAGGCTGCGCGATGCCGGCATCCGCACGATCGAGCAGCTCTCGTCGACGGCGGCGGGGCCGGCCGGCATGAACCCCGACACGTTCTCGCTGCTGCGGGTGCAGGCGCGGCTGCAGCTGGAGAGCCCGGCGGGCACGCCCGCGCTGTTCCCGGCGCCGGCGCCGGAGCCTGTCGCGGTCGGCGGGGTCGCGGTCGATTCTGCGGCGGGCGCGGCGGTCGCGGTGGCGCCCGCTCCCGCGCCCCCGGTGCCGATCTATCGGGTCGTCGCGCCGAAGGCGCTCGGCGCGCTTCCGCGGCCCGATCACGGCGACATGTTCTTCGACTTCGAGGGCGACCCCCTCCACTCCGAGCGGGTGAGCGGCGACCGCACCGAGTGGGGCATCGACTACCTCTTCGGCTGGGTCGACGATCGCGAGCAGTACTCGGCGCTGTGGGCCCACACCTTCGCCGACGAGAAGGCGGCGCTGGAGCGGTTCCTCGAGGTGGTGGCGCTGCGGCGCGCCCAGCACCCCGGGATGCACATCTACCACTACGCGCCCTATGAGCCCACGCACCTGCTGGCGATGGCGGCGCGCCACGGTGTGGGGGAGGCCGAGGTCGACCGGCTGCTCGCCGACGGCGTGTTCGTCGACCTGTATCCGATCGTGCGGCGTGCGGTGCGGGTCGGCTCTCGCTCGTACTCGATCAAGAAGCTCGAGCCGCTGTACATGGGCGACGAGGTGCGCACCAGCGACGTGCAGAAGGGCGACGACTCGATCGTGCGCTACGTCGAGGCGCGCGCCCTCGTCGACGACGGCGAGTCGGCGGCCGGCCAGGCGATCCTCGACGACCTCGCCGACTACAACCGGTACGACTGCGTTTCCACGCTGCGCCTGCGGGACTGGCTGGTCGACCGTGCGCGCGAGGCGGGCCTGCGCCCGGTGCCGAACCCGACCCCGGAGGAGTCGGCGTACGAGCCCTCGCCGCGCGCGACCGCGCTGCAGCGCAGCGCCGAGCGCCTCGACCCGGATTCGGCCGAGGCTCAGGCGATGCGCCTGGCCGCGGCGGCGATCGACTACTACCCGCGCGAGGCGAAGTCGTTCTGGGCGACCCACTTCCTGCGCGTGCGCGAGCCGCTCTCGCTGTGGGAGGAGACGCGCGATGTCGTCGCCGTCGACCCCGTGCGCTCGCGCGTCGTGACCGATTGGCAGCATCCCGAGTCCGGACGCGGCGGCCTGCGGCGCGTCGTCGAGATCCGCGGAGAGCTCGCCCCCGGCACCCGGCTCAGCGAGGGGGCGAACCCGTTCGCCCTGTACGAGCTGCCCGCGCCCTTCCCGTACGACGCTGACCCGCGGTGGATCCATGCGTACCGCTCGGTGACCGTCGTCGAGGTGCTCGACGACGGGGCGGTGATCGAGGAGACGGCGGTCGACGGCTTCACGTGGGCGGAGCTGCCCCTCGCGCTCACTCCGGCCGCTCCGCCGCGCGCCGGCAATCAGCAGTCGGCGATCGACGCGTGGGCCGACCGTGTGATCGCCGCGGCCCCCGATCTGCCGGCGGATCCGGCATCCGACGTCCTGCTGCGCCGGCCGCCGCGCATGGTCGGCGGCGGCGCGCTGCCGGAGCCGACCGGCGATGACGTCGACACCATCGTCCGCGCCGTGCGCGATCTCGAACGGAGCTATCTCGCGGTGCAGGGGCCTCCCGGAACCGGCAAGACGTACGTCGGCTCGCACGTGATCGCCCGACTGGTCTCCGAGCACGGGTTCAGGGTCGGAGTCGTGGCGCAGTCGCACGCTGTCGTGGAGCAGATGCTCGACCGTGTCGTCGACGCCGGGGTGGAGCCTCAGCGCGTGGCGAAGGCGCTCAAGGCGGGCACGTCGCCCGGCGCCGTGACCTTCACCGCGATCCCGAAGAACGGCGTCGCGGCCTTCGCCGCCGAGCACCCCGAGGGGTATGTCATCGGCGGCACGGCGTGGGACTTCAGCCACGAAGCGCGCGTGCCGCGCGGCAGCCTCGACCTGCTCGTGATCGACGAGGCGGGGCAGTTCTCGCTCGCCTCGACCATCGCCGTGTCCCTGGCCGCCCCGCGTCTGCTGCTGCTGGGCGACCCGCAGCAGCTTCCCCAGGTGAGCCAGGGCACGCACCCGGAGCCTGTCGACACCTCGGCGCTCGGCTGGGTGATGCACGACGCCGATGTGATCCCGCGCGAGCGCGGGTACTTCCTCGCCCGCACGCGGCGCATGCACCCGGACGTCGCCGCTGTCGTCTCGACGCTCTCCTATCGCGGCGAGCTGGCGGCGCACCCGTCCACCGCGCTGCGGAGCATCGAGGGCGTCGCCCCCGGGGTGCACCCCGTGCCCGTGCGCCACCGCGGCAATGCGACGTGCTCCGCAGAGGAGGCCGCCGCGGTCGTGCGGATCGTCGACGACCTCCTCGGCCGCGCGTGGACCGACGCGACCACCGACGACGTCGACGCCGGCATCCCTGCGCCCCCGCGCCCGCTCGAGGAACGCGACCTCATCGTGGTCACGCCCTACAACGCCCAGCAGGTCGACGTCGAGCGCGCGCTCGACGACGCCGGCCACGGGGCGATCCGCGTCGGCACCGTCGACAAGTTCCAGGGGCAGGAGGCGGCGGTCGCGATCGTCTCGCTGGCGGCCTCGTCGGGACGTGACGCGCCGCGCGGCCTCGAGTTCCTGCTCCTGCGCAACCGCCTCAACGTCGCGGTGTCGCGTGCGAAGCACACGGCGTACGTCGTGTATTCGCCCGGGCTCCTCGACGACCTGCCCTACACACCCGAAGGCGTCGGCCGGCTCAGCGCATTCGCCCGGCTCGTCGGGCGCTCCTGAGCGGGGGCGGGAGCGCGCGGCGCCGGAGCGCGCGGCGCCGGAGTGCGTAGACTCGCGCTCGACGCCCGACAGCGAGGAGGACGCCATGACCGAGGACGCGCCCCGGCAGTTCGAGATCGACCTGCCGCCGGAGCTGATCGGCGGCGCCTACGCCGACTTCGCCAACGTGTGGCACACGCCCACCGTGTTCGTGATGGACTTCCTCACGCTCGCGAAGCCCCCCACCGACCACGTCGACCCCGAGACGGGCGAGCGGCGCACGCTCGTTCCCGCCCGCGTGGTCAGCCGCATCCGCATCCCTCCCGAGCAGGTGTTCGAACTCGCCAAGGCGCTCACGCAGCAGCTCGAGTTCTGGGAGCAGGAGACCGGCCGCCGCAAGCCGCCCGGCCCGATGCTCGGCGACGAGTAGTCGCGTCGCCCTGGCCTGTCAACCCCATGGGGGCCGCAGCCGCGCGCGCCTAACCTGACAGGGCGTCCACCGACGCGGGTGCGGCGTCCGTTCGGCGAGGGGCGGGCGCCGCACCATTCTGTCCCCGCGCTCTCGCGCCCCGCGCCGCCCCGCGCCACTGCGCCCCGCGCCCCGCCCGCTGCGCCGCGCCACTGCGCCCGCGCCCCGCCCCGCTGCGCCGCGCCCCGCCCCGCTGCGCCGCGCCCCGCCCCGCTGCGCCGCGCCCGCCCCGCTGCGCCGCGCCCCGCCGCGCCGCGCCGCCCCGCGCCCCGCCCCGCTGCGCCGCCGCGCCCCGCGCCGCCCCGCCGCGGTCCATTGCGCCCCGCGCCGCCGGCCCGTGTGCGCCCACCCGCTTCGGCGAGTCCGGAAACCGGAGGTTCGCGCTCTTTCCGGGGCGGGAAGCGGTTCCGCATCCGAGAACGCGCGGGAACTCCGGCGTTCGGCGGCCGGTCTGCCGTCGCGACCGGCCGAGTGGATGCTCCGCCCGCCCATCCGCCGGGCCGGCGTATCACCGCGCCCGCGTCGGGCTCCTCCACTGCGGAAAGGAGCCGGGATGAGTGCGCAGACCGTCATGGTCATCACCCCCGCGGTGCACGTCGCCGCGCCCGCGCCGAGAACGCGCGGACTGCTGTTCTGGATCCGCCGGTATCTGCCGGCCGAGATCGTCTGCACGATCGCGATGCTCGCCGCCACCGCGCTCGTCGCGCTGTGGACCGACAACGTCGCGCTGCTGGCGGCCGCGGCCTACATCGGCGAGACAATCGGGTTCTACGGCGTGCTCGCCGTGACCGTGTACGTCGAGCAGCGCCGCGAGTTCGGCGGCGGGCCCCGCACGCTCGGTCGCACCGGCGTGCTCCTGGTCGCCGAGTTCGGCCCCGCCGAGATCGTCGATTCGGTGCTCGTGCGTCCGGCGGCACTGATCGCGGGCGTGTGGCTCCTGCCCGATCCGCTGCTGGGAGTGCTCGCCGGCAAGTTCGCCGCCGACCTCGTCTTCTACCTCGTCGCCGCCGGCTCGTTCTCGCTCACCGACCGCGTCGGACTCCGTCGGCGTCGCGAGACGGGAGCGGCCGCATGAGCGCGCCGCGCCGGGGCGGAGCCGACGGGCGCCGCCCGCTCGCGCAGCGTCGCCGCGCCGAGACCGCGCGCCTTCTCGCGCACGACGACGCGCGCACCGCGCTCGCCCTGCACGGCACTCCGCTCCTGCTGCTCCAGCCCGACCGGGTCGTCGCCCAGTACGCGCGCCTGCGTGCCGCGCTGCCCGATGTGGCCTTCCACTACGCCGTGAAGGCGCTCTCCCACGACACCGTGATCGGCTCGCTCGCCGCGGCCGGCTGCGCCTTCGACGTGGCGACCTCGGCGGAGCTCGACCAGGTGCGCGCCCACGGCGTCGAGGCCGACCGCATCATCCACACCCACCCGATCAAGAAGCCGGCGGAGATCTCCGCCGCACTCGCCGCGGGCGTGCGCACCTTCGTCGTCGACAACGAGATCGAGATCGACAAGTTCGCGGGCACCCCGCCGACGTGCGGCTCCTCGTGCGGCTCGCGTACCGCAGCCCGCACGCCAAGAGCGATCTGTCGAGCAAGTTCGGCGTCGGTCCCGTCGACGCGGAGCGCCTCGTGCTGTGCGCGAGGGAGCGGGGCGTGCGGGTCGCGGGCTTCAGCTTCCACGTGGGCAGCCAGCTCGACGACCCCGATCGGTTCGCGGATGCCACGGCGCAGACCCTCGCTCTCATGGACGACCTCGAGCATCGGCACGACGTGCGGCTCGACGTGCTCGACATCGGCGGCGGCTTCCCGGTGGCCTACGACGACGACGTGGCCTCGATCGAGCAGATCGCCGCGCGGCTGCGCCCCGTGCTGTCGGCGCAGGCCGGTCGCCGCGAGATCATCGCCGAACCCGGTCGCATCCTGGTCGCCGAGGCGATGACACTCGTGACCAGCGTGGTCGGGGTGGCTGACCGCGGCGACGGCCGCTGGTACTACCTCGACGACGGCGTGTACGGGTCGTACTCGAACGTGGTCGCCGAGGACGTGCATCCCCTCGTGTTCGCCGTCTCCGGGCTGGCGGAGCCGGCATCCCGCCGCGAACGGCGTCCCGTGACCCTCGGCGGACCGACGTGCGATTCGGGCGACGTCATCGCCCGCGGCGTGCTGCTGCCCGAGCTGGCGGTCGGGGACCTCCTCGCGAGCCCCGCGATGGGCGCGTACACGGCGGTGACCGCGACCGGCTTCAACGGCCTTCCGCTGGCGTCCGTCGTCGCGGTCGCCGCGGGATCCGCATCCGTGGCCATCGCGAAGCCCGCAGAAGCCGAGCCCGCAGCGGCCGAGCCCGCAGTGGCCGAGCCCGCAGAGACGGAGCCCGCCGCCGCATGACGGTCGCGATTCAGACGGTGCCGTACAGCCGGTCGCCGGCGTCGCCGAGCCCCGGCACGATGTAGCCCTTCTCGTTCAGGCGCTCGTCCTGCGCGCCGAGCACGAGGGTGACGTCACGGTCGCCCACCTGCTTCTCGATCGCCGCCACGCCCTCGGGGCGCCGAGCAGGCAGATCGCGGTGACGTCCTGCGCGCCGCGCGAGAAGAGGAACTCGATCGCCGCGCCCAGCGACCCGCCGGTGGCGAGCATCGGGTCGAGCACGAAGCACTGGCGGTCGCTGAGATCATCGGGCAGGCGTTCGGCGTACGTCGAGGGCTCGAGGGTCTCTTCGTTGCGCACCATGCCGAGGAAGCCGACCTCCGCGGTGGGGATGAGCTTGACCATGCCCTCGAGCATGCCGAGCCCGGCGCGCAGGATCGGCACGACGAGCGGGCGGGGCTCGCTGATCTTCACCCCGGTCGTCGTCGTCACCGGTGTCTGGATCTGGATGGGGTCCACGCGCACGTTGCGCGTGGCCTCGTAGGCGAGCAGCGTGACGAGTTCCTCGGTGAGCTGCCGGAACACCGGCGAGGGGGTGCGCTCGTCGCGCAGCACCGTCAGCTTGTGGGTGATCAGCGGGTGGTCGGCGACGTGGAGGCGCATACGCAACAGGTTATCGCCGCGTACCCTCGTGGTGTGATGCACGACGCGGCCGACCTCGCCGCCATGGAGCGCGCGCTCGAACTGGCCGCCGAGGCCGGGGCGGCGGGCGAGGTGCCCGTGGGCGCGGTGGTGAGGGATGCCACGGGCGCCGTCATCGGCGAGGGGCGCAATCTCCGCGAGACCACCCACGATCCCACCGCGCACGCCGAGATCGTCGCTCTCCGCCAGGCCGCGGTCGCCTTCGACGCGTGGAACCTCGAGGGATGCACCCTCGTCGTCACCCTCGAGCCGTGCCTCATGTGCGCGGGCGCCATCCTTCAATCCCGCATCTCCCGCGTCGTGTTCGGCGCCTGGGACGACAAGGCAGGGGCCGTGGGCTCCGTCTACGACGTGCTGCGCGATCGCCGCCTGCCCTATCGTGCGGAGGTGGTCGCCGGAGTCGGCGAAGGCGAAGCATCCACTCTGCTGCGCGACTTCTTCGACGCTCGACGCTGATCCCCACGGTGATCGCGCCACGGACGCGCGATGGCGCAGCACTGACTGGGGGGTTTCCCGCCCCGGAAGTCGGGGGATCGCCCGGTTCCCGCGGCGCGCGGCCCTTCGTACGCTGACCCCCATGACCCAGGCATCCCTCGCCCCTCGCATCGGCTGGACGTCCATCGCGCTCGCCGCGCTCGCGATCGCCGGCTTCGCCGCCGCTCCCTACCTCACGGCGTCTCTCGCGGACCTCGCCGACGATGGTGCGGGCATCGCGCGGTCGTACGCGACGGCACCCGGCGTCGTGCAGGTCGCCCTCTACGTCCACATCGTCGGAGGGGCCACGGCGCTCGCGGTCGGTCCCCTGCAGTTCTGGCGGGGGCTGCGCCGCCGCTTCCCGCGATTCCACCGGTGGACGGGGCGCATCTACCTTTCGGCCGTGGCTCTCGGCGGAGCAGGTGCGCTCGTCATCGCACCGTTCAACCTCGCGGGCTGGGTCGGGCTCTTCGGGTTCGGTGCGCTGGGGGTGCTGTGGCTGGTCACGGGGATGCGGGGATACCGCGCCATACGCCGCGGCGACGTGCCCGCCCATCAGGCGTGGATGATCCGCAACTACGCGCTGACGTTCTCGGCGGTGACGCTGCGGCTGTGGCTCCCGCTCCTGCTCGTGCTGTCGCTCTCCCTCGGCGTGCCCGGCGGGGCGGATGCGGCCTTCGCGAACGCCTACGCGGCCGTTCCCTTCCTGTGCTGGGTGCCGAATCTGATCGTGGCGGAATGGCTCATCCGGCGCCGCGGACTCCCGTCGTACCGGCTGACGCCGGCGCCTGCGCCGATCGAGGAGCGCGTGCCGGCGATCGCCGCGGATCGGGCGTCGGCGGCGTGACCGATCAGCGGGGCAGGTGGGGGAGCACCTCGGTGCCGAGGAAGTCGACGTGCTCGGCATCCTGCAGATCGAGCACCTGGAAGTAGACGCGCTCGATGCCGAACGACCGGTACTTCTCCACCCGCTCGCCGATCTCATCGGCGCCGCCCACGATGTTCGTGCCGTCGCGCACGTCGTCGAGCGTCTTGCCGATCGCGGCCGCCCGCCGTGCGAGGTCGGCGTCGGTGGCACCCGCGAAGGTCGACATCGCGATCGAGAGGCGCACGGTCGCCGGGTCGCGTCCGACCCGCTCGCAGGCGGCGTGCAGATTGTCGATGCGGGCGCGGATCTCGTGGTCCTCGGGGAAGCCGACGTTGTACTCCCGCGCGAAGCGCGCGACCAGATCAGGGGTGCGGCGCGGTCCGCCGCCCCCGATCACCACGGGCACGGGCGACTGCACCGGCTTGGGGAGGGCGGGTGCGGCATCCAGTCGGTAGTAGTCGCCGTCGAAGGAGAACGTCTCGCCGATAGGCGTCGACCACAGCCCCGTCACGACCTGCAGCTGCTCCTCGAGGAGGTCGAATCGCTTCGGCGGGAACGGGATGCCGTACGCGGTGTGCTCGCGCGCGAACCAGCCTGCGCCCAGGCCCAGCTCGACGCGTCCGCTCGACATCTCGTCGACCTGCGCGACCTGGATGGCGAGCACGGACGGATGCCGGAAGGTCACCGGCGACACGAGCGTGCCCAGGCGCAGGGTCGAGGTCTCGCGGGCGAGGCCGGCCAGCGTCACCCATGCGTCGGTCGGCCCGGGCAGGCCGTCGCCCATGCCGCTGAGGTAGTGGTCGGAGCGGAAGTAGCCGGTGAACCCGGTGCGCTCGGCGATCTGCGCGAAGGCGAGCTGATCGGCGTAGGTCGCACCCAGGTGGGGCTCGGTGAAGACGCAGTACTCCATGGCGTGATCCCGCTCCCGCTTAGTCGGCGGACTTGATCACGAACGCTTCGGTGGACGGCGACGGATCAGTGCCGGGGCGATACACGTCGGGCTCGAGGTAGATGACGCGCGCGGCCGGCACCGCCGCGCGGATGCGCGCCTCGATCTGATCGATGTCGCCGGCGACCGCGCCCAGCGGCTTGTCGGAGGGGAGGCCGATCTTCGCGGCCACGAGGAGCTCGTCGGGGCCGAGGTAGAGCGTCTTGATGTGGATGAGCTTCTCCACCTCGGGGCCGTCTTCGACGGCGTCGACGATCCGCGCGTGGTCGGCGTCGGTCGCGCCCTCGCCGACGAGGAGGCTCTTGGTCTCCACGCCGAGCACGATCGCGACGACGATCAGCAGCGTGCCGATCATGAGCGTGCCGATCGCGTCGAAGATCGAGTTGCCGGTGATCGCGGTGAGCCCGACGCCCAGCAGCGCGAACGCGAGTCCCGTGAGCGCAGCCACGTCTTCGAGGAGCACGACGGGCAGTTCCGGAGCCTTCGCGCGGCGCACGAACGCGACCCACGACTGGCCCTTCTCCCGCACGTGGTTGCTCTCGCGCACAGCGGTGCGCAGTGAGAAGGACTCCAGCCCGATCGCGATCACGAGCACCGCGATCGGGATCCACACGTTCTCGAGCTCATGCGGGTCGGCGATCTTCTCCACGCCCTCGTAGATCGAGAACAGGCCGCCCACCGAGAACAGGATGATCGAGACGACGAACGCGTACACGTAGCGCTCGCGGCCGTACCCGAAGGGATGATCGGCATCGGCGCGTTTGCGTGCCTGGCGCCCGCCGAGCATCAGGAGCAGCTGGTTGCCGGAGTCGGCGACCGAGTGGATGGCCTCGGCGAGCATCGAGGCCGACCCCGAGAGGAACCACGCGACGAACTTCGCCAGGGCGATGCCCATGTTCGCCAGGAACGCCGCGAGGATGGCCTTGCCGCCGCCGGATGCACTCATGGCGACGAGTCTAGAGTCGCCGGGGCGCGCCGCTCGGCCTGGCGCCCCCGCGCGCCGCTCAGTCGGCGGAGCGAAGGATGATCGCCTCGGTCGGAGGCGAGGGATGCTGCGCGTGGCCGATGTACCCGATGACCTCCAGCAGCGCGTGACGCACCTCCGCAGGGCGCTCGATGTGCGGGGTGTGGCCGACGCCCTCCAGCGCCAGTTCGGCGACCTCGCCGCCGTCGGCGGCGTAGCGCCCGAGCACGTCGCGGGTCTGCCCGATCATCTCCTGCGCCGGGGCGACCTCGGCGCCGGGCCAGTCGGGCACGATGCCGAGCTGACCGAGGTTGTTGACGTCGAAGAACGACGCGTCCGAGATGATCGCGTCCGCCGTGCCGCGCACCCACAGAATCGGCGGCTTGACCTCGAGCTCGGTGATCGCCGACACGTTGAAGTGCTTCGGCGCCAGCGTGTTCACGACGCCGATGTCTCCGGCGGCGAAGCCGGGCCAGTTCTCCGAGGGGCGCGAGTCGCCCGGGTAGTTGCCGCTGGCGGTCGAGGTGGTGAGCATGGATGCCACCCACACGTCCTCGATGTCGGTCTTGTAGTCCGAGGCGACGTAGGTGGCGCGAAAGACCGAGCGAGGCGAGGTCGCCGCCTCATCGGTGGTGTCGCCCGCCGTGAGCCGCGCCACGAAGTCGGGATTGGCGGAGCCGCCGCCGCAGCCGGCGTCGTCGTCGGTGAGCCGAGAGCCGTCGCGCCGCGTGCCGCCGAAGCCGTACGGAGAGACGGGCGATTCGAGCGTGAGGCTGAGCACCGGGTGGTCGAGCGCGTATTGCATGACGACGGCGCCGCCCATCGACCAGCCGACCAGGTGCGCGGTGGGGATCTCGAGCTCCTCGAGCGTCGCGAAGACGTCGTCGCTGAAGTCGCGCACGCCGCGCGTGGCGTCGACCGGCAGATTCTCGCTGGCTCCGAAGCCGCGCAGGTCCACCGCGATCACGCGGAGGTCGGCGGGCAGATCCTGCATCAGCTCCTGCCAGAACAGCGACGAGGACACGTTGCCGTGCACGAAGACGATCGTGCGCACGGGCGGCGCTGCCGGGTCGTCGCCCTCGCGCTCGAGGATCCCGACGTTCAGGCGCGGGGTCTCGATGATGCGCTGGGTGATTCCGTCGAGGAGGTTCATGGGCCGGATCCTTCACTTCGCCGCGGGTGCCTCGGCGCCCCCGCATCCTCGACTATAGCCCCGCCCTCGAAGCCTCGTGAATCACCTTTCATGTTCGTGGTCGACCCCCCACTGCAACGGCGATGCCGCGCCTAGGATGGCGAGGTGACCATTGACGCGCTGCCCCCCATCGCCATCATCGGAGCCGGCTCGATGGGCGGTGCGATCCTGCAGGGCCTGGTCGCCAGCGGGGCCGCGCCGCGCGTGATCGTCACCAACCGCACGGCGCAGAAGGCCGAGGCGCTGTCCGGTCTCGCCGGCGTCGAGAGCATCGCCCTGGAGCACGACCCCGACGGGAACGCACGCGCCGCCGCCGCCGCCGACGTGGTGCTCATCGGGGTGAAGCCGGCGATGGTGCCCGACCTGCTCGCCGACATCGCGCCGGCGCTTCGCCCAGGAACGATCGTGGTCAGCCTCGCCGCCGGAGTGACGATCGCGACCTTCGAGCGCATCCTCGGCTCGGCCTGCCCGGTGGTCCGGTCGATGCCGAACACGCCCGCGATCGTCGGCCGAGCCGTCACCGGCATCGCCGCAGGCTCCACCGCCACCGCCACGCACGTGGAGACCGTGCGGCGTCTGTTCGAGACCTGCGGCGCCGTGATCGAGCTGCCCGAGGCGCAGATCGATGCACTCTCGACGATCTCCGGATCGGGCCCGGCGTACGTCTACCTCCTCATCGAGGAGCTCACGCGTGCCGCGATCGGCAAGGGCTTCACGGAGGCCGATGCGCGCCTCATGGCGGAGCAGACCTTCATCGGGGCCTCGGCCCTGCTGGCCGCGTCGGGAGAGGATCCCGCGGAGCTGCGGCGGCGGGTCACCAGCCCCAAGGGCACGACCGAGCGCGCGATCGCCGTGCTGCAGGAGGCGCGCCTCGACGACCTGTTCGCGAGGGCGACGGATGCCGCGCTCGCCCGCGCACGGGAGCTCGCCGCCGGCGCGTGAGGGCGGGTGGGTCGCGGCGCGCCGCTTGCGCTCCGCCCCGCGAGGCGTAGCATCCGGTTCGTGCTCACACGTGACGCGGCGAGGGTGCGGCGTCGCCGCGGCATGCGCCTCCACCCGGCCCAGGTGGTCGTCGTCGGATTCGCCTCGGTCATCCTCGCCGGGGCAGGGCTGCTGACGCTGCCGGCGTCGTCGGCGACGGGGGAATGGACCGACTTCGACGACGCGCTGTTCACCTCGACGTCGGCCGTGTGCGTGACCGGGCTCACCACGCTCGACACCGCGACGCACTGGAGCGGGTTCGGCCTGGTGGTCATCATGCTGCTGATCCAGGTCGGCGGCCTGGGCATCATGATCCTCGCCACCCTCATCGGCGTGGTGCTGGTGCGGCGCGTGAGCGTGCGCTCACGCCTGAACGCCGCGGCTGAGACGCGGGCGATCGACAGGTCGGACGTGCGCCGCGTCGTGCGCGGCATCGTGCTGGCCTCGCTGGTCATCGAGGCGGCGGTCTTCCTGCTCCTCCTGCCGCGGCTCGTCGCCGGATACGGTTACGGATGGGGGGGGGGCCTGGCACGCGCTGTTCCACGCGGTCTCCTCGTTCAACAACGCGGGCTTCGCGCTCTACAGCGACAACCTCATCGGGTTCGCGACCGATCCGTTCATCTGCCTCCCCATCTGCGCGGCGATCATCCTCGGCGGACTCGGCTTCCCCGTGCTGCTCCAGCTGCGCCGCGAATGGCGGCGGCCGCTGCACTGGAGCATGAACACCAAGCTCGTGCTGTCGCTCACTGTGACCCTTCTCGTGCTCGGCACGGCCTTCATCACCGCGCTCGAATGGAACAACCCCGACACGCTCGGTGGGTACGAGGACCTGTGGGCGCGTGTGCTGATCGGGTTCTTCCACTCGGTCCAGACCCGTACCGCCGGCTTCAACTCGGTGGATGTCGGGCTCATGCACGATGAGACGTGGGTCGGGATGGACGTGCTGATGTTCATCGGCGGGGGCCGGCCGGCACCGCCGGCGGCATCAAGGTGACCACGTTCGCGGTGCTGTGGTTCATCCTGCTGACAGAGCTGCGCGGCGAGGGCGCGGTGAACATCTTCGGCAAGCGCCTCTCCCGCGCGGTGCACCGGCAGGCGATCGCGGTGGTGCTCGTCGCGATCGCCGCGGTCATGGCGGCCGTGATCGCGCTCATGGTCATCACCGGCCTCCCGTTCGACCGGGTGCTGTTCGAGGCGGTGTCCGCCTTCGGCACGGTCGGGCTCTCGACCGGCATCACGCCCTCCCTGCCGCCGTCGGCGGAGCTCGTGCTCATCGTGCTCATGTTCCTCGGCCGCATCGGCCCGCTCACCCTGGGCTCCGCCCTCGCGCTGCGCGAACGACGCATCCTGTACGAGTACCCGAAGGAAAGGCCCGCCATTGGCTAAGTTCTCGCTGTTCTCCGACACCTCGCGACGCATCGCCGAGGCCGACTCGGTGGCGGTCATCGGGCTCGGCAGGTTCGGCACGGCGCTCGCCGAGGAGCTGATGGCCTCGGGCACCGAGGTGCTCGGCATCGACACCGACGAAGACCTCGTGCAGTCGTTCAACGGCGTGCTCACGCAGGCCGTGCGCGCCGATGCGACCAAGGAGGAGGTGCTGCGCCAGCTCGCCGTCGACCAGTTCGATCGCGTCGTGGTGGCGATCGGGCACGACCTGCAGGCATCCATCCTCACGGCATCCCTCCTGCTGCAGCTGAAGGTCCCGGTGATCTGGGCGAAAGCCGTCAACGAGCAGCACGGGCGCATCCTCGAGCAGCTCGGCGTGCATCACGTGATCTACCCCGAGCGGGAGATGGGCCGCCGCGTGGCCCACCTGGTGCGCGGAGCGGCCATGGACTACCTCGAGATCGAGCGCGGGTACTCGCTCGCGAAGATCGTGATCCCGGCGACCTTCACGGAGCGGGCGCTCGGCGAGACCTCGATCCGCCAGAAGCACGGCATCACGGTCACCGCGTACCACCCGGTCGACGGGGTGTGGCAGAACGCCGACAACGCGACGGTGCTGCACACCGGCGACAAGGTGCTGATCGTCGGTCCGACCGAGCGCGTGGAGGCATTCGCCCAGCTGCGCTGACCGCGGACTTGCGCGTCCGCGGTCGACCGCGGACGCGCGCGTCAGCGATCCAGCGCGGCGAAGCGCTCGATGTCGGAGTTGGTGCCCGACACGATGATGAGGTCGTGGTTGGTGACGATGGTGTTCGCCTCCGCGTAGCGGAACGGCTTTCCCGGGCTCTTCACGCCCACCACGGTCACGTTGTACTTCGTGCGCACGCCCGACTCGTTCAGGCCCACGCCACGGATGAACTTGGGCGGGTACATCTTGGCGAGCACGAAGTCGTCGTCGAAGCGGATGAAGTCGAGCATGCGGCCGCTCACGAGGTGGGCCACGCGTTCGCCGGCCTCCCGCTCCGGGTAGATGACGTGGTTCGCGCCCACGCGGGCGAGGATCTTGCCGTGCGACTGCGAGACCGCCTTCGCCCAGATCTGCGGCACCTTCAGGTCGACGAGATTGGCGGTGATGAGCACGGATGCCTCGATCGAGGACCCCACGGCGACCACGGCGACCTGGAAGTCCTGCGCCCCCACCTGCTTGAGCGCGTCGATGTTGCGCGCGTCGGCCTGCACGGCGTGGGTGACCCGCTCGGACCACTTCTGCACGAGGTCGAGGCTCTCGTCGATGGCCAGCACCTCGCGGTCGAGGCGGTCGAGCTCGCCGGCGCAGGCTGCTCCGAACCGGCCGAGACCGATGACCAGGACGGGGGCGTCGCTGCGGATCCTCTCAACCAACGATGGGCCTTTCCACGGGCAGCGAGTACAGCTGCGATCGGGACGTCGCGGCCACCGCCGCGGCGAGTGTCACTGTACCAATGCGGCCCATGAAGATCGTCAGGGCCATCACGTACACGGCGGGGTCGGGGAGCTCGGAGGTGAGCCCCGTCGAGAGCCCGACCGTGCCGAACGCCGAGATGACGTCGAAGAGCACCTCGGCGATGGGCGCTTTGGTGATCTGGGCGATCGTGATCGTGGAGAGGGCGACGATGGTGGCACCCCACGCGACGACCGAGAGGGCGACGCGCTGCACGTCGCTCGGGATGCGGCGGCCGAAAGCCTCCACCGAGGCGCGGCCCCGCGCCTCCGACCAGACGGCGAGGGCGAGCACGGCGAGCGTGGTCACCTTGATGCCGCCGGCGGTGGACGCGGAGCCCCCGCCCACGAACATGAGCATCGATCCGACCACCAGCGACGAGCCGTACAGCTCTCCGATGTCGACGACGGAGAAACCGCCCGATCGGGTCATGGCGGACAGGAAGAAGGCCTGGAAGGTCGTGTCCCAGGCATCCATCGAGCCGAACGTGCCGGGGTTGTCGTATTCGAGTCCGAGGAACGCGATGGCGCCGGCGAAGAAGAGCAGCACCGTCGTGATGAGGGTGAGCTTGGTGTGCAGCGACCATCCTTTGAGGTGCCACGTGGTCCGTGCCAGCGTGTAGATCACCGGGAAGCCGATGCTGCCGAGGAACACCGCGATCATGAGGATCGTCAGGAGCACGTAATCGTCGGCGAACGGCTCCAAGCCGCCCGGGTTCGGCGTGAAGCCCGTGTTGGTGAAGGCCATCGCCGCGTAGAACGGGGCCTCCCACAGCGCCGCGAGCGGCTCGATGCCGGCGAGGATGAGCGCGGGATAGAGCGTGACGGCGATGACGCCCTCGATGAGGAGGGTCGACAGGGCGACCGTCCGCAGCAGCTGGCCGACCTCGCCCAGGCGCACGGTCTGGCCCTCGTTGACGGGGCCGCCGTGCGCGCGCAGCGGGTTCGAGTCCCCCGCGGCGATGAGCTTGGCACGCAGGCCCAGCCGCTTGGAGATGACCAGACCCAGGATCGAGGCGAGCGTCAGCACGCCCATGCCGCCGATGTTCACGCCGATGAAGATGATCGTCTTGCCGAACGCCGACCAGTGCGTCGCGGTGTCGACGGTCGTGAGCCCGGTGACGCAGATCGTCGACATCGCGGTGAACAGCGCGTCGGCGAGCGCCGTGCGCCGCCCGTCGGCCGCCGCCGCCGGCAGCGACAGCAGCGCGGTGAAGATGAGGATGAGGAGCGAGAACACGCCGACCGCGAAGCGCGAGGGAGATGCCGTGGTGAGGTCGCGCACGGTGTCCCATATGCGCTCGAGCTGTTGCGGGATGCGCCGCACGAACGAGCCGCCCGGGCTCATCGACATGCGTCCCCCTTCACTCCTGAAACTCCCGTCATGGTACTCCGGCGGGTGCCCCACTACTCTGAACCCATGGCGGACATCTTCGACGTGATCGCAGACGGCACACGCCGCGACATCCTGCGGATACTCCTGGATCGTGCGACCGCCGGGGAAAGAGGCACGAGCGTGTCGCACATCGTGCACGAGCTCGGGGCCAGTCAGCCCACCGTCTCCAAGCACCTCAAGGTGCTGCGCGAGGCCCACCTCGTGACCGTGCGCGAGGAGGGGCAGCACCGCTACTACAGCCTGTCGGCGGCGCCGCTGGACGAGGTCGACGACTGGCTCGTCCCCTTCCTCGGCGAGGGGGAGGATGCCGCGATGGCGGCCGCCTCGTCGCTCCCCGACTCTGCGGCGCACGCCGCCGAGGTCGTCGGCCGGGCGGCCGCTTCGGCGAAGTACAAGCTCGGCAATGCGCTGAAGAAGCTCCCCGGTCGCTGAGGCCGAGACCGCGTGGGCCGTCTCCCCCCGGCTTTCCCACGCGTCACACCTGTTTACACGCGTCCCGGAGACGCCCTAAAGTGGCCAGCAGCAGCACACGCGGAAGGGGACCGAGATGGCAGAGCTGCCTGATGTGCGCTTCCTGACGGTCGCCGAGGTGGCCGAGCTCATGCGGGTCTCGAAGATGACCGTGTACCGACTCGTGCACTCGGGGGAGCTCCCCGCGGTGCGGTTCGGCCGCAGCTATCGCGTGCCGGAATCGGCCGTCGTCGACGCGATGCAACGCCCTATCGCCGACGTCGGCTAGACTGGTCCGAGGCATTTTTCCATTTGCCCGATCCCGGGCGCGCACGAGCCGCGCCCAGACCCCTGACATAGCGAGGTTTTCCGTGGGTTCAGTCATCAAGAAGCGCCGCAAGCGCATGGCGAAGAAGAAGCACCGCAAGCTGCTTCGCAAGACTCGCCACCAGCGCCGCAACAAGAAGTAAGCGGCACGAAACACCAAGCGCCCCCGACAGGTACGCCCGTCGATGGGGGCGCTTCGTGTATGCGCCGGCGACCCCGATACGAAGGCACCGAAGGCAGCGAATGCAGCAGATCACCGTCCATGAGCTCCACGCCCGCGTCGACACGCCGTTGATCGACGTGCGCGAAGAGGATGAGTTCTCCGCCGGGCACGTGCCCGGAGCGGTCAACCTCCCGATGTCGACCATCGGCGCGCGACTGGACGAGCTGCCCGAGGGGCCTTTCGACGTCATCTGCAAAGTCGGCGGCCGCTCCGCCCGCGTGGTGCAGGCCCTCGCCGCCCGCGGGTACGAGGCGAGCAACGTCGAGGGCGGCACCGACGAGTGGATCGCGGCGGGCTACCCGCTCGAGGCGTGAGATCCGGCATCCGGTCTCCGTATGATCGACGGGTGACCACCCTCACTCTCATCGGCAAGCCCGACTGCCACCTGTGCGAGGTGGCGCGCGAGGTCGTCGAGACCGTCGTCGCAGAGCTGCCCGAAGACGCCATCGACGTCGAGGAGCTGTCGATCCTCGACGACGAGCGTCTCTACGCGCAGTGGTGGGAGAAGATCCCCGTCGTGCTCATCGACGGCGACCTCCACGCGCATTGGCGGGTGTCACCCGACCGGCTGCGCGCCGCGCTCGCCGACGCGTGACCGCGCTCAGGAATCGATGAGCCGGGCGCGCAGCGTCTCCAGCGCCGGCTCCGACAGCCCGCTCGCGGCCAGGTAGGCCGCCGATCCGCCGCGCTCGCGGTCGATCCACCCCAGCGCCTCGTCGATCGCGTCGACGGGTGAGCCGGCCAGGAGCACCTCCAGCTCGGGGGTGACCTCCACGCCCATCGCCCGCACGCGCGCGAACATGCTCTCGGCCCATTCGCCCGCGAGGTTGGGGCCCGACGACGCGTAGTCCTCGAGGATCGCGTCGCGGTCGGCGCCCGCGGCATCCAGCAGCACGGCCACGGCGATGCCCGTGCGGTCCTTGCCGGCCGTGCAGTGCACCAGCACCGCCTCGGGCCGACCGTCGACTTCGGCGGTCAGGTACTGCGCGATGCGCGCGAACGTGCCGCCGGCGTGCGCGGCCATCTGCCGGTAGAGGCCGGGGAGGGTGGGAACGCGGGTTGCGGCATCCCGAGCCATGCCCTCCAGAAGCGGGAGGTGCACGAGTTCGATCTCGCGCGAACCGGGAAGGCGGTCGGGTCGCTGGTCGACCTCCTCCTGCGTGCGGAGGTCGACGACCGTGCCGATCGGCGTGCGGGCGAACATCTCCAGCCCCGCGGCGGTGAGGCCGCCCAGCGCATCGGAGCGGTACAGCACTCCGCGGCGCACGCGGCCCTCGCCGGCGGGCAGCCCGCCCACATCGCGGAAGTTGAAGGTCCCGTCGAGCATGTCCACGCGTCGAGCCTATTGGCACACGTCGGGGCACGCCCGGGGAGCCCGCGGGCGGGCTTCCGCACCCGGGCGAGGAGAGCCGCGGGTGGACGCGGCTTACGGGGCCAGGCGCGTGGGGCCGCGGAAGAGGTAGGTGACCTCGCGGATCGACTCCTGACCGAGCAGGAGCATGAGCACCCGGGCCAGGCCCATGCCGAACCCGCCGTGGGGCGGGGCGCCGTAGCGGAAGAAGTCGAGGTAGAACTCGAGGTGCTCGGGCTCCAGGCCCTTCTCCTTGGCCTGCTCGATGAGCACGTCGACGCGGTGCTCGCGCTGCGCGCCGGTCGTGATCTCGACGCCGTTGAACAGCAGGTCGTACGACTTGGTGAGCCCGGTCTCCTCGTTGCGCATGTGATAGAACGCGCGGATCTCGGGGTGGTAGTCGGTGATGAAGACGAACTGGTGGCCGTAGGTCTCGAGCACGTGCGCGGCGATCTGGCGCTCGCCCTCGGGGTCGAGGTCGCCGTCGGTGCGGGGGATCTCGTACCCGCGCGCCTTCACGATCTCGCGCGCCTCGGCGAGCGGGATGCGCGGGAACGGGATGGCCGGCACCTGCACCTCGAGGCCGAACAGCTCCTCGATCTCGGCGCCGTGCTTCTCCTTGACGGCGGCGATCGCCGTGGCCAGGAGTTCCTCCTGCATGGCGGCGACGTCTTCGTGGGAGTCGATCCAGCTGATCTCGGCGTCGATCGAGGTGAACTCGGTCGCGTGGCGCGAGGTGAAGGAGGGGTCGGCGCGGAACGCCGGCGCGATCTCGAAGATCTTGCCGAAGCCGGCGACCTGCGCCATCTGCTTGAAGAACTGCGGGCTCTGGGCGAGGTAGGCCGTCTTCTCCTCGAAGTAGGGCACCTCGAACAGCTCGGCGTTCGACTCCGACGCCGAGGCCATGAGCTTGGGGGAGTGCACCTCGATGTAGTCGCGCTCGATCCAGTACGTGCGCATCGCGTGCTCGAGGGTGGTCTGCACGCGGAAGATCAGGTTGTTGCGGCGCTGGCGCAGGTCGAGGAAGCGCCAGTCCATGCGCTTGTCCAGGCCCGAATCGGCGGCGATCGGGGTCTCGGGGAGGGCCGCGGCGGCCACCTCGAGCGCGCCGATCTTGATCTCGACGCCGCCGAGCTTGACGCGCTCGTCGTGCTTGAGGTCGCCCGTCACGGTGAGGAAGGTGCCCGTCGACAGGTTCGAGATGAGGTCGGTGAGGGCGAGCGCCGCGGGGTCCTGGGGCGCGGCGGGCTCGACGGCCGCGGCGGGGTCGACCGGCCGGGTCGCCGGGTTCACCAGCTGCACGGCGCCGGTCTCGTCACGGAGGATGACGAACTGCACCTTCTTCTGATCGCGGACGGTCTCGACCCACCCGGACACGGACACCGGGCCGTCGGCAAGACCCTGAAGCTGCTGGACGAGAACGCGTTCACTCACGGTCGTCAAGTCTAGGTGGCGTGTGAACACTGTGTGACATGCACGGTTCGCCCAGGCCCGAGGCCGTATCCTCGGGTCCATGACGACGCCTTCCGCGACGCCGCCTGTCTCCACCGCTCCCGTGCGGGGCGGTCTGCTCCCGATCCTCCTCAACGCCCTCCGCGGCGGCCTCATCGGCCTCGCCGAGCTGCTGCCGGGCATCTCCGGCGGCACGATCGCGCTGATCACCGGTGTGTACGAGCGCCTCATCGACGCGGCGGCGGCGATCGTCTCCGCCGTCAAGCGTCTCGTCTTCGGCCCCGACCGTCGCGCGGGCTTCGCCGCCGAGATGCGCCGGGTCGAGTGGATGCTGGTGGTGCCGGTGATCGTCGGCATGGGCGCCATGGTGCTCACTCTCGCGGGCCTCGTCGAGGGCCTCGTCTCGGGCAGCCCGGAGCTGTCCCGCGGGCTCTTCTTCGGTCTGGTCGCTGCGAGCATCGTCGTCCCGCTCCAGCTCGTGCCCCGGGCATCCCGCGGCATCGGCGCGCGACTGACGGGATTCGCGGTGTTCGCCCTCGCCGCTGTGGCCGCCTACGCCTCCGTGGACTTCGCCGCCGGCTCGCTCGTGGTCGAGCCGCCCCTGTGGTTCGTGTTCATCGCCGCAGCGATCGCGGTGTGCGCGCTGGTCGTGCCCGGCGTCTCCGGGTCGTTCTTCCTCCTCGCGATCGGCCTGTACTCGCCGACCCTCCTCGCCGTCGACGAGCGCGACCTCGCCTATCTCGGCGTCTTCGCCGCGGGCGCCCTGGTGGGCCTGGTGACGATCGTGCGCGTCATGAAATTCCTGCTGGACCGCTTCCGCCGTCTGACGCTGCTCGCGATGGCCGGGCTCATGCTGGGCTCGCTGCGCGCGCTGTGGCCGTGGCAGACCCACCCGGCGGGCGAGGACCACGGCATCGGCGAACTCGCCGCGCCCTACGACCCGATCGCGGGGCCGATCCTGCTGGCGGTGCTCGGCGCGGCGATCGTGCTCGGCCTGCTGCTGGTCGAGCGCGGCATCCACCGTCGCGCCACCGCGGCGGCCGTCGAGGCCGGCGGAGCGGACGAGCCCGAGCGCGTCGGCGCCGGTCGCTGACCCGCCGTCGCGTCGCATACAGCGTTCGCTCAGCGGGCGCACAGATGACGCCCACGTAGACTGATCGGGTGCCCGCCGATCGCCTTCATCTCGTGCGCCACGGAGAGGTCTACAACCCCCGCCGCGTGCTCTACGGTCGGCTTCCGGGCTACCAGCTGAGCGTCGACGGGCGCCGCATGGCGCGGCAGGCCGCCGAGTACGTGCAGAGCCTCGAGCGCCCCGTCTCGGCGCTGGTCTGCTCGCCGCTGGAGCGCACGCGCGAGTCGGCCGAGCCGTTCGCCGAGATCTTCGACGTCGACCCGCGCATCGACGAGCGCGTGATCGAGCCCACGAACGTGTTCGAAGGCCGCCGCATGGTCAAGGCGCTCGTGAATCCCTGGAACTGGCGCCACCTTCGCAAGCCCGCCCTCCCCAGCTGGGGCGAGCCGTACGGCGAGGTCATCGCGCGCATGAACGCCGCCATGACCCAGGCGTGGGAGTCGGTCGACTCGGGCGACGTCGTGATCGTGTCGCACCAGCTCCCCATCTGGATCACCCACCTCGCCGTCACCGGCCGGCCCTCCCGCCACGACCCGCGGGAGCGCCGCTGCGCGCTGTCGAGCGTGACGAGCTTCGAGATGCCCGACGGGAAGTGGACCGAGGTGGCCTACGCGGAGCCCGCGACGACCGCCGGCGCCGTGGACGTGGGGGCGGTGTGATGGGTCGCACGTCGATGTCGGCGCGGCTGCGGGCCGCGGCATCCACTCTTCTCGTTCTCAGCCTGGGCGCGGGGCTCGTCGCCTGCTCGAACGACCCGCTCGCCGAGCAGTACCGCGCCGGCGACAACAAGGGGTTCATCGCCGGTGATTTCCGCGTGGTCGAGGTGCCCGAGGCCGAGCGCGGCGAGCCGGTCGCCTTCGAGGGCGTGCTCGATGTCGGCGGCACGGTGTCGAGCGACGACTACGCCGGCGACGTGCTCGTCGTGAACTTCTGGTACGCGGGCTGCGCGCCCTGCCGTGTGGAGGCCCCCGAGCTCGAGGCCGCGCACGAGGCGTTCGCGGGCGACGACGTGTCGTTCCTCGGCGTGAACATCTACGACGGCGCGGAGGCCTCGCTCGCCTTCGCCGAGACGTACGGCGTGACCTATCCGAGTGCGCTGGCGACCGAGGACGGCTCGATCAAGCTCGCCTTCGCCGACCAGACGCCCCTGAACGCCGTGCCCACCACCCTCGTGCTCGACGCCGAGGGCCGCGTCGCGGCGCGCATCATCGGGCAGCTCCCCGACGCGTCGGTGCTCACCTCCCTCGTGCGCGACGCGCTGGAGGAGTCGTGAACCCCGGCGCACTCGTCGCCGACGGGTCGTTGCTGGTCGCGATCCCGATCGCGGTGCTCGCCGGCCTCATTTCGTTCCTCTCGCCCTGCGTGCTGCCGCTCGTGCCCGGTTACCTGGGCTTCATCGGCGGTGCTGTCGCGCCGCGGCCGGCTTCCGCGCCCGAACTTCGGAGTTCCGGGCGCATTTCGGACTTTTCGCGCGATCGCGTCCGGAAAGCGGCGGGTTCTCCGGTTTCCGGACCCGTCACGAACGCCGGGGGAGTGGATGCTTCGCCCGCCGCCACCGCGACCGCGACGGCCCCCACCCGCAGCCGCCTGCTGCTCGGGGTGCTGCTGTTCATCGCCGGGTTCACCGTCGTGTTCATGAGCGTCGCGATGCTCGGCGGCACGCTCGGCCGGTTCCTGCTGGAGTACGCCGACATCATCACGCGCGTGCTGGGTGTGGTGATCATCGCGATGGGCCTCGTGTTCATCGGCGTGTTCGGCCTCGCCCAGCGCACCCTGCGTCCGCAGGTGCGCGGCAACCTCGGGCTCATCGGCGCCCCGCTGCTGGGCGTCGCGCTCGGCATCGGCTGGACCCCGTGCATCGGCCCGACCCTCGCCGTCATCCTCGGCATGTCGTTCGACGCCGGCTCGGCCGGCCGGGGCGCGCTGCTCGGCCTCGCGTATTCGCTGGGGCTCGGCATCCCGTTCGTGCTCCTCACCCTCGGATTCGGCTGGGCGACCCGTTCGGTCGGGTTCCTGCGCCGGCACATCCGCGTCGTGAACATCATCGGCGGCGTCGTGCTGATCGTGCTGGGCCTTCTCATGGTGACCGGCATCTGGACGGCCATCATGTCGCAGCTGCAGGGGGTGTTCGCGAGTGTCCCGCTCCCGATCTGACGACGCCGCGCTCGACGAGGGCGCCGCGACCGACCCGCTGCGTCCGACCGACCACGCCGACGCGGCCCCCGCGCCGGCGCCCGCAGACCCCGACGAGCCGCAGGCGGCGGGCGAGGCATCCATCACCCAGCCCGCGCTCGGCGTCGTCGGGTGGCTGCGGTGGGGCTGGCGTCAGCTCACCTCGATGCGCACCGCGCTGGTGCTGCTGCTCCTGCTCGCGATCGCGGCGGTGCCCGGGTCGCTGGTTCCGCAGCGCAGCGCCGACCCCAACGGCGTGACCCAGTACTTCCAGGACAACCCCGACCTCGCGCCCGTGCTCGACGGGCTGAGCATGTTCGACGTGTACACGTCGCCCTGGTTCTCGGCGATCTACCTGCTGCTGTTCGTGTCGCTGATCGGCTGCGTGATCCCGCGCACGCAGCACCACGCCAAGGCGCTGCGCTCGCGGCCGCCGCGCACTCCCGCCCGCCTGCAGCGCCTGGACGCGTACCGCTCCCTCACACGCGAGACGGAGGACGCCGACGACGTCGCGGCCACCGCCGCCGATCTCGCCGAGCGGCAGCTGCGTAAGGCGGGGTACCGCGTGGAGCGGTACGACCGGGGCGGCATCCTGTCGGTCTCGGCCGAGCGGGGGTATCTCCGCGAGACCGGCAACCTCGTCTTCCACGCGTCGCTGGTGGGCGTGCTCATCGCCGTGGGCCTCGGCGGCGGGTTCACCTACACGGGCCAGAGCGTCATCATCGAGGGCCGCACCTTCGTCAACACGATGCTCGACTACGCCTCGTTCAACCCGGGACGCTTCGTCGACGAGGACAGCCTGTCGCCGTACGCGCTCACGCTCGACGAGTTCTCCGTCACCTACGAGCCGGCCGGGTCCAACGCCGCCGGGCAGGCGGGGGACTTCGTCGCTCACCTGACCACCCAGAAGCCCGGCGAGGATCCCGTCGAGGGCGACGTGCGCGTCAACCACCCGCTCGAGATCGACGGCGACCGCATCTACCTCATGGGCAACGGCTACGCGCCGACGATCACGATCCGCGACGCAGACGGCGACGTCGTCTTCTCGGAGTCGGTGCCCTTCCTCCCGCAGGACACCAACATGACCTCGCTCGGCGTCGTGAAGGTGCCCGACGGGCTGTCGGACCAGCTGGGCCTGGTGGGCTTCTTCTACCCGACCCAGGCGCCGCTCACCACCGGCGCGTTCACCTCGGCCTACCCGGCGCTGGTGAACCCGGTGCTCTCGCTCGACGTGTACTCGGGCGACCTCGGCATCGACGGCGGCACCCCGCGCTCGGTGTACACGCTCGACCCGACCGACATGACCAAGCTCGCCGGCCGCGGCACCGACGTCGACGCCATCGAGCTCGCCCCGGGCGAGACGACAGAGCTGCCCGACGGCTTCGGCACGATCACCTTCGAGGACGAGTCGCCCGCGGGCGCCGAGGGCTACGAGGAGTCGGTCAAGCGTTACGTGTCGCTCTCGATCCACCGCGACGCCGCCGCCACCTGGGTGCTCGTGTTCGCGCTGCTGGCCACGGCGGGTCTGCTCGCCGGGCTGTTCGTGCCGCGTCGGCGCATGTGGGTCAAGGTGCAGGCCGACGGCTCGCAGGTGCGCGTCGAGTACGCCGGCCTCGCCCGCGGCGAGGACCCCACCTTGATGGATGCCGTCGACCAGGTCGCGCAGCGCCACGGCTCCGCGCTCGACGCGATGCTTCCGGCCGCCGAAGATTCCTCCGCTGATCAGCCCCGATCCTCCGCGAAAGTAGACTGACGCCATGTCCGACTCCGCCCTCAGCCTCGACTCGGTCTCGGTGCTCCTGGTCTGGACCGCGATCGCGATCTACGCGCTCGCGTTCATCGCCTACGCGGTAGACCTCGCGCACCGCTCCGCGCTCGCGATCGACGAGAGGGATGCCGCGGCCTCAGCCTCGCGTCGACGTGAGCTCGTCGGCGCCGCCGCGGGCGCGGCATCCACCACCGCCGTCGCGCAGCTGCGCGCGCAGGAGGCCGCCGCCGACGCGACGCTGGACGCACCGACGGCGAAGCGCCCGCGGCTCGTGTGGGCGCGGATCGGCACCTCGCTGACGGTGCTCGCCTTCCTCTTCCACCTCGCCGGCGACATCACGCGCGGCATCGCGGCCGGGCGCGTGCCGTGGTCGAACATGTACGAGTTCGCCCTCACCGGCACGCTGCTGATCGTCGCCGTGTTCCTGGCGACGCTGGTGCGCTTCGACCTGCGCTTCCTCGGCTCGCTCATCACCGGCCTCACCGTCGTGCTGCTGGGTGGAGCGACCCTCGCGTTCTACGTCGAGGTCGTGCCGCTGGCCGACCCGCTCAAGAGCGTGTGGCTGGTCATCCACGTCTTCGTCGCGTCGCTGGCGACGGCCCTGTTCGCCCTGGCCTTCGGCCTCTCGGTGCTGCAGCTCATGCAGGCGCGCCGCGAGCGCAAGATCCTGGTCGGGGCCGGCTCGGCAGAGGGCACGGGCAGGATGGGCCCGGGGTTCCTGCGCACGATCCCGAGCGCCGACGCGCTGGAGTCCCTGGCCTACCGCTTCGCGATCATCGGCTTCATCTTCTGGACGTTCACCCTCATCGCCGGCTCCATCTGGGCCAACGACGCGTGGGGCCGCTACTGGGGCTTCGACACCAAGGAGGTGTGGACCTTCGTCATCTGGGTGCTCTACGCCGGCTACATCCACGCGCGCGCCACGCGCGGCTGGCGCGGCGCACGCTCGGCGTGGCTGTCGATCATCGGCTTCACCGCGGTGCTGTTCAACTTCACGATCGTGAACATGTTCTTCAAGGGCCTGCACGCCTACAGCGGCCTGAGCTGAGCCCGCTCCGCGCGCGAACCCCTGGGCGCGAGTCCACACTTCGGGCCCCGAGTCCACAATCCCGCCTTCGCGCGGGTGTGGATTCGGGGCCCGATGTGTTGATTCAGCGTGACACGAGCCCCGATCGGCGTCAGTGCGCAGACACGAGATCGGGGCTGGATGCCGCGGGCGCGGCATCCACATCATCGACGCACGCCGCGAGGGCGGCCGCGAGGTCGGCGATGAGATCGCCCGCGTCTTCGAGACCGATCGACAGGCGCAGCACGTCGGCGTCGGGCCGCGCCTCGGGCGGCACGGGGCGATGGGTGAGGGCCGCGGGGTGCTGGATGAGCGAGTCCACGCCGCCGAGCGAGACCGCGTGCGTGAACAGCCGGGTGGCGGTGAGCACCCGTGCCGCGGCGGCGAACCCGCCGTGCAGGCGGAGGGCGATCATCGCCCCGGTGCCGGTCATCTGGCGCTCGAGGATCCCGTGCGGATCCCCGTCGAGCCCCGGATAGAACACCTGCGCGACGGCGGGCTGGTCGACGAGCCACTGCACGATCCGGCGGGCGCTCTCCTGCTGGCGCTCCAGCCGCACCGGCAGGGTCGACAGGCCCCGGTGCAGGAGGTACGCGCCGAGGGGGTGCAGCAGCCCGCCCGTGATCGCGCGTACGCGGCGCAGCGCCTCCGCGGTCGTCTCGTCGCACGCGATGACGCCGGCGATCACGTCGCCGTGCCCGCCGAGGTACTTGGTCGCGCTGTGCAGCGACATCGCGGCGCCGAGCGCGACGGGCTGCTGCAGCAGGGGAGTGGCGAACGTGTTGTCGACGAGCACGGGCACCGCGCCCGCCTGACTCACGACGGCGGCGATGTCGACGAGTTCGAGCGTCGGGTTCGCGGGGGTTTCGAGCACCACCAGGCCCGTGTCGGGGCGGATCGCCGCGGCCACCTCGTCCTGCTCGCAGAAGGTCGTCTCCACGCCGAGGGGACCGGCGCCGAGGAGGTGGTCGGTGCCGCCGTAGAGGGGGCGCACCGCGACCACATGGGGCTTGCCGACCGAGGTCGTTTGCGCGAGCACGGCCGCGGTCATCGCCGCCATCCCCGACGCGAAAGCGACGGCGGTCTCGGTGCCCTCGAGCTCGGCGAGGGCGCATTCGAACCGCGCGACCGTCGGATTCCACAGGCGCGCGTACACCGACCCGCCCTCGCGCGGGCGCCCGCCGAGGGCCATCGACTCGTACGAATCGCCGCCGAGCTCCACATCGGGGAGGGGGTTGGTGGTCGACAGGTCGATGGGCGGCGCGTGCACGCCGAGCGCGGCCAGGTCGTCGCGTCCGCAGCGCACGGCGCGGGTGTCGGGGTGCAGAGGGGGAGTGTGGAGCATGCCGACATTCCCTCACGGATCGCAAGAATGGATGCCGCACCTTGCGTTTTCGGCAGTGATCGACTGTGATTCTGCAGGAGTGAGCAAAGACAGCTCGCGAATCGGAGGGAACGTTGGCGAAGACGCAGGGCTCGGACTGGGCGGACGACCTCGACGACGTGGACGTCGCCATCCTCCGCGCGCTCAGCGACGACGCCGATACGACGAACAAGGCGCTCGCCCAGCGCCTGGGGCTCGCGGAGTCGACGTGCGCGCACCGCATCCGGGCGCTGCGCGCGCGCGGCGTGATCCGCGACACACGCGCGCGCCTCGACGGAGCCGCCCTCGGCCTGCCGCTGCAGGCGATCATCCGCGTGCGGCTGGGCAACCACACCCCGGAGGGCGTGCGCGCGGTCTACGACGCGCTGGTGGCGACCCCGCGGGTGCTGCAGGTGTTCCACGTCGCCGGCATGGACGACTTCCTCGTGCACGTCGCGGTGCAGGATGCCACGGCGCTGCGCGACATCGTGCTCGAGCACATCACGGTGCACGCGATCGTGCGGGCGACCGAGACGCAGCTGGTCTTCGAGCTGCGAGACGGGGCCGGGATGCTCGCCTGAGCCGCAGCACGCGGAGTTTGTCGATGAGATAAGTGCGGAAGCTGGTGATGCCGCCGGTGGCAACGTCCAGCGGCAACACCTTGTGTGGGCGACCAGCCCAGCGCCGGAAGGGGCGAGCCTTTCCTGGGTGGCAAACGGGGCGCCAGGTGTGTGCGTCTGCGAGGCCCAGATAGCGGTAACGTTATCAAGAGGCTGGCACGCAACGACGTCTCGAGTCCCGCGCCATGTGGCGGGACCCGATCGGCGGCCCGATAGCATTCACGGGCGTCAACCGCCTCGCGGGAGAGGGATTCGCTATGGCCGACACTGCTGGGACAGGTAAGAAGCCAACAGTCAAGGAGGTCGCGCGCCACGCCGGCGTGAGTCCGATGACCGTGTCGCGCACCCTCGCCGGCGGCGCGAACGTTCGACCGGATGTGCAGGAGAAGGTGCACGCCGCGGTGCGAGAGCTCGGCTACCACCGCAATGAGAACGCGCGCAGCCTGCGGCCCGGCCAGTCGAGCGGCCTCATCGGCGTCGCGATCACGAATCTCGGCAACCCGTACTACGGGAACTTCGCGCTCGGGGTGGAGGAAGTCGTCGCCGAGACGGGACGCCGCATCATCCTCGGCAACACGGGCGGCGAGTCGGCGCGGGAACGTCAGCTCGTCGCCGACCTCAAGGGTCGCCAGGTCGAGGGGCTCATCCTCGTTCCCGCTGGCGGCTCCACTGACCATCTGCTGCCGGAGCGGCTCGGCGACATGCCACTGGTGCTCGCCTCCCGCCGCATCTATGGACTCGACGTCGACGTTGTGCTGCTCGACGACGTCGGCGGTGCGTACCGGGGCACCCTCGCGCTCCTCGACTCCGGTCACACCCGCATCGGATACCTAGGGAATGTCGGATCAGCCTTCACGGGCGGACGCCGGTACGAAGGCTACGCCCGCGCGCTGTCCGAGCGCGGCATCGCGCTCGATCCCGAACTGGTCGTACGGGAGCACCAGGATGCTGCGTCCGCATCCGCCGGCGAGGCGACCAGGCGGCTCCTCGACCTCGACTCGCCGCCCACCGCGATCTTCAGCGCGAACAACCGGAACAGCATCGGAGCGCTCCGCGAGATCGGTCGACGACTTCGCGAGGGCGCGGTCGCTGCCGAGATGCCCGAGATCGTCAGCTTCGATGACTTCGAGCTTGCCGAGGTCATGCCCGTGCCGGTGACCATCGTCGACCATGACGCACGACAGCTCGGTCGGGAGGCTGCCCGACTGCTGCTCTCGAGGCTCGAGAAGAGCGAGCGCGCACAGGGCCCGTCGAGGCTCGTCGAGATGCCGGTCCGCCTCGGAGCTGCCGTACACACGTGATTGCCCACCTGGGCGTTGCGGTCGTCGAGACTCTGGAGTATGGTAACGTTACCAAAACAGGATCCGCGACGAGTGGGAAGGGCAGGCCATGCGCATCGCTGCGATCGACTTCGGAGGCACAGCCGTCAAGCTCGGCGTGTTCGAGTCGCGTCGCATGGTCGCCGCGGAGGAAGCTCCGATCGTCGGCGGCCGCGTCGACCTCGAGGCAGTGGCTCGCCGCCTTGATGTGCTGCTGGAGGGCCACCGACCGGATTTCGCCGGAATCGCCGTGCCTGGGATCATCGACCCGACGGGCACCAGACTGCTCGCGGCGCACGGGAAATACGGCGATCTGCACGATGTCGACCTGTCCGCGTGGTCGGTCGAGCAGTTCGGCTGCGGCGCTGCGGTGGAGAACGACGCCCGTGCGGCACTCATCGGAGAAGTCGCCGACGGCAGTGCTCGGGGGGCGAGGGATGCTGCCCTCATCGTCCTCGGAACGGGGATAGGCACCGCGGCTGTTGTCGACGGACGCGTCGTGCGCGGAAGTCACGGGCACGGAGGAATCCTGGGCGGTCATGTCACCGTCGACGTATCGGGACCGCGATGCGCGTGCGGGAACATCGGATGCGCCGAGGCGATCGCGAGCACGTGGGCGCTGAGCGCCGATGCCAAGGCCGGTCGTCTTGCTTTGGGTCCGGTGCTGTCGGAGCGCTTGTCCGTTGCCGGGTCGATCGGCATCCGCGACCTCATCGAGACGCGAGAGGAGCCAGAGTCGGCATCCCTGCTCGACAGGTACATCGCTGTCTGGGCGGCCGCCGTCGTCACGCACTGCCACGCGTTCGATCCCGAGGTCATCGTCGTCACCGGCGGCGTGATGCGCTCGGCGGGCGTGATCCTCCCCGCACTTCGCGGGATCGTGCACCAGAACCTCTGGTCCTCCTCGTACCGACCACGTTTCGTCGTACCCGAGGCCCCCTCCACGTCGGTTCTCCGCGGTATCGCCGCACTGGCCGCCGACATGGATTCCGATAACACCAACGAAGGACGGCAATGACAACTGTCGACTCGCGGGGCGTCTCGCTCGACGATTACGTGCTCGACGATCGGAGCAGCTACGTGAAGCTGCCGACCGTCCCGCTGCCCGAGGGAAGCCGCATCCTGGTCGGTGACGACGCGTGGCGCGCGGCGATGGAGATCGCCTCGGCGCGTACGGCGAATCCCGTTGTCGCCGTCGACGTGTACCCGGGTGCCGACGTTGTCGGGATCATCGAGCGGATCCGCGCCGCGATCCCCGAGGTGGAGGTCATCGACATCGAAGAGGCTGCGGCCGCAGCCCCGGAAGAGATCCAGACGCTCATCGACCGGAATCTGACCGACGACCGGGTGTTCGGCGTCATGAGCCACTTCACGATCGACGAGTTCTACGACGCCGGTCGCCTCGCTGCGCTTCGCGAGCGCGTCGACGCCCGCACCGCACCAACCGTGGTCGTGGGATGGGGCGCCGACCTCGCTGCCGGTCGGGCCGCCGATGCTCTCGTCCTCGTGGATATGGCGCGGTGGGAGATCCAGCAGCGCCAGCGGGCCGGCGCATCGAACTGGCGCGCCGGAAACGGCGACCTGGACGTGCTCCGAAAGTACAAGCGCGGGTTCTTCGTCGAGTGGCGGACGGCGGACCGGCACAAGCGCACGCTCTTCGACCGCATCGACCTCGTCGTCGACGGGAACACGGACCTCGAGGGCGCAGGTGCCGTGCGCGGCGATGATTTCCGCGCCGCCCTCGCAGCAGCGACAGCCGCTCCGCTACGGGTGGTCCCGTTCTTCGACCCAGGTGTGTGGGGCGGCCAGTGGATGAAATCGACGCTTGATCTCGACCCGACCGCCCATAACTATGCCTGGTGCTTCGATTGCGTGCCCGAGGAGAACTCGCTCCTGCTCGAGGCCGACGGACGCGTGGTGGAAATTCCTGCGATGGACCTTGTGCTGAGCCAGCCGCGCGCGCTGCTGGGCGAGCGCACGTTCGCGCGGTTCGGGGCGGAGTTCCCCATCCGCTTCGACTTCCTCGACACGATGGGTGGCGGCAACCTTTCGCTGCAGGTGCACCCGCTCACGGAGTACATCCGCGACACGTTCGGCATGGCCTATACGCAGGACGAGAGCTACTACATGCTCGACGCCGAGGATGACGCCGTCGTCTACCTCGGCGTGAAGACCGGCGTCGATCCGCAGGAGATGCTGGAAGCGCTGCGTGCCGCCACGGACGGCGAGCATCCGTTCGATGCGGAGAAGTACGTCAACACGTACCCCGCGCGCAAGCACGACCACTTCGCGATCCCCGCGGGCACGGTGCACTGCTCCGGGGCCAACTCGATGGTGCTCGAGATCTCGGCGACGCCGTACATCTTCACCTTCAAGCTCTGGGACTGGGGTCGCGTCGGTCTCGACGGCGTCCCGCGCCCCGTGCACATCGATCACGGTGCGAAGAACATCCAGTGGGATCGAGACACCGAGTGGGTCGACCGCAACCTCGTCGGCCAGGTCGAGGAGTTGCACCGCGAGCCGGGTCTCGTGGAAGAGCGCACCGGCCTGCACGACCTCGAGTTCATCGAGGTCCGCCGTCACTGGTTCGACGAGGAGGCGGCCCACGACACCGAGGGCACGGTCAACGTGCTCAACCTGGTGGAAGGCGACGAAGTCGAGGTCGTCAGCCCAACCAACGCATTCGCGCCGTACACCGTCCACTACGCCGAGACGTTCATCGTCCCGGCGGCAGTCGGGCCCTACATCATCCGCCGTACGCCGAACTCCCGCAGCGATCGCTTCGGAACCGTGAAGGCCTACGTGCGGGGAACCAGGTCGAGTGACGCCTGAGCGTCGGCGGCCCTGAACAACTGAACACGCACGCCACAACTCAACACGTAAGCACAGCAATGCGGCATCCGCCGCAGCCAGCCGCCGACCTTGCGCCGACTCACTCGAGTTGATAGCTTGGTCAGGGGTTGGTAACGATACCAACAAGGACAAGGGAGTTCCAGTGAAGTCACGACGCATGATCGGGGCGGGCATCGCAACCCTCGCCGCAGCCACGATGCTGCTCGCGGGCTGCTCGGCCGGAAACGGCGGCGACGAGGCCGTCGCCACGACCGGCACGCTCGATTTCTACACCGACAAGGCCGCCTGGGAACCGAACTTCGACGAGCTCAACGCTGCGAGCGAGGAAGACGTCGATATCACCCTCAACACGACCGGCTACTCGGATGCCGCGCAGTACGACGCGTTCATCAAGCAGTCGTTCCGCACGCAGAAGAGCCCTGGGCTCTTCACGTGGCACACCGGTGACTCGCTGAAGCAGATCGTCGATGAGGGGCTCGTCGCAGAGACGACCGACCTCTGGACGAAGGCCGTCGACGAGGGCTGGGCGACGGAGGACCTGCGCAAGGAGTACACGTTCGACGGCAAGCAGTACTGCGTGCCGATGAACATCGCCTACTGGGTGATGTACTACAACAAGAACATCTTCGACGAGCAGGGCATCGACGAGCCGACCACGTGGGAAGAGCTCGACGAGGCGGCGACCACGCTCAAGGCGGCCGGGATCACCCCGTACTACCAGACGAGCATCCTGTTCACGTTCCAGTGGTTCCAGCAGCTTGTCGCGGGCACCGACCCCGACCTCTACCGCGGTCTGTCGACGGGCGACGTCAAGTACACCGACCCCGAGATCGTCGACATCATGAACATCTGGCTCGACCAGCACGAGAAGGGCTGGTTCAGCGACGCGGGGAGCACGATCGACCCGGCCGTGGGCCTGAAGGAGGGCGAGTTCGCGATGATGAACTTCGGCTCCTTCTTCAACGGCTCGCTCGACGGAGCGGGAATGGTGTCGGGCGAGGACTACGACATGTTCGTCATCCCCGCAGTCGACCCCGGCCTCGACAAGACGCCGGTCGCTGTGGAGACGGGCCCGCTGTGCGTCGCCGAGAACTCGCCGCAGAAGGATCTCGGAATGGCGTACTCGGAGTGGTGGATCTCGCCCGAGGCACAGACCGCGTGGAACGCTGCTCGCGGCGATGTCGCGTTCAACCCGCTCGCCACCGTGAACGACCCGATGCTGTCCGACCTCGGCACGACCGTCGCCGACGGCAGCCATGAACTCGTCACGCGCTACTTCGAGGCCACGCCCACGCCGATCCTCACGGTCGCGCTCGAGCAGTTCGGTGCGTTCAATGCCAACCCCGGCGACCCCATGCCGTTCCTCGAGGCCATCCAGGCCGAGGCGGACAGCTACTGGGCCGACCAGGAGTAAACCGCATGGCCGTCCTTCAGACACCTGAGCAGGAGCGGACGGCCCGGGTCTCCCCCCGGAGCTCGGGCCGGCCCTCCCGCCGGAGGACGCCGTATCAGGGTTCCGCCCGGGGCTTCATCGCCCCGGGCGTGTTCCTGGTCGCCGTCCTCCTCTACCTGCCGCTGCTGTGGACGACGTTCCTCAGCTTCACCGAGTACAACGGGCTGGGCGAGCCCGAGTGGGTCGGGATCGACAACTACGTCGAGATGTTCGAGGATCCGGCGTTCGTCGGTTCCCTGATGAACACCTTGTTGTGGGTGGTCGGGACCCTCCTGATCCCGGTGGGCGTAGGTCTCATGATCGCGCTGCTCACGTGGAATCTGCCCGGCGGCGTGTGGCTCCGGCTGCCGTTCCTCATTCCCTACGCGGTCTCCGGCATCGGAGTCGGTGTCGTCTGGTCGTTCATCCTCAGCGCCAACGGCGCGCTCGATCAGGCTCTCGAGGTGTTCGGGATCACAGACCCGCCGCGCTGGCTGGTGGATGCTCCGCTGAACACGATCGTGATGATCCTCGCCGCATCGTGGCAGGGGGTCGGTGTCAATGCACTTCTGTTCACGATCGGGCTCCAGTCCATCCCCAAGGAGCCGCTCGAAGCCGCACGCGTCGATGGCGCCACCGGACTCCGGCTCTTCGGCAGCATCCTCTGGCCGATGCTGCGCCCCCTCACCGCTGTCGTCGTCGGTCTCTCGATCGTCGCGAGCCTCAAGACGTTCGACATCGTCCTGTCCATGACCCGTGGCGGGCCGGGCCGTGCATCCGAGACGCTCGCGCTCACGATGTACCGCGAGACCTTCGTCAACAGCGACTACGGGCTCGGATCCGCGATCGCCGTGTTCCTGTCGGTCGTCACGCTGGTCGCCTCGGTGCTGTATCTCCGTCAGCAGCTCTCCCAGAAGCACGAGATGTGAACATGTCCAGAATCATCCGCACTACGGTCCTCATCGTCCTGGGCCTGTTCTGGCTCCTTCCGATCTATCTTCTCGTCGTCAACGCGAGCAAGGCTCCGACCGAGTTCGTCTCGGGCGAGGCGTGGATTCCCAACGGCTTCGCCCTCTTCCCGAACATCCTCGACGCACTGCAGCTCTCCGGACTTGCGGACAGCGTGGTCAGCACGATCATCTACGCCGTCGTGTCGCCCATCATCGCGGTCGTCGTCGGAGCGGCCGCCGGCTACGCGATCGTGGCGCTGCGCCTCAAGCGCGGATTCATGTGGTTCGTCATCATCTTCGGCGGAACGATCTTCCCGCTTCAGATGATCCTGCTCCCGTTGTTCGACGCGTACTCGCGCGTGGGACTGTACGACACACAAGTCGGCATGATCATCGTGTACACAGCGATCTCGATCCCGTTCTCCGCCTTCGTCATGCGCAACTTCTTCACCGGTGTCGCGTACAACGTGTTCGAGGCGTCGGTGCTGGACGGGGCGTCGACGTGGCGGACTTTCACGAGGATCTATCTCCCGATGGCCTCGAGCGCTCTGGTGGCTGTCTTCATCCTCCAGGCGACGTTCATCTGGAACGATCTGCTGCTGGGACTCACGCTCACGCAGTCTGACGAGGTCCGACCGATCGTGACAGCGCTGGCCGGCATGCAGAGCACATACGGGGGCGCGCAGATCTCGACCGTCCTCGCAGCAGCCGTGCTGGTGTCCCTGCCGACGGTCATCCTGTTCCTGTTCACGCAGAAGTTCTTCGCCCGCGGTCTCGCGCTCGGGCAGTACTAGGAGTCATCACGTTGCTCACCCAGACGCGCCACATCCCGACGGTGGCGGATCTTTCGGCAGACCCTGTCACGCATCACTACGACGACATGGTGGCCCCTCCAGGCCTGACCAACAACCTCGGCACGGTGAGGGTCGATCACGACCTCACGTCGATCACGGCGGTCCAGTTTCCGCCGGTGTCGCAGGGCCTCGCCGCTACCGCGGTCGCGTTCGTCGACGGCCGGATCTTCAAGTCGTACGGAGCGCCCGTGACGCACGAGTGGCGTCCGGACCGGGTGGTGCGTCGCGCGGACCTCCCGGGGCTCGAGCTCGAGACGACGACAGTGGCCGTGCCCGGCACGACAGCGGTGGCAATCGATGTCCGAATTCGCAACTCGGGGTCGGAGCACCGTTCGGTCGAGATCATGCTCTCCCTCGCGGCACGGGTGGTTGCGCACGGTGGCGCCTGGCTCTCCGCGGAGTCGCCGGATGCGCGGAACGAGGCGGCCGTCGATGGCGCACGGCTCGTCTTCGCCGATGATGGCGCCACCGCCTGGAGCGTGCAGGGTGTCGACGTACCCGCGACCGCGCGTCTGAGCGGAGTCGCCCCCACCTCGGAGGAGTTCTCGATCGGTGTCGGGGGCATGGGGCGCGGCGGCGACGTCACCGTCGTGCTCGAGGTCGCTGCAGGTCGCGAGGCGCGGTTCGGCTACGTGCAGGCGGTCGGGCGCACGCGTGACTCCGCCATCGGGGTGTTCGACGCGGTGGCGGCGGACATTCCCGGGGCGATCAGCGCGTCGGAAGAGTACTGGAACGCGCAGCTCGAAGCGGCCGTCACCCCGGGCAACCCCGAGTTCTCCGGCCATCTGCCCGTGCTCGAGACCTCGTCCGATGCGCTGCGCCGCCTCTACTGGTGGGGCATCCTCGGCATCCTCTATTTCCGTCGCGACTACGAGGGGAACGTGCTCGGCCGCAGCTACGACACCCTCATGCCCAACTACTGGGGCACGACCACGTTCCTCTGGGACTTCAGTCTGAGCTCGGTCACGCACGCGCTCCTGGATCCTGCGGCGATGAAGCGCCAGCTGACGCACTGGATCGCGAGCGACACGCACACGCTCTTCGGCACATCGTCGTTGACGGGCGGGGCGGTCGGGCAGTGGTACTCGGTCAACGACTACGCGATGACGCGGCTCGTGCGCGACTACGTGCGGTTCACCGGCGACGACGCCTTCCTCGACGAACAGCAGGCAGACGGTCGCACCGTGCTCGACCACCTCCGGTTCTGGGCTCGCGCATGGAAGGGCCTCCGCCGGTCGTCGAAGCTCGCCGACTACGGAGAGATCGAGAATCTTCTGGAGTGCGTGAGCTCGTACACGCACGAGGTCGCGAGCTTCAACGCCGCGAACGTGTGGAACCTGCGCGTCACGGCGGATGCGCTGGAATCACGAGGGGATGCTGCCGCCGCGGCCGACCTGCGTGCCGAGGCCGACGAGCTCGTCGCCGCCGTCCTCGACCTCTACCTCCCGGGCGAAGGATTCTTCGCCGCCGGGCAGCCCGACGGCACGAGGCTCCCGGTGCGTCATTGCTACGACTTCAACATCGTCGGGACCTCGATCGCGGACGACATCAGCGAGGAGATGCGCCGCGAGATGGTCGCGTTCTTCCAGCGCGAGCTGCAGACGCCAGAATGGCTGCGCGCCCTGTCGCCGTGGGACCCGGATGCGTCGTACAGCGTCCGCCCCGACCACCAATGGAACGGCGCCTACACGGCATGGCCGGCAGACGCCGCCCGTGCGCTCGTCGCCCTCGGGCGCGCCGACGTCGCCATGGACTGGCTTCCGGGCCTCGCCCGTACGGCGAACCAGGGCCCTCCCGGGCAGGCGCACTTCGTGGAAGAGGCGCAGCCGCTGCTCAACGGAGGGGCGCGCAAGGCGCCCCCGCAGCTGCCCTACATCAACGACTGGGCGTGCTCGTCTTCGGGAGCGTACGTTGCGCTCGTGATCGAATCGCTCTTCGGCGCTGAACCGGGACTCGACGGTCTCGCCGACGTGAAGGGCAGCGTCGCGGAGATGGATCCGTCGGCCGTGCTTCGCGGCCTTCGGGTGGGCGAGCGTCTGGTCGACGTGCACGCCGACGGTCGGGTGGTCGACCGCGCGTGAGCGGCGAGCTGCGCGGGATCGACCTCGGCGCGGTGCGCTTGCGAGGGGCCGTCGAGATCGAGCGCACGGCGCACGGAATCCTCCCGCACCGCCTGCCGGCGTGGGCGCGGGCGCAGGTTCCCGACACGTTCATGGTGCAGACCTCCGCGGAATCCGCCGGAATCCGTCTCGCGTTCCGCACCGCCGCGACGACGCTCGAGCTCGACGTCTCGGCCCGCCGGATGGCGCCGGATGAGCACGTCGCACTCCCGCCGAGCACCTACGAGCTGACCTCTGGTGGAGTCGTCGTCGCTTTCGGGGCGGCCGTCGCCGGGTCGCGCTATCTGTTCAGCTTCGAAGACCCGAGCGGCCGGATCGTCGACGGCCCGGCATCCACGGTTCGCTTCGACGGATTGCCGGGGCACGAGACCGACTACGAGCTCTGGCTGCCGTATACGGACGCGGTCGAGATCCGCGCCTTCCGCGCTGATGCACCGGTCCGCACGGCGGAGGAGATCGGTGCCCTGCGCTGGATCCATCACGGAAGCTCGATCAGCCACGGCTATCGCGCCGACAGCACCGCCGGAACCTGGCCCGTCGTCGCGGCGCTCGCGACCGGTGTCGATCTGACGAATCTCGCCTTCTCCGGCAACGCGATGCTCGACCCGTTCACGGCGCGCACGATACGCGACCGTCCGGCAGATCTCATCACGCTCAAGGTCGGCATCAACCTCGTGAACGGAGACGTGATGCGCATGCGGGCATTCCGTCCGGCGCTCGACGGCTTCCTCGACACGATCCGGGAAGGACACCCGTCCACTCCCATCGTCGTCATCTCTCCGATCCTCTGCGCTCCGGTTGAGACTGCTGCGGGGCCGACCGTCCAAGATCCTACGCGGACGTACGAGTGGTCGATCGCGGGGGGCACCGACGCCGATGTCGCCCTCGGCAAGCTCTCGCTGCAGAGCATCCGTTCCGCGATCGAGAGCGTCGTCGAGCGACGCCGCTCCACCGACCCGCACCTGCGGTACGTCGACGGGCTCGGGCTCTACGGGCCCGACGACGCGCGCGCGATGCCACTGCCCGACAACCTGCATCCGGGCCCCGACGTGCAGCGCCTCATCGGGGAGCGGTTCGTGCAGAGCGTCCTGCGTCCCTTCCTCTCCGAGGCCGCCCCTATGCGAAGGTGATCTCGATGAGGTGGGGCTTGTAGACCGTCGAGTCGATGAAGGTCATGTAGGTGACCTTGCCCCCGTCTCTCGCGAACTCCGGGTGCTCCTTGCCGGCGTTGAACAGCGCCGCATCTGACGTGCGCTCGGGCCGGAACACCACCTCGGGTTCGCTCCAGGGGCCCGTCAGCTCGGGCGCGGTGCGGATCACGAGGATGTTGTCACGTTGATAGGTCGTGAGCGAGATGAAGCAGCCGAGGTGGGGGTTCCACGACGACGACATCTCGTTGGGGACGTCGGAGAAAAGGCAGGCGGTGGGTGTGAAGGTCTCGGACCAGCGCACGTCGCGGTCGGGATGAGCGAGGGTGGGCGCGGAGACGAGGTACTCGTACGCCGACAGATCCTCGATCCGTTCCGGGAGCACGCGTGCGAGGTACATGTCGCCCGCCGACTTGGATTCCGGCTGGATCGAGCCCCAGAGATACAGGTGCTCGCCGTGCCGCTGGACCCAGACGCCGAAACCGGGCTGGTCGCCCTTCCACCATTCGTACGTGCCGTCCGGAGCGGCGAGGCGCTCGAAGCGGTGTTCGGCATCGCCGCGCGCGACACCCATGCCGTCGAGCGTGAACGTCTCGAACACGTCGAGAGCGGGGTCCATCGTGATGCGGTGGTAGTAGAGGTAGAGGTGGCCACCGGTGTGCACGCCGTGAATCGCCCACAGGCGCTGCGTGGACTTGTGCTCGGGTGGGATGAAGCCGATCAGCTGGCGGGCGCGGGTGCCGCTTCCATCGGCCAGATATCGGAATCGCTTGACGCCGTGCGCGATGTCCTGCAGCGGGACGATGGCGCCGGTGTTGGAGAGCACGTCGGTCAGTTCGAAGCCGCGGATCGTGTCGAACGGTCCCTCTACCGAGTCGCCGAACACCCAGAACGTCTCCCCCTCGGGGAGTTCGATCGATGTCACGGCGTCCTGGCCGGTGATGTCGACTTCGTTGCCGGCGAACTGGACCCCCAGGTCGCGTACCGATGCGACCAGCTTGCTGGGCGTGAGTGTCATGTCAGGTTCCTCCCGCGACCGGACCCGGACGGCGCCGGGTCCGGTCGCGTATGGCTGTCAGGGCGTGACGGTCAGCTCGACGCTGACGAAGCGCGGACGGTAGATCGTGACGTCGTCGTACAGGTCGTCGCCGACGAAGCTGTTGACGTTGTAGGTCACCAGGAGGGTGTCGCCGTCGCGGTTCTCGGGGTGCTCATGGGCGTTGTAGGTGAACACGTTCGGGTTGCCGTACGAGCCGAACAGGCCGGTCTCGGGCGTACGGTAGAGCTCGGCCGCGACGGTGAACGGTCCGGTGGGCGAGCACGAGACCTGCGCGACGATGCGCGTGCTGAACAGCTCGCTCGTGTCCTGCGTCACCATGAGGTAGCCGTCACGATAGGGCTCGACGCTGAATTCGTTCGCGACGTAGGAGGCGACGGGCACGGCATCGGCTTCGTTCGGGGCCCACCGCGTGCCGTCCCAGAACTTCCACTGCTTCGAGAGGTCGCCACCGGCGACGCGGGCGACGAAGGCCGAACGGACGCCCTCGATGTCGTTGATGCCGTAGATGTACGTCGTGTTGCCCTCCGACAGCGTGTACGAGCCCCAGTTGATCCCGACCTCGGACGGGAGTTCCGTGATGGATGAGACTTCGAGAGTCGAGCCGTCGAGGGTCGCGAGACGGTTGGCCGACCATCCCCAGTCCCACATTCCCGGTCCGAATCGCTCGAACTGGAGGAGCGGGATCTGCACGTCGCCCTTCTTGTTCAGCTCGGGGTCGCCGATCCAGTGCCAGTTGCCCTCCGGCGTCATTCCGATGATCGACTCCGGTGCCTCAGCCGTGCCACCGGTGACCGTGGAGAGGACCCCTCCGTCGTCGACGACGATGGAGTTGTTGAGGAATGGAGTGGAGAGCGGGCGTCCGAGATCGGCGTCGACCGGTCCGAGGAACGTGTCGGAGAAGAACCACGCCTGGCGACCGTCCTCGAGGGTCAGGGAGTACGTGCTGTCGCCACCGGTCCAGCCAACCCCGGAGTTGCCGTAGTCGGCGAAGGCGGCTGTCCGCTCGGCATCGATCGACGACGCGGCGCTGATCGTGCTGTCGACGAGGGCGCAGGTGTCGGCCGGGGCAGACACCGCACCCGGGTCGGCGGCAGCCGGAATCGCGGGGACGAGCAGCGCTGCGGCGACCGAAGCAGCGGTGGCTGCCGTGGCGACGAGACGGCGTGCGGGACGGGGATGACTCATGACGCTCCTTTGCGTTGGTATCGTTATCAACGTTGGTATCGTAAACAATGCCACGCGAGGCGTCAGGGTTCAATGCCCAGGATCGCCCCGCCACGAACGAGGCTCTTCGAGGATGAGGAGGATTGCATGGTCGCAAACCCCGCAGCGGATCGCGCCAGGCCGTTCACCCTGTGCACCGAACGGATCAGGGTCGACGTGGACCCGGGCCGTGGTGCCGACGTCCTGCAGATCACGGACGTCGCGTCCGGTGTCGGCATCCTCGCCGCCACTCCGTGGCGCCGCCGGGCGGACAGCATCCGGGCCGGCCGGATGGCGCCCAGCGCGATCGACGCCACCGATCGCTGGCTCGAGCAGTATCGCGGCGGATGGCAGACCCTGTGCCCCAACGCCGGACCACCGCGCCGTGTCGGAGGGACCGAGGTCGGCTTCCACGGCGAGGCGTCCGTCTCGGCCTGGGACGTCGAGGCGAACGACGAGGCGAGCGCCCGGCTTTCGCTCGAGCTGTTCTCCGTGCCCGTGCGGATCGACCGCGAACTGCGTGTCGAAGAAGCCCGGCTCATCCAGACGGACGTGCTCACGAACCTGAGCCGCGACCGCATCGACATCGACTACGTCAGCCACCCGGCGTTTGGCGGCGAATTCCTCGACGGAAGATGCGTGGTGGCCACGGACGCGCGCTCGGTCTCGCTGGACCCGGGCGAACACGACCTGCCGAGCGCGGAATGGCCGCGCCTTCCGGGAGGTGACGACGGCAGCGATCTGCGTGTCGTTCCACCCCCGGGTGTGCCTGCCCGCACGTTCGGCTGGCTGTCGGACTTCGACGCCGGGTGGTACGCCATCACCAATGCCGATCGCGGGCTCGAGGTGCGCGTCGAGTGGGACGCCCGCACCCTCCCGCACGCCTGGTGGTGGCAGGAGCTCAACGGCTCTCCAGAACACCCGTGGTTCGGGCGCGCGCGAATCATGGCGATCGAACCCGCCAGCACGACGACATCGGGGAGCGGGCGGGCAGCGAGCCTGAGCCTGGAGCCGACCGCCCAGACCCGTATCGAGATCTCGGTTGCGCTGTCGACGACCGCGAACCGCTGAACAGGAAGGACAGGAACCATGCAGCTCATGCGCCTCGGCGAAGCAGGAGCCGAGCGACCCGTCGTCCGCGTCGACGATGGCTTCTATGTCGACGTCTCGGATGTCGTTCGCGACTTCGACGGAGACTTCTTCGACCACGGCCTCGCGGGGCTCGCGGAGCTGGTGGCGCGGCGTCGGGATGCCGGGCAGGTGCTCCCCTTCGCGGGGGAGCGAGTCGGTGCACCGCTCGCGCGCCCGCATCAGATCCTGTGCATCGGCCTGAACTTCAGCGACCATGCTGCCGAGTCGGGGATGCCGATTCCGCCGGAGCCGATCCTTTTCACGAAATCGCCCAACACCCTCGTCGGTCCGAACGACGACGTCCGGCTGCCGCCAGGCTCGACCGCGACGGATTGGGAGGTCGAGCTCGGGATCGTCATCGGCAGGCGCGCGAGCTACCTCAGCGACATCGACGAGGCGCGGGATGCGATCGCCGGGTTCGTCCTCTGCAACGACGTCAGCGAACGGTCGTTCCAGCTGGATCGCGGCGGGCAGTGGAGCAAGGGCAAGTCGGCCGCGACCTTCAATCCGTGCGGACCGTGGATCGCGACGCGAGACGAGTTCGACGACAACGCACCTCTGGCGATGTGGCTCGACGTGAACGGCGTGCGACGGCAGACGGGAACCACCGGGACGATGATCTTCGACCCGTACTTCATCGTCGGCTACCTGAGCCAGTTCATGGTCCTCGAGCCGGGGGACCTCATCAACACGGGAACACCGCCGGGCGTCGGGCTCGGCATGACCCCGCCGACGTATCTCCGGGAAGGAGACGTGATGACACTCGGAATCGAGCGTCTCGGCGCGCAGCGACAACGCGTCGTCGCCACCGCGCCGCGGGAGGTGCCATGGACGGCCTGACCGGACTCGTCGCTGTCGTCACCGGGGGTGGTAGCGGCATCGGCGCGGCGACGGTCGCCGCGCTCCGCCGCGCGGGCGCCCAGGTCGCCGTCCTCGACAGACAGGTCCCTGCGCACGACGATCATGCATTCGCCTGCGACGTGACGGATGCCCTGGCCGTCGACCGCGTGATCGCCGAGGTGGTCTCGAGGTTCGGGCGGCTGGACATCGTCGTGAACAACGCCGGAATCGGAGCCACGGGAGACGTCGCGGGCAACTCGGATGACGAATGGCGCCAGGTCTTCGATGTCAACGTGCTGGGCGTCGCGCGGGTGTCGCGCGCCGCGCTCCCGCATCTGCGGAGGTCGCTGCACGCCGCGATCGTCAACACATGCTCTATCGTCGCGACGATCGGAGTGCCGCAGCGCGCGCTGTACTCGGCGAGCAAGGGGGCGGTGGCGGCGCTGACGCTCGCGATGGCAGCGGACCACGTGGCCGAGGGCATCCGTGTCAACGCAGTACTGCCCGGAACCGCCGACACCCCGTGGGTGTCGAGGCTGCTGGAAGCCGCCGATGATCCGGATGCTGCTGCCGAGGCCCTGCGGCGCCGGCAGCCGATGGGTCGCCTGGTGACCGCGGAAGAGATCGCCCAGGCGATCCTGTACCTCGCGAGTCCGCTGGCCGGTTCGACGACGGGGATCCTCCTGCCGGTGGACGGTGGCATGGGCGGCATCCGGGTGCCGCAGAAGGCGTGAGGGAGCGAAACGTGGTGAGAGACGTCCGTCCGATCATCCGTGCGGAAGCGCGCGTGGGCGAGGGGCCGGTGACCGATCCGCGAACGGGAAGATTGTGCTGGGTCGACATCCTCGCCGGCGACCTGCTTCAGAGCGACCTCGATGGCGGCACGACCGAGCGGTGGGAGTTCGATACCTATCTCGGCGCGATCGCACCCCGCGCATCGCAATCCGGGTTCGCGGTCGCCGTCGCCGAGGGGTTCGGTTTCGCGGTCGACGGGGCGCTCGCGATCGAAGATCCCGTGCTCGCCGATCCGCAGCTGCGGATGAACGACGCCAAGTGCGACCCGCTCGGGCGGCTCTGGGCGGGAAGCAACGACCTCGCCTTCGCCTCGGGCCGAGGATCGCTGCACCGCTGGGACGGAGGCGGGGCGAGCACCGTCATCCGGAGCGGTCTCACCCTGCCGAACGGGCTCGGATGGACCGAGGATGCCGGGACCATGATCCTCATCGACAGCATGGCGGGTACGGTCATGCGCGCGCCGTTCGATGTCGACCGCGGCGAGGTCGGCGACTTCGTGCCCTTCGCAACGGTCGACGACGGGCTGCCCGACGGCCTGGCGGTCGATCGGGAGGACTGCGTGTGGGTGGCGATCTGGGGTGCGTCGGCCGTACATCGGTATGACCTCTCGGGGCGCCTCATCGAGCGGGTCGACATGCCGGTCAGCCAGCCGTCGAGCTGCTCGTTCGCCGCTGACGGGACTCTCTATGTGACCTCGGCGCGCGAGGGGTTGTCCGCGGAGCAGCTGGCTCGCGAGCCGCTCGCAGGCAGCGTGTTCGCCATCGACACCGACACCCGGGGCGTGCCCGTCGCGGCCTTCGCCGCCTGAGCAGAGGAGTGAGTGAATGAAGGATCATGACGGCCGGACCTGCCTGGTCATCGGCGGAAGCAGCGGAATCGGGCGCGGCGCCTGCCAGGCGCTCGCCGCCGCGGGTGCGCGTGTCGCCGTGCACGGGCTCGATCTCGACGATGCGGCACAGGTCGCAGCATCCATCGAGGAATCGGGAGGGCGCGCGATCGCCGTCGCCGGCGACGTTCGCGACCCCGAGACCTCTCTGCAGGCCGTCGACACGACCCTCGCGACGTTCGGGTCGCTCGATTCGCTCGTCGTCTCCAGCGGGATCCAGCGATACGGCGACGTCGTGGAGACGGCCGTCGAGGAGTGGGACGAGGTGTTCGATGTGAATGTTCGCGGGGCATATCTCGCGGCGCGGGCCGCGCTGCCCGCGATCCGCTCGACGGATTCCGGCACCGTCGTCTTCGTCGCCTCCGTGCAGGGGTCAGCCAGTCAGCCGAGGGTCGCCGCGTACTCCGCGAGCAAGGGCGCGCTGATCGCGCTGGTCCGCTCTATGGCGGTCGATGAGGCGCTGCACGGTGTGCGGGTGAACAGCGTCAGCCCGGGTTCGATCGACACGCCGATGCTTCGGTCCTCTGCGGAGCAGGCGAGTCGGGCGGGCGGGCGCCACGTCGAGGAGGTGCTCGCCCACTGGGGCACGGCCCACGCGCTCGGACGCGTCGGTGACGACGCGGAGGTCGGGGAGGCGATCGCCTTCCTCGCCGGGCCGCGATCGGGATTCATCACCGGCGTCGACCTGCGGGTGGACGGCGGGATGATGGCACGGCTTCCGGCGCCGATCGGAGAACTGCGATGAGCGGGGACATGGAACTCATCGAACTGCTGTCTCCGCGGCCATCGCGACTCTGGCCGCTCGTCAAGCAGTGCGGGGTGAACGGCATCGCCGCGCTCATGAACGGAGCCGAACAGGACCAGCGGATGTTCCGGTCGGTGGGAGTCGCTGCGGAAGCCGCGTCCGCCGACCGCGACCTCGCGCCGTGGAGCGAGAAGGCCCTCGCGAGGGATATCGGAGTCTTCGCCGAAGGGGGCTTCTCCGTGCAGGTCATCGAGGACACTCCGCCGCTCGACAAGGCGCGAGCGGGCGCGGACGGCCGCGACGAGCAGATCGAGCACGTGATCACGCAGGTGCGGGCGATGGGGAACCTCGGCATTCCGGTGCTCTGCTACAACTGGATGGCTGTCACCAGTTGGGCGCGCACCTCGATCGAAACACGCGCGCGCGGCGGGGCGCTCGTTACGGCGTTCGATGCCGAGCATGCGTCCGCGCAGGACCACGTGGTCGAACCCGGAGAGGTGACCGCCGAGCAGCTCTGGGAGGCCCTGCGATACTTCCTCGATGCGGTGGTGCCCGAGGCGGAGGCTGCGGGCGTGCAGCTTGCGATGCATCCCGATGATCCGCCGCGCCCCGTCGTGAGGGGGGTCCCGCGCATCATGAGCTCGGTGGAGGGGTTCCGGCGACTACTCGATCTGAATCCTTCACCCGCGAACGGCATCACACTCTGCCAGGGCAACTTCGCGCTCATGACCGATGACCTTCCGTCGGTGATCCGGGAGTTCGGCGAGCGCCGCAGGATCGGATTCGTGCACTTCCGCGACGTGGCCGGCACCGCCGACGACTTCGTCGAGACTTTCCACGACGACGGCCCGACCGACATGCTCGCCTGCCTGAACGAGTATGAGAACGTCGGCTTTCGCGGTGCGCTTCGTCCCGACCACGTGCCCACGATGGCGGGAGAGGCGAACGACATGCCGGGGTACGGGACGCTCGGTCGGCTCTTCGCCCTCGGCTACATTCGTGGGCTTCAGGAGGGCCTGGCGAAATAGTCGTTGAATACGTCGACCGGTCGACTGCCCGCTGCCGGAACTCGACCGCGCAGTTCCTCCGGCACGTCGGGGGGCAAGTGCGCGCATCGTCGAACGCGACCCCGGCCGGAGCCGAGGTCGCGTTCGATGAGTCGGATCAGGCCAGCGCGGGCGCGGGTGACGCCAGCAGCTGCCGCGCCGAGACGCTTCGGCGTCGGGCCACCGCGAGGATCGTCGTCACCAGCGCCAGCAGGGTCCAGATGACCAGGCCCGCCAGGGCCGCCCCGACACCGCCGGCGGTCGTGAGCGCCGCCACCATGCCGTTGTAGGCGGGTGCGGTCGGCAGGAGCGCGGCGAGGCTCGCCAGCACGCCGGGCACCGTCGAGACGATGCCGGTGGCGACCGTGAGCACGCCCACCATGGCCGACGCCCAGCGGCCGGCGCCGCCAAAGACGGCCACGAGGGCCTGGTTCACGGCGGCGAAGGCGACGCCGGCGGCCACGCACAGCGCGGCGAAGACGAACCACTCGCCCCAGGTGTACTCGGCGGCCAGCTGCACGACGCCCGCCACCAGCAGGCCCTGAAGCGCGCCGAGCCCGGCGGCGGGCAGGAGCGCCCGCAGCGCGAGGGCCGCCGAGGAGGCGCGCGACGACAGGGTGCGCCGCGAGACCGCCTGCAGGGCGATGAAGCTGCCGAGACCGCCGAACCACAGCGCGAGGGTCGACAGCAGCGGGATCGCCGAGGCGCCGAACAGGCTCGAGCCGACGCCTTCGGCCGAGACGGGGTCGGCGACCACGGCCGCAACGTCGGCCGCTTCGTCCTCGGTGTACGAGGGGATCTGGTCGACCGCGGTCTGCAGGCCGCCCGCCAGCTCGTCGGTGCCGTCGGCGATCAGCCCGATGCCGCCGGCGAGCTCGCCGGCGCCGCCCGCGGCATCCGATGCCCCGGACGCCCAGGCGGAGGCGCCCGACGACCAGGTGCTCGCACCGGTCGCGGCCTGGGAGGCGCCGGAGGCCCAGGTCGATGCGCCGCTCGACCAGGTGGCCGCGCCGGCCGCCCAGGTCGAGGTGCCGTCGCCGAGCTCGGCCGCGCCGCCGGAGACGGAGGTCATGCCGGCGGCCAGCGAGTCCAGGCCGTTCGCGCTGTCGGTGGCGCCGGTGGCGAGCTCGGCCATGCCGTCGGCCAGGCCGCTCGCACCCGCGGCGGACTGCTGCAGGGCGGCGACGAGCGTCGGCTCGAACGCGGCGAGCTGCTCGACGCCGGCGGCCAGCGCGCCCGAGCTGTCGAGGAAGCCGGTCACCGTGGGAACGGCGCCGTTGACGTCAGCCGAGACCTGGGCGACCGCATCGCACAGTTCGGCGGTGCCGCCCTGGGCCAGACAGTCGGCCGAGAGCGCGGCCAGCTGCGCGGCCGCATCGGTGACAGCGGTGGAGATCTGCGCGCTGTTGGCGGCGAGGTCGTTCGCGGCGGTGACAAGCTCCGGCGGCACGTCGGGGAGCTGCGCAACGCCGACCGCCATCTGGTCGAGGCCGTTCGCGAGGTCCCGTCCGCCGGCGGCGATGTCGTTCGCGCCGGCCGCCCACCGGTCGAGGCCGTCCGCGGCGGCGGTCGTACCGGAGGCGAGCTGCGCGGTCCCGGAGGCGATGCCGGCCGCACCCGAGGAGATGCCGTTTGCGCCGTCGGCGAGTCCCGTCGCGCCGGAGGCGAGCTCGTGGGCACCACCGGCGAGCTGTCCGACGCCCGAGGAGATGCCGTTCGCACCGTCGGCGAGCTGCCCGGCGCCGCTGGAGAGCTGTGCGATGCCGTCGGCGAGGGTCACCGTGCCCTCGGCTGCGTCACCCGCCCCGTCGGCGAGCTGCGCGGCGCCGTCGGCCGCGCCGCCGAGCTCGTCGCCCAGCGTGGTGAAGCCGAGCAGCACGTTCTCGAGGTACAGCGACGACAGCTGGTCTCCCATCGCGGTCGAGGCGGCCGAGGCCACCTGCGCGGTGATCGCATCGTCGACGATCAGGCTGTCGGGCGGCGTGGTCACCTCGATCACGGCCTGCTCGGGCGTTGCGCCGGGCTGGGTCGAGGTTGCGGCGGCCGAGAAGTTCTCGGGAATCGTGATGACCGCGGCGTAGGTGCCGTCGGCCAGTCCCTCTTCGGCGTCGTCGGGGTTGGAGATGGTCCAGGTGAGGTTGCTGTCGAGGTCGTCGGATCCCTCGACCAGACCCGCCGTGAGCTGGCGGCCGAGCGGCACCAGTTGGCCGTCGATCGTGACGGCCTCGTCTTCGTTCACGACGGCCGCGTTGAGGCTGTCGAGGCGCTCGGTCGGGTTGTAGAGCGCGGCCACGAGGATGCCGCCGATGACGGCCGGGAGCAGGATGACGCCGATGAGCGTGAGCCACGTGATGGGGCGGCGCGACCGGGCGCGTTCGATGGGCAGAGTCATGCGATCACCTCGGGGGTCGCGTCAGCGGACGAGTACGTGTGGGTGCGCAGCGCGAGGGCTGCGACATCGGGCCGATGCGCGTCGGCGAGCAGGCCGAGCGCGGCGCCCTCGCTGCGGGCGGTGACCACCACCGTCAGGCGCGAGGTCGCGTCGCCGCGGCGCTCGCGACGACGGGAGGCGGCGTCGCGCAGCAGCGCGGCGGCCTGGTCGCGCTCGCCGGTGTCGAGGGCGTCGAGTCCGTCGACCACCACCAGCGCGGTGTTCCCGGACAGGGCGTGGCGGAGATCCTTCAGCGGGTCCTCCGAACCTCGGAGCATCGCCAGGCCGACGTGTCCCCGCACCCAGGCCGCGCGGCCGGGGAGCAGGTGGCCCGCCACGCGGAGGCGGCCGTCGTCGGGCTGGAGGCGCCCGGCCACGGTCAGCGCGAACGCGCGGGTCGCGAGGGTCTCGCCGGTGACCAGCAGCGTGCCGCCGCGCTCGACGCGGAAGTCGGCGCCGTCGAAGAGCGTCACCTCGCCCACGGTGCGCCCGCCGTCGGCGCGCACGGCGACCCCTTCGCCGACGACCGCGGCGGTGGTGTTCGGCTCCGGCCACGACGACAGGGCGAGCTCGCGCTCGACGGCCTCGCCCTCGATGTCGAAGTGGGGGAGGACGCGGTCGAGCCACTGCGGCATCGACCACGCCCTGTCGCCGAGGAGCGCCATGACGGCGGGCACGAGGGTCATGCGCACGATGAACGCGTCGACGGCGATGCCGACGGCAAGACCGAGGGCGATCGGCTTGATCGAGGAGTCGCCCTCGGGCACGAACGCCGCGAAGACGGCGAACATGATGACGGCTGCCGCCGTGACCACGCGCGCCGAGGCGGTGAAGCCGGAGCGCACGGCGTCGATCGCGACGCGGCGACGGCTGAAGGCCTCGCCGGTGGCGCGTGCGGCCCGCAGCGCATGCACGTAGTCCTCGCGCATGCGCGAGACGAGGAAGACCTCGTAGTCCATCGCGAGGCCGAACAGCACGCCCATGAGGATGATCGGCATGAAGCTGATGACCGGGCCGGTCTTGTCCACGTGCAGCAGGTCGGCGAACCAGCCCCACTCGAAGACGACGGCCACGACGCCGAACGCGGCGAGCACCGACAGCAGGTAGCCGGCCGCGGCCTTCAGCGGCACCCAGATCGACCGGAACACGATCATCAGCAGCACGAGCGAGAGGCCCACCACGAAGATGCCGAACGGCACGAGCGCGGCGCCCAGGCGGTCGGAGATGTCGATGCCGACGGCGGTGAAGCCGGTGACCTTCAGGTCGACGCCGTACTCGTCGTTCAGCTCCGGGGCGAGGGCGCGGAGGGCGCGCACGAGGTCGGCGGTGGCGGGGTCGTCGGGGGCGGTCTCGGGCACGATCTGGATGAGTCCGGTGTCGGCGGTCATGTTCGGGGTGGCCAGGGCCACCTCCTTCACACCGGGCACCTTCTCGATCTCGGCGGCGAGGTCGTCCATCAGACCGAGCGGATCGGTCGAGGTGACGATGGTTCCCGCCATGATGAGGGGGCCGTTCTCGCCGGGACCGAAGTGCGCTGCGGTGAGGTCGTACGCCACCCGCGCCTGGCTGGACTCGGGCTGCATGCCCGCGTTGGGCAGGGCGAGGGTGAGGCTCGTGGCGGGCACCGCCATGACGCCGAGGCCGACGATCACCGCGACGGTGGTGACGATGGGATGCTTCGTCACCAGGCGCACCCAGGGGTTGGTCTTCGCGGGCGTGGCGTGGACCGCGGGCTCCGCCGGTGCGGCGGGCGCGGCATCCACTCCCTCGGTCGGCTCGAGCTCTGCGGCGTCGTCCGCGGCGTCGGCGGCAGCCACGGCGGTGCGGCGCCGGCGCACCGGCACCCCGGCGCGCGCGACGCGGCCCCAGCCGGCGACGCGGCCCTTCGCGAAGCCGAGGAGGGCGGGGGTGAGGGTCACGGCGACCACGACGGCGATCGCGACGGCGACGGCCGCGGCGATGCCCATGGTGGTGAGGAACGGGATGCCGGCGAACGAGAGCCCGACCAGGGCGATGAGCACCGTGACACCGGCGAACACGACGGCCGATCCGGCGGTGCCGGTCGCGCGGGCGGCGGATTCCTCCGGTTCGACGCCGACGCGCACCTGGTCCTGATGTCGGGCGACGATGAAGAGGGCGTAGTCGATGCCGACCGCGAGCCCCAGCATGATCGCGAGCATCGGGGTGGTCGAGGAGATGGTGGCGAAGGCCGTCGACACGAAGATGAGCGCGATCGCGAGGGCCACGCCGATCAGGGCGCTGATCAGGGGGAAGAAGGCCACCGAGAGGGAGCGGAACGTGATGATCAGCACGAACAGGGCGATGAGCACGCCGATCGCCTCGGTGATCGTCAGGCCCGGCACCGAGGTCGAGTACAGGTCGCCGCCGATGGCGACCTCCGACCCGGCGGGGAGGGACTCGCCCATGTCGGCGGCGACGCCGTCGAGGGTGTCCTTCGTCTCGTCGCTGATGTCGGTGGGGCTGCCGTCGAACTGGAGGCGGATGATGGCGGCGGACTCGTCGTCGGAGACGAGGCCCGACACCATCTCGTCGAACGGGTCGGTCACGGCGAGCACGCCGTCGAGGTCTTCGAACGCCGCGATCGTGTCGGCGATCTCGCCCGCGTAGGGGTCGTCGGCGACGCTGTCGCCCTCGGCGGCGACGATGATCAGCTGTGCGCTGGTGCCCGAGGCCTGCGGGAAGGTGCGATCGAGCATCTCGATGCCCTCCTGGGCCTCGGTGCCCGGGATCGAGAAGGAGTTGTCGGTGCCCTTCATGAAGATGCCGGCGCTGCCGCCGGCGATCGCGAGAAGAAGGATCCAGCCGATGAGCACCCGCCACGGGTGACGGTACGACCAGCGTCCGAGTGAGTACAGCAGTGTGGACACAGCGCCTCCGGGTCCGGGTCAAACAGGTTCGATACAGCGCTGTATCGGATACATGAGTGTATCGTAGAGCGGTTCCTGCACCCGAAACTGAATGCCCGGTGTGAAGATGGGGCGAGGGAGGATCGACATGGCCGATGCCGTCGTCGCGATGTCGCGTCGCCGCGAGGCGACCCGTCGCAAGCTCATGGATGCCGCGGCCCAGGTGTTCGCCGAGGTCGGGCTCGACGCCGCATCCGTCGAGGCGATCTGCGAGCGCGCGGGCTTCACGCGCGGGGCGTTCTATTCGAACTTCGAGACCAAGGACGAGCTCTTCCTCGAGCTCGTCGCCGCGGTCGCCGGGGAGCGCGTTGAAGCGGTCCGCCGCCGCGTGCTCCACCTCGAGCACGACGGGGAGTTGGCGGGTGCGCACGTCGACGCCCTCGGCATCGTGCAGCAGGTGCTCGACATCACCAGCGACGACCGCCTCGGGGTGCTGCTGATGAGCGAGATCCGCATCCACGCGCTGCGCACGCCCGAGCTCGCCACCGCCTACCTCGCCCAGGAGCAGGCGATGCTGCGCTCGGTATCGCGCATCATCGACGACATCGCCGAGGCCAAGGGGCTCGTCTTCCGGGTGCCCGCCGACGAGGCCGCGCGCCTCATGCTCACCGTGTGGGAGAGCGCGTCGATGCGCGCGGTGATGTCCGGCGAGGACTACGAGGCCATGTGCGCCTCGGTCAACGCCGACCTCGCGCGGGTGGCGCAGCTCATCATCGAGCCCCCGGTCGCACCGACCGAAAGTTGACCGCGGCGCAGCCGCTGTTCTGAGCGCTTCAGAGGGGCTCGGCCGCGACCTCGGGGGTCGCGGCGAGCACCGAGTGGCACCGCGCCAGCCGGTCGAGCCACCACTGCGTGCGCTCCGGCGAGGCGGCGTGCCGGTCGAGGAGATCGGGGTCGGGCACAACCCGCCCGACCGGGAGCGCCCCGTCGCGCGGTGCGAGCCCGGGCGAGAGCACGTCGGCGAGGAACAGCGACGCCGTGCCGAGTCCGCAGTCGTAGTCGAGGTCCGGCAGCGCCGCGGCGAGCGTCGCGCCCATCGACAGGCCGATCGAGGTGTCCAGTGCGCTCGAGACGACCGCCGGAAGGCCCGCCTCGGCCACGATCTCCAGGGCCCGGCGCACCCCGCCGAGCGGCTGCGCCTTCACCACGAGCAGGTCGGCAGCCCCGGCGCGCGCGACCGCGAGGGGGTCGGCGGCCTTGCGCACGCTCTCGTCGGCGGCGATCGGGATGCCCATGTACTTCACGCGCCGGCGGAGCTCGGCCAGTTCGTCGACGGTTGCGCACGGCTGCTCGACGTACTCCAGGTCGAACTCCGCGAGAGCGTGCACGGCGTGCTCGGCCTCGTCCACGTTCCACGCGGCGTTGGCGTCGACGCGGATGCGCCCCTCCGGCCCCATGACCTCGCGCACGGCGCGCACACGCGCGACGTCGTCGGCGAGCACCTGGCCGCGCTCGGCGACCTTCACTTTCGCGGTGCGGCACCCGTCGAAGCGCGCGAGCACATCGGCGACGGCCGTCGCCGTCACCGCCGGCACGGTGGCGTTGACCGGGATCACGTTCCGCACGGGCGCGGGCTGCGGCATCCACCCGAAGTCGATCGCCGCGGCGAGCCAGGTCGCGGCCTCGGCGTCGTCGTATTCGGCGAAGGGCGAGAACTCGGTCCAGCCCTCGGGGCCTTCGAAGACGACCGCCTCGCGCACGTCGACCCCGCGGAAGCGGGCCGCCAGCGGCAGGGCGACGACCCGGGCGGAGGCGAGGATCTCGGACAGCGGCGGCGGTGCGGCAAGGCTCACGGCATCCATCCTGCCGTCGCGCGCGCCGCATCAGAAGACGGATCACCGTTCACGCGACGACACCGAGACGGCCCGACCCCTCATCCGACGCCCCTAGGCTTTCGCCATGCCTCTTCTCGACACCCCGGTGCGCCTCGGCGTCCAGCTCGTCCCGCAGCACGTGACCTACCCGCAGATCCGCGAGGCCGTCTTCCGCCTCGAGGAGCTGGGCGTCGACATCATCTTCAACTGGGACCACTTCTACCCGCTCTCGGGTGAGCCCGACGGGCTGCATTTCGAGTCCTGGACGGAGCTGGCCGCGTGGGCCGAGCAGACCGAGCGCGTGGAATTCGGCGCCCTCGTCAACTGCAACAGCTACCGCAACCCCGACCTGCAGGCCGACATGGCCCGCACGATCGACCACATCTCGGCGAAGGGCACCGGCACCGGCCGTTTCATCTTCGGCACCGGGTCGGGCTGGTTCCAGCGCGACTACGACGAGTACGGCTACGAGTTCGGCACGGCCGGCTCCCGCCTCGACGACCTCGCCGACGGCCTCGCGCGCATCGAAGCGCGCTGGGCCAAGCTCAACCCGGCGCCCACGCGCGACATCCCGGTGATGATCGGCGGACAGGGCGAGCAGAAGACCCTGCGCCTGGTGGCCCGTCACGCCGACATCTGGCACAGCTTCGTGCGCCCCGACGCGCTGGCCCACAAGATCTCGGTGATCGAGAAGTGGGCCGAGAAGGAGGGGACGGATGCCTCGCGCATCGTCGTCTCGAACGAGCTCGCTCGTCGCACACCGGAGGTCGCCGACGCCCTGTTCGACGCCGGGGCGCGCCTGTTCACGCTCAACTTCGACGGCCCCGACTACGACTACGACCTCGTGAAGCGGTGGCTCGCCTGGCGCGACGCGAAGAACGCGTGACGCCGCGTGGCGGGCGCCCGGGTGCCCGGTCACCCGCGCGACTAGAATCGCGCGGGTGACAGGCACCGCTCCGGCCCCCCGCTTCGCCCTCGACATCGAGGGGGTTCCGCGTCCGGCGCGATCGCAGGCGCTGCTCGACGCGCTCGCCGCGCGCGTGGTCATCGCCGACGGCGCGATGGGCACGATGCTGCAGCGGCACGACCTCTCGATCGAGACCGACTTCGCCGGGCTCGAGGGCTGCAACGAGATCCTCAACGAGACGCGTCCCGATGTGGTCGCCGCGATCCATGACGCCTACTACGCCGTCGGGGTCGACGCCGTCGAGACCAACACGTTCGGCGCCAACTGGTCGAACCTGTCGGACTACGGCATCGACGATCGCATCGCCGACCTCGCCGAGAAGGGCGCCCGCATCGCCCGCGAGCGCGCCGAGGCCGCCGAGGCCGGCGACGGGCGCATGCGCTGGGTGCTCGGCTCCATGGGACCCGGCACGAAGCTGCCGAGCCTCGGCCACACCACGTACGAGCACCTGCGCGAGACCTTCGCGCTGCAGGCCGAGGGGCTGATCGACGGCGGAGCCGACGCGTTCCTCGTGGAGACCTCGCAGGATCTGCTCCAGACCAAGGCGGCGATCAACGGCTGCAAGCAGGCGATCGTCGCGCGCGGCATCCGGCTGCCGATCTTCGTCGAGGTGACCGTCGAGACGACCGGCACCATGCTGATGGGCAGCGAGATCGGCGCCGCGCTCACCGCGCTCGAACCCCTCGGCGTCGACGCGATCGGCCTGAACTGCGCCACCGGCCCCGCCGAGATGAGCGAACACCTCCGCCACCTGTCCAAGCACTCGTCGGTCACGATCGCGTGCATGCCCAACGCCGGGCTGCCGGTGCTCACCGCCGACGGCGCGCACTACCCGCTGTCGCCTGTCGAGCTCGCCACCGCGCACGAGCAGTTCGTGCGCGAGTTCGGGCTCGGCCTGATCGGTGGATGCTGCGGCACGACGCCCGAGCACCTGGCGGCCGTCGTCGAGCGGCTCGGCACGGGCGCGCACGCCGCAGCGGCCGCGGGCGGATCGGCCTCGCAGCGCGTCCGCGTGCCCGCGCCCGACCCGGGCGTCGCGTCGCTCTACCAGCACGTGCCGTTCCAGCAGGATGCCTCGTACCTCGCGATCGGCGAGCGCACCAACGCCAACGGGTCCAAGGCGTTCCGCGAGGCGATGCTCGAGGGCCGGTGGGACGACTGCGTCGAGATCGCGCGCAACCAGATCCGCGTGGGCGCCCACCTGCTCGACGTGTGCGTCGACTACGTCGGCCGCGACGGGGTGGCCGACGTGCGCGAGGTCGTGTCGCGCTTCGCGTCGGCATCCACACTTCCGCTCGTCATCGACTCGACCGAGCCCGCCGTCATCCAGGCCGGGCTGGAGCTCATCGGCGGTCGCCCCGTCGTGAACTCGGTGAACTACGAGGACGGCGACGGGCCGGCATCCCGATTCGGCCGCATCATGCCGCTCGTGAAGGAGCACGGCACCGCCGTGATCGCGCTCACGATCGACGAGCAGGGGCAGGCGCGCACCGCCGACGACAAGGTGCGGATCGCGTCGCGCCTGATCGACGAGCTCGTCGGCGACTGGGGCATGCGCGTGGACGACATCATCGTGGACTGCCTGACGTTCCCGATCGCGACCGGGCAGGAGGAGACCCGCCGCGACGCGATCGAGACGATCGAGGCGATCCGCACGATCAGTGCGAAGTACCCGGGCATCAACACCACGCTCGGGGTGTCGAACGTGTCGTTCGGGCTCAATCCCGCCGCCCGCGTGGTGCTGAACTCGGCGTTCCTGCACGAGGCGGTCGAGGCGGGGCTCACCTCGGGCATCATCGACGCGGCCAAGATCGTGCCGCTGGCCTCGATCTCCGACGAGCAGCGCCAGGTCGCGCTCGACCTGGTGTGGGACCGCCGCGAGTACGACGCCGACGGCAACGTCACCTACGACCCGCTCGCGACGATGCTCGACCTGTTCGCCGGGGTCGACACGGCGGCGCTGCGCGACCAGCGTGCGGCCGAGCTCGCCGCGCTGCCCGTCGGCGAGCGCCTGCAGCGGCGCATCATCGACGGCGAGTCCAAGGGACTCGAGGCCGATCTCGACCTCGCCCGCGCCGAAGGCATGACCGCGCTCGGCATCATCAACGACCAGCTGCTGGAGGGCATGAAGGTCGTCGGCGAGCGCTTCGGCTCGGGTGAGATGCAGCTGCCCTTCGTGCTGCAGTCCGCCGAGGTCATGAAGACCGCCGTCGCCCTGCTCGAGCCGTACATGGAGAAGTCGGACGCCTCCGGCAAGGGCACGATCGTGCTCGCGACCGTGCGCGGCGATGTGCACGACATCGGCAAGAACCTCGTCGACATCATCCTCACCAACAACGGCTACGACGTCGTCAACCTCGGCATCAAGCAGCCGATCGCCGACATCATCGCCGCCGCCGAGGAGCACGGCGCCGACGTGATCGGCATGTCGGGCCTGCTCGTGAAGTCGACGGTCGTGATGAAGGAGAACCTCCAGGAGCTGAGCGCGCGCGGGCTCGGCACGAAGTGGCCGGTGATCCTCGGTGGCGCGGCGCTGACGCGCGCCTACGTCGAGGACGACCTCGCGTCGCTGTTCGACGGCGAGGTGCGCTACGCCCGCGATGCGTTCGAGGGACTCGCGCTGATGGAGCCGCTCGTGAAGATCGCCCGCGGCACCGACCCGGGCGAGGTCGGGCTGCCCGCCCTCAAGAAGCGGCGCCACGCGGCCGGCTCGAAGCTCACACTCACCGAGCCCGAGGCCATGCCGGCGCGCTCGGACGTGGCATCCGACAACCGGGTCCCCGCCCCGCCGTTCTGGGGCACCCGCATCGTACGCGGCATCGCGCTCGCCGACTACGCCGCGTTCCTCGACGAGCGCGCCACGTTCATGGGGCAGTGGGGGCTCAAGCCCGGCCGCGGCGAGGGCGGCCTCTCGTACGAGCAGCTCGTCGAAGCCGAGGGGCGCCCGCGCCTGCGGTACTGGCTCGACCGCATCCTCGCCGAGGGCATGCTCGACGCCTCGGTCGCGTACGGCTACTTCCCGGTGGTGTCGGAGGGCGACGACCTCGTCGTGCTGCACCATGGCGACGACCCCACGGGGGTGCTGGGCACGCCTGGCCTCCTCGCCCCCGACGGCGGGTCGCCCGCAGGCGGTGAGCTCGGCGCCGAGCGGCTGCGCTTCCACTTCCCGCGCCAGCGCCGTGACCGGCATCTCTGCCTGTCGGACTTCGTGCGCTCGCGCGCGTCGGGCGCGGTGGACGTGCTGCCGGTGCAGCTGGTCACCGCGGGCGCCGCGATCGACCAGGTGACCGCGAAGCTGTTCGCCGAGGACCGGTACCGCGACTATTACGAGCTCAATGGGCTCGTGATGCAACTGACCGAGGCGCTCGCCGAGTACTGGCACGCCCGCATCCGCGCCGAGCTCGGCTTCGCCGACGAGGACCCCGCCGACATCGCCGGTCACTTCAAGCTCGAGTACCGCGGCGCGCGGTTCTCCCTCGGCTACCCCGCCTGCCCCGACATGGAGGACCGCCGCAAGGTGGTCGAGCTGCTGCGCCCCGAGCGCATGGGCGTCGAGCTCAGCGAGGAGCTGCAGCTGCACCCCGAGCAGTCCACCGACGCGTTCGTGTTCCACCACCCGGAGGCCAAGTACTTCTCGGTGTGATCCGTCTAGCATCGGGGGATGCTCACCGCCGACGATCCGCTGCCCGACGCGCCGCGTCGCGTCGTGGTCGCGGGGGTGTCGGGCGTCGGCAAGACCACCCTCGCGGTGCGGATCGCCCAGGTCGCGGGGCTCCCCCATACCGAGATCGACGCCCTGTTCCACGGTGCGGACTGGGTGCCGCGCCTCGAGTTCGTCGACGACGTGCTCGCGCTGGTTCAGACCGACCGCTGGGTCACCGAGTGGCAGTACCGGAGCGCGCGCCCGCTGCTGACGGAGCGCGCCGACACGCTGGTGTGGCTGGATCTGCCGTTCGCGACTGTGACCCTGCCGCGCGTCATCGGGCGCACGCTGCGTCGCCGCCTGCGCCGCGAGGAGCTGTGGAACGGCAACCTCGAGCCGCCCCTGCACACGTTCTTCACCGACCCCGAGCACATCGTGCGGTGGTCCGTGTCGACCCGCGGGAAGTACCGCGAGCGGGTGCCGGCGCTGGCCGGGCAGCATCCGCATCTCACGATCGTCCGCCTGCGGACCCCGCGCGAGGTGGAGCGGTGGATCGCCGGTCCGCTCACGGCCGCGGTGGGCGCGGCCCGCTGAGGCGGCTCCCGGCCTTCCGGCGCCGGGCGTCCTCGCGGCTCAGCGGTACTCGGGGTTCGCGTCGAACCCGAAGTGCTCGCCGCCGTCCCATGCGCGGCGCACGTTGCCCCAGGCGGGCAGGCCCCCGGCATCCTTCAGCATGCGCGCCGTGTGCAGGAGGTTCCACGTCATGAACGTCGTGTTGCGGTTGGTGAAGTCGCTCTCGGGGCCGCCCGAGCCCGGATCGAGGTAGCTGGGGCCGGGGCCGATGGCGCCGATCCAGCCGGCATCCGCGTTCGGCGGAACCATGAACCCGATGTGCTGCAGGCTGTAGAGGATCGCCATCGAGGAGTGCTTCACGCCGTCCTCGTTGCCGGTGATGATGGCTCCGCCGGTCTTGCCGTAGTAGATGTACTGCCCGCGGTCGTTGAGCATTCCGCTCATGGAATACAGCCGCTCGATGAGCTTGCGCGTGATCGACGAGTTGTCGCCGAGCCAGATCGGCCCGCCCACGACCAGGATGTCGGCGGCGTCGATCTTCGGCCAGATCTCGTCGGGCCACGCATCGGTCTGCCAGCCGTGCTCGCGCATGTCGGGGTATACGCCGGTTGCGACGTCGTGATCGACGAAGCGGATGCCTTCGACGCTCACGCCCTGCCCGCGCATGAGGTCCATGCTGCGGTCCATCAGGCCCTGGGTGTGGCTCAGCTCGGGGGAGCGTTTGAGCGTGCAGTTGATGTAGACGGCCCGAAGGTCGGAGTACTCGGCGGGGGCGTCGGTGAGTCCGCTCATGCCGTGAATCTACGCCTCGAGGAGCGCCGGCGGGAGTCCGCTACCGCAGCGGGGCCGGCAAATCAAGGGGCCCCCGGGTGATGCACAGGCTGGGCCAGACTCGTGGCCAGTGAAAGCCCCCACCACCCGGTGCGGGGGACAGCAGACACTGCGGGTGTCCCCGCGAGAGAAGGAGAGCGGAACATGCTCTGGACCATCCTCGGTCTCATCCTCATCGGCCTCATCGCCGGCCTCATCGCTCGTGCCGTCATCCCCGGCAAGCAGAGCATGGGCATCCTCATGACGATCGTGCTCGGCGTCGTCGGCTCGTTCGTGGGCGGATTCCTCGGATTCCTCCTGTTCGGCGCCGACCCGGCGGGCGGCTTCCTGCAGCCGGCGGGGATCATCGGCTCGATCATCGGGGCGATCCTCGTGCTCGGCATCTACGTGCTGGCCACGCGCAACCGCGTCACGCGCTGACGCGGTCCGATCGGGGTCGTCCGCGCGCCGGCGCGGGCGGCCCCGATCGCGTTGCCGGCTGCAGCGGCTTCGCGCGGCGCAGCGCCGCCAGCACCGCGCGGCCGACCACCAGCATCCCGATGATCGTCGTGATCGCGCGGAGGGTGTCCCAGCTCAGCGACGAGGTCACCAGCGAGTACAGCAGGAAGCTCGCGAGGTTGACCCCCAGCGGCGCGTCGCCGTCGTACGAGATGCCCGTGCCGTAGCCGACCGCGAACGGCCAGAACCACAGGTTCATCACCAGGCCGAACGCATACGACGCGACCACTCCGTAGACGCTGAGCATCGCGATCTCCGCGCCGCCGCGCACGCGGCGGGGGAGGAGGCCCGCGCCCGCTCCGACCCACGCGCACGCGAACATCTGGAAGGGCGTCCAGGGGCCGAACGTTCCCGTGACGAGCGTCGAGAGAGCGATGGATGCCATGCCGAGCAGCATCCCGAACCGGGCGCCGAACGCACGGCCGGCGAGGATCAGCAGGATGAACAGGGCCTCCACGCCGCCGACCCCGGTGCTCGCGATCCGCACGGCGGCGCCGATCGCGGCGAGGGTGCCCAGCAGCGCCAGCAGGTGCGCGGAGCGCACGCGCCCATCAAGGGTCGCCACCACGACCAGGGCCGCCAGCGGGAGCAGCGCCAGCGCCGCGACGGGAACCGCGGCCTCGGCCTGGTCGGGCACGGCGGTGGCCACCAGCGGCCAGGCGAACGCGGCGAGGGCGACGAGGTTGGCGGCGGCGAGGGCGGCGAGTGCCGTCACCGTCGTGCGGGCGGCGCGCGGTGGCGTCCCGGGTGGGCGTGCGGGCGGGGGAGGTGCGGGCGGCGGCGGCGCGGCGACCCGCGGTGTGCGAAACTCCGGAAGATCGGGCTGTCGAGCGCCAATCGGCGTCGGCGCGGCGCCGATCGCCGCCGGAATCTCCGGAGTTTTGCACGCCCGCAGCACGCCGCGCTCCATGCGCAGCACCCGGTCGGCACCCGCGGCGACCTCCGGCTCGTGCGAGGCGACGAGCACGGCGACGCCGCGGCGGGTGAGCGCCGTGAGCGCGGCGAGCACGTCGTCGCGCGCGGCCGGATCGAGCCCGCGCGTCGGCTCGTCCACGAGCAGCACCCCGGGGTCGCCGGCGAGCTGGATCGACAGGGCGAGAAGGCGGCGCTCGCCGACGGACAGGTCACGGGGATGCCGCGCCAGGCGCGCCGCGAGGGCGAGGCTGTCGGGTGAGAGGCCGAGGAACCCGCCGAACCGTGCGGCGGTGGTGGCGGCCCCGGCGCGTGCACGGCGGTCGGCGCGCGCGCACTCCGCGCCGACCGTGTCATAGACGAAGAGGTCGTCGGAGGCGTCGGGAACGAGGGCGAGGCTCCCGGCGACGCGCCTGTCGAGCGCGAAGGCGGTCAGCAGGCTCGACTTGCCGGCGCCGTTGGGTCCGGTCAGTACGACGAGCTCCCCGGCTGCCAGCTCGACCGTCGCGGCGGCGACGGCCACGACGGCGCCGTGGCGCACGGTGAGGTCGGTGACGCGCAGGGCCGGCGGCGCCGGTGACGGCCGGGGGACGGATGAGCCCGCGCCCGCCCGCCCCCCCGGATTCTCCGAGGCCAGCGCCGCCGGAGGCCCGATCGGTCCCCCGATGTGCACGCCGTCGGGCGTGGATCCGCCGCCCGCGTCGAGCGCCAGGGGCTGGAAACGGCCGTCGGGCGTGGATCCGCCGCCCGCGTCGAGCGCCAGGGGCCGGAGGCGGCCGTCGGCGACGCGCAGCCGGCGGTCGGCGACCTCGCGCAGTGCGTCGGCGCGGTGCTCGGCCACGACGACGCAGACCCCGGCTTCGTGCGCGAGCGCGTCGAGCAGCGCCACGATGCGCGCCCGCGCCGCGGCATCCAGGTCGGCGAGCGGTTCGTCGACGAGCAGCAGGATGGGTTCCTCGATGACGGCCGCGGCGATCGCGACGCGTGTCGCCTCGCCCGCCGACAGCCGCGCCGTGCGCCGGTCGAGCAGGTCGGCGACGCCGACCCTCGCGGCGATCTCCGCCACCCGGGCGGCGACGATCACCGGCGCGACGCCGCGCAGCACGAGCGCGAGTCCGATCTCGTCGCGCACGTGCTCCGTGGCGAACGCGGATCGTGGATGCTGCGCCACGACCCCCACGCGGCGGGCGAGGTCGCGCGGGGGCACGGCCGCCCGATCGTGTCCCACCACGCGCAGCCGCCCGTCGACGATGCCGCCGTCGACATGCGAGTGGAGGCCCGCCACGGCCCGCAGCACCGTCGTCTTGCCCGACCCCGTGGCGCCCGTGACGAGCGTCAGCGTGCCCGGCGCGAGGGTGAGGGCGTCGAGATGCACGACGGGCCCCGCCGCATCGCCGAAGCCGATCCCGACCCCGTCGGTCTCCACCGCCGCCACGCAGTCGCCCTCGAGCCCGCGCCCCGCGAATCCGCGCACCTCGAGCGTCGCGGCCACCGCCGCGGCGCGTTCGAGCGTGCGCTCCAGCAGCGGCGCCAGCACCCGGACTCCCGCGCGCTGTCCGCGCAGGCGCTGCGCGAACCGCACGGCGCGGGCGGCGTCGGCGAGGGCCGGCAGGGTGGCCCAGGCGATCGCGAGCGCACGGCCCAGTCCGCTGAAGGGTCCGCGCGCGGAGGCGCGCACGATGAGCCGCGGCAGGTCGACGAGCGCGCTCAGCACGCCGAACGCGAGGATCGTCGCGGCGATCGGCACGGCGCTCGCCGCGGCATCCACCAGTCCGTCGGCCGTCACCGGACCGAACATCACGACGTGGGCGAACGGCGCCGGCAGCCGCACCTCCGGCAGCGGCAGGAGCACCGGTCCGGTGCCGTCGGCGCCGTGGAAGAGCACCCGGTAGACGACCCGGACGACGACGAACCCGGCGGCGAGGGCCGCCGCGGCGCGCAGGGGTCCGGGCCGCAGGGTCATCGGGTCACGAGGTCGGAGCCGCCGGCTCGCCGTTCAGCGTGAACAGCAGGGCGAGGCTCTCGCCCGGCTGCAGCTCCAGCGTCGCCAGGCCCTCCGTGGCGTAGCCCCACTGGCCGGCGACGGGGCGGGTGAACAGCGACCAGTACGCGAAGGCCGCGGGCATCGACGCGCAGGTCTCGAAGTAGTCGGAGCCGTCTTCGGCGGGGATCGCGAGGTCTTCGGCGGGCACGCCGTTCACGCGGCACACGACCTGGTCGCCGAACTCCTCGGTGCCCTCGACGGTGATGCCGGCCTCGGTGAGCGCGTCGGAGGCGCCGATCGCCTCATCGGTGTCGATGCAGGTCGAGCCGGCGGGGGAGTCCTCCACCTCGAGGTCGCCGGTCTCGATGACCACCAGCACCCCGGAGCATTCGCCCACCGACTCGGCGGGCGCGGACGACGCGGCCGGCGCCGAGGTCTCGGTCGCGGCGGGGCCGGAGGCGCAGGCGGTGAGGGCGAACAGCGCGGCGGCGATCGCGGCGGCAGCGGGGAACAGGCGGCGGGTCGAAGTCACCGAACCAGCGTAGGGCGCCGGGCTCTGCGCGTGCTCCCGCATGACGCCCCGCGTCGCCGCCGCCCCCGCCCCCGCGCGAGTGCATCGCCCGATGAGGGTGAGGCCACCGGCACGCACTCTCGGCGCGGCGATGCACTCTCGCGGCCAGAGGACGCGGGCCTAGGCTGGGGCGGTGAGCGTTTCGGACCTGTTCGACGAAGACGAGTGGATGCCGGCACCCGGCGCCCCTGAAACCGGGTACACCGACATCACGGCGCATGTCTCGCGCGACGGGCGGATCGCCCGCATCGCGTTCGATCGCCCCGAGGTGCGCAACGCGTTCCGGCCGCACACGGTGGACGAGCTCTACCGGGCCCTCGACATCGCGCGACAGGATCCGAAGATCGGCGTCGTGCTGCTGACCGGCAACGGGCCGAGCCCGAAGGACGGCGGCTGGGCGTTCTGCTCCGGCGGCGATCAGCGCATCCGCGGGCGCGACGGCTACAAGTACGAAGCCCCGGTCGCTGAGCGAGCCGAGCGAGACGAAGCGCCGGTGGCCGACCCGGCCCGAGCCGGGCGCCTGCACATCCTCGAGGTGCAGCGGCTGATCCGGTTCATGCCGAAGGTGGTCATCGCCGTCATCCCGGGGTGGGCGGCCGGGGGCGGGCATTCCCTGCACGTCGTGTGCGACATGTCGATCGCGAGCGCCGAGCACGGCCGCTTCAAGCAGACCGATGCCGATGTCGGCTCGTTCGACGCGGGCTACGGCTCGGCGTACTTCGCGCGCCAGATCGGGCAGAAGTTCGCGCGCGAGGTGTTCTTCCTCGCCGAGGAGTACTCGGCCCAGCGCGCGTTCGAGATGGGCGCGGTGAACCGCGTCGTGCCGCACGCCGACCTCGAGCGCGAGGCGATCGCGATGGCGCGCACGATCCTCACCAAGAGCCCGACCGCGATCCGCATGCTGAAGTTCGCCTTCAACGCCGTCGATGACGGAATGGTCGGCCAGCAGGTGTTCGCGGGCGAGGCGACGCGCCTCGCGTACGGCACCGACGAGGCCGTCGAGGGGCGCGATTCGTTCCTGCAGAAGCGCGACCCCGACTGGTCGCCCTACCCTTGGCACTACTGACGACGGAGCGGAGATGAAGCTCGAGCCGATCACCGGCGACGACCCGCGCGACGTGCTGCGCGCGCTGCGCGGCGCTCTGAACGGCGGGGCGCCCGCCCTCGGGCTGGGGCTCGTCAGCGACCTGCCCGCGACGGTGCGCGACGGCACCGCCGCCGTCGTCACCACCTCCGGATCCACGGGCATCCCCAAGAGCGTCGTGCTCAGCGCCGACGCGCTCACCGCCAGCGCGCACGCCACCGCCGACCGGATCGGCGAGGGGGCTTGGCTGCTGGCGCTGCCGGCGAGCTACGTGGCGGGCCTCCAGGTGCTGGTGCGATCGCTTCTGGCCGATCGAGAGCCGGCGGTGCTGTCCGGTCCGTTCACTCCGGCCGCGTTCACCGAGGCGGCCTTGGAGGTGCAGGACAGGCACGCCGGCACGCGTCCGGCGACGTACACGTCGCTGGTTCCCGCGCAGCTGAGCAGGCTGCTGGATGCCGCGCCCGACGACCCGCGGCTGCGCGCGGCCCTTCGCTCGTTCGAGGCGATCCTCGTCGGCGGACAGGCGCTTCCCCCGGCGACGCTCGAGCGCGCCGAGGACCTCGGGGCGCGGATCGTGCGCACCTACGGCTCCACCGAGACCAGCGGCGGCTGCGTCTACGACGGGGTGCCCCTGCGCGCGGTGACCGTGCGCGTGGAGCGCGGCGAGGTGCAGGTGTCGGGGCCGCAGCTGGCCGACGGCTACCTCGGCGACCGGGAGGGCACCGACGCCGTGTTCGTGCGCGAGGGCGGCACCCGCTGGTACCGCACCGGCGACGCCGGCATCCTCGAAGACGGGGTGCTGCGCGTGCGCGGGCGCCTCGACAACGTCATCGTCTCGGGCGGCGTGAACATCTCGCTCGATCGGGTCGAGCGCGTGGTGCGCAGCATCCCGGGTCTTGCCGGAGCCGTGGTGATCGGCGTGCCCGATGCCCGGTGGGGCGAGGCCTCGGTGGTCGTCGCCACGCGCGGCGAGGCGCTCCGCCGCAGCGAGTCGGTGCAGCTGGAGGAGGCCCGCAAGGCAGTGGGGGCGGAGGTGGGCTCGCACGCGCGCCCCGCGCGACTCGTGCTCGTCGACGAGCTGGCGACCCTTCCCAGCGGCAAGCCCGACCGCGAGGCGATCCGTCGCGCGGTCGCGGCGCTGCGCTGACGGCACCCCGCCGCACCCCGCGCCGCGGCGTGCCGTGCCCGGCACACCGCGCCGCCGCGCCCGACACCCCGTACCGCAGCGCGCCCCGCGTACGCCGCAGTGCCCTGCACCGCAGCGCCGCCGCGTGCCCGGCGCACGCGCGCCGTGCCCCGCACCGCAGCGCGCCCGCGTACGCCGCAGTGCGGCGCCGCCTATGATGTCCACTCGTGGCAGGCACCTCCCGCAAGAAGCGCAAGACCCCGGCATCCCGCTCGACCGGATCCCGCGGCAACCCCCAGAAGACCCCGGCGCACCAGAACCCCCAGAAGGTGACGCCGGCGACCGCGCGCGACTGGATCGGCGCGGCGCGCCTGCGCACGCTGCCCCTGGCCGTGTCGCCGATCCTCGTCGGCACGGGCGCGGCGATGCTCGTGGCCGGCGCGTTCCACTGGGTCATCGCCCTGTTCTGCCTCCTCGTGTCGGTTTCGCTGCAGATCGGCGTGAACTACGCGAACGACTACAGCGACGGCGTGCGCGGCACCGACGACCACCGCGTGGGACCTGCCCGCCTCACCGCGAGCCGCAAGGCGAAGCCGCGCACAGTGCTGACCGTGGCGCTCGCGTTCTTCGCGATCGCGGCGGTCGCGGGCCTGGCGATCACGATCCGCACCGAGCAGTGGTGGCTCCTCGCGGTCGGCGCGGCATGCATCGTCGCCGCGTGGTTCTACACCGGCGGCAAGCGCCCGTACGGGTACTACGGCCTCGGCGAACTGTTCGTCTTCGTCTTCTTCGGCCTGGTCGCCACCCTCGGCACGACGTGGGTGCAGGCGTTCGCGCTCCCGCAGGAGGCGTGGTTCGGCGCCGTGGGCGTGGGACTGATCGCGTGCGCCGTGCTGCTGGCGAACAACCTGCGCGACATCGATCAGGACCGCGTCGCCCGCAAGCGCACCCTCACCGTGCTCATCGGCCGCACCGCGACCCGCTGGCTGTTCACGGTGTTCGTGCTCGTGCCGTTCCTGATCGCCGCGTTCCTGGCGCTCGTCTACCCCGTGGCCTGGCTCACGCTGCTGGTGCTGCTGGCGGCGCTGCCGGCGATCCTCATCGTCTGGACCTACCGCGACCCGCGGGAGCTCGTCGTCGCCCTGGGCCTCACGTCGCTCACCTCGCTGGGCTACGCCGCGTTCCTGTGCTGGGCCTTCGTGTTCTGACCCGCGTCGGGCCGGCCTGAGGACTCAGCCGACACGTCAGCCCGAGGGCTCAGCGCCCGCGCACCTCAGGCGGGGTCGGGGCGGCTCTGGTCGTCGCGCTCTGCCGGAACCCGCGGAGTGGATGCCGCACCCGGCGCGACCGCGTCGGCGGCGGCATCCTCGGCGGCCTCGTCGCTCGCGGCGGCGCGGGCCTGCGCGCGGCGGGCGGCCAGGTCGCGGGTCACCTCGTCGAGCGGGCGGCGCAGGAACAGCAGCGACAGGCTCAGCCCGATGAGCGCCGCGAAGATCGCCGACAGCCAGTAGAACTCGCGCCCGATCGGCAGCAGCATCAGCAGCGTGAACGGCACGAGGAACGCGAGCAGGCGCAGCACCGTGTAGACGAGGGCGGAGCGGGCTTTCACCCGACGATCCTATGTCGACGCCACCCCGCTCCCCTGGGAGGCGGCCGTGCAGGAGGTGCCGGTTGCATCACGACCCGTCCGGTGCGCGCCCGACGCGCCTAGGATGGGGGAATGGCGCGTGTACTGCTCATCGTTGCGCTGCTGGCCACCGTGTTCTGGGTCTACAGCATCGTCGATTGCGCAGTGCAGCCCCCGATCCGGCACCGCGGCGTGCCCAAGCCCGTCTGGCTGTTGATCGTGATCCTGCTCCCCGTGCTCGGCGGCGTGCTGTGGTTCGTCATCGGCCGCACCCGTCGCTCGACGGCCGCGTCGCGGCGCGCGCCCGATGACGATCCCGAGTTCCTCGGCACCATCGGCACCATCAGCGACCAGGACGAGCGCATCCGCCGCCTCGAGGAGGAGCTCGCCCAGCTCGACGCCGAAGACGACGACCCGCGCTGGAACCCGCCGGAGGGCTCGACCCCGCCGCCGGCGGCGGGGGGCACCGCGGCGGAGCCGCCCAAGCGCCCGGCAGCAGACGGGGACGACGAGGGCTTCGGCTCGCGCGGCGCACTCGGCTGATCGTGACCGCTGCCGCCCCGGCGACCGACGCCGCCGCCGCACTGCTGTGCCGCCTGGTCGAGAACGGCGTGCGCCACGTCGTGCTGAGCCCCGGATCGAGGTCCCAGTCGCTCGCGCTCGTGGCCGCCGAGCTCGAACGTCGCGGCCGCATCCGCCTCCACGTGCGCATCGACGAGCGCGTTGCGGGCTTCACCGCACTCGGCATCGGTCGCGAGAGCGGGATGCCGGCGGCCGTGGTCTGCACGTCGGGCACCGCCGTCGCCAACCTCCTACCGGCCGCGCTCGAGGCGCACCACGCCGGGGTGCCCCTGCTGCTGCTGACCGCGGATCGGCCGCCCGAGCTGCGCGGGGTCGGGGCCAACCAGACCACCCGCCAGCCGGGGCTGTTCTCGGCGGCGACGCGCTTCGAGGCCGACCTGCCGGTGCCCGAGGAGCTCGACCCGACCGGCGACGGCCCGCAGTCGGAGCTGATGCGCTCGGTCGCCGACGCGGCCCTGGCCGCCTGTCTCGGCGAGGGACTGCGGGCGCCGGGACCGGTGCACCTCAACCTGCCCTATCGCGAGCCGCTGGCCGGTGCGCTGCCGAACTGGCTGGACATGCCGGCTGCGGAGCTGGTCGCCACGACCGACGACGATCCCGACGCGGCGCCGGTCGACGACGAGGTGGCGGAGGAGATGTCGGGTGCGCTCTACCAAGGCGGCGGCGGCATCGGCGAGTCCGACCTGCCCACCGCCGTCGACGACGACCCGCACGTGCTCGAGCGAGGCCCGCGCACCGTCGTGATCGCCGGAAGCGGCGCCGGCCCCGACGCGGAGACCCTCGCGCACCTGGGCGGCTGGCCCCTCATCGCCGAGATCGTCAGCGGCGCGCGGTTCGGACGGTGGCTCATCCACGGCTATCGGGGGCTCCTCGCCGACGCCGACCTCGGCGGCCGCATCGAGCGGGCCGTGGTGCTCGGGCATCCGACCCTCAGCCGCGAGGTCGCCGCGGTGCTCTCCCGCCCCGACGTCGAGGTGATCGCGGTGCGCGGTCCGGGCGAGCCCCTGAACCTCAACGGCGCGACGCTCGCGGTGGATGCCGTCTCGGTGGCCGTCGGCGAGACCGACCGCGCGTGGCTCGGGGCCTGGATGACCGCGTCGCGCGCGGCATCCATCGATCTGTCACCCCCCGCCCCCGACGCCGACGGACTGTCGTCGGCGGTGCCGGGGGAGCGGCTGGAGGCGATCGCGACCGAGCTCGCGACGATCCGTGCCGCCCTCGACCGGGAGACCCTCGTCGACGCGGTCTGGCGGGCCACGTGGCCCCACGACCGGCTGCTGTTCGGGTCGTCGCGCCTGGTGCGGGTGGCCGACACGGTGCTCGGCGGCAAGAAGGTGCCGGTGCACGCCAACCGCGGGCTCGCCGGCATCGACGGCACGGTCGCCACGGCCATCGGCATCGCCGCGGCCAGTCAGGACGCGGGCGCCCCGGGCGTCACGCGCGTGCTGCTGGGCGACCTCGCCCTGCTGCACGACGTCGGCGCACTGCTGCTGCCGGGGGGCGAGGCAGAGCCCCGCGTGCAGGTGATCGTGGGCAACGACGGCGGCGGCACGATCTTCGACCGGCTCGAGGTCGCGGGCGTCGCCGACGCCGCCGCGATGGACCGCGTGCTCTACACCCCGCACGGAGTGGGACTGGAACACCTCGCGCGCGCGTACGGGTGGGAGTACCGCCGTGTGCAGACCCGGTCGGAGCTCGACCAGGCGCTCACCGCCGCGGTGAGCGGACGCCAGCTGATCGAGGTCGCGCTCGCGCGCTGATCGCGGCGGGCCCATAGCGGGTTGCGGCGCGTCGCGCCACCCACCCCCGGTAGCGGGCCGGCAGGCTCCATGATGGTCGGATGATCGCCAACCGCCAGAAGAACTGGTCCGCCGACGTCGCCGAGATCCTCCGGGTGCGTGACGGCTTCGTGCTGTCGGGCGTCGATCCCGACGCGACCCCCGGATACGAGGGCAAGAAGCGCGACGGCAAGGACGACCTCGCCGACGGTGCCGACCTGTTCTGCGACTATCAGGAGCGTCTGTTCGCCGCCAGCAGCAGCGAGACCACCAACGGGTCGGTGCTCCTGGTGCTCCAGGCGATGGACTCGGCCGGCAAGGGCGGGATCGTGCGCCACGTCGTCGGCTCCGCCGACCCGCAGGGCATCACGGTGACCGCCTTCAAGAAGCCCACCGCGCAGGAGCTCAAGCACGACTTCCTCTGGCGGATCGCCAAGCACGCGCCCGAGGCCGGGGAGATCGCCGTCTTCGACCGCTCCCACTACGAGGACGTGCTCGTCGCCCGGGTACGCGAGCTCGCCGAGCCCGAGGAGATCGAGCGCCGCTACGACGCGATCAACGCGTTCGAGAAGGAGCTCTTCGACGCGGGCACGCGCGTGGTCAAGGTGATGCTCCACATCTCGTACGAGCAGCAGCGCGACCGGCTCATGGCGCGCCTGGAGACCCCCGAGAAGCACTGGAAGTACAACCCCGGCGACGTCGACGAGCGCGTGCTCTGGCCCCACTACATGTCGGCGTTCCAGGCCATGTTCGACCGCACCTCGACCGCGTACGCGCCATGGCACGTGGTGCCCGGCAACCACAAGTGGTACGCACGCCTGGCCGTGCAGGAGCTGCTGCTGCAGGCGTTCGCCGACATCGACCCGCAGTGGCCCGCGGCCGACTACGACATCGAGCTGGAGAAGGCGCGCCTGCGCGAGTCCTGATCCGTGGATGCCGCGCCCGCCCCGCCCCGCCGGTCGCACCCGCCGTGCCGTGCCGCGCCGCGCCCCGCTGCTCCCCGCCGCGCCGCCGGTTCCGGTGAGACCCACCTTTCCCGCCGAGACCTCCGCCGTAGCCGATGGGTCTCGCGCGGATGCGTGGGTCTCGCGCGGATGCGTGGGTCCCGCGCGGCGCTGGGGATGGATGCCGCGCCCGGCGTCAGGCCAGGGCGTCGACGATCGGGCGGAACTTCACGCGCGTCTCGAGCAGCTCGAGCTCGGGATCGCTGCCCGCCACGATCCCCGCGCCGGCGTGCGCGACGACCGGCCGCGTGCGTGCGGCGGGATCGGCGGCTTCGGCGATCTGCGCGCAGCGCAGCGCGATCGCCCACTCGCCGTCGCCGTCGCCGTCGATCCAGCCGACGGGGCCGGCGTAGCGGCCGCGGTCGAAGGGCTCCAATCGGCGGATGACCTCGATCGCCGCCGCCGTCGGGGTCCCCGCCACGGCGGCGGTCGGATGCAGCGCCGCGACCAGGTCGAGGGTCGACGCGTGGTCGGCGAGCACGCCCTCCACATCGGTGGCGAGGTGCCAGAGGTTGGGGAGTTCGAGCACGAACGGCTCGTCGTCGGCGCGCACGTGCGTCACGTGCGGGGAGAGCGCGTCGAGCACGCTGCGCACGGCGTACCGGTGCTCATCGAGGTTCTTGCCGCTGTGGGCCAGGCCGAACGAGGCGGCGACGTCGTCGTCGGCATCCACGCCGCGCCCGACCGTCCCGGCCAGCACGCGCGCGGTGACCGTGCCGTGCGAGGCGGTGACGAGGGTCTCGGGGCTTGCGCCGATGAGCCCGTCGACGGCGAACGTCCAGGTGTCGGGGTAGTCGGTCGCGAGCGCCCGCACCAGGCGGCGCAGGTCCGCGTCGGCGGGCACGGTGCCGACGAGGTCGCGCGCCAGCACGACCTTGCCCACTTCGCCCGCCGCGATCGCGGCGAGGCCGGCGCGCACCGCGTCGCCGTAGCCGGCGGGATCCAACGCCCCCGGGCCGAGTGTGCCCGACCAGTACGGTCCCCAGGGCTCCGGGGCCAGCGCAGCGGGGGCGGAGAGGTCGTCTTCCCGGCGCACGCGGGTGAGCCACGAACGTCCGTCGCGCCGCCCGAGCACCGCCTCCGGAACGATGAGGCGTCCGCTCGACGCCGAGCGTTCGTCGAAGGGGAGCGCCCCGAAGGCGACGAGTCCGGTGCCGGGCAGCCCCACGCCGTCGTCGACGCGGGCAGCCGAGGCCACCTCGCGCCAGATGCGGGCCGTGGATGCCGACACATCGAGGTCGAGCACGGCGCGGCCGATCCCCACGATCCCCTCGTCCCGGCGCAGCCACGCCAGCGGCGCGTGCGCGGCCGTCCAGGAGAGGATGTCGTCGACGGGGTCGATCTCGCGGGTCTCGACCACCAGGCGCGGGTGGGCGGAGGCAGTCACGACACAAGCCTAGACTCGCACCGTGACCGCTGTTTCCGAGACCCGACCCGAGCCCGGCACGCGGCTGACCTTCCGCTGGCGCAAGTGGGACGGCATGCCGCACTGGGAGCACGAATGCGTGTACCTCGGCAGCGACCGGTGGGGGGACTGGTTCGGGCAGGAGGCGGGGTGGCGCAGCATCCGTCCCGGTCGGGACATGGCGGTGCGCTCGCGCAACGTGACGCTCGTGCCCCCGAGCGGCGACTACGCCTACACCTGGAACTCGCCGCCCCAGACCACGCGAATCTACATCGACATCGCGTGGGACATCCGGTGGTCCGACGCCGGGGAGCCCGAGGGCATCGACATGGACCTCGACGTGGTGCGCCGCGAACCCGATGAGCCGTACATCGACCGCGAGGGCGTGCCCCGCGAGCCGGGCGACGTGTACATCGAGGACCGCGACGAGTGGGACCTGCACCGGGAGCGCTACGGCTACCCCGCCGACGTGGTCACCACCCTCGAAGCCCGCGCGCTCGAGCTCGAGCAGGCGGTGCGGGCAGGTGAGGCGCCTTTCGACGCCGCAACCGCCCGGCACTGGCTCGACCGGCTCGCCGCCTACGACCTCGCCTGAGCGTCCGGGGGAGCGCGGCCGCGCGGCGATCTAGACTCGAACCCGTGAGCCCTCGCGAACCCGAGTCCCACCGAGCCGACCTGCAGAAGGATCCCGGCCGGGTCAGCGGCATGTTCGACGAAGTGGCCGCGGGGTACGACCGCACCAACACGGTGCTGAGCCTCGGCAACGACAAGCTCTGGCGCGTCGCGACCACCCGCGCCGTCGACCCTAAGCCGGGTCAGCGCATCCTCGACCTCGCCGCCGGCACCGGGGCATCGAGCGTCTCCCTCGCCCGCAGCGGCGCCGAGGTGGTGGCCGCCGACTTCTCGCCCGGAATGATCGCGGAGGGGCGGCGCCGGCACGGCGGCATCCCGAATCTCACGTTCGCCCAGGCCGACGCGACCGCCCTGCCCTTCGGCGACGCCGAGTTCGACACGGTGACGATGTCGTTCGGCCTGCGCAACGTCAACGAGCCCGACCAGGCGCTGCGCGAGCTGCTGCGCGTCACCAAGCCGGGCGGGCGGCTGGTGGTCTGCGAGTTCTCGCACCCGCCGTCGCCGGCGTTCAACGGCCTCTACCGGTTCTACAACGACCGCGTGCTGCCGGTGGTCGCCAAGACCGTGAGCTCCAACGCCGAGGCGTACGACTACCTCAACGAGTCGATCAAGGACTGGCCCGATCAGGCGGCGCTGGCCGCGCGCATCCGCGAGGCCGGCTGGATCGGCGTCGCCCACCGCAACCTGTCGATGGGCATCGTCGCTCTGCACCGTGCCCTCAAGCCCGCGTCGCCCGCCCCCGCCGAGCCGTCGGCGGCCGAGGGCTCCGAGGCCGGCCGCTGACCGGGTGCGGCGACAGCCCCGCTAGGCTGGGACGGTGACTCCCTCAGCGTCCGACTCGCGCATCGCGGGCAAGCTGGGCCTTTCCGATCGCATCTTCGCCGGCCCGCGGTCGCGGCGGCTGCTGAAGACCGTCGAGGCCGGGCTCGAGCGCGTCGACCAGACGCTCGGCGCCGAGCTGCGCATGACCGATGCGCTCGCCGATTCCACCAGCCGGTACCTCTACGACGCCGGCGGCAAGCGCGTGCGACCGCTGCTGGCGCTGCTGACCGCCCAGCTCGGAGACGGCGCGACCGACGAGGTCGTCTCGGCCGCCACGGCGCTGGAGCTCACCCACCTCGGCTCGCTTTATCACGACGATGTGATGGATGCCGCAGACAAGCGCCGCGGAGTGCCCAGCGCCCACGAGGTGTGGGGCAACAGCGTCGCCATCCTCACCGGAGACCTGCTGTTCTCCCGGGCCAGCCAGATCATGGCGCGCAACGGCGACCGGGCGATCCGGCTGCAGGCCGACACGTTCGAGCGCCTGGTGCTCGGCCAGATGCACGAGACGGTCGGCCCGCAGGAGGGCGATGACCGCATCGCGTTCTACCTGCAGGTGCTCGCCGACAAGACCGGCTCGCTGATCGCCGCGGCCGCCCAGGCGGGCGTGATCTTCTCGAACGCGGCGCCCGAGTACGAGCAGGCCATGGTGACCTTCGGGGAGAAGTGCGGCGTCGCCTTCCAGCTCCTCGACGACGTGATCGACCTCTCGTCCGACCCCGACGAGACCGGAAAGGTCCCCGGCACCGACCTGCGCGCGGGCGTGCCGACCATGCCGTACCTCGTGCTCGCGGAGCGCCCGGATGCGGCATCCATCGAGCTGCGCACCCGCATCGATGAGGGCGTGGCCCGCATCGCCGACGGGGCGGACCCGGCGATCCTCGACGGGCCGCTCGCAGAGCTGCGCGACCACGACGCGACCCAGGCCACCCTCGATCTCGCGCACGCCTGGTCGCGCGAGGCCGTCGAGGCACTGGCCCCCCTCCCCGACGGACAGGTCCGCGAGGCGCTCACGCGCTTCGCGGAGGCCGTCGCCGACCGCTCGAGCTGAGAGCGGCCCAGAAAGGACCATCAATGACCAAGCTCAGGCTTGCCATCGTCGGCGCGGGCCCCGCCGGCATCTACGCCGCCGACATCCTGCTCAAGGCCGAGCGCAAGTTCGACGTCTCGATCGACCTGTTCGAGCAGCTTCCGGCGCCCTACGGCCTCGTGCGCTACGGGGTCGCCCCCGACCACCCGCGCATCAAGGGCATCATCACCGCGCTGCGCGAGGTGCTCGACCGCGGTGTCATCCGCATCTTCGGCAACGTGCGCTTCGGCGAGGACATCACCCTCGAAGACCTCAAGCGCCACTACCACGCGGTGATCTTCTCCACCGGCGCCATCCGCGATGCGGGCCTGAACGTGCCCGGCATCGACGCGGAGGGCTCGTACGGCGCCGCCGACTTCGTGAGCTGGTTCGACGGCCACCCCGACGTGCCGCGCGAGTGGCCGCTGAACGCCGAGTCGGTGGCGGTCATCGGCAACGGCAACGTCGCCCTCGACATCACCCGCATGCTCGCCAAGCACGCCGACGACCTGCTGCCGACCGAGATCCCCGCGAACGTCTACGAAGGGCTGAAGGCCTCGCCCGTCACCGACGTGCACGTGTTCGGCCGGCGCGGACCGGCCAACGTCAAGTTCACCCCGCTCGAGCTGCGCGAGCTCGGCGAGCTGCGCGACGTCGACATGGTCGTCTACGACGAGGACTTCGACTACGACGAGGCCGCGCGGGCCGCCGTCGCCTCCAACAAGCAGGTCATGGTCATCGACCGGGTGCTGCAGTCGTGGCGCAAGCGCGACTCGGCGAACAACGCCGGCGGCACCGCCTCGCGGCGTCTGCACCTGCATTTCTGGGCCAAGCCCGTCGAGGTCAAGACCGACGCCGAGGGCCGCGTCAGCGCGTTCGTGTACGAGCGCACGCGCTCCGACGGCGAGGGCGGCGTGGTCGGCACGGGGGAGCTGCGGGAGATCCCGGTGCAGGCGCTGTACCGCGCGGTCGGCTACTTCGGCTCGCCTCTGCCCGGCGTGCCGTTCGACGCGCGGCACGGTGTGATCCCCAACCGCGAGGGCCAGGTGCTCGACGGCGAATCCAACCAGCGCGTGCCCGGCGTGTACGCGACCGGGTGGATCAAGCGCGGACCGGTCGGCCTCATCGGCCACACGAAGTCCGACGCGATGGAGACGATCAGCCACCTCATCAACGACCAGGGCTCGTGGTGGCAGCCGGCCGATCCCTCGCCCGAGGCGATCCCGGCGCTGCTGGCCGAGCGCGGCGTGGCGTGGACCGACCTCGACGGCTGGCACCGCCTCGACGAGCACGAGATCGCCCTCGGCGCCCCGCACGGCCGCGCCCGCATCAAGGTCGTCCCGCGTGACGAGATGGTGAGCGTCTCGCGCGGGCAGTAGTGCTCCGCTCGCGCGGTGCGTAGTGCTCGGCTCGCGCGGGGGCCTGGCCTAGGCTGACGGCATGCCCGACGACTGGGTGGCCGACCTCCTCGGCAAGCCGTTCGAGCAGCGCACGCTCGATCTGGGCGCCGAGGGTGCGCGGGAGGGTCTCGTCGCGACGCTGGTGCGCAGCATCCCGAACCCGGTCACCTCGGTGTTCGCGCCGCTGCGCGACGTGGACGTGCTCTACGTGCACGGGTGGTCGGACTACTTCTTCCAGACCGGGCTCGCCCAGTTCTTCACGCGGCGCGGCGCCCGCTTCCACGCGCTCGATCTGCACCGCTACGGCCGGAGCCTGCGCGAGGGCCAGATCCCGGGTTACATGCAGTCGCTCGCCGACTACGACGCCGACATCGAGGCGGCGCTCACCGCGATGGGGCATGGGGTGGATGCCGCGCCCCGGCGCCGCCTCGTGCTGCTCGGCCACTCCACGGGCGGCCTGACCCTCACCCTGTGGGCGGCGCGGCACCCCGGCCGCGCGCAGGCCCTCGTGCTCAACAGTCCGTGGCTGGAGCTGCAGGTCGGCGCGATCGGCCGACAGGCGATCGCGCCGCTGGTGGAGGTGCGCGCCCGCCTCGATCCGCGCGGATCGCATCCGGCCGTCGACCTGGGCTTCTACACCCGCGCCCAGCGTGACGTCGGCGCGCTGCCGGTGCCCGGATACCGCGACGACTGGCGCCCGGAGTTCGGCTTCCCCACCCATCCGGGGTGGCTGGCGGCGGTGCTCGAGGGCCACCGGCGCGTGGCGGCGGGCCTCGATGTCGGGTGCCCGGCCCTGGTCATGCTCTCGGCACGATCGAGCCCGCCGATCTACTGGCAGGACGCGATGCGGTCGTCGGATTCCGTGCTCGTCGTCGACGACATCGCCAAGGCGGCGGTGCGCATCGGGTCGCTCGTGACCGTGGCCCGCATCGACGGCGCGCTGCACGACGTGTTCCTCTCGGCGCCCGACCCACGGGCGCACGCGTACGAGGTGATGGCCCGCTGGCTGGCGGCCAATGCGAACGGCGATTCACTTCCGCGGTGAGGTGGTCCAGGGTGAGCCGGGTGCGACGGGGCGGGCGCGGGCGCGGGCCCGGAGGCGGGTTCAAGCCTGGGTCCGGGCGCGGTGCGGCGGTGCCGGGGTGTCCGGTGCCGGGGTGTCCGGCCCGTCACATTCGGATTCGGGGGTTCCGCGGCCGGAGCGTCGTTCGTAACCTATGACGTGGGCGCGCGTGGGGGCGCGCGCCACAACGCCGCTCTCCGCGCCCCGACGCCGGAGAGACGGAGGCCCTCTCGATGTCCGCCTTTAGGGAGGAGGACATCGAGAGGGCCGTTTCCTGTGCGACGGGGATTCCGTCCCACGGAGCTTGGGGACCTCCATGAGCCGCTGGGGACAGCTTGGGACGGAACGCGCACAACGTCGCCACTACAGGTTAGGCCGGTGCGCAAGGGCGTGTCTGTCCCCTCTTCGGGGGACAGACGCGCCAGTTCCGGGGGAACGGCGGCCGACCCGCTACTGTGACTCGCATGTCCGTGGATGCCGCGACCGGCCTGACTGCGGCCGATGTGGCCGAGCGTGTCGCCGCGGGGCGGTCGAACGTCTTCGTGGCCGACACCAGTCGCAGCGCGTGGACGATCGTGCGCGCGAACGTCTTCACCCTGTTCAACGGCATCGTCGGCGCGTGCTTCCTCGTGCTGCTGTTGGTGGGCCGCTGGCAGGACGCGCTGTTCGGCCTCAGTGCGCTCGCCAACGCGATCATCGGCTGCTACCAGGAGTTCCGCGCCAAGGCGGCCCTCGACAGGCTCGCCCTGCTGAACGCCCCGCGGGCGCGCGTGCGCCGAGACGGGGCAGAGGCCGAGGTGGCGCCGGCCGACGTCGTGCTCGACGACATCCTGGTGCTGCGCGCGGGCGACCAGGTGCCCGCCGACGCCGAGGTCGTCGAGACGCGCGGGCTGCAGATCGACGAGTCGATGCTGACGGGCGAATCGGATGCCGTCGACAAGCGCCCCGGCGACGAGGCGCTGTCGGGCTCGGTAGTGGTGGCGGGAGAGGGCGCCGCGCGGGTGACGCGCGTGGGGGCCGATTCGTACGCCAACAGGTTCGCGGGCGAAGCGAAGCGGTTCTCGCTCGTCGCCTCGGAGCTGCGCTCGTCGATCGACAAGGTGCTGAAGTGGGTGGGCTGGATCATCGGCCCGATCGGCCTGCTGGTGCTCAACGCCCAGATGCTGGTCGCCGGTGGCTGGGCGAGCGCGATCCAGTCCGACGCGTGGCAGCAGCCGGTTGTCAACACCGTCGCCGCGCTGACGGCGATGATCCCCCTCGGCCTCGTGCTCATGACCTCCATCGCGTTCGCGGTGGGTGCCGCCAAGCTCGCGAGCCGTCAGGTGCTCGTGAACGAGCTGCCCGCGGTCGAAGGCCTCGCGCGCGTCGACATCATCTGCCTCGACAAGACCGGCACCCTGACCGCCGGTGAGATCGCGTTCGACGCGGCCCATGCGCTCGCGGGGGAGACCCCCGGGTGGGAGGACGCGCTCGCCTGGTACGGCGCATCGCCCGACGCCAACGCGACCGCGAAATGCCTCCGGGAGCCTTACCCGGTGACGACGCCGCGCACCGCGACCGGCTACATCCCGTTCTCGTCGGCGCGCAAGTGGAGCGCGGTGGCGTTCGGCGAGGAGACCTGGGTTCTCGGCGCTCCCGAGATGGTGTTCGGGGATGCCGCGACCGACCCGGCCTCGCCCCTCGGCGAGGTCGTCACGGCGCTCGCCTCCGCCGGCCGTCGCACCCTCGTGCTGGGGCGTGCGCCCGGCGGGCTGTCGGCCGACGACGTGGAGGCGGAGCGCCTGCCGGCGGGGCTCGCCGCTGTCGTGGTCGTCACGTTCCGCGAGCAGGTGCGACCGGATGCCGCGCAGACGCTGTCGTACTTCCAGGCGCAGGGGGTCGGCATCCGCGTCATCTCCGGCGACAACCCGCGCACGGTCGCCGCGATCGCGCGGGAGGTGGGTCTCGAGGTCGCCGACGGCTTCGACGCGCGCAGGCTGCCCGACGACGAGGCCGAGCTCGGCGAGGTGCTCGAGGAGCACGCCGTGTTCGGCCGGGTGACCCCCGAGCAGAAGAAGCGCATGGTCACCGCCCTCCAGGCCCGCGGCCACACCGTGGCGATGACCGGCGACGGTGTGAACGACGCGCTCGCGATCAAGACGGCCGATATCGGCATCGCGATGAACTCCGGCGCAGCGGCGACGAAGGCGGTCGCGCGCCTCGTGCTGCTCGACGGCCAGTTCTCGCACCTGCCCGACGTCGTCGCCGAAGGGCGGCAGGTGATCGCCAACATCGAGCGCGTCTCGATGCTGTTCCTCAACAAGACCGTCTACGCGACCGGGCTCGCGATCCTGTTCGGCGTGCTCGTGATGGAGTTCCCGTTCCTGCCGCGACAGCTCTCGATCACCGACGGGCTGACCATCGGCATCCCGGCGTTCTTCCTCGCCCTCATGCCGAACGCGCAGCGGTACGTGCCGGGGTTCCTGAAGCGGTCGCTCACCTTCGCGGTGCCCGCCGGCCTCGTGATCGCCGTGGCGCTCACGCTGTACACCCGGGGCGCGATGGCGCTCGAGGTGCCGGAGGACGAGCTGCGCACCGGATCGACGATCATCCTCGCGATCGTCGGCATCTGGGTGCTCGCGGTGCTGTCGCGGCCCCTGAACCGCTACAAGGTGCTCGTGGTCGGCGGCATGTTCGTCGCGCTCGTGGGGCTGTTCACGATTCCGCTCGCGGCCGAGTTCTTCGTGCTCGTCGACCCGGGCCGCGACGCGGCCTACCTCGTGGCCGTGACGTCGGTGCTGACGATCCTCGCGATCGAGGTGGTGCGGTTCTTCCACCGCCGCTACGTGGCCAGGTCGCTGGCGGCTGCTCAGCCGGCGGGCGCTGCCTGACCCGCGGCCGAGCGCGCGCCCATGAACCGCGACACCGGCGGCAGCCACAGCGCGACGAGGATGAACGCCTCGACGGCGACGTTGACCGCCGAACTCGCGTCCCAGGTGTCGGCGAGGATGATCGTGACCGCGCTGAGCGCCAGCAGTGCGCCGATGTAGACGGTCAGGAGGATCCGCGACAGGGCGCTCCCGCGACCGACGCCTGAGGCGACGGCGAGCACGAGCAGTCCGAACAGGATGATCGCCGAGCCCAGCAGCGACACGGGCAGCACGATCGACGGCTCGACGTCGTAGCGGCTCAGCAGCACGAGGATGCCGGTCAGCACCTGGGCGAGGGCGTTGAGATACACCAGCACGATCGCCACGGTCAGCACGACGGGCCGTCGCACGGCGGTGGCGGCATCCTGGCTCATGCCGCCCACTGTAGTGTCCGGCGGCCGGCCGGCCGCGGATGGCGGCCGGGCGGCCGCGGATCCGCCGGGCAGAACTCCGGAGGTTTCGGCCGAAAGGCGCGGGAATGGCCGCGGCGGGCTGGGGGCGAGCGGGTTTCTCCGGAGTTCTGCACACCGCGCGGGCGAGGCGTGCGGGTGTCGCCGCGCGGAGGCGGGACCCAAACCCGGCTCGGCGTCGCGGGCCGGTTGCTTTAGGCTAGCCTTACCTGTCTGTTTCCAAGGGGTTCTCCATGCCTTCACGCCTGCGCCCGTCCGCGCTGCGCCCTGTCCTCGCCCTCCCCGCCATCGTCGGGGTGGTCGCGCTCGCCGGGTGCGCGGGCTCTGCCGGCGGCGCGGCGGTCGATCCCGACGCCCTCGTGGTCTACAACGCGCAGCATGAGCAGCTCACCCAGGAGTGGGCCGACGCGTTCACCGAGGAGACGGGCATCGAGGTCGTGCTGCGCAACGGCGACGACAGCGAGCTCGCCAACCAGCTCGTGCAGGAGGGCTCGGCATCCAAGGCCGACGTGTTCCTCACCGAGAACTCCCCGGCCATGTCGCTGGTGGAGGATGCCGGACTCTTCGCCCCGGTCGACGAGGCGACCCTCGCCCTCGTGCCCGAGCAGTACCGTCCCGCCTCCGGCGTGTGGACCGGCATCGCCGCCCGCTCGACCGTGCTGGTCTACAACCCCGACCTCATCTCGGAGGGCGAGCTGCCGGCATCCCTCATGGATCTCGCCGACCCGGAGTGGAAGGACCGCTGGGGCGGCGCGCCCGCCAAGGCCGACTTCCAGGCGATCGTGTCGGCGGTGCTGGCCACCCAGGGCGAGGACGCCACGGCGGAGTGGCTCGACGCCATGGCCGAGAACGCGGTGCAGTACCGCAACAACATCGTGACGATGAAGGCCGTCAACGCCGGCGAGGTGCCGGTCGGCATCATCTACCACTACTACTGGTTCCGTGATCAGGATGCCGCGGCCGAAGACAGCGCGAACACCGCGCTCCACTACTTCGGCAACCAGGACCCCGGGGCGTTCGTGAGCATCTCCGGCGGCGGCGTGATGGAGAACGCGCCCCACCCCGACGAGGCGCAGCAGTTCCTCGCGTTCATCGCGGGGGAGCAGGGCCAGACCATCCTCGGCGAGGGGTACAGCTTCGAGTACCCCGTCGCCTCCGACGTCCCCGCGAAGGACCCGCTTCCCCCGCTCGCCGAGCTCGACGCTCCCGTGATCGACCCCTCCACCCTCAACGGGCCCGCGGTGATCGAGCTCATGACGGAAGCCGGACTCCTCTGACCCAGATCCAGGCGCGGACTTCCGCGCGTCGCCCGCGCGACCGGCGACCACCGACGGGGTTGGTGGTCGTCGTCGCGCTGCTCGCGCTGGGCGCGCTCATCCCGATCGGGTACGTCGTCGAGTCGGCGATCGCGATGGGGTGGGACCAGCTGTCGGCGCTCGTCTTCCGGCCGAAGGTGGCCGACCTCCTGGTCAACACCGTGCTGCTGGTGGTCATCGGGGTGCCGGCGACGGTGGTCGTCGGAGTCTCGGGAGCGTGGCTGGTGGAGCGCACCACCCTTCCGGGCAGGGGCGTGCTGCGGGTGGCGTTCGCCGCGCCGCTGGCCATTCCCGCCTTCGTCGCCAGCTACGGGTGGGCCAGCGCCATCCCGTCGATGAATGGGCTCTGGGCAGCGGTGCTGATCGCCACGCTCGCGTACTTCCCCCTGGTCTACCTGCCGGCGCTCGCCGCGATCCGGGGGCTCGATCCCGCGCTCGAGGAGTCGGCGCGGACGCTCGGGATGGGCTCGTGGGCGGTGTTCTTCCGGGTCGTCGTGCCGCAGCTGCGTCTTGCCGTGCTCGGCGGGGCGCTGGTGGTCGCGCTGCACCTGCTCGCCGAGTACGGCGCGTTCGCCTTCGTGCGCTTCGACACGTTCACGACGGCGATCGTCGTCGCCTACGAGAGCATGTTCGCCGGCCCCAACGCGGCAGCCCTCGGCCTTGTGCTCGCGGTGCTCTGCCTCATCCTGCTGGGCGCCGAATCGCTCGCCCGCGGGCGAGCCCGCTACGCGCGGGTCGGCGGCGGATCCCCGCACCCGCCCGCCCTGCTCCGCCTCGGCCGGTGGACCGTCCCCACGCTCGCCGCCGTCGCGCTGCTGCTGGTCGGCGCCCTCGTCGTGCCGCTCGCGAGCGTCGCGCGCTGGCTGACGCGCGCCGAGGCGGAGGCCTTCGCCGGCGTCGGGATCGCCGCGGTGCAGACGCTCGGACTGGCCCTCGCCGGGGCGCTCTGCACGATCGCGGTCGCCCTGCCGTTCGCGTGGCTCGCAGTGCGGTATCCCGGCCGGCTCTCCCGGGTGCTGGAAGGCGCGGCGTACCTCGCGAGCAGCCTTCCGGCCATCATCGTGGCGCTGGCGTTCGTGTCGGTCACCCTCGCGTTCGCACCCGGCCTCTACCAGACGGCGTTCACCGTCGTGGCGGCCTATGTCGTGATCTTCCTGCCGCGCGCGCTCGTGCCCCTCCGGGCGGGGCTCTCGCAGGTGCCCGAATCCCTCGAGGAGGCCGCGCGCGCCCTCGCCGTGCCGCCCGCGGCCGCCCGGATGCGGGTGACCGCGCCGCTGCTGCTCCCGGCGATCGGCGCCGGCGGCGCGCTCGTGGCGCTCGGGGCGGCCAACGAGTTGACCGCGACGCTGCTGCTCGCACCCACGGGCACCAGCACCGTGGCGACGAGCTTCTGGTCGGCGGCATCCGCCCTCGACTATCCGACCGCGGCGCCGTACGCCGTGCTGCTCGTGCTGATGTCGGTGCCGGCGGTCGCGCTCATGTTCACGCACGCGACGGGGAGGACCCTGCGATGACGCTGCGACTGCAGGGAGTGTCGAAGTCGTTCGGCGGCACCGAGGTGCTGCAGGATGTCTCGCTCGAAGTTCCGCGGGGCACACGGCTGGCGCTGGTGGGCGCCTCGGGAAGCGGCAAGACCACGCTGCTGCGCCTGGTCGCCGGCTTCGTCGACCCCGACGGCGGGATCATCCGACTGGGCGACGACGAGCTCGCCGGCAACGGGCGCTCGATCCCCACCCACCGTCGCGGCATCGGCTACGTCGCGCAGGACGGCGCGCTGTTCCCGCACTTGTCGGTGGCCCGCAACATCGCGTTCGGGCTGCCCCGCGGCTCGCACCGCAAGGCCCGCGTGCGGGAGCTGCTGGAACTGGCATCCCTGCATCCCGATCTCGCCGACCGCATGCCGCACGAGCTCTCCGGAGGGCAGCAGCAGCGCGTGGCCCTCGCGCGCGCCCTCGCGCAGCGGCCGAGCGTCATCCTGCTCGACGAGCCGTTCAGCGCCCTGGACACGGGGCTGCGCTCGGCGACCCGCGATGCGGTCGTCGACGTGCTCGAGCGCAGCGGCGTGACTGCGGTGCTCGTCACCCACGACCAGCACGAGGCCCTCTCGTTCGGCCACCAGGTCGGCGTGCTGTCGGGCGGCCGGCTCGTGCAGTCCGGCGACCCGATGGCCGTGTACGACGCTCCGATCGACGCGGATGTCGCCGTCTTCCTCGGGGATGCCCTCGTGATCCCCGCGCGCGCCCATTCCGAGGGCGTCGACTGCGGCTTCGGGCGGCTCACCGTCCGTCACGACCTCTCCGGCGGTGCCCGGCGCGTGCAGGCGATGGTGCGACCCGCGCAGCTGCGCGTCGCGGCAGCCGCCCACGGCGCCGCGGCAACGCTCGCACCGGTCGCCAACGGGTTCGTGACCGCCCTCCGGCCCGCCGGGTCCACCGCCGACATCCGGCTGCGGGTGGGCGAGGGGGAGTTCCTCACGGAGTTCGGCTACCGGGTGCCGCAGCACCGCGCCACCGCGTTCGCGCCCGGCACGGCGGTGCGGGTGATCGTCGAAGGCGGCGTGGTGCTCTACGCCGCGCAGGGCGAGCCCGGCGCCGGCCATCGCACGGTCACGCCCGAAGCGACTCCGGCGACTCCGCGGACGGCCGCGACGGCATAGCCCGCCGCAGCCGCGACGCGGCGCGCGTGAGCCACCCGGCCGACACGAGGTAGAGCCGGTAGGCGGCCATGCCGACGACGAACGAGAGCAGCGTGCCGAACCACGGAGCGCTCTCCTCGAACGGCGGGTACACCTGCCAGTGCGTGAGGTAGACGAAGAAGGATGCCGCGGCGACGGAGGTCACGAGGGGAATCGTGACCCGGGGGAGCGGGATGGCCCGAATCCACACCAGCACGAGGATGCCGCCGGCAACGATCGCCTCGCGCCAGGGGTCGCCGAAGAATCCGAAGGTCGTCACGACGGCGGCCGCCGAGACCAGCACGCGGCGCAGGGTCGTGTCGGCTCGGGCGATCAGCCATCCGAGGGCGACCAGCCACACGACGACCGGGGCGGCGTAGCGCTCGACGTACTCCGCGGTGGGGCCGGCGATCGCGAAGCGCGCGACGAGCGCGGCCGCGAACACGACCGCGGCGAACGCGAACGGCGCGCGCCGTTCGAGCCGCTCGACGCGCCGCACCGAGAAGAGCGCCGCGATGCCCACGAACGACCACAGCACTGCTTCGAGGAACCAGAACTGCCACTGCTCGTTCCAGCGCCCGTCGCTGGGGACGAGATTGTTCACGAGGAGCGCCGTGGTCGGCGCGTACTGGCCCGTGATGAGGGCTACCGCCCCGATCCACAGCACCGCGGGCACGGCGAGCTGGAGGGCGCTGCGGCCGAGCCGCTGCAGCCGTGCGGTGCCGCCGGTGGGTGCCAGAGCGAACCGGGCGAGGTTGTATCCGGCCACGGCCAGCAGCAGGTGCGCCCCGCCCTTGAGGGAGAGGAGGTCGGCGTGGGTCGCCACGATCAGGAAGATGGCGACGGCGCGCAGCGCCACCGGGGTCTCGAGCCGCGTCCAGGTGAACCACGAGCGCGGGTCCCGCGTGAGCGGTCGGCGCGCGGCACGAGGTCGTCGCGCTGTGGAGGAGTCGCCGGCGCCGCCGCCGGTGGCGGACGGTGCTGCGGCCTCCGCGGAGCGTGCGGCGGCGAGCGCGGCCAGCTCGTGGGGCGTGCGGGTCGGCCAGTCGCGGGGGAGCGTGCCCACCAGCTCCTCGAGCCGCAGCGCGACCTCGACGTAGCTGAGCGAATCTCCGCACAGGCCCGCGAACGAGTCGTCGACGCCCGCGGCCGGCTCGCCCAGGAGCGCCCGGTAGAGGTCGCGGATCGTCTCGGGCGTCACGGCCGCGGTCGCCGCCGTGTCGGGATGCCGCGCCGCGGCGTCCTGGAGCTCCGCGACGCGCACCAGGGCGGCGTAGTCGCGCTTGCCGCTGGAGGTGCGCGGGAACTCGGCGACCACGTGCGCGCCGATCACGCGGGCCGGAAGCCCGATCAGCGCGGCCGCGCGCTCGCGCGCCCGTGCGGCGACCCGGTCCGTCGTCGCGAACAGCAGCAGTCGCTCGTCGGCGCTCGCCGCGCGCACCTCGATGCCCTCCTCCGCGAGCAGCTGCTCGACGCGGTCGAGGTCGAGGCGCAGGCCGAACACCTTCACGAAGCGGTTCATGCGCCCGACGATCTCGTAGAGGCCGTCGGTGCGCAGGCGCGCGACATCCCCGGTGCGCAGCTCGGTCAGCGTGGGCCCGAGCGCGAAATCCGCGGGGTCGGAGGCGTACCCCATCATCACGTTGGGGCCTTCGTAGACGAGCTCTCCCGACTCGGCGCCGCCTTCCGCGTCGATGCGGAACGAGCCGCCCGGGATCGGCTGACCGATCGCGCCCGCGTGCGTGGCGGCGAGCTGCGGCGGCAGGTAGGCCATGCGCGCGGTCGCCTCGGTCTGCCCGTACATGACGAAAAGGTCGAAGCCGCGCTGCGCGCCGCGGTGCGCGAACCGGCGCACCATGCCGGCATCCATCCGCCCACCCGCCTGCGTCACGTACCGCAGCGACGGCAGCTCAGCACCGGTGAAGCCGGTCGCCTCGAGCAGCTCGAACGTGTACGGCACCCCGGCGAACGAGGTCACCCGGTGCTCCCGGGCCCCGCGCCAGAACGCCTCGTCCGAGACGGAGCGCTCGGTGAGCATGAGGCTGGCCCCCGCCAGCAGGTGGCTGTTGACGACCGACAGCCCGTAGCAGTACTGGAGCGGCAGCGTGGTGGCGGCGCGGTCGGCCGGGGTGAGCCCGAGGTACTCGGCGATGGCGGCCGCGTTGCTGCGCACGTTCTCGACCGACAGGCGCACGAGCTTGGGCGATCCGGTCGATCCCGAAGTGCTCGCGAGCACTGCCAGCTCGGGGTGGAACTCGTGCCGGCTGCCGGGGCGGCGCTCCTCGAGCGCCCAGCCCCGCGAGCCGGAACCGGCCGTCACATCGGGATCGAATCGCTCGATGAGCGACGCGCGGTGCGCGCGGGCGGCTTCGTCGTCGCCGTCGGCGAAGAGAAGCACGGGATGCCCGCCCTCCATCGCCGCGAGATACGTCGCGATCGCGTCGACGGTGTTGCTCCCGGCGATCATCACGAGCCGGCGCACATCGCCGAGCGCGTCGCGCGTGTCCCGCACGCGCCGCTCCAGCTCGGCGTAGGTGAGCGCCCTGCCGTCGACGACGAGTGCCGGCGCGTCGGGCTCTCCGCCGAGCAGAGACAGGCCGAGGGCTGGCGCGGTCGAGGTCATGGGGGCGATGGTGGTTTTCTCCTGGGCAGGGCGTACGCGGGCGAGCGACGCGCGGTGCGAAGGTATGGCTAGCCTAACCTGACCACCCTGAGGATGCGATCTGAGATGACGGCCCGAGGCTCGGAAACGCAGCGCGGAGGCTGTTTCGCCCCGGACATAGCCGATCAGGCACCGTCGCTTCAAGGCCCTCCCACCCTCAGCCGTCGTCGCCCAGACTCGGGCGATGGCATTCATCGGATTCCACGCGTCTCACGAGCAGATCCCCCCGAGCGAGCTCCTCCAGGCGGTCCGGTCCGCGGAGGCCGCGGGCTTCGACGGTGCGATGTGCTCGGATCATCTGGCGCCCTGGAACCCCCGGCAGGGGGAGTCGGGCTTCGCCCTGAGCTGGATCGCCGCCGCCCTCGCTCTGACGGAGTTCCCGATCGGGATGGTCAACGCGCCGGGTCAGCGCTATCACCCGGTGATCGTGGCGCAGGCGTTCGCCACTCTCGAGGAGATGTTCCCCGGCCGCTTCTGGGCCGCACTCGGCAGCGGCGAGGCCATGAACGAGCACGTCACGGGCGATGATTGGCCGCCGAAGGACGTGCGCACCCGGCGACTCGGGGAGAGCGTCGACGTCATCCGCCGCCTGTTCGCGGGCGAGGAGGTCAGCCACGACGGCCTGGTCCGGGTGCATCGGGCGCGTCTGTGGAGCCGGCCTGCCACGCCCCCACCGCTCCTGGCGACGGCGGTGTCAGCCGAGACGGCCGCGTGGGCCGCGGGATGGGCCGAGGGCATCGCGACGGTCGCGCAGGAACCGGCCGCCCTCGAACGGCTTCTCGACGCCTACGGTTCGGCGGGCGGGCAGGGGCCGCGCGTGCTCCAGGTGCACGTGAGCATCGCAGAGACGGATGCCGAGGCGTACGCGATCGCGTCGGATCAATGGCGCAACGGTCTGGTTCCGCCGCCCCGGGCGTGGGATCTCGAGCAGCCCGAGCACTTCGACGCCGCCGTCGGCGAGGTCGACGAGGCGGAGCTGCGTCGGGCGGTGCTCGTCGACGACGACCCCGTCGCGCTCGCCGAGCGCGTGGCCGGCCTCGTCCGTCTCGGATTCGACCGGGTGTACCTGCACCACGTCGGACGCGACCAGCAATATTTCCTGGATGCCGCGGGCCGCAGCATCCTCCCCGCCCTGAAGGAGGCGCTGTGAAGATCACCGACACCAGCGATCTGTGGTGGAAGACCGCGGTCATCTACTGCCTCGACGTGGAGACCTTCCTCGACTCCGACGGAGACGGAGCGGGTGACCTGCAGGGCCTCGCGCAGCGGATCGACTACCTCTCGCAGGTCGGGGTCACGTGTCTGTGGCTGATGCCGTTCTATCCGACGCCCGACCGCGACGACGGGTACGACATCACCGACTTCTACGGCGTCGACCCTCGGCTGGGCACGCACGGCGACCTCGTCGAGGTGATCCGCACCGCGAACGACCGCGGCATGCGGGTCATCGTCGACCTCGTCGTCAACCACACCTCCGACCGGCATCCGTGGTTCCGGGCCGCCAAGCGCAGCGTGAACTCGCGATATCGCGACTACTACGTGTGGCGCGACGACGCTCCGCCGAAGGGGCAGAAGAACGCGGTGTTCCCCGGCGAGGCGAACGGCATCTGGACCCGTGAGGACACGTCGGGCCAGTGGTATCAGCACAGCTTCTACGAGCACCAGCCCGACCTCAACGTCGCCAACCCGCGCGTGCGCGACGAGCTCGCCCGGGTGATCGGCTTCTGGCTGCAGCTGGGGATCTCCGGGTTCCGCGTGGACGCCGTGCCGTTCTTCCTCGAGATGCCGCCCGGCGTCGACATCGCCGACCCGCACGACCTGCTGCGCGACATCCGCCGATTCCTGCAGCGGCGCTCCAGCGAGGCGATCATGCTCGGCGAGGTGAATCTGCCCTACGAGCAGCAGGTCGAGTACTTCGGCGGCGGGTCGGACGCGGCCGGCGAGCTGTCGATGCAGTTCGACTTCGTCGGGATGCAGGCCTTCTACCTCTCGCTGGCGCGCAGCGACCCCGCGCCCCTGATCGCGGCGCTCACGTCGCGCCCGACGCTGCCGCCGGAGGCGCAGTGGGCGAACTTCCTGCGCAACCACGACGAGCTGACGCTCGACAAGCTCTCCGAGGACGAGCGTCAGGAGGTCTTCGACGCGTTCGCGCCCGACGAGCGCCAGCGCGTGTTCGGGCGCGGGATCACGCGGCGGCTCCCGCCCATGCTCGGGGATCCGCGTCGCATCCGCATGGCCTACAGCCTGCTGTTCACCCTGCCCGGCACACCGGTGCTGTTCTACGGCGAGGAGATCGGCATGGGCGAGAACATCGACATTCCGGGGCGGGAGGCGGTGCGCACGCCCATGCAGTGGTCGGCCGACCGCAACGGCGGGTTCTCGGAGGCCGCGCCGTCGCGCCTGGTGGCAGCCCCACCCGGAGACGGCTTCGCGCCCGAGCACGTCAACGTCGCGGCGCAGCTGGAGGACCGGGAGTCGCTGCTCCACTTCTTCCGGGACCTCACGGCCCGCTATCGCATCTCGCCGGAGCTCGGCTGGGGCGAGCTGGAGGTTCTGGATCAGCCCGTGCCGGGGATCCTCGCCCATTCGCTCAGCGCCGACGTCGGGCGCATGCTCGCCGTGCACAACTTCGCCGACGTGCCGGCATCCACCTCGTTCGTCTTGGCGGACGAGCCCGAGGGGACGTGCCTGGTCGACCTGCTCGGCGCGGAGCGCATCCCGCTCGATGGGCGCGGGCGCGTCGACCTCGAGATGCCCGCCTACGGTTATCGCTGGCTGCGCGTGTCTCGTCCCGGGGACAGGCGCGTGACGTAGCGACGGGTCCGGGACACTAGCCGATGGATCGCCCTGGCGCCAGGGGTTCGTTCCCGGGGGTGCGCGTCGTAGTCTCACGTCATGTCGCTCGATTTCGCTGTGAGGATCGTCCTGCCGTGGCGACCCGCGCCGTCACGTCTGGACGCGTTCGACCGCGTGGTCGCGTGGTACCGGACGCAGTTCCCGGAGGTGCCGCTGCTGACGGTCGACAGCGGCGACGAGCCCTTCGTGCTCGCCGCCTGCCGTAACCGGACGATGGCCGCGGCCGCGCCCGATGAGGTCGTCGTCATCGGCGACGCCGACACGATCCCGGAGGCCGACGCCCTCCGCGCGGCCATCCGCGCGGCGCGCACGAGTGATCGGGTGCAGCTGCCGTACACGGAGTACCGGTGGCTCGGGCGCGCGGGTTCCGCCCAGTTCGCCGAGGGCGTGCCGCTCGCGCGCTGCGACCACGAGCTCGTGATCGGCGCGTGCTCGGGGGTCTACGTCGCGACACCGCGCACGTGGGCCGCTCACGGCGGACAGGACGAGCGGTTCCGCGGCTGGGGGTTCGAGGATGCCGCGTGGAACCTCGCCCACGAGACTCTCCTCGGCGGCCCGCCCGAGCGTCACGAAGGCCGCGTGTACGCGCTGTACCACGTCGGCGAGACGCGGGCGGGGGAGCAGTACGAGGCGAACGCCGCGCGGATGGAGCGCTATCGCGCCGCCGCGGGCGACCGCCGCGCGATGGCTCAGCTGGTCGGGCTGAGCGTGCCGGCGGGGCCTGCGGAAGGTGTGGGGGTCGAGGAGAGCGTCGCGTAGGCGAGTGACGGGCCCGGACGCGACCGCTGCTGCGCCGCCTCCGCGGCGAGGAGCCGGCGACCTGCCTCGAAGTGGTCTGCCAGGGTCATGACCGCCTCGTGAAGCTCCTCCACCGTGGCCGTGTTCGGGGCGAGCGAGATTCCCGCTCCGGTGCGCTCGATCGCGGCGGCGCCCGCGAACTGGTCCGTCGAGAACGGGAGCACGAGAAGCGGCACCCCCTGTCCCACCGCCTCCGTCACGGAGTTGTTGCCGCCGTGCGTGACCGCGAGGGATGCCGCGCCGAGCAGCCGAACCTGCGGCAGGAACTCGCGCACGAGCCACGTGTCGGGGATCTGCCCGAGGGCTGCCGGGGCCGTCGAGCCCGTCGCGATCGCCGCCCGCAGGCCCGCGCGTGAGATCGCGGCGGCCACCCGCGCGAGCACGTCGTCGCGCACCGACAGGAAGCTCCCGAAGCTCACGTACACGAAGGGGGTGTCGTCGGCGAGGAACTCCGCCACCTCGGCGTCGAGAGGCTCGTCCCGTCGCGTCGAGCCGAGGAACACGTGCGGGGGAATGCTCCGCCCGTCGCCCGCGGCGAGGAGTGCCGGGTAGTTGTACAGCACGGTGTCGCCGTGGCGGGCGAACGCGTCGGAGATCTCGGCCACGCCCGGATCGAGCGCGGTCGCGGCCGTGTTCCACTGCCGCGCGAAGCGCTCGGAGACCTCGGCGCACAGCAGTCGCAGCTCGGCCAGCTCGCCATCGTTGGGCGCGAACGCGCGCGGCCACGCGGGAGGGAAGCCGTACACCTCGTCGGCGACCGGGAGCGCGGAGGGATGCCCGAGCACCACGTCTGCGTAGTCGATGCCCGCCGTGTGCAGTGCGAGCCGGGCGCTGAAGGCGAGATGGTCGACGAGGATCGTGCCGGGACGCACGGCGTCGACGACCGCGAGCGTCGCCCGCGCCCGGTCGAGCGGCTGCCACATGAGGTCGGTCAGCCGCTCGCGTGCCTGGTACGTGAGAGTGGGGACCATCCCGCGCCGGGTGGCGTCGAAGAATCCCTCGAGGGATGCCGCCTCCGCGGCATCCTGTTCCTTGGTGCGCATCACGCCCGCGTTCGCACCGCGCCCGAGCGGCAGGTCGACGCGGTCGAAACCGAAATCGGCGACGATCGGTGCCGTGGCCGTGCCGGTGGCCACCACGACCCGTTCCCCCGCCTCCCGCCACGCCGTCGCCAGGGTCGCCAGCGGCAGCAGGTGGGAGGCGTAGTCGGGGCTGATGACCAGGAGTGTCATGCCGGCATCCTCGCCGCGCGGAGCAGCTCCGCCTCCTGCGCGACGACGGAGCCGTAGACCGGGGCGAGCGTCGCGGCCATCGCCTGGATCGTGAACCGCGCCGCGACCATCGCTCGCGCTCGCTCGGGACGGACCGCGTCGCCGTCGGCGGCGCGGTCCAGCGCGCCGGCCGTCGCCGCGGCGAGCCGGTCGCGGTCCCACGTGGCGGTGAGGAAGCCGGTGTCGCCGTCGGCGACGTACGTGGCCGGTCCGCCGCCGTCGGGGGCGACGACGACGAGTCCGGTCGCCAGCGCCTCCAGCACCGCGAGACCGAACTCCTCCTTGATGCTGGCGCACACGTACGCGCCGTCGGGGGCGGCCAGTCCCGGCATCCCGAACCGGGCCGCGGCGATCCACCGTGCGGCCACGTCGTTGGGGCGGTGGCCGGCGAGGATCAGCCCCCGCTCCTTCCGCTCGCCGGCGGGCACCACCCGGTCGATGAGGTCGAGCTGCGCGCGCTCGTCGACCGATGGCGTGTCCAGATCGCCGCCGATCACGAGGAGGTTCGCGCGATCGCGCAGGGGCGATGAGGCCCACGCGTCGACGAGCGTCGCCATGCCCTTCACCCGGTGCATGCGGCCGACGGTCACGAGCAGGGGGAGACCCCGGCGCTCCGGGGCGAGGTCCTCGAGCAGGCGCGCGAGTTCGCCGATCGCCCCGCTCAGCTGCGCGCGGGGCGTCGACGCCGCCCTGCGCGCGTCGTGTACGGCGTCGTCGATGACCGCGAGGTCGACGCCCTCGGCGACGACGGTGTGGCGTTCGCTGCGGCTCTCGATGTCGATGCCGACCAGCTCACGCATGTCCTGCGCGAGGTTCGGCCGGGGAAAGAGCACGGTGTGCGACGCCGACGCGGCGAGTGCCTGAACGAGTCGGGCGCGGAACCAGAAGTGGTCGCGCAGATCCGCTGCGCCGAAGTCCCCGCGCGTCAGGCTGCCGGCGCCTTCGAGCGAGCTGATCACGCTGTGCGGGTCGGGCGCGACGGTGAACACCGTGGGAATGCCGAGCTCGCGCGCCACGTCGGCGGCGGCGAGGCTGCCGACGTCGGCCATGCGCAGGTGGAGCACGTCCACCCCTCCCGCCGCGGTCAGTGCCCGACGGATGCCGCGCCGGGCCTGCACGCGCAGCGGCCACGCCGCGGCGGAGGCGACCGGTGTCGCGCCGAGCGGAACGTGCCCGTACACGTGACCCGACGGGCTGCCGGCCAACTGCAGCAGATCCTCGGCGCTCTGCGCGAGCGAGCCGCGGGACAGCGTGACGACCCGCTCGATCTGGCCGGCGGCGGGGGCGCTGAGGGCGTCGCCCAAGCGCACGAGGAGCGTGGCGATTCCCCCGTTGTCGCCGGCTCCCGCGGCCGACAGCGACGGATCGATGTCGGCATGGAGGAAGAGCTGGGCGACCGTGAGTCCCCGGCCGGGCATCCGCGCCGGAGGAACGGCCTCGAGGTCGACGAGCGCGAGCCGGGCGACCGCGGCGAGCCGGCCGTCGCCCGCGAGGATCGCCTCGAGGTCGTCGGCGACGCCCGCGGCGCCGCGGCGCTGCCCGAGAGCGGCGATCGCGGCCTCGCGCACCGCCTCCGGTTCGGTCGTGTCGCGAGCGAGCTCGCTCAGGCGCCGGGTGGCGATCGGCTGGCGGACGAGCCCGAGCGTCTCGACGAGCACGGCGCGCGGCGCGGCATCCATGATCCCGAGGAGGGCGGACTCGATCGCCACGGCGATCTCGACGCCCGCCGACCCCGACCACTTCTCGATCGTGTGCTGGGCGAGCATGCCGGTGAAGCCGCCGCCCGCGACCAGCCCCAGCAGTCGGCCGATCGCCTCGGGCCGGGGGAGGCTCTGGCCCAGTGCCCAGGCGGCGTGCTCGCGGATGTACGGTCGCGTGTCGGACAGGAGCGCGACGAGCCGGCTCACCGCCTCCGCGTCGTGCATCTCGGCCAGCGCGTGCACCGAGGCGATCGCGGCGATGTCGTCGGAGCCGGTCAGCCCGGCGGCCAGCACGCGCAGGGTGCGCACCCCCGGGTCGCGGCCGGCTTCGAAGGCGACGTCGTCGGCGGCGCGCAGGGCCTCGACGATCGTGGGCGCGTGGAGCACTCGGTCCATCGCGGTCTGCACGCCCATGGGCACTCCTCTCGGGGCGCGGTGCGCGCCCGCGCTGAGCACAGCGTAAGCGGGCGGAGGCGGTGGCCGCGCGGGGTTGACACGTGCCCCCGCGATGGTCCTGGCTGTGTGTGGAGAGCGGGCGCGTGGGAACAGACCCGTGGACGCGCTCGATCGAGGAACGGAGAGGGCATGACGGTGCTGGCGATCGGCGACATCGGTGTGGTGTCGGGGATGATGCACATCGGCGACGAGGCCATGTTCGAGGCGGCGCGCGACGAACTCGCGGCGCGAGCGGTCGGGATCATCGGGGTCTCGTCGGCGCCGGCGGAGTCCGCCGCCCGGTACGGCGTGCCGATGGTCGCGCGTCTCGGGTTCGCGGGACTCGACCGCTCGGCGGCCGAAGAGCGCACCCGCGTGCTGGTGGATGCCGCAGCCGGCCGCGTGCGGCTGGCCGACGACGATCCCGCCCGGGGCGTTCTCGCCGCGCTCGACGAGGTGACCGGCCTGCTCAACGCCGGGGGCGGGAACCTCGCGTCGCGGTGGCCGGTGCACATCTTCGAGCGGACCGCGCTCGCCGCCATGGCCCGCGAGCGGGGTCTGCCGCTCGTGGTCACGGGGCAGACGTTCGGCCCCGATCTGGAGGACGGTGACGACGAGCGGGTCGCCTCGCTCGTACGGTCGGCTGCTCTCGTGAGCGTGCGCGAATCGATCTCCGGCGCGCTCGTGCGGTCGTGGGGCGTGCCGGTGGTCGAGGGCGTCGACGATGCGTCCTTCCTCGGCTGGCCCGACGGAGGGGCCGCGGTGGCGACTGGGGTGGGTGCCGGGGTGGATGCCGCGGTGGTGACGGGGGTGGTTGCCCGGGTGGCGACTGGGGTGGATGCCGCGCCCGTCGTCGTCAGCCTGTCGGGCTGGTTCGCCGGCCGCCCGGCCGACGACGTCGAGGAGCGCATCGCCCGTTTGCTCGACCACGCCGTGCGCACGGTCGGGCCCGTGGCCTTCCACGCCCACTTCGGCCCGCTCGACCCCGCGGCGGAGCCCGCGGGCGACAGCGCCCTGCACGAGCGGGTGCGTGCCCGCATGAGCGAGCCCAGCACGGTCGTGCCGACCGGCGACTCCCTCGGGGCTGCCCGGCTCGCGCGTTCGGCGCGCCTGCTCATCACGAGCAGGTACCACCCGGCGGTGTTCGCGGCGCCCGCCGGCGTGCCGGTCGTGGCGCTCGCTGCAGACGACTACACGCGCATCAAGCTGACCGGCGCGCTCGCGCACTGGGGGCAGTCCAGTGTGCTCGATCTCGACGATCTCCCGTCCGACTCGATCGACCGGGCCCGCGCGCAGCGGGAGGCGATCGCGTCGGCCGCCGCCGACCGGTTCACCGGACTGCGCGGCGACGCGGCGGAGTGGTGGGATGCCGTCGCCGACGCACTGAATCCGGCCGCTGCCGGCGCAGGCTCTCGCGCACGGCGCGTCGATGTAACACGCTAGGCGTATGGCACGCCTTGGCACCGACGCCGCTGTCGACCTCGCCCGCATCCGGGAGCAGCTCTCCTCCACCGACGCCGACTTCCAGCGACGCGTCGACGAGCAGTTCCCGCGGCTGCACGGTCTCTTCCAGACGCTGTACGGCGAACATGACGCCGGGTTCGACCAGCTGGCCGGTGTGATCGCCGACGCCGCGGCATCCTGGAACACCCGCCCGCAGGATCTGCGGGCGCTCGATGCCCAGCGCGAGCACGACCCCGGCTGGTACGGCTCGAACCGCATGCTGGGCGGGGTCTGCTACGTCGACCGGTACGGGATGGACCTCACCGGCATCCGCGCGCGCATCCCGCAGTTCGTCGACCTCGGCCTCACCTACCTGCATCTCATGCCGCTGTACGCCGTGCCCGAGGGGAACTCCGACGGCGGGTACGCGGTGTCGAGCTACCGCGATGTCGATCCCCGCCTCGGCACCATCGACGACCTGCAGGCTCTCGCGTCGGAGCTGCGCGGGCACGGCATCTCGCTCGTGCTGGACTTCATCTTCAACCACACCGCGAGCAACCACGAGTGGGCGCAGCGCGCGGTCGCGGGTGACCCCGACTTCAGCGACTTCTACCTGATCTTCCCCGACCGCGAGATGCCCGATGCGTACGAGCGCACGGTGCGGGAGATCTTCCCCGACGACCATCCCGGTTCGTTCGTGCCGCTCCCCGACGGGCGGTGGATCTGGGCGACCTTCCACACCTTCCAATGGGACCTCAACTACGCGAATCCCGCGGTGTTCCGCGCCATGGCGAGCGAGATGCTCTTCCTCGCGAACCTCGGCGTCGAGGTGCTGCGGATGGATGCCGTCGCGTTCATCTGGAAGCGCCTGGGAACCGCGTGCGAGTCCCTGCCCGAGGCGCACCTGCTGCTGCAGGCGTTCAACGCGGTGCTGCGCATCGCCGCGCCCGCGCTGCTGTTCAAGTCGGAGGCGATCGTGCACCCCGACGAGGTGGTCGAGTACATCTCCCTCGAGGAGTGCCAGATCTCCTACAACCCGCTGCAGATGGCGCTCACGTGGGAGGCGCTCGCGACCCGCAATCCGCAGCTGCTCGCGCAGGCGCTGGAGCGCCGTCATGCCCTCGCTCCGGGATGCGCGTGGGTGAACTACGTGCGCGGCCACGACGACATCGGCTGGACGTTCGCCGACGAGGATGCCGCGGAGTTCGGCATCAACGGCTTCGATCACCGCCGGTTCTTGAACTCCTTCTACGTGAACCGGTTCCCGGGCAGCTTCGCGCGCGGGGTGCCGTTCCAGGAGAACCCGCGCACCGGCGACGCCCGGGTCGCCGGCACGACCGCGTCGCTCGCGGGCATCGAGGCCGGTGACCCGCACGGCGTGGACCGGGTGCTGCTCGCCCACGCGATCGCGCTGTCGACCGGCGGCATCCCGCTCATCTACCTCGGCGACGAGGTCGCGCAGCTGAACGACTACTCCTACCTCGACGATCCCGATCTGGCGGGCGACAGCCGGTGGGTGAACCGGCCCTGGTACCCCGCGGCGGACTATCTGCACCGCGACGACCCGTCGACGCCCGCCGGCGCCGTCTACGCCGGCCTCACGCGCCTGATCGCGGTGCGGCAGGCGACGCCCGAGTTCGCGGTGGGGCCGCTGATCGGGTTCGACGCGAAGCATCCGCACGTGCTCGGGTACCAGCGGGTGCAGGATGCTGCTGAGGCGGACGGGTCTGTCGTGCTGGTGCTGGCGAACTTCGGGGATGAGGCTGCGACCGTCGATGCGCTGACGCTGTCGGGGTTCGACGGCGAGGCGGTCGAGCTCATCAGCGATCGGGTCATCTCGCTGAGGCAGGGACTCACGCTGGAGGCCTGTCACGTGATGTGGCTGCGGGTCACGCCGCGGGGTGCCGGCGCGTGATCGGGTCGCGCCGGATGTGAGGATGGGGGTGTGACCGCGTCCGAGATCCCGAACTCACCCGTGTCGGACGACCCACCGGCGACCCGCCGCATCGAGCTGACACTGACGCGTCCGTGGTTCGCGCTCTACGCGGGCATCCGGCCGACCGTCGTGGTGGCGGGGCGCGGACATCCCGTGCAGTGGGGCGTCGGCACGTGGCAGCTGCCCGCCGATGGCGCCGCGGCCATCGGCGTGTTCCTCTTCAACCGGGTGTGGCGCTTCGGCGAGTCCGAGCTGGTCGTGCGACCCGAGGACCCACCCGCGATCGCGTATCGGGCTCCCGCTCTGCCCTTCGGGCGGGGACAGCTGCGCGTGACCGCGCCGCGCCGCGACTGAGCACGGGCGGAGCTCGTCTGACGGTGAGCCGCGCCGCGGGCAGGGCGGGACGCGCCGCCGCGCTTCAGCCCTTGGAAGCGTCCACCTCGAACGCGTCGCGGTCGAGCAGTTCCCACACCTCGACCACGGCATCCGCCTCGAACCTCAGGAAGAACATGTGCTCGACGGCGACGGTGCGCCCTGTCGGCGGTGCGCCGCGCCAGGGGCCATCGTTCGTCCCGTGCAGAGTCGCGCGGATCGCGGCGTGGTCGCCGGATGCCACGACCGTATGCACCTCGAACCGGAAGTCCGAGAACGCGTCGTGCCAGCCGGCGATGATGTCGCGCACCGCGTCGAGGTCGAGCTGCCGGTCGACCTCGCCCACATGCAGCCGCACGTACTGCAGTGCGTCACCGACGCGCGAGTAGTCCTGCCGATTCCAGCCCTCTTCGAAGACGGCTCGGGCGAGCGTGGCGCGGTCCATGGGTTCGACGGTAGTCCGCCGCCCGCGGGCGTGCGGGCATCGGGAGGAGTCGCTCGGGGCGCCGGAGACTCTCAGCTGCGGTCGACCGCGAGCCCGGGAGTCTCCGGACGGTAGTCGTCGAGCCGCCCGAACGGCGGCTGCGCCGAGAGGTGCTCGACGGCGGCGGAGCCCACACGGCAGGCGATCTCCAGCGCCGCTGCGGGCGTCTCTTCTGACAGCATCGCGACCACGATGGCCGCGGTGAATGCGTCGCCGGCTCCCACCGTGCTGCGCACCGCGGCAGGGGCGACGCCGGAGGCCCGGGCGATGACCGTGCCGTGTTCGCGCAGCTCCGCGCCCTCGGCCCCGAGGGTGACGGCGACCAGGCGCGCGCGGGCGAGCTCGGGCATAAGCGCGTACTCGGACTCGTTCACCACGAACAGATCCACGCGTTCCACGAGATCGTCGGGCAGGGGATGAGCGGGCGCCGCGTTCACCGCGACGAACCCGGGTGTGGATGCCACGACCCGCCGCACCACGTCGAACGGCACCTCGAGCTGCAGTAGCACGGCTTCGTCGTCGATGATCGCGAGGGCCGCGGCATCCACCTCGGCGTTCGCTCCGGGGCAGACGACGATGCTGTTCTCCCCGGCGGCGTCGACCATGATGACGGCCGTGCCGGTCGGCGCGTCGACCTTCGTGACACCCGCCGCATCGACGCCGGCGGATTCGAGAGCGCCGATCAGCAGATCGCCGTCGCCGTCGTTCCCGACGCAGCCGAGCATGCGGGTGCGCGCGCCCAGGCGAGCGGCCGCAGCGGCCTGGTTCGCCCCTTTGCCGCCGGGTTCCCGGCGAAGCACGCCGTCGCCGATGGTCTCGCCGGGCTGCGGCAGGCGCGCCGCGGTCGCCACGATGTCGACGTTGAGCGAGCCGACCACCGCGAGGCGCGCCCGGCTGGTCATCGCGCCGCTTCGGTCGTCGCTCCGAGGCCGGCGCGTTCGATCGCGGCGACGATCCGCGCACCGACGGCCGACCCGTCGAGTCCGGTCACCACGCGCGCCGAACCGTCACCGGCGGTGAACGTGCTCCGGCCCGCGGCGTCGCCGTCGCGCTCGACGGTCACGATCCCGAGGGGCGAGAACTCGAACAGCTCCGGCTCGATCAGCGTCAGTACGGCCACGGGGTCGTGGGGCACGTTCCACTCCTCGTTCCAGAACTTCCACCACTGCTCGATCTCGGCCACGAGGATCGCGCCCAGCTCGCCGGCGGCACCGATGCGGGCGAGTTCGTCGCGACGGATCTCGACCTGACGCGTGGCCTCGAGCCCGGTGATCGTCATCGGGATGCCGGAGGCGAACACGATCTCCGCCGCGTGGGTGTCGCTGCGGAAGTTGTGCTCCGGCTCCTGGCTCGTGAACGCCCCGCCCATGATCCACAAGTGTCGCACCGCGGTCGCGAAGCGCGCATCGGCGGTGATCGCCGCGGCGATGTTCGTCAGGGGGCCGATCGCGATCACGTCGATCTCGCCGGGGTGCGCGACGACCTGCTCGACGAGGTAGTCGATCGCGTCGGTCGCCTCCACCGTCTCGCGCTCGAGGCCTTCGTAGAGCCCGCCCTCGTGGCCGGCCCACCAGACCTCACGGCCCGACAGCGGCGTCGTGCGTCCGACGTGCACGGGGATCTCGCGGCCCGCGAGGTGGCCGAGGCGACGGGCCAGGCGCGCCCGCAGCAGGGTGTCGCCGTAGACGGTGGTCACGCCGATCAGGTCGACTTCGGGGTGGCCGAGCAGCTGGCTCAGGGCCATGGCGTCGTCGACATCGGATCCGATGTCGGTGTCGAGGATGACTCGGTGGGCAGCGCGCATGGCTGCGCTCCTTTCGGGATGCGTGGGATCAGGCGGTCGCGGAGACCGCGCGACTCACTTGATGCCGGTCGTGGAGACGGACTGGATGAAGTACCGCTGGAATCCGAGGATGATCGCGAGCGGAATGAGGATGAGGATCATGGATGCCGCGAACAGCAGGCCGTAGTCGACCGCGAACTGACCCTGGAGGTTCGACAGGGCGACCGGTCCGACGATGTGCGCGCTGTCGGTTCCCATGAGGAGCGGCCAGACGTAGGCCTGCCACTGGAAGAGGAACAGCATGAGTCCCGCGCCGATGAGCGCCGGCACCGACAGCGGCAGGTAGATGCGGCGGAACACGCCCCACCAACCCAGGCCGTCCAGTCGCGCCGCCTCGACGAGCTCCTCCGGGATCGCCAGGAAGAACGTGCGCAGCAGGAAGATCGCCATGCCGTTGCCGAGGCCCGGGAGGATCAGCCCGGTGAAGGTGTTCTGCAGGTTCCACTCGCGGAACATCCCGGCCAGCGGGATCGCGATCGCGTCGAACGGGATGAGGAACGACAGGATGATCACCGAGAACAGCACGGCGCGACCGCGGAAGCGGAACGCCGACAGCCCGAAGGCCGCGGTGGCGCAGATCGCGAGACCGATGACGACGGTGACGAGGCTGACGAACAGCGAGTTGCCGATCGCTCGCGCCAGGTCGGTGTCGAACAGCGCCAGGTAGTTGTCCAGTGTGGGCGTCAGCGTGAAGAACGTCTGCCAGCTGAGCGGATTGAGGTAGCTGAACGTCTCGTCTCCGGGGCGGAGCGAATTGACGAACGACCACCACAGGGGGATCAGGAACGCGATTCCGACGACGGCCGTCGCGAAGGTGACGAAGGCGCGCATGACCCAGCGGCGCGGGGTGCGGCGCGTGCCGGCAACAGACAGGGCCATCTCAGTCCTCCGACTTCAGCAGGCGGAACTGCACGGCGACGATCGCGATCGTGATGAGCACGAGGATCACGACCTCGGCCTGGGCGCGGTTGAGGTCGCCCAGGGTGTAGGCACGCGTGAAGATGTCGTACATCAGCAGGTTGGTCGAGCCCTCCGGACCGCCCTTGGTCAGGATCTGGATCGGCGCGAAGACGAGCAGGTTCGAGACCGTGTCGGCGACGAGCACGAAGGCGAGGGGCCGGCGCACGAGCGGGAAGGTGATCGTCCAGAGCTGGCGCCACGCAGAGGCGCCGTCGAGCGAGGCCGCCTCGTAGTACTCGTTCGGGATGTCGTTGATCCCGGCGATCAGGAACATCATCCAGTACCCGACGCCGATCCACGACAGCAGCACCATGATCGACGCCAGCGACTGCTGCGGTGAGGTGAGGAAGGGCTGCGCGGGGATGCCGAAGAGGTCGAGGAACGCGTTGGCCAGACCGTCGGGCCGGTAGATGACGCTCCAGATGACGGCGGAGACGGCGGGCGGGATGGCGATCGGCAGGATGACGAGCGAGCGCCAGAACTTCGAGCCGCGTGTGCGGCGGGTGTAGAGCACGGCGAGCAGGAACGCGGTCGCGACCTGCAGCGGGTTCACGAGGAGCGTGAACAGGAGCGTCACGCCGACGGCGTTCTGGAAGTCGGGGTTCGTGGCGAGGTCGACGTAGTTTCCGAGCCCGACGAACTGGGTGCCGCCGAGCAGGCTCGTGCGGAAGAGGCTGTCCCACAGCGCGACCGCCGCGGGCGCGAGGCGCAGCACGACGAGGGCGACCAGCGCCGGGGCGAGGAAGGCGAGCGAGATCAGGGCGGGATGCTGCCGGAGCGGCCGCTTCGCGCGTGTTCCCGGGCGCCCGGTGCGGACGCGCGTGTCGCGCGCGTCCGCACCGGTCGACTGGAGAGTCATCGCAAGTTGCTCCAGGCATCCTCGATCTGCGCGGTCGCCTGCTCGAGGCGGTCCGCAGCCGGCGATCCATTGCGGATGTCGGCGAAGGCCTTGTTCATGGCCGACTCGAACTGCACGTAGCCGACCGAGACGGGGCGGGCCACCGCGGTGGTGTCGACCTCGTAGGTGATGAGGTCGGCGACGCCGGCGGAGTGCTCGCCGCCCTGCTCCTCGAAGCCCGGAAGGAACTCGGCCGCGGCCTCGCTGTTCGCGGGGATGCTTGCCGTGACCTCGACGGTCGCGAGGTTGCCGGCCGGGTTGAGCGCCGCGAACTCGAGGAACTGGCGCGCGGCATCCTTGTTCTTCGAAGCCGTGTTGATGCCCCACGACCATGAGCCGGTCGGGGTCGCGATCTCGCCGCCGTCGAAGGACGGCATCGGGGCGACGCCCCAGTCGAAGTCGACGTCGGCCGAGAAACGGCCGACGTCCCACGGGCCGCCGACGAAGAAGGTCACGTTGCCGTCCATGAAGACGGGCGAGGTCTGGAAGCCGCCGACGCCGCGCGGCGAGAGGCCGCTGGCGAAGGTATCGCCGTACCAGGTCATCGCCTCTTCCCAGCCGTCGTTGGTGACATCGACCGAGAGCATGTCGTCACCGGTGATGCCGGAGCCGCCGCCGAGCGACTCGGCCAGGGGCTGGAGCTGGTAGTACGCCTCGACCTGCTCGAAGAGGAGGCCGTACTGCATGCCGCCCTCCTGGGTGGCGCGGCCCGCGTCGGCGACCTGCTCCCAGGTCCAGCGGTCGGCCGGGTCGACCGACGGCGCGTCGATGCCGGCGGCGGTGAGCGCATCGCGGTTGAAGAACAGCATCTGGGTGGAGTTCCAGATCGAGAGCGCCCAGAGCTTGTCCTCGTAGACGTTGGTCTCGTACATCGCGGGGGAGGTGGCGGCCTGCGCCTCGTCCTGCAGGTCGCTCAGGTCTTCGAGGAATCCCTGGGCGGCGATCTGCGAGATGTTGGGCTGGTCGACGGCGTAGACGTCGATCGAGTCGTCCTTGGCGCCCAGGCGCTGCTGCAGCGTGCTGGAGTACTGGTCGAACGGCACCTGGGTGTAGGTGATCGTGATGTCGGGGTGCTCCGCCTCGAACGCGTCGATGATGGGCGCGAAGGTAGCCGGGTCCTCCGGACCGAGGAAGTTCACCGTCCCCGAGGCGGACGCGGCGTCTTCGCTCGCCGAGCAGCCGCTCAGCACGAGCGCGGCGGCTGTGGCGCCCGCGAGGAACAGAAGTGATCGCTTCATTGGGAGTGCACCTTTCCTGCAGTGTAACCCGTCGATCTAAGCGGATAGACGAATCGGTTAGATGGAACTATAAGCACGATCGACACACCCGCGCAACAACGGGATCGGCGGGGGAACAGGGTGTTAGCATGGCCGGGATCTAACCGGTTAGCGAGCAAGGGGGCTGATATGGCGACCGGACGCGACGTCGCGAAGCTGGCGGGCACCTCCACCGCCGTCGTCAGCTACGTGTTCAACAACGGTCCCCGCAACGTCTCCGCCGAGACGCGGGCGAAGGTTCTCGCCGCTGCCGAGAAGCTGAACTACCACCCCAACGCGCTCGCCCGTGCGCTGAGCTTCGGGCGCACGGCCTCGGTCGGACTCATCGTGCCCGACATCGCGAACCCGTTCTTCGGCGAGCTCGCGAGGGCCCTCGAAGACGCCGCGATCTCGCGCGGCGACCTCCTCCTCATCGGCGACTCCGCACTCGATGTCGACCGCGAGGCACAGATCGTCGCGGCCTTCGTCGAGCGCCGAGTCGACTCCGTCGTGATGGTCTCGCTTCACGAGCATCCCGATTTCAGCGCCTTCACGCGCGCCGGCATCCCGATCGTCGCGTTGCACCCGGTGGATGCCGCCTCCCCGGCGTCTTCGGTCACGATCGACTACGACGCCGCATCCCGGGCTGCCGCCGAGCACATGATCGGCCACGGCTACGAGACGATCGCGCTGCTGAACGGACCGAGCGAATCGGTGGGAGCCGGCCATCACCGCCGCGGATTCGCCGCTGCGGTCGCCGCCGGGGTCGCCGCCGGGGGAGCATCGATCCGGACCACCGAGGTCAACTCGGCGACCTCACGGGCGGATGCCGCAACCATGGCTCTGGATTGGCTGGTCACGCCCGACCGCCCCCGGGCCGTGATCTGCGCCACCGACGAGCAGGCGTACGGTGTGCTCCACGCTGCCCACCGTCTCGGCTTGCGGGTTCCTCAAGACCTCGCCGTCATGGGCTTCGACGGCACCGAGCACTCGGCCTACGCCGTGCCCGCCCTGAGCACTGTTCGCCAGCCGATCCCGCTCATCGCGGAACGCGCCGTCGGGCTCCTGCGCGACGCGGAGTCGGGGCCGGTCCATGAGGTGCTCGGGCATGAGCTCGAGCTGCGGGAGTCCTGCGGATGCCATGACGAGGCCGGTAGCGCCCACCGGTAGTTGACGAAAGGCATCGGGGGTCTTGGTGGGGGTTGGCGAGGGTGGAAAACCGCGGAATTCCGCGGATTTTGGGTGGTCGCCGATTGGCGCGACACGCCGTGCGCTGAGAATTCTGCGGACTTTTTGCGGACTGGAGCGGGTGGCTGGGAGCCGGGGCCGGCAGGTCATCCACAGAGGGAACTCCGGCCTGCTGGCATCGACAGTCAGTGTCGGCCGCGTGACGTAGCCACGTAGTTCGACCTCGTCTGGATGGTTCAGAAGCCGCGCGGGTTCGACCGATTCTGGAGATAGCCCCGCTCGCTGCAAAGGTCTTGCCAGGCCTCTTCGTTGACCTGCCTGAAGTTGCGTCCGCGCACACGACAGATGTGGCTCCACCCGTCGCGGCTGACCAGATCTTCCGACGGGACCGACCCGCTGTTGATGGCGCGCACGATCTGCGCGTCACTCCAACTCGTGATGCTCATGACTCTCCTCAACCGGCACAGCTAGCGCCGCGCGAACAGCTCGAACTTCTGGGCAAGCCGGTCTCGGTCGGGATGCGCGGCGCGGCTCGACGGAAGTCGGATCGGCCTTCCGTGCATGTCCTGCAGGCCATGTCGAAGCATTGGCCCATCGATCTCGTCGAGCAGCTCCTGGTCGATCCGGACTTCGAAGTCCGCCGTTATGCCCATCAACGAGCGGTCATACGCGGCGTGATGGATCTTGCACATCGCCAGCCCATTCGTGACGTGGGCGACTCCGTGCTCCTCTGCGTCAGGAATGATGTGTGCCGCGTCCAGCAGCTCAGAGTGCCTAATGTCGCACACCGTGCACGCGCCTGAATACGCGTGCAGCACTCGAGCACGGAAGATCGGTTGGTGGAGTCGGGTGCGCACGATCGACTCGGCGTACCGCCGCTTCTGCTCGTCGTACGAACCCGGATCTCCGAGGAACGTGAGTGCTTGATCGAGGGGGAAGCGCACGACCCGAGCGACGGGGTCGTTGTGGGCGATCACGATCGGGTAGTACGGAATGTAGAACCCCTCCCGCACCGCGCGGAAGTAAACCAAGGGATCACCGTTGGCCCAGGCTCGCACGAGCTTTGTGTTGTCGCCGCCCTCACCCTCGCGATAGTGATAGGTAACCCATCCGTCGTCTGACTCGTAGTCGGAATACTTGTTTGCCTTCCATCCCGACATGATCGACAGCGTCGACGAGAAGGTCGCGGGGTTGCGGATCCCCTTGCCCCGATCGAGCAACGGAATGTGCTGGTCGCCAAAGTGGTATCCGCGAAGCACCGAGCTGTGGATTTCGTATCCACCCTGGCCAATGAATTGCTCATCAAGCCAACGGAAGATGTCGGCACGTATCGCGAGCTCCTCCTCGCGGCTTCGCATCACGCAATCCCTGTGACCGTGAAGCCCAGCTCAGCGAGCCGACCGGCGGCGCCCATCCTGCCGCCACTGAACTCATCTGATGTCAGTGCCGTGCCATGCTGATACCCGTAGGCAACCCCAAAGATCGCCTTGGAGTCGTAGCTGCCGTGCTCGGTCGTGAGCATGTACTGACGTGCCGGCCCGAAGCCGTACTTGTGGAGAAACTCGTCCCGTCCGATCCGGTCAAACTCTTCAAGGGCCTGATGGACTGCCGAGCGATCGGTGAGGGCAGAGTATCGCGACACGTCCCCAAATCTAGACCCTGAGCTCCAGCGTTCGAACGGGGTCTACAGCCTGTCAATCCATGTGTCTTCCTCGCGGTCGTCCCACGAGTTGCCGGTCGTTAGGCGACCCGAAGTCTGCACGCGCCGATTGAGGGCACCGATCAGCCGATGGGCGGTCGCCGCGTCCAGCTCGCCGACCCGAGAGATTCGGACGCCGGTGAGTTCGGCCGTGACCTCGAACTGCCGCGCGGCGGTAGAGATGTCCAGTCGCGAGAACAGCTCCCGGATCTCGGACCGTTGGCCCTCCGTCATCGGAAGCCGGCGAACGCTGGCCGACTCCGTGTTGTCATTGTCATCGAAGACCGACAGCAGATCGCTCATCTTTCCATTCTGGATCGTGACCCCGCTAGATCGAGATGAGGTGATCAAGCGAGGTGAGCACGACCAATCGGTCCTGTGCTCTGGTAGCGCCGGCGTAGATCAGGTCAGGCAGCCGTGCGCTCGTCCCCGAGATGTCAGTCAAGATGATTGCCGGCGCCTCCATTCCCTTGAACTCGTGAATCGTCCCCCAGCGGATGTACGAGGTATCCCGAATGCCCGAACCCAGCGTCGACACCGAAGTCTTTTGCTCTGTTGCCCGCTTCGCCGCGGAGTCCCGGTATGGCGCGAGGATGACAACGTCCTTCGGTCCGTATCCTTCGGCGCGTAGTCCACGCACCACGTCATCAAGCATGTTGACTTCGTCGGCCTTCGACGAGAAGAGCCGGACGTCGACGGCGTCGCCGGCTACAGCATCCCGACGGAACGCCTTGCAGATGCCTGAACGGCCGCTCGCTCGCTCAGCCCACTCGCCAATTTCGCGCCTGTTCCGGCAGTTGGTGTCGAGATCAATCGGGACAATGCCTGGCACGCGGCGTTCGATCGTTTCGCGCCCGTCGTCGATCCCGCTCCGAAAGATGTTCTGGTGCGAGAAGTCACCGAGCATGAGCATCCGACCCTCGCTGAGACCGCCGGCGAGCACGGCGTCCAGAAAGTCGAGGTTGAGGTCGGACGCAATGTCTTGGGCCTCGTCGACGATGAGGTAGTCGTACGGCGGGGCGAAGTCTGATTCGGTTGCCTTCTCGAGCGCGGCGAGCGGCAGCTCGGTGTTGTACCAGTCGGCGCTCCCGTTCGCCGACGACGTGACTCCACCGACACGCTCCATCTCGGCGTGGAGACGTATGGCCGTGACACCGCCGACGTCGGCGAGAGCCGATTGCAGGTGACCTTCGAGGAGGCGGTTGAACATGACCACGAGCACCCGCTCGCCCGCGCTAGCGTGTCGTCGTGCGGCCTCCGCGGCGATGTAGGTCTTTCCCGTTCCTGCCGGTCCCTCGACGAGCACCCTTGGAACCCGACCGATCAGGTCGAGCGTGCGGACCTGATCAGCGGTAAACGACGTCAGCTCTAGCTCCCGGCGCCGTCTGATCTCAGCCGGCTTGATCTCCGTAGTGAAGGTGGGGGAAAGTACATCCCGGATTCGGTGGACGCGCTCCAACGATGGCTCACCGGCGACGTGGTTGTACCCAACGCGCTTCGTCGCAATGTCTCGGTCTAGCGATGTGAGTACGCGCCGCACGGCGCTCGCGGGATGGGCGAGGTCGCCCGCGTCAAGCACAGCCCACTCCTGCCAGCCGATCGCCGGTGGAATGTTCTGCTTCGCGATCGCCGTGAACCATACTGCGTATCCGGCCGGGAATGCGACGGGCTCGAGTGAGCGCTGCCGAAGGAACTGAACAATGCTGTGGAACTCGCCGCTGGCCTGCGCGAACGGCGAGCGATCAGTCCAGTCGTCGTTGCCAAGCTTCCACCTGCCCGACACATCCGTCTGGATGCGGAGATGAGACTTAACCTCGATCACCAGGATGCCGGCACCTGGCGCCATGACGACGAAGTCGGCCTCACCCTCCCGCTGGGTGACGTGTCGACCAATCGCGAGGGAGTGGAAAACAGTCCAGTCGTCGGTGCCGGGGGCGTCGCGGAGCGCAGCGAATGCTGCTTTCTCCCCGGGCGCCGCGTCGTCGGAGATCGCCGGCGGAATCATGCGCGCCACATCTACCGCCGCACCCAAAGTTTGCTCACGATGCCGAATCCTTGCAGAGGAGTCGGACATCGCAGTGCTTGCACTTCTCCTTCGTGGGTGCCGGTGCAAAAGTCAGCGAGCGCAGGCCCGAGGCCGCCGCCTGCACTCGTACCTCCGCAGCCGCGATCGCACCATCAGAGACATCTACCGAGTGACGCGCCCCTTGCCCCATGTCGTGCACGAATCCCGCCGAGACCGTCAAACCCTCACGTCGGCCCGCGTCCGCATAGATCTGCAGCTGAAGGGGTTCGATCTCGGGCCCTGTCGCGGTCTTGTAGTCGACGATTGCGAGATTTGAGGGGACTCCATCGTGCTCGTCGTAGATGACGTCGGCGCGCCCCGCGACGACGACCCCGTCGAGGAACAGCTCGAAGGGCCGCTCCGTTGCCCACGTCCGCAGGAACTCCTCGGGGTGGCTATCGAGGTATGTCTGCACGAGCGCACGGGCACGCGCCTTCATCAGTCTGTGTGCCGGCTTGTTGGCGAATGGCAGAAAGAAGTCCGAGTCGACCAGTGCGTCGATGTCGGATGCCGAGGGCATCTCTCCGGTGTCCTTCGTACGTTCCGCGAGCACGCGCATCACGTGGTGGACCGCGTTGCCGTAACCCAGCTCATCGCGAACGGGGGGAAGGAACCCGAGCCGTGATCGCAAGAGGTAGCTGCGCCCGCAGGCGAGGTAGGCAGCTACGTCGCTGTAACTCAGTTGCAGGTCAGGGGACTCGATCGACTTTGCATCGAAGGAATCGGCGCTGCCTCCGACGCCGGCAATCGCGCGCGCCGACTCAAGGTACGGTGACGGCGCGGCGGACTGCTTGGTGACTCGTGCGTGTGACGAGAGCGAGACCCAATCGCGCGCGCGCGTCACGGCGACGTAGAACAACCGTCGTTCGTCGGCGTCCGATCCCTCGTAGCGTGAGGCATCGAACATCTCCCGCGGCAGCAGCCACGTTTGCTGGGAGCCAGTCCTCATCGAGGGGAATCGTTTCTTGGTGAGCGACGGCAGGAACACGACCGGCCATTCGAGACCTTTCGCGCCGTGCACCGTTCCCAGGGCGACTGCGTCGCCAGCCAGGTCCTCCTCGCCATCGAAGTCGTCGTACTCTCCCGACGCGTAGTTCACCATAAGGATGGCGAGGCTCTTGTAGTACCAGGGTGTCCAAGCGGTGCCGACCTGTTCGCCGGGGTTCGCCGTGTCCCGACGTGATCGACGCTGTACGGATTCGTAATCCGCGAGCACCTGCGTGAACCGGGCGATAGTGCCGAGGGCGTTGCGAACCAGAAGGTCGTCGAGGTTCCACTCTTTAACGCCGAGAAGGCCGAGCAGCGCATAGAGGTCACCGATCAGATCTACCGACGACGATGTCGCCGAGGCCCGCGCCTTCCACGAAGTCAGGTGATGGCGGACGAGTTGCAGTGAGCGCCGGTTGAGCGTGAACGCGCGCACGACTGCGAGCACGACCTCGTCGAGCGTGACGTCGATGCGAGCCTTGGTACCGGCGAATTTCCACTGCAGATCGGCGAGCCATGCGTACACCGAGCCCAGCGCGTCAGCGGCGGGTTGCTCGAAGAGTCCGGTGCGTCCACCCGGCTGAACGGGGATTCCATGCGCCGCGAAGGCGTCCATGATCCTCGGGTACGCGGCCTTGCCGCGCACGAGCACAGCGATGGACCGAAACGGTACGCCGCTCGCGTTGAGTTCGACAATGCTCTTGGCCAGGTCTGACGCCTCGTCAGCTTCGGTGCCCGTACCTACGCTGATCTTCACCGACTCGCCGGATGCGGGTCGGGACGGCAGCATCTCTTTGTCGAGCCGACCGGGAATCGACCCCGCGAACTCGTTTGCGAGCGCAACGATCCCCGGCCGCGAGCGACGGTTGGTGAGCAAGCGGAACTGCGCGACGTCCGGGTAGCGCTCGGTGAACGTCACAATGTTGTCTACCGCTGATCCGCGCCACTGATAGATCGCCTGATCGTCATCGCCGACGACCACCAGATCCGCACGCCCCGTCGGTGATGCGAGCAGCGAGATCAGCCGCTCCTGAGCGGGGTTGATGTCTTGGTACTCGTCGACGATGAGGTGCTCGACAACCGCAGTGACGGCAGCGTGGATCGTTGGCTGCTCGAGTGCCCGGACGGCCTGAACGATCTGCTGGCCGAAGGTCAGCACGCGATAGCGGTCGAGCGTCGCGTAGTAGTCCCGAACGGCATCCTTGAAGTCGCCGTCCGGAAGCGCGTCGACGTCGATCAACTCGTTCTCCAGAACGTCGACGCTTCGCAGAAAGTTCTTGATGCCGTCGAAGAGACCGCGCCCGAATCGCTTAAGGTTCAAGCGGCTGCCCTCGCGGGACATCAGCGCGACGAGTTGATTCTCGTCAACGAGTGAGTACGCCTCGAAGTGCGGGTCGTAGGTCTGGAGCAGCCGGAAGCAGTACGCGTGGATGGTGCTTACCTGAAGTTGGCCGAGCTTGTCGCCCGCGGAATGCCCCACACGGGCCGTCACCCGCTGCCGGATGCGTTCCTTGAGCTCTGCCGCAGCCTTCTCGGTGAACGTGAACGCAACGATCGAGCGAGGTTCGACACCCGTCGCGATGAGGTCGGCGACGCGTTGCGAGACCACCTCTGTCTTGCCCGAGCCAGCGGCGGCGATGATCTGGATGTGGCCGCCGCGGTGAGCGACGGCATCCGCAGCGTCGCCCTCGAGGGTCGGGATGTCAGTTTCGTTGGCGTCCACAGTGTCTGTCACGATAGCGGGAGCGTTGCCGGAACTCCGTCATCGGTTCGCCGATGTCGGAGGTCCCTGGCAGTGTGTCGATCACTGGGGAGTGTCGCGCACTGACGCCGGGCCGGCGGCGCGATCAGAAGCTCGCGGGTTAGGCTCGCGTCTGGGAAGGGTTTCAGTGGCGACGATTTCGACGGGCGGCGGATCGAGCGCGGTCGCGGCATCCGCTCACGCGGCCTGTGCACGGTTTCGGGGCACCGATCCGCTGATCACCGGGCGACCGCGTCGCAAGCTCGCCGCCGAGATCGGGTTCGAAGATCTCGGAGTGGGTATCCCCGAAGCGCGCTGGATGCGCGCGATGACGTTCGAGCGTCTCGTGCGCGACAAGGCCTTCGCGAGTCGTGTCACTACCTCGGCGGTGGGCGAGCTGGGTTTGGATCGCCCCACCTCCGTCGTCACCCTTGATGTGAGGGTGGATGCCGAAAAGACTGCCTCCGCGCTGAGCGCTGCCCACGACCGCGCAGTTCGCAAGGGCGAGGCGACACTGATCCATCAGCCCGCGTTACCCTTCCCGGGGTTCGAGGGCAAGGATGCGACCGAGGTCAAGCCCGACTACGTCGTCGTAGCGTCGAAGGCGGGGAGCGGCGGATCGGGATCGTGGCTGATCGTTGGCGACGCCAAAGACTACGAGCGCGTCCGCTCCCGCATCGACGACGGACGGATGCTGAAGGGCTTCCTTCAGGTCGCGCTCGGTGCCGAAGCGTTCCAGGCCTGGTCGCGGGTGCCCGACAACATGACGGTGCACACGCACGGCATCCTCGCGGTTCCGCGCAACGCGTTCCTCCAGCCGATGGCCGTCGTGGAAGATCTCCGCGACCACCGTGAAGAGGTGCGAATGCGGGTCGCCGAGCGACGCGCCGAGGCAGAGGCTGCGCAGCTCGAAGAAGATGACGCGCTCTCCGACTACGTCGCTCACCTCACGGCTACTTTCGACCCGGCGACGTGCACGACGTGCAACATGTTCTCGTTCTGCCGCGAAGAACTGCGAAAGTCAGATGACCCTGATGACCTGCTGGTCGAGATCGGGATTGACCCAGCTATGCGCGCTCACCTCCGCCCGCTCATCGCCGATCCTGAAGCTCAGGTGCCAGCGCCAGAGTCGATCGTCGCCATGGTCCGCGCGACGATCGCAGGTACCGCCGTCCACACGGGTCAGCGTCGCATTGATGCGGCAGGGCTTCCGGGCACGATCAACGTTGTCCTTGCGAAGTCGGATGCGGCCGCTCTGGGCGTCCACGGCATCGGCATCCAGCGCGTGACCGCGTCTGGTCGCGGGGAATGGAAATTCGAGACCTTCGCGAACCCGCAGGCGCCGGAGACCCGGCGCAATGTGATGAGGCATCTCGGCGTAGCCATCGAAGACGCCCTCCGTGATCAGCGCAAGGCGAACCCGACCGCGCCGAGCCCGATCCATCTCGTGGTTCCCGACGCGGCGACGGCCGATGTGCTCACCTCGATCGCCGATAACCTCGCCGGCGTCGAGCTCAGCCGTCTCCGGTGGGAGCGCGACCTCGACCAGCACCGCCCAGCGCTCACCTGGGACGGTGAGCCGGCGGAGGTCCCACGTCCCTTGCGCGAAACGGCCCGCACGGCGGTGTCATTCCTGCTCGAGGAGGACAGAGCCCGCGCGCTGAGTGTCCGATGCCCGATCATCGATCTGCGCACCGTGCTCTCGCGACACATCATCGCGGGTGGCCCGGCCGTCAACGCCCTCCGCCTCGACTACGTCGTGGAGTGGGCCGCGAGCAGCAAGCCGATCGATCACCGCGCCTACGGCGACAGCATCGAGCAGAACGAATACACCCCCGGTGCTCGGCTCACCAAGACGCGGTCCGATGCGCTGCACCAGGCTCTCGCCGGGGTCGCACCTCGCGGACGGTCGCGCGGCGTCGATCCCGACCCGGCACTCCACGATCGGCTGACCCGCGAGGAGCTCCAGTACAAGGCAGAGGTGCTCGACGTCGCGCTGGACGCGCTCGAGCCGCTGGAAGTGTCCGAGCTTCGTCAGGCGTACCGTGCGGTGGAGGGTGACGCTCAAGCAGTGTGGCGCCGTCGCCTATCTCTGAATGCGTCCGATCTCGTGCGTTTTGGGCGCACCTACCGGCGCTGGCGCAACTCGCTGGTCCGCGTGATCGAGGCCGACGCCGCGTGCCACGATCAGCTCCTCGCACTTGCCAACCCATCAGCGGCCGCCGAGATGGCAACGGATGCCGGTACCCGCCATATCGCGCACGCCACCGTGCTGTCGGTCGATCCCCTCGAGATCGCGATCGACTCGCGTCGCATCGTCGCCGGCAGCAAGATCGTGCTGCTGCACCTCAATGGCGAACCGTGCGTCGAGGGTGTCGGTGCGTCTGTCACTCTGACGGCTGGCGCCTTCACAATCGAGGGCTTGAGTATCGGTGCCCTCACCCGCGATGGGATCGACGAGGCTCGCCCCGAGCGGGAGTTCCGATGGATGCCGAAGATCGCAGCGCATCTCGCACCCGGTGATCAGCTGGTCGTGGCCAATGTCGATTGGTTCGCGTCGGCGCCGTGGAGCAAGCGACTCAACCTCGCGCGTCCGCCGGCGGATGAGTACGGTGCTCCGAAGGTCGATTGCACGCGAGACTCGTACGCACAGGACCCCGAAGCGCACAAGTGGTGCTGCAAGTCCCACGTCGCCAACGAGTCAGAGTTCTCGGACCAGCTCGCCGAACGCCGCGCGCGCGGCGAGCTCAACCCGGAGGCGTGGCCGCCTGTCCGCGATCTCGACGGCTTCGAGGTCTCACCCGGTGGGTTGCCGGAGGGTGACGCCACTCGCACCCCGTCTGTTCAGCCGCCGGTGGACGTGACCCTGGACGATGTGGAGTGAGCCCGGTGATCGAATTCACGACTCCGCTCGCCGCGCCCGCGAGCGGGGTGCACCACGAGGCTGCGGCCGCGGGCAACGCGGCGGTGGCGGATGCCGCGGCGCGAGCGCTCCGCGAGGCACTCTCACGCACCGCTCCGATCGACCGGATCCTGCTCAAGGCTGCCGCTGGAGCCGGCAAGTCGTACGTGCTCAAGCGACTCGTCGCTGAGGCACTCGAGCATCCGCAGTGCACCCAGGTGTCGATCGTCGCGTTCACGAACAAGCAGACGCGACCGCTCGCGCGGTCGCTGGGCAAGCTTCTCGGTAAGGATCGGGTCTGCCTGCGCGTGAGCGCCAAGGGCGCCGGTGACGTACCTCCTGGCGTTGCCGATGCAGTGACGGTCGCCGCCGCGCGGAAGGAGATCCCATCGACCGCGCAGGTCATGATCTCGACGGTCGCGATGCTCCGTGCTCCCAAGGAGCTGTGGGAGATGGAGAAGGCGCTCGGCGGCAAGGGCGCCAACGGCGAGCGCACGTTTGACGTGCTGTTCGTGGATGAGGCGTGGCAGATCCCTCACCACCTCTTCGACGACATCACCCGTGCGGCTCCCATCTGGGTGGGTGTCGGAGACGTCGGTCAGCTGCCACCGCTCGAGATCGGCACCAACCCGTGGCGCGGCGACGATCGTTACAACCCCTATCGCGCCTGGCCGACCGACTACGACGGCGACTCCCGAACGTGGTCCCGTGAGCTCCCCGCGGTGTGGCGGCCCAACGCTGCCCAGCTTGGGTTGTGGCGCGCGTTCTACCCCGAATGGTCCGAGCTGAACTGCGTCGCCGCCCCCGGCGACCGCACGATCAACCTCTCGCCGGCGCCGGTCGTTGAGCGCCCTTCGGCACGCTCAGGAACCGCGGAGCGAGGCGATGCGAAACCAGCGATCACGCCGGAGGCCGCCCGCGCGGTCTGGGACCAAGTCGCGACCGGAACCCCGACGATTCTCGAGATCGACGGTCTCGATCCCGCGGAGGCACCCGACGTCGACCTCCCGCTGATGAACGCGATCGAGGCGCTGCTCGACCACCTCTTCACCTCCGGCGTCTCGCTCGGGCACGCGAATTACGACGACAACGCTGCGCCCGACGCCACGCTGACGACGACCGAGACAGGGTCTGCGCACGAGGACCCGATCGTCTCCGTCCTCGCCACGCGTAACCAGGCAGTGGACGACGCCGCCGACATGGTCGCCCGCCTCCGCGAGAAGCACGACCTCGCCGAGAACGATCTCGTGAGCTCCACCGTCGACTCGTACCAGGGGCAGACGAACGGGATCACCGTTGCCCTTCACCCGCTGACCGGCGCGGCGAAGCTCGACGACTTCAACTCCGCTTTCGGTCGACTTGCCGTCACGTGCACCCGAGCGACACACGGGCTGCTGCTCGTCGCCCGGCCCGGGCTCGACACTCTGCTCCAGCAGGCTCCGGCCCGCCCGGGCACGCCGTTCGGTGAGCCCGGCAATCGCACCCTGCCGCGCCAGACGCATCAGCGCATTCTTGCCACGTTCGCTCGCGGCACCCTCGACCTCACCCCCTCCGACGCCTAAGGACTACGCGTTGTCACATCTGAACGACCTCATCCGCCAACTCGCCACGAAAGACGAGTCGCTCGCGCGCGACATCGAGCGCGAAGTCGCCGCGCTCCAGGACCGGCGCGCGTTCGGCCTCAACTTCGAGCGCCACCAGCCCGAGGCAGTGGAACTGCCCGGCCGCAAGGTGCGCCGCGGCGACAAGGTGCGTGTCCTGCCTCCGCGCGGACAGATGCCGAAGAAGGAGAACGAGCGGCTCTTCAAGGTCCGCGAGATCGCAGCGACTGACGACGGACGTGTCGCAACGATCGAGGCTCTCGATGACACCGAAGCCATTGACCAGGTCGTCATCGAGGATCTCGTCGTCGTGGCGGAGTTCCGCGACCCGATCTATCCCGGACTCGTCTCGACGGGCAAGGTCGAGCGGGGCGGCGACAAGCCCTACCACGCAGTCATCAATGCAGAGAACTACCACGCGCTCCAGGCGCTGCTCTTCACGCACCGCGGCAAGGTGGACTGCATCTACATCGATCCGCCATACAACACCGGCGCGAAGGACTGGAAGTACAACAACGACTACGTCGAGGGTGACGACCTCTACCGCCACTCGAAGTGGCTCGCGTTCATGGAGCGCCGGCTGCTGCTCGCGAAGGAGTTGCTGAACCCCGATGACTCGGTACTCATCGTCACGATCGACGAGAAGGAATATTTGCGGCTAGGGATGCTACTTGAGCAGGTGTTTCCTGAAGCGGAGATACAGATGGTGAGCTCGCAGATCAACCCGGCCGCCTCGGCGCGGGCTGGATCGTTTGGTCGAGTTGATGAGTACATCTACTTCGTGCGCTTCGGGGCATCGGTGGCTGCACGGGTCGTCTTATCGAGGGAATGGGTGTCTTCTCGAGGGCGAACGCACACAGGTGTTCCCCGATGGGACATGCTGCGCCGTTCTGGCGGCGGAGCGCGCCGACAGGACTCGCCGGGTGGTTTCTACCCGATCTACATCGACGAATCTGGCCCCCGAGTGGCGGCCGTCGGCGAACCGCTCGCCGCGGGCAACTCGGAGCCGCCTCAAGTTGATAACGCCGTGGCGATCCTGCCCATCCGCCAGGACGGCTCAGAGGGACGATGGATGTGGAGCAAGAAAGAGTTCGAGCGCAGATTGGCGCAGGGACGAGTGCGCATTACGGGATCAGCGACGCAGGGATTCGTTGTCTCGATCCTGAAGGACGGTGAGTACGCCAAGATTCTCGCCGGTGAGTTCGCGGTTGCGGGTCACGGTCCGGATGGGTCAATGCAGTTCGAGAAGGGCGACGTTGACCAGGTTCGCGCTATCCCTGGAACGCAGTGGCGAATCGCGTCGCATGACGCCACGCAGTATGGATCTCGGTTGCTTCGCAGTGCCGTGATTCCCGGGCGCGAGTTTCCGTTTCCGAAGTCGCTTTACGCCGTCGAGGATGCGATCCGGTTCTTCGTCGCGGAGAAGCCGAACGCAACGGTGCTCGACTTCTTCTCAGGCTCGGGAACGACAGCGCATGCCACCTTGCGCTTGAACAAGCAAGACGGTGGGCTCAGGCAATCGATCTCGGTTACTAACAATGAAGTGTCCGCCGAGGAACAGAAAGCGCTGGTGGCGCGTGGGCTCCGAGCGGGTGATTCCGAGTGGGAGGCATTCGGAATCTGCGATTTCATCACCAAGCCGCGTATCCGGGCGGCGGTGACCGGACTGACGCCTGAAGGCGAAGCGATCAGAGGCGACTACAAGTTCACCGACGAGTTCCCGATGGCTGACGGCTTCGAGGAGAATGTCGAATTCTTTACGCTTACCTATGAGTCTCCACTTCGTGTCGAAGCGAACCGAGAGTTCGCGCGTATTGCGCCCTTGCTGTGGCTCCGAGCCGGGTCGAAGGGACGTCGCATCGACGAATTGCCGAACGGGTGGGACGTCGCCGACGGCTACGGCGTGATCTCCGACCTCGACCGCTCGGAGCAGTTCGCCGAGGCGATCGCGGCGGCGCCCGAGGCATCCGTCGCGTTCATCATCACCGACGAAGACCGCCTGTTCGAAGCGCTCGTGCGGGAGCTGCCGGAGCACGTCGAGCCGGTGCGGTTGTACGAGGCGTACCTCCGAACATTCGAGATTGAGGCGCGGAGGGCGGCAGAGCGATGAAGTACACGCTCAAGGACTATCAGGCAGAGGCAGTCGACAAGGTTCTGATCAACCTCGAGAAGGCGCGCAGCACCTACCGACGCGATGGTGACGAGGTCGCGTTCAGCCTCACCGCAGCCACCGGCGCCGGCAAGACGGTCATGGCCGCGGCCTCCATAGAGGCGCTCTTCTACGGAAGCGACACGTTCGAGTTCGATCCCGACCCGGGTGCTGTCGTGATCTGGTTCTCGGACAGCCCCGCGCTCAACCTTCAGAGCCGCACGCGTCTGATGCAGGCCTCTGAAAAGCTGACATCGGGCGATCTCGTCGTCATCGAGCCTCCCTTCGCGATTCCGCAACTTGAATCGGGCAAGGTCTACTTCCTCAACACCCAGAAGCTCGGCTCCAAGTCCAAGCTCGTTCGTGGCTACGTGCGAGACGAGGACCGGGAACTCGCCGGCTTCGAGCGAGTCGCGTCGCCCGACGACCTTGCCTGGAATATCTGGGAGACCATCGGCAACACAATCTCTAACGACGACAAGACTCTTTACCTCGTGCTCGATGAGGCACACCGCGGCTTCGACACGAAGACGGCGAGCGACCGAAAGACGATTGTTCAGCGACTCGTCAACGGCGAGGGCGGGCAGCCCCCGATTCCGATTGTGATGGGTATCTCGGCAACAATCGACCGCTTCGCCGAGGCGATGAAGGAAGCGCAGGCGGTCGATCGGCGCCGGGTGCTTGATCAGGTCGCCGTGCATCCCTGGCAGGTGCAGGAGTCGGGCCTCGTCAAGGACACAGTGATGCTCGACATCCCTGATGAGGTGGGCAACTTCGACTCGGTGCTCGTGCGCCGCGCGGCGCGCAAGCTCAAGGAATCCACGACGGTCTGGCATGCGTACTCGAAGCACCAGGGCCTCGCCGATGTCGTGGAGCCGCTGCTCGTCGTTCAGGTGCCGAACGTCCCGGAACACGACGACGTGGGCATCGCGCTCGACACGATCGCGGACGAGCTCGGCGGACTTCCCAGCAGCGCGGTGAGGCACGTGCTTGGCGACCACAAGACCCAGACCTTCGGCAGCTGGGACATCGATCACATCGAGCCGCAGCGCGTGCAGGACACCCCGCACGTCAAGGTGCTGATCGCGAAGGACGGCATCTCGACCGGGTGGGACTGCCCCCGCGCCGAGGTGCTGGTGTCTTTCCGGCCGGCGAAGGATCACACGCACATCACTCAGCTTCTCGGTCGCATGGTGCGCAATCCGCTCGCTCGGCGCGTGCCCGGTGACGAACGACTGAACTCGGTGGACTGCATCCTTCCGTTCTTCGACAAGACGATGGCGGGCAAGGTCGTCAAGTACATGACGGGGCAAGTCGAGGAGGTCGATAACACCTCGTCGCGCAAGGTGGTTATCGAGCCGCACGAAATGTCAGCCAATCCCAACGTCGGTGAAGCCGTGTGGAAAGTCTGGGACTCGCTCCCGTCGCTGAGTGTTCCGGTGAAGGGCGCGCGGCCGGTGAAGCGGTTGGTTGCACTCGCCCAGGCGCTCTCGAGCGACGGGCTGCGAAGCGGAGCGCTGGCCGAAGTCGAGTCGAGGCTGCACGCGGTGCTCGACGAGTTCGCCGACCAGTATCCCGACCTGCTCGCCGCTGCGGTGAACGAGGTCTGGGAAGTCCACGTGCTCAACCTCGTCGCGAAGACCGGCAAGGCAGGGGTGTCGTACCGCCATTTTGTCGAGCGAGCCGACGCGCGAGCCATTCGCGTCGCTTTCGAAGACGCGAAGCGCGCCTACGGCGCCGATATCGCGCAGTCGTACGTCGACCACCTCGCGGGGCCTGACGACGAAGACGCCGACGACGACGGACTCACTGAGGCGTATGTGAAGGCCGCCGCGCTCGCCTACATCCCGGAGCTTCGGAAGAAGATCGACGCGGTGTCGGAGTCCATCGCGAAGGACTGGTTCGCCGAGTACAGCGACGCCATCGGCACGCTGAACGACGAGCGCCAGGAACAGTACCTCGAGATCTGGACGCTCGCGACGGTTCCGCAACCGGGCAAGCTGCGGCGCCCGCGCAACCGTATCGAGGACTGGAAGATGGTCGACGCCAACGAGCAAATTGTCGCGGCGCCGCTGGCCGAGCTGCATCTCATGTCGGATGCCGACGGGTGGTTCCCGATCGGCACGCTCAACGACTGGGAGCGCAAGGTCGTCGCTGCGGAACTCGCCTCGGGCACGTGTCTCGGGTGGTACCGCAACCCTGCACGTGCCGCGGTCGACGCGCTGGGCGTGACGTACCGCGACGTGCTCGGCAATTGGCGGTCGATGCATCCCGACTTCCTCTTCTTCCACGAGATCGACGGCGAGATCAAAGCATCGATTGTCGACCCGCACGGACACCACCTCGACGACGCACTCGTGAAGCTCAAGGGCCTGGCGGAGTTCGCTCGCGACTACGGGAAGCACTTCCACCGGATCGAGGCAATCGCGAGCGGGTCGAGCGGCCCCGCGCTCAAGTCGTTGGACCTCAAGAACCCGGGCCTGCAGCGAGCGATTCTCGAGGGTGCTGGTCGGGTCGCGGACTTCTACGACGGCGAGTTTGCCATCGAGTACGCCGGTCCAGCGCAGTAGCGGCGACAGCGGGCCGGGGCAAGCGACATGGTGGTCGTCACGAACGAGATCTTCGACCAGTGGGAGAACGACTGGCGAAAGCGCATGGTCGGGTGCTCCTTGGTGGCGGAAGCGAACGTCAATCCTGAGGAAGCACTCGCGGCGTTCCGCATTTTCGGCCTCAACTGGATCCGTCTGACGTCGGCCCACGAACGGGCACGGCTCGCTCGCACCTACCGTGCTGTGCTCCTCGCGGGCCTATGTGCAGTTGGCGCCCGTGACTACGATTCCGGCACCTACTGGGATCACGCGTTCGCAGCCTTCGACGCGCGCAGCGACGGCAACCGGCAGTCCGAACTTGCCGAGTCGTTCCGCTACGGGCTGAAGACTCTCGGGCTCTCCCGATTCACCCTGCCGACGCGTCGGCATGTGGGCGAGATCTTGCTCCACGGCGGCATACCGATCAAGAGCACCGGGGCATTCGCCAAAGTATTGGCTCGTTGGGATGCGCAGAATCCCTCGGGCGATGCGCGCAGCTTCGTCGCGTGGATCACAAGCTCCTCACAACACGTGGCGATCTCGCGCGGCATCGATGTGCCAACGTGGCTCTTTCTCACCGAGACCGGCGAGATCGCGGAGGACTTCGTCGAGCGGTGTCTCGTCGCGCTCGACCAACTCGGGGATCCCGGTGGAGGCGATACGGGCCTATCGCCAGCGGTCCTCGACGAAATATCAGACGAAGTTGGTGGAACTAGGTCAAGCCCGCGCCGCCGCGACCGCAGCCGCAGATCGCTGGACTCCGCCCCAACTATCTCGTTCTCGCCTCAGCGCGGCGTTGAGGTGCGGCTTCCGCCGCTCGAGGCCTTCACCGAGTCGGACGTGGACTGGCTTGTGAGCGCCGACGGGATTGGCGAACGCATCGAGTCCCCGGCGCCGTGGCCGGGCGACCTCATCGAGCCAAAATACGTCGGCGTCCGTGCTCCCGTGAAGCGCGTTGTAGTGCAAGTGTCACCCTCAGATCAGACGTGGGACCTCGACGTCGTAGACACCGACGACCCGTTGCTGGTTTTCGACGGCGAGTCGAGGCAATTGATCCCCGCGCGGAACACGTTGCCGCGAGGTCGTGTGTGGGTGGCATTCCCAAACGACGACGGCTCGGCGATCGCGGACCGGCTCAGCTCTGACTCGCCGATCCTCGTCATAGAGGAGACTGCCGCGCCGAACGGGTGGCATGGGTGGAGCTTCGCCGCGCTAGACCTATCCGCCGCCGCCCGGCTTTCCCTCGTCGATGCCACGCGTGCACGGTACGTCTCGACGACGCGGCGCCCGCGGCTCATTGAGGGCGACCGCATCCCTCATCTCGAGACGCGCGACGGGCGTCCTGTGTACGCCACCCTTCCCCGCGTGGAGCTGCCGGGGACCGGGAGCGAAGGCACACTCGGGTGGCACGTCTCGATTGCGACGATCGATGGCGAGGTGTTGGTTGCGCGGGAGTTCACCGTCGCCGGGGAGTCTCGGATCGTCGATCCGTGGTCGGCCGGGCCCAGACCCGTGCTCGGCGACTTCGTCGTCACCGTTCGCGGCCCCTGGGGGCGTGGCGCCGTTCTGCCCGTGGCGATTGCGCAAGGATTCTCGACAGAAGTTTCAACGTCGTTCCGGTGGATGAGGTCTGACGGGCAAGGACTGGAGCACGCCGAGTTGCGCGTCCGGTCGGGCGAACCAGCGGCCTCGGAGGTGCGTGTTGCCTTCGAACCTCATCGCTGGCGTCGGGCTACTTCATTGCGGTCGTCCACCGGTGAGCTCGCGCTCACGGCGCGCCTCCCATCGATGTCGGTCAGCACCGCGGGTGCAATATCCCGGGGGAAGTCGGGCGGTCCGATCCCCCTCGATCTTGAGTCGCTGCGCGACACCACGCTCCGCGTCGATGTTCCGTCGGGGACGCGTCGCACACAACTTGCAGCGGTCGCGGGTGACCGACTCGTGCAGGCGCTCGACTCCACCCAGTACACCGGAGAGTCTCGGGTATTCTCGCTCGGGCAGTTGAGCGACACCCTCGACATACACCGATTCGCGCAGCTTCGGCTCGTTGTGGATGACCGCTCGATTCCCGTCGCCTACGTGCGACCTCGACAGCTCGCAACGGGTGTCACGGTGAGTGACGGCACCCTATCGCTCGACGAGGCGATGCCGGTCGACGGACTGATGGTGCTCGCCTACGGCCGGTTTGCGCCCTGGGAGAAGCCGACCCGTATCGACTTTGCGACGGGCCAGACCAGTGTCGCGCTGCCAGAAGCGATTCTTCGCGAGGGTGCCGCGACGTTTGTGGTCTACGTCGCAAACCCGTGGGTGCCCTTCGACGCGCCTGATCTCGCCGACTGGTCGACCCGAAACGCATTCGTGGCGGAGTGGGGCGACCCGATCGAGCCAGTCGACCTACCCGAGACTGGGTTCAGAAGCTGGCTCGCCGGTCACTCGCCGTGTCCGGCGTCGGACGCGAGCCTGCACATCGCGCTGAAGGTCTACGCGCTCGTACCAAGATTCGCGATGCGACGAGACGTCGACCGACTTCGCAGCGAACTCGCTGAGGCAGTGAGGTCGAGTCGCACTCACGTCGTAGACGCCGTGCTGCGCGCGAAGGCAGATGCACGCGACCTCTTCCGGCTGTTCGTCGAAGCAGATGTCGTCACGGTGCCGCGCGAGGCCTGGGAGTCATCAGATCTGCTGTGGTCATTCAGCCCAGCTCTCGGCATCGTGGCGGACACGGACGAGCACGTCGGGGAAGGTCGGGACCAGTTCCGTGCGAACTTGACTGCGTACGCGGGCACCCCCGCGTTGGCGATCCTCGACGAGGGCGTCGATCCGTTCGCGACGGTGGGCATGTTCGGTCCACCGACTCGGGCGCTTGACCGGATGCCGCAAGAACGCATCGACGCGATCATGGCGGTCGCCAATCTGCTGCCTCAGGGGCTCCTCGACAAGGACTCACGGGCGCAGGCGAGTAAGCAGCTCTTCGACCAGCGACGAGATCGTTCGATGGACGCCGTGATCGCAGTGTCCCGCTCGTTGATCGCCGAAGCACGGGCCGCCGTCACATCAGACATCGGTGCGTACGCGACGACACCCATCGACGTCCGCGCGAGCGACGACGGGTGGATGAGCCTGCCGGTGCTTTCGTTGGCCTGTGCGTTCGTCGCGCGAGCCGCCGCGCGCGGCGGTGTCGCGTCTGGTCGTGCGTTCTCCAAGCTCAGGCAGGCGTACATGCGACTCGCGGAGGCAGCCCCCGATATCGTTCAGCAGGACCTCGGTCTCGCTGAGCTCTGGATCACGAGATGGAACGAACATGACAACAGCAATTGATCCGGTCGCGGTCTCTGCGACCGTTTCATCCGCGTACCGGCGCTATCTCCGATCTCTCGTCACGCCGAACGACGCTGCGATCGCGACGGCGCTGCACCATGCGATCGAGACTGAGGCGGCACAGCAGCTCGTGAAGGGACCGTACCTGGAGGCGACTCCGCCGTTCGTCAAGGGTGCTGCGCCCGTGGATCTGATCGCCGAGGGCATCCTGTGCAAGAGCTTCGCCTCGCTGGCCTCACCATCGTTTCCGCTCGAGAGACCGCTCTATTCGCACCAGGAGGCGTCGATCCGTGCGATCCATGCAGGGCGCAACGTCGTGGTCGCAACTGGGACAGGGTCGGGAAAAACAGAGAGCTTCCTTCTTCCCGTCGTAGATCGTCTGCTCCGCGAACACGAGGCGGGCACCCTCGGTGCTGGTGTACGAGCCATCTTGCTTTACCCGATGAACGCGCTAGCGAACGACCAGCTGAAGCGACTTCGCTCGCTCCTCGCGAACACCCCGCAGATCACCTTCGGTCGATACACGGGCGACACTGAACAGGCCACGGAATACGCGCGGAAGAGGTTCAGCAAGCAGTTCCCCGGACAGCCGATGCTGCCCAACGAATTGCTCAGCCGCGAACAGATGCGTGCGACACCTCCGCACCTCCTGCTCACGAACTACGCGATGCTTGAGTACCTGCTCCTCCGGCCGCAGGACATGGAGCTCTTCGCGTCGCCCGGGGGCAAGAGCACCTGGCAGTTCATCGTCGTCGACGAAGCTCACGTGTACGACGGCGCTTCGGGCGCCGAGGTGGGATTCTTGTTGCGCCGACTGCGGGATCGCGTGGGCGCGAATTCGCGTATCCAAGCCATCGCGACGAGTGCAACCGTGGGCAACGATGTCACCCGCGCCGCGCGGTTCGCGGAGGATCTGTTCGGTCTACCCTTCGACTCGGGCGAGAAGGGCCCGGCTGATGTGATCTCTGCACGTCGTGTGGACTTCGGGGGGACACCGACGTGGGGACGGTTCACCGCAGCCGAATTGGCAACTGATTCGGCTGACTCGCTGTTGGCTGCGGCTAAGGCGCGAGGAAGCATGGCGGAGACCATTGCCGGCGCGTTGGTGGGTGAAGAGCGACTCGCGGGGATCCGCGCTCTTGCGGGGGATCGCGCTCGCACCGTTAGCGACATCGCGCATCGGCTGGATCCGGTCGCTCCGCCGTCGGTTGAGGAGATCACGCGCCTGGTCACCTGGGGGGCGAGCCAGCGCACGCCGGACGGCGAACCCGTGCTCTCCGCGAAGTACCACTTGTTCGCACGAGCGACTGAGGGTGCGTTCCTGTGTCTCTCTCCCACTGGCCCGCATGTGACTCTCAGTCGACACGAACGGTGTGCGACCTGCGACTGGCAGGTATTCGAAATGGCCGCGTGCCAGATGTGCGGCGCTGTCCATCTCGTCGGCTCGATGGAGATCAGGGGGAAGACACGACGGCTGTCGCCAAAGAGCGGCGACGACCAGCGAATCGCATGGTTCGCCCTCGGTGCGGGTGACGAAGCAGAATTCGACGAGGATGTCGTGCTGCTCGACGAGGCACCTTCGGGCTCGGGCTCGGGCTCGGGCTCGGGCTCGGGCTCGGGCTCGGGCTCGGGCTCGAGTGCTGGTGCCGCGCTCGCCCTCTGCCCGAGGTGTGGAGCACTCAGCCAGAACGTGGGCAGCTCCTGCACAAAAGGGGAATGCGCGGGGACAGCAACGCGAACCATCGTTCAGGTGGGCCGATCAGCGGATAGCCCTCGCAAGTGTGTGCAGTGTGGCGGCAACAGGCCACGCCTGATCCGACGCTTCGAAAGCGGAAACGATGCCTCCGTCTCGGTGCTCGTGACCGCGCTCTACCCCGAACTGCCCGCTCCGTCCGTCGACCAGGTCGGAATGCCCGGCGGCGGGCGGAAGCTCTTGGCATTCAGCGACAGCCGTCAGCAGGCAGCCTTCTTCGCGCCCTACCTCGAGAACTCCTACGGTCGGCTCCTTCAGCGGAGGATTCTCTTCACGGCGATACAGAAGGGTCAGTTCGGCGGACAGGCGGCGGCAACCAAAGACATCGCCGCTATCACAAGCGACCTCGCGTCGCGGGCCGGTGTGTTTGATGCCTTGGAGACCGATCTCACTCGTCAGCGCACCGCGGAGACGTGGCTGCAGGCGGAGCTCATGGGTCTTGACCGACGAATCTCTCTCGAGGGCGTCGGACTGGTCGGGTGGCGTTTGCGAGACGTCGGCGAGCTTCCGCCGATGCCACCGCTGACAGCGCTGGGTTTCAGCGCCGAAGAGATTCGCGCCCTGTGCCAGACGCTGCTCGATACGTTGCGTCACCAGGGAGCTGTTGCCGGGCTCGAGTATGTGAACCTTCAGGATGCGATCTTCGAACCGCGGCTCGGTCCGATCTATGCGCGCAAGCGTGGGTCGGACGCGAAGAAGAAGATACTCAGCTGGGTGCCAACGCGGGGGAGAAACGCGCGCTCGGATTACCTCGGCCGGGTGCTTGCCGCGGCGGGTGGGGATCCTGGGGCGGCAGAAGGTTTCCTCGAGGGCGTCTTCGACGCCCTCACACATTCGACGGCAGCGACGTCGGTGTGGTTTGAGCGAACGATCGACTCGGTGCTGGGAGAGTTGCTCCGCCTCAACCCGCGAATGTTCGAGGCGCGACTCGTGGCCGAAGCCGAGGGCGTATGGCGGTGTTCGGTATGCCGGTCCGTTTCCTCCGAAAACGTGCGCGGAGTCTGCCCCACCTACAGGTGCGCGGGATCACTAGAGCCGTGGGCGCCAGCCAACACATATGACGACGACCACTACCGAACCATCTATCGTCAGCTCGACCCCATCCCGTTGTCGGCGATGGAGCACACTGCGCAGTGGAGCACCGAACGCGCGGCTGAGATCCAGCAGGACTTTATCGACGGACGCGTCAACGTGCTCTCCTGCTCCACGACGTTTGAATTGGGCGTCGATGTGGGCGAGCTACAGTCCGTCGTGCTGAGGAACGTTCCGCCGACGGTTTCGAACTATGTTCAGCGCGCTGGCCGAGCCGGAAGACGCTCGGACAACGCTGCGCTCGCGGTGACCTACGCACAACGGCGACCGCATGACCTGGCCGCGTTCGCGCGCCCCGAGCAGATGATCAGTGGTGCGGTGCGGCCCCCCGTGGTGCCCATCGACAACGACCGCATTGCGGAGCGTCATATCTACTCGATTGCGCTCGCACGATTCTTCCGCGACCAGCTCGCCCACGCCGGGACCATCTATCGAACCGTCGGTGACTTCTTTGACAGTGCGCCCGGTCAACCAACAGGCGCGGAGCTCTTCGCCGCGTTCGTGGAACGGCCCGATGTTGAGCTGGTGGCCTCCATCGAACGGGTATTGCCCGTGTCGATTCGTGGCACCGATCTCACCCGTTGGGACGGCTGGTCCGCGGAGCTCCGAGACCTCCTTGCTGCGGTTCAGCAGGAACACCGCGACGAGACAAAGTTCTACGAGGACGAGTCTCTCGCCGCCTATCAGGCGCGCAAAGGGTTCCTCGGAGATCGCTACGGCCGCATCCTCGACACGATCCGCAGCGCTGCTCTTCTGGGCTACCTCGCTAACCACAATCTGATTCCGAAGTACGGGTTCCCCGTCGATACTGTCGAGATGAAGCCGCCGCTCGGCGCGCCGGGCTCGGCGTCAGATCTCGATCTCACCCGCGACCTCTCGCAGGCGATCTTCGAATACGCACCCGGCGCTGCCATCATCGCAGGCGGGCAGCTGTGGACATCGGCAGGAGTTGCTACCCGCCACAACCGAGAGTGGCAGCCGTTCTTCTTCGCGACATGCGACAACTGCGGTCGCTACTGGGAGAAGCTCGGCGAGGACATCGGCGCCTGCCCTGACTGCGCTACCGCGCCCGATGGAGCGCGGCGGAAGTACATGGAACCGCGGTTCGGCTTCATCACGGCTCCGACGCCGGGGAAGCCTGGGGACGCGCCCCCGAGGACGAGCTGGCGGGGCGAAACTCACGTGGCTGAACCTGGAAAGAGCACGTCCAAGAGAACTCTGACCTTCGGAGGTTCACCTGTCGAGTGCGAGGTCCAGGAACGCGCGCGCCTGGTGCGATTGAACCTTGGGCCGGGCGAGCTCGGGTACCGCCTGTGCGAGTGGTGCGGTGCCGGCGTCACGGGGATTGGCGAGGCGCCGAAGTCCCATGTCAATGTGCGAACCCAGAAACCGTGTGGGGGTCACTTCCATCCCTGGACCCTCGGGCATAGGTACGAGACGGACGTCGTCCGGATGTCACTCGGCGTTCCCTGGTCCGGGGCTACGGTCGCGGAGCGACACGCGATGGCTTACTCGGTGCTGTACTCGGTTCTCCAAGGGGTCAGTGAGTCGTTGCAGATCGCGCGCGACAATGTCGATGGCTCCGTGACGGGAGGACTCGCGCACGGAATGCCGGAGCTCGTCCTTATGGACACTGTTCCGGGCGGTGCGGGTTATGCCGCATTGATTGCCGAGAATATGGAGTCAGTCCTGCGACGCGCGTTGGAGATCGCCGCGACCTGCGAGTGCGGACCGGAGACGAGCTGCAGTTCCTGCCTTCGTACCTACTCCAACCAGAAATGGCACAACCAGCTCTCGCGCGGCGCAGCCGAGGTGTACCTTGAGCGGCTGATGGGATAGGCGTGCTCGTCGCGCGGGCGACTCCAGCCGATGGCGCGACGTCGAATGAGTGCGCCGAAATTGCTCCGTTAGGTCACCTCGAAATACGCTCTCGATGTGATCAACTCCGCCCAGCAGTATCCGGTGCACGTTCTCCTGAACAACGAGGACAAGGTGCAGTACCGGGTTCCGAAGTATCAGCGCGAGTACTCATGGCAGCGCCCCCAATGGGAGGACCTCTTCGAGGATCTCGTTGAGGCGGATGGATCACACTTTCTGGGCACGATCATCACCCTCAACCAGACGAAGGACGCTTCAAGCAAGATCGTGCTGGAGCTCATTGATGGTCAGCAGCGGATGACGACGCTGACAATCCTGCTCGCCGCCGTATACAGCTGTCTCGCCGAGGATTCCAACCCCGATGACGAGACCACGCTGAATCGGCTCAATCTGCGCCACAGGCTCGTGCGCAAGAACGACCAAGAGCTTCGCGTCATCCCGCAGGTTCAAGGGCATAATCTCGCCGACTACTCGACCGCGCTCAATCGCGCCGGCCTCACGGACATCAAGGCGGACGTTCGCCCCTACTATCCCTCGCGGCGAATCTCGAAGTGCTATCAGTATTTCCGTGATGCGATCGAGTCTTTGGCCGAGACCGAGGAGGTTGCGCTTGCGGTCGCAGCCAATCGAATACTCGAGTCTGTCTTGCAGGCAGTGATGGTGAAGATCGAGGTGGCGAGCCACGCTGACGCCTTCGTGCTGTTCGAGTCACTCAACAACCGCGGCATGGCACTCACCCCCGTTGATCTGATCAAGAACCATCTCCTCGCGGAGTCCGAGCGTCGGTCCGTAATGAGCGTGGACGAAGCGTTCGACCGTTGGAACGCTATGCTCGCGAACCTCGGAGATGACTATGCAATGCATGAGCGGTTCTTGCGCCACTACTACAACGCATTTCGAGGCGAGCTCCCGCTTGTCGAGAACGCGCCGGTTGCAACGAAAGCCCGCCTGATTCGCATCTATGAGCGTCTGCTCGCTGACGATTTCACCGGCGTGATCGAAAGGCTTGTTGGCGCGAGCGAGTTGTATGGGCGCATCGCCTGCGTGCGGGGGGCAGATCGCTCGACTTCTCTGGACGTTGCTCTGAATCGGCTCATGCGGGCGCAGGGCGTGCCGTCCTACGTCTTGATTCTCTGGCTCATGGTCCATGCGGAAGAGCTGAGGATCGATGAGACTCACCTGAATCGTGTGATCGGACACCTTACGAGCTTCTTCGTCCGTCGTAACCTGTCTGGCCTTCCCGCTACCTACACGCTTCCCAAGCTCTTCATGACTGTGATCGAGTCGCTGAATGGGCTCGCGGCGGATGGCGTCGTCGGTGAGATTCGGAGGCGCCTCGTCGAAGTGTCTGTCTCTGATGAAACTTTCCGGGAGGCGCTGCGAGGGCCGATCTACAACGTCAACTCTGACGTTGCGCGGTTCGTGCTCACAGCCCTCGAAGAAGAGCGAATGACTTCTGAGTCGCAGAGGGACCTATGGGAATGGGAGCGCGGACACTTCGTCTGGACGATCGAGCACATCTTCCCGCAGGGAGCGAACCTGCCGGAGGGTTGGGTGGAGATGATGGGGGGCAGCGAGGCGGCCACGGCTGCGCAGGAAAGCGACGTCCACCGTCTGGGGAACCTGACCATCACGCGATACAACAGCACGCTGAGCAATCGGACATTCTCCGAGAAGCGGGATCGCGAGGATCAGAAGGGCAGGGCCATCGGCTACCGCAACGGGCTCTGGCTGAACGCAGATCTTCGTGATCGAGACGGCTGGGTCCTCGCCGACATCCACGAGCGCACAGAGCGACTCGCCGTAGAGGTGCTCAACTTGTTCTCCTGAGACGACGACCGGCGACCTCCGCGACACCACCACGACACCACCACGACACCCTGTCGACTAGAAGACGGACGCGGTGAAGGATGCCGCCGCGCTCGCCGAGCGGGCCCTGTACTACAAGCCCCAGCTCGACGCCTATGTGCGCGCGCTTGAGGCTGCGACAGGTGAGCGACCGGCAGCGCAGCTTGTGTTCCTTGACCCGACTGGACGTGGGGGGCGGGCTGTACCGGTCACGTAACCTGCGCGCGCCGCCCGCAAGGAACACGTCAGGCGAGCTCCACCGTCGCGGTGACCAGGGAGTGGTCACTCAACCGAACTGCGCCCTCGCGTACCGCATGGTCGTAGGCTGCATCTGTCACGGTCAGCCCATCGCCCGCGACGAGGATGTGATCGAACCATCTCTTCTGCTTGCCGCGGACAAGATGCGTGGGTTCGAGCGCGACGCCCGCGTCGAGCGCGGCGAACCGGCCTCCCCAGGCGTTGCGCGTGGGATCGGGGTGAAGCACCGAGTCAACCGCGGACTGCCACCTCGCGCGTGGGTGGGTGATGTCGAACAGATCGGTGAACTCGCCGTCGGTGTGGCCGGTGTCGGTTGCGCCGAATGACGTGAGCGCGGGCTCGAAGGATCGGGGTTCGTTGAAGTCGCCGGCGAGGATGCGAGCGCCCGATAGCGCCGCCAAGCCCTCTGCCAGGGACTCGAGGGCGTAGACCTTCTCCCAGCCGTTTCCCGAACCATTCGGGATGTGGGCGCCGACGACGGTTACGGGCCATTGCGGTGTTGCGATCGATCCGGCGACAAGCAGCTGCGGCCAGGTGGCGGCGGCAGGCCAGGCCAGCGATTCGATAGGCCACCGCGTCGCGAGGACGTTGCCGTATGCCTTGTCGCGGGCATCGCGCCGGACGCGGGGTCCGCTGAAGCTGAAGTATCCGTACCCGGCAGTCGCCAGCTCATCACGGAGCGTGTCGACCGTCTGCGCCCGCGACGAGACCTCCTGAAGGACGAGGATGTCGGGGGCGTGGGCATCGAGGGCGGCGACGATCCGTCGCAGTCGTTCGGCGCTCGCCCCACGCAGTGCATGGATGTTCCAGGTCGCGACTGTGAGGCGCATGTCCCGACCCTAGAAGGCACTCGCGAGGGACTGCACGCGGGACCGGATGTCGGCGATGGCCGCGGCGGAGGCGATCATGTCCCGCCGGATCTCCAGCATCACGGCTTGCGCCCGCGGCTCTGTCCGGTAGAACGCCAGCGGCACGTATGCCCCCTGGAACGGCTCGTTCGCGATGATCTCCCACCCGCTGAATGCTTCGTTTACGGCGTCGCGGAGCGCGGATGTGGCATGGAAGGGGTCGTAGCCGAGGCAGAGTTGGGGGCGTCGCTGGTCGCGATGCAACTCGTAGGGGAGCGGATCGCGGGGGAACGAATGGATGTCGATGATGAGCGCCCGTCGGTGGGAGGCGAGCGCGTTCGCGGTCAGGCGCTCCACGGTGGCCGCGTAGGCTCGGTAGAACTGTGACAGTTCGGGGGCGGAGATTCGGGCGGAGTCGCGGATCGACTGCCGGCGGGTTCCGTGCGTATAGAGCACTCCCATGCCGACCGCGTTCATCTCCTCGGAGTCATCGTCGAACCGTTCCACATCGACCACAAATCTCGAGAGTCGGTTGATCACGCGGCTGACTCCGCGGATCCCGGACGCGATCGTGTCGGTCTGATGGTCGGTGAGCGCGCCGATCTCCGTGGTGAGTTCGTCGTCATCGATCGTGAACGCGCTGCGGTGGCGTCGGGGGATGACTGTTCCCCCATGTGGCGCGTGCACGATCACGGGTGAGGTCGACGTGGCGTCCGCGAGCCGCACGTGCGCGGTCAGAGCTGGTTGGTTGACCTCGGACAGACCCCCACTGCAGGTGGCACGATGAGCAGCGCCACGCGGTGGCTCCTGGCTCGATGACGCATCCCCCCGCGATGACCCCGGCCGGTGGGGGGTCGCTGAACAGGCCGTATGCGATCTGCCAGGGATCCGGGGTGCCGCAGTCCGGGCAGATCGCGCCTTCGGCGAGGGTGTCGGGCTCGATCATGTGCTCCTTCCAGAAGCGGCCGACCCCACGATAGCCGCAAGCTCCGACAGGGGCAGCGGGCAGTGGCGTCGAGAGGCTCGGCGCGTTCAAAACCTGGACCGACACGCTCTGCCGTCGCGCTGCATCTCATCCATCTCCATTTGCGCTTCCGAAGAGGGCGTCCAGTTGGGTCTTCGCCGGTTCGATCCCGGCGAAGTGGAAGCGCCAGGCTCCGCGCACCGGGGCATCGGACACGCAAGCGTAGATGGCGTAGTCGCAGAGCTCGAGGCGGCTGCTTTCGCGGTCTCGGCCTTCGAGTGGGACGCGCAGCGTGATGCCGACGAAGGAGTCGTCGGCGCACGGGAGCGACTCGTAGAAGGCCCAGGGCATCGGGCCGTCCGTTAGACGCACAGGCATCGTGCTCGGAGAGAGTGACTGCGGCGGCAGGCCGCGTTCCGCGAACGCTCGGAAAGCGGCGATGCGCGCGCGATCCGCGCGTCTCAGCACGATGTCGTCGGTCAGCAACGCGTCGACTTTGCGTGACTCCTCGCTCCCGCAGTCGTCCCAGTCGGCGCCGTGCTTCTCCCGCCACGGGCACTCGCGATAGACCGTCACCACCTCATCCACCCCAGCCATCGACACTCCTTCCGGATTTCACGCACGTGCGCGCTAATCATCCATAACCAGTATCTCAACAATTGCGAATTAACGCAAGATTGCGTAAAATAGAACTGAAAGAAGGAGATGACGTGATGAGCACGAGATGGCTGCCCCGAATTGCGCCCGAGGCGGCGCCGAGGATCGAGTTGATGCCCACTGTCGACGACTCGACTGTCGCGCCGCCCGAGACCGGCCTGGTCGAAGAGATCGAGGAATGGGTGCGCACATCGGCGAAGCCGAGTGCCCCCGTGATGTGGTGCCCATTCGGCCACCCTGAGAACGCGATCGGCGGCGCCGATCAGCTGGCGAGAAAGGTTGCGACCCTCGCCGACATCGGGGAGTGGGCGGTCGCGCGCCGCACGCATGGGTGGACGTGGGCGCAGTGCCTGCGCGTCGAAGGCGGCTGGATCGTCGAAGTCAACGGCATCCCGGGCCCCGACTGCTTCGCCCGCCGCGTGACCCGCGCCGGTACGCGTCGCTGGCTGCCGCCGCGTCGTCGCGAAGTGCGCCGCAACGGGCACCTGATGGCGCTCTACGCGCGGCCGGATGTGATCCGCACGACCGGTGAGGTCGGTGCGATCATGTGGTCGTGGCTGCGCGGCGGGCTGCCTGAGGGCTTCGAACTGCAAGCGATCAAAGCATGACCGAAGGGGAGAACGTGAGCAAGACCAAGAAGATCCTGTACATCGACATGGACAACACCCTCGTCGACTTCGCGGCGAAGCTGAAGGGTATCGACCCCGCGATCCTTGCGGCCTACGAGAAGCGCGCCGACGAGATCCCCGGGATCTTCGCCGTGATGCCTCCGGTGAAGGACGCCATCGAGTCGTTCCGCACTCTCGCGAAGGAGTTCGACACCTACATCCTGTCGACCGCGCCGTGGAACAACCCCTCGGCCTGGCAGCACAAGATCGAGTGGGTGCACCTCCACCTCGGCCTCGACGAGGGCTCGCCCGCGTACAAGCGGCTGATCCTGTCGCACCACAAAGACCTCAACCGCGGTGACTTCCTCGTCGACGACAGGCATGACAAGAACGGTGCCGATGGCTTCCAGGGTGAGTTCGTGCACTTCGGCAGCGACGAGTTCCCTGACTGGAAGGCCGTCACTGATTACCTGCTCGCCCGAGCGTAAGGAGCCCGCATGACAACCATCACCCGCCCAATCGCGGAATTCACAGATCACGAGCGGATGCTGCAGGCCGCCCGGTCCCAAGCGATCGCTGTCGCCGCGCACACCGGCCAGGTCGACAAGCTCGGCGTCGACTACATCCATCACCCGGCCGCGGTCAGCCTGCACTTCGACCCGATCGCCCAGACAGTCGAACACTGCGCCGCGTGGTTGCACGACGTGATCGAAGACACCGACGTGACGGCCGACCGCCTGCTGCTGGCCGACATCCACCCCGAGATCATCGAAGTGGTCGAGCTTCTCACCCGCCCCGAAGGTGGAGGCGGCGACGACTACTACCACCGGATCGCGGCGCATCCGGCCGCGAAAGCGGTGAAGTTCGCTGACATCACCCACAACACCGAACCTGCGCGCGTGGCGCAGCTCGACCCGGAGAAGCGCGAAGAGCTACGGAAGAAGTACGAACACGCGCTCGCGTTGCTCGGGCTCGGCTGGCCCAGCCACACGGAGATCAGCGCGAGCGCGGCGTTCCGATTCGGAGCGCCGGCAGTCTACGGGTCGACGGAATGAACGGCCCTGGTGCCGAAGCGAGCGGATATCTCCGTGGCTGATGGCCCCTACCGAGACAGCCGCGGTCGCACGCTCGAGGAGTATCCGCGGCCGTCTGTCGCCGTCGACACCGCGCTGCTCACCGTCACGGATGGCCAGCTCTGCGTCCTGCTGACCCTGACGAACGACGCCGTGCGCGGCGGGGCCGAGGAATGGCGGCTGCCGGGAAGCTTCCTCCACGACGGAGAGACTCTCGCGGAGGCCGTGCTCCGCTCCCTCCGTGAGAAGGCTGGCGTCGACGGGATACGTCCACGTCAGCTGCACGTGTTCGACGCCGTCGATCGCGACGACCGCGGCCGCGTGGTGAGCGTCGCCCACCTCGACGTGGCGCGCGCCGACAGGCTCGCAGCGTCCGACCGCACCCGCCTCGTGCCGCTTGGCGACCTGCCCCACCTCAAGTACGACCACGACGACATCGTCGCTTTCGCCGTCGCCGCGCTCCGCGCCGACTACACCCGGATGCCCGACCCGGCGCGTCTGCTGGACGAGCCCTTCACGATGCGCGAACTGCGCGAGCTGCACGAGGCCGTGCTGGGGGAGCGGCTGCTGCCCGACACATTCCGCCGCTCGATGCTCGACGGACTCGAGTCGACGGGGGAGTTCTCCCGCGCAGGTCGGGGGAGGCCGGCGGAGCTGTACCGCAGCCGATAGTGTCGCCCCTGGATCCCTCGAAGTGCAGGACTCTTCGGGGCGTTACGTCGGGAGGCATTCTTCTCGGGTGCGGCAACCACTTGGGCGAACCTGGCCGCGCGGTCGGATTCGCCTGAGTCAACTCTTGGCGGCGAGGTCGGTCGCGTTGTCGTGAGTGTGGTTGTTCAGTCTGCACTTCGACCCTGACCCGAGGGCGACTGTCGAAACAAGTACTCCGACGACATGCCGGGGAGTGGGGAGCCATGGCGCAGGTCAGGCGCACGTCAGTGGGGACCCAAGCGGTCGATGATGGCATCGTCCCGGGTAATTGCGGCGCCTGCCGCTGCGGCGTAGATGAGCAGTCGATCGACTTCGGACTCCCGAATTGCGAGAAAGTCGCCGTTCAGTACGGTCGATTTCATCGACCCGACGATCCAGTTTTTCGTCACCCGAGCCGCCAGCCACGCCATTAGCTTTGCAGTGGTCTGAAACCAACACGGGAGGATGGGGAATCGGCAGGGTCAACCAACTCCGAGTTGGTCCGCCATCGCCTCAACCCTTCCCGCCTGACGCGGTCCCCAGAAGAAGGACAAGGCGGGATGATTCCCGGCAACCCGACTCTGCGGACTCTTGCGGACTCCCTGCGGACTGAAACCAATAAAACCCTGATCAGAGGGCTTGTGCTACCGGTAGTTGACGAACTGCAGGTCGACGTCGAGGTCCGCGGCCTTCAGCAGCCGCTGGACTTCCTGCAGGTCGTCGCGCGACTTCGACTGCACGCGCAGCTCGTCGCCCTGGATCTGCGACTTCACCGACTTGGGGCCCTCGTCGCGGATGATCTTGCCGATCTTCTTCGCGTTCTCCTGCGAGATGCCCTCCTTGAGGGTGGAGGTGATGCGCACCTCCTTGCCGCTCTGCTGCGGCTCGCCCGACTCGAGGCTCTTCAGCGAGATGCCGCGCTTGATGAGCTTGGTCTGGAAGACGTCGAGCACGGCCTTGGCGCGCTCCTCGGAGTTCGCCTTGATCAGGATGGCCTCGCCGCTCCACGCGATCGAGGCGTCGGTGCCCTTGAAGTCGTAGCGCTGCTCGACCTCTTTGCGCGCCTGGTTGAGCGCGTTGTCGGCCTCCTGGCGGTCGATCTTGCTGACGATGTCGAACGAGGAATCTGCCATGCGAGGAAGTTTAGTCCGGCAGGTGGATGCCGGCGGGGCGGCGTGCATCGCGTTCTTGCGCGGTTCCTGCAAGCGATTACAGATGCGATCAAGATCACGGCCTGATATCGCTTCAGAAGCCTGCGATTGCGTTATATGCGCGGGTGAGGTAGAACTGTAAGCGCTTGCAGTCCTGTGAGCGCGAAGAACGGTCTTCGGGTGCTCCCCAGCTCCAAGGCCGGGACCATCAGCACAAGAGAGGCACACACCAATGAAGGTGAACAAGAGGAGCATCGTCGCTTTCGGCGCGATCGCCGCTGTTTCCACCCTCGCCCTCGCCGGCTGCGCCAGCGGCGGCTCGAGCGATGACACCGAAGGCCCCGCAGCGGACTTCTCGGGCGAGATCACGGTCTGGGTCGACGCCGACCGCGCGGGCGTCCTCGAAGAGGCCGCCGCAGACTTCACCGAGACCACCGGCGTCGAGGTCAACCTCGTCCAGAAGGAATTCGGCGAGATCCGCGACCAGTTCGTCCAGCAGGTTCCTACCGGTGAAGGCCCCGACGTCGCCGTGGGCGCGCACGACTGGCTCGGCGTGCTCGTCGAGAACGGCGTGGTCGCTCCGGTCGAGCTCGGCGACAAGGCCGGCGACTTCGAAGAGGTCGCGGTCGAGGCCTGGGCCTACGACGGCCAGACCTACGCCGTCCCCTACGCGATCGAGAACATCGCGCTGCTGCGCAACACGGACCTCGTGTCGGAGGTCGCCACCGACTACGACGACATGATCGCCAAGGGTGCCGCCGCCGGCGTCGACTACGAGTTCCTCGTGGGCCTTGACCCCGAGGCTGCCGACCCGTACCACCTGTACCCGTTCCAGACGTCGTTCGGCGCTCCGGTCTTCGGCAACAACGAAGACGGCAGCTACAACGCCGACGACCTGCAGATCGGCAACGAGGGCGGCCAGGAGTTCGCCACGTGGCTCGGCGAGCAGGGTGCTGCCGGCATCCTCAACACGAACATCACCGGCGACCTCGCCAAGGAGAACTTCAACACCGGCAAGTCGCCGTACTTCCTCACCGGCCCGTGGAACGTGCCGGACGCGGAGGCCGCCGGCATCAACCTCGCCGTCGACCCGATCCCCTCGGCCGGTGGCGGCGACGCCCAGCCGTTCGCGGGTGTGCAGGGCTTCTTCCTCTCCTCGGAGAGCGAGAACCGTCTCGCCGCCAACGAGTTCCTCGTGAACTACCTCGGCTCCGAAGAGGTGCAGACCGCTCTCTACGAGGTGGGTGGCCGTGCACCGGCTCTGACCGCCGCGTTCGACGCCGCTGTCGCGAGCGACCCGATCGTCGCCGGCTTCGGCGAGGTCGGCGCGAACGCCGTGCCGATGCCCTCGATCCCCGAGATGGGTTCGGTGTGGCAGTTCTGGGGCGTGACCGAGGCCGCCATCATCAACGGTGGTGACCCCGCCGAGCTGTGGACCAAGATGGCCACCGACGTCCAGGGCGCCATCGAGTAAGTCTCGATCGACGACGGGGCGGCATCCGCTCAGGGTGTCGCCCCGTCGTCATCTCCCGTTCGCTCCAAACCAGGGGATCGTGATGACGACACCGACCACTCAGGACCGCGAGAGCACCGCGGCCGAAAAGACCCGCGCGAAGCGCTCGGCCAGCGCAGCGCGCATGGCGGAAGCCGCGTCAGGAGGATGGAAGGTCCTCCTCGTCAAGGTGATCGCCCTCGGCATCATCGACGCCATCGCGGTCTACAGCGTGCTCGTGCTGCTCCAGAGCGAGCAGTGGGTCGCCGCCGGCATCGTGGTCGCGGTCACCGCCTTCGCCAACTGGATCTACTTCAGCCGCGGACACCTGCCCGCCAAGTACCTGATCCCGGGCCTGATCTTCCTCTTCGTCTTCCAGGTGTTCGCCGCGCTCTACACGGGCTACGTCGCGTTCACGAACTACGGCACCGGGCACAACAGCGACAAGGACAGCGCGGTCAACTCGCTGCTGCTGTCGGCGCAGGAGCGCGTGCCCGACTCGCCCGCCTACGGGCTCACGATCGTCGAGCAGCTCGGCGAGTTCTCGTTCCTGGTCACCGACCCCGACGGCGATGTCTCCATCGGCGGCGACGAGCGCCCGCTCGAGCCGGTCGACAACGCCGACATGGACGGCGGCAAGGCCGTGGGCCTTCCCGCCCACAACACCCTCAGCTTCGCGGACATCGTCGCGAACCAGCAGGTCATCGCCGACATGGCGGTGCCGCTGACCGACGACCCCAACGACGGGGCCCTCCGCACCCCCGACGGCTCGTCGGCCTACGTCTACCTCTCCAACCTCGTCTACGACGAGCAGGCCGACACCATGACCGACACCCGCACCGGCGTCGTCTACAGCGACATCGGCACCGGCGCCTTCGTCGCCGATGACGGCACCGAGCTGCGCCCCGGCTGGCAGATCTGGGTCGGATTCGACAACTTCATCCGCGCCTTCTCCGAGGAATCCATCCGCGCACCCTTCTTCGCGGTGCTCATCTGGACGTTCGTCTTCGCATTCCTGTCGGTGTTCACGACCTTCGTGATGGGCCTGTTCCTCGCGATCGTCTTCAACGATCCCCGCATGAAGTCGAAGAAGTACTACCGGCTGGTGATGATCCTCCCGTACGCCTTCCCCGGGTTCCTCTCGGCGCTGGTGTGGGCCGGAATGATGAACCAGGAGTTCGGCTTCATCAACGTCGTGCTCTTCGGCGGCGCCGACATCCCGTGGCTCACGAACGAGTGGCTGGCGAAGTTCAGCATCCTGCTCGTGAACCTGTGGCTGGGCTTCCCCTACATGTTCCTCATCTGCACGGGCGCCCTCCAGTCGATTCCCGACGAGCTGCAGGAGGCGGCCCGCGTCGACGGCGCAACCGCATGGCAGGTGTTCCGCAGCATCAAGCTGCCGCTGCTGTTCGTGGCCGTCGCGCCGCTGCTGATCGCATCCTTCGCCTACAACTTCAACAACTTCACACTCATCTACATGCTCACCGGCGGCGGACCGCGGGATGCCACGGCCGGCGTCAACGTCGGTGCCACCGACATCCTCATCTCGATGGTCTACAAGGTCGCCTTCGTCGGATCGACGGCGGACTACGGCCTGGCGAGCGCCTTCTCGATCATCATCTTCATCCTCGTCGCGACGATCTCGATCATCGCCTTCCGACGCACCAAGGCCCTCGAGGAGCTGAACTGACATGAGCAACATCCACGACTCAGACGAGACCTCGACCCGCGAGAGCTTCGGCGGCCAGGTCGGCCGGGCCGAGGCGGCGATCGCCACACGTGCGCCGATCGCCGGCTTCGACAACACCGACACCCACGACGACGGCGGCGTGCGCGGCGAGGGCCAGGAGCCCCGTCGTCCCTTCAAGCGGTACTTCCGCGAGACGGGCTGGCGCCACCTCATCGGCCTCGCCGCGGGCGCCTTCGCGATCTTCCCGCTGCTGTACGTGCTGTCGGCATCGCTGAACCCCGGGGGAACGCTGCTCACGGCGAACGGCCTGTTCCAGAACTTCAGCTTCGAGAGCTACGTCGACCTGTTCTCGTCGCCGCGCCAGCCGTACGCCGCGTGGTACGTCAACACGCTGGTCATCGGCCTCGTGACCGCCGCGGGCACGGTGATCCTCGGCGCGCTCGCCGCGTACTCGTTCTCGCGCATGCGGTTCACCGGCAGGCGGTTCGGCCTGACGACCCTGCTGGTCGTGCAGATGTTCCCGCAGATGCTGGCGATGGTCGCGATCTTCCTGCTCATGGTGGCGATCGGCGACATCTTCCCGGCGATCGGCCTGAACAGCCAGATCGGCCTCATCATGGTCTACCTCGGCGGTGCGCTCGGGGTGAACACCTACCTCATGTACGGGTTCTTCAACACCGTGCCCTCGTCGATCGACGAGGCGGCCAAGATCGACGGCGCCGGCCACGCGCGCATCTTCTTCACGATCATCCTGCGCCTGGTCGCCCCGATCCTCGCGGTCGTGGGGCTCCTGTCGTTCATCGGCACCTCGAGCGAGTTCGTGCTGGCGAGCATCATCCTCATCGACCCCGAGAAGCAGACCCTCGCGGTCGGCCTCTACAAGTACATCTCCGACGAGTTCTCGCAGAACTGGAGCATCTTCGCCGCGGGCGCCGTGCTCGCTGCGATCCTGCCGGTGGGCCTGTTCCTCGCGCTGCAGCGCTACATCGTCGGCGGTCTCACCGCGGGAAGCGTGAAGTAGGGGATGCTTCGCCACGCGCGCTCCGGCCGACGACGCCTGTCGGCCGGAGCAGCGGCGTTCCTCGCCGCGACGCTCGCGACCGCGCTGGCCGGCTGCTCCGCGCCGGGCGCCCGGAACCGGTGGCGCCGGATGCCGGCATCCAACTCTTCCAGCTGCCCTGGAACTCGATCGCCGAGGAGTGCGAGACCACCCTCGCCCCGAACGGCTTCGCCTGGGTGCTCACCTCGCCCCCGAACGAGCACATCGCGGGGGAGCAATGGTGGACTTCGTACCAGCCGGTGAGCTACCTCGTGGAGTCGCGCCTGGGCACCCGCGAGGAGTTCGCCGAGATGGTGGAGCGTTGCGATGCGGTGGGCGTCGAGATCATCGCCGACGCCGTCGTCAACCACATGACGGGTCAGGATGCCGCGGGCATCGGCGTCGCGGGGTCCACGTACGACCACTACGAGTACCCGGGGCTCTACGGGTTCGACGACTTCCACCACTGCGGGCTGACCTCGCAGGACGACATCGAGGACTACAATTCCCGCGAGCAGGTGCAGACCTGCGAACTCGTGAACCTCGCCGACCTCGACACCGCCAGCCCGACGGTGCAGGCCACGATCGCGGCCTACCTCGACGATCTGCTCTCGCTCGGCGTCGCCGGCTTCCGCATCGACGCCGCCAAGCACATGGCCGCCGACGACGTCGCGGCGATCGTCGCCGGGCTTCCCGCGGGCACGCGGGTGCTCAGCGAGGTGATCCGCGGCGGCGGCGAGCCGGTGCAGCCCGAGGAGTACACCGCGTTCGGCGAGGTGTTCGAGTTCACCTACGCGCGCGACCTCACCCCGCCCCTGGAGAGCGGCGTGTTCACCGATCCGGAGCTCGAGGGCGACCGGCCCCTGCACGTGCCGAGCGATGCGGCGATCGTTTTCGTCGACAACCATGACACCGAGCGCGGCGAGGCGAAGGTGACCTACCGCAACGGGGACCTCTACGTCATCGCGAATGCGCTCATGCTCGCCGACGACTACGGCACCCCCGTCGTGTACTCCGGTTACGCGTTCAGCGACCGCGACGCCGGAGCGCCGTCGCAGGGCAACCGCGTGCTGCCGGCGACGTGCGCGCCCGAGGTGGAGCCGGCGGCGACCTACACCGACGGACACCGCACCTGCGTGCAGTCCTGGCCCGCCATCGCCGGCATGCTCGAGTTCCGTGCCCAGGTCGGCGACGCGCCGCGCCTGCAGGGTGTCGAGGAGGGCGACGCCTACGGCTTCGAGCGCGAGGGCCGTGGCGTCGTCGCGGTGAACGTGGGCGCCGGCCCTCAGGAGCTGTCGATCCCGACGAGCCTGCCCGCCGGCGAGTACTGCGACGTCATCAGCGGTGGCCGCGAGGCCGCCGAGGAGAGTGGATGCCGCGGCGCGACCTACACGGTCGAGAACGGCGCCGTCACGGTCGAGCTCGAACCGCGCAGCGCGGTGGCGATCCACGTGGGCTCGCGCCCCTGACCGTTGCCGCGACGGCGCCGATGTCGGCGACGCGTGGCATCATCGAGACGCACAACTGAACAACAACTCAAGGGCTCTGTCATGGTCGCGGCCGTGCAACCACGTCGCATCCGGCGGCACTGCCGCCTTGTCTCCACGAAAGGCCAGACCATGACCACCCTGCTTCCTCACCACGACGGCTCTCCGCTGTACGTGTCGAACGACGCTCCCGAGCTCGGCGAGATCGTCACCGTGCGCCTGCGCGTGCCCGCCGGCTACGGCCCGCTCGCGGCCGTCGGCACCCGCTCCAACCCCGACCACGAGCCGGAGTGGTCCGTCGCCCGTCACGTCGGCACCCACGACGGCTGGGACTGGTGGGCGGCCCCGATCGCCGTGCGCAACCGCCGCCACGGCTACCGCTGGGTTCTCCAGCACGTCGACGGCACGGTGGAGTGGCTGAACCAGGCCGGCATCCACCGCATCGAGACCGTCGACGCCGACGACTTCGCCCTCGTCGCCCACCCCGCCCCGCCGTCATGGATGGGGGATGCCGTCATGTACCAGGTCTTCCCCGACCGGTTCGCGCGCTCGGCGCAGGCCGACCAGCACGAGACGCCCGAGTGGGCGATCGCCGCGGAGTGGGGCGACCCTGTCGATCCGGTCATGCCCGGGCGTTCGCAGCAGTTCTACGGCGGCGACCTCGACGGCATCACCGAGAAGCTCGACCACCTCGTCGGCCTGGGGGTGAACCTGCTGTATCTCACGCCCGTGTTCCCCGCGGCATCCAATCATCGCTACGACGCGTCGAGCTTCGACAGCGTCGATCCGCTGCTGGGCGGCGACGAGGCGTACGTGCGGCTCATCGAGGCCGCGCACGCCCGCGGCATCCGGGTGATCGGCGACCTCACGAGCAACCACTCCGGCGACCGGCACGAGTGGTTCCAGGCGGCGCTCGGGAATCCCGGGGCCGAGACGGAGAGCTACTACTACTTCACCGATGACGCGAACACGGAGTACGTGTCGTGGCTCGGAACTCCGACGCTGCCGAAGTTCAACTGGGAGTCGGAGCCGCTGCGGGAGCGGTTCATCTCGGGCGAGGACTCGGTCGTCGCGAAGTGGCTGAAGCCGCCGTTCGCCACCGACGGCTGGCGCATCGACGTGGCGAACATGACGGGGCGCCTGGGCGATGTCGACCTCAACGCCGAGGTGCGGCAGCTGCTTCGCGAGACGATGCTCGAGATCAACCCGGAGGCGATCCTGCTGGGGGAGTCGACGAACGACGCGATCAGCGACCTGCAGGGCGACGGCTGGCACGGGGCGATGACGTACACGTCGTTCACACGTCCGCTCTGGGCGTGGCTGTCGGAGCCGCGATTCGAGCCGTACCTCACCGGGGAGGGCGAGGAGGTCACCCAGCCCTGGTTCTTCGGGCAGCCGATCGGTGGCATCCCGCGCTACACCGCGCGACAGTTCGCCGACGCGGTGGTGCGGTTCACCGCCGGCATCCCGTGGCGCGTGCGCCTGGGCAACATGCAGGCGCTCGACAGCCACGACAGCGGACGCTTCGCCACCAACGCCGCCCCCGGCGCGATCCCGGTCGCGGTGGGGCTGTCGATGGCGCTGCCGGGGCTTCCGGTCATGTTCGCGGGCGACGAGTTCGGCCTCACCGGAGTCGACGGCGAGGCCAGCCGCACCCCGATGCCGTGGGGCACCGAGGGCGACCCGGCCGTGGCCGAGCGCCTCGCGCTGTACCGCGACCTCGTGGGACTGCGCCGTGCGCACCCGGCGCTGCAGACCGGCGGCATGCGGTGGCTGCACGTCTCCGATGACGCGATCGTCTTCGTGCGGGAAGCGGCCTCCGAGTCGGTGCTCGTCGTCGCGGCCCGCGGCGACGTCGACGTCGAGCTGGCGCCGGGTGCGCTGCACGGTGCCGCTGCTGCCGAGCCGCTGTTCGGGGATGCCACGCTCGCCGTGGCCTCCGACGGCGCGGTGCTGCTCTCGGCCGACGGGCCGGTGTTCGCGGCCTGGGCGCTGCCCGGGGTGGAGGCGCCGGCGTGGCCTGCGGCCAGCTCGGCCGACGAGGTCTCCCGCGGCGTCGTGGAGGCGTAGCGCTCGGGTGCCGCTGCCCCTTTGCTGAGAACAGGTGATCCGGCGTAGGCAGGCTGTTTCAGCGCCATATCGTCCTGTGTGCGGTAGATCACCTGTTCTCGGCAGCGTCGCAGCCGTCGCTGGCGCCGCGCGGTGCCTGCCGGCCAGCCGCTGCCCCTTTGCTGAGAACAGGTGATCCGGCGTAGGCAGGCTGTTTCAGCGCCATATCGACCTGTGTGCGGCAGATCACCTGATCTCGGCCACTCGCTGGGCAGCGCGGCGCCTCGGCTGGGACGGCGCCGGGTTATCCACAGGCGCCTGACGCCCGGTCGCGGCGTGGTGCACACTGAGTGCCATGTCAGCGTTGACGACCATCGGCCTTCCCGTGGCCCTCGGCATCATCATGTTCGGTCTGGGCCTCAGTCTCACCCTCGGCGACTTCTCCCGGGTGCTCAAGCAGCCGAAGGCGGTGATCATCGCACTGCTGTGTCAGCTGATCGTGCTCCCCGCGATCTGCTTCGGACTCGTGCTGCTGTTCCAGCTGCCGCCCGTGCTGGCCGTGGGCATGATGATGCTCGCGGCCTCGCCGGGCGGCACGACGGCGAACCTCTACAGCCACCTGTTCCGGGGAGACGTGGCGCTCAACATCTCGCTCACTGCGGTGAACTCGGTGATCGCCGTGTTCACGCTGCCGGTCATCACGAATCTCGCGATCCTCTACTTCAACCCGTTCGACGACCAGCTGGGGCTCCAGTGGGCCAAGACGCTCGAGGTGTTCGCGATCGTGCTGCTTCCGGTGGCGCTCGGCATGCTCGTGCGGCGCTTCCAGCCGCGCTTCGCCGACGCGATGGACAAGCCGGTGCGCATCGCCTCGGTCATCATCCTCATCGTCGTGATCGCCGGTGCCGTGGCCTCCAACTGGGCGCTGCTCGTCGAGAACGCCGCCACGCTCTCGCTCATCACCGTGGTGTTCTGCCTCATCAGCCTGTCGATCGGCTACCTCGTTCCGCGGCTGCTGCGCGTGGGCACGCGCCAGGCGATCGCGTCGTCATTCGAGATCGGCATCCACAACGCGACCCTCGCGATCGTGATCGCACAGACCGTACTCGGCTCCGTCGAGCTCGGCCTCCCGGCCGCCGTGTACGGCGTGCTGATGTTCTTGATCGCCTTCGGGTTCGGGTTCCTCATCCGCGAGAGGCCGGGTTCGGCATCCACGTCGCTCGACGAGCAGTCATCCGAGGCGACCGCCGCACCCTGATCGTCAGGCTCGGGATGCCGCGCCCGCCGTCTCCGCCCGTGCGTACACTGGGCGGAGACGGCGAGGAGGCTTCATGCGACCCCTGACCGAAGACGACGTGCGTTCATCGTTCGTGAACGCGACCGCCGATGACCTGCGCCTGGTGACGCTGCCCGGGGACTTCCTGTTCGCGGACTGGGATCATCTCGACTTCTACGCCTGGCGCGATCCCCGCACACGAGGTCGCGGGTACATGATCGCCGAGATCGACGGCGAGCCCCGCGGCATCGTGATGCGCGCGGCCGAGGGCACGCCGCGGGTGCGATCGGCGATGTGCAACCTCTGCCACACCACGCAGCCCGCCGACCAGGTGTCGATGTTCAGCGCGCGCAAGGCCGGCGACGCCGGCGAGCACGGCGACACGGTCGGCACCTACATCTGCGCCGACCTGTCGTGCCACGAGAACGTGCGCCTGGCCGCGCCTCTCGCGCCCAACGAGGTGCGCGCCAGCGTCGACATGCGCATCGACGGCACGAAGCGCCGCACCGAGGCGTTCGTCGCCCGCGTGCTCGAGACGGCGGGATCCCGGCGATGACCGGCAGTGCGGTCGTCGTCGGCGACGCGCTCATCGACGAGCTGCGCGACGACGGGGGAGTGCGCGAGTTCGTCGGCGGCGCCGCGCTGAACGTCGCCGTGGGCATGGCGCGGCTAGGGCTGCGCACCGCGCTCGTGGCCATGGTCGGGGAGGACGATGCCGGAGCGCACATCCGGTCGTACCTCGCGGACTTCGGCGTCACCCTGCTGGCGACCCCGTCACCGCTCGGCACCGCCCGGGCGGTGAGCACGCGCAGCGGGGCCGGCGAGCCGACCTACGACTTCAACGAGGCGTCGCAGAAGCGGCGCATCCGCTACGGCGACGACGTGCGGGGTGCCTTCGCCGCGGCGGACGTCGTCGCCATCAGCTGCGTAGCGTTCGACGACGGCGAGCAGACCGCCGAGCTGGGGGAGGCGCTCGCCGCGACCCGCACCCCCTACGCGATCGACCCGAACCCGCGCACCGGCATGCTGCGCGACAAGGCGGCGTTCGTGCGCGGCTTCGAAGGACTCGTGCCGAAGGCGGCGATCGTCAAGGTCGGCGAAGACGACGCCGACCTCCTCTACGGCACCCCGCTCGACACGCTGCGCGCACGGCTCATCGACCTCGGCGCGGGTGCGGTGCTCGCCACATACGGCGCCGGCGGCGCGGCGATCGAGACACCGGGGTCGGTCGTGACGCGGCCGATCTCGCCGCTGCCCGGCAGGGTCGTCGACACCATGGGCGCGGGCGACGCGGCGTTCGCGGCGACCCTCGCGGGGTGGATGCGCGACCGTCCGGCCAACCCCGACGGCTGGTCCGCGGTGCTGGCCGAGGCGATGGATGCCGCGGCGGCAACCTGCCGGTTCGAAGGCGCCCTGCTGCGCCTGCCGTCGGCCCTCGCAGACCTCGATCTCGACCGGATCGGCACGTGATCCGGCCTCGATTTCGAGCATGCCGAAAGACAGAGTAGGATTGTTGATCGCGCCTCCGGTCGACTGGAAAAGCTGGGCGGGTGCGCACTGGCGAGTTACCCAAGTGGCCAAAGGGATCTGACTGTAAATCAGCCGTCTTCGACTTCGGGGGTTCGAATCCCTCACTCGCCACAAAACGAACGACGAAGGGGCTCCGCGACGCGGGGCCCCTTCGTCGTTCCGCCGGCCGGATTCGCGACGCGTCAGCCGCGCATCGCGAGCGCGAACGGCAGCACGCGGGTCGCGCCGGCGGCGCGCAGCTCGCGCGCCGCGACCGTCAGCGTCCATCGGCTGTCGACGAGGTCGTCGACCAGCAGCACCGGACCCTGCGGGACCTCGAGGTTCGCGGCACTGATCCGGCCCCAGACGCCCGCGAGCCGGAAGGCGCTGTTGCCGCCGGGCCGGCCGGTCGGCCCCCCGTCGACGAGATCGAGGGTGCCGAGCAAGGGCATGCGCCCGATCTCGGCGATGCCCCGCGCGAGCGTGTCGACGAGCAGCGGTCGGCCGCGGGAGGGCATCGCGGCCACGGCGACCGGGCGCTCGTCCCATCCCCAGTCGGCCAGCACGCGCACGCAGGCGGAGAGCACGTTCGCGGCGACCGGCGCATCCGGGGCGCCCGCGGCGAACAGCGTGCGCAGAGTTCCTCCCCAGCCGAGGTCGGTCAGGCGCGCGAGGGCTCGTCCCTCGTCGGCCTGCTCGCCGGCGGGGATGCGGCCTCGCACGGGCACGCCCAGCTTGTCGGCCCCCGTCGGCCACTGCCGGCGCGGTTCGAGCGGAACTCCGACGCGATCGAGGGCGACGGACGCGGCATCCGTCGCATCCTCGCGGATCGAGGTCGGGAACCATGGGCCCGCGCAGTTGTCGCAGCGTCCGCACGGGATCGCGGTGTCGTCGTCGAGGGAGCGCTGGAGGAACTCCATCCGGCAACCCTCGGTCTGCTCGTAGTCGAGCATGTGCTGCTGCTCGGCGATGCGCTCGGCGGCGATCCGGCGGTACCTGTCCTCGTCGTAGGTCCACGGCTGACCCGTCGCGATCCATCCGCCCTGCACGCGGGCGACCGCCCCGTCGACGTCGAGCACCTTCAGCAGCAGTTCCAGGGGCGTGCGGCGGATGTCGACCACGGCCTCGAGCGCGGGCGTCGACACCGGCTTCGCCGAGGCAGAGAGGGCCGCGAGCACGCGCTCGGCGCGCTCGCGGTCGGGCATGGATGCCGTGGCGAAGTAGTGCCAGATGTCGCGGTCTTCGACGCCCGGGAGCAGGAGCACGTCGGCCGACGCCGTCGCGCGCCCGGCTCGCCCCACCTGCTGGTAGTACGACACCGGCGACGAGGGTGCGCCCAGATGCACGATGAAGCCGAGGTCGGGTTTGTCGAAGCCCATCCCGAGAGCGCTCGTGGCCACGAGGGCCTTCACCCGGTTGTCCTTCAGCAGCGCCTCGGACTCCTCCCGCTCATCGGGATCGGTCTGACCGGTGTACGCGCGCACGTCGAATCCGCGATCGCGCAGGAGGCGCGCCGTGTCGTTCGCGGCCGCGACGGTGAGCGTGTAGATGATGCCCGACCCGGGGAGGTCGTCGAGGTGGCTGATCAGCCACGCCAGCCGGCTGGGGGCGCTGCTCAGCCGCAGCACGCCGAGCCGCAGCGAGGTGCGCGCGAGCGGCCCGCGGATGACCAGCACCTCGGCGGAGTCCGCGCTCCGCTCCAGTCCGCCGAGCTGTTCGGCGACATCCGCCACGACCCGGCTGTTCGCGGTCGCCGTGGTCGCGAGCACGGGCACCCCGGCGGGCGTGCGCGCGATGAGGTCGCGAAGCCGCCGGTAGTCCGGCCGGAAGTCGTGGCCCCAGTCGCTGATGCAGTGCGCCTCATCGACGACCAGCAGGCCGATCCGGGCGACCAGCTGCGGCAGCTGCTCGTCACGGAACGACGGGTTGTTCAGCCGCTCGGGCGACACCAGCAGCACGTCGACCTCGTCGCGCTCGAGCTGCGCGAGCACCTCGCCCCACTCGTGCGCGTTGGTCGAGTTGATGGCCACCGCGCGCACTCCCGCCCGGCGCGCGGCCGCGATCTGGTCGCGCATGAGCGCCAGCAGCGGCGAGACCAGCACGGTGGGCCCCGCCCCGCGTCGGCGCAGCAGCAGCGTCGCGACGAAGTACACGGCCGACTTGCCCCATCCCGTGCGCTGCACCACGAGCGCTCGCCGCCGGTCGTCGACGAGGGCCTCGATCGCTTCGAACTGTCCGTCGTGGAAGTCCGCGCCGTCGGAGCCGACGAGGGAGCGCAGGGCATCGAGCGCCTGCGCCCGCAGGGTCGTGGTCGCAGTCATGGGGACCACTCTCCCTCACCCCGCCGACATGACGAAGCGCGTGGCCACCGCGCGGGGCACGAGCTGCGAACGATATGGAGAGGCCTGGGAAGGATCGGCCGCGCCCGTGCCAGGATGGCTCATGCGGGCCGCGCCCCGCGAGAGAGAGGATCGCCATGACCGTGCCCGACCCGTACTCGCCGGCTCCCGCGGCCGACTCGACTGCCCCGTCGCCGCTGTTCCGCGCGGCGATCTGGGTCGCGATCGGCGCGCTCATCGCCGCCGCGCTCGTGTGCGTGGTGTGGGTGCTCGTGGGCAACCAGAACGGCATCGTCGGGCGTGCGTTCCTCACGATCCTGCTGCTGGTCGGCTTCGCCGGCGTCGCGTTGCTCGACGCGCATCTCGCACCCCGCCGGCCCGGCTGGTTCGCGCTCGCGAGCATGGCCTCCTGGATCATCGCGCTCCTCATCGGCGCGGTCATGATCTGGATGCCCGAGCGCTTCCCCTGGAGCGGCTTCACCCGCACGGTGCAGTTCCTCCTCATCGTGCTGATCCTGCAGCTCGTGCTGCTGCACCTGCGCCTGTACACGAAGGCGTTCCAGCGCTACGTGACCCCGTTCACCCAGGTCGTGGCCATCGCCACGATCGCCCTCGTCGTGGGCCTGGCCGCGCTGGTGATCGTGCCCCTCATGGTCGGCGAGTTCTTCACCTTCGCCGAGATCTACTGGCGCATCGTGGTGGCGGTGTCGATCCTCGCCGCGGTCGGCACCGCGCTGATCCCGCTCGTGAACGCGCTGTTCGCTCCGCGTCGGGAGCGCGTGGCCGCGCCGGTGCCTGCGCCGGACTACACGTCGTGGCCGCCTCCCGGGGCGCAGACGGCGGCCGCGGCGCCTGCGATCGAGACGGCGCTCGAGCAGGAGCTGCTCCCGTGGCCCACGTACTACGACGGCGTCACGCCGCTGCCGATCATGCCCGACGGCTCTCCGGACTGGGGCGCGTACTACACCGGCTACCCCTCGGAGGGGGCGCAGGTGATCGGGATGCCGCTCCCCGCCGCCGAAGAGACGCCGGCCGATGCGGGCCTGGCGTGGGAGGCGGAGCAGACCGACCCGGGCGTGCGCGCCGCCGAGCCGGCCGCGGAACAGCCCGAGACCGCGCCCTACGCGGAGCCGGCCGTTGAACAGCCCGCCGCCGACCCGGCCGCGCAGCAGCCGGAGGCCGCGCCCGCCGCCGAGCCGGCGCCCGCGCCTGCGCCTGAGCCGGAGCGCGCGCAGCCCGCGCCGGCGCCACCGCAGCCTCCCTCGGGCTACGAGGGCTACCCGCCGCCCCCGCCGCTGCCCCCGCGCTCGTAGGCCGGCGGCGCCCGCAACGCTCGCGTGCCCGCAACGCTCCCGGCGCCCGTAGGGCCGGCGGCGCCCGCAACGCTCGCGCGCCCGCAACGCTCCCGGCGCCCATAGACCGCCCGCGCCGCGCCCGCAGCCCGAGCGCCCGGTCCGCTCAGCCGAGCAGCTCCAGCGCGGCCATGGCCGCATTGTGCCCGCCGATGCCGCTGACCGCACCGCCGCGGCGTGCGCCCGACCCGCACAGCAGCACGCGGTCGTGCGCCGTGCCGACGCCCCAGCGCTGCGCGGGGGTCTCCAGCGGCTCGTCGTCTGCCGCCCAGGGCCACGCGAGCGGCCCGTGGAAGATGTCGCCCGCGACCATGCCGAGAGACTCCTCGAGGTCGGCGGTCGTGCGGGCCTCGATGCACGGCGTGCCGTCCGGCGCCTCGTAGAGGCAGTCGGCGAGCGGCTCGGCGAGCACGGCGTCGAGCGAGCGCTGGGCCGCTTCGAGCAGTGCGGCGCGCGCGGCATCCCGATCCGCTCCGGCCATCAGCCGATGCGGCGTCTGCAGCCCGAAGAGGGTGAGGGTCTGGGCGCCCTCGGCGCGCAGCGCCGGCCCGAGGATCGATGGATCGGTGAGCGAGTGGCAGTAGATCTCGGCCGGGAGCGGATCGGGGATGCCGCCCGCGGCGGCCTCCGCGTGCGCGCGGTCGAGCTGGGTGAGCGTCTCGTTGATGTGGAAGGTGCCCGCGAACGCCGCCTCCGGCGCCACGCTGCCATCGCGCAGGCGCGGAAGCCGACGCAGCAGCATGTTCACCTTCACCTGCGCGCCCTCGGGCGCCGCGTCGGCGCCGATGCCGGCCGGGGGAGTGGATGCCGCACCCGCCGCCCCGGCTGCCGACAGCAGCCCGTCGAGCACGGCGGGCCCGACACCGCTCAGCACCACGCGTGCGTGCACGCGCGATCCGTCGACGAGCGCGACCTCGCCGTCGGGGGAGAGCGAGGCCACCTCGGCGCTCGTGCGCAGCTCCGCGCCGGACTCGCGCGCGGCGCGCTCGAGCTCTGCGGTGACCTGGCCCATGCCGCCGATCGGCACGTCCCAGTCGCCGGTGCCGCCGCCGATCACGTGATAGAGGAAGCAGCGGTTCTGGCGCAGGCTCTCGTCATCGGCGGTCGCGAAGGTGCCGATGAGTCCGTCGGTGAGGGCGATGCCGCGAGCGAGGTCGGTGCGCAGGGCCCGGCGGAGCATCCCTCCCAGCGGCGCCTCGATGACGTCGTGCCACAGGGCGTCGTCGCCGAGCCGCATGCGCACCTCCGCGCGCCGCGCGAGCGGTTCCGTCACGGTGGGGAACAGCGCCTGCGCGAGCGGAGCGAGTCGTTCGCCGAACGCCGCGAACCGGGCGGCTTCAGACGCATCGCCCGTGGTGCGCAGGAATGAGGCGGCGGTGGCGGCGGCATCCCCGTTGTCGATGAGGATGCCGCGCGAGGGGTCCCCGGGATCGGGCGTGTACGAGGAGATGCGGCGGCGGCGCAGCCGCACCGACAGGCCGAGGTCGTCGATCACGCGGCGGGGGAGGAGGCTCACGAGGTACGAGTAGCGCGACAGGCGGGCATCCACCCCGGCCCATGGCCGCTCCGAGACGGCGGCGCCGCCGACGTGATCGAGGCGCTCGAGCACGACCACGCTGCGCCCGGCACGGGCGAGGTAGGCCGCGGCGACGAGGGCGTTGTGGCCGCCTCCGATGATCACGACGTCGTGGGCGGCGGGGGGAGCGGCGGCGGTCATGCCCACAAGATAACCCGGGCGCGGCGCCGCTAGCGTGGACGGGTGACCACACCCCAGCAACTGCAGTCGCTCGCCATCGAGATCGCGCGCGAGGCCGGTGACCTCGCACGCAGGCGCCGGACCGAGGGTGTCGCGATCGCGGCCACCAAGTCCGCGCTCGCCGACATCGTCACCGAGGCCGATCGCGAGGTCGAGGCGCTCATCCGCGCGCGGCTCGCCGAGCTGCGGCCCGCAGACGGCTTCCTCGGCGAGGAGTCGGGCGCCGAGCACGGCACGACCGGCATCACGTGGGTGGTCGACCCCATCGACGGCACGGTGAACTACGCCTTCGGAATCCCCACCTACGCGGTGAGCATCGCGGCGGTGACCGGCGATCCGGCGCCTGGGCGCTGGGAGGCGCAGGCGGCGGTGGTGTTCGCCCCCGCGATGGGCGAGCTCTTCCACGCCGCGCGGGGCGAAGGCGCTTGGCTCGACGGTCGGCGTCTGGCCGTGAACGCGGAGCCGACGCCCGCCGGAGCGCTGCTCGGCACGGGATTCGGCTATGACCCCACCACGCACGCGGGCGACCTCGCGCGGGTCGCGCGGGTGATGCCGATCGCCCGCGATCTGCGGCGCATGGGCGCGGCATCCCTCGATCTCGCCTATGTCGCCGCGGGTCGCCTCGACGGCTACTTCGAGAGCGGACTGTCGCCCTGGGACCACGCCGCCGGCGCCCTCCTCGTGCAGGAGGCCGGAGGTGTCGTCGCCGGGCCGGCGCCCTCGCCCGGCGCGCGCAGCGGGCTGTTCGTCGCGGCCGGACCGGCCCTGTTCGACCGGCTCTTCGCGGCCGCCTCTGCGAACGGCACGGCACCGCGATGATCGTTTTCCACAGGATGGGCGTGTACATGGCATTCCCAGCCGTGCCCCGGTAGGGTTTACCCGATCGTTACCACTGTCGCCCGAACGGCAGTGCGTGATTTCGCCCGACTGTCCGACCTGGTGCTTTCCCCCCGAGCGCCTCGATCTGAGAGCCTGTCTCCGTTTTGCCTTTCGACTCCCCCATGGCTGAGCCGGCGCGCACGCGCCGAAGCAGTCGCACCGCTCCCACGCCTGTTCAGGCGCCGGTCGAGCAGGGCGAGTCGCGTGCGCAGCTGCGGCGGCGGATGACGGGCGAAGTGCCCACGCGTCCGGCCGTGGTCTGGGGTCGCGAGGCCCACGTGACGCCGGTCGAGACGAAGATGGATGCCGCGCCCGCCGGCCCGGTGGCATCGAACGTTCCCGACGTCGAGCCCGCCCCCGTCGTCGCCCCTGAGATCGTCTCGCCGGCACCCGCCGCCGCGGCGCCGGTCACTCCCGCGGAGCCGGCCGCTCCCGCTGTGCCCGTCGTCCCCGAGCCTGCGCCCCCGGTGCTCTCGCGCCGCGCGCGCCGCGCTCCCGCGAGCGGTGAGCAGGCGGTGCTGCCGGTGCCGGCGCTCGACGAGGTCGAGGTCGAGCCCCTCACCGAGGCGCAGCCGGTCGTCGAGATCGCGCGCGAGGTGGTCGCGCCCGAGCAGCCTCCGCTCTTGCGTTCGCGTCGCAGCCGGGTCGCTCCGGTCGTGCACGAAACGGCCGAACCGAGCCTTCCCGAGGCCGTTCAGGCGCCGGTCGAGCCCTTCCAGCTCATCGAACCCGAGCCGGTCGTCGTCCCCGAGCCGGTCGCACCGGTCCCGGTGGAGCCGGCCGCAGCGGTCGTCGACACTCCCGAGCCCGTGGCGGCGTCGAAGCCGGTCGCCGCGCCGGAGCCGGTGAGCGCCCCCGAGCCCGCCGCCACGATCCCGGCCGCCGAAGAGCCCATCGTCGACGAGCCCGTCCGCCCGCACACGCCGCGCGCGGCATCCGACGTCGACGAGTTCGAGGCCGCGGCCAAGCTCTTCTCCTTCACCGGCCAGACTCCCGTGCAGCAGCCGGCCGACGCACCCCCGGCGCCGGCCGACGACGAGACGGCACCGCAGGCAGCCGATGCCGCCGACGGCGACTCCGCGCACCAGGCCCCGCCCCGCATGCGCACGCGCACGACGTTCAAGCGCATCGCCGCGACGTCGTTCTCGGTGGGCGTGATGGGCATCGTCGGCCTGATGGCGGTCGGCATGACCGTTCCGGCCGAGGCCGTCGCCGCCGTGCAGGGCACCGACGCGACCACGTCGCTGCTGGCCGGCGATGTCAGCTCCGGCATCGACGAAGAAGACATCCAGGCCTACGTCGCACCCGCCGGCACCGAGAGCGCCGACCTCACCCGCAGCGAGAACTACGGCACCGTCACGATGGCCGAGATCGCCGCCGCGTCGGGCATCCGCAACACCTCGAACTTCTTCGTCAACGACCCGACCGCGGCCATCCAGTGGCCCTTCGCGGTCGGCGTGCCGATCAGCTACGGCTTCGGCATGCGCTCGGGCCGCATGCACGAGGGCGTCGACTTCACGCCCGGCGACGGGTCGCCCATCCAGGCGATCGCCGACGGTGTCGTGCGCGAGGCGACGCAGGCCGGCGGCGCGTACGGCGTGCACGTGATCATCGACCACATCATCGACGGCCAGCTCGTCTCGAGCCACTACGCGCACATGCAGTACGGCTCGCTGCAGGTGGTGCCCGGTCAGCACGTGACCGTGGGCACGATCCTCGGCCGCACCGGCAACACCGGACGCTCCTACGGGGCGCACACGCACTTCGAGATCCTCGCCAACGGCACCACGGCGATCGACCCGATTCCGTGGCTCCGTCAGCACGCCGGGGGATGACCCCGGTTTCAGAAGTGGTCCAAAGCTCTGGTATCCTCTTCTAGTTGCCTTCTTGAAGGTGACACGCCCCGATAGCTCAGTGGCAGAGCACTTCCATGGTAAGGAAGGGGTCGTCAGTTCAATCCTGACTCGGGGCTCGCAGACATCCGGTTCGCGACGCGGATGCCGTGCGGCAGGGTAGCTCAGTTGGTGAGAGCGCACGACTCATAATCGTGAGGTCGCGGGTTCAAGCCCCGCTCCTGCTACAGAAGAAAACCCCCGGTTATCCGGGGGTTTTTGCGTTGGAAGTCGCGTCGCGAGCGGGCTGGGTCGGATGGATCGGTGCAGTAAGCGGTGCAGTCGGGGCCGCGTTTGCGGGGTGACCGGGTCGCGCGACCAACGCCGGCGCGGGCGTGAACGACGGTGATCACATGGCCGGCAGCTGCGGCGTCACCTCCCGCATGCTCTGTCTCGCGAGGGAGATGAGGATGTCCGCCTTGTCGTCGGCGATCTCCTTCTCGGTCTGAGCGTCCACCTCCGCGATGAAGGCGGCCAGGGTGTTGTTGCCCGCCGTGACCTCGCCCCGCGCGAACGCGCGGTCGGACGCCGCGAGCTTGACGCACAGGGAGTTCGCCACGCCCGGCTGCGTCACCCACTGCCTGACAAGAGCGCACAGATCGCCCAGTGACCCGCGAACGGTGAAGCTCGTCGAACCGGCGCCCATGTTGCCTGCCTCGTCGGTCGCCGTCGCCGAGACGTTCGTCGTGCCGACCGGGAAGTCGTACGCGGGGCCGCTGATGTCGGCGCACGTGTGGTCGGCGACGCCGGAGCCGCTGTCGGCAGCGACGCACGTAATGGCGATCGTGTCCAGCCACCCGTACTCGCCGGCGTTGCCGGTGTAGGTCACCGTCGGATCGGTGGAGTCCGCCTGGTAGAACGGTGAGGTGGCCGAGGTCTCGTTTCCGGCGTTGTCGGAGACCGTGCATTCGAATGCCAGCACCGGACCTTCGGCCGAGGATGTCTCCGGCTCGCAGGTGGATGCCAGACCCGAGACGGTGTCGGCGACGGTCCAGTTCACGGTGACGTCGCCGACATACCAGCCGTTCTCGCCCATCGTTCCGGAGAGGGTCGCGGTCGCCGTCGGTGCGTTCGCGTCGCGCTTCACGGTCGTCGCACCGGTTGCGGTCCCCCCACCGGTGGTCACCGTGCAGGTGAAGGTCAGCGCCACCGCATCTCCGGTGACCGTGCCGCCGTCGCACCCGCTGGTCGCGGTGACGGGGGCTCCCGCGGTCTCCACGGTGAAGCTGACGACGACGTCCGAGACGTACCAGCCGTTCTCTCCGAGCGTTCCCTCCACGTGCGGCGTCACAGTCGGCGGCGGGATGATCACGTCATCCGTCAGAATCTCCCCGGTTGCGCTCCCGCCTCCGGCAAGAGTGGCTCCCGTCGGAGTGGTCAGTGCAAGGGTCAACTCTTCGTCTGCTTCGCCCACGCTGTCGCAGAGCACGTCGACCCTGACGGTCTTGGTGGTCTCGCCCGGCTCGAACGTGAGCAGTCCCGACGCGGGGGTGTAGTCGGTGTTGGCGGTTGCCGTCCCGCTCACGGTGTCGTATCGGACGGTGACCGGGGACGTGCTCTCCCCGCTGAGCTCCACCGTGAAGTCCAGCGGAGTGGTCACGCAGTCGGTACCCTCGACGACGCTCGCCCCGGTGACGTTCAGGGTGCGGAAGTCGTCGTTGCGGATCGTGGCAGCGCGCTTCGTCATATCCCGGTCGAGGGCGAACCCTGCGGCGGCTGCCGGATCGTCGGGGGTCGTGAACCCCGTGATCTGGATGAAGAACTCCTCGTCGGGCTCGACGTCGGTATCGCCGATCACCTTGACTTCGATCCTCTCGGACGTCGCCGCCAACGGCTCGATGGTCACGGTGCCGGAGGTGGGTGTGTAGTCGCCGGGCGCCTCGGCGCTACCATCGACGGTCTCGTAAGCCACCACGATGCGGTGGGCGACCCTGTCTCTCATCGCGACGGTGAAGGAGAACGTTGCGCCGGGGTCGATGGCGCTTCCGCTGCCCTCCGTCCATGGGCCGTCGACCGTCAACTGGATGGTGTTGGCGTCGTCGTCGTCGAGAATCGTGCCGACGGCGCTTCCCCTGCCGAGTACGACGTCGGTCTCGCCTTCGATCGAGAGCGCCACCTCGAAGGTCTCATTGGGTTCGTAGTCCCGATCGCATTTCACCGTGACCTCGAGGGTCTGCGTGGTGACTCCCGGACTGAATTCCAGCGTCCCGGATGTGGGGGTGTAGTCCTGGCCGGCGAGCGCCGGGGCGGTGTAGTCCTCGCCGGGGAGCGCTGTGCCGCCGTGGGCCCTCGTCGTGTATGCCACCCGCACGGGGACGCTGCGCGGCTCGCTGAGCGTGACGTCGAATCTCATCGGCGTCGGGTTGTCGGTGCAGAGAAGCCCATTGCCGAGTGGTTGGAAGGTGCCCTCCCGCAGCGAGGCATCGGCGATGCTCACGGCGTAGACGTCATCGTCGATGATCGTGCCGATGGCCGTTCCGTCCTCGATGTTCAGCCCCTGATCGGCCGGCCAGCCATCGAAGATCCTCACTTCGAACGTCTCCTCGCTTTCCACGCGGGCATCCGCCGACACGTTGACTCGCACGGTGGTCGAGAATGCGCCGGCGGGGATTCTCACGTACGGACGAGCGGTGCTCGCCGGGCCGTAGTCGCAGCGGATGGGATCGCACGGCTGGAGGGCGCCCGTCGTCGCGGTGCCGTCGACGAGCTGGAAGCGGATCGACGTGTCTCGGCTTCGCGGCTGGTCCATTCTCACGGTGAAGTCGAACGCCGTCGGCGTCGCGCCCGTGCCCTCGACGGCCGTGACGTCGTCGATGGTGACGTTGGGGGGTCCGCTGCCCCGGTCGCATCGGGAGAGTTCGTCGGGCTGCGGCACAGAGCTCTGACCCTGCTCGTTCGGCAGCCACGACCAGACGCACGCGTAGAGGGAGTACTGGACGGTCGAGCTGCCCGAGCTCCCTGTGCCACTGGTCGACAGGGTCCCGGGAGCAGGACACGCGCGGACGTCCGCGAAGCACCCGGACACGTCGATCTCGGTCGCCTTCAGGGTCGACGAGCCGTCGATCGCGGACCAGTCGTCGTCGCTGCCCACATCGGCATCCACCATGCCGAACCACATCGATGCGGTTCCCCAATCGTTGGGATACGCGCGCCACGCAGACCAATAAGGAATGATCGACGCACTGTCGTTGCTCTTCAGGCCCTCTCTGCTGCGGATCTGCCACGGGGACGGCGGCAGGTTGCCGTAGTAGTAGACGGGGTAGTAGTCCGGGCCGTTGAAATCGTCGTGGCTGGAAAGCTCCTTGACCGTGGCGATCGAGATCGCCGTCCGCGTCGCGCCCTTGTTCAGCAGGAACACCTCTTCGGTGAACTCCGTCGAGTAGTAGTCCACGTGCACGATGTTCACGAGATCCCGCCGGATCTGGGTGAGCGCGGGCAGCAATCGGGGGTTCGTGAAGGCCGATACATCGTCGAGGCCCCCGAACTCGTCCCAATCGTCGATGATGGCCGGGCAGAGTTGACCGTCAGGACCACCGGGGAGGACGCTTCCCGGATCGCCGGGACACAGGATCTGCCGAATGATCGCGGTGCCGTCGCCGTCCAAGCCCATGGTGGCCCCCACACTGAAGAGCGCCTCAGGGTCGGCGCGCTTCTCGAAGATCTGGCCCATCGTGTCGACGAGCTCCCAATCGGTGCGCCACGGCAGGGTGTGGTTGTCGGGGGTCGGGTACTCGTTCGCGCCCCCGGCGCTGCCATTCTGGATCGACCAGAGCACCGGCTGATAGGCGGCCGGCGTAGATGACGTATCGATCTCCGGCAGGGCGAGGATGACCTGGGCTCCGGAGTCGAGCACTTCCTGCGGGGTCGCGTTCACACCGAGTGACGCCGGGGCGAGGTACGGCCCGAGCTCTGCCTCGATCGCCGCGAACAGTGCGGACAGCGACTCCGTCGGCATGTCCCCGGCCCCTTCGTACAGCTTGTCGAGTCGCAGGATCAGGAGTTCGCGCTCGTGCCCCGGTTCCTCCAGGAAGGTGACGATGTTCAGGAGGATCTCATCGAGTGTCGGGCCGCGCAGGGTGTGGTGGATGTAGAACGTGCCTTCTGTCATCTGGTGCTGGGGAGCGAGCTGACGGGTGGCCTCCTCGTCGTCTGCTGTCGCTCGGAAGAAGCGGAGGTCGAGGAAGCGCGATCCGGCCATGAGCTGGTCGTAGACGATGAGATCCTGCGCCTGGGCCCAGGGGCGTGAGAGCGCGGCGAACGTGGAGAACGCCGCTCCGCACAGCACGTCGCTCACCGCCGCCCGGCATCCGTCCCAGGCGGAGCGGAAGCTCTCCTTTCCGCAGTTCTCGCACGCGAGGGTCTCGGTGAGGTCGTATGTTCCGGCGTCGTGGGAGCCCGGGAAGATGAACCGCCACAGCGGCACCTTCAAGGCGGTCGGCGCCACCGCCTCCAGCTCCTTCATCCACTGATCGTGATTCTCGACACCGGCGGAAGCTGCGGTGACGGCGGCGAGGGCCGCGGTGCTGGCCGGGGCGGCCACGGAGGCCGGGGCCTCCGCCTGCGCAGCGGGGGCGGTCCGGGTGGCCGGGGTGGCCTGGGCGACTGCCGGTGGAGTGGCGCCGGCGAGAATCGCGGCGATCAGGATCGCCGTGAGCGTCATCGCCCATGTGCGTCTCTTGATCGGTCGGCGGTTCGCGCTGTCGAGAACGACGCCGGCAGGGGGCAGAGAAGCATGAGACGGCGACATTGGAGTCCGATCCCCAGGACAGGTCGCCGCACACGGGTGGAGCGGTCACATGCAGTCCCCAGATCGGACGTGCACACCTGCACGAGTCAGAAATACACCCGGTGAGATCTGATCTGCAAGGGGGTCGGCGGCGAGACGAGAGGCGCAGCCGATGCGGCTGCGCCTCTCGTCTCGTGGCTACGCGGCCGTGGCGACCGCGCGAAGGGGTTCGGGGGCGGGGCGATCGAGGTGCGCGTCGCTCCACTCGATGGTGAGGCCGCCCGACGAGTTGGCCGAGCGGGCGAGGTCCTGCAGATAGTCGGAGTCGAGCTTCTCGGCCTCGGGGGACTCGAAGACGAAGCGCAGGGGGATCGCCGGCTGGATCCACAGCGACGTGCGACCGGCGGGGTGCCCGCACGGGTGGGTCCAGGTGAGCGTGAAGCTTTCGCCGCGGCGGAGCTTGGTGGTCATGACGACCTTCACGTGCGCGAGCACCCGGTCGGGGATCTCGGCGGGTTGCGGTTCCGATCCGTAGTACAGGTAGCCCATGATCGAGCCTTTCTTGTGGATGGCGAGGGCGGAGATGCGGCGGGGTGTCAGGCTGCGGCGCGCGAGCGGTGGCGGCGCTCGTGGCGGTAGAGGGCGAGCAGATCGCTCAAGCCTCCACGGGTGAGCGGGCGCACCCGCGGAACCAGTGAAACCCCGATCGCGGGGCGGGGAGCGCTGAGCGGGGACACCGTCGCAGCGGCTGCGGCGTGGGGCGTGGCATCCAGGATCTGAGTCATCGTCTTGCGCCTCTCTGTTCGGCAGTTCGTCTGCCGTGTTCGGCAGCTCGTCTGCGATCTCAAGCTAGTCGTGTTTCTTAGAAAGTGTCAATCCCAGTAAATGAGAAATACATGAAGTATGAAAGATTGCGAGATACATACGGAGTGTGACTATGCTGTCCTCTGAGGAGCATCACGGAGGTACCCATGCCCCAGACCGTCATGCGCCATGAAGGCGAGCACCTGTATTCGTCGCGCCCGCAGACCGGCATCGGTGAAAAGCTGAGCGCCGCGATCCTGCGTCTGCGCAGCAGTGAACGCATCCAGGCCGAGCGCGCCCAGCGCGCGTCGGGTCTGTCCAGCGTCGATCTGCTCGCACTGCGCTACCTCGTGCAGGGGTGGCGCGATGAGCGCCGGCTCAGCCCGAAGGACCTCATCTTCATGCTGGACACCTCCAGCGCGACCGTCACGAACGTCGTCGAGCGACTCGTGAAGCGCGGCTACGTCACGCGTGAGCAGCATCCCACCGACCGGCGTGCGCACTTCCTCCTGCCCACCGAGGATGCGGTCGACTGCGTCGACCAGGCGTACTCGGGTCGCGATTCCGCCGTCGTCGGCGTGATCGACGGGCTGACAGATGCCGAAGCGGAGATCGCGACAGACGTCATCGCGCGTCTTGCGTCGGCCTTGGATGCCGTCTCCGACATGCACGGTCGGTGACCATCACCTGGCTGAGCGGTGAGCGCTCGGCGGCGGCTGCGCGCGAGGGTGTGCGACTCGCGGATTCGGCATAGCGCGGGGCCGCCCGCTCCCCATAGTCTGGCCGAGACCCTCAGACCCCCAGGGAGATATCTCGATGAATCGCTCGACCCGACGCGCCATAGGATCCATCGCCGCCGTCGCCGTGGGTGCGGGACTGGTGCTGACCGCACCGTCCATCGCCCTCGCCGACAAGGGAGGCACGCCGAACCCCGGCAAGGGCAACGGCCCGAAGATCGCGGAGAACGTGCAGATCCTGTCGTTCAACGACTACCACGGTCACATCACCTCGCCCGACACGGGCACCCAGGGTGGCGGACAGTACCTGTCGACGAAGCTGGACCAGCTGCGCGAGAGCGCCCCCGACGGTCGCACCCTCACCGTCGCCGCGGGTGACCTCATCGGCGGCTCGCCGTTCCTCTCGGGCCTCTTCCACGACGAGCCCTCGGTCGAGTCGCTCAACGCGATGGGCCTCGACATCTCCTCGGTGGGCAACCACGAGTTCGACGAGGGCACGACCGAACTGCTGCGCATGCAGAACGGCGGATGCCACCCGGTCGACGGCTGCTATTTCCCCGACGACCCGTACGCCGGCGCCGACTTCGACTGGCTCGCGGCGAACGTCTTCAACGCGGGAACCGACACGACGCTCCTGCCGGGAACGAAGGTCGAAGACCTCGACGGCACGAAGGTCGGCTTCATCGGCATGACGCTGGAGTCCACTCCTACGCTCGTGAGCCCCACCGGGGTCGCCGACGTCGAGTTCAAGGACGAGGTCGAGACGGCCAACGCCGAGGCGAAGAAGCTCCGCAAGATGGGTGTGAAGGCCATCGTCGTCCTGCTCCACGAGGGTGGCATCCCGGTGCTGGGCAGCCCCATCAACAGCTGCGACGGCGTCTCGTCGCCGATCGCCGAGATCGCGGGTGCGATGGATGCCGACATCGACCTGATCGTGACCGGACACACCCACCAGGCGTACATCTGCTCGTTCGCCGACCCGCACGGCAAGCCGCGCCTCGTCACCTCCGCGTCGCAGTACGGCCGTGTCGTCACCGAGACGACGCTCGCGTTCACGCCCAGCGGCGACGTCGACCGCGCCAAGACCGTTGCCGTGAACCACGTGGTCGACGGCGTCGAAGCCGACCCCGCCATCACCGAGATCGTCACCAAGTGGAACACGATCGCCGCCCCGCTGGCTGGTCGCGTGGTGGGCACCGTCGCTGAGGACATCACGGGTGACGCCGGCGGCAACCGCGCCATCGAGACGCCCATGGCCGATCTCGTCGCCGACGGCATCCTCGCCGCCACCGCTGAACCTGAAGACGGAGGTGCGCAGATCGCCTTCATGAACGTCGGAGGTGTGCGCGCCTCATTGCTTCTCGCCGACGACCCCGATGACACCTCCGACGGGGTGCTCCCCGGCCAGGTGACGTACTCCGAGGCATTCGACGTGAACCCGTTCAACAACATCATCGTCACGATCGACTTGACCGGAGCTCAGATCGAGGAGGCCCTGAACCAGCAGTATCAGCCGATCGCCTCGCGCGGTTCGCGTCCGATGCTCGCCCTGGGTGTCTCGGAGGGCTTCAGCTATGAGTGGAACGACGATGATCTGGACAACCGATTCGTCGTGCCGGGCTCGATGACGCTGAACGGTGTGCCGCTGGTCGCCGACCAGGTGTACCGCGTGGCTCTCTACAATTTCCTCGCGGACGGCGGCGATGCATTCACCGCTTTCGCCGAGGGAACCAACCGCGTCGGGGGCCCCGAGGACCTCGCGGCCTTCGTGGACTACCTCGAGGCGAACCCGGGCCTGACGGCTCCGGCGAGCCGGATCGACGGTCTGTGATCTGACGCGCGGGCGCTCAGGAACCTGAACGCGCCGTCGATGCGGGTGACTCCCGCATCGACGGCGCGTTCGCCGTTGTTCGGCAGCCGCCTGTGGACAACTTCCACAGGCGTCACACCGGCCCCATAGGGTGGGGCCATGGATCCCTTCTCGCTCTTCGGCGCCATCGTGCCGATCGTGCTCATCGGCATCGCCGCCCTCGTCGTCTTCTTCATCGGCGTCTTGATCTTCCGCGCCTGGTACCGGGTGGCGAAGGCTGACGAGGCGCTCGTGATCGTCGGCAAGACGCAGAAGAGCGCCGACGGTCAGGCCTCCCGCATCTCGGTGATCACCGGCGGCGGCGCGATCGTCAACCCGATCACGCAGCGCTCCGAGCTCGTCTCGCTGCGCGCGCGCCAGATCAAGATGGAGCCGGTGGCGCAGTCGTCGAACGGCGTGACCGTGAACGTCTCGGGCGTCGCGCTCGTGAAGATCGGCTCCGAGCCCGATGCCGTGCGTCGCGCCGCCGAACGCTTCGCGTCGCAGGACAAGGCGATCGAGCAGTTCACCACCGAGCAGCTCGAGGGCGCCCTGCGCGGCGTGGTCGCCACGCTCACGGTCGAGGAGCTCATGCGCGACCGTCAGCGACTCTCCGACCAGATCGCCGAGGGAATCAAGTCCGACCTGTCGAGCCAGGGGCTCATCCTCGACTCGTTCCAGATCCAGGGCGTCACCGACTCCAACGGCTACATCGCCGCCCTCGGTGCGGCAGAGGTCGAGCGCGTCAAGCGCGACGCCGAGGTCGCCGAGATCAACGCGCGCCGCGAGATCAAGGCGCGCGAGCTCGCTACGAGCGAGGCGACGCTGATCGAGCAGACGGCGTACGACAAGAACACGGCCGCAGCCAAGGCCGAGGTCGGCCGGGCGAACGCCGAGGCCGAGCAGGCTGAGGCGCTGGCGCACGCGCAGTCGGAGCAGGGCGTGCTGCAGCAGCGCGCGGAGAACCGTCAGGCGCAGCTGGATGCCGACGTCAAGCGCGTCGCCGACGCGAAGCTCTACGAGCGTCAGCGCGCCGCCGACGCCGAGGCCTACGAGCAGGTGAAGGCCGCCGAGGCGCAGTCGCAGATCGCCGAGGAGGAGGCGAAGGCCATTCGCCTGCGCGCCGAGGCCGAGGCCGACGCGATCCGTCTTGCCGGTGCCGCCAAGGCCGAGGCACTCGCCGCCGAGGCCGAGGCACTCGCGCAGAACCAGTCGGCGCTGCTCGCCCAGCGCGCCCTCGACGCGCTGCCCAACGTGATGGCCGAGTTCGCCAAGGGCTTCGAGCGCGTCGGCACCATCACGGTGCTCGGCGGCGATGGGGCATCGTCGCACATCGCGGGGGAGTCGGCGATCGGGCTGCGGTCGGTCTTCGACTCGGTCAAGTCCGCGACCGGACTCGACATCGCCTCGATCATCCAGGGTCGCGCAGTCGGCGAGGGCATCGGGGCGAGCATCGCCGCAGAGACCAATGGATCCTCGAAGGCGTCGGCGGCGGCATCCACCGACTGAGAACACAGAAGCGGGGCGAGGTCATCAGACCCCGCCCCGCTTCGTCGTTGCGGCGCGTCAGCTCGCGTCGTAGCGCATGACCACGCGACCTTCGATCCGACCCTCTTCCATGCGGTGGAAGATGTCGTTGATGTCGTCGATGGTCTCCACCGACGACACGGTCGGGTGGATGAGGCCCCGGGCGTAGAAGTCGAGCGCCTCGGCCATGTCCTGCCGGGTGCCCACGATCGAGCCGCGCACAGTGATCGCGCGCAGCACGGTGTCGAAGATGTCGGCGGGGAAGGCCCCCGGGGGCAGCCCCACGAACACGACGGTGCCGCCGCGGCGGGCCATGCCGGTCGCCTGGCCGAACGCCTTCGGGTGCACGGCGGTCACGAGCACACCGTGGGCGCCGCCGGTCTGCTCCTGGATCGCGAGCACCGGGTCGGAGGTGGCCGCGTTGACGGTGACCTCGGCGCCGTGGCGACGCGCGAGAGCCAGCTTGTCGTCGTCGACGTCGACCGCGGCGACCCGCATGCCCATGGCGCGGGCATACTGCACGGCGATGTGGCCGAGGCCGCCGATGCCCGAGATCACGACCCATTCGCCGGGCTTGGTCTCGGTCATCTTGAGGCCCTTGTAGACGGTGACGCCGGCGCAGAGGATCGGGGCGACCTCGACCGGGTCCGAGCCCTCGGGGATGCGGGCGGCGAAGCGCTCGTCGACGAGCATGTACTCGCCGAAGCTGCCGTCGACGCCGTAGCCGCCGTTGAGCTGCTCGGTGCAGAGGGTCTCGCGGCCGGTGCGGCAGAACTCGCACGTGCCGCAGGCGCTCCACAGCCACGCGTTGCCGACGAGCTCGCCCACGTGCAGGGTGGTCACGCCTTCGCCGAGGGCGACGACGCGGCCGTACCCCTCGTGGCCGGGAATGAGATCGGCCTTCGGCGGCACGGGCCAGTCGCCGCGGGCCGCGTGGAGGTCGGTGTGGCAGACGCCGCTGGTGATCACACGGACAAGGGCCTGTCCGGGTCCGGGCGCCGGGATGGGCACGTCGGAGACGGCGAGGGGCTTGTCGGGCGCGACCACCACGGCCGCGCGCATGACACCTTCGGGAACGACGCCGCGGTCGACGCTTTCGAGCATCTCCGGCATGGCGGTCATCGAAATCACTTCCTCATCGGACGGACGTTCGCCGTCCATGTGTCCAGGATACCCCGTGTGGTCAGACCACACCACACCGCGCCGGAGACTCTCAGGCCACCCATAGGATCGGCGACATGCCGAAGCTCATCGCGCTGACCGGGACGATCGCTGTCATCGCCTACGCGACCCTCGCGATCACCCAGATCCTCGTGCTCAACCCGCTGGCCGCCGTGCCCGGCGCGACCCTCGACGAGATCCACGCGGGTCTCGCCGCGGCGAACGAGGTCATCAGCGCGCCCTGGGTCATCGGGCTGCTCGCGATCGGACCGATCCTCGCCGTGGTGCTCGCGCTGCTCAGCCGCCGAGCCGATATGACCGGCCGCGCGATCGCGCTCGCATACCTGCTCATCCTCGCCTTCGGCGCGCCGGCGTATTTCGTCGCATCGTTCGGCCCCGGCATGGCGCTGGCCGACGCATTCATGATCAGCGGCGCGGACTATGCGCCCTGGGGAGGGGCGCTGTATCTGGTGAGCGGTGCGGCGCTCCTGGCCGCGGTCGTCGTCGCGATCGTGCCGCAGCGCGCGGCATCCCCTCTCGCGTCCTGACCCGCGCGATAGGGTGGCCCCCATGAGCACGACGCCTCCCGGGTGGTACGACGACGGCCACGGCGCCCTGCGCTGGTGGGACGGCGCGCACTGGACCGAGCACGTGGCCGAGCCCGACCCCGAGCCCGCCGTGGGCGTCGCTCCCGAGACCGGCATCGCCCCCGCGCCGACGCCCGAGGGGATGGATGCCACGCCCGGCGGCCCGCAGGCGCCGGCCGTGCCCGCCGAGCCCACCGCGGCCGAATCCGTGCTCCCGCCGGAGCTCGCCGCCGAGTTCGATGCAGCGGCTGCCGCCTCGGCCGGCATGCCCTCGCCCGCCGGATCGCCCGACTACACGGCCTACACGGGGACCGCCCCGACCGTGCCCGGCAACCCCGCCTATCCGGGCGGGTATCCGGCCGACTACGCGGGACAGGGGGCATTCGTCTCGGCGACCGAGCCCACCAAGTCGAAGCTCTGGATCGTCTGGGTCGTGCTCGGCGTCGTGCTGCTGGGCATCGTGATCGGCGCGGCCGTGCTCATTCCGCTGCTGTTCCTCAGCCTCACCTCGAGCTCGTCCGTCTCGCCCGAGGGGGAGGCTCAGACCGCTGCGGTGGCGGCGGTCGAGCTGTACGACGAGGCCTGGCAGGAGGTCGACTGCGACAAGCTCGTCTCGTCGACCACCGATGACTTCCGGTCGACGCAGCGGCTCGACGACTGCGAGGTGTTCGAAGCGCAGGCCGCGCCGTTCGCCGCCTCCGTGGAGAACTACGAGGTCAGCATCGACACCATCGCCGCGGCCGACGACGAGATCGTCATCGAGACCACCGAGACCTACGACGCGCTGTTCGATCAAGAGGGAAACCCCACCGATCAGACCTCGCCGTTCGAGGTGCATTACCGCTACACGATCGTGCCCGAAGACGGCGGCTGGCTCATCGACGACCTGGCGAACGCCGAGTGAGCGAGGTCGCCCCTCGCGCGCGCGGCGCGCGGTTCATCCTCACCTGTCTGGGGGTGGGCCTGCTGGCGGGGCTCCTTTCGGGGCTGTTCGGCGTCGGCGGCGGCACCGTCATCGTGCCGCTGCTCGTGCTGATCCTCGCCTTCGACCAGCGCCTCGCGTCGGGCACGTCGCTGGCGGCGATCGTGCCGACCGCGACCGTCGGTGTCATCTCTTACGGCGTCCAGGGCGAGGTCGCGTGGATTCCCGCGCTCATCCTCGCCGCCGGCGCCGTCGTCGGCGCCCAGATCGGCACGTGGCTGCTCGCGCGACTCTCGCAGACCGTGCTGCGGTGGAGCTTCGTCGGCTTCCTCGCCGTCGTGATCGTGACGCTGTTCATCGTGATCCCCTCGCGCGACGCCGGGCTGGAGCTCACCTGGCTGAGCGGGATCAGCCTCATCGTGCTGGGACTGATCACCGGCATCCTCTCGGGCCTGCTCGGCGTCGGCGGCGGCATCGTCGTCGTCCCCGCGCTCATGATCCTGTTCGGCACGAGCGACCTCATCGCCAAGGGCACGTCGCTGCTCATGATGATCCCGACGGCGATCTCCGGCACCATCGGCAACTTCCGCCGTCACAACGTCGATCTGCCCGCCGCGCTGCTGGTGGGTGTCGCCGCCTGCACGACCACGGCACTCGGCGCGTGGCTAGCCGCGCTCCTCCAGCCCGGGGTCGCCAACGCTCTGTTCGCCGTCTTCCTCGTGGTGATCGCCGTGCAGATGGCGATGAAAGCGCTCCGCTCCCGTCGCGGCTGACCCGATGGATGCCGGGGGCACCGGCATCCACTCACCCGACGGCCGCCGGCGCGGCCTGCGCCATGAATGCCGTGAGCGACTCCGGCGACAGGGCGTGCTCGATGGCCAGCATGCTCGCCCCGCGCACGCCGGCGTGCTGTGCGGCCGCGGACGGCACGATGGCCAGATGCTCGGTGGCGAGGGGGATGGAGCGGGTGTACACGACCTCCCGCACCCCGGCGATGAGATGCTCGCCGACACGCGCCATCGATCCGCCGATGGTGATCACGGACGGGTTCACAAGGCTGACGCACGTCGTCAGCACCTCGCCGATGTCGCGTCCGGCCTGGCGCACGGCCTGGATCGCATCGATGTTCCCGCGCTTGACGAGGTCGACGACGTCGTCGCCGGTCTCGGCAGCCACTCCCTGCGCCCGCAGGTCCCGGGCGATCGCAGGTCCGGAGGCGAGCGCCTCGAGACACCCCTTATTGCCGCAGTGGCAGGGCACCCCCGCGCCGCGGGCTACCTGCACGTGCCCGATGTCGCCCGCGATGCCCTGTGCTCCGCGCTGCAGCGCACCGCCGGAGATGAGACCGGCGCCGATGCCCGTGGCGACCTTCACGAACATGAGGTGCTCCACGCCCGGGTAGGCCGTGGCGCGCTCGCCGAGCGCCATGATGTTCACATCGTTGTCGACCAGCACCGGCACGTCGAGGTGCTGCTGCACCCAGCCCGGCACGTCGAAGCGATCCCAGCCCGGCATGATCGGGGGGTTGACCGGCTGGCCGGTCGAATGCTCGACCGGCCCGGGCACGCCCATGCCGATCGCCGCGACGTCGCCGGTGGGGCGACCGAGGTCGGCCAGCAGCTGGACGGCGTTGTCGACCACCCAGGTGAGCACCGGTTCAGGACCGAGGCCCACGTCGAGCGGTTCGAGGTGCTCGGCCATGACGTTCCCGGCCAGATCGGCGACGGCGAGGGTCGCATGCGAGGCGCCGATGTCGGCGGCCAGAACCAGGCGCGCCTGCGGGTTGAGCGCGAACTGCGAGGGCGGCCGGCCACCGGTCGAGACCGATTCGGCGACGGGGATCACCAGACCCATCCGCAGCAGTTCGTCGACGCGGATCGCGATCGTCGAGCGGGCCAGCCCGGTCGCCTTCGCCAGCTGCGCCCGTGTGCGGGGGGCGCCGTCGCGCATCAGCTGGAACAGCTGGCTGACGCCCGAGGCGGCGGGGGCCGGGTCAACGCTCATACTTGCCACATTTCACTCTAACGACGGCGGTTCGCGACCCGAAGTCCGGCGACTTCTGCCGGAGCCGGCCGCCGATCTCCGTCGCGGCGGCGGAAGATCCCGCCACCGCGACGACAGGGTGCCTACGATGAACGGCCGACGGGCTTCGCGAAGCGCTGCTGCAGCAGAACGGCGACGACGATGATGACGCCCTTGGCGACGGCCTGCACCGACGAGGTGAGGTTGTTCTGCACGAAGACGTTCGTGAGAACGGCGAAGATCAGCACGCCGAACACGGTTCCGGTGATGGTGCCGCGTCCGCCGACCAGCAGCGTGCCTCCGACGACGACCGCGGCGATGGCGTCGAGTTCGTAGAGCAGGCCGTGGGTGGAGGTCCCCGCCGTGGTGCGTCCGAGGATCATCACGGCGGCGATGCCGGCGCTCAGGCCGGCGAGGGCGTAGAGCCACATCGTGTGGCGTCGCACGTCGATTCCCGCGAGGCGGGCCGCCTCGCGGTTTCCGCCGATCGCGACCGTGCGGCGACCGAACGTGGTGCGGTTGAGCAGCACCCAGCCGGCGACCGCGACGAGCACGAAGATCCAGATCAGGATGTCCACCCCGAGGATGTCCTCGTTGAGCGCGTTGATGAACCCGCGGTCGCCGACGATCAGCGTGCGGCGCTCGGCGAGGATCTCGGCGAGGCCTCGCGCGGCGACGAGCATGGCGAGGGTGGCCATGAAGGCCACCACATTGCCGTACGCGATCACGATGCCGTTGATGAGGCCGGCGGCCAGGCCCACACCAAGGGCCATGAGGATCATGAACACCCAGTGGGTGTCGTCGACGAGGTCCTGCACGGCCGCCAGCGTCGCGGCCACCGAGGCGAGCCCCATGACCGAACCGACGGACAGGTCGATGCCTCCGGCGATGATGACCAGCGTCATGCCGATCGCGATCACCCCGACGATCGAGGCCTGGCGGAGGATCGTCAGCGCGTTGCTGAGGTTCGCGAAGTCGGCGCCGGCCGTCACCGTGCCGACGACGATGAGGAGCAGGAGGGCCACGACCAGGCCGAGGTTGCGCCCGACGGAGCCGGACAGGAGATTCTGGATGCCGGAAGAGGCGCGTCCGCCGCCAGACGGCGGAGTCGCATCGGCGGGCGGAGAGGCGACGGCGCCTCCGGAGGTGGTCTGCTCGCTCACGCGGCGGTTCCTTTCATGACGAGGTCGAGCACGCCGTGCTCGTCGATCTGCGAAGCGGGGAGGGATTGGAGCACGCGTCCGTCCGAGACGACGAGCACGGTGTCGGCGAGACCGAGGACTTCCTCGATCTCGCTGGAGACGATGACGATGGCATTGCCCGCGGCCGACAGCCGCCGGATGAGCGCGTAGATCTCCGCGCGCGCCCCCACGTCGACGCCGCGCGTGGGCTCGTCGAGCAGCAGCACGCGGGTGCCGTGCACGAGCCACCGCGCAAGCAGGATCTTCTGCTGGTTGCCGCCGGAGAGCGTCGCGGCGGGGCGGTCGGGATCGGCCGGGCGCAGTTCGAGCGCCTCGATCTGCTCGCGGGCGACAGCGCGCTCGGCGCGTTCGTCGAGGAAGCCGGCTTTGGCGAAGCGCCCCATCGACGACAGGGTGACGTTCATGAAGATCGGCTGCTGGAGCACGAGGCCCTGGCTCTTGCGCTCTTCGGGGGAGAGGCCGATGCCGGCGGCGACGGCGGCGGTGACGGAGCCGCGACGCAGGCGGGAGCCGCTCACCCGCACCTCTCCGGCCGTGCGGCGCCGCGCGCCGTAGATCGTCTCGAGGATCTCCGAGCGGCCCGAGCCGACCAGGCCCGCGAGTCCGACGATCTCGCCGGCCCGCACGCGGAAGGACACGTCCTCGAACAGGCCCGTCGCGCCGAGCCCGTCGACCTCGAGCACCACCGGGGCATCGTCGGCGACCGGCACCGCGGGCGGGAACACGTTCTCGACGTTGCGGCCGGTCATCAGGGTGATGAGCTCATGCGTCGGGGTGTCGGCCACAGCCAGTCCGCTGGCCATCGACCGCCCGTCCTTGAGGACGGTGATGCGGTCGCCGATCTGGCGGATCTCCTCGAGGCGGTGGGTGATGTACACGACGGCGATGCCGGTCGCTGTCAGCTCGCGGACGACGTGGAAGAGGTTCTTCACCTCCTCGGTGTCGAGCACCGCGCTCGGCTCGTCCATGATGATCAGCTTGATGTCGTGGGAGAGCGCGCGGGCCATGCTCACGATCTGCTTGTTCGCCGCGCTGAGCTCGCCGACCTCCATGTGCGGGGAGAGCCCCGGGTGACCGAGGCGGCGGAGGAGCTCGCGGGTCTGCTTGGCGGCCTCGGACCGCCGCGTGAAGCCGCCGCGCGCGACCTCGTGTCCGAGGAAGATGTTCTCGGCGATGGTCAGGCCGTCGACGACGTCGAGCTCCTGGTACATGGTGGCGATGCCGAGGGCGAGCGCCGCCTGCGGATCGGGGATCGTGACGTTCTCGCCGAGCCAGATGATCTCACCGCCGTCGGGGCGGTGCACCCCCGCGAGGGTCTTGATGAGCGTGGACTTGCCGGCGCCGTTCTGGCCCAGCACGCAGTGCACCTCGCCCGGGGTCACCTCGAGGTCGACGCCGCGCAGCGCCTGCACACCGGCGAACGACTTCGTCACGTTGCGGACGGCGAGTAATGCCGACGGATGGTCATCTTTGATCACCCGCCGCACAATACACAGGTTTCGGGTGCTTGCCGAGGGGGTGCGCGAGGTCGATGCGCGATCGTTGCGCGTGACGGTCATCGTGATTTCCGCGCGATCTCGGGCGGAAAATCACGAACGGGACACTTTTGGCAGGACGTGAGCAAAAGCTGACACAAGCGAGCATGCTTCTGCTAGCTTGTCCCCCGTCAGCGCGGACGCCTCGAGTGCGATGAGCCGAGCGATGCCCCGCTGTCCCTGCTGCATCACATTCAAGGAGGAAGAAATGCGCTCACACCTGAACGCACGCACCCGGCTGGTGCTCACCGGCACGGCGATGGTCGCGGCGATCGGACTGCTCGCGGGCTGCACCGGCTCGGGCGAAGAGGAGTCGGTCGTCGACCAGGGAACGACCACCGAGGAGAACGCCGAGTCGGGCGACACCGTCGTCATCGGCTTCTCCGGGCCCGCGGCCGACCACGGCTGGCTTGGCGCCATCAACTCGGGGGCGCAGGCCGCTGCCGACAGCTTCGATGACGTCGACCTGCAGGTGGCCGAAGGCACCAACGACGCCAACACGCAGATCGCCGCCGTCGAGACGTTCGTGAACCAGGGCGTCGATGCGATCGTGCTGCTGCCCACCGACGGCGCCGCGCTCACCGAGGCGGCCATCGCCGCCATGGAAGCAGGCATCCCCGTCATCAACGTCGACCGTGAGTTCTCGAGCCCGTTCGCGGCGCGCGCCACGATCCTCGGCGACAACTACGGCATGGGCGTGTCGGCGGGCACCTACATCTGCGAGCAGCTCGGCGACAACCCCGACGCGGTCGTGGCCGAGATCGCCGGCATCGACTCGCTGCCGCTCACCCAGGACCGCTCCCGCGGATTCGCCGACGCGCTCGGCGACTGCGGACTGGAGGTCTCGGCGCGCGTGGCTGCGGACTTCACCGTCGCGGGCGGCGAGGCGGCGGCCTCGCAGCTGCTGGCCGCCAACCCGCAGATCGACGCGCTGTGGAACCATGACGACGACCAGGGCGTCGGTGTGCTGGCGGCGATCGAGTCGGCCGGCCGGGACGAGTTCTTCATGATGGGCGGCGCGGGGTCGCGCAACGCCATGGAGCTCATCCAGGAGGACAGCTCGGTGCTGAAGGCCACCGTCATCTACCCGTCGACCCAGGCGGCCGACGGCATCGCGCTGGCGCGACTGATCGCGCAGGCCAAGACGATGGGCGACCTCATCACGCCGTCGGTCCCGAACCGGATCGTGCTCGACGCGCCGGTGGTCACCAAGGACAACGTCGACGAGTTCATCGACCTCTCCTTCGAATCCTGAGACCCGGGGCGCCCGTGTGGACGCGGGCGCCCCGAACCGACCTCCCGCGAGAGAGAGGACACCGCGTTGACCACACAGACGCTTCGCGTCGCCATGATCGGCCACGGCTTCATGGGCGCCGCGCACTCGCAGGGCTGGCGCGTCGCGCCGCGCTTCTTCGACCTGCCGCTGCAGCCGGAGATGGCGGTGCTCGTCGGGCGCACGGGCGCCGACGCCTCGGCGCGCAAGTGGGGCTGGGCCGAATCCGCCACCGACTGGCGGGCCGTGATCGACCGCGACGACATCGACGTGGTCGACATCGTCACCCCGGGAGACACCCACCGCGAGATCGCGATCGCCGCGCTCGCCGCCGGCAAGCACGTGCTCTGCGAGAAGCCCCTCGCGAACACCGTCGCCGAGGCGGAGGAGATGGATGCCGCGGCCACCGCCGCGGCCGAGCGCGGCATCCGCTCCATGGTCGGGTTCACATACCGGCGCGTGCCGGCGACGACCTTCGCTCGCGATCTCGTCGCCTCGGGGCGGCTCGGGCAGGTGCGCCAGGTGCGGGCGGAGTACCTCCAGGACTGGCTGATCGATCCGGAGGCGCCGCTGACATGGCGGCTGAAGAAGGACCTCGCGGGCTCGGGCGCGCTGGGCGACATCGGCGCCCATGCGATCGATCTCACCGAGTACATCACCGGTCAGCAGGTCACCTCGGTGTCCGGCATCATCGAGACCCTCGTCGCGGAGCGTCCGCTGCTGGGCGAAGGAGTGGGGTTGTCGGGCACGGCGTCGAGCGAACGCGGCGCCGTCACCGTCGACGACGTCGCCCTGTTCACCGGACGCCTGTCGGGCGGGGCCCTCGCCTCGTTCGAGGCGAGCCGGTTCCGCACCGGCCGCAAGAACGCGCTGCGCATCGAGATCTCGGGATCGAAGGGCGCTCTCGCCTTCGACCTCGAGCGTTTGAACGAGCTGGAGTTCTACGACGCGACGCTGCCCGAGACCCAGCTGGGCTTCCAGCGGATCCTCGTCACCGAGCACGACCACCCCTACCTCGCACCGTGGTGGCCGACCGGCCACATGCTCGGCTACGAGCACGGCTTCTCGCACCAGGTCGGCGACTTCGTCACCGCGATCCACGCCGGCGCGCAGCCTCGGCCCTCCTTCGCCGACGGCCTGCATGTGCAGCGCGTGCTGGATGCCGTGGAGCGCAGCTCCGCCGCGGGGAGCACCTGGATCGACACGAGCGCCTGAGGCGCAGCATCCCGATCATCGGAAAGGACCACGCAATGACGCGACCGATCACCCTGTTCACCGGCCAGTGGGCGGATCTGCCCTTCGAAGAGGTGGCGCGACTGGCCGCCGAGTGGGGCTACGACGGCCTCGAGATCGCCTGCTGGGGCGACCACCTCGACCCGTGGCGCTGGGACGAGCCCGGGTACGTCGACGGCAAGCTCGCCGTACTCGAGCGCTACGGCCTGAAGGTGTGGGCGATCTCCAACCACCTCAAGGGGCAGGCGGTCTGCGACGATCCCATCGACCAGCGCCACCGCGACATCGTCTCCGATCGCGTGTGGGGAGACGGCGACCCCGAAGGCGTGCGTCAGCGCGCCGCCGAAGAGATGAAGCACACCGCGCGCCTGGCGGCCAAGCTCGGCGTGAAGACCGTCATCGGCTTCACCGGGTCGTCGATCTGGAAGTACGTCGCGATGTTCCCGCCGGTGTCGCAGGAGGCTGTCGACGCCGGGTACCAGGACTTCGCCGACCGGTGGAACCCGATCCTCGACGTGTTCGACGAGGTGGGCGTGCGCTTCGCGCACGAGGTGCACCCGTCGGAGATCGCCTACGACTACTGGACGACGGTGCGCACCCTCGAGGCGATCGGCCACCGGGAGGCGTTCGGGCTCAACTGGGACCCCTCGCACTTCATCTGGCAGCAGCTCGATCCCGTCGACTTCATCCTGGAGTTCCGCGACCGGATCTACCACGTCGACTGCAAGGACGTGAAGCTCAATGTCGGCAACGGCCGCAACGGCCGGCTCGGCTCGCACCTGGCGTGGGCGGATCTGCGGCGCGGGTGGGACTTCGTCTCGACCGGGCGCGGCGACGTGCCCTGGGAGGCCTCGTTCCGCGCGCTCAACGCGATCGGGTACGACGGGCCGATCTCGGTCGAGTGGGAGGACGCGGGGATGGACCGGCTGCTCGGCGCACCCGAAGCACTCGAGTTCGTCAGGCGGAACGCCTTCGCCGCGCCGACGGCCGCGTTCGACGCGGCGTTCAGCAGCCGCTGAGCCCCACCCGGCGACAGCCGAGGGAGAGTGGATGCCGCGGGCGCGGCATCCACTCTGCGCCGCCGCCCTCCGCGGAGCCGGTCGGTAGGATGGCACGGTGCCAGTGAACCCCGAGCTCCTCGGCCGCGAGTTCCCCCCGACCGCGCCGTACCTGGTCGGCCGCGAGAAGGTGCGCGAGTTCGCGCGCGCCGTCTTCGCCGACGACCCTCAGCACCACGACCCCGCTGCCGCGCAGGCACTCGGCTACGCCGATGTCGTCGCGCCGCCGACGTTCGCGATGGTGGTGCAGGACCTCACGCTGCAGCAGCTGCTGGCCGAGCCCGACTCGGGCATCGTGCTCTCGCGCGTGCTGCACGGCGAGCAGCGCTTCCGTTACACGCGGCCGATCGTGGCCGGAGACGAACTCACCGCGCGACTGACGGTGAGCGGACTGCGCGCGATGGGCGGCGGCACGATGGTCACCAGCGACGCCGAGATCGTGGATCAGACGGGCGCCCACGTGGTCACCGCGACCTCGGTGCTGGTCGTGGGGGAGGGTGAGGCATGAGCGAGCTGACCGTCGGCGACGTCGTCGCCGAGCGCACCGTGCACCTGACCCGCGAGTCGCTGGTGCGCTACGCCGGCGCGTCGGGCGACTTCAACCCCATCCACTACCGCGACGACGTCGCCGCCGAGGTAGGGCTCCCGGGCGTGCTCGCGCACGGGATGCTCACGATGGGCCTCGCGGTCGAGACGATCGTGCCGTGGCTGGGCGATGCCGGACGCATCCTCGAGTACGGCACGCGCTTCACCAAGCCGGTCATCGTCGATCCGGTCGACGGCGCCGATGTCACCATCGTCGCCAAGGTGGGGGCGATCGAGGAGGATGCGCTCCGCATCGACCTCACGGTGACCTTCGACGAGAAGACCGTGCTCGTCAAAGCGCAGGTGCGCGTACGGGCGGCGTGATGCCCGAGATCGAGCCGATCGCACTCTCCGCGCTCACCACGCTTCGGGTGGGTGCGGCGCCGCTGCGCATGTTCGACGCGGGGACCCGCGATGAACTGGTCGACACCCTGCGCACCCTGTGGGCGGAGCACGAGCCGGTTCTCGTGCTCGGCGGCGGCTCGAACCTGTTCGTCGGCGACGAGCCCTTCGACGGGTCGGTCGTGCGCGTGCGCACGCAGGGGATCGAACGTCTGCCGTCCCCGCGCGAGGGTTTCGTGCGGCTGCGCGTCGAAGCCGGCCACGACTGGGACGCACTGGTGGCGTACGCGGTGGATGCCGGGCTCGCCGGCATCGAGGCCATGTCGGGGATCCCCGGCACCGTGGGCGCGGCGCCGGTGCAGAACATCGGCGCGTACGGCCAGGAGATCGTGCAGACCATCGTCGAGGTCGACCTGATCGACGAGTCCACCGGCGAGGTGTCGACCGTGCCGGCGGCGGAGCTCGGCCTGGGATTTCGCACATCCGTGCTCAAGCACCATTACGGCTCCGCGCCCGAACGTCGCGCCGTCATCCTGTCGGTTTCGCTCGAGCTCGCCGAGATCGGACCCGGCGAGCGCCCGATCCACGGCGCCCAGCTGCGCACCGCACTCGGGCTCGACCCCGAACAGGCCGTCACCCTCGCGTGGATCCGCGAGCACGTGCTCGCCACCCGTGCCTCCAAGGGAATGGTCCTCGACCCGACCGACCCCGACACCGCGAGTGCCGGCTCGTTCTTCCAGAACGCGATCGTCTCGGCATCCTTCGCCCGCACGCTCCCTGCCGCGTGCCCGCGCTGGCCGGTCGCTCCCGATGTGGATCCGGTGCTGGTCATCCCGCTCGCATCGTGGGACGGACAGGTGCCGCCGCCGCCGTCGGGCGAACCCGACGTCAAGGTGAGCGCCGCCTGGCTCATCGAGCAGTCGGGGGTGCGCAAGGGCTTCAAGATCCCGCGCTCCCGCGCCGGCGTCTCGACCAAGCACGCCCTCGCACTCACGAACCGCGGCAACGCGTCTGCCGCTGAGCTCGCCGAGCTCGCCCGGTACATCCAGGGCCGCGTGCAGTCGGAGTTCGGCCTCATCCTCCAGCCCGAGCCCGTGCTCATCGGCGTCGAGCTCTAGAGGGGCGGCAGGGGCGGCCGGGGCGGACGGGGCGGGCATCCACTCGTCTGGCTGGTCCCACGACCGCGACAGAACGCGGCATCCGCTGCATCGATCGGTGGCGCGGATGCCGCAAGCTGGCGCGGTCATGGGATTGGCGGTGCCGCAACGTGGCGCGGATGCCGGAAGGTGGCGCGGTCGTGGGGTCGGCGGTGCCGCAAGCTGGCGCGGATGCCGGAAGGTGGCGCGGTCGTGGGGTCGGCGGTGCCGCAAGCTGGCGCGGATGCCGGAAGTGGCGCGGTCGTGGGGTCGGCGGTGCCGCAACATGGCGCGGATGCCGCAAGCTCGCGCGGATGCCGCAACGTGGCGCGGTCGCGGCCCAGGCGCTCGGCCTCGGCGTGATCGGTCCCTGAGCGAGGAGCGCAGCGACGCGACGAAGGGCGGCCGTGTCCGGCCGCGCTTCAGCCCCGGTTCAGCGAACGTCGGCCACGATGGGCTCATGCGGGTGCTGGTGGTCGATGACGAGGTGCGCCTGGCCGAGGGGCTGCGTCTCGGGCTCGAGGCCGAGGGCTTCGCCGTGGATGTCGCGCACACCGGCACCGACGGGCTCTGGTTCGCGCGGGAGAACGCCTACGACGCGATCCTGCTCGACATCATGCTCCCCGGCATGAACGGATACCTCGTGTGCCGCGCGCTGCGCGAGGAGGAGAATTGGACGCCGGTGCTCATGCTCACCGCCAAGGACGGCGAGTGGGACCAGGTCGAAGGGCTCGACACGGGGGCCGACGACTATCTCACCAAGCCGTTCTCGTTCGCCGTGCTGCTCGCGCGTCTGCGCGCCCTCACCCGTCGCGGCGCCGCCCCGCGGCCGGTCGCCGTGACGGTCGGCGATCTCGTGCTCGACCCCGCCTCGCGCACGGTGGCGCGCGGCGGCGCGCCCATCGATCTGACCAGTCGCGAATTCGCCGTGCTCGAGTTCCTCATGCGGCGCGCGGGCGAGGTGGTCTCCAAGGCGCAGATCCTCGGCGGCGTGTGGGACTTCTCGTTCGACGGCGACCCCAACATCGTCGAGGTCTACATCGGCCACCTGCGCGCGAAGGTGGACCGCCCCTTCGGCCGCGCCTCGATCACGACCGTGCGCGGAGCCGGGTACCGCCTCGATGCGGACGGCGATGGCTGAGCCGGCCCGCCGTCGCACCGGCATCCGCCTGCGCATCACCGCGGTCGCGGGCCTCGCGGTCGCGCTCGCCCTGGTGGTCGGGGCGGTGCTGTTCTGGCTCATCCTGCGGGAGTCGCTGCTCGACCAGATGACCTCGGCGACCCGTCAGGATGCGGCAGCCTTCGCCGAGCAGGTGGATGAGACGGGCATCGAGTCGCTCCCGGATCTCGACGACGACCGGCTCTGGCAGGTGATCGACCGCGACCGCGGCACGGTGATCGACGCGAGCGACGTCGCCGAGGACCTTCCGGCGCTCGCCGATCGCGACGCGGGCGTTGCGGGCCTCGTGGACATCGCGGGGGAGGGTGTCTACGTGCTCGCCGCCGACCGCGACGGCGATGCGGTCGTGGTCGCGGGCCGCGCGACGGCGGAGGTGGATGCCACGCTCGCGGCGGTCGCGGCGCTCCTGGCGGTCGCGGTGCCGGTCGTGGTGATGATCGTGGGTGTCACGGTCTGGCTCGTGGTCGGACGCTCGCTGGCCCCCGTGGAGCGCCTGCGTCGCGAGGTGGACGCCGTCGGCGACGGCGACCTCAGCAGGCGCGTGCACGACCCCGGCACGCGGGACGAGATCGGTCGCCTCGCGCACACGATGAACGACATGCTCGCCCGGCTCGAGATCGCGCAGCAGACCCAGCGCCGATTCATCTCGGATGCCTCGCACGAGCTGAAATCGCCGCTGGCGGTGCTGCGCCAGTACGCGGAGGTCGCGCGCGATCATCCCGCGAAGGTGAGCCCGGGTCTGCTCACCGAGACGGTGCTGAGCGAGGGGGAGAGGCTGGAGCGGCTCGTGCAGGGCATGCTCGTGCTCGCCCGGGCCGACGAACGGGCTCTCGTGCTCACGCCCGCCGACGTCGACCTCGACGATGTGCTGCTCGCTGAGGCCCAGCGGCTGCGGGCCCATCCCGCGCTCGCGGTGGACACGTCGGGCATCGCGCCGGTGCGGGTCCGCGCCGACGCGGGCCTTCTCGGCCAGGCCGTGCGCAACCTCGTGGACAACGCCGCCCGGCACGCGCGGCGTCGCATCGCGCTCGCCGTCACGGCCGTCGACGGCACCGCGCTCCTCACGGTCGACGACGACGGCCCTGGGGTGCCTCCGGGTGATCGCGAGCGCGTCTTCGAGCGGTTCGTGCGCCTCGACGAGGCGCGGTCGAGGGATGCCGGCGGCAGCGGCCTGGGATTGTCGATCGTCCGCGAGATCGCGGTGCGGCACGGCGGCTCCGTGCGCATCGCCGAGGCGCCCGGTGGCGGCGCACGGGCGGAGCTGAGGGTGCCGCTCGCCGGCTGACCGCGCTCGCGCGAACGAATTCCGGTCGCTTCAGGTCTGCTTCAGCATCCGCGCGGCACGGTGGTGTCGTACCTGAGGAGGACACCATGAGAAAGCGCACCATCGGCTTCATCGCCGCCGCGGCGGCAGGGGCGATCGCACTGGCAGGCGGGGCCGCGGTCGCGGCATCCACCGTTTCGAATCCGACTGCGGCGACCCTCGTCTCCGCCGACGCCACCGGGAGCGGCGACGACACGACGCCCACCCCGTCGCCCGGAGGCGGGCCGAACGACGGCTTCTCGCCGACGGAGAACATGATCGACCGGGCGATCGCCGGCGCGCTGGAGGAGACCGGACCTGGCACCGTGCGCGAGGTGGAGATCGACGACAACGACGCGTACGCCTACGAGATCACGATCGCGCTCGAGGCGGGCGGGTTCGCCGAGGTCAAGCTCGACCGCGACTACGCGATCGTGTCGGTCGACCTCGACGACAGCGCCGACGACAGCGCCGACGACAGCGCCGACGGGAGCGCCGACGACTCCGGTCGTGACGACTCCGGCCGCGACGACGACGCGGTCGTCGACCCGGCCGAGCTCGAGGCGGCGAAGGACGCGGCCCTGCTGCACGTGGGCGGCGGCACCGTCACCGAGGTGGAGTACAGCGACGACGCCGACCACCGCTACGAGGTCGAGATCGACCTCGGAAACGGCGAGGACATCGACGTCGAACTCGACGCGGACTTCTTCGTCGTCAAGGCCGGCTGACCCCGCAGACGGCCGGAGCCGCCCGGTGCCCCCAGAGCACCGGGCGGCTCCGTCGTGTGCGGGCCGCCGGGGCGGGTCAGGCGAAGAGCTCCTGCAGTCGGCGCACGCCCTCCAGGAGCGCGTCGTCGCCGAGCGCGTAGGAGAGGCGCAGGTAGCCCGAGGGGCCGAACGCCTCGCCGGGCACCACCGCGACCTCGGCCTTCTCCAGGATGAGATCGGCGAGCTCGAGGGTGGTGGTCGGGGTGACGCCGTGCCACTCGCGGCCGAGCAGGCCCCGCACATCGGGGTAGACGTAGAAGGCGCCGAGCGGGTTGGGCACCGTCACGCCGTCGATCTTCGACAGCTCCGCCACGATGAGCTTGCGGCGGCGGTCGAAGGCGACCCGCATCTGCTCGGCCTCGGTCTGCGGTCCCGTCAGGGCGGCGAGGGCCGCGCGCTGCGCGACGTTGTTCACGTTCGAGCTCAGGTGCGACTGCAGGTTCGCGGCGACCTTGATGGCGTCGGCGGGCCCCACCATCCAGCCCACGCGCCAGCCGGTCATGGCGTACGTCTTGGCGACGCCGTTGACGAGGATGGTCTGGGCGGCGGCCTCGGGCACCGCCTCGACGATCGACACCGCGCGGATGCCCTCGTACACGAGGTTCTGGTAGATCTCGTCGGAGATGATCCAGATGCCGTGCTCGACGGCCCACTCGCCGATCGCCTTGGTCTCGTCGGCGGTGTACACCGAGCCGGTCGGGTTCGAGGGCGACACGAACACGAGCGCGGTGGTCTTCTCGGTGCGGGCGGCCTCGAGCTGCTCGACCGTGACCTTGTAGTCCTGGTCGGCGCCGGCGAAGACCTCGACCGGGATGCCGTCGGCCAGCGCGATCGCCTCGGGATAGGTCGTCCAGTACGGCGCGGGCAGCAGCACCTCGTCGCCGGGGTTCACGACGGCCTGGAAGGCCTGGTAGACCGCCTGCTTGCCGCCGTTGGTGACGATGACCTGCGACGGGGCGACCTCCAGCCCGGAGTCGCGCAGCGTCTTGGCGGCGATCGCCTCGCGCAGCACGGGGAGCCCGACGGCGGGGGTGTAGCGGTAGTTCGCGGGATTCGCGAGCGCCTCGGCCGCGGCATCCACGATGAACCGCGGTGTCGCGAAGTCCGGCTCGCCCGCCGCATACGAGATGACGGGGCGGCCGGCGGCCTGGAGCGCCTTCGCCTTCGCGTCGACCTTGAGGGTCGCCGACTCGGCGATCGCGGAGAGCTTGCGAGACAGGGGAGCACGTTCGGTCACGCCTTCGAGCGTAGTCGCCGATGCCGCCCGCGACCTTCCGGATTCCGCCCTGTGACCGGACGATCCGCACGATCCGGCTGATCCGGGCATCCACCGAATGGAGGACCCCGGACCGGACGAACGGGCGCTGCCGCAGGCACCCGCCGCGCGGGACCGTGGAGTCATGAACGAGAACGTGGTGCGGGTGCGGAACCTGCGCAAAGAGTATTCAGGCCGCATGGTCGTCGACGACGTGTCGTTCGACATCGCCCGCGGCGAGACCTTCGCCCTGCTCGGGCCCAACGGCGCCGGCAAGTCGACGACCGTGGAGATCCTGGAGGGCTTCCGGCGCCGCACGGGCGGCGAGGTCGCGGTGCTGGGCGAGGACCCGGCGCGCGGGGCCCTCGAATGGAAGGCGCGTCTGGGCGTGGTGCTGCAGAGCGCCGGAAGCCTCGGGGCGCTGACCGTGCGGGAGTACGTGCGCCAGTTCGCGGGCTTCTTCCCGCGGCCGCGCGACGTCGACGAGGTGATCGCCGCGGTGGGCCTCGAGCCGCAGGCCGACGCGCGGGTGGCCAAGCTCTCCGGCGGCCAGCAGCGACGGGTCGATGTCGCTCTCGGGATCGTCGGCGATCCCGAGCTGCTCTTCCTCGATGAGCCGACGACCGGGTTCGACCCGCAGGCGCGGCGCGACTTCTGGGCGATGATCCGGGGACTGTCGGGCCAGGGCACGACGATCCTGCTCACGACCCACTATCTCGAAGAGGCCGAGCACCTGGCCGACCGCGTCGGGATCCTCGTCGGAGGGCGGCTGGAGGCCATCGGTCCGGTCGCCGAGATCGGCGGGACCGATGCTCGCACCCCGCTCGTGCGGTGGCGGGATGCCGCCGGCGCACACGAGCACCGCACGGCCGAGCCGGGACGCTTCGTCGCGGACCTCGTCGCGCGCACCGCAGCCGAGCCCGCCGACGTGCAGATCGTGCGTCCCTCGCTCGAAGACATCTACCTCGGCCTCGTGGCCGAGCAGCCCGAAATGGAGGCAGTGCGATGAGCACCATCGCCCGTACGACCGATGCCCACGGCATCCACACCCGCGGCCGCCGAGCCGGGCGCGGCATCATCGGAGCAGGGCTGTGGCGCACCCGCTTCGAGCTCCTGCAGTACTTCCGCTCGCTCGACACCCTGGTGTTCACGTTCCTCTTCCCGATCGTGATGCTCGGCCTGTTCAGCGTCGCGTTCGGCGGTGAGGGCGACATGCAGCCCGCCCCGGGGCTTCCGGCCGTGCCGGTGGGGCAGATGTACCTGCCCGGCATGATCGCCGCGGGCCTCCTGCTGTCGGGCTTCCAGAACCTCGCGATCGACATCGCGATCGAGCGATCCGAGGGGGTTCTCAAGCGCCTCGGTTCGACGCCGCTGTCGCCGGTGAGCTACTTCTTCGGCAAGATCGGGCAGGTGGCGGCCACCGGCGTGCTGCAGGCCGTGCTCATCCTCGCCTTCGCGGGCCTGGTGCTGCGCGTGCCGCTGCCCACCGAGCCCGAGAAGTGGCTCGTGTTCGCCGGGGTGTTCCTGCTCGGCATCACCGGGTCGTCGCTGCTGGGCGTCGCGATCTCGGCCGTGCCCCGCACGGCGCGCAGCGCCACCGCGGTGGTCATCCCGATCGTGCTGGTGGTGCAGTTCCTGTCGGGCGTGTACCTCTTCTTCTACATGCTTCCCGGATGGCTGCAGACCGCCGCCGGCCTGCTGCCGGTTAAGTGGATGGCACAGGGCATGCGGTACGTCTTCCTCCCCGACTCCTATGCGGCGCTCGAGCAGGGCGGCGAGTGGAACCTCGCGGGCGTGGCGATCGCCCTGACGGTCTGGCTCGTGATCGGCCTGGTGCTGGCCCGGGTGACCTTCCGCTGGATCCGCCGGGACGCGTAGCCTGAGGCCGGGGACTCATGTTCAATCGACGATGGTGGGACGCGGCGGTGATCGCCGCGTCCCTCGCGATCGTGGTGGCCATGCTCGTCGGACTCGGCGGGCCGTCATCCGGTCGCACGGCGCCGGTGACCGCCGGCGCCCTCGTCCTGTTCGCGGGCGGGTACCTGCTCGTCGCGCGCCCGGGCCTCGGCGATCCGCGCCCGTGGCGGCTGCCGGCCTTCGCGGGGCTGGCCGCGGTCGCGCTCGCGGTCGGCTGCGCGACCCAGCCCTTCTTCGCGATCGCCCAGGCGATCGCGTATCCGCTCGTGTGGGTGCTCGCCGCCCGCCGACGCCCCGCCATCGCCGGCTCCGCGGCGGTCGCGGGCGGCGTGTTCGTCGGGTTCGCGCTGTTCGCCGGCATCCTCGACGGCGGCGACGCGGTCGGCCCGGCCCTCGCGACCGCCGCCGCGTCGGCCGCCTTCGGCTTCGCCTTCGCGATCGCCTTCGGCCTGTGGATCTCGAGCATCGTGGAGTACGGCGAGGAGCGCGCGCGTCTGCTGGCCGAACTCACCGCGGCGCAGGGCGAGGTGGAGACCCTGAGCCGCGAGCGCGGCGCGGCGGCCGAGCGCGAGCGACTGGCGCGCGACCTGCACGACACGCTCGCCCAGACGCTCGCGGGACTCGCGATCCTCGCCGAGCGCGCCGGTCGCCAGCTGGACGACGGTCGAGCGGATGCCGCGGCCGAGACGATCGCGACGGTCGAGCGGCTCTCGCGCGACGCGCTGGAGGAGGCGCGCGCGATCGTGTCGCGCACCGCGGCGGTGCCCTCCGACGCCGCCCTGGGCGATGCCGTGGATCGACTGGTCGACCGCTTCCGCGCGGAGGTCGGGCTCACGATCGACCTCGACGCGCAGCTGGACTCGGCGGGCGTGCTGGGGCGCGAGTCGCAGCTCGTGCTGCTGCGCTGCCTGCAGGAGGGGCTCGCCAACGTCCGCAAGCACGCGGGTGCGACGCAGGTGCGGGTGGCGGTGTCGGCGGCTGCCGACGGGGGAGCGCGGCTGGAGGTCGCTGATGACGGACACGGATTCGACACGGCGGCCCGGGGCCGCGGCTTCGGGCTGGAGGGCATGGAGGAGCGCGTGGGACTCGCGGGCGGGACGTTCGAAGTGACGTCGTCGCCGGGCGCGGGAACGACCCTCGTGGTGCGCCTGCCCGCCACGACCGCCGATGAGGCGGTGCCCCGATGATCCGGCTCGTCATCGTCGACGACCACCCCGTCGTGCGGGCGGGCCTGGTCGGCATGCTCTCCGATGAGCCCGGGTTCGAGGTCGTCGGAGAGGCCGCCGACGGCGAGCACGCCGTGCGCATCGCCGCTGCGACCACTCCCGACGTCGTGCTCATGGATCTGCGGATGCCCGGCGTCGACGGCGTCGAAGCCACAGCGCGCATTACGGCGGAGGGCTCGGCGAAGGTGCTGATCCTCACCACGTACGAGACCGACGATCAGATCCTCGCCGCGATCGAGGCCGGGGCGAGCGGCTACCTGCTGAAGGCGGCGCCGCAGGCCGAGATCGTCGCGGGAATCCGGTCGGTCGCCGCCGGACAGACCGCGCTCTCGCCCCAGGTCGCGGTGCGGCTCGTGGAGCGCATGCGGGCGCCGGCGACGACGGAGACGGTGCTCACCGCGCGCGAGACCGAGGTGCTGCAGCTGGTGGCGACCGGGCACAGCAACAAGCAGATCGCCGTGGCGCTGGGCATCGGCGAGTCGACGGTGAAGACGCACCTGCTGAAGACGTTCGACAAGCTCGGGGTCGCCGACCGCACGCGCGCGGTGACCCTCGCGATGGAACGGGGGCTGCTGCCGGCATCCTCCTGACATTCCCAGGTTCGGTGGAACTGAGTCTCGCGTATCATGGTTCGCAGTTTCACCAGACTTGGAGCATCCGTCATGGCAGACGCATCGACCTACACCGCCCCCGCCGAGGACTACGCGTTCCTCTACCGCGAGGCCTTCGGCACCGACATCGTCGCGCGCGCGACGGGAGGGGCGATGGATGCCGGCGATGCCGTCGACGTCGTCACGGCCGCCGGCGAGTTCGCCGCCGAGGTGCTCGCGCCCCTGGACCAGGTCGGCGACCGGGTCGGCGCGACGCTCGTCGACGGGCAGGCGCGCCTGCCCGAGGGCTTCGCCGAGGCGTACGCCGCGCTCGTCGAGGCGGGCTGGATCACCGCCGAGGCACCGGAGTCCGCCGGCGGCAACGGACTGCCTGTGCTCATCCAGAACGGGCTCGGCGAGATCTGGAACGGCTCGAACATGGCCTTCGCGCTGTGCTGGATGCTGACCGCCGGCGCCATCCACGCCCTCGATGCCGTGGCATCCCCCGAACTGCGCGAGACCTACCTCGCGCCGATGGTGGAGGGCCGCTGGACCGGCACGATGAACCTCACCGAGCCGCAGGCCGGCACCGACCTCGGCGCGATCCGCACCACGGCGACCCCGAACGACGACGGCACGTGGTCGATCAGCGGCCAGAAGATCTTCATCACGTGGGGCGACCACGACGTGGCCGACAACATCGTCCACCTGGTGCTCGCCCGCACGCCCGGCGCTCCGGAGGGGGCGAAGGGCATCTCGCTGTTCGTGGTGCCGAAGTTCCTCGTGAACGCCGACGGCTCCCTCGGGGAGCGCAACGGCGTGCAGACGGTCTCGCTCGAGCACAAGATCGGCATCCACGGCAGCCCGACCGCCGTGCTGTCCTATGAGGGCGCGACCGGCTACCTCGCCGGCGGCCTGCACGGGGGCCTGGCCGGCATGTTCGTGATGATGAACTCGGCCCGCGCCGGCATGGGCCTGCAGGCCACCGGCGTCTCCGACCGCGCTTACCAGCGTGCGCTCGCGTACGCGCAGGCGCGCCTGCAGGGGCCGGTCCTGGGCCGCGAGGACGGCGCGACCATCGCGGAGCACCCCGACGTGCGGCGCCTGCTGCTGGCGATGTCGAGCGAGATCTTCGCGATGCGGGCGATGGGCGTCTATGTCGGCGACCTGTTCGACCGCGCCGAGACCGAAGGCACGCTCGCTCGCGCGGAGTTCTTCGTGCCGATCTTCAAGGGCTGGACCACCGAGGAGGCCCTGCGCATCACCTCCGACGCCATCCAGGTGCACGGCGGCATGGGCTTCATCGAGGAGACCGGCGTCGCCCAGCACTACCGCGACGCGCGCATCATGCCGATCTACGAGGGCACCACCGCCATCCAGTCGAACGATCTCGTGGGCCGCAAGCTGATCCGCGACGGCGGGGCGACGGCATCCGCTCTCCTCGACGACATGTCGGAGACCGTCGCGACCCTGCGCGGCCTCTCCCACCCGGTGGCCGGCCGCACCGCCGACCGCCTCGAGCGGGCCGTGGATGCCGCGCGCCGCGCGACCGCGGCCGTGCTGGGCTTCGCGGCGTCGCCGCGTGACGCCTACGCCGTGAGCGTTCCCTACCTGACGCTGCTCGGCACCCTCGCCGGCGGCTGGATGCACGCCCTCGCCATCGTCGCCGTGCTCGGCCACGACGCCGAGCAGCCCGCCGACGCGCAGCGCCTTCTCGAGGCCGACTTCTACGGCGCGCACCACCTCTCCCGCGTGGCGGCGCTCGCCGAGACGGTCGAGGCCGGCGAGATCGGCTGACTCCCGCGGGTTGCGCCGCTGTCGGGGGCGTCGCCTACCCGTGACGCAGCATGGACCACCGCGCTCTCTACGACGACCTCGTGACCGACCGCTTCGGCCCCGCCGTGCGGCTCGAGCAGGAGCGCCTCGACGGGGATTGGGCGCTCGGGCAACGAGGAGAATGACAGCAGCGCATCAGTTCACCTGACGCTATGCTGTCATCGTGCGCACCACGGTGACTTTGGACCCAGACGCGGAAGCGGCGATCCGACGCCTCATGGCGCAGCGAGGCATCTCCTTCAAGCGCGCGTTGAACGACGCCATCCGCGCGGGAACGAGCACCGCGCCCAGGCGTGAAGGCGGATACACGAGGCCACGCGATCTGGGCGCCGCGGCGGTCGACCTCATGCATGCCAATCGTCTTCTCGCCGACCTCGAGGACGACGAGCTGATCCGCCGGCTCCAGGTCGATCGATGAGGATCATCGACACCAACGTCCTCGTCTACGCCGTGGATGCTCGCAGCCCGCAGCATGCGGCATCCATCGCCTGGCTCGACTCCGCACTCGACGGTCGCGATGACGTCGGCTTCAGCTGGAACGCGCTGCTCGGCTTCATCCGCCTCACGACGAATCCGCGTGTGTTCCCGTCGCCGCTCGCGGCGGAAGAGGCGATGGCGCAGGTGCATGACTGGCTCGCCGCCCCCAGCGCCCATGTGCTCAATCCCGGAGCGCGGCACCCCGAGATCCTCGAGCGGCTGCTCGTCGCGCGCGGAGCCGCAGGGAACCTGGTCAACGATGCCCACCTCGCCGCGCTCGCCATCGAGAACCGGGCGAGCGTGGTCACCTTCGACTCCGACCTCTCCCGCTTCGAAGGCGTTCGCGCGGTCACCCCCGACGACCTCCTCCGCCGCGCGCGCTAGCGCGGGAACGCGCAGAGACGGTGGATGCCTCGGACCGGCTGGTCCGAGGCATCCACCGTCTTACGGGTGAGATCAGCTGAACTGGTTCATCGTGTTGTGCTGGCCGCCGGCCTTGAGGGCGGCGTCGCCGGCGAAGTACTCCTTGTGGTTGTCGCCGATGTCGCTGCCGGCCATGTTCTGGTGCTTGACGGTGGCGATGCCCTCTCGGATCTCCCGACGCTGCACGCCCGCGACGTAGGCGAGCATGCCCTCGTCGCCGAAGTAGTCCTTGGCCAGGCTGTCGGTCGACAGCGCCGCCGTGTGGTACGTCGGCAGCGTGATGAGGTGGTGGAAGATGCCCGCCCGAGCAGAGCCGTCGCGCTGGAAGGTGCGGATCTTCTCGTCGGCCAGCCGCGCGAGCTCGGTGTCGTCGTACTCGACGCCCATGAGCTCATCGCGCTTGTATGCCGAGACGTCGGCGCCCTGCTCGGCGAGCTCGTCGTAGGCCTGCTGGCGGAAGTTGAGCGTCCAGTTGAACGACGGGCTGTTGTTGTAGACGAGCTTCGCGTTGGGGATCTCCTCGCGGATCGCGTCGACCATGCCCGCGATCTGCTCCACGTGCGGCTTCTCGGTCTCGATCCACAGCAGGTCGGCGCCGTTTCGCAGCGACGTGATGCAGTCGAGCACGCAGCGCGCCTCTCCGGTGCCCGGGCGGAACCGGTAGAGGTTGCTGGCCAGGCGCTTCGGGCGCAGCAGCTTGCCGTCGCGCTTGATGACGACATCGCCGTTGCCGAGGTCGGCGTCCGAGATCTCCTCGACGTCGAGGAACGCGTTGTACTGGTCGCCGAGATCCCCCGGCTGGTGGGTGACCGCGAGCTTCTGCGTGAGACCGGCGCCGAGCGAATCGGTGCGGGCCACGATGACGCCGTTGTCGATGCCGAGCTCGAGGAACGCGTACCGGACCGCGGTGATCTTCGCGATGAAGTCCTCGTGGGGGACGGTCACCTTGCCGTCCTGGTGGCCGCACTGCTTCTCGTCGGACACCTGGTTCTCGATCTGGATCGCGCACGCGCCCGCCTCGATCATCTTCTTGGCGAGCAGGTACGTGGCCTCGGGGTTGCCGAAACCGGCGTCGATGTCGGCGATGATCGGCACCACGTGGGTCTCGTAGTTGTCGATCTGCGACTGCACGAACTCGGCCGCCGTCTCGTCTCCCGCGGCGCGGGCCGCATCGAGCTGGGTGAACAGCAGGTCGAGCTCACGCGCGTCGGCCTGGCGCAGGAACGTGTAGAGCTCCTCGATCAGGGCCGGCACCGCGGTCTTCTCGTGCATCGACTGGTCGGGGAGCGGCCCGAACTCCGAGCGCAGCGCGGCGACCATCCATCCCGACAGGTAGAGGTAGCGCTTGTTCGTCGACTTCAGGTGCTTCTTGATCGAGATGAGCTTCTGCTGCCCGATGAATCCGTGCCAGACGCCGAGCGACTGGGTGTACACCGACGAGTCGGCGTCGTACTCGGCCATGTCGCGGCGCATGATGTCGGCGGTGTACTGGGCGATCTCCAGACCCGTGCGGAAGCGGTTCTGCGCGCGCATCCGGGCGGCGGACTCGGGGTCGATGGCATCCCAGCTGGAGCCGTGCTGCTCCGTGAGAGCGCGGATGGCGTCGATGTCGTCCTGGTAGGTGGTCATGCTCTTTCCCTTCTGGGGTGGTGTGGGAGCGGCGCGTGCGAGGCGGGGCCTCGCACGCGCCGCGGAGGGGGGTGTCAGTCGGTCTCGACGAGGAACTTCGCGTAGGCGGGCAGCGTCAGGAACGCCGGGAACTCCTGCCCGAGAGCGACCTCGCGGAAGATCTCGGCGGCGTCGTCGAAGCGGTCGCCCTCGCGGCGCTCGACCTCCCCGAGCACCTCGGCGATGAGCCCTTCGATGTACTCGCGCGTGATGTGGTCGCCCTCGGCGGTCTGGCGGTCCTGGTGGATCCACTGCCACACCTGCGAGCGCGAGATCTCGGCGGTCGCGGCATCCTCCATCAGGTTGTCGATGGCGACGGCGCCCAGGCCCCGCAGCCAGGCCTCGATGTAGCGGATGGCCACCGACACGTTGTCGCGCACGCCCTGCGCGGTGACCGGGCGCCCGATGTGCACCTCGATCAGGTCCGCAGCGGCCACCTGCACCTCGGGACGCTGCCGATCGAGCTGGTTCGGCCGGTCGCCCAGCACCGCGTCGAACTCGGCCCGGGCCACGGGGATGAGGTCGGGGTGGGCCACCCAGGTGCCGTCGAAGCCGTCGCCGGCCTCGCGCTTCTTGTCAGCGGCCACCTTCTCGAACGCGCGCTCGGTGACCTCGGGGTCGCGGCGATTCGGGATGAAGGCGCTCATGCCGCCGATCGCGAAGGCGCCGCGCTTGTGGCAGGTCTTCACCAGCAGCTCGGTGTAGGCGCGCATGAACGGCACCGTCATCGTGACCTCGCTGCGGTCGGGGAGCACGAAGCGCGCACCGCGGCCGCGGTAGTTCTTGATGATCGAGAAGATGTAGTCCCAGCGGCCCGCATTCAGACCCGCGATGTGATCACGCAGCTCGAAGAGGATCTCCTCCATCTCGAACGCGGCCGGCAGCGTCTCGATGAGCACCGTCGCGCGGATCGTGCCGTGCGGGATGCCGATGTAGCGCTCGCTGAAGGTGAAGACGTCGTCCCACAGCTTCGCCTCCTCGCTCGACTCGAGCTTGGCGATGTAGAAGTAGGGTCCGCGGCCGTTGGCGATGAGCTGCTGCGCGTTGTGGAAGAAGTACAGCCCGAAGTCGACGAGCGAGCCCGAGGCATCCATCGTGCGGCCGGTGCGGTCGGTGAAGCGGATGTGCTTCTCGACCAGGTGCCAGCCGCGCGGGCGCATCACGATCGTGGGGGTCTCGGTGGCGGTGACCTCGTAGCGCTTCCCCTCGGGGCTCGTGAAGCCGAGCTCGCCGCGGATGGCATCCCGCAGCGACAGCTGGCCCTCGATGACGTTCTTCCAGGTGGGGCTGGTGGCGTCCTCCTGGTCGGCCAGCCACACCTTCGCGCCCGAGTTGAGTGCGTTGATGGTCATCTTCGGGTCGGTGGGGCCGGTGATCTCCACGCGGCGGTCCTCCAGGCCCGGACCGGCGCCGGCGACGCGCCACTCGTCGTCCTCGCGGATGTGCGCGGTGTCGTCGCGGAAGCCCGGGTCGTGGCCGTTGCCGATCTCGAAGCGGCGGCGCATGCGGTCGGCGAGGCGGTCGTGGCGGCGGGCGGCGAAGCGCTCGTGCAGCTCCGTGAGGAAGGCGACCGCCTCGGCGGTGAGGATCTCGTCGTAACGGTCGCGGACGGGCCCGGCGATCTCGATCGAGGGCGTGTGGGTCTGCGTGGGGATGGGTCCGGTGCGGGTGCGCATCGGGGCGGTGGTGGAGGGAGTCATGACTCTGCCTTCCTAGGGACGAGAGGTGTGTGTGGATTCGGGGGATGCCTGCTCCGGCGTGTGCGCCGGGTGAGGCATCCCGTGATCCGCGTGTGAGGATCGGTCGGTGGTGGTCGTGCATCCACTATCCGGTGAAGTTCGGGGGTGCTCCTGACGAAATCGACTGTGAAGTTTGTCGATAATTCTGCTTTCGTGACAGAATCGCGGCATGACGACGACCTTCACCCGCGACGCCGGCCCGGAAGATCTCGACGATGAAGAGGTGGATGCCCTCACCATCGGCCGTCGGATCCGTCAGCTGCGCACCGACCGCGGCATGACGCTCGACGAGCTCGCCGGCGCGGTCGACCGTGCCCCCAGCCAGCTGTCGATGATCGAGAACGGACGCCGCGAGCCGAAGCTCACGCTCCTGCAGGCGATCGCGCGCGCCCTGGGTACGACGCTCGATGCGCTGCTGGAGTCCGAGCCGCTCGACGAGCGCTCGACGCTGGAGATCCAGCTCGAGCGGGCGATGCGCGGGCAGACCTTCCAGGCTCTCGGCATCCCGCCGTTCCGCATCGGCAAGACGGTGCCCACCGACGCCCTCAAGGCGATGCTCGCGCTCCAGGGAGAGATCGAGCGGCTCCGCGACGAGCGTGCCGCCACCCCGGAGGAGGCGCGCCGCGCGAACGTGGCGCTGCGCCGGCTCATGCGCACCCAGAACAATTACTTCCCCGAGCTCGAGGCCCAGGCCCGCGGCATCCTCGACGCCGTCGATCACCCCGGCGGCCCGCTCACTCAGCGCACCGCGTCGGACATCGCGGCGCACCTCGGCTTCACGCTGCACTACGTGCCCGATCTGCCGCAGACGACGCGGTCGGTCGCCGACATCCGCAACGGCCGGCTCTACCTGTCGAGCCGCCAGGCGGCCAAGGGCGATCCGCGCACGGCGCTGCTGCAGGCGCTGTCCAGCCGCATCCTCGGCCACCGCGAGCCCACGTCCTACGCCGAGTTCCTGCGCCAGCGCGTCGAGACGAACTATCTCACCGGCGCTCTGCTGATCCCCGAGGCGCACGTCGTGCCGGCCCTGCAGGACGCCAAGGACGACCGCGCGATCTCCATCGAGGACCTGCGCGACGCGTACTCGGTGTCGTACGAGACCGCCGCACACCGCTTCACGAACCTCGCCACGGTGCACCTGGGCATCCCCGTGCACTTCCTCAAGGTGCACGAGTCGGGCACCATCACGAAGGCGTACGAGAACGACGACGTGAACTTCCCGACCGACCGGCTCGGGGCCATCGAAGGGCAGATGTGCTGCCGCAAGTGGACCTCGCGCGTCGTCTTCGACGTCGACGACCACTTCAACCCGTACTACCAGTACACCGACACCGGCAACGGCACGTACTGGTGCACGGCGCGCGTCGAGCTGTCGAGCGAAGGCGCGCACTCGGTCTCGGTCGGGGTGCGCTTCGACGACACGAAGTGGTTCCTCGGGCGCGACACGCCCCACCGCGGCGTATCGAAGCACTCCGTCGAGGTGTGCTGCCGTCGCGCACCCGCCGACCTCGAGGGCGCGTGGCGGGAGCACTCGTGGCCGAACGTGCGCACGCCCCGTACGCTGCTGGCGACGCTGCCGACCGGAGCCTTCCCCGGCGTCGACACCACCGACGTGTACGAGTTCCTGGAGGCCCACGCCCCGCGCTGAGCGCCGCGTGGTGTCGCCCCGCCTGCCGAGATCAGGTGATCCGCCGAGAACAGGCCGTTGCCCCGCAGGATCGTCCTGTTTCCGGCAGATCACCTGATCTCAGCAAGTGGATGCCGCGCCGGGCGGCCTCCGGCCGTGCCCGCGAGTGGATGCCACGCCGGGCCGCGTCCGGCCGTGCCGGCGAGTGGATGCCACGCCGGGCCGCGTCCGGCCGCGCCGGCGAGTGGATGCCAACCCCGCGCGGCCTCCAGCGGCTCGTGGGCTCAGCGCCCGGCGACCCACCCGGCGACGTGCGCCGGCCACGCCGTGCGCGCCGACGAACGCGACGATTCCGCGCGGTCGGCCATGCGGTACGCGGTGTAGATCGCAGTGACGGCGGTCCACCGCAGCGGCTCCGGCTCCCACTTCTTCGCCCGGTGGCCGACCCATGGCAGGCGGGCGAGGTCGGTGTCGCGCCGCAGCACGAGGTCGGCCAGGGTGCGCCCGGCGAGGTTCGTGGCGGTCACGCCGGTGCCGACGTACCCTCCGGCCCAGCCGAGGCCGGTCGCGGCATCCAGCCCCACCGTCGCCGCCCAGTCGCGCGGCACACCCAGCACGCCCGCCCACGCGTGCGCGATCGGCACGTCGGAAGCCGCCGGAAAGAAGTCCCGCAGCAGATGCGCCAGCGAGGCGATCGTCTGCTCCTGCGTTGCGCCGTCGGTGTCGACGCGGGATCCGTAGCGGTACGGAACGCCCCGCCCCCCGAAGGCGATGCGATCGTCGTCGGTGCGCTGGGCGTACATGTACACGTGGGCGTGGTCGCCGAGGGTCTCGCGACCGCTCCAGCCCACGGCATACCAGAAGGAGGCGGGCAGGGGCTCGGTGACGATCATCGACGAGTTCATCGGCAGCCACGTGCGGTGCTCGCCGGCGAGGTCGGGGGTGAAGCCCTCGGTGGCACGGATCACGTGGGCGGCGTTGACATCGCCGTGCTCGGTGATCGCCCGTCCGGGCACGATCCGCGTGACACGGGTTCCCTCGTAGATCGGCACGCCCAGCCGCTCCACCGCCTCCGCGAGCCCGCGCACGAGCTTGACCGGGTGCACACGGGCGCAGTGGGGGTGCCACGTGCCGCCGACGACGCCGTCGACCGCGATCCTGGATGCCGCCTCCGCGGCATCCAGCACCTCGAGGTCGAGATCGGGCCATGCCTGCTCCGCGGCGACGTGCGCGCGCAGGCGCGCGAGCTGCGCTGGAGTGCGGGCGATCTCGAACTCGCCGCCCTTGACGATGTCGGCGTCGATCCCCTCACGGTCGGCGACCGCGATCACCTCGTCGACGGCGCCATTGAGCGCACGCTGCAGCCGCGCCCCGCCGTCGCGCCCGTACCGCGCGCGCCCGCCCGTAACGGAGTTCGTGAGCCACCCGCCGTTGCGGCCCGACGCCCCGAAGCCCGCGAAGCGCTGCTCGAGCACGGCGACGCGCAGATCGGGCTGCAGCGTCTTCAAGTAGTAGGCGGTCCACAGGCCGGTGTAGCCGGCCCCGACGATGGCCACATCGACATCGATCCACCCGGGCAGTGCGGCGCGCGGCGTCGGCAGGCCGCCGATGTCGCGCCACCACCACGACACGTCGCCGTTGACAGGGGATCCGAGGGTCGCGCGAGTGCTCACCGTGCCATCATGCCGCCGCCCCACCCGAGCGGCGAGCGACGGCGGCGGATCCACACGTTTCGTCTCGAATCCACATGCTTTCCGCCCGCGGGGTGTGGAGTCGCGCTCGGATGTGTGGACTCATGCGCGAGGGCCGCGCGCGGGGTGTGGAGTCGCGCTCGGATGTGTGGACTCATGCGCGAGGGCCGCCCGCGGGGCGTGGAGTCGCGCTCGGATGTGTGGACTCATGCGCGAGGGCCGCGCGCGGGGTGTGGAGTCGCGCTCGGATGTGTGGACTCATGCGCGAGGGCCGCGCGCGGGGTGTGGAGTCGCGCTCGGATGTGTGGACTCATGCGCGAGGGCCGCGCGCGGGGTGTGGAGTCGCGCTCGGATGTGTGGACTCATGCGCGAGGGCCGCCCGCGGGGTGTGCTCAGTCGCCGACGGCCTGCAGGGCCGCCCACAGCTCGGCCCGCACGGCGAACGACGCGAGGTCGAGACCGAGGAGGCGCTCGGCCAGTGCGAGCCTCGTGCGCACGGTGTGCCGGTGCACGCCCAGCGCCTGGGCCGCCGCCTCGTGCGAGCAGTCGGCGTCGAACCACGCCGCGAGCGTCGTGCGCAGCTGCGTGCCCTGTGCGGCGTCGTGCGCGCTCAGCGGCGCGAGCTCGGCCTCGGCGAGCGCGCGCGCCTGGCTCGACAGCGCCGACAGCACTCCGGCGCGCCCGATCTCCGCGAAGTCGGTCACGGGGCCGGCGCCGCGGTCGCGCGCGACGCGGGCCTGATCGGCCGCCGCCGCGAACGCGTCGTAGCCGGTCGGATCCGACACCCCGATGCGCGCGCCGAAGCGCTCGGCCGCCTCGTCGATCACGCCGCGGTCGCCGGCGGCGGTCACGATGACGAAGCCGTCGTCGCCGCGGCCGAAGAACAGCGCGCCGCGACGCTCGTCGGCGCGCAGCTCGAGCATCTCGGCGAGCCCGTCGATGCGGGCCGCCGCCCCGTCGGTCATCGCCACCACGACCGGCGCGGTGGGCAGAGGCCCCCACATCTCGCGGGCGATGCGGCGCGCAAGGCCCGGATCCCCGCCCAGCAGCGCCTGCACGAGACCCGCACGGAGCGCGCCGCGGGCCCGCGAGAGTCCCTGCTGCTGCTCGAGCGCGAGCCCGGCCATCGCGATCACCGCCGTCACGACGCTGCGGCCCTCCTGGTCGAGCTCCTCGGCGGCGATCGCGATCACACCGCGCAGGTGGCCGCCGCGACCGAGCGTCTGCAGCGTGAAGGGGGTCGGACCGATGTGCAGAGACGACCCGGCCCGTGCACCGCGCCGGAGGACGGCATCCACTTCGGCGCCCAGTTCGGCGGCGGTCTCCTCGTCGAGCCCGGGGGTGGGATGCTGCCGCACGAGCTCGCCGGCGGCGTCGAACATTCCGACCCAGGCGTCCAGCTGCCGCGCGAGCTCGGCGAGGGTGGCCCCGAGCCCGTCGGGACGGAGGGCGGCGAGCGCGATGGCGCGCTGAGCCGCCAGTGCCCAGCTGCGCCGGGCGTAGGCCTGCGCGGCGATCGCCTCGGCGTTGGCGCGGGCCACCGCGATGAACGGGGTGCGGTAGGGCACCTCGAACAGCGGCATCCCCTCGTCGCGGCACGCCTCGATGAGCGCGTGGGGGATGCCGACCCGCACCACCTCGGTGCCGAAGCCGAGACCGACCACGCCGCGCCCCGACAGGCGCGAGACGTACTCGCGGTAGGTCGCCGGTGCCGTGTCGTCGCCGAACTGGGTCCCGGTCGTCAGCAGCACCAAGCCTTCTGAGAGGAAGGGCGTGGGATCGGCGAGGTCTGTGGAGTGCACCCACCGCACCCACTGGTCGAGCGCGTCGGGGGCCGCATCGCCCTCCAGGCGAAGCCCCAGTCCGCCGCGGGCGAGCAGCGCACGCAGGGTCGGAGCATCGGCGTCGACGACCATGCACAACCCCCCTGCGCGGGCGCCCGGATGTACAACGTGTACAGGCGCCTCTACAGAATGTACTCGTCGGACGGTGCTTCCGGGCAGGTCGTCTGCCTACGATCCCGAACATGACCGCAGCCGACACCCTCACGACCACGCCCCTGGGCGGACCCGGCCTGCCGCAGGAGCGGCGCCTCGTCACCAGCATCCCCGGCCCGCGCTCGCAGGAGCTGCTGGCGCGCAAGGCCGACGCCGTCGCCGCGGGCGTCGGACACACCGCGCCGGTCGAGGCTGTCGCCGCCGGCGGCGGCGTGATCGTCGATGCCGACGGCAACTCGCTCATCGACCTCGGCTCGGGCATCGCGGTCACCACGGTCGGCAACGCGCACCCCAAGGTCGTCGCGGCCGTGCAGGAGCAGGTGGCGCAGTTCACCCACACCTGCTTCATGATCGCGCCGTACGACTCGTACGTCTCGGTCGCCGAGGCGCTCAACCGCATCACGCCCGGCGACCACGCCAAGAAGAGCGCCCTGTTCAACTCGGGCGCCGAGGCGGTCGAGAACGCGATCAAGATCGCCCGCAAGTACACGAAGAAGCAGGCGGTCGTCGCGTTCGACCACGGCTACCACGGCCGCACCAACCTCACGATGGCGCTCACCGCCAAGGCGATGCCCTACAAGAGCGGCTTCGGCCCCTTCGCGAGTGAGGTCTACCGCGCGCCCCTGTCGTACCCGTACCGCGACGGCCTGACCGGCCCGGAGGCGGCCAAGAAGGCGATCTCGGTCATCGAGAAGCAGGTCGGCGCCGACAACCTCGCCGCCGTCATCATCGAGCCCATCCAGGGCGAGGGCGGCTTCATCGTCCCGGCCGAGGGCTTCCTCCCCGCGATCGTCGAGTGGTGCCGCGCCAACGGCGTCGTCTTCATCGCCGATGAGATCCAGACCGGCTTCGCCCGCACCGGCGAGATGTTCGCCAGCGACGTGTTCGGCATCGTGCCCGACCTCATCACCACCGCGAAGGGCATCGCCGGCGGCCTGCCGCTGGCCGCCGTCACCGGTCGCGCCGAGATCATGGACGCCTCCCACGCCGGCGGCCTGGGCGGCACCTACGGCGGCAACCCGATCGCGTGCGCCGCAGCCCTCGCCACGATCGACCTGTTCGAGAACGATGGCATGCTCGAGCGCGCTCGCGAGGTCGAGACGATCCTGAAGGGGCGCCTCACCGCGCTCCAGGCGGCCGACCCGCGCGTCGGCGACGTGCGCGGCCACGGCGCGATGATCGCGGCCGAGTTCGTCGACCCCGTGACCGGGGAGCCGGATGCCGCGCTCGCCGCCGCGGTGGCCAAGGCCTGCATCGCCGAGGGTGTCATCGTGCTCACCTGCGGAACGTACGGCAACGTCTTCCGCTTCCTCCCGCCGCTGTCGATCACCGACGACCTGCTCCACGAGGGGCTCGACGTCGTCGCCGCCGCGCTGGCCGCGGCATCCTGATCCGCCGGGACATCACCAACGAAGAGCCGGGCAGGGATGCCGCGGCCGAACGCACCAGGCGCGGCGACGCGCCAGACGAAGGAGTCCTCATGACCGAGATCACCCGTGATGTCGTCATCGTCGGAGCCGGCGCCGCCGGTCTGACCGCGGCGAACGAACTCAAGAAGGCGGGCCTGTCGGTCGTCGTGCTCGAAGCGCGCGACCGCGTGGGCGGGCGTCTGTGGACCGACACGGTCGACGGCGCGATGCTCGAGATCGGCGGCCAGTGGGTCTCGCCCGACCAGGACGCGCTCAAGGAGACGCTCGCAGACCTGGGCCTGGAGACCTACAGCCGCTACCGCGAGGGCGAGTCGGTCTACATCGGCAAGGACGGCGCGCTCACCCGCTTCACGGGTGAGATCTTCCCGGTCGCCCCCGAGACCGAGAAGGAGATCGTGCGTCTCATCGAGGTGCTCGACGGCCTGGTCGCCCAGGTCGATCCCGACAGGCCGTGGGAGCACCCCGACGCGGAGGAGCTCGACCGCATCTCGTTCGAGGCGTGGCTCGAGGAGCAGACCGACGACCAGGAGGCGCGCGACAACATCGCCCTCTTCATCGCCGGCGCGATGCTCACCAAGCCCGCGTACGCCTTCTCGGCGCTGCAGGCCCTCCTCATGGCCGCCAGCGCCGGCAGCTTCAGCCACCTGGTCGACGCGGACTTCATCCTCGACGAGCGTGTGGTGGGCGGCCTGCAGCAGGTTCCGCTGCTGCTGGCCGAGCGCCTCGGCGACGACGTCATGCTCGACCAGCCCGTCAACGAGGTGCACTGGTCCGAGGACGGCGTGCGCATCGTCACCGACAAGGGCCTCCAGGTGCGCGCCCGCTTCGCGATCCTCGCCCACGCCCCGGTGCTCTACCCGTGGATCGAGTTCCAGCCGGCCCTGCCGCGCCTGAAGCAGCAGATGCACCAGCACATCTCGATGGGCTTCGTCATCAAGGTGCACGCCGTCTACGACCGCCCGTTCTGGCGCGAACAGGGCCTGTCGGGCACCGCTTTCAGCCCGTACGAGATCTCGCACGAGGCCTACGACAACACCAACTACGGCGACGAGCGCGGCACCCTCGTGGGCTTCGTGTCCGACCGCAACGCCGATGACCTGTTCCGCGTGTCGCCCGAGGAGCGCAAGGAGCGCATCCTCGAGTCGCTGTCGCACTACTACGGCCCCGAGGCCAAGACGCCGCTCGTGTACTTCGAGAGCGACTGGGGCGCCGAGGAGTGGACCCGCGGCGCGTACGCCGCGAGCTTCGACCTGGGCGGCCTCGCCCGCTACGGCGCCGACCTGCGCACGCCCGTGGGCCCCATCCACTTCGCCTGCTCCGACATGGCCGGCGCCGGCTACCAGCACGTCGACGGCGCGGTCCGCATGGGCCGCCTGGTGGCATCCAACATCGTCGCAGGAGCCCGCGCGTGACCGCCGGGATCGTCGTCGGCTACACCGCCACCGACGCGGGCGCCGACGCGGTCACCCTCGCATCGCGGCTGGCCGCCAACATCGGCTCGACGCTCGACATCGTGGTCGTCCTCCCGAACGACCAGCGCAGCGTGATCACCCCGCCGGACGCCGGCTACGAGCGCTACCTTCGCGCCCAGGCCGAGGAATGGCTCCAGGAGGCGACCGCCAAGGTTCCGGATGCCGTCGCACGGCGCACCCACGTGCGGTACGCCGACTCCTTCGCCGAGGGTCTCGTGACTCTCGCGGACGAGCTGGTCGCCACGCACATCGTGGTCGGAGCGGCGAACGGTGGCCTGCGCGGCCGCCACCGCCTGGGCACGGTGGCCACCGAGCTGCTGCACTCCTCGGACGTGCCGGTCGTGCTCGCACCGGAGGGTTCGCGCCGTGTCGACCCGACCACGGGCATCACCCGCGTGACCGCGGCGGTGGGCACCCGGCCGGGCGCGGACGCGCTCCTCGAAGAGGCGACCGGCCTGGCCGTGGCGCTGGGCGCGGAACTGCGCCTCGTGTCGCTCGTCTCGGTCGATCTGCCCGTCTCCGTCGACACCGGTGTGATCCGCGTCGCGGGGGCGGCCCACGCCGACGACGTGCTCGCCAAGGCCGTCGCCGGCCTCCCCGACGGCATCGATGCGGAGGTCGTGGTCGCCCGCGGCACGAGCATCGAGGATGCCGTCTCGCACCTGAGCTGGGAGCCCGGCGAGATCGCCGTGGTCGGTTCGAGCCGGCTCGCCCAGCCCCGGCGCCTGTTCCTCGGCTCGACTGCGGCGAAGATGCTGCACGAGCTTCCCGTTCCGATGGTCGTCGTGCCCCGCACGCGCGCCCAGGAAGGAGGGTCGCGATGACCGCTGCCCCTGACACCCGGACGCCCGCCACCGCGGTGACCGGCACGATCTCGAAGAAGGGCCTGAACCCGGGCGCCGTCGGCATGATCGGCGCCGTCGTGATCGGCATCTCCACGATCGCCCCGGCCTACACGCTCACCGCCTCGCTCGGCCCGACCGTGTCCGAGGTCGGCTTCCAGGTGCCGGCGATCATCCTCGCCGGCTTCATCCCGATGCTGCTGGTGGCCTTCGGCTACCGGGAGCTCAACCGCGCGATCCCCGACTCGGGTACCTCGTTCACGTGGGCGACGCGCGCCTTCGGCCCCTGGATCGGCTGGATGGCCGGCTGGGGCCTGGTCGCGGCGACGGTGCTGGTGCTCTCGAACCTGGCCGGCATCGCCGTCGAGTTCCTGTTCCTGCTCATCGACCAGCTGGCCGGCAGCCCGGGCACGATCGCCGAACTGGCGTTCAACCCGTTCATCAACGTGGCCGTCTGCCTGCTGTTCATGCTCGGCGCCACGTGGGTGTCGTACCGCGACCTGCAGACCACCCAGAAGCTGCAGTACTTCCTCGTCGGCTTCCAGGTCGTCGTGCTGGTGATCTTCTCGATCGCCGCGCTCGTGCACGTCTCCAACGGCACCGCGTTCGACGCGAGCGCCGTCGACCTCTCGTGGTTCAACCCGCTCGCGGTCGGCTCCGTCGGCGCCGTCGTCGCCGGCCTGTCGCTGTCGATCTTCATCTTCTGGGGCTGGGACGTCGTCCTCACCATGAACGAGGAGACGAAGAACCCCGAGAAGACGCCCGGCCGCGCGGCGACGGTCACCGTCCTCATCGTGGTGGCGCTCTACCTTCTCATCTCGATCTCGCTGCTGGCCTTCGCCGGCGTCGGGGAGGGCGAGCTGGGCCTGGGCAACCCCGACATCCAGGCGAACGTCTTCTTCTACCTGTCCGGCCCCATCCTCGGCCCGCTGGCCTTCCTCGTCTCGCTCGCGGTGCTCACCAGCTCCGCCTCGTCGCTGCAGTCCACCGCGGTCGGCCCGGCCCGCACGCTGCTCGCGATGGGCCACTACGGCGCCCTGCCGCAGCGCTTCGCCCGCGTCAGCCCCCGCTTCTTCACCCCGGGCTACGCCACCGTGGTCTCGGCGGTCGTGGCATCCGTGTTCTACGCGGTCATGCGCTTCGCCAGCGAGAACGTGCTGTGGGACACCATCACCGCACTCGGCATGATGATCTGCTTCTACTACGGACTCACCGCGTTCGCGTGCGTGTGGTACTTCCGCAAGCAGTGGTTCGACTCGGCGCGCTCGTTCCTGTTCACGTTCCTCTTCCCGCTCGTCGGGGGCGCGATCCTCGCGGTGCTGTTCGTGATCACCCTCGTCGACAGCATGGACCCCGACTACGGCAGCGGCTCGAACATCGGGGGAGTGGGCCTGGTGTTCCTCCTCGGCGTCGCGGTGATCCTCGTGGGCGTCGTGATCATGATCTGGCAGTCGATCAAGCGTCCGGCATTCTTCCGCGGCGAGACACTCGGTCTCGAAGCACCCCCGAGTCTTCGCCGCGCACGGCGCTGACCGGCAGACTTGACCCACCCACCCGATCGGAGAGAGAACGCAATGAGTGACTACGCCGTCGTCAACCCCGCCACGGGGGAGACCCTGGCCACCTACCCGACGATCACCGACGACGCGCTCGAGTCGGCGATCGCCACCGCCGACGCCGCGTACCGCGCGTGGCGCGACGCGCCCGTCGCGGAGCGCGCCGCCAAGATCCGCCGTGTGGCGGAGCTGCACCGCGAGCGCCGTGACGAGCTCGCCGCGATCATCGTCCGCGAGATGGGCAAGCCGCTGGCCGCCGCGGAGGGCGAGGTCGACTTCGCCGCCGACATCACGGAGTACTACGCCGACAACGCCGAGAAGATCACCGGCGACCAGCCGCTGGACATCCTCGGCGAGGGCACGGCGGTCATCCGCCGCTCGCCGCTGGGCGTGCTGCTGGGCATCATGCCGTGGAACTTCCCGTACTACCAGGTGGCCCGCTTCGCCGCGCCGAACATCGTGGTGGGCAACACCATCCTCCTCAAGCACGCTCCGCAGTGCCCCGAGTCGGCCCAGGCCATCGAGGACATCTACCGCGAGGCGGGCCTCGAGGGCGCGTACGTGAACATCTTCGCGACCAACGACCAGGCCGCCGCCGTGATCGCCGACAAGCGCGTCCAGGGCGTCTCGGTCACCGGCTCCGAGCGCGCGGGCTCCGCTGTGGCCGCCCTCGCCGGCCAGCACCTGAAGAAGGTCGCGCTGGAGCTCGGCGGCTCGGACCCCTTCATCGTCCTGTCGACCGAAGACCTCGACGGAACCGTCGCGGCCGCGGTCGAGGCGCGCATGGACAACAACGGCCAGTCGTGCAACGCCCCGAAGCGCTTCATCGTCGTCGACGAGCTCTACGACGCCTTCCTGGAGAAGTTCACGGCGGCGATGCAGGAGCAGAAGATGGGTGACCCGTTCGCCGAGGACACGCTGCTCGGACCCCTCTCGTCGCTCGCCGCGGCGGAGCGTCTGCAGTCACAGGTCGACAACGCCGTCGCGCAGGGCGCGACGCTGGTCACCGGCGGCACCCGCGAGGGCGCCTTCTACGCCCCGACGGTGCTCACCGGCGTGACGGCGGAGATGGACGTCTACCGCGAGGAGCTCTTCGGTCCCGCGGGCGTGGTCTACAAGGTCTCCGGTGAGGACGAGGCCGTGCAGATCGCCAACGACACCAGCTACGGCCTGGGCTCCTACGTGTACACGACCGACCCCGAGCAGGCCGCGCGCGTGGCCGACAAGATCGACGCCGGCATGGTCTACGTCAACGTGGTGCTCGCCGACTCGCCGGAGCTCCCCTTCGGCGGCGTGAAGCGCTCCGGCACCTCGCGCGAGATGGGCCTTCTGGCCGCGGACGAGTTCGTCAACAAGAAGCTCATCCGCATCGGGGCCTGATCCGGGCTCCGCGGCTCAGCGGTCTCAGAGGGCGGCTCGCGCCTCGGCGAGCGCCTCTTCCGCCCACTGACGCTGCTCGGCGGTACCCCACTGCCGGGCAGCGTCACGGGCGTTCTCGAACGCCGTGACGGCTTCCGCCGCACGGCCGGCGTCGAGCAGCATCCACCCGGCGTTGCTGTGCAGCGAGACGGTCCAGCGCAGCGTGCGCGCGTCGGAGACGCCGTCGAGCACCCGCAGCGCCTCGGCGGTCCATGCCTCCGCCCGCTCCGCATCGGCGATCGCCAGCATGTGGAGCGCGTCGACCTGCAGGAAGACGAGCGAGGCGGATGCCGCGGAGTCGACGGCCGCGCGGAACAGCGGCACCGCGGGCTCGGGCTCACCGGCCGACAGGCGCAAGCGCCCGCGCTCCAGGCCCACCCGCGTGGTGACCGCCGCGCCCGGGTGGGACACCCCGTCGAGAAGCACGTGCGCCTCGTCGAAGCGCTCCTGCAGACCCATCGCGCGCACCACCTGCGTTGCGAGCTCCGCGTGCACCGCGGCATCCGGCTCCGCGTCCGCGGCGGCGCGCAGCCGCTCCTCCGACCCGGCGGGGTCCGAGAAGTCCCACAGGCGGTCGAGCCGCTCCTGAGCGAGGACCATGCTCGGATCGTACGCCCCGATCGCGGAGGGCCGAAGGTCCCTGGCGGTCGTCGCGGTCGTGGTCCAGCATGGACGCATGAACGAGACATCGCTCGCGGTGACCCCGCTCTCCGACGAGGAGTGCTGGGCGCACCTGCGCACCCAGGAGCTCGGTCGCCTCGTCACCCATGTCGGCGACGTGCTCGACATCTTCCCCGTCAACTACGTCGTCGACGGCGCTTCGCTGATGTTCCGCACCGCCGAAGGCAGCAAGCTGTTCGAGCTCACCGTCAACGACGAGGTGCTGTTCGAAGTCGACGACCACACGGCCGTGGATGCCTGGAGCGTCGTGGTGCGCGGCCATGCGCATCGTCTCGACACGGCGGAGGAGGTGGCGGCCGCCGACCGGCTGCCCCTGCATCCGTGGATTCCGACGCTCAAGTACAACTACGTGCGCATCCTCCCGGATTCGCTGTCGGGCCGGGCCTTCCAACGAGGCGAGGAGCCGGATCGCTACGGCATCCAGGAGTATTGAGCGGCCGGCGGGAGGTGCTCGGAGCCCGTGCCGGTTCGCGGCCCCTTCGGGCATGCCGTACACTGGAACGTGCAGTTCCAATCTGCATTCTTTCGCCGTGCCCGCCCCGGGCGGGAACCCTCCGAGTAGGTCATGGCAGAAGTCTGCGGATCGAGATCCCCGGCGGATCTCTAGGGCGGTAGCTCAATTGGCAGAGCAGCGGTCTCCAAAACCGCAGGTTGCAGGTTCGATTCCTGTCCGCCCTGCGCGCGCCGGCGCTTGCGCCGGCACACGGCGTCAGCTCAAGCTGACACGAAAGGTAATACAGGTGGCATCGATGGTTCAGGACGAGCCGAACGGCGAAGTCGTCGCGACGAACGGCGGCTCGACCCGTGAGAAGAAGCCCAATGTCTTCTCGCGGATCGCACTGTTCATCCGTCAGGTGTTCGCGGAACTCCGCAAGGTGGTCACCCCCACCCGTCAGGAGCTCCTCAAGTACACCGGGGTCGTCCTGGGCTTCGTCGTCGTGATGATGGCGATCGTGTACGGCCTCGATGTGCTCTTCGTCTGGATCACGTCGTACGTCTTCGGAGTCCCCGGCGCCTGAGCCCCGGTGCTCGGCACGCGTGCGTCTGAAACGGCGGAGTGCGGATGCCGTCACCAGTACGTCCCTCGGACGGAACGGAAGAGAACGCAGTGTCTGAAAGATATGTCGACGACGCCGACTGGGCGACCGCCGCGGAGCAGTCCTCCGAGGACGACGAGGCCCAGGAGGGCAACGTCCTCGAAGCCGAGGAGCGCTCGGTGGAAGCCGCGGAGCACGTCGCGCTGCATATCGAAGGCGGCGACGACGAGGACGACGACACCGAAGAACTTGACGACATCGACGACCCGGAGGCAGACGCGATCGTGAACGACGCTCTCAATCTCGACGAGGCAGCAGAGTCCGAAGCCGCCGCTGAGGTGCTCAACGACTCCATCGCCGAGGAGGTCGCCCAGGCGGAGGCGGACGCGGCCGCCGAGGTCGGCCCCTACGACGGCCCCGACGTGAACGGCGACGACGAGTCCGAGTCCGAGGCCGACGAGGACGGCGACGAGGACCCGTACGACGCCTTCCGCAGCGAACTGCGCAGCCTCCCGGGCAAGTGGTACGTCATCCACTCCTACGCCGGCTTCGAGCGCAAGGTGAAGGCCAACATCGAGCAGCGCAAGTCGACGCTCGAGGTCGAAGAGGACATCTACCAGATCGAGGTCCCGATGGAGGACGTCGTCGAGATCAAGAACGGGCAGCGCAAGATGGTCACGCGCGTCCGGATCCCCGGCTACGTGCTCGTGCGCATGGAGCTCAACGAGGACACCTGGTCGGTCGTGCGCCACACGCCGGGCGTCACCGGCTTCGTGGGCAACGCCCACAACCCGACTCCCCTCCGCTTCGAGGAGGCCTTCAACATGCTGAAGAGCCTGGTCGAGGTCAAGGAGGTCGCGCCGGCCAAGGCGGGCGCCGCCAAGGGCGGTCAGCCGGTGGCTCGTGCGCTCCCCGCCGAGGTCGACTTCGAGATCGGCGAGACCATCACCATCAAGGAGGGCTCGTTCGCGGGTCTTCCGGGCTCGATCAGCGAGATCAAGCCCGAGAGCGGCAAGCTCACCGTGCTCGTCTCGCTGTTCGAGCGCGAGACCCCGGTCGAGCTGTCGTTCGACCAGGTGACCAAGATGATCTGACCTGCTCTCGCAGGAGTGAAAGGCGCCCGACCTCGCGGTCGGGCGCCTTTTCGCGTACTATGGACAGGTTGCGCCGTTCGACGGACGCAGCACAATCCCATCCCACCACTTCCCGTGCTCCGGCGCGGATCGTGGAAGCGCGTCCGCGGACGCTCGAAAGAAAGGGAGCCGCATGGCACCGAAGAAGAAGGTGACCGGCCTGATCAAGCTCCAGATCAACGCCGGCGCCGCAAACCCCGCCCCTCCGATCGGCCCCGCGCTCGGTCAGCACGGCGTCAACATCATGGAGTTCTGCAAGGCGTACAACGCGGCGACCGAGTCGCAGCGCGGCAACGTCATCCCCGTGGAGATCACCGTCTACGAGGACCGCAGCTTCACCTTCATCCTGAAGACCCCGCCGGCAGCCGAGCTCATCAAGAAGGCCGCAGGCCTGCAGAAGGGCTCGTCCACGCCGCACACGGTCAAGGTGGGCAAGCTCACCAAGGAGCAGGTGCGTCAGATCGCCGAGCAGAAGCAGCCCGACCTGAACGCGAACGACATCGAGGCCGCCTCGAAGATCATCGCCGGCACCGCCCGTTCCATGGGCATCACGGTCGAGGACTGAGGGGAGTAGGAAACATGGCTACGAAGTCCAAGGCCTACCAGGCCGCCGCCGCCAAGATCGCGGCTGACAAGTTCTACACGCCCACCGAGGCCGTCGCCCTGGCGAAGGAGACCGGTTCGGCGAAGTTCGACGCCACCGTCGAGGTCGCGCTGAAGCTCTCGGTCGACCCCCGCAAGGCGGACCAGATGGTGCGCGGCACCGTCATCCTCCCGCACGGCACCGGCAAGACCGCCCGCGTCATCGTGTTCGCGACCGGTGCGGCCGCTGAGGCCGCGATCGCCGCGGGTGCCGACGAGGTCGGCGGCGCCGAGCTCATCGAGAAGGTCGCCGCCGGCTGGACCGCGTTCGACGCGGCCGTCGCTACGCCCGAGCTCATGGGCCAGGTCGGTCGACTGGGTAAGGTGCTGGGCCCCCGCGGCCTCATGCCCAACCCGAAGACCGGCACCGTGACCCCCAACCCGGCCAAGGCCGTGGAGGAGATCAAGGGCGGCAAGATCGAGTTCCGCGTCGACAAGCACGCCAACGTGCACTTCGTCGTGGGCAAGGCCTCGTTCTCGGCCGAGCAGCTCGACGAGAACCTGAAGGCTGCGCTCGACGAGATCGTTCGTCTGAAGCCGTCGAGCTCGAAGGGCCGTTACATCCAGAAGGGCGCCGTGTCGACCACGTTCGGCCCCGGCATCCCGCTGGACGTCAACACCATCGTCTGATCTCCTGATCCTCCGAGGATCCGGCGCCGCCGCAGGCGGCGCGCCGAGATCGGAGAAGGGCTCCACCTCCGGGTGGGGCCCTTCGTCGTTTCACGCCGTGGGCCGCACGTCGAATCCCACCGCGCCGGTGGGTGCGGCATCCCGAACCGTCGCCGCGTCCACGCGGGATCCCGGTGGGCCCTCGGCCATCCACGCCAGCACGGCGTCGACCTGCGCGGATGCGCCCTCGATCTCGGCCTCCACGGTGCCGTCGGCGCGGTTGCGCACCCAGCCCGCGACGCCCTCGTCGCGGGCGACCATCCGCATCGTATAGCGGTAGCCGACGCCCTGGACCATTCCGCGGACGATCACGTGCACGCGCCTCATGGCTCCATGGTGGCGTGCGGAGGGGTTACCGGCGACCCCGAGCTCTGCGAGGATGCTCGCGTGGGCACCGTCGACGATTACCTGGCAACCCTCGACGAGGACGACCGGGTGGTGATCTCCCACGTGTTCGACGTCGCGCGCGAGCACGTTCCGGGCACCGAGCAGGGCACGAGCTACGGCATGCCGGCGCTGCTGTACCGAGGGAAGGCGCTCATCGCGGTGATGCGCACGCGCAAGCACATCGGGCTGTATCCGTTCAGCGGACTGGTGCCCGAGAAGGTCGCAGCCTCGCTCGAGGGGTTCGAGCACGACAAGGGCACGATCCGCTTCCAACCCGAAAAGCCGCTCCCCGACGACACGGTGCGCATGATCCTCGATGCGCGGGTCGCCGAGATCGGCGATCCCTCGCTCAGGCGGCGACCACGAGACTGATCCCGAGCGCGATCATCACGAGCGCGATGACCGCGTCGAGCACCCGCCATGCCCGCGGCGTCGCCAGCCACCGGCCGAGCAGGCGCGCGCCGTAGCCGAGCGCGGCGAACCACACGATGCTCGCCGCCATCGCGCCGATCGCGAACACCCCGCGCCCGTCGCCGTGCGTGTTGGCGACGGAGCCGAGCAGGAACACGGTGTCGAAATACACGTGCGGGTTGAGCCAGGTCAGTGCGAGGCACGTCAGCACCACCGGTGCCAGGCGCGCGGTCGCGGTGGCGGTGGTGGTCGCCATCCGCGCTGAGGACGGTGTGGATGCCGCGCCCGGCGCGTCCGTCGCGCCGCCGGCCGCGCCGCCAGCCGCGCCGGTGTCGTTCACCCGCAGCCCCGTCGCGCTCCCGCGCCACGCGCGCCGCGCCGCGAGCAGACCGTAGCCGACGAGGAACGCCGCTCCCGCCCAGCGCACGGCCACCACGAGCCACGGCAGGGCGGCCAGCGCGAGCCCGACGCCCGACACGCCGAGCGCGATGAGCGCGGCATCCGAGAGGGCGCACACCGCCACGACCGCGAAGACGTGCTCGCGGCGGATGCCCTGGCGCAGCACGAACAGGTTCTGCGCACCGATGGCGATGATGAGCGACAGGCCGAGGCCGAAGCCGGCGAGGAGGTGGGGGAGCACGTCCTCGACGCTAGGCGCCGCGCCGGATGCAGTCCAGTTCATGATTCTTCGGCAGCATTAGCATCACTTATGTGAGGATCCCCTCGGAACTGGCGGAGACCCTGGCCGTCGTGATCGACGAAGGCAGCCTCGATGCGGCCGCGCGCCGCCTCCACGTCACTCCCTCCGCGATCAGCCAGCGCATCAAGGCGCTCGAGGAGATCCTGGGCCGCGTGGTGCTCGTGCGCTCGAAGCCGGTGCGCGCCACCGAGGCCGGTGCCGCCGTGGTGCGCCTGGCCCGGCAGGCGGCACTCCTCGAGCACGACGCCCTGACCGAGCTCGGCGCCGCCGACGACGGCCGCGCCACGGTGCCGCTCGCGGTGAACGCCGACTCGCTGGCGACGTGGTTCCTCGCTCCGCTCGCGCGGCTCGCACAGCGGCATCCTGTCGTGTTCGATCTGCACCGGGACGACCAGGACTTCACCGCCGGCCTCCTCGAGGCGGGCACGGTGATGGGTGCGGTGACCACGCGCGCGGCGCCCGTCGCCGGCTGCCGGGTGAGCACGCTCGGGATCATGAGGTACGAAGCGGTCGCGGCGCCGGGATTCGTCGCGCGATGGCTGCCGGGCGGTGTCACCGTCGCCGGCCTGCGCGACGCGCCGGTGGTGGATTTCGACCGCCGCGACGACCTGCAGTCGCGGTGGCTGTCGCAGATGGATGCCGCCCCCGCCGCCCCGCCGCGGCATCGGGTTCCGGCATCCCACGACTTCGCCACCGCGATCGCGCTCGGCCTCGGCTGGGGGCTGCTGCCGTCGCTGCAGTCCGCGCACGGCCTGGCGGAGGGCACCCTCGTGTCGCTGGGGGGTCTGGCCGTCGACGTGCCACTGCACTGGCAGCAGTGGAACCTCCGCTCGCCCCTGCTCGAGGCCATCGCCGACGAGATCGTCGAGGAGGGGCGCCGTGTGCTCGATCGGGCGTGAGGGTCGCCCTAGTCGTCGCTGACGCGCAGCACGATCTTGCCGCGGGTGTGACCCGCCTCGAGCTCGCGATGCGCCTGGGGTGCGTCGGCGAGGTCGAAGACCTTGTCGATGTAGACCTGAACGGCGCCCGAGTCGAGGAGCCGGCCCACGGTCGCGAGGGCCGTGCCGTCGGGGACCACCTTGTACGACGTGGCGCGCACCCCGGCCGCCGCCGCTGCATCGCCGTACTCCGCCCACGCCCCGGTGGGCACGAGCACGTACAGCCCGCCCGGGCGCAGCACGCCCAGGGAGCGGGAGCCGACATCGCCGCCGACGAGGTCGATGACGACGTCCATGTCGGAGACGACGTCTTCGAATCGCGTCGTCGTGTAGTCGATGACCACCGAGGCGCCGAGCTCCCGCAGCCACGACGCGTTGCGGCCCGAGGCCGTCACCGTCACGTGGGCGCCGAAGTAGGCGGCGAACTGCACCGCGAAGTGGCCCACGCCGCCGCTGCCGGCGTGGATCAGCACGCGCTGGCCCTCATGGGCATGCGCGGTCTCGACGACCAGTCCCCAGGCGGTGAGGGCCGCCAGGGGCACGCCCGCCGCCTCGACGTGCGAGAGCGTCGACGGCTTGCGCGCGATCGACAGCGTCGGCGCCACGACGTATTCGGCATAGGTGCCGCCCGATCGCGGGTACGACGCCATGCCGAACACGGCCGTGCCGGGCGGGAACGCGTGCGCCTCGTACGGCGCCTTCACGACGATGCCGCTGAAGTCGTAGCCCGGCACGGTCGGGTACTCCGCGATGGCGGCGGAGACGCCCTTGCCGGCACGGGTCTTCGCGTCGATGGGGTTGATGCCGGCGGCGACCACCCGCACCAGAACCTCGCTCATGACGGGCGAGGGCACGGGCACGGATGCCACGTGCAGGGCGTCGGCGGTGCCGGGGGCGTCGAAGACGACGGCGGTCATCGTCTCGGGCGGATCGTTCACGGGCACCGAAGCGGCATCGGCGGCGGGTGTCGATCGCAGCGGCCGGAATCTCATCGGTCGCTCCTTCCGTAGTGCATGTCGGCGTCGGCAGCACTCGTTGCTTGCTCTCACACAGTCAAGCGCGCGATTGTCTCGGTCGTGTTACGCGAGTGCTACCGCGCGGGAAAGGTCGCCGCGCTCCGCCGGCCCCGCACGTGAGGCGTGCCGCACACGATCCGGTGGCGCCGTCAGGACAGGACGCCGGTGCGAAGCGCCCGCAGCATGCTCGTGAGGTTGCCGATGTCGTCGACCGGCCAGTCCTCGAGCGCGTTCATCAGCAGACCCTCGTGGGGCTGGCGCGCTTCGGCGAGGCGCTCGCGCCCGAAGGCGGTGGGGCGCAGGAGGCTCGACCGGCGGTCGCCGGGATCGGGGGTGCGCTCGATGAGCCCGATGCGCTCGAGTTCGCGCACCGCGCGGCTGATCTGGCCCTTGTCGGATCCGAGCGTCTCGGCCAGGGACGACAGGGTGATCCCCTCGAGGCGCGCGATGGTGCTGAACACCTTGTACGCACCGGGGTGCAGCCCCGGGCTCACGCGTTCGGCCCGCTCCGCCAGGATGCGGCGGAAGCTGTTCATCAGCTCGCTGAATTCGGCCTCGAGAGCGCGCACCGCCTCGGTGCGCGCCCCCGCAGTCGTCTCGACCATGTCGCAGAGCCTAGCCCCGTACGCCGGCGGTGCCGGATGCATCCGCACGGCCGGTCGCGAGGGTCCCCTCGGCCGGGTGGGCCGCGCCGGCACCGGCGGTCGCGGCGGGCGCGGCATCCCGATCGCTCGCGCTCGCCGTGAGCACCTGCATGCCCTCGTCGACGGACACGGTCGCAAGGTCGGCCTCGGCCGCCTGGGCCCGCTCGACGGTGGTCATGCGCGTGAGCGGAACGTTCGGCAGGAACACGATCGCGATGAGGCTGATCACCGCGAAGGGCACGGCGATGAGGAACGAGTGCGAGATTCCCTGCGCGTAGACGTCCTCGACGATGACGCGCACGCTCTCGGGCATGGTCGACACCTGGGGGAGGGTGCCGCTCTGGATCTGCTCCGCCACCGCGGCGCCCTTGTCGCCCAGTGCCACGATCGCCGCCGTCAGGTCGTCCTTGCGGTCGATCATGAGCTCGGTGACCCGCGAGGCGAGCGCGGCGCCCATGACCGAGACGCCCACCGTGCCGCCGAGGCTGCGGAAGAAGGTGACGCCGGAGCTGGCGACCCCGATCTCGGCGGGCGCCGTGGTGTTCTGCACGACGAGCACGAGGTTCTGCATCGTCATGCCCACCCCGGCGCCGAGCAGGAACATGTAGAGCGAGACGAGCGCGAAGTTCGTGTCGTAGTGGATCGTCGACAGCAGATACGACCCGGCGATGAGCGAGACGCCGCCCGCGAGCAGATACGGCTTCCAGTGGCCGTACTTGGTGATGAGCCCGCCGGCGCCGATGGATGCCAGCAGCAGGCCGGCGATCATCGGGATGGTCATGAGACCGGCCTCGGTGGGGGTCGCGCCGCGCGCCAGCTGCATGTACTGGCTGAGGAACACCGACGCGCCGAACATCGCGATGCCGGTGGCGATCGAGGCGATGACCGAGAGCGTGAAGGTGCGGTTGCGGAACATCGACAGCGGCACGAGCGGCTCCTTCGAGCGCAGCTCGACGACGATGAACAGCGCCGTGCCGAGGACGGCGCCGCCGACCATGAGGACCGTCTCGAGGCTCCACCAGTCGAAGCTGTCGCCGGCGAGGCTGACCCAGATCAGCAGGAGCGACACCGAGACCGACAGCAGCACGATGCCGAGATAGTCGATCGACACCTTCGAGCGGGTGCGCGGGACGATGCGCAGCGTGCGCTGCAGGATGATGAGCGCGGCGACGGCGAACGGCAGTGCGACGAAGAAGTTCCAGCGCCATCCCCAGGTGTCGGTGATGAGGCCGCCCAGCAGCGGTCCGCCGACCGTGGCGACGGCCATGACCGCGCCGAACAGGCCCATATAGCGGCCGCGCTCGCGCGGGCTGATGATGTCGGCCATGATGACCTGGCTGAGGGCGGCCAGGCCGCCCGCGCCGATGCCCTGCACCGCGCGGAAGGCGATGAGCGTCTCGGAGTTCTGCGAGAAGCCGGCCGCGGCGGTGGCGAGCACGAACAGCACGATGGCGAGCTGGATGAGCAGCTTGCGGTTGAAGAGGTCGGCGAGCTTGCCCCAGATCGGCGTCGAGATCGCCGTGGTGAGGAGGGTGGCGGTGACCACCCACGTGAAGACGGACTGGTCGCCGTCGAGGTCGTGGACGATGACCGGCAGCGACGTCGAGACGACGGTCGAGGCGAGCATCGAGACGAACATCCCCAGGAGCAGGCCGGAGAGGGCCTCCAGCACCTGGCGGTGGGTCATTCGGGGTTGAGGCGCGACCGGTTCGGCGGCCACGGCGTCTGCGGTGGGTGCGGACATGGGGAATCCTTCGCGTGAGGAGGGGGCGCGGCGACGCTGACGCGATGACGGTGAGGCGATGACGTTGATGCGATTCAACAGTTGAGAGAAGTCAACTATAAGGGATTGGTTGACATGGCTCAACCATCGTGGGTGCGTCATCCGGATGTGCGGACACGACGGGGCCGCACGCGCGAGGATGGAGTCGTGTTCAGCGTCGAGCTGCTGCCGGACCCGCGCATCGATCGCGCGGTGCGATCCGACTGGGAGCGCCTGCGCGAAGCCCACCTGCCGAGCGCAGGACGCAACCCGTCGCCGAGCAACCGGCCGCACCTGACCGCGGCGGTGCGCGAGCACGTCGACCCCGCCGCGCTCGAAGATCTCGTCGAGCTGCTGCCGCTGCCGCTGGAGGTGAGCGGCGTGGTGCTGTTCGGACGGGAGCGGTTCGTGCTGGCGCGGCACGTCGTCGTGGCCGGCGCGCTGGCCGCGTTCCACGCCGCGGTGGCCCGGCGGCTGGGACCGCCCGGGGCGCGGTTCGAGACGACGGCCGTCGATCGCTGGACCCCGCACCTGACCCTCGCGCGGGGACTCGATGCCGACCACCTCGCGCGGGCTCTGCGGGCGGTGGAGATCCCGAACATGGTCGGCGAGGCCGTCGGACTGCGTGTGTGGGATGCCGCGGCCAAGGCGGTCACGACGCTGCGGTGATCCGCGCGGTCAGTCGGCGAGTGCGAGGGCGCGATACGCCTGGCGCGGCTCGGGCGCCGGGTGCGGCATCCCGAGCTGTCCTGGTGCGGTGCGACCGGTCGTGCGCCGGTAGAGCTCGTCGATGAGCGACGTCGCGAGACGCACGAGCTTGCGGATCTCGAGGTCGTCGCGCTCCACCCAGGCGCAGCGGGGCTCGTCGCCGATCGGCACGAAGTCGTCGTGCTGCTCCCAGGCGACGAGGGTGCGCTCCGCGCCCAGCACGTGCTGCTGCCACCACACCTGGCGAAGATAGGAGCGGGGGATGCTGCGCCAGGCCTTGTTCGTCGTCTTGATCTCGGCGAGGGTGATGCGGCCCGCCGCGTCCACGCCGATGCCGTCGGGGGTGGCGAGGTGCCGCTTCTCGACGACGGCGTGGAACAGCGCCGACGACGGCTGGATGCCGTGGGTCGCGGCGACCCATGCGGCGATCTCGGGCTCGCGGGCCCGCCCGTGCGCGGTGTAGGCGTTGCCGGAGAACCCCGAGCCATGGAGCTTCGCATCCGCTGCGCGCGCGATCGCGCGGTCGCTGGTGAGGGTCGCGACGTCGGTGGCGGTGATGCCGCGCGAGCGCGCCCGCACCCACGCGACCCGGTCGCGGGAGTCCGCGACGATGCGTGCGGCGAGCTCGGGTGTCACCCTTCGACCCTACGTCGGTCCCGGGACATCCGCGGGGTGCGACGCACCGGCGGCCGCCGGTCCGGAGGTGGCCGGGGTTGTGCGCTGCCGTGTCGCGGCGCAGAGTCGGAGCATGGAGACGATCTCAGCAGCGCATTTCCGCGACGCCCTCGGTCGGCGCGGCTGGCACGCCGATCGCACCGGAGCGCGCATCACCTACCGCACCGGCGATTTCGCGACCGGCGCGCGGCTGTTCGCGGAGGTCGCGCGGCTCGCCGACGAGGCGAATCACCATCCCGACGTCGAGGTGGGCTATCCCGCCGTCTCGCTCCACCTCATCACCCATGAAGCCGGCGGGCTCACCGCGAAGGACCTCGCGCTCGCCGAGCAGATCAGCGATGCCGCGGCGGACCTCGGAATCGAGCCGGACGCGACCCCGGGAGACGCCGAACCGGGGGAGTGAGGAGCCCGCCCCCGCCTCGATTTGGCGGCTCATCGGTCGTCGCGTACTATGGACGAAGCCGAAGACCGCCGGTCATCGACGTGCGCGCAAGCGCGCCGAGATCGAAGCACTGCGAATGCAGAGGCCCGCGCAGGTGTCACGAACGATTCTCCTGGATTCCCAGGATTCCCGCTCCGTGCGCTTGCGCCGGAGCTTTTTTCATGCGCAGAGCCCGGTGTTCCAGGTCGACGCCCCGTCATCGCGGAGCGTCTCGTACACACAAGGAGTGGCCATGGCGCAGAAGGAAGCATCGGTCGCCGAGCTCACGAAGCACTTCGAGGACTCGACCGCCGTTCTGCTCACCGAGTACCGCGGTCTGACGGTTGCCCAGCTCAAGGAGCTGCGCAACAGCATCCGTCAGGACGCGGAATACGCCGTGGTGAAGAACACGCTGACCAAGATCGCCGCGAGCAACGCGGGGGTCACGGGACTGGACGACGACCTCAAGGGTCCGTCGGCTGTCGCGTTCGTGCACGGTGACCCGGTCGCCGTCGCGAAGGGCCTGCGTGCCTTCGCCAAGGCACACCCTCTTCTCGTGATCAAGGGCGGGTACTTCGACGGTGCCGCCCTGACCGCAGACGAGGTCAACAAGCTCGCCGACCTCGAGAGCCGTGAAGTCCTGCTGGCGAAGCTCGCCGGTGCGATGAAGGCATCGATGACCAAGGCGGCATACGTCTTCAACGCGCTCCCGTCGAAGGCCGTTCGCACGGTCGACGCGCTGCGCGAGAAGCAGGAGTCCGCGGCCTAACCCTTGGCCCCGGCAAACCAATCGGTTGTCGAGAGGGCCGCGAAGCGGCCGTATCGAGACACAATCAAGGAGAATCATCATGGCAAAGCTCAGCACTGAGGAGCTGCTCGACGCGTTCAAGGAGCTCACCCTCATCGAGCTCAGCGAGTTCGTCAAGGCGTTCGAGGAGACCTTCGACGTCACCGCTGCCGCCCCCGTCGCCGTTGCCGCCGCTGGCGCTCCGGCCGGTGGCGCTCCCGCCGAGGAGGCCGAGGAGAAGGACGCGTTCGACGTCGTCCTCGAGGCCGCCGGCGACAAGAAGATCCAGGTCATCAAGGTCGTCCGCGAGCTCACCTCGCTCGGCCTCGGTGAGGCGAAGGCCGTCGTCGACGGTGCTCCCAAGGCCGTCCTCGAGGGCGCCAACAAGGAGACCGCTGACAAGGCGAAGGCCGCTCTCGAAGAGGCCGGCGCGACGGTTACCCTCAAGTAATCCCGCGCTGCATTCGCAGCATCTTCGGAAGGCCCCGGTGCTTCGGCACCGGGGCCTTCTGTCATGTCGGGATGCCGCACCTGCACGGCTTCCGTGAATGCCCTTTCTCGCCCCACCGCATACCTTTCTCCTTGATTTTGCGCAGATAGCTTGCATCCGCTTCGTGAACCGGGTAGAACAGAAAGCGCATTCCAGAATGCGCTTTCTCATCCATCGACGAAGATGACGGAGGGTACGGTGACGACGACGCACCGCTTGCGCCACGCAGTCCGCGTGACCCGCGCCAGGGCCGGAGGGCTCGCATGAGCGCCATCGGGGAGCTCGGCACGCTGAAGTCCGCCAAGGCGGCCGGCAAGAAGCAGAACAAAGCCGCCTACCTGTTCCTGCTGCCGTGGTTCGTGGGCCTCGCACTGATCACGGTCGGCCCGATGATCGCCTCGTTCGCGCTCTCGTTCACGCGCTACAACCTGCTGAGCCCGCCGCGCTTCAACGGTCTCGACAACTACGCGCGCATGCTCGAGGACGACCGCCTGTGGACCTCGCTCACGGTCACCTTCACGTACGTGTTCGTGTCGGTGCCGCTGCAGCTGGCGGTCGCCCTGCTGCTCGCGATCGTGCTCGACCGGGGGCTTCGCGGTCTCGCCTTCTACCGCTCGGCGTTCTACCTGCCGTCGCTGCTGGGCGCGAGTGTGGCGATCGCGATGCTGTGGCGCCAGCTGTTCGGCGTCGACGGCCTGGTCAACACGGTGCTCGGATGGTTCGGCATCGAGGGGCAGGGCTGGATCTCCAACCCGGATACGGCTCTGGGCACCCTGATGATCCTCAACGTCTGGACCTTCGGGTCGCCGATGGTGATCTTCCTCGCGGGGCTCCGCCAGATCCCGACGATGTACTACGAGGCGGCCGCGATCGACGGCGCGTCCAAGCGACAGCAGCTCTTCCGCATCACGATCCCGCTGCTGACCCCGATCATCTTCTTCAACCTCGTGCTGCAGGTGATCGGCGCGTTCCAGTCGTTCACGCAGGCCTACATCGTCTCGGGCGGCTCCGGGGGACCCGTCGATTCGACGCTCTTCTACACGCTCTACCTGTACCAGCAGGGCTTCACCTCGCTGAACATGGGCTACGCCTCGGCGATGGCCTGGATCCTGCTGCTGATCGTGGCAGCGCTGACCGCACTGGCCTTCTGGACCAGCAAGTACTGGGTTTTCTACGATGACCAGGATTGAGGACCGGCCCATGGCGATGACCGCCGAACTCCCGACCGAGACGATCGTCACGGGCAAGCCGCCCGCTCGCCGCGGTGCGAACCCGTTCCGCAAGCCCGCCATGAGCATCCTGCGCCACGCGGTGCTGATCCTGCTCGCCCTGCTGATGCTCTATCCGGTGATCTGGATGGTCGTGAGCTCCCTGCGGCCCAACGAGCTCATCTTCCGCGAGCCGGGCATCGTGCTGGACAGCTTCGAGATCTCCAACTACACGGAGGGCTGGAACGCGCTGTCGTACCCGTTCAACGTGTACCTGCTCAACTCCGCGATCGTGGTGCTGGGCTGCGTGGTCGGCAACCTCGTGTCCTGCTCGATGGCGGCCTACGCCTTCGCGCGGCTCGAGTTCTCGGGCAAGAAGTTCTGGTTCGCGATCATGCTGCTGAGCATCATGCTCCCGATCCACGTGATCATCGTGCCGCAGTACATCATGTTCTCCCAGATCGGCTGGGTGAACACGTTCCTTCCGCTGATCGTGCCGAAGCTGCTGGCCACCGACGCGTTCTTCGTCTTCCTGATGGTGCAGTTCATCCGCGGCATCCCGCGCGAGCTCGACGAGGCGGCCCGCATCGACGGAGCGGGCCACCCGCGAATCTTCCTGCAGGTGATCCTTCCCCTGATGACGCCGGCGCTGGCGACCGCGGCGATCTTCACCTTCATCTGGACGTGGAACGACTTCTTCTCCCAGCTGATCTTCCTGACCCGGCCGGAGATGTACACCGTGCCGCTGGCCCTCGCCGCCTTCCAGGACGCCCAGAGCGCCACCAACTACGCGCAGATGTTCGCCATGAGCGTCGTCTCGCTCGTTCCGATCTTCCTGATCTTCCTGTTCGGCCAGCGATTCCTCATCAAGGGCATCGCGACCACGGGAATCAAGTGACGAAGCCGTCACGACCGCAGTACTCGCGACCCGCCCCGGGTCGTCCTCATCACCCGCACCGAAACACGACGACTCCGGTCGAAAGGATGCATGACATGCGACGCACCACAACCGCACACCGCTGGTTGTCCGCAGCCGCGGTCGGCGCAGCGACGACGCTTGCGCTCACCGCCTGCGCGGGCACGTCCGCCGGCGGCGACAACCTCGAACTGTCCGACGAGCCGGTCACGCTCACCTTCACCTGGTGGGGCAACGACGTGAGGCACGAGATCACGCAGGAGCTGATCGACGCGTTCGAGGCCGAGCACGAGAACATCACCATCGAGCCGCAGTTCACCGACTGGTCGGGCTACTGGGACAAGCTGTCGACGTCGGTCGCCGCCGGCGACATCCCCGACATCATCCAGATGGACGAGAAGCAGCTGTCGACCTACGCCGCCAACGGCGTGCTGCTCGACCTCGGCTCGCTCGGCGACAACCTGCCGCTCGGCGACTTCCCCGACGCGGTGCTGGGCACCGGCGCCCTCGACGGCACCCAGTTCGGCGTGCCCGTGGGCATCAACACCTACACCTACATGGTCAACCTCGACATCCTCGACAGCCTCGGCATCGAGGTCCCGGACGACGAGTCGTGGACCTGGGAGGACCTGCAGACGGTCGCCGTCGAGGTCACCGAAGCCAGCGGCGGCGCGATCGTCGGATCGCAGTCGTGGGGCTTCGAAGACGGCGGCCTGAACAACTGGCTGCGCCAGCACGGAGAGTCGCTGTACAGCGACAACGGCGACGGCACCGTCGCCGCGACGGAAGGAACCCTCGCCGGCTGGTGGGAGAACCTCCTCGCCATCACCGAGGCCGGCGGCACCCCCGACCCGTCCGCCACGCTCGAGCGCGAATCGGGCGGCCTCGCGGAGTCCTTCACCGCGACCAACCAGGCGGCGTTCGGCCCGTGGTGGTCCAACCAGGTGTCCGCGCTGCGCGACGCCAGCGGCCAGAACCTCGTCGCCCTGCGCGTGCCGACCACCGGCAGCGGCGACGCGTCGGCCTACTACAAGCCGTCGATGTTCTGGTCGGCGTCCTCGAAGTCGGAGCACCCCGCCGAGGTGGCGCTGTTCCTGGACTTCCTCGCCAACAGCGAGGACGCCGCCGACCTCCTGCTCGCCGAGCGCGGCGTGCCCGCCAACGAGAAGATGCGCGAGTACGTCACGCCCAAGCTCGACGAGGTCAACCAGGAGGTCGTCGCCTTCCTCGACGCGATCGCACCGCAGGTCGGCGACGCCCCGCCGGCCACGCCCCCGGGCGGCGGCGCGATCGAGACGATCATCGACCAGCACACGCAGCAGGTGCTGTTCGGCGAGATGACCCCCGACGAGGCGGCCGCGAGCTTCATCGAGGAGCTCCAGCGAGCCCTCGACGACGCCGCCGTCTGATCGTTCGCGGCGGGTGCGGGGCGACCCGAACGCCCCGCACCCGCCGCCACCCCGACCCCGCGTGGAACCGGGCCGAGTGATGAGGGGCTCGGTTCCACGCGGCCGCCCAGAGCGGCATCCCGGGCTCCGGCCCGACCATCCCACTACAGTCAGAAAGCGAACCCGGGGAGGGGACCTTGGTCGACGTCACACCGCGGCCCATCACGATGGCGCAGGTCGCAGAATATGCGGGGGTGTCCCAGGCATCGGTGTCGCGCGTGCTCAACGGCGTCGCCACCGTCGACCCCGCGATCGTCACGAAGGTGACGCGGGCCGTCGCCGCGCTGAACTACTCGCCGAGCGAAGCGGCGCGCAGTCTCGTGCGGGGGAGCACCCACACGATCGCCCTGATCGTGCCCGACCTCGAGAACCCGATGTTCCAGGGCGTGCTCAAGGGAATGACCCTCGCCGCCGCGCGCGACGGCTACCGCGTGCTGGTCGCCGACAGCGCCGAGGCCGCGGGCGCGGAGTACGAGATCGCCCTGGAGGCGCGCAGCAAATGCGACGCGCTCGCGCTGGTGTCGCCGCGCATGGCGGATGCCGAACTGCGGGAGCTGCTGCAGCGCGCGGCGCCGGTCGTGGTCGTCAACCGCAAGGTCGAGGGGGCGCCGCAGCTGGCGGTCGACTACCAGACCGCGGTGCTCGAACTCGGCGAGCATCTGATCGGGTTCGGCCACCGGCGCATCGCCTACGTCGCGGGGCCGCCGCTGAGCTACGCGAACGCCCGACGCGTGGCGGGGCTCGACGACCTGCAGCGCGCGCATCCGCAGCTCGAGCTGCTCACCGTGCCGGCCGGCTCCAGCATCGAGTCGGGGTATGCCGCGGCGGACCAGGTGCTGGAGCTGGGCGCGACGGCGGCGATCGCCTTCAACGACCTGGTGGCGCTCGGCGTGCTCTCGCGGCTGCGGGAGGTCGGCGTCGAGGTGCCGACCCAGCTGTCCCTGGTGGGGCTCGACGACATCCCGCTGTCGCGCTTCGCCGCACCCCCGCTCACCTCGATGTCGGTGCCGCGCATCGAGATCGGCCGCCAGGCGTGGAACAGGCTGCGCGACGCGATCGTCGGAGAGCCCAGCGACCACCCCCTCTTCTACCGGCCGGTGCTCGTGCCGCGGGCGAGCTCGGGCCCGGCATCCCACGCCAGCGGCTGGCTCGGACCCGCCCACCCGGTGCTGCGCCTGGGCGGCACGGTCGTGGCCCGCTACGACGAGGGCACCGCGGTCGATTCCGTGCTCTCGCCGCGCCCGTTCCTCGACCACGTCACCTCGGTGTCGGGCACCCCGCTGACCGTGGCCCAGCCCACCGACCACCCGCACCACCTGGGCATGAGCCTCGCCATCGCCGACGTGAACGGCACGTCGTACTGGGGCGGGCGCACCTTCGTGCGCGACGAGGGATCGGTCATGGTGCCCAACCACGGGCGCCAGCGCCGCGACGAACTGAAGATCCACGGGCACGTCCTCGACGAACGGCTCAGCTGGGTCGACCAGACCGGCACCACCCAGCTCGTCGAGGTGCGCACGCTGCAGTCGGCGGAGCTCGAGAACGGCTGGGCGCTGCGCTGGCACAGCCGCCTCAAGGCGACGCTCGACGCGATCGATTTCGGCTCGCCGGCCACCAACGGCCGGGAGGGCGCGGGCTACGGAGGTCTGTTCTGGCGCTTCCCGCACGACATCGCCCGCGTGTTCAGTCCCGCCGGAACGGCCGAGCGCGACATCCACGGCGCGGCGACGGAGTGGCTCGCCTTCGCGTTCCCCGAGCGGCAGACCACCGTGGTGCTGGTGCAGGGCGGCGACGAGGTCATGCCGTGGTTCGTGCGGGTCGCGGAGTACCTCGGCGCGGGTCCGGCCATCGCGTGGGACGAGCCTCGCCACATCCCCGAGGGCGGGGAGCTGCACCTGGAGATGACCGCCTTCGTCATCGACGAGCTGCTGGCCACGCCCGCCGCCGTCGAGCGCGCCCTGCCGCTGCTGCGCGCGCAGTCCGGACTGTGAGTCTTCCCCGCCTCGGCATCGCGGGCGTGCACGGTCACGGTCGCTCGCACGTGGATGCCGCGCTGGCGCTGCAGCGCGCGGGCGCGGTCGAACTCGTCGCCGTCGCCGACCCCCGGGGCGGCGGCGACGTGCCCGACGGAACGACCGTGTTCGCCGACGCCGAGGCGATGCTCGCGGGCATCCCGCTCGATGTCGCGGTGCTCAGCACGCCGATCCCCACCCACGCCGACCTGACGCTGCGGGCACTGGACGCGGGCGCGCACGTGCTTCTGGAGAAGCCTCCGGTCGTCTCGGGAGAGGAGCACCGGCGCGTGGTCCAGGGGGCGATGGATGCCGGGCGCGGCGTGCAGGTCGGATTCCAGTCCCTCGGCAGCGACGGGATCGATGCCGCCCGCGACCTCGTCGCCTCCGGCGCGATCGGCGACCTCGTCCACATCGGCGCCGTCGGACAGTGGTCGCGATCCGAGGAGTACTGGCGCCGAGCCCCCTGGGCCGGCCATCGCGTGCGGGCAGGGCGACTGGTGGCCGACGGCGCCGCGACGAACCCGCTCGCGCACGCGCTGGCCACGGCGCTCGCGATCGCCGGCGCGGCAGCGCTCGACGACGTGGTCGCAGTCGACCTGGACATGTACCGCGCGAACGACATCGCCACCGACGACACCTCCTCGATGCTCCTCACGCTGGCCTCGGGCACGGTGGTGGCGGCGGGGCTCGCCGTGACGGCCGCGCGCCGGCACGAGCCGTACGTGCTCCTGCGCGGCACACGCGGCCATGCGCTGTACTGGTACACGCTCGACGTGCTCTCGCTGCACCCCTCCGGCGCACACCTGCCGCGCACGTGGGTGTTCCCGCGCGCGGGCCTGCTCGCCGATCTCGTCGACTACGCCCGCACCGGCTCCCCGCTGCGGGTGCCGCTCGACGCGACCGGAGCGTTCACGCGCGTGCTGGAGTCGATCGTCGCCGCGCCGGCGCCCGCGTCGATCGGCGCCGCGCACATCGAGGTCCGCCGCGGCGGCGATGAGAGCTTCAGGGTCGTGCGCGGCGTGGAGGAGTGGACCGAGCGGGTCGCGTGGGAGGCGCGGACGTTCGCTCAGCTCGGTGCGCCGTGGGCGGCGCCCGCGGGGTGACCGCGGCGGCAGAGGCCGCGCGCGCCGCGGTGGGCGTAGCACACCGCGGGCCCGAGGGCGCCGCGGTGCGGCATCCACGATCCGGGCTCACTCGTCGGCGAATCGCCTCCGCTGCACGCGCATGTCTCCCACCGCGGCGGTCTCGTGCGTGGCGGGGGGAGCCGTCGAGGAGCGCATGACCAGGCGCGCCTGCAGCCGCACCTGCCGCGGGGCGTGGTCGGGGTCGGCGATGTGGGCGAGGAGGAGCTCCACCGCCGCCAGTCCCTGCGACCGGGGCACCTGCTCCAGCGTGGTGAGCGCGAACATCTCGGCGTACTCGTGGTCGTCGATGCCGACGACGCTGAGGTCGGTGGGCACGCGGATGCCGAGCCGGCGCGACGCGATGATCGCCCCGATCGCGACCTCGTCGCAGACCCCGACGATCGCGGTGGGCGTGCGGCGGGCACCGCCCAGGAGGTCGACCGCCGCGGCGTAGCCGCCGGGCAGCGACACGTCCGAGGGGACGTGGCGCACATGGTCGCCGAGGTCGGCGTCGGCCATCGCCTCCAGATAGCCGTCGAGCCGGCGCCTGTCGACGTGCGCCCAGTTCGAGCCCGCCCCGCCGCCGAGGAAGACGATGCTGTCGTGTCCGAGCGCGATGAGATGCTCGGTCGCACGGCGCACGGCATGATCGTCGTCGATCGCGACGACACTGGTCGAGGGGTCCTCGCCGACGACGGTGACCAAGGGCCGGTCGATCGCGCGCATGCGCTCGAGCTCATCGTCGGCGGGTTCGAGGCCAACCGCGATGAGGCCGTCGAACCGCTTGCGGGCGAGGAAGTCCTCGAAGATGCGCCGGCGTCCCGCGCTTCCGGGCTTCGCGTCGTAGAGCGTGAGGTCGAGCCCGTGTTCGAGCAGGGCCTCCTGGATGCCCTCGAGCACCTCCGCGAAGAACCAGCGGTTCACGTACGGCATGACGACGCCGATGGTGCGCGTGCGCCCCGTCGCCAGGCTCACGGCGCTCGTGGAGGGGACGTAGCCGATCGTCGCCGCGGCGGCGATCACCCGCGCGCGGGTCGACTCCGAGACGTACCCCGCGCCGGTGAGGGCGCGACTGGCGGTCGACTTGGACACACCGGCGAGCTCGGCGACCTTCGCGATCCCGCTCACCCGACTGCCCTCCATGGCAGGCGTCGTCGCCCGCCCGATTCAGGGTAGGTGATGGATGCCGAAAACGGAACCGGTTCCAGAGCGGCCGCTGTGCGGGGGAGGGGGCCGAAACGCCGGTTTATCGAGATGTGATCCGGGGACTGTTGTGCGCGGCATCCCACTCCCGTAGGTTGGCCTGGAATCGGTTCCCGAGTTCCTGCATGACTGATTCATCGAGGGGCGCCTCGCGTCCCGCTCTCGAAGAGGAGGACACATGATGGCTCAGAGACGAGGACGCATCCTCATCTCGATCGCCGCGGCCGGCGTGGCCGGTCTCGCGCTCACTTCGTGCTCCGGGGGCCCCGGCAGCACCGGCGGGGGCGGCGGAGGCGGCGAAGACGACAACGTCGTGACCGTGTACGGCACCATCGCCGACACCGAGGCCGAACTCCTCGAGGAGTCGTGGGCCGACTGGGAGGAAGAGAACGACATCGACATCCAGTACGAGTCGTCGAAGGAGTTCGAGGCCCAGATCGCCGTGCGCGCCCAGGGCGGCACGGCCCCCGATATCGCGATCTTCCCGCAGCCGGGACTGCTCGCCGACATGGCATCGCGCGGATTCCTGGTCGAAGCGCCCCAGGCGGTCGCCGACAACGTCGCGGAGTACTGGAGTGAGGACTGGGCCGCCTACGGCACCGTGGACGACACCCTCTACGGCGCGCCGCTCATGGCGAGCGTCAAGGGCTGGATCTGGTACTCGCCGTCCCAGTTCGAGGAGAACGGCTACGAGATCCCGACCGACTGGCAGGGCCTGCTCGACCTGACGGCCCAGATGCAGGCCGACACCGGCGAGCCGCCGTGGTGCATCACATTCGGCTCCGATGCCGCCACCGGATGGCCCGGCACGGACTGGGTCGAGGACATCGTGCTGCGTCAATCGGGCACCGACGTCTACGACCAGTGGGTCGCCAACGAGGTTCCCTTCACCGACCCGCAGATCAAGTCGGCGTTCGAGGAGTTCGGCAAGATCGCGCTGAACCCCGAATACGTCAACGCGGGCTTCGGCGGCACCGACACGATCGTGACGAACGCGTTCGGAGATTCGGCGACGCAGCTGGCGAACGGAAACTGCGCGCTGCACCACCAGGCATCGTTCTTCGACGGCTTCATCACCGACGCCGGCGCGACGGTGGCTGAGGACGGCGACATCTGGGCGTTCATCACGCCCGGGTTCGGCGGCGGCGACGGAGACGGCGCGGTCGTGACCGGCGGCGGCGAGATCGTCGGCGCGTTCGACGACTCGGAGTCGACCCAGGCCGTGCTGGAGTACCTGTCCAGCCCCGAGTGGGCCAACAGCCGCGTCTCCCTCGGCGGCGTGATCAGCGCGAACTCGGGTCTGGACCCGTCGAACGCGTCGAGCGCGATCCTGGAGCAGGCGATCGCCATCCTCCAGGACGAGTCCACCACGTTCCGGTTCGATGCGTCCGACCTCATGCCGTCGGCCGTCGGAGCGGGCACGTTCTGGAAGGGCATGGTCGACTACGTGAACGGCACGGCCGTCGACACGGTGCTCGAGCAGATCGAGGCCGGCTGGCCGTCGAGCTGAGGTGATCTGAGAACGGGGCCGTCTCGCCCGGGGGCGACCCCGTTCTCCACCTCGCCCAGGCCGCCCGGGTCAGCCCGAGTCCACAGACGCACTCGAAAGGCCGTCCATGTCGCTACCCGCATTCCTGCAGTGGCTCTCCACGCTGAACCCCTGGCTGGAGATCGTCATCATCGTCGGCGTCTTCCTCGTGGTGGTCGCCCTCATCCTGTTCCTCATCGAGATCTCCCCGCGGCCCGGTCGCGCCTACACGATCGTGCGGCTGGCGGCCTGCATCATCGGCCCCGCACTCGTGCTGTGGCTGCTGCAGTCGTACCAGTGGGCGATCGCGGTCGCGGCCGTGCTCGGCCTCGGCTTCTACTTCCTCGATCGCCGGGCCAAAGACGGCCCCGGCTCGATCTTCCAGCTGGTCGGCTTCCTCGCCCCGGCGATGATCCTCCTGCTGTTCGGTCTGGTCGTGCCGACGATCCAGACCACGTTCCAGGCGTTCATGAACTCCCGCGGTACCGAGTTCGTGGGGCTCGACAACTTCGTCTGGGTGTTCACCCAGCCGCAGAACGTGCGGGTCATCGTGAACACGATCATCTGGGTGCTGATCGCGCCGATCGTCTCGACGGTCGCCGGGCTCGCGTATGCGTACTTCATCGACAAGACGCGCGGGGAGAAGTACTACAAGATCCTCGTGTTCCTGCCGATGGCGATCTCGTTCGTCGGCGCCTCGATCATCTGGCGCTTCATGTACACGCCGCGCCCCGAGGGACAGAACCAGATCGGCTTCCTCAATCAGGTCATCGTGTGGTTCGGCGGCCAGCCGTACAATTTCCTGGCCGACAACCCATGGAACACGCTCTGGCTCATCGTCGTGTTCATCTGGATCCAGACCGGTTTCGCCATGGTCGTGCTGTCCGCGGCGATCAAGGGCGTTCCCACGGAACAACTCGAGGCAGCCGAGCTCGACGGCACGAACGCGTGGCAGCGGTTCTTCAACGTCGTCGTGCCCGGCATCCGGCCCGCCCTCATCGTCGTGCTCACGACGATCTCGATCGCGTCGCTGAAGGTCTTCGACATCGTCCGCACGATGACAGCCGGTGCGAACAGCACCTCGGTGCTCGCCAACGAGATGTACTCGCAGTTCGTGGCGTTCGAGGTCGGAAGATCGGCCGCGTTCGCGGTGATCCTCTTCGTGATGGTCATGCCGATCGTCATCTACAACGCGGTGCAGCTCAAGAAGCAGAGGGAGGTGCGCTGATGGCGATTCAGCCCGTCGATCTGCCCATGGAGGCAGAGGATGCCCGCCGCATCAAGCGCGGAGAGCGCAAGTCCGAGGCGCAGATGCTCGGCAAGACCAAGAAGCGGCTGAGCTCCCCGTGGGCGACCGCGGCGGCGCTCGTCATCGCGATCGCGTGGACGATCCCCACGTTCGGTCTGCTCGTGACCTCGTTCCGCCCGCGGGAGCTCATCAACACCAGCGGCTGGTGGACGATCTTCCAGAACTGGGGCTTCACCCTCGAGAACTACGGGGAAGCGCTCCAGAGCGGCAACAGCCAGCTGAACATGGCCCAGGCGTTCGTGAACTCCTTCGCGATCACGATCCCCGTCACCGTGTTCGCGGTGTCGCTCGCGATGCTCGCGGCGTACGCCTTCGCGTGGATCGACTTCCGAGGCAAGAACTGGCTGTTCGTCTTCGTGTTCGCGCTGCAGATCGTGCCGATCCAGATGGCGTTCGTGCCGGTGCTGCAGCTGTTCGCCCAGGGGACCGTCTTCGGCATTCCCGTGATCCAGGCCTTCGGGTCGGTCGGGTACGCGCAGGTGTGGATCGCCCACACCATGTTCGGCCTGCCGCTGATGATCTACCTGCTCCACAACTTCGTCTCGGAGATCCCGAGCGAGGTGATCGAGGCGGCGCGCGTCGACGGCGCGGGCCACGGCCAGATCTTCTTCCGGCTGATCCTGCCGCTCACGATGCCGGCGATCGCCTCGGTGGCGATCTTCCAGTTCCTGTGGGTGTGGAACGACCTGCTCGTGGCGCTGATCTTCGCCGATGGAAACGTCGCGCCGATCACCAAGCTGCTGGCGGAGATGACCGGAAGCCGAGGCCAGGACTGGCACCTGCTGACGGCGGGCGCCTTCATCGCCATGATCGTGCCGCTGATCGTGTTCCTGTCGCTGCAGAGATACTTCGTGAGAGGACTGCTCGCCGGCTCTACCAAGGGCTGACCGGGGGAGCAGAAGCGGCGCGGTCCTTCAGGACCGCGCCGCTTCCGCGCGTGCGTGCGGCGATTCTCGCCGACTGGATGGTCAGCCGGTGCAGCCGAGGCGCTCCTGGATCGACCGCATGGCGTCGATCTCGGCGGTCTGGCCGGTGACGATCGCGCCGGCCACCTCGAGCACGCGGGCGTCGGAGCCGAGCTCGATCACCGCCTCCGCCATGGGGACAGCGCCCTCGTGGTGGCGGATCATCAGGTCGAGGAACAGGCAGTCCGCCTCGGTGCCCGTGGCGGCGACGAGGTCGCGCAGCTCGGCGTCGGAGGCCATGCCCATGGCCCCGCGAGCGTCATCCTCGCTGAGCGGCTCCGTAGCCGAGACGCCGTGGTCGTGGCCCGCGTCGGTCTCGGCCATCCACTGCATCATGGTGCCGCTGCGCTGCGGGAGCCCCCACTGCACGAGCCAGTCGTACATCTCACCGCGCTGCCCCGCCTGCCCGGTGGCGATGTCGTACGAGAGCACACGCAGCTCGGGGTCGTCGGTCTTGCGGTAGATCTCCATCGCCATCTCGATCGCCTGCGCGTGGTGCACCTGCATGTCGCGGGAGAACCCCGCCTCGGGCGAGGAGCTGCCGGGGCTGGATGCCGCAGATGACGCTCCGAATGTGGAGAAGCGTCCGACGGCGAACGCCAGCGCGGCGATCCCGAGTCCGACGAGGACGTACACCCACCACCGCGGGCGGTCGGGCGCAGCGGCGCCGGGGGAGTCGGGATCGCCGATCATGCCGGTCGCTGTTACTGCTTGCCCGGGGCGTCGAACGCTCCGGAGCACGCGGCGTTGGGCTCGGGTGCGCTCGTGGAGCGCCAGTACGCCTCGATGAACTCGCCGATGCGCTCGTCGTCGGCCGAGTCGACCTTCAGCTGCGCGTTCCACGCGCTCACGGCGATCGGGGTGTCCATGCCCTCGTACGGCGAGAGGATCACGTAGCTCGAGGGGAGCTGCGACTCGAGCGCCTCGACGCCGGCGGCATCCACCGAGGCCGGGTCGTAGGTGACCCAGACGGCGCCGTGCTCGAGCGAGTGCACCGCGTTCTCATTGGGGACCTGCTGGGTGTACACGCCGCAGTTCAGCCACACGGCGTTGTGGTCGCCGCCGGCGGGCGGGGTCTGCGCGTACTCGACCGCGCCCTCGACGTGCGTCGCCGAGTTGGAGAAGGTCTCGACCCCTTCGATCGACGAGCTGTCGCCGTCACCGGGCCTGAGGGTCGGCGGGGCCGCGGGGGCGAACACGATCGAGGCGACGATCGCGCCGATCACGGCGATGGCGGCGACGACGCCCACAACCCACCACACGAGCTTGCTGCGGCGGCGCTTGGCGAGCTGCCGCTGATACTCGGCGAGCTTCTCCTGGCGCTTCTGCTCGCGCTGCTGCTTGACGGTGAGATTGATGTCGGCCTGCGTGGCGGGGTTTCCGCTCGTGCGCTTGTCGGTGGGGCGCGGGGATGTCGGGGTCATGTCGCTGATCTCGGCTCGGGCGCCCGGAGCGTGCGGCTGCGGGCCAGGGAACGGGTTTCGAGCAATCCTATGCGAGCGAATGCGCGGCGGGGCTGGGAAGGCGCCGGGATGGATGCCGCGCCGCCGGGCGGCATCCGGTATCATCGTCCTTTCGAATCGATTCGACGAGTCGATTCGACGGACACTTGAAACGAAACACACGTGCGCGATACTTCACCGATTCCCCTTGCCACGCCCCCGGGCACCACGACCGGAGCCATCCGCACCCTCGGGCCGAACCCCGAGACCGCGCCGATCGTGCTCCATCCCGGCGATTCGATCTCGACGCGCCGCCGCGTGCTCTACATCGTGCTGCTGGGCGCGCTCACCGCGCTCGGGCCGTTCACCATCGACCTGTACCTGCCGGCGTTCCCGACGCTCGAGGCAGACTTCGACACGACCGCGGCGGCGATCCAGCTCACCCTCACCGGCACGATGATCGGTTTCGCCCTCGGGCAGCTCATCGTCGGCCCCCTCAGCGACAAGGTGGGTCGCCGGCTGCCGCTGCTGTCGGTGACGGCGCTGCACGTGCTGGCGAGCACGGCCGCGGCCTTCGCACCGACGCTCGAACTCCTCTCCGTCGCCCGCGTGCTCCAGGGCGCCGGTGCTGCGGCGGGCGGCGTGGTCGCCGCCGCGATCGTGCGCGACCTGTTCGGCGGCCGGCGCCTCGTCGTCATGCTCTCGCGCCTGGCCCTCGTGTCGGGTGTGGCCCCGGTGCTCGCGCCGCTGATCGGCTCGGCGCTTCTCCTGGTGATGCCGTGGCGGGGGATCTTCGTCGTGCTCGCCGTCTACGGCGCGGTGATGCTCATCTCGGCGATCGCCTTCATCCCCGAGACGCTCCCGCCCGCGCGGCGCCACGACCGGGGTACGACGACGGTCTGGCAGCGATACCGCAGCGTGCTGAGCGACCGCGTGTTCATCGGCGTGCTCATCATCGGCGGCATGACCTTCAGCGGACTGTTCTCGTACCTGTCGAGCTCGCCGTTCCTGTTCCAGGAGACCTACGGCTTCGACGCGCAGCTGTACGGCATCCTCTTCGCCGTGAACTCCCTCGGCGTGGTCGTCGGCGTGCAGACCGCCGCGCGGCTGGCGGCCCGATTCGGACCGCAGTGGGTGCTCGCGTGGTCGACCGGGGTGCTGGTGGTCGCGGCATCCGCCATCATCGTCGCCGACCAGTTGGGCCTGGGCCTGTGGGGCACGATCGTGCCGCTGTTCGTCTTCATGACCGCGTGCGGCTTCACCTTCCCGTGCGTGCAGGTGCTCGCCCTGGACCGGCACGGCAACGCCGCCGGCACGGCGCAGTCGATCGTGGGCGCGAGCAACTTCGGCGTCGCCGGCATCATCTCGCCCATGGTGGGCTGGATCGCCCAGGATGCCGGCATCACGGCCACCACGATGGCGGCCGTCATGGCCGGCTGCGCGGTGATCGGCGTGCTGTCGCTGTGGCTGGTCGTGCGCCCGCGCACCGTGGAGCGCCTCGCGCCGTAGGCGGTGCCGTGGGGTGCGCGGCCGGGGCGGGGTCAGTGCTCCCGCACCGGCTGCAGCCGGAACAGACGGACCGTGCGGCCCGAGTCCCGCTCGTAGCCGCGATAACCGGGCCACTGCGCCTCGATGAGTCGCCACACGGCATCGCGCTCGGCGTCGGGGACGCGGCTCGAGCGCACGAGCATGCGGCGGCCGCGCACGGTGATGGCGGCGTCGGGATGGGCGAGCAGGTTCGTCGTCCACGCGGGATGACGCGCGCCGGCGAAGTTCGTGCCCGCGACGATGGCGCGGCCCTGGCCGTCGGGCGTGTACATCAGCGCGGCGTCGCGCGGCGCACCGGACTTGGCGCCCACCGTGTGGAGCACGAGCGAGGGCACCAGCAGCGCACTCACCTGCACGCGGCCACCGGTGAGCCGGCCGATGACCGCCTCGAGCGGCGGCAGCACAGCGGGGCCGATCGCGCGCCGGAACACGCGGGTGCGGGTCAGCGGCGCGATCGCCGCCCGCACGACATCCACGACGCGGGTCACGTCCCCATTGTGCTCCATGCGGCATGATGGCGGGATGCCGAACGCTGACCAGCACGGACGCACACAGATCAACTACCGTCGGCCCCTGTGGATCGGGGTCGGCCTGCTCGCGGCCGGCGTGCTGCTCGCGGTCGGCATCTTCGTCGGGCTGGGGAACGAGACCTTCGGGATCGACCGGGCATGGCAGGACCTGCTCGCCGCGAGCCGCGGCCCCGTCGCGCTGTGGTTCGCGTACGCGATGGACTTCCTCGGCGGTGGCTGGTTCGGCGTCTTCGCGGTGCCCGTGGTCGGGGGCGTGATCCTCGTGCTGGTGCGGCGCCCCTGGGCGGCGCTGTACTTCGTCGTCGCACAGGCCGCCAGCGCCGGCGTGGTGCAGATCCTCAAGCACGCTGTCGGGCGCGCGCGACCGGAGGACATCATCGTCGTCTCGGACTTCGGCTCATTCCCGTCCGGGCATGTGGCAAACGCCGCCACCATCGCCGTCGCGCTGCTCGTGATCTTCCCGCACTGGTGGGTGGCGCTGGCCGGGGCGGTGTGGACCCTCGCGATGGCCTTCACACGCACCTACCTCGGGGCGCACTGGCTGAGCGACACGATCGGCGGGGCACTGGTGGGCGCCGGCGCCGCGCTGCTGGTGGCCGCGGCCTTCGCGCGACCGCTGGCCACAGAGCAGGCGCGGCTGCGCGCGCGGGCGCCGCAGCGGAACGACCTGCCTGGCTAGGCTGGCGCCATGACCGCGCCCGCCTCGCCCGATCCCGCCGTCGCCGAAGCGGAGCTCGCCCGCCTGCGGGCCGCCGCCGAGGCCGCCGAGGCGGAGCTGAAGGCCGCGCAGGCGCGCGCCGCGCTCGCCGCCGCCGAGGCCGCCGCCGCGAAGGCGCGTGCCACGGCATCCGCCGCTGCGGCGCCTGCGGTGTCTGCGGTGTCTGCGGTGTCTGAGGTGCCTGCGGTGCCTGCGGTGTCTTCGCAAGCGGCATCCATTGATTCAGAACAGGTGATCCGCCGAGAACAGGAAGGTTCGGCTGTGGATCGGCCTGTGTCCGGCGGATCACCTGTTCTCGGCGAGGGGGTGGGGGTGGATGCTTCGCCCGTCGCGTCCACTGCACCTGCGGCATCCGCTGCGCCTGCGGCATCCATTGATTCAGAACCGGTGATCCGCCGAGAACAGGAAGGTTCGGCTGTGGATCGGCCTGTGTCCGGCGGATCACCTGTTCTCGGCAAGGGGGTGGGGGTGGATGCTGCGCCGGCGGCATCCGCTGCGCCTGCGGCATCCATTGATTCAGAACCGGTGATCCGCCGAGAACAGGAAGGTTCGGCTGTGGATCGGCCTGTGTCCGGCGGATCACCTGATCTCGGCAAGGGGGTGGGGGCGGATGCCGCGCCCGCCGCGTCCACTGCACCTGCGGCATCCGCTGCGCCGGCGGCATCCATTGATTCAGAACCGGTGATCCGCCGAGAACAGGAAGGTTCGGCTGTGGATCGGCCTGTGTCCGGCGGATCACCTGATCTCGGCAAGGGGGTGGGGGCGGATGCCGCGCCCGCCGCATCCGCTGCACCTGCGGCATCCGCTGCGCCTGCGGTATCCATTGATTCAGAACCGGTGATCCGCCGAGAACAGGAAGGTTCGGCTGTGGATCGGCCTGTGTCCGGCGGATCACCTGATCTCGGCAAGGGGGTGGGGGTGGATGCTTCGCCCGTCGCGTCCACTGCACCTGCGGAATCCACTTCGCCTGCGGCATCCATTGATTCAGAACCGGTGATCCGCCGAGAACAGGAAGGTTCGGCTGTGGATCGGCCTGTGTCCGGCGGATCACCTGATCTCGGCAAGGGGGTGGGGGTGGATGCTTCGCCCGTCGCGTCCACTGCACCTGCGGCATCCGCTGCGCCTGCGGCGCCGGGCGGCCCGCTCGACGCCGACGAGATCGCCCGCGTGCGCGACGGCTATGCCTTCGACGCCCATACGCTCGACCTGGGCGCGCTCGTGAACACCGAGCCGCTCGCCGAGGTGCAGGTGCGCATTCCGCTGGCGATGATGAACCGTCACGGTCTCGTCGCGGGGGCGACGGGAACAGGCAAGACCCGCACCCTGCAGGGCCTGGCAGAGCAGCTGGCCGCCAAGGGGGTGCCGGTGTTCGCCGCGGACGTCAAGGGCGACCTGTCCGGCGTGGCCACGCCTGGCACACCGAGCGAGAAGCTGCTCGCCCGCACCCGAGGCATCGGGCAGGACTGGCAGCCGGCCGCCTCGGCGACCGAGTACTTCGCCCTCGGCGGCGTCGGCAGGGGCGTGCCGGTGCGGGCCACCGTCTCGGGGTTCGGGCCGCTGCTGCTGAGCAAGGTGCTGGGACTCAACGCGACCCAGGAATCGAGCCTCGGCCTCGTGTTCCACTACGCCGATCGCAGCGGCCTCGCCCTGGTCGACCTCGCCGATCTGCGGGCCGTGCTCACGTACCTGGTCAGCGACGAAGGGAAGGCCGAGCTGAAAGAACTCGGCGGTCTGTCGTCGGCGACGGCGGGCGTGATCCTGCGCGAGCTCATCACCTTCGCCGACGGCGGCGCCGACGTGTTCTTCGGCGAGCCGGAGTTCGAGGTGGGCGATTTCCTCCGCACCGCGCCCGACGGGCGGGGGATCATCAGCCTCCTCGAGGTGCCGGGGGTCATCGACCGCCCGGAGCTGTTCTCGACCTTCCTCATGTACCTGCTCGCGGAACTGTTCGAGACCCTGCCCGAGGTCGGCGACGCCGACAGGCCGAAGCTCGTGTTCTTCTTCGATGAGGCGCATCTGCTCTTCCGGGACGCCTCGAAGGACTTCCTCGCCGCGATCGTGCAGACCGTGCGCCTCATACGCTCCAAGGGCGTGGGGGTGTTCTTCGTGACGCAGACCCCCAAGGACGTGCCCGCCGATGTGCTGGGGCAGCTCGGCTCCCGCGTGCAGCACGCCCTGCGCGCGTTCACCCCCGACGACGCGAAGGCCCTGCGGGCGAGCGTCGGCACGTACCCGAAGAGCGGGTACGACCTCGAGCGGGTGCTGCAGGAGCTCGGCACGGGCGAGGCGATCGTCACCGTGATGAGCGAGAAGGGCGCGCCGACGCCCGTGGCCTGGACGCGACTGCGCGCGCCGCAGGGGCTGATGTCGCCGACTCCGGATGCCGCGATCGAGGCCGCGGTGGCGGCATCCCCGCTCCTCGCGCGGTACGGGACGCCGATCGATCGCGAGTCGGCCCGCGAGATCCTCACCGCGCGCATGAACGCGGCCGCCGAGAAGTCCGCGGCCGAGAGCGCGGCCCTGGAGAAGGCGCGCGTGGAGGCGGAGCTGGCGAAGCAGCAGGCTGCGATCGACAAGGCCCAGGCCGCGGCTGAGCGCAAGGCGCAGCAGGAGTACGAGCGGCTGCTGAAGAAGACCGCCGGCACCTCGCGCACGACGCGCAGCCGCTCGCGTGCGGCGTCGTCGCCGCTGGAGCAGATCCTCACGTCGCGGTCGACGGAAGCGGTGCTCTCCGGGGTGATCCGCGGCCTGTTCGGCACCGGGCGGCGCTGACGCACCCGGGTCAGCCCGCGCGCACCGTATCGACCTCCGCGAGCGCGCCCGCCGCCTCGCGGAGGGCGCCGATGTGGCGGGCGGCTACCGACAGCCGCGCGATCGAGGTCGACAGCGAGATCGCTCCCACCTGACGACGGTGCGCGTCGAGGATGGGCACGGCGAGGCATCCGCGGTCCGGCGCCAGCAGCGCGGCCTGCTCGGTGTAGCCGCGCACCGAGAACGCGTCGGTGACCTCACTCACGTCGTCGCGGCTGACGCGTGTCTGCCAGCGCGCCGCGCGCGGCGCGTCGCGATCGGGGTGGTCCAGCAGCCAGAGATGGCCGATCGCCGAGCGGAGCGGGTCGGCCAGCAGGGTCGCGGGGTCCGAGAGCGGGCGCGCCGGATCCTCATCGATGATCAGAAGACCGGCGCGGTGGAAGCCGAACAGGTGGACCGCCTCGCCGGTGCGCTCGCGCACCGTGGTGAGGACGTCGGCGTGGGGCGGTCGCCGGTGCGCGTCGACGATCGCCGCCAGCTCGAGAACCCGCGCGCCGAGCAGGAAGCCCGACAGGTCGGGACGGCGCACCAGGTACTCGTCGCGCACGAGCGAGTTCAGCACGCGATAGACGGTCGCGCGCGGGGCGCCGACCGCCCGCGCGATGTCCGCAGCGGTGGTGCCATGGCTGTGGCGGGCGACCTGCTCGAGTATCTCCAGCGCCAGTCCGAGTCCCTTCTCGGGCAGGCGAGCCCCCGTCGACGCCGCCCCCATGGTCACTGCCGATCCGCTCCGGCGATGGTGTCGGACGCGGTGGCCCAGTCGTGCATGCCCATGCGCGACACGAGTTCGGGATGCCGCCGCAGACGCACCGCACCGGCTGTGGCGATCGCCGCGATGCCCGCGACCGCCCACGCGAATCCGCCCGGGTTGTCGCGCACGGTCGCCGCGACGTAGAACCCGAGCGCGGCGCCGAGCCCCAGCAGCGGCATCGCCGCGAGCACCGTCGCGCGCGCGGTGAGCTCGCCGATGCGCGCGAGGAACACCGGCGCGGCCAGGCACAGCAGCGCGTAGGCGAGCAGGAACCCGACCGTGGAGGCGGGGGAGGTCACCAGGCGCATGTCCTGCCGGGATCCGCCGGCGGCGAGCACGGCGATCGGCGCACCGGCCACGAGCAACGACAGCATCACCCCGCCGAGGGCCGGTACGCCCCGCGGCGAGGTGCGCCCGAACGCGGCGGGGAGGAGGCCCTCCCTGCTCATCGCGAAGGCGATGCGCACGGCGGCATTGGTCATCGCGAGGGAGCAGGCGAGGAAGGAGACGCCGACGATCAGATCGGTCAGACCGGGGAGCCCGGTGACAGCGGTGAGCGATGCGGCCCCGGGCTTCTCGGCGACGATCGAGAGCTGCGCGGCGGTTCCGACGAGCATCACCAGCCCGGTCGCGCCCACGCTCAGCAGGATCGCGCGGGGGACCGCCGCGAAGGGACGCCGCGTCTCCGGGCCGAGGGCCGCGCCGCTTTCGAAGCCGACGAACCCGATGAGGGCGAACGCGACCCCGGTCATCACGGCATCCGCCGAGAAGTGCCCGGCGCGGGGCACGAGGAGCGCCAGGTCCCATCCGGTCGCCGCCAGGGCCCAGACGCTCAGCGCCAGCACGGCGAGCACCGCGATCGTCTCGACGATCAGCAGCATCCGGGTCGACATGCGCAGCCCGCGTGCGATCACGAGGGCGTTGGCCACGCCGAACACGGCGATCAGCCCGGCCGTGAGGAGGGGCGGCGGTTCGACACCGGGGAGGAGGAGCTGGATGATGCGGCCGGCGGCACCGCTGATCGTGTTCATCGCGATGGCGAGCGATCCGAGGCCGAGCGCGGCGCCGGCGACCAGTCCCACGTGCGGACCGAGACCGCGCGCGGTGAACGTGTAGAGCGAGCCCGTGCTCGAGATACGGCGCGCGAACATGCCGATCACGAGCGCGACGCCCAGCACGAGCGTGATGGTCACCACGATGTCGAGGAAGGCGAGCGAGCCGCTGCGCGCGTACAGCGCGCCGGGGTGGATGAGCAGGACCCCGGCCGGCGCGGTGGCGGCGACGGACTGCGCGACGATGTCGACCGTGCGCGCGTGGCGGCGGCGCAGGCCCGCGAAGGGCGACGCGGGATCGAGGGCGGTGTGGGGCGCGCCGCGGCGGATCGCGTCGGCGAGTGCGCTCATGCGATCGCTCCCCTCGGTGCGTCGGGCCAGCGGGCTGTCTGGGTGGTGAGGCTAGCCGTCGCGGATTGCGCCGAGCGCCCACGCGTGTTTCGCGGATGTGTCGCGTGGTGAGACGTCGCGCCGCGGGGCGGTCTCGGCTGTCTCATGCGGATTTCGTCGGGCGTTCGCGGCCGCTCACGACCGGGAAATCCGCCTCGCGCAGAATCGCGACGACGCCGATCGCGCGTCGCCGTGCCCCATCGAAAGGAAACCTGTGACTGACACACAGCTCTCGCCGCAGGGAGACTCGCCGCCTCCCTCGCGCTGGCGGCGCCTGGTCACCCCGCGCACGCTCGGCATCGCCTCCGGCGTGACCGCCGGCGCGGCCGCCGTCGCCCTCGTCTTCGCGACCCAGACCGCCGTGCAGGCGACCTCGTCGCCCGAGGCGCCGGCATCCACACCCATCGCCGCCGACAGCACCGACGAGGACGCGCCCGAGAAGGCGGAGGAGCCCATCGAGGCGCCCGAGAGCCTCGCGGCCGCCTACGACCAGCTCTCCGGGGAGGAGGTCGAGTACGTCCGCTACCTCGGCGCGCAGGCGGAGCCGTTCGTCGACGGGGTCGACGTCTTCGGCGACCCCGGCCTGCAGTTCCTCTCGACCGACGTCGCCGACCCGGCGTCGTACGGCGACGGGCAGCGCCGCATGCTCTCGCTCTACTACGACTACGGCACCAACGAGCTCGTGAGCATGATCGTCAACGTCACCGATGGTGTCGTCGAGGAGACCGCGCGCGCCACCGGCTCCCAGCCGGCGCCCACCGAGGCGGAGACCGCTCTGGCGTGGGAGCTGCTGCTGGACTCCCCGCTCGGCGAGCCGCTGCACTCGGAGTTCGCGACCCTCACCGGCGGCTCCGCCCTCCTGCCGGGATCGGTCGAGGTCGAGCTCACCGCCCACTCCTTCACCACCGACGCCGGCTCGTTCGGCGCCGAGACCTGCGGCCTCGACCGCTGCGTGCAGCTGCTCGCGCAGGTCAACGGCGGTGCGTTCCTGACCACGACACCGTACGTCGTCAACCTGTCCACCCAGACCGTCCTGTCCATCTCATGACCAGGGAGAACACCCGAATGAAGCGCACTCTCAGCGCGGCGACCGTCGGCGCCGTGCTCGCGGGAGGACTCGTCCTCGCCGCGCCCCTTCCCGCCTCGGCGCAGACTGTCACCGAGGCATCCTGCTCCGGCGACTCGCTCGTCTCCGAGACCCTCGAATCGGGGTCGAGCTGGCAGATGTGCTGGCGCATCGACACCTACCGCGGGCTCGTGCTCGACAAGGTCGCCTACCAGCCCCGTGATGACGCCGCACCCTTCCTCGTGCTCGACTCGATCGCGCTCGCGCAGCTCAACGTGCCTTACGACACCGGCGCGACCGAGTACAACGACGTCACCACCTACCAGGTCGGCGGGCGCCGCCTGCAGGCTCTCGAGGCCGTCGACTGCGTCGTGGGCGAGACCCGCTCGGCGTGGGTCGACGCCAACCGCGGCGAGATCCCCGCGGTCTGCATCGGCGAGGAGGATTCGGGCATCGCGTACCGCTCGAACATCAACCGCGATGCGCTCTACGCGGCGCAGGGAACCGACCTCGTGCTGCACTCGGTGTCGCGGATCGGCTGGTACGAGTACCAGACCGAGTACCGCTTCCACGACGACGGCGAGATCTCGGTGCGACTGGGCGCCACCGGCGACCTGTCGCCCAACGACTATGTGAACGTCGTGAACCAGGGCTGGCCGCTCGCCGAGGGCCAGGAGGACTTCGCGGTCAACCACTACCACTCGGCCTTCTGGCGCGTGGACTTCGGCCTCGACAGCGGCGCGAGCCAGTACGTCGAGAAGTTCTCGACCACGCCCACCGGCGACTACGGCACCACCGGCGACACGGGTCACACCGCGATCCTGAACACCGAGATCACGCCGATCACCACCGAGACCAAGACGATGGGCGCGAACCGCGAGGCGTACCGGGTGGTCAACCCGGTGAGCCTGAACGCCGACGGCCACGCCCGTTCGTACGAGATCATCGTGCCGCGCGACTCGGCCTACAACCTCAACCCGGAGACGGACTACGACATCGCGTTCACGCAGGCGAAGTCCGACGAGATCCACGCCAGCTACAACCTGATCCCGAGCAAGGCCGGCCAGATGGTGACCGACTACATCGCCGACGGCGAGACGCTCGACGACCCGGTGGCGTGGGTGAACGTGGGCTTCCACCACATCAACCGCGACGAGGACCAGAGCCCGATGCCGATCCACTGGCAGGGCTTCACCCTCTACCCGCGCGACTTCGCCGCACAGAACCCGATCATCCCCGAGGGGCGCAAGTGGGTGAACGGCGACATGCGCGGCGTTCCGAACCCGAACATCCCGACGCCGACCCCGACGGTAACCCCGACCCCGACGGTCACTCCGACGCCCGAGCCGACCGAGGGGGCCGAGCCGACTCCGACCCCGACCCCGGCCGAGGGAGAGGGCGAGCCGACCCCGACGCCGACCCCGACGCCGACCCCGACGGGCGGTGGAACCACGCCTCCGACCGACGGCGGAACCACGCCTCCCGCCGACGGCGGGAGCACGCCTCCGGCCGACGGCGGCAGCGAGGGCGAGACCGCCGCGAACCCGATCGTCTTCGGAGCATCAGAGGTCGCACCCGGCGCCGCGCAGACCGCGACCGCCGAGGGCTTCGCGCCGGGCGAGACGGTGAGCGCCGTGCTGCACTCCGACCCGATCGACGTCGGCACCTTCGTCGCCGACGACAGCGGCGTGGTGAAGGCGCAGTTCATCGTGCCCTCCGACGTCGCGACGGGCGAGCACACGCTGGTGCTGACGGGTCAGACCTCGGGCACCGTCGCGGAGGGCACCTTCACGGTCGCCTCCGCGTCGCCCGCGGCCGTGCTCGGTGCGCTCGCCGCGACCGGATCCGACGCCAACCGCTGGGCCCTCTCGGGGCTGGTGCTGCTGGTCGCCGGAACGGGACTCGCGGGACTGTCATGGCACCTGCGCCGTCAGCAGCGCCCTGCCGCCGAGGCTGCCGCCTGACCCGCTGGACCCGCTGACGCGCTGACGCGCTGATGCGCCCCTCGCGGGGCGGCCCGACCCCAGCGGGCCGCCCCGCACTCTCCGAAGGGATCCCATGCGCAAGCTGATCGCCGGCATCGGACTGATCGTCGCCGTCGCCACCGGATTCGGTGCCGTGGCGACGGTCGTGCTCGGCAGCACGCCGCCGGATGCGGATGCCGCGCCGGCGGCATCCGCTGCGACCGCCGCGGCACCCGCGACCCCCGTCGTGATGATCGACGAGCGCTACCCGACGACGGTGGACTACTGCTATGTGGAGGCGATGATCCCGCATCACGCCCAGGCCCTGGAGTTGAGCGGGCTCGTGCTCGCCGCCGGCGGGGTGGGGGAGCGCACGCGGGCACTGGCGGAGTTCATCGTCGCCGACCAGTCCGCCGAGATCGACACCATGCGCGCCTGGCAGACGGCGTGGCAGAAGGCACTGCCGCCCGGGGCCGGCGACGGCTCCGCCGCGCACAGCGCGCATGATGCGGCCGCCGGCGAGATCGCGCGCGGCTGCCACGCCGGTGCCGGTCACGGCCACGGCCGGATGGCGGGCATGGCGACTCCGGCGCAGCTCGCCGCCCTCGGCGAGGCGGAGGGCGCGGCGGCCGAGAGACTCTTCCTCGACCTCATGATCGTCCACCACGAGGGGGCGCTGGAGATGGCCGCCCTCGCCGTCACCGAGGGCGCCAACGCCTTCGTCCGGTCCTCGGCCAAGCACGTCCTGGTCGAGCAGGAGAAGGAGATCGCCGCGATGACCGCCCTGCGCGAACTCCTTCCGTGACCTGGCGCGGGCTCGCCGCCGCGGCCGCGCCCGTCGTCGGCGCGGTGTGCGTGATCGCGGCGATCGGGGTCGCCCACGTGGAGCACGACTCCATGTCGCCGACCCTGAGCGCCGGCACCCGGGTCGTCTACGACCGGGTCTCCACGCCCCACCGCGGCGACATCGTGCTGATCGAGGACCGCGGCGGGTGGTCGGGCGTCGCGGGCGCCACCCTCATCAAGCGCGTCATCGGCGTCGCGGGCGATCAGGTCGTGTGCTGCGAGCCCGGCACCGGCCGGCTGATCGTCAACGGCATCGCCGTCGACGAGCCCTTCGTCGACGGCGAGCGGCCGGGCGGCAGCATCCCGTTCCGCATCACGGTGGCGCGGGGCACCGTGTTCGTGATGGGCGACAACCGCGGCGCGTCGCTCGACTCGCGCGCGGGGCTCGACGATCCCGGCCACGGCGGTGTCGCCGTCGACGACGTGCTCGGCGTCGTGCGGGCGTGGTGGTGAGCCCGAGCGCGCCCCCTTCAGCGCCCTCACGGGTGCGCGCCATTACGCTGAACGGGTTCCTCCCGTGAAAGGCGTCGACCCGTGCGCAGACCTGTCCTCGCGGTCGGCGTCGCGCTCGCGCTGGTCGTCGCCGGCGGCGCGACCGCCGTCGCGCTGGCCGGAGCCTCCGGCGGATCCGCGCCGGCGCAGGTCGTCGCGACCGCGTCGGGGTCGCCGAGCGCCGAGCCGGTCGGCGCATCCGACTTCTGCTTCGTCGAGGCCATGATCTTCTACCGTGTCGAAGCCGACGAGCTCGCCACGGTGGTGCTCGCCGCCGACGGCATCTCCGCCGAGACCCGCGATGCCGCCGCGGCCGACGCGGCGCATCAGCGTGAGGAGCTCGACGCACTGCGCGCCTGGTACGTCGAGTGGGCGCCGGCCCGGCCGCTCGAACCCACCGACGATGGCGCCTGCTCGGGCCATGGAGATCACGCCGCCATGCCCGGCATCCCATCCCGATCGCAGCGCGGCGCCCTCTCGTCGGCCGACGGCCCCGAGGCCGAGGACCTCTACCTCGCGCTGCGCGCCGGGGTGGATGCCGGCATCCATGACCTCGCCGCCCAGACGCTGGCCGCGCCGGGCCACCCGCTCGTGCATGCTGAGGCTGAAGCAGCCGCGGCCGAAGTGGCGGCGCGGCGGGCTTAGCCTGGGGAGATGGCGACGAAGCCCCCGGCCTCCGACATCGACGAATCGCTCCTGCGCGTCTCCGCGCCCAAGACCCATGCCGTCGGCATCCCCGCGGTGATGCACGCCCTGCGGATCTCGTACGAGCAGATGGGTGTGGCGCGCAGCATCCAGACGCTCACGCAGGTCAATCAGAAGGACGGCTTCGACTGCCCGGGGTGCGCGTGGCCGGAGGAGGATCGCCGCCACCTCGCCGAGTTCTGCGAGAACGGGGCGAAGGCGGTCGCCGAGGAGGCGACGCTGCGCCGGGTCGGGCCGGAGTTCTTCGCCGCGCACCCGGTGGCAGAGCTCGCCGGCCACGACGACTGGTGGCTCGGCCAGCAAGGGCGTCTGACCCACCCCATGGTGCTCGACGAGGGCGCCACGCACTATCGCCCGATCTCGTGGGACGACGCCCTCGCGATGGTGGCCGCCGAGCTGCGCGGACTGGAAACGCCCGACCAGGCGGTGTTCTACACTTCCGGCCGCACCTCCAACGAGGCCGCCTTCCTGTACCAGCTCCTGGTGCGGGGCCTTGGCACCAACAACCTGCCGGACTGCTCCAACATGTGCCACGAGTCCAGCGGCTCCGCGCTCACCGAGACCCTCGGCATCGGCAAGGGCACGGTGTCGATCGGCGACATCCACGCGGCCGACCTGCTGATCGTGGCCGGCCAGAACCCCGGCACCAACCACCCGCGCATGCTGTCGGCGCTCGAGAAGGCGAAGGCCAACGGCGCGACGATCATCGCGGTCAATCCGCTGCCCGAGGCGGGGCTGGTGCGGTTCGAGAATCCGCAGACCGTGAAGGGCATGATCCTCGGCGGGACCAAGCTGGCCGACCGGTTCGTCCAGATCCGCCTCGGTGGCGACCAGGCGCTGTTCCAGGCGATCGGCAAGCACCTGCTCGAGCGGGAGGATGCCGCGGGCGGCGTGCTCGACCACGACTTCATCGCCGCGCACACAAGCGGGTTCGACGCCTACCGCGCCGAGATGGCGGCGGTCGCCTGGCCGGAGCTGGAGACCGCGACCGGGCTCACCGAGGCCGAACTGCGTGAGATCGCCGAGAAGGTCGCCGTCTCGAAGGCCACGATCGTGTGCTGGGCGATGGGCCTCACCCAGCACAAGCACTCGGTCGCGACCCTCCGCGACGTCGTGAACGTGCTCCTGCTGCGCGGCGACATCGGCCGCCCCGGCGCCGGGGTCTGCCCGGTGCGCGGGCACTCGAACGTGCAGGGCGATCGTACGATGGGCATCTACGAGAAGCCCTCCGAGGCCTTCCTCGCGGCCCTCGACGACGAGTTCGCCTTCACCGCGCCCCGCGCCCACGGCTTCGACACGGTCGCCGCGATCCGCGCGATGCGCGACGGCGACGCGACCTTCTTCATGGGCATGGGCGGCAACTTCGTGAGCGCCACCCCCGACACCGAGGTCGTCGAGGCGGCGCTGCGGCGCACGAGCCTCACCGTGCAGGTGTCGACCAAGCTCAATCGGTCGCACGTGGTGACCGGTCGCCGTGCCCTCATCCTGCCGACGCTCGGCCGCACCGACCGCGACGAGCGCGGCGGCCGCGACCAGCGGGTGAGCGTCGAGGACTCCATGGGCGCCGTCCACTCTTCCCGCGGCCGGCTCGCGCCGCCGTCGGGAGATCTGCTCAGCGAGGTGGCCATCGTCGCGCGGCTGTGCGCGCTGCTGTTCGATGATGTGGATGCCGCGGGCGCGGCATCCACCCGATCCGTACCCCCTCCCCGGGCGGAGTGGGCCGCGCTCGAGGCGGACTACGCCCTGATCCGCCGGCACATCGAGCGCGTCGTGCCCGGCTTCGACGACTTCGACAAGCGCATCGAGCGCGGGCGGACGATCTTCCTTCCGAACGGCCCGCGGGATGAGCGGCGGTTCGCGACCGTCGACGGCAGGGCGCGGTTCACGGCGAACGCGCTCGAGTACCCGGTGATCCCGCCCGGCCGCCTGCTGCTGCAGACCCTGCGCTCGCACGACCAGTACAACACCACGATCTACGGCAAGGACGACCGCTATCGCGGCATCCACGGCGGTCGGCGCGTGGTGATGGTCAACCCCGACGACATCGAGGCGCTCGGCGTCGCCGACGGCGAGATCGTGGACCTCGTGTCGGAGTGGACGGGGCCCGATGGCATCGTGCAGCACCGGCGCGCCGCGGCGTTCCGGGTCGTGCCGTATCCGACGCCGCGCGGCAACGCCGCCGCCTATTACCCCGAGACGAACGTGCTCGTGCCCCTGGACTCCGTGGCCGACGTCAGCGGCACGCCGACCTCGAAGTCGGTGATCGTGCGGCTGGAGCGACGCGCGGCCGGGGCCTAGCCTCCCACCGCGGCGGCGGGCGGGGCGGCCACGGCGGTGGCGTGCAGGCGGTCGGCGACGGCGCGCTCGACGAGCACAGGCACGAAGTCGCGCACGTGAGCATCGTCGAACTGCTGGAACTCCTCGGCCGTGAGCTCGCGCAGCTCGCTCTCGGCCGTGTGGGGGAACCGCTCTTTGAGGCGGTTGACGACGTGCATCAGAGCCTCGTACTCGGACTCCGGGTCGGTCGCACTGTTCATGCTCCGATGATGCGGCCGCGGGGCGCCGTTGTCCATACCCGCGGATACAACACGCCTCGCCGCCCGCGTCAAGCCCTCGCGAGGGTGGATGCCACGGCGTAGCGTCGCTGCTGTGACCGATCTCTCCTCACCCACCGGCCACGAAGCGGCCCTGCGCGCTGTTCCGCGCGCCGACGGCACGCCTCCTCGCGCTCTCGTCCTCGGGGCGACCGGCTACATCGGCGGCCGCCTGGTGCCGCGGCTGATCGCCGCCGGGCATCGGGTGCGGGTGCTCGCCCGCGATCCTGCGCGGGTGGCGGCGTTCGCGTGGGGCGACGAGGTCGAGGTGGTCCAGGGGGCGGCGGAGGACCCGACGGCGATGGCGGCCGCGGCTGCCGACGTCGACGCGCTCTACTACCTCGTGCACTCGATGTCGGCCGGACGCGGGTTCGAGCAGGCCGACGAGCGCGCGGCGCACGTCGTCGCGGAGGCCGCCCTCGTGGCATCCGTCCGTCGGATCGTGTACCTGGGCGGGCTGCATCCCGAGGGGGTCCCCCTGTCGCCGCACCTTCGCTCCCGCGTCGAGGTGGGGGAGGTGTTCCTCGGCAGCGGCGTGCCGACTCTGGTGCTGCAGGCGGGGGTCGTGATCGGATCGGGCTCCGCCTCGTTCGAGATGGTGCGCCACCTCACCGAGGTGCTGCCGTACATGCCGGCGCCCAAGTGGGTGCGCAACCGCATCCAGCCGATCGCGGTGCGCGATGTTCTGCACTATCTGCTCGGGGCGGCGACGGTGGATGCCGCGGTCAACCGCGCCGTCGACATCGGCGGGCCCGACGTGCTGCGCTACGGGCAGATGATGAACGGCTACGCCGTCGAGGCGGGGCTGCGCCAGCGCGCGATCGCGGCGCTGCCGGTGCTGACGCCCGGGCTCGCCTCGCACTGGGTGAATCTCGTGACGCCGATCCCGCGCTCCATCGCGAGGCCCCTGGTGGCCTCGCTGCAGAACGAGTGCGTCATGAAGGACCACGACATCGACGCGCTGATCCCGCCGCCGGAAGACGGTCTGACGCCCTACCGGACTGCCGTCGCCCTCGCGCTCGGCCGCGTGCGCGGCGATGAGGTGGAGACGAGCTGGCTCGACGCGGAGGTGCTCGGCGTGCCGAGCGATCCGCTGCCGAGCGACCCGGAGTGGGCCGGACGCACGGTGTTCACCGATGCGAGATCGGCGCACACGTCCGCCTCGCCCGACGCGCTGTGGCGCGTGATCGAGGGCATCGGCGGGGAGAACGGGTGGTACTCGTCGCCGCTGCTGTGGGCGGTGCGCGGATGGATGGACCGCGTCGTCGGCGGCATCGGGCTGGCGCGCGGCCGACGCTCCCGCTCCCGACTCGCGGTGGGAGACGCACTCGACTTCTGGCGCGTCGAGGCGATCGAGCCGGGGTCGTTCCTGCGGCTGCGTGCCGAGATGAAGGTGCCCGGACTCGCCTGGCTCGACCTGCGCGCCACCCCCGATGGGGGCGGATCGCGCTACGACCAGAGGGCGGTGTTCTTCCCGAAGGGGCTCTCGGGCCGCCTCTACTGGCTGGCGGTGCTGCCCTTCCACGGGTTCATCTTCGCGGGGATGGCACGTCGGATCACCGCGACGGCCGAGACCGCCGCCGAGAACTCCGCGGCGGCGGATGCCGAGGCGGCCGCACCCATGGCCGCGGCGGGCGCCGATCGCTAGGGTCGGTCTCATCGGGCGTCCGCGCCCCCGAGGACCATGGAACCCATCGCCGACACCGCCCAGCATCCCCTCCATCCGGCTCGTGACGGAGCCGGCCGGCTTCTGCTGACCCGTCACGCAGAGGTGGTCGCCGCCGCGGTCGACCCCACCCTGTTCTCGAGCGCGGTCTCCGCCCACCTCCAGGTGCCCAACGGCCTCGACGGCGACGGGCACGCCGCCGTCCGCCGCGCCCTCGACCCCTTCTTCGCTCCCGACGCGCTCGCGCCACTGGTCGCGCAGCTCGCCCGCGTCGCCGGCGAGCTCGTCGCGCGCCAGTCGGCCCACGACGCGCACTTCGACGCGGTGGCCGATCTCGGCGCGCGCTTCGCCGTGCGCGGCCAGGCGCTCTGGCTCGGATGGCCCGAGGCCATCGACGACATCCTGCTGCAGTGGGTCGCCGACAGTCGTGCGGCCGCCCGCGGCGGCGATCGGACCGCGCTCGCCGCGGCCGCGGAGCGCTTCGACGCGATCGTGCGGGGGATCCTCGATGACCGGCGGGCGACACCTGCCCGCGACGACGTCACGGGGCGCCTGATGGCGGTGCGCCTCGACGGCGGTCGCCGTTTCACCGATGCGGAACTCGTGTCGGTGCTGCGCAACTGGACCGGCGGCGACCTGTCGTCGCTGGCGCTGTGCGCCGGCGTGATCGTGCATTGGCTGGCCGCGCACCCCGACGAGCAGCGCGCGCTCGCCGAGGCGCCGGATGAAGAGCTGGATGCCGCGATCGACGAGATCCTCCGCATCGACGATCCCTTCGTGTCGAACCGCCGCGTCGCCACGCGCGACACCGTCGTCGGCGGGTGCCCGGTGGCCGCCGGCGAGCACGTCGTGCTGCACTGGCGTCACGCGAACCGCGACCCCGACGCGGTGCCCGAGCCGACGGTGTTCCGCCCGGCGGCGAACGCTGCCGCGAACCTGGTCTGGGGGATCGGACCGCACGCGTGCCCCGGCAGGCCGCTCGCGACCGCCGAGCTGCGGGTGCTGGTGCGCGCGCTGCTGCGCGCGGGAACGATCATCCCGGAGGGGGAGGCGGTGCGCGAGATCGCGCCGGTCGCGGGATTTCGCACCGTGCCGGTGCGGATCGTCCCGCACGGCTGAGTCGTCGCCGCACCGGGCCGCCCGCCCGGCCTCTAGGGTGGGATCGTGCTCGAGCGCTCCACACACTCCGCCGCCGTCGTCACGGTGTCCGACCGGTCGGCGCGCGGCGAGCGCGCCGACACGAGCGGACCGCTCGCGGTCGCGGCGCTGCGCGGGGCCGGGTTCGCGTGCGACGAGGCGCTGGTCGTACCCGACGGCGCCGACCACGTGGAGGCGGCGCTTCGCGCCCTCGTCGCCGGCGGGGTGCGGGTGGTGGTCACCACCGGCGGAACCGGGGTCGCACCGCGCGACCAGACACCGGAGGGCACCCTGCGCGTCATCGATCGCGAGCTCCCCGGCATCGCCGAGGAGCTGCGGCGCCGGGGCGCGCAGGCCAAGCCCCTCGCCCTCGTCTCCCGCGGACGCGCCGGTGTCGCGGCATCCACTCTCATCGTCAACCTGCCCGGATCGACCTCGGGCGTGGCCGAGGGGATGCCGCTGATCACGTCGCTCGCGGGCCACATCATCGACCAGCTCGACGGGGGCGACCACTGATGGTCGTGCGCCTGGCCCGCATCTCGCCGGAATCGCTCGACCTCGATGCGCATCTCCTCGCCATCGACGACGCCGCGGCGGGTGCCGTGACGACGTTCGTCGGCCGCGTGCGCGACCATGATCCGGATGCCGCCGGTGCGGTGGTCGCGCTCGAGTACACCGCGCACCCCGACGCCGAGACGACGCTCGCCGCCCTCGCCACGCGCGCGATCGGCGACACCGACGCGATCGTCGCCGTGAGCCACCGGGTCGGCCGGCTCGCGGTGGGAGATGCCGCGGTGGTGATCGCGGTGGCCAGCGCCCACCGCGCCGAGGCGTTCGAGGTGTGCCGCGCGCTGATCGAGATCATCAAGACCGATCTGCCGGTGTGGAAGCGGCAGGTCGAGGCCGACGGCACGACGGCCTGGAAGGGGCTCGGCGGCTGAGCGGTCGCCGCCGTGGTCTGCGGGCGGGTCAGCCGCCGTGGTCTGCGGGCGGGTCAGCCGCCGGCGAACGGCGGCAGCACGTCGACGAGCGTGTCGGCGGTGAGCACAGTGTCGTCGTCGGCGCGCTCTCCGGCGACCAGCACCGCGCACCGGGGGAGGATGCCGCCCAGGCCCGGGTGGTCGGCGGCCACGGCGACGCGCAGCGCGCCGAGCGTGGCTTCGCCGCGGGTCTCCTCGTCGCGGCCGGCGGCCTCCTGCGCGGCGGCGAAGTAGCGCACCCGCGCCATCAGGGCTGGTCCGGCGCGGCCTCGGCGCCCGCAGGTCCCGTGGCCAGGGCGACCACTGCGGCGAGGGCTTCGCGCACGGCCGACGCATCGCCGCCCGAGCGGCCCGCGGCCAGACCCGCGACGAAGGCGCCCAGGGGGGCCGCGGGGCGCGCGACGCTGGTGGCGACATCACGGGTGAGGTCGAGCACGGCGGCGACCGGCACCTGCTCGGGCTCGAGCCCGAAGTGCGCGCACAGCGCCTGCGCCCAGGCGTCGAGGGCTTCCGGGGGAAGAGTGCGGGAATCCGTCATGATGCCTCCTCGGGACGGTCGGCGAGCGCGCGGGCTCTGTGCAGATCCTCCCACGTGTCGACGTCGTCGGTCAGGCCCTGCAGGTCGGTGATCACGGTGATCGCACGGTCGTCGAACAGTGCGCGCACCGGCGCGTCGCGCGCCGCGTCGGGCACCGCGTAGGCGCTCTCGCGCAGGGCGTCGGTGCGGTAGAGGCCGGTCAGCCACTGCGGCCGCCCGGTGCGGTCGCCCAGACACAGCCCGTCGCTGTCCGTGCCCAGCAGCGCCGCGTCGGCCGTCAGCCGCGCGACCGCCTCGTCGGCGCGGGGCAGATCGCACGCGAGCAGCAGGGTCCACGCCGGGATCTCGCCCGTGGCATCCCAGGCCCGGAGCGCGGCGACCGTGGCGGCGGCGGGGCCGGCGAACGGCGGATCCTCGCGCACCCAGTCCACGTCGGTGCGCTCTTCGAGCACGGGCGCGACGACCGTGATCGGCCGGGCGCCGGCATCCCTCGCCCCCGCGATCGCGGCGGCCAGCAGCGATCGGCCGCCGATCTCCAGCAGCGGCTTGGCACGGCCGTCGAGCCTCGTCGCGCGTCCGCCGGCGAGCAGGATCGCCCCGACGGCGTCGCTGAGCGTGCTCACGCGTCCTCGCCCGGCCGCAGCCACGCGCCGCTCTTGCCGCCGGTCTTGGCGACGATGCGCACGTGCTCGATCGAGGTGCCCTTGTCGAGGCCCTTCACCATGTCGACGACGGCGAGGGCGGCGACCGAGACGGCCGTGAGCGCCTCCATCTCGACGCCGGTGCGGTCGGCGGTGCGCACGGTCGCCTCGATCTCCACGCCGCCCTCGACGACGCCCAGATCGACCGCCGCGCCGTGCACGCCGATCACGTGTGCGAGGGGCAGCAGGTCGGGCGTGCGCTTGGCGGCCTGGATGCCGGCGATGCGGGCCACCGCGAGCACGTCGCCCTTGGGCACCGCGCCGTCGCGGAGGGCGGTGACCACCTCGGGCGCGCACCGCACGAACCCGCGCGCCGTGGCGGCGCGCACGGTCGGCTGCTTCTGGGTGACGTCGACCATGCGGGCGTGGCCGGCGTCATCGAGGTGGGTGAAGCTCATGTGATCAGCATGACATCGACGACATCGCCGGTGCGCACCGCGTCGATCTCCGCCGGGACGATCGCGTACGCCTCGGCCCGGCCGAGTCCGCCCGGCAGGTGCGACCCGCCCGCGGTCGCGGGGACCGCACGCCAGTGCGCCGGATCGGACCGGTCGAGCACCAGCGGCAGGTACTGCCGCCGCTCGGGCGGCGTGCGCCACCCGGTCGCGGCGGCCAGGCGCAGGAGAGGCCGGCCGGTCGTGCTGCGCCCCTGCATCGTCAGCAGCGCGGGGCGCACGAACACCTCGAACGAGACGGCGGCGCTCACCGGATTGCCGGGCAGCCCGAACAGCAGCGTGCCGTCGTCGAGCACGCCGAAGCCCTGTGGCTTGCCCGGCTGCATCGCGATCTTCGAGAACTCCATGGCATCGGCCAGCGCGGTCTTCACGACCTCGTAGGCGCCGGCGCTCACACCGCCCGAGAAGACCACGGCGTCCGCGCGGAGGGCACGCGCTTCGGCCACCGCCCGCGCGGGGCCGTCGCCATCGTCGGACACGGTCATCCGGAGCACGACCTCGGCGCCGGCCTCAGCGCAGAGCTCGGCGAGGAGGCGGCTGTTGGACTCCGGGATCTGTCCGCGCGAGAGCGGCTCCCCGGGAGGGACGAGCTCGGAGCCGGTGGAGACGACGGCCACCCGCGGCGGGCGGGCCACGCGCACGCGGTCGACGCCGGCAGCGGCCGCCGCGGACAGCTGCAGCGCGCCGAGGCGGATGCCCGCCGGCAGCAGCTCCGCGCCGACCCGGGCGTCTTCGCCGGCGCGGCGGATGTGCGCGCCGATCCCTCGGGGCGCGGCGAGCACGGCGATCTCGCCGAGGGAGTCGGCGAGGCCCCCGGCGGTGTCCTCGAAGGGCACGATGGCGTCGGCGTCGGCGGGAACGGGGGACCCGGTCATGATGCGCGCGGCCTGGCCCGGCGAGAGCGCGGGATCGAGCGCGGTGCCGGCGGGAAGGTCGGCCACCACGGTCAGGTGCACCGGTGCGTCGGGGCGGGCGTGCGCGACGTCGGCGAAGCGCACGGCGAATCCGTCCATCGCCGAGTTGTCGAACACCGGGATGTCCACGTGCGCGCGCACCGGCTCGGCGAGCGTGCGGCCGTGCGCGGCATCCATCGAGGTCTCGACGGTCTCGACCCGCCGCGCGGCGGCGAGCACGCGGGCGAGGTGCTCCTCGACGCTGCGCAGCGCGGCGGCCGGCTCGCCGGTCATACGGCGGCTCCGGGCGCTGCCAGCGGGCGGGATGCCGCGCTCCGCCACGCCTGCATGCCGCCCTCGAGCACGGTGGCGTCGATGCCCTGCCGCGCGAGGGCGTCGGCGGCGCGGCGGGCGCGGCCCGATGCCTCGCACACGAGCACGAGCGGGCGGCCGTCGCCGTCATCGGCTGCGGCGGCGGGATCGGCGAGGAGTTCGGCGAGGGGCACGTGGCGTGAGCCGGGCACCATGCCGCGCACCGTCTCGAAGTCCTCGCGCACATCGACGATGTCGAAGGCGTCGGGGCCCGCCTCTGTCAGCGCGGCGGCGGTGGTGACCGAGACCGCGCCGGTCCGCCGCGTCGGGGCGGGCGCGGCCGCGGGCGTGGCCGCGGGCGTGGCCGCGGGCGTGGCCGCGGGCGTGGCCGCGGGGACGGTCTCGGCCGCACGCGCGGCGGCGCGACGGGCGCGCAGCGGCACCTCGCTCTGCCGGGCGCGCAGGGAGTCGATCACGAGCACGCGGCCCAGCAGCGGCTCGCCGATGCCGGCGATGAGCTTGATCGCCTCCATGGCCAGGAGGGATCCGACCTGGAGGCACAGCGCGCCCAGCACCCCGACCTGTGCACAGGTGGGCACCTCGCCGGCGCTTCCCGGCGGGTAGAGGTCGGCCAGGCGCACCGGCGGCACGCCGGCCGGCGGGGCGGACCAGAACACGGTCGCCTGCGCGTCGAACTCCTGCACCGTGCCCCACACGAGCGGCACGCCGAGCGACTCGCACGCGGCCGCGACGGCCTCGCGGGTCTCGAAGGTGTCGGAGCCGTCGATCACGACGTCGGCGCCCCGCAGCAGATCGGCCGCGTTCCAGGCCGTCAGGCGCTCGGCGATGCCCCGCACGACGGTGGCGGACAGATCCGCGGCGGCACGCGCCGCACTGTCGATCTTGGCGGTGCCCACGTCGCGGTGGCGATGCAGCACCTGACGCTGCAGGTTCGAGGCATCCACCGTGTCGTCGTCGATCACGGTGAGCGTGCCGATGCCGGCGGCGGCGAGGGCGAGGATCACCGGCGAGCCGAGGCCGCCCGCGCCGACGACCGCGACGTGCGCGGCGGCCAGGCGCCGCTGGCCGATCTCGCCCAGGCCCGCGAGCACGCGGTGGCGCGCGGTGCGCGCGCGTTCCTCGTCGCTGAGCGCGGCGACGGGTTCGACCAGGGGCGGCAGCGGCATGCTCAACAGGCTAGTCCCGCATCGCCGGGCGCGGGCCGCGACGCCGCGTCTCCGTGCGATCCGGAAACCGGATGCCCTCGCACCTTCCGGACCCAGGCGGCGATCCGCTCCGGGAAGGGTGCCGACCTCCGGTTTCCGGATCGGCCCAGGGCGTCCGAACGCGGCACCAGCAAGCGCAGATGCGGCGGATCGGCTCTGGGAACGCCGCAGATGCGGTGCTAGCGTGACGGCATGGACTACAAGATCTCCCAGGCGGCGCGTCTGCTGGGGGTCAGTGACGACACCGTGCGCCGGTGGGTGGATGCCGGTGTGCTGCCGGTCACCGACGCGAGCCCCGCCGAGGTGCCCGGCGAGGCGCTCGCCGCCCGCGCGGTCGCCCTCGCCGCCGATGCGGAGGACCCCGCCGACATGCTCTCGAGCGCCCGCAACCGCTTCGTGGGACTGGTCACGCGCGTGCAGGTCGATGGGGTGATGGCGCAGGTCGACATCCAGTCCGGCCCGCACCGGGTGGTCTCCCTCATGTCGGCCGAGGCGGTGCACGAGATGGGGCTGGAGGTCGGCGGGCTCGCCGTCGCCGTCGTGAAGGCCACCACCGTCATCGTCGAGACCCCGAGGAGCTGACGTGCGCGGCATCCGCCCCCGACTGAGGGCAGGCTCCGTGCTCGCCGCCGCCCTGCTGCTGGCGGGGTGCGCCGCGCAAGCAGAGGGCGCTCGCGACGGCGCGGAGGACACCACCCCCGCACCGGCGTCGCAGGAGCTGAGCGGTGAGCTCACCGTGTACGCCGCCGCCTCGCTCGCAGCCGCCTTCGACGAGATCGCGACCCGGTTCGAAGTGCTCCATCCCTCGCTCGAGGTGCTCCCGCTCATCTCCGACGGCTCGAGCACCCTCGCCACGCAGCTGGTCGAGGGCGCGCCCGCCGACGTGTTCGCCTCGGCCGACGAGGCGAACATGCAGAAGGTCGTCGACGCAGGTCTCGCGTCGGATCCGGTCGTGTTCGCCACCAACACGCTCGTGATCGTCGTGCCGGCGGGCAACCCGGGCGGCGTGAAGATCATCGAGGACCTCGCCTGGCCCGAGACCGAGGTGGTGCTGTGCGCCCCCGAGGTGCCGTGCGGTGCGGCATCCCTCGCCCTGCTCGACGCGCAGCGGGTGCAGGTCGAGCCGGTGAGCCTGGAGCAGAGCGTCACCGCCGTGCTCACCAAGGTCGCCGCCGGCGAGGCGGACGCCGGCCTCGTGTACGCGACCGACCTCGCCCGAGCCGAGGATGTGCAGGCGGTGGCGGCCGAGGGGGCCGAGCGCATCGTCAACCGGTACCCGATCGCGCCGCTGGGGGATGCCCCGAACCCGGCAGCCGCGCAGGCGTTCGCCGACTTCGTCGCGGGTGAGGAGGGGCAGGCGGTGCTCGCCGAGTTCGGATTCGGCGCGCCGTGAGTGCGCGCACCGCGGCTGCGGCGGCCGAGACCCGCGGCTTCATCCCGCGCGTGCTGGCCGTTCCCGCCGTCATCGGGCTGGCGCTGCTGATCGTGCCGCTGCTCGCCCTCGTGCAGCGGGTGGAATGGTCGACGCTGTGGACCGACATCACCGCACCTGAAGCGCGGGCGGCGCTCGTGCTCTCGCTGCAGACGGCGCTGACCGCCACCGCCGTGTGCGTCGTGCTGGGCGTGCCGCTGGCGCTCGTGATCGCCCGCGCGAACGCGCGCACGGCCGCCGTGCTGCGCGCCCTCGTCACCGTGCCCCTCGTGCTTCCGCCGATGGTCGGCGGTGTGGCGCTGCTCTTCCTGTTCGGGCGCAGCGGGGCGCTCGGTCAGCTCCTGGCCGAGTGGGGCGTGCGCATCACGTTCACCACGACCGCCGTGGTGATCGCGCAGACCTTCGTCGCGCTGCCGTTCCTGGTGCTCGCGGTGGAAGGAGCGCTGCGGGCGACCGGGGTCGGCTTCGAGCAGACCGCAGCGGCTCTGGGCGCCGGGCGCTGGACGATCCTGCGCCGGATCACCCTGCCGCTGGCCGCGCCCGGCCTGATCGCGGGGGTCGTGCTGTGCTTCGCCCGGGCGATCGGCGAGTTCGGTGCGACCGCGCTGTTCGCCGGCAATGCGCCGGGGGTCACCCAGACGATGCCCCTCGCGATCTACACCGCCTTCAACGGCGCGGGGGTCTCGCAGGGCACCGCGGTGGCGCTGTCACTGCTGCTGCTGGTCACCGCCATCGGCGTGCTGGTGCTCGTGCGCGCCTGGCGCGGCGAGGTGCCGCGATGACCGGCGCCGCGCTCGATGCGCACCTCATCGTCGATCGGGGCCGGTTCGCGGTCGACGTCGCGCTCACCGTGGGGGCCGGTCGCACCGCGGCGCTGATGGGGCCGAGCGGGGCCGGCAAGTCGACGATCCTCGCGGCGATCTCGGGCCTCGTGAGCCTCAGCGGCGGTCACGTGCGGCTGGACGGCGCGACGGTCGCCGCCGAGCGCGTGCACGTGGAGCCTGCCCGGCGCGGGGTGGTGCTGCTCGGGCAGGACCCCCGGCTGTTCCCCCACCTCTCCGTGGTCGAGAACGTCGCGTTCGGGCCGCGTGCGGCCGGGGTCCCGGTGGCGGCGGCGCGGGCGTCGGCGGGGGAGTGGCTGCGCCGGGTGGGACTCGGGGATGCCGGTGCCCGGCACCCCGCGGAGCTGTCGGGCGGTCAGCAGCAGCGGGTGGCCCTCGCCCGCGCGCTCGCGATCGAGCCCCGGGTGCTGCTGCTGGACGAGCCGTTCACCTCGCTCGATGTGGAGACCGCCGCCGACGTGCGGCGCCTGGTCGCCCAGCAGCTCGCGGCGACGCGGGCGACCGCGGTGGTGGTCTCCCACGATGCCGACGACGCCGTCGCCCTCGCGGGTCGGCTGCTGGTCATCGAACAGGGGCTGCTCGTGCAGGAGGGGACGGTGGCCGAGGTGCTGGCCGCCCCCGCCACGCGCTTCGTCGCGGCGGTCGCAGCGTCGCACCGGTTCGGGCTCGCGGCGACCGCGACCGGCGACGGGGAGAGCGACCGCGCCCGTGACGGCGAGGGCCTAGACTCGCGCGAATGAGCCGCATCCGCCCGTTCCGCCCCGGTGACGAGCCCGCACTCGCCGACGTGTGCCTGCGCACCGCCGATGCGGGCGGCGACGCCACCGGGATCTTCGACGACGACGACCTGTGGGCCGAGGTCTTCGTGCTGCCCTACGTGGCGCGGCATCCCGATCTCGCGTTCGTGGTCGAGACCGACGACGGCCGCATCGCCGGCTACATCGTGGGCACACCCGACACGAAGGCGTTCGAGGACTGGTTCCAGGCGCAGTGGTGGCCCCGGCACGCCCAGCGGTGGCCGCGGCCGGAGGTGGAAGCCACGCGGCAGGACGGCACGCTCATCTACGCCTACGCGCGCCGCGCCGGCGCCGAGCCGTATTCCGACGCGTACCCCGCGCACCTGCACATCGATCTGCTGCCCGAGCTGCAGGGACAGGGATGGGGGCGCCGGCTGATCCAGACCCTCGAAGACGCGCTGCGCGAGCGGGGTGTCGCGGGCCTGCATCTGGTCGCGGCGTCGGAGAACACCGGCGCGCTCGCCTTCTACCCGCGCGTGGGATTCACGCCGATCCCTTCGCACCCCGGCGTGCAGGCCTTCGGCAAGGCGCTGTAGCGGCGGTCACGGCCTCGGGCCTGCGGCCGGCTCGAGCTGCCCGCCCTCGAGCCGCACGACGCGGTCGACGAGTCCGTCGGGCACGGCGACGTGCGAGATGAGCACGACGGCGCGGTCCGCGCCGACCGCCCCGAGAAGGTCGCGCAGGAGCGCGTCGGATGCGTCCGGGTCGACGCCGGCGGTCGGCTCGTCGAGCACGAGCACCGGGAAGTCCCGCAGCAGCGCGCGCGCGAGGGCGATGCGCTGCGCCTGCCCGCCGGAGACCAGCGCGCCGCGCTCGCCGACGCGGGCGTCCAGCCCGCCGCGCTCGCGGAGCCAGTCGCCCAGGCCCACCCGCGCGAGTGCCGCCTCGAGGTCGGCATCGGTGGCCGTGTCGCGAGCGAAGAGGAGATTCTGCCGGATGTCCTCGTCGAAGAGCATGGGATGCTGCTCGCACAGGCCCACGGTCAGACGCACGTCGTCCGCGGCGAGACGGGTCGCGTCGGCGCCCCCGATCGTGTACCGGCCGTCGACCGCGAGGAAACGCACCAGCGCGTGGGCGAGACTCGTCTTGCCGGCGCCGCTCGGACCCTCCACGAGCACCCGCTCGCCGGGTCGCACGTGCAGCGACACGTCACGGAGGGCCGGCAGGCCGGCCCCCGGCCAGCGCACATCGACCTCGTCGAGACGGAGCCCGTCGCCGAGGTCGGGTGCCTCTCCGGAACCCATCGTGTCGTCGGCGACGATGTCGCGGGGAGCCGTCTGGGGCACCGACGTCGCGATGCGGCCGGCCGCCGCACGCACCTGCCGCCATGCGGATGCGGCCAGCGGCACCGCCGCGAACACCTCGAAGACCGCCATGGGAACGAGCACGGCGACCGCGAACTCCGGACCGCCGAGCGTCCCGGCGGCCACCGCCGGCGCCGCCGCGAGCACCGCCGCGATCGACGCGGCGCCCGCGAGCGTCGAGACGAGGGCGGTCGTGCCGGCGTGCGCGCCGGCGCGGTGCACGACAGCCCGGCGGAGGGCCGCGTCGGCCTCGGCGATGCGCCGGCGTGCGGCGTCCTCGGCCCCGTACGCCTGCAGCACGTCGAGGCTCGAGAGGTGATCGAGCACGGCATCGGCCAGGCGCGCACGCAGCGGGGCGATCGCGCGCTCGGCCCGGGCCCCGGCGGCCCACCCCCACAGCGTCGCGATGAGGCCGGCGGCCAGCAGGCACAGGGCGAGGGTGAGTGCCGCGGGCGGCGAGACGAGGGCGACGAGCACCACCGCGCCGACGGCGACCGCCGCCGATGCCACGAGCGGCTGCACGACGCGCAGAGGAAGGTTCTGCAGCTCATCGACGTCGTCGACGAGGGCTCCCAGCACCGAGCCGCGCCGGGTGCGGGTGAGGCCGTCGGGCGCCAGCGGCACCAGCCGCCGCACGAGATCGGCGCGCGAGGCGGCGAGCTGGCGGAGGGCGGCGTCGTGCCCGGCGAGCCGCTCGAGGTAGCGGAAGGCGGCGCGCGAGAGCGCGAAGGCACGCACGCCGACGACGGCGAAGGTCAGGTACAGCACAGGCGGCTGCTCGCTCGCGCGCACGATGAGCCACGCGCTCACGGCCAGCAGCGCCACCGCGGAGGCCTCCGCGAGGAATCCGGCCGCCAGGGCCGGCCACAGCCGACGCGCCGGCGGGAGGGCACGGCGCAGCACCGCGACCGCTGCGGGGGTCGGGCCGCCGGTGCCGTTCGGGGCCGTCATGCCGCGACCTCGCTGCCGGCGAGGCGGACCACGGCATCGGCCACCCCGCGCGCGCTCGCTCGGTGCGACACGAGCAGCACCGTCGCGCCGCCGTCGGCGACCTCGCGCAGCGCCTGCCACAGTCGGGCTTCGGTCGCGGCATCCAGCGCCGAACTCGGCTCGTCGAGCGCGATCACGGCGGCGCGCCCGCGCAGGTGGCGGTACAGCGCCCGCGCGACGGCGACGCGCTGGGCCTGACCGCCCGACAGGCCCGCGCTCTGCACGCCGAGCTCGAGCAGCGGGGGGATGCCGTCGGCGCACGCCAGGGCGAGGGATCGTGCGACCAGATCGGCGTCGACGGCGTCATCGCCGAGCGCGACGTTGTCGGCGACGGTGCCCGCCATGAGCCCCGGCTGCTGTCCGGCCCACGCGAGCCACGAGGCGGGGGAGAGCTCCCGCGTCTCGGCGCCGGCCCACGTCGCCGTGCCCTCGTGATCGGCGACGCCCCGCAGGGCGGCGAGCACGCTCGACTTGCCCACGCCGCTCGGGCCCTCGATGAGCGTGATGGTGCCGGGTTCGGCCGTGAAGCTCACCGGCGGCAGGAGCCGCTGGCCGCGCCGCACGCGCACCTCGCGCAGCGCGAGCCCGCCGGCGCCCGCGACGGTTCGGGCGGGGTCGGGGCCGGCAGAAGTCGACCCCACGGTGGCCCGGGCGGGGCCTGCCGTCGTGGGGCGCGCGGCGGCGGCATCCAGCACCTCGAAGACGTCGGTGGTGGCGGCCACCCCCTCGGCGGCCGCGTGGAACTGCACCCCGACCTGACGGATCGGCAGGTATGCCTCGGGCGCGAGCAGCAGCACGAAGAGGCCGACGCCGAGGGCGAGCGAGCCGTCGAGCAGGCGGAACCCGATCGAGACGGCGACGATGGCCACCGAGATCGACGCGAGGAACTCGAGCGCGAAGCCGGAGAGGAACGAGACGCGCAGTACCTTCATCGTCTCGCGGCGGTAGTCGTCGGTGACCCGCTCGATGGATGCCGCGGCCCGATGCTGACGGCCGAAGACCTTCAGCGTCGACAGGCCGTTGACCGTGTCGGCGAAGCGCGCGGCCAGTCGCTGCAGCGTCTGCCACTGGCGCTGCTGCACCGAGCGGGTGACGAGCCCGATGAGCACCATGAACAGCGGGATCAGCGGAAGGGTGAGCAGCACCGTGAGGCCGGAGATCCAGTCCTGCCACCACATGACCGCCACGAGCACGGGCGTGGCCACCGCCGTCTGCACCAGCTGGGGCAGATAGCGGCCGAAGTACGCCTCGAGGGCATCGAGCCCGCGCCCGGCCGTGACGGCGAGCGAGGCGGAGCTGCGGGCGGCGAGCCACTCGGGCCCGAGGGCGGCAACGGCCGAGATCAGGTGGGCGCGCAGCTCTCCCTGCACCCGGGCGGCAGCCCGGGCGGCGACCTGCTCGCGACCCCACAGCAGCAGCGCCCGGGCGGCCACGACCCCGGCGAGGGCGCCGAGGGTCGGCGTCAGCGCGGCCACCGGCATCCCTTCGACGGCGTCGACCACCGCGCGGGTCAGCAGCCACGCGAACGCCACGATCACGGCGGTCTGGGCGATCGCGATCGCGCCGATCGCCACGAAGAATCCGCGCGACGCCCGCGCATGGCGCAGCAGACGCGGATCCACGGGGCCGCGCCGCGCCGGGCGCGACGCGGCCTCCTGGTCGGTGTTCGTCATCGTGGTTCGACCCTAACCGGGTCGGGCGTCCGCCTCGTCAGTGGGCCGCGGCAGCGGCCTTCTCGATGCGCGAGCGCGAGACGCGCTTGCGGAAGATCCAGTAGGTCCACCCCTGGTAGGCGAGCACCAGCGGCAGGAAGATGAGGGCCGCCCACGACATGATCGTGAGGGTGAGATCGGTGCTCGACGCATTCTCGATCGTGAGGCTGTTGGCTGGGTCGCTGGTCGAGGGCATGACGTACGGGAACAGGGCGGTCCACAGGGCGAGCACCGCGAAGACGATGGTCACCGCGCCGAACGTGAACGCCCAGCCCTCGCGCCTGACGGCGTTGGCCGCCACCGACGCGAGCAGTGCCACGGCCGCGATCACCCCGGTCGCGATGCTCAGCCACAGCAGCGGCGCCTCGCGGCCGCCCGCGATCACCCAGGTCCACACCACGGTGCCGGCGGCGAAGATCACCGTCGGGATGGCGAGGCGCTTGGCGAGCACGTTGGCGTCGTGCTGCACCTGGCCGTCGGTCTTGAGGGCGAGGAAGTACAGCCCGTGCACCCAGAACAGCAGCAGCGTGGTCGCGCCCACCCACAGCCCGTAGGGGTTCAGCAGCGTCAGCAGCGTGCCGGTGAAGTTGAAGTCCGCATCGATCGGCACTCCCTGCACGATGTTGCCCACCGCGACGCCCCACAGGAGGGCCGGGAGCGCCGACCCGATGAAGATCATCGCGTCGAAGCGGGCCCGCCACTTCGGGTCGTCGCGCTGGTGGCGGTACTCGAACGAGACGCCGCGCGCGATGAGGGCCAGCAGGATCAGCAGCAGCGCCAGGTAGAAGCCGCTGAACAGGGTGGCGTACCACTCCGGGAACGCGGCGAACAGACACGCGCCCGCGACGATCACCCACGTCTCGTTGAGGTCCCAGACCGGCCCGATCGTGTTGATGATCTGCCGACGGGAGATCTCGTCCTTGCCGAGGAAGGGCAGCGAGATGCCGACGCCGAAGTCGAACCCGTCGAGCACGAAGTAGCCGACGAACAGCACCCCGACGATGAAGAACCAGAGGTATGCGAGATCCATGGCGGGCTCCTAGTACACCGTCGTGGGCGTGTCTTCGACCGACAGGTCGTTCGGGTGCGGGTCGTCGGGACCCGGCAGCGGGTCGGGGCCGGTGCGCACCGTCTTGAAGATGAGACCGAACTCCACCACGGCCAAAGCCGCGTAGATGAGCGTGAACGCGATGAGCGAGACCAGCACGTTCCACCCGGGCACGTTCGGCGAGACGCCGTCTTCGGTGAGCATGAGGCCGAACACGATCCACGGCTGGCGGCCCATCTCGGTGAAGATCCACCCGACGAGGATGCCGAACAGCGCGAGCGGCGCCTGCCAGATAGCGATCTTCCACATCCACGGGGCGACCTCGCGCTTCGCGCTCTTGCGGGTGACCCACAGGCCCACGACCGCGATGAAGGCGGCGAGGATGCCGAAGCCCATCATCCAGCGGAACGACCAGTACGTGACCCACAGGATCGGGGCGAAGCTGCCGTCGACCTGGTCGGCGAACTGCGGGAACAGCTCCTGCGTGTAGAGGAGGTTCAGGTCGTTGATGCCCTCCACGCACCCGTCGAGGGTGTGGGTCGACAGGAAGGCCAGCAGATACGGCACCCGCAGCGACCAGATCTCGCTGGTGCCGTCGGGTGTGCCGATGGAGAAGAGCGAGAACGAGGCGTCCGCCCCGCACGCGGAGTCGAACATGGCCTCGGCCGCGGCCATCTTCATCGGCTGGGTCTCGACCATCACGAGGCCCAGCTGGTCGCCCGAGAGGCCCACGCCGATGAAGGACACGATCATCGCCCACAGGCCGAGCTTCAGGGCCGGCCGCATGGTCTCGATGTTCTGCTTGCGCGCCAGGTGCCACGCGGCGACGGCGATCATCACACCGGCGGCGAACATGCCCGCCGAGAAGATCGTGTGCGGGAACTGGGTGAGTGCGACGGGGTTCAGCAGCACGGCGACGAAGTCGGCCATCTCGGCCCGGCCGCCGTCCTGGGCCATCTGGTAGCCGACCGGGTTCTGCATGAACGCGTTGGCGGCGAGGATGAAGTAGGCCGACATCCACGTGCCCGCCACCGTGATCCAGATCGTGGCCAGGTGCAGGCCGCGCGGGAGCTTGTCCCAGCCGAAGATCCACAGGCCGATGAAGGTGGCCTCGAAGAAGAAGGCCATGAGGCCTTCGAAGGCCAGCGGCGCCCCGAACACGTCGCCCACGAACCGGCTGTACGACGACCAGTTCATGCCGAACTGGAACTCCTGCACGATGCCGGTGACGATCCCCATCGCGAAGTTGATGAGGAAGATCTTGCCGAAGAAGCGCGTCAGCACGAGGTACTTCGCATCGCCCGTGCGGTACCACGCGCTCTGGAAGATCGCCACGAACAGCGACATGCCCAGCGTGAGCGGAACGAAGATGAAGTGGTACAGCGTCGTCAGGCCGAACTGCCAGCGCGCCAGCAGCAGGGGGTCCAGCAGATCCACGATGCAGACTCCGATCGCTCAGAAGGGACCACGCGGTCTGCCGTCACCCTAGCAGTGGTCAGACCACTCCGGGAGCGCTCCTCGCTCCCAGTCGGCTCCCAGAATCCCAGTCCCTCGACCGTCCCGCCACCCACCCTCGGGACTTTGGTCCCACGGCGATCGTGCGGGCGGTCCGAGCGGCAGGGCACGCGGCGCCGCGCCGCCGCGGCCCGGCCGCGACCGTGCGGCGGTAGCCTCGATCCATGGCGCATCGACCACGCACCGGCACGGGGGTCGCAGCATGACCGCGATCCCGGTGACGATCGGCACCCGCGTTCCGGAGGCGGAGCGGATGGATGCCGCGCCCGGCGCGGCGCCGGCGCTGGTCGACACCTTCGGCCGGGTGCACCGCGACCTGCGCATCTCGCTGACCGATCGCTGCTCGCTGCGCTGCACGTACTGCATGCCCGAGCAGGGAAACGAGTGGCTCGCGAAGTCGAGCATCCTCACCCTCGACGAGATCGTCGAGGTCGCCCGGGTCGCCGCGGCGGCGGGGATCACGACCTTCCGCCTCACCGGCGGCGAGCCGCTCCTGCGCATCGACATCGTCGAGGTCGTGCGGCGCCTCGCCGCCCTGCGCACCGACGCGGGCTCCCCGATCGAGATCGCGATGACCACCAACGGCATCCGTCTCCCCGAGGCCCTCCCGGGGCTCATCGAGGCCGGGCTGTCCCGGCTGAACATCTCGATCGACACGCTGCGTCGCGAGAAGTTCCACACGCTCACCCGTCGCGACCGCCTCGACGACGTGCTCGAGGGGATCGCCGCCGCCGCGGCATCCCGCCTGCGCCCCCTCAAGCTCAACGCGGTGGCGATGCGCGACGTCAACGACGACGAGCTCGTCGACCTCGTGGAATTCGCCGTCGCCCACGACGCGCAGCTGCGCTTCATCGAGCAGATGCCCCTGGATGCCGGACACACGTGGGACCGCTCGCGCATGGTCACGCGCGAGGAGATCCTGGCCGCGCTCTCGGAGCGATGGCGACTGGATCCGATGCCGGGCCGTGGCGGCGCGCCGGCCGAGCGGTGGCTGCTCGACGGCGGACCCCACACCGTCGGGGTCATCGCCTCGGTGACGGCGCCGTTCTGCGGCGACTGCGATCGACTGCGGCTGACCGCCGACGGCCAGCTGCGCAACTGCCTCTTCTCGACCTCGGAGTACGACCTGCTCCCGGTGCTGCGCGGCGCCGCCGACCGCGATGCCGGGATCGACGCGGTGCTGCGCGCCTGCGTGCGCGGGAAGCTTCCCGGTCACGCCATCGACGACCCCTCCTTCCTCCAGCCCGTGCGCGGCATGAACGCGATCGGCGGATGACCGGGCGGGCTACGCTCGACGGGTGACCGACCGCATCCTCTCCGACGGCGCCGTGCTGCGCGCCGCGCGCCCGGGCGACGAGCCCGGCATCCTCGCCTGCATCACCGCGCTGGCGGTGTACGAGAAGGAGCCCGACGCCGTGGAGAACACGGTCGAGGCGCTCACCGCCACGCTCTTCGGCGCCGACCCCAAGGCGTTCGCGCACGTCGTCGAGCACGAGGGCGAGATCGTGGGCATCGCGCTGTGGTTCCTCACCTATTCGACGTGGACCGGCACCCACGGCATCTGGCTCGAGGACCTCTTCGTCTACGAGGACCAGCGCGGCGCCGGCTACGGCAAGGCGCTGCTGGCAGAGCTCGCGCACGTGTGCGTCGAGCGCGGCTACCGCCGCTTCGAGTGGACCGTGCTCGACTGGAACGCGCCCTCGATCGCGTTCTACCGGTCGGTCGGCGCCGAGCCGATGAGCGAGTGGACGACCCAGCGCCTCACCGGCGACGCGCTCGCCGCACTGGCCGGTCTCGCTGCGCGGTAGGCGCGCGCCGACCTCTCCCGGGCGGGCTTAGGCTGGCCGGATGGGACGCATCACGCAGCGGCGCCCGGTGATCCGCATCTCGCTCGCGCACGGGGAGCGCCGCCGTGCCGACGTTCTCGCCGTCGAGGAGCCGCTGGAGATCCGCGTGGGTGGTCGCCCGCTCGCCGTGACGATGCGCACCCCGGGAGCCGACGTGGACCTCGCCGCCGGATTCCTCGTCTCGGAGGGGGTCATCGCCGCCGCGGTCGACCTCGCCGGCGCGATCCACTGCGCGGGGCCGGGCGACGGTGAGAACACCTACAACGTGCTCGATGTCACCCTCGCCCCCGACGTGGCCCCGCCCGCGCCCGACCTGGCCCGCAGCCACTACACGACCAGCTCGTGCGGGGTGTGCGGCAAGGCCTCGATCGAGGCCGTCGAGACCGTGTCGCGCTTCACCGTGGCACAGGACGACACGACAGTGGATGCCGCGCTGCTGGCCGGATTCCCCGAGGCCCTCCGCGCCCGGCAGGAGGTGTTCGAGAAGACCGGCGGGCTCCACGCGGCCGCGCTCTTGGACGCCGCCACGGGAGAGGTGCTGGTCGTGCGGGAGGACGTCGGGCGCCACAACGCCGTCGACAAGGTCGTCGGCTGGGCACTGCGGGAGGGCCTGCTGCCGCTGCGCGGCACGGTGCTGCAGGTGTCGGGTCGGGCAAGCTTCGAGCTGGTGCAGAAGGCCGCCATGGCCGGCATCCCGATCCTCGCCGCGGTCTCCGCGCCCTCGTCGCTCGCGGTGGAGCTCGCCGAGGCGCGGGGTGTCGCGCTGGTCGGGTTCCTGCGCGGCCAGACGATGAACGTGTACGCGAACGACGGCCGCATCGTGCGGCCGTCGTTCAGCGGGTGAGGGGCTGACCGGGCGGGTCAGAAGACGAACATCTGCCCCATGATCAGCACCGCGATGATGAACAGCGCGATGATCGCGCCGATGATCGCGAGCGTGCGACCGGACAGGCGCGCCACGCCCCAGCCGACGAGCACGGGAAGGGCGACGAGGAAGATCGCCACGATCCACCAGAATGCCTGGTAGCCGCCGGTGGTCGCCTCTTCGAGGCGGCCGCCGAACAGCTGCTGGGTGCCGGGGTGGGTGGCGAACGAGACGGCCGCCGACAGCGGGACCGCGATGAAGGCGGCCACGACCAGACCCGACAGCACGCCCCACAGGGTCGGGCTGCCACCGCCGCTCATCACGCCGCCGGAGTGCTCACCATCACGCTGTTGCTGCGAAGCCATGAGCAGAACTCTAGTGGTCCACCGCCCCGGGGAAATGCGTGGGGTGGGATGCCGCGGCATCCCACCCCACTGTGTGCGCCGCTCACACGGCGCCGGTCATGCTCCGATCAGTCGATGTCGTCGCCGTGGGAGTGGTCGTGACCGCCGCCCCCGCCCGCGAACGTGCCCTCGGGGCCGGCCGGAGCCGGGAACGTGAAGCCGCCGGGCACCTTCTTGCCGACCACGCCGTTGACCGATTCGGTCGAGTACGCGAACGTGAGCACGGCTGTCGCGATCGCGTCGGAGTTCACATCGAGCGCCTCGTGGGAGAGGTTGTCGATCGTGTCGCACGCGAGGTGGTAGCACGGGTCGAACTGAGCGCCGGCGGTGCCGCCCCAGATCTCCTGCTGCTCCGGGGTCTTCACGACCTCGGCACCGGTGAACAGACCGCCGGCGGGGATGCCGTTGAGGATGAAGGCCTGATAGTCGCTGCGACCGCTGAACTCGGCATCCTCGTAGGGGATGCCGCGCTTGGTGAAGTAGCTCTCGAAGACGTCCTCGATCTGGATCGAGCCCTCCGGAACCACCACGGGCGCGGGGAACGACGACTCGTCACCGTCGTACACCATGAAGATGTAGTTCGGCGAGGCCACCATGTCGAAGTTCAGGTACAGCGCGATGCGGTCCTTCTCCTCCTGCGGCAGGCCGTTGACGTAGGCGTTGGAGCCCAGCAGCCCGCTCTCCTCGGCGCCCCACCACGCGAAGCGCAGCGTGTTCTGCGGCTCGAGCTTGGCGATCTGCTGTGCGATCTCCAGGAGTGCGGCCGACCCGCTGCCGTTGTCGTTGATGCCGGGGCCGCGTTGCACCGAGTCGAGGTGGGCGCCGGCCATGACGACGTTGTCGTCGTTCTTGCCCGGGAGCTCCGCGATCACGTTCACCTGCGGGCGCTGCTCGGGGGCGTCGACCTGGATGGTCGCCATCGATCCGGGCTGCGAGAGGGCCACGCCGTCGGCGAAGCTCGCGCCGACGACCGGGATGGTCACGGTGGCGCCGTCCGGCAGGAGCGTGCCGATGATCAGACCTTCACGATCCGGCGTGTTGCCCTGGTTGAAGATGATCACCGCGGTCGCACCGGCCGCCTGCGCGTTGACGGCCTTGATGCCGAAGCTGCACGTGCCGCGCTGGACGAGGGCGATGTTCCCGGGGGTGAAGCCGGCGAAGTCGGCGGGCTCGCAGCCGCTCGTGCTCGCGCGCGGCGGAGCGAGAGCCAGATCGACGGACTCGACGCTTGCGGACACGGTGCCGAAGCCGGTGCCGGTGAAGGTCCCCGTCTCGTAGGTTGCGGTGACCGGGGCGGTCTGCGTGAGCTGGGCGGGCGGCACGAACGTGAAGGGGAACTCGTTGGTCGTGACGTTCCAGCCGGCCGCGCGCAGCGTTTCGGCCACGTACTCCGCGCTGTCGGTGTAGCCGGGAAGACCGGCGGCGCGGTTCCCGCCGTTGGCGTCGGCGATCGCCTGGAAGGCCTCCTCGTGCTCGAGCACACCGTCCAGGCGGACGCACTCCAGCAGCTTCTCGTAGGTGTTGTTGACGCGGTTGTCGCAGCCGGCGGAGGCCGGTGCGGCCGTCGCTGCGCCCGCGGATCCCAGGGTGAGGGCGGCGGCAGCGGCTGCGGCGGCGGTGATGGCCGCCACGCGTCGGGAAAGCAGTGCAGATCGATACATCGTCTCTCCTGTTTCGGTTATCGTGCGGCTTCATCGACGCACGTTGGCCCGAACGTATACGTCGCGGGTCCCACGCGGGGGAGTTCTCATCTGTCTCTCATCAATTCGGTGATGGCGATGGGTCGACGGGATGCGGAATGCTGCGCCCCGCGCGTCGGAAGAGTGCAGTGTGACAGGGCGTCGGGGGTCCGGCTCGTGTGCCCGCGGCGGGACCAAAGTCCCTGTCGGGGTGCTCGCGGATGCGGGATTCTTATGTGGTCAGACCACAAACGAGAGAGGCCGGCGGACGTCGACCCCGACCGAAGCAAGGAGAATCCTCATGACCACCCACGCGGTTCCCACCCGACTCGCGACAGCGGGCACTCGAACCCCCGCCGTCGCGAAGGCCGTGCCGGCCGAGCGGTCGATCGTCACCACGGTCGTCGGCCGTCGCTCGCTCGCCGTGCTGCGCCTCGCCACGGGGTTCATCTTCCTGTGGGCATTCCTCGACAAGGCCTTCGGACTGGGCTTCGCCACGCCGGTCGAGCGGGCCTGGATCAACGGCGGCACCCCCGCGCAGGGCTTCCTCAACAGCGAGGCCGTGACCGGACCCCTGCAGCCCTTCTTCCAGAGCCTGGCCTCGCCGCTCGTCGACGTGCTGTTCATGGCAGGACTCCTCGGTATCGGGGTCGCACTCATCGCGGGCGTGGGTCTGCGCATCGCGGCCGGCGCCACCACGGCGCTGATGCTCCTCATGTACCTGGCCGAGTGGCCGTTCGCCGCGAACGCCGGCTCGACCAACCCGCTCATCGATTACCACGTCGTGTACGCCCTGGTCGCGATCGCCATCGCCGCGTTGGCCGCCGGCGAGACGTGGGGCCTGGGCGCCCAGTGGAAGAAGCTGCCGTTCGTGCAGCGCAACCGCTGGCTGATCTGACGGCACGGCGGGCTCCCTGAGCCCCCGTCGACCGTCACCCACCGGCTCGGAGCCCGCCCCCCTGGGGCTCCGAGCCGGTTCAGGTCTGTGTGCGCGGGGCCGCGTCCGGTTCAGACCCGGGTGCTCTGCCAGCCGAGGGCGGGCGCCACGTGGGTCGCGAAGGATTCGACCACCCGCAGGTTGAACGCGACGCCGAGCTGGCTGGGAATCGTCAGCATGAGGGTGTCGGCACTCCGGATCGCGGCGTCCTGGAGCAGCTGCTCGACGAGCACGTCGGGCTCGGCCGCGTAGGTCTTGCCGAAGGTGGAGCGGATGCCATCGATGACGCCGATCTGGTCGCCGTCCTGGCGGCCGCCGAAGTACAGGTGGTCCTCCGCGGTCGTGAGCGGGAAGATCGACCGGCTCACCGAGACGCGCGGCTCGCCGGGGTGGCCGGCCTCCCGCCACGCGGCGCGGAACGCCTCGATCTGCTGGGCCTGGAGCTCGTCGAACGGCGTGCCGTCGGCCTCGGTGAGCAGCGTCGAGGACATGAGGTTCACGCCCATGCGCCCTGCCCATTCGGCGGAGTCGCGATTGCCCGCACCCCACCACACGCGCGAACGCAGCCCGGGGGAGTGCGGCTCGATGCGCTGCCTCCCGGTGGCCCCGGTGCCGAACGGGCTCACCGCATCGCGCTCGGCGAGGCCCTCCCCGTCGATCGCGCGCAGGAACAGGTCGAAGTGCTCGCGGGCGAGGTCGGCCCCACGCGGGTCGGCGGAACCGGTGTAGCCGAACGCCTCGTAGCCCCGCACGACCGTCTCCGGTGACCCGCGGCTGACGCCGAGGGCGAGCCTGCCGTCGGAGAGCAGATCCACCGCGGCCGCCTCCTCCGCGAGGTAGAGCGGGTTCTCGTAGCGCATGTCGATCACGCCGGTGCCCATCTCGATGCGCTCGGTGGTCGCCGCGATGGCCGCCAGGAGCGGCATCGGGGAGGCCTGCTGCCGGGCGAAGTGGTGCACGCGGAAGTAGATGCCGTTCGCGCCCAGGTCGTCCATCCCCTGCGCCAGGTCGACGGCCTGCTTCATCGAGTCGCCCGCGGTGAGCTGGCGGCCGCCGCCGAGGGGGCCGTAGTGGCCGAAGGAGAGGGTTCCGAAACGCTGCATGGCAGACCGAACGCTACTCCGGCGCGCTTCATTCCGGTGAATGGATGCCGCGCGCGGCATCCATCGATCAGCAACCTGCCAGGTGGATGCGGGACAATGAAGGGTTGCTCCGGTGCTCGGAGCGACGCCACCCCACCCGCTCTCGTCCCTGGAGGATCATGTCCATCGAGGCTCTTGCTCGCACCGTCGACCACACGCTGCTCAAGCCCGACGCGACCTCCGACGACATCGCCGCCGCGATCGCCGAGGCTTCCGAGCTCGGTGCGTACAGCGTCTGCGTCTCGCCGTCGGCGCTGCCCGTGGCGGTGCCCGGCGACCTGAAGCTCACCGTCGTGTGCGGCTTCCCCAGCGGCAAGCACCACTCCGAGGTCAAGGCCGCCGAGGCGCGCCTCGCCACCGCGCAGGGCGCGGACGAGATCGACATGGTCATCGACATCAGCGCCGCTCGCGAGGGCCGCTTCGCCGACGTCGAGGCCGACATCCGCGCCGTGCGCGCGGCCGCGCCGGCGCCCGTGGTGCTGAAGGTCATCATCGAGTCGGCCGCCCTCACCGACGAGCAGATCGTGGGCGCGTGCCGCGCCGCCGAGGCAGCCGGCGCCGACTTCGTCAAGACCTCGACCGGCTTCCACCCGGCGGGCGGCGCGACGCTGCACGCCGTCGAGCTGATGAAGACCACGGTCGGCGACCGGCTCGAGGTCAAGGCCTCGGGCGGCATCCGCACCCTGGCCGACGCCGAGGCGATGCTCGCCGCCGGCGCCTCGCGCCTGGGCGTGTCGAGCACGCGGGCGATCCTCGCGGGCACCGTCGTCACCAGCACGTACTGACCCGGATCGCCGGCGCGCCGGTTCAGCCGGCGAGTGCCCGGTGCACGGAGGCGACCGCGCTGGAGCCCTCGCCGACGGCCGCAGCCACGCGCTTCATCGACCCTCGGCGCACGTCGCCGGCCGCGAACACACGCGGCACCGACGTCTCGAACGGAAGCGGCTCGCGGCGCAGCGCGCGCCAGCGTTCGCCCAGCGCGGCCCCGGCGATATCGGTGCCGGTGCGCAGGAACCCCTCCTCGTCGCGGTCCAGCCCCGCCAGCCATGCGGTCGCCGGCTCGGCGCCGATGAAGCAGAACAGCCCCTTCGCGTCGACGTCGCCGACGCCCTCGATGCGCACGCGCTCGAGCGCGGCCTCTCCGTCGAGGCCCACCACACGGGCCCGGGTGTGCACCTGCACCCGCGGGTCCTCGACGAGCCGGTCGACGAGGTAGCTCGACATCCGCGCCGACAGGTCGGCGCCGCGCGCGACCAGGCGCACCGGACACCCGTTCGCGGCGAGGTACAGCGCGGCCTGCCCGGCCGAGTTCGCACCCCCCACGACCACGACCGGCGATTCGGCGACCTGGCGCAGCTCCAGCGGAGTGGCGGCGTAGAAGATCCCCGCGCCCTCGAAGTCGCTCCACCGATCGAGGTCGAGGCGACGATATGCGGCGCCTGAGGTGACGATGGCGCTGCGAGCGTGCACGACGCGCCCGTCGCTCAGCGTGATCTCGAGGGCACCGTCGACCTCGTCGAGCGCGACCGCCTCGCACGGCGCGTAGACGCGAACCCCGAATTTCAGGGCCTGCAGCGAGGCCTGGCCGATGAGGTCGCCGCCGCTCACGCCGAACGGGAAGCCCAGGAAGTTCTCGATGCGCGACGTCGCCGCCGCCTGCCCGCCCGGTGCCACCGAATCCAGGAGCACGGTGCTCAGACCCTCCGAGGCGCCGTAGATCGCCGCCGCGAGCCCGGCCGGCCCGCCGCCGATGACGGCGAGGTCGACGAGCGTGTCGGCGTGGGCCTGATAGCTCAGTCCGAGCCGATCGGCGACGATGCCCGGTGTCGCGCGCAGGATCGGCTCGCCCTGCACGAACGCGACCGGAAGGTCATCGGCCGTCACCCCGTGCTCGCCCAGATGGCCGAGGTCGCCCGGCGCCAGCTCGAACGAGGTGTGCACCAGGTCGGTGCGCTCGGCGAAGCGGCGCAGGTCCTGGAAGCCCTTCGAACCGCGCGGCCCGACGAGCTTGAGCGTGAGGGCGGCAGGTCCCTTCCGCAGCGACTCCCGCCGCGCCCACAGCGCGTGGAGGATGAGATCGCACAGCTCGTCGTCCTCGCTCATCAGGCGGCGCAGCCTCGCGCGCGGCACGCGGCGGATCGTCCCCGGTTCGGTCACCCGCGCCGAGAGGAACGCGGACTGGCCGTTGAGCAGACCGAGCTCGCCGGCGAACGACCGCGGCCCCATGCGCGTGATGAGGGCTTCGCCGACCCAGCCGAGGGAGTCCCGCACGATCTCCAGCGCGCCGGACTCGATGAGGATCAGGTCGTACTCGGGGTCGCCGGTGCGGAACGCGTAGTCGCCGGCCGCGACCTCCTGGGGCTCGCCGATCGCGCACAGCCGCGCCCACTGCGCGTCGGTGAGCTGCGGCGCCATGGACGTGTCGGGCAGGGGCGTGTCGGCCGTATCGGCGCCGTGCCCGGCGTCGTGAGACTTCTCGTGCACGAGTCCGAGGGTAGACCCGCAGGCCGCGACCGCGGGCCGGTCCTTCCGAGATCGGTTCACGCCGGCGTGCGGTGGTCCCGCGCGTTCCCAGGCGGTGTTTCGTACGCTTGTCGGCGTGGCATCCATCCTGAACATCTCCGCCTACCTGTTCACGGCGATCGACGATCGTGAGCAGCTGCGTCCGGTGCTGCGCGAGCGCGCGCTCGCGGCGGGGCTGAAGGGCACGATCCTGCTCGCCGAGGAGGGGATCAATCTGTTCCTGGCGGGCGACGCCGACGCGGTGCGCGCATTCGTCGACGAGCTGCGCCGCGACCCTCGCTTCGCGCGGCTCACGACCAAGGAGAGCTGGTCCGAGACCCAGCCGTTCGGCAAGTTGCTCGTCAAGCTCAAGGGCGAGATCATCCGGATGAACCACCCGACGATCCGCCCCGAGTCCGGTCGCGCGCCCGCCGTGGAGCCGGCGACGCTGCGGCGCTGGCTGGATCAGGGGCACGACGACGCCGGCCGAGAGGTGGTGCTTCTCGACACGCGCAACGCCTTCGAGGTCGACTACGGCACCTTCGTCGGCGCGCTGGACTGGCGCATCGAGCGGTTCACGCAGTTCCCCGGCGCCGCGGCCGAGAACCGGGCGGCGCTGGAGGGCAAGACGGTCGTGAGCTTCTGCACGGGCGGCATCCGCTGCGAGAAGGCCGCCATCTACCTGCAGGATGCCGGGATCGACGCGCTGCAACTCGAAGGCGGCATCCTCGGCTATTTCGAACGCGAGGGCGGCGCCCATTGGGCCGGCGACTGCTTCGTCTTCGACGAGCGCGAGGCGCTCACCCCGGAGCTCGCACCCCGCTGAGCGGGTCGTTCCGGTGTGCTCGATCCACCGGAAGGGGCCCTACGGCGTCCGGGGCTTCGCTCCGGACGGCTCCTTGACCGAGCCCGGCTTGTCGCCGGGGTGCCGCGTGATGAGGTTCGTGGCCCAGCGTTCGTTGAAGCCGGCGAGGAACCCGAGCGCGCCCCAGAAGTAGAAGCTGTCCACGGTCTCGCTCGCTCCGGGACCGATGCCGAAGTCGGCGATCACCCCGCTCTTGAGGAGCAGGAGGATCGCGACGCCGAAGGCCACGCCCAGGGCGATGCGATAGTGCGCGGCGCCGCTGCGGGCGACGTCGTACGAGACATCGGAGTGGCTGAGCCGCAGGAGCACGCTGACGCCGGCGCCGGCCGCCCCCGCTCCGACCACGACGAGGATGTCGCGCATGGCGGCGAGTTCGGCGGCGGTCGGCGCGATGATCCGGTTCGACCGGAGCGAGTACTCGGCGACGACGACCACGAGGATCACCAGCATGGTGAACAGCACGCTCTGCGTCAGCCGGTGCGCATACAGGCGCCGCGAGATCTCACCCTCCCGTCGTTCGACGAAGTCCTTGGCGCACCGCACACGGCGCTCGAGGGATTTCCTCGCTTCGGGGGTGAACCGCTCGGCGGCCGTCAGCGCGAGGGCGGCTTCGTGGACCCCCTCGCGGACGATCTCCTCGAACTGCTCGGACTCGGTGAGGCCCATCACGCGGCGACCGCGGAGGTAGAACTCGTCGAGCTCCCCGAACAGGGCGGGGGCGGCCTTCGCCACGAGTGCGGCATCGGCCCGGTACGACTCCTCCCCGGAACGGAGGAGGCCGCGAACGGGTTGAGCCCCGCTCAGTGCGGGCGGCACCGCCCGCGCCACGAAGCGCTTCCAGGCTCGTCCGGCTTTGGCCGCGGCATCCGCTGCGGCTGCGCTCAGGTCGTCGCTCGCCGACCCGGGCGCCGTCGTTGTGGTCATGGCACATCTCCCTGTTCGGGGCGCCGACACCGCGTCGGCGCGCGTGACTGTCGTGAAGGGAGAGGCGCGGGGAGTGGAGTGTGATACCGCCTCGCACCGCCGCCCATGGCAGCAGAACGTCGGAGATCTGCCGTCGTGCGGACACGATCGGCTCCTTTGCTCCGAACGACGGCGGATCTCCGAAGCAGGCACGCGGGGTGGGGCCGGCAGGGCAGGCGTGCGGGTCGATTCCGCGGCGCGCGTAGCCTGGATGAGTGACCTCACGACCCGCCACCGCAGCCCGCCGCCCCTCCGCCCGGGCGATCGTCGGTGCGGCGGCGCTCGACGCCGCGCTCGTCACGACGTTCGCGGCCATCGGGCGGGCGAGCCACGGCGAGAGCGCATTCGCCGGCCTGGGCGCCACCGCCTGGCCGTTCCTGGTGGGGCTGGCGGCCGGCTGGGTGGCGACGCTGGCCTGGCGCGCGCCCGCCAGGCCGGTGCGCACGGGCATCGGCGTCTGGCTCGTGACCGTCGGGATCGGGATGCTGCTGCGCGCGGCATCCGGTCAGGGCATCGCCGCCGCCTTCATCGTCGTCGCGACGATCACGCTGGCGGTGTTCCTGGTGGGATGGCGGCTCATCGCGGCCCTGATCGGGCGTCGCCGCGCGACCGCCGGGGCGCGGCGCGGGGCTCCCGACGCGCACGGTCTCAGCCGCGCCCCCTAGGATCTTTCGCGTAGCCGCACACGCGGCCCGCCCGCGCAGAGCGGACCCGCGAAGGAGCACACATGGACGACGGCGGCATCACGTGGGTGCTCGTGGACGGCGAGAACATCGACGCCACGCTCGGCGGCTCGATCCTCGGGCGCCGCCCCCAGCCCGACGAGCGCCCGCGCTGGGACCGCCTCATCGCCTTCGCGGAGCGCGAGTGGCAGCAGCCGGCACAGGGGCTGTTCTTCCTCAACGCCTCGACCGGCATCCCGATGTCGTTCGTGCAGGCGCTGAAGGCCATGGACTACCGCGTCGTTCCGCTCGCGGGAACGGCCGACGAGAAGGTCGTCGACATGGCGATCCAGCGCACGCTGCAGGCGCTGCGCGAGCGTGACGGCGACGCGATCCTCGTCAGCCACGACGGCGACTTCCTCGACGACCTCTCGGCGCTCGTCGACGGCGAGCGGCGGGTCGGCGTGCTCGCGTTCAACGAGTTCCGCAACATCGGGTTCGCCTCGTCCCCCGGCATCGAGAAGTTCGATCTCGAGTACGACGCCGGAGTGTTCGACGCCCCGCTGCCCCGCGTGCGCGTCATCCCCATCGACGAGTTCGATCCCGCCGAGTTCCTGCGTTGACCCGTCCTGTGACCGACAAGCACCCCGTGACCGAGCAGACTCCCGTGACCGAGCACCCGACCTCCACCACACCCGCCGCGCGGCGCGCCGCGGCGCCCGCGCAGACCGAGCGGGGGTGGATGCCGGCGGGTGCCGTCGGCGCGGTCGTGACACTCGTCGCGCTCGTGGTCTTCAGTGCGCTGCTGGGCGGTCTCGGCGCCGACGGCGGCCGCTGGCTCGTGTGGCTGGGCACGATGCTCGCCCCGGCCATCGCGGTCTGGCCGCTCGCGGTGCGGCTGTTCCGCGGCATCGCGGCCGTCGCCTTCCCGTTCGCGCTGGCCCTCGGCGGGCTCCTGGTCGCGTTCGCCTCGTGGACGCTCGCGTACCTGCAGCTGCTGCCGTTCGCGTCGTGGTCGGCGTGGCTGCTCGTGGCCGCGCTGGCGGTCGCGTGCTGGGCTCCGCCCGGCCTGCGGCAAGGCGCGGTCTCCGCCGTCCGCGAGCGCGCCACGCGTTCGGGCCTCGGCTTCTTCCTCGCGGTCTTCGTGGTCGCGCTCGGCACCTGGGCCTACGTGCGCGGCACGATGCCGCAGATCGACGGGCTCGAGAAGTTCATGGACTACGGGTTCATGATGAGCATCGGCCGCACCGATTTCCTGCCCGCCGCCGACATGTGGTTCGCCGGCCAGGACATCAACTACTACTACTTCGGCCAGTTCTTCTATGCGCTCCTGTGCGCGCTCGCCTTCACGTCGGCGGCCGTCGGCTACAACCTTGCGATGGCCTCGACCTTCGCCTTCATGGTGACCCTCGCCGCCGCCATCGGATGGCAGCTGAACGCCCTGCGCCGCGCCCGCCGCGGGGCTGCGGGGGGCAGCAGCGCCGGCGATGGGGTCGCGGGTGTGCTGACGGCCTTCTTCGTCGCCATCGCCGGAAACTCCCACGCCTTCTTCTTCGCCCCCGGAGCGCCCGGACGCCCCCTCATCGAATGGCTGAACGGCGTGGGCATCGCCGGCGCATCGCTCGAGGGCTGGTTCTACCCGCACTCGACGCGCTTCATCGGCTACAACCCCGTCACCACCGACAAGACGATCCACGAGTTCCCGTTCTACTCGTTCCTCGTCGGCGACCTCCATGCCCACCTCGTCAACACGGCGTTCGTGCTGCTGTTCGTCGGCCTGGTCGTGCAGCGGGTCGCCGGAGGGGCTCGGGATGCCGCACCGGCGGCCGTGCCGGCATCCATCGGGTTCAGCTGGGCGGAGGCGGTGCACCGGCTCTCGGGCGCCTCCCGCCGGTTCCTGCTCGACCCGATCCCGCTCGTGGGCGCGGTGCTGCTGGCCGTGTTCCTGATGGGCAACTACTGGGACTTCGTCATCTACTACACGGTGCTCCTCGTGGCGGCGCTGGTCGCCGGACTGCTGGTCGCGCCGCGATCGGGGCTCCTCAGCGTCGGCGTGCTGGTGATCCAGCAGGCGTGCGTGCTCGTGCCGTACCTGCTGTTCGAGAGCCCGCTCGCGGCGACCGTGGGCGGACTGGTCGGCGCCGCGCTCGCGGGCCTCGCGCTCGCCCTGCGGGAGGACCGCCTCACCCGCAGCGGGTTCGAGCTGGCGGCCCTCGTCGCCCTCGCGCAGGTGCTGTCGCTGCCGTTCGCGCTCGCGTTCGAGCCGATCTCGCGCAGCATCGGGTTCGCGCAGCAGCACACCCCGTTCTGGCAGCTCGCCGTGCTGTGGGGGCCGCAGGTGCTGATCCTCGCGGGCGGGCTGGCGGGGCTCATCCTCGTCCGGCGCGGCGCCGGGGGTCTCACGCGCATCGATGCCGTGGTCGTCGCGCTCGGCATCAGCGCGGTCGGGCTCATCCTCGTGCCCGAGGTCGTCTACGTCGTCGACATCTACGAGAACGGGTTCGCCCGCGCCAACACGATGTTCAAGCTGACGTATCAGGCGAGCATCCTGCTCGGCATCGTCATGCCGTTCGCGGTGATCGGCGCGTGGCGCGCGGTGCGGCAGGGGATGCGGCGCCGTCAGGCCGGGGATGCGACGGGCCGTGCCCCGCTCATCGCCTCGTGGGTCGCGCTGGTCGCGGGCGCGGGGCTGCTCGTGCTGCCCGCGTGGTACCCGTTCGCGGCCTTCCCGCAGGCGGCGCCGGGTGCGACGGCGCAGAATTACGTCGGACTCGACGGAGCGGCGTGGATGGCCGCCGCGCCGCCGGGAACCGCGACGATCGGGGATGCCGCCTACACCGAGTCGATCGCCGACGACGCGGCGGCGATCGCGTGGCTGAATGAGAACGTCGACGGCCAGCCGGCCATCGTCGAAGCCGCCGGCATCTCGTACACGCACCTCGGCCGCATCTCCGCGTACACGGGGCTGCCCACGGTGATCGGGTGGGAGTCGCACGAGTGGCTGTGGCGCACGTCGGCCGACGAGCCCGACGCGTACTCGGCCCTGGTCGCCCCGCGCATCGGCGAGGTGCAGCAGTTCTATGAGAACACCGCCGCCACCGCCGACGCGTTCATCGACAAGTACGACATCGAGTACGTGATCGTGGGGGAGTGGGAGATGTCGCGCTATCCGACGCTGGATGCCGCCCTGCTCGAATCCCTCGGCGAGGTGGTCTTCGAGCAGGGCAACACCACGGTCATCCGGGTGGACTGACCGCTCCGGCAACGTGCGCCCGAGCGCGGGTCAGGCGCCCGAGCCCACGTCGGTGCGCTGGGGGAGCACCCAGCCGGCGCGGGGGAAGTGGCACGTGTACCCGTTCGGGATGCGCAGGAGGTAGTCCTGGTGCTCGGGCTCGGCCTCCCAGAACGGGGCGGCCGGCTCGATGGTCGTCACCGCCTTGCCGGGCCACAGGCCCGAGGCATCCACATCGGCGATCGTGTCGCGCGCGACCTGCTCCTGCTCGGGGGAGAGGGGGAAGATCGCCGAGCGATAGCTCGAGCCGATGTCGTTGCCCTGACGGTTCAGCGTCGACGGGTCGTGGATCTGGAAGAAGAACGCCAGGATGTCGCGATACGTCGTCTTCGACGGATCGAAGACGATCTCGACCGCCTCGGCATGGCCGGGGTGGCTTCGGTAGGTGGCGTGGTCGTTCTGTCCGCCGGTGTAGCCCACGCGCGTGTCGAGCACGCCGGGCTGGCGGCGGATGAGGTCTTCCATGCCCCAGAAGCAGCCGCCCGCGAGCACGGCGGTCTCGGTGCCCGGCGTCTGGGTGATGGTTCCGGTGTCAGTGGGCCCACTGGTCATGGTGATTCCTTCGGCTTCGGTGTCGGTCGCACAGCGGTGCGCCCTGCGACTCAAGGGTAAGCAACGGCGGCAGGCCGTGGTTTGGTCCCGCGAACCTGGGAGCGCGCCGTGAGTTCGCGCACGGGGGCGCGCGCCCCGCGCCCCGCGCCCGAGGCGATGTGGTCACCAGCCGCTGCGGGTGGGGGTGTGCGCGCCGCGAGCGTCGTCGGGCATGGCCATCTCGGCTCGCGCGCCGAGGAGGCGCACAGGGCGGTCCTCGATCCTCGCGACGAGCGCCAGGATCTCCTCGATGACCGTCTGCCGGTCGAACGTCTCGGCGATCTTGTGCACGAAGGTCTTCGTCGTGAACGGCGCGTAGCGCACCTTCAGTCCGACCCCGACGACCGGCCGCCCTTCGGCGACCACATCATCGAGCACTTGGGCGGCGAGCGTGCGCGCGGCATCCACGATCTCTGCCCGGTCGACCAGGTCGGTCTGAAAAGTCGTCTCGCGACTGTGCCCGCGGGCCACCCACGGGGTGTCGTCGACGACCGCAGACCCGTCGCCGCGGCCGAGCTGCCGATACCAGGGCCCCATCTTCGGTCCGAACTCCGCCGCCAGCGGCGGCTCCTCGGCGCGGGCGAGGTCGTCGACGGTGTGGATGCCCAGCGCCGCCAGCCGCTTCGAGATCTTCGATCCGACCCCCCACAGGTCGATCACGGGCCGCGCGCCCATCACCTCGAGCCAGTTCTCGGCGGTGAGGCGGAAGACGCCGCGCGGCTTGCCGAGGTCGGTCGCGTTCTTGGCACGCACGAGGGTGTCGCCGATGCCGACGCTGCAGTGCAGCCGGGTCGCGTCGAGCACCGCGCGCTGCAATTCCCGGGCGGCCGCTTCGGGATCGTCGGAGGTGAGCCCGACGAACGCCTCATCCCAGCCGAGCACCTGGACCACCGCGCCGGGCTGTGCGCGCAGCGTCTCCATCACCGCCTCGGAGGCGGCGGTGTAGGCGGGCGCGTCGACCGGCAGCAGGATCGCGTCCGGCGCCTTGCGCGCGGCGATGCGCAGCGGCATCCCGGATCCGACGCCGAAGGCGCGCGCCTCGTACGACGCGGTCGACACCACGGCGCGCTCGGTCGGGTCGCCCCGACCGCCGACGATCACCGGCTTGCCGGCGAGCTCGGGCCGGCGCAGCACCTCGACGGCGGCGATGAACTGGTCGAGATCGACGTGCAGCACCCAGGGTCGCGCGTCCATGCCCTCAGTCTGGCCGCTCGCGCCGCCCGCGTCACCGCGTCACGGCGTCACCGCGTCACAGGGCGAGGTGGATGCGAAGCGCTTCGTCGATCTCGCCCATCCGCTCCGCGCCGAGCCACCCGACGATCCCGCTGATGCGCGCGACCGAGACGGTGCGCACCCGCTCCGCCTGCGCCTTCCTGCTTGCTACTCCGGCAGGCGGGTGTGAGATGGATGCGAAGTCCCCCGCTCCGCTGTCGCAATGTGCGGTCGGGCTGACCGATTGCGACAGCGGAGCGGGGGACGGGGGAGTGCTACTTCTCCGACGGGGGAGTGGATGCCGCGCCCGGCGCGTCAGCTGCCGCGAGGGCTCCCGCGTCAGCTGCCGCGCCGCGGCCGGCGGCCGCGCGCTGCTCGGCCTCCAGGCGCTCGGCCTCCTCGCCGCCGATCGCCTCGCCGCGGGCGACGAGCCCGGCGACGTCGGAGAGCGGGATCTCCTTGAGGAAGAGGGCCAGCACGAAGGCGACCGCCAGGAACGGCACGAGATACCAGAACACCGGGGCGAGGGAGTCGGCGTAGGCGGTGACGATCGCGTCGCGCACAGGCCCGGGCAGATCGTTCAGGGTCGCGGGGTCGATCGTGGCGGCCGCCTGGCCCGCCTGATCGGCTGAGGCGCCGGCGTCGGTGAAGGCCGCGAGCAGGTTGTCGGTCAGGCGCGAGGTGAACATCGCGCCGAACACGGCGATGCCCAGAGCCGCTCCCGCCTCGCGGAAGTAGTTGTTCGAGCTGGTCGCGGTGCCGATCTCCGAAGCGGGGACCGCGTTCTGCACCACCAGCACGACGACCTGCATGACGAAGCCGAGGCCGGCGCCCAGCGCGAACAGGTACACGCAGATGAGCCACACGGGGGTCTCAGCGGTGAGCGAGGTCATGACGACCATCACGGCGCCGGTGATGAAGGTGCCGAGGATCGGATAGATCTTGTACTTGCCGGTCTTGGTGATGATCAGACCTGACGCGATCGAGGTGCCCATGACGCCGACCATCATCGGGAGCATGAGGAGGCCGGATGCGGCCGCGGAGGTGCCCGAGGACATCTGCAGGAAGGTCGGCACGAACGCCAGGGCCGCGAACATGCCGATGCCCACGACGAAGCCGATGGCGGTGGCGTTGACGAACACCGGGTTCTTGAACAGCGACAGCGGCATGACCGGGTCGGCCGCGCGGGACTCGGTGAAGACGAACAGCGCGACGGCCACGAGCAGGCCCGCCCCCCACGCCCACGTGAGCGGGTCGTCCCAGCCGTGGTCGCGATCTCCGCCGAAGTCGGTGAAGAAGATGAGGCATGTCGTGGCGATCGAGAGGAACACGACGCCGAGCCAGTCGATGGGCTTGTCGGCCTTCTTGCTCGGGAGCTTGAGGGCGAAGAAGGCGATCGCGAACGCGGCGATGCCGACCGGGATGTTGATGTAGAACGCCCACTGCCAGGTCAGGTGGTCGACGAAGAAGCCGCCCAGCAGCGGCCCCGCGACGGCGGACAGGCCGAAGACGGCGCCCAGCGGGCCGAGGTACTTGCCGCGCTCGTTGGCCGGCACGATGTCGGCGATGATCGCCTGCGACAGGATCATGAGGCCGCCGCCGCCGAGGCCCTGCACGGCGCGGAACACCACGAACATCCAGAAGTCGGTCGCGAACGCGCAGCCGATCGAGGCCAGCGTGAAGATCGCGATCGCGAGGAGGAAGAGGTTGCGCCGGCCCAGGATGTCGCCGAATTTGCCGTAGATGGGCATGACGATCGTCGTCGCGAGGATGTAGGCGCTCGTGATCCACACCTGGTGCTCGACCCCGCCGAGCTCGCCGACGAGAGTCGGCATCGCGGTGGAGACGATGGTCTGGTCGAGGCTGGACAGGAGCATTCCGGCGATGAGGGCCGAGAAGATGATCCAGATGCGCCGCTGGGTCAGCAGCATCGGGCCGTCGCCGGGCGCGACGGTCGGGGTGGGGGCGGTGGTGGTCATCGGGTGCTTTCCGGGTCGTTCATGGTCTGCGTGGTGAACAGCGCGTGCACGGCGGCGAGATGCCGTTCGAGCACGTCGCGGAAGTCCTGCGGGTGGTCGGGATCGAGCGAGGCCGGCACCGCGACGCGTGCGAGGTGGCCGACCAGCTGCACCATCGCGACGATGCGCGGATCGTCGTCGGTGACGCCCTCGCGGCGAGCGACCAGGGTGATGTCGTTTCGCTCGTCGGTGCGGTGCCGCTCGATCATGTGCGCGATGAGGCGCGGCTCGCGCTCGGCGGCGGCCATCAGCTCCGCCGCGGCGGCGTGGTCGATCTCCAACGCGGCCCAGCGGGCTTCGGTGAGGGCGGCGAAGTCGGTGAGGAGGTTGCTCGAGAGCTCGCCAGGAGGGGTCAGGGGACGCATCCGCACGAACATCTCCTCGATGTCGGAGGTGTCGAGGTTCAGCGCGAAGCCGAGCACGGCGTCTTCCTTCGACGCGAAGTAGTTGAAGAAGGTGCGCCGGGAGACCCCTGCCTGCTCGCACAGCTCCTCGATGGTGAACCCGGTGAGGCCGGTGGATGCCGTCGCGCGGCGCGCGAGGGAGATGAGAGTGCGGGTCGTCTCGGTGCGCCGTCGCTCCCGTGGGCCTGTTGCACTCTGGTTCACAGAGTGCATTATTGCACTCTTACGGGGAGAGTGCAGACTTCCGTTCTCCCGCCCGAGGTCCGCCGGGCCGACATACGGTAGCGGTATGCCGCAGCGTGACCCCGTCGCCCCCGGTCAGGAATCCGTCTGGGACTATCCGCGCCCGCCGCGCGTCGAGCGCGTTGATCGGCGCGTGCGCATCGTGCTCGGCGGTGCGGAGATCGTCGACACCGGCGACGTCGTGCGGGTGCTCGAGACGAGCCATCCGCCCGTGTACTACCTCCCGATCGCCGATTTCGCGCCGGGGGCGCTGACCGCCGGCGACGGCTCGTCGTTCTGCGAGTTCAAGGGCGCGGCAGGGTATTTCGACGTGCACGGCGGCGGCCAGACCCGTTCCCGGGCGGCGTGGACCTATCCCACCCCGACCCCCGGCTTCGAGGTTCTCGTCGGCCGTGTCGCCGTGTACGCGCAGCAGATGGACCGGTGCGAGGTCGACGGGATCGAGGTCGTCCCGCAGCCGGGTCGCTTCTACGGGGGATGGATCACTCCGGAGATCGTCGGCCCCTTCAAGGGCGGTCCGGGGTCGATGGGCTGGTGATCTCGTCGACCTCGAGCGTGAGGTCGATGAGCCGTCGCAGCAGCCCGCCGAGCGTCGTGGAGCGCAGCAGCTTCTGACGGTCGAGTTCGCCCAGCGGCGCGATCGCCGCGAGCTGCCACGAGGACTCCACGGGGTCGTCCGAGATCGGCGCGTCGGCGTCCCAGCGCACGTCGGCGATCTCGGGATCGCCGGTGGATGCCACGCGCGCAGCCACACGTCGCACGATCGCCTCCGCCTCGGCGCGCAGGGGCGCGAGCGCCTCGTCCCACTCGAGCGGAGGGAGTGCGACCACCTCGGCCATCGGGTGCGGGTCGTCATCGAGCCAGCGAGCCACCTCGAACCGGCTGTCGCCGACGGCGACGAGGTACATCGCCTCGGCGGCGGCATCCACCTTCACGATGCGTGCGACGGTGCCGATCGTGGATCGCTGCTCGCCGCCGCCCACCTCGCTGCCGCGCTCGATCAGCACGACGCCGAACTCGGGGTTCTCCCGCTCGAGCAGGCGTCCGAGCATCGTGAGGTAGCGCGGCTCGAAGAGGCGCAGCATCAGGGGCGTGGCCGGGAACAGCACCGACCCCAACGGGAACATCGACATCTCGCCCATGCGCCCAGTCAACCAGGCCGACGCTCGATGCGGGCGTGCGCCGCGTACGATCGAAGCACCCCCGAACACACCCAGGAGGCTCGTCGTGCCCGCAGCACCCGAGACCCTCGCGCACGCCGCCGATCTGGCCGCGTTCGTCGAGGCATCCCCGTCCAGCTTCCATGCCGCCGCCGAGGTGGCCGCCCGCCTGGAGAGTGCGGGGTTCACGCGCCTCGACGAGGCCGCGGCCTGGCCGGCGCCGGCGGGCGGGAGGTTCCTCGTCGTGCGCGACGGAGCGGTGCTCGCGTGGGTGGTCCCGCCGTCGGCGACGGCGTCGACGGGCGTGCGCATCTTCGGGGCGCACAGCGACTCACCCGCCTTCAAGCTCAAGCCCAAGCCCACCACGGGCAAGCTCGGGTGGCTGCAGGCGGGCGTGGAGATCTACGGCGGCCCGCTGCTGAACTCCTGGCTCGACCGCGAGCTGCGCCTCGCGGGGCGCCTGGTGCTCGACGACGGCTCCACCGCGCTCGCCGCGACGGGGCCGCTGCTGCGCCTGCCGCAGCTGGCGATCCACCTCGACCGCGACGTCAACAGCGGGCTCGCCCTCGACAAGCAGTCCCAGACCCAGCCGGTGTGGGGCCTGGGCGCCTCCGACTCGGCCGACATCCTCGGCGAGCTCGCCCGAGAGGCGGGAGTGGATGCCGCCCGCATCCGCGGGTACGACATCGTCACCGCCGACGCCGCGCGGGGCGCCACGTTCGGGCTCGACGACGTGTTCTTCGCCTCGGGACGCCTCGACGACCTCGCCTCGGTGCACGCGGGGGTGGTCGCGCTGGAGCGCGCGGCCGACGGCTTCGACGCCGACCACATCGCGATGCTCGCCGTCTTCGACCACGAGGAAGTCGGCTCGGGCACCCGCTCCGGCGCCGCGGGGCCGTTCCTGTCCGATGTGCTCGAGCGCCTGTGGCTCTCGCTCGGCGCCGACCGCGAGCAGCAGCTGCGCGCGCTCGCCGCGTCGTGGTGCGTCTCCAGCGACGTCGGGCACTCGGTGCACCCCAACTACGCCGACAAGCACGACCCGGTCGTGCAGCCGATGCTCGGCTCCGGCCCGATCCTCAAGATCAACGCCAATCAGCGGTATGCGACGGATGCCGCGGGGGCGGCTGCCTGGAACACGTGGTGCGCCGAGGCCGGCGTGCACAGTCAGGAGTTCGTCTCGAACAACGGCGTGCCGTGCGGGTCGACGATCGGACCGATCACCGCGACCCGGCTCGGCATCCGCACGGTGGATGTCGGCATTCCGATCCTGTCGATGCACTCGGCGCGGGAGCTCGCGGGCGTGAGCGATCTGTGGGACCTCGCGCGGGTCGCCGAGGTGTTCTTCCGCGGCTGAGCATCCGGCAGCGGGCCGCCGCACGTCGTGCACGGCCCGCCGGTTCAGTGCGGGGCGAGCGCATCCGCCTTCTCGCGCAGCACGCGCTGCTGCGCGGCGTTGCCGGTGAGGCTCGCGGCGGTGAGCAGTTCGGCGCGGGCCTCCTCGCGTCGCCCGAGCTGCGCGAGGAGCTCGCCGCGCACGCTCGGCACGAGGTGGCTGCCGCGCAGGGCGCCGGACTCCTCGAGGGCGTCGACGATCGGCAGCGCATCGGCGGGGCCGGAGGCCATCGACACCGCCGCGGCGCGGTTGAGCTCCACGACCGGACTCGGGGCGATCCGCCCGAGCACCTCGTAGAGCACGACGATGCGGGGCCAGTCGGTCTCCGCGACACTCGGCGCCACCGCGTGGCACTGCGCGATCGCCGCCTGCAGCGCATAGGGGCCGCGCCCCGACCCGCGCGTGGACGCGGCGGCATCCGCGCGCCGGAGCAGGTCGATCGCCCGCGCGATCTGCCCGCGGTCCCACCGGCTGCGGTCCTGGTCGGCCAGCAGCACCGGTGCACCCGAGCGGGATTCGCGGGCCGCGAATCGCGAGCGCTGGAACTCCATGAGCGCCACCAGCGCGAGCGGCTCCGGCTCGCGGGGGAGGAGGGCCGCCACGATCCTGCCGAGTCGCAGCGCCTCGTCGGCGAGATCGGGGCGCACCCAGCGGTCGCCGGAGGTGGCCGCATAGCCCTCCGTGAAGACGAGGTACACCACGCCGAGCACGGCGGACAGGCGCGGCATCCACTCACCCGGGTCGGGGGTCTCGAAGGGCACGCGGGCGGCGGCGAGCGACTTCTTGGCCCGCGTGATGCGCGCCTGCACCGTCGGCACGGTGGTCAGCAGCATGCGCGCGATCTCCTCCGTCGACAGGCCCGCGACCACGCGCAGCGTGAGGGCGACCTGCGACTCGCGTGAGAGCACCGGATGGCATGCCGTGAAGACGAGCCGCAGCACGTCGTCGTCGATCGGCGCCCACTCCTGCTCGGTCGCCTCGTCGAGCGTGTGCGCGATCGCCGCGTAGCGCTCGTCGAGCCGTTCGCGCCGTCGCCAGGTGTCGATGGCGCGGCGCTTGGCCACCGCGGTCAGCCACGCGCCGGGATTGTCCGGGATGCCGTCGCGCGGCCACGCGGTGAGTGCTTCGAGCACCGCATCCTGCGCGACATCCTCGGCGAGGCCGAGGTCGCCGGTCATCTTGGCCACGGACGCCGTGATCCGCAGGCCCTCGATGCGCCAGACGGCCTCGACCGTGCGCCGGGTGTCGTCCATGCCGGTGCGGGGATCAGGCGCCGGCGGGCTCGCCGCGCCACTCCTTCTCCTTCTGGATGTACTCGTTGTCGGCGTAGTCGGCGAAGTCGCTCTCGTCGGTGACGCGGCGCACCTCCAGCTTGCTGCCCGGGCCGAGCGGGCACCGCTTGGCCCACTCCAGCGCCTCCTCGGCGGTGTTGGTCTGGATGATCCAGAACCCGTTGAACAGCTCGTGCACCTCGCCGTAGGGGCCGTCGCTCACGATCGGCGTCTCGCCGGCGAAATCGATCACGTAGCCCGGCTCGGGCGCCAGGCCGTCGCCGGCGACCATGACGCCCGCCGTGATCATCGCCTCGTTGTACTTTCCCATCGCGTTGATGACGGCCTCGAAGTCCATCTCCTCGTAGCTCTGCACGGCTTCGGCGGTGGCTCGCATGATCAGCATGTGCTTCATCGTCGTTCTCCCTGTTCGGCGGGGCTCTGTCGTCCCCTCTCACTATCGCGTCGAACGGCCGCGCGCGGAATCGACATCGCCCGCGAACTTCTCTGCGCAGCATCCACTCGCGCCCCTGTCGCCCGATCCGGAAACCGGATCGCACAGCGCGTTCCGGACGAATCCGGCCGTTCGCTCCGGTAAACGCGCGGGTGTCCGGTTTCCGGATCTGCGGCGCGGCCGACGGGATGCCGCACCCGGCGAGCGGCGCGCCCGAGCCTGGCAACGCGGTGTGAGTTCGCCCAGATCCCTCGCATTCCGGCTCGCTCAGCGATATATCGGTAGGTATCGCCCGACGATGGGCGCAGCATCCGATCGAGGAGGTCGCCATGAACGACTCGTACACGAACGACGGCAGCGAGCAGCAGGGGCCGCGACGCGGCCCGGGTGGTCCCGGCTGGGGCGGCGGCGGCCTGTGGGACGCGCTCGACCAGCTGCGCGAAGGGTTCGAGAAGAACTTCGGCGGCGCGGGGTCGGGCTTCGGGCAGGGCTTCGGGCACGGACCCGGATTCGGCGGTCCGGGCTTCGGCTCGCGCATGGGGCGCGGCGACGTGCGGGCGGCGGTGCTCGCGCTGCTGCTCGAGGGGCCGATGCACGGGTACCAGATCATCCGCGAGATCGAGGAGCGCAGCGGCGGCGTCTGGAAGCCGAGCCCCGGCTCGGTGTATCCGACGCTGCAGATGCTGTCCGACGAGGGCCTGATCTCCGCCGAGGAGTCCGGAGGCAAGAAGGTCTACTCGCTCACCGAGGCCGGTCGCGCAGAGGCCGAATCGGCGCACGGCGCCGCCCCCTGGGAATCGAGCGGGATGAAGGATGCCGCGCGCGCCGCCGCACTGCCCAAGGCCGGGGCGAAGCTGGCCCAGGCGACGGCGACCGTCGGGCGCACCGGGTCGCGCGAGCAGGTCGAGGAAGCGGTGGCCGTGCTCGACGAGGCGCGCCGCAAGATGTACGCGATCCTCGCCCAGGAGTGACCGCCGCCCCACCGTCGCGACTCCGGGTCGGCATGATGGACGCATGACGACCGTCGCCGGCGAGCATCGCGCGCGCTACCGCCGCATCATGCTGTTCGCATGGCGGTACATGGTGCAGGCCTGGTGGTTCGAACTCGTGCTGCCCCGCATCGGCCTCGGCGATGCCGCCGCGCGGGGCCGCGCCAAGCGCCTGCAGCGCATCGCCCGCAGCTTCCACGGCCTCGCCGTGGATCTCGGCGGCCTCATGATCAAGGTCGGGCAGTTCCTCTCCTCACGGCTGGACGTGCTGCCGCCCGAGATCACGAGGGAGCTCGAGGGTCTGCAGGACGAAGTGCCCGCGGTGCCGTTCGATCAGATCCGCACCCTCGCAGAGGCGGAACTGGGGATGCCGCTGGCCCGGGCCTACGCGTCGTTCGAGCCGGTGCCGGTGGCGGCGGCATCCCTCGGCCAGGCCCACCGGGCGCAGCTGACCGAGGCCGAGGCGGCCGACACCGGGTTCGCCGCGGTCGTCGTCAAGGTGCAGCGGCCGGGCATCGAGGAGATCGTCACGGTCGACCTCACCGCGCTGCGGAGGGTCGCCCGCTGGCTCGACCGTGTGCGCATCGTGCGCGAGCACGTCGACCTGCCGGCGCTCATCGAGGAGTTCGCCGAGACCAGCCGCGAGGAGATCGACTACCGGCACGAGGCGCGCAACGCCGAGCGATTCCGCGCGAACTTCGCGGGCGATCCCCGCGTGGGCGCGCCCGAGGTGGCGTGGGAGCGCTCGACCGACCGCGTGCTCACCCTCGAGGACGTCACCGCCGTCAAGATCAACGACGTCGAGGGGCTCCGTGCGGCCGGCATCGATCCGTCGCAGGTGGCGGCGGAGTTCGCGGCGGTCATGTTCGATCAGCTGTTCGTGGACGGCTACTTCCACGCGGACCCGCACCCGGGCAACATCTTCGTCACGCCGGGTTCGTTCGGCGACCGCGCGTGGCGCTTCACCTTCGTCGACTTCGGGATGATGGGCGAGGTGCCCGACCGCCTGCGGGCGGGGCTGCGGCGCGTGATCATCGCGGTCGCGTCCCGCAACGGCAAACAGCTGGTGGAGAGCATCCGCGACGTCGGCGCGCTGCTTCCCTCGGCCGACACCGCCGAGCTGGAGCGGGTGATGACCGCGCTGTTCGACCGGTTCGGGGGCATGGGCTTCGCCGAGCTGCAGCGGGTGGACGAGCGGGAGTTCCGCGAGTTCGCCCGCGAGTTCGGCGACACCATGCGGGCGATGCCGTTCCAGCTTCCCGAGAACTTCCTGCTCATCGTGCGGGCGATCTCGCTGACGTCGGGCATGTGCAGCTCGCTGGATGCGGACTTCAACATCTGGGATGCCGTCGAGCCCTACGCCCAGCAGCTGCTGCGCGACGAGGGCGGGCGCACGGTGCGCGCGTTCGCCAAGGAGGCGGTCGCGGTGGCGGGCGTCGCCGCGCGGCTCCCGCGCCGGCTCGACGACCTCGCGACGCGCTTCGAGGAGGGGCGGGTGGCGGTCGAGGCGCCGCGGGTGGATGCGCGCCTGCGCCGCCTCGAGCGGCTCGGGCGACGCCTGGTGTCGGCCGTGCTCTTCGCCGGCCTGCTCATCGCCGGTGTGCTCCTGCGCGCCGACGACATGGCGTGGGGCACGGCCCTGATGATCATCTCGGCCGGGCCGGGACTGCACGCGGTGCTGGCAGGGCTCGGCCGCGCGCGCTGAGACACGACGATGCGCTGCGCGAACGGCTGATCATCGCCGCCGCCGACACGATCGCCCGCGACGGGGTGGGTGCGCTATCGCTGCGCACGCTCGCCGCCGGCGAGGGAACGCCGACGTCTGCGATCTACTCGCTGTTCGGCGGCAAGGACGGGCTGCTCGAGGCGGTGTACCGCGACAGCTTCCGCCGCGTCGGCGAGGCGACGCGCGGTTCAGCGCGCCGCGCCGACGCGCGGTTCAGCGCGCCGCGCCGACGTCGGTGAGGGTGCGCAGCGCCCGGCCGAGAAGTTCATCCATGCCGTGGGTCGCCGCGTCGGCCACCGCCTGGCGGGCGGCGCGGTCGGCGCGCTCGAGGTCGCCCGCGGCGAGCGCCACGCGTGCCTGGGTCGCGAGGATCTCGATCGCGACCCACACGTAGGTGTCGTTCTTGCGCCGGAACTGCGCCATCGCCCGGTCGAGCCAGTCGAGGGCGCGGTCGTGGTCGCCTTCGACCTCGTACGTCTCGGCCAGCGCCTTCGCCGAGATCGACTCCCAGCACGGGTCGCCGATCTGGCAGGCCATCGCGAAGGTGCCCGACAGCTGCTCCCGCACCTGGTCGGGGTCGTCACCGCGTGCGAGGCGCACGTGCGCCCGCCAGGCCTCCGGCCACGGGACGAACGCGGTCCAGTGCACGGCGGCCAGCTCGCACGAGCGCCGCCCCCATTCCTCCGCAGCGTCGTAGTCACCGCGCAGGTACTGCGTACGCGCGCCGACGCCGAGGATCCACGCCTCCCGCGCCGGCGCCTGCGCGGCCTGCGCCAGCGCGACGGCCTCGTGAAAGCGTGCGGATGCCTCCTCGAGACTCCCTTCGTCATTGAGGTTCATGCCCTCGAAGCCGGCCAGACGCGCCGTCAGCTCGGGGTCGTCGTGGTGCAGCGCCCGCGCGGCGCGGAGGCTCGAGACGGCGCTCGCACGGCGCCCGGCGAGCAGGTCGAGGTAGGCGAGCTCGGCGAGGGCCGTCGCTTCCGTCGCCCGGTCGCCCGCGCGGTGGGACTGGTCCGCCGCGCGCCGGAGCACCACGGCGCCCTCGTCGTCGTAGCCCCGCACCGAGTGCACCAGTGCCGTGCCCAGCTCCGTGAGGCAGCGGCCCTCGAGCGCGGCGTCTCCGGTGCTCTCCGCCGCCTCGGCGGCCGCGCGCAGGCTCTCGATGCCGGCGTCCGCCGCGCCCGCCGAGACCGCCGCGAGCCCGGCCCGCTGCAGCGAGATCGCGGTCGCGCGCGCCGGAATCCCGAGCGCGGGACGGGTCGCGGGTGCGCGGGCGGCATCGCGGATCGCGCGCGAGGGGGCGGCGCCGGTCTCCGCGAGGAAGAGGGCCTCCGACGCCCTGACCTGCTGCAGCGCGGCATCCCTCTCCCCGGCAGTGGCGAGGGCTTTGACGAGCACGACGTGGGCGCCTTCGTTGAGCGGTGTGCGGGCGACCATCGCGCGTCCGAGGTCGGCGGCGGCGTCGAAGCGGCGCGCCGAGATCGACTGCAGTGCGGCCTGTCGCAGCGCCTCGGACACCTCGCCGTCGATGCGGCTGCGCTCGACGAGCAGCCAGGACTCGAATCCGGGCGAGCCGCGCACCTCGACCCCGTCGAGGAAGCCCCCGAGCGGGATGCCGCGCGCGACGGTGTCGGGCGAGATGTGCCGCGCATCGATCCAGGCGTCGTCGAGCCCCAGGATCACGGGGTTGCCACTGACCGCCTGGGGTTCGCCGAGGCTCCGCCGCAGCTCCGCGAGCGTCCAGCGGAGGGCTGCCTGCGGATCGTCGGCCTCGGCGAACAGCTCCTCGACGAGCACCTGGCGCGGCACGGCATCGGCCGATCGCGCGAGGCGGCCCAGCAGCGCCCACGACTTGTGCCCGCGCGGACCCGCGACCCGCTTCCCGTCGCGGTCGGCGCCGGGGCGGCCGATCAGCTGGATCCGCAGCACGGCCTCACGGTATCGGGGTCGGCCGCCGGGACGGTAGTGCGGCGCGCACGTCGGCGGACTGCGCAGAGACCTCAGGCGGCAAGGCGGTAGAGCTCGCTGACCCGCCGCATCGAGGTCTCCATGCTCCGGTCGGCGTGCATCTGGCGCAGGATCGCGCCGTGCACGAGGCCGAACGCGCGCAGCCGCGTGACCTCGTTCGCCGTCCAGTCGACGAGGGCGTCGGCAGCAGCCGGTGCGTCGTCGTGCGCCTCGACGGCGAGGAATTCGAGTTCGCCGCGGTGCGCGGCGGTGCCGTGCTCAGCGACGGCATAGGCCAGGTCTTCGAGGACGACGGCCAGGTCGATGGTGCTCATGATGTGCCCTTCGGTGGGTCTCGGACTGTGTGAAGCCAGCATCCGAGCCCGCCGTGTGACGGGGCGTGTGACCGTGCAGATTCTCCGTGGGGCGCTCGTCACACGGCGTCCGGGAGTGCGGCGGAGCGACCGATCCCGACGGCTGCCGGACGGCGAGGGGCAGCGCTTGCGGCTACCGGTGGTCGCGGGACGCCTCGTGGCGCAGGCCGGTGTCGATCACGATGCGGTTGCCGGTGATCACGCCCGGGCCGTCTCCGGGGGTGGGGGCGGGTGCCGGGAGGATCTGCTCGGCGTCCCAGACATCGCGCGCGTGTGCGCCGGACGGGTGGAAGACCTCGTCGACGCCCATCACAGCTCCCGATGAGACACGCGGTCGCCGGCCATGCCGCCGCGCGTCGATCATGTGCCACACGAAGTACACGGGCAGCGCGCACAGGAGCGTGATGATGCCCCACCCGATGGTCTGTCCCATGTCCACGGACCGAGCATACGCCGACCGCGTGGATGCCTCCTTCGAGGCATCCACGCGGTCGGCGTTCCGCGCGGCGGCGGTCAGGCGCGGCGGTACTCCGCGGTCACGGGGCAGTCGAACGGATCGCGCGCGGCGAGGCCGACGCGGTTCAGGTACTGGATCACGATGGCGTACGACCGCCAGAGCGAGGTCTCCGCGTAGGGCACGTCCAGATGACGGCACTGGTCGCGCACGATCTCGCGGGCCTTCGCGAGGTGGGGGCGCGCCATGCTCGGGAACAGGTGGTGCTCGATCTGGTAGTTGAGGCCGCCCATGAGCCACGTCGCCCACCAGCCGCCGCGGACGTTCCGCGAGGTGCGCACCTGCTTGCTGAAGAAGTCGAGCTTCGCGTCGGGCGCGATGACCGGCATCCCCTTGTGGTTCGGTGCGAACGAGGCGCCCATGTACACGCCGAACACCGCGACCTGCACGCCGAAGAACGCGAAGGCCATGCCGATCGGGAGGAAGACGAACACCGGCGCGACGAAGATCGCGAAGCGCGCGGCGAGCAGACCGAGCTCGATCCAGCGGCCCTTCACCGGCTCCCGGCTGAAGAGGTGGCGGAAGGCGAGCGCGTGGAGGTTGAGGCCCTCGAGGGTCAGCAGGGGGAAGAACAGCCACCCCTGGCGCTTCGTGATCAGGCGACGCAGGCCCCGCGCGGAGGCGGCGTCGGTGTCGAGGAACGAGATCGTGTCGATCTCGATGTCGGGATCCTTGCCGACCCGGTTGGGGTTTCCGTGGTGCCGGGTGTGCTTGTGGGCCCACCAGGAGTAGCTCATGCCGACCACGCCGTTGCCGAGCAGTCGTGCGAGGCGGTCGTTGGCGGGGCCGGAGGAGAGGATCTGGCGGTGGGCCGCCTCGTGCGAGAGGAACGCCACCTGGGTGAAGAGGATGCCGAGGGCGCCGGCCATCAGCAGCTGGAACCAGCTGTCGCCGAGCAGCACGAACCCGGTCACGACGCCTCCGAAGGCGAGGGCGAGGACGATGCCGACGATCCCGTAGAACCATGGCGTGCGGCCCATCAGCCCGGTCTCGCGGACGACCTGCGCGACGTCGGTGTACGCGCGGGTGAGGGGCGGGAACTCCCGTGTGCCGGAGTAGGTCTGGCGGACGGGTCCGAGCCGAGGCTCGAGGGTGGTGGAGGAGATGGTGCACCCGGTTTCGATCGTGACCGCTGCGGCCGTGCGGAGCCAAAGGCGGTTGCCGATCGCTGGTGCCAGGCTACGGGGTGCATCATGGCGCGACCGGCATATGACCCTGCGGGCCGCAGTCGCACATCGGTGCGTCGAGGGGATGGTGCGTCGAGGGGATGGTGCGTCGGTGGCGGACATGCGTCCGCCCGGGCCGACCGTGCAGGTCGACCCGGGCGGATGGCGGGATCAGAGGGGCCGGATGTTCGCGGCCTGCATGCCCTTGGGGCCACGCTCGGCGTCGAATTCGACCTTCTGCGTCTCGCGGAGCTCCTTGAAGCCCTCGCCAGTGATCGCGCTGAAGTGCGCGAACAGGTCGGCCGAGCCGTCATCGGGTGCGATGAAGCCGTAGCCCTTCTCGGAGTTGAACCATTTCACGGTGCCAGTGGCCATCGTGTCTTTCCTTTTTCTGCGGGGGCCGCGCGAGCGGCCCATGGTGCCCCTCCGACGTGTGCGGAGCGGACGGATGTGGCGCGGGTGGCACGTGGGCGCAGCCAGCGCGAGCGGTGCGGCGACCGCCCGGAGGGCGAGGTCGCGCGTCTCGTGCAGGCCGAGGTCGGTGCCGGTGGCGCTGTGAGCCTCGAAGCCGCGCGGCGTGACCGCGACGAAGCCGGCGTATTCGCCGGCGCGGGTCGCGACGTACACGTCGTCATCGGCCTGGCGCCAGTCGAGCGCGGGCGCGGCGAGGGAGGCCGCGGGCGCGGCGATCGAGGTCGCGCGCGCGGCGACGGGGGCCGCGAGGCTGGGGGATGAAGTGATGAGAGTCAATAGTGGGGTGCGCTTCGGCGCCGCGTGGACGCGGGCGGTGCGCGAGTGTCGAAAGCTGAGGGCGGACCGCGTCGTTCAGGACGATCGGCGTCCACGTGAGATGCATCTCCGCGGAGAGCGGAGGAGGCGCGAGAGGCCCGGCAAGCGTAGCACGGCGGATTCGCGACACGTTTATTGTGAACGAGTCGTTCACTATCTAGGCTGGGCGCATGAGCTCGTCGTGGTGCCTCCCGCTCGCCGACCTCTCCGCGGCCGATCTCGAGACCGCCGGCGGCAAGGGGGCGAACCTCGGCGAACTCGTCCGCGCGGGCTTCGCGGTGCCCCCGGGGTTCGTCGTCTCGACGGCCGCCTACCGGGCCGCGGTCACGGCAGTGGCGGCGGGGGTCGACGCCTCCGGGCGCGACGACGCCGCCGCGCGCGTGCCCGACGCCGTGCGCGGTGTGCCGCTGCCCGAGGAGGTGGGCGAGAGCATCCGATCCGCATACGCGGGTCTGGGCGGCGGCAGGGTCGCCGTGCGCTCCAGTGCGACCGCGGAAGACCTCCCCGGCGCCGCGTTCGCCGGTCAGCAGGACACGTTCCTCGGCATCGAGGGCGAGGATGCCGTGCTCGACGCCGTGCAGCGGTGCTGGGCGTCGCTGCGCACGGAGCGGGCTGTCGCCTACCGCGCGCGGCTCGGTATCGACGAGAACGCGGTGGCGATCGCCGTCGTCGTGCAGCGCATGGTCCCCGCCGACCTCGCCGGTGTGCTGTTCACCGCCGATCCTGTCACGGGTCGGCGGGATCGCACGGTCATCGATTCCAGTCCCGGGCTCGGTGAGGCGGTGGTGTCGGGCCTGGTGACCCCCGATCATGCCGTGCTCGGCACCGATGGCACGGTGATCGAGCGCCGTGCGGGCCGTGCCGGCACCGTGATCCGCCAGCGCGCGAGCGGCGGCACCGAGGAGGTGCACGCGGCGGAGGATGAGGATGCCGCGCGCCTGACCGCCGCGCAGCTGGCCCAGCTCGCGGGGCTCGGCCGCCGCATCGCCGCGCACTTCGGCCGTCCGCAGGACATCGAATGGGCCTTCGCCGACGGCGAGCCGGCGATCCTGCAGGCGCGGCCGATGACGGCCCTTCCGCCCGCGCCCATCCGGCTCACCCGCCGGCAGCGGCTCACCGGTCCCGTCATCCTGGAGCTGGTGCCGCGCCGTCCGTTCCCGATGGAGTTGAGCGCGTGGATCGAGCCCAACGTCGGTCTGCACGTCGAGCGGCTGGTCGGCGGCATCGTGGGGGCGCGCTTCTCGCTGCGCGATGTGCTTCCCGCGGTGGACGGCGTCGTGCAGCAGTTCGTGCCGCCGAATCCGGAACCCACCCGCCAGGTGCCGCGCACGCTGTTGCGCACGATCGGCCGATTCCGACGCGACCCGCGCGCGTGGGAGCGAGACCCGCGTCTGGCGGGGTTCCGCGCCGACGTCGACGCCCTCGCCGCGCGCGATGTGCGCGAGCTGACGTGGGACGAGCTGGTCGGCATCCCGGATCTCGCGGGCCGCCTCACCGACCGCATCACGGCGCTCCGGGTCGAGTACCTGCCGCCGGCGGGCGCGGCGCTGGTCCGCCTGCGGGTGCTCCTGACGATGCTCGGGCAGCGGGGTCTGTTCGCACCGCTCGTGCTCGACGCGCACACCGCGACGCAGGCTGCGAACGCGCGGCTGGCGGAGCTGGCCGCGCTCATCCGGGCGCGGCCGGGTCTGGCCCGCCGCGCGGGGGGGCTGGGCGGCCCGCAGCTCCACGACCTCGTCGTGCGCGACCCCGAGGCCGCCGAGGTGCGCGAGGGCCTGAACGCCTTCCTCGCCGAGTTCGGACACCGCGAGACCGCGAGCATCCTCCTGCCGAAAGACCCGACGTGGTCGGACGATCCGGGCACCGTGCTCGCACTCGTGGCGGTGCTGCTCGACGACGGCGCCGATCGGCGCCCTGATCCCGCGGCGGCCGCCGCCGCGCTCGAGGCGGTGCTGAGGCATCCGCTCATCCGCGCGACGCGCTCGGCGCGCCGGGTGCGCCGGCTCGTGCACACGGCGGCCGCGGCGGTGACGGTGCGCGAGGACACCCACTTCGAGCTCACCCGCACCATGCCGATCGTGCGGCACGCGGTGCAGGAGATCGGCCGGCGGCTCGCGGATGCCGGCGTGCTCGCCGATGCCGACGACGCGTGGCTGCTCACGCTCGACGATCTGCGCAACCTGCCCACGCCCCGCGATCCGCGCGGCGAGCTGGCGGCCGCGGCCGCACGGCGTCGCGCGGCGTACGGCGAGCTCGCCGGGTCGCCGCTGATCGCGCCGACGACCCTCTACGGGGCGCGGCGCACGCGGGAGGTCGCGGGGGCGCTGGTCACCGGCTTCGGCGGCGGAGGCGGGCGTGCCGCCGGCCCCGTGCGCATCGTGCGCGGACCGGACGAGTTCGCGACATTGCGCACCGGGGAAGTGCTCGTGTGTGCGGCGACCAACCCGTCGTGGACGCCGCTGTTCGCCCGCGCCGCGGCTGTCGTGGTCGACAACGGCGGACTCGCCTCGCACGCGGCGATCGTCGCGCGGGAGTACGGCATCGCGGCGGTGATGGGCACGGGCGACGGCACCAGCGTGCTCGAGGACGGCGCGCGCGTGGTGGTCGACGGTGATCGCGGCGCCGTGTTCCCCGAGGGTCCCGATGCCGGCCTCCGGTGATCACCGGAGGCGCCCCCGCCGACGGGGCGCCGCGCTCGAGGAGGCGATCGTGGCGGCGACCATCGCGGAGCTGAGGGAGGTCGGCTACGCGGCGATGACGATGGATGCCGTCGCCCGCCGCGCCGGGGCGGGCAAGGTGTCGGTGTACCGGCGGTGGCGCACGAAGGCCGAACTCGCCCGCGAGGCGGCGTATCGCCTGGTCGGCGAACCGGAGCTGCCGCCGGAGCCCAGCACGCTGCGGGAGGATCTGCTCGCCGCGTTCCGCGCGATGGCGCAGCAGATGGAGGGTCCGGCGGGGGAGGCGCTGCGCGGCATCGTCTCCGAGGCGCTGCGGGACGCCGCGGCGCCGAGCGTCTTCGACGGCTCCCGCGCCGGCAGCCTGCGGGCGATGCGGACGCTCGTCGCCCGCGCCGCGGCCCGCGGCGAGCCGGTCGATCCCGCACCGGCCCCGACCCGCCTGCAGGCGGCGCCTGCGCTCATTCAGCACCGGTTCCTGACCCAGGGCGTCGATCACCTCGACGAGGCGTTCCTCGTCGAGGTGATCGACGAGGTGGCGCTGCCGCTGCTGCGACGCGACGGGTGACCGGTTCGCGTCCGCGGGATCGCCACGACGGGCGCGGAGCGGGGTAGGCGCCAGGCGGTAGCGTCATCGCATGTCCGATCCCGCCGGCGCGCACACCAAGAGGGACCTCAAGAAGGATCTCGCGGCCTACCGCGCTCCCCGTGGACGGTTCGAGGTCGTGGACCTGCCCCCGCAGCGCTACCTCGCGATCGACGGGTCGGGAGCGCCGGCCGGCGAGGCGTTCACCGGGGCGATCGCCGCGCTGTACCCGGTGGCGTACGCGCTGAAGTTCGCCAGCAAGCGGGAGCTCGGCCGCGACTACGTCGTGCCCCCGCTCGAGGGCCTGTGGTGGGCCGACGACATGGCGACCTTCACCACGCGACGCGACAAGGCTCGGTGGCGGTGGACCCTGCTCATCCTCGTGCCGGAGTGGGTCGATGACGCGCTCGTCGAGGCAGCCCTGGCCGCAGGGGCGGCGAAGAGCCCGGCGTCACGGGCGGTGCGGGCGGTGACGCTCGCGGAGGGGACCTGCGTGCAGACGCTGCACGTGGGCTCGTTCGACGACGAGGGGCCTGTGCTCGCGCGCATGCACGACGAGTTCCTCCCCGCCCAGGGACTGCGCATGACCGGACGGCACCACGAGATCTACCTCAGCGACTTCCGGCGCGTCGAGCCGGCGAAGCTGCGAACGATCCTGCGCCAGCCGGTGCTCCCCGTCGGCGCGGCAGCGCCACCGGGGGAGTGAGCGCGCCCGTCGCCGCGCCGGTCACGCGAGCGCGTCGACTACGCCCGTGCGACGCTGCGGCTCGGTTCGGGTGCCGGTGTCGAAGATGCGCGTCAGTCGCTGTGCGCCGAACGGCTCCCAGCCGGGGTCTGCGTCGGTGATGAACGACACCCAGGCCCGATGCATCTCGGTGGCGAGCTCCTGCGGGGCCTCGGGGCCGCTGAGGGAGACCGACGCGCGCTCTCCGACGTTGTCGAACACGAAGCCGAGCTCCACCGCGTGCGCCGCACGCAGGTCGCGCACGGGGCTCTGCCACGCGAACTCGAACACGTACGTCGTCGCGGGCCGCGACGACGCCACCGCCGTCAACGGGGCGCGCAGCAGGCGATCGGTGAGCAGCTGGCCCAGCACCTCGCCGGGGGATGCGTCGGGGGCATCGGCGCGCGCGGCCGCGACGGCACGGCGCGGCAGTCGCAGCGCCGCGCGGGCGAGCAGCGCCTTGACCGGGCTGATCGCGTCCAGCGCCGCGGGAGGGAACCAGAGCCGGTATTCGTCGGTGTTGGTGCCGATGAGCAGGGGAACGTCCCCCTCGGCGAGCGCCTCGTGCGGCGACCGCGGGAGGAAGTCGGGGTCGAGGGCGAGCTGGAAGCTCGGAGCCCCGCTCAACGCCGATCGTCCTTTCGCCTGATCGGTGCGCGCCTGGAGCAGCCGCTCAGGGGCGACCTCGCGGAACGCGGCGGCCGTCGCGGGCACCCCGAGGGAGGCGGCGAGGCCACGGGTCACGGCTGCGGCCTTGGCCGGCGCGACAGCCTCGAGCGGGCCCGATTCGATGATCCCGCCCGCCACCAGCCGTGCCGATTCCGGCCGGGAGAGCAGAGCCGCCACGAGCGCGCCGCCGGCCGACTCGCCCATGAGGGTGATCCTCGACGGGTCGCCTCCGAACGCGGCGATCTCGCGGTGCACCCATTCCAGTGCCAGCGCGGCGTCGCGCAGGCCGAGGTTCAGCGGGGCTCCATCGAGCACCGAGAAGCCCTCCGAGCCCAGGCGGTAGTTGATCGACGCGAACACGATGCCGTCGCGGGCGAACGTGCTGCCGTCGTAGCCGCTCAGGCTCGCGCTGCCGCGCTCGAGCGCGCCGCCGTGCAGCCACAGCACCACCGGGGCCGCCGTCGCGTCGGCGGGCGCCCACACGTTGACGGTGAGCATGTCCTCGCCCCAGCCGTCCACACTCGGCAGCAGTTCGCCGATCTCGCCCGGGTAGGCGGTCTGCGGCGCGGCCGGACCGAAGGCGGTCGCTTCGCGCACGCCCTCCCAGGCCTCGCGCGGCTGCGGCGCCGCGAACCGCAGGTCGCCGATCGGCGGCTGCGCGTACGGGATGCCGAGGAAGCGGTGGATGCCGTCGGTCGTGATCCCCCGCAGGGCGCCGACGCTCACCTCCACGTCGACGGACGGGGTCGTGGATGTCATCGAAGCTCCTTCGCTGCGCTGAGGGGACCCTCTGGCTGGTCCCGAGCGTAGCGGGCCCGCGCGGTGTCAGGCCGGAGCTCTCACCGGCGCCCCCGGGCGCCGCGACGGATCAGTACCAGCCGTACGCCTGCGAGTGGCCCCATGCACCGCAGGGCGAGCCGTAGCGGCCCTGGATGTAGCCCAGGCCCCAGCGGATCTGCGTGGCGGCGTTGGTCTGCCAGTCGGCGCCGGCCGAGGCCATCTTGCTGCCGGGCAGCGCCTGGGGAATGCCGAAGGCGCCGCTGGAGGGGTTGTAGGCCTGAGAGTTCCAGCCGGACTCCTTGTTCCACAGCGAGACGAGGCAGCCGAACTGATCGTCGCCCCAGCCGAAGCTGGGCAGCATGCTGCGGGCGATCGACTGCGCCTCGGCCGCGCTCGTGCCGGCGGCGGCGTAGGTCGGTGCCGGCGCGGGGGCGCTGGTGCCCGACGATGATCCGGAGTTCGCGTTGGCATTGGCGGCGGCCGCTGCGGCGGCTTCTGCGGCCGCCTTCTCCGCGGCGGCCTTCTCGGCGGCGGCCTTCGCCTCGGCCTCGCGGCGCGCCTTCTCGGCGGCCTCCTCCTCGGCCTTCTTCTTGATGGCGGCGTCGAGGCCGGTGCGCAGTTCCGTCACCCGCGTCTCGACGGAGGCGACGAGCGCGGTCACGTCGTCGGTGAGATCGGGGATGAGGGGCGCCGGCATGTCCAGGCCGCCCTGCAGGCGCTCCGCGGCGTCGGCGAGGTCGCCGGTGTCGATCGTGATGTCGTCGGTTCCGATGTCCAGGCCCGAGGCGGTGATGTCCTCCTCGACCTGCGCCGCGGCGGCCACCGCGCTGTCGGTCGCGTCGAGCGCGGCGTACGCGGCGGTCGAGATGTCATCGGTGCCCTCGGCGCTGACGACGGCGACCGGCTCGAGCGTCGTGGTGTACGACGCGAGCTCGAAGCTGCCGAACGAGTCCTGCGCCTGCGCCGACGTCAGGGGCACCGCGGTGGCTGCTCCCACGGTGGCCGTCAGGCCGATCGCGACGCTCGCGGCGACCGCAGCCAGGCGGCGGGTCGAGCGGCGGCGGGCGCGCCGGGCGCGACGGGTGAGGGCATCAGGAGAGTTCGAGCGCATGGAGAGACCGGTTCCGTATCGGGGAGCGGCACCGACCGCACGGGTCACGGCCGACGCAAGGCCCCGAGTTTGCCGACCTCGTCTGGACGGTTCCAGGACGTTTCCTGGGTGAACCATGTGAGCGGGCCGCGCAGAAAAGTCCTGATCAAGAGCCTACCCCGCATGCCGGTTCCGGCATACCGACGCTCGCCGCGGGGGTCGAGGTGGCCACGTGGAGGTTTCGAGTTAGGTTAGGCTCACCTTCATGTCCACCACCTCGACACGAGCATCCTGGTCCGTCGCCGTCCTCGCTGCAGCCGGCCTCGCCGTCACCGCCTGCGCCTCCTCGCCCGGGGCGACCGCGCCGTCCGACGACGCGTCCGACCCCCGAGTCGTCACCGTCGCGAACGCCCAGCCCACGCTGGTCCTGGTCGAACAGGATGGCGAATCGTCGTATCGCGAAGACGCCGAGACTCCCCGCGGATCCGTCGAGGTGCCGTACCAGCCCGAGGCGGTCGTGACCTTCGACATCGCGACCCTCGACACGCTCGACGCCATCGGGGCCGGCGACGCCGTGGTCGGCATCCCGGACATTCCGCTTCCGGACTATCTCTCGGACTACGCCGACCTCCCCAAGGTCGGAACCCTCTTCGAGCCCGACTTCGAGGCCGTCGCAGAACTGGAGCCCGATCTCATCGTCGTGGCCGCCCGCAGCACCGGTCAGTACGACGAGCTGAGCGAGATCTCCACCACGATCGACCTCACCGGCACGGCCGGCGGAACCTTCGACCCGAGCGCCGGCCTCGAGCGCGCCGAGCAGCTCGGCGAGATCTTCGGAGCGGAGGATGCCGTCGCCGAGCGGATCGCCGAGATCGACGAGCTCACCGCCGCCATCGAGGACGAGGTCAGCGGCACGGCGCTCGTGCTGTCGGTCTCGGGCGGCGAGTACGGCGCGTTCGGCGAAGGTTCGCGCTTCGGCTACTTCTTCGACGAGCTGGGCTTCGTGCCGGCCGTCCCCGCGACCGAGCTCCCGGGCGCCGAAGGCTCGTCGCACGGCGACACCGTCACGAACGAGTTCCTCCTGACCGCCGACCCCGACTGGATCATCGCGTTCGATCGGGGCGCTGCCACCGGTGAGGGCTCGAGCGCGGAGGAGACCCTCGACAACGAGCTCGTCGCCGAGACCGTCGCCGGCAAGGAGGGCCAGATCATCCTGCTCCCCGCGAGCGAGCTCTACATCGTCATCAACGGGCTCACCTCGATCCAGAACGTGCTCACCACGCTGCACGACGCCGTGTCGGAGTGACGGTGACGGACGCCGTGACGGGGAGCGCCGAGCCCTGAAGCGCCTCTCTCCCACCGCGCTGATCGTCGCGGGGGTGGTCCTGGTGGCCGTCCTCGCGACGATCTCGCTGTTCGTCGGCGTCGCCGACCTCGACGCATTCGTGCTGTTCGCGAGCCGCGTGCCGCGCACCGTGTCGCTCATCCTCGCCGGGGCGGCCTTCGCGATCACCGGCCTCATCATGCAGCTGCTCACCCGCAACCGCTTCGTCGAACCCGGCACCACCGGAGCGACCGATGCCGCCGGCCTCGCCCTCCTCGCCGTGCTCATGGCGGTGCCGGGCGTCCCCATCGGGGCCAAGGCTGTCGCGGCCTCGCTCGGCGCGATGGTCGGCGTCATCGGATTCCTCGCCCTCGCCCGGCGCATCCCGTCGCGCTCCAGCGTGCTCGTGCCGATCATCGGCATCCTCTACGGCGGCGTGATCGGCGCCGTCACGACGTTCATCGCCTACCGCGCGGACGTGCTGCAGGAGCTGCTCAGCTGGGGCGTCGGCGACTTCTCGGGCATCCTGCGCGGCCGCTACGAGATGCTCTACCTCGCCGCCGCGGCGGCCCTCATCGCCTGGATCGCCGCCGACCGCTTCACCGTCGCGGGACTCGGCGAGGATGCCGCGCGCGGCCTCGGACTCGACACCCGCGCCGTCCTCGGCCTCGGCGTGGGGATTATCGCCGTCGTGACCGGAACCATGGTGGTCGTCACCGGCGCACTGCCCTTCCTCGGACTCATCGCCCCGAACATCGTCAGCCGCCTCATCGGGGACAACATGCGCCGTGCCGTGCCGCTTGTCGCCCTGCTCGGGGCCTCGCTCGTGCTGGCATGCGACCTCATCGGCCGCCTGGCCCGCTTTCCGTTCGAGATCCCGATCTCGGTGGTCATGGGCGTCGTGGGCGGAATCGTCTTCCTGTGGATGCTGCTGGGCGGCGCCCGCGAGAGAACCGGAGCCCCCGCATGACCCGCACCGGCACCGACCGGCGCGCCGTCGGTCCCGCACCCGCCGTCGCCGATGTCGCCCGGCGCGCGCTCCGAACCCCCGAGCGCCGGCTCCTCGCCCTGGCTGCCCTGGCGCTGCTGATGATCGCGCTCTTCGTGTTCACGGATCTCCCCGGCAGATGGGAGTACGCGCTCGGCCTGCGCGGGCGCACCGTGGCGGGCATGGTCATCGCCGCCGCGGCTGTGGGCGTGGCGACCGTGCTGTTCCAGACGATCACGGCGAACCGCATCCTCACGCCCGGCATCATGGGCTTCGACGCCGTCTTCCTGGCCATCCAGGTGGTCACGGCCTTCGCGATCGGCCCGGCCGTGCTGGTCGGCGCCCCGCCCCTCGCGTCGTGGCTGGTCGAGCTCGTGCTCATGGCGGGGTCCATCTCGCTGCTCTACTGGTGGCTGTTCCTGCGACGACGCCTCGACCTCCACGTGATCGTGCTGGCGGGGCTGGTGCTCGGCGTGCTGTTCCGCTCGGTCACCGCCTTCCTGCAGCGATTGCTCGACCCCGACACGTTCGCCATCGTGCAGAACCTCGCCTTCGCGAGCTTCACCTCGGTCGACCGCGAGCTGCTGGTGCCTACCGGGGTGCTCGTGGCAGCGGCGATCGGCTCGCTGTGGCCGATCCGCCGCTCCCTCGACGTGCTCTCCCTCGGCGAGTCCGCCGCGATCTCCCTCGGAGTGGACCACCGGCGCACGGTGATGCACACGGTGCTCGCGATCGCGGTGATGGTCGCGGCATCCACCGCCCTCGTGGGACCGGTGACGTTCTTCGGCCTGCTGGTGGCGAATCTGGCCTACGGCGCGGTCGGGCATCGGCACCTGCGCAGCATCCCGGCCGCCATCGCGATCGGAGCGATCGCCCTCGTCGGCGGGCAGTTCGTCCTGGACCGGCTGCTGGGCTTCGGCACCGAGCTGCCCGTGGTCATCGAGTTCGTCGGGGGACTCTTCTTCATCGCTCTCATGCTGACCGGAAGGGCACGCTGACATGATCGAGATCGATCACCTGACCAAGCGCCACGGCGCGGTCGTCGCCATCGACGACGTCGCGCTGGCGATCGGACGCGGCGTGACCGCCGTCATCGGCCCCAACGGCGCCGGCAAGTCGACGCTGCTGGCCGCGGTCGGCCGTCTGATCGGGGTGGATGCCGGCACCGCGCGCGTCGCGGGGCTCGACGTGATCACCGCGAAGTCGCGCGCGCTGGCCAGGCGCCTGGCCATCCTGCGGCAGGACAACCACCTCGCCGTGCGGCTCAGCGTCGAGGACCTCGTCGCGTACGGTCGCTTCCCGCACGGCGGGTCGGGACGCACGCCGGTCGATCGCGAGCACGTCGACGGTGCGATCCGCAGACTCGACCTCGAGTCCGTGCGCACCCGCTTCCTGGACGAGCTCTCCGGCGGGCAGCGTCAGCGCGCGTTCGTGGCGATGGCGATCGCGCAGGACGCCGACCACCTGCTCCTGGACGAGCCCCTCAACAACCTCGACCCGCGCCACAGTGTGAGCCTCATGAAGCTCGTGCGCCGGCTCGCCGCAGAGCGGGAGATGACGATCGTCGTCGTGCTGCACGACATCAACGTGGCCGCGCAGTTCGCCGACGACATCGTCGCCATGCGCGACGGCCGCGTGGTGCATCACGGCCCCGTCGACGAGGTGGTGACCGCGCAGAACCTCGCCGCCCTGTACGACACGCCTGCTCACGTGACCGAGGTCGCCGGACGGCGGGTCGTGCTGTGGGAGTGAGCGTGACCCGACCTTCCCCGAACCGAGTGCAGACTGGAGACACCATGACCCCCACCCACATCGCCCCGACCTACGCCCTCGCCCGTCAGGGCCTCGATATGCGATTCCGCTTCGCCCGGCTCGTCGAGCGGTCGTGGCTCACCGAGGAGTACGTGCGGGTGCGCCTGCGCGGCGACGACCTCGTCGGCTTCGCCTCGCTGGGCGCCGACGACCACTGCCGCGTCTTCTTCCCGGCGGGCGGCGAAGAGCCCGCCTCCGTCGAGGAGATGCGCGCGGCGCCCAGTCGCGAGTACACGCCCTTCGCGTTCGGCGAGGACTGGCTCGAGCTCGAGTTCGCGATCCACGGTGAACCGGGCGACCGGGGCGTGGCCGCAGAGTGGGCGGCCACGGCGCCGCTCGGGTCTCTCGTCGGGGTCGGCGGGCCGCGCGGCTCGATGATCATCGAGGGGCGGCCGCAGGTGTGGTTCCTCGCGGGCGATGAGACCGCCGTGCCGGCGATCCGCCGCTTCGCGGCATCCATGCCCGCCGACGCCGTCGGCACCGTGCTCGTCGAGGTGCCCGACGCCGCCCGCGAACTCGCCGTCGAGGCGCCGGCCGGCGTGGGCGTGGAGTACGTGCACCGCGGCGACGCGCGCGGGGGCACGGCGCTGGCGGAGCGGCTCGACGCGCTCGGGGCGGAGCACCGGCCGGACGGCGACGTGTTCGTCTTCATCGCCTCGGAGCAGGCCATCGTCAAGACGGGCCGGGCGCTCGCTGTCGACCGCTGGGGGCTGGAGGCGGATCGCATCGTGGTGAAGGGCTACTGGAAGCGCGGCGACGTCGAGTTCCACGCCCCGCATTGAGCTGCCGCCCGGTGTCGGCGACCGGGCGTAGCCTGAACGGGTGCGTGCCGACACCGACCCGACCAGTGCCCGCGATCAGCTCGCGGCGCTCGTCGCGGCCGCCTCGGGGGCGAGCCCGGCGCCTCCCGCGCCGGGTGAGCGGCCGGCTGCGGTGCTCATGCTGTTCGGAGTGCTCGACGGTCGCCCGAGCGATCGCGCGGCGCAGGCGGGCGCGGTCTCCCGTGACCTCGACGTGCTGCTGCTCGCGCGCGCCCGCACGCTGCGGTCGCACCCGGGCCAGATCGCCTTTCCGGGCGGCCGTATCGACTCCGGTGACGCCTCACCCGTCGACGCGGCGCTGCGCGAGGCCGTCGAGGAGACGGGGCTCGACCCGGCCGGCGTCGACGTGCTGGGCGTGCTCGAAGACGTGCCGCTGCTGTACTCGGGGCACCGGGTCACACCCGTGGTGGCGTGGTGGCGTGCGCCGTCGCCGGTGGGGGTGGTCGACGTCGCCGAGTCGGCGGCGGTGTTCCGGGCGCCCGTGGCCGACCTGCTCGACCCCGCCCAGCGAGGTGTCACCGTGATCCGGCGTGACGGGCAGGAGTGGCGCGGCCCCGGGTTCCTCGTGCACGATCGCACCGGCGACCACCTCGTGTGGGGCTTCACCGGCATGCTGCTGGACGGCCTGTTCGATCGCCTGGGCTGGACGGAGCCGTGGGATGCCGCGAGGGAGTTGCCGCTCGAGTACCCGGTCGCCGAGGTCTGAGCGCGGCTCCGATGACGAGCAGCATGCGGGTGCTGAGCGCCGAGCAGGCGCGACGCATCATCGTGCGGGCGCAGCTGCTCGACGCGGACCGGCCGGGCGACGTCGTCGAGGTCGCCGAGCAGCTCGGCGCCGTCAAGATCGATCCGACCGCCACGATCGCCCCCGCCGAGCACACCGTGCTGTGGTCGCGCATCGGCTGGTCGTACGAGGCCGGGCAGCTCGTGAAGGCCGTCGAAGGCGACCGGCTGCTGTTCGAGTTCGACGGCGCCTTCCGCCCGATGAGCCTGCTGCCGCTCATGCTGCCGGCGATGAGACGCTGGCCGCGACGGGCGAGCAGCCGTCAGTGGCTGGAGGCGAATGCACGGTTCCGCGCCGACGTGCTCTCCCGCCTCGATGCCGAGGGGCCGCTGACGGCGGCGCAGATCCCCGACACCGCCCAGGTGTCGCGCGCCCCCGACGGATGGTCGGGCTCGAACCAGGTGCCGCACATGCTCGAGTTCCTGCTGCGACAGGGCGAGGTGGCTGTCGTCGGCCGCGAGGGGCGCACCCGCCGGTGGGACCTCGCGTCGCGCGTGTACCCGGCAGATCTCCCGGTGCTCGACGACGACGAGGCAGCGCGGCTCCTCGACGAGCGCCGGCTGCAGGCGGCCGGCATCGCCAAGCAGCGCTCGCCGTGGACGCCGGTCGGCGACGCCGGCATCCCGATCATGATCGAGGGGTCCCTGCGCCGCTACCGCGTCGATCCCGAAGCGCTCGCCGCCCTCGACGCCGACGAGGCGGCGGGAGCGGACCCGGGCGGACGGGTGGCGTTCCTCAACCCGTACGACGGCATGCTCGCCGACCGCCCGCGGCTGAGCGAGGTCTTCGGGTTCGAGTACGTGCTCGAGCAGTTCAAGCCGAAGGCCCAGCGCCGCTACGGATTCTTCGCCCACCCCATCCTCCTGGGCGATCGCTTCGTCGGGATGCTGGAGGCCGAGGTCGTCCGGGGGCGAGACGGCGATGGGGGAGGGCTCCGGGTCGACGCCGTGCACGAGTTCCTGCCGTTCGAGCCGGAGGAGCACGAGATGGTGCGCGCCGAGATCGACGAGCTCGCCCAATGGCTGGGCGTGGAGGTCACGGGGGCTGTGTGAGCGGCGCAGCGTGAGCGGCGCAGCGCGAGCGGGAGGGGAGCGCATCCTCCACTCCCCAGGGGTGCGCAGGGGCGGCTGCCTCCACATCGGGGGCTTCGCGCCGTCGTGGATGCCGTCTCCCGGCCAGGCTGAGCGGCATGACCGATATCGACTTCGACGTCCGCTTCCACGAACCTCTCCGCACCGATGACCAGCTGCGCCTCGCGCTCGAGGATCTCCTGCAGTGCGCGAACCTGCCGCAGCTGTGGTTCATCTTCCTCGACGAGGACCAGCACCTGGTCGGGCCCTTCATGCCCGGCGACGGCTACCCCGACGACCCGGCCCAGCCGGTCGACACCGACGACCTCGGCACGGTGCCCAGTGCCGAGGTGATGGCGGTGCGGGTCGGGATGATCGCCGAACTGGTGGGCGCCGCCCACGCGGTACTCGTCTGGGAGCGCCCGGGGCCCGACCGCCTCACCGAGGGCGTGCGCGCGTGGGTGCGCGCCGTCGCCGCCGCGTGCCTCGCGCGGGAGGTCTCGCTGCGCGCTCAACTCCTCCTCCACGACGACGGCCTGCGCATGCTCGTTCCCGACGACTGGGTGTAGGCGCGGCGGGTGCGGGGCTAAGGTGACCAGCATGCGCGAGCTGTTCCGTCGCAAGCCGGTCACCGCCCCCGCCGAACGCGTCGGCGGGCTCACGCGCGGGCTGGGCACCTTCCAGCTGGCGATGCTGGGGGTCGGAGCGACCATCGGCACCGGGGTCTTCTTCGTCATGCACGAGTCCGTGCCGCTGGCCGGCCCCGCCGTCGTGGTCGCGTTCGTCGTCGCCGGGGTCGTGGCAGGGCTCACGGCCGTCTGCTACGCGGAGCTCGCCTCGGCCGTGCCCGTCTCCGGATCCACCTACGCGTACGCGTACGCCACGCTCGGGGAGCTCGTCGCGATGATCGTCGCGGCGTGCCTCGTGCTCGAATACGGGGTGTCGGCCGCCGCCGTCGCCTCGGGCTGGAGCGGCTACCTCGATCGGCTCATCGGCGACCTGTTCGGCTGGCATCTGCCGCCCGCCCTCGCCGCCGGCCCGCTCGAGGGCGGCATCCTGAACCTTCCGGCCGTGCTCCTGGTGGGGATGTGCGCGGTGCTCCTCATCCGGGGCACGCGGGAGTCCGCGCTGGTGAACACGATCATGGTCGCCATCAAGGTGGGCGTGCTCCTCATGTTCGCGTTCATCGCGATCACCGCGTTCCAGGTCGACAACTTCGCCGACTTCGCCCCGCACGGCGCCGCGGGGGTGACCGCGGCCGCCGGCACGATCTTCTTCACCTTCATCGGGCTCGATGCCGTGAGCACCGCCGGCGACGAGGTGCGCGATCCGCAGCGCTCGCTGCCGCGGGCCATCATGATCGCGTTGGCCACCGTCGTGACCGTGTACCTGTTCGTGGCGATCGCGGCCGTCGGCGCTCAGCCCTGGCAGGACTTCGAGCGCGAGGAGCAGCAGTCGGCGGGCCTGGCCGTGATCCTCGGGGACGTGCTCGGCGCGACCTGGCCGGCGACCGTGCTCGCCGCGGGAGCGGTGGTCTCGATCTTCTCGGTCACCCTGGTGGTGCTGTTCGGGCAGACGCGCATCCTCTACGCGATCGGCCGCGACGGGCTCATCCCGAAGGCCTTCGCGCGGGTCGATCCCCGCACGCACACTCCCGTGTTCTCCACGGTGGTGTGCGCCGGCGCGATCGCGCTGCTGGCGGGGCTCGTGCCGCTGTCGAACCTCTGGGACCTCGTGTCGATGGGCACCCTCGTCGCCTTCATCGTCGTCTCGCTCGGCGTCATCGTGCTGCGCCGCACCCGCCCCGACCTCGAGCGCTCGTTCCGCGTGCCCGGCTACCCGGTCACGCCGATCCTGTCCATCGCCGCGTGCCTGTATCTCATCGCCGGGCTCGGCTGGACGACCTACGCGTGGTTCGCCGCGTGGGTGGCGGTGGTGGTCGCGTTCTATCTGCTGTGGGGCCGTCGTCACAGCGTGCTGGGCAGGTCCGCCGCGGCGGACGCGACGGGGTCGGAGGAGACGAACCAGCCGCTCGATCCGACCGCGTCGCCGTAGCGCGGTGCGTACTGGTCGAAGTACACCCGTGCGACGAGCTCGCGCCGGCTGGTCACCCCGGCCTTCTCGAAGATCGACTTCAGGTGATCCTGCACGGTGTACGGCGACACGTGCATGGCGGTCGCGATCTCCTTCGTATCCGCTCCGCGCAGCACGCTGGCCACGACGTCGCGCTCTCGCGCGGTGAGCCCGAACGCGGCCGCGACGAGGTCGATCACCTCCTGCGGACGGGCCTCCTCGATCGTCACCACGACATCTCCCGCCCGCTCGCCGGCCCCACCCAGGGGAGCCGCATGCAGCACCAGCCACACCCCGTCGCTCGTGCGGACGCGCACGCGCGGCATCCGATCGGTCTCGCCGCGCCCGAAGCGCCGCGCCCCGCTGACCAGCGAATAGACGCACGCGAGGGGATCACCGGTGCGGGGCACCGCCGCCATCCGCTCCAGGTGGGAGTGAGCCCCCGGGCTCGCCTGCACGAGCCGGTCGGCGGCATCGATGACGAGCACGGCCGGACCGGCGTGCGCCGCGCTGTCCGTCCGAGTCGTCTGCGAGAGCAGGCCCGCGCGGATTCCGCGTGTGAAGGCCGGTGCCGCCGAAGCGAGGAAGTCCAGCTCGGCCCGCGTGAACGGAGTGTCGTCCTGCGCACGGAACACGCACAGCGACCCCCACGCCCCGCTGCGGTCCGAGAAGACCACGCGCGCCTCGTCGCGGTAGTCGAAGCGGGGGATGAGGAGATCGGCCATGCGCACCGACTGATCGGTGTTCTCACCCAGTCGGTCGCGCACCCCCAGCGCCACCTGCCCGGCATCCACCATCGCGGTGATGGCGGTGGGGTCGTCGGCGCCGTACTCGATGCGGGCCCAGGTCACGTCGTCGGCGTTGCGTCCGTCGAGGTCGCCGAACTTGCGGGTGCTCGACACGAGCGAGGTGGCCGGGTCCAGCGTCGACAGGCATCCGGCGACGAACGGAACGACCCGCTGCAGCGCGACGGTGGCCTCGTCCATGAACCGATGAAGCGGCAGGCCGGCCCGCGACATCACATCGATGTCGCTGCGCGCGCGACCGACCGCCAATGCCGAGGTCATGGCATCAGTGTGCTCCCGCCCGGGGCGATCCCGCCATCCCAGGTATCTGGGAGAGCGGATCTCCCCTCACCGCTGGGATGGATGCCGCGACGCCGCAGCCTCCACACTGGGCGGCGCATCCATCGATGTTCGCCCGCCTTCCGGGCGCATCGCCCTCGAACAGGAGACCTCATGACCCTCGAGAACACGCTGGACCGCGCCGCCGGGCATCCGGGGCCGGGCCGTCCTCCCCTCCGCACCGCCGATCGACTGCGGCTGCTCCTCGGCGACCGGGCGGTGCTCGCGGGTCACGCCGACTACGACCGCATGCGCACCCCCTGGAACCTCGCCATCGATCAGCGTCCTTTCGCGGTCGTGCAGCCCGAGTCCGCGGAGGAGGTGGTGGACGCGGTGCGTGCGGCCGCGGCGTGCGGGCTCCGCGTCGCCGCCCAGTCCACCGGCCATGCGGCTGCGGCACTGGCCGACACCGACCTGTCGACCACGCTGCTGGTGTCTCTCGCACGGCTGCGCGGGGTCACCGTCGATGCCGAGCGTCGCACGGCGCGCGTGCTCGGCGGCACGGTGTGGAACGACGTGCTCGAGGCTGCTGCGCCCTACGGCCTGACCGCGCTGCACGGCAGTGCCGGAGACGTCTCGGTCGCCGGCTACAGCCTGTCGGGCGGTGTGTCGTTCTACGCGCGCCGACACGGTCTCGCCGTGGGCGCGGTGCGCGCGGCGCAGATGGTCACGGCCGACGGGACGCTCGTGCGCGCCAGCGCCGAGGAGAACCCCGACCTGTTCTGGGCGGTGCGCGGCGGCTCCGGAGCTTTCGGCGTGGTCGTCTCGCTCGAGATCGATCTGCTCCCGTACCCCGACGTCTACGCCGGCATGCTGATGTGGGATGCCGCACGTGCCGCCGACGTCGCGCACGCGTGGGCGCGCTGGACGGCGACCGCGCCGGAGAGCGCGACGACCGCTCTGCGCATCCTGCACTTCCCGCCCCTGCCCGAGCTGCCGCCGTTCCTCGCGGGACGCTCGCTCGTCGTGATCGACGGGGCGATCCTCGCGACCGATGAGGCGGCATCCGACCTCCTGCAGCCCCTGCGCGATCTCGCACCCGAGATGGACACGTTCGCGCGGATCCCGGCGGCCGGGCTCGTGCAGGTGCACATGGACCCGCCGGGGCCGACGCCCGCGCTCACGGGCCACGCGATGCTCGCCGGCCTGCCGGCCGAGGCGGTCGATGCGTTCGTCGCATCGGCCGCGACCCCGGGCCTGTTCATCGCCGAACTCCGGCACGTGGGTGCGGCCGCCGCTCTCCGGCCGGAGGGCGGCGGCGCGGTCGCCGCGCTCGAGGGCGACTACCTCGCGCACACCGTCGCGATGGTGCCCGCGCCCGAGGCCGCAGCCGGTGCGGTCGCAGCGACCTCGGCGGGAATCGCCGCCCTCTCCCCGTGGCACGCCGACGCGCTGGCGCTCACCTTCGTCGATGGCGGGGGAGCGAACCGCGCTCCCGGGTTCGGGGCGTCGCTGCCGCGATTGCGGGAGCTCAAGCACGCCTACGATCCGGAGGACCGGTTCGCCGCGGGGCAGCCGCTCTGACGCGATCGGAGCGGCTACGTCTCGACCGCGAACAGGGGATCGGTGGTCGGCTCCCCGGTGGGGGAGCCGCCCGCCGGCTCGACGGTCATCGCGATGACATCGCCCGCCTCGTAGTCCCCGTTCAGGAGCGTCGTCGTGGTGCCGTCGGGGCCGACATCGAAGGTTCCCGCCGAGACCGCGCCGTCGGGGCGCACGAACCAGAGCTCGTACGTCTGACCCACCGACGGTGCGTCGACGCCCTCCGTCACGAGCACCGCCTGCCCCTCCGAGGCCGACCAGTGCACGGTCGCCCGTCCGGCGGGGGTGAGCTCGGTGGTCGCCGACGCGGCGTCGGACGATCCCTCGATCTGCGCCAGGGCCACCTCGGCGGCGGGGCGGGTCAGCTGTCCGACGGCGACGACCGCCCCGATCCCGAGTGCGAGCACCAGCACCGCGCTCGCCGCGAGGGCGAACCACCGCGCGGTCGGCCGGCGCGGCGTCGACGGCGTGGCGGGCGCCGGGCCGGCCGCCGACTGCGGCTGTTCCGGTTGCGGCTGCTCCGGTTGCGGCTGCTCCGGCAGGGCGCCGGAAGAGATGCGGGCGAGCAGCGCGGCGCGGGCGGTCGCGGGCGGTTCCACGGGTTCCGTGGCGTCAGCGAGGCCCGCCGCAGCGTCGACGGCGCCCGCCACGTGGTGCGTCCACTCGGGGTGGTCGGCGAGGGCGCGCTCGAACGCGCGCTCGTCCTGGTCCGACAGCGCGTGCAGCGCATGGCCGGCGGCGAGCTCGGCGAACTCGGACTCGGTCATCTCGACACCCCCATCGCATCCCTCAGATTGTTCAGTCCGTCGCGCATCCGCGACTTGATCGTGCCCAGCGGCGCGCCCACGAGGGCGGCGATCTCGCTCTGGCTGTACCCGCCGTAGTAGGCGAGGGTGAGCGCCTCGCGCTGCGGATCGGGCAGCCGGGTCAGGGCGGCCGCCACCTGCGCGCCCTCGATGCGCAGCTGCACGCTCTCCTCGACGCTGTCATGTGGCGTATCGAGATCGCGCAGGCCCGCCCGCAGGTCGCGGCCGGCACTGGCCTGCGCGGCCCGCACGCGGTCGACGGCTCGGCGGTGGGCGATGGTGAGCAGCCAGGACCGGCCCTGCCCCCGTGCCGGGTCGAACCGCGCGGCGGCCTGCCACGCTTCGAGGAAGACCTCCTGGAGCACTTCCTCGCTCTGCGCCCGATCGACGAGCACCCGGACGATGAGTCCGAACACCCGGGCCGAGAGCATGTCGTACAGGCCGGCGAAGGCGTCCTGGTCGCCGTCGGCGACCCGCGTGATCAAATCGGCCACGTGATCGGGCGCGCGCCCGGATGAGCGCTCGGCGCCCTCGTCGGGCACTTCCACGCCGTCGATCACCATGTCCACCAGCATGCCGCAGGTCCCTCCTGCCTCGGGTGCGATGTACGGCGGTTCGGATTCGCGGTCGCCGTCAGTGGCCGCTGTGGGCGGGGGAGACCGACGACGGACCACCCTGGCCGGCCAGCGCGATGTCCTGAGCCGACCCCAGCACCGGGGTCACGATCAGGGCGATCACCGCCGCCACCACGGTCATCCGCACGACGGGCAGCGGTTGCCGGTGACGGTCCTGGCGCGCTGCACCCGCGGCGCCGATCGCCGTCACGGCCAGCAGCGCGATCCCGGCGGCCACCGCGAGCGGACTCGTCCGACCGGGCACCGTGAGCAGCGGGGCCGCCAGAGCCCCCATCCCCGCGATCGCTGTGGCGACCGCGGCGCGCGGCGCCGGCATCCACCCCCGTGCCAGCCCCGCGCAGCCCCATGCCAGCGCGGCAAGTCCCAGAAGTACGAGCGTCGCCCCCACCCCCCAAGCGGCGGGGGCGACGCCCGGCGAGGTGATCGTCGCGGCTCCCACGGCCGCTTCGATCAGCCCCGCGCCCCATGCGGTCGGCGCGGTCCACCACGGGGAGAACCCCCGGGCCCCTCCCTCAGCCGTCCGACGCATGGGAGTCACGCGGTCGCGGTGGTGCGCACCGAGCGCTCGGCGCCCAGACCCACGCCGAGGAGCACGATGGCGCTCGCCAGGTGCAGGAAGTGGTCGGGAACGTTCAGCGCCAGGATGTTCGCCGGCGTGCCGACGAGGAAGAAGCCCACGACGCCGAGCAGCAGGTACGCCGCGCCCACGACGGTGTTCACGGTCTTCGCCGAGCGGGCCCCCGCGAGGCCGGCGACCAGCAGGGCCCCGCCGATCAGCAGGTGGGCAACGTTGTGGAGCGGGTTCACGGCGAAGATACCCAGCAGCAGGCCGCCGTCGGTGGCGAGGAAGCCGACGCCGCCGGTGACGGCGAAGCCGAGCAGGCCGACCAGCACATAGACGGCGCCGAAGATCGTGCCGAAGAGGCGGTTGGGTGACGAGAGCATGGTTCCTCCTTCGATCGCGACACGGCGTGTGCCGCATCCACCTGTTCTTCGGAGGTGACGCGGAATCGGATGGGAGCCGATCGCGTCGGAGTCGCAGATAGACTGCCGTCTATGGATGCCCAGACGGTCGACCGATCTCTGGCCGTGCTCGCGGATCCGACCAGGGCACGCATCGTCGGCCTCATCCGGGATGCCGACGAGGAACGGGCGCTGGTCGGCGGGCTGGCGAAGAGCCTCGGTCTGACCCAGCCGACGGTGAGCCACCACATGCGGATGCTCCTCACGGAGGGGGTGGTGCAGCGCACGCGCGACGGCAGACGGGTCTGGTATTCGATCGACCCCGACGCTCGGGAGCGTGTGGCGGCGATGCTCGGCGCGCCCGCTGTGCCCCCGCGCACGCCCGACCTCGAGCGGATCTCGCGCGACCTCGCGCGCCGCTTCCGCGGCACGTTCAGCGCCGAGACGGTCGCGCACTACGTCGACGACAGCCATCGGCTGCTCGCGGCGAGGGGGCCGATCTCCCAGGTGGCCTCTCGCACGGCGGCGTTCGCCGCATCTCGCCTGGATGCCCTCGCCCGCGCCCGCCATCCGGGCGGCGGCGTGCCGGAGGTGCTGTTCGTCTGCGTCCAGAACGCCGGGCGCTCGCAGTTGGCGTCGGCCATCCTGCGCCACCTCGCGGGCGGCCGGGTGATGGTGCGCACGGCCGGTTCCGCGCCCGGGGGCGAAGTGCGCTCCGCGATCGTGACGGCACTCGATGAGATCGGTGTGCCGCTCGGCGGGGAGTTCCCCAAGCCGCTGACCGACGAGGCGGTGAAGGCGGCCGACGTCGTGATCACCATGGGCTGCGGCGATGCGTGTCCGATCTACCCGGGTCGCACCTACCTCGACTGGGAGCTCGCCGACCCCGTCGGTCGACCGCTCGAAGAGGTGCGGGCGATCCGGGATGACATCGACACACGGGTACGGGCGCTGATCGCCGATCTGGACATCGAACGTTCATCGAGGGCGGAGACGAAAGCATAGACATTGATCTATGCTTTAGCCATGAGCGAGCACGACAACGCGACCACGCCCACCGTCCTCTTCGTCTGCGTCCACAATGCCGGCCGCTCCCAGATGGCCGCCGGATATCTGCAGGCGCTGGCGGGCGACGATGTGCGCGTGTTCTCCGCCGGGTCGGCGCCGAAGGATCAGGTCAACCCCGTCGCGGTGCAGGCGATGGCGGAAGAGGGCATCGACATCGCCGGCAACACGCCGAAGGTGCTCACCATCGACGCCGTGAAGGAGTCCGATGTCGTCATCACGATGGGCTGCGGCGACGCGTGCCCGATCTTTCCCGGCAAGCGCTACGAGGACTGGGAGCTGGACGACCCGGCCGGCCAGGGCATCGAGGCGGTACGTCCGATCCGCGACGAGATCCGCCGGCGCATCGAGGGTCTGATCGACGACCTGCTGCCGGAGAACGCGGCGCGATCCTGACCACGCGCGCCGGCGCGTTCAGTGGTTGCGGAGCGCGTCGATGAGGGCCTGCTTGTTCTTCTTCGAGTACCCCGTGAGGCCGAGCTCCTTGGCCCGCTTCTTCAGTTCGGGTACCGTCCACTCGTCGTAGCTGCCGGATTCCCCGCCCTTCTGCGCGGTCTGCCGCCTTCCGGACGTCGTGCCGCCCGCGGCGTTCGAGATCCGCGCAGCCTTCTCCTTCGACGCGCCGTCCTTGCGGAGCGCTTCATACATCTCCGGGTCTTTGAGCCGTGAGTCCTTGCCGCGTGGCATCCTCTGCTCCCTTCCGTGTTCCGCGCTGTTCGTCCTCCGCCCGCCGGGCGATGGGCCCGGTGCGTGGCGGCAGGTGCGGGATGGGCACCGGACGGGTCGCCGACCGGCCCTTCTCAGCCATCGGCGATGATCCCTGCTGCGATGAGCTCCTGGCGGAGGGTCTCCTCGAAGTCGTCGCCGAACTCGTCGTCGAGGTCGGCGTGGTCGTCGGGTGCGGGGCCGACGGTGCGGCTCGCTCCGCTGTGTTCCAGGATGCTCATATCGATCACTTCTCCGCGTCAGGGCTCTGCGACGGGCCCTATCGTGCTCATTGTGCAGACACGAGCGGATGTGCGGACGGGGGTTGACATTCGCGCACCGGGGTGCGCCGGCTGGGTGGGTGCGGGACGGTGCCTCTGGGCTTCACCGCGGCCCGTGGTTCGTCATCGCCTTCGCCGCCGGCCGGCTCCGGTACCGATGAGAAACCGCATCGTCAGCCTTCGCACCGAGCGAGGATGGACGCAGGCGGACCTCGCCCTTCGCGTCGGTGTGTCACGGCAGTCGATCAACGCGATCGATACGGGGAAGTTCGACCCGAGCCTGCCGGTCGCATTCCGCCTCGCCGACCTCTTCGGGGCGAAGATCGAGGACATCTTCACTCACGACGGCTGAAGCGGCGTCGCAGCAGCGTGACGGCGCCGGGGAGATCGGCCCGATCGGCCCAGATCCGCGCGCGGTGGTGACCGGCGTGCGCGCGGTCGTCGACTCTCCACTGCACCGTCCTAGGGGGGTAACCTTGCGGTCATCACTCAGGGGGGATCGTGAAGCGGCGAAACGCGAAGCACCTCATCAGCGAAGACGAGCAGATTGCCCGATACGCGTACGTCTTGGGAAATGTGCCAGCCGCGATCGCGGACAAGGCGTACTCGGGCGCCTTCCAACGACTCGCGGCGCCGCAGCGGGAGCGCTTGATGCAGGGGCTGCGCGAGCAGCTTCCCGCAGGCATACAAGAGACGGCATCCGACGATCCGGAAGCGTTCGCGACACTGATGCGCAATCTGCACGCCCGCCACGCAGTCGTGACCGTGCCTGGCGCCGCTGACCTGGCGGCCGCGTTCGTCACAAGCCCTCCGGTTGTGGCCTATTTCACGACGGGCGCAGGTTCGGTGGTGATAGACCAGCACCCGCCTTGGCTGCACGAGATTGCCGGACACGAAACGGCGCCGATAGACGCCGGGCGGAACAGAAGCTTCAACGGCCCGCAACGCTGGGCCTGATCGCCGAGCGAGGCGGCACGGGATAGCGCACTCACGCAGCGCGGCGCAGCAGGCTGCCCATATCACTACCGCCATTCGCAGGCTCGTTGAACCCGCGCGGACGTGGATTGGCCTCGCACGTGCAGACCGGCACGATCGGAGGAGATCGAGGCGGGGAGAGCCCCGCTGCACGTCGTCCTTCTACACTCGGCTCATGCAGACGCACGACGTGGTCGTGATCGGTGCCGGGCCTGCCGGCCTGCGGTGCGCCGCCGAACTGGCGGGCCGCGGCCGCGAGGTGGTCGTGCTCGAGGCCGACGATCGCGTCGGCGGACGCCAGCGCACCGATCGCGTGGACGGCTTCACGCTCGACCGCGGGTTTCACGTCTTGAACACCGCCTATCCGGCCGTCCGGGCCTCGGTGGACGTAGATGGCCTCGCGGTGCGGTCGTTCCCGGCGGCGGTCCGGGTGCGCCGCGCAAACGGCTCCTGGGCGACGATCGGGCACCCGCTTCGGCATGCGAATCTGCTTCCCGCGACGCTGGCAAGCGGTCTTGTGACACCGCGTGACGTCGTCGCGCTTCTCCGGTGGCTCGGCCCGATCGTCGTCCGTCCGCGCGCCGCGGTGACGCGCACGGACCAGAGCGTGGGCGAGGGCTGGAACGCCGCGGGGCTTACCGGGTCGTTGCGCACCGAGCTCCTGTCGCCGTTCTTTTCGGGTGTTCTGGCGGACGCGTCGGAATCGACGTCCGACACCTACGTGCGCCTCCTCGCCCGATCGTTCCTGCCGGCAGCGGCAGGACTGCCCCGGGAAGGGATCGGTGCGCTGCCGAGAGCCCTTGCCTCGCGCGCTCGAACCGCGGGAGCCGATATCCGGGTCGGCCGTGCCGTCAGCCGCCTGCGGCGGCGCGAGAATCGGTGGGAGGTGCGCGCGCTCGGCGAGGGACGACTCCTCGCGCGCGACGTCGTCGTCGCGGTCGGCGCGGAGGCTCTCGACGTGCTCGTGGACGTACGTGCCCCCGCCACCCGAGGGCTGCAGACATGGTGGTTCGCGACCGAGCAACCCCCGGCATCCGCCCTTCTGACGGTCGACGGCACTCGCGACGGTCCTATCGTCAATTCGCTGGCGATCTCCGCTGCGGTGCCTCAGTCGGCGCCGCCGGGCCGTCACCTGATACAGGCGACCTGCCTGTGGACGCCGGAGCGTGTCGCGAACGAGCGCGAGGTGCGCGCCCAGCTCTCGCACGTGTGGGGCCGGGCCTCGACGACGTGGGAACTCCTCCGGCGCGACGACATCCCACACGCACTCCCCGCGCTGCCGCCACCCATGCGGCGGCGGTCGCCCGCCCGCATAGGCGACGGGCTGCACGTCGCGGGCGACCACCGCGAGACGCCGTCGATACAAGGCGCGCTCCTCTCGGGGATGCGGGCGGCGAAATCCGTGCTGGCGTCACCGGTGCGGGATTGACGCAGCCGTCAGCGTCGCCCGCCTGAATGGAGCCACCGGTGACCGAACGCACTCTCGAGCGGGCGACCGAAGAACGGACGGGCGGCGAGCGCTCACGGGGCAAGCAGATCGGTGAGCTGGCGGCGTGAGTTGATCTGGAGTTTCCGGAACACCTTGCGCAGGTGGTAGTCGACCGTGTTGGGGCTGATGAACATCGACGCGGCTATCTCGGTGTTCGTCGCACCGCGCGCTGCCAGCACTGCGACTTCCCGTTCCTGGCTGGTGAGAAGGTCTGGCGCTTTCGGTTCGCTGAGGACCTGTGCGCCCGCGGCGTGGATCTCACGGCGAGCGCGTTCGGCGAAGGTGACCGCCCCGCGTGCGGTGAACGTGTCGTACGCCAGCTGCAGCTGTTCGCGGGCGTCGTTCCTGCGCCGCACACGACGCAGCCATTCTCCGTAGAGCAGGCGGGCGCGGGCGCCGTCGCCGTCGTGGTCGCCGACGAGCGTGTCGATGGCGGAGAGGTAGTGCTGCTCAGCGCTCTGATCGTCGGCGAGCAGGGCGCGCGATCGGTCTCGCAGCCCGCGCGCGACGACGGAGCCGCTCGCATCGGCGTAGGACTCCAGCTTCGCGAGCGCCCAGTGGGCCGATGAACGGTTTCCGCTTCGGGCGGCAGCCTCGATGTACTCGGGGATGTGGTGAAAGCTCGCTTGAAGGAACGGGTGGCGCACGAGCGGCGAAAGGCGCTCGAACGCCGCCTCGTACGCTCCGGCGGCGATCTCGTTGATCGCGATCGCACCGGTGGCCATGCGGGAGATGCCTCCCCACCCCGCTTCGTGAATCGCGTGGGTGATCTGCTCGACGACCGCCGGCGGTGTGCCCTGCCAGGCGAGCAGCCCCGCGTTCACCGCCTGCTCGTCGATCACCCCGAGCGCGCGTCGGAGCTCCGCAGATTGCTCGATGTATCCGGCTGCGGCCGTGGGGTTCATCCTGCTCATCTCGACTGCGCTGAGGATCCACAGACAAGCGTCGACGTCGCGCAGTGCGCCGGCGATCCGACCGACTCGCGCCGCGCGCAGGAGCATTTCGGACGCGGCCTGCCAGTCCCAGAGCGCGACGCACGGGATGGTCACATAGAAGGCGAGGCCGTTGAGCTCCTCGCCCATTCCGCCGAGCAGCGCGTCGAGCGCTTCCCGGAGCAGGGGCGCCGCGATCGGGTAGTCATCGAGGATGAACGCGCTCACCGCGCGGAGCAGTATCGCGGTGATGTCTTCGCCGTCGGAAGCGGCCCTCATCCGGAGTCCGAGATCTCGAATGTCGGCGCCGACGGCCTGCTCCTCCGTGACGGTGGCCGAGTTGAGGGCGAGCAGCAGCGTCTGGCGGGACAGGTCAGGCGCCAGCTCGCTCACGAGATCGGCCGCGGCGATCAGCTTCCCGAGGCCGCCCCGAAGACCCTCCGGGTCGGACAGGAACAATCCCGACATCGCCTCGACGATGAGCTTGCGGCCTCTGCCGACGTCGTTGAGGGTGGCTTCGTCGACTCGGTCGAGCAGCTGTACGGCAAGTCGCGCAGCGCCCGCGCTGAGGGCGGCCTCGGCGGCCGCCACGGATCGCTCGCTGCGATCGCCGATCGTGGTCGACAGCGAGGCGGCGCGGGCGAGCAGGTGCGCGCGCGAGAGCATGCCACCGCGCGCACCGGCGGTGTCGGCTGCCGCGGAGAGTTCCGCGGCGACGTCGTCGTCGGGCCTGTCGACTGCGGCCGCCGCGTGGTAGGCCGCGATCTCGGGCCGGCCGTGCGATCTGGCGTGGTCGCCGAGCGCGTGGTGCGCTCTCCTTCTGTCTGCGCCGGTGGCGTCGGCGTAGACGGCTGAGCGGATGAGCGGATGCCGGAAGCGGATTCTGTCGCGGGTACGCACGAAGTCGATGCGCTCGGCCTCTGCAGAGGCGTCGGCGGGGATGCCGAGCGCGTCGGCGGCGGCGCCGACCGCGCCGATATCACCGCTCGACTCGGCCGCGGCGATGAGAAGCCATTGCCTGCTGGCTTCGGGAAGCTCCCGCAGCCGGCGCGCGTAGATCTGCTCGAGTCGGCGACCGATCGGAATCGGCGAGTGGGAGATCGCGGTCGCGGTGAGCTCCTCCGCCGACCATTCCACGGCGAGCTCTCGCAGCGCGAGCGGATTCCCCGCCGTGTATGCGACGTAGTCGGCAGCCACGGTGTGATCGAGGACTCCTCTTGTCGCCCCGCGAATCAGTGCGGAGCCGGATTCCGGGTCCAAGCCGCCCAACTCGAGACGAGGTACGCCGGCCAGGGCGCCGTCGACCGCGTCGTCCATGCGGGCGGCGATCACGATGCCGGCGCGCTCGGCGGTGAGCCTCCGCGCGACGAATCCGAGTGCGAGCAGCGACTCGGCGTCTGCGTGCTGTGCGTCATCGATCACGCAGACGGTCGGCTGGTCGGTTCCCGCCCGTGCGAGCAGGCTGAGGAACCCCAGCCCCACGAGCGCCGGCTGGGGCGGCAGCCCCTGTTCGACCCCCGCTGCGATCCGCAACGCGGTCTGCTGCGCCGGCGGGAGCTCATCGACGTATTCGATGAGCGGCAGGCCGAGCCGTTGGAGGGCGCCGTACGCGATCGCGGATTCCACCTCGACACCCTGTGTGCGCAGGACCCGGAGTCCGTGCTGCTCGCTCAGGGCGGCTTCCACGAGTGTGGTCTTGCCGATTCCCGGGTCACCGGTGATGAGCAGTGCGCCGCCCGCCTGGTTCCTCGCGCCCGCGAACAGCACGCGGAGCCGTTCGGTCTCCGCGTACCGCCCGAGCAGCGCCAGATCGTTGTCGATGAGTGCACATTATCGAGGAGTCGGCAACCTATGGAAGTGCGAATCTGCCGGACCGCGTGGCGTGGGCGGCGCATCGGTGCCGTGGCGGACTACGTGGTTCACGTGGTGCGCGCCACCCGCCGGGCCCGCGACGATGTCGCCAACCGATGAAGGAGGCGCCATGCCGTTCGTGACCACAGACGATGGAACCGAGATCTTCTACAAGGACTGGGGAGGCGACGGAGCTCCCGTGCTGCTCAGCCACGGCTGGCCTCTGAACTCCGACGCCTGGGAGTCGGCGGCCCTGTTCCTCGCCGAGCACGGGCACCGCGCGATCGCGCACGACCGGCGCGGGCACGGCAAGTCCACCCAGACCTGGAGCGGCAACGACATGGACACGTATGCCGACGACCTCGCGTGCCTCATCAACCACCTCGACCTGGAGAGCGTGACCCTTGTCGGCCACTCGACAGGCGGCGGCGAGGTGCTCCACTACGTCGCGCGCCACGGCTCGGCGCGCGTCGCGAAGCTCATCCTCGTGTCGGCGGTTCCACCGCTGATGCTCCGGACAGACGACAATCCGCACGCACTTCCCATCGACGTGTTCGACGGGATCCGCGCGGGCGAAGCGCACAACCGATCGCAGCTGTACCGGGATCTCGCCGACGGTCCGTTCTTCGGGAACAACCGTGCCGGCGACGTGCCGCAGGGAACCCGGGACGCGTTCTGGCTGCAGGGTCTGGCATCCGGCACCCGCAACGCCTACGAGTGCATCGCCGCGTTCTCCGCCACCGACTTCCGGCCAGACCTCGCCAAGGTCGATGTCCCGACCCTCGTGATCCATGGCGACGACGACCAGATCGTCCCGTTCGAGCTCAGCGGCAAGCTCTCCGCCGAGGGCATCGCCGATGCCGAACTCCTCGTCTACGAGGGACGCCCGCACGGGCTCCCCGACACCGACCGGGAACGCCTCCATGCCGACATCCTCGCGTTCGTCGAGCGCTGACAACACGAAACGGAGACCCAGACCATGAGCGAAGACCGCCGCGACACCGCACCTCCGCCGATCGTCCTGGTGCATGGCCTATGGATGACGCCCTCGAGCTGGGACACGTGGGCGGAGCGCTTCCGTGCACGAGGTCACGAAGTACTCGCGCCGGGGTGGCCCGGAATCGACGACCGCACTCCCGCCGACGTCCGCCGTGATCCGAGTGCGCTGGAGAACCTCTCCATCACCGAGATCGTCGATTCCTACGACCGCATCATCCGGGCGCTGCCTGAAGCGCCGATCATCATGGGCCACTCGTTCGGCGGGATCTTCACCCAGATGCTTCTCGACCGCGGTCTGGGCGTCGCCGGGGTGGGTGTCGAGCCCGGACAGCCGGCCGGTGTCCTCTCCCTGCCGTTCTCGACGCTTCGCACGGGGCTCCCGATCCTCTCGAACCCGTTTCGGAAGGGCAAGGCGAACGCCATCAGCAAGAGCCACTTTCACTACACCTTCGGAAACGACCTCCCCCGTGCAGCATCCGACATCGAATGGGACAAGAGCGCCGTGAACTCCGTGAACCGGGTGTTCTTCGAGGGCGTGCTGTCGCTGCCGAGGCCGAAGTCCGGAATCACACGCATCGACTTCCGCAAGCCCGACCGGGCGCCGCTGCTGTTGATCTCCGGGGGGATCGATCATGTCGCACCGCCGGCGATCCAGAAGGCCCTCCTCCAGCGATACGCGGCCGGACCTTCGATCGTGGAGCGGATCGAGTTCCCGGGCCGGTCCCACCGCATCGTCAGTCAGGACGGCTGGGAGGAGGTCGCCGACTACGCGCTCGATTGGGCTGTCAGTCACGCGCGGCAAACGCGGTCCGCCGCCGCCGGGTGATCCGAACGCACACAGAACCCTGCACCACCGCACACCGAAAGGAAACATCATGATCAATCGAAAGGGCAGAGGCCTGCTGGGCCTCGCCGCCGCCGCTATCGTTTCGTTCGCCGTGGTCACGGGAATCGCCACCCCCGCCACTGCAGGTCCCAGCGCAACCACTGGGTCCGGCACGCCCAAGCCCACGATCGTCCTCGTGCACGGCGCGTTCGCCGACTCCAGCGGATGGAACCTCGTAGCCCCCGCCCTCCAAGCCGGCGGCTACCCGGTCATCGCCTTCTCCAACCCCTTGCGCGGCATCCAGTTCGACAGCGACTACCTGCGCGACTTCCTCACCACGATCGAAGGACCCGTCGTGCTCGTCGGACACTCCTACGGCGGTGCACTCATCACGAACGCCGCCACGGGCAACCCCAACGTGAAGTCGCTCGTCTACATCGCGGCCTACGCCCTGGCCGAAGGCGAATCCGTCGCTGCGGCGAACGGGCTCGGCGGCGGACACTCCGAGGTCACCGAGCACCTCGTCATCCGTCCGTTCCCCGGTGCATCCGAGAACGACGCCGACGCCTACATCGACCCGGCAGTGTTCCCGGAGCTGTTCGCTCAGGACGTCCCCAAGCCGTTGGCGAAGACGATGGCCGCCTCGCAGCGCCCCGGTTCCTTCGCCTCGCTCGTCACGCCCTCGGGGCCGCCGGCGTGGGAGAGCATTCCGAGCTGGTACATGGTCGCCAAGCAGGACCGCATCATCCCGCCAGAGGCCGAACGCGCGATGGCAGAACGCGCAGGCGCGACCACGGTCGAGGTGAACACCTCGCACGTGCCGATGATCAGCAAGCCCCTCTCGGTGATCGCCCTGATCAAGCAGGCCGCCAAGTAGCAGCCGACAGATCGCCGGCTCCGCGGGTCGAACCCGCGGAGCCGGCGATCTGTGCCCGGCGCACACGTTGCGGACCACGTCGGCGCACCGGTCGACGCATCTCCAAGGTCAAGGTCTGCACGAGAAGTCGAGGGCCCCGCGCACCCGTAGAACATTCGTGCGCCGTCGCGTAGGTTCGAGGCAGCGTGAGGCGGCTCGACCGGATGGAGTGATCAACGATGACCAACCACACCTATCGCGTGACAGAGATCGTCGGGACCTCGCCGGACGGAACGGACGCAGCCATCCGCAACGGGATAGAGCGAGCGTCACAGACGCTTCGCCACATCGATTGGTTCGAGGTGGTGTCGACGCGGGGACATCTCGAGGACGGCGCCATCCATCACTTCCAAGTGACGCTCAAAGTCGGCTTCCGCCTCGAAGACGCCGACGGTTAGGGCCGGGTCGCCCGCGCCAACGATCCGGGCGATGAACTGCACATCGGCCGCACAGCCGAAGCTCGCCCGCGACGCCCGTCTACGCGCACTGCACGGATACGGATCCCTTGGGGACACGGGGGAAATCTGGCGGAGGATAGGGTGTCTGGTTTCAGGACATCGTTGACGCCTGTTCGCGTGGATCGGGCTCGTGATCGTTGACACGTGAGTCGGGACATCGTTGACACCACCGACGTCGTGATCGTTGACGGGTGAGTCGCGTCATCGTTGACGCCCCGGCGTCGGGACGATGCGGTGGTGAAGCCGAAGAATCTTGTCATCGTCCGTGCTGTCCGCGACCAGGGCCTGACGCACGCGGAAGCCGCCGCCCGATACGGAGTCACCCGGCAATGGGTGCACGTCCTCGTCCGCCGCTACGACGCGGACGGCCCCGACGGTGTCACACCCCGGTCGCGGGCGCCGAAGACCCGCCCCGGCGCGACACCCGACGCGGTGGTCACCCGCGTCATCGAGCTGCGACACGAGCTGGTCAGATCGGGCGCGGACGCGGGACCGGCGACGATCGCATGGCACCTCGAACAAGAGGGCCACCACGGGCCGTCAACCGCGACGATCCGCCGCATCCTGCACACCGCGGGCCTCATCACCCCCGCACCCGAGAAACGCCCCCGCTCCTCATACATCCGGTTCGAAGCAGATCTGCCCAACGAGTGCTGGCAGGCCGACATCACCCACTGGCACCTGTCCACCGGTATCCGGGTCGAGATCCTCGACTTCCTCGACGACCATGCCCGCTACCTCCTCACCATCCACGCCGCAGCCGCGTTCACCGGCCCGATGGTCGTCACCGCGATGACCGACCTGATCAGCCGATACGGCCCGCCCGCGTCAACACTGACCGATAACGGACTGGTATTCACCACCCGCCTCGCCCGCCACAAAGGCGCCCGCGGCGGGTTCGAGAAACTGATCGCCGCGCACCACATCACCCAGAAGAACGGCCGCCCCGGACACCCGCAGACCCAGGGGAAGATCGAACGCTTCCACCAGACCCTGAAACGCTGGCTCGCCGCCCGCCCGCTACCCGACACCATCGAGCATCTGCAGACCCTGCTGGACGAGTTCCGCACCTGGTACAACACCGCCCGCCCACACCGCTCTCTCAACCGCCGCACCCCGGAGCAGGCCTACAGGCCCTCCCGAAAGCAACCCCGAACGGCAAGCCCACCTCCGAGTGGCGGACCCGCACCGACAAAGTCGACCAGCACGGAAAGCTCACCGTCCGATACGCCGGCACACTCCGCCACCTCGGCGTCGGGAAAGCCCACGCCGGCACACCCGTGCTCATGCTCATCAAAGACCGCGAAGTCTCCGTCAGCGACATGAACACCGGCGAGATCATCGCCGAACACACCATCGACCCGACCCGGAACTACCAGCCCCGAAAGCAATGAGAACGCCCGTCAACGATGACCCGACTCACCAGCACGCCGTCACCGTCAACACCACGAACCCAACAAAAAAGCCCTGAGTCGCAACATCGTGTAAACGATGTCGCGACTCAGGACATCTGGCGGAGGATAGGGGATTCGAACCCCTGAGGGCTTGCACCCAACACGCTTTCCAAGCGTGCGCCATAGGCCACTAGGCGAATCCTCCAGGGCCACATGGGCCGCGGGACAGTCTACCTGAGCCGAGCCGTGTCCCCGAACCGAGCACGCTCGCGCAACAATTCGCGGAAATCGGGAATGAACCCCGGGAGCCCGGCGGTTGTCATTCCGCGTCACATCGAGGCGTCGGGTTCACCATTCGGCTTAGCCTCGACCGGGTCGCCTCATCACGGTGATCACGCTCCGCCCGGCCCCGCGCCGAGACCCCAGAAAGAACCATGAGCTCCACCGCACTCCCGCAGCGTGCCGGCACCAAGAAGCCGCGCCGCTGGTACACCTCGTTCGGCTTCCAGATCACCGCGGCTCTCGTCGTCGGGGTCCTTCTCGGCCTCTTCGCCCGCAGCCTTGGGGCCAACGAAGACGGCACCCCCAACGGCCTCGCCGCGACGCTCGACACGATCGGCAGCTCCTACGTCACCCTGCTGAAGGTCGCGGTCGTCCCGCTCATCTTCACCGCGATCGTCGCGAGCATCGCGCAGCTGAGCCGGGTCACCAACGCCGCGCGCCTCGCGGGCCAGACGCTGCTCTGGTTCGGCATCACCGCCCTCATCGCGGTGACGATCGGCATCGTGCTCGGCGTCGTGATCCAGCCTGGCGCGCGCGTGGATCAGGCCGCCCTCACCCCGGGCGACCCGTACACGGTCGGCACGTGGTGGAACTTCCTCATCGGCCTCGTGCCGCAGAACTTCCTCGGCCTGACGGTGTCGACCTCGATCAACCCGGAGACCGGGGCCGCGGCATCCACCGTCGGCTTCAACGTGCTGCAGGTCATCGTCATCGCGGTGGCGGTGGGCATCGCGACCCTCAAGCTCGGCCGTCGCGCCGAGCCGTTCGTGAGCTTCACCGAATCGTCCCTGAAGGTGATCCAGCGCGTGCTGTGGTGGATCATCCGCATCGCGCCCATCGGCACGCTCGGCCTCATCGGCGCCGCCGTCGTCAAGTACGGCTGGGAGAAGCTCACCACCCTCGCGTGGTTTGCGATCGCCGTCTACATCGGCCTCGCGCTCGTGCTGTTCGTCGTGTACCCGATCCTCGTGCGCGCGCACGGCCTGTCGATCCGCCAGTACTTCACGGGCGTGTGGCCGGCGGTGCAGCTCGCGTTCGTGAGCCGTTCGTCGATCGGCACGCTGCCCCTCACCGAGCGCGTCACCGAGCGCAACCTCGGCGTGCCGCGCGAGTACGCGTCGTTCGCCGTGCCGCTGGGCGCCACCACCAAGATGGACGGCTGCGCCGCCATCTACCCGGCGATCGCCGCGATCTTCGTCGCCCAGTTCTTCGGCATCGACCTCGACATCTGGCAGTACCTGCTCATCGCGCTCGTCTCGGTCGTCGGCTCCGCCGCCACCGCGGGAACCACCGGTGCGACCGTCATGCTCACGCTCACGCTGTCGACCCTGGGCCTGCCGCTCGCGGGCGTCGGCCTGCTCCTGGCGATCGACCCGATCCTCGACATGGGCCGCACCGCGGTCAACGTCGCAGGTCAGGCGCTCGTGCCGACGATCGTCGCCAAGCGCGAGGGCATCCTCGACGAGACGCTGTACAACGCCGAGCGCGGCGACGTGCCCTTCGCCGATGACAGCGACGACAGCGATGACAGCGACGACAGCGACGCGGTCGTCGACGCTGCTCCCGCCGACGAGGCTGCTCCCGCCGACGAGGCCGCGGTGGCGGAGGACGCGCCGGCGCTGGCATCCACCGGCTCGCGCGACTGATCTCGCAGGGCCATCCCTCCCGCTGAGAGTGCATCTGGGGGACGAGCGGCGGATCCACCGTCGCGAACTCGTCCCCTGGATGCACTCTCGCGGTTCCGGCCGGCGCGCCGGCCGGCGGGGTGCCGTGCGCGCCGCGGCCGGCGCCGCGCTCAGGGGCGCGACACGTGCACCGGGTGCTCGCCGGCGTGGGCGGTGGCGGCGTACACGCTGCCCGGCCGGATGATCAGCGACCGCGGCACGGTGAGCGCGAGCAGCCGGCGTGCGCGGCTCTCGCCGGCCATCACGGCCGCGGCGACCTGCTCGGCGGCCTTCGCGACCGCGTCGCCCTGCCAGAACTGCGACCCCCACGGGGCGTAGCTCGCGCGCTCGACCGACTCGACCAGCAGGGAGACGGCCTCGGCGGGGGCGCCGTACTCTCCGACGAGTCGTGATCCGAAGGCGCGCGGGCTGTCGCTGGCGGGCACGGGGATCCCGAGGTCGACGGCGGCGTCCTGCACCAGGGTCCACGCGGCCATCACATCGCCCTGCCGCGTCTGCTCGAGCTGACGGCGGCGGCGCAGTTCTCGCAGCAATGCGGGCAGCGACAGCACCAGCAGCACGGCGAGGGCGGCGCCGATCGCCGGCCACGCGGTGGTCGTCTCGTCGGTGCCCGAGCCCAGCCCCTGGGCCTGCTGCTCCTCGAGCTGCTCGGGGGAGAGCGTGGCGGTGGAGGTCGGCCCGGTGGTCGGCCCGGCGGTCGGGGAGTTGGGGTCCTGCTGTCCTCCCGGCCCCGTCTGGGCGGAGCTGAAGGCCGTGGGGGTGCCGAGGCTGTTGGTCGGCTCGAAGCCGATCCAGCCGATGCCGTCGAAGTACACCTCGGGCCACGCGTGCGAGCGCGACGTCGACACGGAGTAGACGGTCTGCGCATCGACGGTGGTCGCCGTGGCGACACCCGGCAGGTACCCGACGACGATGCGGCTGGGCATCTCGAGGGTGCGCGCCATCAGGGCGAAGGCCGCCGCGAAGTGGATGCAGTACCCCTCCCGCACGTCGAGGAACTGGGCGATCGCCTCGGCGCCGCTGCCGTCGAAGCCATCGTCGACGGGCGCTTCGAGCGAGTACTCGAACTGGTTCGACCGGAACCAGCGCTGCAGGGCGATCGCCCGGTCGTAGTCGGTCGTGGCCTCGGCCGTCACCGTGGCGGCGAGCTCGGCGATCACCGGAGGCAGGTCGCCCGGCAGCTGGGTGCTGTCGTTGAGCGGGTCCGACAGCGCGGCATCGCTCTGGCGGATCTGCTCCAGCGACGGTCGCGGCACCTGGGTCATGACCTCGTACGTCTGCCCTTGCGTGCCGCCCCCCTGTGAGAGCACCGTGCGGTTGTAGGGCGCGGCCGCCCACTGTCCGTCCAGTCCCTCCACGCCGACCGCCGGGTAGGTGACCGGCAGGTACTCGGAGACGAGGTTCGTGATCTGCACCGACGTCGTGTAGTCGACGAAGGGGATGTCGTCGTCGACGCCGACGCGGGCGATGTCGGCGAGGCCGTCCAGCTGCACCGTGCGCGGCTCGTCGGGGCGCCAGATCTCGCCGTCGAAGGCCGACAGTGTCGCCGCGCGCAGGTACTGGGGCACCGGGGCGCTGGATCGCACGAGCATGATCTCCACCTCGCGCGGACGCCGCAGGTCGCTGCCGAGCTGCAGCGTGGCATCCAGGCCGATGCCGGTGCCGAACTCGCTGGACCCCGCGCGGATCACCGGCTGCGGCAGCGCGGGCGTGAGCGCGAGGGCGACGACGACGCCGACGGCGCCGATGCCGAGCGCGGTGGCGGCCACGCCCGACGGGCGCGGAGCGGGCTCGTCGCGCTCGACCTCCGTCTCGGCGTCCGTCTCGCGGGAGGCCGTCTCGGCGCGCACGAGGAAGAGGATGGATGCCGCCAGCAGCACGAACGCGGGCACGTCGGGCTCCAGCGGCACCGCGATCGCCGGGATCAGCGACACGGCCACCAGGGCGACGGCGGCGAGCATCGGCATGCGCGCGGTGATCACGACGTGGTCGATGATGATCGTCAGGATGCCGACGGCCCCCACGATCATCAGCCCGAGATCGGCTCCCGCCTCCAGCGGCGCGACGCCGGTGACGATGTCGTTCATCGCGCTCTCGATCATCCCCGGCACCGCGCGCACGGTGTCGGGAGTCGGGAGGATGCCGAGCAGCGCGGTCTCGCGCAGGAAGACGATCGTGACGAAGACGACCCAGACCGCGGTCTCCAGCAGCGACACCGCCACGGCGGGAAGGCGGAAGGAGCGCGCGATGTAGCCGGTCACGAGGATCGCCGCCACCAGCACGACCGCGCCCAGCAGCCACACCCCCGGCTCGATGACACGCACGAGGGGAAGAAGCGTGGAGGCCATCGCCGCGAACACGCCGATCGCGAGCATCAGCTGACCGCTCCGGCGTGCCCCGCGTGCCGGACGGCCGGAGCGGGCGCCGGCGCCGCGCGCGAGGCGGCCGGGCCCGGGCGCGGCGTCGCCGGCGCGCACGCGGATCGTGCCGGTGTCAGCGGACGACATGGCTCACCCCCCGATCCACCGTGTCGGCCCACACGATCGCGAGGTCGGCATCCGGATCCAGCCTCCCCGCGCGCCATCCGTGCGCCGCGGCGCGCTCGAGCGCATCGCTGGTGGGGGAGACCGCCAGCAGCAGCGGAAAGGTCGTGTGATGGGCGAGCGGAGCGAGCAGATCGGCGTCGGCGGCGTCGAAGCGGCCGAGGATCACGACGACGGGACCGGTGATGGTGCCCGCGAACACGTGCGGCAGCCGCGCGAGCGTGTCGTCGCGGCGGGTCGTCACGGTCGCGCACGCGGTGACGAACGCCTCGACCTCGGCGATGTCGCTGCCCTCGATCGGATCGGCCATGAGGGTGCCGTCGCTGTCGGCCACCTCGACCGAGTAGCCGTCGCGCACGAGGCGGGCCACCACCGACACGCACGCCGCCACGCCGGCCTCGAAACCCGGGTCGACGCCCGGGGCGTGCAGCGCCTCGGGAGACCAGCGCAGGGCGCCCCGGTCGAGCACGACCGTCGCCTCGGGAGTCGACTCCTGCTCCTCCTGGCGCACCATCAGCTCGTCGCGGTGCGCGGTCGCCCGCCAGTGGATGCGCCGCATCGAGTCTCCGGGCACGTAGGCGCGCGGGGTGAGGTTGTCGCTGCCCTGGCCGAGTTGCTCGTTGGTCACGTGCAGCATGCCGCCGGTCTCCCCGGCGAGGTCGGACACCGGCGACAGCTCGACCACCGCGGGGGCGACGGTCACCCGCGTGCGCTGCGGGAAGACGGTCGTGCGCTTGACCAGTCCGAACGGATCGATCGTCGAGACCGAGAGCGGACCGACCGAGTGGATGCCGCGGCGCTGCCCCGTCACGGTGTATTCGAGTTCGACCGTGCGATCGGCACCCCGGAACCCGGAGCCGAGCGCCGGGAAGACGCCGCGGGCGACCCCGTCCAGCCCGTGCGGGAGCGCGTCGCGCCACGTGCCCGAGGCGGTCGGCAGCGCGCTGCGCGCGCCGACCTGCACGATCACGCGGGATTCGCGGCCGACGCTGACGGTGTCGGGGGAGAGCGATCGCTCGACGCTCTCGGTGCGCTGGGCGAAGTAGAGGGTCGCGAAGCTCGTGGCGACCACGGCCAGCAGCAGGATGCCGAAGTAGACCAGCTCGACCAGGCCGAGCTCGCCGGCGCCGATGAAGCAGCCGACGGCCAGCACGAGCGCACCGGTGCCCCGGGGGGTGAACGGCCACAGGCGTCGCATATCGGGCTCCGGCTCAGGGACGCGAGGCGATCGGCACCCGCACGCCGCCGGCGATCCGCTGCAGGATGCCGGCGACCGCATCCGCACCGCTGCGCGCGCGTGCGCCGCCTGCGGTGCGCGTCGGGATCAGCCGGTGCGCGAACACCGGGGACAGCAGCGCGGTGATGTCGTCCGGGATCACGTACCCGCGTCCGTCGAGAGCCGCCCACACCTTCGCCGCCCGGATGAGCTGGAGCGTCGCCCGCGGGCTCGCCCCCAAACGCAGGTCGGCATGCGTGCGGGTCGCGTGCGCGAGAGCGACCGCGTACTCCTCGATCGCCGGGGCGACGTGCACGGCGCGCGCCCACGCGATCAGCGCCGTCACCTGCGCGCCGGAGACGACGGGGGTGATCTGGTCGAGCGGGTTGGAGGTCTCGCGCTGGCGCAGCATGAGCGCCTCGGCCGCGGCATCCGGGTATCCCATCGACAGTCGCATCATGAAACGGTCGCGCTGGGCCTCGGGGAGGGCGTACGTGCCCTCCATCTCGAGCGGGTTCTGCGTCGCGACCACGAGGAACGGCGCCGGCAGCTCATGGGTGCGTCCGTCGACGGTGACCTGCTGCTCCTCCATCGCCTCCAGCAGCGCCGACTGGGTCTTGGGGGAGGAGCGGTTGATCTCGTCGGCGATGACGATGTTGGCGAAGATCGCGCCGCGCTTGAACTCGAACTCCCGCTCGACCGGGTTGAACACCGAGACGCCGGTGACATCGCCCGGGAGCAGGTCGGGGGTGAATTGGATGCGACGCACCGTGGCATCCACGGAGGCCGCGAGCGCTCGCGCGAGCATCGTCTTCCCGACGCCAGGGACGTCTTCGATCAGCAGATGCCCCTCGGCGAGGAGGCACACCAGCGCCGAGCGGACCGCGCCCGGCTTGCCATCGATCACGCGGGAGACCGAGGCCAGGATCCCGTCGGTGAGCCGGGTGAAATCCTCCCCGCTCAGCGGCGCGGCATCGGTGTCGGGCGCGCCCGGCACGGCATCGGTCATCGCGGTGTCCGTCATGCGACCTCCTCAGGCTGCCGTCGGGGGCGGGGAGCCTTCGTCCAGCGGTGCGGGCGCCGTCGCCCACGCGTTCGACACTACCAACGGCGCGGCGGACGCGGGCCTGGGATTCCGCCGGGATTCCGCGGGAGTGCGGCATCATGGGCCCATGAGCGAGCAGACGAAGAGGTCGCGCGCGTTGATCATCGGCATTCTGGTCGCCATCGTGGCCGTCGTCGTGGTCGCGATCGTCGCGGTCTTCGCCGGGGGCGACCCGGCGCAGCGCGACCCCGCGACGCCGGAGGGCGTCGTGCAGAGATACGCCCAGGCGGTGATCGACGGCGACATCGACGGCGCGCGATCGTATCTCGTCGAGGACGCCGCCGATCCGTGCGACCGTGTCGAGCCGATCGACGGGGCGGTGCGGGTGACGCTCATCGACACGGTGGAGCGGGACGACTCGGCGCGCGTGTCGGTGCGCATCACGAGCGGCTTCGGCTCCGGCCCGCTGGGCACGAGCGAGTTCGAGTCCGACGGCGTGTTCGACCTCGACCGCTCGGGAGACGGCTGGCTGATCGCCACCACCCCGTGGGAGCTCACCGTCTGCGCGGGGACCGGGCCGTTCTGATGGCGGACACCCCACCTGCGGCGCCGCCGGCGTCGACGGCGTCACGCGGCCAGACGGCGCTGCGGCGCATCCTCGTCTTCGCGATCCTGTTCGCGCTCATCGTGATCGCCGCGGTGGGGGTGGGCGGGCTGCTCGCCCGCGCGCTCGGTCTCGCCCGCGTGCTGGCGACCTCCGACACCGATCTGGCGCGCTCGCTCGCCTTCGCGCTCGTCGGCGTGCCCCTGGCCGGCCTGCTGTGGTGGTGGCAGCGTCGTCGGCTGGCCCTCGACCCCGGCGAGCGGGCGTCGCTGGTGTGGGCGCTCTACCTCACGGCCATGACGCTCACCGCCCTCATCGGGGCCACCGTCGAGCTGGCCGACGCCGCGGCGGCCGGCATCGACGGGCGATGGGCGCCCGCCTCCGTCGCGTACGGCCTGGTCTGGTCCGGCGTCTGGGTCTGGCACACGTGGATGCGCCGCACGCCGGCGATCGCGCCGACCCGGCTGAGCACCCTGCCCACCCTGCTGGGCGGCGCCTACGGGGTGGTGCTGGGCGCCCTCGGCGCTGTCGGGGCGATCTCGACGATCGTCTCGGCGGCTCTGGTCGACCGGGGTGCGCTGCTGGTCGAGGATGCCGCGCCGATCGTGGGCCTGCTCCAGGCGCTGGTGTGGGCGGGGCTGGGCATCCTCGCCTGGTGGTGGCACTGGCACGTCGACGGCGGCCGCGTCGCGCGCGGCCCGTTCGCCTCGGTGATCCTCGTCGTGATCACCGGGGCCGCGGCGGCGGCGACGCTGTTCGCCGCCGGCACGATCCTGTGGGTCCTCCTGCGGCTGGTGGCCGATCCGGCCCCTCGCGCGGAGGTGCTCGCGCCGCTGGACACCGCCGTGGCCACGGCGCTGGTCGCGGGCCTCGTGTGGGCCTCCCACCACGCCGTCGTCGCCACGCGGCCGGAGCCCGTGTCCCGGGCCGCGCGACTGGTGCTGGCTGCCGTCGCGCTGGTGGGCGCGGCGAGCGGCTTCGGGGTGGTGGTGAACGCGCTGCTCGCGACGATCCCCGCGACCCTCGTCGCCGGCGACCCGCGGAGCCTCCTGCTGGGTGGGCTCAGCGCCCTGGTCGTCGGCTTCCCGGTGTGGTGGCTGGCGTGGCATCCCGAGCGCAGCGCGACCGTCGTCGAGGCGGCCGACACCGGGCGCCGGGTGTACCTCGTGGTGATCTTCGGGGTGAGCGCGGTCGTCGCGATCGTGACGCTGCTGCTGATCGGCTTCCGCGTCTTCGACTTCTTCCTCGGCGCGTCCGGAGCGCGCGGACTCGTCGAACGCGTGCGCGCGCCGCTGGGTCTGCTGAGCGCCACCGCCGCCGTCTTCGCGTACCACTTCGCCGTGTGGCGGCGCGATCGCGCACTCGTCCGCGCCGCCGCGCCCGCAGGGGCAGCCCCCGCGTCCGTGGTCGCGCAGGTGATCCTGGTGAGCGAGGGGGATGCCGCCGACGCGGCGGCTCGTCTGCGCGCGGCCCTCGGAGCGAAGGTCACGGTGTGGCAGGCGGCCGCCGGCCAGGGGCAGGTGGGCGAGGCCGACGTGGATGCACTCGTCGAACGGCTCCGGTCCGTCGCGACCGTGCGGGCGCTGGTGATCGCCGAGAGCGGGGCCGCCCCGCGCATCGTGCCTCTCAGCGGCTGATTCGGCGCTGCCGGGGGAGCGGGTTAGACTGGGGACAGCTCTCCGCGAGGCGGCATCCAGGCCAACTCCCCCAGGACGGAAACGTAGCAAGGGTAACCGGGCTCTGCCGGGTTCGCGGAGAGTCTTACTTTTCCGGCGGGAGCGCAGCGCTGCGCCGCCGCCGCCGGGCCTCTGGCCGGGGCGTCGCCCTCTTCACCGGGCCTCTGGCCGGGGCGTCGCCCTCTTCAATAGTGTGGTGCCGTGGCGCAGAGCATCTTCATCACCTCGGCAGAAGGTCACTCCGGGAAGTCCACGGTCGCGCTGGGCGTGCTCAACGCGCTCAGCCTCGCGACCCCGCGCGTAGGGGTGTTCCGGGCCATCTCCCGGTCGACCGTGGAACGCGACTACGTGCTGGAGATGCTGCTCGACCACGACAACGTCGATCTCGCCTACGACGAGTGCATCGGCGTCAGCTACGACGACGTGCGGCACGACCCCGAGGCGGCGCTGGCCACCATCGTCGAGCGCTTCAAGGCCGTCGAGGCGCAGTGCGACGCGGTCGTGGTGCTCGGCAGCGACTACACCGACGTCGGCAGCCCCGCCGAACTCGGCTACAACGCCCGCATCGCCGCCAACCTCGGCACCCCGGTGCTGCTGGTGCTCGGCGGGCGGGCCTCGCAGGGCCAGCCCGAGCAGTTGGGCTCCACCGTCGCGCGCACCCCCGCGCAGATGGGTCAGATCGCCGACCTCGCCCTCACCGAACTCGCCCACGGCCGCGCCGAGCTGTTCGCCGTCATCGCGAACCGCGCCGACGGCGACGCGATCGAGGCGACCGTCGGCGAGATCTCGCGCGTCGTCGCCGAGGCGCGCGGCGCGCGCGGGAACGTGCCGGTCTGGGCGATCCCCGAGGACCGGTTCCTCGTCGCCCCCTCGATGCGCGGCGTCATGCGCTCGGTCGACGGCGAGCTTCTCTCCGGAGACCCCGACCTCCTCACGCGCGAGGCTCTCGGCGTCGTGGTGGCGGGGATGTCGATGGTCAACGTGCTCCCGCGCCTGTTCGAGGGTGCGGTGGTCGTGATCCCCGGTGACCGCTCGGAGGTGCTGCTGGCGACGCTGCTGGCCAACTCCTCGGGCACGTTCCCCTCGCTGGCGGGCATCGTGCTCAACGGCGGCTTCGAGCTGCCCGAGCCGATCACGCGGCTGCTCGAGGGCCTGGGGTCGAAGCTGCCGATCGTCGCGACCGAGTTCGGCACCTACGAGACGGCCGTGCGCATCATGAACACGCGCGGGCGACTGGCCGCCGACTCGAAGCGCCGCTACGACACGGCTCTGACGATGTTCGAGCAGAACGTCGACACCGACGAGCTGCTGCGGCTGGTCGGCGTCGCCCGCGCCACCGTCGTCACGCCGCTCATGTTCGAATACCAGCTCATCGAGCGCGCCCGATCGGATCGCAAGCGCATCGTGCTCCCCGAGGGCGGCGACGACCGGGTGCTGCGCGCGGCGGCGACGGTGCTCAAGCGCGGCATCGCGGACCTCACGATCCTCGGCGAGCCGTTCGAGGTGCGGGCGCGCGCGATCGAACTCGGCATCGACATCCAGGACGCGCAGGTGCTCTCGCCCTTCGACGCCCCCCACGTGCACCGGTTCGCCGACGAGTATGCGCGGCTCCGCGCCCACAAGGGCGTCACGTTCGGGAAGGCCGCCGACACCGTCACCGACGTGTCGTACTTCGGCACGCTGATGGTGCACCTGGGCCTGGCCGACGGCATGGTGTCGGGCGCCGCGCACACCACCGCCCACACGATCCGGCCGGCGTTCGAGATCATCAAGACCAAGCCCGGCGTCTCGGTCGTCTCCAGCGTGTTCCTCATGGCCCTCGCCGACCGCGTGCTCGTCTACGGCGACTGCGCCGTGATCCCCGACCCCAGTGCTCCGCAGCTGGCCGACATCGCCATCTCCTCGGCGGCGACGGCGACGCAGTTCGGCATCGACCCGCGCGTGGCCATGCTGTCCTACTCGACGGGGGAGTCGGGGTCGGGCGCCGATGTCGAGAAGGTGCGCGAGGCGACCGGACTCGTGCGGGAGCGCGCGCCGCAACTGCTGGTGGAGGGCCCGATCCAGTATGACGCGGCCACCGACGTGGCCGTCGCCGCCGCGAAGATGCCCGGCTCCGACGTGGCGGGTCGGGCGACGGTGTTCATCTTCCCCGACCTCAACACGGGCAACAACACGTACAAGGCGGTGCAGCGCTCCGCCGGCGCGGTGGCGATCGGGCCGGTGCTGCAAGGACTCAACAAGCCGATCAACGACCTCTCGCGCGGTGCGCTGGTCGAAGACATCGTCAACACCATCGCGATCACGGCCATCCAGGCGCAGAATGAGGCTTCCCCATGACCGATCCCACCAGCATCCTCGTCGTCAACAGCGGCTCGTCGTCGTTCAAGTACCAGCTGATCGACATGGACGCAGAGCGCACGCTCGCCTCGGGGCTGGTGGAGCGCATCGGCGACGATGAGGGGAGGGCCAAGCACACGGTGCACGCGGAACCGGGGCAGCCCGGTGAGGGCTCGGCGGCGATGCTCGAAGCGACGTACACGCGCACGCTGCCGATCCCCGACCACACCGCGGGGTTCCGCGTGATGCTCGAGGCGTTCGCCGAGCACGGGCCGGCGCTGGACGTCCACCCGCCGGCGGCGGTCGGGCACCGGGTGGTGCACGGCGGTGCGCGGTTCTTCGAACCCACCCTCATCACCCCCCTCGTCGAGATCAACATCGACGAGCTGTCGGTGCTCGCGCCGCTGCACAACCCGGCGAACCTCGCCGGGATCGTCGCCGCCCGCGCCGCATTCCCCGCCGTGCCGCACGTGGCGGTCTTCGACACCGCCTTCCACCAGACCCTCGCCCCCGAGGCCTACACCTACGCGATCGACGCGAAGGTGGCATCCACCCATCGGATCCGCCGATACGGCTTCCACGGCACCTCGCACAAGTTCGTGAGCGAGACCGCCGCCGCCCACCTCGGCCGGCCGCTGTCCGAGCTCAAGCAGATCGTGTTCCACCTCGGCAACGGCGCGTCGGTCACCGCGATCGACGGCGGCCGCTCCGTCGAGACCTCGATGGGCTTCACTCCGCTCGAGGGCCTCGTGATGGGCACGCGCTCGGGCGACCTCGACCCCGCCGTGCTGTTCCACCTCGCCCGTCGGGAGGGCATGTCGATCGACGACCTCGACGACCTCCTCAACAAGCGCAGCGGGCTGCTGGGTCTCGCAGGCTCCAACGACCTGCGCGACATCCGCACCGCCATCGAGCAGGGCGACGCGAGCGCCGTGCTGGCGTACGAGGTCTACGTGCACCGGCTCCGCCACTACGCCGGCGCCTACCTCGCGCAGCTCGGCGGCGCCGACGTGATCGTCTTCACCGCCGGGGTCGGCGAGAACGCCCCCTTCGTGCGTGCCCACACCCTCGACACGCTCGGCTTCGCCGGCGTCGAGATCGACCCCGAGCGCAATCGGCGCGCGGGCCGCGACGGCGGGGGCGACGGGCGCGGCATCCACGTCATCTCCACCGACGCGTCGCGCGTCACCGTGCTGGTCGTGCCCACCGACGAGGAGCTCGAGATCGCCCGCCAGACCCTCGCCGTCGCGCAGGGATGAGCGTCGGGGTGAGCGTCGAGGTGGGCGCGTCGCCACGGGTCGCTGTACCGCGCGGGGGTGCGCGCCACTACGCTGGCACCACGGCACGAAGAGGAGCCGCATCCGCCCGTCCCGCACCTCGCCGGAGGTTCCGTGTCCCCTGACGCGATGCCCGATCTGACCACATTCGACGCCGTGCTGTTCGACCTCGACGGGGTGCTCACCCCGACCGCCGAGGTGCACATGCACGCGTGGCAGACGATGTTCCAGGAGCTGTTCGACGCGTGGGAGGTCTCGCCGCCCTACGCCGAACGGGACTACTTCGACTACCTCGACGGCAAGAAGCGGTACGACGGGGTCGCGAGCCTGCTGCGCAGCCGCGACATCGAGATCGCGTGGGGGAGCCCCGACGACCCGCCCACGGCCGACACCGTCTGCGGCATCGGCAACCGCAAGAACGACTTCTTCGAGGCGGCGCTGCGCGCCGACGGCATCGCCCCCTACCCGGGATCCCTCGCGCTGGTCGAGCAGCTCGTGGCCGCGGGAACCCCCGTCGCCGTGGTCTCCAGCTCCAAGAACGCCGAAGAGGTGCTGCGGGTGGCGGGGATCCGCGACCTGTTCCCGGTGGTGATGGACGGCGTGATCGCCGAGCGAGACCATCTGGCATCCAAGCCCGCACCCGACGTGTTCGTCGAGGCGGCCCGCATGATGGGCGTCGACCCGGCGCGCAGCGCCGCCGTGGAAGACGCGCTCAGCGGTGTGCAGTCCGCCGTCGCCGGCGGCTTCGCGCTCGTGATCGGCGTCGACCGGGGCGTGGGGTCGGAAGACCTCGTGGCGGCCGGCGCGCACCTCGTCGTCGATGACCTGGGCGTGCTCGTGCGCCCCTCCGACCCCTCCGGCACCACCGAGGAGACCTCCGCATGATGGATCGCGACCGCTTTCCGATCGACCCCTGGAAGCTGATCGAGAACCAGATCTCGCTCGACGACGTGGGCGTCACGGAGACACTCTTCTCGGTCGGCAACGGGTGGCTGGGGCTTCGGGGCAACCATCCCGAGGGTCGGTACGGCCACGAGCACGGCACGTTCCTCAACGGCTTCCACGAGACCTTCCCGATCCGCCACGCCGAGCAGGCGTACGGCTTCGCCGAGGTCGGGCAGACGATCATCAATGCGCCCGACGCGAAGGTCATGCGCGTCTACGTCGATGACGAGCCCCTCTCCTTCGACATCGCCGACATCCGGGAGTACCGGCGCGAGCTCGACATGCGCGAGGGCGTGCTGCGCCGCCACCTGCTCTGGGTGACCCCGTCGGGCAAGGAGGTGCGCATCGACTTCGACCGCATGGTGTCGTTCGAGGAGAAGCACCTCGCGCTCATGCGCATCGAGGTGACGGTGCTCAACGCCGACGCCCCCGTCACCGTCAGCTGCCAGCTCGTGAACCGCCAGGACGGCGAAGACGTCTACGGCGGCGTGCCCAACGCGCCCCGCAAGGCCGGATTCGATCCGCGCAAGTCCGAGCGCCTGCACGAGCGGGTGCTGCAGCCGCAGGAGTACTGGCAGGACCGGCTCCGCTCGGCGCTGTCGTACCGGGCGACCGAGTCGGGCATGACGATGGCCGTGGTCGCCGACCACATCATCGACACCGAGAACGAGCACACGGCGCGCAACCTCATCGAGCAGGACATCGCCAAGAACGTCTTCCGCGTCAACGCGAAGGCGGGCGTGCCGATCACCATCACCAAGCTGGTCAGCTACCACGCCTCGCGCGGCGTGCCCGCGCGAGAGCTCGTCGATCGCTGCCGCCGCACGGTCGACCGGGCGATGAGCCAGGGGGTGCAGGCGCAGTACGACAAGCAGTCCGAGTGGCTCGCCGAGTTCTGGGAGCGCTCCGACGTGCAGATCATCGGGCAGGACGACCTGCAGCAGGCCACCCGGTGGTGCCTGTTCCAGCTCGCCCAGGCCGCGGCGCGCGCCGACGGGCTCGGCGTGCCGGCCAAGGGCGTGAGCGGGTCGGGCTACTCCGGGCACTACTTCTGGGACACCGAGATCTATGTGCTCCCGTTCCTCGCGTACACGACCCCGCAGTGGGCCCGCAACGCGCTGCGCATGCGCTACCTCATGCTGCCCGCGGCCCGCCGCCGCGCCTTCCAGCTCAACGAGGCTGGCGCCCTGTTCCCCTGGCGCACGATCAACGGCGAGGAGGCCTCGGCGTACTACGCCGCCGGCACCGCGCAGTACCACATCAACGCCGACGTGAGCTTCGCGCTCGCCAAGTACGTGCGCGCGACCGGCGACGACGAGCTGCTCCATCACGAGGGCGTCGACATCGCGGTCGAGACGGCGCGCCTGTGGACCACGCTCGGGTTCTGGCGCAACGCCGAGGCGGGTGGGGAGAGCTTCCACATCCACGGGGTGACCGGGCCCGACGAGTACACGACGGTGGTCAACGACAACCTCTTCACCAACGTCATGGCGCGGTTCAACCTGCGCTTCGCGGCGCGCACGGTGCGTGAGATGGCCGAGCGCGACGGCGAGGTCTACCGCCGCATGGTCGAGCGCCTCGACCTCGACCCCGACGAGCCGGAGGCCTGGGAGCGCGCCGCCGAGGCGATGCACATCCCGTTCAGCCCCGCCCTCGGCATCCACCCTCAGGATCACGTCTTCCTCGAGCGCGAGATCTGGGACCTCGAGAACACCCCGTCCGACAAGCGGCCGCTGCTGCTGCACTTCCACCCGCTGGTGATCTACCGCTACCAGGTGCTCAAGCAGGCCGATGTCGTGCTCGCGCTGTTCCTGCAGGGCAACCACTTCTCGGCGGAGGACAAGCTCGCCGACTTCGAGTACTACGACCCGCTGACCACCGGCGATTCGACGCTGTCGGCCGTGGTCCAGTCGATCCTCGCGGCGGAGGTCGGCTACCAGGACCTGTCGCTCGAGTACTTCCGCCAGTCGATCTTCGTCGACCTCGCCGACCTGCACCACAATGCCGCCGATGGCGTGCACGTGGCCTCGGCGGGCGGGATCTGGACCGCGCTCGTCTCCGGCTTCGGCGGCATGCGCGACCACTTCGGCGAACTGTCGTTCGACCCGAGACTGCCCGTCGACTGGCCGGAGCTGCGCTACGTGCTCCACTGGCACGGCATGCGGCTGGGGATCTCCCTGACGGCGGGCTCGATGACGGTGGATGCCGCGGGCGGCGCCACTCCGGTCTCGTTCAGCGTGCGGGGCACGGGATACGTGATCGGCGACGGCGAGCAGGTCGTCGTGCCTCTGGACGGCCAGGGGCCGCTCCTGCCCGGACGCCCGTCGCTGCGCCAGTTCGCCGACGTGCGCCGCGAGGACGGCAGCATGCTGTCGGCGTCGGTGCCGGCCGTCACGACCTCGATCCCGGTGCTCGGCGTGGGCGCCGATCTCGAGAGCGGGGTGGACGCCTGACGCCGGACTCGGGGCGAGGCCGGGCGGCCGCGCTGCGTTGCGCTGCGCATGCCGAAGTGTCGGACGCACGCCGTAGGGTGGATGCGTGACCACAGCCCTGTATCGCCGCTATCGGCCCGAGTCGTTCGCGGAGATGATCGGGCAGTCGCAGGTCACCGAGCCGCTCATGACGGCGCTGCGCGGTGACCGCGTCGGGCACGCCTACCTGTTCTCGGGTCCGCGCGGCTGCGGAAAGACGACGTCGGCGCGCATCCTCGCGCGCTGCCTGAACTGCGCCCAGGGTCCCACCGACACGCCGTGCGGCACGTGCGACAGCTGCGTCGAGCTCGGCCGCGGCGGGGGAGGCTCCCTCGACGTCGTCGAGATCGACGCCGCCTCCCACAACGGCGTCGACGATGCGCGCGACCTGCGGGAGCGGGCCGTGTTCGCCCCGGCGCGCGACCGCTTCAAGATCTTCATCCTCGACGAGGCGCACATGGTCACCCCGCAGGGATTCAACGCCCTGCTCAAGCTGGTCGAAGAGCCCCCCGCGCACGTGAAGTTCATCTTCGCGACGACCGAGCCCGAGAAGGTCATCGGCACCATCCGCTCGCGCACCCACCACTATCCGTTCCGGCTCGTGCCCCCCGCGGCGATGCTCGACTACGTGCAGGAGCTCTGCGAGCAGGAGAAGGTCACGGTCGAAGCGGGCGTGCTGCCGCTGGTCGTGCGCGCCGGCGGCGGATCGCCGCGCGACACCCTGTCGCTGCTCGACCAGCTCATCGCCGGCTCCGAGCGCACGGCTTCGGGGGAGATCGTCGTCGGGTACGAGCGCGCCGTCGCCCTGCTGGGCTACACCCACGCCGAGCTGCTCGACGAGGTGATCGACGCGTTCGGCGCCGCCGATGCGGCGGGCGCCTTCGCGGCCGTCGACCGCGTCGTGCAGACGGGCCAGGACCCCCGCCGCTTCGTCGACGACCTGCTCGAGCGCCTCCGCGACCTCATCGTGGTCGCGGCCACCGGGCAGGACGCCGCGGCGGTGCTGCGCGGGGTGTCCGCTGAAGACCTCGCGCAGATGCAGCGTCAGGCCGACGTGTTCGGCACGGCCCGCCTCTCGCGCACGGCAGATCTGGTGATCGGCACGCTCGACGAGATGACCGGTGCGACCTCGCCCCGGCTTCAGCTCGAGCTGATGGTCGCCCGCGTGCTCGCGCAGGCGGCTCCGATCGCGCAGGTCGCCCCCGTGGCGGCGCAGGCTCCGGCGGCCCAGGCTCCGGCGGCGCAGGCTCCGGCGGCGCAGGCTCCGGCGGCGCAGGCGGCTCCCGTGCCACCCGCGCAGGCTCCGGCCCGCCCGGCGCCGGTCGCGCACACCCCGATCGCCGACCGAGCGGATGCCCCAGCGTCCGTCGGGCCGCAGGCGCCTCCCGCCGGGCCGCAGGCGCCCGCCGCCGAGCCCGATCCTGCTCCCGCGCCCGCTCCTGCCGGCCCCGTCACCACGCAGCGCATGCGCGATGCGTGGCCCGAGGTGATGGCCCGGCTCGCCGATGTGAGCCGCTCGTCGTGGATGCTCGTGTCCAACGCGCGGGTCGCAGACCTCAGCGGCGATGTGCTCACGCTGCTGTTCGCCTCGCCGGGCGACGTGGCGAAGTTCAAGCACCTCGCGGCGGGGAAGGGGCCGAGCGAAGATCTCCGCACCGCGATCCTGGCCGTGATCGGCATCCGCGTGAAGTATCTCGCCCGCCACGATCCCGATGGCGAAGCCGTCCCCGACGAGGCGCCCGGCCCCGCACCGACCGCATCGCGCGAGGGCGGGTCTTCCCGCGCGGAGCAGGAACCGACCGTTCGTGCCGCGCCCCCCGCGTCGCCGCCCGCGCCTCCGGCCGACCGGGCGGGCAGCGCCGCTGCACGCGCGGAGCAGCGTCCTGATCCGCGCCGCGCCCCCGCCGACGCACCACCACCGCCCCGCGCCTCCGCGGCGGCGGCCGCGCCCGTGACCGACTGGGCGGTGGCCCCCATCCCCGCGTCGGACCCGTTCGAGGACGAGGTGGCGGGTGTGGTCGGGCAGTTCGCGGTCGACGACGAGCCCGACGACGCCGCCGGGCAGACACGCGGCGCCGTCGCGACCCTCGCGCCCCCGCACGACGGAGACGTGCTCCCGCCGCGCGAGGTCGAGGCGCCCGCCGAGCGGGACGACGACGAAACCGACCTGCCGCCGGCCGAGCCCTCCGACGCCCCGGTGCCGCCGATGGTCGCGCCGCCGACGCCGCGGGTGACCACGCGGTCCGACGGCGTGCAGCGCTACGGCGAAGCCGTCATCCGACAGGTGCTCGGAGCCACTTTCGTTCGCGAAGAGCCCTACCAGGCACCCACGAGGTTCAACTAGTCCATGTACGACGGCATCGTCCAAGACCTGATCGACGAGTTCGGCCGCCTTCCCGGCATCGGGCCCAAGTCCGCTCAGCGCATCACGTTCCACATCCTGCAGACGCCGAACTTCGACGTCGCGCACCTCGCCGAACTGCTCAGCACGGTGCGCGAGAAGGTGCGCTTCTGCGAGATCTGCGGCAACGTCTCCGAGAGCGAGCGCTGCGGCATCTGCCGCGACCCGCGTCGCAACGAGACCCTCATCTGCGTGGTTGAAGACGCCAAGGACGTCGCGGCGATCGAGCGCACGCGCGAGTTCCGGGGGCTCTACCACGTGCTGGGCGGGGCGATCAGCCCGATCGCGGGCATCGGCCCCGACGACCTGCGAATCACGCAGCTGATGCAGCGACTGGCCGACGGCACGGTGCAGGAGGTCATCCTCGCCACGAACCCCAACCTCGAGGGGGAGGCGACGGCCACCTACCTCAGCCGTCTGCTGCGCACGCTCGAGATCAGCGTCACCCGCCTCGCGTCGGGTCTCCCGGTGGGCGGCGATCTCGAGTATGCCGACGAGGTCACCCTCGGCCGCGCGTTCGAAGGGCGCCGGTCGATCTGAGCGGGCGCCCCGGCCGCGGCTCGCACGACCGCGCGGTCAGCGCCGGACGCGCGCGCGGGCCCGGTCCACCGAGCGCAGCGATGCGCTCACCGGCTGGCCCAGGTAGATGCCGAGGGTCGCGCCGACCGCGAGCGAGATGCCCACGACCGCGGCACTCACGAGCGTGCCGAACCCCTCCAGCAGAAGAGCGGGGTTCTCACCCGACTCGACCACGCCCAGCAGTCCCCGGAACACCGCGGCCCCGGGGACCATCGGCAGGATCGCGGCGGTGGTGATCGCCACCGAGGGCACGTGCAGGCGGTACGCGGCGATGATCCCCACGAAGCTGCCGAGGAACGCGCCGGCAGCGCTCGCGGCCGCGGTGTCGAAGCCGATCGTCGAGGCGGCCAGGTACCCGAGCCAGGCTACGAGGCTGAGTCCGGCGCTGACGGCGACGATCCGCGACCCGGCGCCGTTGAACACGGCTACCGCGATCGCGATGAGGGCCGCCCCGAGGAACTGCAGCGGCACCGGGCCGAGAGGCACGGCCTCGCTCGGCTGCTCCATCGCCATGCCGATCACGCGCGCCGTCTCCAGACCCACGAGGATGCCGAGCACGACGCCCAGGGTGTGGGTCATGAGCTCCAGGATGCGTCCCATCGCCGTCAGCGCGAACCCGTCGATCGCATCCTGCGCCGCCCCCACCACGGTGAGGCCCGCGAGCATGAGCACGACGCCGGAGGCGACGACCACCGAGGGGCGCAGGGTCTGCGCGGCTTCGAGACCCGTCTGCGCCAGCAGCGGCGACAGCGCCGCCACCATGGTCAGCACGAACGCGCCGGCGATCTGACTGAAGAAGTAGGGCACGCGGGCCCTCCCGAGCCCGAACTGCGTCACCGCGGCCAGTGCGGCGGCCAGGAACGCCAGCACCATCACCAGCCAGTTCACGCCGAACATGACCGCAACACCCAGAGCCAGCAGCGCCTGCGCGCCGATCACCACAGCGGGGCGGTACGCGAAGGGCGTGCGACGGATGGTGCGGAAGCGCCCGGCCGCGGCATCCAGGTCCAGGCCCGCGTCGATGTCGGCCACGAGCGCCTGCAGCCGCTGCAGCCGCTCGTGGTCGGGCGCGGGTCCCCGGATCACGCGCAGCAGGGTGATCGGGCGCGCGACGGCGCTGCGATGGTAGGCGGCCGTGATCGAGTTGTAGGTGACGTCGACGTGCACGGGGTCCAGGCCGAACGCGGAGGTCACCCGCACGATGGTCACCGTGACATCGCTCGCCGACGACCCCGCCACGAGCATGGCCTCGCCCATGTGCACGGCGAGGTCGAGGATCCGCAGGGCCAGTGCGTCGTCGATGATCGGCAGCGCTTCGGTGAGCGCGGGCGTCTCGCGCGCTGGATCGGCGCGCACGAACACGCTCAGCGATCGGAAGATCCTGCGGCGCTCCGGCCTCATCCCCGCATTCCTCGCATTCCTCGCATCCCTCGCGTCGACGTGGGCGACCGGGAGGTCGGTTCCGATCGTAGCGAGCGCCTCCGTCCCACGGCGTCACATGGCGGCACCGGCATGCGGGGCATCCGTAAGATGGTGCGGGCGGGCGCGGCATCCACGCCCCGCACCTCATCGCACGCCGGACGCCTGAGACGGGCGCGGCATCCCCGGGAGTTCCATCGTGGCGCTGATCGTCCAGAAGTACGGCGGGTCCTCCGTCGCGGATGCCGAGAGCATCAAGCGGGTCGCGAAGCGCATCGTCGACACCCGTCGGGCCGGCCACGATGTGGTCGTCGCCGTCAGCGCCATGGGCGACACGACCGACGAGCTGCTGGACCTCGCCTCCCAGGTCGCCCCGATCCCGGCGCCGCGCGAGCTGGACATGCTGCTGTCCAGCGGTGAGCGCATCTCGATGGCGCTGCTGGCGATGTCGATCCACTCGATGGGCTTCGAGGCGCGCTCGTTCACCGGCTCCCAGGCCGGGATGATCACGGATGCCACGCACGGCGCGGCGCGCATCGTCGACGTCACCCCTGTGCGCCTGCGTGAGGCTCTCGACGACGGCGCGATCGTCATCGTCGCCGGCTTCCAGGGCTTCAACCGCGACACCCGCGACATCACGACCCTCGGCCGCGGCGGCTCCGACACGACCGCCGTCGCCCTGGCTGCCGCGCTGAACGCGGACGTCTGCGAGATCTACAGCGACGTCGACGGCATCTACACGGCCGATCCGCGCGTGGTGCCGAAGGCCCGCAAGCTCGAGGTGGTCGACGCCGAGGAGATGCTCGAGCTCGCCGCCAACGGCGCCAAGGTCCTCTACATCCGCGCGGTCGAGTACGCGCGGCGTCATGGCGTGCTCATCCACGCGCGCTCCACGTTCAGCTCGGGCGAGGGCACGTGGGTGCTCGGTCCCGGACAGACCCGTCCGTCAGGTGCAGGAGAAGAGATGGAAGAGCCGATCGTCGCGGGAGTCGCGACCGACCTCAGCCAGGCCAAGATCACGATCATCGGCGTTCCCGATGTGCCGGGCAAGGCCGCGGAGATCTTCAAGATCGTCGCGAAGTCCGGCGCGAACGTCGACATGATCGTGCAGAACGTCTCGGCGGCCTCCACCGGCCGCACCGACATCTCGTTCACATTGCCCAAGACCGATGCGACGATGGCGCTGAAGGCGCTCGCCGGCGATCAGGCCGAGATCGGCTTCGAGAACCTCGTGCACGACGACCAGATCGGCAAGCTCTCGGTCGTCGGGGCGGGGATGCGCACGCACTCCGGCGTCTCGGCAACGCTGTTCGAGGCGCTGAGCGTGTCCGGCATCAACATCGAGATGATCTCGACCTCCGAGATCCGCATCTCCGTGGTCGTCCGCGGCGACGACCTCGCCGAGGCGGCGCGCGTCGTGCACACCGCCTACGGGCTCGACGGCGACGTCGACGCCGTCGTCCACGCCGGCACCGGCCGCTAGAATCTGCACCCACACCGACTCTCCCGAGGTAAAGCCATGACCCGCATCTCCGATTCAGGACTCTCCGTCGCCGTCGTCGGCGCCACCGGCCAGGTCGGCACCGTCATGCGCGAGATTCTCGCGGAGCGCGCCTTCCCGATCCGCGAGCTCCGGCTGTTCGCGACCGCGCGCTCGGCGGGCACCGCCGTCGAGTTCGGCGGGCAGACGATCGTGATCGAGGATGTCGCCACGGCAGACCCGGCGGGCATCGACATCGCGCTGTTCTCGGCCGGCGCCACCGGCAGCCGCGCTCACGCGCCGCGCTTCGCCGAGGCCGGCGCCGTCGTCATCGACAACTCCAGCGCCTGGCGCATGGACCCCGAGGTTCCGCTCGTGGTCGCCGAGGTGAACCCGCACGCGATCGCCGACCTCCCCAAGGGCATCATCGCCAATCCCAACTGCACGACGATGGCGGCCATGCCCGTGCTGAAGGTCCTCGACGCCGAGGCGGGCCTCGAGCGGCTCATCGTGTCGACCTTCCAGGCGGTGTCGGGCTCGGGGCTGGCCGGTGCGCAGGAGCTGCTCGGACAGGTCGAGGGGGTGCTCGCCCAGGGCGACACGCTCCGTCTCGTGCACGACGGGTCGTCGATCGACTTCCCGCAGCCGGAGAAGTACGTGGCCCCGATCGCGTTCGACGTGATTCCGCTCGCCGGATCGATCGTCGACGACGGCCTCAACGAGACCGACGAGGAGAAGAAGCTCCGCAACGAGAGCCGCAAGATCCTCGAACTGCCCGACCTCCGGGTGGCGGGCACCTGCGTGCGCGTGCCGGTCTTCACGGGCCACTCGCTCTCGATCAACGTCGAGTTCGCGCGTGAGATCACGCCCGACCGTGCCCGCGAGGTGCTCGCGGACGCTCCCGGCGTCGTGCTCGAGGAGGTGCCCACGCCCCTGCAGGCCGCCGGCAAGGACCCGAGCTTCGTCGGCCGCATCCGCGCCGACCAGTCGGCGCCGGAGGGCAGGGGGCTCGTGCTGTTCATCTCGAACGACAACCTGCGCAAGGGCGCGGCCCTCAACGCGGTGCAGATCGCCGAGCTCGTCGCGGCGCGTCTGGCCGAGCCCGCGCACGCCTGACCGCCGGGCTGACAGCAGGGCAAGAATCGCGCTTCTTTCGGCCGTGCAGACCCGCATCCGTCCGGGGCGGTGCGAACTCGCGCCTACAATTGACCGGTGACCGAAACCCCTGGTGTGAGCAACAACCCCGGCGGGCGTGACGAGACGGTGGATGTCGTCCTCATCGGCGGCGGCATCATGAGCGCCACCCTGGGGACGCTTCTGTCCGAGCTGCAGCCCGACTGGAAGATCGTCGTCTACGAACGTCTCGGCGACGTCGCGCTCGAGAGTTCGAACGCGTGGAACAACGCCGGCACGGGGCACGCCGCCCTGTGCGAGCTGAACTACATGCCCGAGGGCAAGGACGGCTCCGTCGATCCCGCGAAGGCGATCGCGATCAACGAGCAGTTCCAGCAGAGCCGCCAGTTCTGGTCGAAGCTCGTCGAGGAGGGCGTGCTCGACGAGCCGTCGACGTTCATCAACTCCGCCCCGCACATGACCTTCGTGCGCGGCGAGAAGGACGTCAGCTACCTCAAGAAGCGCTACGAGGCGCTCAAGCAGGAGCCCCTGTTCGCCGGCATCGAGTACAGCGAGGACTCCCGCGTCATCAACCAGTGGGCGCCGCTGCTCATGCAGAAGCGCCGCAAGGGCGAGCCGTTCGCGGCCACCCGCGTTCCTGCCGGCACCGACGTCGACTTCGGCGCGCTCACCCGCCAGCTGTTCGCCAACCTCGAGACCCGGGGCGCCGAGGTCGTGCGCAACCGCGAGGTGCGCGGTCTCAAGCGCCTCTCCGACGGCACCTGGCGCGTGTCGTGGCGCAACACCGTGGGGCGCACCCCGGGCACCACGAAGGCCCGCTTCGTGTTCGTCGGCGCCGGCGGCTGGGCGCTCAAGCTCCTGCAGAGCTCGGGCATCCCCGAGATCTCCGGCTACGGCGTCTTCCCGATCGGCGGCCAGTTCCTCAAGACCACGAACCCTGCCGTGGTCGCTCAGCACAAGGCGAAGGTCTACTCGCAGGCCTCGGTCGGCGCGCCGCCGATGTCGGTGCCGCACCTGGACACCCGTGTCGTCGACGGAGAGACCTCGCTGCTGTTCGGGCCGTTCGCCACGTTCAGCCCGAAGTTCCTGAAGACCGGATCGGTGCTCGACATCGTCACGCAGGTGCGTCCCGGCAATCTGTGGCCGATGCTCAAGGTCGCCATCGACAACCCGTCGCTGATCTCCTACCTCGTCGGCGAGCTGCTGAAGAACCACAGCAAGAAGGTCGACAGCCTCCGCACCTTCGTGCCGACAGCCAAGGACGCCGACTGGGAGCTCATCCAGGCCGGTCAGCGCGCCCAGGTCATGAAGAAGGACCCCGAGAAGGGCGGCATCCTGCAGTTCGGCACCGAGGTCGTCACCGGCGGCGACGGCACGATCGCGGGCCTGCTGGGCGCGTCTCCGGGCGCCTCGACGGCGGTGTCGATCATGCTCGGCCTGCTGAGCACGTGCTTCCCCGACCGCATCGACGAATGGTCGCCGCGTCTGCGCGACCTGATCCCGAGCTACGGCGAGAAGCTCAACACGCGCCCCGACGCGGCCGAAGAGTCGCTGACCGTGACCGCCGACACCCTCGCGCTCACCGCGTAGCGCGGCATCCCGGCACCAGGCCGCACACACAGCGCGACCCCGCTCCGAGCGGGGTCGCGCTGTCTGTAGGCTCGCCTGGTGGCGAAACTGTACTTCCGGTACGGGGCGATGAACTCCGGCAAATCCACCGCACTCCTGCAGGCCGCGTACAACTACGAGGAGCGCGGCCAGCACGTGCTGCTGGCGAAGCCCGTGATCGACACCAAGGGCGCCGATCAGATCGACAGCCGCCTGGGCGTCAAGCGCACGGTCGACTTCCTCATCGAGCCCGGCGACGATCTGCGGGCGCTGTTCGCCGGTCATCGTGCGCGTGTGCGCGACCGCGCCGAAGCGGCGCTGATCCCGGAGTCGGCCGCGACCGGCGCGGCCCCCGACGTCGCCTGCTTCCTCATCGACGAGGCGCAGTTCCTCACCCGTGACCAGGTCGACGATCTGCTGCGGATCGTGGTGCTCGACGGCATCCCGGTGCTCGCCTACGGCATCCGCACCGACTTCCAGACGCAGGCGTTCCCGGGATCGCGGCGTCTGATGGAGCTCGCGCACAGCCTCGAGGAGCTGAAGACCATCTGCCGCTGCGGGCGCAAGGCGCTGTTCAATGCGCGCCTGGTCGGCGGCCGGTTCGTGTTCGAGGGCGACCAGGTCGCCATCGACGAGCTCACCGCCGACCGGGTGACCTACGAGTCGATGTGCGCGGAGTGCTACCTGCGCGAGTCGGGCGGACGGCTGGGCTGAGCAGGCGCGCCGGATGGGGCGTGTGAGGCCGCGCCGAGCCGTGTGACGCCGCGCCGAGGGCCGAGCCGTGCAGCGCCGCGCCGAGCCGTGTGACGCGCGGGCCGAGCCGTGTGACACGCGCCCCTTGCTGGTCTGACCACATGGTGTACTGTGGTCAGGCCACCGAAGGAGTCTCCATGCCCGAATCCGCCGCGACGTCGCCGCGTGCCTGGCAGACCGTGCTCACCAAGATCGAGGACGACCTCCTCGAGGGCCGGCTCGCGCCCGGCGATCGCCTGCCGGGCGAGCGCGACCTCGCCGCATCTCTCGGTGTCGGACGCTCGAGCGTGCGCGAGGCGCTGCGCGTGCTGGAGGTGATGGGCCTCATCCGCACCGCGACCGGCTCCGGCCCCAACGCCGGGGCCATCATCACCACGACCCCCACGGTGGCATGACGGCTCTCCTGCGCCTCCAGGTGGCCGCACAGGGCTTCCCGTTCGACGACGTGGTCCGCACCCGTCTGGTGCTCGAATCGGCTGTCGTCGAGGCTCTCGCGGCGCATCCCGCCGCACAGACCGCCGACGCCCACGCGGTGCTGGATGCGATGGATGCCGAGGGCCTGGCCCCCGCGGAGTTCCTCGCCCTCGATGCGCAGTTCCACCTCGCCCTCGCCGATGCGTCGGACAACGTGGTCATCGCCGCGATGATGGCGGGGCTGCGCACCGCGATCGAGACGTACGTGCAGGCCGGGGCGGCGAAGATCCCCGACTGGGATGCCGTCGCCGACCGCCTGCGCGCCGAGCACCGCGACATCGTGGCCGCCGTCGAGGCGGGGGAGGGCACCCGGGCGGCGACGCTCGTGACCTCCCACATCGCGGGCTATTACGCCCATCTCGCCGCGACGCCCGCCGCGCCCGCGGACAAGAACTGACAAGACCGGATTACGGAAGGAACCGCCGATGGTCACCCGCCAACTGCCCAACCCGGCCGAGCTGCTCGAGCTGATGCAGTTCAAGAAGCCCGAGCTCGACGGCCGCAAGCGCCGCCTCGACGCCGCCCTGACCATCGCCGACCTGCGTGCGATCGCGAAGCGCCGCACGCCCAAGGCGGCGTTCGACTACACCGACGGCGCCGCCGAGGGGGAGCTCTCGCTCTCCCGGGCGCGGCAGGCGTTCGAGGACATCGAGTTCCACCCCGACATCCTGCGCCCCGCCGAGCACGTCGACACGTCCACCGAGATCCTCGGCGGGCCCTCCGCGCTGCCGTTCGGCATCGCTCCGACCGGTTTCACCCGCCTCATGCAGACCGAGGGCGAAATCGCCGGCGCGGGCGCGGCCGGCACCGCCGGCATCCCGTTCACGCTCTCGACGCTCGGCACCACCTCGATCGAAGACGTCAAGGCCGCGAACCCCCACGGACGCAACTGGTTCCAGCTCTATGTGATGCGCGATCGCGAGATCTCCTACGGGCTCGCCCGGCGCGCGGCCGCGGCGGGCTTCGACACGCTGCAGTTCACCGTCGACACCCCGGTGGCGGGCGCTCGCCTGCGCGACAAGCGCAACGGATTCTCGATCCCGCCGCAGCTGACGCTCGGCACGATCATCAACGCGATCCCGCGCCCCTGGTGGTGGTACGACTTCCTGACCACGCCGAAGCTCGAGTTCGCGTCGCTGTCCACCACGGGCGGCACGGTCGGCGAGCTGCTGAACTCGGCGATGGATCCGACCATCAGCTTCGACGACCTCGGGATCATCCGGGAGATCTGGCCGGGCAAGATCGTCGTCAAGGGCGTGCAGAACGTCGCCGACTCGAAGCGGCTCATCGACGCCGGTGTCGACGGCATCATCCTCTCCAACCACGGCGGCCGGCAGCTCGATCGCGCCCCGATCCCGTTCCACCTGCTTCCCAAGGTCGTCCGCGAGGTCGGCAAGGATGCCACGGTCATGATCGACACCGGAATCATGAACGGCGCCGACATCGTGGCATCCATCGCCCTCGGCGCGAAGTTCACCCTCATCGGCCGCGCGTACCTCTACGGCCTCATGGCCGGCGGACGCCAGGGTGTGGACCGCACCATCGCGATCCTGCGCTCCGAGATCGAGCGGACGATGACGCTCCTGGGCGTCTCGTCGCTGGCGGAGCTCGAGCCGCGCCACGTCACGCAGCTGCAGCGGCTGGCGCCGGTGGCGCAGCCGGTGCGCCGTGCCCCGACTCGCGCGAAGGCGTAGCACCCGCTGACGCGACCCGCCTGACGCGGAGCGACCCCGGAGATCCTCCGGGGTCGCTCTGCGTGGCTGAGGGCTGTCAGAGGGTCGGGATGAGGCCCTCGAGGAAGGCGGCGGTGTCCTCCCAGCCCTCGACGGCGTGGCACGCCACGCCCATCGCGAGCACCGGGTAGTCGTTGCCGTCCGGGTCGAGGCGGTCGCCGACGAAGAGCATCTCGTCGAGGGCGATGCCGGTCTGCGTCGCGAGCTGGCTCATGCCGTAGGCCTTGTCGATGCCGCGGTGGGTGATGTCCACCGAGGTCGAGCCGCCAGAGCGCACCTCGAGGTCGGGGATGCGGTCGGCAACGGCCGCGCGCAGGGCGTTCTTCTTGGCGCCGGTCGGGTCCCACGCGGTCTTCGCGTCGAGCGGCGCGCGCTGGCCGAGAGCGGAGAACGTGATCTGCGAGCCGCGGTCTTCGAGGATGTCGCCCCAGGTCTCGCTCTCCCAGTAGCCGAGGCGCTTGGCCTCCTCTTCGACCGCCGTCAGCGCGCGGGTCTTCTCGTCGTCGGTGAGCGCGTGGGCGTAGACGGTCGTGATGCCGTCGGCCTCGATGCGGTAGTACTGGGTGCCGCACGTGGGCAGGAGGTGGATGCGACCCAGGACGTCGTCGTCGGTGTCGGGGAGCCGGTCGACCACCTGCGCGGTGAACTGGGCGAGCTGACCGCCGGAGATGATCGCCACCTCGACGCGCTGGGCGAGCGCGATCAGCAGGTCGCCGATGCGCGGGTCGATCGCGCTCTTGGATGGAGCGAGCGTGTCGTCGAGATCGAAGGCGACGAGGCGGGGCGGGCGGCCGGCGGACACGGGACCTCCAGGATGCATTCGGGTGAGACGCGAAAGGCTCCGCCGTCTCCGGCGGAGCCTCTCTGCTGTCGGGGTGACAGGATTTGAACCTGCGGCCTCTTCGTCCCGAACGAAGCGCGCTACCAAGCTGCGCCACACCCCGTTTTCGACAACCCCATGAGTCTACCTGATCGGAAGCGATGCTCCGAACCGAGGGGCGGTCGGAAGGTTATTCACGGGGGAGCAGGGTGAGCAGCGACGCCTCCGGGCGGCATCCGAACCGCACCGGCGCGTAGATCGAGTGGCCGAGCCCGGCGCTCACGTTCAGCGGCACCGTGCGCCCGCCCGCGCGCCACGCGCTCAGCCCGCGGGCCTGGTCGAGGGGGATGTCGCAGTTGGCCACCAGCGCCGAGCGGGAGCCGGGGATGCGCACCTGGCCGCCGTGGGTGTGACCGGCGAGGATCACATCCGCGCCGAGCGCGGCGAATGCGTCGAGCACCCGCACATAGGGGGCGTGCGTGACGCCCAGGGTGACCGTCGAACCCTCGCGGGCGGCGCCGATCGCGGCGAGCCGGTCGGGGAGCACCTCGAGGCGATCCCACCCGCGGTGGGCGTCGCTCACGCCGAAGGCCGCGATGCGCTGCCCGCCGGCATCCAGCGTCGTCGCCTCGTTGTTGAGGGCGATCCAGCCGAGTTCGTCGGCGAGATACCCGTCGAGAGCGCTCGTGTCCAGCGGCTCCGCAGTCGGATTGTGCGACGAGGGGCCGGTGAAGTACCGGATCGGATTGCGCGGGCTCGGTGCCAGATGGTCGTTGGAGCCGTGCACGAACACGCCGGGGATGCCGCGCAGCGGGTCGAACGCGGCGCGAAGGCCGCGCAGCCCGTCGGCGTGACCGAGATTGTCGCCCGTGTTGACCACGAGGTCGGGCTGCAGGTCGGCGAGGGCGGCGATCCACCGCTGCTTGCGGTGCTGCCACGGCGCCATGTGGGCGTCGGACAGGTGCAGCACGCGCACGGCCGGCGAGCCGGGCGCGAGCACCGGCAGGGCGTGGTGGCGCACCGTGAAGAGGTACCGCTCGATGCCGATGCCCCAGACGGCGGCACCTGCGCCGACCGCCCCCACCACGCCGAGCGCGGTGAGGGCGGTGCGAGCCGAAGCGTCGGGCATCAGCCGTTGGAGCCGGTGTCGCCGGTTCCGCCGGTGTCGCCGCCGGTGTCGCCGCCGTTTCCGCCGCCGCCGTCGCCGCCGCAATTGCGCGCGGTGTAGTTGACGGTGATGGTGGTGTCCCGACTGACCTCGGAGCCTGCGCCCGGGTCGGTGCCGGTGGCCTCCGGGTTCCTGCCCGCGTTCTCGTCGGCGGTGCAGGAGCCGCCCTGCACGTTGCGGAATCCGGCCTTGCGCAGCGCGCTGAGGGCCGAGTCGAGGCTGCGCCCCGACACATCGGGCACGGTGACGCCGCGGCCGTTGGACGGGCTGAGGGTCACGGTCGTGCCGCCGGCGACGCGGCCGGCTCCGGGGCTCTGCTCGGCGACCAGACCCTTGTCGATCGACGACTCGACGGCATCGCCCACCTCGACGTTGAACCCGGCGTTCTCGAGGATCCCGGTGGCCTCCTCGACCGACTTGCCGACGACGTTCGGAAGATCGCGCAGCACCTGGCGGGTGAGGTTCTGGTCGGGCTGCGGGAACGCGTCGCCACCGTAGAGGCTGTTCGCGGTGCCCTGGAGATTGCGGGCCAGCACGTAGCGCAGCTGGGAGAACTGGATGCCGTTCGGGGTCCAGTTCCGGAACATGTCGAGCGTGCCGTAGGACTCGTCGACGTTGCCCACCCATGAGGCCGTCGCGACCTTGGAGCTCGACTCCACGAGCCACGTCTGCAGCTGCTGGTGGGTACCCGTCTTGCCGACGAGGGAGGTGCCGTCGTACGGGTTGCCCTGCGAGCCGGTGCCGCCCCGCATGACGCCCTCGAGGGCGTAGGCGGCCGTCGCGGCGACGGCGGGATCGAGCACCTCGGTGCACGTGCGCTCGGGAAGGGCGACCTCGTTGCCGTCGGCGTCGGTGATCTTGTCGATCGCCTTCGGCTCGCAGTACGTGCCGTTGTTGGCGACGGTGGCGTACGCGCCTGCCATCGCGATCGGCGATACGCTGTCCGACCCGATCACCTGGTTGGGGAGGGTCGTGGAGATCGGCTCTCCGACTCCCGCCGCCTGCGCGGTTCCGCGCTCGGTCTGCGACAGGCCCATCTTGGTGGCGACCTTGCCGATGTCGCAGAGATCGAGCTCGGCCGCCATCGCGATGTAGCCGGAGTTGAGCGAGTCGCGGGTGAACTCCATCGGCGTGGCGACGTAGCCGCCGCCGCCGCCGAAGTTGCCCGGCTTCCACTGGTCGGCGTTCACGTAGGTTCCGTTGCACGTGTCGAACGTCTTCACGACGGTGTCGCGGCCGTTGACGACCTCGCGCACGGAGTGCCCCTTCTCGAGCCAGTCGAGGAGGGTGAACAGCTTGAAGGTCGACCCGGCCTGGAAGCCGCCGGAGTTTCCGAACGTGCTGTCGCCGGCGTAGACGATCGAGGTGAAGTTGGCGTCGTCGCTGCTCGTCTCGCGGAACTTCGTGTTCTGCGCGATCGAGAGGATGCGGCCGGTGGAGGCTTCGATGCTCACCGTCGACGCGCCGAGCCTTCCGCCGTCGGCCGACGACGGGACGTTCTCGGCCATGGTCGCGGTGGCGGAGTTCTGCATGCGCCAGTCGAGCGTCGTGTAGACGTTCAGGCCGCCGCGGCGCAGCACCTCCTTGCGCTCCTCCTCGGTCTCGCCGAAGGCGGGATCGCGCTCGATCACGTAGCGGACGTACTGGCAGAAGTACTCGGCGCCGGTCGCGGCCGCGCACCCGGTCTTCGGCTGCGTGATCTTCGGCTCGATCGGGGCCTCATAGACCTCGTCGAACTGCTCCTGCGTGATCTTGCCGTCATCGAGCAGACGCCCGAGCACGTACTGCTGTCGCTGCTTGGTGAGGGCGTACCCGTCGGCCGCGCCGTTGACCTCGTTGTTCGGCTGGTCGATGCGGTAGGTGTTCGGGTTCTGCACGATGCCCGCCAGCGTCGCCGCCTGGGCGAGGCTCAGGTCCTTCGCGGCGACACCGAAGTAGTACCGCGAGGCCGCGTCGATGCCGTAGGTGGTGCCGCCGAAGTTCGCGATGTTGAGGTACCCGAGCAGGATGTCGTTCTTGGAGTACTTCTGCTCGAGCGAGATCGCGTAGCGCATCTCCTGCAGCTTGCGCTGGATGCCCTCGCTGCCGTCGGAGCGCGTCGCTTCGAACCAGCAGTTGTAGCGCTCTTCCTCGTTGGCCGCCTCGGCCTCACAGCGCTGCACCAGGATGTTCTTGACGTACTGCTGGCTGATCGAGGAGCCACCCTGCGTCTCGGCACCGCCGGCGACGTTGCTCATCACGGCGCGGGTGGTGCCGATGAGGTCGACGCCACCGTGCGAGTAGTAGCGCGGGTCCTCGCTGGAGAGGATCGAGTCGTACATGATCGGGGCGATCTCGTCGAACTCCACCGGCGACCGGTTCTGGTCGTAGAACTGCGTCATCTCCACGTACTCCCCGGTGTCCGGGTTCTTCGCGTAGATGGTCGTCGGCAGCATGAGCTTGTCGATGTCGAGAACGCTCGGCAGCTTGTCGAACATCGTGATGGCGCTCGACGCGGCGGCGCCCGAGAGCGCGATGGCGGGGGTCACCGTCGCGCTGATGAGCACACCGGCGACCGCGCTCAGGCCGACGAGGCCGGCGAGTCCGCCGAGCACACCGCTAGCCGTCCGATTCTTTCCAGGCATAGGGTTGATCGTAGGGGAGGTACCTGGGCGATCCCCGCACAGGCATGCCCCTGTGGATGACATTCCCAGCCCCCCGAACACCGAGAAGGCACCGCTTTCGGCGCCCAGACGAGGAGTCCCGATGACGACGTGGGAGTACTTGACCACGCCCCTGCTGATCCACAACACGGCCGCGATCCTCAACAACTGGGGCAAGCAGGGGTGGGAGCTCGTCCAGGTCGTCCCCGGCCCCGAGGGCGGCCTCGTCGCCTACTTCAAGCGCCCCGTCGGCGGAGGCTCGGCCAACGCCGGATTGGATGCCGCGGCCGTGGCGGCCCAGCAGTTCGAGGGCAACTGACATGGCGGTCTCGCAGCGTCTCGCCGAGCTCGGCATCCAGCTCCCCGACGTCGTCCCGCCCGTCGCCGCCTACGTTCCCGCGCGGGTGCACGGCGACCTCGTCTACACCTCCGGTCAGCTGCCCATGGTCGCCGGCAGCCTGCCGGCCACGGGCAAGGTGGGCGACGGCCACGGGCTCGTGCCCGCCTCCGACGCCAAGGACTACGCCCGCACATGCGCGCTCAACGCCGTGGCGGCTGCCGCGGCGGTCGCGGGCGGTGTCGACCGGCTCGCCGGCGTGCTCAAGGTCACCGGGTTCGTCTCGTCGGTGCCCGAGTTCACCGGCCAGCCCGGCGTCATCAACGGTGCGAGCGAGGTGCTCGGCGAGATCTTCGGCGAGGCCGGCCGCCACGCCCGCTCGGCCGTGGGCGTTCCGGTGCTCCCGCTGGATTCGCCCGTCGAGGTCGAGGTGATCTTCACCCTCGCCTGAGAAGACCATGCAGAGAGGGGATGCCGCGGCGCGCGGCATCCCCTCTCTGCATCTGTCCGCTACTTGACCTGCGCCGAGATCACGCTCATGACGGCAGTGTCGGCCAGCGTGGTCGTGTCGCCGACCTCGCGACCCTCGGCGACATCCCGCAGGAGGCGTCGCATGATCTTGCCGGAGCGGGTCTTGGGCAGCTCGCTGACGATGTAGATGTCGCGGGGGCGCGCGATAGGTCCGATCTGCTCGCCCACCCACAGCCGCAGCGATTGCGCCAGGCCCTCGGGGGAGTGCTCCCGCAGGAAGCTCTCCTTCAGGATCACGAAGGCGACCACGGCCTGCCCGGTCGTCTCGTCGGAGGCGCCGACCACGGCCGCCTCGGCGGTGGCCTCGTGGGCGACGAGCGCGGACTCGATCTCGGCCGTCGACAGCCGGTGGCCCGAGACGTTCATCACGTCGTCGACGCGGCCGAGCAGCCAGATCTCGCCGTCCTCGTCGAGCCGCGCGCCGTCGCCGGCGAAGTAGTAGCCCTGCTTCTGGAACTTCTCCCAGTAGGTCTCCACGAACCGCTCCGGGTCGCCCCAGATCCCGCGCAGCATGCTCGGCCAGGGCTCGGTGAGCACCAGGAGCCCGCCGTTGTCGGTGCCGACGTGCTCGCCCGACTCGTCGACGACGTCGACGGAGATGCCGGGGACCGGCACCTGCGCCGAACCGGGCTTGGTCTCGGTCACGCCCGGCAGTGCGGAGATCATGATGGCCCCCGTCTCGGTCTGCCACCACGTGTCGATGATCGGCGCGGCGTCGGCGCCGATGATCGTGCGGTACCACATCCACGCTTCGGGGTTGATCGGCTCACCCACCGAGCCGAGCAGCCGGATCGACGACAGATCGAAGCTCTGCGGCACGGCGCGGCCGATCTTCATGAACGAGCGGATCGCGGTGGGGGCCGTGTAGAGGATCGTCACTGCGTACTTCTGCACGATCTCCCACCACCGGCCGGGGTGAGGGGAGTCGGGCGTGCCCTCGTAGAGCACCTGCGTCGCCCCGTTGGCCAGCGGACCGTAGGTGACATAGGAGTGGCCGGTGATCCAGCCGATGTCGGCCGTGCACCAGTACACGTCGGTCTCGGGGTGGATGTCGTGCACGACCTTGTTCGTGAAGGCGGCCTGGGTCAGGTAGCCGCCCGAGGTGTGCAGGATGCCCTTGGGCTTGCCCGTCGTGCCCGACGTGTAGAGGATGAACAGCGGGTTCTCGGCGGGAAAGGCCCGCGCCTCGTGCTCGGCCGGCGCCTGCGGCACCGTCTCGTGCCACCACAGGTCGCGGCCGTCGGTCCACTCGACCGCGTTCTCGCCACGCTTGACGACGAGCACGTGCTCGACGGTCTCCTGCACCCCCGAGCCGTTGCGGTCGGCCAGCGCCTGGTCCACCGCGGGCTTCAGCGGCGACACCTTGCCCTTGCGGTACCCGCCGTCGGCGGTGATGACGAGCTTGGCACCCGCGTCGTCGATGCGCGCGCGCAGGCTGTCGGCGGAGAAGCCGCCGAAGACGACGGAGTGGATCGCGCCGATGCGTGCCACGGCGAGCATCGCGGCGACCGCCTCGGGGATCATCGGCATGTAGATGGCCACGCGATCGCCCTGGCCGACGCCGAGGCCCTCCAGCACGTTCGCGAGACGCTTGACCTCGTCGGTCAGTTCGGCATAGGTCACGCGACGCTCGTCGCCGGGCTCGCCCTCCCACAGCAGCGCCACGCGGTCGCCGTTGCCGGCGGCGACGTGGCGGTCCAGGCAGTTGTAGGCCACGTTCAGCTCGCCGTCGGCGAACCACTTCGCGAACGGGGGGGTCGACCAGTCCAGCACCTCCGTGAAGGGGGTGTGCCAGTGGAGGTCGCGCGCCTGCTGCGCCCAGAACGCCTCTCGGTCGGTCGCGGCCTCGGCGTACAGCGCGGCGTCTGCGACGGCGTTCGCGGCGAATTCCTCCGACGGTGCGAACCGTCGGGTCTCGGTGAGGAGGTGGTCGATCTGACTGGTCATGGGCGCGCTCCTTCGCGGCTGGCACGGGTCTGCCGGGTCGTCGGCGAGTCTGCGAGGAAATGTAGCGCGGCGTCCCGTCTGCCACTACCTCCGATAGTGGGGGGCGGCGTAACAAGGTTGTAACCGATATATCGCTGGAGAACGCTCCCAAACGGTTGGTGGGAACGCATCCAGTCGCATATGCTCTTGCACGGCCGAACATCGATTCTGGCATTGCGGCACCCGAATCACCCCCGAAGTGAGGTGCCGCGCGTGGCGGCATCCCATTCCCCCCATGGGATGCCGCCCCTTACTTTTTCCGCCGCCGCGCGCGGCGCGCTCTCTTCTCCCCAGGACGGTTTCCGGGTGATTCCCTCCACGGGTGGCCGCTTCCCGCCCGGGTCGACGGGCGGCCCGCCTACCGTCGGGGCATGCCCGATGCATTCGTTCCCCGGCCCCGCACGCCGCACCTCGTCTCCGCCGCCGCCACGGCGGAGGATGCCGACGACCGGCGGGTGCTCGATGAACTGGAGCGCGAGGCGTGGCCCTCGCCGGCTGATCTGCCGCGCCCCTGGGTCGCGACCCCGCGCGTGCGCGCCGATGCCGCCACCGATGCCGCCCCCGCCGCCGCCCCCGAGGAGGTGCGCGAAGCGCCTACGCGCCACGCAGCCGCGCGGCTGCTGCACGGCGCCGTGCACCCGGGGGTCGCGGCACTGGCCGCTCACCTCGACGACCCTGCGGTCACCGACCTCTTCGTCAACGGGGCAGAGGGCATGTTCGTCGATCGCGGCGACGGGCCCACGGAGGTCGCCCGCTGGCGCGCGGCCGAAGAGGAGGTGCGCGATCTCGCGGTCGCGCTGATCGGGCTCGGCGGGCGTCATCTCGACGACGCCGCGCCCTGCGTCGATGTCCGCCTCGAGGGCGGGATCCGCGTGCACGCCGTTCTTCCGCCCGTCTCGGCGACCGGCACGCTCATCTCGGTGCGCGTCCCCCGCGTGGAGCGCGCGACCCTGACCGCCCTCGCCGAGCGGGGCATGTTCGGTGCGCGGGTGGGGGAGAGGCTGCACGAGCTCGTCGCGCGGAGGGAGAACGTGCTCGTGACCGGTGCGGCCGGTGCGGGCAAGACGACACTGCTGGCCGCCCTGCTGGCGGCGGCGTCTGCGCGGGAGCGGCTCGTGACGATCGAGGATGTCGCCGAGCTGAACATCGACCATCCTCACCATGTGCGGCTGGAGGCGCGCCAGCCGAACCTCGAGGGCGCCGGCGCCGTCTCGCTGACCCGTCTGGTGCGCGAGGCCCTGCGCATGCGACCCGACCGCCTGGTCGTGGGGGAGTGTCGCGGCGAGGAGGTGCGCGAACTGCTGTCGGCCCTGAACACGGGGCACGACGGCGGCGCCGGCACCGTGCACGCGAACAGCATCGACGACGTACCGGCGCGAATGGAGGCGCTGGGGGCCTTGGCCGGGCTCGACCCCGCATCGATCGCGCGCCAGGTCGCCAGCGCGATCGGCTGCGTGCTCCACGTCTCGCGCGGTCGCGACGGCGTGCGCCGGCTCGCCGGAGCGGGCCGGCCGGTCGTCGACGAGACCGGCCGTCTGGTGATCGAGAGGCTGCCGTGGGAGTGCGCGTAAGCGACGCTGCGACTGCGGCCGCGACCGCCGACACCGTGCTGCGGCTGGCCGTGCTGCTGCAGGCGGGCATCGCCCCGGCACGCGCGTGGCACCACCTCGCCGCCGCGGGCGACGCGACAGCCGCGCACGTCGCGGGTCAGATCGCCGAGGGGCGGAGCTGCCCGCGGCCATCGACGCGCTCGGCGGCTGGGCGGATGTCGCCGCCGCCTGGCGCATCGCCGCAGCGGTCGGCGCACCGCTGGCCGACAGCCTGCGCGCCATCGCGCACGCGCTGACCGACGCGCAGGAGGCGGCCGACGAGGTGCGCGCGGCCCTCGCCGAACCGGCCGGCGCAGCCCGGCTCATGGGATGGCTGCCACTGATCACGATCGGCCTCGGCGCGGCGCTGGGCTTCGACACCATCGGCGTTCTCATCGGATCACCAGCCGGGTGGGTGTGCCTCCTGGGCGGGCTGGCGCTCGTGGCGGCCGCGCAGGGGTGGACGCGCGCCCTGGTGCGGCGTGCGCGCGGCGACAACGCCGTTCCGGGTCTGGACGCCGAACTCCTCGCGATCGCCCTCAGCGGCGGCGCCTCGATCGACCGCGCCACGGGCCTCGTCACGCGCGCCCGGGATCGCCCGATCGACGACGGGGCGCGCGCGGTGCTGGATCTCTCCCGGGCCGCCGGCGCACCCGCTGTCGAACTCCTGCGCGCATCGGCGGGCTTCTCCCGCCACCGCGTGCGCGCCGAGGGCAAGGTGCGCGCCGCCCGCCTCTCGACGCGCCTGCTGATCCCGCTCGGGGTGTGCACGCTGCCGGCGTTCGTGCTGCTGGGTGTGATCCCCCTCTTCCTCGGCGTGGTCGGCGTGCTGGCGCCGCTCCCGCTGCTCACCGCCGTGCCCGCCGACTGACACACACCCTATAGATAGGAGCATCCGCATGAATCTGCCCCGCCTCACCTCCTCGCGGGCCCGACGACTGTTCGCCGACCGCGACGAGACCGGAGCCGCCACCGCCGAGTATGCGATCGCCACGATGGCCGCCGTCGCCTTCGCGGGACTCCTGGTGGTGATCATGCGCAGCGACGAGGTGCGCACGATCCTCACCGACCTGGTCCGTCGCGCGCTCACCGTCCAGTGAGTGCGCGCGGCCGCAGGAACGACGACGACGGAGCGGTGGTCGCCGAGTTCGCCGTGGCGCTTCCCGCGGTCGCGATCGTGCTCGCCCTGGCGATCGGAGGGGTGTCGGCGGGGGCGCAGTCGGTGCGGCTGCAGTCCGCCGCCGACACGGCGGCTCGCCTTGCCGCGCGCGGCGAGCCCGCCGACCGTGTCGCGGCCGCCGTCGCCGGCGCGGGAGGCGTGGGCGGGCAGGCGCCGGCACTGTCGATCGATCGCGTCGGCGACACGGTGTGCGTCACCGTCACCGCCGCGGCCCCTCCGTTCGGTGTGCAGCGTGCACGGGGCTGCACGCTGGCCGGTGCCCTGCCGGCCGGGTGAGGTGCAGCGGTGGCCGGCTCCTCCCTGTCGCTCGGCGTCGTCGCCGCCACCGTGGCGCTGGCGCTCGCCGCCATGACGGCCGGATCGGCGGCGCTCACCGCGCGACGGGTCGCCGGGGCCGCCGATGCGGCCGCGCTCGCCGCCGCGGACGCCGCCTCGGGCGCCGTCGGCGGAGTCCCGTGCGAGCGTGCGGCGGAGCTCGCGACCCTCGGCGGCGCCGCGCTCACCGCCTGCGAGCTCGACGTTCTCATCGCCACCGTGTCGGTGACCGCGTCGTTCGCGGGGCTCCCCGTCACCGCCCGCGCGCGGGCGGGGCCGCCGCCGTGACGCGCCGCTGCTCGGCATCCTCACAGCGCTCGCCGGGTTGCACGGTGTGTATGGTGTGCATCGAAGAAAGGAAGTGCCCCTTGGCAGAAGGAAAGAAGCTCGTCATCGTCGAGTCACCGACGAAGATGAAGTCGATCCAGGGGTACCTCGGCGACGGGTACGAGGTTCTCAGTTCGGTCGGGCACATCCGCGACCTCGCGGACAAGCGCGACATCCCCGCCGAGAAGAAGCAGGCCTACGGCAAGTACTCGATCGACATCGACAACGGGTTCGATCCCTACTACGTGCCCAGCGATCGCGGCAAGAAGACCGTCGCCGACCTCAAGCGCGCGCTCAAGGGCGCCGACGAACTCCTGCTCGCCACCGATGAAGACCGCGAGGGCGAAGCCATCGCGTGGCACCTGCTCGAGGCGCTCAAGCCCAAGGTCCCGGTTCGCCGCATGGTCTTCCACGAGATCACCAAGGACGCCATCCGCGCCGCCGTCGACAACACGCGCGAGCTCGACCTCGCGCTGGTGGACGCGCAGGAGACCCGACGGATCCTCGACCGCCTCTACGGCTGGGACGTCTCGCCGGTGCTGTGGATGAAGGTGCAGCAGGGCACCTCCGCCGGGCGCGTGCAGTCCGCCGCCACTCGGCTCGTCGTCGACCGCGAGCGCGAGCGCATGGCGTTCGTCTCGGCGTCGTACTGGGACATCGAGGCCCTGGCGGCCAAGGAGGCGGCGGCGTTCTCCACCCGTCTCGTGCGCGTCGACGGTGCCCCGCTGGCGCGCGGCACCGACTTCGACGACACCGGATCGCTGAAGAAAGCCGTGCTCGTGCTCGACGAGGCCGAGGCCCGCGCCCTGGCCGCCGCCATCGAGGCCGTCGGCACGGCGGAGGTCTCGAACATCGAGGCCAAGCCCGGCACCCGCAGCCCCCGCGCGCCCTTCACGACCTCCACGCTCCAGCAGGAGGCCGGCCGGAAGCTCTCGATGAGCGCGAAGCACGCGATGAGCGTCGCCCAGCGCCTGTACGAGAAGGGCTTCATCACCTATATGCGCACCGACTCGACCGCGCTGTCGAAGCAGGCGGTCGAGGCTGCGCGCGCCCAGGCGGTCGCCCTCTACGGCGACAAGGCCGTGCCGCCGAACCCCCGCACCTACGCGAACAAGAGCAAGAACGCACAGGAGGCGCACGAGGCGATCCGCCCGTCGGGGGAGACCTTCCGCACACCGTCGTCGGTGTCGGGCGAGCTCGACCGCGACGAGCAGCGTCTCTACGACCTGATCTGGAAGCGCACGGTCGCCAGCCAGATGGCCGATGCCAAGTACGAGACCACCACCGTGACCCTCGTCGCCGATGCCGGCGGCAAGCGCGTCGAGTTCACCGCGTCGGGCACCGTCTACACGTTCAAGGGCTTCCTCGACGCGTACGAGGAGGGTCGCGACGAGAAGCGCGGCGACGCCGACAAGTCCGACGACCAGTCGCTTCCCGCGGTCGCCGTCGGCGACCAGCTGCGTCTGCGCGACGTCGAGCCCAAGGGGCACAGCACCAGCCCGAAGCCCCGCTACACCGAGGCGAGCCTCGTCAAGGCGCTCGAGGAGAAGGGCATCGGCCGCCCCTCCACCTTCGCCAGCATCATCGACGTCATCCTCACCCGCGGCTACGTGAGCAAGCGCGGTCAGGCGCTCATCCCGAGCTGGCTCGCCTTCAGCGTCGTGCGGCTGCTCGAGCAGCACTTCGCCGACCTCGTCGACTACGACTTCACGGCGGCGCTCGAAGACGACCTCGACGCGATCGCGCGGGGCGAGCAGAAGCGCGTCGACTGGCTGAAGGAGTTCTACTTCGGCTCCGACGAGCACGTCGGGCTGCGCAACATCGTCGACAACCTCGGCGAGATCGACGCCCGCGCACTCAACTCGACCCCCATCGGCGACATCGCGACCCTCCGCTTCGGCAAGTACGGCCCGTACCTCGAGGTCGTCGACCCCGATGCGGGGGAGGATGCCGCGCCGCGCCGCATCAACATCCCCGACGACCTCGCCCCCGACGAGCTGACGCCCGCCAAGGCGCAGGAGCTCATCGACGCTCCGGTCGCCGGAGACCGCGTGCTCGGGGAGAACCCCGACAACGGCAAGCTCATCGTCGTCAAGGACGGCCGGTACGGACCCTACGTGCAGGAGATCGACCCGCCCGCCCCGGAGACCGAGGCGGCGGCGGAGCCGGAGGCCGAGGCGGCCCCCGCGCCCAAGAAGCGCGGTGCCAAGAAGGAGGCGGCGCCCAAGCCCCGCACCGGATCGCTGTTCAAGTCGATGTCCGTCGAGACGGTCGACCTCGAGACCGCGCTGCGTCTGCTCGATCTTCCCCGCACGGTGGGCGTCGACCCCGAGTCGGGAGACCCGATCACCGCGCAGAACGGCCGCTACGGCCCGTACCTCAAGAAGGGCGCGGAGTCGCGCACCCTCGACAGCGAGCAGCTCATCTTCGACATCACGCTCGAGCAGGCGCTCGCCATCTACGCGCAGCCGAAGTACGGTGCGCGCCGCGCCTCCAGCGCGCTCAAGGAGTTCGAGAACGACCCGACCAGCGGCAAGCCGATCAAGCTGCGCGACGGCCGCTTCGGTCCCTACGTCACCGACGGCGAGACCAATGCGACCATCCCGCGCGGTGAGGATGCCATGGAGGTGACCTTCGAGCGTGCGGTGCAGCTGCTGGCCGACAAGCGCGCGAAGGGGCCCGCCCCCAAGCGCACGACGCGGCGCACGACGGCCACCCGCAAGACGACCGCCAAGAAGTGAGTCCCGAGGTGAAGGGCGGCACACCCGTTCCGCCCACCGCTCCCGTGCGCGACGCGGGGCTGGGTGTGTTCGTCACGTTCGAGGGCGGAGACGGATCGGGCAAGACGACGCAGTCGGCGCTGCTGGAGGACTGGCTGGAGGATGCCGGGCGCACCGTCGTGCGCACGCGCGAGCCGGGTGGCACCGAGGTCGGGCGACTGGTGCGAGAGATCGTGCTGCACCATCGCGGCGACATCGCGCCGCGCGCCGAGGCACTGCTGTACGCCGCCGATCGTGCGCACCACATCGAGACCGTCGTGCGGCCGGCGCTCCAGCGCGGCGAGGTCGTGATCCAGGACCGATACCTCGACTCGTCGGTGGCCTACCAGGGCGCCGGGCGCGTGCTCGGCCGCGACGAAGTGCGCCGGCTCTCGCTGTGGGCGGCGGGCGGCCTGCTTCCCGACCTCACGGTGCTGCTCGACCTCGATCCCGAGGTCGCGCGGGAGCGCCTCACCGCGGACGACAAGCCGTTCGACCGGCTGGAGGCCGAGAAGCACGACTTCCACACCCGGGTGCGCGCCGAGTATCTGTCGCTCGCCGAGGCCGAGCCCGAGCGCTTCCTCGTGCTCGACGCGACGCTGCCGGAGAGCGAACTCGCCCACGCCGTGCGCGAGCGCCTGGGCGCTCTGCTGACGGCGACCGGCGACGTCGGCGACGACGATTAGGCTGGGCGACATGATGGAGGCGGCACCCACGATCAGCGCGCCGCCTCTGCCGTGGGCCGAGGTCTGGGGTCAGCCGGAGGCACTCGCGCAGCTGCAGGCGGCGGCATCCGATCCCGCGCAGCTCACCCACGCGTGGCTGATCACCGGGCCGCCCGGGTCGGGGCGCTCGACGCTCGCATACGCGTTCGCGGCCGCCCTCATCGCCGAGCCCGGCGACGAGGCGGCGATGCGCCAGGTGCTCGCCGGCACCCACCCCGACCTCACGGCGCTGCGCACCGAGCAGGTCATCATCCGCATCGACGAAGCCCGCCGACTCGTCGAGCGCGCCTACTTCGCGCCCTCGATCGGCCGCTATCGGGTCATCGTCGTCGAGGATGCCGATCGCATGGCCGAGCGCACCTCGAACGTGCTGCTGAAGGCGCTCGAAGAGCCGCCCGACCGCACGATCTGGGTGCTGTGCGCCCCGAGCGACGCCGACCTGCTGCCGACGATCCGCTCCCGCGTGCGCACGCTGCGCCTGCGCGAGCCCGACATCGCCGACGTCGCCCGGCTCATCTCCGCGCGCAGCGGCGTCGCCCCCGACATCGCCGAGCAGTCCGCCCGGCACGCTCAGCGCCACATCGGGATGGCCCAGCGGCTGGCCACCGACGACGCAGCGCGCGAGCGGCGCGCCACGACGCTGCGCGGGGTGCTGGAGGTGCGCGGGGTGGGCGACGCCGTCGAGGTCGCCGGGCGCATCGTCGCCGCCGCGACCGACGACGCGAAGGCGCTCGGCGCCGAGCGCGACGAGCAGGAGCGCGCCGCGCTGCGCCGCACGCTCGGCATCGCCGAGGGGGCGCCCGTGCCGCCGGCCGTGCGCGGGCAGCTGTCGGCCCTCGAAGACGACCAGAAGCGCCGGGCGACGCGGAGCCTGCGCGACGGCATCGACCGCGTGCTGACCGACCTGCAGTCGCTGTTCCGCGATCTGCTGATGGTCCAGTTCGGCAACGACGCAGAGCTCATCAACCGCGAACTCGAGCCGGAGCTGCGCGCCCTCGCCGCGGCCTGGACGCCGTCGCGCACCCTCGCCGTCGTCGACCGCATCGCAGAGACCCGGCGCAACCTGGAGCAGAACGTCGCTCCCACCCTGGCCCTGGAGAGCATGCTCGTGACCGTCGCGAGCGGAAGGATTCCGTGAGAACCCCGTGAACGTCGTCCCCCCGCCCCGCGGCCGTGTCCGCAGTCGCGCCTCCCGCGCGCGTCGAACCGTCGTCGCGCTCGCCGTGGTCGCCGCGGCATCCCTCGCCCTCAGCGGCTGCCTGTACGCGCTCATCCCCGACGAGCAGCCGCTGCCGACCGCCAGCGCCGCGCCCGACCTCGAGGGCGTGTCCGCCGACCTGCTGCCCTACTACGGCCAGGAGCTCGCCTGGCAGACGTGCGACAGTACCTTCGAGTGCACCACCGTCACGGCACCGCTCGACTGGGCGAACCCGGGAGCCGGCGAGATCGAGCTGTCGGTCATCCGCAGCCGCGCGGAAGGCGGCGAGGCGATCGGGTCTCTGCTGACCAACCCGGGCGGGCCGGGCAGCAGCGGAGTCGACCTGGTGCGCGACTCGCTCACCTTCGCCGTCGGCGACGACGTGCGCGCGCGGTACGACACGATCGGCTTCGACCCGCGCGGGGTAGGGGAGTCCACCGCCGTGACGTGCTTCGACGACGCCGACATGGATGCCTACCTCTTCGACATCCCGGAGAACGAGCGGGGATCGGATGCCTGGACCGAGGAGCTCGAGGAGCGCAACCAGGCCTTCGCCGACGCCTGCGAGGACGACTCCGACGGCATCCTCCCGTACATCACGACGGAGAACTCCGCGCGGGACATGGATCTGATCCGGGCCGTGCTCGGCGACGCGCAGCTGAACTACCTCGGCTACTCCTACGGCACCTTCCTCGGCGCCACCTACGCGAAGCTCTTCCCCGAGCGCGTCGGACGTCTCGTGCTCGACGGGGCGATCGACCCGTCGGTTTCTGGGCTGTCGGTGAGCACGACGCAGGCGATCGGCTTCGAGTCGGCGCTGCGCGCCTATATGGCCGATTGCCTCGACGACAGCGAGTGCCCGTTCCGCGGCACGGTCGACGACGGCATGAGAGACCTGGGCGCGCTCCTGGCGAGCGTGGATCGCACGCCGCTCACGGGCTCCGACGGGCGGATGCTCGGCGCCGACGCCCTCATGACAGCGATCGTGGCGGCGCTGTACTCGCAGGACAGCTGGCCGTTCCTCACGCAGGCCCTGGCCGATGTGCTGCAGGGCGATCCGACAATCGCGTTCCTGCTGGCCGACTTCTACTACGACCGCGAAAACGGGGTGTACCTCGACAACTCGACCGAGGCGTTCCGGGCGTACAACTGCATGGACTACCCCGACGACACCACCGAGGCCGAGGAGGCGGAGGCCGAGGCGCTCATCGCCGCCGAGGCGCCGACGATCGCGCCGTACTGGGAGGGCCCGGATCCCTGCGACGTGTGGCCGGAGGAGCCCACCGGGGTGCGCGAGCCGATCTCGGCCGGCGGCGCCGCGCCGATCGTCGTGGTCGGCACCACGAACGACCCTGCCACGCCGTACGAGTGGTCGGTCTCGCTCGCCGAGCAGCTCTCGTCGGGTGTGCTCGTGACCCGCGTCGGGGAGGGGCACACCGGCTACAACAAGGGCAGCGAATGCGTGGATGCCGCCGTCGAGGCGTATCTGCTCGAGGGCACGGTTCCCACCGACGGGCTGCGCTGCGAGTAGCCTCCTTGGGTGGTGGCCCGGTTCGCGAGCACGCTCCGGAGCATGTAAGATCGATGCTTGTGCAACGCGCAAGCGAGGCGCGCCACCTTAGCTCAGTCGGCAGAGCGATTCACTCGTAATGAATAGGTCAAGGGTTCGATTCCCTTAGGTGGCTCCATCGGATCGAGGGTCGCGAACGTGCGGCCCTCGCGTCGTTTCCGGAGAACCGAGTCGCTTCCGGAGAACCGGAGAGAGCGGATGGACTCAGCGATCGACGCGATCGTCGAGATCTTCACCTGGGTCGGTCTCGGAACGGGGGCCTTCCTCGCCGTGATCGCGCTCATCCTCTCCCTCTTCGACGGCACGTGGCACCCCGCCCGCGCCGTCATCGAGGAGGACGGGCACGGCCGCTTCGTGCGCTGGTTCGACGAGGAGGGCGGCGTCAACGAGGCTCGGCTCTCGCACGAGCAGGATCACGCCCTCGCCGGGGCCACGATGGCCGACATCTTCTACAGGCGGGGTTCGCGCGGCCGCATGCGACTGACCCCGGGGTCGCCGGTCGTGCGCGGATTCCTGCGCATCGCGATCGGTCTGCTCGCGCTCGGCCTGGTCGCCCTCGTGCTCTCCGGGGTGCTGCTGTTCGCGCGCGGCTGACAGCCCGGTCCGCACGTGCCCTCACGCCAGGGCGAGCATCGCGCCCGCGGTGAGGGCGAGTGCGAGGCCCGCCCACTGCACGGCGGCGATGCGCTCGCGCAGCACCAGCCCCGCGAGCAGGATCGTGCCGGCCGGGTAGAGCGCGGTGAGCGCGGACACGATCGAAAGGTCGCCCAGTCGCAGCGCGGCCAGCGCGGCGCCGTTGGCGGTCGCGTCGAGCAGGCCGCACACGACCACCGCCACCCACGCGCGCGAGCGCACCCCGCTGGTCGCGTGCGGGGCGGCGAGGATGGATGCGGCGGGCTCGCCGCGCCGGAGGGCGCCCATGAGCATCGCGCCGATCGCCGCGGCGGTGAGGGCGACGGTCGTCGCGCGGCTCACCACCAGCGGCGCGAGCCCGCTCGCGGGCTCGGTGAGGTCGATCACGATGAGGAATCCGCCGATCGCGACGCCCGCCCCGATGGCCATGGTCACCCCGCGCAGGCTCGGACGGACCACGTGCCGGGCGGGGACGAAGCCCACGAGCACCACCGCCGCGAGCGCGACGCCGAGTCCCGCGTAGCCGATCGGCGACAGGGACTCGCCCTTCACGAGCAGCCCCCACAGCATCGGCGCGATCGCCGAGACGACCGCCGTCAGCGGCGACAGGATGCTCATCGGACCGATGGCGAGGCACGCGTACAGCAGCGCGAGTGCGATCGCGCCGAACACGCCCGCCAGAGCCCCCCAGGCGGCATCGCGCGCAGACCAGGCGCCCCCCAGAAGTGGGAGCGCGAGCGCCAGCGCGACCAGGCCTGCCAGGCCGGCGGCGCCGGTGACGACGACCGCTCGCAGCTGCCGCGTCGCGAGGCCTCCGAAGAAGTCCGCCGCGCCGTAGACCACGGCGCCGACGAGGGCGACGAGGGCGGCGATCACCGTCCCCAGCATAGGGACGATCCGGGGTGGATTGCCGGATCCGAATTCGCTAGATAAGCTAGCGATATGGCGAACCCCCACCACGCGTCGCGGCAGCCCACCCGATGGCTGCGCATCGGCATCCCCGTCCTTCTCGTGCTCGTGTGGCTCGTGGGAGGTTCGATCGGCGGACCCTACTTCGGAAAGGTCGACGAGGTCTCCACGAATGACCGTTCCTCGTTCCTGCCCGAGAGCGCCGACGCGACCCAGGTGAACGAGCGCCTGCCGGAGTTCCTCGGCGACGACACGATCCCCGCCGTCGTCATCGTGGAATCCGACGCCGCGCTCACCGACGCCGACCTGGCCGACCTGCAGACCCTCGCCGATGAGATCGCGACCATCGAGGGCGTGCAGGCCGAGGTGTCGCCGCCGCTCGCGTCCGACGATGGAGACGCGGCACAGATCTTCGTGCCGATCGACTCGTCCGGCGAGATCGACGCCGTGGTCGGTGAGATCCGCGAGCTCCTCGGCGAGGAGCTGCCCGCCGGCACGGAAGGCTGGGTGACCGGGCCCGCGGGGTTCACCGCCGACCTCGTCGAGGGCTTCCTCGGCATCGACGGTCTGCTGCTGGGGGTCGCCCTGATCGCGGTGTTCCTCATCCTCGTGATCGTCTACCGGTCGCCGCTGCTTCCGGTGCTCGTGCTGCTGACGAGCGTGTTCGCGCTGTGCGTGGCGCTGCTGACCGTCTGGTGGCTGGCATATGCGGGCATCTTCGTTCTCAACGGCCAGGTGCAGGGAATCCTGTTCATCCTCGTGATCGGGGCGGCCACCGACTATGCGCTGCTGTATGTCGCCCGCTACCGCGAGGCCATCGCCGACGGCTTCCGACGGTGGGAGGCGACGCTGCGAGCATGGCGGGGCGCGTTCGAGCCGATCCTGGCGTCGGGCGGCACGGTGATCGCGGGACTGCTGTGCCTGCTGCTGTCCGATCTTGCCACCAACAGGGCACTCGGACCGATCGCGTCGATCGGCATCGCCTTCTCGATGCTGTCCGCGCTCACCTTCCTGCCGGCGCTGCTGGCGCTGTGCGGTCGGGCGGCATTCTGGCCCTTCATCCCCAAGGAGCCGATCGCCACCATTCCCGACGATCTCTCGCAGCCCGTCAAGGGACTGTGGCCGCGGCAGGCGCGCTTCGTCGCCCGGCATGCGCGCGCGGTCTGGATCATCTGCACGGTCGTGCTGCTGGCCGGAGCCGTCGGCATCACGCAGCTCAAGGCCGACGGCGTGCCCACGAGCGATCTCGTGCTGGGCACCTCGGAGGCGCGTGACGGTCAGGCCGTGCTCGCCGAGCACTTCCCGGCAGGATCCGGTTCGCCCGTCTACGTCATCGTCGCCGAGGACGACCTCGCCGACGCGGTCGAGGTGCTCGACGCGAGCGACGGCGTCGACGCCGTCTCGGTCGCGTCGGAGGACTCGCCCACGGGCCAGGCGGCCGTCGAGGTCGAGGACGGAGAGCCCGTCTTCACCGCGGTCGGCCCGCCCGGCACCCCGGCGCCCGAGCCGACGCTCGCCGACGGAGACGTCCTGGTGATCGGCACCCTCACCGACGCGGCCGACTCCGTCGCCGCCGAGGACACCGTGCGGGAGCTGCGCACCGACCTCGACAGCGCTCTCGGTGAAGGGGCGGCGGTGGTCGGCGGCGAGACGGCGACCGACATCGACACCAACGACACCTCGATCCGCGATCGCACGATCATCATCCCGGTGATCCTGCTGGTGATCTTCCTCATCCTGATGCTCCTGCTGCGTTCGGTCCTCGCCCCGGTGATCCTCATCGCGACGGTGATCCTCTCCTTCGGCACGGCCCTGGGGGTCAGTGCCCTCGTGTTCAACGGGATCTTCGACTTCCCCGGTGCCGATCCGGCGGTGCCGCTGTACGGGTTCGTCTTCCTCGTGGCGCTCGGCGTGGACTACAACATCTTCCTGATGTCCCGCGTGCGTGAGGAGTCGCTCGTGCACGGCACGCGTCCGGGCATCCTCCGCGGCCTCGTGGCCACGGGCGGCGTGATCACCTCTGCAGGCCTCGTGCTGGCGGCCACCTTCGCGGCCCTGGGCGTGATCCCGATCCTGTTCCTGGTGCAGCTGGCGTTCATCGTCGCCTTCGGCGTGCTGCTGGACACGTTCGTCGTGCGGTCGCTCCTGGTCCCCGCACTGTCGTACGACATCGGTCCGGCGATCTGGTGGCCGTCGAAGCTGTGGCGCAAGCCGGTCACCGGTGCCGGCGCCCCGTCCGCAGCCGCTCCCGCCCGCGATGCCCAGCTTCCGGTCGAGACCGACCCCGAACTGGTCGCCGACGACGGTCATCCGCTGACCCGCGAGGAGTATCGGCGTAATCTCGACGCATGAGCAAGGCGCTGTTCATCGTCGACGTGCAGAACGACTTCACCGAGGGGGGCGCCCTCGGCGTCGAGGGAGGGGATGCCGTCGCCGCCGCGATCTCGCGGTACCTGGTCACCCACGGCGAGGAGTATGCCGTCATCATCGCCTCGCGGGACTGGCATGACGGCGACGGCGACAACGGCGGCCACTTCGCCGCCGGGGAGCCGGACTTCGTCGACACGTGGCCGGTGCACTGCGTGGCAGGGACCGAGGGTGCCGAATACGACGCGGGCCTGGACACGTCAGCGGTCACCCACCACGTCAAGAAGGGGCAGGGCAAGCCGGCGTACTCGCTGTTCGAGGGGACGACGGATGCCGGCGAGACGGTGTCCCAGCTGCTCGATGCGCACGGGGTGGTCGATGTCGACGTCACGGGCATCGCGACCGACTACTGCGTGCGGGCGTCCGCCCTCGACGCCGTCGAGCACGGGCGCCACGTGCGCATCCTGACCGACCTGGTTGCCGGGGTCGCGCAGGCGTCGAGCGAGGCCGCGCTGGCGGAGCTCGCCCATGCCGGCGCGGAGCTGGCAGACAGCGGCGCCTGAGGTCTCACCGCGCGTCCGCGCCGCGTCCCTTCTCGGCGCCGCGGCCGTTCGCGCTCCCGTTGCCACCGCTGCCGGGGCCGGTGCGCACCTCGGACTCCTTCTGCGCGGTGCCGGCACCGCCGTTGTCGGAAACCTCCTCGCCGGTGGTGGCCGACGTGCCCCCCACGGGTGAGTCCGGCGCCGTGCCTTCGGCGGGCGCGACGGCGGGGTCAGCCGGCTGCGCGGGGTCATCCGGCTGCGCGGGGGCGGGCGTGGAGTCGACAGCCGTGTGCGTGACCGTCGACGGCGGCGTCACGGCAACGATGGATCGGGGCTCGAGCACCGTCGTCGTCTCCGAGGGTGCCGCCGCGAGCGAGAGCGACAGCCCGGCGACGCCGATGGCCGCACCGGCCGCCGCACCGGCCAGCAGCACGCCGAAGCGGCTCGCACGTCGCCGGGCGCGGTGAGAGCTTCCGGCCGACCGCTGCGGGGTATTCCCGGGCACGGCAGGCAGCGACCGCGTGCCGGTGGCGCGCGCGACCGGGGTGGCCGCCACCGGGAGCCGCACGGGCGCCGTCGCCGCATCGAGCGGGTTTCCCTCGGCGGCCAGCGGAAGGCACGCCCCGGCCGAGGCGACCTCCGCCGCGGCCGGGCGGTCGCGCGGATCGATCTCCGTCATCGACGAGAGCAGGCTTCGCCACAGCGGCGGGAGATCCGCCGGGATCGCGGGCCCGACGGTCAGGCGGGCCGCGAGGATCTCCGGTGCGGTCGAGCTGCGGAACGCGCGCTCGCCCGTGAGTGCCTCCAGCAGCACCAGGCCCAGACTGTAGACGTCGGCGGCGGCGGTCGGCTCGTCGCCGCGCACCTGCTCCGGGGCGAGGTACGCGGCGGTGCCGACGGTCATCCCGGGGGAGGTGACGCGCGTCCAGTCGGCGAGATGCGCGATTCCGAAGTCGGCGAGCTTCGCGCGGACGGGCTCCGTCTCCGCCTCGGTAAGCAGCACGTTCGACGGCGTGAGGTCGCGGTGCACGATGCCGGCGGCGTGCACAGCGTGCAGACCCTCGGCCAGGTCGACGGCGATCGAGGCGGCATCCACCATCGACAGCGCGCCGAGATCGAGCCGCCGACGCAGCGTCGGGCCCGGCACGTACTCCAGCACGAGGAATCCCGACCCGTCGTCGGCGACGTCGGCGTCGTACAGCGTGACCAGTCCCGGGTGGCTCACCGCGCCGAGCGCCGCGGCCTCGGCCCGCATGCGCCGCACGGCGGCGTGGTCGTCGGGAGCGGCGCGCATGACCTTGACGGCCACGGTGCGGTCGAGGGCCGTGTCGTGCGCGCGGTACACCGACGACATGCCGCCTTGGCCGATGCGCTCGGCGAGCACGTATCGGCCGCCGAGGACGACTCCCGGTGAAGGCGGCGCGATTGCGGGCATGCGAGCACGCTATCCATCCACGGGTCGTCGGCGATGCCCCTTGACGTGCCGGTCGGAACGTGCAATCGGCGAGGGAGTCAGGCGGATGTGCGGGTGCGACGAGAGAGGAAGAACGTGAACACGAGAGCGACGAGCGCCGTCGCGCACAGCAGCGACAGTCCGACGGTGTAGTTGTTCGCGTCCGCGTTGTAGGTCGCGCCCATCACCAGGGGCGGGAAGTACCCGCCGAGACCGCCCGCAGCCCCCACGATGCCGGTCACGGTCCCCACCCGCTCCGACGGTGCGCGCTGCGCGACCCACGTGAACACCGCGCCGGTGCCGAGACCCAGGAACGCCGCCATGGCGACGAACGACGAGCCCGCGGCGAGCTCGGGGGGCGGCTGGAAGGCGATCACCACCGCCATCACCGCGGCGCCAGCGAGGGAGATCATGAGCACCGCCGCCGGGCCGATGCGGTCCGAGAGCCAGCCGCCGACGGGGCGGGCGATCACCGCGGCGATCGCGAAGCCGGCGGTGCGGGCGCCCGCGTCGGCCAGGTCGTACGCGTAGATGTTGTTGAGGTAGGTGGGCAGGTAGGTGGAGAACGCCACGAAGCCGCCGAAGGTGACCGCGTACAGGAAGGCCATCTGCCACGTCACGGCGAGCTTCGACGCGGCGGCGAGCTTGGGCATCACCGGGTCGGTGTTGGGGCTCCACGCGGGGGAGTCCTCCATGAAGAACCAGACGATCGCCGCGACGACCAGAAGCGCTCCCGCCATGAGCAGATGGGTGGGGAGATAGCCGATGGCGGCCACGAGCCGGGGAGTGAAGAACGACGACAGCGCCGTGCCGCCCATGCCTGCTCCGAACAGGCCGGTGGCGAAGCCGCGCTTGGACGGGTCGTACCAGGCGTTGACGAAGGGGATGCCGATGGCGAAGGTGGTGCCGGCGATGCCGAGGAGGAACCCGAACGCGATCATCAGCGCATACGAGTTGTTCAGACCCGCGATCGCGACCAGCACGACCGGCACGGCCGAGACGGCGGTGAGCACGGTGAACATCAGCCGGCCGCCGTACCGGTCGGTCAGGGCGCCCGTGACGATGCGTCCGACCGACCCGACGATCACCGGGGTCGCGATGAGGATGGAGGTCTGCGTCGAATCCAGCCCCATGTTCGCGGCGTACTGCACGCCGAGTGGCGCGATGAGGTTCCACGCCCAGAAGGTGATCGCAAAGGCGAGCAGCGCGAGCCACAGGTTCTTGGTGCGGCCGGGGAGGATCTGCGGGGGTGTGGCGGTCGCACCGGTGGCGGTCATCGTCGGCTCCTGTCGCGGCGGAGTGAGGTGGATCGATCGCGGGTCCTGTCGGGCGTGCCCACCGGCGCCCAGCCGCGCCGGATCCCGCCCGCGGCCGTGGGACGCCCGTCCCGGGAGCGGTAGACGATGTACGGGCGGAAGAGGTAGTGCACCGGCGCCGTGAACGCGTGCACGAGCCGGGTGAACGGCCAGATCATGAACAGCACCATTCCGATGACCGTGTGGATCTGGAAGTCCAGTCCTGCGGCGCTCATCGCGGCGATGTCGGGCTGGAAGATGAACAGCGAGCGGAACCACGGTGCGACGGTCTCGCGATAGGTCACCTCCTGGTGCGGTCCGAACACGCTGATCAGGGTGGTCGCCAGTCCCGCGATGATGGCGGCCACGAGCACGACGTACATCGTCTTGTCGTTCTTGGTCGTCGCCATGAACACGGGCCCGGTGGTCCGCCGACGCCAGATGAGGATGCCGACCCCGGCGAGCGTGGCGACGCCCGCGATCGAGCCGAGGCCGAGCGCCATCACGTGGTACATGTCCTCGGTGACCCCGACCGCGTCGGTCCAGGCCTTCGGGATCACCAGGCCGATGACGTGGCCGACCACCACCACGAGGATGCCGAAGTGGAACAGGGGAGAGCCGATCCGCAGCAGCCTCGACTCGTACAGCTGCGACGAGCGCGTGGTCCAGCCGAACTGGTCGTAGCGGTAGCGCCAGACGGTACCGCCGACGAGGAGGGCGACCATGAGGTACGGGAGGATGCCCCAGAGGAAGACGTCCATCAGCGGCCTCCGGTCGCCATCGGCAGCAGTCGAGGGTCGTAGGCGTCCAGGCCCACCGACTCGGTCGGCGGTCCGTTCGATGCGAGAGCCATCGCCTGCTGGCGGTCGGCCGGCGAGTGCCCGGGGAGCGTGCCGCACACCGCCGCCACGACGCCCGCATAGGGTGACCCGCGCTCGGCGAGGGCCAGGCGGATGAGCTCGATCGACGCCCGGTACTCCTGCAGGAGCCCCGCTCCGGCGGCCGGGTCGTGGCGGGCGAACTCCAGCACGAGCGGCACATAGTCTGGCAGCTCGCCTCCCGTCCCCTCGAGCGCGAGCCCGGCATCCCGGTAGCGCTGCTTGAGATCGGCGAGCACCCCGCCGCGCCGACGGGTGTCGCCGTCGGTCCAGTAGCTGAGATACAGCGCGTGGCGCTTGGACATGTCGAACGTGTCGACGTAGGCGGTGCGCACCGCGGAGCGGGGCGTCGCCTGCCACCAGGCGAGCAGCGGTGTGAAGGATGCCGCGGCGTGCGGCGCGGACTCGTGCAGGGCCGCGGCGACGACGGGCGCGGCATCCAACACGGCGTCATCGGGGTAGGACAGGCAGATCGAGGCCGCCTGGTACACGATCCGGTTCGCCCGCGTCTGGCTCATGCGTCGCCCTTCGGCTCGCGGCGGGCCGGGAACAGCCCCGAGGGCGAGCCGTTGCCGTCCCAGTTGAGGAGGTTCACGCGGCCGCGCAGCGATTCGGCGGAGACGCCCTCGTCGGAGGTCTGCCGGTCGCGCAGCGCCTGATAGGTCTCCACCGCCACCGGCTGCACCCGTCCACTCGCCTCGCCGAAGGGCCCCGACTCGTAGGGGCCGCCGTCGAAGTCGAGCGAGCAACCGAGCTCCTCGAGTTCGTGCGCCCGCTCGTAGTGGGCCGTGGGGATGACGTAGCGCTCTTCGTACTTGGCGATCGCCAGCAGCCGGTACATCTCGTAGAGGGTCTCGCCGGTCATGCCGACCGCCTCGGGGATCGACTCGTCGCGCTCGCGGTCCAGCGTGATGTCCCGCAGGTAGGCGCGCATCGCCGCGAGCCGGTACAGGACGGCGGTGACGATGTCGGTGTCGCCCGCGGTGAACAGCTCGGCGAGGTACTCGACGGGGATCCGCAGCGCCTCGATCGCGCCGAACAGGGTGCCGGCGGACTCGGCATCATGGCCCTGATCGCGCAGAAGATCGACGATCGGCGACAGTGGCGGGATGTACCAGACCATCGGCATCGTGCGGTACTCGGGGTGCAGCGGCAGCGCCACCCGGTACTTCTTCGCGAGGGCGTACACGGGGGAGCGGCGCGCGGCATCCATCCAGTCGTCGGGGATGTCGCCCTGCGCCTTCACGGCGGCGATCACCTCGGGGTCATCGGGGTCGAGCATGAGGTCGAGCTGGGCCTCGTAGAGGTCTTTCTCGTCGGGCGTGGCGGCCGCGGCGGTCACCTTGTCGGCGTCGTAGAGGAACAGCCCCAGGTAGCGCAGGCGGCCCACGCACGTCTCCGAGCAGACGGTCGGGATGCCGACCTCCAGGCGCGGATAGCACAGCGTGCACTTCTCGGCTTTGCCGGTCTTGTGGTTGAAGTAGATCTTCTTGTATGGGCACCCGGTGATGCATTGGCGCCAGCCGCGGCAGCGGTCCTGGTCGACGAGCACGATCCCGTCCTCGGCGCGCTTGTAGATCGCGCCCGACGGGCACGAGGCCATGCACGACGGGTTCAGGCAGTGCTCGCAGATGCGCGGCAGATAGAACATGAACGTCTGCTCGAACGAGAACTTGATCTTGTCCTCGGATTCGCGGCGCACCTTCTCGACGATCGGGTCGAGGTGTCCCATCTCGCTCGTGCCGCCGAGGTCGTCGTCCCAGTTCGCCGACCATGTGATCTTCGTGTCCTCGCCCGTGATGAGCGACTTCGGCCGTGCGACCGGGAAGTCGTCGCCGAGGGGCGCGTCGATCAGGGTCTCGTAGTCGTAGGTCCAGGGCTCGTAGTAGTCCTCGAGCTTGGGCTGCACGGGCGAGGAGAAGATCGTCAGCAGTCGCTTCAGGCGGCTGCCGGTGCGCAGCGTCAGCCTCCCGCGGCTGTTGAGCGTCCACCCGCCTCTCCACTGCTCCTGGTCCTCGTAGCGGCGGGGGTAGCCTTGCCCGGGCCGTGTCTCGACGTTGTTGAACCAGACGTACTCGGTGCCGGCGCGGTTCGTCCACGCCTGCTTGCATGTGACCGAGCACGTATGGCACCCGATGCACTTGTCGAGGTTCATCACCATGCCCATCTGGGCCATGACTCGCATCAGTACGTCACCTCCTGCGAACGGCGTCGGATGGTCGCCACCATGTCGCGCTGGTTGCCGGTGGGCCCCAGGTAGTTGAAGGTGTACGAGAGCTGCGCATAACCGCCGATCATGTGCGTCGGCTTCACCAGCAGGCGGGTGACCGAATTGTGGATGCCGCCACGTCGGCCGGTCGCCTCCGACTTCGGCACATCGATCGTGCGCTCCTGTGCGTGGTGCACGTAGACGACCCCCTCCGGCATCCGATGCGAGACGACGGCCCGGGCCACCAGCACGCCGTTGGAGTTCACGCACTCGACCCAGTCGTTGTCCTTCACGAGGATCGACGCCGCGTCTTCCGCGCTCATCCAGACGGTGGGCCCGCCGCGCGAGAGCGAGAGCATGAAGAGGTTGTCCTGGTACTCGGAGTGGATCGACCACTTCGAGTGCGGGGTGAGGTAGCGCACCACCACTTCCTTGCGTCCGTCGCGGCCGAGCTTGGGTTCGCCGAACAGCTGGTGCATGTCCAACGGCGGACGGTAGATCGGCATCGCCTCGCCGAGATCGCGCATCCAGTCGTGATCGAGGTAGAAGTGCATGCGACCGGTGAGGGTGTGGAAGGGTTTCAGCCGCTCGATGTTCACGGTGAAGGGGGCGTACCGCCGGCCCCCTGTCTCGGAGCCCGACCACTCCGGGGAGGTGATCACCGGCTGCGGCGCGGACTGGGTCATGGGGAACGTGATGCGCTTCTCCTCCGACCCCTCGGCGAGGTCGGCCAGAGGCTTCCCGACCCTCTTCTCGAGGGTGCGGAAACCCTGCGTCGCCAGCTCGCCGTTCGTCGTGCCGGAGAAGGTGAGGATCGCCTCGGCCATCTTCACGTCGGTGTCGATCGCCGGGCGCCCGGCGGCCGCACCGCTCGGATACACGCCGTGCTGCTTCGCGAGCCGGTCGACCTCGTGCGTCACGTCGTAGGTGACATTCTTCACGGTGAACCCCAGCGTGTCAGCCAGCGGGCCGACGGCTGCCAGTTTGTCGGCGATCGCGGTGTAGTCGCGCTCGACCACGACCAGCTGCGGCATCGTCCTGCCCGGGATGGGCGCGACGTCGCCCCGCGCCCAGTCGCGCACCACGCCGCCGGGCTGGCTGATCTCGCCGGGGGTGTCGTGCTGCATCGGCACCGACACCAGGTCGTGACGGGTGCCGAGGTGGGTCTTGGCCATCTCCGACAGCTCGCGCGCGATGGCGTGGAACATGTCGAAGTCGCTCCGCGCCTCCCACGGCGGGTCGATCGCCGGAGTGAAGGCGTGCACGAACGGGTGCATGTCGGTCGAGGACAGATCGTGCTTCTCGTACCACGTGGCGGCGGGGAAGACGACATCCGACAGCAGCGTGGTCGAGGTCATGCGGAAGTCGGCCGAGACGAGCAGATCGAGCTTGCCCTCGGGGATCTCGTCGCGCCACGCGATGTCCCGCGGGCGGATGGATGCCTCGTCCGTGCCCATCACGTTGCTGTGCGTGCCGAGCAGGTGCTTGAGGAAGTACTCGTTGCCCTTCGCGGACGAGCCCATGAGGTTCGATCGCCACAGCGTCAGCAGCCGCGGCCAGTTCTCCGGGGCGTCGACGTCGGCGATCGCCGCGTTGAGCTCGCCGCCTCGGAGCTGGTCGACGACGAACGATGCCGCATCGGCGGCGGTGCCCGCCTCGACGGCCTGCGCGGCCTGATCGGCCAGGTCGAGCGGGTTGCGGTCGAACTGCGGATAGAACGGCATCCAGCCCAGCCGCGCGGACTGCGCGATCGTGTCAGCGGTGTGCATGCCGGTGAAGTTGCCTTCCGCCAGCGGCGAGGCGAGCGCGTCGGCGGCGTAGCCGTCGTAGCGCCACTGATCGGTGTGCATGTACCAGTAGGCGGTGCCGATCATCGTGCGCGGCGGGCGCGCCCAGTCGAGCGCATTCGCGAGCGAGATCCATCCCGTGATCGGGCGGCACTTCTCCTGGCCGACGTAGTGGGCCCAGCCGCCGCCATTGCGGCCCATGGCCCCGGTGAGGATGAGCATCGCGAGGATCGCGCGGTAGGTGGCATCCCCGTGGAACCACTGGCAGATGCCGGCGCCCATGATGATCATCGACCGGCCCTCGGAGTCGATCGAGTTCTGAGCGAACTCGCGCGCGATGCGGGTGCAGGCCTCGGCGGGGACGCCGGTGATGTCCTCCTGCCACGCGGGCGTGTAGGGGGTCGTGGCGTCGTCGTAGCCGGTGGGCCACTGTCCCGGAAGCCCGTCGCGACCCACGCCGTACTGGGCGAGCATGAGGTCGAGCACCGTCGTCACGAGCACGCCGTTCACGCGCGTCGCGGGGACCCCCCGCGTGAGCACGGCCCCGGAGCCGTCGGGGGCGTCGAAGCGGGGGAGCAGCACCTCGGTCGGCTCCTCGGCGACCTTCGCGTCGCGCACCGAGAGCGCGGGCACGATGTCTCCGAGATCGAGGTTCCAGCTGCCCTCACCCGCGTCGGCGTAGCGGAATCCCATCGACCCGTTGGGCACCCGCGGGGCTCCGGATGCCGCGTCCAGCACCACCGTCTTCCACTGGTCTTCGGGCGCGGTCCGGCCGAGATCTGCGGCGGTGAGGAACTTGCCGGGCACGAGGCCGCCGTCCTTGTGCGGGACGAGGGTGATGAGGTGGGGGAGGTCGGTGTACGTCTTGGCGTAGTCGACGAAGAACGGCACGCGCTGGTCGACGTAGCGCTCCTTGAGGATGACGTGCCCCATCGCCATCGCGAGAGCCGCATCGGTGCCGGCCTGGCATGGCAGCCACTCGTCGGCGAACTTGGTGTTGTCGGCGTAGTCGGGGGAGACGGTCACGACCTTGGTGCCGCGGTAGCGGACCTCGGCCATCCAATGGGCGTCGGGGGTGCGCGTCACCGGCACGTTCGAGCCCCACATCATGAGGTACGCGGCATCCCACCAGTCGCCGGACTCCGGAACGTCGGTCTGGTCGCCGAAGACCTGGGGGCTTGCCACCGGAAGGTCCGCGTACCAGTCGTAGAAGCTCGTCATCACGCCGCCCACCAGCTGCGTGAACCGGGTGCCGATGCAGTGCGACACCATCGACATCGCGGGGATGGGGGAGAAGCCGGCCACGCGGTCGGGGCCGTACTCCTTGATCGTGTGCACGTAGCCGGCAGCGACCAGTTCGACCGCCTCGGCCCAGGTGGCGCGGACGAGTCCGCCCTTGCCGCGCGCCTGCTGGTAGCGCCGGCGGGTCTCCGGGTCGGTGGTCACCTCGCCGAACGCCAGCACCGGATCGCCCGTGCGGGCCTTCGCCTCGCGGTAGGCGTCGAGCAGCACACCGCGCACGTAGGGATAGCGCACCCGCGTGGGGGAGTACGTGTACCACGAGAACGCGGCTCCGCGGGGGCATCCGCGGGGCTCGTATTCGGGGCGGTCGGGGCCGACGCTGGGGTAGTCGGTCTGCTGGGCCTCCCACGTGATGATCCCGTCCTTGACGTAGACCTTCCAGGAGCAGCTGCCGGTGCAGTTCACGCCGTGCGTCGAGCGGACGACCTTGTCGTGGCTCCACCGGTCGCGATAGAACGCGTCGCCTTCGCGCCCGCCGGTGAGGAACGCCGCCCGGTGATCGGGGGTCTGCTCCCACCTCGTGAAGTAGCGGCCTGCCGCCAGCAGGGCATCCGAAGCTGCACCATCCACACCGACACGGGGCGTCATGCCTGCACCATAGCGACGCAGGCCGGTGGTGCAACAGGGGGTGCGGTGCTCGCGTGTGGTGGGCCCCGTGGGGCTCGAACCCACGACCCGCGGATGAAAAGGTGCGGTGCTCGCGTGTGGTGTTCGCGTGTGGTGGGCCCCGTGGGGCTCGAACCCACGACCCGCGGATTAAAAGTCCGATGCTCTACCGACTGAGCTAGAGGCCCGTGGTCTCCAGCCTACTTGCCCGCGGAGATCGTCGATGACGTCGACGGGGCTGCGTCAGCCGTTGCCGTTGCCGTTGCCGTTGTTGTTCCCCGGCCCGCTGTTGTCGTTCCCGTTCCCGTTCCCGTTCCCGTTCCCGTTCCCGTTGCTGTTGCCCGGTCCGCTGTTGTCGTTCTCGACCGGCTCGGTGTCGTCGTCTTCGGCGGGCGTCACCGGAACGGGTGTGGGCTCGGGGCTCTCCGACACCACCGGTGCCGACGGCGTGGGCGCGACCTGGCCGGCCGGAGAGAGCATCGACATCGACACGATGATCGCGATCGCGCCAGCCGCGGCGGCCGCGGCGGCGCCGATGACGACGGCGCGCCGGCGCGCGCGGCGAGCGGGGCGCTGAGGCGGCGACGCCGCCACCTGCGGCTGCGGCGGGAGCGGTGGCACCGGCGGCAGCACGGCGGTCGCGGCCAGTGTGGGTGCAGTGGGCTGATCATCGCGCCGCGCGGCGGTCGATGCGATCGTGGGCGCCGGCGCGGCCACCGTGATCGGCGTCGCCGCGATGGTCGAGGCGGGGCCGGCGGCCTCCGGCGGCGCCGCGCGGCCGGCGAGTGCCGCCGCCGCCCGGTGCACCTCGAGCGCCGTGGGCCGGTCTTCGGGGCGCAGCACCGTCATCCCGCGCAGCAGACCCTGCCAGGCGGCATCCAGATCCTGGGGGATCGACGGCGGCGTCGACATGCGTGCGACGAGGGTGCCGATGCCCTGGGCGTCGGGGAACGGCCGCGAGCCGGTGAGCACCTCGAGGAAGGTGATCCCCAGCCCGTACACATCGGCGGCGGGTGCCGGGGTCACGGTGCCCGTGGCCTGCTCGGGCGCGAGGTACGCGATCGTGCCGATCACGAGCCCGGGCGTGGTGAGCCGGCTCGTGTCGTCGAGGTAGGCGATGCCGAAGTCGGCGAGCTTCGGGCGCCAGCGCTCACCGGGTACCGGCGAGCGGGTGAGCAGCATGTTCGACGGCTTGATGTCACGGTGCACGATGCCCGCCTCGTGGGCGACGTGGAGCCCCTCGGCGATGGCGGCGAGCAGACCCGCCGCCTCGACAGGGTCCACCGGTCCCTGGGCGATGAGATCGCGCAGGGTCGGACCGTCGACGTACTCCATGACGAGGTAACCGCCGCCGTCGGGCCGCAGGCGCGCGTCGTGCAGAGTGACCAGCGACGGGTGGTTGAGCGAGGCGAGCAGCGTCGTCTCGGCGCGGGCGCGCTCGACCGATGTGGCGCCGTCGACCGAGGGGCGCAGCAGCTTGATCGCGACGATGCGATGCAGCGACAGGTCTTCGGCGCGGTAGACCTGCGCCATGCCGCCCTCGCCGATGCGCTCCTCGAGCCGGTAACGACCGTCGAGCACCTCTCCGGTGACGGGCTCGTCGCCGGCCCGCAGGTCGGGTCCGCTCATGCCTCGCTCCCTCGTCATTGCACCCGTGCGGTGCCTCGCGGACGCGGGAACCGGCGGGTGCGCCTCTCGCGACCCTAGAGCACCCGCCTGGGAGGGAGCGCCGTGTGTAGGGCATGCTGGGAGGCATGGCCATCGACGGCGGCGTTCCCTCCGCGCGCGACAGCGCGGCGGCTGACCATGTCGGAGAACTGCTCGTTCGCGTCGCGGACGGCGACCAGCGCGCCTTCGCGCGCGTCTACGATCTGCTCTCGCGACGTGCCTACGGAGTCATCCTCAGCGCGGTCGGTGAGCCGGCGACGAGCGAGGCGACGCTCCAGGAGGCGTTCCTGGAGGTGTGGCGCACCGCGTCATCGTTCGACCCCTCGCGCGAGGTCGGCCGCCCGTGGGTGCTCGGGCTGGTGCAGAGACGCGCGCTGGCCGCGGCGGCGGAGCGGGGAGAGGATGCCACGCCCGGCCCTGAGGGCGACGCGGCGCCCCCGCTCGGATTGCGCAGCCGGCTGCTCGCACGCATCTCGGATGCCCCGCAGGCCGGATCCGCCGCGGCGCAGACGCGCGCCGCCCGGCGTGCGGCCGCCGCCACCGCGGGCGCCGGCGAGACCGGGGCGACGATCGGCGGCACGCCGCCGGGCGACGGCGCCGAACCCACGGCGCCTGGGGCCGAGGCCGCTGCGACCGAGGATCCCGCGACCGAGGTGACGGCGACCGGCGCGGCCGCGGCGCTCCTGACGCCCGCCGCAACCCGCCCCGCCGCAACCCACCCCGGGGCCGCGGCGCCCGGGGCTTCCGCCCCCGCCCTGGAGCCGGCGCCGACGACCACCGTGATGCAGGCGATCGAGCGCCGCAACTGGACGCAGGGCCTGCTCATCCTGGCCGCGGCCCTGGTCGGCCTCACGGTGCTCGGCTTCGCGTCGGTGACGGTCAACGAGTACCTCAACCGCCCCGAGGCGGTGCAGGCGCTCGAGCGGATCGAGGCGTCCGACGATGGGCGATCGGCCACGACCGAGCTCACCGAGGGCGGGATCGCGACCGCCTACTGGTCGGCCGCCGAGGGCGAGGCGGTCGTCGTGACCGAGGATCTGCCGACGCTGACCTCCGACCAGGACTTCGAGCTCTGGCTGTTCCGGGAGGGCGCCGCGATCCGGGCGGGAATCGTCGAGCCCGCGACCACGGGTGAGACCGTCGCGCTGCTGGATGCGCGCTACCAGGACGGCGACGAGATCCAGATCACCATCGAGCCGGCCGGCGGCTCGCCGGAAGACGTGCCGTCGGGCACGCCGATCTTCGTCGTGCCCACCGCGACCGGCTGAGCGCGGCATCCCCGCACGGGTATCGTCTGAGCCGTGGCATCCACGCCCCAGTCCCCGCAGACCCTCGTGCACCTGCGCCGTGCGCGCGACCTCATCGACCGCGCCTACGCCGAGCCGCTCGACGTTCCGACGATGGCGGCGCGCGCGCACATGTCGCCCGCCCACTTCTCCCGGGAGTTCAAGTCGGCCTACGGCGAGACGCCGTACGCCTACCTCATGACCCGCCGCATCGAGCGGGCGATGGCTCTCCTGCGCGACGGGTCCTCCGTCACCGACGCGTGCACCGCGGTGGGCACGACCTCGCTCGGATCGTTCAGCTCCACGTTCACGCAGATCGTCGGTGAGACCCCCAGCGCGTACCGCGCCCGTCCGCACGACGCGGCGGAGGCGATGCCCCTGTGCATCGCGCGCATCCTCACCAGACCCACCCGCTACGCCTGAGCGGCCCGCTACGAGTCGAGCAGGATCGGAGAAGCGCGCGCCGGCCGGCGCGCCTAGCGTGGCATCCATGTCCATCTCACTCGCCTACTGCCCGATCACCGTCGACGACGTCGACGCCGCCGTGCCCTTCTACCGCGACGGCCTCGGCCTCGAGGTCGTCAACGACGTCGCCTACCAGGAACACCGGTGGGTGAGCTTCGGCTTCGCGGGGCAGCCGGGGCTGGCCGCGGTCGTCTCGGACCCCGGCGCGGGCCGCTCGCCCGACGACGCCGACGCGCTCGAGCGGCTCGTCGTCAAGGGGTCTGCGCCGGGGCCGTACGTATTCACCACCTCCGACCTCGACGCGACGTTCGAGCGTCTGCGCGCGTGGGGCGCGGAGGTGCTGCAGGAGCCGATCGCCCAGGACTGGGGGCCGCGCGACTGCGCGTTCCGCGATCCGGCCGGGAACCACATCCGCATCAACCAGGCCTGAGGCCGGGCCGGGTACCCTGGACCGGGTGAGTGACGCATCCCGCGATTTCCACAAGCCCGTCCGGCGGCCCGCCGAGCTGTTCGACCGCCTGTTCGCCGCCGAGGACCCGGCCGAGATCTCCCGTGCCGCGCATTCGACCGCGCAGGCATTGCTCTCGCGCGTGCGCGCCGATCCCGACGCGGCGATCATCGACCGGCTCGTGTCGTTCACCGGCGAGCACGGCATCGACGACATCGCCGAGCTGTGGTCGCGCTCGCCCGCCAAGACCCTGCCCGGGGCGCTGTGGCGGCTGTACCTGCTGCAGCTGATGATCCACGACGACCCCCGCACCGCGGCGCTGCTGTACGAGCGCGGCCGCGTCGAGCTGCCGTCGGTCGACGACGTCATCGCGGGCGCGCCGTCGCCGGCGGGCCCCGAGGAGCTCGTCGCCCTGGTCGACACGATCCTGCGCGGACTGTTCGAGGGCGACTTCGCGGTCGCCCTCGACCGCGCCGCCGCCTTCTGCCGAGTGCAGGCCTCCGGGGCCACCCACCTCGCCGACGACTACGAGGGCACCGAGTCCGATCGGGCGAGCGCGCTCACCACGCGGGCTCTGCGCCTGTCGGACTACGCGGTCGACCTCACCGCCTGCGCGGCCCTGTGGCGCCGCGATGCGCTGACCTGAGCCCGACCACCGTCCGGGCGCGAGCCGGGCGCAGCCCGTGCCCGTGCCCGTGCCTGTGCCCAGCAGCGGACGGTTTCCGCGACCCGCCGCGGCGCGGCATCCCGCACCGGCGTGCCGGCGACGAGGCCCGCTCCCGTGCGCCGGAAGCGCGGGGGATGCCGCCGCCCGGCGCCTCCGGAGCCGGAGACGAAAAGTGCCGGGCCGCAGAACGCCTCTCGGCGCAAGGCCGCTCGCAGCGGCAGAAGATGGAGCCCGGGGTTACTGCGGCCCGGCCGATCCAGTGTAACGGACGAGGGGCGGGAAGAATTCCCGACGCCGTTAGGCTCTGATCCATGACCTGGCGATACGCGCTCGTGATCGACCCCGTGGACGCCGACGACGACCGCACGACGTGGGACGACACCTTCACCGTGATCGACCCGTCGGCACCCGCCCTCAGCGTGGGGGAGCTCAGCACCCAGCGCGGCGACGGCATCTTCGAGTCGATCGGCGTCGTCGACGGCCACGCGCAGGAGGTCGGCCCCCACCTGGAGCGCCTCGCCCACTCGGCCCGGCTGTGCGACCTGCCCGCGCCCCACCTCGCCCAGTGGCGCGCCGCCATCGCGGAGGCCGCCGCACACTGCCCGGCCGGCGAGGCGGTCATCAAGCTCATCCTCAGCCGCGGCGTCGAGCACGGCCCGGCCCCGACGGCGTGGGTCACGGCGGCCGTCGCGGCCGACAACTCCGCGCCCCGGGAGCGGGGCATCCGCGTGGTCGTCCTCGACCGCGGCTTCGACAGCGGGGCCCCCGATCGCGCACCCTGGCTGCTGCTGGGCGCGAAGACCCTCTCGTACGCGGTCAACATGGCGGCTATCCGCGAGGCGCGGCGACGGGGCGCCGACGACGCCGTGTTCGTCTCGTCGGACGGGATCCTGCTCGAAGGCCCCACCTCGTCGCTGATCGTCCGGCACGGCAGTCGCTTCTCGACGCCCGCGCCGGGTGCGGGGATCCTCCACGGCACGACCCAGCTCAGCCTGTTCGCCGACCTCGAGCGACGCGGGTTCGAGACTGCGTACGGCGATCTGCGGCTGGGCGACCTCACCGGGGCCGACGCCGCGTGGCTCGTCTCGTCGGTGCGGCTGGCCGCGCCGATCACGACGGTCGATCAGACGCCGATCCCCGTGGATGCCGCGCTCACGGCATCCATCAACGAGTACCTGCTCAGCCCGCGGGACTGACCCGACGATGACGAAGCCCCCGCGCGCGGCGGGGGCTTCGTCATCGAGACCGGTCTTTGTCCGTGTCTCGGTACGCGCTTCGCGCTACTCGACAACCGGCTTGGCTGGGCCGCTGGACGCGGCTCAGCCGTGTCTCGGTACGCGCTTCGCGCTACTCGACAACCGGCTTCGGATAGGGCGCTGGACGCGCCTTATCCGAAGCGGCCCGAGACGTAGTCCTCGGTGGCCTGCACGGATGGCGTCGTGAAGATCGTCTTGGTGTCGTCGTACTCGATGAGCTTGCCGGGCTTGCCGGTGCCGGCGATGTTGAAGAACGCCGTCTTGTCGCTCACGCGCGAGGCCTGCTGCATGTTGTGGGTCACGATGACGACCGTGTAGTCGTTCTTGAGCTCGCCGATCAGCTCCTCGATCGCGTACGTCGAGATGGGATCGAGGGCCGAGCACGGCTCGTCCATGAGGATGACCTCGGGGGAGACGGCGATCGCGCGGGCGATGCACAGACGCTGCTGCTGACCGCCTGACAGCCCGGAGCCGGGCTTGTCGAGGCGGTCCTTGACCTCGTTCCACAGGTTGGCGCCGCTGAGGGACTTCTCGACGAGGGCGTCGGCGTCGGACTTCGACATCTTCTTGTTGTTGAGCTTCACGCCCGCCAGCACGTTCTCCTTGATCGACATCGTGGGGAACGGGTTGGGGCGCTGGAAGACCATGCCGACCTGACGGCGCACGAGCACCGGGTCGACGTTCGGGGCGTACAGGTTGTCGCCGTCGAGCAGCACCTCGCCCTCGACGCGCGCGCCGGGGATGACCTCGTGCATGCGGTTCAGCGTGCGCAGGAAGGTCGACTTGCCGCAGCCCGACGGGCCGATGAAGGCGGTGACGCTGCGGGGTTCGATGTCGAGCGAGACGCCCTCCACGGCCAGGAAGTCGCTGTAGTAGACGTTCAGGTCGTTGACTTCGATGCTCTTGGACACGGGTTCCTCTGGTTCTTCTTCGGGTGAGTGGATGCTGCTCAGCGGCCGAGCTTCGGCGAGAACACCTTCGCGACGAGACGCGCGATGAGGTTCAGGAGCATGACGATGACGATGAGCACGAGGGCTGCCGCCCACGCGCGGTCGATGAAGGCCTGGGCGGGGATGCCCTGGTTCATGTACTGCGAGTACGCGAACACGGGCAGCGTCATCATGCGGCCGTCGAACAGGTTGTAGTTCATGGAGGTGGTCACGCCCGCGGTGAGCAGCAGCGGCGCGGTCTCGCCGATGACGCGGGAGATCGAGAGCATGACGCCGGTCGTGATGCCCGCCATCGAGGTGGGGAGCACGACCTTGGCGATCGTGCGCCACTTGGGCACGCCGAGCGCGTAGGAGGCTTCGCGCAGCTCGTTGGGCACGAGGCGCAGCATCTCCTCGGTCGAGCGCACCACGACGGGGATCATGAGCACCGCCAGGGCGATGGAGCCCATGATGCCCATGCGGATGCCGGGGCCGAAGATCAGGGCGAACACGGCGTAGGCGAACAGACCGGCCACGATCGAGGGGATGCCGGTCATCACGTCGACGAGGAAGGTGATGGCCCGGCTCAGACGCGAGCCATCTCCGTACTCGACGAGGTAGATGGCGGTGAAGATGCCGATCGGGATCGAGATCACGGCCGCGGCCAGCGTGATCAGCAGCGTTCCGACGATGGCGTGCAGCGCGCCGCCGCCTTCGCCGACGACGTTGCGCATCGACATCGTGAAGAAGTCGGCCGAGATGCCCGCGACGCCGTTGACGACGACGGTCGCAGCGACAGAGACCAGCGGCACCATCGCGATGAGGAAGGCGATCGACACGACGCCGGTGACCAGGCGGTCGACGGCCTTGCGGCGCCCCTCGACCATGCTCGAGGAGATCGCGATGAGGGCGAGGTAGACGAGTGCTGTCACCACGGCGAAGCCGGCGACGTTGAAGCCGGCGTCGCCGGTGAGGGCGAAGACGCCGAAGATCGCGGCGCTGACGACGGCGCTCAGGACGATGAGCACCCACGGCGCCCACTTCGGCAGCTGGCCGCTGGTGAGCCGCGGCGTCTCGGGGACCGACGGGGGCGTCTGGGGCGGAGCGGTGGTCACGGTCATGTCAGTTCGCTCCCGAGAATTCCTTGCGCCGGCTGACGATCCATCGGGCGACGGCGTTGACGGCGAAGGTGACGACGAAGAGGATGAGACCCGTCGCGATGAGCACGTTCACGTTGACGCCGAACGCCTCGGGGAAGGTGAGGGCGATGTTCGCCGGGATCGTGCCGGGGTTGTCGGAGGTGAACAGCTCGAGGGTCACCCGGTTCGAGATCGAGAGCACCATGGCGACGGCCATGGTCTCGCCGAGGGCGCGACCGAGACCGAGCATGGATGCCGACACGATGCCGCTGCGGCCGAAGGGGAACACCGCCATGCGGATCATCTCCCAGCGCGTGGCGCCGAGCGCGAGCGCGGCCTCCTCGTGGAGGACCGGGGTCTGCAGGAAGATCTCGCGGCAGATGGCGGTGATGATCGGCACGACCATCATCGCGAGGACGATCGCGGCGGTGAAGATCGTGCGGCCGGTGCTGGAGACGGTTCCGCCGAAGAGGGGGAACCAGCCGACGTTCGCGTTGAGCCAGGCGTACACCGGCTGCACGGCCGGCGCGAGCACGAGGATGCCCCACAGGCCGTAGACGACCGACGGAACGGCGGCGAGAAGATCGACCGCGTATCCGAGGCCCTGGGCGATCCGGCGGGGCGCGTAGTGCGAGATGAACAGCGCGACACTCACCGCGAGGGGCACGGCCATGAGAAGGGCCAGGAGCGATGCCCAGACGGTGCCGAACACGAGCGGCCAGACGTACTGCCAGAAGTTCGAGCCGCCGAGGATCCGCGCCTCTTCGGGCGAGGCCACGAGGCCGGGGATCGACTGCACGATGAGGAAGATCGCGACCGCTGCCAGCGTCACGAGGATCATGAGACCCGCGCCGAGCGCGGTTCCCGAGAACCAGCGGTCGCCTGGCCGCTGCTTGACCTTCTCCGCCGGGGCGGTGGTCGTGGTGGTCATGGTGTCCTTCTGGTTCTGATGGAGATGTGCTCCCCGGTCCGGCGCGGACGCCGGACCGGGGAGCGGGGGTCTTACTCGGCGACGATGAGCTCGATCGCGGCGTTCACCTGATCGCGCAGGGTGTCCGAGATCGGCGCGTTTCCGGCGGCGGCGGCCGCCGCGTCCTGGCCCTCGGCGCTGGCCAGGTACTCGAGGAAGCCCTTGACGATCGGGGCGGCCTCGGTGTCGACGTACTCCTGGCAGGCGATCATGTAGCTCACGAGCACGATCGGGTAGACGCCGGCCTCGGTGGAGGTGCGGTCCAGCTCGATGGCGAGGTCGCCCTCTTCGCGGCCCTCGGCGAACGGCGAGGCGTCGACGATGGCCGCGGCGGCCTCCGGCGAGTACTCGACGAACTCGTCGCCGACCTGCACGGCGGCGGTGGCCAGGCCCTCTTCTGCGGCGCGCGACGCGTCTGCGTAGCCGATGGTGCCGTTGCCGCCGGCGACGGCGGAGACGACGCCCGAGGTGCCCTGGGCGGCCTCACCGGCGACCGGGGTGCCCGGCCACACGCCGTCGGGCTCATAGGTCCAGACGTCGCCGGCTGCCTGGAACAGGTAGTCGGTGAAGTTCTCCGTGGTGCCCGAGTCGTCGGCGCGGTGCACCGGGGTGACGGCCAGGTCGGGCAGCTCGACGCCCTCGTTCAGCGCGGCGATCGCCGGGTCGTTCCAGTTGGTGATGGTGCCGGCGAACAGGCCCGCGATGACCTCGGGGCTGAGGTTGAGCGCGTCGACGCCCTCGATGTGGAAGATGACCGCGATCGGCGAGATGTAGGTCGGCAGCTCGATGATGCCGGTGCCCTCGACGCAGCCGTCGAACGGGCCGGCCTCGATCTCCTCGACCTCGAAGGCGCGGTCCGAACCCGCGAACGGGAAGGCGCCGGCCTGGAACGACTCGCGGCCCGCGCCGGAGCCGGCGGGGTCGTACGTGATCGTCACGTCGGGGTTCGCGGTCTGGAAACCGGCGACCCACGCGTTGACGGCCACTTCCTGCGACGAGGCGCCGCCGCCGGCGATTTCGCCGGCGAGCATCGACTCGGGAGCCTCAGAGGCGTCGCCGCCCGTGGTGCCCTCGTTGGCGGCGCAACCGGCGAGGGTGAGGGCCGCGACGGCGGCGACAGCGCCCAGCTGGGCGATGCGGGAGATCTTCACAGTGTGAATCCTTCACGTGTTCAGGGAATGAGGCCACGAACGGGCTTCGGGTATCGGCCCTTGGTGCAGGGCACGCACTGAAACGTAAGCGCGGACGATTAAGAGACTGCGCTGAGACGGTGAACGGAAGGTGAACGGCCTTCAGCCGGGGAGGGTGCCGTGCAAGTCTGAGAGACTTGCCGTTCACCCGCGCACGATATCGTGTGCGCTCATGGCGAAGAAGAAGGCGACGAAGGCCGAGCGCACCGCGCTGTCGGCGATCGACGAGGCGGCCGCGGCGGCCAAGGCCGCGAAGAAGACGGCGAAGTCCCTGCCGCCGAAGTCCGCGAAGAAAGTGCGCGAGCTCGCCGCCGATGCGCGCGATGCCGCCGACGTGTCATCGAAGGCGATTCGCAAGAACCCGCGCAATGTGGCAGATCGCGCCCACCGCGCCCAGGCGAAACTCGTGAAGGCGATGCGCGCCGCCATCGCCAAGGCCGAGAAGAAGGCGCGCCTGAAGGCGGAGGCCGAGCGCGCGGCCGCCGAGGCCGCGCGCGCCGCCGAGGAGGCCGTCGCCGTGCCGGAGCCCGCGCCCGCGGCATCCACCCCCGACGCTCCAGACCTCTCGACCTTCACCGTGGCCCAGCTGCGGCTGCGCGCGCGCAACTCGGGCGTCACGGGATTCTCGCGCATGACCAAGGCCCAGCTCGTCGACGCGCTGACCTGACGACGTGACCTCCACACCCGCTGCGCAGGCCGAGCTCGACCGCACCGACCGCACGCCGCCCGAGCGCACGCTCATCGACATCCTGCGCGCGACCACGGCGCGGCATCCCGAGTCGTCGGCGATCGACGACGGGTCGGGGGCGCTCAGCTATCGCGAGATGATGGCGCGCGTCGGCCGCACCGCCGCACGCCTGCACGAGGCGGGGGTGCGCCGCGGCGACCGCATCGGGGTGCGCATGCCGTCCGGCACGAAGGAGCTGTACATCTCGATCCTGGGCGTCATGGCGGTCGGCGCCGCCTACGTGCCGGTCGACGCCGACGACCCCGACGAGCGCGCACGCCTCGTGTTCGGCGAAGCGCACGTGGCCGGCATCATCGGCGGAGACGGCACCTACCTTCCCACCGACGACGGGTCGGGCGCCGCCGAGGACCTCTTCCACGGCGACGCACCCCATCCGAGCACGCATGCGGTGGAGGCCGTTCCGCCGCCCGCACCCGACGATGATGCGTGGATCATCTTCACCTCGGGATCGACGGGCGTTCCCAAGGGCGTCGCGGTCTCGCATCGCTCAGCCGCCGCCTTCGTGGATGCCGAAGCCCGCCTCTTCCTGCAGGAGGCGCCCCTCGGCCCCGGCGACCGCGTTCTGGCCGGGCTCTCGGTCGCCTTCGACGCCTCGTGCGAGGAGATGTGGCTCGCGTGGCGCCACGGCGCGTGCCTCGTGCCGGCTCCGCGGTCGCTCGTGCGCTCGGGGGAGGACCTCGCGCCGTGGCTGGTGCGCCAGACGATCTCGGCGGTCTCGACGGTGCCGACCCTCGCCGCGATGTGGCCGGTCGAATCGATCGAGAACGTGCGCCTGCTCATCTTCGGCGGCGAGGCGTGTCCGCCCGAGCTGGCGGCGCGCCTGGCCGGCGACGGACGCGAGGTGTGGAACACCTACGGCCCCACCGAGGCCACCGTGGTCGCCTGCGGCGCGATGCTCGACGGCTCGGTGCCGGTGCGGATCGGCCTGCCGCTGGACGGCTGGGCGCTGGCCGTCGTCGGCGCCGACGACCAGCCCGTCGCACCGGGCGAGGTCGGCGAGCTCATCATCGGCGGGGTGGGGCTCGCCCGTTATCTCGACCCGGTGAAGGATCTCGAGAAATACGGCCCCATGCCCACCCTCGGGTGGGACCGCGCCTACCGCTCTGGCGATCTGGTGCGCTACGACCCCGCGGGGCTCGTCTTCCAGGGCCGTGCCGACGACCAGGTCAAGGTGGGCGGCCGGCGCATCGAGCTGGGCGAGGTCGAGTCGGCTCTGCAGGATCTGCCGGGTGTCACGGCCGCCAGTGCCGCGGTGCGCACCACCGAAGCCGGGGTGCCGGTGCTGGTCGGATACCTGGCCGTCGACGGCGACCTCGATCGCGCCGCCGCCCGCGCCCAGCTCGCCGAGCGCCTTCCCGCGGCGGTAGTGCCGCTGCTGGCGGTCATGGACGAACTGCCCGTGCGCACGTCGGGCAAGGTCGACCGCGCAGCGCTCCCGTGGCCGCTCCCGGGCGTCGAGCTCCCCGACGCCGGCTTCAGCCCCGCCGAGGCGTGGCTGGCCGAGCAGTGGCAGGCGGTGCTCGGGATGCCGGTGCCCGGGCCCAAGGCGGACTTCTTCGACCTCGGCGGCGGATCGCTGTCGGCCGCGCAGCTGGTCTCGCGCATCCGCGCCCGCGTGCCGGAGTTCTCCGTCGCCGACATCTACGACGTGCCGAGGCTGGGGGCGATGGCCAAGGCGCTCGGACCCTTCCTCGGCGACGAGGCCTCGAACGAGTTCCGCCAGCCCGTGCCCACGCCGCGCGCCACGCAGTGGCTGCAGTCGGTGCTGGGCGTACCCCTGTTCATCCTCTCCGGCGTCCGCTGGCTCCTGTACGTGCTCACCGCCAGTGCGATCCTGCGCACCGCGCCGGGATTCGAGGTGCTTCCCGACACCCCGTGGATCGTCCTCGTGATCGGCCTCATCGTGTTCGCCACGCCCTTCGGCCGGATGGCGATCGCAGCGGTCGCCGCGCGCCTCCTGCTGGCAGACCTCCGCCCCGGCGACTACCCGCGCGGCGGTTCCGTGCACCTGCGGCTGTGGCTCGCCGAGCAGATCGCCGATCAGGTCGACGCCGTCGGACTGGCCGGAGCCCCCTGGGTGAAGGCGTACGGCCGGGCTCTCGGGGCCAAGATCGGCAGCGACGTCGACATGCACACGCTCCCGCCGATCACCGGCATGCTGGAGGTCGGCGACGGCGCGGCGATCGAGCCCGAGGTCGACCTCACCGGCTACTGGATCGACGGCGATCTCCTGCGCGTCGGCGAGGTGCGCATCGGCGCGGACGCCACCGTCGGCACGCGCAGCACGCTCGCTCCCGGCACGCGCATCGGCCGGCGCGCCGAGATCGCCCCGGGGTCGGCGGTGTTCGGACGCGTGCGGGCCGACCAGTCGTGGGCGGGCTCACCGGCGGTGCGGGTGGGCGGTACGGCCGAGGGCTGGCCGACCGAAGCCCCACCCCGCGCGCGTCGCTGGCTGTGGGCCTATGCCGGATCGGCGCTCGTGCTGGCGCTGCTCCCGCTCGCCTCTTTCGCCGTCGGCGGCCTGGTGCTGGCGCGCGGCATCCGCGGGGCGGCCGACCTCGGCGCCGCGTTCGTCGGCGCGCTGGTGTGGCTCGTGCCGGCCACGCTCACCGTCGGGGTGGTGTTCGCGCTGTCGGCCGTGCTGCTGGTGCGCCTGCTGTCGATCGGCCTCGCCGAGGGCATCCATCCCGTGCGCTCGCGCATCGGGTGGCAGGCCTGGACCGTCGAGCGGCTCCTCGACTCGGCGCGCACGATCCTCTTCCCGCTGTACTCGAGCCTGTTCACTCCCGTCTGGCTGCGGATGCTGGGAGCGAAGGTGGGACGCGACGTCGAGGCATCCACCGTCCTGCTCATCCCGTCGATGACCCAGATCGACGACGGCGCCTTCCTCGCCGACGACACGATGGTGGCCTCCTACGAGCTGCGCGGCGGCTGGCTGCGCCTGGGCGCGGTGCGCATCGGCAAGCGGGCGTTCCTCGGCAACTCCGGCATGGCCTCGCCCGGTCACCGCGTGCCCCGCGATGGACTGGTCGCCGTGCTCTCGTCCGCGCCGGTGAAGGCGAAGGCGGGCTCGTCGTGGCTCGGGTCGCCCGCCGTACGCCTGCGTCGCACGACCGCCGCGGGCGACCAGAGCCGCACCTACGCTCCGCCGCTGCGCCTGCGCCTGGCCCGCGCGGCGTGGGAGCTGCTGCGCATCGTGCCGGTGTTCGTCTCCTGCGCGATCGGCGTGTGGGTGCTGTTCGCCCTCGCCGCCGTCACCGAGTGGCTCGGTGCGTTCGCCGCCCTGCTGCTGTCGGGGCCGATCCTGCTCGCCGCCGGCGCGCTCGCCGCCGGTGTGAGCGCGGGCATGAAGTGGCTCTTCGTCGGGCCGATCCGGGCGGGGGAGCAGCCGCTCTGGTCGAGTTTCGTCTGGCGCACGGAGGTGTCGGACACCTTCACCGAGATGGTCGCCGCCCCCTGGTTCGCCCGCTCCGCGTCGGGCACGCCGGCGCTGGCCGTGTGGCTGCGCGCGCTCGGCGCGAAGATCGGCCGCGGTGTCTGGTGCGAGAGCTACTGGCTGCCCGAGCCCGACCTGGTCACCCTCGGCGACGGATCCACCGTCAACCGCGGGTGCGTCGTGCAGACCCACCTCTTCCATGATCGAATCATGAGCATGGACACCGTCGAACTCGAGGCCGGGGCGACCCTCGGCCCGCACAGCGTGATCCTGCCCGCCGCCGCGATCGGCGCCCACGCCACGGTCGGCCCCGCCTCCCTCGTGATGCGCGGTGAATCCGTGCCCGTCGGCTCGCGCTGGAGCGGCAACCCGATCGGACCGTGGCGCGCCGTCAAGGTGCGCGCGTACCAGTCGACATCGTGACGACCGCCGACCCCTACGCCGCGCAGAGCGGCGACGTGACGTTCGACGTCGTGTCGTACGACCTCGACATCTCGTACCGCGTGCGCACGAACCGGCTCGAGGGCACCGCCCTCCTCAACGCCGTCGTCGCGGTGCCCACCCGCGCGATCACCCTGGATCTCATCGGCCTGCGCGCGAGCCGGGTGCGCGTCGACGGCGAGCCGCCGGCGTCGTTCCGGCAGGGGCCGCGCGAGCTGCACATCGGCCTGCCGCGCGCCTTCGAGCCGGGTGAGGAGTTCTCGGTCGAGGTCGTCTACGCCGGAGCGCCCCGCCCGCGCCGCTCCCGCTGGGGCGCGATCGGGTGGGAGGAGCTCGAAGACGGTGCGCTGGTGGCCTCCCAGCCCACAGGGGCGCCGACCTGGTTCCCCTGCAACGACCGACCCGACGACCGGGCGCGCTACCGCATCGCGATCACCACCGATCCGGGGTACACGGTTGCCGCCACCGGCGTCGCCGAGCGTCCGGTGAAGGCGGGAGCGCGCGTGCGCTGGGCCTTCCGCTCCGATGTTCCGATGGCGACCTACCTCGCGGCCGTGCACATCGGCCGCTATCGCGCCGAGAGCGCCGGGCGCGTGCAGTACGTCTACCCGGGCAGGCTCAAGACCCCGGTCCGGCAGGCGTTCGCGGAGGTGCCCGCCATCCTGACCGTGTTCGAGTCCGCCTTCGGCGCGTACCCGCAGGACACCTGCACCGTCGTGGTCACCGAGGACGCGCTCGACATCCCGCTGGAGGCGCAGGGGCTGGTCGTCTTCGGATCCAACCACCTCGGTCCCGACACCGCGCGCCTCATCCCGCACGAGATCGCACACCAGTGGTTCGGCAACAGCGTCGGTCTGGCCCATTGGCGCGACATCTGGCTCAACGAGGGGTTCGCGTGCTTCGCGGAGTGGGTGTGGTCGGAGGCCTCCGGCGGCCCGACGATCGCCGATCTCGCCGAGAGCCACCACGCGCGTCTGCGCACGCTGCCCCAGGACCTTCTGCTCGCCGACCCGGGGCCGGACCTGATGTTCGACGACCGCGTCTACAAGCGCGGGGCGCTCACGCTGGAGGCGCTGCGTCGCACGATCGGCGTCGCCGCCTTCGGCGATGTCCTCCGCCACTGGACGACGCTGCACCGCCACCACCTGGCCACCACCGCGGACTTCCGCGCGTGCGTCGAGCAGATCGCCCCCGGCGACCACGCCGCGCTGCTCACGGCGTGGCTGGATGCGCCCGCCCTGCCGGATCTTCCTCCCCCGCTGCCGGCGGCACCGCGCGCAGCGCGACGCTGACGACCAGTCCTGGCGGGCCCGCGGCATCCCAGCCCTCGAAGGCCCCGCCGTCGGGCACCGTCGCGGTCCACGTCGAGGCAGGAGGGGATGCCGCGCCCGGCGCTGCGGGTCGCGCGCGGATGCGCACCGCGGCAGGGTCGACACGCAGCCCGCGCCCGTCCGCCTTCAGGGCGGCCTCGACCCGCGTCCACTCGCGCGCAGACGCGACCCGCTCGGGGCCGAGCACGCCCGCGTATTCGCCCGGTGGACCGGCAGCGTCGCTCTCGGCATCCACGCCCACGGCCTCCGCGGCCGCGGCGGGCGCGACGACGGCGACCGCGAACCCGGCGGCATAGCTCACGCTCGCGCGGTACGCGGCTCCGGTCACCCGCACCGGACCGTGATCGCCGCCGCAGCGCGGACAGGGGTTGCTCAGCCGCGCCGAGGCGGGCAGAAGGGAGCGCAGCAGCCCCCACGCGACCGCGCGGCGCGTGCTCCGCTCGGGGGCGGGCGCCCAGGCGAGGTCGAACGGGGCAGCGGTGCGCGCGGCGATGTCAGACCTTCGGGATGTGGGTCTCGATCGCCACGATCCCCGAACCGGGGTTCTCCACCGAGAGGTGCACGACCGAGAAGGCGGCGGGTTCGAGGGCCGAAGCGCTCCCGAGGTAGGACCCCCGGAGGGTCCCGGTGGCCAGGGCGATCTCGCTGAGGATGTCGGGCAGCACGGGACCATGGCTGCACAGCACGACGGGCTTGCGGGAGCGCACCCGCTGCCCGATCAGGGTCCGAGGATCAGACGCGCCCTCCTCCCAGGAATCCTGGCTGATGAGGGGGCTCAGCGTGATCTTCTTGCCGAGCGCGTCGGAGAGGGGCTTGACGGTCTTCACACACCGCACGGCGGGGCTGGAGACGATCTTGCGGGTGCCGAAGGCGAGGAGCGGGCCCACGATGGAGCGCGCTTGGAGCTTTCCCCGCGCGGCGAGGGGCCGCGACAGGTCGTCGCTCTTCCAGCCGTCGCGCGCGAGGGCCTTCGCGTGGCGCAGCGCGATGATCGGGAAGGTGCGCAGCACCCCCTCGTCGACCAGCCGCAGGAAGTGCTCCATGATCTCGTGGTCGACGGGATAGCTCAGCCGGGACACGGCCTTGCGCGCCGGCACCCACTCCAGCGCCGCGATCTCACGGTTCGGCACGAAGGCCGATGTGCGGATCGCCTCATCGGTGGCCTCCGCGGCCCAGTAGTGCACGATCTTGGTGCGCTTGCTGGGCAGCCGGTAGCGAGAGACCCCCACCGGCACCCCGAGCGCGACGCGGATGCCGGTCTCCTCGTGGATCTCGCGCACCGCGGTCTCGGCGAGCATCTCGCCCGGGTCGACCTTGCCCTTGGGCAGGGTCACGTCTCGGTACTGGGTGCGATGGATCAGCAGCACGTGCAGCTTGTCGTCGACGACGCGCCACACCACGCCGCCCGCGGCGTAGACGGCGGTCTCGGTCATCGCACCGCCCGGGCCCGGCGGCGGCGCTGCACGGTCGCCATGGTGCGGTCCTGGATGTCGATGAGGCGCTTGCCCTCGGCATCCACATGGTGCCGGCTCCACTCGCCCTCCGGTCCCAGATGCCACGACGAGGTGCCGTCGCTCATCGCCAGGTCGAACAGCTGGTTCAGCTCCTTCACCTGGTGGGGGGCGACCACCCGCACGAGCGCCTCGACCCGGCGGTCGAGGTTGCGGTGCATCATGTCTGCACTGCCGATGTAGGCCTGCGGTGCGCCGGCATTCTCGAACGCGAAGATGCGCGAGTGCTCGAGATAGCGACCCAGGATGCTGCGCACGACGATGTTCTCGCTCATCCCCTCCACTCCGGGCTTGAGCGAGCAGATGCCCCGCACCCACACCTCGACGGGCACCCCGGCCTGGCTGGCGCGGTAGAGGGCGTCGATGATCTGCTCGTCGACCATGGAGTTGACCTTGATGCGCACCCGGGCGGGCTTGCCGGCCAGCGCGTTGCGCCGCTCGTGGTCGATGAGCCGGAGCAGCCCCTTGCGCAGATGGAGCGGCGCGACGAGGAGCCGCTTGAACTTCTTCTCGATGGCGTAGCCGCTGAGCTCGTTGAACAGGCGCGTGAGATCGCGGCCGACCTGGTCGTCGACCGTGAACAGGCCGAAGTCCTCGTAGATGCGACTCGTCTTGGGGTTGTAGTTGCCCGTTCCCACGTGGCTGTAGTGGCGCAGCACCCCGTCCTCCTCGCGGATGACCAGGGCCAGTTTGCAGTGCGTCTTCAGCCCGACCAGGCCGTACACGACGTGGACGCCGGCCTTCTCGAGCTTGCGCGCCCAGACGATGTTCGCCGCCTCGTCGAACCGCGCCTTCACCTCGACCAGGGCGAGCACCTGCTTGCCCGCCTCGGCGGCGTCGATCAGCGCCTGCACGATGGGACTGTCGCCCGAGGTGCGGTACAGCGTCTGCTTGATGGCCAGCACGTGCGGGTCCTTGGCCGCCTGCTCGAGGAAGGCCTGCACGCTCGTGGCGAACGACTCGTAGGGGTGGTGGACGAGCACGTCGGCCTTGCGGATGGCGGTGAAGATGTCGGAGCGCTCGTTGTTGTCGCCCGGCTGGAACGCGAGCGCCGTCGTCGGCAGGTGGGGCTTGTCGCGCAGGTCGGGGCGGTCGATGCGCGCCAGGTCGAACAGGCCGCGCAGATCGAGCGGACCGGGGAGGCGGTAGACCTCCTGCGCCGTGATGTCGAGCTCGCCGATCAGCAGATCGAGAGTGAGCTCGTCCATGTCGTCGCCGACCTCGAGGCGGATGGGCGGGCCGAAGCGGCGGCGCAGCAGCTCCGCCTCGAGGGCCTGGATGAGGTTCTCGGTCTCGTCCTCCTCGATCACGACGTCTTCGTTGCGCGTGAGGCGGAACGTGTGGTGATCGAGGATCTCCATGCCGGGGAACAGGTCCTCCAGGTGGTTGGAGATGAGCTCCTCGAGCGGCAGGTAGCGCACCTTGTCGCCGTCGCGGCCCACTTCGACGAACCGGGGGAGCATCGGCGGCACCTTGAGACGGGCGAACTCCTGACGGCCGGTGCGGGCGTTGCGGATGCGGATCGCGAGGTTCAGCGAGAGTCCCGAGATGTACGGGAAGGGGTGTGCCGGATCGACCGCCAGCGGCATGAGCACGGGGAAGACCTGCTCGTGGAAGTAGTCGTACAGGCGCGAGCGCTCGCCGTCGTCGAGCTGGTCGTAATCGAGCACCTCGATCCCCGCTTCGGCGAGGGTGGGCCGGACCATCGAGGCCCACACGTCGGCGTGGCGCAGCTGCAGCTCGTGGGCGAGCTTCGAGATGTCGGCGAGCACGTCCTGGGGAGCGCGGCCGACGTTGGTCGGCACGGCCAGGCCGGTCACGATGCGGCGCTTGAGGCCCGCGACCCGCACCATGAAGAACTCGTCGAGGTTGCTGGCGAAGATCGCGAGGAAGTTCGCGCGCTCGAGGGCGGGCATCAGCGGGTCCTCGGCGAGTTCGAGCACCCGCTGGTTGAACGCCAGCCAGCTCAGCTCGCGATCGAGGTACCTGTTCTCGGGGAGCTGGGAGTCGGGCGACTCGTCCAGGTCGAAGTCATCATCATCCGCGTCGCCGAGCCCTGCGTCGAGCACACCGTGTTCGATCATCCCCTCATCATGGCAGGGTCACGTGACGGGTTTGTGAACGGATTCGCGATCCGCGCACAACCGGTCGCGCCACGAGTCGCCGTGTCAGGCCTGGGAGCGCTCGGACGGTGTCGGGAGCTGGTCGTCGTCGTACACGTTGAACCGGTAGCCGACGTTGCGCACCGTACCGATCAGCTGCTCGAGATCGCCGAGCTTCGCGCGCAGGCGCCGCACATGCACATCGACGGTGCGGGTGCCGCCGAAGTAGTCGTAGCCCCACACCTCGCTCAGCAGCTGCTCGCGCGTGAACACGCGTGAAGGGTGCGTCGCGAAGAAGTGCAGGAGCTGGAACTCCTTGTACGTCAGATCGAGGGGCTTGCCGTGCACCTTCGCCGAGTACGACGACTCGTCGATCGTGATCCCCGAGGTCTGGATGCGGCTCGAGACCTGCTCTTTCGACATGCGTCCGATCGCCAGGCGCACGCGCGCGTCGACCTCCGCAGGGCCGGCCGACACCAGGATCACGTCGTCGACGCCCCAGTCGGTGGACACCGCCGTGAGACCGCCCTCGGTGACCACCAGGATCAGGGGCGCGTCGAGGCCGGTCGTGTTGAGGATCTTGCAGAGCGACTTCGCGCCCACCAGGTCCACCCGCGCATCGACGAAGATGACGTCGGCGCTCGGGGCGTTCACCAGCTGCGCCGGCTCCGCGGGGATCTGCCGCACGCGGTGGCTGAGCAGCTCGAGCGAGGGCAGGACGGGGCCCCCTCCGCTCGTGGAGCTCAGAACCAGAAGCTGTGCCAAGACGTCACCCTCCCGGCGCCGCTGGGCGCGCCGTGACCCCCAGTGTAGGGCCCCTCAGGACCAGGGTTCGGTCAATCCGACTGGGGAAGTCGCCCGAGGTGCGCGACAATGGCAGGGTGTCCGCGCCTGAACTCGCCCCGCGCCGCTCCCTCGGCGGCGTCATCGCCGTCTGGGTCGCGGCGGCTATCCTCGGCGTCGTGATCGGCGTGTTCGCGGCCCCCGACTGGCGCGCTCCCTGGCTGGCCGTCGCACTCGGCGGCTGCCTCGTGCTCGCCTTCGCCGTGCAGCTGGCACAGGGGCGCTCGCAGGGCTTCATCGCGCGCGTGGCGATGAGCGTGCTGGGCGCCATGCTCGTCCTCGGCGTCATCAGCCTCGGGTACGGCCTGGCGGCTGTCGTTCCGGGCTAAGGTGGACCCCATGGATCTCGTCGCGCTCGAACTCTTCTTCGTGGGCCTTCTCGGCCTCGCGTCCCTCGCGATCGCCTTCGTGTCGGGCGCCGTGATCTGGAACCTGTACCGCGGTCAGCGCTGAGGCCGCCGTGCTGGATCTGCCGACCGATCTCCCGGCCGATCTCGTACCGCTCTCGTGGCTCGTCGGCGTCTGGGAGGGCACCGGCGTCATCGACTACGAGGCGGCCGGTCACCACTACGCCGGTGAGTTCACCCACCGCGTGAGCTTCAGCCACGACGGCGGGGCGTACCTGAACTACAGCGCCACCGCGTGGCTGCACGCACCCGACGGCGAGACCCGCACCCCGCTCGTGGCCGAGATGGGCTATTGGCGGCTCGCCCGCGCCGCGCGCGAATCCGACGCCGGCCCCGGACTGCTGCCGGCCTCTGCCGCATCCGCCGCGCGCACCGTCGACGACGTCGAGACGCTCCGCAACGCGGAGGGCGGATTCGACATCGAGGTGTCGCTGGTGCACGCCGACGGAGTGAGCGAGCTCTATCTCGGTCAGATCCGCGGACCGCGCATCGACATCTCCACCGATGCCGTCGTGCGCACGGCCGGCGCCAAGCCCTACACGGCGGCGACGCGGATGTACGGGCTGGTGGACGGTCACCTGCTGTGGGCGTGGGACATCGCCGCCCTCGGCCGGGAGCTGAGCTCCCACGCGTCGGCGCGTCTCGCGAAGGCGGAGTGATGAGCTCGCCGTTCGAAGCCGTCTCCGGTGCCGTCCTGGAAGACGGGGTGCTGCAGCACGTGGGCCGGCCCCTCGCGGAACAGCGGGCGCTCGCCGAAGGAGAGGCAGTCGCCCCGCTGGGCGACCGCGCGGTGATCGCGGTGCCCGGTGAGGACCGCCTGTCGTGGCTGGACTCGCTCACATCGCAGGCGCTGGCGGACCTCGCCCCGGGTGAGAGCACGGAGCTTCTCGTCCTCGATCCGCAGGGGCACGTCGAGCACGCCGCCGCGGTCGTCGACGACGGCGAGACCGCCTGGCTCATCGCCGACCGCGACGACGCGCCGGCACTGCTGGCCTGGCTGCGGCGCATGCGGTTCCGCCTCCGCGTCGACCCGCGCGACGCCTCGGACGAGGTCGCCGTCGTCGGCGGCACCCGCGCAGCCGTCGAGGCGCTCGATCCCTTCTCGCCGAACGGCGTCGCCCTCGTATGGCGCGACCCGTGGCCGGCTGTGAGTCCCGGCGGGCACCCCTACGCCGCGATCGACGCCCATCCCGGCGCCGACCGCGACTGGGCCGAGGCGATCGTCACCCGCGAGCGGGAGTCCGCGCTCGCGGATGCCGCTGCCGGTGGCGCGACCGCCCTCGCGGGCGTCGTCGCCGCAGACGCCCTCCGCATCGCGGCGTGGCGTCCGCGCTGGCGGGGCGAGGTCGACGGCCGCACCCTGCCGCACGAGGTGGACTGGCTGCGCACGGCGGTGCACCTGTCGAAGGGGTGCTATCGCGGCCAGGAGACCGTCGCCAAGGTGCACAATCTCGGCCACCCGCCACGGCGCCTCGTCGCGCTGCAGCTCGACGGCAGCGCCAGCATCCTTCCTCCGCGCGGGGCGGCGGTGCACGCGGGGGAGACCGAGGTGGGCCTCGTGACATCGGCGGCGCTGCACTACGAGGAAGGCCCCATCGCCCTCGCGATCCTGCGCCGCACCGTGCCGGTCGACGCCGCGCTCACCGTGATCACCGACGACGGCCCGATCGCGGCCGCGCAGGAGGTCGTGGTGCCGCCGGACGCCGGCGCCACCGCCAACGTGCCGCGCATCACACGCCTCTCGCGCCGCGCTCGCGCGGACTGAGCGCCGCGCGGAGCGCACGAGCGCCGCGCACAGCGGCGGACTCAGCGCGCGCACGCTCACGCCGACGGCGCGACCGCCTCCCAGGGCACGGTGACTTCGCCCAGCCGCCAGCGCCCGCGTTCGCGCACGGGCCAGCCGGCCGCTGACAGCCCCTCGATCGCCGTCTGCCAGCGGTGCACCGGGCCGAAGGTCGAGACCGCGGAGGCACGCTCCCAGCCCACGTCGAGCGCCGTGAGGAATGCGTGCACCCGCTCCCCGGCGACATTCCGGTGGATGAGCGCCTTGGGAAGCCGCTCCGCGGCGATCGAGGGATGCTCGAGCCCGGCCAGGCGCAGCGACACGGTCAGCGTGCGCGGCGCCCCGTCGGCGCCCAGCGCGACCCAGGTCGCGATCCTGCCCAGCTCATCGCACGTGCCCTCCACCAGCAGACCCTCGGGAGCCAGCCGCGAGGTCATCGACTCCCACGCCGCGGCGACCTCGTGCTCGTCGTACTGGCGGAGCACGTTGAAGGCCCGGATGATCGCGGGCCGGCGTCCGCCGGGGACGGGCACCTCGAACCCGCCCCGCCCGAACGACACCCGCGCGTCGGGGGCGAACGAGGTGCGTCCCGCCTGCACCGCCGCCAGCTGAGCGCGCGCCCGCGCCACGCGCGCGGGGTCGATCTCGAGCCCCAGCACCTCCACATCGGGCCGGGCGCCGGCCAGCCGGGCGTGGAGCTCGAGCGGCGTGACGGCGCTCGCACCGTAGCCGAGGTCGACCACGAGGGGATCGGCGGCGCGACGGAGCACGGGATGACGGGCGATCCAGCGGTCGACCCGGCGGAGACGATTGGTCCCGGTGGTGCCCCGGGTGATCTGCCCGATCGGCGCTCCCGCGGTGCCCATCACCCCATGATGCCAGCCGTTGCCCGTACGGCCGCATGCGCGGCGCTCCCGCCGATATCATGGCCCCATGACCGCGCCCTACACGCTGATCCTCCTTCGTCACGGCCAGAGCGAGTGGAACAAGACCAACCAGTTCACGGGGTGGGTGGATGTCCGCCTCACCGAGCAGGGCGAGGCTGAGGCCGCCCGCGGCGGCGAACTGCTCGCGGAGTCCGGCATCCTGCCCGACGTTCTGCACACCTCGCTTCTCAGCCGTGCGATCCAGACCGCGAACATCGCCCTTGACACCGCGGATCGGCTCTGGATCCCCGTCAAGCGCACGTGGCGCCTCAACGAGCGCCACTACGGCGCCCTGCAGGGCAAGGACAAGTCGCAGACCCTCGAGGAGTTCGGCCAGGAGCAGTTCATGCTCTGGCGTCGCTCGTTCGACGTGCCGCCGCCGCCGCTTCCCGCCGACGACCGGTACAGCCAGGTCGACGACCCCCGCTACACCGGCATCGACGGCGAAGTGCCGCACACCGAGTCGCTCAAGCTCGTGATCGACCGCATGCTGCCGTACTGGCACAGCGACATCGTCCCCGACCTGCAGGCGGGCAAGACCGTGCTGGTCACGGCGCACGGCAACTCGCTGCGCGGACTCGTGAAGCACCTCGACGGGATCAGCGACGCCGACATCGCGGAGCTGAACATCCCCACCGGCATCCCGCTGGTCTACAAGCTCGACGAGAACCTGCGGCCGCTCGCACCGGGGGAGTATCTCGACCCCGACGCCGCGGCAGCCGGTGCCGCGGCCGTGGCGAACCAGGGTGCGCAGAAGGGCTGAGCGCGCCCCCAGAACGAGAGAGACCGGATGCCGCGGCATCCGGTCTCTCTCGTTCTGGCCTGTGTCAGGGTGAGGGGAACGCGATCACGTCGACGGTGTCGGTCTCGGTGCGCCAGTCGCCGGTCGCGAGGTAGGAGACCTTCTTGGCGACCGAGACGGCGTGGTCGCCGAAGCGCTCGAGGTAGCGGCTGGCCAGGGTCGCGTCGATCGTCGCGCTGGCTTCACCCTGCCAGCTGTCGCTGAGCACCTTCTCGAAGACCGAGACGTGGAGCTCGTCGAGCTTGTCGTCGGCGTTGCGCAGCTCGGCGACGAGGGCGAGCTCCTCGGTGCGCAGCAGCTCGGTGAGCTTCTCGGCCACCTCGACGTCGAGCTCGCCCATCTTGGTGAACGTCGACTTGAGGCCCTTCGGGATCGCTCGCTCGGGGTAGCGCATGCGGGTCAGCTGGGCGATGTGCTCGGCGATGTCGCCCATGCGCTCGAGCGAGGCGCTCACGCGCAGCGCGCTGACGACGATGCGCAGATCGCGGGCGACGGGCTGCTGACGGGCGAGGATCTCGATCGCCAGCTCGTCGAGGGACAGCGCCTTCTCATCGATCACCGCGTCGTTCTCGATGACCTCCTCCGCCAACGTGACATCGCTCGTGGCGAAGGCGCGGGTCGCCTTGTCGATCGCGACCGTGACGAGCTCCGAGATCTCGACGAGTCGGTGCCGGACGTCTTCGAGTGACTGGTGGAAGACTTCGCGCATTCGGACGCACCTTTCCTGGGTTCGCACTGCTCGGGGCGCAGACGCCCCGTGATTCTCACCGCCGAAAGTAAACGAACGGTGCCGTGGGAGTGAATAGTAGCCGCGCCGGCCGCCGACGGGTGTCACGGGGCGTGGCGGCGCACTGCGGCCGTTTACAGTGAGTCCATGGATACGACGCAGCTCGCGCTGCTCGCACTCCTCGCGGGAGTCGTGATCGGCGGCTCCGTTGCCGCTGTGCTCGTGTTGGCTCTGCGAGCCCGCGATCGGGCCCGGGTCGAATCGTCGACCGTGATTCCCGAGGGCGTGCGCGAGGTGCTGCACGGCATGGACGACCCGGTGGTCGTCGCGGACCGCTCGTACACGGTGCAGGCGGCATCGGTCTCCGCCGTCCCGTTCGGCCTGCCCGAGGGATCGGCCCTGCCCAACGAGCTCCGCGCCCTCGTGCGCACGGTGCGCGACTCGCAGGTGACCGCCACCGACACGCTGCGTCTGCGCCGGGGAGCGCCGCCGGCCGAGCCCCGTCTGGTCGCCGTGCGCGCCAGCCGGATCTCGCCGCGGCTGACCCTCCTCGTGCTGCGCGACATCACCGAGCGAGAGCGCGTCGAGCAGATGCGCCGTGACTTCGTGGCCAACACGAGTCACGAGCTGAAGACCCCGGTCGGCGCGGTCAGCCTCCTGGCCGAGGCGATCGAGTCGGCCGCCGACGACCCCGAGCAGGTCCGCGACTTCGCCTCGCGGCTCACCGCGGAGGCGGCGCGGCTGGCCGGTCTCACCTCGCGCATCATGAACCTCTCACGGCTGCAGGCGGCCGACGACCTCACGGCCGACAACGACGTTGCCGTCGATGAGATCGTCGCGTGGGCGATCGACGCCCACGCGGTGCAGGCGGCCTCCGCCGGCGTGACGCTCAAGCGCGGGGGATGGCGCGGGCTCCACGTGCGCGGCGACGCGCAGGTGCTGAGCGAAGCGGTGGGCAATCTGCTCTCCAACGCGATCGCCTACTCGCCGGCGGGCAGCGACGTCGGCGTGGGCGTGAACGCCGTCGACGGCGTCGTCGAGATCGCCGTCACCGATCGCGGCATCGGCATCTCCGAGGCGGATCAGGATCGGGTCTTCGAGCGGTTCTACCGCGCCGATCAGGCGCGCTCGCGGCGCACGGGCGGATCGGGGCTGGGGCTGTCGATCGTCAAGCACGCCGTCCAGCGCCACGGCGGCGAGGTGCGCGTGTGGTCGAGGCCCGGACGAGGTTCCACTTTCACCATCCGCCTCCCGCAGGGCGAGACGCCCCCCGATCAGCCGGCGCCCCGACGCAAGCCCAAGAAGAAGCGCAAGCGGGCGATCGAGTCGACGCCCCCGTACCACTCGGCCGTCGCCACGGCCGCACCCCGAAACGGAGAACCCGCATGACACGCGTCCTGATCGTCGAGGACGAGCCGGACCTGGCCGATCCGCTGGCCTACCTGCTGCGCCGCGAAGGATACGAGGTCGACATCGCCGAGGACGGTCCGGCTGCGCTCGCCGTCTTCCGCGAGCAGGGGGCCGACATCGTCCTGCTGGACCTGATGCTTCCGGGGATGCCGGGGACCGAGGTGTGCCGGCAGATCCGCATCACCTCGACCGTGCCGATCATCATGCTGACCGCGAAGGACACCGAGGTCGACATCGTGGTGGGGCTGGAGCTCGGCGCGGACGACTACATGACCAAGCCGTACTCGTCGAGAGAGCTGCTGGCGCGCATGCGCGCCGTGCTGCGGCGCCACGCGCCTGCGGAGCCCGACCTCGAGGAGCGGGTGCTCGACGGTGGCCGCGTGGTGCTGGACATCGACCGTCACACCGTGGCGGTCGCGGGCAGCGAGATCAGCATGCCGCTGAAGGAATTCGAGCTGCTCGAGGTGCTGATGCGCAATTCGGGCCGCGTGCTCACGCGGGGCCAGCTCATCGATCGCGTGTGGGGGAGCGACTACTACGGCGACACCAAGACCCTCGATGTGCACATCAAGCGGATCCGGTCGCGCATCGAGGTGACGCCGTCGGAGCCCACGATGCTCGTGACCGTGCGCGGCCTCGGGTACCGATTCGAGGGCTGAGGCCGCACGAACGAATGCGGAAGGGGCCGCATCCGCCTGCGCGGATGCGGCCCCTTCCGATGAGACTCAGGGGACGTAGGGCTCCAGGTAGGGGAGCGTGCCGTCGAGGACCGGGACCGAGATGAGGCTGCTCGCGTCGCCGACCTCGAAGTAGCCCGGGATGTCCTCGCCCGGAGCGGTGTCGAGACCCTCCAGGAGTAGCGGCTCCTCGCCGTCGACGCCGAGGCTGACGCTCGAGTTCGCCGGGATGCGCACGGTCTGGCGGATCACCGAGGAGCCCTCGCCGAACTCCATGTTGACGGTGGCCGACTCGTCGGACTCGTTGACGAAAGCGGCGATGAAGTTGCCCTCAGCGCCGTCTTCGGTGGCGACGATCTGCGCGTTGCGGATCGCGACCTGACCCTCCAGCGGGACGTTGACGCCGTCGGAGGCCGAGTATTCGATCTCGGTGGACTGCGGTGTGATGAAGGTGCAGCCCGTGGTCGCGAAGACGATGGCTGCGCCGACGATGGTCGACGCGATGAGACGCGATTTCACGGATCCTCCCAGATCGGCTGACGGCACCCTTGCATTCTAGGGGGTCGCCGCGGTTCGGCATGGATGCCCGGCGGAGGGGTGGGCGGCGAACCTTAGCGTATGGGGCCTGTGTTATCCTGTAGGTTGCCGAAAGGACATAACTCCATGCTTTTTGAGGTTGGCGAAACGGTCGTCTACCCCCACCACGGGGCAGCCACGATCGCTGAAGTGAAGACCCGCATCATCAAAGGCGAAGAGAAGGTCTACCTGAAGCTCCGCGTCACCCAGGGCGACCTGACCATCGAGGTTCCCGCCGACAACGTCGATCTCGTCGGCGTCCGCGATGTGATCGGCAAGGAAGGGCTCGAGCGCGTGTTCGAGGTCCTTCGCGCGCCGTTCACCGAGGAGCCGACCAACTGGTCGCGCCGGTACAAGGCGAACCTCGAGAAGCTCGCCTCGGGTGACGTGATCAAGGTCAGCGAGGTCGTGCGCGACCTCTGGCGCCGCGACCAGGATCGCGGGCTCTCCGCGGGTGAGAAGCGCATGCTCGCCAAGGCGAAGCAGATCCTCATCTCCGAGCTCGCGCTGGCGGAGAAGACCGACGAAGAGAAGGCCAGCGTCCTCCTCGACGAGGTCCTCGCCAGCTGAGACTGTGACAGAAGCACCGCCGGAGACGGCGGTGCTTCTGTCATGCGCGCTAGTAGCGTGTCATGGTGACCATCACCCCTTCTCCCCGCATCGCCGTCATCGTCGTGGCCGGCGGCTCCGGGACGCGACTCGGGGCGCATGCTCCGAAAGCCTTCGTCGGCATCGATGACCGCACGATCCTGCGGCACTGCCTCGGCAATGTGTTCGCCGCGCCGCTCGCGCAGGTCGTGATCGTGGCGCCCGCCGGGCGCGAGGGTGACGCGCTGACCGAGGCGTATGACGCGGCCGGCACGCGCCGCGATCTCGTCTCGGTCGTCACCGGGGGCGCGACCCGGCAGTCGTCCGTGGATGCGGGTCTGGCGGCCGTGTGGGCCGAGGTCGAGATCGTGCTGGTGCACGATGCGGCCCGCGCGCTCACGCCTCCGGACGTGTTCGCCCGTGTCGTCGACGCCATCGAGGACGGGCACCCCGGCGCGCTCCCGGTGCAGCCGGTGGTCGACACGATCAAGCGCGTCGAGTCAGGGGTCGTGGTGGGGGTGGTCGACCGGGCCGAACTCTCCGCCGCCCAGACGCCGCAGGGATTCCGCCGTGACGTGCTGGTCGAGGCATATGCCGCCGCGACCGCCGACTTCACCGACGATGCCGCGCTCGTGGCGACCCGCGGGCACGTCGTGGCCGCGGTCGACGGCGACGACCTCGCGTTCAAGATCACGACGCCCGCCGACCTCGAGCGGGCGCGCGGCCTCGTCGCCCCGCGCAGGGATGCCCATCGGGCGCCGTCCGTGGAGCGCGCTCCGGCGCTGCCGCGCATCGGAATCGGCACCGACGTGCACGGCTACGGCGGCGAGGGCGATCTGTGGCTGGCCGGACTGCACTGGCCGGGCGAGCGTGCGCTCTCCGGTCACTCCGACGGCGACGCGGTGTCGCACGCCATCGTCGACGCGCTGCTGTCGGCGGCGGGGCTCGGCGACATCGGCACGCACTTCGGCACCGACCGCCCCGAGTACGCGGGGGCGCACGCCGACGCCTTCCTCGCACGTACGCACGCGCTCGTCGCCGAGGCGGGCTTCCGCATCGGCAACGTCGCCGTGCAGTTTCAGGCGAACAGGCCGCGGCTGGCGGGCCGGCGCGCCGACGCCGAGCAGGCGCTGTCGGCGGCGCTCGGGGGAGCGCCCGTGACCCTGTCGGCGACCACCACCGACGGCCTCGCCTTCACCGGTCGCGGCGAAGGGGTGGCTGCGTACGCCGTGGCGCTGATCCTGCCGGTCTGAGGCGGTTGTTCCGCCGCCGTGCTCAGAGCGTGCGGGTCATGAACACGGAGAACGGATCGAGTGCGTACCCGTCGAAAGGTCCGCACTCCCGGAACCCCTCGCTCGCGTACAGGCGCACCGCCGGCGCGAACTCCGGTGTCGAGCCCGTCTCGAGCCACAGACTCGTCATGCCGCGTACCCGTGCCTGCGCGATGATGTGGCGCAGCAGCGCACGGCCGATCCCGTGGCCGAGGAAGGCGTCGTCGACGCGCATCGACTTGATCTCGCCACGCGCGGCATCCAGCGTCTTGAGCGCGCCGATGCCCGCGAGCCGGTCACCCTCCCACGCTGACCAGAAGGAGATCGACTCGTGGGTCAGGGCGGCGGCATCCAGGGCGTGGACGCTCTCCGCCGGCGACGAGTCGTGCATTCCCGCGAGGTGACGCGCGATCAGCCGCAGCGTGGCCTGGCCGGTCAGATCGTCGGGACGGATCGTGAGGCCCGGGCGCACCTCAGCCCTCCACCGCGAACGGCTCGGCGTCGCGCGGCTGACGCGAGCCCCACGCGAGGAGGGCCAGTCCGGCTCCGAGCACGACGAGCCCGATGATCGCGAGCACGGAGAGGCGCTCGCTCAGCACGGTGATGCCCAGGATGCCGGCAGTCAGCGGCTCGCCGAGGGTGAGGGTGGCGGCGGTGGCGGCGGTGAGCCCGCTCAGACCCCACGTGAACAGCACATAGGCGATCGAGATCGTGGCGAGCCCCAGCCACAGCGCCATCGGCCACCCGCCCGGCGAGGAGAGCCACGACACGTCGACGAAGGGCAGCGCCAGGGCGCACAGCGCCGCCGAGCTCGCGCCCATCGCGCCCACGACGGTGAACGGATCCCACCCGGCATCCAGCAGCCGGCGCTGCGCGTTCGCGATGACGGCGAACGAGGCCCCCGCTCCGATCGAGCCGAGCAGCCCTACCGGGTCGGTGCCGGCTCCGGCGGCGTCGGCGGAGCCGCCGACACCGAGGAACACCACGCCGAGCGTGGCCAGTGCGGTCGCGATCATCCAGGTGCCGGAGGGGACGCGGCGGGTGAGGGCCCACTCCAGCAGTCCCGCGAGGATCGGCGCGGACCCGAGCGCCACCACGGTGCCCACCGCCACGCCGTTGCGCTCGGTGCCGAGGAAGAACAGCGGCTGGTAGAGCGCCAGGCACGCGCCGGTGAGGATCATGAGCGACAGCGGTGCGAGGCCGAGGCGCAGGGCCGCTTCGCTGGGCGGGCGCCGACGGGCATGTCGTGCGGCGAGGGTGAACGCCAGCAGCGCCAGCCCGGTTCCGCCGATGACCATGCGCATCACGCCGATGGACAGCGGCGTGGTGTCATCGGGTCCGAGCGCCTGAGAGGTTCCGGTGGTCCCGAACAGGAGCGCAGCGGCGAGGACGGCGAGCACATGCACAGGACAGTTCTACCGTGCGGCGGCCGGGGAGTCTGCAGGTGCGCGCCGGTAGGCTGTACCGGTGACCGTCAGGCTCTACGACACCAAGGCGCAGGCGTTGCGCGACTTCGTGCCGATCGACCCCGCGAATGTCACGATCTACGTCTGCGGTCCGACGGTGCAGTCGGGCCCCCACATCGGGCACCTCCGCGGTGCGCTGAGCTTCGACATCCTCCGTCGATGGCTCTCCCACAGGTTCGGGCGCACGACCTTCGTGCGCAACGTGACCGACATCGACGACAAGGTGCTGGCCAACGCCTCCGACGACGAGCCCTGGTGGGCGCTCGCCTATCGCATGGAGCTCGCCTTCACGCGCGCCTACGGCGCCGTCGGGATCCTTCCCCCGACGTACGAGCCGCGGGCCACGGCATCCATTCCGCAGATGCAGGAGATGGTGCAGCGGCTCATCGACGCAGGTCACGCCTACCCCGCGGACCCCGGGACGGATGCCGCCGGAGACGTCTACTTCGACGTGCGGTCGTGGGGGGACTACGGCTCGCTCACCAACCAGAGCATCGACGCGATGGAAGCGGCTGAGGACGCCGATCCGCGCGGAAAGCGGGACGCGCGGGACTTCGCGCTGTGGAAGGGCGCGAAGGCGGGTGAGCCGGCGTCGGCGACGTGGGACTCGCCGTGGGGGCCGGGCCGGCCGGGCTGGCACATCGAGTGCTCGGCGATGTCGCGCCGCTACCTCGGGGCCCAGTTCGACATCCACGGAGGCGGGCTCGACCTGCGGTTCCCGCATCACGAGAACGAGCTCGCCCAGTCGACGGCGGCGGGCGACGCGTTCGCGCGCTACTGGGTGCACAACGGGCTGGTGACCGTCGGCGGGCAGAAGATGTCGAAGTCGCTGTTCAACTTCATCCTCGCCGACGACGTGCTCTCGGTCCGCGACCCGCTCACGGTGCGGTACGCCCTCGGGGCGGCGCACTACCGGTCGAGCCTGGACATCACCGAATCGACCTTCGACGAGGCCGACGCCGCACTCGATCGGATCCGGACGTTCCTCGAGCGGGCGGCGAGGGCCGATGGCCACCCGGGGCGGTACGCCGACGCGGAGCTGCCCGAGGCCTTCGCGGTCGCCATGGACGACGACCTGGGGGTTCCGCAGGCCCTCGCCGTCGTGCACGAGACCGTACGGGCGGGCAACGTCGCCCTCGACGCCGGCGACACCGACGCCGCCGCACGCGCGGCTGGACAGGTCTCCGCGATGACGTCGGTGCTCGGGGTGAACCCGCTCGAGGCGCCGTGGACCACCGCAGACGGATCGGGCGCGGCATCCGCCCTCGACACGCTCGTGCAGACGATGATCGCCCAGCGCGCCGCGGCGCGGGCGGAGAAGGACTGGGCCGCGGCCGATCGCATCCGCGATGCGATCGCCGCGGCAGGGATCGCGCTGGAAGACAGCGCCGACGGAACACATTGGAGTCTCGATGGCTAAGCCAGGCCGCCCCGGAGCGGGCAACAGCAAGAAGAAGGGCCCCCAGAAGGGCACCGGCGGTCACAGCCGCAAGGCGCTCGAGGGCAAGGGCCCGACCCCCAAGGCCGAGGACCGCGCCTGGCACGTCGCCGGAAAGCGCAAGGCGGCTCAGGAGCGCTATGCCGCCGCGGGCGGAAAGGGCAAGCCGGGTCAGAAGCCGCAGGGCGGAAGCTCGAGCCGCGGTCCGCGCGCGAAGGCGAGCGACGACACCGAGACGGTCACCGGGCGCAACAGCGTGCTGGAGGCGCTGCGGGCGAAGATCCCCGCGACGGCGTTCTACATCGCGCAGCGCGTGGAGATGGACGATCGCGTCAAGGAGATGCTGTCGATCGCGACCAACCGCGACATCCCGGTGCTCGAGGTCACCCGTCAGGAACTCGACCGCATGGCCGGCTTCGACGGCGTGCACCAGGGCGTGGCGCTGAAGGTGCCGCCCTACGAGTACGCCCACCCGCAGGATCTCCTGGAGAAGGTTGTCGACAGCGGCCAGACGCCGCTGCTGGTCGCCCTCGACGGCATCACCGACCCCCGCAACCTCGGCGCGATCATCCGCTCGACGGCTGCCTTCGGCGGGCAGGGCATCATCCTGCCGCAGCGTCGCTCGGCCGGTGTGAACTCGGCGGCCTGGAAGACCAGCGCCGGCGCGGCGGCGCGCGTGCCGGTCGCGATGGCCGCGAACCTCACCACCACGCTCAAGGAGTTCAAGAAGCAGGGCGTGTTCGTGCTCGGCCTGGACGGCGGCGGCGACGTGTCGCTGCCCGCGCTGGAGCTGGCCGACCGCCCCGTCGTCATCGTCGTGGGCTCGGAGGGCAAGGGGCTTTCGCGTCTGGTCACCGAGACGTGCGACCAGATCGTCTCGATCCCCATCTCCGCCGCCACCGAGTCGCTCAACGCCGGCATCGCCGCATCGGTGGCTCTCTATCAGGTCGCCACCCTCCGCGCAGAAGGAGCATGACATGACCCGCATCGCCGTCATCGGAGGCAACGGCTACGCCGGACACCACATCGTCGCCGAGGCCGTGGGCCGCGGGCACACGGTGGTCTCGGTGGGTCGCCGGCTGCCGTCGGAGCGCGTCGAGGGCACGACCTACCTGGTCGGCTCGCTGCTGGCGCCCTCGGACCTGGCCGCGCGACTGGACGGCGTCGAGGTCGTCGTCGCGGCTGTGCCCGCCCGCGGCGACATGGTGGGCAAGGTCCGCTCGAACGTCGCGACGCTGATCGCGGAGCTGCCGACCGAGGTGCGCATCGGCGTGATCGGCGGAGCGGGCGGCAGCCTCATCGCGCCCGGCGGTGAGCGCCTGGTCGACCAGCCGTCGTTCACCGACGAGTACAAGCCGGAGGCGCTCGAGGCGATCGGCATCCTCGAGGACCTGCAGGACTCCGACGGAGGGCACGACTGGTTCTACGTCCACCCGGCGGGCGGCTTCGGCGCGTGGAACCCGGGCGAGCGCACCGGCACCTACCGCGACGGTGGAGACGTGCTGGTCACCGACGCCGACGGCGAGTCCTTCATCTCGGGTCCGGACCTGGCCGTCGCGGTCGTCGATGAGATCGAGAACCCGCGACACTCCCGGCAGCGCTTCACCGTCGGGTACTGAGGTCGGGCGGGTCGAGTTCGCGGGACGGCCGCGGCCCGAGCCCGCACTCAGACGAGGTCGCGCCAGTCGATCCCGTCGTCTTCGTCGGCATCGATCGGCACCGGCGAGGTGATGACGCTCAGCGACACCGTCTCGGTGGGCGGCCCCATCAGGGTCGCCTCGTCGCGGCGGTGCCGCAGCACCTCGTCGACGTAGCTCGTCAGGGTCTCGGCCAGCGGCACGGAGCGTCCGCGCGACTGGGACATGTACCAGCGGTGCTCGAGCACCTGGTGATACACCTCGGCGGGCTCGAGCTTGGCGCGCAGATCCCACGGGATCGCCTTCACGACGGGCTCGAACACGCGGGTGAGCCACTCGTGCGCGACCATTTCCTCGTCGTCGCCCAGGCGTGAGATGCGCGCGCGGAACTCGTCGAGGTCGTTGAGCAGGCGCCGTGCCTGGTTCTCCTCGACGTCCAGCCCGGTCAGCCGCAGCAACCGTCGCTGGTGGTGGCCGGCATCCACGACCTTGGGCTGGATCGAGACGCGCGTGCCGTTGCTGATCGTCTGGATCGACATCTCGTCGATGTCGAAACCGAGGTCGTTGAGGCGCTGGACGCGCTCGGTGATGCGCCACGACTCGTCGGCGCGGAAGGTCTCGCGGTCGGTGAGCGCGGCCCACAGCGCCCGGTACGACGACACGATGCCGTCGGCGATGGCGATCGCATCGACCCCGCCCTCGAGGCGTCCGCCCGCTTCGAGGTCCATGATCTCGCCCGCGATGTTCGTGCGGGCCACGTCGAGGTCGTGCTCCCGCTGGCCGGGAGTCAGCCCCGCCTCGTGGAGCTCGCCGGTCTCGGCGTCGACCAGATAGGCGGCGAAGGCGCCGGCATCGCGGCGGAAGAGCGTGTTCGACAGCGACACGTCGCCCCAGAAGAAGCCCACGTTGTGCAGGCGCACCAGCAGCAGCGCGAGCGCGTCGACCAGTCGCGTGGCGGTGTCGGGCCGCAGCACCTGCGTGAACAGGGCGCGGTAGGGGAGCGAGAACCGCAGGTGCGCCGTGACCAGCGCTGCCGGCAGCGCCTCGCCGTTCGCGTCGGTGCGGCCGGCGATGACCGCGACCCGCTCGACGCAGGGCGCGTCCAGGCGGGAGAGGTTCCCGAGCATGTCGTACTCTCGCCGGGCCATTTCGGCCGTCGTCTCCTTGATGGCGACGACCCGTCCCGACAGGTTGGCGAAGCGCACGAGATGGCGCGAGATGCCCTTGGGGAGATAGACGATGCGATCCGACGGCCACTCGGCCAGGGGTGTCGCCCACGGGAGTGTCAGCAGGGCGGGATCGACGCTGCGCGCCGTGATGCTCAGAGCGTCCGACATGGAACCCCCGGGGTGATGCGCAACGGCGCGGGGGGAGGAACTCCCGCCCGCGCCGTTGCCGATGCGATGTGCTTACGCCGAGGCGATCGCCTTGTCGGTGAGACGCTCGCCGCTCTCGACGTCGAAGACGTGCACGTGGCCCGGGATCGGGGCGAGCACGACGGTGTCGCCGGCCATCGGGTGGCGGCGACCATCGACGCGCGCGACGATGTCGGTGCGCTTGCCGGCGATGTCGGTGTGGCCGTACAGGTAGCCGTCCGCGCCGAGCTCCTCGACCAGGTCGACGACGACGGACAGGCCCTTGCCGTCCTCCGGGGCGACGACGATGTCCTCGGGACGCACGCCGACGGTGACCTCGGAGCCGTGGGCCTTGCCGAGCGTCTCGTGGTCGACGCTGACGATCTTGTTGCCGAACTCCACACCGCCCTCGACGAGGTGCACCGGGAACAGGTTCATCGCGGGCGAGCCGATGAAGCCGGCCACGAACACGTTGCTGGGCTTCTCGTAGAGGTCGCGCGGCGTGCCGACCTGCTGGAGCAGACCGTCCTTGAGCACGGCGATCCGGTCGCCCATGGTGAGCGCCTCGGTCTGGTCGTGGGTCACGTAGACGGTCGTGACGCCCAGGCGGCGCTGCAGCGACGCGATCTGGGTGCGGGTCTGCACGCGCAGCTTCGCGTCGAGGTTCGACAGCGGCTCGTCCATGAGGAACACCTGCGGCTGGCGCACGATCGCGCGGCCCATGGCGACACGCTGACGCTGGCCGCCCGAGAGCGCCTTGGGCTTGCGGGTCAGGTACTGCTCCAGGTCGAGCAGCTTGGCGGCCTCGAGCACACGCTGGGCGCGCTCCTCCTTGCCGATGCCGGCGATCTTCAGGGCGAAGCCCATGTTCTCGGCGACGGTCATGTGCGGGTAGAGCGCGTAGTTCTGGAAGACCATCGCGATGTCGCGGTCCTTCGGCGGAACGTCGGTGACGTCGCGCTCGCCGATGCGGATGGCGCCCGAGTTGACCTCTTCGAGGCCGGCGAGCATACGCAGCGAGGTGGATTTTCCGCAGCCGGAGGGGCCGACGAGAACGAGGAACTCGCCGTCGGCGATCTCGAGGTTGAGCTTGTCCACTGCGGGGCGCGTGCCCCCGGGGTACAGGCGAGTTGCGTTGTCGAACGTGACTGACGCCATGGTTCTCTTCTCCTTCACCGGCAGGTACGTGCCGGACGATCCGTAGTGATGGATGAGCGGGGGCTATCCCGCACGCCCGCCGTCGGGCGCTACCACAGTATGGCACGGACCGGCGCCCACCCCCGACGATACGGCTGGCATGGAGAGTCCGTCTGGGCATTTCCCAGACTGCCTGACTAGTCTCCTTCCCAGTGCGTCGCCCCCGGCGCCTCCCGCCGGATCACCGGCCCCACACCGTCCCGAGAGGTCCCATGTCGAGCGACGAGTCATCGAACGCGTCTGGCCCGAGCGAGCGCCGCGGCGCCGTGCGCGAGAAGGCGCTGCAGGTGCAGGCGCGCCAGAAGCGAGCCCGCGCGATCCGCACCGCGACCCTGGCCACCACGCTGGTGGCGCTGGTCACGGTCGGTGCGGTCGTGGTGACGTGGGCCGTCTCATCCTCGGCATCCAAGCCCCTCCTGAGCCCCGCGAACGTCACCGACGACGGATTCGCCGTGACCGCGCTGACCGGGGTCGCCCTCGCCAGCGAAGGCTCGGGCTCGCAGGCCGACGTCGCCGCCACCGCGACCGCCACCCCGACGCCGACCGCCACGGCGTCTCCCAGCCCGACCGCGGAGCGCGCGAGCGTCGACATCCGCGTGTACGTCGACTACCTGTCGACCGGCTCCCGCGACTTCCAGCTCGCCAACGTGCAGCAGCTGTCGAAGTGGGTCAGCCAGGATGCCGCGACCCTGACCTACTACCCGGTGGCGATGCTCACCTCGAAGTCGAACGGCACGAAGTACTCGCAGCGCGCCGCCAGCGCCGCCGCGTGCGTGGCGACCCACTCGCCGGACTCGTTCTTCGCGTACAACAACGAGCTGCTCACCAACCAGCCCGAGGTCGACTCGGACGGGTACACCGATCAGGAGCTGGCCGACCTCGCCCAGGCGCGCGGCGCGACCTCGCCGAAGGTCGTGCGGGAGTGCATCGAAGAGCACGACTACATGTCGTGGGCCCGCTCCGCGACCCAGCGCGCGCTCGACGGCCTCCCCGGCACCGACGACCTCGCCCTGACCGGCACGCCCACCGTCCTGGTCAACGGCACGCCGTACGTCGGCGCGCTCGACGACCCCAAGGAGTTCGCGCAGTTCGTGCTCACGATCGCCAGCGACGCCTACTACAAGGCGACCCCCTCGCCGTCGCCGAGCACGACGCCCAGCGCCACTCCGTGACCGGTCCGCCCTCGGCCTCGAGGGCCGCGCGGCGCCGGTAGACTGGGCCTCCTGCCGACTTGGCGCAATTGGTAGCGCACCTAACTTGTAATTAGGGGGTTACGGGTTCGAGTCCCGTAGTCGGCTCCATGGAGCCACCGCATCGTCTTCCCGCGTGGGTCGCCCTCGCCGGGGCCGGCGTGGTCGGCGCGCTGACGGCGCTGCAGGCGCGGGTGAACGGTCAGCTCGGACTGCGCCTCGACGACGGACTGACCGCGGCCGCCGTCTCGTTCGCATCGGGCCTCGCGATCCTCGTCGTGCTGTCGGCCGTCGTGCCCTCAGGGCGCCGCGGATGGCGCGCGCTGTCCGACGGCGTGCGCGCCCGGGCCATTCCGTGGTGGATGCTGGCGGGCGGCGCCGCCGGCGCCCTCACTGTCGCGACCCAGGGCGTGGCCGTGGGCATCATCGGCGTCTCGCTGTTCACCGTCGGCGTGGTGGCCGGACAGACCGTGTGCGGGCTGGTCCTGGATCGGGTGGGCTACGGCCCGGCGGGAGTGGTGGCGGTGACGCTGCCCCGCGTGGCGGGCGGCGCGCTGGCGCTCGGCGCGGTGGCCATCGCCCTCGTCGGCGACGGGGTCGCCGCTGTTCCCTGGTGGATGCTCGTGCTGCCGTTCCTCGCCGGCGTCGGCATCGCGTGGCAGCAGGCCACCAACGGCCGGCTCCGCCAGCGCGTGGGGACGCCGCTGACGGCGACGCTGGTCAACTTCGCGGGCGGAACGCTCATCCTCGTCGCCGCGGCCGCCATCGGCGTGGCCACCGGCGGCGCGCCGCGCGCCTTCCCGGGCGAATGGTGGATCTACACCGGCGGCGCGATCGGCGTGGTGTACATCTTCCTCTCGGCGGCCATCGTGCCGTACACGGGCGTGCTGCTGTTCGGGCTGGGCGCGGTGGTCGGCCAGCTCGTGAGCTCGGTGATCCTCGACGCGCTGTGGCCGGCGCCGTCGAGTCCCGGGATGTGGCAGGAACTGGCGATGGTCGCCGTCGCGCTGCTGTCGGTGGTCGTGGCCGCGGCTCCGTGGTCGCGTCGCGCTGCGGCGTGAGGGCCGCTTCCTGCGTCGCGCGCCCCGCGGCGCCGGACTACTTCTTCTTGCTCTTCTTGCTCTTCTTGGACTTCTTGCCCTGCTTCGCGGCGGCGGAGCCGTGGGCGCCCGGCATGCGCGAGAGGTGGCGGGCGGCATCCACCGGCTTTCGGCGGCCAGGGCGGCCCGATGGCTTGCCGCCGACGTACAGCCAGCCCAGCAGTTCCTCGTCCGCACCGAGCCCGTGGGCCTTGGCGACCGCCTTGGAGCGCGTGTAGTGGCCGGTGCGCCACAGCACGCCCCACCCCGCCTCGTCGAGCAGGAGGCTGAGCGCGTGGGCGACGCCGGAGGCGACGGCCTCCTGCTCCCAGCGCGGCACCTTGCCGCTCTTGCGGTAGCTGGCGACGACAGCGATGAGCAGAGGTGCCCGCTGCGGCTTGGACGACACGCCCTTCTCGCCCTCGGCCTTCGCGATCGCGCGACCGAGCGTCTCCCGGTCGCTGCCGCGCAGTTCGATCAGGCGCCACGGTCGCAGCGAGGAGTGGTCGGCGACCCGCCCCGCGGCGGCGACGAGCTCGAGCAGCTCCGCGTGCGTGGGGGCGGCCTCGGTCACCTTCGACCACGAGCGGCGGGACCGCATCGCCTCGAGGGCGCTGCTCACTCGCCGGACTCCGGCGTGAAGTCGAGGGAGAGCGAGTTCATGCAGTAGCGGTCGCCGGTGGGCGTGCCGAAGCCGTCGGGGAAGACGTGTCCGAGGTGCGACCCGCAGTTCGCGCAGCGCACCTCGGTGCGCACCATGCCGTGGCTGCGGTCCTCGATGAGCTCCACGGCCTCGGGACGGATCGACTCGTAGAAGCTCGGCCACCCGCAGTGCGAATCGAACTTCGTGCCGCTCTGGAACAGCTCGGTCCCGCACGCCGCGCACGTGTAGAGGCCGGCGCGGTTCTCGTCGAGCAGTTCACCGGTCCAGGGGCGCTCGGTGCCCGCCTCGCGAAGCACGGCGAACTGCGCCGGAGTCAGCTCCTCGCGCCACTGCTCGTCGCTCTTGTCCACGGCATATGTCATGACTTCTCCTTACGACCACTCCATTCAACCTCAGCCGCACCCGCTGCGGGCCCGCCAGGCTGGGCAACGCCCGCGAGAATGGGCGGGTGGACGTGGATGCCGAGACCGCAGCCGTCATCGAGCGCTACGCGCGCTTCGCCCGGGAGGAGGCGCCCGGGCGCTCCGCGCTGTACGGCGAGTGGGCGGCAGGCGTCGCCGACGACGACGCGACCGCGCGGATCCTCGCCCGCATCCCCGCGACCCGCCGCCAGCCGCCGCTGGTGTTCGCGATCACGCGGATGCTCGGCGCGCCCGAGGACGGATTCGGCGCCTGGGCAGCCTGGCTCGACCGGCACGCCGACGCCGTCGTGGCCGAGGCTGCGCGGCGAGGACTGCAGACCAACGAGCCGCAGCGGTGCGCGGCGCTGCTGCCGGCGCTGGCGACGATCCCCGGGCCGATCGCGCTCATCGAGATCGGCGCGAGCGCGGGTCTGTGCCTGTATCCCGACCGTTATTCGTATCGCTATCGGGACGATCGCGACGTCGTCGACCTCGATCCGGCCGACGGGCCCTCGCGCGTGCGACTGGAATGCCGGGTGACCGGCGCGCCGCCCCTGCGGATGCCCGAGATCGTGTGGCGCGCCGGGATCGACCTGCAGCCCCTGGATGCGGCCTCGCCCGAGGACCGTGCGTTCCTTCGCGCCCTGGTCTGGCCGGGGGAGGAGGGACGGGCCGAGCGGGTGGAGGCCGCCCTCGACATCGTGGCCGCGGACCTGCCCCGCATCGTGGCCGGCGATGCCGCGGAGCCGGAGACGCTGCGGGCGCTCATCGCGTCGGCGCCCGCCGGTATCCCGACCGTGGTGACCACGCCCGGCGTGCTGCCGCACGTGCCGCGCGCCGGGCGCGAGCGCATCCGCGCGACCCTTCGCGGCGCCGACGTCACGTGGGTGACGATCGATCCCCCCGCGCTCGACGCGGCGTGGCATCCACCCCTCCCGATCGATGCGTGGGGCGGCTTCGTGCTCGCCCGCGACGCCGCGCCACTGGCTTCGGTCGACCCGCTCGGCGCGTTCGTGGAGTGGCGCGCGGGTGTGGAGGCGGCACGCCGCTAGCGTGGAGCACGTGCCCCTCACCGACCGCGACCGCGCCGTTCTGGACTTCGAAGCCGAGTGGCGTCGGCACGCGGGCGACAAGGAAGACGCGATCAGATCGGAGCTGGGGCTCGCCCCCGCGCGGTACTACCAGCTGCTCGGGCGCCTGCTGGACACCGTCGAGGCGCAGCGGCACGATCCGATGCTGGTCAAGCGGCTGCGCCGCCTCCGCGACGAGGGAGACCGCTCGGCGGGGTAGGTCCGGCGCTCGGAGGGGCGGCCGGTCGGCGGGTTCGCAGAGCTCCCGGGCGGCTCCCGATAGCATCGGGGGGTGCCGCACCCGTCGTACCCGAAGGATCGTTTCGACGACCTCCCCTCCGACACCGGTCGCGTCGGCGCCCACCGCGCCGAGAACCCCCACATCCACCGCTGGGTGGTGCTCATGTGGGCGGTCGGGGCGACGATCGTGCTCATCGCGCTCGGCGTGTTCGCGACGCTGCTGGCCTCCGGCCGCGTGACGCTGTTCCCGACGAGCGCGCCCGTCGTGGAGGCGAGTCCGACCGCGACGGTCGTCCCGGTGCTCGACACCACCTACGAGGTGCTCGTCCTCAACGCGACGCCGCAGAGCGGTCTGGCCACCCAGACGAAGGACGCCGTCGTGAACGCCGGCTGGCCGGCCGACGATGTGCTGGCCAGCGAGGCCGGCACCGACGACTTCCCCGAGACGACGGTGTACTACGCGACCGAGGCCGATCAGGCCGCGGCAGCCGGCCTCGCCGAGGCGATCGGCGGCGCCCGCATCGAGCAGAGCAGCGTCTACCAGCCCGCCGACGACCCCGAGGCGCGGCAGCTGACGGTGGTGGTCGGTCTGGATCGCACCGACGCTCCGGCCGCGCAGACGCCCGAATCCTGAGGCATCGATCCGCGTGTGTTTCGCCGCGGTAAAAACTTCGATGCATGCGTGTCAACAGTTCGCCTGCGGGCCCGTACGGGGCAGAACGGGTGCATACGATGGCCGCAGTCCCACCAGCAACAGGAGAACAGCATGACCCAGGGCACCGTCAAGTGGTTCAACGCCGAGAAGGGCTACGGCTTCATCACGGTGACGGATGGACAGGACGTCTTCGTGCACTACTCGAACATCGACATGACCGGCTTCCGCGTCCTCGAAGAGGGCCAGACCGTCGAGTTCACCGTCGGCTCGGGTCAGAAGGGCCCGCAGGCGGAATCGGTCCGCATCGTCTAGATCCCCCACCCTTCCTGCGCGCGCGCCCGTCGACCGGGCGCGCGCGTTTTCGCTTCCCCCGGATGCACGTGGCTTGCACTCGATAGGGTCGAGTGCCAGAATGTGTTAGCACTCGCTATCGGTGAGTGCTAAAGACCGAAAGCCAACGTCCGGGAGGGACGACACACACATGGCAAAGATCATCGCTTTCGATGAGGAGGCCCGCCGTGGCCTCGAGCGCGGCCTGAACATCCTGGCCGACGCGGTCAAGGTGACCCTGGGCCCGCGCGGTCGCAACGTCGTGCTCGAGAAGAAGTGGGGCGCCCCCACCATCACGAACGACGGCGTGTCGATCGCCAAGGAGATCGAGCTCGACGACCCGTACGAGAAGATCGGCGCGGAGCTCGTCAAGGAGGTCGCCAAGAAGACCGACGACGTCGCCGGTGACGGCACGACCACGGCTACCGTCCTCGCCCAGGCACTCGTCCGCGAGGGCCTTCGCAACGTCGCCGCAGGCGCCGACCCCATCTCGCTCAAGCGCGGCATCGAGAAGGCTGTCGCAGCGATCACCGCTGAGCTGCTCGCGGGCGCCAAGGAGGTCGAGGGCAAGGACGAGATCGCCGCCACGGCATCGATCTCGGCCGCAGACCCGGAGATCGGCCAGCTGATCGCCGAGGCGATCGACAAGGTCGGCAAGGAGGGCGTGGTCACCGTCGAGGAGTCGCAGACTTTCGGCACCGAGCTCGAGCTCACCGAGGGCATGCGCTTCGACAAGGGCTACCTGAACCCCTACTTCGTCACCGACCCCGAGCGTCAGGAAGCGGTCTTCGAGGACCCCTACATCCTGATCGCCAACCAGAAGATCTCGAACATCAAGGACCTTCTGCCGATCGTCGACAAGGTGATCCAGGACGGCAAGGAGCTCCTGATCATCGCCGAGGACGTCGAGGGTGAGGCTCTCGCGACCCTCGTGCTCAACAAGATCCGCGGCATCTTCAAGTCGGCCGCCGTCAAGGCTCCCGGCTTCGGCGACCGTCGCAAGGCGCAGCTGCAGGACATCGCGATCCTCACCGGCGGCCAGGTCATCACCGAGGAGGTCGGTCTCAAGCTCGAGAACGCCACCCTCGACCTGCTCGGCCGTGCGCGCAAGGTCATCATCACCAAGGACGAGACGACCATCGTCGAGGGTGCCGGCGACCAGGCGCAGATCGAGGGTCGCGTGACCCAGATCCGTCGCGAGATCGAGAACACCGACAGCGACTACGACCGCGAGAAGCTCCAGGAGCGCCTCGCCAAGCTCGCCGGCGGCGTCGCCGTCATCAAGGCGGGCGCGGCCACCGAGGTCGAGCTCAAGGAGCGCAAGCACCGCATCGAAGACGCCGTGCGCAACGCCAAGGCAGCCGTCGAGGAGGGCATCGTCCCCGGTGGTGGCGTCGCCCTCATCCAGTCGGGCAAGAAGGCGCTCGACGCCCTCGAGCTCGTCGGCGACGAGGCGACCGGTGCGAACATCGTGCGCGTCGCGATCGAGGCCCCGCTCAAGCAGATCGCGCTCAACGCCGGTCTCGAGCCGGGCGTCGTCGCCAACAAGGTCTCGGAGCTGCCGGCCGGCCACGGCCTGAACGCCGCTACGGGCGAGTACGGCGACATGTTCGCGCAGGGCATCATCGACCCCGCCAAGGTGACCCGCTCGGCGCTGCAGAACGCCGCGTCGATCGCCGGCCTGTTCCTCACGACCGAGGCCGTCGTCGCCGACAAGCCGGAGAAGGTCGCGGCTCCCGCCGGCGACCCGACCGGTGGTATGGATTTCTGACGCGAGACGGATCGAATGCCGCGCAGCGGCGTTGATGCGGCTCGGGTGAAGGTCGAGTAGCCCGCGAAGCGAGCGTATCGAGACCCAGCCGCCGCACACGAAGGCCCCTCCGCGAGGAGGGGCCTTCGTCGTTCCCGACCGTTCAGCGGAAGAGGCTCATCGTCGCCGTCTCGGCCTCGGAGTACTGGCGCGCGGCCACCCCCAGGGCGGAGTTGATGCCCGCGAGGCTCTCTTCGACATGCCGCTGTGTGGCGCGCCACTCCTCGACGACGGAGTGGAAGGCGACCGAGGCCGAACCGGTCCACGACGACTGGAGCTGCGTGAGCTGCGACATCATCGCCTGCGTCTCGGCCTGCAGGCGATCGATGGTGCCGCGCACGGAGGCGGTCGCGGCGAGGACGGCGTCGCTGTCGACGGAGAAGACGGCCATGGTGTTCCCTCTCGGATCCGGCGGGCGACCCGATGCCGCGCCCGCATGCGTTAAGGCTAGGGATGCCGCGCCGCACGCCATCGACGAGAACGCCCGACGTGGACGGTGCCCTCGCATGCGTGGTCTGGGGAGGAGAGGTCAGGCGTCGTCGGCGGTGGGCCGGCGGATCGGCTGGGTCTGGATGAATCTCTGATCGGCCGCCTCCCGCTCCTTCTGCAGGGGGAACCCGACCCGGAAGGTCGCCCCTCCGCCCGGAGTGTCGACGACGCCGACGCTCCCGTGCAGCGCCTCGACGATCGCCGAGACGATCGACAGGCCGAGACCGGTGCCCCCGGTCTCGCGCGTGCGCGAGGTGTCTGCTCGCCAGAACCGCTGGAAGATCTTCTCCTTGATCTGGTCGGGCACCCCCTCGCCGTGGTCGACGATCTCGATCCAGCCCAGCGCGGCCTCGGGGTCGACGCCCACGCGCAGCTCGATGGGGGAGTCCTCGGCGGTGAACCGCTGAGCGTTCCCCAGCAGGTTCGTCACCACCTGACGGACGCGGTTCTCGTCGCCGAGCACGATGGGCGCGATCGGGGCGGCGGGCGCCGGGACGGGATTCGAGGGACGGGGCGGTCCGCCGGCCGGTGCATCGCCGGAGGGCCGGGCGGTCTGGATCGAGCCCGTGCGCGGACGACGGCGAAGCAGCGACAGCGTGGCGCCCGCCCGCGAGATCGCGGACGTGTTCGGCGCGGGCCGACGTCGGCCAGAGGGTGAAACGGGTGCCGGAGAGACCTCGCCGGTGGTCGCAGGCGGCTCCTGCGCCGTGGTGTCGATCACCGTCACTGGCCGACGCGGTGCGGCAGCGCGCACGTCGAGCGCGGCATCCCGGGCGATGGGACGCAGGTCGACGGGCGCGATCACGACATCGCGGCGCTCGTCGAGGCGGGCGAGGTTCAGCAGGTCCTCGACGAGCACGCCCATGCGGATCGCCTCCTTCTCGATGCGATCCATCGACTGGGTGACATCGTCCTCGGTGGAGATCGCGCCCATGCGGTACAGCTCGGCGTACCCGCGCACGGTCACGAGCGGGGTGCGCAGCTCGTGGCTCGCGTCGCCGATGAACCGGCGCATCTGCTGCACCGTCGCATCGCGCTGGCCGATGGCGACGTCGACTTCGCCGAGCATGGTGTTGATCGCGGCCTTCAGGCGCCCGACCTCGGTGCCGGGCGCGATGTCGGTCATGCGGATGCTGAAATCGCCCTCGGCGATGGCCGTGGCGGTGGTCTCGACCTGCCGGAGGCTGCGGAACGCGAGGGTCACCAGCAGCCGCGTCAGCAGTGCGCCGGCCACGATGGTGATGACGGCGATCACGCTGTAGATGCCGAGATAGGTGGCGATCGTGCGGTTGACCGAGGCGAGGGGCACGGCGACCAGCTGCGTGTACAGCACTCCGGTGCTGCGCACCTCTTCGACGGTCACCGTCGCGCGGTACTCGGCTTCGCCGTCGACCGAGGTCAGATTGAAAGGGGCGAGGGTGGAGGCGATGGCGCGGTCGAGCGGAAAGCTCTCGGGGAAGTCGGGGGCCGGGGCTCCGCGGCCGCCGGCCGTGCCGACGAGCTCGCCCTCGGTCGGCTCGTACACGGCGACGAAGAAGTCGGTCTGCGCCGCGTTCTCGGTCGGCTCGGTCTCCAGCACTCCGTCGACGGTCTCCAGATCCAGCAGAGGCGAGGTCACATCCGTCTGGGCGAGCTGGCGGAGGTTGGTGTCCACATTGCCGACCAGAGCCGTGCGGAGGAAGGTGGTCGTGCCGATGCCCGCGCCGAACAGGCCCGCCGCGAGCACGGCGACGCACACGCCCGTCACCTTGGCGCGCAGGCTGATGCCCCGCCACCACCGGGTGACCGCGTCGGACGTTCGTGCCACGACGTCCCCTCTCGACGGGCTCAGGCCGACTTGCCCGCCTTGAGCATGTAGCCGAAGCCGCGCTTGGTCTGGATGAGCGGCTCGGTCGAGTGGGGGTCGATCTTGCGGCGGAGGTAGGAGATGTAGCTCTCGACGATGCCCGCGTCGCCGTTGAAGTCGTACTCCCAGACGTGGTCGAGGATCTGCGCCTTCGACAGCACCCGGTTGGGGTTGAGCATGAGATAGCGCAGCAGCTTGAACTCGGTGGGGCTGAGGTCGATCGAGACGTCGCCGACCTGCACGTCGTGGGTGTCCTGATCCATCGTGAGCTCGCCGGCGCGGATGATGGACTCCTCGTCGGCCTGCATCGTGCGGCGGAGGATCGCCTGGATGCGCGCGACGATCTCGTCGAGGCTGAACGGCTTGGTCACGTAGTCGTCACCGCCGGCGTTGAGGCCGGTGATCTTGTCCTCGGTCTCGTCCTTGGCGGTGAGGAAGAGGATCGGTGCGGTGTAGCCGGCACCGCGCAGGCGCTTGGTGACGCTGAAGCCGTTCATGTCGGGGAGCATGACGTCGAGCACGATCAGATCGGGTTCTTCTTCGAGGACGGCCGAGATGGTCTGCGCGCCGTTGGCGACGGCGCGGACCTGGAAGCCCGCGAACCGGAGACTCGTGATGAGCAGGTCGCGGATGTTCGGCTCGTCGTCCACGACGAGGATGCGCGGTGCGGTCATGGGCCCATTATGGCCACGGATCCGATGCGCTGTCTGGATATCGGCCGGTGCGGCCGGTTTCGGTCCCGGCCGGGCGAGCCCCTTGAACCGGAGCCGACGGGCGGGAACGATGGCCACAGGACGGCGCCGCGCCGCCGCCGGACGAGGAGCTTCGCATGTCGCAGATCGTGATCGTCGGAGGCGGCCAGGCCGCCGGAGCCGCCGCCGAGACCCTCCGCGAGGAGGGCTTCGACGGCGATGTCGTTCTGGTGGCCGCGGAGGCGCATCCGCCCTATCAGCGCCCGCCGCTGTCCAAGGGCTACCTCGCGGGCGACGACGGGGTGGATGCCGCGGTGCTGCACCCCGCCTCGTGGTACGCCGACCACGCGATCGATCTGCGCACCGGCATCCGCGCGACCGCCCTCGATGTCGCCGCCCGCACCCTCGACCTCGCGGACGGCACGCAGCTCGCCTACGACGCCCTGCTGCTGGCGACCGGAGCGACCTCGCGGCGCCTGCCGCTGCCGGGCGCCGACCGGGACGGCGTGCACTACCTGCGCAGCCTCGACCAGTCCGACGCCCTGGCTGCCGCCCTGCGGGACGGTGGGCAGCGCCTCGTCGTCATCGGGGCGGGCTGGATCGGCATGGAGGTGGCCGCGACCGCCCGCGGACTCGGCAACGAGGTGACCGTGCTCGATCGGGATCCGGTGCCGCTGGCGGCGGCCCTCGGCACGCGGATGGGGGAGGTCTTCCGCGCACTCCACGAGGAGCACGGCGTCGTGGTGCGCACCTCGGTCTCGGTGGAGGGCATCGTCGGGTCGGAACGCGCGGAGGGCGTCGTGGTCGACGGCGAGACCCTGCCGGCCGACCTCGTGCTCATCGGCGTCGGTGCCGTGCCAGACACGGCCCTCGCCGAGGAGGCGGGTCTGGAGGTGCAGGGCGGCATCCTCGTCGACGGCGCGCTGCGCACCAGCGCCCCGGGCGTCTGGGCCGCAGGTGACGTCGCGAACGCGTTCCATCCGGTGCTCCAGCGCCATCTGCGCAGCGAGCACTGGGCCAACGCGCTGGAGGGCGGCAAGGTCGCGGCGCGCTCGATGCTCGGACGCGACGTCGCGCACGACGGCATCCCGTACTTCTACACCGACCAGTTCGACCTCGGCATGGAGCTCTCCGGCTACGCGCCCCTCATGGCCGACGCGGAGGTTCTGGTGCGCGGCGACCTCGACGCCCGCGAGTTCATCGCCTTCTGGGTGGATGATGGGCGTGTGGTGGCGGGGATGAATGTCAACGTGTGGGACGTGAACGAGCAGGTCCAGGCGCTCATCCGCTCGGGAGCGCGCGTCGATCCCGCCGCGCTGCGCGACCCGGACGTCGCGCTCGAGAGCCTCATCGCATGAGGGCCGTGCCCGATACCCCGCGCGTACGTGCGGGGGCGCACGAACTCGAACTCGCGCGCCACATCGCCGTCATGGCCATCGTCAACCGCACGCCCGATTCGTTCTACGACCGCGGGGCGACCTTCGCGCTCGACGCTGCGGTGACGGCGGGACACGCCGCGCGCGCCGCCGGCGCGGAGATCATCGACGTGGGCGGAGTGAAATTCGCCCCGGGGCCACCCGTGCCGATCGACGAGGAGATCGCCCGTGTCGTGCCCGTCGTGGCCGCGCTCGCCGCCGACGTCGCCGTGAGCGTCGACACCTTCCAGCCCGAGGTGGCCCGCGCGGCGATCGCGGCGGGAGCGGCCGTCATCAACGACACGACGGGGCTGCGCGACCCGGAGATGGTGCGGGTGATCGCCGATTCGGAGGCAGCCGTGGTGATCGCCCACAGTCGCGCGCAGCCGCGCACGCAGCTGCCGATGCCGCGGTACGCCGATGTGGTCGCCGAGGTCGGCGGCTTCCTCGCCGAGCGCCGCGACCGGGCGCTGGCGGGCGGCATCCCCGCGGAGCGCATCGTGCTCGATCCCGGGCACGACCTCAACAAGAACACCCGCCACTCGCTCGAGCTGACCCGTCGCCTCGACGAGCTCGCCGCGCTGGGCTCGCCGCTGCTGGTGGCGCTGTCGAACAAGGACTTCATCGGCGAGACGCTCGACCGCGACCGGGGCGACCGGCTGCCGGGGTCGCTGGCGGCGGCGGTGTTCTGCGCGCTCCACGGTGCACGGATCGTGCGCGCGCACAACGTCGCCGAGACCGTTGACGCGATGCGGATGGTGGAGGCGATCCTGGGGTGGCGAGAGCCCGCGTATCTGCGCCACAACATGCGCCCGGAGGGGAACGACTGATGCTGCCGCATGAGGCGCTCGTCGAGGCCTACGCGCTCGAGGACCGCACGACCCCTCGCATCCGCATGAACTTCGTGTCCTCGATCGACGGGGCCGCCACCGTCGCGGGCCGGAGCGCCGACCTCGGGGGTGAGACGGATCGCGCCGTGATGCAGGTGCTGCGCGCGATGTGCGACGTGATCCTCGTGGGTGCGGGCACCGTGCGGGCGGAGGGGTACGGGGGGACCCGCGTCGAAGGGGAGGATGCCGCGTGGCGGCGTGCCGCGGGGCTGACAGGTCAGCCCCGGCTCGCCGTGGTCTCGCGCGCGCTCGATCTGGATGCGGCGCATCCGTTCTTCACGGAGGCGGTGGTCCGACCGCTGGTGGTGACCTGCGCCACAGCTCCGGCCGACCGACGTGCGGCCCTGGGGGCCGTCGCCGACGTGCTCGTCTGCGGGGAGGCATCCGTCGATCTCGCCGCGGCACGCGAGCGACTGGAGGGCCTGGGGATGCCGCAGATCCTGTGCGAGGGCGGGCCGCACCTGTTCGGCGCGCTGCATGCCGCAGACCTCGTCGACGAGCTGTGCCTGACACTGTCGCCGCGACTGGCCGGGGGAGAGGCGGGGCGCATCCTGCGCGGCGGGGCGGAGCGGGTCACCGACATGGGGCTTGCCGGGCTGCTGCGCGAGGGGGACTGGCTGTTCCTGCGCTACGCGCGGTGAGTGCCGCGCTCAGTCCATGCACGCGCGCACGGCGCGGGCGATGACGGGCCGGATCTCGGCGTCGGGATCCACCGTGACGCGGTGGAGCGTGAGGCCGTCGCCGGCTGCCATCACGGTGCGCACGGCGGCGGCGGGGTCGGGGGCGCCGACCCGGGCGAGCAGATCGGTCGTCCACGCGACGAACACCGCCCGCTGCGCGATCAGCGGCGCGAGCAGCTCGGGATCGCCCGCGCCCTCGAGGAAGAGCGCATAGCGAGCACGGGTGCGTGCCGCCAGCGGCCCGGTGTACAGGGCCACGGCCTGTGTGAGCGCCTCGACGAGGTCGTCGGGCGTGTCGATCACGAGGGCAGGGGCGTTCTCGAAGTCGGCGCGCTCCTGCTCGGACAGCCACGTCACCACCCCCGCCACCAAGGCGTCGCGGGTGCGGAACCAGTTCGACGTCGAGCCGCGGGGGAGCCCTGCCCGCTCGTCGACGCGCGCGTGGGTGAGGGCGCGGATCCCTTCCTCGCCGACGAGGGCGAGGGCGGCGTCGAGGGCGCGGGTGCGGGTGGATGCCACACCCTCACCCTACGGAGGATCGAGCTACTACAGAAGTAGTGACACGACACTATGAAAGTAGTAATCTCGCGTCATGGACGAGAAGACGGTTCCCGCCTCGGATGCGGCACCGCCGCTTCCGGAGGTCGCGGGGTTCACGCACCGGTTCGTCGATACCCGCGGCCTGCGCACGCACGTGGCCGAGGTCGGCGAAGGCGAGCCGGTCGTCATGCTGCACGGGTTTCCGCAGCACTGGTGGCAATGGCGCATCATCGGCCCGGCTCTGGCCGCCCGGTACCGGGTGATCTGCCCCGACCTGCGCGGGTCCGGCTGGACGCGCGCGGCGACCACGCGGATCGAGCGGCTGTCGATGAGGGATGACCTGCTCGGGCTCATGGATGTGATGGGGCTCGACCGCGTGCGCATCGTCGCGCACGACATGGGAGGCCTTCCTGCCGCGCAGATGGCGTACGCGGCGCCGGATCGGGTGCGCGCGATGATCGTCCTGTCGGTGCCTCCGCCGTTCATGAGGCTCACACCGGCGATGCTTCCCGCGATGCGGCACGTTCCGAAGCTCCGCTTCCACCGCGCCGGTCGATCGCTCGCGTATCTGTTCCGTCCGCCGTACATCGCCGTGCCGATGTCGGCGGCCACGGTCGAGACCTACCTCGCGCCGCACCGGGACCCGGCGATCGACGCGGCGGTGCGCGAGGTGTACCGGGGGCTCATCGGGGGCGAGGCGCCGCGCCTGGTGACCGGTGCGTATCGCAAGGAGCGACTGCGTGTGCCGAGCCTCTACGCGTTCAGCGTCGAGGACCACCCGCTCACGGCGCCGTTCGTCCGTCGGCACTGCGCAGACGTCTCCCGCTACGCCGACCACCTGGAGATCGCGTCGGTCGAGGGCGCGGCCCATTTCATGACCGACGACAATCCGCGTGCGGTCGAGGAGCTCGCGCTCGACTTCTTCGCGCGCGTCGGCTGAGTTCAGGCTGCGACGTCGATGGAGTGGGCGTCCAAGATCGTGTACGCGTAGCCCTGCTCGGCGAGGAAGCGCTGGCGGTTCTGCGCGAAGTCCTGATCGACGGTGTCGCGGGCGATGAGCGTGTAGAAGCTCGCCGTGTGGGCCGACTGCTTGGGCCGGAGCAGGCGGCCGAGGCGCTGGGCCTCCTCCTGCCGCGAGCCGAACGAGCCGGAGACCTGGATGGCGACGGATGCCTCGGGCAGGTCGATCGAGAAGTTCGCGACCTTCGAGACGACGAGCACCGAGATCTCGCCCTCGCGGAACGCCTGGTACAGCTCCGACCGCTCGTCGACGGGCGTCTGACCGGTGATCTTCGGCGCGCCGAGGGCCTCGGAGAGCACGTCGATCTGGTCGAGGTACTGGCCGATGATGAGGATGCGCTCGCCCTCGTGGCGCTCGACGAGCCGGCGCACGACGCCGATCTTCGCCGGCGCGGTGGCGGCGAGGCGGTAGCGCTCGTCGTCGGCCGCCGCGGCGTACTCGAGCCGGTCGCCCGCCGGCAGGTCGACGCGCACCTCGTAGCAGACGGCAGGGGAGATGAAGCCCTGGGCCTCGATCTCCTTCCAGGGGGCGTCGAACCGCTTGGGGCCGATGAGGCTGAACACATCGCCCTCGCGGCCGTCCTCGCGCACGAGGGTGGCGGTCAGGCCCAGGCGGCGTCGGGCCTGGAGGTCGGCGGTGAGCTTGAACACCGGAGCCGGCAGCAGGTGCACCTCGTCGTAGACGATCAGACCCCAGTCGAGCGCGTCGAGCAGGGCCAGGTGCGCGTACTGCCCCTTCCGCTTGGCCGTGAGGATCTGGTAGGTCGCGATCGTGACCGGCTTGATCTCCTTCGACTGCCCGGAGTACTCGCCGATCTCCTCGGCGGTCAGCGAGGTGCGCTTGAGGAGCTCGTCGCGCCACTGCCGGGCGCTGACGGTGTTGGTGACCAGGATCAGCGTCGTCGTCTTCGTCGCCGCCATCGCCCCGGCGCCCACGAGCGTCTTGCCGGCGCCGCAGGGGAGCACCACCACGCCCGAGCCGCCGTCGGAGAAGATGTCGACGGCGTGGCGCTGGTACGGGCGCAGCGTCCATCCGTCCTCGGCGAGGTCGATCGGGTGGGGCGTGCCGGGCGTGTAGCCGGCAAGGTCTTCGGCGGGCCAGCCGATCTTGAGGAGCTCCTGCTTGATGTGACCGCGGGCCCAGGCATCCACCACAAAGGTGTCGGGGGAGGGATGGCCGATCAGCAGGGGCTGGATGCGCTTGTTCTTCGACACTTCGGCGAGCACGGCGGCGTCGGTCGAGCGCAGCACCAGCTCGCCGCCGGTGCCGTCCTCGGCGACGGGGGTGCGCTCGATCACGAGCCGGCCGTAGCGGCCCACCGTCTCGGAGATGTCGATCGAGACGGACGGGGGCACCGGAAAGCGCGACCAGCGGTCGAGCGTCGCGAGCATGTCGGCGGCGTCGTGCCCGGCGGCGCGGGCGTTCCACAGGCCGAGCCGGGTGATGCGGTACGTGTGGATGTGCTCGGGCGCCCGCTCCAGCTCGGCGAAGATCGCGAGCTCGTGGCGGGCGCTCTCGGCGTCGGGATGCGCCACCTCGAGCAGCACGGTGCGGTCGCTTTGCACGATGAGGGGTCCGTCAGCCATAACAGGCCATTCTACCGGCGGCGCATCGATGGCGGCGCGGGGCGACGCCGATTCACGCGGGGCGCACGCTCACGATGCTCGAAACGGGCAGCGTGCGTTCGATGTCGGCGGTGCGATCGCGTCCGCGCAGGCGCCCTCCGCCGAGACCCGCCGCCTCCACGGTCAGCGAGCGCTCGCTGCCGTCGGGCATGCGCACGACCACCACGATCTCGCTGCGGGCGCGCACCGCCTGCTCGAGTTCGCGGGCCAGCCACGCGGCATCGCCGTCGGCGCCGTGGCCCTCGCGCAGCCGCAGGATGAGGTCGCGATAGGTCTCGAGCGGGGTCGTGAGGCGCGCGGAGGACACGCCTGCCGCCCGCCGGTGCAGCTCCTCGGGTTCGCCGCCTCCGTCGAGCGCGACCACCGGATAGCGGGCGTCCACCAGCGACCAGTACACGGCGTCGCGGGCGACCCGCGACAGCAGGGCGCCGCCCGATTCCACCAGCCCCAGCGGGCGGAGGACCTGATCGACCGACAGGGCAGCGAGCAGCCCCGGGTCGGGGCTGTCGACGCGGGTGCGGCCGGTCGCGGCATCCTCTACGACCTTCACGAGGCCGTGCCGGGAGGCCGTGCTCTCGATGAGATAGTCCAGGGGCTGCGGGATGCCCGTGAGCGACAGCTCGCGCAGGAACGCGCGCATCGACTCGGCGGTCTCACCGGCGATGATGCCGCCGCTGACCGAGCCGGCGGTGAAGCGGTAGGTCGAGGCCTGAGCGCGGGACTCGCGCACCGCCATGCGGCGCAGGCGCAGATCGAGCGCGGGGGCGAGCGGCCCGGGGGCGATCGCCGTGAGATCTGCCTGAAGGTACACGCGGTCGATCTCCGCCGGCAGGAGCCGGGCGAGCTGCTCGGGGTCGGGCTCGCCGCCCCCGCGCAGCCCCGCCGCCCACGCCGGCGTGCGTCCGGCCGGGTCGAGGATGCCCCACCGGCCGGCCGTGCGCCGGTGCCTGTCGGCGACCGCCGGCCACTCGGGATCGAGCGGGTACGCAGCCGGCCACGAGGTGGGGTCGCGGAATCCGCCTTCCGCGGTGAGCATCCCTTCGGGGAGGGCGGCCCGCCAGCCGCGCGCGATCCTCGCCCAGCGGTGCGGGGTGGACGAAGCCAGCCATGCCTCGCCGGCGTCGGTGAGGGTCCACACGCGTTCGCCGGCGTGCAGGAGCCCGCACGCGGTCGCGACGGCGAGATGGTCGTCGAGCTCCTCGCCGGTGTGCACGGCGCCGGCCTCGATGAGCCGTTTGCGATCGACGGCGCTGATCGCGCCCGAGCCGGTGCGGGTGAGCGGGGTCGTCGCGCACGCGAGGAGCACATCGGCGAGGGAGCCGGCAGCGGCGAACACGTGCTCGGCCGCGGCGGCGGCGCCCCGGTCGTCGGGCGGGCTCGCCGGCACCTCCGGAAGAGAGGCGGTGAAGGCATCGGGGTGCTGCGCGGCCAGGAGGGCCACGCGCGCGCCGACCGGCGCATACGGGGCACCGGCATCGTCGACCAGCGCGAGGGCGGCCAGTCGACGGGTCACGGACGCGGACGCGGATGCGCCGGCCAGTGCGTGCAGGGCGTCGCGGTCGAGGGCGACGAGGGCGCGGTCGATCGAGCTCGCATCGAGGAGGCCTTCGGCGACGTCGAAGAAGTCATCCCAGCCCGTGGAGGCGGGAACGCCGCGTGCCGCCAGGAGTGCCGCGAGCGTGGCGTCGTCGCGCGTGACCAGCCACGACGCGAGACCCCGCCCGTCGGACACCCTCAGTCTCCCCGGTTGGCCCGGGACCTCCGCACGAAGCTCATGATCAGAACCGTCAGCAGCAGTGCGAAGGCGATGATCGGCGCGATGTAGACGAGAACCCCCACCGCGGGCCAGACGCCGCTGGACATGTCCGCTCCCGAAGAGGAGCCGATCATGATCGCGAAGAAGCTGATGATCGACAGCAGCAGCAGGCCCAGCGACATGAACGCCAGGATCCGGTCGATCGGGCGGATCGGGACATCTTCGCCCGGAGTGCGATTGCTCATCCGCCTCAGCCTACCCGCTGTCCCTGGTGCCGTAGGCTTGTCGCCGGGGATCTGCTGATCCCTGTTCCGTCATGCCCGCGTTCTCGGGCGCCGTCAGCAGCGAGGTTGTGAAATGCCCACCGGCAAGGTCAGGTTCTACGACGAGGAGAAGGGGTTCGGCTTCATCACCACCGATGAGGGCCAGGACGTCTTCCTGCACGCCACCAACCTGCCCTCCGGCGCGCCCGCGCCGAAGGCGGGGACGCGGCTCGAGTTCGGCGTCGCCGACGGCAAGCGCGGCTTGCAGGCGCTCTCGGTGCGCGTGCTCGACGCGCCGGTGAGCCTGTCCAAGCGCTCGCGCAAGCCCGCCGACGACATGGCGATCATCGTCGAGGACCTCGTGAAGCTCCTCGATGGGATCGGCGCCGACCTGCGTCGCGGGCGCTACCCCGGCGGCCCGCAGGCCAAGAAGATCGCGGCCGTGCTGCGCAAGGTCGCAGATGACTTCGACGCCTGAGTCCGATGCCGCGCCCGAGACCGAGGCGACCGACGCGCTGTCCGTGAGCGCGCAGACCGCCGCGCCCGCCGGGGCCGAAACGCCCGTGGAGGCCGAAGCGCCCGTGGAGGCTGAAACGCCCGTGGAGGCTGAAGCGCCCGTGGAGGCCGCCGCAGACGCCGAGACGGAGACGCCCGCGGAGACCGACGTGTCCGTCGGAGAGATCGCGGAAGCGCCGGAGGTGCTCGCGGAGCCCGATGCGGCGCTTCTCGAGGCGCACGACCTCGCCCTCGCCGCGCTGCGCGAGATCACGCCCGACACGACCATCGGTGCGCCTGCCGGCCACCGGGCAGAGGCCGACGGCGTCGTCTCGCTGCGATTCCACAACCGCCTCGGCGGGTATCCGGGCTGGTACTGGACGGTGAGCCTCGCCCGCGTCGACGGTGCCGAGCCCACTGTGCTCGAGGTGGAGCTGCTCCCGGGCGACGGCGCGCTGCTGGCGCCGGATTGGGTGCCGTGGGCCGTGCGCCTGGCCGACTACCAGGCCGCGCAGGCCGCACTGGCAGAAGCCGCCCTCGACGAGGAAGACGTCGAGATCGACGATGCCGACGACGACGCGGAGGAGTCCGAGGCCGACCTCGATGACGTCGACGACCTCGACGCGGCCGATTTCGACGACGACGGCTCGCCGATCCTGCACGCCGGCGATGTCGACGGCGTCGACATCGACGAGCTCGACGACTCCGCCGACGAGGCGGATGCGGTCGAAGTGGACGACGAAGAAGACGCCGACGAAGAAGACGCCGACGAGGACGACGAAGAAGACGCCGACGAGGACGAATAGTCCTCGTCGGCGTCAGCCGTCGCTCACACCGGTGCGACGGCGGGCGTCGCGGCGCGCACCCGGAAGATGACCGACCGGAGTGCCTCATCGCGCGAGGACGGACCCACGAGCAGTTCGAACTCGCCGGGCTCCACGACGCGTGCGCCCGCGGCATCCACGATCGAGCAGTCCGCCACGGCGAGTTCCAGCTCGACCGTGCGCGATTCGCCGGGCGCGAGGTCGACCAGGCGGTAGCCCTTGAGCTCTTTGTCGGCCCAGCTGACAGAGGTGACGCTGTCGCGCACGTACAGCTGCACCACTTCGCGCGCGGGGCGCGCGCCCGAGTTGGTCAGCCGCACACGTGCGCGTACGACGTCGTCGACGGCGCACTCGTCGTCGATCAGCTCGAGTCCGTCGTAGTCGACCGTCGTGTACGAGAGGCCCTCGCCGAAGGCGAACGCGGGGCTCTGGGTGAGGTCGGCGTAGCGGGAGCCGTGCTGGCCGCGGATCTGGTTGTAGTAGGTGGGCTGCTGGCCCGAGTGGCGGGCGAACGAGATCGGCAGGCGGCCCGTCGGCTCGATGCGGCCGAGGAGCAGATCGGCGATCGCCTCGCCGCCCTTCATGCCGGGGCTGGCGGCCCAGATCAGGGCCGCGGCCGCGTCCGCCGAGGGCGGCAGCACGAGAGGCTTGGAGGCCAGCAGCACGACGACGAACGGGGTGCCGGCGGCCGCGATCGCGTCGAGGAGCGCGACCTGGCCGCCTATGAGCTCGAGCGTCGCCGTGGAGCGGCCTTCGCCGACCAGCTCGATGACATCGCCCACGACCACCACGGCGAGGTCGCTGCCCTGGGCGGCGGCGACGGCCTCGGCGATCTGAGCCGGATCGGGGTCGCAGGGCACCACGATCTGCGGACGGGGCTGCCCGTCGGGGAACAGTGCGCCCTCCGGGTCGTCCTCGAGGGTGAGGATGTCGGCTCCGCGCGCGAAGGAGACCGCGTCGGGGCCCACCGCGGCGCGCAGGCCGTCGAGCACCGTCGTGATCATCGCGCGCGGATGCCCGTCGGGGAGCCAGTCGGCCTGCCCCGACGAGCCGGCCCAATCGCCGAGCTGCGTCTGCGCATCGTCGGCGAGGGGGCCGAGCACTGCGATGCGCCGCGGCGTCGGGGCCAGCGGCAGCAGGCCGTCGTTGCGCAGCAGCACGAGCGAGCGATGCGCCGCCTCGAGATTGAGGTCGGCGTGGACGTCGCCGCCGACGACGGTGGCGACGCGAGCCGGGTCGGGGCGCCGCGGGTCTTCGAAAAGCCCGAACTCGAACTTCAGGAGCAGGATGCGGGCGACGGCGCGGTCGAGGTCGGCCTCGCTCAGCATGCCGCGGTCGATGGCTTCCAGAGCGCCTTCGAAGAAGCCCGGTGTCGTCATGATCATGTCGTTGCCGGCCTTGACGGCGGCGGCCGCCGCGTGGGCGTAGTCGGGCTGGACCTTCTGCTCCCACACCATGCGGCCGACGTTGTCCCAGTCGGTGATGAGCGTGCCGGTATAGCCCCACTCCGCGCGCAGAACGTCGTTCAGCAGCCAGTCGTTGACCGTGATCGGCACACCGTCGGTGGTCTGGTAGCCGAGCATGAAGGTGCGGCAACCCTCCTTCGCGACGCGCTCGAACGGCGGCAGGAACCAGGAGCGGAGCTTGCGGCGCGAAAGGTCGGCCTCGCTGGCGTCGCGCCCTCCCTGGGTCTCGGAGTACCCGGCGAAGTGCTTCGCGGTCGCCAGGATCGCCGTCTGATCATCCAGTCCGCCGCCCTGGTAGCCGCGCACCATCGCCGACGCCAGCTCGCCGATGAGGAACGGGTCCTCGCCGAACGTCTCGTCGATGCGGCCCCAGCGAAGATCGCGCGCGATGCACAGCACGGGGGAGAAGGTCCAGTGAACGCCCGTGGCGGAGACCTCGACCGCCGTCGCGCGGGCGACCCGCTCGAGCAGATCGGCATCCCACGAGGCGGCCATGCCGAGCTGGGTGGGGAAGATCGTCGAGCCCTCGAAGAACGAGTGGCCGTGGATGCAGTCCTCGCCGACCAGCAGCGGGATGCGCAGCCGCGTGCGGCCGACGAGCTCATGCGCGCGCATGAGCCGCTCGGGCGACGCGTGCAGGATCGAGCCGACGTGCTGGCGCAGCACCTGGTCCTCGAGGTCCTCCCGCGCGTCGAGCTGCATCATCTGCCCGACCTTCTCCTCGATCGTCATGCGAGTGAGCAGGTCGGCGATGCGGTCGGCGACGGGGAGGGCGGCGTCGAGGTAGGCCGCTGCGGCGATGTCGGGGGTGGTCACGAAGTCTCCTGTGTGGTCGTTGCGGGCCGGACGGCGGTGACGGTGTCGTTCACGTCGAGGCCCTTCTTCTTCATCGCGCGGGCGCGCTCACCGGCGGAGCGCAGGCGAGGATTGACGTACTCGTCGATGCCGAAGTTGATCAGCGACAGCGCCACGCCGATCGCGGCGATGCACAGCCCCGGCGGCAGATACCACCACCACTGGCCGAGACGGAATGCGCCCTGGGCGCTGGCCCAGTTGAGGATCGTGCCCCAGTTGTACGTGGTGACGGGGATGATGCCGATGTAGGACAGCGTGGTGAGACCGATGATGGCCGCCGTCACCGTGCCCACGAAGCTCGCCGCGATCAGGGCCATGAGATTGGGCAGCATCTCGACGGTGATGATTCGGCGCAGAGGCTCGCCGTTCGCCCGCGCGGCCAGCACGAAGTCCCTGCCGCGCAGCGACATGGTCTGCGCGCGGAGCACCCGCGCACCCCACGCCCAGCCGATGAGGCCGAGCACTGCCGCGATGACCCACAGCGGCGGGTCCTCGAACATCGTCGCCACGATGATGATGAGCGGGATGCCCGGGATCACGAGGAACACGTTGGTGACGGCCGACAGCGCTTCGCTGCGCCATCCGCGAAGGTAGCCCGAGGTCACGCCGACGACGATCGCGATGAGCGTGGCGATGACGGCCGCGAGGAACCCCACCACGATGACGCCGCGCGTGCCGTGGATGACCTGGCTCAGCACGTCTTCGCCGATGTGGGTGGTGCCCAGCCAGTGGGCGGCCGACGGTGGCTGGAAGCGCGCGGTGTTGTCCACCTTGGTGGGCGAGTACGGGGCGAGCAGATCGGCGAAGATCGCGACGAGCACGAAGAACCCGAGAATGGAGAGCCCCGCGATCGACTTGCCATTGCCGAACATGGCGAACGCCGATCCGAGCTTGGACCAGAACGTCGGGCGCTTCGGCGCGCGCTCTGCCGGGGGTCTGCGCACGGTGGCCGTCGCGGGGGTGTGCGCCTGCCGCGCGGCGCCGGCCTCGGTGATGGTGTCCATGTTCAGGCCTCCGTCTGGCGCGTGCGCGGGTCGAGGAATGCGTAGGCGACGTCTGCGAGCAGGTTCGCCAGCAGCACCGAGATGGTGATCACGAGGAAGACGCCCTGCATGAGCGCGTAATCCTTCGCGTTCGTGGCATCCAGCAGCAGCTTGCCCACCCCGGGGTAGCTGAAGACAACCTCCATGACGATGGTCCCGCCGACGATGAAGCCGAGCGCGAGCGCGAAGCTCTGGATCTGCGGAAGCACCGCGTTGCGGGCGGCGTAGCGCCACAGCACGCGCTGATTCGGCAGACCCTTGGCCTGGGCCACCGTGACGTAGTCCTCGTCGAGGACCGTCAGCATCATGTTGCGCATGCCGAGCATCCAGCCGCCGAGGGAGGCGACGATGATCGTCGCGGCGGGGAGGAAGCCGTGGTGCACGACGTCGCCGATGAATTCCGCCGACCACTCCGGCCTCACGCCCACACCGTACGCCTTGCCGATCGGGAACCAGCCGAGGGCGACCGAGAACACCGAGATGGCGACCAGGCCCAGCCAGAAGTAGGGGATGGTGCTCAGGAACGTCGTGATCGGGATGAGCGCGTCGAGGCGGCTGCCCCGCCGCCAGCCGACGATCGCGCCGCCGATGGTGCCGATCGCGAATGCGACGAGGGTGGCGAAGCCGACGAGCCCGACCGTCCAGATGAGGGACTGGCCGACCACCTCCGTCACCGGTCGCATTCCGTGCAGCAGTGAGATGCCGAGATCGCCGCGCAGAAGCAGTCCCCAGTAGTCGAGATACTGCTGCCACAGCGAGGTGTCGGTGTCGAGCCCCAGGAGCGCTCGCAGCGCCTCGGCCGCCTCGGGCGACACATTGCGGTTGCGCGCGAGATACGCCGTCACCGCGTCGCCTTTCATCAGGCGGGGGAGGAAGAAGTTGATGGTGATGGCCGCCCACAGGGTGAACAGGTAGAACAGGGCTCGTCCCCCGAGGAAGCGCCAGGGGATCCGGGTTCGGCCGGCGACGGCGCTGGTGGCCGTCGTGCCCGCCTCGATCGCGTCGAAGTCCGGTGCGGGGATCTGGGGGGCGACCGCGCTCACTTCTCACCTCCGAGGATTCCTGAGGCATGCGCGAAGTAGGTCTCGGGATCGGGGGATGCCGCGCGCAGCTGCTGGGTGTACGGGTTCTGAGGGCGGAGGATCACGTCGTCCGCGGGGCCGCGCTCCACGACGCGCCCCTGATTGAGGACGAGGATCTCGTCACTGAAGTGGCGGGCGGTCGCGAGGTCGTGCGTGATGTAGAGCACGCCGAGCCCTTCCTCGCGCTGCAGGTCGGCGAGCAGATTGAGCACGCCGAGACGGATCGACACGTCGAGCATCGAGACGGGTTCGTCTGCCACGAGCAGTCGCGGCCGCGACGCCAGGGCGCGGGCGATGGCGACACGCTGACGCTGGCCGCCCGAGAGCTCGTGGGGCCGCCGGTCGATGACACGAGCGGCATCGAGGCGCACACGATCGAGCAGACGTCGCACCTCGTCGTCGAGCTGGTCTTTCGGCACGACGTGGTCCAGCTCGAGGGGGCGCTGGATGGTGTAGCGGATCGAGTGGTAAGGGTTCAGCGAGGCGAAGGGATCCTGGAACACCATGCGAAGCTGCTGGCGATAGGCGCGCAGGCCGGCCCCGCGGCGGGGGATCGGGCGGCCGTCGAGACGCACCTCGCCGCTTGTGGGCGTCTCGAGCTGGGTGAGGATCTTCGCGATCGTCGACTTGCCGCTGCCGGACTGTCCGACGAGTCCGATCGTCTGTCCCGAGTGCAGCGTGAAGCTGACATCGTCGAGGGCCTTGATCTGGCCGGCGCCGCGCACGCTGTACGCCTTGGTCACGGCGTCGAACTCGAGCATGGTCATCGGAGCACCACCCCCCGCTCGCCGGTGAGCCGGGGGAAGGAGGCGAGGAGCGTGCGGGTGTACTCGTCCTGGGGATCGGTCCAGATCCGCTCTGCGGTGTCGAGCTCGACGACCTCGCCGTCGCGCATGATCGCGATGCGGTCGCTGATCTCCAGCAGCAGCGGAAGGTCGTGGGTGATGAAGATCACGGAAAATCCGAACTCGTGGCGCAGCTGCGAGATCTGCCGCAGGATCTCCCGCTGCACCAGGACGTCGAGCGCCGTCGTCGGCTCGTCCATCACCATCAGCTGAGGTCGCAGGGCCAGCGCCATGGCGATCATGATCCGCTGGCGCATGCCGCCCGACAGCTCGTGGGGGTATGACCGCGAACGCTGGGCGCCGACCTTGACGATCTCGAGCAGCTCGGCGACGGCCGCGCGTCGCTCGGCGCGGGAGTATTCGGGACGGTGCACCTCGAAGACGTCTTCCAGCTGCGACCCGACCGTGGTGACCGGGTTCAGCGAGTTCATCGCGCCCTGGAACACCATGGAGATCTTGTCCCAGCGGAAGCGGCGCATCTGCTCGGAATCCAGCGCGTTGATGTCGATGTCGTCGCCGTCGGCGTCGTGGAAGACCACCGATCCGCTCGTGATGACCGCCGGCGGCTTGAGCAGCCGCTGGAGCCCGTAGGCGAGCGTGGTCTTGCCGCACCCGCTCTCGCCGGCGAGACCGAGGATCTCGCCGCGCCGCAGCTCCAGGGTGACTCCTCGCACCGCGCGGACAGGGGGATCGACGTCGTACACGACCGAGAAGTCGTCGACCGAGAGCAGGGCGTCCCTCATGGGTTTCTCGCTTTCGTGGAGTGTGGGGCGGGCGGGGTGGATGCCGCCGCACCACCCCGCCCGCAGCTGGTCACTCGGCGGGCTGCAGCTCGGTGAGGATCTGCACCACAGCCGGCTGGGTCGGGTCGGCGGAGGCGTAGGGGTTCTCCTCCGACGGCCAGCCGACGTAGTTGCGGGTGTTGAACTCACCCAGCAGAGGGTGGGCGCCGAGCGGGATGACGGGCACGTTCTCGACGAACGCCTTCTGCATCACCGCGAGGGCCGCTTCGCGGTCGGCTTCCGACGAGGCGTTCGCGTACGTGTTCAGCGCCTCGGTGACGGCCGGGTCGTCGAAGCGTCCGAAGTTGAACTGCGCCTTGTCGTCGACGATCCACTTGGGGTCCATCGCCGAGGTGTAGAGGCCGTAGGCGTTGCCGGTGTCTTCGAGCCAATGGATGATCGCCTGGAACGTGCCTTCCTGGCGCGCGGCATCCCAGCCGCCCCAGTCGGGCTGGTCGACCTTGACCTCGATGCCGAGGCCCTCCTTGAGCTCTTCCGCGATGAGCGCCTGCTCGGTGTTCCAGTCGCTCCAGCCGGCCGGCACCGAGATCGAGAACGTCACGGCCTCGCCGTCGGGGTCGATGAGCTTCTCGTCGTCCCAGGTGTAGCCGGCGTCGGTGAGCACCTCGCGGGCCGTCTCGACGTCGACCGAGTAGTTCTGGTCGGCGTACTCGGGCAGGATCTCGTCCTCGAGCAGGGTGCCGAGCCCGGTGACGCTCCAGACCGCCTCGCTCGCGCCCTCACGGGCGATGTCGACGTACGCCTGCCGGTCGATGGTCCAGGCCACCGCCTGGCGCAGCGCCGGGTCGTTGAAGGGTTTCGTCTGCAGGTTCATGAACAGCGTGCCCGCGCCGGCGGTGGGGGAGGCGAGGAACTTGTTGTCAGGGTCGGCCGACAGATAGCTGTCCTGGATCTGCGGGATGAAGGCCTGCGCCCAGTCGGCTTCACCGGTCGCCAGTGCCGTGGTGAGCGCCGCGTTGTCGCCGTACGACACGTAGTGCAGCTCGGGAACGGCCAGGTCTCCGCCCCAGTAGTCGGGGTTCGCCGCGAGCGTGACCGACTCGGTCGTCCACGAGTCGAGCACGTACGGGCCGGTTCCGACGGCCTGACCCTCGCCGGTGAGCGGGTCGGTGTTCGGGTCGGCGATGTCTGCCCAGACGTGCTCGGGCACGATCGGGTAGTGCAGCACGCGCGCCTGCTGGGTGTACTTCGAGCTGTTGAAGTCGATCGTCACGGTGTCGCCGTCGACCGTCACGCCCTTGAGGTCGAACGCGTTCGTGTCGTTGATCTTGCCGTCGAGCACCTGCGTGAACGAGAACGCGATGTCGTCGGCGGTGAAGTCCTCGCCGTCGCTCCACTTCACGCCGCTGCGCGCGACGGCCGTCAGCTGGGTGTAGTCGTCGTTCCACGTGACCGACTCGGCCAGCCATGGAGTGGTGCCGAGGTCGCCGGTGGGGTTCACGAGGGCGAGGGACTCGAAGATCACCTTGCCGTAGGCGTACTTCGAGGCCGAGGAGTCGCCGAGGTAGGGGTTGTTCGACTCGGTGGTGATGGCGCCGTCGGGCTTGGCGATGGTGAGCGCGGCCGTTCCGGTGGTCTCGCTGCTGCTGTCGTCTTCGCCGCTTCCGGCGGCGCACCCGGTGAGCACGAGTGCCGTGGCGATGCCCGCGGCGACGACGGATGTTCTGAGCCTCATTGCTTCTCCTTGTCTGTGGACGCACGACGGCGCCCTGCCTCGGAGAGGACGACGCTGTCGTGCAGTGATTGCGGAGTTAACTTACAACCAAGTAAGTAACTATTGCAAGCGAGGCGCTGACGGCCCCGCGGGCAGCGCCTCAGTAGACTCACAGGCGCGACGACGAAAGGGGTACCGACCATGGCAGGTCAGCGTCGTCAGGCGCGTTCGCGCCCGGAGACCATCGCTCGCCGCAAGGAGATCGTGAAGATCGCCACCGAGGTGTTCGGCGCCAAGGGCTACAACGCGGGAACGCTCGTGGACATCGCCGACCAGGCGGGCATGACGCACGCCGGCATCCTCCACCACTTCGGGTCGAAGGACCAGCTCCTCCTCGAGGTGCTGACATACCGCGACGAGACCGACGTCGAAGACCTCGAGGAGCGGCACATCCCCGGCGGGGAGGAGCTGTTCCGCCACCTCGTGCGCACCGCGATCAAGAACGCGGAGCGCGCGGGCATCGTGCAGTCCTTCGTCGTCCTCTCCGCCGAGTCGGTGACCGACGACCATCCCGCGCGCGACTTCTTCGTGTCGCGCTACGCGACGCTGCGCGGCGAGATCTCCCTCGCGTTCGCCGCGATGTGCGAGGAGCGGGGCATCGATCAGCCCGCCGTCGTCGCCGATGCCGCCGCGTCGATCCTCGCGGTGATGGACGGTCTGCAGGTGCAGTGGCTGCTCGAGCGCTCTGCGGTCGACCTCGGGCGCGCCACCGAGTTCGCCATCGAGGCCATCGTCGCCTCCGTGCTGAGCCCGCAGCCGTCTCCGTTCGCCTGAGCTCACGCGCGGGCCGACGCGTTCCCGGTCGCCGCGTGAGCCCGATGACCGGGTCGGCGAGCGTTCAGAGCCGCGCGAGCGTGTAGTCGATCGCGCCGATGAGCCGCCGCACGTCGTCGGGGTCGATCGCCACGAACGTCGCCACGCGCAGCTGGTTGCGACCGAGCTTGCGGTACGGCTCCGTGTCGACGATGCCGTTCGCACGCAGGCTCTTGGCGATCGCCGCGGCATCCACCGACTCATCGAAGTCGATCGTGACGACCACGGGGGAGCGGTCGGCGGGGTCTGCGACGAACGGGGTCGCCTGCTCCGACGCCTCCGCCCAGGTGTACAGCGCCTGCGACGACTCGGCCGTGCGCGCACCGGCCCACGCGAGCCCGCCGTTGTCGAGGATCCAGCGCACCTGCTCGTCGAGGAGGATGAGCGTGGCGACCGCCGGCGTGTTCAGGGTCTGGTTGAGACGGGAGTTGTCGACCGCGTTCTTCAGGCTGAGGAACTCGGGGATGTAGCGGCCCGACGCGGCGATCCGCTCGATCCGCTCGATCGCGGCCGGCGAGACCGCGGCGTACCAGAGGCCGCCGTCCGAGGCGAAGTTCTTCTGCGGCGCGAAGTAGTAGACGTCGGCCTCGGCCATCGAGAAGTCGATGCCGCCGGCGGCACTGGTCGCGTCGATGACGGTCAGGGCGCCATCGTCGCCGGCCACGCGCCGGATCGCGGTGGCGACGCCCGTGGAGGTCTCGTTGTGCGGCCACGCGTACACGTCGACGCGCTCGACAGGCTCGGCTGCGGCGCTCGTGCCCGGCTCGACCTTGCGCACGTCGGGTGCGGTCAGCCAGGGAGCTGCGGCCGCTGCCGCGAACTTGCCGCCGAACTCGCCGAACACGAGGTTCTGGGCGCGGTTCTCGATGAGGCCGAACGCTGCGGCATCCCAGAAGGCGGTCGACCCGCCGTTGCCGAGGATGATCTCGTAGCCCTCGGGCAGCGAGAACAGCTCGGCGAGGCCCTCGCGCGTCGAGCCGACGAGGTTCTTCACCGGCGCCTGGCGGTGCGAGGTGCCCAGCAGCGCCGCGCCGCGGGTCGCGAGGGCCTCGAGCTGCGCCGGGCGCACCTTCGAGGGGCCGCAGCCGAATCGTCCGTCGGCGGGCAGGAGGTCGTGGGGCAGCTCGACAGTGGCCATACGTCGATTCTATGGATGCCGGTCCCCGGCCGCCGCGCCGTGTGACGGGCCGTGACGGATAGGCTGTCCTTGCCTTACTCAACAGCTCGAGGACGCCCCACGATGACCGATCTGATCGACACCACCGAGATGTACCTGCGCACCATCCTCGAGCTCGAGGAGGAGAACATCATCCCGCTGCGCGCACGCATCTCGGAGCGTCTCGGGCACTCGGGCCCGACGGTGTCGCAGACGGTGGGCCGCATGGAGCGCGACGGCCTCGTCGTCGTCTCGGAGGACCGCCGGCTCGAGCTCACCGACGCCGGCCGCCAGAAGGCCGTCGACGTGATGCGCAAGCACCGGCTCGCCGAGCGGCTGCTCTCGGATGTCATCGGCCTCGATTGGGCCTATGTGCACGAAGAGGCCTGCCGCTGGGAGCACGTGATGAGCGAGCAGGTCGAGCGACGCCTCGTCGAACTGCTGGGGCACCCGACCGAGTCGCCGTACGGCAACCCGATCCCCGGGCTGGATCAGCTCGGCGACATCCCGGCGACCCAGTTCGAGCAGGGCGTGGTGGGGCTCGTGCGGCGCCTCAACGACGCCGGCGCGCCCATCTCGGGCACCGTCCGGCGCCTCGCCGAGCCCGCGCAGGTCGATCCCGAGCTGCTGCAGCAGCTCAAGGGGGCGGGCGTCGTGCCCGGCGCGACCGGTGACTACCGGTACAGCGAGGGCTACGTGCTCGTGCAGATGAACGGCGCGGGCGAGGCCCTCGAGCTGCCCGTCGAGGTCGCGTCGCACATCTTCCTCGTCGACGACCGGGTCTGACCGCTCTCCTCTCCTCCCCAGCTCGGACCGGGGGCACGCCCAGCACACTGCCAGGGCGTGAGCGTGACTTATTCGTTACCTTCGGGTAGCCTCGAAAAGTCCACAGGCGAGAAGCCCGCCGTCGGACCCCCTGCGGATTGCCTCGCCGGCTCGTCGTTCGCAAGGGGAAACCCGCACAACGTGCCCCGACATCGAGTGCCGACGAGTCAGCGCCCCGGCGCAGAGGCGCCGGAGGAACTATTGGCTGAAACGATCGAATCGAACGCGCAGAGCAACGAGGGCGACGCCCTCGGAGTCACGCGGCGTTCCCGCTCTCAGCGCGCGGTATCGAGCCGCGCCACGTCCGTCGCGACGAAGGCGCCCGCCCGCCCCCGCTCCGCTCGCAGCGCGGTCAAGCCGCTGAAGAGCCTCGCGATCCTGACCATGGTCGGCGGTCTCATCGCCACCGTGGCCCTGCCCGCCTACGGAGCTTTCCGCCCCACCGTGACGGAGGAGCCCGTCACGCTGCAGCAGGTCGCCGCCGACGACGCGCAGTCGCTCGTCGTCGGATCGGATGCGACCGGATCCGAGCTCACGCGCGACAGCTACTCGGCCACCACGCAGGCCGAGATCGACGAGAAGAAGGCGAAGGAGGCCGCTGCCGCGGCCGCCGCCGCCCGGGCGCGCGCCGCCGCTGCTGCCGCTGCCGCCGCCGCGACCTCGACCCCGGTCGACATCACCCTCGTCTCCCCGGGCAGCGGTGCGGTGCGCTGGCCCATCACCAACTTCACCAAGGGCCGCGGGCTCTGGGACTCCGGCTATCACCAGGGCGTCGACCTCCTCGCCTCGTGCGGCACGCCGCTGTACGCGGCCGCCGGGGGCGTCGTCCGCGTGTCGCAGGAGAGCTTCGGCGGCTACGGCGTCGCGGTCACCATCGACCACGTCATCAACGGCCAGCGCGTGTCGACCCTCTACGGTCACATGACCTACGGCAGCCGGATGGTGTCCTCCGGGCAGACCGTCTCGGCCGGTCAGCAGATCGGCGTCGTGGGCTCCACCGGCAGCTCCACGGCGTGCCACCTGCACTTCGAGGTCCACATCAACGACTCCGTCGTCGATCCGTGGGCGTGGCTGGTCAACAACGCCGGCTGAGCGGGCTGAGCGAAACGGCGGCCACGGATGCCGCGCACCGGCTGCGCGGCATCCGTAACCAACACGCCACCAGGCGTTTACATGCCAACGACCCTTCATGGGGTGAGTGTGGGCTAGCCTGAAACCCGACGCTGGAACGAAGCGGAGGGGAGCTGATGGGCGACACACCTCGCATCCGAACCATGGATGCGCTCGGACGACTCGTCCTTCGGCATTGCACGAGCGGATGCCGCGGCCATGCCGTGGCGCCATGGCGCTGTCAGTAGACAGCGCCTTTTTTTCATGCCTCTGCGCGGGAGTCCTGCGCCGACGTCGAATCACCGGGAAGCCGTCCCGGCCGTTCGAGAGGATGAGGAATGCGCACTCTGGTGCTCAACGCGGGCTACGAGCCCCTGGCCGTCGTGTCCTTCAAGCGAGCCCTCGTGCTCGTGATGAATGAGAAGGCCACCGTCGTCGAACACATCGTGGACGACCCGGTCTGGGGGACCAGACGCACCTACGATCGGCCGGCGGTCATCATCCTCACCCGCTATGTGCGGGTGCCCGGCGCTCGCCACATCCCGGTGACCAGACGCGGGGTGCTCCGCCGTGACGCGCACCGGTGCGCGTACTGCGCGAAGTCCGCCGCGACGATCGATCACGTGCTGCCCCGCTCCCGCGGCGGCGCCGACTCGTGGGAGAACCTCGTGGCGTGCTGCCTTCGCTGCAACAACGTGAAGGGCGACAAGACCCCGCAGGAGATGGGCTGGTCGCTGCGGATCGTTCCGCGCGCCCCGCACGGCGCCCAGTGGACCGTGCGCGGCACCGACCGCGCCGACCCGACCTGGGAGCCCTACCTCGCACTGGCGGCCTAGCGGGCTGGAGGTCTCGGGGCCGGTCTGCTCGGAGGGCGGCAGTGCGGCGATGCCGCCTGTCGGTTTCGCGAGCGCGCGGCGCCGGGGATCGTGGTCTGATGGGGGCATGACCCGTGCCCTTCTCGTCATCGACATGCAGCGCGGCTTCGACGATCTCGACTTCTGGGGTCCGACGGCCAACCTTCCGGCGTGCGAGCGCAACGTCGCGGCGCTCGTGAGCGCGTGGGAGCGTCGCGACGAGCCCATCGTGGTGGTGCGCCACGATTCCCTCTCACCGGCGTCGCCGCTGCATCCGTCCCACCCGGGCAACGCACTCGTCGATGCCGTCGCGGAGGTGGATGCCGCGCTCAGCGTGTCGAAGAACGTGAACTCCGCCTTCTACGGCACCCCCGATCTGCACGCGTGGCTGCGCGAGCGCGGGATCGAGGAGGTCGTCGTGTGCGGCATCCAGACGAACATGTGCGTGGAGACGACCGCCCGCATGGCGGGAAACCTCGGCTACGAGGTCACGGTGGCGCTCGACGCGACGCGCACCTTCGATCTGCGTGCCGAGATCCCCGGTCTGGGCGAGGTGACCCGCGCCGCGGCCGATCTCATGGCGTCGGCCGCGCTGGAGCTGCAGGCAGGTGGATTCGCGCGCATCGTGACGACGGCGGAGCTCGCGGGGGACTGAGCTCGGTCTGCGCGATCGCCCCCGACGATGTCGAAGGGTGAGCGTATCTTCGATCCCGACGGTGGAAGTACTAGAACATACGTTCTAGAATGTCGGAATGAGGGCGATCGTGCAGAGCACTGCTTCGGCGCCGAGCGCACGTGAGGAGATCGCGCGCCTGCGTGCGCAACTGGAGCGCGTTCAGGGCCGGCGCCTGGACGCGCCGGTCCTGCCGGTGCATCCCGCCCTCGCCTCTCTCCTTCCCGGCGGCGGGCTGCGGCAGGGCAGCGCCTACTCCGTCGCCGGGTCGATGTCGTTGCTGCTCGCCCTCATGGCCCAGCCGTCGCAGGCCGGCGCCTGGTGCGGTGCGGTGGGCATGCCGCAGCTGGGCGCGGAGGCCGCCGGGGCGCTCGGGGTCGACCTCTCCCGGCTGGTGCTCGTGCCCGAGCCGGGCCCGCGCTGGCTCGCGGTGACCGCCACCGTCGCCGAGGTGCTGCGGGTGGTCGCGGTGCGACCGCGCGGTCGCGCCGCCGACGGCGACGTCTCCCGGCTGGCGGCACGCCTGCGCGATCGCGGTGCCGTGCTGCTGGTCGACGGGCCGTGGCCGCAGGCGGAGGCGGTGCTCGAGATCGAGTCGTCGTCGTGGGTCGGGCTCGGTCGCGGGCGGGGCATCCTCGAGGGGCGTGAGATCGCGGTGACCTCCTCGAGCCGGCGATGGCCGCGCGCCCGTCGTGCCCGCGTGATGCTGCCTGACGCGCACGGTGAGATCGCCGTGGCGCCGGCGCTGCCCTTCCCCGAGCACGAGCCGGTGCCTGTGTCGGTGTCGGTGCCGGGGCCGACGCCGATCCGGGCGGCGGGGTGACGACGGTGCCGGCTCCCCTGCGCAGCCTGGTGCTGTGGTTCCCCGACTGGCCGGTCACCGCGCTCCTGCGGGAAGAAGGGGCGACCGCCGACGCCGCGCGGCCGGTCGCGGTGATGGAGCGCAATCTCGTGCGGGCCTGCAACGCGGCCGCGCGGGCGGAGGGGGTGCGCGGGGGTCTTCGTCGCCGTGACGCGCAGGCGCGGTGTCCGCGGCTGAGGGTGGTGACCGCCGACGATGCGCGGGATCACCGGGCCTTCGCCCCGCTGGTGGCCCGCCTCGAGGAGCACGCCCCCGGTGTGCAGGTGGTGCGTGCCGGACTGTGCGCGCTGCGGGCGCGGGGGCCGGCGCGCTACTACGGCGGTGAGCCGGAGTCGGCGCGCGTGCTGGTCGACGCGCTGCGGGCGGAGGGCGTCGCCGATGTGCGCATCGGCGTGGCCGACGGCCCGTTCACCGCCGAGCAGGCGGCGAAGGCCGCCACCGCCGCCGCGGATCCGGTCTTCGTCGTGCCGGCGGGAGCCGCCGCCGGATTCCTGGCACCCCTGTCGGTCGCCGTGCTCGACGCCTCGTCGCTCGGAGGGGGGTCGGCTACGGCATCCGACGACCTGGTCGGGCTCCTCGCCCGACTGGGCGTGCAGACCCTCGGGCAGTTCGCCGCGATGGACCTCGAGCGGGTGCGCGAGCGGTTCGGACCGCGCGGCATCCGTCTCCATGCCCTCGCCGCCGGACTCGACTCGCAGCAGGTGGCCCCGCGCACACCCCCACCCGAGCTGCATCGGGAGGTGGCCTTCGAGCCTCCCCTGGAGCTGGCCGAGCAGGTGGCGTTCGGCATGCGCATGGCCGCCGACGAGTTCGTCGCGCGGCTGGGGGCGCACGATCTCGTGTGCACCGAGCTGCGGGTGGAGATCACCGGCGACCGGGGCGAACACAGCGAACGGGTGTGGCTGCATCCCGGTTCGTTCGACGCGGCGGCCGTGGTCGACCGGGTGCGCTGGCAGCTGGCGGAGCGGCAGGAGACGCTGCGCAGCGCCGTCGCCCGGGTGCGCATCAGCCCCGAGGCCGTCGACGAGGCTGCCCACCACGCCCCGGCGATCTTCGGGGGAGGGCCCGATGAGCGCGTGCACCACGCCCTCTCCCGGGTGCAGGCGATGCTCGGCCACCGCGGGGTGCTCACCCCGGCGATCGGCGGGGGCAGGTGGCTGGCCGAGCGGCAGGTGCTCGTGCCGTGGGGGGACCGTCACGAGAAGGGGAGCGCGGGGCTGGCGTCGGAGAGGGCGCAGCCCTGGCCGGGAAGCCTTCCCGACCCGCTGCCGACCACGGTGTTCGCCCCGCCGCGGCCGGTCGAGGTCATCGCCCTCGGTGGAGGGGTGATCGACGTCGACGAGCGCGGGGCCGCCTCGGCCGCCCCGGCGGTGCTCGTGGAGGGCGGGCGTGCGCGGGCGGTGGCCGCCTGGGCAGGGCCGTGGCCCGTGGTCGAGCGGGGGTGGGATGCCGCGCGACGGCGTCGCGCCTACCGGTTCCAGATCGTCGACGACGAGGGGGCGGCCTGGCTGCTGGTGTGCGAGGGGGGCGTCTGGAGCGCGGAGGCCGCGTATGACTGAGCGGCTGCGCGCCGCGCGCGGGGCGGGGGACTGATGGGCTTCAACAACCCCTCGGTGCCGTGGTCGGAGATGGAGCGGCTGCTCAGCGACCGCCGCCGGCCCGGCGGACCGCCGGCCGGAGCAGACGGGGGCGACAGCCCGGCGTGGTCGCGCAAGCGCGGACCCTATGCAGGGCCGGCCATCGACCGCCCCGCGGAGGCGGTGCCGTACGCCGAGCTGCACGCGCACTCGTCGTTCTCGTTCCTCGACGGGGCCTCCTCACCCGAGGAGATGGCCGAAGAGGCGGAGCGGCTGGGTCTGCACGCGCTGGCCATCACCGATCACGACGGGTTCTACGGCATCGTGCGCTTCGCCGAGGCGGCCGAGGCGCTGCAGGTGAAGACGGTGTTCGGCGCCGAGCTGTCGCTGGAGCTGCCCGCACCGCAGAACGGCGAGGCCGACCCGGTCGGCTCGCACCTGCTCGTGCTCGCGCGCGGCGAAGAGGGCTATCACCGGCTGGCCAAGGCGATCACCCATGGGCAGCTGCAGGGCGCCGAGAAGGGGCGACCGGTCTACGACCTCGACGAGCTCGCCGCGCAGGGCGCCGACCACTGGGCGGTGCTGACCGGCTGCCGCAAGGGCGCCGTGCGCCAGGGCCTGGCCCGCGGCGGGGCGGCGGAAGCGGCGGTCGAACTCGACCGGCTCGTCGCCCGCTTCGGAGTGGATGCCGTGCACGTCGAGCTCATCGACCACGGCAATCCGCTCGACAGCCGCGACAACGAGATCCTCGCCGGGCTCGCCCGCGAGCGCGGGCTGCCGCTGCTGGCGACCAACAACGTGCACTACGCCGTGCCGCAGCGACAGCTGCTGGCCGCCGCGGTGGCGGCGGTGCGCGCGAACCGCGGCCTCGACGAGCTCGACGGGTGGCTGCCCGCCCACGCCGGCGCGCACCTGCGTTCGGGGGCCGAGATGGCGGAGCGGTTCGTGCGGCATCCCGACGCCGTCGCCCGCACGGTCGCGCTCGCCGACGAGCTGGCCTTCCCGCTGCGGCGCGCCAAGCCGGCGCTGCCGAAGCAGGAGGCGCCCCCGGGGCACACCCCGATGTCGTGGCTGCGGCATCTGGTGTGGGAGGCGGTGCCGCGCAAGTACCCCGATCTCACCGAGGCGGACCGGGCGCGCATCGAGAAGGAGCTCGGCGTCATCGAGATGAAGGACTTCCCGGGGTACTTCCTCATCGTGCACGGCATCGTGCAGGAGGCGCGGCGGCGCGGCATCCTGTGCCAGGGGCGGGGATCGGCGGCCAACAGCGCCATCTGCTACCTGCTCGACATCACCGCCGTCGACGCGATCGCCTACGACCTGCCGTTCGAGCGGTTCCTCTCGAGCCTGCGCGACGAGGAGCCCGACATCGACGTCGACTTCGACTCGGACCGGCGCGAGGAGATCATCCAGTGGGTGTACGCGACCTATGGCCGGGAGCGGGCCGCGCAGGTGGCGAACGTCATCCAGTACCGACCGAAGAACGCGATCCGCGACATGGCGAAGGCACTCGGCCATTCGCCCGGCCAGCAGGACGCCTGGTCGAAGCAGGTGGAGGGCTGGGGGGTCGGTCTCGAGACGCCGGCAGACCACGACATCCCGGATCAGGTGCTCTCGTTCGCGACGGCGCTGCTGAAGGCGCCGCGCCATCTCGGCATCCACTCCGGCGGCATGGTGCTCACCGACCGGCCCGTCGGCGAGGTCGTGCCCATCGAGCACGCCCGCATGGAGAACCGCACCATCATCCAGTGGGACAAGGATGACGCGGCCTGGATGGGGCTCGTCAAGTTCGACCTGCTCGGGCTCGGGATGCTGGCCGCGCTTCAGTACTGCTTCGACATGATCCGCGCCGCGACCGGGGAGGAGTGGGAGCTGTCGACGCTGCCGAAGGAGGAGAAGGCGGTCTACGACATGCTGTGCCGCGCCGATTCGATCGGTGTGTTCCAGGTCGAGTCGCGCGCGCAGATGGGGCTCTTGCCGCGCCTCCAGCCGCGCCGGTTCTACGACCTCGTGATCGAGATCGCGCTCATCCGTCCCGGCCCGATCCAAGGCGGGGCGGTGCACCCGTTCGTGCGGCGCAAGCTCGGCGACGAGGAGGTCACCTATCCGCACCCGAAGCTGAAGCCGGTGCTGGAGCGCACGCTCGGCATCCCCGTGTTCCAGGAGCAGCTCATGCAGATGGGCATGGCGGTGGGTGGGCTCAGCGGTGAGGATGCCGACCTGCTGCGCCGTGCGATGGGGTCCAAGCGCGGGGTCGAGCGCATCGAGTCCCTGCGCGAGAAGCTGTACGACGGGATGGCCGCGAACGGGCTCGTCGGGGACGACGCCGATGCGATCTACGCGAAGATCCAGGCCTTCGCGAACTTCGGATTCGCAGAGTCCCACTCGCTGTCGTTCGCGCTGCTGGTCTACGCCTCGTCGTGGATCAAGCTGCACTACCCGAGTGCCTTCCTCGCGGGACTGCTGCGCGCCCAGCCGATGGGCTTCTACTCGCCCGCGACCCTCGTCGCCGACGCCCGGAGGCACGGAGTCGAGGTGCGCCGCCCCGATCTCCACCTGTCGGGCGTGGAGGCGGTGCTCGAGCCGGCGGCCGGGGGAACCGGCACCTCCGCGACCCAGGGCGGGCCGGGTGCGGCATCCACTCGCCGAGATCAGGAGATCCGCTCGGAACAGGGCGGGCCTGGTGCGGCATCCACTCGCCGGGATCAGGTGATCCGCTCGGAACAGGACGATGGGGGGCAGGATCCTCCTGTTCTCGGCGGATCACCTGTTCCGAGCAACGGGATGCCGGACCCGACAGGCCTCGACACCTGCACGCATCGGAGGCAGCCGCCGGTGGGGGTCTTCGACCGTGACGCGCCCGATGAGTCGGCGGCGCACCGGCGCGACGGCGGGTTCGCGGTGCGACTGGGGCTCGCGGGGGTGAAGGGGATCGGCGCCAAGGTCGCCGAGCGCATCGTGGCCGCCCGCGAGGCGGAGGGGGAGTTCCGCGACCTTCGCGACCTCGTGCGGCGCACCGGGCTCGTGGCCGCGCAGCTGGAGGCGCTGGCCACGGCGGGGGCCTTCGAATGCCTGGGGCTCACCCGGCGGGAGGCGATCTGGCTCGCGGGTTCGGCGGCGCAGGACCGGGCGGAGTTCCTGCCCGACTCGCTGATGGCGGTGCAGCCGCCGCTGTTCACCGACCCGACCTCGTACGAGGTGCTCGCCGCCGATCTGTGGGCGACGGGCATCTCGACCGACGACCACCCCATGACGCACTACCGCTCCGGTCTCGACGCGCGAGGGGTGCTCACCTCGACGGGGCTGCGCGTCCACGAGACGGGCCGTCGCGTCGAGGTGGCGGGGCTCGTCACCCACCGGCAGCGACCGGCGACGGCATCCGGGGTCACGTTCCTCAACCTCGAGGACGAACACGGGGTGGTGAACGTGATCTGCTCGGTCGGGGTGTGGAACAGATACCGGCGGGTGGTCCGCGATGCGCCGGCCCTCATCGTGCGGGGCATGCTGGAGCGCTCCGTCGAGGGGGTGACGAACCTCCTCGCCGACCGGTTCGAGGACCTGCGGGTCGGCATCGACCACCGTTCGCGGGACTTCCGATGAGTGGATGCCGCGTGCTCGGACGAGACGTGCACCTGGCCGATGTCGTACGCCGTTCGTATCGTGAACGGAAGACGGCGACGAGAGGAGCCGACATGGCGACGAAGCTGGGCAACATCGTGTTCTACGCCGATGATCCGCCGGCGCTGGCGAGGTTCTGGGCAGAGGTGTTCGGCTATCCGGCGGCCGAGTGGGAAGAGCCGCTGCGCAGCGAGCTGCTGGCCTCGGGGGTGACCGAGGAGGACCTCGCCAAACGTGGACTGGTCGAAGACCCCGCGGGGGTCGGGCCGCGGTTGTTCTTCCACCACGCGTCGGGCGCGAAGGCCGGGCGCAACCGTCTCCATCTCGACATCAGCGCCACACCAGGACGTGCTCCCACGCACGAGGAGCTCGAGGCCGAGAAGGATCGCCTCGTGGCCCTCGGTGCCGAGGTGGTGCGCCTCGTCGACCAGACCTGGGGGCCGTGGCCCGAGCACTACTACCAGCTCCGCGATCCCGAGGGCAACGAGTTCTGCCTGCAATGAGGGTGCCGCATCGATGGTGGGGGGCGCCGTGGATGAGGTGACGATCCGCCGCGCGAGCAGCGCCGACGCGCGCGCCCTCGCGGTGCTCAAGCGCGCGTGGTCCGCGATTTCGTCCAGCGCCGCCGACTCCAGCGCCGCCGACTCCAGCGCCGCCGACCCGCCCGGCGCCGGGGCAGCGGGCGACGTTGCGGACGAGTTCGCAGAAGACCTCGCGGCCTGGATGCATGACCGCGCAGGCGACGTCGTGGCCGTCATCGCCGAGCGCGGCACCCGGCCGGTCGGCATGGGATGGCTCGTCGCCTTCGAGCGCGTACCCGACGTGCACGCCCGCGCGCGTCGTGTCGGCGATCTGCAGAGCGTGTTCGTCGTCGCCGAGGAGCGCGGCAGGGGCGTCGGCACCGCGATCGTGTCGGCGCTGTGCGCGGCCGCCGACGAACGCGGGATCCCTCGCCTCACGGTGAGCTCGAGCGTCCGTGCGGTCACGCTCTACGAGCGGGCGGGGTTCCAGCGGCGCGACGATGTGCTGGAGAGACGGATGCCGGGGCCGTGAGGTCTCCACGACGAGACCGCGCCGTCCTCCCGCCCCCACGCGACCACCGTCGGATTCCGCGATCCGGCGAACCTGTGAGGCGCACATCTTGGGGGCGTAACGTTCGATCATGGAGACACAGACACGAACGAGCGGCGTCGATGCCGCCACGCTGGGCCTGGGATCAGTGCTGGTGGGTTCGTTGCCTGCTGCGCTGCTGACCGACCACGCCCCCGAGCGGTACACGGTGGAGGCCGTGTTCACCCGCCGACCGGAGCGAGACGAGGTGACGGCGATCCTGGGGAGCGAGACGCGCGAGCGTCTCACGACGGCGGGATATCCGACGGTGGAGGTGACGGTCTCGGATCGACGACTGGAGATCGCGAACACCAGCTTGGAGGAACTCGGCGACGGGCTCGCGACGGTGCTCGCGGATCGGCTGGCCGAGATCAGTGGAGACGTCCGGGCGCGACGGGATGCTGCCGCAGTGAAGTACCACGATGCGGCGGAGATCGAGCACGTCCGCGCGACCGCGGTGGCGGCGCTCGCGTCATCGGTCGCCTTTCGCGTCTCTGCGCCGGATCGGGCGCCCGGCGCCGTGACGGACCGGGAGCAGACCGACCGTTGGCGCGGCGAGGGCGGTCACGGCCGCTGAGCGCGACAGGAACGGCGGAGACGCCGAGCGGAAGTCGGCAACCGCACGCGGCGGTGGTCTACAACCCGACCAAGGCACCCTTGCAGCGCCTTCGCACGGCGGTCGCCGAGCATGAGCGTCGCCGGGGGTGGAGACCGACGCGCTGGTACGAGACCGCAGGCGATGATGCCGGACGAGCAGCCGCGCGCCGCGCCGCAGACGGCGATCCGGAGGTCGTGATCGTCGCCGGCGGAGACGGCACCGTGCGCGCCGTCGCCGACGTTCTGCGCGAGACCGGCATGCCGATCGCATTGGTTCCCTCCGGCACGGGGAACCTGCTCGCCCGGTTCCTCGGCACGCCCCTCAACGACGTCTCCGCCAGCGTGTCGGCGGCCTTCACAGGCGTCGATCGCGCGGTCGACGTCGGTGTCGCGGAGATCGAGGACGAGGAGGGTGTCCGACGTACGCACGTGTTCATGGTGATGGCGGGAATCGGCCTCGATGCCCAGATGGCCCATGACACCAGCGCGATCGCGAAGAAGCACCTCGGATGGCTCGCCTACGTCACACCGATCGCACGATCGATCATCGCGAATCGGCTCTTCCACCTCGTCTACCGTGTCGACGGCGGACGCACGAGGTCGACCCGCGCGCACACGGTCATCGTCGGCAACTGCGGAACGCTCACGGGGAACATGCTCCTGATCCCCGCAGCGGTGATCGACGACGGGCTCCTCGACGTCGTCCTCATGCGCCCGGCCGGCCCCTTCGGGTGGGCGAAGATCGGAACGCGGTTCACGCTGCAGAGCGCCGCCCGCCGCTCGAGGATCACCCGGCGATGGCTCTCGCGCTCCCCGGACCTCCATTCGCTCGCCTACGTCCAGGGCAGACGCTTCGACGCCCGCTTCGACACGCCGCACGCCGTGGAACTGGACGGCGACCCGTTCGGGCACATCGTCCGGGCGCGCATCAGCGTGAGGCCGGGAGCCCTGCGTATACGCGGCGCGGCGACGTGATCGACCCCGGCTGCGGCTGACGCTGAGACCCGCCACCGCCCCCACGGCGCGGTGTACGATCGCGTCAAGGGCACCAAGACCCAGCGCCTGGCCATTTCGACCCGAACGGCGGCGCACGCGATGCCCACGACAGCCGGTCAAGATTCCTCCGGCGATCCCTTCGCACTCGTGGCGGCTGCACTCGCTGACGGAGAGAACGGCGACCTGTGCTCGCCGTTGCGGGCCGCCGTCTCGATGCCCGGTGCGGTGGTCTCCACCCTCGGCGCGCCGATGGGTTCGCAGACGCTGTGCGCCAGCACCAGGCTCGGCGCACAGATCGACGAGATCCAGATCGACCTCGGCGAGGGTCCGTCGTGGGAGGCGCTGCGCACGCGGCATCCCGTCACCGCCTCCGACCTCCAGGTCGACGGCGGGGCGCGATGGCCGGGCGCGTGGGCGGCGCTTCGCGAACTCGACGTGGGGGCGCTGTTCGCCTTCCCCCTGTTCGTCAGCACGCTGGGGATCGGGTCGATCGCCCTGTACTCCGTGACAGCTCGCGACCTGTCCGCGGCGGACATCGAACGGATGCGGAGCCTCGCCGTCGTCGTCTCGGCCATGCTGCTGAGGCGCGCGCTGAGCCGCCTCGAGGAGACCGACGACGCCGCGGAGGAGCGGCGGTACTCGCGTCGCGAGGTGCACCAGGCGACCGGAATGGTCGCGGCCAGGAACGGGATCGGGGTGGACGATGCCCTCCTGCTGCTGCGCGGTCATGCATACGGAGAAGGTCGTTCCGTGCGCGAGGTCGCGGCCGACGTGATCTCCCGCCGGCTCGACCTGGGTCTATGAGATGTCACGGCTTAGGATGACGACATGACGGCGCTCACCCGCGAGCATCAGCTGCTGGGAACCTTCGTCACCCTGGCGGATTCCCTGGTCGACGACTTCGACGTCGTCGATGTGCTCCAGCGCCTCGTCGATGACTGCATCTCGCTCTTCGACGCGTCGGCGGCCGGCATCCTCCTTCTGAGTCCGTCCAACGAGCTCGAGGTGATCGTCTCCACCAGCGAGCGGAGCGAACTCGTCGAGCTGATGCAGCTGCGCGTCGGCGCTGGCCCGTGCGTGGAGGCGGCAACCACCGGTGAGGTCGTCTCAGTGGAGGACATCGACCAGATCGCCCACCGCTGGCCCACGTTCGCCGCCGATGCGCGAGCGTCGGGATTCTCCGCGATCCACGCGATTCCGCTGCGACTGCGCGACTCGACTCTGGGCTCGTTGAACCTCTTCCGCGAGGAGTCCGGTGCGCTGGATGCCGCCGACGCGGCCTCCGCGCGGGCGCTGGCCGACATCGCGACCATCAGCATCCTGCAGCAGCGACGTGTCGAGGAGTCCGAGCTCGCGCAGGCGCAGCTCCAGCGCGCGCTGGACAGCCGGGTGATCATCGAGCAGGCCAAGGGGTACCTCGCTCAGCGTCAGGACATCGATATGGATGAGGCGTTCAGTCGGATCCGCAACCACGCGCGGTCCACCCAGACGCGGATCAGCGTGGTCGCCGCCGACGTCGTCGCCGGGCGTCTCGCACTCTGACCCGAGAAACCCGACGCGGCTACACGGCCTGCCGCTGCTGGAGCAGCGGGCACTCGAAGGGGTCCCGCTCGCCGAGTCCCACTCGGTTGATGTAGCGGACGACGATCGCATACGACTGCCAGAGGCCGGTCTGCGTATACGGCACCCCGTGTTCCTGACAGTAGGCGCGGATCATGCCCGACGCCTGCCGCAGGTGCGGGCGAGGCATCGACGGGAAGAGGTGGTGCTCGATCTGGTAGTTGAGCCCGCCCATCACGGTGTCCAGCACCCGGCTGCCGCGGATGTTGCGGCTCATGAGCACCTGGCGGCGCAGGAAGTCGACCTTCACGTCGGCGGGGACCAGCGGCATCCCCTTGTGGTTCGGCGCGAAGGACATCCCCATGTAGACGCCGAACAGGCCGAGCTGGATGCCGAGGAAGGCGAAAGCGATCCCCGGCGAGAGCACCAGGAACACGAGCACGAGGAACCCGATGAGCCGCACCGCGAGGAAGGCGATCTCGATCGGACGCCGGCGCAGCTGCTCACGGGCGAAGACGCGACGCACGCTCGAGGCGTGGAGGGAGAGCCCTTCGAGCAGCAGGATCGGGAAGAACAGCACGCCCTGGTGGGCGATCAGCCAGCGCAGCGGCCCGCTGCGGCTGGCACGTCGACGATCGGCCTGGTCCGGGGTGAAGGCGATGACGGGGAGTTCGATGTCGGGGTCGCTGCCGATCTTGTTGGGATTGGCGTGGTGCCGCGTGTGTTTGTGCTGCCACCAGCCGTAGCTCATCCCGACGAGGAGATTGCCGATGACGAGGGTGGTCCAGTCGTTCCACCGGCCCGAGCGGAAGATCTGTCGGTGGGCGGCATCGTGGCCGAGCATCGCGACCTGGGTGAGCACGACGGCGAGGGCGGCGGCCGTCACCAGCTGCCACCAGGTGTCGCCGAGAAGCACGAAGACGGTGAGCACGACCGCGATGACGATCGGCGCCGCGATGAGCTTGGTCCAGTAGTAGCCGTAGCGGCGCCGCATCAGGCCGCTCCCGGTCACCATCCGCGAAAGCTCGGTGTAGTGGTTGGGTGCCTTCGACGTCGTGGATCGCACGGGCGACGCGGCGGGCCCGGAACTGGTGACGGCCATCGTCGGCTCCCTGCACTCGATGCACACAGAGTGTGTGCGCCGATGACGGGGTCCGGGCCATCTCCCTTCAGGCTACGCCTGATTCCGGTCGTGCGCGTGGGTGTGCAGGAGATGTCCAGGCGATGGGTTCGTCCTCGCGGACCGTTGCGCCCTCCGTGCGGTGAGACGGGCCGCGCGGTGAGACGGGCCGTGCGGTGAGACGAGCGCCGACCGGCCCGCCTGTGAGCGCGTACATGTGCGGCGCGTAGGGTCCGAGCATGAGCAGACAACCTCCCGAGGACCAGACGCCCGATGAGCAGCGCACAGCGCGGGACGCACGGTGGGCGAGGACGACGAGCATGCACTGGCGCACGCGCGTGCCCACGGCGCCGACCTCGGCCCGGGCCGACGAGTACTACGAGTTCCGGGCGACGAAGCCGACCGAGATTCCGTCGCAGTCTCCGCGTGGACCGGAGCGTCCGACCTCGCCGACGTGGACGGGGTCCGCGAGCGGCGCGTGACGGCCGTCCCACCCCGGCATTCGCAGCCGCGCGCAGGCCTATGGCGCCAGCTGCGCCAGCAGGTCGTCGACGCCGATGGAGCATACCCCGATCCGCGAGTCCCCGATGCCGATCGGGATCCAGATCACGTCGTCCACGATGAGCCCGCCGCACGAGTACACGACGTTCGGGACGTAGCCGTCGCGACGATCGTCGACCGGCTGCAGGATCGGCGTGGCCGTCCGCCCGCGCACGATCGTGGGGTCGTGGAGATCGAGGAGCAGCGCTCCGAGGGAGTAACGGCGCATCGGGCCTACGCCATGGACGAGGACGATCCAGCCGTGCGGCGTCTCCAGCGGCGGGCCGCAGTTGCCGGTCTGGACGATCTCCCAGGGTTCCACGGGGGCATGGATGATCCCGGCCTGGTGCCAGATCACGCCGTCCTGCGACTCGGCCAGCGAGATGCTCTCACCGCCGGTCCGGCTCAGCGCGAGGTACCTGCCGTCCACGGGCCGCGGAAAGAGTGCCATCCCCTTGTCCTGAGCGGCATCGCCGGTCAGTCGATGGATGTCGAACCCGCGCAGATCCGGGGTGACGATCAGCCGCGGCGCGATGTCGCGCCCGTCATACGCGGTGTAGGTCCCGCGGTAGTGGACCGCGCCGGCGAGGTCGGTGAATCGCACGAATCGCGCATCCTCCATCCCGTGCCGCTCCTCGGCAGCCACCGGCGTGAGCACCCGCTGGCTGAGGGCGGTCTCGGGGGCGAACACGGCGCGATAGGCGGAGTTCGCCAGCTGGCGCAGCTCCTCGATATGACCGAAGCTGTCGGCCCGCCGCGCCAGCGCACTCGGCAAGGCGGCCACCGACGTCTCGATATCCGACGCGGTGAACCGCTCCGGGAGGTCACGCAGCACGCTGTGCGAGATCTCGTTGACGATGCCCTCGTCCTCCAGCGCGGCACGGAAGTGCACGGCGCTCCAGTCGCCTTCCTCGATGGTCGCTCGCCAGAGCGGCAGGGTCCGCTCCGCGAAGGTCCAGCACCGTCCCGGACCGATGGTCGCCTCGGCGAACTCGATCGAGGAGCGGTGGCCCTCTCCGATGGCGCGGAGGGCGATCGCGACGCGCACCTGCCCGGGCAGAAGTCCCGACTGGTCGGGGTGCTCGACCGCACTCGGGTTGCACAGAGCCGCCCCCTCGACGGCGTATTCCGACGTGAAGCCGGCGCCGAGCACCCGTCGTCGCTCGAGGCTGACATCGACCGGGTCGGCCAGACGTGAGCTCACGACATCGGCGTTGTCGAGGAACAGCTCGTCGACGCGCGGATGCCGCGCGCCGAAGTCGCGCGTCAACTCCGCTGCGAGCACAGCGACTCGGTCGGCGGGGATCGCCAGCACGCGCGCGACGATCTCGGCGGCGCGCGAGTGGTGCGCGGACCACTCCTCGCCGGGAAGGAACAGCTGCGCGATCACCCGATCCGGCTGCGCTGTCAGCTCCGCCGCGTGCAATCGGGCGGTCATGGCCGGCTCGACTCACCGTGCCGGGCCGCCTGCTGGTACGTGCTCAGTGCCGCCAGCGTCGACTCGGCCCCGCGGTTCTCGTTCCGGCCGGCCCGTTCGAGCCCGTCGAAGCCGGCGCCGGTGCGATCATCGAACATGACCGTGTCGCTGTCGTTGAGCCCGGTGAACCAACGCCAGGCGAGGCCGATCGGGGGGAGCCAGGCGGGATCGTCGGTCAACGCGTAGGCGGTGGCGCACGCGTCGGCGAGCGCGGCGAGTTCGATGGGCTGCTGATCGAACGAGGGTCCGCTCTCGCCCGGCCCCCGCCCTCCCGTTCCCGTCACGGAGAACATGCCGTCCGACATCTCGACCGAGAGCAGGAAGCGCAGCATGCTCACACCCCGCTGCGTGGCATCGGCATCACCGAGGGCATGCCCCGCGGCGATCAGGGCTTCCGCGATGGAGGCGTTCCCGTAGGCGAGACGGCGCTCGGGCCAGAACCAGGTCGGATCCGCGGGCACGGGCACCGCGGCCACGAACTCGCGGAGCAGAGTGCGGGCGATGTGGTCGTCTGCTCTTACGCGCACGACCTGAGCGGCGCCGAGTGCTGCGAAGGCCAGAGTGCGCAGGCTCGTCGACCGCGCGCGGGCGGCGATCCGGAACGAGCGCAGCGCGCGAGCGCGGGTCCAGGGATCGCCCCGCTGCGCGGCGATGGTGCCGAGCGCCCACAGCAGCCGTCCCCACCAGTCGCCCATCGCGGGCGCGTCGGACCAGTCGCCGGCGGCGCTCATGCGATTGTGCGCGAGCCCGTCGGGTCGCACGGCCGATTCGAGGAAGCGCAGATAGATGACGGCGAGCTCTCGGAGCCCGACGGTCTGCTGCGGTTCACGCGCCACCACGATCAGCGCCCGGGCGACGTCATCGACGCAGTAGCCGTGCTCGCGGCGCGGTGCGTCGAGGTGAGCGTGCTCGAAGATGCCGTTGTGGTCGGTCAGTGCGCTGAGGTGCCCATACGACGGTGACGGATTCTGCGGACCGGCTGTGCCCTTCATGCTGCCTGCGCCGCGACGAGCTCGGCGGTGAGCACGCGGTAGCGGTCGGCGACTGCGGACCATGTCGTCCCGTTCGTCTCGCGCAGCGCTGCCTCACGCATGCGATCGGCCACTGAGGAGCCGTCGAAGATCTCGCGAAGCGCCCCGGCGATGCTGTCGGGGTCGTGGTGCGGGACGACCGTTCCGGCTCCGGTCGACAGCAGCTCGACGGCGTGGGGGAATGCCGTGGCGACCACGGGAACGCCGGCCGCGACCGCCTCGGCGAGGACGCCCGAGGTCGCCTGGTCGACCGAGTCGTACGGCAGCAGCACGGCATCCGCGGAGGCGATGAGAGCGGCCAGCTGCGGCGCGTCGAGGTAGCGCCCGTCGATGCGAAGGGCCGAGCCGACGTCCAACTCGTCGGCGAGATCGGTGAGCATGGTGCGGTAGCCCTCGCCCGCGTGCGCGAGCACCTTGGGATGTGTCTGCCCGGCGACGACGTACTCGACGCGAGGCGTCATGTCCGCGAGCTGCGCGACAGCGCGAATGCCCCATTCGATGCCCTTGCCCGGCGAGAGAAGCCCCCACGTCACGACGCGGCGGCCGCTGTGGGGCTGCGATTCGCGCAGCCCCACATGGTTCACACCATGCGGGATGACGCGGACGCGAGTGAGATCGACCGCGTAGACCGCGGCGAGGTTGTCGCGGGCGTGCGTCGTCATGACGACGACGAGGGAGGCCAGTCGACACACGTCTTCGAGCACTTCCCGCTGGTGACGCGTGGGTGTCACGAGCACGGTGTGGAGCACGACGATGGTGGGGGTGTCCACCGCGGAGAGCACCTCGAGCACCTGATCTCCGTCGTGTCCGCCGTAGATCCCGTACTCGTGCTGAACGATCGCGACGTCGCACGCGTTGAGCGCCATGATCGCCCGCATCGTGCTCAGCCGGTCGCCCGCGATGAGGTCGGTGCGCACCGTCGACCGCGCGCGGGTGTCGTGCGGGCTGCGGTCGGCGGGCTCATCGAGCACCCGCACGATCGTGCCGTGCTCGTCGTCGCCGCGCACGAGGGCGTCGGCGAGGGACTGCGTGAAGGTCGCCAGGCCGCAGCGGGTCGGCGGAAAGGTACTGAGGAATCCGTAGTGGGTCACGGTGACGTCTCTCTGGTGATGCCCGCAGCGGATTCGCGGCGGACCATGGCGAGACGTCTGCCGGCGGCATCCCTCGTGGAACCGCGCCTCCATCGCCACGGTCCGGTCCACGCCCGGGTCTCTGCCCGGACGCTGTGGTCGCACGCTACACCTGCCACCTGTGCGTCGGCCCGGGATCAGCGCGCCAGCACGGTCTCGTAGACGGCCAGGTACTGATCGACCATGCGCTCCACGCCGAATCGTGCGACGGCGCGATCGTGGACGTCGCCCCGGTCCAGCCCGGTGACGGCGGGGAGGGCCGACACGGCCTCGTCGATCGAGGTCACCGTGCGGCCGGTCACGCCCTCGTCGATGACCTCCGCCATCGACCCCCGGCGGTATGCGAGAGCCGGGGTGCCGCACATCATCGATTCCACGACCGAGAGCCCGAACGGCTCGTCGAACTCGATCGGGTGGAGCAGAGCGGCGGCGTGGCCGAGCACGCGGGCTCGCTCTTCGGCCCCGACGGCGCCGAGGAAGACGACGCGGTCCCCGTCGATGTGGGGCTCCACCTGGTCGCGGAAGTAGTCCTCGTCCTGGACGAGTCCGCAGATCACGAGGCGGCGCCCCGCGCGCCGCGCGATCGTGATGGCCGCCGCGGTGCCCTTGTCGGGATGGATGCGGCCGAACGACACGAGGTGGTCGTCGGGCTCGGGCACGTACGGCAGCTCGCCCGGGTCGATCCCGTGGTGGATCGTCGCGAGGTACTCGAGGCCGGGGGAGCGATCAGCGTCGGAGATGGAGACGAACGCCGAGGCCGAGGCGAGGTACGCGGGAAGGATCGCGGGGCCGGAGAATCCATGGATGGTCGTCACCATCGGCGCGTCGCAGTGGGCCCCGAACGCGAGCGGCAGCCAGTCCAGCTGGTTGTGCACGATGTCGAATTCGCCCGAGCGCGCTAGGGCGCGCGCGACGTGCAGCGCCTCCCACACCCGGCCATCCATCGACGGATCCTCCGCGTAGCCGTGCGGAGCCACCGCATCGAGGTCGCCGTCGGTGATGGAGTCGGCGGTCGCGAACAGGGTCACATCCACTCCACGGTGCACCAGCCCCTCAGTGAGCAGGCTTGTGACGCGCTCCCACGGCCCGTAGGCCTTCGGAGGTGTCCGCCAGGCGATGGGCCCGAGCATCGCGACCCTCACCCGACCGCTCCCGGCCCGATCGCCGCTCGTACTGCGGCGGGGTGCGCCGGTGGGACGACGATCGCCTGTCTCCGTGTGTCCATGGTCGGACGGTACGCCCTCGACGGCCCCGTCGGCGACCGGCGACCGGCGTGCAGCTCGCGTCGAGACGGAGCCCGCCCGAGGGATTCCGGGCGGGAGCAGAAGATGACGTGCCCCTGGAGGGACTCGAACCCCCAACCGTTTGCTTAGGACGCAACTGCTCTTCCATTGAGCTACAGAGGCTGGCTGTCCGAGTCTACCCAGCCGTCGACATCGCGCCGAAACCGATCCGGGCCCCCGTCGGAGTCGACGGGGACCCGGAGATCTCGGTGCGGGGGCGCTCAGCCCTTGCCGGTGAGCGCGAACTTCACCGAGCCGTCCTGAGCGAGTTCGGCGTCGAGCACGCGGTCGTCGAGCGCCGCGGCGGCCGGGACGTCGAGGAAGACGCGCGCACCGTCGGTGACGACCACCGTGTCCTCGGGCTCGGGCGTCGGGGCGACGCTGAGTTCGAAGCCGCTCGACGGTCCGGTGTCGCGGATGCGCACGCCACCGTCCTCGGCCTGCGGGACGCGGGCCACGATGTTCTTGACGGCCTCTGCCGCGGTCTGGGTCAGGGTGAGCATTGCTTTCTCCTTCGGTTGCGGACTGCGGACGGGCCACGATTCCGAGAACCGCGCCGACATGCAACCGGAGTGCGGCATTTCATCCCCATTCCCACCGAATTCGGAGGTTCCGTCGAATCGCCGAATTTCGAAGGGGGAGAGGTCAGTGCGCCGCTTCGTATGCCTCGATGACGGATGCCGGAACCCGGCCGCGGTCGGAGACCTTGTAGCCGTTCTCCTTCGCCCAATCCCGGATGCCGGAGTAGTCCTGCTGGCCGGGGCGGCGGCGCTTGCGACCGGAGGATGCCGCGGCCGCGGCAGCGCGCGATGACGAGACGGTCCGCGCGGCGGCGGTCCACCGCGCGAAGGAATCACGCAGCTCCGCGGCATTCGCGTCACTGAGGTCGATCTCATAGGCGACGCCGTCGAGGGAGAAGAGCACACTCTCCCCCTCTCCGACTTCGAGGACGGAACCGTCGATATCGTCGACGAGCTGATGCACGATTCTGCGAGCCATGTTCGTCACAATACGCGGAAAAGTCGCGGGAGATCGATATTGGATCTCCCGCGACAATTCGCGTCGATATTCTGTTCGCTGCGGGCTGCTTGCGAGGCTCAGGGGCGCCGGCCGCCGGGGCCCCCGCCCATTCCTCCGCCGGGTCCTCCCATGGCGCTCTGCACGGTGGTCGACGCGGTGGCGCTGACCGCGCTGCCGCCGTCGACGGTCACGGTGTAGGTCTCGCCCTCGGTGACGTCGGCGCCGCCGTACACGACGCCGCTGAACGATGAGCCCGCCTCGATCGAGGCGACCACGTCGCCCGCCGCGTTCGTGATGACCACGGTCGAGCCGGCCGATCCGCTCGCGCTCACGGTCGCGACCGCCACGCCGTCGACGGCGATCGTGCCGTTCGCGTCGACGGTGTTCTCACCGCCGTTGGCCGGACCCACCAGGGCGAACGTGCCGCCGCTGAGGGTGATCGATCCGTTCGAATCGAGGCCGTCCCCTCCCGCGGTCACCGTCACGGTGCCGCCGGCGATGACGAGCGTTTCGCCGCTGTCGGCCTCGCCGCCCGCGGCGGCGCCCGCGGCGTTGATGCCGTCATCGCTCGCGATGACGCTGACGGTGCCGCCCGAGATCGCGACATCGGTCGCCTCGAGGCCCTCATACGACTGTGCGATCTCGACGGTGCCGCCGCGGATCTCGAGCACCTGCTCGGCGTGCACGCCGTCGTCTCCGGTCGAGATGGCAAGGGTGGCACCGCCGATGCCGACCGAGCCGTCGGAGTGGACCGCGTCGTCGGACGACGAGATGGTGACCTCGCCTCCGTCGAGGGCGATGACCGCTCCCGCGGCGATGCCCTTGGCGCCGGCATCCGAGGACTGGCCCTCACCGGCGACGATCGAGATCGTGCCGCCGGTGACGACGGCGTCGGTGGCTGCGGCGATGGCGTCGTCACCGCTGGTCAGCGAGATCTCGCCGCCCTCGATGGCGACGAAGCCCTGGGTCGCGTCAGAATCCTGGTCGCTCTTGAGCGCGTCGCCGCCGGCATCCACCGTCACGGTTCCCCCCTCGATGACGAGCGAGTCCTTGCCGCGCAGACCGTCGTCGACGGCGTCCACGGTGATCTCGCCGGAGAGGATCACGAGGTCGTCGGTGCTCGTGATGCCGTCGTTGCCGTTTCCGCTCACCTCGAGCGCGCCGGAGCCGGAGATCGTGAGGTCGGTGTCGGCGTAGATGGCGGCGTTGGCGTCGGCGTCGTCGGCGTAGGCGTCGGCGTCGGCGACGCTGTTGGCGGTGCCGGCGGCGAGCACGATCGCGACGTCGTCGGCCGTCTGCACGTCGATGGCGGAGCCGCCCGATGCCGAGATCGACGCGTCGTCGAGGATCAGCACCACCTGGGCGTTGTCGGGGGCGGCGACCACCACCGAGCCGTCGAGATCCCCATTGAGGCGGAAGACGCCGGCCTCGGTGATCGTCACGGTCGTGCCGTCGATGCTCACCGCGTCGGAATCGCTCGAGGCCGAGTCGCCATCGAGGACGATGTCGACGGCGTCGGACTCCGACCATTCGTCATCGCGGACGACCGTCGTGTCGGCGTTCGCGGCGAGCACGGCCTCGGCTGCGAGATCGGAGTCCACGGCGACCGCGGTCTCGGTCGTCGCCTCGGTCGAGGTGTCGGTCTGGGTCTGGGTGGTCGAGGTGCCGGCCGACGAGGTGTCGGCCGCGACCGCGCAGCCGGCCAGTACGACGCCGGTGAGGGCGAGGGGCACGGCGGCCAGGGCGATGCGGCGGGGCAGGGTCAGGCGGCGACGGGACATGATGCCTCCAGGGTTCGATGGGTCGGGGCGAAGGGGCCGCGCAGCAGGCGCGCCCAGCGGTTGCGGGGAAGGTCGGGGTTCATGGCGGCCATGCCGGTCGCGTACTTGCTGACGGTGGCCGGCCGGTGGCCGCGTCGCCAGAGCGCGCGGTCGACCACGGAAGCGGCGGCGCCGGACTTGGTCTCGACGATGGCCATGCCGGGAATCGAGAAGCCGTCGCCGGCGGGGGACAGCCACGCCAGGTCCGTGTCGACAGTCGCCCGGCCCACGCCGTCGGGGGCGAGCAGGGTCGCGCGGCGGTAGCGGGTGACCAGCGACGGTTCCAGCTCCTCTGCCCGGTCCGGGGTGACGCCGATCGCGGCGAGGGCCCCGGAGACCTCGCGCCGCGCCTCGGCGGTGAGATCCGCGGTCAGCGCCGGGTCGTAGGGGTCGCGCTCCTTCACGGTGACCCCGCGGGCGCCGCGGGTCTTGATCTCCAGGAACGCCGACCCCGAGTCGAGGTAGCTCCGGGTGCGCAGCTTGAAGCGGCGCCGCCGTGGCTGGGCCGCCATGCGGAAGCTCAGCAGATCGGGGGTGTCGAAGTACACGGACTCGTAGGCGAACGTGCGCGCCCCGTCGATCTCGAGCACGCGGGTCGCGTCGTCGAGATCGCCGAGCAGATCGCCGAGCTCGGCACGCGGCACCACGTACTTGCGGTCGACGCGCGTCAGCAGCGCCGCCTCCGTGACGAGTTCGTCGAGCGAGACGGGGGCGAACCGGTCGAGGGCGGTCATCGCGCGCTCCGGACGGGGGTGGATGCCGCCACCGGCGCGCGCTCGGCGCGGAAGCGCACGTCGACCAGCGTCGTGTCGTTGACGAGGTCGAGGTCCTGCACGGTGAGCGAGGTGACGGTGGCGCCCAGCCGCTCCTCGAGCTCGGCGCGCAGCTCGTTCTCGTCGGTGATGGCGCGATCGAGGCGCACGTTCTGATGCCGGCTGCGCGAGAGGAAGCGCGGGTGGTCGGCGGCCCACATCACGACGAGCACGAGGGCGATGAGTCCGGCGACCGGCCACGGGTCGGTGTGGGGGAGGCCCGCCATGAGTCCGATCGCGAGCGCGGCGAAGTAATAGGCCACCTCTCGCTGGGAGATCTCCGACGAGCGCAGCCGGATGATCGAGAGCACACCGAACAGACCCAGGCCCAGACCCAGTGCGACCTCGGCCGTGCCGAGCACGGCGGCGACGGCCATCACGCCGACGTTGACGCCCAGGAAGGCGACGACGAGGTCGCGGCGGTGGTGGCGGCGGTAGTAGAGGCCGAGGCTCAGAATGAGGGCCGCGATCAGGTCGATCGCGATGAGCGCGAGGGCGCTGACGGTCATGGGGTCCTCCCGGTCGTGATGGGGTGTGATTCCATTCGAGTCGGGCTCCCTATGCGGTTCCTATGACGCGCGTCTGCCTGGTCTCCGAATTCCGAAGGCCGTTCGGAAGCGCTGGCGCCGGCACGGAACACGAAGGTGCGCTGCACCCCGTAGCTCGTCACGAACAGCACGAGCTCGGTCGCGATCTTCGCGACCACGAGGGGAACGCCGACCTCGGTGAGGGCCTGCATCCATACGATGTTCGACGCCAGCAGAGCCACCGCCAGCAGGCCGTAGCGCACCGCCTGTCCGGCGGCGCCCCGGCCGTGCCGGCGGAAGACCACGCGCCGGTTGACGGCGAAGTTCGCCGAGGCGCTCACGAGGCGTGCCACCACGATCGACCAGACCAGGGAGCCGGTCAGCGCGGTGAGGGCCAGCAGCACGAGCGTGTCGATGAGGAAGGCGAGCATCGACGAGCCGGCGAACAGCACGACCGGCAGCACCACGCGCGCCGAGTCGATGAGCGGGCGGAAGTGGCTGGACGCATTGTCCTCGAGGTACACCGTCTCGATCGGCACCTCGCGTGTCCGGATCCCGGCGCCTCGGCAGCGCAGCAGCATGTTCTGCTCGTACTCGAACCGGTCGCCGGGAACCTGCAGCATCCACGCCAGGTGAGGGGAGGGGATGCCGCGCAGCCCCGTCTGCGTGTCGCTCAGCGTCCACCCCGCGGCAACCCGGAACAGACCGCGCGAGACGGCGTTGCCGGCGCGGCTGCGCAGCGGCACGGTGCCGGTGAACCCCCGGCATCCGAGGATCAGCGTCGGCGCACCCGTCGCGGCATCCTCGCGCAGCTCGTCGGCAACCCGGAGGATGTCGGCCGCGGTGTGCTGGCCGTCCGCGTCGGCGGTGACGACACCTTCACCCGGGTGCGCGGCGAGCGCGTAGGCGAAGCCGATTTTCAGGGCCGCGCCCTTGCCGCCGTTGGCGTCATGGCGCAGCACGACGGCGCCCGCGCCGGCGGCGGCATCGAACACCGACGCGAAGGCGGATCCGCTGCCGTCGTCGACCACGACGATCTCCACGTCGGGGTCGGCCGCCGTCAGCGCGGCGACGAGCGCCACCAGGCGCGCGCCGGGCTCGTAGGCGGGGATGAGCACGATCACGGTCGGTCACCCCGCGATGTAGAGGATGTCGCTGGTGCCGCGCTCGCCGCCGTTGGAGGGGCTGTTGACCACCTCGCCGTCGAAGTACATCGTCGAGGAGCCTCCGCCGTCGAGGTTGTAGGCGGTCGTGGCCCCGAGGTCGATCATGATGTCGGCGAGCTCGGTGAGGGTCACGCCCTCGCTGTAGCCGGTCTGGCGGCCGTCGACGACGACGAAGACCAGGTGGTTCTCGTCGATCACGCCGACGGCGGTGCGCGGCTGGTCGCCCTGGATGGAGTGATTCCCGAAGTTGGTGTCGATCTCGACGTCTTCGATGCCGTCGACGGCCGTGCCCTCCTCGACGATCGCCGGTCCGAAGCTCAGCGTGTTCCACGCGCCGTCGGCGAGCAGCTCGTCGGCGCTCGTCTGCGTCTCGTCGTACACCGCGACGGTGCCGTCGGCGTAGAAGACCAGCCCGTCACGTGCGCCGTCGTCACGGTAGACGACGCCGTTGCGGATCACGATGCCGGTGTCGCGGAAGCCGTAGTAGTCGCCGTTGATCGCGAACACCGCGCCGTTGTCGGCGGCGATCTGGCTGGTGAGCTCGGTGATGTTCTCCCCGAACTGATCCTTCGCGAAGGCGCTGCGAAGGTCGGTGGCATCGCCGAGGACCACGTCGGCGACGTAGTACGTCACCGTCTCCGATCCGCTGCCGGTGGTGACCGTCGACAGCTCGATCGAGGTCTCGCCCTCGGTGTAGCCGGTGTCGGTCGTGACGGCGGCGCTCGCGGAGGCGGAGTCGCCCTGATCGGCCGCGGTGGCGCCCGAATCGGCCTCGGCGCTCGACGCGTCGGAGGCGGAGATCTCCGCCTCGTACGCGGAGACGTCGGAGATCTCGACGTGCTCCACGAGGTAGCGGTCGGCCGCCCAGGCCGCGGCGCCGCCGGCGGAGAGGGCGACGACGAGGCCGGAGACGATGAGCGTGTTGCGTGTGCGATGACGAAGCGGCATGCTCCATGACTACGCACCGCAGTTAGTACCGCGGTCGCCGGAGCCTATGCGCCCCCTATGGATCGTCGCCGGTCAGGGGAGGATGCCGGCGCGGCGCGCCTTCGCCACCGCGGCGTGCCGGGTCGAAGCGTCGAGCTTGGCCATCGCGGCCTGCAGATAGGACTTGACCGTGCCCTCGCGCAGCGCCAGCGTCTGCGCGATCTCCGCGTTGGTCGCCCCCAGCGCCGCGCACGCGAGCACGTCGGTCTCTCGCGGCGAGAGCTTCACGTCGGCGGCGACCGGCTCCTCGGTGTCGCTGCGCGAGAGCGCCGCGAGCTTCTGCTCGAGGCTGGCGAGCCGCGCCTTCACGTCGTCGTCGGCGATGGCCGCGCCGATGCGCCGCAGCTCGGCGTAGCTCTCGCGCAGCTCTTCGCGCACCGAGGGTGCCATGGCCGGCGCATCGACCGGCACCGGCATCCGCGCCAGACGCCGCTGCACCTCGTCGCGCACGCGCAGTTCAGTGGCCAGCTCCTCGGCCACCGCGAACGCCGGGCGGGCGACGACGTCGCCGACGGGGGTCTGCGCCCACGAGCCGCAGTAGAGCATTCCGCGCGCTCGGCCCGAGACCATCACCGGCACGGCGAACAGCGTGGCGATGCCTTCGCCGAGCACCGCCCGGTCGTAGTCGTGCGTGATGCTGCGCGACGAGCGGTAGTCCAGTGCGAGGCGCGGGCGGTTCTCGACGAGGGCGCGCCCGCCCAGTCCCCGCTGGGCGTGCACCACGAGCCCCTCGAGGTTGCGCGTGCGTGCGCCGGCGACCGAGGTCACGTGGATCGCGGCATCCTTCTCGAGCCCGCCGAAGGCGAGGGGGAAGCGGGTGCGTCGTACGAGATCGGCGACCGCCTGGGCGACGATGCGCGCGTCGGAATCGATGCCCGCCGCTGCGTCCACGCACTACCTACTTCCGGGGGTGACGGCCACATCGCCGCTTTTCGTAGCGTCGACCCTACCACTCGGGGTGGGCCGACCGGCCGCCCGGAGTGCACCCCCGGCGCAACGCTGCGCCCCACCCATGTCGCAAGGAGGCCACATGTCCCAAGCCCGTGAAGATGCCGTCCCACGGGACGGCATCGACTACGTCGAGGTCGAGGAGTCGCCTCGGTTCCGAGAGCTCAAGCGGCGCCAGCGGGGATTCGTCTTCCCGATGGCGATCGCGTTCCTCGTCTGGTATTTCGCGTACGTGCTGCTCTCGTCGTTCGCGCCGGAGTTCATGGCCCAGCGCGTGTGGGGTGACATCACGATCGGCCTGCTGCTGGGGCTCGGCCAGTTCGTCACCACCTTCGCGATCACGATGACCTATGTCTGGTTCGCGAACCGCACCCTCGACCCGATCGCCGAGGAGATCCGCACCGACCTCGAGCAGAAGGCGGAGGTGGCCGCATGAGCGACATCTTCGCAACGGTGGAGGCCGCCGTGCAGACGGTGGAGAACAACCCCGTGCTGAACATCTCGATCTTCGGCGCGTTCGTGGCGGTGACCCTGTTCATCGTCATCCGCGCGAGCCGCAACAACAAGACCGCCGCCGACTACTACGCGGCCGGCCGCTCGTTCACGGGGCCGCAGAACGGCTTCGCGATCTCGGGCGACTATCTGTCCGCCGCATCGTTCCTCGGCATCTGCGGGGCGATCGCGATCAACGGCTACGACGGCTTCCTGTACTCGATCGGGTTCCTCGTCGCCTGGCTGGTCGCCCTCCTGCTGGTGGCGGAGCTGATGCGCAACACCGGCAAGTTCACGATGGCCGATGTGCTCTCGTTCCGGCTCAAGCAGGGGCCTGTCCGCATGGCGGCCGCCATCACCACCCTCGCCGTGTGCTTCTTCTACCTGCTCGCGCAGATGGCGGGCGCCGGCGGCCTGGTCTCGCTGCTGCTGGGGATCACCGAGCAGCTCGGGCAGTCGATCGTGGTGGCCGTCGTCGGCGTGCTGATGATCGTGTACGTGCTCATCGGCGGCATGAAGGGCACCACCTGGGTGCAGATCGTGAAGGCGTTCCTGCTCATCGGCGGCGCGCTCGTCATGACGGTGTGGGTGCTCGCGCTCAACGGGTTCAGCCTCAACGCGCTGCTGGAGAGCGCCGTCGAGACCGCCGGCACCAGCGACATCCTCGGGCCGGGCATGCAGTACGGCGCCAACCCGTGGGACTTCATCTCGCTGGCGATCGCGCTCGTGCTGGGAACGGCGGGTCTTCCCCACGTGCTCATGCGCTTCTACACGGTGCCCACGGCCAAGGAGGCCCGCCGTTCGGTCGTGTGGGCGATCTGGCTCATCGGCCTGTTCTACCTGCTCACCCTTGTGCTCGGCTACGGCGCGGGTGCGCTCGTGGGGGCGGAGGCCATCAAGGCCGCGCCCGGCGGGGTCAACTCGGCCGCGCCGCTGCTCGCACTCCACCTGGGCGGGCCGCTGCTGCTCGGGTTCATCTCGGCGGTGGCGTTCGCGACGATCCTCGCGGTCGTGGCCGGTCTCACCATCACCGCGGCGGCGTCGTTCGCCCACGACATCTACGCGAACGTCGTGAGGAAGGGGGACGTGCCGCCGGACGGCGAGGTCAAGGTCGCCCGCCGCACGGTGATCGTGATCGGCATCCTCGCCATCATCGGCGGTATCGGGGTGCAGGGGCAGAATGTGGCGTTCCTCGTGGCTCTCGCGTTCGCGGTGGCCGCCTCGGCCAACCTGCCGACGATCCTGTACTCGCTGTTCTGGCGCGGCTTCACCACGCGCGGAGCGGTGTGGAGCATGTACGGCGGCCTCGCCGCGGCGATCATCCTGATCGTGCTCTCGCCGGTATTCTGGGGCACGCCCACGAGCGTGTTCAAGGACGTCGGCACCGCGATCTGGCCGCTGAACAACCCGGGCATCGTCTCGATCCCGCTCGGCTTCTTCCTCGGCTGGCTGGGGTCGGTGACCTCCCGCACGAAGGAGGACCCCGAGAAGGCGGCCGAGATGGAGGTGCGCTCCCTCACCGGATTCGGTGCGGAGAAGGCATCCAGCCACTGAGGCGGCCGATCGATCGCGCGCGGCCCGGGACGGGGGGAGTCCCGGGCCGCGCGCTCGCGCGGGCGGCCTACTCGCCCGCGCCCTGCTCGAGGTCGATGAGGAAGCGCTTGACCTCGGGTCTGCCGCCGTACTCGCCGAGAGATCCGTCGGCGCGCACGACGCGATGGACGGGCACGACCACCGAGAACGGGGTGGTCGCGCACGCGGTGCCGACCGCCCGTGCGGCACGCGGGCTGCCGGCGGCGATCGCGACCTCGCCGTAGCCGGCCGTCTCGCCGTACGGGATCTCGCACACGGCCGCGAGGGCGGCGCCGGCGAACCCGCCGCGCACGAGGGACCAGTCCAACTCGAGGTCGAACTCCCGCCGACGGCCCTCGAAGTACTCGTCGAGCTGCGTCGCCGCCTCCGCCGCCGCCGGGGATTCCTCCGGCACGGGCGCGGCGTGCAGCAGCCGCGCAAGCAGCGCGAGTTCACCCTCGAGGTCGCCGTGCACCGGCTGGAGCCAGACGATGCCGGCGTCGCCGGTGACGATCACGATCTCCCCGATGGGCGAGGGGTGGACGGTGAAGCGAGGGGCGTCGACGGTGGTCATGTCGACCATCCTGGTGCCCGCTGCCGACGCCGTGCGCCGCGTGCGTCGAATGTGGATGGATGCCGCCGGCCCCGCTCCTGGGGAGGAACGGCCGATCGCCCGGCGTGTCGCTCAATCCCGCGAAACCGGCCCTGCCTGACGGCCCGCGGGCCGGCTCGCGCTTAGGGTTTGTGCTGTGTGGCGAGCAGAGCGAAGCGTCTGGACGGGCGCGGAGAGCGCGGATCCGGTGACTCCGGGCGTGCTCGGCATCGCCGAGACGGACGCGGTGGTGGTCCACATCGCCGAGCCCGAGCGCGACCGCATGCGCACCCAGGCCGCCGCGCTGGGCGGCCGTTCGACCTTGCGCCACTTCTCCGATCGCGACCCCGCCATCGAGATCACGCAGGCCCACCCCGGCAGCCTGCCGCAGTTCATCACCGGTCGTTCGACGCTGCTGTCGAATCTGTTCCGCGACGAGGTCGCCCTGCGCAACGCCCGGCTCGCCGCGGAGGCGGTCACCGCGAAGAACACCGAACTGGTCACCGCGCGAGGCCTGGAGGCGGTGCATCTGGCTGTGGGCCTGGCCTCGTGGCGCCTCGAGGGGATCGCCTGCACGGCGCCCGTGCTGCTGCGGCCCCTCGCCATCCGGCGCCACCACGCCGACTTCGAACTCAAGCTCCACGGGTCGTTCGTCGTGAACCCCGAGCTGATCCGGTCGCTGCGCGCGCATTTCGGCATCCGGATCGGCGCCCCGGCGGCCCTGGCCGCCCTCGCCTACGACGGAGGCGTGTTCAAGCCGCAGCGCGTGCTCGATCGGCTGCGCGCCCTCACCGGCGGGGTGGACACCCTCTCCGTCCAGCCGCGGCTCCTCGTGTCGAGCTTCGCGGACGTCGGCGCGGCGATGGCACGCGACTGCGCCACGCTGGACCACCCCGTGCTCAACGCTCTCGCCGGACATCACGACGACCGCGAGGAGCTCGCCCTGCGCCGACCGCTGCCGGTGCGCACCTCGCCCGACGAGCGCCCGCCCGCCGCCGACACCCTCCTCCTCGATGCCGACGCCGAACAGGAGGGCGTGCTCGCCCGCATCCTGTCGGGACAGTCGCTGGCCGTGCACACCCTGCCGGGCACGGGCGGAACGCAGACGGTCATCAACGCGCTGGGCGCGCTGGTCCGAGACGGCAAGCGGGTGCTCGTCGTCAGTGCGCGCCGTTCGACGCTCGAGGGCGTTCGGCACCGGCTCGCGGGCGTCGGCCTCGACGGCCTCGCCGTCTCCCCGCGGCACCTGCGGCGAGACCTCATCCGTGCGATCGGGCGCAACGAGAAGGCGGAGCAGCCCAAGGTCGCCGACATCGACGACGCCCTCGTGCGCCTGCGGTCCGTGCTGCGCGACTACCGCGGGGCGGTCACCGTGCGCCATCCCGATCTGGGGGTCTCGGCCCTCGAGATCCTGCAGGCCCTCGTGCGCGTGACCGGCGACGGCGCCGCACCGGCGACGGCGGCGCGATTCGATGCGCGCACCCTGGGCGCACTGGCCTCGCGGCGCGAGGAGGCGGCCGACAAGCTGCGGGCGGCCGCACGGCTGGGCGAGTTCCGCTTCGGTCCCGACGACTCGCCCTGGTACGGCGTGTCGTTCGCCACGACCGAGGATGCCCGGCACGCGCACGCGCTGGCCGGCAAGCTCCATCGCTCCGACGTGCCCACGCTGCTCGAGCGCGGCTACGAGCTGATCGGGCAGACCCGCATGCGACCGTTCACCACGGTCGCCGAGATGGGGGAGTACCTGCGCCTCCTGCAGGGCCTGCGCGACTCGCTCGACAGGTTCAGCCGCACCGTCTTCGAGCGCCCGCTGGGCGAGTTCATCCAGGCGCACGGGCCGCGACGCGACGCGCCCGAGCAGAGCGGGGCGAACCGCCGACGACTCAAGCGCCTGTCGCGCGAGTACGTGCGCCCCGGGGTGCACATCGCCGACATGCATGAGGCGCTGACGCGTGTGCAGCAGCAGCGCACCGAGTGGCAGCGGTACGTGGAGGCGGGCGTCGTGCCCGAGATCCCGCTGGGCCTGGCCGACACGGCCGTGGCCTGGCAGCGGGTGGCGGCCGAGCTCTCCGAGCTCGACGGCGTGCTCGGGCGCACCGGCGCCCACAAGCTGGCCGCGCTGCCGGTGGCCGAGCTCGTGCGCACGCTCGCGGGCCTCGCCGCGGAATCCACGGTCTTCGACAACCTGCGCGAGCGGGCGCAGCTGCGCACCGAGCTGGCGGAGCTGGGGCTGGAGCCGCTGCTGACCGAGCTGTCGGTGCGCCACGTGCCCGAGGAGCAGGTGGGAGTCGAGCTCGAGTTCGCGTGGTGGCAGTCGGCGCTGGAGCACCTGCTGCGCACCGACCGGGCGCTGCTGGGCGCCAACACGAGTGTCGTCGACCGCCTCGAGCGCGACTTCCGCCTCGTCGACGAGGCGCACGCCGCGGCATCCGGCCCCCTCCTCGCCGCGCGTCTGGCGACGCAGTGGCGCATCGGCATCGTCGATGAGGCCGATGAGGCGGCTGCCCTCCGGCAGGCGCTCAAAGAAGGTGCGACCTCGCCCGCGCAGCTGCACGTCGCCGCGCCCACCCTGCTGCGTTCGCTGGCTCCGATCTGGCTGGCGTCCCCGTACGACGTACCGGCGATCCCCGACCAGCTCGACTTCGACGTGGTGATCATCGCCGACGCGGGTGCGCTGTGCCTGGCCGAGGCGGCGCCGGCCCTCCGTCGCGCGCGCCAGGTGGTCGTCTTCGGCGACCCCGTCACGCAGAAGCCGACGCCGTTCCACGTCGCCGCCGGTCCCGCGCCGCGACCGGACCCGGAAGAGGACGAGCAGCCGTACGACGCCGTGAGCGTGTTCGAGCGCCTCGCCGAGATCGTCCCCGTCGAGACCCTGACCCGCAGCTACCGGGCGGGCGGCGAGGACCTGGCGGAGCTCGTCAACGACGCCTTCTACGGCGGCGAACTGGTCTCCCTCCCGTGGGCCGGCTCGTACCTGGGGCGCGGCAGCCTCAGCGTCGACTACGTCGAGGGCGGCATGGGGGTGCCCGACCCCGTCACGGGGGCGGTCGAGAGCCCCGACGCCGAGGTCGCGCGGGTCGTGACCCTGGTCGTGGAGCACGCCGTCAACCGCGGCTCGGAGTCGCTCATGGTGGTGACCGCCAGCGCGCGGCACGTCCGCCGCATCCGCGCGGCGGTGGAGGCCGCCTTCGCCGGGCGCACCGACGTGGCCGACTTCCTCTCGCGCGACACGTCGGAGCCGCTCGCGGTGCTGACGCTGGAGGAATCCGTCGCCGAGAGCCGAGACCGCGTCATCTTCTCACTCGGGTTCGGACTCACCCGCCACGGCCGCGTGCTCAGCGACTTCGGCGATCTGTCCACGCCCGACGGCGAGCGCCTGCTCACCGTCGGGATGACACGCGCCCGGCGGTCGATGGTGATCGTGTCCTCGATCCGTCCCTCGGCGTTCGACGACGGTCGTCTCGAGCACGGGGCGGCGACCCTCATGAGCATCCTGGGCGGACTGGCCGCCCGGGCCCGCGACGCGCGCCTCGAAGACCTGGCCGACCCGCTCACCCGGGCCCTCGCCCGGGAGCTGCGGCGCCTGGGCGTCTCGGTCGACGTGCATTACCGGGGGCTGCTGCCCCTGGTCGCCCAGTACGGCGGCAAGGCCGTCGTCGTCGAGAGCGATCCCGAGACGATCGGCGAGTCGCTGCGGGAATCGCTGCGGCTGCGGCCGCAGATCCTGCGACGCCTGGGCTGGCACTACGTGCGCGTGCACGCGTTCGATCTCTACAGCGACCCGGCGGCGGTGGCGCTGCGGATCGCCCTCATGCTCGGCGTGCCGCCCGAGGCGGCCACCGCAGACCACGACACGCAGCCCATCGATGTCACCGAGTGACGAGCCGGGCGCCCGGCAGCGGATTCAGCGCGTCCCCGGGTCACGGCGGGTCAAGCTGACTCCGGCGCCGGGAACCGCGGCCGAGCCGGTGCCCGGCGATGAGACGGTGGATGCCGCGCCCGGCCCGGACGCGGCATCCACCGCTTCACGTGGTCCCAATGACGAGCGGCTGCGGCGCGACGTGCCGCCCCACTACTGAGAGCGGCCGGGCTCAGCGCGACGGGGTCTGCGTCTGCAGCAGGTCCCGGATCTGGATGAGCAGCTCCTGCTCGGTCGGCAGCGGCTCGGCCTCGGGCTCGGCGCCCACCCCGGCCTTGGCCGCCGCGCGCTCCTTCATCTTGTTCATCGGCATCACGAACACGAAATAGACCACGACCGCGACCGCCAGGAACGCGATGACCGCATTGATGAGGTCGCTGATCGGGAAGGTGACGGGGCCGTGCAGACCCTCCACCGTGTAGCCGATCACGCCCTCCGCATCGGGCTTCCACACCAGCGCGATGAGCGGATCGATGATGCTCGACACGATCGCGGTCACGACGGCCGTGAACGCGGCGCCGATGACGACCGCGACGGCCAGATCGATCACATTGCCCCTGAGGATGAAATCCTTGAAGCCCTTCAGCATTTCCATCTCCCCCTGTCTCCGACCGCAGGGGGTCGGAGGATCAGCCCGCCGAGGCGGGTGAGGCCTTCGCCTCGGATTTCGATGATGGCGAAGATGACCCGTCGCCGCCAGCCGAGGAGCCCGAGTCGCCCTTCGCGCCGCTGCGGGAGTCGGTGCGGTAGAAGCCCGACCCGTTGAAGGTCACGCCGATCGAGCCGTACTCCTTGCGCAGCGGCCCGGAGCATTCGGGGCACTCGGTGAGGGTCGGGTCGGCGAAGGACTGCACGGCGTCGAAGCGGTGGCCGCACTCCTTGCAGGCGTAGGCGTAGGTGGGCATGGGGCTCTTCCTGGTCAGTGTGCGGCGGGTGCCAGCAGGAGGGTCTGCGTCGGGGTGACCACGCCCGTGACGGGCTGGTCGTGCAGGTCGCGGGGGACGTCGTCGAGGATCTCGGTATCGAACACGACGGCGTACACAGGTGGGCAGTGCTCCATCGAGCCGAGCGTCTTGTCGTAATAGCCGCGCCCCCAGCCCAGGCGCATGCCGTCCCGGCCGACGGCGGCGGCCGGGACGATGAGAAGGTCGACATCGTTGACGGCGATGGGGCTGAGCACCTCGCCGACCGGCTCGGGCAGGCCGAACATGCCCTCGACGACGTCGCCGTCGGAGGTGGCCACGACCCAGTCGAGCAGGCCGTCGGCGCGGGTCACCGGCAGCAGCACCCGGATGCCGCGGGCAAGGGCCTCCGTCAGAAAGGGGCGCGTGCCGGGTTCGGTCGACGTGGAGAGGAAGCAGGAGATCGAGGTCGCGCCGTGATTCTCGATGAGCGCGTCGAGCTGCTGCCGGATGCCGTCGGCGGCGGTCTCGCGCGCCCGGTCCGAGAGCAGGTTGCGACGCTCACGCAGCTCGGCGCGCAGGGCGCGCTTCGCGTCGGCGATCGCATCGGACATGACCTCGATTGTAGGCGGCGTGGCGGGGGTGGCCATGCGGCCGTCATCGCGACGTCACACGTCCTCGTTAGACTCGGGGAATGCCTCAGAAGCCCTTCAAGGCCGTGATCCCCGCCGCAGGCCTCGGCACGCGATTCCTTCCCGCCACCAAGGCGATGCCGAAGGAGATGCTCCCGGTCGTCGACAAGCCCGCCATTCAGTACGTGGTGGAAGAGGCGACGAACGCCGGCATCCGCGACGTGCTCATCATCATCGGGCGCAACAAGAACAACCTGTCGAACCACTTCGACTCGGTTCCCGAGCTCGAGCACAACCTGCGCAACAAGGGCGATGAGGCCAAGCTCGCCAAGGTGCAGCAGTCCAGCGACATGGCCGACATCCACTTCGTCCGCCAGGGCGAGCCGAAGGGGCTCGGTCACGCCGTGCTGCGGGCGCGCGCCCACGTCGGTGATTCGGCGTTCGCCGTGATGCTCGGCGACGATCTCATCGATGAGCGCGACGAGTTGCTGACGACCATGCTCGCCGAGCAGGAATCCCGCGGTGCGACCGTGATCGCCCTCATGGAGGTCGACCCCGACTCGATCCACCTCTACGGCGCGGCCGCGGTGGAGCCCACCGACACCGACGGCATCGTCAAGGTGACCGGACTGGTCGAGAAGCCGAAGAAGGAGGAGGCGCCCTCCAACCTCGCCATCATCGGCCGCTACGTGCTCACCCCCGACGTCTTCGACATCCTCGAGCGCACCGAGCCCGGCAAGGGCGGCGAGATCCAGCTCACCGATGCGCTGCAGGAGATGGCCACCGACCCCGAAGGCCCCGGCGTGTACGGTGTCGTCTTCCGCGGTCGCCGCTACGACACGGGCGATAGGGTGGACTACATCAAGGCCATCGTGCAGCTCGCGGCCGATCGCGACGATCTCGGTCCCGAGCTGCGACCCTGGTTCAAGGAGTTCGCGGCGAAGCTCTGACGCCGCTCGTACGAGGGGGTCGACGTGGAGGGGATCGCGCCGCGTCGCCATGGGTCGGTCTCGATCCGGCTGATCCGTCAGCGCGACGCGCGGGTGCTCCAGCAGGAGCTGCTCGCCAACCGGGGCTGGCTCCAGCCGTGGGAGGCCACGAGCCCCGACGGGCCGGTGTCGTTCGACATGCGCCTGGGCGTGCGCCGACTGCTGCAGCAGTACCGCGACGGCGTCGGCGTGCCGTTCGTCATGGAGCACGACGGCGAGACCACCGGGCAGCTGAACGTGTGGGGGATCGCGCGCGGGTCGCTGGCATCGGCCACGATCGGGTACTGGGTGAGTGAGCGCTTCGCCGGCCGCGGCATCACCCCGACGGCCGTCGCGATGGCCACGGACCTGTGCTTCACCGAGTTGCGCCTGCACCGCATGGAGATCTGCATCCGCCCCGAGAACGCCGCCAGCCTGCGGGTCGTCGAGAAGCTCGGGTTCCGCTACGAGGGCCTGCGCAAGCGCTTCATCCACATCGACGGGGACTGGCGCGACCACTACGTCTTCGCGCTGGTGCGCGAAGACGTGCCCGAGGGCGTGCTGGAGCGGTGGGTCTCGGGGCGCGTGCCGCACGGGGCGGCCGCCGTTCCGCCGACCGATCGGCTCCACGCGTAACGACGACACGCGACGGGATGCCGGGGGCGCGGCATCCGGGTCGTTAAGTTTGTCACCATGGGTGGGCAGGTGCTCGGCGGGGGCGTCATCGTGCTGGTGGCGGCGCTGCTGTGGCTGGTCTACCTGCTGCCGTCCTGGTACAGCCGGCGCCAGTTCGACGCCGCCGAGCGCAACGCCGTCCGCCTCAATCAGGCCCTCCGGGTGCTCGCCGAGACGAGCGAGACACCCGAAGAGGTGCGTCTGGAGCTGACCGCCCGCACGGCGCTCGCCCAGCAGCGCCTGGCCCGCCGTGCCCTCGCGGAGCGCGAGCAGTCGGCGCTGGAGAAGGCGCGGGTCGATCTGGAGGCTGCACGGAGCGAGCGGGTGATCGCGCGCGAGCAGGCCCGCGTCGACGTGGAGGCGGAGCGCGAACGCGCCCGCCTCGAGCTCGAGGCGGCCCGTGCCCGGCGGCAGGCGGCGCGTCTTCAGCCGCACGCCCGTCGCGCCCGTGCCCGCCGTCGCACGCGACTCGCCCTCACCGTGACCGCCGTCTTCGGGCTCGGGCTGGTCGCCTGGGGCGCGTGGGACCTCGTCGTGGCGGGAACCCAGGCGATCCTGTGGACCGGTGTCGGCGTGGCCGTGCTGGCGGGTCTGCTGCTGCGCAGGATGGCGCGCATCGCGCGTCGGTATGCGGTGGCCCCGGTGGCGGCCGCTCCGCGTCGGGTCGTGCACGTGCAGGACGTCGCCCTCTCGGTGGAGGAGCGCTCCTGGGCTCCGCGCGAGCTGCCGCGTCCGCTCACCACCTCGGCGGGATCGCGGGCGGCTGCCGTGCTCGACGCCGAGGCCGCGCACGAGGCGCTGCGTCAGTCGGCCCTGGAGGAGTCGCTGCGCGCACGCGTCGAAGAGCAGCGCCCGCCCTCGATCGACACCGCCCGCATCGCGCGAGCCGCGGCGGGGGACTTCGCCTCGATGGGATACGTCGACGACGCTGAGATCGAAGCCCACGTGCGCCGGCTCCTCGCCCGCCGCGCCGCCGGCCAGTAGGGCGGCCGCGGTCGCACGATGCCCGCGAGGGCGCCACCGCTGAGGGCGGTCCGCTCAGGCTTCGTAGAGCAGACGCCCGGCGCCGATCACGTGCGCGCGCGGCGGGGTGCGCACGAGGGCGTCCATCGCATTCTCGGCGTCCAGCAGCACGATGTCGGCGCGCGCACCGGCGACGAGCCCGTCGGCGGGGAGCCCTGCGAAGGGGGCCGAGGCGGCCGTGGCCAGGCGCATGACGCGACGGAGGTCCTCGTCGCGCACGAGTCCCGCCGCCCGCGCGTACTGCCACGCGATGCCGAGCAGGTCGCCCGTTCCGTACGGGCTCCACAGGTCGCGGATGCCGTCGGTGCCGAGCCCGAACCGCACTCCCGCGGCATCCATCTCCGCCAGCGGAAGCTGCGGCAGTCGCAGCGGCGCGACCGTCGTGAGCGTGACATCGAGCGCCGCCATGCGCTGCAGCAGGTCGCGGCGCCGCGTCGCGTCGACCTGCGCGAGCGCGAAGCCGTGGGCGATGTTCACCCGGCCCGCGACGCCCAGCGACTCGGCGCGGTCGAGGATGAGGTCGAACTGGAACGCGCCGAGCTCCGCCGGGTCGTGCAGGTGGATGTCGAGGCCGCACCCGGTGTCGGCCGCGATCGCGAACAGCACGTCGAGCTGGCCGACGGGGTCCCGGTCGATGCTCGCGGGGTCGAGTCCGCCGACGTGCTCGGCGCCCGCCTCGGCCGCTGCACGCAGGAGGTCGGCGACGCCCGGTCGGCGCAGCACGCCGTCCTGGGGGAAGGCGACGACCTCGGCGGTGAGGGCCCCGTCGTACTCGGCGACGGCCTCGCGCACGACCTCGATCCCACGCATCCCCACCCCGAGGTCGACGTCGACGTGCGTGCGCAGTGCCGTCGTGCCGAAGCGCACGAACTCCGCGAGCACGCGGCGCGTGATGTCGAGCCCGGGGATGCCGAGCTCGTCTCGGCGCGCGCGTTCGTGGCGGATGCGCCCGTCGGTGCCGCCCTCGCCGGCGTACGGCTGCCAGGGGTGCCCGATCCACGATTTGTCCACGTGGGCGTGGCTGTTCACCAGTCCCGGAAGCGCGAGCAGCCCGCGGCCGTCGATCTCGGTCTCGGCGGTCGCGGAGGAGTGGATGCCGGAGGCCGGCGTGATCGCCTCGATATGGCCGTCGGCGGTCAGCAGCAGATCCTGGGGGATCGCGCTGCCGTCGAACCGGACGTTGCGGACGGCGGTGACACGGCGGAACGATGTATGGAGCACCGTCCCATCGTCTCGCGGTTCGGCCGTTCGCGGGGCCTCGCGTGGTTCGGGAGCGGTGCTCGGGCGTGATAGTGTTGCTGAGGTTCACGGGCCTGTGGCGCAGTTGGTAGCGCGCTTCGTTCGCAATGAAGAGGTCAGGGGTTCGAATCCCCTCAGGTCCACCGATTGTCCTGAGTCGCGACATCGTTTACACGATGTTGCGACTCAGGGCTTTTTTGTTGGGTTCGTGGTGTTGACGGTGACGGCGTGCTGGTGAGTCGGGTCATCGTTGACGGGCGTTCTCATTGCTTTCGGGGCTGGTAGTTCCGGGTCGGGTCGATGGTGTGTTCGGCGATGATCTCGCCGGTGTTCATGTCGCTGACGGAGACTTCGCGGTCTTTGATGAGCATGAGCACGGGTGTGCCGGCGTGGGCTTTCCCGACGCCGAGGTGGCGGAGTGTGCCGGCGTATCGGACGGTGAGTTTTCCGTGCTGGTCGACTTTGTCGGTGCGGGTCCGCCACTCGGAGGTGGGCTTGCCGTTCGGGGTTGCTTTCGGGAGGGCCGTGTAGGCCTGTTCTGGGGTGCGGCGCCCGAGGGAGCGGTGTGGGCGGGCGGTGTTGTACCAGGTCCGGAACTCGTCCAGCAGGGTTTGCAGATGCTCGATGGTGTCGGGTAGCGGGCGGGCGGCGAGCGTTTCAGGGTCTGGTGGAAGCGTTCGATCTTCCCCTGGGTCTGCGGGTGTCCGGGGCGGCCGTTCTTCTGGGTGATGTGGTGCGCGGCGATCAGTTTCTCGAACCCGCCGCGGGCGCCTTTGTGGCGGGCGAGACGGGTGGTGAATACCAGTCCGTTATCGGTCAGTGTCGACGCGGGCGGGCCGTATCTGCTGATCAGGTCGGTCATCGCGGTGACGACCATCGGGCCGGTGAACGCGGCTGCGGCGTGGATGGTGAGGAGGTAGCGGGCATGGTCGTCGAGGAAGTCGAGGATCTCGACCCGGATACCGGTGGACAGGTGCCAGTGGGTGATGTCGGCCTGCCAGCACTCGTTGGGCAGATCTGCTTCGAACCGGATGTATGAGGAGCGGGGGCGTTTCTCGGGTGCGGGGGTGATGAGGCCCGCGGTGTGCAGGATGCGGCGGATCGTCGCGGTTGACGGCCCGTGGTGGCCCTCTTGTTCGAGGTGCCATGCGATCGTCGCCGGTCCCGCGTCCGCGCCCGATCTGACCAGCTCGTGTCGCAGCTCGATGACGCGGGTGACCACCGCGTCGGGTGTCGCGCCGGGGCGGGTCTTCGGCGCCCGCGACCGGGGTGTGACACCGTCGGGGCCGTCCGCGTCGTAGCGGCGGACGAGGATGTGCACCCATTGCCGGGTGACTCCGTATCGGGCGGCGGCTTCCGCGTGCGTCAGGCCCTGGTCGCGGACAGCACGGACGATGACAAGATTCTTCGGCTTCACCACCGCATCGTCCCGACGCCGGGGCGTCAACGATGACGCGACTCACCCGTCAACGATCACGACGTCGGTGGTGTCAACGATGTCCCGACTCACGTGTCAACGATCACGAGCCCGATCCACGCGAACAGGCGTCAACGATGTCCTGAAACCAGACACCCTCAGGTCCACCGAATCGGGAAGGCCCTCCGCTCAGCGGGGGGCCTTTTCCGTCGGCGCGTGCGCGGCGTGAGTCGGCGGGTGTGTGCGTTGGTGCGGGGTGTGCGCGGTGGCGTGCGCGTTGGTGCGGTGGTGTGCCCGGGGTGTGTGCCGACGCGGGGACCCTCGATCACACGACCGCTGCACGTTCCGGCATCCGCGGTGTCGATCTGCGGCGCGGATGCCGGAAAGTGGCGCGGACGTGGGGCGAGGGGTGCTCCGACCTGGCGCGGATGCCGGAAAGTGGCGCGGACGTGGGACGACGGATGCCGCAGCCACCGCCGTCACCCAACGGATGAGCCCTCCGCCACCGGGCGGAGGGCTCATCGCAGCGAAGCGCGCGCAGGCTCAGACCGTCGCGACCTCGCGGGCGCGCAGGTCCTTGCGCAGGATCTTGCCCGAGCTGGACTTGGGGATGGCGTCGATGAACTCCACGCGACGCACCTTCTTGTACGGCGCGACGTGCTCGGTGACGAAGGCCATGACGTCCTCCGCCGCGAGCTCTGCGCCCGGCGCTGCCACGATGAAGGCCTTCGGGATCTCCTGCTTGTCGTCGTCGAGCACGCCGATGACGGCGGCATCCATCACCTTCGGGTGGCTCAGCAGCAGCGCCTCGAGCTCGGCCGGGGCGATCTGGTAGCCCTTGTACTTGATGAGCTCCTTCAGGCGATCGACGATCGAGAAGTAGCCGCCCTCGTGGTACACGGCGATGTCGCCCGTGTGGAGGAACCCGTCCGCATCGATCGTCTCGGCGGTGGCGTCCTCGCGCCCGAGGTAGCCGAGCATGATGTTCGGCCCCTTGACCCACAGTTCGCCCGGGAGGGTGACGCCGTCTTCGCCGAGCTCGGTGATCTCGTCGCCGGTCTCGGGGTCGACGAGCTTGACGAGCTCGTTGGCGAGCACGACGCCCGCGGAGCTCGCGGGGATGTCGGGGCGGTCGGCGGGGATCACGAGGGCGGCGGGGCTGGTCTCGCTCATGCCGTAGCCCTGGAGCACGTGGGCGTTGATGCGGCGCGCGGCCAGCTCCGCGGTCTCGCCGTCGAGCGGGGCCGCGCCGGAGAAGAGGGTGCGCACGCTCGAGATGTCGAACTCGTCGACGATCGGGTGCTTGGCGAGCGCGACCGCGATCGGCGGTGCGATGTACAGGTAGGTGCACTGGTAGGTCTGGATGCTGCGCAGGAACTCGACGAGGTCGAACTTCGGCATCGTCACCATGCTCGCCCGTCGCTGGAGCGCGAGGTTCAGCAGCACGGTCATGCCGTAGATGTGGAAGAACGGCAGCACGGCCAGCACCCGGTCGTCACGCGTGAGATCGATGACGTCGCGGCACTGCTCGACGTTCGCGACGAGGTTCGTGTGCGTGAGCATGACGCCCTTGGGGATGCCGGTGGTGCCCGACGAGTACGGCAGCACGGCCAGGTGCGTGGCCGGGTCGATCGAGACCTCGGGCGCCGGAGCTCCCTCGGAGAGGAGCTCGCGCAGGTTCGGGTGGCCGTGGGCGCCGTCGAGCACGATGACGCGCTCATGGGGAATGCCGACCGCCTCTGCGGCCGCCGAGGCCTGGGGGAGCAGCGGGCTCACCGTGACGAACCAGGTCGCCTTCGCGTCGCGCAGCTGCTTCTCGATCTCGCCCGCGGTGTAGAGCGAGTTCAGCGTGGTGACCGTCGCCCCGGCGCGCAGCGCGCCGTGGAAGACGGTGGCGAAGGCGGGCACGTTCGGGCACAGCACCGCGATGACGGTGTCGGTGGAGACACCGCGTGCCGCCAGGGCGCCCGCGAACGCGTTCACCTGGGCGCGCAGCGCCGCGTAGGTGGTCTCGGCGCCGGAGGCGGGGTCGATGAGCGCGACGCGCGTGAGCTCTTCGTCGGTGAGCCCGCCGAACAGATAGTCGTAGATGGTGACGGCGGGAATCTCGCGCTCGGCATAGGGACTGGTGAACACCGGTTCTCCTCGGGTCGTGCGTGCCGCGACGTCGCGGCCCCGCGGCGACGTCGCCGCAGTGCCCTCCATTGTGCCACTTCCGACCGAGTGGTCTGCGACGGGATGCCTCGAAGTGTGGAACTGGATGCCACGCGCGGATGCCCCAGGCGCAGCTGCGGGCCCTATGCTGGGCAAGCGCATTCCCGAAGGAGAGGCTGCATGACCGACCTCGCTCGTCTCGCGATCCCGACCGCATCGCCCGCCGCGCCGACAGGGCTCGGCGACGGGGAGGTGACCGTCACCGAGCGATTCGTCGCCGAGCGCGGCATCCCTCGCGTTCTCGTGTCGGGGGAGATCCACTTCTCCCGCGTGCCCCGAGCGAGTTGGCCGGCCGTGCTGGCCGCGGCCCGCGCGGGCGGAGTCACCCACGTCGCCACGTACGTGCTGTGGAACCACCATGAGCCCGAGCGCGGCGCACCCTCGTTCGAGGGTGATCTCGACCTTCGCGCCTTCCTCGACCTCGCCCGCGCCGAGGGGCTCGGGATCGTGCTGCGCATCGGACCGTACGCCCACGCGGAGACCCGGCACGGCGGCCTGCCGGACTGGCTGGTGGAGTCCGGACTGCCGGTGCGCACCGACGACCCGCGCTATCTCGCCCAGGCGGAGCGCTGGTATCGCGCCATCGCGGCCGAGGTCGCGGGAGTGCCGCTGTTCGCGATCCAGGTGGACAACGAGCTGTACGACCGTCCTGAGCACCTGGCGAGCCTGCGGCGGATCGCCGAGGAATCCGGGCTGACCGCACCCCTGTGGACGGCGACGGCGTGGGGCGCGGCGGCGGTGCCGGAGGGGATCCTCGGCGTCTACGGCGGATACCCCGACTCCTTCTGGATCGAGGCGGGCGAGCTGCGGGATCTGCGCAGCGAGAGCAACTTCACCCCCTCGCCCGTGCGCGATGACGACGGCATCGGCGCGGACCATCGCGGCGAGGTGGATGCCGCAGGGGCCGCCGTCGGAACGAGCGGCGCGCAGCCGTTCGTGACGTGCGAGCTCGGCGGGGGCATGATCAGCGCCTATCACCGCCGTCCCGACGTCGGCGCCCGCGATATCGAGGCCCTCGCGCTGGCCAAGCTCGCCTCGGGGAGCGTGTGGCAGGGGTATTACATGTACGCCGACGGCCGCAATCCGCGCCGTGGCCTGCAGGAGTCGCACGCGCTCGGCGAGCCGAACGATTTCATGGAGCTGTCCTACGATTTCGGGGCGCCGCTGACCGTCGACGGGATGCCGCGCGAGAGCTGGTTCCGGCTGCGGCGGCAGCACCTCATGCTCGAGCGGTGGGGGAGCGCGGTGGCGGCGATGCCGGCGGTCTTCCCCGCGACGCTCGGCGACGCCGATGCGCTCCGGTGGTCGGTGCGCTCCGACGGTGCGGGGGGCTTCGTGTTCGTCGCCAATCGGCAGCCGGGCGTCGTGCTGTCCGCGCGCGCCGGGGCCGGCATCCATCTCGATCTGCCGGCGGGACCGATCGAATTCCCCGTCGTCGACGTCCCCGCTGAGACGGCCTTCGCGTGGCCGTTCGGGCTGCCGCTGGGAGCGGTGACGATCGCGTGGGCGACGGCCCAGGCGGTGACCGAGGTGCAGTGGCGGGGGATGCCGCTGCTCGTGCTCGCAGCGACCCCCGGCGTCGAGGCGCGCTTCGCGGTGGACGGCGACGCCTCGGCCGAGCCGCTGGCGCAGGCCGGACCCGGACGGTGGTGGCAGGTGCGTCGCGACGGCGCCGCGGTCGCGCACCTGCTCGTGCTCGAGGAGGAGGAGAGCCTCACCGCGGCGATCGAGGCGGGGCGCCTCGTGCTCGCCGCGGGTGTCGTCGCGCACGGCGAAGCGGTGCTGTGGACGGCCGGGAGTGTGCGGGTCCTCGATGACGAGGGGTGGCGTGTCGCGGGAACGGTGGATGCCGCGCCGTCGCGGCCGATCGCGGTGCGCGCGTCGCGCCCGGCCGGCGGCGCCCCCGCCTGGCGCACCGCCGGCAACGGGCGCGCCTCGATTCCGCGGGAGTGGTCGGCGGCGGCCGAAGCGGTGCTCGAGGTGGCCGATCTCGCCGCCGACGAGACGGTGGTGATCGAGTGGGAGGGCGACCTCGCCCGCGCGTGGGACGGCGATCGCCTCGTCTCGGACGCCGTGTACTGCGGGCGCCCGTGGCGCATCGGCCCGGCCGAGCGTGCCGGCGCGGCTGCGCTGCGGGTGGAGATCCTTCCGCTGGCCGCCGACGCGCCCGTGCTCGTGTGCGCGGGCGCGCCGACGGCGACCGCCCTGCACGCGGCCGCCGCGCACCGGCCGGTGCGGGTCGCGCTGACCTGAGCCGCGCGACCCGCACCGTCGCGGGTCAGCCGGCCAGCGCCGGAGTGCCGGCGTCGGCGCCGCGGTCGGCGCCCGACGCCTCGCGGGTCGCCAGGCGCGACGCGGCAAGAGCCTCGGCGGCGACGAGCGGCGTCACACCGCGGCTGTCGGCCTCGTCGAAGATGCGGCGCACGGTGTCGCCGATGCCGCCCACGCGCGCCATGATCTCGGCGCGGGTGCCGAGCTTCTTGGCCTCGAGGTCGAGGTAGATCACGCCGCCGGCGTTCACCACGAAGTCGGGAGCGTAGAGGATGCCGCGGGCGGCGAGGCGGTCGGCGCCGCTGCGGGCGGCGAGCGGGTTGTTGGCGGGCCCGCAGACGGCCTTGGTGTCGAGGTCGTCGATGACCTCGTCGGTGAGGAGGCCCCCGATTCCCGCCGGAACGAACACGTCGGAGGCGACCAGGTGCTCCTCGCCGGGGCTCACCCAGGCGGCGCCGAGCTCTGCCGCGAGGTCGCGCTTGGCGGGGTTGACGTCGGTGACCGTCAGCGCGGCGCCCTCGGCGGCCAGCCGCACGGCGAGGCGGCTGCCCACCTGGCCGAGCCCGGAGATCGTGATGCGCCGCCCCGCGACCTCAGCCGAGCCGGCGACGCGCTCGAGCGTCGCGCGCAGCGACTCGTACACGCCGAGGCTCGTCGGGCCGGCCGGCTCGCCCGAGCCTCCGACCGCGTCGGGGAGTCCGACCACGTGCTCGGTGCGCTCGCTCACCACCAGCATGTCGTCGGTGGTCGAGCCGACGTCTTCGGCGGTGCGGTACAGGCCGTGGAGCGATTCGACCGCGTCGCCGAGGTCGAGGAAGGCAGCCCGGCGGCGCTCCGCGTCGAGCACGGTGCCCTCGGGGAGGGCGATGACGGACTTTCCGCCGCCGGCATCCAGACCCGCCGCCGCGTTCTTCAGCGTCATCGCGGCCGACAGTCGCAGCGCGTCGCCGAGGGCGTCGCTCCAGTGCGGGTAGGTCCACAGGCGGGCGCCGCCGAGCGCGGAGCCGAGCACCGAGGAGTGCAGTGCGACGGTGATGAACAGGCCGCTCCTGCGGCCGGTGATCACCTCCACGCGTTCGTGGGTGAAATCGGGCAGGGGCAGGGTGTGCGTCATCGCAGTCTTTCCTTCGGCCGGCCTTGTGGGCTGTGCGCTCGTGCGGAGGCCACGGTTGTGCGGCATCCATTCACCATTGTGCCTCACGCTCACTCGGCGCGGTCGCCGACGGGCACCGTCTCGTCCGCGCCGCGGGTCAGCTCCGACGCGGCGGGGAGGTCGACGGCCGGCCCGGTCAGCGCCCGGAGCGCGGCGAGGATGGCCGCCAGATCCACGAACTCCTGGATGAGGGCGCCGGCGACGGCGGGGATGAGACCGGTGGCGGCGACGAGCATCAGCCCCAGGCTCAGGCCGATGCCGATCCAGATCGCCGCGAACGCGACGCGCAGGGTGTGCCTGCTGATCGAGACCGCCTCGGCGACCTTGGCGATCGAGTCCGTCAGGATCACCGCCGCCGCCGCGTCGCCCGCCGCGGTCGCGCCCTTGGCGCCCATGGCGATGCCGACGTCGGCGGCCGCCAGCACGGGGGCGTCGTTCACACCGTCGCCGACCATCAGCACCGGGCGGGGGGTCAGCTGGGCCGCCAGGGTCACCTTCTGCGCCGGCAGCAGCTCGGCATGCACCTCGTCGACGCCCACGAGGCGCGCGACGGCCTCGGCCGTCGGGCGGGCGTCGCCGGTGAGCATCACCATGCGCTCCACGCCGTTCGCCCGCAGCCAGCGCGTCACCGCGGCCGCCTCGGGGCGCACGGCGTCGGCCAGCACGAGGGCGCCCGCGAAGCGCCCGTCGATCGCGACGTACGCCGCGGCCTGCCCGGGCGAGAGCGGGGTGCGCTCGAGTGCGGGGGCGAGGGAGGCGACGAAGGCGGGCTTGCCGACCACGACGGTGCGCCCCTCGATCCGCGCGGTGACGCCGTTGGTGGCCGATTCCTCGGCCTCGGTCGCGGTCAGCAGCCCGAGACCGCGCTCGGCCGCGGCGCGGCGGATGCCGTCGGCGAAGACGTGGCTGGAGTACTGCTCGGCGGCGGCGGCCCAGGAGAGCACGTCGTCCGCGGCGAATCCGGGGGCGGGCCGCGCCTCGACCAGCGCGGGACGCCCCGCCGTGAGAGTGCCGGTCTTGTCGAAGGCCGCCGCCCGCACGCGCGCCAGCTGCTCGATGACGGCGCCGCCTTTCACGATCACCCCGGCCTTCGCCGCGCGCGAGAGCCCGCTGAGGAAGGCGACCGGGGCGGCGATCAGCAGCGGGCAGGGCGTCGCCAGCACGAGCACCTCGGCGAAGCGCACCGGGTCGCCCGAGATCGCCCAGGCGGCCCCGGCGATCGCGAGGGACACGGCGGTGAACGGGATCGCGAAGCGGTCGGCGAGGCGCACGACTGGGGCGCGCGAGTCCTGGGCCTCGCGCACGAGCGAGACGATCTGCTGGTACTGGCTGTCGGCGCTGCGGCGGACGGCGCGAAGATGCACCGCGACGGTGCCGTTGACGGCTCCCGAGAGCACCTCCTCTCCCGTGGTCCGCGTCACCGGCAGGCTCTCCCCGGTGATCGAGGATTCGTCGAACGACGCGGTGTCGGTGAGCAGCACGCCGTCGACCGGCACCACCTCGGCGGGACGGACGAGGAGCACATCGCCCACCTCGACATCGTCGGCGGGCACGTCGCGCGATTCGGCGCCGAACCCGTCTGCGCCCCGCACCTCCGAGACGACATGGGCGACGCGCGGCGAGCGGTCGAGCAGGGCGGTCAGCTCCCGCCGCGCCCGGCGGCCCGCGTAGTCCTCCAGGGCCTCACCGCCCGAGAGCATGAGCACGATGATGAGGGAGGCCAGGTACTCGCCCACGGCGATGGTCGCCACCATCGCCACGATGGCGAGCACGTCCAGCCCGACATGCCCGCGCAGAACATCGCGCACCATGCCGGCGATCGTCCACACGACGAAGGCGCCGACATACCCGATCGCGATCCAGCGGGCCGCGCCGGGAGATCCGGCCGCCTCCAGCCACAGCACGACGATGCCGACCGCGACGGTGAGCGGGATCACGGGATAGCGCCGGAGCGCCGTGAGCAGCTTGTCCACGTTTGCCAGCCTGGCCGGGGCGGCGCTCGCCGACAACAGTCGGAGGTCCCGCCGATATCGTGGTCGGCGTGACCGCACACCTCCACCCTCGCAGCCGCCTCGTCCACGACTCGCTCCGCGATGCGGGCATCACCGGGGAGATCGTCGTCCTGCCGGATGCCGCCTCGACCGCCGCACTCGCCGCCGCGGCGCTCGGCATCGAGGTAGGCGCGATCGCCAACAGCCTCGTGTTCTGGTCGGACGGCGAGCCGCTGCTGGTCATGACCAGCGGCGCCCACCGCGTCGACACGGCGGCGCTCGCGCGGCGGCTGGGCCGCGGCTCGATCGTGCGGGCGACGGCCGAGCAGGTGCGCCAGGCGACCGGTCAGGCGATCGGCGGCGTCGCCCCGACGGGGCATCCGGCGCCGCTGACCACCGTCGTCGACGAGGACCTCGCCCGCTACGACGAGATCTGGGCCGCCGGGGGCACGCCGCACACCGTCTTCCCGCTCACCTACGACGAGCTCGTGCACCTCACCGGCGGAACGATAGCGAAGGTCGACTGAGCAGAGCGCCGTGACGCAGAAGAGGCCCGGGCGATGCCCGGGCCTCTTCCGTCAGCGCTGGATCAGCCGGCGAAGGCCGCCAGCACCTGGTCGAGCGTGACGCCCTTGTGCTTCACCTTCGGGGTGGGCACGGTATCGGCCGTGTGGTTGCGCGCGAGGAAGTTGAGCTCCACGAACGCGAGGTCGACCGCATCCACCGTGCCGTCGGCGTTGATGTCGGCGGCGCGGTCGGCGGTGCCCTTGGCGTCGCGGATGGCGACCGCGTCGAGGATGTCGACCACGTCGTCGCCGTTCACGTCGCCCGCGGCCAGCTGTGCGCTGAAGCTCACGATCGCCCCGGCGGGCTTGCCGTCGGCCGCCATGGTCGACAGCGCCAGCGGCTGGTTCCAGGCGAGGTGACCCGGGATCTCGACGCGCAGCATCCAGTCGTCCTCCGACAGCGGCACCGCGTGGTTCGACAGTGCGCCGTCCGTGCCGATCGTCATGCCGACGACTTCGCCCGCGCTCGAGGTGAGCGTGGCCTTCGCACCGACCGCCGAGTGGTCGAGCGCGCTGTTCGGCTGACCGGCGGGGGTGAACAGGCCCTGGGCGTAGAAGCCGCCCGCCGCGATGCCGTGCGGGCGGATGGCCTGCACCGTGTCGAACGTGCGCTGCATCTGGATGCCGCGTCCGGCGGTGTTCGTGACGAAGGTGCTCACCGTGAGGAAGCCGGTGTTCTCGGCGGCGATGGTCGCCGGCACGTCGTACGCGATGTCGACCAGCGGCAGTCCGTCGCCCGTGTACTCGCTCTGGCCGTCGAACACGATCGACTGGCTCCAGCGCGAGGTGCTCGCGTTCACGGTGGTGATCGTCGGCTCACCGGAGAGGCTGCCGTACTCGGCGAACGCCTCCTGGGCGGCGACGCGGATGTTCTCGGCATCCCGCGGGTTGTAGAGCACCTCGATCCGCATCGTGGCGAACTGCGCGGCGTTGCTGGTCGAGAAGGACGTGATGACCGACTCGCCCACGCGCGCCGCCTTCTTGTCGGCGCTGCCGACGACGTAGGGCTGCGTGTCGCGGAACCACCAGGTCTCGACGCGGTCGCCGAGGTTGCCCGCGGCATCCATCCCGAGGAAGCGGTGCGACTGCACGGGGCTCGCCAGCAGGTTCACCGGGGTGGCGAAGGTCCCGTCGGCCGCGGCGGAGATCGTCTTGGTCGGGTTGATCGTCGCCGAGAACAGCTGGATGCGGTTGTCGGACTGGTCGATGTCGATCCCGGCCGCGCGGATCGCCTCCACGTCGCCGTCGATGAGCGTTCCCGACAGTGCGAACGACGACTGGCCGTTGGTGAACTCGTGCACGCTGTCGGCGCCCGTGATGGCGCCCTCGCCGAAGTTCGTGGCGAACACCGGTGCCGTGTTGTCGACGTAGAAGTCGGCGGTGCGCTCCGAGGTGCTGCCGCTGTCGTCGGTCGCGACCACGCGCAGCGTGTGCAGGCCCGGCTCGACGGTGACCGCCTTGTGGCTGATCGGCAGGTTCTTGTCGCCGGTCAGCGGCAGGTACTGGCCGTACCACGCGAACGGGCCGTAGCGCAGACCGTCCTTCATGAGCGACGGGTCGATGCCGCCGAGATAGCCGATGTCGGCACCGGTCGCGGCATCCACCAGGAACAGGTCGAGCGTGCGCGTGGGCGTGGTGACGCCGGCCGAGAACTTCAGCGCCGGGTCGTACACGTCGGTGCCGGTCGTCATGACGGGCTTGAGCATCGTGAAGTCGAACAGCTCGAGGTCGTCGACGCGGAAGCCCAGCGGCAGGCGCAGCGCCTCCTCGCCCGACTGAGCGACCGTGATGAACGCGCCGTAGGTGCCGTCTGCCGCACCGGCGGGCAGGGTCAGGGTGACCTTGACCTTCTTGGTGGAGCCTGCGCTCACCTTGACCGTCTTGTCGAAGGCGACCTTCGCGCCCGAGGCGGCGAAGTCGGCCGTGCCGGCGCCGTTGTCCGTGTCGATGGCGAGGGTGTAGGTGGCCGACTTCGTCGAGCGGTTCGTGATCTCCACGGTGCGGGTGACGGTGGATGCCTCGGTCGAGGGCAGCATGCCCAGCGACAGTGCACCGGTGATGTCGTCGATGACGGTGGTCTGGCCGCGGTGCTCCGGCACCCACAGCTCGTCGAGCACCTGTGCGTCGGCGGTGCCGCGCACCGCCTGGCGCGGGTCGACCTGACCGGCGCCGGACTCGAACACGCCGGAGGCGTCGTTCAGGTCGTCGGCGGTGTTCATGAGGCGGGTCTTCACGTCGGCGGGGGCGAGCGTCGGCTCGGCGCCGAGCATGAGACCAGCCAGGCCCGCCACGAACGGCGTCGCCATCGAGGTGCCCGACTTGCGGGCGTACGCGTCGGTGTAGGGGAAGTCGGTGGCCTTCGGGTCGATGTCCCACGTGGGAACGCTCGACATCACCGAGACGCCGGGGGCGGTGATCTCGGGCTTGATGTCGGTGGTGCCGTTGGCCGGGCCGCGCGAGCTGAAGCTCGCCAGGTTGTCGGCGTCGGTGGTGACGGTGCCGAGCGTGCCGAAGGTGACCTCGGTCGCGCCCGCGGTGAGGGCCGCGCGCAGCGCCGCGCCCTGCGTGGCATCCACGCCGAACATGACGGCGTAGGAGTCGCTCTCGCCGAGGAAGACGTCGATGGGGCCCTCGGGGCGGTTGTTCACCACGATCGCGCCTGCCGCGCCGCGCGTCTTGGCGTAGGTCGCCATGTCGGTGAAGGTGGCCGTGCCGCGCTGGATCAGCACGATCGCCCCGGTGGGGTTCTTGCCGATGTAGCCCGACGAGTTGCCCGGGCCCACGTCGACGAGGCGGTAGGTCTTGCCGGCGAGGGCGCTCACCGAGGAGGCGGCGCGCTGCTGCGAGATGAGGCGCAGATCGCCGGATGCCGCGCCGACGGCCGCGGTCGTGGTCGCGAGCTTCAGCGGGCTGTCGTTGGCGCCCACGGTGATCGCGAGGGCCGAGGTGCCAGGCGAGCCGAGGGTGGCTGCGCCCAGGTCGCCGTCGTTCCCGGCCGCGATGACGGTGGTGACGCCGGCGAGCGTGAGGTTGTCGGCGGCCACGCTCAGGGGGGAGCGGTGGTCGTTGTACGAGCCGCCGAGCGACATGTTGACGACATCCATGCCGTCCTGCAGTGCGCGGTCCATGCCCTCGAGGATGTCGGCGGTCGAACCGCTGCCGTACGGACCGAGCACGCGGTAGCCGTAGATCTCGGCGTCGGGGGCGACGCCCCAGGCGGTGCGCCCGCCGAAGGTGTCGTCCTGTCCGGCGATGATGCCCGCGACGTGCGTGCCGTGGCTGGTGTAGTACGGCGAGCCGTTGACCTTCTCGACGCGGCCGGAGCCCTTCCAGTCCGCGTAGGTGGTCTCCATCGGGTCGTCGTCGCCGTCGACGGCGTCGTAGCCGCCGCGGTAGACGTCGGCCAGCGCCGGGTGGTGGTAGTCGATGCCCGTGTCGAGGACGCCGATCTTCACGCCTTCGCCGGTGATGCCCGCCGCATGCAGGGCGGCGACCTCGTCGTACGTGACGCCGCCGCCGGTGAGACCCGACTCGCCGTCGCCCTCGGCGTCGGGCAGGTTGAGTTCGAAGATCTCGTTCGGCCACACCGACGCGACGTCGGGCGAGTCGAGCAGCGCGGTGATCTGGGCTCCGGTGGCCGACAGGGCGACCGCGTTGATCGCGGACGTGTAGCGCTCGGTGATCCCCTTCGCGACGCCCTGGGCGCCCAGGTGCTTCTCGAAGCGCTTCTGCGAGGCCTTCACCGCCTTCTCGGCGTCGGCCTGCGAGAGCGTCTCGCCCTGAGCGGACGCCAGAGCGCGTGCCGTCGCGGCGACCGGCTGGCGCAGCACCACGACCACCGCGCGGGCCTCGGCGGCGTCGAGGTCGACGCCGTCGGCGACGTGCACCTCGTCCGGCGACGTGAGCTCGATCGCGGCGGCGAGTGCCTGCCGCTCGGCGGGGGTGGTGACGTTCAGCACGTCGTCGGCGCCGAGCGCGGGCGCCGCCAGCGCGGGGGTCGGCACCAGGAGCGCGCCGACCAGCACGGCGCTGACCGCCGTGCACACGGACGCCCGGGCGCGGAAGCTGCGCGGGGGGGTGGGGTTGGCCATGGTGGATCACCTTCGTCAGAGGGAGCGGGGATGGTTCCTGGCATAACTGTGCCATTTGCCCCCTGGGGGTACGCTGACGTAAATACGACATGACTACTTCTCGTCGCCGGATCCGGCGGCCGGCCCCCCAGCCGGCGGAGAGAGTGGAGGGTGTGATGGGACTGGAAGTGCTGGGCCTCGGCGTCGTCGAGCATCGTGTGTACGAGTACCTCGTGCGGCACCGAGCGACCACGCCGACGCGCATCGCCGCCGACCTGGGCCTTCGCACCGCCGAGATCTCGGCCGCGCTGGCGGCGCTGGCCTCCCGCGGACTGGTCTCACGCGACGGGGCCGGTGACGACGAGTTCGCCGCGTCGCCCCCCGACGTCGCGCTCGGCGCGCTGATCCTCGAGCACGAGGATCGGCTGCGCCAAGCAGAGACCGAGATGCTCCTGCTCGAGCAGCTCTATCGCGACGCGGGTGCCGGCGAGGCCGACGTCGTCGACGTCGTGCGCGGCACCGAGGCTGTGGGCCAGCGCTTCAACCAGCTGCAGCGCAGCGCCCGCAGCGAGGTGCTGCTGTTCGTCAAGGGCGACGCGGTCGCCGTCGACCGCGACGCCAACGTCGAGGAGGAGCTCGCCGTCGCCCGCGGTGTGCGCTACCGGTGGGTGCTCGAGCGCTCTCGCCTGGAAGCGCCCGGCGTCATCGATGCGGCCCGGGAGGCGATCGCGGCGGGGCTGGACGTGCGCGTGGCGGGCGAGCTTCCCACGCGCATGCTCGTTGTGGACCGCGCGATCGCGATGGTCCCGCTGGCCGCGCAGGGCGAAGATCAGTCCGGCGGCGCGCTGCTGCTGCACGCGGGCGGTCTCGTGGGCCTGGCCATCGCGCTGTTCGAGCGCACGTGGCTCGCCGCCTCGCACCTGGTCGCCACCGCCGACGGCACCCTCGCCGAGGTGGAGCTCGACGACGAGGAGCGCGAGGTGCTCTCGCTGCTGGATGCCGGGCTCACGGACAAGGCGATCGGCGTGCGCACCGGCACCTCGGTGCGCACGGTGCAGCGGCGCGTGCGCGAGCTGATGGACCGCGCCGATGTCGACACACGACTCCAGCTGGGGGTCGCGGCCGTGCGCCGCGGCTGGCTCTGAGCCACCCGATCGCGCCGCTCAGCGCGGCGTGTCGAAGGTCCAGTCGTCGGGGTCCAGCGCCGTCGCGACATCCCAGTCGTCGGAGTCCCACGTGAAGGTGGCGACCGCGCACGTGGGCATGTGGGCGATCTCGTCGCCGGAGAGGCGGCCGGCGAGCACGCTCATGCCCGGATCATGGGCGACGACGACCACCGCGGTCGCGCCCGACCCCGCCGCAGCGGCCAGCAGCGCACTGGCGGGCGCTCCGTAGAGGTCGGGATCGAGGTCGACCGCCACCCCGAGGGCCTCGCCGAAGGCGGCGGCGGTCGTGCGCGCGCGCACCGCGGTGCTCGACAGGATCGCATCGGGCCGGAACCCGGTGTCGGCGAGCAGTTGCGCCATGCGGGGCGCGTCGCGCTCGCCGCGCGGGTTCAGCGGCCGGTCGTGGTCGTCGAGCAGGCGGTCGCCCCAGTCGGACTTGGCGTGCCGCACCAGCACGAGTCGGATCATCGTGTCGTCCCTCCCGTGCCTCAGTCCGCCCCGCCGGCGGGTGCGTCGGTGACGTACACCCAGGCGGGGCGTCCGCTGGCGAGCGTCACGGTGGTTCGTCGGTACATGCCCGCCTGGTACTCGTCGCAGGCGTCGAGCTCGTCCTCGGTCACCAGGAGCGCCCGCCCGGTGACCTTGTCGAGCCGATCGCCCGTGGCACGCACGAGCGGCTGCACGGACAGTCCCGACAGGGCGGCCATGCGGTCGTCCTGGATCTCGGCGTAGTCGACCGTGAACCCGGGGAGGGCGTCGTCCTCGCCGTCGAGCAGTCGTCCGAACGTGTCGAGCTGCACCTCGGGGTGCAGGAATGTGCCGTAACTGAAGAGGAGCTCATCCGCGCCTGCCACGCGATCAGAGTAGCCGTCTGCGCGCGCCGGAGCGAGGGTCAACCGAGGAGCGCGTGCGCGATCGAGAAGATCGCGACGCCGGCAAGCGCTCCCACGATGGTGCCGTTGAGGCGGATGTACTGCAGATCGCGCCCCACCATGAGCTCGATCTTCTCGCTCGTCTCCTCCGGATCCCACCGCTCCACCGTGTCGGTGATGATCGACGCGATGTCGTGGCGATAGCGATCGACCGCGAACACGGCGGCGTCGACGACCCAGGTGTCCAGTCGGCGCTGCAGCGCGGCATCCACTGTCAGCCTCTCGCCGATCTCGGCGAGCGCCGCCGCCGCGCGCCGGCGCAGTCCGCTCTGCGGGTCATCGAGCGCGGAGAGCAGTCCGGTCTTGGCCGCCCCCCAGGCCTGGGCGGCCAGCTCCCGCACGCGGGGGCTGTCGAACACGGCGATCTTCGCGTCTTCGAACCGGCCGATGGTCGCCGGATCGTGCTGCATGCTGCCGGCCAGCCGGGAGAGGTACGCGTCGATGGCGAGGCGGGCGGGATGGCGCGGGTCGGCCTGGACGGCCGCGACGAACTTGACGGCCTCGTTGTAGACGGTCTCATCGACCAGACGCTGCGCGATCGAGGGCACCCACGCGGGCAGGCGGCGCGAGACCAGGCCGCTGAAGGCGGCGGGGTTGGCCGCCAGCCAGGTGCCGATGCTGTCGATCCCCATGTCCACGGCGCCGTGATGGGCGCCGGCCTCCACGATGCGCGAGAGCCATGCCCCCAGCGGAGGCGACCACTCCGGCGCGATGAGATGCTCGCGCGCGAGGTCTTCGATGACGTCCTGCACGTCGTCGTCGCTGAGCGCGCGCAGCACGCCGGCGGCCAGCGCCGCCCCTTCGCCGCTGACCCGCTCGGCGTGGGTGATGCCCGATGGGCCCGGGGCGGGGTCGGCCAGCCACTCGCCGAGTCGCACGGAGATGCCCGCGGTCTCGAGCTTGGCGCGCACCACGTCGCCGCGCAGGAACTCCGTCTCGACGAACTCGCCGAGGGTGCGGCCGATCTCGTCCTTGCGGGTCGGGATGATCGCGGTGTGGGGGATGGGGATGCCCAGGGGATGCCGGAACAGCGCCGTCACGGCGAACCAGTCGGCCAGTGCCCCGACCATGCCGCCCTCGGCCGCCGCCCGCACGTACGCGAGCGCCGGCACCTCCGTCTGGAAGGCGAACGACACCGCGAACACCGCCGCCATGAGCAGCAGCGCCCCGAGCGCCACCGCCTTCATGCGCCGCAGTCCCCGGCGCCGCTCCTGGTCGGCGGGGCTCAGCAGCGCCGGGGCCGTGGTGCGTGCGCCGGACACGGTCACGCCTCCACGGGGCCGAGCCACGCGGTCGCCGCCGTCGCGTGCGCCGATTCCGGGTCGGAGGGGTGGAACATCCCGGCCAGCACGTCGCGGTACAGCCGCTGCAGTTCGCCGGCGGCGAAGTACGACGATCCGCCGGCGACGAGCATCGCGTCGTCGACCACGCTCTTGGCCATCGTGACGGCGCGGTGCTTGACCCCCGACAGCAGCGTGAACCACCGCGGACCGTGGTCGACCAGCCCGTCGACGTCGTCGCACAGCGCGGAGATCTGCGGCGGCAGGGCGTCGTAGACGAGGGCCATGTCGGCGATCCTCCAGCGGATGTCGGGGTCCTGAGCGTACGCGAGGCCGGTCTTCTTCGAGGTGCGTCGGCCGGCTGTCTCCACCGCGACCTCCAGGGCGCGCCGCGCGATGCCGGTGTACACCGAGGCCAGGAGCAGCTCGAAGACGCTGAAGATGCCGAACACGATCGCGTCGGGGTTCGGGCCGGGGGCGATGCGCCGCACGATGCGGTCGGCGGGTGCCACCGCGCCGTGCAGCTCCGTCGTGCGCGACTGCGTACCGCGCATGCCGAGCGTGTCCCAGTCGTCGCGCGTGCGCACCGCATCGCTGCGCGGCACGAACGCGTAGACCATCTGCGGTCCGTCGTCCGAGGTCGTGTCCAGACCGTGCAGGCCCAGCTGCGTCCATACGGGCGCGAGCGAGGTGAAGATCTTCGTGCCGGTGAACGCGTAGCCGCCGTCGGCGAGGGGCGCGGCATCCGTGTCGCTGCCGAACAGCACGAGGTCGTTGCCGGCCTCGCTGATCCCGAACGCGAAGATCTCGCCGGCCGCAGCCCCCTCCTGCACGAAGCGGAGGGACGGGATGCCGCGCGCGGCCAGCACGCGGGCGACGCCGGTCCACACCAGGTGCATGTTGATCGCGAGCGCCGTCGCCGGCGCCGCGGTGGCCAGTCGCTGCTGCAGGAGCGCGGCCTGTGCGAGGGTCAGGCCGGCCCCGCCGAGCTCGGAGGGCACGAGGATCGCGAGATAGCCCGCGGCAGCCAGATCGTCGAGGTCGTCGTGCGGGAACGTGTTGTCGCGGTCGTGCCCGGCCGCGCGCTCTCGGATGCGCCCGAGCAGGTCGTCGGGCAGGTGGACCGCGGGGTCGAAGGCAGCATCCATGCCGCCCATTGTCCCGCGATCGGCGCGCCGCGGCTTCGCGCACGCGCGCGGGTGCGCGCGTGCGCGAAGATGTGCGCATGTCCCGCTTCACGCGCCTGCTGATCCCGCGATCGCAGCGCCAGTCTCCGGCCGACCTGCTCGATCTGCTCGACCTCTCGCGGGGCGATGTCGTGGGAAAACGCAGCGGGTTCTTCATCATGCTCGTGCTCTCGGGCATCATCGCCGTGGCGGGCGTGCTCTCCGACTCGACCGCGACGGTCATCGGGGCGATGATCATCGCCCCGCTCGGCACGCCGATCCTCGGGATCGCCGCGGGGCTGGTGACCGGCAGCCGCAGCCTCATCGCGCGCTCGTTCCTCTGGGTGCTCGTGGGGCTCGTCATCGTGGTGGCCACCGGATTCCTGCTGTCGGCGTTCATCTCCGATCCCTCCGAGATCGAGACGAACTCGCAGATCACCGGGCGCACCTCGCCCCAGCTGCTCGATCTGCTCGCGGCTCTCGCGACCGGCACCGCGGGCGCCTTCGCCATGTGCCGCAAAGACCTCAGCGCCGTGCTCCCCGGCGTCGCGATATCGATCTCGCTCGTGCCGCCGCTGGGCGTGGTGGGGGTGTGCGCCGGGCAGGGTGCGTGGGATGCCGCGATCGGCGCGTTCCTGCTGTTCGCCTCGAACGTGGTCTCGCTCGTCATCGCCGGCAGCATCGTGTTCACGCTCGCCGGCTACGCCCGCGGGGAGGAGTCCTCGCGCTTCGCCAACCGGCGGCGCGCGTACACGATCGTCGCCGTGCTGTCGGTGATCATCGTCATCCCCCTCGCGCTGAACACCGTCGTGACGGTGGCGCTCACGCACTGGACGAACGTGATCCGCGATACCACGATCGACTGGCTGGAGGCCGACCCGACGGGGAGCGTGGGCGGCATCACCTGGACCGGCACGACCGCCGTCGTGGCGGTGGCGACCTCGGACGGCACCGTGCCGTCCACCGACGATCTCGCCGCGGACCTGCTCACGGTCATCCCCGACTTCCTGGACGTGACCCTCGATGTCACAGCGCAGGTGCAGCACCCCGTGATCGCCGGCTGACGGCCGGGAGCGGCATCCCCGTCCCTCGCGCGGCATGATGGGGGCATGATCTCCACGGACCTGGCGCGTGCCCTGCGGGATGCCGGCCTGGTGTGGCATCCACGATCCGGGGATCGGTTCCAGCTGGACGAGCCGGAGTTCGACGCCGACGTGTTCACGGTGAGCGAGATGACGGTGGAGCCGCGGGAGTACCCGACGGGGCGCATCCTCGCCTTCAACGGGACCACCGAGTGGGCCCTCGACTCGGTCGCGACCGAAGACGCGGTCTGGCTGCCGCACGAGCACCAGCTGCGAGAGCTCCTGCAGGGCTCGTTCCGGGCGCTTCGGCGCCTGCCCGATGCCTACGAGGTCGAGATCGTTCTGCGCAGCGGCGAACGGCTCGTGTTCGAGCATCCGGAGCCTGCCGACGCGTACGCGCTCGCACTGTGCGAGGTGCTGCGGCGACTCAGCTGAGAAGGGTCGGGCGGCGTCCGCTGAGGGCGGTCAGGTGATGGTCTGCACGGGCTCCGTGTCGGGGATGGGGCTCGCGTCGCGGCCGCGCAGATCGGGGAATCCGCGCACGAACACGGCCGACACGATGAGCGCGGCGACCGCGAAGGCGGTGGCCGCGACGTACGCGCCCGAGGCGCCCACCCCGTCGATGAGGAACCCGGCCACGGCCGAGCCCGCCGCGGCCCCGATGAGCTGGCCGGTGCCGATCCACCCGTAGGCCTCGGCGGTCTCGCTGAACTTCACGCTCACCGAGGTCATGGCGAACATCACGGCGAACGCCGGCGCGATGCCGATGCCGGCGAGGAAGAGGGTGCCGCCGAGCCACCACACGTCGAGCGAGATCATGGTGAGCGCGAGGCCGGCGGCCACGATCGCCATGCGCCGGGCCATCGCCCAGGGGCCGATCGGGAGGTGTCCGAAGCCGAGTCCGCCCGCGAGGCTCCCGATCGAGAAGACCGCGAGCACCAGACCTGCCTCGAGCCCGCCGTGGTCGAAGGTCGCGACCACGCCCGCCTCGACCGCCGCGCACGCGCCGATGAGGAGGAACCCGACAGCGGTCGCCAGCACCACGGGCGGCTTGGTGAGCACGAGCCCGAGCCGCCGGCGGCTGCGCGGGATGCGCACGCGGCCGACCTCGGGGGAGAGGATGAACCAGGCGCCGCCCGCGACGAGGATCACCACGATCAGCAGGAGCGCCTCGACGGTGCCGATCTGCGTGGCCACGAACGTGATGAGCACCGGTGCGATGATCCAGATGATCTCCTGCAGCGAGGCATCCAAGGAGAACAGCGGCGTGAGCTGGCGCGACGTGACGAGCTTCGGATAGATCGTGCGCGCCGCCGACTGCACGGGCGGTGTCGACAGACCCGCGATCACGCCCAGGGCGATGTACGCCGGCAGCACCATCGGCACCAGCGCGATCACCGTGATGGCGATCGCGCAGATCGTGAGGGTGATCGTGAGCACCTTGCGCATGCCCCAGATGCCCATCCAGCGACTGGTGACGGGGCCCGCGATCGCCTGACCGACCGAGACGGCCGCCAGCACGAGGCCGGCCGCGCCGTACGAACCCGTCACGTGCTCGATGTGCAGCAGCACGGCGAGGCTCGTCATGCCGTTCGGGAACCGCGCCGTCAGCTGAGCGGCGATGATGCGCCCCACGCCCGGGGTGCGCAGGAGATCCGAGTAGCCCGCCACAGATCAACGTTACCCGCAGGCACCCCCGGTCTCCGCGGCGGCCGACCCCGCGACACGCGCGCGACACGCCGGGGGCGCTTTCCACAGGCAGATCCGATGTCGGAACCGCCGCCTAGCGTCGAACCTGTGGATGGATGCCGCGGCGGCGGCAGAAACGCGCGGGATACCGGGCATTTCCGAGCCGCGCACGAGGCCCGCGGCTGTGGATGGAACGGTGGAGAACCTGTGGTCTGGGTGGGGATGGCGGTGGAAAACTACACGGATGTAACTACTATCCCTTGTGGTGCAGACGAATGTCCGTACCCATATGTAGTATTGGTCTCCCGGCGGGGGGACTGCCGGAAACCAAACCGGATGTGATGTGAGGGGAGTCGGATCTTATGACGATCACGGTTTACACGAAGCCTTCCTGCGTGCAGTGCAACGCGACCTACCGCGCGCTGGACTCGAAGGGCATCGACTACGAGATCCTTGACCTCTCGGAGGACCCCGCGGCCCTCGAGCAGGTCAAGGCGCTGGGCTACCTCCAGGCGCCGGTCGTCATCACCGATGAAGACCACTGGTCGGGCTTCCGCCCCGACAAGATCGACGAGCTCGCCGCTCGTCTCGCCTAGTCCGACGGCGCTCACTCACCGACCCAGGGGTGTACGACCCGCGGGAATGATCATGAGCACTGTCGCCACTCAGGCACCGCTTGTCGTCTTCTTCTCGAGCATCTCGGGCAACACCGCCCGGTTCGTGGAGAAGCTCGGCATGAGGTCGCTGCGGATCCCGCTGCATTCGACGGATCCGCAGCTCATCGTCCACGAGCCCTACATCCTGATCACTCCGACCTATGGGGGAGGGCAGGGCCGGGGCGTCGAGAAGGGCGCCGTTCCCAAGCAGGTGATCCGGTTCCTCAACGACGAGGGCAACCGCAGCCTGATCCGGGGCGTCGTCTCGGCCGGCAACACCAATTTCGGCGAGCACTACTGCCTCGCCGGCGACATCATCAGCCGCAAGTGCCACGTGCCGCACCTGTACCGGCTCGAACTGTTCGGCACGCCCGAAGACGTAGATCGCGTGAGCGAAGGATTGGAAAACCTGTGGATACAGCAGTGACGGAGAACGGCTTCAAGGCCGACCCGCGTTTCGAGGGGATGGATTACCACGCCCTGAACGCCATGCTCAACCTGTACGACGCCGACGGCAAGATCCAGTTCGACGCCGACAAGCGCGCGGCGCGCGAGTACTTCCTGCAGCACGTCAACCAGAACACGGTGTTCTTCCACTCGCTCAAGGAGCGCCTCGACTACCTCGTCGAGAAGCAGTACTACGAGCCCGAGGTGCTGGCCAAGTACCCGTTCGAGTTCATCCAGAAGATCAACGACCACGCCTACGGCAAGAAGTTCCGCTTCGAGACATTCCTGGGTGCGTTCAAGTACTACACGAGCTACACGCTCAAGACCTTCGACGGCAAGCGGTACCTCGAGCGCTTCGAGGACCGCGTGGTGATGACCGCGCTGGGCCTGGCCGACGGCGACCAGAAGCTCGCTCTGCTGCTGGTCGACGAGATCATCTCCGGCCGGTTCCAGCCGGCCACTCCCACCTTCCTCAACACCGGCAAGGCGCAGCGCGGCGAGCTGGTCTCGTGCTTCCTCCTGCGCATCGAAGACAACATGGAGTCGATCGCCCGCGGCATCAACTCCGCTCTCCAGCTGTCCAAGCGCGGCGGCGGCGTGGCCCTCCTGCTCTCGAACATCCGCGAGTCGGGCGCGCCGATCAAGCAGATCGAGAATCAGTCCAGCGGCATCATCCCGGTCATGAAGCTGCTCGAAGACAGCTTCAGCTACGCCAATCAGCTGGGTGCGCGTCAGGGCGCCGGTGCGGTCTACCTCAACGCCCACCACCCCGACATCATGCGGTTCCTCGACACCAAGCGCGAGAACGCCGACGAGAAGATCCGCATCAAGACGCTCTCCCTCGGCGTGGTCGTCCCCGACATCACGTTCGAGCTCGCCAAGAACGGCGAGGACATGTACCTGTTCTCCCCGTACGACGTCGAGCGCGTCTACGGTGTGCCGTTCGGCGACATCTCGGTCACCGAGAAGTACCGCGAGATGGTCGACGACGCGCGCATCAAGAAGACGAAGATCAACGCGCGCGAGTTCTTCCAGACGATCGCCGAGATCCAGTTCGAGTCGGGCTACCCCTACATCATGTTCGAGGACACGGTGAACCGGGCCAACCCGATCAAGGGCCGGATCAACATGTCCAACCTCTGCTCGGAGATCCTGCAGGTCAACACCCCGACGACCTACAACGAGGACCTCTCGTACGACCAGATCGGCAAGGACATCTCCTGCAACCTCGGGTCGATGAACATCGCCCTGGCGATGGACGGCAAGGACCTCGCCGCGACCGTCGAGGCCGCGATCCGGGCGCTGACCGCGGTGAGCGACCAGAGTCACATCTCGTCGGTGCGCTCGATCGAAGACGGCAACGACCGCTCGCACGCCATCGGCCTCGGCCAGATGAACCTCCACGGCTACCTCGCGCGCGAGCACGTGCACTACGGCTCGGAAGAGGGCCTGGACTTCACGAACATCTACTTCTACACGGTGCTGTTCCACGCGCTGCGCGCGTCGAACCTCATCGCGCAGGAGCGGGGGCAGGCGTTCGAGGGCTTCGCCGATTCCACGTACGCGTCGGGCACGTTCTTCGACAAGTACATCGATCAGGAATGGGTTCCGCAGACCGCGCGGGTGGAGGAGCTGTTCGCCGGCATCCACATCCCGACGCAGGACGACTGGAAGGCGCTGAAGGCCGCCATCCAGGAGCACGGCATCTACAACCAGAATCTCCAGGCGGTGCCGCCGACCGGTTCGATCTCGTACATCAACAACTCGACGAGCTCGATCCACCCGATCGCCTCGAAGATCGAGATCCGCAAGGAAGGCAAGCTCGGCCGCGTCTACTACCCGGCGCCGTTCATGACGAACGAGAACCTGGAGTATTACCAGGACGCGTACGAGATCGGCTACGAGAAGGTCATCGACACCTACGCCGCCGCGACCCAGCACGTGGACCAGGGCCTGTCGCTCACGCTGTTCTTCAAGGACACCGTGACAACCCGCGACATCAACAAGGCCCAGATCTACGCGTGGCGCAAGGGCATCAAGACGATCTACTACATCCGCCTGCGGCAGCTCGCGCTCGAGGGAACCGACATGAGCGAGTGCGTCAGCTGCATGCTGTGACGCTCCACCACCCCGTTGGTCGAGTAGCCGGCGAAGCCGGCATACCGAGACCCTGATCTCGTAGAACGAAGGAACAATGGCTGAGAAGCTGCAGCTCCTGGACCACGTCCAGGCCATCAACTGGAACCGCATCCAGGACGACAAGGACCTCGAGGTGTGGAACCGCCTCGTGAACAACTTCTGGCTGCCCGAGAAGGTGCCGCTGTCCAACGACATCCAGTCGTGGAACACGCTCACCCCCGAGGAGCAGACCCTCACGATGCGGGTGTTCACGGGGCTCACTCTGCTGGACACGATCCAGGGCACGGTGGGTGCGGTCTCGCTCATCCCCGATGCGCTGACGCCGCACGAGGAGGCCGTCTACACGAACATCGCGTTCATGGAGTCGGTGCACGCGAAGTCGTACTCGTCGATCTTCTCGACGCTGTGCTCGACGAAGGAGATCGACGAGGCGTTCCGCTGGTCGATCGAGAACGAGAACCTGCAGCGCAAGGCGCAGATCGTCATGGAGTACTACCGCGGCGACGAGCCCCTCAAGCGCAAGGTCGCCTCGACGCTGCTCGAGTCGTTCCTGTTCTACTCGGGCTTCTACCTGCCGATGCACTGGTCGAGCCGTGCGAAGCTCACCAACACGGCAGACCTCATCCGCCTCATCATCCGCGACGAGGCCGTGCACGGCTACTACATCGGCTACAAGTTCCAGAAGGGGCTCGAGAAGGTCGACCAGGCCACGCGCGACGACATCAAGGACTACACGTTCTCGCTGCTGTACGAGCTCTACGACAACGAGGTGCAGTACACGCAGGACCTCTACGACGCCGTCGGCCTCACCGAGGACGTCAAGAAGTTCCTGCACTACAACGCGAACAAGGCCCTCATGAACCTCGGCTACGAGGCGATGTTCCCGGCGACGGTCACGAACGTGAACCCGGCGATTCTGTCGGCCCTGTCGCCGAACGCCGACGAGAACCACGACTTCTTCTCGGGCTCTGGCTCGTCGTACGTCATCGGCAAGGCCGAGGCCACCGAAGACGAGGACTGGGACTTCTGACCTCCTGATTCTGACTCAGGCCCGAAACGGCTGGTGAGAGGCCCGGATTCGCAGGATTCTGCGGATTCGGGCCTCTCTTGTGCCTTCTCTCGAGAGACAGAGGAGGACAGCAATGAACAGGAATGGCCGTTCGGTGTGGCACGGGGGTGGCACGCGCCCACCTTCGTGGGTAGAGCGGGGTGGCTCAGGATCCGGAATTCGGCTTCGACGTGCCATCGGACTCGTGCCATATCGTGCCACTTCACGTGCTGCCGATTCGGGGAAATGCCCGATCAGAAGGTGTTCTAAGGGTCCCACGATGCGCAGTGGCACGGAGTGGCACGGGTGTCCACGTGAGTCCGCTCGTGACCACGGGAGGCCATGATGGGGACCGCACGTAGCGAGACGTCGTCGGGTCGGAGAGAAGCCTGGGGGAGTCTTCGCAAGCTTCCATCCGGCCGCTGGCAGGCGCGCTATCCCGCCCCGGACGGCGAGACATACACCGCGCGTACCGAGGACGACAAGCCGCTGACGTTTCTGACGAAGACGGACGCGCGCACTTGGCTCGCCAGCATGCACACCAGGATCGCGCGACACGAGTGGGAGCAGCCCGCCGTGCTTGCGGCTCGGCGGCGAGCAGAGGCGGAGGTGGAGCGAGCTCGTTCGATCGGGTTCACCGAGTACGCGGGTCGCTGGATCGCCCACATCCGCGTCGAACCCAACCGCAGTGGAAAGCGCCGAGCCGTTGGGACGATCCGCTCGTACAAGAGCAAGGTCGACGGGTACCTGATCCCTGAGTTCGGAGACACCCCCATTCGTCAGATCGACAAGGACCGAATCCGCGTCATGACCGATCGGCTCGACAGGATTCCGTCTCCGCTCAACCCGAGGTCCATGTCCGCGCTGGCCAGACCGTGCTCGCGAGAGGCATCGTCACCCCGGACTTCGAACTCGACCTGGACTTCGCCGACACCGAACTCGTGATCGAAGCCGAAGCAGAGAAGCTCTCGCAGCTCCTGTCTCGACTGCTCCTGCGACCTCGCCACGGACACGACGAGGCGGTGTTCGGCTGATGACTCTCAGCATCGAAGCCGTCGCATTCCTGGCTTTGCTGCTGCTCACGCTGATCCGCTTGCCGTCCGCGATACGCGAGCCGTCGAGCCGGCTGACCTGGATCGCCACCATCACGGGACTCGCAGCCGTCTTCATGGTCGGCGTCGTCATCCCGCTGTCGATCGTGGATGGCTGGCTCGGCGGAACGAACATCGCGAACCTCATCCAGAACATCCTCGCGACGACGGCCTTCTGGTTCGTCATGCAGGCCGCACTCACACTCGACGGCAGTAGGTTCAGTCCGCGCAGCCTCTGGGAGCTGCCCGCGATGTACCTCTCCTTCACGGTGCCCTTCCTGCTGATCGCCGATCGCGGATCGACGACAGACGAATTCATCAAGGAGACGGCGGAACAGATCGGCTTGTGGGCGTACGCATCGCTCTACATGGGGTGCGTCATCTTGATCATGATTCGGATGCTACGCGGAATCCGCGGGCGCACGCCGAGGCCGTACATCCCCATCCGCATCGGTGCCTGGGCGATCCTCGCGGCGAGTCTCGTCGAGATCCTCTACCTCACCCTCCGTGTCGCGGGCCTGGGGCGCACGCCGTCGGTGGAAACGATCGGAGCGCTGTTCACGATTCCGTTCTACGGGGGCGTCGTGCTGGTGTGCGCCGGGATCATCATGTTCGCCGTCGCCCGCGCCGGCCGCAGATCGATGAACGCGACACTCGGGCGCCTCCTGGCGAAGGCAAGTCTTGATCGCGGGATGATCGTGAAACCTATTCCTGACGAGGATCCTGTGCACGAGACATACCGACTCGCGGTTCGACTAACCGACATTGCCAACAGCCAGGAGCTGACGAAACGTGAGAGGGTCCTGCTTCGCGCTGCCACCGAAGTGCTCGATCGGCAGATGCGCGCGCCTGCCGTGGTGCGAATGTCGAGTGCAGCGGGGGCGGTGAGCGCACCTTGAAAGTAGTCGTCGGGTCGGCGGCGCTTGCGCTTGCGCTCGCGATCATGGTGGGCGCAGGGGTTGCCGTCCGTGCATTGGCGCGACGCGTGGTTGGTGTTGAGCCGCGGCGAGAACTGGTGACAGTACGCCGCGTCGGTGACGGCCTCGAGTTGCCGCGAAGCGATCTCACCATTGTCGAGGGAATGTACGGTCTGTGGTTCGGTGAGCGGTTCCAGCAGCACGCGATGATTGGCCCGGTTGTGTACGACGACGGAGGGCGAGTGGTGCGCCGGGTGCTCGCCTCGACCATGCCTCTCAGCACGGAACTATTCCAGGCGCAATGGACGGGCCACTTCATGGGTGGGCCCCATGAAGTGGATCCGAACTGGGAAGACGTGGTGGTGCCACTTCGCGACGGTGGCGAATCGCCCGCCTGGCTTTTCCGGGGCACATCATCCGAGGGGCCTTGGGTTATCCACGTGCAGGGAATTCGCACGTCGCGACTGGTGACCCTCCGGTCTGTGCAGATTGCGGATCGGGTGGGGCTTACGTCGCTAGTGATCAGCTACCGCGGTTCGGGGGATGGGCCGCCTCGGTCTGCCTCCACGCTAGGTCAACGGGAGTGGACCGACCTTGCCGACGCCATCTCGTACGCCCGATTGCACGGAGCGACCGCAGTCTACGTCGTTGCGTGGTCGATGGGCGCAGGGCTCGCGCTGGAGTTGCTTCGGAACGATCCGGTCGCGTTCGAGCGGCTTGCGCTGATCTCTCCGGCCACGAACTGGAGAGGAATCATCAGGCATGGTGTTCGCACGGCCGGGCTGCCGACCTTCGTCGCCAGGTGCGTCACGTGGGTGCTCGGGTCTCGCGGCGCCGGCGCCATTGTCGGAGTCTCGGAGCCACTCAATTTCGACCGACTCAACTGGTGTCGGGGCCTGGCGCTTGGGATCCCAACCGTTGTGATTCACTCGCGAGGGGATGATTCGATCCCGTTCGACCTGACACAAGACTTCGCCGCCATGCACTCGAATGCCACGCTTGTCGAGACCTCGCCAGCTCCTCATGGATGGGAAGCCAACGTCGACCCAGATGCGTTCGGTTCCGCGCTGACGTGGCTCCTGTCCGCCGCTGGGACTGACGTCGCTCCGGAGCAACCATAGGCGAGCCCCCTTCGGTCGCTCAGCCGAGCCTTGCCTGCTCGGCCTGACGCGCTCAAAGGATCGGCGAAGCTGATACGGACGGTGGATCCGCCAAAAAAGCACGAGCGGACGATTTTCGTTTATGCTGACTATGGAGAGGACGTCATGGGCGACACCTGCATCGACCCGACCCGAGCCGCACCGATGGCGGCAGGGCTGAGCCCCGATGGCCCGTGCGGGCGGGCATGGGTGATCCGCGCCATTCGATGGCGTGGTCACCACCGGCACACCCGTCCAGGCGCCATTTGCCGCTGTTCCGTATCTCATTCACGCGACCGAAGGATAGACGCATGCGACGGGCACACATCGTCATCACCACCGGCGGCTCACTCTTCTTGCGGGCACCAGGGTGCGCTCTTGGCGAGCGACGGCGTCGAGGTCCAGCACACTCGACGCACGTGGCCCGGTGACGTAGTGACGCGCGGCGGAGTTCGGCGGAGGTTGAGACGATGAGTGATGTGCGCAGCTCCGAGTGGTACTCGGGCGATGACCGGAACGCCTATATCCACCGCGCATGGATGCGTCGCGGTGCACCGGATTCAGCGTTCACCGGCAGCCCGCAGATTGCGATCGCGAACACGGCGTCGGATCTGACGCCGTGCAATTCGCACCTGGACGAGGTTGCCCAGTCGGTGAAGAACGGCATCTATGAGGCCGGGGGCATCCCGTTGGAACTGCCGGTGGTGTCGCTGGGGGAGACGCAGGTGCGTCCGACGGCGATGCTCTGGCGGAACATGGCGGCGATGGCGACCGAGGAGATGCTGCGCGCCAACCCGATCGACGGCGTGGTCCTGTTGGGTGGGTGCGACAAGACGATCCCGTCGCTGCTGATGGCGGCCGCGTCGGTCGATCTTCCGGCGGTGGTGGTTCCGGGTGGGCCGATGCTCACGGGGCATTTCCGGGGGAGGCTCTGGGGTGCGGCACGGATGTGTGGCGGCTGTCGGAAGAGGTGCGGGCGGGCACGCTGAGTGAGGCGATGTTCCTGCGGAGCGAGTCGTCGATGATCCGCTCGAAGGGCCACTGCAACACGATGGGCACGGCGTCGACGATGGCGCTCGTGGCCGAGGCGCTCGGCACGATCGTTCCGGGGCTTGCGGGGACCCCCGCGCCGGATGCACGTCTGCTGGAGGCCGCGCATGAGACCGGCCGCCTCGCGGTGCAGCTGGTGGCGGAGGACCGCCGCCCGTCGACGTTCCTGACGAAGGCGAACTTCCACAACGCGATCGTCGCACTCGCCGCGATCGGCGGATCGACGAACGCGGTGGTGCACCTTCTCGCGATCGCGGGGCGTCTCGGCATCGAGCTCACCATCGACGACTTCGATCGGATCGGCGCGCAGGTGCCGTTGCTGGTGAACCTGCAGCCCGCCGGTCGGTATCTGATGGACGACCTGTATCGGGCAGGCGGGTTCCTGGCGGTGATGCGCGAGGTGCGCGATCTGCTCGACCCCGAGGCGCTGACGATCACCGGGGAGCCCTTCGTGGACTACCTCGACGACGCGCAGATCTGGGATGCGGATGTGATCACCCCGCGGGATGCTCCATTGCAGCCGGCGGCGGGGATCACCGTGCTCCGTGGGTCACTGGCGCCCGGCGGGGCGATCATCAAGCCTGCCGCGGCATCCCCGCACCTGTTGAAGCATCGGGGCAAGGCTGTGGTGTTCGATTCGATCGAGGACTTCCACGCGCGGATCGACGACCCGGATCTCGACATCGATGCCGACAGTGTGATGGTGCTGCGCGGATGCGGGCCGAAGGGATATCCCGGGATGCCTGAGGTGTCGAACATGCCGCTGCCGCAGAAGTTGCTGGAGCAGGGGGTGCGCGACATGGTGCGCATCTGCGACGGCCGCATGTCGGGCACCGCGTACGGCACGGTCGTGCTGCACGTGACTCCCGAAGCCGCCGCCGGTGGGCCGCTGGCGCTGGTTCAGACGGGGGACTGGATCAGCCTCGACGTCCGCGGCGGGCGCCTCGATCTCGACGTGCCGGGCGAGGAGCTGGCGACCCGGACACCGAACCAGGCAACCCTGGACGGGTACGCGGCGCCGCGGCGTGGGTGGGAGCGGCTGTACGTGGACCACGTGCTGCAGGCCGATCAGGGTGCAGATCTCGACTTCCTCGTCGGGTCTTCCGGGTCGAAGGTGTCGCGTGAGTCGCACTGACCGCGGCGCCTCAGGCTCGACGATGCTGGCGCCGGTCGATCCGGCGCTGATCGCGGCGATCGCGGCGGTCGGTGCTGCCGTCGGCACGCGTGCGACCGACCGGCTGGCGGGTGCGCATGACGCGTCGCACTATCTGCTGACCCCGCGGGCGGTGGTAACCCCGACCGATGTCGATGAGGTCGCCCGGGTGATGGCCGCCGCACGCGATGCCGGTGCGCCGGTGACGTTCCGGTCGGGCGGGACGAGCTTGTCGGGCCAGGCCGGCACCGACCAGGTGCTGATCGACACCCGCCACCACTTCCGCCGCATCGACGTGCTGGACGACGGGGAGCGGGTGCGGGTGCAGCCGGGCGCGACGGTGCGTGCGGTGAACACACGGCTCGCTCGTCGCGGGCGCAAGCTCGGACCGGATCCGGCGAGTGAGATCGCGTGCACGATCGGCGGGGTGATCGCGAACAATTCCTCGGGCATGTCGTGCGGCACCCATGCGAACGCGTACCGCACCCTGGAATCAGCGGTGCTGGTGCTGCCGTCGGGCACCGTGATCGACACCGGCGCCGCTGATGCTGCGGAGCGGTTCGCGGCTGCGGAGCCTGAGATCCATGCCGGGCTCCTCACCCTGCGCGACCGCCTCCGCGGCGACCCGGAATCGGTCGCGACGCTGCGGACGCTGCATGCGATCAAGAACACCATGGGGTACGGCCTGAACTCGTTCCTCGACCATGACGACCCGCTCGCGATCCTCACCCACCTCGTGGTGGGTTCCGAAGGGACCCTCGCGTTCGTGGCGGAGGCGACGTTCCGCACCCTGCCGGTGAAGCCGAATCTCGCCACCGGGCTGCTGGTGTTCGCGAACCTGCGTGACGCGACCGCGGCCCTCCCGGCCCTGGTCGACGCGGGGTTCGCGACGATCGAGCTGCTGGATGCGGCATCCCTGCGCGTCGCGCAGCGCGACCCGGAGGCGACCGCCGACCTGACCGGCCTCGTGGTGGTCGATCACGCGGCGCTGCTGGTCGAGTTCCAGGAGGAGTCCGAGGCTGCCCTCGACGCCCGCACCACCGCCGCGGCCGGGGCGCTGCACGCCCTGCCTCTTGTCCAGTCCGCCGCGTTGACGAGTGATGCGGCGACTCGGGCGCAACTGTGGCACATCCGCAAGGGCCTGTTCACGGCCGTCGCGGGCGCCCGCCCGTCGGGGACGACGGCGCTGCTGGAGGACATCGCCGTGCCGGTCGAGCGGCTCGGTGAGACCTGTGAGCAGCTCATCGCCCTGTTCGAGCGTCACGGGTACGAGGGGAGCGTGATCTTCGGTCACGCGAAGGACGGCAACATCCACTTCCTCGTCAACGAACGCTTCGACGACCCGTCGCTGCTGGCCCGGTACGAGGCGTTCACCGAAGACGTGGTCGCCCTCGTGCTCGCGCGGGGCGGCACACTGAAGGCCGAGCACGGCACCGGCCGGATCATGGCCCCGTTCGTGCGCCGGCAGTACGGCGACGAGTTGTACGCGGTGATGTGGGAGGTGAAGCGGCTCATCGATCCGGGCATGACCCTCAATCCGGGCGTGCTGCTGACCGATGATCCCCACGCGCATACACGGCACCTGAAGACCGCCCCGACCGTCGAGTCGGAAGTGGATCGGTGCGTGGAGTGCGGGTACTGCGAGCCGGTGTGCCCGTCGAAGGACATCACCCTCACCCCCCGGGAGCGGATCGTGCTGCGCCGCGAGATGCAGCGTGCCCGTGACGCGGGCGACGAGGCCCTGGCCCGCACTCTGGAGAAGGAGTACGGGTACGACGGGGTGCAGACCTGCGCGGTCGACGGCATGTGCCAGACCGCGTGCCCGGTGCTGATCAACACCGGCGACCTCGTGCGGCGCCTGCGAAAGGAGAACCAGAACGGTCTCGCGCAGGCCGGATGGAACCTCGCGGCCAAGCAATGGGATGCCGTCAGCTCGGTCGGAGGTGTCGCGCTGAGCGTGGCGAACACGGTGCCCACCGGTCTTCCTGCCTTCGCGACGCACGTCGGCCGCAGCATCCTGGGTGACGACACCGTTCCGCTCTACACGGCCGATCTGCCGGGTGGTGGGGCTCGTCGGCGGGCGGTCGAGGCGACAGATCCGGTGGCGGTGTTCTTCTCGTCGTGCACGAACACGATGTTCGGTCCGGTCGGCGGCGATGGCGCGGCGGAGTCATTCCTGCGTCTGTGCGCACGCGTCGGCGTGCCGATGCGCACCCCGGATGACCTGCCGTCGCTGTGCTGCGGCACCCCGTGGAAATCGAAGGGCTTCTCGCACGGATACGAGACGATGACGGAGCGGGTGACGGCATCCCTCCTTCGTGCGACCGATGGGGGACGGCTCCCCGTGGTATGCGATGCGTCGAGTTGCACCGAGGGGCTGGAGGTTCTTCTCGATGCGGCGGGGCAGGCGAACATCCGTGTCATCGATGCGGTCGCGTTCGTCGACGAGCACGTCCTCCCGCACCTGCCCGCCGGGCAGAAGGTGGCCTCGGTCACCGTGCACCCGACGTGTTCGTCCACCCATCTCGGGATCAATCCGGCACTCACCCGTGTCGCCGCCGCTGCCGCCGAGACGGTGGTCGTCCCCGACCATTGGGGATGCTGCGGGTTCGCCGGCGACCGGGGCATGCTGCATCCCGAACTCACCCACGCCGCCACCCGCCCGGAAGCGGCCGACGTCGCAGACGCCGGGTCCGAGGTGCACGCTTCGCTCAACCGCACCTGCGAGTTGGGGATGACCCGCGCCACAGGAAAGCCTTACCGGCACATCCTGCAGGTGCTCGACGACACCCTCACGGAGGTTCCCGGATGAGTTCGTACGCCGAGGTCCCCTCGCTCGGGACCCCAAGGGTGGCCACCGGCACCTCGCACTTCCTCGCCGAGGGGCCGACATGGGATCCGATCAGGGGGCGCATCCTGTGGGTCGACATCATGGCCGGTGTCGTCTATCAGGGCCGGTTCGCGCACGGCGGCGCGATCGACATCGTCGAGCACGTCGACTTTCCCGACACCGCCGGTGCCGTCGCCATCTCGGCGGCGGGGGAGTGGCTGGTCGCCGGCACCCGGCGCCTCCACACGCGCAGTGTCGACGGCACGATCACGTCGGGTCCCGACCTCGTCGAAGGTGAGGATCGTCGGTTCAACGACGGCAAGGCCGACCCCGCCGGCCGCTTCGTCGCCGGCACGAAGGGACCCGGCGGTGAGCTGCTGCTGCAGATCGACGCCGAGGGCGCTGCGACCGTGCTCGACGACGACCTCGGCCTGTCGAACGGTCTCGCGTGGACCCGGGACGGTCGCACCCTGTATTCGATCGACACGCTTGCCCGCCGCATCCACGTGCGCGACTACGACCCCGCCACCGGTGCGACCGGGGAACGCCGGGTGTTCCTCGAGATCACCGAGGGCTACCCCGACGGCATGACGATCGACAGTGACGACCACCTGTGGGTGGCGCTGTGGGGTGAGGGGAGAGTCATCCGCATCTCACCCGGAGGCGACGTCGTCGGCAGAGTCGACGTGCCCGCCCCGAACACGTCGTGTCCGGTGTTCGCCGGTCCCGACCTCGACACCCTCGTGATCACCACCGCCACCGAGGGGATGAGCCCCGAGGACCTCGCCGCGCACCCGCTCTCGGGACGCCTGTTCACGGTACGGACCGGGCACCGCGGCATCCACCCGAATCTGTGGGCTGGAACACCACAGCCCGCACCATCCCTGGAGGAAACCGCATGAAGCTCCTGCGTATCGGCGCACCCGGCGTCGAGAAGCCTGCCGCACTGATCGGCGACGACCGCTACGTCGACCTGTCCGACGTCGTCACCGACTTCGACGAGGCCTTCTTCGGTGACGGCGGACTGGACCGCATCGCGCCGGTCGTCGCCGAGCGCGCCGCGACCGGTGGGCAGCCGATCGGCGATCAGCGCATCGGCGCCCCGATCGCCCGCCCGCACCAGATCATCTGCGTCGGCTTGAACTACTCCGACCACGCCGCCGAGACCGGGCAGGCCGTGCCGAGTGAGCCGATCCTGTTCACCAAGTCGCCCAACACCCTCGTCGGCCCGAACGACGACGTGCGCATCCCGCGCGGCGCGACCAAGCCCGACTGGGAGGTGGAGCTCGGCATCGTGATCGGTACCCGCGCCAGCTACCTCGACAGCGTCGAGGACGCCCGTGACCACATCGCGGGCTGGGTGCTCGTCAACGATGTCTCGGAGCGCGCGTTCCAGATGGAGCGCGGTGGGCAGTGGCTCAAGGGCAAGTCCGCCGAGACCTTCAACCCCGCAGGCCCGTGGCTGGTCACCCAGGACGAGGTCGAGAGCGTCACCGACCTCGGCATGTGGCTCGACGTGAACGACACCCGCCGGCAGACCGGGTCGACCTCGACGATGATCTTCGACCCGTACTTCATCGTCCACTACATCAGCCAGTTCATGGTGCTCGAGCCCGGCGACCTCATCAACACCGGCACCCCTCCCGGCGTCGGCATGGGCTTCTCCCCCCAGATCTGGCTGCAGGCAGGTGACGTGATGACCCTGGGCATCGACGGCCTCGGCACCCAGCGCCAGACGGTGCTCACACCCCGATGAAAGCCCTCGTCATCACCGGCCCCGGTCACGCCGAGGTGCAGGACGTCGAACCGCCCGTCGCCGCGCCCGGCGACGTCGTCGTCGACGTGAAGCGCGCGGGGATCTGCGGCACCGACATGGAGCTGTTCACCGGCGACATGGCGTACTACGAGACCCGCCACACCACCTTCCCGGTGAGGATCGGGCACGAATGGATGGGTGTCGTCTCGGCCGTCGGCGACGGGATGGATGCCTCGTGGCTGGGCACACGCGTCACCGGCGACACCATGCTCGGCTGCGGGCGGTGCCGACGCTGCGCGCAGGGACTCCAGCACGTGTGCGAACTCCGTGACGAACTCGGCATCCGCGACGGACGGCCGGGAGCGCTCGCCGAACAGGTGGCCGTGCCGGTGACGTCCCTGCACCGACTGCCCGACACCGTCGACGACGCGATGGGCGCGATGGTCGAGCCGGGCGGCAACGCCTTCCGATCCGTCGAAGCCGCCGCGCTGAAGCCGGGCGAGCGATGCCTCGTGCTCGGCCCCGGCACCATCGGCCTGCTGTGCGGACTGTTCGCGAAGGCCGCCGGCGCCGAGGTTCACCTCCTCGGACGCAGCGAACGCTCCCTCGAGTTCGCCCGCGCGATCGGGTTCGACGACGTCTGGACCGAACAGACCCTGCCCGACCTGCCCTGGGATGCCGTGATCGAGGCATCCAACGCCCCCCACCTTCCCGCGAAGGCCCTGCATCTGGTCGAGCCCGGCCGGCGCGTGGTCTACGTCGGCCTGGCCGGAACACCCAGCCTCATCGACACCCGTGAACTCGCGCTCAAAGACGTCACCGCGGTCGGCGTGCTGAGCGCATCGCCGGGACTAGCCGGCACCGTCGAGTCCTACGCGGCCGGAGCGGTCGACCCCCGACCGTTGGTCGCGGCGACCCTGACACTCGAAGACCTCCCGGCGATCCTCGCAGGAGAGCGTCCCTCAGGCTCGGGCGCAGGCCCGAAATTCCACGTGACCATCGGAGGTTGACAGCATGACCGACTTCACAGGCCTCGTCGCCGTCGTCACCGGCGGCGCCAGCGGCATCGGCGCGGCGACCGCCGCAGAGTTGACGCGTCGGGGCGCGCGCGTCGCGGTCATCGACCGGGACGCCCCCGCGCTCGGACTCGACCTGCACGCCGAAGTGGCAGACCTCTCCGACGACGCCTCCGTGCGGGCGGCGATCGGTCGCATCGCCGAGTCGCTCGGCGGCATCGACGTGCTGGTCAACAACGCCGGCATCGGCGCCGCCGGTGACGTCGCCGCGAACAGCGATGATGAGTGGCACCGTGTGTACGACATCAATGTCGTCGGCATCGCTCGCGTCACCCGGGCAGCGCTTCCATGGCTCCGCACGTCCCGCGCAGCGGCGATCGTGAACACCGCCTCGGTCGGTGCGACGAACGGACTGCCCAACCGTGCGCTCTACAGCGCGACCAAGGGCGCCGTGATCAGCCTGACCTTTGCGATGGCCGCCGATCATCTCGCCGACGGCATCCGCGTCAACGCCATCGCTCCCGGCACGGCCGACACGCCCTGGGTGCAGCGCCTGCTCGCAGCCGCAGACGACCCGGAGGCGACGGCGGCGAACCTTCGCGGACGTCAGCCCATGGGGCGCCTGGTCACCGCAGACGAGATCGCGTTCGGCGTCGCAAATCTCGCGTCGCCGCGTGCCGCATCCACCACCGGAACGGTCCTCACCGTCGACGGCGGGCTCACCACGCTGCGCGTGTGAGGCGTTGCGGCGGAGAAGGTCGGCGCAGGACGATTCAGTCGATTACGCACACATGGGTGAATTTCATCTAAGGTCGTCAGAGACCCACTGCGCCGTGGAGACCCGCACACGAAGGAGTGATGACTGACATGTCTGTTCCGAACCTGCCCACCGTTGAGTCGCTGACCGTCGAGCAGAAGGTGACGCTGCTCTCGGGTCGCGACACGTGGACCACGAATGCGCTCGAGGACGAGGGCGTACGCTCCGTACGGATGTCGGACGGACCGAACGGGCTGCGCGCACAGCTGAACGGCGGCGACGCGCTCGGGTTCCAGCCCAGTGAGCCGGCCACCTGCTTCCCGCCGGCGGTCGCCGTCGGCTCGTCGTGGGATCCCGATCTGGCTGCGAAGGTCGGCGAGGCACTCGGGCAGGAAGCACGCGCGTTCGGCATCGACGTGGTGCTGGGCCCGGGCGTCAACATCAAGCGATCGCCGCTGTGCGGACGCAACTTCGAGTACTTCTCCGAGGACCCGCTGCTCGCCGGGTCCCTGGGAGTGTCATACGTGCGCGGCATGCAGTCCACCGGCACGGGGTCGTCGGTGAAGCACTTCGCCGCGAACAACCAGGAGACCGATCGCATGCGGGTGAGCGCTGAGGTCGACGAGCGCACGCTGCGCGAGATCTACTTCCCGGCGTTCGAGCGTGTCGTGAAGGATGCGAAGCCGGCGACGGTCATGTGCGCCTACAACAGGATCAACGGCGTCTACGCCTCGGAGAACCCTTGGCTGCTCAATGACGTGCTGCGCGAGGAGTGGGGCTTCGACGGCGTCGTCGTCTCGGACTGGGGGGCCGTTCACCGCCCCGCGGTCTCCGTCGCCGCGGGCCTCGATCTCGAGATGCCCGGCACCCGGGGGCGCAGCGTCGGTGAGATTCAGGCGGCGCTCGCGGCAGGCGACATCGAGGAGTCCGCGATAGATCGGAGCGTGGCGCGACTGCTGAAGCTCACCGAATGGGGGTCGGTCGCCGAAGGTGACGCCGACTTCGATGCCCATCACGCGCTCGCTCGCGAGGTCGCGGCGGCGAGCATCGTGCTGGTGAAGAACGACGGCGCTCTGCCTCTGGCGCACGACTCGCGGGTCGCGGTGATCGGCGAGTTCGCACGCACTCCGAGGTTCCAAGGCGGGGGAAGCTCCCACGTCAATGCCGTGCGGACCGATGCCTTCCTCGATCAGGTCGCCGAGATCGGCACAGCCGTCGAGTTCGCGCCGGGTTTCACTCTCGACGGCAACGGAGATCACGAGGCGCTGCGCGCCGAAGCGGTGCACGCCGCATCGCGCGCCGACGTCGCGGTGGTGTTCGCGGGGCTCGCCGACGCCGATGAGACGGAAGGGTCTGACCGCACGACGATCGAACTCCCGCAGGAGCAGATCGAACTGATCCGCGCAGTGTCCGCTGCGGCCGCGAAGACGGTCGTGGTGCTCTCCCACGGTGGGGTGGTCGGAGTGGAGGGGTGGCACGACCAGGTCGACGCCATCGTCGACGGGTTCCTTCTCGGTCAGGCCGGCGGGGGCGCGATCGCCGACGTCGTCTTCGGAGTGGTGAATCCGGCGGGGCGTCTCGCCGAGACGATACCGCTCCGCATCGAGGACACCCCGGCATTCGGCAATTTCCCGGGCGAGCAAGGACACGTCATCTACGGGGAGCGCACCCTCGTCGGGTATCGCTGGTACGCCACCCGCGGCATCCCGGTGCGCTACCCCTTCGGTCACGGGCTGAGCTACACGACCTTCCGCACGTCGGAGTTCTCTGTCGAGGTCACCGGTGACGACACCGCGACGGCGCGGGTGCGGGTGGAGAACACGGGGGCCGCGACGGCTCGTATGTCGTCCAGGTGTATGTGGATGCGTCAGGTCTGGGCGTGGTGCAGCGCAGCGCCCGCGAACTGCGCGCCTTCCGGAAGGTGCACGTCGCTGCGGGTAGATCGGTCGACGTCGAGCTCGAACTCGATCGACGGGCGTTCGCCTACTGGGACGTCCAGGAGGGCGACTGGGTGGTCACCCCTGGCGCTTACCGGGTGATTCTCGGGCGTGATGCCCTCGCAGTCGAGGCCGAGGCGACCATCGATATCGCGGGCGACCTGATCATCCGCGAGCTGACGCTGGGATCGACCGCGCAGGAGTGGTTCGAGCATCCCATCGTGGGGCCGGTGCTGCTCGACACGCTGGACTCGGACCTGCTGCGGGCGATGGCTGCTCCTGCCGCACTGCGCGTGGTCGGGTCTCTGCCGTGGCAGAAGATCGTGAACCTTCTCGGAGATTCCGTCGCGCGTGAGGACGTCGAGGCGCTGATGGCGGCATCGCGGGGCGAATGACGCGCAGGGTGCTGTCAGCCGGCAGGTGGCGCGCCCTCCGCGATCGCCGGGATGACTCCGGTGAGGAATCTGCGCATCTCGGCCGCGAGATCGATCGAATCGCGGTCGAGAAGCCACTGCAGTTGGAGGCCGTCGGACATCGAGATGAGCATGGCCGCGAGGCTGCTGGCCGGTACGGCATCTCCGAGCAGGCCCTGGTCGATGAGTCGCTGGAAGTACCGTGTGCCGGCTTCGCGCTCCCTGCGATACCTGTCGGCGAAGTAGCTGTGGGCCGGATGGTCGGCAGAGGTGGCCTCGGCCGAGAGCACACAGTGGAGCTCCGTGAGCTCGGGGCTTCCGACATTCCGGATCGCGATCTGGATCAGCCTCTCGGTCGCCTCATCGCCGAGCTCGATCGGCCCCTCTTCGCGGGACCGGCGATCCCTCTCCTCGAGCACCGCGGCTAGGAGCGAGTCCTTGTCGGGAAAGTGGTGCTGGAGTCCGGTGAGCGTCATGCCGATCCGCTCGGCGACGTCGGTGAGGGTCGCGCCGCGGAACCCCGTCGACGAGAACAGTTCGATCGCAGCATCGACCGCACGCTGCCGGGTCTGCGCGGTCTTCGCATACGGGCCCCGCTTGCGAGGAGGTGCTTTGGGTGTTGCCATGTCGATCTGCCTTGCTGCTCGCGACGAAAGGTCGGGTTCGCTCAAGGATAGAAGCTGCGCGGTGCGGTGTGGTCACGGCACGCAACCATGGGTCTAAAATATAAGTCCAGCAAGATTTACGCGGAGCGGTCCGCAGGTTCTCGAAGTCGAGCAACGCGGCCCATCGGCAGTCGAGGAGGATCAGATGGCGTCCGACACGGAGCGCACGTACGGCGAAGACGTGCTCGAGCGACTTCTTGATGAGGGTGATCGAGTCGTCGTCAACGGATCCGACGTGCACATCAAGACGTCGACTCCCCACTGGCGAGACGGCCAACTCGACGAATGGCTGGTCGCGCGGACGGACGAGCTCGCATCCGAGGAATCTGCCGGCCCCAAGCCGGGGCTGAAGATGCTCCTGTCGATCCTGTTCCGCCCCGAGGCCTTCCTGGTGCAGCTGCGTGACCGCGCCACGAAGTACAAGATGTCCGCGGAATCGGACTCGTCGCTGGACCTCGCCGACTCCGCCATCGCGGTGACCTCGGAGGAGCTCTCGCTGTCAGGTGACGTCCGCACGCTGTGGCGGTATGAGAGAGCGGACTCCACGGCTCGCTCCCGCCCGGCTTTCCTGCATCTCCATGCCGGCGGCTTCTTCGTCGGCGCACCCGACGGGCAGGACAACTTCCTGCGGTACGTCGCCGACCGCGCCGACGCCGTCGTCTTCGACCTGGACTATTCGCTGAGCCCGGAGCGGAAGTTCCCGCACGCGGTGAACGAGGCCTTCGCCGCACTCCGTCATATCCATGCCCACGCAGCCGAGTACGGGATCGATCCGAAGCGCATCGTCGTCGGCGGTGGCAGTGCAGGCGCCAACCTGACGGCAGCGGTCACCCACCTCGCGGCAGCCGAGCATCCGACCCTCATCGCCGGGCAGATCCTGATGAATCCCGTGCTGGGACTGGGGCGCACCGCGCCCGCCGGCTTCGCATGGACGAGCGACGACTTCCCGGTCGAAGAGGAGGCCCGTGCACAGGTGGGGCGGATCGAAGAACCTCGCAAGAATCGGGCGATGCGCGTGATGTTCGACGCCTACCGGGGCCGGACCGACGCCGACTCTGAGCCGCTGCTCTCACCCTGGCTGGCGACGTCGTTCGACGGTCTTCCGCCCGCGCTCATCACGACGGCCGAGATGGATGCGCTCCGTCCGGAGGGGGAGTTCTATGCGGGTCAGCTGGCGGCCGCCGGCGTTCCCGTGCGGACGCTTCGGTATCGCGGTGTCCTCCACGAGACCGGTGGGATGTTCGGGTACGTCCCGCAGGCGGAAGCCGTTGCCATCGAAGTGGTGAAGGCGATCGCCCCCACTGCGTCGGGGCGCGGAGAATGACAATGACGACGCCGTACCGCAACACCGCACTTCCCGTCGCTGAGCGAGTCGACGATCTGCTCTCTCAGATGACACTGGAGGAGAAGGTCGGACAGCTGATCCAGTACTTCGGGGGACTCGGGGGGCTCTTCGACGACATCGACGTGTCGGCGCTCCCGCCCGAGCATCAGGCGTACGTGCTTCAGCCGAAGATGGTCGAAGCAGCAGTGGCCGCCGGAATGGCAGGGTCGGTGCTCTCCGTCAGCAATCCTTCCAAAGCGAACGAGCTGCAGCGGATGGCGGTGGATGGCACGCGACTCGGCATCCCTCTGCTCCTCGGTTCGGACGTGATCCATGGCTTCCGGACGATCTTCCCCGTACCGATCGCGCAGGCGGCGTCCTGGGATCCTTCGATGATCGAGGCTGGAGACGCCGTCGCGGCGAGAGAGGCGCGTGCCGTGGGTATCCACTGGACCTTCGCGCCGATGATCGACATTTCTCGTGACGCGCGCTGGGGCCGCATCGTCGAGGGTGTCGGCGAGGACCCGTATCTCGGCGCAGCTGTCGCCGCCGCTCACGTGCGCGGGTTCCAGGGCGCGTTCGGGCCCGAACGTATCCTCGCGGGGCCCAAGCATTTCGCAGGGTATGGAGCCCCGCGCGGCGGACGCGACTACGAAGAGGTGGAACTCTCCGAGTCGGAACTGCGCAACGTCTACCTCCCGCCATTCCAGGCGGCGATCGATGCCGGCGCCGCCAACGTCATGGCCGCCTACATGGAGCTCAATGGTGTCCCGGCGAGCGCGAACACGTGGTTGCTCGACGATGTGCTGCGGGGAGAGATGGGATTCGATGGTTTCGTCGTCTCCGACGCCAGTGGCGTCAAGAATCTCGAGAAGCAGCACTTCGCCGCTACCGCGGCCGACGCGGGTGCTCGTGCCGTGGCGGCGGGGATTGACATGGAGATGTGCATGCTCGAGCCCGCTTTCGGTGAGCTGACCGAGTCCGTAGCGCGAGGAACTGTCGATGAGTCGACGATCGACTCCGCCGTGCGCCGTGTGTTGACGGCCAAGTTCCGTCTCGGGCTGTTCGAGAATCCTTTCGTCGACGAGTCCGCTGTCGGAAGCGTGCTCGACGCTCCGGAGCACAGGGAAAGCGCCCGAATCGCGGCGGAACGCTCGATCGTGCTGCTGAAGAACGAGGGCGCTGCACTGCCTCTGGATGCGTCGACCTTCGGATCGATCGCCGTGATCGGGCAGCTTGCGGGCAGCAAACGTGAGGTCCTCGGGCCGTGGGTCTTCGCTCACGACACCGAGGAGTCGGTCAGTATCGTCGATGGGCTTCGCGCGAGGCTCGAGGGTACCGTGAGCATCGAGTTCGCGCCGGGTGCCGGAATCCCATCCCGCATCTATCCTTCGATGTTCGATGGTCAGGACCCCACCGTCGAGAACACCCCTGCGGACTACGACGACGATGCCGAGATCGCGCGCGCCGTCGCCCTCGCCGCGGCGGCAGACCTCGCGATCGTGGTCGTGGGGGAGCGGCAGAATCAGATCGGCGAGAAGTCATCGAGGTCGACCCTCGACCTTCCCGGACGTCAGCTCGAGCAACTGCAGAAGATCGCGGCCACCGGCACCTCCGTCGTGCTCGTCGTGATGTCGGGACGCCCGCTCGATCTTCGTTGGGCCGATGAGAACGTCCCCGCCATCGTGCAGGTGTGGTACCCCGGGACGCGCGGCGGGGATGCGGTGGCGTCCGTGCTCTTCGGCGATGTCTCGCCGGCGGGACGGCTGCCGTTCACGTGGCCGCGGCACGTCGGCCATGTTCCGATGGTCTATTCGCACATGCGCACCTTTGACCCGGACGGCAGGGATCAGCGGTATTGGGACGAGCCGTCAACGCCGCTCTACCCGTTCGGCCATGGACTGAGCTACGCGGCGTTCGCGTACGACAACCTCCGGGTGGATCGCGAACGTGTGGCAGCGGACGAGTCGGTGACGGTGACCGTTGATGTCACGAACACCTCCGATCGCACGGCAGACGAGGTCGTCCAGCTCTACATCCACCAGCGCCACGGCACCGCCGTGCGTCCTGTGCGCGAACTCAAGGGGTTCGAACGCGTCGCGATGGGAGCCGGGGAAACCCGTACTGTGACGTTCACTCTCGGAGAAGCCGAACTGCGGTACTGGAATGCCGCGTCGCGTGATTGGGTCCAGGATGCCTCGGCATTCGACGTCTGGGTCGGGGGCGACTCGACGGCTTCGCTGTCGACGACATTCTCCGTGGAATGAACTATGCCCGAGCGAGGGTCAGCTTGGGATCATGCCAGAGCCGGCGGATCGCTCCCTCATGGTCGACTCTTCGCCGGTGCATCGTCGAGAAGGGACAGTCCGATGGTGGCGGGGTGACCGTTCACGGCGTCCCACAGCCAGCCGAGTGGCGTCTTGCCCTCGACGCGGACCTTGTCAGCCTGTCGCGAGCTGATGATGCAGTGCTGCGTGAGATCTGCGGCCCTGGCGTCCTTGAGGTTCGCCGGTACCGGGGTGTCGTAGATGAAGATTCCCGTGTCGGGAATCGCCGCCTGCAACTGCCGACACATCACAGCGAGGTCGCGCTGGAAGGCGTCCCCGCTTGCTCGATCGGCCCGCATGACACCCTCCGCGACGAACGGCCAGTACTCTGCGAGGGCATGATCGCGCGTCGAACTGATGAAGAGGACGCGGGCGCTGTGCGGATGATCTCGGTGCAGCGCGGTCAGCGCGTCGAGGGTGATGTTCTCAGAGTGGAGGCGCTCCACGATGTCGGATGGTGCACCCCAGACGGTCGACGCGGCGTCCCGCCATCCGTCGTAGAGCATGAAGCCGCCGTCGACGCAGCACGTGACGTCGCTGCAGTTCGGGAACTGGGTCATGACGTCGTCGGTGAGGAGTGCCGCGCCGAAGCCACCTGCGCTGAATCCGGTGACAACGATCTGCTCGGGCTGGGCGCCGATCGCCTCGATGGCCGTGCTCATGACCGCCCTGTAGTTGCTGTACCCGTGATGGTGCAGAATCTGCTGCTCCCCTGAGGCGTCGGTGTAGGGGAAGTCTGCCGTGCCCGTGTGGAAGTCGCCCGAACTGTAGCTGATCGAGATCATGCTCCAGTCGCGGAAGGGATTGTCATTTCGTCTGCTTCCGACTCCGTGGGTGGTGACGAGGTCGGCGATGAGGTCGGACTCGGACGCATAGAAGTTCGGCTTCGTCGGCTTGCGGTACATGGACGCCGGATGTGCGGCCATGTATTCGTTCCAGCTGACTCCGCCCCCATGGAACATGATGATCAGCTTGTTCTCGCTGCCGATGCGCACGCTGCCGTGGTAGACATCCCCGTTGGCGGAGACTGCGCCGGGCGGGGCGATCCGGTACCACTTTCCTGACCGCGGCGAAGCGGGCAGGGCGGGGAACTGACGGGCGCGAAGCAGGGGAGCCAAGATCTTCGTCGCAAGGGGGGCGTCCCTGTATGTCGGGCCGGTGGAAGACGACATAGGAAGATCCATTTCTCAGTGTGGCCGGGATTCGGCGCCGACTCCGACGGTGGTGCTGCTCAGTAGGCCCGCGAGAGCTGTGCTTCGCACTCTGCACGGGTGATCTCGCCCGAATTGCACTTCGCCATGAGGGAAGCGTCCGCATCGCGGAGTCGGTAGAACATCAGGATGATCGCAGAGGCGAGGGCGCCGCACGCGGGGATGATCGTCACGGTCAGCCAGAGCGCGGTGAGCGCGCTGTCCGGCTGGGTTGCGCCTGCCGCCGCAAGGTCGGCGAAGGAACCGCCTTCCACGGCGCGCCATCCACCGATGCCGAGCACGAAGAATGCCAGGGATGCTGCGACTCCCGCTACGGCCTTCTGGACGAAGGAGTCCAGTGCGAAGAAGATTCCCGCGCAGTCCTGTCCCGTCTTGTAGCGGGTGTATTCGATGGTGTCGGGGATGAGGAAGGTGCGGAGCACGACATTGACGGCCGTGGGGATCGCTCCCACGGACATGAGTGCGACGACGACGAACAGGTTGCCTGGGCCGATGAGGAAGAGCGTGATCGAGGCGGCCGCCCCGAGCAGTCCGAACCCGACGATCGCGTTCCGTTTGCCCAGCGCGTGTGCGATCCGGTCGGCGAAGAACTGAAGGATCAGGCCGGGAATGAACGCGATGAGCACCGGCAACGTCAGCACCATCGAGTTTCCGAACAGGTAGAACGCGGCGAACATGCCGGTGGCCAGCTGCGTAGCGGAGATGCCCTGCGTGATGTCGGTCGCCAAGATCAGCAGCATGTAGCGATTGGTCCGCACGACCTGGAACATCTCGCGCAGCGAGTAGTTCGGAGTCTTCTCCTCGTCGACGTTCTTGAGTTCGACGTTGTGCTCCTTCACCTTCCGGCTCAGCGGCAACATCAGAAGGAACGTCAGGACCGCCGAACCGATCGCCACCCCGGCGATGGGCAGGCCGACGAATTCGCTGATCGAGAATTGCCAGACCAGTCCGCCGACCACTGCGACGAGGATGAGGATGACGCCCCGGATCTTGAGGATGTTGTCCCGCTCGCTCACCCGGTCGGTGAGTGTCAGCACCATCGACTGCATCGGCACCTGCGAAAGTGTGCAGGCGAAGTCGAAGATCAAGTACGCGACGGCGAACCAGGCCACCTTGGCGACATCGGGAAGCCCAGACGGCATCGCGAAGAAGACCACGACGCTGGCGGGGAGGAGGAAGAACGTGACCCGGTACCACGGCAGGTATTTGCCTGTTCCCGCGAGCTTGCGGAGGAAGCGGATCTGGGTCGGGTTGATCCGGTCGATGACGTAGCCGAACACGACATCATCCAGCGCGTCGATGATCTTGACGATGAGGATGAGCGTGGCGACCGTCGTCAGGCTGACGCCTTGGAAGACGAGGAACAACGTCATGAACGTGGTGATGATGGCGGCCCCGGCCGTCCAGCCGGCGTAACCGAGCTGATAGCGGTTGCGCTCGCCGCGCGTCATGCGCCACGTCGCCTTCTGTTCCTTGAGTGAGAGCGCCGCAGCGACAGCGGGCGGTCCTGTGACCATGGCGGCCTCATTGTTCGACACGTGTGATCCTCCTCGATCAGCGAGCATCCAGACTCAATTTCGCAGTCTACAAAGAAATTAGGTGGTGGCGCAAACGACGAGATCAGTCGGTCGATCGCGGAACGCCGAGCGCGAACGTGAGCACGTTCGTCGCCGACCGTTGCATCTCGCCCAGCGTCACTCCGTCAGCGCGGCCGTACGAGTCCAGCAGCGAGGAGTCGGTCTTGTCGCGCCTCAGTCCGCGCATGCCCCCGGGCATGAGCACGTCCACCTGCCCGCGAACCCGGTAGGCGTTGTCGCGAAGTCCCGGGAAGTCGGGATCATGTGCCCGCTGCATCCACCAATCGGTGATGACGACCCCGTCGAACCCCCACTCATTGCGGAGGATCGTCGTGACGAGGTCGTCGTTGTAGTGCGCCCAGACGCCGTTGATCTTGTTGTAGGAGGTCATCATCACCCGGGGGCGCGACTCGACGACGCAGATTTCGAAGCCGCGGAGATAGATCTCGCGCAGTGCTCGCTGCGAGACCCGCGAGTCGTTGCGGCTTCGGTTGGTCTCCTGGTTGTTGCAGGCGAGGTGCTTGGGGCACGCGGCGACGCCGGCCGCCTGGATTCCCGCCACGATCGCCGAGGCGGTCTTCCCCGAGACGACCGGATCCTCGGAGAAGTACTCGAAGTTGCGGCCGCAAAGCGGGTCGCGCTGGATGTTCATGCCTGGGCTGAGCAGCACATCCGTCTTCTTGTGCCGCATCTCCTGCCCGTGATTCCGGGCGAGTTCCTCGAGTAGCGAGGTGTTCCAGGTCGAAGCGAGGGCGGTTCCGCACGGCAGCAGCGACGCGTAGGCGGCGAGGCGGATGCCGGATGGACCATCGGTCGTCGTGATCGCAGGCACGCCCTTCACTCTGAGCGACTCCACGGTTCCACCGAACACGCCGGCATTGCCCGGCGTGCCCAGCGCACTGTTCATCACCCGATCTCCGCGGGTGAGCGCCTCGAGCTCTGCCGGGGTCAGCTGGGCCACGAACTGCTCGAGTGAAGCCGTTCCGTCGCGCACGTCCCCCAGGGTGATGCCGACGTCGCCGGTGAGTGGAACGCCGTCGGGCAGCTGTGCGAGGACTCGTGATCTGCGGTCGGCGCGCGTGCGGGTCGGAGTGGCCTCCCAGGCAGGGACGGCGCGCTGAGCACCGTCGTGCGAGAGCGTCATGCGCTGAAAGGGATGAGCGGGATCCGGTGCGCATGATTCCGTGAGCTGCCTGGTGACCGTGGGTGCGGAAACGGTGTGAGCGCCCACCCGGGCTGCCGAGCGCACGTCGGCGCCGACGAAGATCTCGTACTCGCCGGCTTCGAGCACGTACGCGTCGGCGTGTCCGGTCGCTCCGGAATCGTCGAACGACGCCATCTGCGAGACGGGGAAGGCGATCGTGACGGTCTCGGACTGACCTGGTCCGAGCAGGTCGGTTTTCGCGAAGCCCGCCAGCTGGCGGGCAGGTTGCGCGAGGGCGCCGGCCGAGGCCCGGTAGTACGCCTGGATGACGTGCTTGCCGGCGCGTTCTCCGGTGTTCGTCACGGTGGCGGTGACGGTCACTGAGTCGTGGTCGATCGAGACGACCGGCGACACAGAGAAGGTCGTGTAGCTGAGGCCGAATCCGAACGGGAACAGGACGCGGTCCGGTGCGAACGTCTCGAAGTATCGATAGCCGACGAAGATGTCTTCTGCGTAGTTGTTGAACGTGCGGTGCCCGAAGTTCTCCGCGGTCGGATAGTCCTCGTACCGCGCTGCGATGGTGGCGGTCAGCCTGCCACTCGGGTTGGCAGCGCCCGACAGCACGTCGGCGACGGCGTTGCCCGCCTCCATTCCTCCCTGCCAGGCCAGGACGACGGCCGAGATCCGTTCGCCGAATTCCCCGAGCCACGCCATGTCCACCACGTTGCCGGTGTCCAGCACCACGATCGTCCGGGCGAATTCCGTCGTCACCGCGGCGAGCATGGCGAGCTCCTCCTCGGTGAGGTAGTAGCTGCCCGGCTCGAGCTTGTTCTCTCGCGATTCGCCGGCGGCGCGTCCGATGACGACGATGGCGGCATCAGCCCGGGATGCCGCGGAGCGCACCATGTCGTCGTCGAGCGGCATTTCGGGGAAGCTGAACGGCCAGCTTCCCCAGTGCCCTTCGTCGACGGGGTTCGCGGCGGTCCACTCCCGGTACCGTGTGGCGAGTTCTTCGTCGACGGCGACGTCGCTGTCGACGAGGGCATCGAGGAGGTTTCGACGATAGGGGGACTTCACATCGCCGCCGGAGCCGTAGCCCACGACGAGATAGTCCACCTGAACGCGACCGAACACCGCCACTCGACTTCGCTGCAGCGGGAGAGTGCCGTCGTTCCTGAGGAGGACGATGCCCTCTGTCGCCGCCTCGCGGCAGAGGGTGATCATCCCTGCATTGAGGGTGGGATCAGAATCCACGAGCTCCGCGGAGGACTGCGAGAGTCGGTCGATGATGCGTCTCAGCACTGAGTCGCGGAGCTTCTTCAGCTTGCCTGCCATGACATCTGCTCTCTTTGCCGTACGAGGCGAATTCTTCCCGTAGGAGCATCCGGCGAGTGGATCGGATAAGGTAAATCTAACTTAGCTGAGATGTTCAGGTGGGATTCGTCCCCGCCGGTCAGGCATCTGAACCCTCCGCGTCGTCGCGGAGAGTCGACTCGAAGGAGAGTGCACATGAGTACCGAAGCCGCCCAGAGTGGCGTAGCGGGCGAGGTCGTGGACCAGGCCGGTCAGCCCTGGCGCGCGCGTGCCGACGTGGTGGAAGAGGTCGCAGCGCTCGAGCGGATGTTCGCCTCACCGACGCTGAACGTCGCGGAGGTGCTGTGCGATGCCCACCCGGGCGACGCCGTGGCCTTCACGCTCGTCGATGCCGATGCTGAAGTGACACCCATGACCTACGCCGAGCTCGCGACGGCGTCACGGGGTCTGGCCGCAGCCCTGAGCGCTCGTGGCATCGGGCGTGGAGACCGCGTGGCGGTCCTCATGGGGAAGCGCCGGGAACTCCCCATCGCCCTGCTGGCGATCTGGCGGCTCGGAGCAGTCCACGTTCCGCTGTTCACCGCCTTCGCGCCGCCCGCCATCGAGATGAGGGTGCGTGACTCGGATGCCAAGCTCATCATCACCGAGCACGGTCAGCACGCGAAGGTCGAAGGCCTCGGAGTCGAGACCCTTCTCACGGGCGCGGAGTTCGACCAGCTCCTCGAATCCGAGGAGGGCGCGGAGTCGAGCACCGCGGTCGGCGGCGACGGCCTCATCGTCCAGCTGTACACCTCTGGGACCACCGGCACACCGAAGGCCGTCGGTGTGCCGGGGCGCGCTATCGGCGCGTTCGTCGCGTACATGCGCTACGGGCTGGACGTCGGGGACGACGACACGTTCTGGAACGCTGCCGACCCCGGGTGGGCGTACGGCTTGTACTACGGCATCATCGGTCCGCTGGCAATCGGCAAGTCGAACGTGCTCCTCGCCGCCGGGTTCTCGCCCGAACTCACCGCCACGGTGATCGAGAAGACCGGCGTGACCAACTTCGCCGCGGCCCCCACGGTCTACCGCGCGCTCAAGGCGGGGGGGCTCCAGCTGGGCGCGACCCGACTGCGACGGGCGTCGTCGGCCGGTGAGCCGCTGACTCCCGATGTGACCGGTTGGGCCCCCGATGCGCTGGGTGTCACCGTCCGCGACCACTACGGGCAGACCGAGCACGGAATGGTGATCGTCAATGCCTGGCACCCGCAGCTGAGTCGAGACGTGCGTGCCGGCTCGATGGGGCAGGTGCTGCCCGGCTTCGCGGCCGGCACGAAGGGCACCGAGATCGTGCTCGCGACGACGGGCAGCCCCCTGCTGTGGTTCGACGGGTATCTGAACGCAGAGGAGAAGACGCGCGAGCGGTACACGCCCGACCGGCAGTGGTACCGCACGGGAGACGTCGGGCGGCACGACGGCGAGGACTTCTTCTTCGCTTCCCGCGATGACGACGTGATTCTGGCTGCCGGATACCGCATCGGCCCGTTCGACGTCGAGAGCATCATCGTTCAACACCCGGACGTCGTCGAAGCCGCCGTCGTCGGCCGCCCGGATGAGCTGCGCGGCGAGGTCGTCGAAGCGTACGTCGTGCCGGCCGCGGGGGTCGAGCGCGATGACGTGCTCCGAGACGCCATCAAGCAGCTCGTGCGCGAGCAGCTGGGCGCCTACGCCTACCCGCGGCGGGTGCACTTCGTCGACGAGTTGCCGAAGACTCCCAGCGGGAAGGTGCAGCGGTTCATCCTGCGTTCACCTGAGTATGGGGCGGATGCCTGACCGCGACGGGTCGCTGGTCACAGTTCGATCGTCAGCATCGCCTGCGTGTAGAGGCGCAGCTCGCTTTCGATGTCGATCGAGCGGTTGCGCAGCCACAGAGTCTGCAAGCCCAGAGTGGTCGCGAAGAGGAGGCGGGCGGCCACGCCTGGATCGATTTCAGTCCGTAGCTCTCCGCGCGACGCCATGTGCGCGAAGGCGCGCTCGAGGAGCTGTTCGGCGCGGCGGTAGAGGTCGTTGAAGTACGCGTGTGCCGGGTTGTCGCTTGAGATCGCCTCGGCGGACAGCACCATCTCGAGTTCCACGAGCGCGGGCTGCGCCACGTTGTGGCCGACCGAGTCGATCCAGGCCCTGATCACGTCGGCGCCGACGGGATGGGTCATGCGCGCGCGCTGAACCGACTCCTCTTCACGCCACTGGAGCACAGCCTCGAGGAGGTCGACCTTGGTGGGGAAGTGGTGGCGCATGCCGGCGTGCGTCATGCCGGCGCGCTCGGCGACCGTCCGCAGGCTCCCATCCCGGAAGCCGGACTCCGAGAACACCTCGACCGCTGCGGCGACGATGTCTTTTCGCCGCTGAGCAGACTTGGCGTACTCGCCTCGTGCGCGAGGTGCAGCCTCGGATGTCGTCATCTGCACGCCTTCGGTCGCCCCGGACCGCCCGTTCGGCGGTCATCCATCACGGTACTCGCAAGAGGGGTCCGACCGAAGCAGGCCGCACGGGCGTGGACATCTCGGTCGAAAGTAACGCTGAGGTATCAATTTTCAAGACTGCCCATATTTTTGGGACGAAGCGGCTACCTTAACGTCTCAGCACACTCAGATGTTCACCCGAATCACGAGTGTGGCTGAAGATCCTCACCGAGGCGGCCGGCAACGATGTCGGCTGACACATTCCGGCGCGGTTGCCGGACTGGCACGAAGGAGTGTCCTTTGACAGACGCAGCAATCACGCCTCGAAGCACCCGGGGCTACAAGATCACGATCGCGGTGCTGTCGATCCTCCTCGTGCTCATCTTGGCGGTGTTCTTCACCCTGACGGGCATCTTCGGCGCCGGCACCGGTGCGGTGGCCGCGGGGTCGAAGGGCGTGTCGGACGGCACTGCGGCCGTCGCGGCCGGCGCGGCGGGACTCGCCGACGGCGCCGAGGCGCTGAGCACCGGAGCCGACGGCGCCGCAGCCGGAGCGGAGGGTCTGGAGACCGGTGCCGCCGCGCTCGCGACCGGAACGGAAGCGCTCGCCACGGGCGCGGAAGGACTCAGTGTCGGCGCATCCGCGTATGTGCAGGGTGTCGGTGCCGTCAGTGCGGGAACGCAGGCGCTCGGAGCAGGGGCGCAGGCTGCGGCAACGGGCGCGGATGCTCTGGCAACCGGTGCATCGGCGCTGAGCTCGGGAATGGGCGCGCTGTCGACGGGTGCTGTCGCCGCCGGCGATGGGGCGAAGGCGCTGTCGACCGGTGCCTCAGCCCTGCAGGCTGGCGCGGCATCGGCGGCGACCGGCGCTCTCGGGCTCTCCCTCGGCGCGGCCGGCCTGGATGCCGGCATCGGGCTGCTGTCGGCGGACGCCGATGCGGCCGGCGCAGACCTCGCAGGTATCGTCGACGCGCTGAACGCCACTGCGACCCAGCGCGCGAGCGCCGCCGACGCCGCGGCTTCGGCGTCGACCGGCCTCGGCGCGGCGTCGACAGCACTCGGCAAGGCGCGCGAGGCGGTGGACGCACTCGTCGCCGGCGAGCCCCTGTCTGCTGAGCAACGGGAAGCCCTCCTGGGCTTGCTCGAAGACACCCGGCGAGAGTTCGACGCTGCGGGCGCCAATGCTGTCCGAGTGGGCGATGAGCTCGGTAGTCTCGACTCTTCGATCGTCGATTCGTCCTCGCGGGCTGCGGTTGCGGTGGAGTCGCTCGCCGATGTGCGGCGCACCCTCGACGAACAGGTCATCCCTGGGTCGACCGCCCTCGTCGCCGGCGCCTCGGCGCTCAACGCGGGTGTGTCAGCACTCTCCGAAGGAGCGACGGGCCTCGCTGCCGGCGCAACCGGGCTCGAAGCCGGGGTGGGAGCCCTCTCGTCGGGAATCGGGGCGGCTGCAGCCGGCGCCGAGGGCGTCGCGGCGGGCTCTGAAGGACTCGCAGCCGGCGTTGGCGCTCTGTCCACTGGGGTGGGCGCGCTGGATGCGGGCGTCGGAGCCCTGGTGGCCACCGGACCGGCTGTGGTGACGGGCGCCGAGGCGCTCAGCGCCGGTGCCGCCGGCGTGCAGCAGGGTGCGAGCGCCCTCGCGACAGGTGCGACTGCGTTGAGCGACGGGAACGACGCGCTCGCCGCCGGCGCAGCCGGGCTGGCCGATGGTGCCAAGGCGCTGTCTGACGGTGCGACCGCGCTTGAAGACGGCAGTGGAGCGCTCGCCACCGGCAGCGCGACTCTGGCAAGCACGGTCAGTGTCGCCGGTCCGGAGACCGCCGGTATCCCGACGGCAGCGGTGCTCGCTCTTGCGGTGCTCGCCTTCGCCGGTGTCGCGTTCGCGCGACGGTTCGTCGGAGCGCGCCGACAGCTCGCTTGAGCGACGGCTGGTCGCCCAGTGATAGAGGGTGGTGGCGCACAGAGTGCGCCACCACCCTCCCGTCATGCGCCCCGAGTAAAAGCGCCCAAATGGAATGATTTCGCCTAGCATCGGTACTGTGAGCGAGCTGTCGGGCGATGTGAAGAAGAGCAGGAAGCGCTGGTCGACGCGTCGTCGAGTGCTCAGCGCGGTGGGAATCGTGGTCGGCGCTCTGGCGCTTCTCGTCGGTGGTGGGTACATCGCTGTTCAGGCATGGATCCACACCGAGTTCCCCCGTCTGGATGCGGAGACGGCAGAGGCCGGCGAGTGGTACAGCGTTCACCCGGATGGTGCGATCGACGCGGCCGGGAAGCCGTACCACGCGAACGTGCGCGTCGGGTCGGAGAACAAGGTCATGGTCGTCTTCAGTGGCGGAGGCGTCAGTGTCGATGACTACACCGAGGCGCGGCCGTCGACCTCCGCGTTGGAGATGGGCTTCTACACCGTGCTGGACGGCTTCGATCAGCTGGCCAAGACCGGGCTCGCAGACGACGATGAGGACAACCCGCTCAGGGACTGGACTGTCGTCCAGCTCCCGTACTCGACCGGCGATTTCCATGCCGGCGCCGGGAGCAATGAGGTCACCGGCGTGGACAGCGAGCCGCTCACGGTGCACCACGCGGGTTTCACGAATCTCGAGTTGGTGCTGAGTGATCCCGATGTTCGGAATGTCGTCGGAACGCCCACGGAACTCCTGGTGAGCGGCGGCTCTGCGGGCGGCTTCGGAGCCGCCATCGACACGACCGCGGTCATGGAGTACTTCCCTGAAACCGAGAACGTGACGACGTTCGTCGACAGCTCGCTGCTGCTGTACGACTGGCATTCGGTCAGTGAGGATGTCTGGAAGTCGCCGCCGGCGATCTCGGAGGTCCTGTCCACTGACAACTTCACGCTGGATGCGCTTACTGCGCTCGCCGAAGAGGATCCCTCCGTGAAGATCCTGTTCGCGAGCTCGGTCAGAGACGAATCCCTCGCCCGCATGCAGTCGTATCTCAGCGGCGGCGAGTTCGCCGTGACGGCGGAGGATGGCGTCCAATATCACGACGACCTCATCGAGATGGTCGAACAGCTTCAGCAGCAGGTTCCGGGGATCGGCCTCTACATCTTCCAGGGCGATATCGATGAGGCGACAGGTCTGACGCAGCACACGATCGGTTCGAACACCCGAGACGAACTGGTCGACGGCACGACTCCGGTCGAATGGATCATGGACGCCATCGACGGCGACGTGGAGAGCTACGGGCTGGACCTGCTCCAGTAGGGCCCGGGGAGTCGGCGTCTCGCTAAAATCTAAGTAGACGCAACAATTCCTGATAGGCTGTGCGTGCGCTCCTGGGCCGACGAGGTCTCATGGTGAACTCTCATCGGCCGGCGCGCGGGGCCGCTGTCGTCTGCGGCCTTCGGTCAAGTCGATTGGAGTTCCACGTGCACGCCGAAACGCCCAACCTTCCGGCGACGTGGCTGGGAGAGTGGATCTCTCCCGCCGAGCCGGATGAGATCGGCGATGACCGGCCCGCATACGTCCTGCAGCGCGCGTTCACCCTCGATTCCGCGCCCCTCAGCGGCCGGCTCTTCGCGACGGCGCTGGGGATCTACGAGGCGTATGTCAACGGGCATCGGGTGGGCGATCACGAACTCGCTCCCGGCGCGACCAACTACGACCGGACGGTGTACGCGCAGGCGTTCGATGTCGGCCCGCTGCTCCAACAGGGTGTGAACCACATTCAGATCATTCTGTCGGACGGCTGGTTCCGCGGTCGGAACGGGTCCGAGCAGACGCAGAACTGCTGGGGCGACACGACGGCCGCACTCGTGCAGCTCGACGCAGTCGTGACCGACGAGACCACCGTGCGCATCGTCACCGACGCTGCGTGGACCAGCACGGAATCCGAGATCGTGAGCGCGGACCTGATGCAGGGGCAGACGACCGACTTCTCCCGTGTCCCCGCCGCCCCGGTGCCGGTGCGGGTCGGCGTGGTCCAGGGCCCCGAGCCCAGCGCATCCCCATCACCGCCGGTTCGTCGCATCGAGGAGCTGCCGGTGGCCGAGGTGATCGTCTCGTCCGACGACGTCTCGATCCTCGACTTTGGACAGAACATCACGGGTTGGGCGAGACTCACCGACCTCGGCGAACCCGGCACCGAGACGGTGCTCGAATTCGCCGAGCACGTGGACCCGGGGAACACCTTCACGACCGCTCATCTGGACACATCGACTCCCCGCGGCAATCACATCCGGTACTCGCAGACCGATCGTGTCATCGCGGGCGCAGACCACGCGGTCTTCGAGCCGAGGCATACCGTCCACGGATTCCGATACGTGCGCGTCACACACCCCGGCCGCCCGCTCGACCCGACATGTGTCACCGCGATCGTGGTGCACTCCGATCTCACTCGGGCCGGGTGGTTCGAGTGCAGTGATGCGCGCATCAATCGGCTCCATGAGGCCGGTCGCTGGACGTTCCGCGACAACGCCGTGGACGTGCCCACCGACTGCCCGACCCGGGAGCGCTCGGGGTGGACAGGTGACTTCCAGATCTTCGCACCCACGGCGGCGATGCTGTTCGACATCGACGGCTTCAGCCGCAAATGGCTGCAGGCCGTGCGAGACGACCAGTACGACAACGGATGCCTCGCCATGTACTCGCCGGACCAGCTGCGGATGCGCACGTCGGACAACCCTGACCGGATCGGCGGGGGATCCGCCGGCTGGGGCGACGCCGCTGTTGCGGTGCCCTGGACGCTCTACCGTCACTACGGTGACGTCCGCGTCCTCGAGGAGAGCTGGGAATCGGCTGTCGCCTGGATCGAGTACGCGCTCGGCTGTGCCCGGCGGTTCCGGCATCCGTCACGCGTCGCGCGCTCGGAGACGCCGGCAGCTCACGAAGAGTACATCTGGGACGGCCCGTTCCACTTCGGCGAGTGGCTGGAGCCGCGCGATCCGAATGCGCCGGAACGCGACCCTGCCGAGGTGCTGCGTGCCCTGTTCGCCGCAGACCAAGGCGAAGTGGGTACCGCCTACCTCCATCGCTCACTCCGCCAGCTCTCGGAGATGGCCGGGGTGCTGGGGCGTGCCGATGACGAGGCTCGGTTCGCCGCGCTCGCCGCGGACGTGCTCGCCGCGTGGCGGACGGAGTTCCTGCGCGCCGACGGTCGAACGGCCGGCGACACCCAGGCCGCATACGTGCGTGCGATCGCGTTCGGACTGATCCCCGACGAGTTCACGACCGCAGCATCGGCCCGGCTGGTAGAGCTGATCGCAGAACGCGACGATCATCTCGGCACCGGATTCCTCACGACAGGGATGCTGCTGCCCGTGCTCGCCGACACCGGGCACGCCGACCTGGCGTATCGCCTTCTCACCCGCACGGGTGTGCCCTCCTGGCTGGAGATGCTTGAGCGGGGCGGCACGACGTTCTGGGAGAACTGGGAGAACGTCGACGAGGACGGCACGGTCCGCAGCGGTTCCCTCAATCACTACAGCAAGGGCGCGGTGGTCGGCTTCTTCTACAGTCACATCGCAGGGCTTCGGCAGGATGCCGCCTCCGTCGGCTGGAAGCGGTTCACCGTGGAGCCCGTATTCGGCGGCGGCCTGACCCACGTGGCCAGCAGGCTGCTGACCCCGGCTGGTGAGGTGCGCGTGGAGTGGCGCCGCGACGGCGACGATGTGGAACTGACGGCAACCGTGCCCGCGGGCGCCGAGGCGCGCGGAATCCTTCCCGGGCTGCCTGAGACGCCTCTGCCCGGCGGCGCCACGACGACGCTGCGCTCGACGATCCGCGCGTGAACGACGATGAACAGAAGAAGAGATGAGACTGTGACACAGATCGATGGCGCCTTCCCGGAAGGCTTCCTGTGGGGCGCGGCCACGTCCGCCCACCAGACCGAGGGTGAGAACACGAACTCGAACTGGTGGCACCTCGAAACGGCGCCGAACTCGCCGTTCGCGGAGCGCAGCGGCGCCGCTGTCGACAGCTATCGCCGGTACCCCGAAGACATGCGACTCCTCGCCGATGCGGGGCTGGACACGTATCGATTCAGCATCGAGTGGGCCCGGATCGAGCCGACTCAGGGTGAATTCGACACGCGTGAGCTCGAGCACTACCGGTCGATGATCGACACCGCCATCGGACTCGGCTTGACACCGGTGGTGACCCTGCACCACTTCACGACACCGATGTGGTTCGCCCAGCGGGGCGGATGGGCGAGCCCGGATGCTGTCGACCGGTTCGCGGCGTACGTCACGCAGGCCTCCACCATCCTGGCCGACGTGCCGTGGATCTGCACGATCAACGAGCCCAACATGATCGCGCTGCTGACGGGTATGCCCGAGCGCGTCGCGGCCACCGAGGAGCAGGATGCGACGCTCGACTCCCGACCGATCGCCGCTCTCGCCCTGCCCACGCCGTCGGATGACGTGACGCGTGTGCTGACCGAGGCGCACCGGCGCGCCGTCGACATCCTCCGCGCGGCGACCGACGCGAAGGTCGGATGGACTGTTTCAGCGCAGGGGTTCGAGGCCGAGCCCGGCGCAGAGAGCGTCTTCACCGCGGTGAAATGGGCGTGGGAGGACCGCTACCTCGAAGTCTCGCGCGACGATGACTTCGTGGGGGTGCAGTCGTACACGACTCGCAAGATCGGCCTCGACGGTCCGGTGGCGTACACGTCGGCCGAGGAGCAGACGATGACCGGGTGGCCCTTCCGCCCCGACGCGGTCGGGCTCGCCGTCCGCAACGCGTGGAGTGTGACCGGAGGCACCCCCGTCCTCGTCACCGAGAACGGGATCGCCACAGCGGATGATCGACAGCGCATCGCCTACGTCGAGGGCGCCCTTCATTCTCTTGCTGCCGCGATCGCGGACGGGATCGATGTCCGCGGCTACCTTCACTGGAGCGCCCTGGACAACTACGAGTGGGGGGAGTGGGGGCCGACGTTCGGGCTGATCGCCGTGGATCGTGAGACGTTCGAGCGCACACCGCGACCGAGCCTCGCCTGGCTCGGTGCGCGGGCACACGCCGCGCGCGCGGCGTCGGGGCGCCCTGTTCTGGAGTCGGTGGAGGCCTCGTGATCATCTCGGGATCGGTCGCGAACGGGTTCGAACCCGTTCGGCAGGTATTCGCCGAGTGCAAGATCACCCAGGGCGGGGCGTCCTTCGCCGCGTATGTCGAGGGTGAGAAGGTCGTCGACCTCTGGGGAGGCGAGGCCACGCCCGGTGTCGCCTGGGAGGAGGACACGCTTTCCACGGCGATGTCGACGACCAAGGGGCTGGCGGCCCTCTGCGCGCAGATCCTCTCCGACCGCGGCGAGCTCGATATCGATGCTCCGGTGACGCGCTACTGGCCCGAATACGGGCAGGCCGGCAAGGAGGCGACACTGGTGCGTCACGTCCTCACCCACACCGCGGGGCTGTTGTGCTTCACCGATCCGGGCGCACTGCTGGATTGGGAGGGCAACGGCTGGGACGACTACGACGAGATCGCCCGCCGCATCGCCGCGTCGCCCCCGGCATGGGAGCCCGGCACGCGGATCGGCTATCACGCGTTCAGCATCGGGTGGTTGCTGCAGGAACTCGTGCGTCGGATCACGGGCGACACGATCGGCGCCTTCTTCGCGCGCGAAGTCGCGCAGCCGCTTGAGCTTGACACCTATATCGGCACCCCTGATGCCGCGCAGCGGCGAATGGCTGATCTCGTCCCCGGTGCCGAGCCTGGAGCGATCGCACGCATGCTGATGCGCCCGGTTCACCGCGAGCAGACGGATCCACGCACTCCGCTGGCCCAGGCCGGGGTGCTCATGCATGGCAGCACGTTCAGCGACAACCTGGGTTTCTTCAACCTCCCGCGGACCCGATCGGCAGAACTCCCTGCCGCAGGAGCCAGTACCAACGGGCGCAACCTGGCCCGCGTCTATGCGATGCTCGCCGAAGGCGGGGCCCTCGACGGTCACCGCATCGTCAGTCGCGAGTCGATCGATCTCTTCCGCGCGCCGGCTGCCCGAGGTCGCACGATGGTGTGGCCGCAGCGGGGCATCCTCGGACTGCTTCCCGCACCGATGATGCGCTACGCACTCGGGTATGAAGGCGACTTCGGCGAGACGAAGAAGCCGTGGCGGTTCGGCCCCACCGCCGAGTCCTTCGGTCACCTCGGTGCCGGCGGTCAGATCGGTCTCGCCGACCCCGAGCGCCGGGTCTCGGTCGGGTTCACCCGCACCCAGCTGGCGGACTGGAAGGCGTCGACCGCTCTCATCGGTGCGCTCTACGCGTGCATCCCCGGTGCTGCGCGCTCCGCTGCCGAACGCTCGTAGTCGGGCGCAACACGCAGAACGAGACCCCGTGGCGATCACTCGCCACGGGGTCTCCTTCGCTGCTGACAGCGTCGGTCAGTACTTCCGCGACAGCTGAGCCTCGCACTCCGCGCGGGTGATCTCGCCGGCGTTGCACTTCGCCATGAGAGCGGCGTCTTTATCGCGCAGTCGGTAGAACATCAGGATGATCGCAGAGCCGAGAGCGCCGGCCGCGGGGATGATCGTCACGGTGAGCCAGAGCGCGGTGAGCGCGCTGTCCGGCTGGGTGGCGCCCATCGCCTGGAGGTCTGCGAAGGACTCGGCCTGCATCGCCTGCCACCCGCCGAGGCTCAGCACGAACAGTGCCAGGGATGCTGCGACTCCGGAGACGGCCTTCTGGACGAAGGAGTCGAGCGAGAAGAAGATTCCCGCGCAGTCCTGGCCCGTCTTGTATCGGGTGTATTCGATCGTGTCGGGGATGAGGAAGGTGCGGAGGACGAGATTCACGGCGGTCGGGATGCCGGCGAGGGCCATCAGGGCGACCACCACGAAGAGGTTGCCCGGGCCGATCAGGAAGAGCGTGATCGACGTCGCGGCGCCGAGCAGTCCGAACCCGACGATCGCGTTGCGCTTGCCCAGAGCGTGTGCGATCCGGTCGGCGAAGATCTGGAGGATCAGGCCGGGGATGAACGCGATGAGCACCGGCAACGTCAGCACCAGCGAGTTCCCGAACAGGAAGAAGGCGGCGAAGATGCTGGTGGTCAGCTGCGTCAGGGAGATGCCCTGCACGACGTCGGTCGCGAGGATCAGCAGCATGTAGCGATTGGTCCGGATGGCGTGGAACATCTCGCGCATCGAGTATTTCGGAGTCTTCTCCTCGTCGACGTTCTTGAGTTCGACGTTGTGCTCGGTGACCTTGCGACTCAGGGGCAGCATCAGCAGGAACGCCAGGACAGCGGACCCGATCGCCACCGCGGCCACGGGCAGGCCGACGAACTCGCTGACCAGGGATTGCCACACCAGACCGCTGACCACCGCCACGAAGATGAGGATGACGCCCCGGACCTTGAGGATGGCGTCTCGCTCGGTGATCTTGTCGGTCAGGGTCACCACCATGGACTGCATCGGCACCTGCGACAGGGTGCAGGCGAAATCGAAGATCAGGTAGGCGACGGCGAACCAGACCATCTTCACGGCGACCGGTACCCCGCTGGGCATCGCGAAGAAGACCACGACGCTCGCGGGGAGGAGGAAGAAGGTGACCCGGTACCACGGCAGGTACTTGCCCGATCCCGCTAGCTTGCGGAGGAATCGGATCTGGGTCGGGTTGATCCGATCGATGACATAGCCGAACAGCACGTCATCCAGCGCGTCGATGACCTTGACCACGAGGATCAGGGTGGCGACGGCGGCAAGATCGATGCCCTGGAACAGGAGGAACATCGTCATGAAGAAGACGACGATGCTCGAGCCGGTGGTCCACCCCGCATATCCGAGCTGATAGCGCGCGCGCTCCCCGCGCGTCATCCGCCACGTCGCCTTCTGCTCCTTGCGTGACAGCGACGCCGTGACGACGGGTGGTTCTGCGACGGCGGCGGCCTCGTTGCTGGACACGCGTGATCCTCCTTGATCCAAGAGCGGTGTGTTCAATTTCGTAGCGTACACATAAATTAGAGAGCGAACAAGGATTCGTCGAAAATGTGTGTCGAATTGGCTTTCTGTTAGCGTGATCGGGAGTCGAGGAGGTCTCGTGAGCAAGGTCGGATTGGACCCGTGGGAGCGCGAACCGCTCTGGCTGAAGGCGCTGACGCCGTTTCTGAAAGCGAAGAGGCTCCCTGCGCTGCCCGCGGATCCGCAGATCGGAAAGTGGTATCGGTTCACCCCCGACGGCGCTGTGAGTGCCAATGGAGAGCCCGCCTTCGCGGACATCCGCATCGGGACCGAGAACAAGCTCGTCGTGTTCTTCTGCGGAGGGGGTGTCTCCACCGACGAGTACACGGCGGCTCGCCCGGCATCCATGTACATGCGTGGCAAAGAGGGCTATTACCTGATCCGACTCGACCTGGTCGGCGACCTGGTGGTGGGGAAGGGAGTCCTCGATGATCACCCCGAGAACCCTTTCCGCAACTGGACGAAAGTGGTGCTCACCTATGCCACGGGTGACTTCCATGTGGGCACCAACGATTTCCCGTACACGGCGTTGGACGGGTTCACTCGGGTCGCACGCCACCACGGGTATCTGAACTACCGAGCCGTGATGGACGAGATCCAGAGGCGGATCCCCGTCCCCGATGACCTGCTGATCGCCGGCTGCAGTGGCGGGGCCTGGGGTGCGGCGCTGCTGGCCGACGACGTCATCGCACGCTTTCCCGATTGCCGCGGGGTCACCTGCTGCATCGACAGCGCGCTGGGCCTCAATGACGATTGGCCGCGGATCGCGGCCGAGGTCTGGGGTGCGCCCGACGAGATCGTCGCCCGACTGCATTCGGCCGACATGGTGCGGGATTCCTTCGTCGCCCTCCATCGTTCACACGGCGACAAGGTTCGCTATCTCTACTCGAGTTCGATCCGCGACAGCGCACTGAGCCGACTGCAGAACCACCTGGACGGGAACGGTCTCGTCTTCACGCGGGCGGCCGGGGAGAAGTTCCAGCGTGACACCGCGGAGATGAGTGCGTCGCTGGCGCGCGACATCCCGGGTGTCGGCTTCTACTTCTTCGACACGCCGGATCCGTCCGCGCGGGGAATGGGGCTGACGACGCACTGTGTCATCGGCGACAGGGCCTTCCATCGCACGACATCCGACGGGAAGACGGCCCGCGACTGGCTCTGGGATGCCGTCAACGGGAACGTGCGCAGCTATGGGCAGGCTCTCCTCGCGGAGTGATCCATGGTAGAAAATCTCAGTAGACTTAAGTGTTGAATCGACTCGATCGAGGAGGATCACCGGTGACTGACGAGTACTGGACGCGGCTGGTGGGCGAATACACGGCGATGATGCAGCTCGGGTCTGAGCACCCCTACGCGATCTTCCCGGACCCGAGCCTGCGCAGCCTGCTCGAAGACCCGGTCGACGGCGAGGCGGACTACACGCCCCCGCACGTGCACACCCGGGATCTCACCCTGGGCGAGGGGTCCGACTCCTTCGAGATCCGCGTGTACACCCCCGACGCGGCTGATCCCTCCGTGTCGCCGCGTCCGCTCTTCGTGTGGGTCCACGGTGGGGCGTGGGCGTTCGGTGACCTCGAAGGCGGGGAGAGCGACATGGTCTCGCGCGAGGTGGCGGCCCGCGCCGACGCCGTGGTCATCTCCGTCGACTACCGGCTGGCACGCGACGGTGTCCATTTCCCCGTGCCGCTCGACGATGTCGTCACTGCCTATCGCTGGGCGGTCGCGAACCGCGAAGAGCTCGGGGTCGATCCGTCGAGGATCGTCCTGGGCGGTGCCAGCGCAGGCGGAAACCTCGCCGCGGGCGCGATCCTCCGCCTGGCGGACGAAGGCGACGTCATGCCCATCGCAGCCGTGCTCGCCTATCCGACCCTGCACCCCCTGCTGCCGCCGGCGTCCGCGGAGCTCCAGGCGTGCCTGGAGCGGATGAGCCCGGCAGCTCGCTTCGCACCCGAAGTCCTCACGCCCATCGTCGAGAACTACCTCGGGGCTCCGGTCGACGACGCCCATCCGTATGCCATGGCCGGCGTCGCCGCCGACCTCTCCGCCTTCCCGTCGACCTACATCATGAACTGCGAGTTCGACGGACTGCGCGCGTCGGGGGAGCGCTTCGCAGAACAGCTGCGCGACGCGGGCGTCGACGTCCGCTGTGAGACCGTGTCGGGCGTCGGGCACGCCCACTTCGCCCGCCCCGGTCTTCCCCAAGCGCGCCAGTCGCACGCCGACCTCGCAGCCTGGGTGAGTGCCCAGGCCGCACTGCCTGTCTGACGGGGCCGCGGCTCCGTCGACGAGGCACGAACACACGATCTCTCCAGCACCACAGAGGACATCATGAACATCGCGGCATCCGATCTCACTCTCGAGCAGAAGTCCCACCTCGTCTCGGGCGTCGGACCTTGGTACACCTTCGGCATCCCGGAACTCGACGTCGAACCGGTGATCCTGTCCGACGGTCCGCATGGGCTGCGCTATCAGGGCGAGGGTGGCGAGAACTTCGGCCTCACCGAGAGCGCGAAATCGACGTGCTTCCCGCCTGCGGTGGCCATCGGATCCAGTTGGGATCCGTCGGTTGCCGAGCGGGTCGCGACCGCGATCGGTCAGGAGGCGCGCGCGCTCGGGGTCAACATCGTCCTCGGGCCCGGGGTGAACATCAAGCGATCGCCCTTGTGCGGCCGCAACTTCGAGTACCTCTCGGAGGACCCGCTCCTGTCCGGGGTTCTCGGTGCCGCCTACGTCGAGGCGATCCAAGCGGAGGGCGTGGGATGCTCCGTGAAGCACTTCGCCGCGAACAATCAGGAGCACGACCGCATGCGGGTCAGCTCCGACGTCGACGAGCGCACTCTGCGCGAGATCTACTTCCCCGCCTTCGAGCGCATCGTGAAGGAGGCGCGTCCCGCGACCCTGATGTGCTCGTACAACCGCATCAACGGCGTGTTCGCGTCGGAGAACCGCTGGCTGCTCACCGACGTCCTTCGTGGTGAGTGGGGCTTCGACGGTGCCGTGATGTCGGACTGGGGAGCGGTGCACGACAACGCGGCGGCGCTGTCGGCGGGCCTTGATCTCGAGATGCCGGGAACGGACGGTCGCACCCCGCCGCTGATCGCCGATGCCGTGCGCAACGGGACTCTTGACGAAGCGGATCTGGATGTCTCGGTGGAGCGCATCCTCGGGCTCCAGGCGTGGCGCGCCGAACCTTCACACGCCGAGATCGACGTGGATGCCCACCACCGGCTCGCGCGTGAAGTGGCGGCAGAGTGCGCCGTGCTGTTGAAGAACGACGGCACGCTTCCCTTGTCGGCCACGACGAAGCTCGCCGTCATCGGCGAGTTCGCGCGCACCCCGCGCTTCCAGGGCGGTGGCAGCTCGCACGTGGCCGTGACGCGCTCCGAGTCCTTCCTCGACGCCCTGCCCGAGCTCACTGACCTGGACGTCGCATTCGCACCCGGGTTCGACCTGGACGGCAGCGGAGACGAGAGCGCGCTGCGGGATGCCGCTGTCGAGCTCGCCTCGGATGCCGAGGTCGCGGTCATCTTCGCCGGGCTGGGCGAGAGCGACGAATCGGAGGGCTTCGATCGCACCAGCATCGAGCTTCCCCGCGCACAGGTGGACCTCATCCGCGCCGTCGCCGCGGTGGCCCCGCGCACCGTCGTCGTGCTCTCCAACGGGGGAGTGGTCTCCGTCGAAGGATGGCATGACGATGTGGCAGCCATCCTCGAGGGCTTCCTCCTCGGCCAGGCCAGCGGCGGGGCGATCGCCGACGTGGTGTTCGGCGTGGTCAACCCCTCGGGTCGACTTGCGGAGACGATTCCCCGCCGTCTCGCGGACCACCCGAGCACGCAGAACTTCCCCGGCGAGCGCGGTCACGTCGTCTATGGCGAGCGGCTGCTGGTGGGATACCGCGCCCTCACGACCCTTGACACGCCGGCACGGTATCCGTTCGGACACGGACTGAGCTACACGACCTTCGAGCTCAGCGACTTCACCGTGGAGGTCACGGGCGCCGACTCGGCTGTCGCCGGCGTGAAGGTCACTAACACCGGCCCGCGAGAGGGTGCGCACGTCGTGCAGATCTACGTCGATGCCACCTCCAACGGTGACATCCAGCGGCCTGCGCGAGAGCTGCGCGCGTTCGAGAAGGTGACCCTGGGACCCGGTGAATCGACGGTCGTCTCGCTGCCGCTGGACCGCCGCGCGTTCGCATTCTGGGACATCGACGAATCGGACTGGGTGGTGGAGGCCGGCTCATACATCGTGCAGCTCGGCCGCGACAGTGAGACGATCGTCGCGGAGCAGCCCATCTCGCTGACGGGAGACGGCATCGTCCGCGAACTCACGCTGTGGTCGACGCTGGAAGAGTGGCTCACTCATCCTGTGGTCGGTCCGGTGATGCTGGACGAGATCGATTCGGACCGGCTCCGGTACGTGGCGCAGCCCCACATCCTCCGCGGCATCGGAACGCTTCCGATGCGCAAGATCGCCGACAGTCTGCGCGACACCGTCGCTCCGGAGACGTTCGACGCACTCATGGCTCGCACCCGCCGCGACGAGGTCGTTGCGCCCTGACCATGATCGAGGATGATCCGGCCGCGGAGTCGATTCCGGTGTGGAACTCCCACCCCGGCGGCGACTACGGGGTCCGCGCGGCCGAGACGCGGACGACGGACCCCGGAGTCGACTGGCGTCGCACGACGATCATCCGGAATGTCTTCGACCCCTCGATCACGGTGTTCCGGCCGACCGTCGGGACGCGGACCGGCGCTTCGGTCGTCGTCCTGCCCGGTGGCGGCTTCGGCGGCCTGGCATGGGATGCCGAGGGGACGGAGGTGGGCCAGTTCCTGGCGGAACGGGGGATCACCGCGTTCGTCCTCAAGTACCGCGTGCAGCGGCCCAGGCTGCGCGGGATGCTGCCGTTCCTCGTCGGCCGGATGAAGGCCGGCGTCGAACCGGCCATAGCCGCAGCAGCCGCCGATGCGACGCAGGCTATGCGACTGGTGCGTGCCCGGGCGCGCGAGTTCGAGATCGACCCGGGGGCCGTGGGGATGATCGGGTTCTCGGCGGGCGCGATCACGATGCTCCGTGTCCTCGCGGATGCGGACCCGGCCACGCGCCCGGACTTCGCCGTCTGCGTGTACGGATTCCTCTGGGACGGCGATGTGCGACCGGATGACGTCCCGCTCCTGGTAGCCGCAGCCGAGCCGGACACCGCCGTCGCCGATGCGAGACGGATCGACGCGCTGTGGACGGCGGCCGGCGTGCCGCACGATCTGCACATCTTCGCGTCCGGCGATCACGGGTTCGGACTGGGACGTCCCGGTACCGACTCCGCCCGATTCACGTCAGTGCTCGAGGAGTGGCTTGTCGCCCGGGGGTACGCGCGCCGCCCGCGCTGAGTCACCGCCGCGCGGTGCGGTCTGTCGCTCAGCGGAGCAGCCAGTCGGCGACCCGGTCGATGCCCGCGCGCCCGAGATCGGACTCGGGCTCGTTCAGGAAGCCGTGCAGAGAGCCCGGAAGGTATTCCATCTCGACCTGGACGTCCGCGTCGCGCAGAAGGCTCCCGTAGAGCTCCCCGGATGCGCGGAGCGGGTCGGCGTCAGCGTTCAGGATGAGGGTCCGCGGGTGACCCGCCGGGACGGCGCCGTTGCCGGGAACGGCGATCTCATCGTGAATCCCGGCTTCGCCGGCGAAGTGGGCCATGGTAAAGGCGAGCAGACCGGGAAGCGTGTCGGGGAAGTCGACGCGTGCGAGCGCGGCCGCGAGCTCGGTCGACGGTTCGGGAAACTCCGCGTGGAGTGACGGATAGGCGAGAACGAGCGAGGCGGGCGGGGTGTCGCGTCGCGCGAGTCGCTTCGCCACGCCGGCGGCGAGATTGCCGCCCGCGCTGGCACCACCGAGATGGAGGTCGATGTCGTCGGTCCCGGTCGTCAGCAGATCACCGCGTGCCCAGTCGTAAGCCGCGAGCAGGTCGTCGGAGGGTACCGGGAACGTGATCCCTCGCAGCGAGAGGTGATAGTCGACGGAGTACACCGTCAGTCCACGCGCCGCCAGGCTCAGACCGACCCAATGCCCTTCGGGCATGTCGATGCTTCCGCCCACCCACGCGCCGCCGTGAGCCCAGACGATTGCTCCCGACGACGGCGTCGACGTCGGACGGTAGATCCGAACCGTGATGTCGCCTGCGGGTGTCGGAATGGCGGCATCCCGCACCTCGACATCCGCGAGTGCCCCGTCGAGCTCGATCAGTCGCGCGGTGTCGTAACCGTCCGAGTGATCCTGCGGTGGGGCGGCCTCGAGTGCGGCGAGGACGGCCTCGAACTGTGTGGTCGTCACGTTCTTCACTTCCTTCAGGGGCGGGGAGGGGATGTCGGCTGTCGGATGCTCGGCTCGGCGTACGCGAGGAACGAGTATGCTAATTTGGCTAAAAGCTCAGTGTGCTGAGATTTTACACCGGTTCAAGGAGGACCACGTGCCAGAGCGTAACGACGCGCCGATCGCTGTAGATGATCGTGGCGTGATGATAGGCAGCAGCGAAGCGGAGGCCGCTCTCGTCGGCGGGCTCGCAGACGAACCTCGGCTGGCTGCGCCGAAGCGCAATGTGGTCGCGGTGCTGCTGATCGCGCTGGGCGTCGGGTTCGGCACGCTGATGCCCGCCCTCGTAGCCCTGCCCATCGTGATCGCACGCGTGTCGCCCGAGTCGAAGGATGTCGTCCTGGGCGCCGTGCTCGGTGTGCAGGCGTTCCTGGGCATGGCACTCGCGCCGTTCTTCGGCGCGCTGAGCGACCGGACCACGTCCCGCTTCGGCATGCGTCGTCCCGGGATCGCGATCGGCGGCGCGAGCATCGTCGTCGGTCTGCTGATCCTCGGGCTCGCCACCACTGTGCCCATGATCTTCCTCGGCACATTCTTCATGGCGATCGGGTCGTCGATCTCGGGAGCCTCGTCGTTCGCGGTGGTTCCCGACTCGTTTCCGGACCGCACCCGCGGTCGGATCCTCGGCTTCAAGGCCCTCACCGGGACGCTGGCAGGTCTCACCGCGTCGATCATCGGGCCCATGCTCCTCGACAACCAGCTCATGCTGTTCGGTGTAGGCGCGGGAGTTCTCGCCGTCTGCTATCTGATCGCCGTACCGCTGCTCAAGGACCGCTACCTCGACCCGGCAGACGTGCCGAGGCAACCTCGGCTGGCGACGGCGTTCGCCGGCTACAAGTTCAACCCGCGGTCGGCTCCCGACTTCTCCTGGGTCTTCGTCAGCAGGTTCGTCTTCACCCTGGGCATCGCCTTCAGCACCAGCTTCGCCGTCTACTTCCTGACCGACCAGCTTCGAGTCAGCGAGGCCGAGCTGCCTCCGCTCATCGCTCTCAATTCCATCATCAGCCTCGCCGGAACGGCGGTCGGCACCCTCATCGGTGCATTCCTCGCGGACAAGGTTCCGAGTCGGAAGATGATGGTCATGGTGTGCTCGCTCCTGATGGGCGCAGGAGCCCTGACGGCGGCGTTCTCGACGTCGGTCCCGGTGTTCTTCATCGGCACCACCATGATCACGATCTCGATCGGGCTCTTCATCCCCACCGACGGCTCGCTGGTCATGTCGGTTCTGCCTGGAGGGAACAAGCACGCGGCGAAGTTCATGGCGATCATCGGCATCGCCGACCAGCTTCCGCGCTCCGTCGGCGCTGCGATCGCTCCGGCTGTCATCGCGATCGGGGCGCTCACCGCGCTCGGCGGCTATCCCGTCCTCTACATCGCCGGCGGTATCGCAGCGATCGTCGGTGGACTGGTCGTCCGAATGGTGCGGGGCGTGCGATGAACGAAGACAGAGTGAATGCCGAGGACACGCAGATGACGCACGAGCAGACGCGTACGGCCGACCTTCCAGCCGATCCGTACTGGATGCGCCTGATGGCGGCGTTGGTGGAGTATCAGCGCCCCGGACACCCGAGTGGCGTCTTCCCTGATCAGGCGCTGCGCCGTCAGCTCGAGGAGCCGGTGGAGGGCGAGATCGACTATGCGCCGCCGGCGATGCCCACTCGCGATGTGCGGCTGGGCGAGGGGAGCGAATCCTTCACCGTCCGCGTGTACACACCCGACGCGGGGGAGTCGCCCCGGCCGCTCTTCGTGTGGGTTCATGGCGGAGGCTGGGCCTTCGGCGACCTCGACAGTGCGGAAGCCGATGCGACCTCGCGCGAGGTCGCCGCACGCGCCGGCGCGATCGTCGTCTCGGTCGACTACCGACTCGCGAGGGAGGGTCTTCATTACCCCGCCCCGCTCGACGACGTCGTCGCGGCGTATCGCTGGGCCGTCGCGCAGGCGGATGAGTGGGGCGCTGACCGCTCGCGGATCACGCTCGGCGGCGCCAGTGCCGGCGGCAACCTCGTCGCCGGCGCCGTCCTCCGTCTGATCGAGGACGGCGAGCAGGTGCCCAACAGTCTGGTGTTGGCCTACTCCGCACTGCACGCAGTGCTCCCTGCCGCGTCGGACGAGCTTCAGAGTTGCCTCGACCGCATCAGCGTCACGGCCGGCTTCGGGGCGGAGATCTACACGCCGATCGTCGAGAACTACCTCGGCGGCGTCGCCCAGTCTGCGCCCAGCCAGGCGATGGCCGGCGTGGCCGACGATCTGTCCGGATTCCCGCCCACGTACGTCTTCAACTGCGAGTTCGACGGTCTGCGGGCTTCCGGCGAGGTGTTCGCCGCGCGACTTCGCGAGGCCGGAGTGGACGTCGTTCTCGAGACGGTTCCCGGCGTGCTCCACGGTCACCTGTCGCGCCCTGGTCTTCCGCAGTCGCTGCAGTCGTTCGATGACCTGGCCGCGTGGGTGGGAGCGCAGCGATGACACTCGACAGCGCAAGGAGGACACTCATGCCCACCCCCGTCATCGTCAGTGCCGCCCGCACTCCGATCGCGAAGGCGTACCGCGGCGCGTACAACAACACCTCGCCGCAGCAGTTGGCAGGTCACGTCATCGCCGCGGCGGTGGAACGGGCCGGCATCGATCCCGCTGAGGTCGACGACGTGATCCTCGGTGCGGCGCTCCAGCAGGGCGCCACCGGCGGCAACATCGCACGTCAGAGTGCTCTGCGTGCCGGACTCCCGGTCACGGTCGCCGGCATGTCGGTCGACCGCCAATGCGCCTCGGGCCTGATGTCGATCGCCGTCGCGGCAGCCCAGATCGCTCACGGCGATCTGGGCATCGCCGTGGCCGGCGGCGTCGAGTCCGTGTCGCTCGTGCAGAACGAGCACATGAACACCTACCGCGCAGCCGATCCGTGGCTGAAGGCGAACGTTCCTGGAATCTACTTCCCGATGCTCAACACGGCCGAGATCGTCGCCGAGCGATACGGCGTCTCGCGAGAGATGCAGGATGCCTACGCGCTGACCTCGCAGCAGCGCACCGCCGCCGCCCAGCACGCCGGCGTCTTCGCTGATGAGATCGTGCCGCTCACCTCGCTGCAAGCGGTCGTCGATCGGGAGAGCGGCGAGGTCTCGTACCGTGACGTGCATCTCGATCACGACGAGGGAAATCGCCCCTCCACGACCTCGGACGACCTCGCCGCGCTGCGCCCGGTGCTCGCCGACGGCACCGCATCGACGGTCGCGACCGTGACCGCCGGCAACGCCAGCCAGCTATCCGACGGTGCGGCGGCGACCGTCCTCATGACTGAAGACGAAGCATCCCGTCGCGGTCTCGCACCGCTGGGCGTCTTCCGGGGTGTCGCCGTCGCCGGAGTGGCCCCGGACGAGATGGGCATCGGGCCGGTGCCGGCCGTCACCGCGTTGCTACGGCGGGAGGGGCTGACGGTCGACGACATCGACCTGTGGGAGCTCAACGAGGCGTTCGCCTCGCAGGTCGTGTACTGTCGCGACGCCCTGGGCCTCGATCCCGACAAGCTCAACGTCAACGGCGGCGCGATCTCCATCGGCCACCCGTACGGCATGTCGGGCGCGCGCATGGTGGGCCATGTGCTGCGAGAGGGACGTCGACGCGGCGCACGGCTCGCGGTCGTCACGATGTGCATCGGCGGCGGCCAGGGAGCGGCAGGTCTGTTCGAGATCGCCTGAACCCATTCGGGGATCGACTGAACCCACTGTGGCCCGCGCCTGGATTCGGCGCGGGCCACAGTGGCGTTCCCGTCTCGATCAGACGGTGGCGCCTGCTTCGACGGGCGTGCCGAAGCGCTCCACCAGGGCGCGCCGGAGCACCTTGCCGCTCGCGCCGAGCGGGAGCTCATCGACGATGTGCACCACACGCGGGTACTTGTACTCTGCCAGGCGCTCCCGCGCGAAGGCGATGACGTCCTCCGCAGTGACCTCTTCGCCGCTCTTGACCACGACGGCGGCGTTGACCTCTTCACCCCGCCGCTCGTCGGGCAGACCGAACACCGAGACGGCCACGAGCTGGGGATGCGCCGCGACAGCCTGCTCGACCTCCGTCGGGTAGACGTTGTACCCGTTGCGCACGATGAGGTCCTTCTTGCGGTCGACGATCGTGACCACGCGGTCGGTGATCGTGCCGAGATCGCCGGTGCGGAACCAGCCGTCGACGACGGCGGCGTCGGTCGCGTCTTCGCGGCCGATGTAGCCCTTGAAGACATTGTGGCCGCGCACGACGATCTCGCCGATCTGCTCGGGGTCGGTCGTCAGCTGGATGGAATCGTCGATGTCGGCCTGGGCGATCGCGACGTCGACGCCCCACAGCGGCGTGCCCACGGTGCCCGGCCGGATGTCGTCGTGGACGGTGTTGAACGACACGATCGGTGTGGTTTCGGTCAGACCGTAGCCTTCGTGCACCTGCGCGCCGAAGCGGGCGGCGAACTTCTCGAGGATCACGCGGGGGAGCGCGGCGCCACCCGAGATGCCGTAGCGCAGCGCGGGCTGCGCGTCGGACCGCGCCCCGGCCTGGATCAGATCGATGAACATCGTGGGCACAGCGGCGAAGATCGTGACACCCTGGTCCACGAGCAGCTGCAGGGCGGCATCCGCCTCGAATCGGGGCATGAGCGCGATTGATGCGCCGCGCCGGAACACCGTGTTCATCACCGCGGTCTGGCCGAACGTGTGGAACAGGGGCAGTCCGCCGAAGACGACGTCGTCGCGCTGCATGTCGAGAGAGTCGATGAGCGAGGTGTGCACCTGCTCGACGATCGAGAAGTGCGAGCTCACCGCACCCTTGGGGGTGCCGGTGGTGCCGCTCGTGTAGAGGATCGTCGCCGCATCCAGCGGGTTGGTGCGCGCGATGTCGGCGATCGGCGCGGCTGCGGCCGCTTCCTCCTCGAGACGCGGCACGCCCGAAGCGGCGACCATCTCATCGGGGACGAGCACCGACACGGTGGGCACCTTGGCGGCAGCGGCGGCGGGGAGCGCCTCGGCGAGGAACGGCGCCGCGGCGACGAAGAGGTCGGCCTGCGCGTCGGAGAGCACGAACGCGATCTCGTTCTTCTTGAACAGAGGATGCACCGGCACCACGATCGCGCCGAGTGCGAGCGCTGCGTAGTAGACGCGCATGAAGTCGGGCACGTTCGGCGCCATGAGAGCCACGCGGTCGCCCGTGCCGATGCCGCGGGCCTTCAGCGCGCCGGCGTACGCGCGGGTCTGTTCCCACAGCGAGCTGTACGTGATCGTGTGCCCGGCGAAGTGCACCGCCGGCGCGGACGGATAGCGCGCAGCGCTCTCGGCGAGGATCGTCGCCACGTTGAGGGTGGCGAAGCCGTCCCCCTGGATTGCGCGGTCGTTGAGTGTTGTCATTGTGTGTCCTTTCGACGTTGAAAAGCGAATGAGGGCGGATCAAGGGGTAGAGACGAACAGGTGGATGGTCTCGGCAACGAGCGCCGGGCGCTCGCTGCCGTCGATCTCGACGGTGTTCTTGAGGCGCGCCCGCACGCCGCGGTCCGTCTCGACGGCCTCGACGAGCTCGGTGCGAGCGCGTATGCGGGCGCCGCTCGGCACCGGCGCGAGGAAGCGGACGCCGTCGACGCCGTAGTTGACGACAGCATCCGCGTTCTGAACGTCGATGAGATCGCGGATCAGGCCCGGAACGAGTGACAGCGTCAGCAGTCCGTGCGCGATGGTGGTTCCGAACGGGCCGGTGGATGCCCGCTCGACGTCGACGTGGATCCACTGGTGATCCTCGGTCACCTCGGCGAAGGCGTCGATGCGCTCTTGCGAAACGGTCACCCAATCGCCGATGGCCGTCGAGCCGATCAGTTCCGTCAATCCTTCCGGACGCGAGGCGCGGATCATGCCTTCGGACCGCCCGCGACGTACAGCACCTGACCGGAGATGAATCCTGCCTCTTCGCGGCAGAAGAACGATACTGCGGCGGCGATGTCGTCCGGCACGCCGGCCCGGGCCACCGGGATCTGCGAGATCTGCGCCTCGACGAGCTGCTCGAAACTCACCTTCAGCCGCTCTGCGGTCGCCCGCGTCATGTCGGTCTGAATGAAGCCGGGGGCGATCGCATTGGCGGTGATGCCGTATCGGCCGAGCTCGATCGCGAGGGTCTTGGTGAACCCCTGGACACCGGCCTTCGCCGCGGCGTAGTTCGCCTGTCCGCGGTTGCCGAGCGCCGACGTGCTCGACAGGTTCACGATCCGGCCCCAGCCGGCCTCCACCATGTGCGACTGCGTCGCCTTGGTCATCAGGAAGGCGCCGCGCAGATGCACGTTCATCACGGTGTCCCAGTCGGACTCCGTCATCTTGAACAGCATGTTGTCGCGCAACACCCCGGCGTTGTTCACGAGGATGCCGGGGGCACCGAGCTCGGCGACGATCCGGTCGACCGCACCGTCGACCGACGCGGCGTCGGCGACATCGGCGGCGATGGCGATCGCGCGGCCGCCGGCTGCGGCGATCGTCTCCGCTGTCGCGAGAGCGGCCGACTCATCGAGGTCGATCACAGCGACGGCGTGACCGTCTGCGGCGAGGCGGAGGGCGGTGGCGGCGCCGATGCCGCGGGCGGCTCCGGTGACGATGGCAGTGGTCATGGGTATGAGATCTCTCGCAGTCAGGGGCGGTCAGGCGAAGGCGGGGATGCCGGTGATGTCACGACCGACGATGAGGGTGTTCATGTCGTGGGTGCCCTCGTACGTGTAGATCGCCTCGGCGTCGGCGAAGTGCCGCGCGACGCCGTAATCGAGCTGGATGCCGTTGCCGCCGAGAATCTCGCGGCACAGTGCGACCACTCGACGCATGCGTTCGCTCACGGTGGCCTTCGCCATCGCCGACTGCTCGTCGGTGAGCGTGCCGGCATCCTGCAGCTGCGCGGTGCGGGTGCACAGCGCGATGGATGCCGTGATCTCGGTCAAGCAGGTGACGAGCTTGCTCTGCACCAGCTGGTAAGAGCCGATCACGCGCCCGAACTGCTCCCGCGAGCGGGCGTAGGCGACGGCGGCCTCGTAGGCGCCGACGCCGTTGCCCAGGGCCTGCCAGGCCACGTCGGAGCGGGTCTGCCGAAGGATCAGTGCCACCTCGCGGAAGGAGTGCACGCGCGCCAGTCGAGCGCTGTCGGGCAGTCGCACATCGACGAGGGTGATGTCGGCATTCTCGACGGCGCGCAGGGACTGCTTGCGCTCGATCTTGGTCGCGGTGAAGCCGGGCGTGCCGCGGGTGACGAGGAAACCCTTGACCTTGCTGTCAGCGACATCTCGCGCCCAGATGACGACGATGTCGGCGAAGGTGGCGTTGCCGATCCAGCGCTTCGCACCGTCGAGCACCCACTCGTCGCCGTCGCGGCGAGCGGTCGTGCGAATGCCGCGAGCCGTGTCAGAACCCGAGAACGGCTCGGTCAGGCCGAATGCGCCCACGATCTCGCCGCGAGCCATCTTCGGCAGGAGGTCGGCGCGCTGTTCATCGGATCCTCCGATCGCGACGGCGTTCATCGCCAGGCCGCTGTGGACCCCGGCCATCGTCGCCACCGAGGAGTCGACGCGGGCCATCTCGTAGCTGACCCATCCGCGGAAGAGCGCGGAGTTGTCGAATTGGGCGACCTCGGGAAAGCCGGCGCCGTACAGGCCGAGGTCGGCGAGCGGGCGGAAGACCTGTCGGGGGCTTTCGGCGCGCTCCCAGTACTCGTCGGCGATCGGAGCGACCTCGCGCTCCAGGTACGCACGCAGGTCAGCCAGACGGAGGCGCTCGTCGGAGGTGAGCAGGTCGCGGTAGCGGTAGAAGTCAACCGGGTCGGCGACGTCGGCGTGCTGGGCGGCAGTTGCGACCTCGCGTTCGAGATCGATCGTGTCGGTAGTCGTCATTGATGCTCCTCCGTCTTCCCTGACCTGGCCATCGTATAGCAAAAGCACCCATACGGGTGGTTTTGCCGCAGCATGCAGCGAGGGGCAAATCTCAGCGGCATCGGGTTTCAGGAAACTCTAAAATGTGAGTGATCTAATAAATTCATGAGTGAGATCCCGTCTCCCCGTCCGAAGTCGACTCCGCGCCGTCGCTGGCTCCGCAGATTGCTGATCACGCTGGCCGCTGCCGCGGCGGTCGTCTTGACGGCCGGCATCGTCCTGTCGAACAACACCCAGATCATCGTCGGCGCGTTCCAGGGCTATCTGACGCAGAACTCCTTCGAGCCGCACAATCCCCCGACGACCGGGTTCGTGATGACGGGGTGCGCTACGTGAACGATCTGGAGTACGGCACGGAGTATCCGAACAGTCACCTCGACATCTCCTACCCGGCCGACGCCCCCGACGGTCCACTGCCGACCATCGTGTACTCGCACGGCGGCGGCTACTTCGCCGGCGACAAGGTCCTCGGCGACCCGTTGGCCATCGACAGTGATGTCAATTTCCTCTTCGACCGGTTCTTGGATGACGGATACGCGTTCGTCAACATCAACTACGCGCTCGTTCCCGAGTACCAGTTCCCGGTGCCCGTCTATCAGCTCGACCAGGCGCTCGCATTCCTGGTCGACCACGCCGACGAGTATCAGCTCGACATGGACAACGTGATCATCATGGGTTCCTCGGCGGGTGCCGCGATGACGGCCCAGTACGGAGCGGCGATCTCGAACCCCGAGTACGCACGCAGCCTCGACTTCACGCCCTCCATCTCGAAGGACAGCGTGCGCGCCCTCGTCATCGACGATGCCCCCATCGCCATCGATGACTTCGGCATCTCGGTGATGGGCCTGGTCGGGAACTACATCGACGGCACGACCCATCCCAGCGAAGAGGATCGGACGCGCTACGACCCCACCGACGACGTCACGGCCGGGTATCCGCCGACCTTCATGCTCGGCAGCAATTACGACGGCGACGGATACGCGCACGACATGGCGCTCCTGAGCGTGGCCCTCGAGGAGAACGAGGTGCAGCACGAGTTCTTCTACGAGCGCTACCCCGACGGGGGTGAGACGAATCACGGACTTCTCGGTGGCCTGATCTCCGATGACCCGATCGCGGTCCACGCCTACGACGCGATGATGTCGTTCCTCGATTCGACGGCGCCGGCAGCACCCGCGTCCTGACGTGAGTCGCTGCGGCGGCGGGCCCCTCAGAGTCTGTCTCTCAGGCTCTGAGGGGCCGGTTCGCGTCCGCGGCATATCGTTGCATCATGCTCGATCACGTCGCGGTCGCCGATGTGCCCCTTCCGATCCCGTCCCGAAGGCTCAACGCGGAGGCCGGCCTGCGAGCCTTTCCGCTGGCAGGCGCCGAGTGCGTCGTCGGGTGGGTGGAAGGGCGGCAATCGTACCGAGCGGGCGTTTTGGATGCCTCAGACGGGTCGTTGCGGGGAGCGGCGCCGATCAGGGGCGCCCTTGCGGGTCATCTGGCTGATGACCGGTTCGTCTGGATGCTGACGGACTACGGGCTACAGGAAGTCGATCGCGAGACCTTCTCGGTGCTGCGCACCCTCCGCGCCGGCCTGCCGAAATATGCGTCGCGCCTGCTTGCGGTCGGCCCGCACCATGCGCTCGTCGTCGTGAAGTATGGCCAGTCGCATTCGCTCGTGAATCTTCAGACGATGACGATCACCCACAGGATCAGGGTGCCCGAGCCCGCGGTCGCCCTCCCCGCCGACGAGGAGACCGTGCTGCTGAGCCTCCGCTACGGCATCCGTGCTCGGCTCGCCGCCGACTTCGGCAAGATCATCCGCCGCGACGCTGTCCCACGCGGGACGGGCGCGAGTGTGGATGGGGTCCGAGCGATTTATGTGACAGGCGTCCCCGAGGAGCCGTCCGCACTCGTGCGGGAGGTCGGGCTCGACCCCGAGCGCTACGTCGATCTCGCACCGACCGGCACCCTGGCATGGCTGGGCGCGGACGGGCTGGCTGCGGTCGCTTCCGTGGATGCCGGGGTTTCCTGTGTCCATGGCGTCTGCACGTCGGGCGAGATCGTCGCCAGCGATGGGGACCCGAACTCCGGCATCAGCCGGCTCGTCGTCCTGGACGCAGATGGCCAGACTCCGACCGCTGCGCACGAGTTCCGCGAGAAGGCCGGAATGCTCGCCGCGCTGCCGGAATCCGCGGTGCTCGCAACTCCCCGGTTGTTCGGAGACGCGCGTGGCGGCTTCGAACTGCTGCGATGGAGTGGCTCAGGCGCTGCCTCAGCGTGAGTGCTCTTCGTGAGGCCTGGCGTATCCCTGTCGCACGAGCCAGTCGTCGTAGACACCGGCGAAGCGCATGCTGTCCGTTCCCGGACGCCCCAAGCCGAACCCGTGGTCTCCGGATTGGAAGAGGTGCGTCTCCACGGGAGCGCCCGCGTTCTTCCAGACCGTCTCGATGTTCTTCGCATCCGCCACGGTCGTGTCGGGATCGGCCGCGGCGATCAGCAGCGAAGTGTCGGCAGGATGCACATTCTCGACGTGGTCGAGGCCGTAGACGGACGCGGCGATGTTCGGCCGAGTCGCGGCGTCGTCGCCGGTCAGCGTTCCCAGCGTCGCTATGGCACCGGCGGAGAACCCCGTCATGCCCACGCGCCGAGGGTCGATGCCGAGGCGAACGGCGTTCTCCCGAACGAAGCGCACCGCCTGCCGGGCATCCGAAATCGCAGCAGCGCGCCCGGGGGAGATGCCGTCCTTCAGGCCTCTGGTGATCACGCTCCAGGCGACGCCGATCGTCGGAGTTCGTATCCGGTACTTGAGGACGAAGGCCGTGATCCCGCGCTCGGCGAGGAACTGTCCGATCTCGATTCCTTCGACGTCCCAGGCGAGGGCTCCGAAGGCGCCGCCCGGCAGCACGATCATCGCCGCCCCCGTCGCGGTGTCAGGATGCGGGCGGATCGCGGTCACGGTCGGGACCGAGACGTTCTGGATGGTGTTCACCGAGCGCCAGCCCTGATCCGCCAGTACGCGCGTCTCGCTGTGGGTCACCGACAGTTCGACGTCGGGGCGACCCGTTCTGATGCGCTCGACCGGCCACGCGGGGTCGTCCGGCGGGCCCGGCCGGCCGGTCTGCGGCCGCGTGACCCGGGCCAGTGCGAAAGCGCCCCCACCGACGGCAAGGGCCGCGATGCCCGCGGCGACGGCGACGATCACTTCACGTTTCATGTGACTTCTCACTGGATGTTCGAAGCGCGGAACGACAAGGTGGCGCCGTCGAGTTCGTAGTGACCGCTGTCGAGGACCTCGGCGCTCACATCGCCTTCGATCAGATCAGTGGCGGGGTGGTCCAGCTTCTTGAGGAAGGAGCTGTCGAGAGGGTCGGCGTGGCCGGGGTAGACGACGTCGAAATCGCCCTCGTCGGCCAACTGCTCGAGGCGGCGGATCGAATCCCGATAGGTGCTGACACTCAGACTCTCGGGCAGGTCGAGGAGCACACCACCTTGGGCCACCATGTCGCCGGCGTACAGCGCTCCCACTTTCTCATCGATCAACCCGATGGATCCCGGTGTGTGCCCCGGGATCGGCACGATGCTGATGCGTCGGTCACCCAGGTCGAAGGAGCCGGTCTCAGGCAGTGGGAGGAAGTCGTCGCTGGTCGGCATCGCCATCGTGGCGTCGTCGGCATATCGGGTGAGCCACCGCAGCGGCGCGGGCACGTCGGGGAGGACAGCCTCGATGGTCTCCGGCTGGTTGTAGTCGTGATAGACGTCGGCCTCGTCTTCGGAGAGGTAGACGTCGTCGAAGTAGTGGTTCCCGTGGGTGTGGTCGTAGTGTCCGTGGGTGTTGACGACCGTGACGGGAAGGTCGGTGATCTCGCCGATCGCGGCAGGAAGGTCGTTCAGGCCGTTTCCGGTGTCGATCAGGAGGGCTCCGGTGGTGCCGACGATCAGGTACTGCTGCGTGACGTTCAGCCCATCGGAGAATCGGTAGGTGGACTCGTTGAGCTGGGTCGCCTCGGGGATCCTCACGTCACCGAGCGAATGACGCCAGACGTTGAGCCCGATGACGCCTGCGACGATCACGCCCGCGAAGACGGCTGCAGCGATGACGAGCTTCCTCGTACTTTTCTTCATGTCACCTTCCGGCTGTGGTTGAATGCCCGTCCAAATGCGCAGCACCAGCGCATGGTGGATCTCACGCGGATTCCCTACACCAAAGTCTCAGTAGAGCAATATTTTACCGGGGTCCCGGTTCCCAGTCTGAACGCTAAGCAGTCCGTCGGGCGCGAGCCTCAGACCTCCACACGTCTTGCAGATCGAGGTGTGCGCCTGCTGACGCGGGCGCGCCGGCACCACCTCTCGTATGGAGGAGAGGCGGTGCGTGGTGTCGGTGTCGATGCGGGTGATGAGCGCGGGGGATGGGTACAAGTACCTCCTCCGCACCGTCGCCGCGGCGGACGGTGACCGGCCGCTCTCCACCCCACTCTCCCGCTACTACGCCGAGGCCGGCACACCGCCGGGTCGCTGGCTCGGGAGCGGACTGCCGGCGCTGGCAGACGGCCGAATCGACGCGGGATCGCGGGTGTCGGAGGCCCAGCTCGAGTTGCTCCTTGGGATGGGGCGCGACCCCGGGGCGGGCGCACCGCTCGGTCGGGCTTACCCCGTGTACGCGGCATCCGATGCGAGCCCCGACCGCGCCAACCCAGACACCCCAACGCCGACCCGCCGCCGCGCCGTCGCCGGGTACGACTTCACCTTCTCGCTACCGAAGTCGGCGTCCGTGCTCTGGGCGGTCGCCGATGCCAACACGCAGGCCACGATCGCGACCGCGCACCACAAGGCGATCGACGACGTGCTCGCGTTCATGGAGCGGGAGGTCGTGGCGACCCGTGCCGGCGAAGCGGGCCGTGACGGCGCTGTCGCGCAGGTCGACGTGACGGGGCTCATCGCCGCAGCGTTCGATCACTTCGACTCGCGCGCGGGCGATCCGCAACTGCACACGCACGTCGTGGTGAGCAACAAGGTGCGCACCGTGTTCGACGGCAAGTGGCGCTCGCTCGATGGGCGCCCGCTGCACGCGGCGACGGTTGCGCTGTCCGAACTACACGCCGCCGCGTTCGCCGATCACCTGGCGCGTGCGCTGGGCGTCGAGTGGGAGCGCCGCGCGCGCGAAGCCGACCGCAACCCGGTGTGGGCGGTCGCCACCGTTCCTGAGCATCTCGTCGCCGAGTTCTCGTCGCGCTCGCGTCACATCGACATCGAGAAGGATCGGCTGATCGACGAGTACATCGCCGCCCACGGGCGCGCGCCGTCGAAGGTGACCATCATCCGCCTGCGCCAGAAGGCGACGCTCGCGACTCGTCCCGAGAAGCAACTCCGCTCGCTCGCGGATCTCACGCATGAGTGGCGAGCGCGAGCGAGTCGACTGCTCGGCGTCGACGCGACCGTCTGGTCGCGCACTGCGGTGAATCACCGTGACCCTGCGCAGCCGATGCGCGCCGAAGACATCGAGCACAGCATCCTGGACCAGCTCGCAGAGCGCGTTGTCGAAGCGGCAAGCGAGCGTCGATCGACGTGGACGCGCTGGAACCTCTACGCCGAAGCCGCGCGCCAAACGATGGGGTGGCGCTTCGCCGCAACCGAGGACCGCGAGGCGATCGTGGCCATGATCACGGATGCTGCGGAGCAGCGCTCCACGCGCCTCACACCACCCGAGCTCGCCGTCTCGCCCGCCGAGTTCCGACGTGCGGATGAGACGAGCGTCTTCCGCCCGCGCAACTCCGCGCGCTACTCATCGATTGCGCTGCTGGATGCGGAGGAGCGACTGCTCACTGCGTCGCAGGCGGCCTCTGCGCCGATGGTCAGTGTTGCAACTCTCGAGCGCGCCGAGCGCGCGCGCCGCAATCACGGGATCGTGCTCGGGGATGATCAGCGCACAGCGCTCCACTCGATCGCAACCTCCGCGCGATCGCTCGACGTGTTGATCGGCCCGGCGGGTGCCGGAAAGACAACCGCGATGCACGCGCTCCGTCTCGCGTGGGAGCACGAGCACGGCCGAGGCTCGGTCATCGGGCTCGCACCGTCCGCGGCTGCCGCGCGCGAACTCGCCGATGACCTCGGCATCGCGACCGAAAACACCGCCAAGTGGTTGCACGAGCATCATCACGGTCGCGCGACGGTCCGTGCGGGTCAGCTCGTCATCATCGACGAGGCATCCCTCGCCGACACGCTCACGCTCGATCGCATCAACACACTCGCGACGCGGGCCGGGGCGAAGGTTCTCCTGGTGGGGGACTGGGCACAGCTGCAGTCGGTCGACGCCGGCGGTGCGTTCCGGATGCTCGTCGAGGCTCGCACCGATGCACCTGAGCTTGCTGACGTGCACCGCTTTCGCAATGCCTGGGAGAAGGAGGCATCCCTCGACCTGCGCAGCGGGCGAGTGCAGGCTCTCGATGCGTATGGCGCGCACGATCGGATCGCAGGCGGCGATGCCGACGCGATGGCGGATGCCGCGTACAGCGCATGGCTCCAAGACGTCTCGTCGGGCAGGTCGTCGGTTCTCGTCGCAGATACAGGCGAGGCGGTCGCCGCGCTCAATCGACGGGCGCGGGCCGAGTTGATCCTCACTGGCGCCGTGGATGCCTCGGCCGAAGCACCCCTCCGAGGCGAGTCCGCAGCATCCATTGGTGACGTCATCATCACCCGCAAGAACGACCGCCGCCTGCGCTCGGGACGCGACTGGGTACGCAACGGCGCGCGCTGGAAGGTCGTCGCCGTTCGTCGAGACGGCTCGCTGCGCGTGCAGAACGCCGACCGCGCCGGCTCTCGACCACTCACGCTGCCTTCCGAGTACGTGGCTGAGAACGTAGACCTCGGCTACGCGGTGACCGCCTACCGCGCGCAGGGGATCACGACCGACACCGCGCACGCCGTCCTCGAACCCGGAACGACGCGCGAGAACCTGTACGTCGCGATGACGCGGGGTCGAGCCTCGAACACCGCGTATGTGGTCGTGTCGCGCCCTGACGACAATCACTCCGCTCGGCATCCCGGTGAGCGTCCGGATGCCACAGCCCGCGACATCCTCGCCGGCGTACTCGCTCACGTCGGCGCCGAGCTGTCGGCACACGAGACGATCGCCTCCGAGCAGGAGGCTTGGGGATCGATCGCGCAACTCGCCGCCGAGTACGACACGATCGCGGCATCCGCACAACGGCCACGGTGGACGAACCTCATCCACACGTGCGGGCTGCCCGTCGAACTGGCCGAAGCGGCGATCGAGTCCGATGCCTTCGGTGCGCTGACTGCGGGCCTTCGACGTGCCGAGGCGCTTGGCCGCAACGTCGAGACACTTCTGGCGCGGATCGTCGCCGCGCGTGGAGTCGACGACGCTCAGGATGCGGCGGCTGTGCTCCACGAGCGGCTCGAGCGAGTCCTCGTTCAGCCGTCGAGCGGCAGTTCGCGGGGGAATAGGGGTCGGCTGATCGCTGGCCTCATTCCGGAGGCGATGGGGGAGATGGATGCCGAGATGCGGCGTGCCCTCGACGAACGGGCGCATCTCGTCGAGGAGCGTGCGGCGGCGCTCGTCGATTCTGCGGTGGCGTCGGGGGAGAGGTGGGTCGCTTCGCTCGGACGAGTTCCCGTCGACGCGGCGCGCGCGGGTGCTTGGCGGCATCAGGCCCGAATCGTTGCCGCGTACCGTGACCGGTACGGCGTTTTCGAAGATGACGCGCTTGGCGCACCCGCAACGTCACCGAACCAGCGGGTGGATGCCGCGGCCGCAGTCGCGGCGCGGGATCGCGCGATCTGGCTTTCGCGGGCAGATGCTCCTGCACAGCCGCACCGGGCGTCATCGCGCACGCGCGCTGTCCACAGCCCGTAGTGGGTGGTTCTATCAACGTCGGAAGGGCGGGCGTAGCCTGTGCGCAACCGCAGGATCCACGCCTGAAGGAGAGGCCTGGCCCATGTTCCAACTGCTCATCGCCTTCGTCAGTCGCATCTACACGTTCTTCCAGCGGACCATGCCGACGAACATGATCATCCGCGCCACGCACACTCGCCGCGGCCTGAAGTGGGGCGTGCCGGCGATGCTTCTCGCTGTCGTTTACGTCGTGATCGGGGCCGCGCTCGCACAGTGGGTTGCCGGCGGAGCGCCCGGTTGGATCAATCTGCTCGTACTGGTGTGCCTGTGGAACGCGCTCAAGTTCGTGGTGAACGGGCCCGTCACGCTCGTGCGACTGGTGCGCGTCCGGGCGATCGAGCGGCGCTACCGCGACGCGGGTGTGGCGTCAAATGAATCGATGTCGGTGGGCTGAGACCCGAACCCCGACGCGACGGCTTCAGCGGGCAGTGCAGCTTCGTTAGCCGTCCGCTCAGCGTTCATCAGACTGCACCGGTCATACGTGCGCAGATCGCGCGCTAATGACTCGAAGCGCTAGAAGCATCGCCTTCGCACGCACGAGGACCGGCTTGCGCGCGCGGGGACCAGTGTCGGCGGCACAGCTCTATCTGCGCTTGAAGTCCTGCTTGGGCAGTTTCGGGGCCTAGGCGTGCTTCCTACCGAGGCTCGGGTTCCGGGCGTAGGTCGGGTACATCCTCCGGTCGAAGCGGGACGCCATTGTGGGTAGTCATGTTGGTCGCGACGTGGACCAGGCCCGCCTGTCGCAGGTCGTACCACTCTTCCTCGCGGCCACTCATCTGTGCGTATAGGACCAGTCCGAGCGTCAAGATCTTCTCGGCGAGCTTCAGGACTTCCAGGACGGCGGCACGGCTCGGAACCCGGTATCTATGGCCGCCATCCGCGATCATGGCCCCAAATTCACGCGGCACCCACTGCTTGCCGTGGGCAGCGCCCGCTGACGCGCGCCAGAGCATTTCGACTCGATCGGGGGTGAAGTGTGCTCCGCTGTAAGCGGGCACGGGTTCGTCTTCCGGCTCAGGACCGGACTCGGGGGTGGCGAGTAGGTCCGACTTTGCTTCGACCGTCGCCCCCGTCCCAGCGTCGGACCAGAGCTCGGCTGCGTAGCGAACCATCTCCACGTATGTGGGACCTCTGAAGGTCTTGGCCGTGACGCCCCGCGCCTCGCAGAGTCTGTCCCGCTCGGCAAGCAACTCATCCTTGCTTGGCCCTGGCGGCGTGGCTTTCGCATGCTCGATGGTGTCCGCAACCCCGAGCGCAAAGAACCTGCTAGCCGTTGCTTCGCTGTCCGGCGCAGCGAGTATCCAGATCGTCTGCGCGGCGCTCTCCATCGCCGCCCGCGCCAAGGTGAGCGCAGGTCTTAGGGCGAATGTGAGTCGCGCATCGGGATGGAACTTGAGGGGCACGGCGTAGTCGGCCCAGAGCACGAGATGGTCTATCGCGGCGTCCAGGTATCCCTCGCACCACTCCGCCATCTCACGAAGACCGCGTCCGCCGTCGGCGTCAGGGCCGAGATATGAGGTTGGGAGCGGGGGTCCCATCGCCTCGAACATGTGCTGAAGAATTCGAGCGCCGTGCGCGACCTCGATTAGCGGCAGCATTTCGTCGTGAGAGAGGACGAAGGGATCATCGGGATCGTCGTCGGTCGTCATGATCCCGAGTCTGTGGCACGAATCGCGCGGACTCCGAACGGACACGGCCTGCTCGCGGCATCCCGGAGGAGCATCATGAAACGGCGAGCATTCGTCGGCGATCCAGATGAGGTCGACTCAGGCAAGGATCCGCGCAATTGACCGTGGTGTCGGAGTCTTATGGTTCGATCGAGCTATGACCGAGATCGACCTCAGCCGTCTTCCCACCGGCGCGCGGGGATGGTCGGCCCTGGTTGAGTGGGCTGCGGCCTCCGATGACCGCCAGGAGAGGTACTTCCTTGAGCTGAAGTCGGATGCCGATCTGAACGGTAAGCGTGATCGTCACAAAGTCGCGAAGTTCGTTCTGGGCGCCGCGAACCGCGATCCCGTGAAGGCGGCAAAGCGGTTTGGCGGACACGCCGTCATGCTTCTCGGCGTCAGCGCTGGCGTGATCTCGGGGATCGCCGCGTTTGAGGCGAAGGATCTCGAACGCGAGGTAAGGAAATTGACCGGCGCAGACGGACCGGGATGGGACTTCGAGCGTGTTCGCGTCGACGACGAGCATGACGTGATCGCGATCATTGCTGACCCACCGACCGCGCGGATCTGGCCGTGTCTGGCCGACGGCGAGGGGGTGTTCAACGGAGACATCTACCTTCGCGGGGATGGCAACACGGAGAAGGCCAAGGGGATCGAAGTCCAGGCAATGCTCGCGAGACTGATGGCGTCCGGGGAGGCTCCCAAGTTGCCCGAGATCACGGTCGCCATCGAAGGGTCGGCGATGGGCGTCCAGTTCGATCCGAAGCGAGTCGTGAGCTGGGTCGAGGACGCGAACGATGACTATCTGCGGGGAATCGGATCAGACCGAGGTGACGGACCATTCGGGATCCTCGCAACCCAGGGCCTGATGGAACGGCGCTCGGAGACCGACTTCCGCCGTCAGATCGAGCGTTGGACCACGGCTGCAATTGCGGATCCCGCATCCGGACTCCACGATCTCGCGGCGCGGATCGCCGTAGGGATTCGCGTTCGCGTGACGAACCCGGAGATGAGATCACTCCGCGACGTGCGTGTCGACATCGAGTTCGACGAGCCGGTGCGCGCTCTCGACTGGGAGGATCCGGACCGCGATGACCGGGCCGAACTGTTTCCCGATCGCCCGCCAGAGTGGGGTCGCGACACCTTGGCATACATGTTAAGGGACACGCACATTGCCCCGTTCGTGCCTCGCGACACCGATGGCCTCCTCCAGATTTCGCAGACATCCCCAGCGAAGCTGTCCCTCTCACTGAACCTCTTACGCTCCAAGGAGGCCCGGATGACGGAGGAGGACGACATCGTGCTAGTCCTCTTCACTGAGGACGAATCTCCCGAGCAGCTCACCGCGAGATGGCAGCTCACAGCCGGCGATGTTCACGACCTTCTTGAGGGGAGTCTCGTCGTTCCTGTGGCGCACTACGACTGGCGGGGACCCCTCGCGAACCTGCTTGGCGATGATGATGCCCAGGCGGACGCGGGTGCGGTGTAGCCAGCTGTCGCGGCGGGGCTAGGCGAGTGCCCGCGCGCCGCGGGACGAGGGAAGGCCGCACGTCGCCCGATGCGGGTGCATCCCGGGCGCTTTCGCCGGGCCGCGAGCCGACCCGGGATTTCGCGACGACTCCGTTCGAAAGCGCCGGCTTGCGGTCTCTGGAGAAGCGGGCTGTGCAATGCGGCGAACGACCAGGACGACACCAGATGAGCCGGATGGCTCTCGAATCGGCGCATTCTGCGGAGCGCCGTTAGCTCGAGCAGGCGGGCGCAGCCGGGCGCCGGGCCCTAATGTCGCACCCCATTCGTAGACTCGAGAGACCAACCCCACCATGAGCGGAGTACGCCAGTGGCTCACCTGAAGCAGCAGTTCAAGGATGCGTTGAGCGCCATCGAGCCCGGCGACGACAAAGCCAACGCACCCGAGGCGCATCGCCTGGTCCGCGATGCCCTCACGGCTGATGCGAAGCTCGCCGAGTACGGGGTGGACCCGGTGCTGATCGGTTCCTACAAGCGGAGCGTGTCGATCAGGCGGGTGAAGGACGTTGACGTGTTCGTCCGACTCCCCAACATGCCGAGCGACGTCACGTCGAAGGAGATCCTCGATCGGTTCTTTACCGTCCTGCACAACGAGTTCGGACGCGACGACGATGGGCACCAGCGGACCAAGCGACAGGATAGAAGTCTGAAGGTCGCATTCCCCGAATATGACCTCGACGTCGATGCTGTTCCCGCACGACCGCATTGGGACGGCGAGAGCTGGGAGATCCCGCAGAAGGGCGACGACAACCAGTGGGTGCGCACCAACCCCGAATCGCTGACGTCCCTGTCGACCGCGATGAACACCGCGCACCACGGCTTCTACGTCCCGACGGTGAAGCTGCTCCGCCAGACCCGGCGCGCGCTCCTCGGCAAGAAGAAGCCGGGTGGCTTCTTCTTCGAGGTCGCGACGTACCAAGCCTTCGCCTCAGGTCTTGTGGTGGGCAGTGATCACGCGGAGTACTACGCCTCGGCGCTCGAGGAGGTGAGCAAGATTGTTGAGAGCTTCGTCACTTACGGCATCCCGCTCAGCGACCCCACACTCACTGGGCATACCATCAGCATCCGCGCGACGGAGGACGAACTGGAGGTAGCTAGGAGTCGCTTCATCGACGCCGCCGCTGACGCGCGGGCCGCTCTCGAGGAGGAGGACGAGGGCCAAGCGGCGCTGGCGTTCCAGAAGCTGCTCGGCAAGAACGGCGACGACGACACCGTTTTCTCGATGCCGCCGGGCTTCAACGATGACGGATCGAAGCGGGAGTTTGCCATCTCCGCCGGTGAACGGGTCGTGCCGGCGGGGACCAGGACCTTCGGTTGACGATCGACGAGTACGACGAGTACGTCGCACACTCGCGTCAGCACTTCGAAGAGGGCCTGATTCGCGCAGGCTTCGTCGAAGGCGATACCGGGTGGCGAGGCACAATCGCACACACGGGCGGATCGACCGACGTCGTTATCTCGTTTCGGGCCCGCTTCCCCTTCCAGCCGCCACGCGTACTTCCGGTCGACCCCAACAGCGTCACGTGGTCTTGGCATCGAGAACTGGACGGCGCGCTTTGTCTGGTCGCGGAAGATGACCACGACAATCTGTGGTGGACTGAAACGTCGGCCTTTCTGGAGCACGTGACTGCGTGGTTTGAGCAGGCGGATGCCGGGTGGCCTGATGATCGTCCCGATCTGGATCTCGAGCGATACTTCCACGCGTCCGAGGACGAGCGCCTCTATCTCTACGATGACCTCGCCGGCTACCCAAACGGCTTCGTTAGATTCCGCCCGAGTAGCAACAACACCATGCGGATCGGAAGCGGCACGCGCCCGCCGAAGGCGTCCAAGCACAGCAAAGACCGCTTCGGCTATGTAGCCGATCTCGGCGACATCGACGTTCCACCGCGATCCTGGCAGGACATCGCGGCCCGCATCGCCCCCGACGTGGACCTGGACCGCCGGATCCGGAGTCACCTAGTCGATCTCGTGGTACTCATTTACCGTCGCGGCATCCATGACGGCGCGATCGTCCTCGAAGTACTGCCGACGAAAGATGGGGGTATCGCTGCCCGGCGCCTCCGCGCAGCAGCCGACACCACCGCGGCGAAGACGGCCCGCTCAGGGGTGATTGCGCCTCTGCTCCACGAAGCTCGGGTCGCGATCGTCGGCGTCGGCGCGCTTGGCTCGTTCACGGCCGATCTGCTCGCACGTGCCGGTATCCGACACCTGACGCTCATGGACAACGACATCGTCATGCCCGGCAACCTCATCCGCCACCTCGTCGGACCGGAGATGGTGGGGATGCCGAAAGTCACCGCGGTCAAACGACATCTTGTCGCCCGGCATGAGATCGCCGCAGACGACATCGAGGAGCTCGACGAAGCCGTCTCGTCCGGTGACGCCGCAATGGAGCTTTTGACCAGCCACGATCTCGTCGTGGATACCAGCGCCGACTTCGCCACGACCGCGCTCCTGCATGTCGCGGCCAGATCCGCGCGGAAGCGGATCATCTCTGCCTCGATTCAGTACGACGGCGCCACCTACCGCGTCGACCTACTCCCGCCGCTTGAGGGCGCCGACCCGCTTCCGCCCTCAAGGGTCGACGTCGATCAGCGGCAGCCCGCCCTATTCGAAGCCGGGTGCGGCAGCCCGATCTCGCCAACACCACCCCACGTGGCCGTCGAGGCGGCATCCGCGACCGTCCGTCACGTCATAGGCCTCCTAATCGAACATCCCGTCCACCCCTCCGGGGAAGTACGAGCCCTCGTCGGCCCAGCAAGGACTGTCCAATGACTCGATCCGCTCCGAGCATCGACGTGCGCGCTGACGCCCACGAAACGATCGCATCCGAGACAGCGAAACGCTTGCCACTCGAAACCGGCGGCATCCTCCTCGGATACCGCGAGATGGACAACTTCGTGATCACGCACGCCCTCGTGGTCGATGGCGGTGGCGCGACAAAGGACCGTTACGTCCGCGACGACGTTCGAGCAAACGAGCGGCTCTCAGAGTTCCTCTCGGATAGAGCAGAGGACGACCCAATCGGCTACGTCGGAGAGTGGCACAGCCATCCCGCACCCTCCGGCCCGAGCACAATCGACCGCAACGCAATGCGCGGCGCTGCCAAGGCGGCTGACCGCTCCGTCGCTCTCCTCGTATTCACGCCCGGCGACACGGGCGCGTACTTCGGCCTGATTGCACAACGTCAGCGACTCGGCCGAGTCGTCACGCGAGATGCGAACGTGACCCTGCCCGCGCCACGATTCGGTCAGCTGGGCCCGCTGCCCGATGGCGCAGTCCGCGGTGATGGGCCCGTGTTCATCTCGTACCGCCAGTCCGACGGGACACAGCAGGCGGAGTCGTTGGAGAACTTGCTCAGAGCCGCTGGTCTCGTCGTCTGGAGAGACCGCGTCGACCTGCGACCAGGGACGACCACCGATCGCCTCGAGCAGGCCCTCACCAAGGGGCTTTCGGCAGGAGTACTCGTCGTGACGCCCGACATCGTCGACAGCGATATCGTCCGCGAACGCGAACTCCCCCGACTCCTTCAGCTCGACGAGGACCCCGCGTTCAGCCTGTGCATCGCCAACAAGATCGCACGAGAAGCGAGCGAGTCGAAATGCGACTATGACGCGCCCGATCGGCTGCTGCGGCTCGCGCCGGCCCGCACACTGGCCGACAAGAAGCAGGCCAACGTGCTCGACCCCGCGGGCGAGCTCGAGATCGTTCGTGACCTCCTCATGCACCGCATCGAACAACGGCGCCCTGAGATCCGCGCAGAGGGCCGGGACTTCACGATTCGAGCTCAGAGCCGCCCAGCCCCGGTCGCCGCAGATGCCGACGATGATGACCTTCACATGCGGATCAAGGAGGCCACCGACGGCCGCCTTCCGTCACCCGACGGCCTCGCACTCCTCCGGCGGACGCTCCCGCTCACCAGCGATGCGGTGTTCGCGGCAGGCGCGAAGCGCGTCCAGATCTCCGGCGGCGCACACCTCTCGATCGGACTCGCGCTCGGGGCCGCATTGCCCGAAACCAAGATCGGCAACGTCGCGGTCCTCGATGTACAGAACAACGTCTGGGAGTCCACACCAGCCAGCAACGATCCGGGCGTCACCGAACTCAAGGTCGAGGCGCTTCCCATCGAGGTCGCTCAGCCGAGCGACACGGCGGGCAGAGTCGCGGTCCTCGTGACGTTGACCGCCGCCCCCGATCTCACCGCGCTCGAGCACCTCGTGCGCGAATCCGGAGAGGGGTTCGCCAGCGTCGAGATCGTCTCCGTGACGAGTTCCAATCGGATCGATCCCCACGAAGCGGGCCGACTTAGCCATGCGGTTGCCCAGCATGTCAAGCGCCTGTCCGCGGATCACGGGCGGGCCGAGGTGCATCTCGCTTTCCACGGCCCCTTCGCGATGGCCGTGCTGGTCGGGCGGCACCTGAACACCCTCCGCACCATCGCCTACGAATGGGACGGCGATACGATCAACGGCCCTCGCTACCGGCCAACGCTCGCCATCGAGCCCGGCGTCGCTGGCGCTCCGATCACAGAGGTCCTCCTGTAGCAACGGAGCCGAGCAGACGGGTCTGACGTTGGGAGGACCACGTAACTCCCGACGAAATGGCTCCCGCGGTGTGCGGATCTCGATCGGGTCGAGCGGATCCATCGTCAGCAGTAACGCACCGCGTCCATCTTGGAGTCAACGATCAGATGGTCGCCCCTCGGATGCAGGTCCCGTGGCCGCCCCGAGTTGCTGGGCTACGGTCGCGGCGAAGGTCGAATCGGCCAGGATGCGCCGCACAACGTCCTCCGCGATGCGGTGGACATCGATGACGCCGTCGTATTCGACTGACGCGTCGCGGGGGTCGGGGAAGTCGACCTTCGTTGTGTATACGCTCTCGCCGTTGTCGCCGTAGGCCGAGAGCACGTGGTCGTAGATGAGCCGCACCTTGGTCTGGAAGATGTCGACGGTGTATGGGCCGGGTAGGCCGGCGTCGAGCACGGATCGGATGGTGCTGTCGACGTCGCTCATGACGTCGACCTTGCGTCGCCAGTCCTGGACGAGTTTGTCGTGGAGGTGCTCCAGCAGCGACTTCGCGCTGACCCTAACTCGCTGCTGTTCCTCCCGGGTGAGGACCGGGTCGGGCTGGGTGAGGAGGTCGAAGATCGCCAGTTCCTCCTCGGTCATGCCCTCCCGGACGGCGCGTTCTTCCTCGTGGGTGAGGGTGTCGGTCATCTCGATGAGCCGTTTGAGGTACTCGTCGATATTGACGCTGCCAGCGTTGTAGTCGGCGATGAGTTGCTCGATCCGCTCGACAAGCTCGTAGCGAGTCGGGTTGCGTGTCGCTGCGCTGACAGCGCGCGCGAGAAGGAGCTGAGCGAGCCGGTCTGTCTCGGCACGCTTGCGTCCCGCGAGCTTGCGGGCCAGCCCTTCGAAGTCGATCTGTGACAGATCGAGCAGCGGGTCCGGGGTGATCCCTTCGGCGGCGGCCCGGATGACGTACTCCTCCGCCCCGACAGAGCGGTCCAAGAGAGCGTCCACGGCGTCGAGCACGCCGCTGATGTCGGGCTGCGGAGGCTTGGTGACCTCGGTTATGCGCTCCGCGAGCACCCGGACCGCGGCGACGGTGCGCTGCTGAGCCGCGGCCTTCGGGTTCGGGAGTAGCGCCTTGAAGAGCCTCCGAATGAGGCGTGCCCGGACGAGGAAGTCGTTCCAGGTCTCGTCGTCTGCGAGCAGCGACTCGACGGCCGCGTCGCGTTTGGCGATGTGATCGAAGCCGGTGGCGTCGCGCATGGCGACGAGGTCGACGCTGGCGCCAGCGCAGAACGTGATCACGTCGGCGACGGCGGTGTCCAGTTCGCCGGCGAGGGCGTCGATGATCTCGATCGGCGTCTCACCCTCAGAGGCGGCCCCGTAGATCGCGAGGGCGCTTTCGAGATTCCGGAACACACCGACATAGTCGACGATGAGGCCGTTGTCCTTCTCGGGGAATACCCGGTTGGCGCGAGCGATGGTCTGCATCAGGGTGTGGTTGCGCATCGGTCGGTCGAGGTACACGGTGGAGACGCTCGGGGCGTCGAATCCGGTCATCCACATCGCACACACGAACACGATCCGCAGCGGATCCTTAGAGTCCTTGAACTTCTCGGCAAGGTCTTCGTCGTTCATCCTCTTTCGGTGGGGGCGGATGTCGAGCCCCTGGCCGTCGAGCATCTTCAACTCGTTCTGACTCTGCGAGACGACGACCGCCATATCGGTCGACTCCATCAGCGCGATCCGGGAGGCGAGCCAGGGCCGTTCGAGTTCGGGCAACGCGTCGTGCTCGGCCATAAGTTCGTCCAGGTGGGCAGCCCACGCATCCTGCACGAGGCCGTACATACGCACCGCGGCGGCCTTATCGATGCCGACGTACATCGCCTTCCCAGTGAAGCCGCGGGCGACGAAGTGGCGAACGAGGTCGCTTGCAATGGTCTTGAGTCGCTCGGGCCGGGTCAGCAACGTGTACTGGTTGCCCAGTGCCCTCACGAGAGCGCCCTCGACTTCGTCGTCGATCTCGGCACCGTCGAGGATCTGCTCGAGCTCGTCGGAGAATTCCGGGTTGATGAGCTGGAGCTCGGGGATGCGGTTCTCATAGTAGAGCGGGACGGTTGCGCCGTCCTTGATCGCATCACGGAAGTTGTAGATCGACACGTACGCGCCGAACTGGGCACGGGTCGCCTGCTCCTCACCCGCAATCAATGGAGTGCCAGTGAAGCCCATCATGGATGCGGCTGGGAGCGCCCGACGCATGTTCAGCGCGAGCGTGTCGTACTGAGAGCGGTGCGCCTCGTCGGTGATGACGATGATGTCAGAGCGGGTTGACAGCACCGGCATCTCGCGCTCGTCCGCTGCCGGCTGGAACTTCTGGATCAGTGTGAATACGTACCGGTGGTCGGCCGCCAGCAACTGCCGCAACCCTGCAATCGATTCTGCGTGCACCGGCGCACCGGCGGGGATCGCCCCGGCGTCGGCGAACTCGCCGTGCAACTGGGTGTCGAGTTCCTTGCGGTCGGTGACCATCACGAACGTCCATTTGCCCGGCACCTGCCGCAGCACCTTCTGCGTGAACCACAGCATCGACAGGCTCTTGCCCGATCCCTGCGTGTGCCAGAACACCCCGAGTCGCTTGTCCTGCGCCGCTCGCGCCCGGTTCACGTTCTCAATCGCCGCGTTCACACCGAAGTACTGGTGCGGACGCGCCGTCACCTTGATCAGGCCGCCCGGACGCTCGAGGTAGGCGACGAAATTCTCGAACAGATCCAACAGGATGCCGGGGTCGCATGTGCCCCTCAGCGTGGTCTCGAGCGCAATCAGCCCACGCGTGCCCATTGCGTCGATGACCATCCAGTCACCGAAGAACTCCCACGGCGAGTACGTCGAGCCGACCTTCGCGTGGCTGCCATTGGAGACCAGCACGAACAGGTTCGGCACGAACAACTGCGGAATCGTGTCGCGATAGTCGGTGATGTTGTCGTCGAAACCTTTCTTAACGTCCTCATTCGGCTCCTTGAACTCCATCAGCACCAGCGGGACACCGTTGACGAACAGCGCAACATCTAGGCGTCGGCTGTGCATTGGCCCCTTCACCCACATCTGCTGCACTGCCAGCAAGTCATTTGCGGCAGGGTTCACCACGTCGAGGTAGCGCAGCAACTCGATGCGCTTGTCCCCGCGCTCGTCGACCCATTCAGCCCGATACCCGTCGCGAAGCAGGTCGTACACCTCACGGTTCGCCCGCACTCGATCCATCACCGACCGATCCTTGGTGACCGCCGCGACCGCCTCTGCCACCGCCAGGTCCGGCACATCGGCAGGGTTCAGGTGGCGGACGGCGGCGTACAGGCGATGGGTCAGGATGACGTCGTGCTGCGAGTCGCGGCCGAGAGTGCCGTTCGGGCCGAGCGTTTCCTGGAACGCATCAACCGCAATCCATCCGAGCTGTCCGAGCAATTCCATGCTCGGCTTCTCGACGTACAAGTACTCCCCGCCGACGGGAACCATCACGCCACCGACTTCTCGCGAACTTCATCGAGGTCCAGCGCCGACACGTCAATCTGGCCGGTCACCAACTTCGGCAGCAGTAGGTCGCGCAGCGCCGTGAGTCGGCGGTTCTCGAACATGAGCGTCTCCGAAAGGCTGAGGTGGTAGCGAGCGACGTCGTTGAACGATTCAGAAATATGGACAGGCGGAACGGGTATCGGCCACTTGCCGAGTACTTTCCAATCGGCCCGCGGCATCTTGGTGCCATTCGATGTCTGCGTTGCGTGAGCCACGAACTCGGCGCTCGATGCGGTGAACACCGCTTGGCCCCAGTGCGCGGCATGCGGACGGATCACTATGGCGTCGGTCGAGCAGATCCCGTCGACCGGCGCGACGCTCACCTTGTGGAAGTAGGGCCGTATCTTGCCAAAGAGCACATCTCCTCGCTCGAACACGGCCTTGCGACTGCCCTGGGTTCCGGCCGTGCCCCAATCGTCCAGCGTCAGCTGCTGCCGCGGGATGTGTTCTAGGCCGACCGCCGGCATGTCGGGGTCAATCTTGGCGGGATCGACGCTCGCTTTACTGACGGTGACTATGTCGTCGAGGATGCCCGCTGACCACCCCTCGGGGAGGGGGCCGAGAGCGGAGTCGACGATGGGGACGGTCTCGTCTCCGGGGTGGCGAAACTTCACGAACCACTCCCGGTAGATTGCCCGCGCCATATTCTGCAGCACCTGCATCCGCCGTCGGTTGTTGTCGATCAACTCATCGAACAGCGACAGGATCTCTGCAATCTCGCGCTGTGCGTCGACGCCGGGGACATCGATCTCCAGGGCTGCGAGGTTCGAGCCGGTGATGCCCGAAACCGCTGTGCGAGCGGCAATTGAAGCCATCCGCGCCCGGCCTTCAGGCGACCTGAAATAGTAGAAGAGGAATCGGGAGTCGGCCTTGTCGGGATCGGGACGGGCGCGGATCATCGACGACTCGAACGTCAGTGACTCGGGAGGGTCGATAACCAGGGAGCACTTGCCTGCACCTTCGAGCACGAAGGAACGTCGTGCGAACAGAAGGTCGCCGTCGCGGAGTTGAGACTTTGCGAACTCGGCGGGAGTGAGTTCGATTCGGGCGTCGGGCTGATCCGACAAGAAATCGAACGCGAACAGCTCCTTCATGTTCACGAGCTTCACACCGGAGCCGTGGAACTCCTTGGGTTTGTAGACACCGTTCCGCACGGGCTCAGCGAGAAGGTCTCGAAAAGCAATGCGGCTCATGCGTCGAGAATCCCCTGCACCGCGGCATCCACCTTCGCGCGCAGGTCGACAGCGTCGTCGCTTAGGCGTGTAAATTCCTCGAAGAGCTCCTCCAGCCTGATCACGAAGTCTTCCTCGTCGTCATCGGCCGCGGCGGTTCCGGTGTAGCGGCCGGGGTTCAGGCTCCAGCCCTGAGCTTCGATCTCGGTGCGAGTGGCGACCTTGCACAGGCCTGGTACGTCTGCGTATTGCCCTTTAGGAAAGTTCTCCGCCAGTAGATCGCCACTGCTGTTGCGGTTTTCGACGTCCTCTCCCCGGTACAGTCGCACGATGTTCGCGAGGAACTCGATCTGCTCGGGGCGGAAGTCGCGGTGGGCGCGGTCGATCTGGCGAAAGATCTGCCGCGCGTCGATGAACAGCACCGTGTCTTCGCGGGGGGTGCCCGACTTGGCCTTGTCGAGGAACCAGAGCGTGACCGGCAGGGTGACGGTGTAGAAGAAGTTGGAGCTGATCGCGACCATGACGTCGACTGCTCCGGTCTCGACAAGCTGCTTGCGGATCTCCTTCTCGGAGTGTCCGGCATCCCCCGCTGAGTTGGCCATGACGAACCCGGCCCGGCCCGTGTCGGTGAGCGCGGCGTAGAACTGCTGGATCCACAGGAAGTTCGCGTTGTCGGCCTTCGGCATGCCGAACGGGAACCGCTTGTCGCCGGCGAGTTGTTCCTTCTTGACCTTGTCGACGTTGAACGGTGGGTTGGCCATCACGTAGTCGAATGCCCCTACCGCCTTGTGTGGGTCTTCGTAGTAGCTGTTGGCCTGACGGATCTCACCGGACAGGCCATGCAGGGCGAGGTTCATCTTCGCCAGGGGCACGGTGTCCTCTGTCTTCTCCGCGCCGTAGATCGACAGCTTGCGGGTGGCGGACTCGTTGTGCCGCTCGACGAACTTCGCGCACTGCACGAACATGCCGCCCGACCCGCAGGCCGGGTCGAAAACCCGGCCATGAAACGGTTCGAGGATCTCGACTATGAGCCGGACGATCGAGTAGGGGGTGAAGTACTCGCCGCCGCCCTTGCCCTCTTGGGCGGCGAAGTTCGAGAGGAAGTCCTCGTAGATGAATCCGAACGCGTCGCCGGAGAGTTGGGTCGGCAGCGGCGCAAACAGGCGCAGCAGCTCGATGAGAGTCGCACGCTCGAGCTTTTGGTAGCCGCGCGGAAGGATGTCCTTCAGCTCGGGGTTCGCCGTCTCGATCGCCTTGATCGCCTCATCAACCGCCTTGCCGATGTCGTCGCCCTCGGGCAGTGCGACGAGATGCGACAGCCGCGACTCGTTCGGGACGTAGAGCACCGACTTCGCCTTGTAGTCGGCGGGCTGTGCGGGGTTGCGCGTACTCCGGTTCGTCTCAATGTCGCCGCGCACGTGCTCGAAGCGGCTCTCCGCGTACGCGAGGAACACGAGCCCGAGCACGGGGTCGCGGTACTGTACGGGCGTCAACTTCGAGTTCGCACGCAGTTCATCGGCGGCGGCCCAAAGCGTGGCTCGCACTTTTCCCAAATCGGTGGTTCTCACCCCTGAAGGCTACCGACCGTCGCCGACGCACGACGGGCGAATCGATCGCGTTCGCACGCCACGTTGCCGCACGCAGCGGTCCCTCTTCCGGGCGATGCCCGCAAGAGGATCCGAGCGGAGTGCGACGTGACTCGGTGGGACTCTGAGCGGATGGATGGAATACAGATCGGATATGCCAGGGTCTCGACCACTGATCAAGACCTCACGTCCCAGCGCGACGCATTGCTGCGTATGGGAGTTCGCGATGCGAACATCTACGTCGATCACGGGCTGACCGGAACGAACCGTGCCAGGCCTGGGCTTCGGGAGGCTCTGGCCGCGGTCCGTGAAGGCGACACCCTTGTGGTGACCAAGCTTGACCGGCTGGCCAGGTCGGTGAAGGACGCGCGGGACATCGCCGACGAGCTGACGACAAAGGGCGTCGCGCTCAGCCTCGGCGGCAGCAGGTACGACCCCACCGACCCGGTTGGGCGACTGTTGTTCAACGTGCTCGCGATGGTCGCGGAGTTCGAGCGTGACTTGATCAGCATGAGAACCAAGGAGGGGATGGCGGTCGCCAGGGCGAAAGGCAGGTTGAAGGGCAAGCAGCCGAAACTGTCGCTGACGCAGCGGAAGTTGCTGTTCGAGGTCCAGGACCGGGGCGAGTACACCCAGGCTGAGGTCGCCGAGCTGTTCAGCGTCTCTCGCGCCACCGTCTATCGGGAGCTCCAGAAGCGCCGCACGGCGTTTCTCGCCACCTGCGACGCTCACATCTTCTAGCCAGAACCGGCTCCGCCCATCCCCCGCGGAGCCGGAACCCTTGGCAATTCTTGCCAAGGGTCGTATCCTGACGGCATGGTCACGATGAACGTCTCGCTCCCCGACTCGCTCAAGCAATTCGTCGACGAGCAGGTCTCCGAGCGAGGCTTCGGCACAACCAGCGAGTACGTGCGCGAACTGATCCGATACGACCGCGACCGCTCCCTCCTCCGCGAACGCATCCTCGCGTCGGCGGACGCGGAGTTCTCCGAGACCATGGACGGTGCGTACTTCGAACGGCTTCGCGGTGCGATCCGCGCCGCCGGCGACGACGCTACCGCCCAGTGACCAAGAAGTGGGTGCGGACCCGCACCACCGCGGAGACGGAACTGCAGTCCGCGATCGCCTACTACTTGGACGAAGGTGCGGCGGATGCGGCGCTCGGCCTGGTGGACGAGTTCGAAGCGGCCCTGGACGCCATCGGTAGCCACCCCACGATCGGATCCCCGCGGCTCGAGATCGAGCTCGGCATCCCCGGCGTGCGAGTCTTCGCCCTCCGGACCTACCCGTACGTCATCATCTACTTCGACACACCTGAGTTCGTCGACGTCAGACACGTCCTCCACTCCAGTCGAGACATCCCCAACCGACTGGCCGACTGACTGAACGCACGCTCCCGTCCCTCAAACGAGCATCGCCCGCCAAAGGATCCATCCGAACCAGTCGCCGTCGCCGCCGGTAGGGTGTCCGCGTGGAAGACGTGTCTGAGTTGCCAGTCTCGATCGGCAAGGTCGCGCGTCGCGAGCTCGCCGTCCACGGCATCACTCGATTCGAGCAAATGACTTCCTTGACCGAATCCGACGTACTGAATATCCATGGGGTCGGCCCGAAGGCCGTGCGGATCCTCGCGAAAGAGCTCGATTCCCGCGGTATGCGTTTCGCCGGGTAGGTCCGCCCGCTTGGGGATCGTTCGCGCGGTCACGGAACGAGTCGGTCCACTCGGCGACGGCTCGGTGCTACCCCGTCACGCCGGCGCCGATAGGGTGCGTCCATGGCATCGAAGGTCTCGCTCTACATCGGCCCCGCAACGGCATACAAGAAGTTCACCTTCAGCGACGCGGCGGTGTGGGCCGCTGTTCGTGAGCAGATCGTGGTCGCGATGGATGCCGGCAGCGGCCTCATCCAGATCGACTACAAAGGTGAGAGGTTCGTCTTCGTCTATAGCCCGCACCTCATGGTCTCCTGGGTGGAATCCGGCGCATAGAACCGTAGTCGGTCGACCAAGGGTCGGAGGCGCCGGCCCGGTGATGGCGCGGAGCGCGCGATGCGCGTACGGGGGCGACCTCCGCGCACCGCACGGAAAGGGATCCATCCCCGCGGACTACGACGACAAGATCACTCCTCACAGAAGTTGTCCACAGAGAACTTCCCGTCTCAGCAGCGATGATGGCCGCCGACGTCAGCTCAACGCGATCAGTCCGATTCGCGCCTCGGGCGGCGGATGCCCGCCAATGAGCCGCCCGAGGAGGCAGTGCCCCGGGAGTGCGCACGGACCCTCACGCCGCGTGCCCTTCTCGTGCACGAAGCGCGCACCTATAACGGGGCAGGCTCCGTCGCGAGGAGGTCCTCCAGCAGCACGCCGATCAGAGCTTCTTCATGCACGACGATTCCGCGGGCGGCCATCGTGTCAGCCAGCGCCGCATCCCACGGGGTGAGACAGGCCGGACCGTCCAGCGGCTCCGTCTCGTTCAGGGATGCCAGCGCGTTAGCGTAGTCGGCGGCGCCCATCCGCCACATCTGCGCGCCGGCGCCGTGCAGGCGAGCCGCGATAGCTATCCCCGGCCAGTCAAAGTCGCCGTGGTACTTCACCGTGACACCCGCTGCCAGCAGATGCCGGATTACCCGCCAACCAGCAGCGGATGCCTGCCCGGAGAGGCAGACAAGCGTCGCCGGGGCCCTGGCATCCGCGGCGGCCTGCAGCACCTGCGGGTTCTCGCACGCGAACACGGTCGTGCCGGGTGCGGCCAGGGCGGCGTCGCCGGCGAGGTCCAGCTCCTGCAGAGTGAGGTGGGTCACTAGTCCCTGCCGGGCCCGCTCGTAAAGCATCACTGACCAGGGGTCCTCGCCCGGCGGGCGGAGCCCCCACGTCAGCGCGGTGCCCGAGACTGAGTCCGTAAGGATGCCGGCAAGGTTCCACAGCCGCCGTCGGTCCTCGCCGCTCTTCGGAGTCGGCTCGTCGAACCGGGCGGCGACGGCGCGCAGCATCAGCTTGGATGCGCGGGACCCCTCGTCGAAACCGTGCGCAGAGCCGGTGAAGCGGAATGCGAACTCGCCCAGCAACCACGTCCGCTGCTCGTCGAGGACGAAGGCGTCGGAGGAGACGAGCTCGGCCCACCCCACCGCAAAGCGGGCGATGGCGCCGCCGGCACCCGCACCGGCGCGCGTGAGGATGCCTGACGAGCGGACGCTTCCGACGAACGCGTGCGCCTGCGCAGGTGAGAGACCGCCCACACCCACTGCGTCCTCGAGTTGACGGTAGATCTCGAAGACGGCATCCGCGCGATCCTGGCGGATCTTCTTTCGATCCACCAGCGGCGTCTCGCGCACCAGCTCGACGGTTGCCACCAGGCCCGCTCCGCCGTCGAGCGCCCGCAGCCGCTGGTCGAGCTCCGCCAGTTTCAGCGTGACCGCGCCCGCCTCGAGCGGCCGACCGAGCAGGCCTGACAGGTGCGCGGCACCGGCGGAATCGATCTGGATGTGCAGTGACCCGCCGACGGAGAGGCGGGTTCGTTCGAGCCGAGCCCCGATCGCGTCCCACATGGCGGTGAGCGACGAGTCACGCAGGTAGGTCAGCGCAGCCTTGGAGACTGTCATGTCGGGTGAGCTGGATCCGCTTGTGGTGTCCGTCCCAGCGATAGTGCACCGCCGCGGCGGGGGCGTCCTCGCCGTGCGCGTGAATCTCGTACAGGTCCACGCCGGGCGCTTCCGGGTATGTCAGCCACAGGTCGAAGCCGGTCATCACGAAGTCGATGTCCCGCTCGACCATCACCTGGACCAGGTTGCGGCGGCCCTTGGGGTCGACCATCGCGAACGCATCGTCCATCAACAGCAGTCGCGGTGCGGTAGGCGGCAACGCGCTCATCTGGGCGTCAATGGCGCAGGTCAGGGTCAGGTAGGACACGTAGCGGAGCTCACCTGATGACAGTTGCGCACCGCGGATGCCGCGCACCCGGTCAGGTTCGGGACCGAGGATGAGCGCTTCCACGGTGAACCAGTTGCGGTAGTCGAACGCTTTCGACAGGGCGGCCTCGTAGCCGGCGCCGGGGTTGTCGGAGTACTCGTGTTCGACGACGGTGCGAAGAAGCCCGGTCAGCTCGGCGGTCTGTTGCTCCGTGCGGATCGGGCCGGCAATGCTGACCAGTTCGCGGATGCGCACGAGGTCGGGGCCGAGGGCGTCGTTCGCGGTGATCCGCAGCTTCACCCCGATGCCGTTGGAGGTGCGGTACTGCGAGACCCGCTGCGAGGTGGCCTTGATGCTCTCCTGGGCCAGGAGGATCGCTTGACGTAGCTCCTCGCCGACCGAGTCCATGATGTACCGCTGGAACCGGTCGTGCTCCTCCTGTGCGAGTGCAGCCCGCCCGGTCACGTAACGTTCGCGCAGAGTCGCGGCGGTGTGCGCGAGCTCGTGGGCGCCTTCGGCGTCCACGAGTTGCACGACCAGCACGCCGGTGTCCTCATCGGTGTGGCGGATCACCTCGAAATCGGAGGCGACATCGGCGATCAGCGTGTCCAGGGCGCGATGGACGCTGTCTACGTTCGTCCGTGGCTGGCCGGCGAGGAGCGCGCGCACCCACTCGGCGGTCGCGGTGCTTGCCCGGGAGAAGTGGTCGTTGCCTGAGGCGGCGGAGAGCACTCCAGGCCGCTGGCACAGCGACCGGAGCTTCCCGAGCGCGTGGGCGGCTTCGTGCGCAGCGGCGTCGACGTTGGTCGAGGCGGTGGCGAGCTCGCTCTCCGCGTTGCCCTTGCTCTCGGCGAGGGCTGGCACCGCTTCGCGCCAGGCTTCGACGCGGTCCCACGCCTCGGAAAGCGCGGTCGAGGCCGTCGCGTGATCGGCGCGGATCGCGTCGGCGTCGGCGCCGACGGACTTGCGCAGCTGGTCGAGCTCGGCTGCGGCGGCCGACCACTCCCGCCACGCGGAGGAGGCTTTCGACTCCGCGGCGATGGCATCGGCATCCGCGGCCACGCGTCGCTCGGCCGCCTCATCGAAGCGGCGAGTCCCCTCCTGCAGCTCCTCGAGCGCGCGCCCGGCGTCGACGCAGGATCGGCCGGCGCTTTCGGCGGAGGCGTGCAGGTGCGTCAGGCCCTCGTTCTGCCAGGGAAGCCCGGCAAGGGCGCACAGGCTCCGGTGCGTCTGCATCCGCGCGTCCCAGGCCGCACGGGCCTCGAGGGCGGCTGTCTTTGCGACGAGCTGCTCACCCCGAATCAGATCCGCCTGCCGAGCCGATGCGGCGGCGTCCGCATCCGCCCTGCGGACGGGCTCGGAGGACGGGGCAGTGGACAGCACCTCGGCAATCTGCGACCGCTCCGTCTGGACGGCGTCAAGCTCTTCGGCGATCAGCTTTTGCTGGAGGTCGATGTCGGCGATGAGGTTCGCCAACTCCTCCAGACGCTGCTGCCGGGTGCGTTCCCGCGCGGAGTGGCCAATGAAGCGGGACTCGGCAGTGGCGGGCCTGCCGCGCAGCTGGCCGAGGCGGAACGAGCCGTCGCTGGCAATGTTCGTGGGGTGCAGGTCGTCGTCGAAGCCGATCCGTTCGAGGATCGCCGTGACATCGACTTCGCCGTCAGAGCGGAGAATGCGGTTGAGCGGTGATCCGGCGACCGGCCCCGCGGCGTCGACCAGCAGTTCTCCGTCGGCGGCGTGCACCCGGTCGCCGGCGATGACGGCGGTGAGCACGCCGGCGGCGTCGAGTGCCGCCTCGACGCGGGCGCGCACCGCCTGGTCGACCTCGGGGTTGAAGTCCACCGCTCGCCAGAACGGCGTGCCCTCCTCGGCCGACACCCAGCGGGCGCGGTCCGGGGTGAGCTCGCGCCGATTGACAGTGAGGTCCGATTGCTCCTGACCCAGCGCGTCGGCGCGTGTCTGGAGCTCGTCGCGGCGGACGCTCACGGATGCGGCCCGCCGGTCCAGCAGCGTCCGGGCGGCCGTCGCCACAGTGTCAGGGAGCCGGTCCAGGTGCGTGAGGTCCGGGAACGGCTCGAGGCCGCCGTCGAGGAACCCACCGATCGGGGAGGCGGTCCAGTCGAACGACCCGGCAATCTGCCGCACCCGCTCATCCCCAGTCCACGCGACCCACTGCTCGGCGAGTGCCTCGTGGGCGTCGGCGGCCGCCTCGCGAGCCGCCTCGACCTGGGCGAGGGCTTCGATACCGCGCCGAGCAGTTGCGTCGGCTGCCGCCTCGAGGGATCGGATGCCGACATCGTCCCGCTCCAGCTGCGCGGCGTCGCCGCGACGAGCGGCTGCGGCGTCCCTCTTGACCGCGGCGCCGTCGCGGATCCCGGTCAGTTGGGTCAGCACCTGTTCGAGATCGGTGGGCGCGACCGTGGGCGTGACAACGGGCGTCACCTGCTCCTCGACCTCATCGGCGTCGACCGACAGGCGCAGATGGCGCGTCTGGGGGGCGGCTTGGAGGGTCGAGGCGCGTACGTCGGGGACGTCGGTGGCGAGCCCCGCGTCCGCGGCCGTCGACCGCAGTCGCTCGATCGCGGACGAGGCCGACTGTGCGCGGGAAAGCACGTCCTCCGCGGCGCGGTTTGCGAGTGCGGTGGTTTGATCGAGCATCCGTCGTGCGCCGGACGCGGCCGTGAGGGAGTTGTCGGCCGCGGAGGCCAGGGCAGTCACGGTTGCCGTCCGGTCGTTCAGCGCGAGGTGATCCTTGTACGCCGAGGACCGCTCGATCGCGGACAGGCGGGCCTGCGCATCAGCGGCCGCGTTCTTCGCTGCCGCCTCCTCCTGGCGGGCCTCGGCGAGTTTGGCAAGCGATTCGTCGAGTGCGGTCTGAGCGACTCGCTGGTCTTCGCGGGCCCGCCCTTCGGCGAGGTCGGCGGCTTCGGCGGTCTTCGCGACCGCATCCAGAGCGGCCGCGGTGTAGCCGGCGTACACCTCCAGCGCGGCGTCTATCTGCGTCACCTGGCGCTCGAGTCGATGCTGCTCGTCGCGAATATCCGCCAGCCCGTCCAGGTGGGTGCCCGCCTGGGTGAGCACCTCGTCGGAGAGGGGTGGCAACGACTCGGAGAGTAGTTGGGTGAGTTCTCCGCCGTTGATCCTCACGCCGATATCGGGGGCGCGGAGCTTGTATAGCAGGTCGAGATAGGCCCGGTATCGCTCGATACCTCGCTCGTCGGTGATCCCGTAGAGCTCCTGGGCGACGCGTTCTCGGTGGGTGGTGCCCGAGTTGGTGATCCGGTGCGACCCAACCTGCTCGGTGAGCTTCTCCTTGGCGAGCGGCCGGTTCCCGTCTTCGACGAGGATCAGGTCGATCCCCACCCGCAGCGGGGTAATGAAGTACTCCACGGTGGAGGTGCGGGAAGCGGTGGAGTACTTGAAGCAGGCGCCGATCGTGAGATGCGTGCCGCCGGCCAGCGCGCACTCGACCCACACGTAGCCGACGCGGTTGGTGGCGGAGCCGATCATCTTGCGCATAAGCGACTCGACGGTCACGATGCCGCTCGTGCTCGAGCCCATCCGGCGGCGATCGCCGGATAGGAGGAACGGCAGCAGCATGTCCATGCCGCGGGACTTGCCTGACCCGTTGGTACCGAGCAGGCAGAATCGCCCGTCGGGGAAGTCGAAGGTGGTGCTCGCGTAGCGGTGGATGTTCACGATGCCAGCCCGCACGAAACGTGCCCGGTCGGCGAACTCCGTGGTCGGGGCCGGTGCGATGCGCGTGACGGTGGCGATACTCATTGCTGTCCGGTTTCGTCGAAGAGGGTCGTCTGTGTGGTCTGCAGGTTCTCGGCGACGCGGGATCGGGAACGGCTGACGTCGGCACGGTAGCGGGCCGTGGCAGGGCTGATCTGGATGACCCCTTCAGCTTCGCGGGTCAGTGCGAAGCCTTCGAGGTAGCCGAGCACCAGGCCCAGCGTGCGCCTAGCGGCGTCCGGGGCATCCGGCTCGAATGCCGCCTTCCACATGCCGGAGTTCTCGGTGAGGAGTCCCGCGATGACCGACTGCGCCTGGTCAATGGTGAGGACGAGCCGCCCGTCTTCGTCGGCTTTCCCACCCGCCGCCGCTTCGGTCAGGAACAGCAGCGCCGCCTGGCGCAGCGTGCCCTCGCCGGGGAACGGGTCGTCGCTGACCTCACTGGTTTCTCCCCAGGCAAGTGCTCCCTCGCGGCGCACTTCTAGGTGCAGCCCGAACATCTCAAGCGCCGCCTCGAGCTTGGCGCGGTCCTGACGTAGCACCGTCTGCTCGTCGTCGGAAAGTTCCGCGCGCAGCACGACCGGGTTCTCGACGAGCTTTCGCGCCAGCGACTTCAGCGGGGGGACCCGCGGACCGTCGTGGTCGCGAACCGAGTTGGAGAGGAGGTTCGGGAGTCGGTTGCGATCTACGGTCAGCAGCGCCTCCTGGCGGGTATCGGCCGACCAAGCGGCGACGGTTCCTTCGGTCTCGGCGATGACGCCCCAGTCGATGAGGGCGTTCATCGCGGTGACGAAGTCGCGGCGGTCGGTTAGCGTTTCAGAGAAGGCGATGCCGGCTTCCGCGGCGTCGGCGCGCACCTGGGTGGACAGGTGGGAGATCAGCAGCTGATCGCCCACACCCGGTGCTTGCAGGGCTGCGGAGATCAGGCAGATGTCTCGGAAGACGCGGGGGTTCGTGACGGCGCCGTTCTTGGTCGTGTGTAGCGGTGGCCGTGGCGGAGAGCCCTCGGGCAGCGGGGCCTTTAGCAGTCGGGCGTATCCGGGTTCGATCAGGAGCCGGTACCCGAGGTGGAGGGCGAAGCGGGAGCGGAGCTCGGCGCCGTGCCGGCGAACGAGGGCGAACGTGTCCTTGTGGTGCGCGGCATCCACGAACGGCGCGCGCTGCAGCGCCCGCGCTGCAGCGATGAGCTCGGGTTCGACGGCTTCCTCGATCACGCGGTCTCCTCCGTGTCCTCGGTCAGGGTGAGGTCAGATCCCAGGGGCGTGACGACGAACCGGAACCCCTCGACGACGAGGGAGCCGCCCTCGAAGACGATGCGGCTCTCCCCGTCGATGCGCTCTCGGCGCATACTGAACCCCGCTTGGATGAAGTCGAACGGCTCGGCGTCCTCGGAGCCGGACGCCATCTGGGTGAGCGCACCGATCAGCAGCGACTCAGCGGCAGGACCCAACTTCACGTCGTCGAGGGTGCCGACGGCAATGAGCTCGGTGGCTGCGATGCGCTGCTGGCGCTCGTTCTCTTCGGCTTCCTGGACGGCGAGCTGGTCGTACATGGTGGTATCGGGAATGGGACTCGTCCGTCCCCGCGCGGACCGGTCGCCGCGTTCACGGAGGCTCACCGCGACGGGCACAGCAGGGGCGTTCCACCACGAGGTCGACGCAATCGGCTGAGCCATCTCCGGGTCGCCGTAGAGCAGGTGCCGCCAGCTGTAAACCCCGAAGGTGTTGGCGAACAGGCGGCGCGCGTCGGCGGGCTCGGCCGCATCGAACTGCACGGCCAGGCGGAGCAGGTCGCTGCGACGTGAGACGCCAGAGCCGGCGTTGGAGATAATGCGGCGGGCGTTGACGATGAGCTGGTTCAGTGCCTGGTCGGTGGCACTGCGCAGCGAGGCGGGGCCGGAGCTGTCGGCGTTGCCGTCGTACCAGCGGGTCAGGTCCTCCCACTCCTTCCGCGTGCGCCCGGGCGTGCGCTCGGTGTTCTGGTCGGTGAGGGTCTGCCAGGCCTGCAGCTTGACGATGAGTGCGTCCAGGTGCGGGTCGAGCTCGCGGAGGGTGCGGTGGATCGTCGGCCAGTTGCGCCGCACGTCGGCGCCGATGATGTCAACGTAGCCGATGAGGATCGTCTTGAGGTCCATGTAGTCGTCGCCGACCAGGTCGAATCGGGTGAGGACTGTGTTGAGGTAGCCGTAGAAGTCCCGCAGAGAGTCATGGAAGACGCGGTGGTTGCTGAACACGCTCGTCACACGCGCGGCGACCTCGTTGGTCTCCGGATCTCCGTCGTCGCGAAGAGACGTTGCCAGAGCGCTCAGCTGCTCTGCGATCACTCCCAGCAGCTCGCGCGCGACTTCTCGTGCCCCGTCGGCGGCGGCGAGGACCTCGTCGGATTCGCGGGCGACTCGTGACCCGAGTTTGGAGACCTGGTAGCGGCCGCGGGCGCGCAGCAGATCGGCGATCGTCGTGACCCGCTGGTTGCGCACACCGGGGACGACGTTTCCCCACTGCACCAGCTGGGCAAGCCGTGCCTCCACTACCTGCTCGTCGACGTCGTATTCGCGTTGGAGCGAATCGGTGATCTCCGCGGCAGACATCTCCCGGGCCAGCATCTCACCGTTGAGGATGCGCATGATGGAGATGTACTGCGGGGCGTGCTCGGCGGTGAGGTAGGCGAACAGCCGGCGCCGAGGTTCGGTCGGGTCGGCGGTGGGCTCAGCCACGGCTGCCGGCCGCAAGAGGACCGACGAGTCGGGCCTGGAAGGCATCGGGGAACATGGCTTGCAGACTACGACGCGCCTCCGACATTGAGCGTCGGAAGGATCCATCTCGCGACATAGAGCGTCGTCCGCGTGGTTGCCCCGCCCCCAGCCGTGTCCGATTTCGGTCTCGCGCGATCTCCGAGGACGCTCTGCTCTCGTCTGCAGATCGTGAGACCAATCATCCAAGCGGGATGGAACCATCACGAAGGTGTGTGCACGCGCCCACCACGATGGTCGTCGCCAAGATCATCGTCCCGGTCGCCATGAGACGGTCGGGACTGAGAGGTGCATGGTCCCTGCGCTCGGGCGACTCACTGCACGCGGCCGTTCCTCATACGGGCATTGCCCGTATGAGGAACCTCAATCGCACGGCTCGCGGCCCGCACGCCTCGTTCCTGCTTCGCGCACCGCCCGCATAGTGATCGTGGTCCCAGCTCTGAGCCAGCACGCTCGGATGGCGCGATCCCCTCAGACAGCCATCCGCAAGGCGGCGCTGTCGTTTTGCCCGACAAGCGGCGCCGATCGGCTCACCTCGCCGATCTCGCCCAAGTATTGCGTCGGCAATTTTCTACCCAAAAACCGGAACAAAAGCGCAATTGATAATGTGCGTCGTCGGCATGGCGGGCTCATTTGCGCCCTCGACGCCCCCCGTGTATGGTCACTCCATGGCTGTCACTATTCGCATTCAATGCCACGAGTCGCCCCCTCTTGCCCACGTCATGGAAACCGACTCATTCGCATTTCTCCCCGGTAGATCCACAAATCTCGAATCAACAACGATAACAATAGTCACATCGATCTTTCGATCGATCATCGAATTAATACTCGGGCGAAAGGATGCTCGTATGGCGCTCTACAGCGAAGTCAATATCAGTAGTACTTTGGAATTCAGTGCTGCTGCGACTGCGGGTCAACGGTGTTATCCGACTACGACGGCGCGCGCGCAACGATATGGAGAAACGCGATGAGCAATGAAGGATCTGCGCATGACTACCTTCACTGCTACGACGACGGCACGTTCCACGCTGGCGACATCGCTATCGCCGGCGTCCGGAACCCACTCGAGAACTCTGACACGAAAGGCAAGAATCGCCCGTTCGTCCTCGTCCGCCGCGCCAACGGCCACTGGCGTGGCATGGGACTAACGACGAACTCGCACTACGCCAGCGGCGAGCCGCGGGTGGCTGTTCCCAACCCGACCGCAGTCGGACTTCGAGGTCGCGGCTTCCTGTGGGGCGATCGTCTCACCAGCGTCTGCGTTCTTGATATCGGCCAGATCATCGGTCGAGTTGACCTTCCACTCGCCACTGCCGTCGTCACCCTCGCTGGGCTGGGCTGCGAGGATGGCGCCACGCTTCGTCGAGCAGCGGCGGGCCTGTGACGCGACCGCCACTTACCAGCCTGCTGGGAAGCAACCACACCGAGACGTCAAAGTACTTGCGTGAGACACTCCCCAACACCCTGCAGGTCCGGCGACGGCTCAGAGAGCAGGCCGGCCCGGCGCTGATCCCGGGGATCGGCGAACGTGGTGGAGCGGCGGGCTCGGCATTCGACATCCTGGTCGCGTCGACCCTCAGTCCCGAGGCGATCGCGCCCTTCCAGGGCCCTCGGATCTGGACCACGTTGCACTACGAGGTTGCGGAGGCCGTTTGCGCGACCATCGCCGACGCCCGCCGAGACGATGACTTCTTCCGTGCCGTGTGGGCCTACGGGCTGCTGCTGAGCTCCATCCGCTCGCTGCACTCCTTCGCTGCCAGTCCCATCAACCCGCCGATCTTCCACTCACACACCGTGGACGAGGTGCTCAGGCAATTGCCGGACCTAGTCCCCGAATACCGGCTCGATGATCTCCGAGCGTTGGATGCGCTTGCTAGCGAGGCGTTGTACCCAAAACTGAGCCCAAGAGCGCACTTCCACGCGATGCTTTCCACCGACGCCGTGCTGGCCGAGGCTGACATCATCTCGGAAGGCCTCCTCGTCGACCTGAAGACCTCGCGCGGAACGACCGACGCAACAGGCCGATTGCGGCTTCTACCGCCCGCCAAAGACGTCTATCAGGTTGTCGCCTACGCCCTGCTGAACGGGACCGGGTGGGAGGAAACCTACGGCGAAGTGACCGAAGTCGGAATCTACGCAGCGAGGTATGGCGTGCTCGTCACTTGGCCGCTGAGAGCACTGGCGAACGAACTATATGGAGGTCATGCCGACATCGATGACCTCCGGATCGGACTCCACGAGGCCATGTTGTCGGACCAACTTGACATGCTCTGATCCTCCAAGCTTTCCCACTTGGCCTGCCGCAACCAGAGCCGCCCTCCCGGTGCAGCGGCGCGGCGTTCGAATGGTGCACGTAAACGGGATGTCTAGCGGACGCGCTTCGAGCCGCACGCGGGGTGCCTTCACCGTGCAATGCCCGTATTGGGATCGACCTTCGGAGCCGCGGCATGTCGTTGACGGTCTGTCGTCACCCCGGAGATGCGAGCTTCCTCGTCTGCCTCGCGCCGATACGATCCACGAGATGGATGCGATAGGCGACTTCTTCTCCCAGTTCCAAGCGAACGATTGGGCCACGGCCGCGCTGGCTGTCGTCGCCATCCTCATCTCGGTGGGTACGTTGCTCCAGAATGCATGGTTCCGTCCGAAGCCTCACTTCGAGATTGAGTGGGAACCGCTGTCGATGGTCGGGCCGAATGGCGTTCTCATCACGATCTGCCGAATCTGGAACGACGGCGACGCGACTGCGCGCAACGTGCGGCTGAGCGTGGAGGCTGAGGGAGTCGTATGCAACTTGAAGTACTGGGAGCATTGGCACGAGTACGAACCGGGCAAGGGCAAGCACGGATTCGAGGTGCCGCTAGAGCCGGTCGACTACGGATGGACGTCACTCTCGACCAAGGAGATGTACCCCACGGCATGGACCGACGAGCAGCGCCGCTACCCGAACCATGAGATGCAAGGCGTCTTCACGCGTGAAAAGGTGCTCCGCCCGATCGTGAAGATCCGCTACCGAGGCAGATGGCGCCCGGTCTCATCAAAGGCCCCTGCCCTCTCGGGCACACCGACTATGGGTGGATGCTGACGTCACACAGCCGCCATCAGCACGAAGAGCCGCTGCGCCTGAATCAGATGACCACGCAGTTGCGGACAGCGTGACATCGCGTGCGAAGCCGAAGTGCCGCACGACATCGTTCCCTCACCGCGCAATGCCCGTATGTGGATCCCCCACGAGGGGGTCGGACCCTCATGGCGGGACGAATTCGGCGACGCGGTCCTCGACGACGACGGCTACCAGGACTGGTCTCGCCGCAGCATGGACGTCCCAGGCAGCACGTACGCGCAGGGAGCTACACGGGCTCGAAGAAGACCGACGTTGGATCGACGATGCTGCACGAACTCGGCCACGCCATTGGCCTGTCCCACCCGCGACAGGTGACCGAGGAAGGTCACGGCGCAGACGCCATGGCAGCCGGAGATTGCTACCTCACGCTCGATCAAGCGACCATGTGCCAGGCGAGAGTCCTCGGCAGCGGCGGAATCTATCGCACGCATCGCCAGATTCTGCATTCCTACGATTTCACGAGTATCTCCTACCAGTATTGACAGGGATGACCATGATGCGGTTGCGAACAATGGGTGCTGCGGTGATGCTGGCAGGCGTGATCGCGGTCAGCGCGGCGTGCGCGACCTCTGGCGGCGAGACCGGCATGGAGCCTGTGGCACAGGCTTCACCCTCTCCGCGTGCCACGCCGCCCAATGACACCGAGATCGCCGTCGCTTGCGGTCTCGATGTCGTCCGCGAACTGGCTGACGAGGCCTACTACCCGTCGCGGGCAGACGCCATCGCGGCATCGCTGGACTACCACCGCACGATGGGGACTGCGGTCCAGGAGAGCACTCACTTGCCATACGCGTTGTATGTGGAGTTGCTCGAAGCCGCGCTGCAACAGCTCCCTGAGCATGAGCGCGAGGTTGACGCCGTCGACACGTTGAGCATGACAGTCACGGATGACGGGAGGGAAGTGGGCACGGTGGAAGTCTCGCCGAACATCAACGGTCGGTACGGGCTGACGGGATTGGGCTTCGCCCCGCGCGACACCGCCCTCTGCGACGAGTACTACGTGGGTGACTTCGAGGAATGATGCCCGTGCAAAGAGAGTCCCCGCGCGGACAGACATAGCGCCAGCCGGTAGGGAGCCCCCAGCGGATACACCAGGCCGGGCACGGCCACGCCGACCAACCCGGACCCGAACGTGACGAACCTCCACCGCGACACGCCGGCACCTCCCGCGGGGCACCGCTTCCGTGCGCCGCTCGGTAGGGGATCGGTTGGGGCCGCGGCTTGCTCTGAGCGCACCATACGACCCTCGGATGTTGTTTTTCGATTGTTCGAGGGCCATGATCATGCCGTGTGAGAACACCGCATCGATCCCGCGCGCTTGATCGGGATGACCCTGACAACAAGGAATGTCTTTGGTCGCGTTTCATTTGAGCAGTGTTCCGGTCGACGATCGTCCGGCGTTCATCGATGAGCTTGCGCTGAACTCGTCGGTTCCCTTCCGAGCGGGCGCCAGAGACTCAAGGCGTCCGGTCGACATCGATCACGCGTCGGCGTACCTCGGTGATCTCGAGGTGGTCAAGACCCGCTTCGAGAACTGGGAGGGCTTCCGGTCTGCGCGCCAAGCTCGCGACTCCTCCGAGCCCCGTGTCATCATCTCGGCAGGGGCGGACCTGCAGATCGAAGCGGGGGACGCCCAGTTACCGAGGGGCAGCCAGACGCTGGTCGCCTACTGGAGCGTCTCGCCGTGGCGGGTGTCGACGGGTGTTTCCGGGACGAGCCACATCGCCCTGACGGTTCCGCTCGCCATGCTGGGCCTGCCGTACGTGCTGGTGCGCGACCAGATGGGGCGCGATCTCGGTTCGAGTCCGTTCGGGCGCGTGATCGCCGCTCATATCGCGTCGCTGACATCGCTGGGCGATGTGGCCCCAGCGCAGTCGGCGGCGCTGGTCTCGCCGACGATCGATCTCGTGCGGTTGACGCTTGCCGCTGCCGCCGGCGACGAGTTCGCCGGCCGCGAGCCTTTGGCGCGGACACTGGGGCTGCGGGTGCTCGAAGTTCTGCGTGCGCGGGCCGGGGACGCCCAGCTGACGATGCAGAGCGTGGCGGATGAACTCGGGGTCTCTCGCCGGAGTGTTTTCCGCGCGCTCGAGCAGCTCGGCGTCTCCGCCGAGGAATGGTTGCGGGAGGAGCGGCTGATCCGCGCTGCCGCGCTGATGCAGGTCGGCGTGGCGCACCTCGCCGTGGGAGCTGTCGCCCGGCAGTGCGGCTTCGCCGACCATTCGTCGTTCTCGCGCGCCTTCCGCCGGAGGTTCGGATGCTCACCGTCGGAATGGACCACGCTGTCCGAGGCCGAGCGCAGCGGGCTCGCGAAGAGACTTGTGCGTTCTCCCCTCGACGCGCAGGACCAGCCGTGAACGGCTCGGGCACTCACGGCACAACTCGCGGCACTCTGCGTGAAGGCGCCCGGCCTGGTCGGCGACTAGCATCTGGCTGAGCTGGGCGCTGCCGTGGGGTGGCGAACCCTTCGTCTGAAGTCAGACACCCGCGTTCCCGGCCACGAACAGTGCGCATTATTGGGCCCGGCGTGCCGGTAGGAGGGGCCGTGCAACGACTGACCATCGATGGGATGCCGCGCGAGGAAGGCTTCTCGCTGATGCACGACCTCGCAGCCGCGAACGCGGTGCCTTACGCGGTCGCCGCCAACGATCCTTCCCGCCCTATGACCTTCGACATTCAGCATCGGCAGTTCGCGCGGGGGGTCGTCACGGACGTTCGAATCGGGAACTACCGCGCGACCCGCAGCGACGCGCTCGTGCGGCACTCCGAGCCGCGACTGATCTTGCAGATGTCTCCTCAGGCTGTCACCACCGAGCAGCTCGGACATCAGGTGACTAGCAAACGGGGATCCATGGTCGCCATGTGGAGCCTCGACCCGTTGCAGACGAGCGTGACCTCACCGGCTCGGATCACCGCCATCACGCTGCCCCTCGGCGACGTCGCGTTGCCGCACCGGATGCTCAGAGAGCTCATGGGGCGCGATCTCGGGGCGGCCCCGTTCGCGGCAGCGGTGTCGGCGTATCTCGCCCAACTCGCGCAGGCCGATCTGACCGTCCTCGAATCGGATGCCGTCGCCGCCCCGACGACTGATCTGATCCGGTTGCTGCTCAACTCCGCCGCCGGCGACGAGATGTCTGCCCGTCGTCCTCTGGGTGACACCATCGGGGCCCGCATCATGCTCTATGTGAGTGCCCACCTCAACGACCCCGACCTCACCGCGGAAGGGGTGGCGTCCCGGTTCAGCATCTCTCGCCGGTACCTATACGTCATCCTGAACCGGATGGGCATCTCTCTCGGCGACTGGCTCCGCAGCGAGCGGCTCACCCTCGCGGCATCGATGCTCCGCGACCCGTCGCAATGGCACGTCCCCGTCTCGCAGATCGCCCAGCACGTCGGCTTCATCGATCACTCGTCGTTCTCCCGCGCCTTCCGCGAGCACTACGGCTGCACCCCGACCGAGTGGCGCGCGGCCTACTGCTCATCGATCTCCGGGTAGAGCATCTCCAGAGGGCCGGACAGGCGTGCCCGCACGCTCTCACTGTAAGCATCAAGAACGAACTCACCGGATCGCCGGTCACGGACAGCGGCGAGAATCCCTTCCGCCGCAGCTTCGACCGAAGGGTCATCCGCCTCGTCGAAAGCGCCCACGGCCGCGATCACCTGGATGCCGGCCCCGCGAAGCTCGAGTCGCAGGGCGTTGATCGCCGACCACAGTGCGGATTGAGCGACAGCGAACGCTCCGGTGAGATTGAGCCAGGCCTGCACCGACACGACGCACACGATGACTCCGCCGCCACGGACGGAAAGGCCGGGAGCGAGCGCCGAGAGCACTCGGACGGTCCGCAACACGGTCGAGGAGAAGTGGCGCGCCAGCGCAGCCACGTCACCGCCGCCGACCGCCACCGGCGGCCACGTCGACGACGAGAACGTGCTCAGCACCATCGACACGTCCGACGCGCGCACGCACATCGCGGTCACCGACGCGGGGTCGTTGGCATCGACCGCGAGCGGGATGACGCGGTCCGCGTCGAACACCGTGATCTCCGGAGCACACGCATACACCCTCGGGGCGCCCGCGCGAACGGTGGCATCCGCCAGCTGACGTCCCAGGTCACTTGACACATCGGTGACCAAGACCACCTCGCGCTCGATACCAGTCACGGCCGCCTCCAACCTTCAGTCAACTCGCGGCTGCGCGGGCTCGCCTTGACACGGTGTGCACCGTGGTGTGCGGGCTGTGCACCGAATCACGCAAAGTGCTCACTCGGCACACTGCGGTGCACACACGGTGAAGGCGCATCGGCGCGGTGCGGCTCTACCGTCCAAGCAACCGATCCCGATCCCCATCGACCAAGGAGGGCGTGATGCCTTACGTACAGACTGACGACGGTACCGAGATCTTCTACAAGGACTGGGGCGGAGACGGGTCGCCGGTGCTGCTCAGTCACGGCTGGCCACTGAACTCCGACGCCTGGGAGGCGGCCGCGCTGTTTCTCGCCGAGCACGGCCACCGCGCGATCGCGCACGACCGACGCGGGCACGGCAAGTCGACCCAGACCTGGTCCGGCAACGAGATGGACACCTACGCCGACGACCTCGCCACACTGATCGACCATCTCGACCTCAACGAGCTCACCCTCGTCGGACATTCCACGGGCGGTGGTGAGGTGCTTCACTACGTCGCCCGGCACGGTTCCAGTCGCGTCGCGAAACTCATCCTCGTCTCTGCGGTGCCGCCCCTCATGGTCAAGACCGACGACAACCCGGGCGGACTGCCCATCGACGTGTTCGACGGGATCCGCGCCGGCGAAGCCCACAACCGGTCGCAGCTGTATCGGGAGCTCGCCGACGGGCCGTTCTTCGGCAACAACCGCTCCGGCGATGTCCCGCAGGGCACCCGCGACGCGTTCTGGCTGCAGGGTCTCGCATCCGGCACCCGCAACGCCTACGAGTGCATCGCCGCGTTCTCCGCCACCGATTTCCGACCCGACCTCGCCAAGGTCGACGTCGCCACTCTGGTAATCCATGGCGACGACGACCAGATCGTCCCGTTCGAGATCAGCGGCAAGCTTTCCGCCGCTGGCATCGCCGGCTCGGAGTTGCTCGTCTACGAAGGCGGAGCCCATGGTCTGCCCGACACCGATCGGGAGCGACTTCACAACGACATTCTGGCGTTCGTTGAGCGCTGACCACCGGAAGGAACCCTGATGAGCACTGAAACGCCCGACACCATCGTCCTCATCCACGGCCTGTGGGTCACTCCCCGCAGCTGGGAGGACTGGAAGGCACGATTCGAGGCAAAGGGGTACAACGTCATCGCCCCCGCCTATCCCGGCTTCGAGATCGAAGTCGAAGCGCTGCGGGACAACCCCGATGTCATCGCGAACCTCACCGTCCCCGAGACTGTCGACCACCTCGCTGGCATCATCGACGCACTTCCGAAGCCGCCGATCATCATGGGGCACTCGTTCGGCGGCATCTTCACCCAGCTGCTTCTGGCCCGAGGTCTCGGGGCCGCTGGCGCGGTCATCGACTCCGCTCCCACCGAGGGCGTACGGGTCACGCCGCTGTCGCAGGCACGGTCGCTGTTCCCTGCACTCAAGAATCCGGCCAACTTCCACAAGGCGGTCGGGTTCACGAAGGACGAGTGGCACTACGCGTTCGCGAACACGCTGACACGGGAGGAGTCGGATGCCGCGTGGGAGCGGTATGCGATCCCCGCGCCCGGCAACTGGGTGTTCGCGTACGGGCTGCTCGCGAACTTCCAGCCCGGACACCAGGCGACATGGGTGGACTACTCCGTCGACCGGGCGCCGCTGCTGTTCATCGGCGGCAGCGAAGACCACATCATGCCGCCCGCGGTGAACAAGTCCAATGCCAAACACTGGCAGAAGTCGCCCGCTCTCACCGAGTACCACGAGTTCGAAGGCCGCGGCCACTGGACGTGCGCGGAGCCCGGCTGGGAGGACGTCGCCGACTACGCCCTCGACTGGACCCTCGCCCACGCGCGCTCGGTCCCGAGCCAAACGACCGCCTGACCGACACGGGCCCCCGATTCAGGAGAACTCATGAAGGTCACACGGATCGGGGGCCCGACCATTCTCGTCGAGCTCCACCAGTGGCGGATCCTCATCGACCCCACCTTCGACCCACCCGGCCGCCGCTACCCATTCGCCCTCGGCACCTCGAGCGTGAAGACCCGCGGCCCCGCCATCACCGCGGCCGAGCTGGGGCCAGTCGATGTGATCCTGGTCAGCCACGACCACCATGCCGACAATCTCGACGACACCGGTCGCGCGCTTCTCCCCACCGCGACCCACGTCGTCACCACCCGCGCCGGCGCGCGACGACTCGGCCTCCCGAACGTGCATGGCCTCACCGCCGGCCACACCCTCGTCCTCGAAGCGGAAGGGAAGGAGCCCCTGCGGGTGACCGCGACTCCCGGCCGGCACGGGCCACCGTTCAGCAGGCTTATCGTCGGCGACGTCATCGGCTTCCTCCTCCGCCGCAACCACCAGCTCCGCGACGACATCTGGATCACCGGCGACACCGTCCTCACCCGACAGCTCACGCACGCCGCCCGCCGACTGAACGTGGACGTCGCGATCGTCAACGCCGGCGGCGTCCGCTTCGGAATCACCGGCCCAATCGACTACACCATGACCGGCGCGGACGCCGTCAAGCTCGTCGGCCTCCTGCAGCCGACCGTCGCGATCCCCGCGCACTACGACGGCTGGTCACACTTCCGCGACGGCGAAACAGGGATGCGCGCCGCCATCCGCGACGCCCCCACCCATATCCGCGAGCGATTTCGATGGCTGCCCGACGGGCGCCCCGTCGACCTCACCGACCAACTCAACACCGCCCACCACCCACCTGAAAGGACCACACCATGAACCGGAAACCCAGAGGCATCCTCCGCCTCGCCGCCGCAGCCCTCGCGGCCTCCCTCATCGCGCTGGGCGCCGTCGCCCTCCCCGCCGCCGCCGAACCCGCGCCGACCACCGTCGCCGCGGCCAAGGGAACACCCAAGCCCACCATCGTGCTCGTCCACGGCGCATTCGCCGACTCCAGCGGCTGGAACCTCGTCGCCCCCGCCCTGCAGACCGCCGGATACCCCGTCCTCGCGTTCTCCAACCCGCTGCGCGGCATCGAATATGACAGCCAGTACCTGCGCGACTTCCTCACCACCATCGAGGGACCCGTCGTGCTCGTCGGTCACTCCTACGGCGGCGCCCTCATCACCAACGCCGCCACCGGGAATGAGAACGTGAAGTCACTCGTCTACATCGCGGCCTACGCCCTCGCCGAAGGCGAATCGGTCGCCGACGCCAACCACCTCGGCGGCGGACACACCGACGTCACCGACAACCTCGTCATCCGCCCGTTCCCCGGAGCATCCGAAGGCGACGCAGATGCATACATCGATCCCGCCGCCTTCCCCGACCTGTTTGCGCAAGACATCCCGAAAGTCCTCGCCAAGACCATGGCCGCCGGGCAACGGCCCGGCTCCTATGCGTCCCTGGTCACGCCGTCCGGCCCGCCGGCGTGGGAGAGCATCCCGAGTTGGTACATGGTCGCCAAGCAAGACCGCATCATTCCGCCCGAGGCAGAGCGCGCCATGGCCGAGCGCGCCGGATCCACGGTCGTCGAAGTCAACACCTCTCACGTCCCGATGCTCAGCAAACCGCTCTCGGTCATCTCACTCATCACCCAAGCCGCTCGGTGAGACTCCATGGGCTGGCCGGCACCCGCCGGCCAGCCCATCCGCTATGCACGCTGACGTCCCGCTACACGGCAATATCCGTATACGTTGGGGTGCGATGCGCGCGGAGATTCTGCGCGTCGGCGAGTGCCTCGCGCCCCGTGTCGACGGGCGTGACCGCTCGGCGACGGTCCGCATGCCGGATCCAGCGGGAGCGTGGTCAGAATGGCTGAGGGTGGGGTGATGCGTGCGGGATCGTGACGGGTTTCGTGCTCGTTCTTGGCTGCGGCGCTGGCGGGCGCAGCATCGCGGCATGCATGACTTCTTCGCGGGTGTGGTGGCGTGAGGGGCGACGCCGGTCGTGAAGCCAGACGGCCTCGAGTTGCCCGTCGGGTACGCGTTCGACATAGGCGATGACATGGTCCGAGTCACGCTCACCCACGGACGGGTCACACAGTCTCCAGGCGCCATCACCGACCGGGTCGAAGACGAGGTGGTGTTGATCTGCGCTGATCATGATTACCTCCGGTTCCAGCATGCGGCGCTCAGCGGGGTCCGTCCACCCCCTTGACTTGCCCGCGCCGGTGACCCGTCCCCACCGGGTACCCGCCCGGGTGCATGCCCCCATTCCGCGGTCGCACAGTTCGCGGTTCGGGGATCCGCGTCTTGCGCGCTTTCGAAGCGGAGTGGATCGTTCCGGGGTGTCCCCCTTGCGCAACGGATCCCCGCCTGAGATGGGCTCTAGGCGTCAAGAAGGCGCGGCGGTTCAGGAAGGTCCGGGTTCACGGTGCGGTGGGCGGTTGGGAGCAGCATCCGGGCGCCAGTCGGCGATGGTGGGCACGACGTCGTCGAACACCGGGTCGAGGGGAGGTTCGTCGGGCAGGTGCAGCGCGCGGTAATCCCGCGGAAGCTCGTCGACCAGCTGACCGTCGCGTGGTCCGTCTCGCAGTCGGAACACCATGCGTCAACGATAGGAACCGCTCCCGTGCCGGACGAGGCGGTTGCGTTCCACGCGATGATCGTCTATCCGGTCGACTAGACAGACGTCCAGGTGCTGGAACACGTCAAGGAAAGTATTCTCGCTACGAGTGGTACACCGGATCCCAAGTACTTGGTCGGCCTAGGCGGAGGCGAAATGGGGACAATCTTCTATGGCGGGTCAGAGTCGCCGATCCATATCGAGGATCGCGCGCTGGCCCACCTCAAAGTCGTCATCTCGACCAAGCTCCGACGCGGCGAGAGCTTCACATTGTCGTGGCGGCACCCCGAGGACCAGCCGCGCGGACGCAGCACGATCTGGCTGAATCCCTCGATCCCGTTGCGGTTCGTGTTCGACGACCCGGAGCCCGCCGCACTGAACCCTGCCTGGATCGAGGAGCTCGCGAATTCGGCAAGCTCCACCGGCGGCATCATGCTGGTAGCTGAGCAAATCGAGAGCGATCCGGCTCAGAGTGTCGGTGGCGAAGAGAAGAATGTGTCGCTTGGCAACGTGGCAGTGGAACACCTGAACGTCGATCGCGCGACCATCGCCGGGGCTGACCTGGCCGGCGCCGACCTCTCCGGCGCCGCGAACTAGGACAGCGGCGCGGGCAGACATGAATGCGCCGACATTCAGAAGCGTCGAGCTGCGCCACGAAGAGTGGACCCCGTCGTAGACGCGTCGGCGATCACCGGACGAGCCAACCAAGCCAGTCCTTAAGTAGCGCAACTCCGAGGTCGTCGCACAGAGGAGAACCTACGCATGACGGATGCGGCGGCGAAGCCCCTTGACGAGTCGCCGGTCGGGCCGCTCGGTCACAGCCGTTCGAGGAGCATCGTGAGCGCCGCGCTCGTGCTGGCCGCGACCACCTCCTCCGGGCGGCCGGGGACGTGGTGAGTGGCCGCGCTGCTTGGTCGTGAGGTGGTAGGCGACGATGCTCCCGCGGAACCAATCAGAGGCGTCGGCGCCGCGCCCGAGTGCGGTCGAGACGCCTCCGCTGGTCAGCGACTCCACCGCCGCGACGGTGCGACCGTCGTCACGGCACATTCGTGCGATCTCCGCCACGACACGGTTGTTCTCGCTCATCGTTCGATCGGGGAGGTGACCGTGGATCACAGGCGCCGAAGATCTCTCAGAAGATCGGATGCCGCGTCGTCGAGGAACGGCGTCTGGGCGTCACCACCCACCTGCACGAGGGCGATGTCGGTGAAGCCGGCGTCGACGTAGTCCTTCACCCGTGCGGCGATGCGATCGAGGTCGGGTCCGCAGGGGATGGCGTGGGCGACGTCTTCGGGTCGGACGAACGCGCTGGCGCCGTCGAAGCCCGCCGGCGTCGGAAGGTCGGCATTCACCGCCCATCCGCCACCGAACCATCGGAACTGGTCGTGCGCACGCGCGACCGCAGCTGCCTCGTCGGTGTCCCAGCAGATCGGAACCTGGCCGATCTTGCGTGACGCGCCGGAATGCGCGGCATCCCACTGTTCGATCAGTTCTCGTTCCGGCTGCACCGAGATGAGGTGGTCGGCGAGCGGCGCGAACCGGTCGATGGACTCGTCGCCCGATCCTGCGACGGCGAGAGGAACGGGAGAATCTGGAAGGTCCCAGATGCGCGCCGAGTCGACTCGGAAGTACTCGCCCTCCCAGGTGGTCAGCTCGCCGGTGTGCAATTCGCGGATGATCTGGATCGCTTCCTCGAGCATGCTCTGGCGCACAGCGACCGAGGGCCACCCTTCTCCCACGACGTGCTCGTTGAGATTCTCGCCCGAGCCGAGGCCGAGAACGAAGCGCCCCTCGCTCAGCTCTTGCAACGTCGCGGCCTTCTGCGCCACCACCGCCGGGTGGTACCGCATCGTCGGGCACGTGACGTAGGTCATCAGCTCGAGACGCGATGTCGCATGTGCGACTGCGCCGAGCACCGACCACGCATACGGCGAGTGGCCCTGGCTGGTCAGCCATGGCGAGTAGTGGTCGCTCGAGACGGCGAAGTCGAACCCGACCTCCTCCGCATGCGCGGCATGGCGCACCAGGTCGCGCGCTCTGCTCTGCTCCGTCATCAGGGTGTACCCGAAGTTCGTGGTCACGTCGTCTCCTCGTGCTCGTTACCGGCTACGGCAGCTCTTCGACCTGGATCTCGCTGTCGTCGTCACCGTCGGCGGGTTCGTCCTCGGGCAGGATGTCGCCCTGTCCTTCCTCGCCCAGTTCTGCGTCGAGGGGCGTCTCACCCTGGGTCTCGGGCTGGACGTCGTCTTCGATACGTCCTGCGTCATCCATCTCTTCAGGCGTGAGGTCACCCTCGTCGTTCGTCGTGTTCGACATCGTCTCTCCTCGGTTCACGTGCAGCGCTTGGGGCAGCTCTGCGTCGCCTACTTCCCGATCGCGGGGGTTCGCGTATCAGGCAAGCAGTCGCACCCCGCGTCGCGAAGTGGGTTGACAAACCCGCCCGCACCTCGCCGGGGCGTGCAGGTGGCCACCGTGTCAACCCCGTGGCCACGGTCGCGCCCACTCGCCTACGGTCGAAAGACCGGCGACGAGCGAGGAGTCACATGCCGAATGCACGTCTGCATGACGACGAGATCCGGGAACTGGACGCCTGGTGGCGCGCAGCGAACTACCTGAGCGTCGGCCAGATCTACCTGCGCGACAATCCGCTGCTGCGCAGGCCGCTCACCCGCGACGACGTCAAACCTCGCCTGCTCGGGCACTTCGGCACCGTTCCCGGACTCAACCTCATCTACGCGCACGCGAATCGACAGATCGGCGTGCGGGATCTGGACGCGCTGTACATCGCCGGTCCCGGCCACGGCGGCCCGGGAATGGTGGCGAACGCCTGGCTCGACGGCACCTACAGCGAGCGGTACCCGTCCGTCACCCGTGACGAGGCCGGCATGCGGCGGCTCTTCCGGCAGTTCTCCACGCCCGGAGGCATCCCCAGTCACGCCGCCCCCGAAACCCCGGGCTCCATCCACGAGGGCGGCGAGCTGGGGTACTCGCTCAGCCACGCCTACGGCGCCGCGTTCGACAACCCCGACCTCACGGTGTTCTGCGTCATCGGCGACGGCGAAGCCGAAACCGGGCCACTGGCCACGGCATGGCACAGCAACAAGTTCCTCGACCCCGCGACCGACGGCGCCGTGCTCCCGATCCTCCACCTGAACGGGTGAAAGATCGCGAACCCGACCGTGCTCTCCCGCATCCCCGAAAGCGAACTCGAGAGTCTGCTGCACGGCTACGGCCACGAGCCGATCTTCGTGACGTTCGAAACGACGGATGCCGCCCCCGACGTCCACCAGCGGTTCGCCGATGCGCTCGAAGTCGCACTCGACCGCATCGCTGCGATCCAGCACGCCGCGCGCGTCGACGGCGCCACCGGGCGACCCGCCTGGCCGGTCATCGTACTGCGATCACCGAAAGGCTGGACCGGTCCGAGCAAGGTCGACGGGCTCGTGGTCGAGGGCACGTGGCGCGCGCACCAGGTGCCGCTCCCAGGGGCTCGGGACAGCGACGAGCACCTGCGGCAGCTTCACGACTGGTTGCACTGCTACCGTCCGTCAGAGCTGTTCGACGAGGACGGCATCGCGTACCCCGAGACGATCGCGCTCGCGCCCGCCGGCGATCACCGGATGTCGGCCACGCCACACGCCAACGGCGGGATGCTGCGGGAAGACCTCAACCTGCCCGACTTCCGCGACTTCGCCGTGGACGTCGACGCCCCGGGTGCCCGTGACGCTTCGGCCACCGCCGTGCTCGGGGAGTACTTCGCCGAGGTCATCCGGCGCAACCCGACGACCTTCCGCATCTTCGGCCCCGACGAGACCGCGTCGAATCGTCTCGCGCCCGCCGTGTATGAAGCGAGCGACAAACAGTGGAACGCGGCGACGATCGCGCTCGACGAGCACCTGGCGCGCGCGGGACGTGTCATGGAGGTGCTCAGCGAGCATCAGTGTCAGGGCTGGCTCGAGGGATACCTCCTCACCGGACGGCACGGGGTCTTCAACAGCTACGAAGCGTTCGTGCACATCGTCGATTCCATGTTCAACCAGCACGCGAAGTGGCTCGAAGCATCCGCCCAGGTCCCCTGGCGCGCTCCGATCCCATCGCTCAACTACCTCGTGTCGAGCCACGTCTGGCGGCAGGACCACAACGGGTTCACCCACCAGGACCCGGGCTTCCTCGACGTGGTCGTCAACAAGAGCCCCGAGATCGTCCGCGTCTACCTTCCGTTCGACGCGAACACGCTGCTCGCGACCTACGACCACTGCCTGCGCACCGTCGACCGCGTCAACGTCGTCGTCGCCGGCAAGCAGGACAACCCGCAGTGGCTCTCGATGGATGCCGCGGTGCAGCACTGCACCCGCGGCCTCAGCGTGCTCGCGTGGGCGGGTACCGAGAAGCCCGGCGCCGACCCCGACATCGTGCTGGCCGCCGCTGGCGACGTGCCGACCCAGGAGATCCTGGCCGCAGCATCCATCCTCGCCCGCGACGCACCCGACCTCGCCACACGGGTCGTCAACGTCGTCGACCTCATGCGGCTACAGTCGGCGAGTGAGCACCCCCACGGCCTTTCCGACGACGATTTCGACCGGGTCTTCACGACGGATCGACCGATCATCTTCGCCTTCCACGGCTACCCGTGGCTGATCCACCGCCTCGCGTACAAACGGAACGGACACCCGAACCTCCACGTGCGCGGCTACAAGGAGAAAGGAACCACGACCACGCCGTTCGACATGGTGATGCTCAACGACCTCGACCGGTTCCAGCTCGCGATCGACGCCCTCGACCGGCTGCCAGAAGCCGGGGGGCGGTACACCGAGCTGCGGAAATCGCTCGTCGAACGCCGAGCGGCCGCCCGCGACTACACCCGCGAGCACGGCGAGGACGACCCCGCCATCGCCGGCTGGCGCTGGCCACACTGAAACGGAACCCATGCACGCCGGGACACGAACGGGGTTCTATCGGTTGTTTGGGTGTGAAGCTGGGAGGAGCGGCTGGAGCGAACCAATCACGATCACGTCGCAATACGAGAGCCCCCGCTCGGCCCGCAGACGGCCCATCATCGCGCAACGCCCGTTGAGGGATCGCACGCGCACGACGGCCATCAGTCGCGCCGCGGGCCCTCGTCCACGAGAGCCACGCACGCGTCACGGGACCCCAGCAGTGGAATCATCGCCCAGTCAGCGGTCCCGACATCATCGAGCTCACCGGCCCACACCAGGTCCACCGGGTGCGCAGCGTTCGACAGCTCGTCGCGAACCCGTCGCAGATCGGCTGTCGTCGCTCCGGTCGGGTCCTCGTCGGGTCCGATCCAGCCATCCCACCGCGCCGCGCGTCGCTTCGCCGGCGCGCTGTCACCGCCGACCCAGATCGGCACGCGCGGTCGCTGGACCGGCACCGCGGCGAGCGTGACGCCGTCGACCACGTAGTGCTCGCCGTGGTGAACGACCTGCTCACCGCTCCAAAGCCGAGTAATCACCTCTAGCGCCTCATCGAGCTGCGCAGCCCGAGTACGGCGATCACCGCTCTGCCCGAACATCTCGAAGCTTCGCGGAACGTCGCCGATGCCGACGCCGAGTGTCATCCGCCCGTCCGACAGCACGTCGAGGCTCGCGACGATCGACGCGATGACGTGCGGTGGGAAAGCGGGCAGCGGTGCGATGCAGGTGCCGATACGCATGTGCGATGTCGCCGCCGCGACCGCCGCGAGGATCACCCAGGGGTCGTAGGTCGCAGGTGGATCGTCGCGCGAGACGAACCCTCCCCAGGTGAAGTACCCGTCCCAGCCTGCCGCCTCAGCCCGCTGCGCCATGCGCGCCGCCTCACGCGGATCACCGAATGTCCCCCAGTGAGGAACGGCGAGCGCGAACCTGGTCATGTGGTCACCCTAGACCGGCGACACATAGCGCTGCCGTGTCCGAATCCGCGAATAGAGGCACCCGGGGGCCGAAGGAGTAGCCGAAACGGGTCCGGCTTGTACGAAGTGGTCCGCTCAGCGAGCACCGCCCGGATATGGATGCTTGCGTGATGCCCGTCGGAGAATCCTAGAGTCGGAGTCCGGCAGAGCGGCGTGCGGTCCGCTGTCTATCGAATCCGAACCGAGCTGGCGGTGCCACGGACTCCCGGGCGTCCTCGACGACCGGATCGAAGTGGCGCAGGAGCGACGCGTACCCGAAGTGATGGTTGTAGGTGAGCGCGTACCCTGCGGAGTCGTCGCGGACTACGCGGTCAGTCGGGCTCTGGGGGATCTCGTCGTAGACGTATCCATTGACCAACGCGGCATCCCGCGTCTCGTCGCCGTAGTCCCACTCCGACAGATGGCGGATTGCGGCCTCGGGTCCGTTCTTGTCGATCATGTCGAGCACGCCGTCGGCATCCTCACCCTGCATGAAGACGACACTCATCCAGCGACGCTCGACAGCGGCGCTGGAGTCGTGAGTGGAGGCTACTGCTCGGGTGGTGCGAATGCTCATCGTGAGCTCCCTTCTCCACCTATCAGGTACGCAGGGGGTACACGCTCCAGAGCAGGGATGTCGCGCCGGTGCCCGGTCAATTACGCTGATGCTGCGTGGATAAACCCGCTCGACGCCGCGATTTCGGCCCGAGTGGCACGCAGATGGCACGAGGATCGCGCCGACGTAGATTTCCTGCATGATTCCGCGGGTCGCGACGAGAACTGGGACTTCTGACCTGACCCTCGACGGGCCGATCCGCGGGCGCTCAGCGTCCGCGGATCCGCCCGAGGTCGGCGTCGTCGAGCGACATGTGCCCGACCGCGACCGGTAGATAGCGCAGCGCCCGCTCGCGCGCCCGCCCGTCGGTGTAGTGCACGCGGGGGCTGATGACGACGAGATCCGTGTCGTCGGGGCAGGCGAGTGAGACGTGGACGTCTCCGGCGGCCCATTCCACGTCGAACGCCCGCGCGGCGCTGCCGGTCTCGACGGCATCCACAGCCGCGACATCCGCGGGCAGCTCGAGCGAGAGCGTGCTCGCGCAGTCGGGCATCGCCACCAGGTCGCTGGACTGATCGTTGCGGAACTCGGACGCCGGGGCCTGCGTGAGCGACCAGGAGCCGACGGGCACGCTCACCGGTTCGGTGGCTCCCTCGTAATACAGCTCGACGGATTCGAAGGACACGCCCGCCGCGGGCACGGCGAGGGAGAACAGCAGATTGCCGAACAGCAGCCCGTCCGTCCCCTCGCCCCGCGCGACCTGCAGCTGCCCGGGCCCATATGCGTCGTCGCCGACGCCCACCGCGCGCAGGTCCGCCCAGATCGGATCCCGCTCGTGGGCGACGAAGACCAGGTTCATCGGATAGTCCTGGCCCGCCGGCATGACGATGTCCGCCGCGGTGAGGGCGAACGCGGGTGGTGCGGCATCCACGTCGCTCGTGCAGCCGACGGCGGTCGTGGCGAGGCTCCCGAGGACGAACGCGATCGCGGCGGCACAGGTGAATCGTCGAATGTCCACTGGGACCAGACGATAGGGCACCACCCGCCGCGCGCACAATGATCGGGTTCGCGGCAGTTTGCGGCATCCGCGCCATCGATCGGTGCCGCGGATGCCGCAACCTGCCGCGCACGCGGGGTAACCGAGCCGCGGGATGCCGCGGATGCCGCAATCTACGGCGGTCGTGTGACACCTGGCGCCGATTCGAGCCGCGGATGCCGCAACCTGCCGCGGTCGTGTGACCGAGGTGCCGCGCTCAGCGGGCCAGGGCGTCCCAGTCGACGTCGATGACCGTCGGATTCGAGACCGAGACCCGCGCCGGGAGCACCTGGCCCACCTGCGGCCAGTAGCGGCGTCGAGTGACCACGGCGGTGCTCACCGGGGTGGGCGGCACACCCGTCGCCTCGGCGATGACATCGAGCCGGCACTCCTGGTACCGCCCGCGCGGCGCGGGCTCGGACGCGGCGACGACGCGCACGGTGCCGCGCACCGCGTCGGCGAGGGGGTCGTGCGTCAGCCGCTCCAGTGCCGCCGCGACGTCGTCGATTTCGCTCACGGCAGCCACGCTACGCGGTCGTTTCACCAGCCGGTGCTCAGCACGCGATCCAGGGCGTCCACGAGCGCGTCGGCGCTCGCGCGGGTGAAGCACAGCGGCGGCTTGATCTTGAGGATGTTCTGGTGGTCGCCGGTGGGCTGGGCGATCACCCCGAGGGCACGCAGCCGGTCGCAGATCGCCGCGGTCTCTGCGGTCGCGGGCTCCCACGTGGCGCGGTCGCGCACGAACTCCGGCCCGAGGTAGAGGCCCGCTCCGTGCACGGCGCCGATAAGGGGATGCCGCTGCCCGAGCTCCTCCAGCCGGGAGACGAGGTACTCTCCGACGTCGCGGGCGTTCTCCTGCAGTCGCTCGTCGCGGATGATGTCGAGCACGGTCAGTCCCACGACGCTCGAGACCGGGCTGCCGCCGGCCGAGGAGAAGAAATAGCCGCCGGCGCGGTAGCGCTCCGCGATCTCCCGCGTCGTGATGACGGCGCCGAGCGGGTGGCCGTCGCCCATCGCCTTGGCGACGGCGATGACGTCGGGCACGGCATCCTGCTGCTCGAAGCCCCAGAACCAGCGACCGAGGCGTCCGTACCCGACCTGCACCTCGTCTGCGACGGCGAGTCCGCCGTGCTCGCGGACGGCGGCGTACACCGCCGCGAGGTATCCGTCGGGGAGCACCATGCCACCCGCGTTGCCGTAGAACGTCTCAGCGAGGAAGGCGCCGGCCGGGGTGCCCGCAGCAGCGAGCCGGCCGATCTCGGCGACGGCGTCTTCTGCGTAGCGGTGGGCCTCGTCCGCCGCGTACGCGCCGCGGAACGTGTTCGGCGCCGCCACCGTGTGCACCCAGGCGGGGCGGGTCTCCAGCGCCGCCGGGTTGTCGGCCACCGATGTCGAGACCGCATCGGTGAGGTAGGTCCAGCCGTGGTAGGCCTCGCGCATCGCCACGACGTCGAGGCGACCCGACCACGCCTGCGCCAGCCGCAGCGCGAGATCCACAGCCTCGGATCCGCTGTTGACGAGGAACACCGTGTCGAGCGGGTCGGGCGCGAGGGCGGCCAGGCGCTCGGCGAACTCCACCACGGCCGGGTAGTGGAAGCGCGAGTTCGTGTTGATCAGACTCCACTGCTCCGCGACCGCCGACACGATGCGCGGGTGGGCGTGCCCGACCGAGGTGACGTTGTTCAGCGTGTCGAGGTACACGCGGCCGTCGGCGTCGATCAGGTGTTCGCGCCAGCCGCGCACGATGACGGGCGGATCGGCGAAGTAGTGCTCCTGCACGTCGGCGAACGCGCGCGAGCGGCGGTCGAGGAGGGATGCCGCATCGGGCCGCGCGGCGGGCGCCGGCGCGTGTGCGCCGAGGATGACCGGAGCCGGGTCGGCCGCCACGACGCGCCAGGCGGCGGCCTGCGAACGCGGGACGAAGCGGGGGAGGGTCACCCCCGCGCGACTCAGGGAGAACCACGCGCTCCCGCCGACGTCGCCGAGCCGCGCACCCGGGGCGACATCGGTGCCCGCCGGGGGCGCGTCGCGCACGCCCGAGACGCGCAGGTCGAGTCCGTGCGCGGTGAGGACGACCTCGTCGTCCGCGCGGGCGGAGACGATGCCGCGCCAGGGCGCGCGCACGGGCATCCCGGCATCGGCGACGAGCTCCAGACCGAGGGCGACGTTGGCGGGCTCGGTCGGGGCGTGGAGCGCCGAGCGCGTCAGCCGGGACTCGTCGAAGCGCGCCACGGCGATTCCGCCGCCGGCCCGCGCCGCCGCGAACACCGCGGCCTCGGCGTCGTCGGCGAGCCAGCGGTCCTCCTTCAGCGCGGGAGAGGAGGGCGAGAGGTCGGCGACCCCCGCGCCGGTGGCTTCCACCGCGCTCGCCACGACGAGGCCGGTCGCGTCGAGGGCCGCGGGCGGGTCGCCGATCGCCGCGCGCACGAGCGCGGTGCCCACGGGCAGCGGCACCGAGGTGGCGGCATCCAGGATCAGCATCTCGTGGGCGAGGTTCTCGGCCGCGTAGGCGTTTCCGGCGTCGGTGGCGAGCACATGGTGGGCGCTGGCGACCAGCGTCGCTCCGCGAAGCACCAGCAGCGGCCACAGCGCCTCCGCCTCAGCCGGGCTCAGCGGCCGCACCCGGTGATAGGCGGCCACCGCACGCAGCGCCGCGGCCAGATCGACCCCGTCATGGTGCAGCAGCGAGGAGAGCGTGATCGCGAGTTCGCCGACCGTCCACGAGCGGTTGAGGTCGCCGAGGTCGATCACTCCGTCGGGGTGACCGTCGGGGCCGCTGACGACGTTGTCGTCGGTGAGATCCCCGTGGATGAACTGCACCGGCAGATCGTCGGCGACCGTGACGATGGCCGCCCAGGCTTCGGCTGCGGCACGATCGAGGCGGTCGCGCAGCGGAGCATCGGCGACGTGCGGCAGCAGGGCGGAGAGCGCGTCGGGTGCGTGGCGGAGGTCCCACTGGTGCGTGCGCTCGGCCCCCGCCGCGGTGAAGCCCTCCAGCGCCCGATCGACGCGCGCGGCGAGCGAGCCCATCTCGTCGACGACCGCCGCCGTCAGGTGGCGGTCGCCCGACAGGGTCTCTCCCTCGAGGAACTCCAGGAGGCGCGCGTGCATCCGCACACCGTCGACCTCCACCGGCCGCGCGGTCGCGTCCCCGACGGCGAGGGCGCGCGGCGCGCGGATGCCCGCGGCGGCGATGCGCGCCGCTGCCGCGGACTGCGCCTCCAGCTCGGCCGCGCTCACGCTCGGGTTGGCGATCTTCAGCAGCAGCGGCGCCGGCAGGGCTGAGAGCAGGAAGTTGCGATCCTGATGGCTGCCGAGTGCGCGGGCCGCGGCATCCACCCCCCATTCGTCGCGGGCGAGAAGGCTCGCCGTCTCCGGGGAGATCTCGGGCGGCGCGGGCTGGATGAGAGCCGCGCCGTCGCGGGGCGGGACTGCGGACATGCGGGTGCTCCTTCGAATCGCCTCCTCAGAGTAATCGCGGCATCGCCCCGCCGATTCACCGCGATCCGCCCCGCGCGCCCCGTCCACGTGGTTTCCTGGTCACCATGAGGACATTCGCGCGCTGGACCCTCGCCGCAGCCATGGTCTTCGCCGGGATCGGACACCTGTTCTGGGCCCGCCGCGAGTTCCAGGCGCAGGTGCCCGATTGGACGACGGAGATCGCACCGATCGACAAGGATGCCGTGGTCGTGGCATCCGGCGTCGTCGAGGTGATGCTCGGGGCGGCGCTCGTGGTGCTGCCGCAGTCGCGCTCGCGGATCGGCGCGATCCTGGCGGCGTTCTTCATCGCGGTGTTCCCGGGCAACGTGGAGCAGTACACGAAGCGCCGGGACGGCTTCGGTCTCGACAGCGACCGCAAGCGGCTCGTGCGGCTCTTCTTCCAGCCCCTGCTCGTCGCGTGGGCATGGTGGTCCACGCGAACGCGCTGAACGGACGGCGGCGATGACCACGGGAGCGGTCTCGACCGCGCGCACGGCGAAGAAGCGCAGTGGGGCCGCCGGCAGCGGTGACAGGATCGCCGCCGGGCTCATGCTCGCCGCGGCGATCATCGCCGTCGTGTGGGCGAACGTGGTGCCCCACGACGGCTACGCGCACTTCTGGGAGACCCCGATCGAGTTCGCGATCGGCTCGGCGCAGCTGGAGATCACTCTGCACGAGTTCGTCAACGACGTGCTGATGACGCTCTTCTTCTTCCTCGTGGGCCTCGAGGTCAAGCGCGAGTTCACGATCGGCGAGCTCACCTCGCGCGACCGGGCCCTCGTGCCGGTGGTCGCCGCAGTCGCGGGACTGCTCGTGCCGGCGCTCGTCTTCGTCGCGATGACCGCCTCCAGCGGGCAGGCGCACGCGTGGGGAATCGTCATCTCCACCGACACGGCGTTCCTGCTCGGCGCGCTCGCCCTGCTGGCGCCGCCGTTCCCCAAGCGCCTGCGCACGTTCCTGCTCACCCTGGCGGTCGTCGACGACGTCGGTGCGCTGCTGGTCATCGGCCTCTTCTACTCGAGCGGACTGCAGCCCGTCCCGCTGCTGGTGGCGGTCGTGCTCATGGTGCTGCTGGCGCTCGTGCGCCTGCTTCCCGCCGGCCGGGGGCTCCTCTACGCCGTGCTGGGAGCGGCCCTGTGGGCGGCGGTGATGATGGGCGGCATCCACCCCACCCTCGCCGGCGTCGCGGTGGCGCTGCTGATCCCCGTGTTCCCGCCGCGGCGCAGCGACGTGGAGCGCACGGCACAGCTCACGCAGGCCTTCCGCGAGTCGCCGAACACCGCCTATGCGGCGGCCGTCACCCGCAGCGTGCGCGATTCGCTCTCGATCAACGAGCGATTGGATGCCGCGTGGCGGCCGTACGTCGCCTTCGGCATCCTGCCGATCTTCGCGCTGGCCAACGCCGGCGTGCACCTGGATGCCGAGACCCTGCGCGACGCGGCGACCTCGCCGCTCACGTGGGCGGTGATCGTCGGCCTCGTGGCGGGGAAGTTCGCGGGCATCACCGCTGCCACCGCCCTCGTGCAGCGGATGGGCTGGGGGCGCCTCGCGCCGGGGCTCACCCTCACGCGCGTGGCCGGGGGAGCGGCGCTGTCGGGCATCGGCTTCACGATCTCGCTGTTCATCATCCCGCTCGCCCTCGACGACCCGCACGCCCAGGACCTCGCCCGCGTCGGCGTGCTCACCGGATCGCTGCTCGCGTTCCTGCTGGGCTGGGCGGTGCTCTCGATCGGCGATCGGGTGCGGCCTCCCCATGCGGTGGGCGCTCGCCTCAATCGCCCCGTCGACCCCGATCGCGACCACATCAAGGGGCGTGCCGACGCGCCCTACACGATCGTCGAGTACGCCGACTACGAGTGCCCGTTCTGCAGCCGCGCGACGGGGTCCGTGAGCGCGGTGCGGGCGCACTTCGGCGACGAGATCCGGTGGGTGTACCGGCACCTGCCCCTGGACGCCGTGCATCCCCATGCGACCGCGGCGGCGCGGGCGGCGGAGGCCGCGGCCGCGCAGGGGCGCTTCTTCGAGTACACGGCGCAGCTGTTCGACAACCAGGCGCGCCTGGAGCCGGAGGATCTCGTGGCCTACGCCGACCGCGTCGGCCTCGACGTCGACCGCTTCGCGCGCGACATGCGCTCGGCGGAGGCGGCCCGCCGCGTGGACGACGACCGCGATGACGCCGACCTCATGGACATCCACTCCACGCCGACCTTCTTCATCGGCGATCGGCGCCACGTCGGTCCGTACGACTCGGCCAGTCTCATCCGTGCGCTCGAAGACGCGGCGGTGCGTGGCGCGGACTCGCCGCCGACCGCCCCCGGCTAGCATGGGACGCCGAAGCAGCGAGGAGGGTCCGCCGATGGCCGAAGACGCCCGACGGTTCAGCCCCGTCATCAGTCTGCTGACGCTGTCGGCGGTGTGGGATGCCGAGCTCGGCCGCGCGCTGAAGGGCATCGGCCTCACCACGCGCAAGTACGGACTCCTCGCGCACGTGCGCGCCACCCCGGGGATCTCGTTCAGCGAACTTGCGCGCCGTTCTCAGATCACCGTGCAGACGGCGCACACGGCCGTGCGCACCCTCGTCACCGACGGCTTCGTCACCGACGGCACCGCACACGCGGGGTCGGCGTCGGAGCTGCGCGTCACCGAGAAGGGCGACCGCGCGCTCGCCGCGGCCGAGTCGGCGCTGGCGGAGCTCGATGAGGCCTTCACCGCCCGCTTCGGCGTGCTCTCGCGGGCGCTCGACAGCCGCCATGAGGAGGTCGACGAGCTCGCGACGACGGCGTCGGCGAGGGGCGGGACGTCGGAGCACTCCTGACCTTCAGTTAGACTGAAGGAATGTTCCGCGCACCCCTGCAGCTCTTCCGCTCGCTCGCGATCGCCGAGGCGATCTCCTGGACCCTCCTCATCGGCGGGCTCGTGCTGCGGGCAACCGCGGGGTGGGACATCGCGGTGACCATCGGCGGCGGCATCCACGGCTTCGTCTTCCTGTCGTACGGCGCGACGGCGGTGCTCGTCGCGAAGAACCAGCGGTGGGGTGCGGGCCCGGCGGTGGTCGCCATCGCGAGCGCGATCATCCCCTATGCGACGATCCCGACCGAGATCTGGCTGCACCGCAGCGGGCGCCTCGAGGGCGCCTGGCGCGTGACGGCGACGGGCGACCCGCGCGATGGCGCGTGGCACGACCGCCTCATGCGCTGGTTCCTGCGCCGCCCGCTCGTGCTCGCCCTGCTGCTGGCGGCGGCCGTGGTCGTGATCTTCGTCGTGCTGCTCCTGGTCGGTCCGCCCGGCGGCGAGCGCTGACCGGCGCCGCCCGACCCGCGGCGGTCCGGCGGCGCGGCGTCTACCGGCGCGTGGAGACCGTGACCGTGAACTTCGCGTTCCGCGCGATCTGGCGGGTGGGGCCGACCAGCCGCTCGAGGGCGGGCCGGTAGCGCAGACCCGAGTTCCACACGGTCCACAGCCGGCCCCCGGGCGCGAGCACGCGGGCGGCGTCGGCGAACATCCGCGGGGCGAGTCCCTCGTGCACGGCGGCGCCGGAGTGGAACGGCGGATTGAGCGCGATGAAGGTCGCCGAGCCGTCGGCGAGGGAGCGGAGCATGTCGTCCTGCGCAACCTCCATCCGGTCGGCGACGCCGTTGGCCGCGGCGGTCGCGCGGGCCGACGCCACCGCCACCGCCGAGGCGTCGCAGGCGTAGACGCGGAGGTCGGGGTGCCGCAGGGCCAGCGTCGTGCCCACGATCCCCGTGCCGCACGCGAGGTCGATGACAGGGTCGGCGGCCTCGATGTCGGCGGGGAGGTGCTCCAGCAGGAGCCGGGTGCCGATATCGACGCCCGCGCCCGCGAACGCGCCGCCGAAAGCGCAGACGATCAGGCCGTCGTGGGTCTCCTGCCGGGGCTGCGGGTCGCGGCCGTCGTGCGGCTCCCTCGCGAGCAGCACCCGCGACTTCTGGCGCGCGTGGGTGACGTCGAGGCGTCCGAAGCGCTCGGCGAGCACGTCGTTCATCGCGACCGTCATGTGCTTGATGCGGCCGCCGGCGACCACCACCACCTCGGGGGCCGCGTGGGCGGCGATCAGCCCGGCGATGTCGCGCAGCGCGTCGAGCGAGCGGGGGAGGCGCACGAGCACGACGCGGGCGTCGCGCACGAGGTCGGCCGACAGAGGCAGCGAGGAGACCGCGTCCGCCAGACCCGACCGGGCGGCGTTGGCGGCCAGCGCGCGCTCGCCGGTGAGGGAGTCCTGGTGCACCCGGATGCCGCGCGCGCCGTCGGCGGCGGCGCCGAGCGCGAGCGCACCGTACGCATCGCCGATGACGACGAGCCCGCCCGCGGGGCATGCGGCCCGGAGAGCGGCCGATTCGTCGAGGATCAGCCGGTCCGCGGCATCCACCGCGAACAGGTCGGGCGCCTCGACGTCGGGCCATCGCCGCAGCGCGTCGAGCGAGAAGTCCACCTGTCCACGGTAGTGGTCCGCTCACCGCTGGCGGCGGCGCGCGGCGCGCGGCATGCTCGAGGAGTGAGCCAGACGAGTGCGAAGGTGTCGATCGGTGTCGCGGCGGGGATCGGACCCGCTCGGATCGCGCGGCTGGCGCCGCGGATCGAGGCCGCCGGATTCCACGGACTATGGGTCAACGACACCCCCGGCCACGACGCGCTGGCCGCTCTCGCGGCGGCCGGGCGGGCGACCACGGGGCTCACCCTCGCGACCGGGGTGCTTCCCGTCGACCGTCGTCCCGCGGCCGACATCGTCGATCGCGTCGTCGAGCTCGGCCTCGACACGTGCCTCGACCGCGTCGTGCTGGGCCTGGGTTCGGGGCAGCTGCGCACCGGAGCCGTCGACGCCGTCGCCCGCGCCACCGCCGAGCTGCGGGTGGCGCTGCCCGGTGCGCGCATCGTGGTCGGTGCGCTGGGTCCGCGCATGCGGCGCCGGGGCGCCGCGGCGTCGAACGGGCTGCTGCTCAGCTGGCTCACCCCCGATCTCGCCCGAGCGCAGGCGGACGAGGCCCACGCGATCGCCCCCGCCGCCCACGTCGCGCTGTACGTGCGGACGACGATGGATGCCGCCGCCCGCGCGCACCTTCACGACGAAGCCGCGCGCTATGCCGCCTTCCCCGCGTATGCGGCGAACTTCGCCCGCCTGGGCATCGAGGTGGGTGAGACGGTCATCGAGGCCGAGGAGGCCGGCGCGCGCATCGCGGCGTATCGCGCGGCCGTCGACGAGGTCGTGCTGCGGATCGTTACCGCCTCCGACGACGCGGACGCCGACGATGCGTTCGTCGCCGCTGCCGCCGCGCACGCGGACTGACGGCGGGGGCGGGGTCGGCGGTGGCGGGGTCGGCGGTGTCTAGGGTGTCGGTGGCGGGGAGGAGGATGCGGGCATGCTGCTGAGCGCCCTCGTCGAGGCGACCGACGCCGTGGCCGCGACCCGCTCGCGGCTCGCGAAGGTCGCGGCGCTTGCGCCGATGCTGCGCGCGCTGGCACCCGACGAGATCGTGCCCGCCGTCGGTCTGCTCACCGCGCGCCCGAGGCAGGGGCGCATCGGCGTGGGATGGCGGGGCATGGCCGCGGTCGCCGACCAGCATGCCGCGGTCGCGACGCTCACCGTGCGCGACGTCGATGACGCGCTCTCGCTGCTGGCCGGAGCGCAGGGGCCGGGATCGGTCACGACGCGACGCGATGCGCTCGCGGCCCTCGCCGCGCGTGCGACGACGGTCGAATGGGACTTCCTCGTGCGGGTGGTCACCGGGCAGCTGCGCACCGGCGCGCTGGAAGGGGTGCTGCTCGATGCGATCACGACCGCCGCCGAGCGCGATGCGGCGACCGTGCGCCGGGCCGCGATGCTCTCCGGCGACCTCGGCGAGACCGCGCGGATCGCGCTCGCCGAGCCGGTCGAGGCGCTCGCCGAGGTGGGACTGCGGGTGGGACGACCGGTGCTCCCGATGCTCGCCGGCACCGCGGCATCCACCGACGATGCCCTCGCCCAGATCGGCGGCGACGCGTCGGTCGAGTACAAGCTCGACGGCGCCCGCATCCAGGTGCACCGCCGGGGAGACGAGATCGCCGTCTACACGCGCAGTCTGGCGGAGATCACCGACCGGGTGCCGGAGATCGTCGAGGTGGTGCGCGCCCTGCCGGTGCACGAGGCGATCCTCGACGGCGAGACGCTCGCGCTCGACGACGACGGCGGACCGCGCGCGTTCCAGGACACGATGGCGCGGTTCGGGTCCGAGGCCGACCCCGCCATCGCCCTGCGCCCGTGGTTCTTCGACGTGCTGCACGTGGACGGGCGAGACCTGGTCGACGAGCCGCTGCGCGTGCGCCGGGCGGAGCTCGATCGGATCGCCGGGCCGTGGCGGATGCCGGGCGAGATCACCGCGGATGCGGCGGTGGCCGCGGCGATCTCCCGTCGCGCCCTGGCCGCGCGGCACGAGGGCGTGATGGTCAAGGCAGCCGACTCGCCATACACGGCGGGCCGCCGCGGCAAGGGGTGGCTCAAGGTGAAGCCGGTGCTCACCTTCGACCTGGTCGTGCTGGCCGTGGAGTGGGGATCGGGGCGGCGCACGGGGCAGCTGTCGAACCTGCACCTGGGGGCCCGCGACGAGCGGGGCGAGTTCGGCGAGGCCGGCGCGTTCGTGATGGTGGGCAAGACCTTCAAAGGGCTCACCGACGATCTGCTGCGGTGGCAGACGGTGCACTTCCCGACGATCGAGACGCACCGGTCGGCGTGGGCGGTGCACGTGGAGCCTTCCACGGTGGTCGAGATCGCGATCGACGGCGTGCAGCGCTCGACCCGATACCCCGGCGGTGTCGCCCTCCGCTTCGCGCGCGTCAAGGGGTACCGGCCCGATAAGGCGGCGCGCGAGGCCGATACGATCGCGGCGCTGCGCGCGCTGCTGCCCTCGGCCGCCGACGCGCCCGCGTGAGCGGATGCGCCAGACTGGGCTCATGCGCATCGTCGTGCTCACCGGCGCCGGCGTCTCGGCCGAGAGCGGGGTCCCCACTTTCCGCGACGCGGGCGGCCTCTGGGAAGGGCACCGCGTCGAAGACGTGGCCACACCGGAGGCCTTCGACGCCGACCCCGACGCCGTGCAGCGCTTCTACGATGCGCGACGGCGGGCACTGGCATCCGTCGCCCCGAACGCGGCCCACCGGGCGCTCGCCCGGCTGGAGGGAGCGATGGGCGCCGACCTGCTCGTGGTCACGCAGAACGTCGATGACCTGCACGATCGCGCCGGCAGCCGCAGCCTCGTGCACATGCACGGGGAGCTCATGCGCGCGCTGTGCTCGGGATGCGGCGCCCGGCCGCGCTGGCAGGGCGACCTCGTGCATCGCCCGGCGTGCCCCGAGTGCGGTCGGCGGGAGCTTCGCCCCGATGTCGTGTGGTTCGGCGAGATGCCGTACGAGCTCGATCGCATCGAGCAGGCGATCGTCGCGTGCGACCTGTTCGTGTCGGTCGGCACATCGGGTGCCGTCTATCCGGCCGCCGGGTACGTCGCGCTCGCGGCAGCGTTCGGCGCGCGCACGATCGAGCTCAACCTCGAGCCGACCGAGGCCGCCGTGCCCTTCGACGAATCCCGCGCCGGGCGCGCGGGAGAGCTCGTGCCCGCGTGGGTCGACGAGATCATCGCCGGGCGCTGACGCCCGCCCGCGTCGTCGTCCCCACACACGGCGAGAGTGCAGCCGGCGGACGAGGGCGCCGCAGGTGCGACGCAGTCTCGTCCGCCAGATGCACTCTCGCGGGACAGGCGACGGCTACGTGCGGGAAGTGCCTCCCGAGCGGATGCGGGAGAGCGCATCGACGGTGGCCGCGAGGATCAGCACGCCGCCGGTCACGAGCAGGTTCACGCCTGCGGGCAGGCGGAGCAGGCCGAGGCCGTTCGTGATCACGGCGATGACCAGCGCACCGATCGCGGCGTGCACGAGGCGACCCTTTCCGCCGAACAGGCTCACGCCGCCGACGACGGCCGCGGCGACACCCGACAGCACGATGTCGCGCCCCACCGTGGCGTCCACCGTTCCGACGCGAGAGACGCTCAACAGCGCCGAGGCGACGGCGAGGCTCGAACAGATCACGAAGGCCCACCATTTGATCCAGCGCACCTTCACACCGGAGCGCCGGGCGGCCTCGGCATTGCCGCCGATCGCGTAGATATACCGGCCGAACGTCGTGCGGTCGAGCACGAAGGTGCCGATCCACAGGATCGCCAGCACGACCGGCACGATCACGGGGACACCGGTGACCTCGACGACCGACTGGCCGCGGTTCTGGTTGAGCACGTACACGGCGGCGCCGCCGATGACGGCGATGGCTCCGAGCTTGATCCACACGAGCGAGATAGCCCGATTGGGAACCCCAGCGCGGGTCCGGCGCGCTCGATCCCAGAACGAGGTGGCCGCCGAGATCAGCAGGATGACGGCAAGCAGCGTCCAGCCGCCCCAGACCGGCAGGTTGCCGTTCTGCAGGGCGATGAGCTCGGGCACCTGGACGCGGTACAGGCCGCCATCGCCGATCACGGTGAGCGCGAGCCCTTGGAAGCCCAGGAACAGACCCAGCGTCACGACGAATGACGGGATGCCGACCCTGGCCACGAAGAAGCCTATGAGGGCGCCTGTCGCGAAGCCGAAGCCGAAGCCGACAAGGAGGGCGATCGGCCAGGCGATGCCGACGACGGAGTTCAGCACGACGAACAGCGCCATGCCCACGCCGCCGGTGACACCCGCCGACAGGTCGATTTCGCCGAGCAGCAGGACGAACACCAGCGCCATGCCCAGCACCACGAGGGTCGCCGCCTGATTCAGCAGGTTGGCGAAGTTGCGCTCAGTGAGGAAGAAGGGACTCAGGACCGAGAACAGGATGGTCAGCACCACGAGTCCGCCGACGGCGGGGAGGGCTCCCATGTCGCCGCCGCGCACGCGCTGCCACCAGGCCTGCGCCTGGTCGACGAGCCCGCCCTCGACGCCGGATCCGATGAGGTCGCTCACGACGGGGTCCGCCGCGGCCTCCGTGCGTGTGACGTTCGTGGTCATTCCGCGCCTCCCTCGGTGCGAATGGTCGACGTCTCGATGATCTGCACATCGCCGAGCGTCTTGGTGCCGGTGATGTAGCCCACGACGTCGTCGCGGGTGGTCTCGCTGGTCTCGATCTGGGCCACCATCTGGCCGAGGTACAGGACGGCGATGTCGTCCGCGACGGCGAAGACGTCGGCGAGGTTGTGGCTGATGAGGACCACCGCCACCCCCTGATCGGACAGCCGCCGCACGAGGTTCAGCACCTGTTCGGTCTGAGCGACGCCCAGCGCGGCGGTCGGCTCGTCGAGGATGACCACGCGCGCCTTCTTCAGCACGGCGCGGGCGATCGCGACGGTCTGACGCTGACCGCCCGACAGCGACGAGACCTTCTGACGCACGGACTTCACCGTGCGCACCGACAGCGAGCGCAGGGTGTCGGAGGCCTCCTTCTCCATGCGACCCTCGTCGAAGGTGCCGAAGGAGAGCTCCTCGCGACCCAGGAACATGTTCTGCACGATGTCGAGGTTGTCGCACAGCGCGAGGTCCTGGTACACGACCTCGATGCCCAGACCCGAGGCATCGCGTGGGGCGTGGAGGTCGCGGTGCCTGCCGTCGATGAGAACCTCGCCCTCGTCGTACGGCTGGACGCCGGCGAGGCCCTTGATGAGCGTCGACTTGCCGGCTCCGTTGTCGCCGACGAGCGCGGTGACGCGGCCCGGCATGATCTTCAGATCGACGCCCTTGAGCACGCTCACGGGGCCGAAGGATTTCTTCACGCCGACCAGCTCGATGATCGGCTCGGTGGCAGTGGCGGTGATGGTGTCTGACATACTCGCTTCCTTGCGGTGTGCCGGTACGGTGCGCAGGGGCGCCGCGCCCGAGGACGCGACGCCCCTGCGGTCGTGACCGTCAGGTTACTCCGTGACCCCGAACTCTTCGCAGGCTGCCATCACGTCGGCGGTGCAGACCTCGTCGTAGGCGGCGTCGCCGGCGGCGATGACGTCCTTGACCTGCTCCGGTCCGACCAGGATCGGCGTGACCTGCACGTAGGGCGTGCCGTCGTCCAACTCGGTGTCGGCCTCGGGCGACTCCCCGTTGAGGAGCGCGATGGCGACCTCGACGGCCGCAGCCGCCTCATCGGCGACCGGCTTGTACACGGTGGCCGTCTGCCAGCCGAGCAGGATGTTCTGCAGGCCCGCGACGTTCGCGTCCTGGCCCGAGACCGCGACGCCCTCGAGGTTGTTGTCCTGCAGCACCTTGATGACGCCGGCGGCGTTCGTGTCGTTCGCAACCCACACGCCGTCGACCTGGCCGTTCAGCGAGGTCAGCGCCTGCTCGAAGTTGGTCTGCGAGACCTCCTGGTCCCACACGCCCGGAGGCTCGGCCGCCGCCGTGATGCCGGCGCCCTCCATGACCTCCACGGCACCCGACTTGAACATGGCCGCGTTGCCGTCGGCGGGGTCGCCACCCATGTACACGACGACCGCGGTCGCCGGGTCCTTGCCCGCGGCTTCGAGACCGTCGAGCACGGTCTGACCCTCGAGGCGCCCGACCTCGACGTTGTCGAACGAGACGTAGTAGTCGGCACCCGAGAACGGTCGGTCGTAGGCGATGACCGGGATGCCCTCGCCCGACGCCTTCGCGGCTACGGCCTCGGCCGCGCCCTGCAGGTCGACGAGCATCATGACGCCGCAGCCCTGGGTGAGCTGCTGGTCGGCGATGGTCGAGTAGGTGTTGGTGTTGCCCTGTGCGTTCTGGATGTCGACTTCGAAGCCGGCCTCCTCCAGGCCCTCCTGCAGGTACTTGCGGTCGAAGTTCTCCCAGCGCGGCGACGATGCTGCGTCGGGGAGGATCACGCACGCGCGACCGGCCGACTCCGTCGTGTCGCCGCCGTCGTCGGTCGTGGTGCCGGTCGTGCCGCTGGAACAGCCGGCCAGCAAGACTGCGGCCGCGCCGCTGAGCGCGGCAACGGTCAGAAGTGAAGACTTCTTCATCTTTCGCCTTTCGTCTTTGAAGGAGCGAGCGAACGGGGCGCGTTCGTCTGCTGTATGCGATCTTCGTCTTCCGGCCGTCTTGGCGTCAAGACTTGAACGTAACGGATTCGCAACGGCTGTCTCACGGCATCCGTCCGCCCTCGCGTCGCGGTCGATGGGTCACCGGATGCGCAGAAGATATCGCAACTATCGACAGGATTGAGCAGAGTGCTCAAGCGTTTACGACTTGTCCGCGCGAGAGAGGGGGGATTCAGGCGCGGCCCGACGCCGCCCGGGTGCGCCGGGACAGGGAGTCGACGATCACGGCGAGCACGAGCACGACGCCCGTGACCATGAACTGCACCGACGAGTCGAGGTTCAGCAGCGTCAGCCCGGAGGCGATGGACTGCACCACGACGACGCCCAGAAGGGCGGAGAAGGCGCTGCCGCGACCGCCGAACAGGCTCGCTCCGCCGATGACGGCGGCGGCGATGGCGTTGAGGTTCGTGTCGGCCGCGCCGCTGCTCTGGCTCACCGCGGCGAGGCGGGATGCCGCCAGGATGCCGCCCACGGCCGCAAGGCTCGAACACAGGGCGAACACCGACAGGTAGATGCGATCGACGCGGATGCCGCTGCGCCGAGCCGCCTCGACCGATCCGCCCACCGCGTACACCGCGCGCCCCCACCGGGTGCGGGTGAGGACGATGTGGGCCGCCACGACCAGCGTGAGGAAGAACAGGAACATCACCCCGACCCCGCGGGAGAGATTGAGGTACCACGCCGCGACGAGCAGGAAGCCGAGCAGCGCGCCGCTGCGGACGGCGATCTCGGCGTACGTCTGGGTGACCAGGTTCGCAGCCGCTCGTCGCTGTGCGGTGCGCACCCGGCTGTACGCGTACCCCCCGGCGGTGACCGCGGCGAGCACGTACGACAGCCAGGGCGGCAGGAACATCTGCTGCCCGAACCTCACGAGCCACGAGTCCAGCGGCAGGTTGATCGACCCGGTGTCGCCGAGCACCCAGAGCTGCACCCCGAGGAACCCGAGGAGCCCCGCGAGGGTGACGACGAAGCTGGGCAGCCCGAAGCGCGTCACGAGGAAGCCGGTCAGGAGCCCGGCCGCCGCGCCCGCCGCGATCGCCGCGGTGATCGCGAGAAGCGGGTTCCACTGCAGCTGCACGAACGTGACGGCGAGGATGGCGGCGGCGAGGCCGGAGACGGAGCCGACCGAGAGGTCGATCTCACCCAGCAGCAGCACCAGCACGATGCCGAGGGCGATCGTGCCGATCGCGGCGCACTGCATCGTGAGGTTGACGAGGTTGGTGCTCGAGAGGAACACCGGATTGAGGGCCTGGAACACCGCCCAGATCAGCGCGAGGCCCACGATCACGGGGAGCGAGCCGAGGTCGCCGCCGCGGATCCGCTCGACGATGGAGCCGACCGCCGCGCGTACACCCTGCGGGGAGAACATCTCCTCGTCGGCGAGGGCGACGTGCGGGCGTTCGCCGCTCGCGCGCGTCATGATCGGCCTCGTCTGTCGCCCGCGCGCCGCCGCGGACGGTCGGCGTCGGCCGGCAGCGGGATGAGTCTGCCCCCGGTGGACGTGGATGCCGCGCCCGCGGCCCCCGGATCCTCGGCCACCAGCGGTATCTCGTCGGCGCGGGGGCCGACATCGATCGCTCCCGTGATCGCGGCGATGAGGGTTTCGCTGGAGATGTCGACCGTGTTGAACACGCCGTTGTTGCGGCCCAGCCGCAGCACGACGACGCGGTCGGCGACGGCCATCACATCGGCCATGTTGTGGGAGATGAGCACGACGCCGTGTCCGCGCTCGCGCAGGCGCTCGATGAGGTTGAGCACCTCCGCGGTCTGGGCGACGCCGAGCGCCGCCGTCGGCTCGTCGAGGATCACCACGCGCGGCTCGCCGACCAGAGAGCGGGCGATGGCGACAGTCTGGCGCTGACCGCCCGACAGCGAGGCCACGGGCACGCGGACCGACGGGATCTTCGCGGACAGCTCGCGCAGCAGCATCCACGTGCGCTCCTCCATCTCGACCTCATCGAGCCGGCCGCCGCTGACGAGCTCCTGACCCAGCCAGAGGTTCGCCACCACGTCGAGGTTGTCGCACAGTGCGAGATCCTGGAACACGGTGGCGATGCCGAGCTCCTGCGCATCGGCGGGGCTGCCGATCGTCACCGGGCGGTCGTCGAATTCGATGGTGCCCGCGTCCGGCGGATGGACGCCGGCGAGCACCTTCACGAGAGTGGATTTGCCGGCGCCGTTGTCGCCGATCAGCGCGACGACCTCGCCTTCGCTGACCCAGAAGTCGATGTCGGTCAGCGCCTTCACCGCGCCGAAGTGCTTGCTTATGCCGCGCATCGTGAGCACGCGCTCGCGTGCGCGTGCGCTGCGGGCCCCGGTGACCGTCATCATCGGCAGGACACTACCCGATGCCGGCCGCCGCGCACGCATCGGCGTAGGCGGGTGTGCAGATCTCCTCGACGCTCCAGAACCCGTCGGCGACGACCGTGCCCATGATGTCGTCGACGGTGACGGCCACCGGGTCGAGCAGCGTCGCCGGTGTGCCGTCGATCTCGAGGGGGGCCGTGACGCTCTCGCCGCGGACCAGCGCGACGGCGACCTCGGCGGCCAGTTCGGCCTGCGGCCGGATCGCCTTGTAGACGGTCATGTGCTGGTCGCCGGCGACGATGCGCTGGATGGCGGTGAGCTCGGCGTCCTGCCCCGTGATGACGGGCCAGCGCTCGACCCCGGCCGCCTTCAGAGCCGCCACGGCGCCGCTGGCCGTGCCGTCGTTGGCCGCGTACACGCCCGCGATGCGTTCGCCGTACTGAGAGATCTGGCCCGCCACCCACTCCTGCGCCTTGTCGGGGCTCCAGTCGGGGGTGCTGTACTCGGCCAGCACCTCGAGGTCGCTCGCGTCGATGAGCTCGCGTGCGCCCTCACGGAACAGCGCCGCGTTGCTGTCGGTGGGGGAGCCGTTGACCATGAGCACTCCGGCGCCTTCCGGATGCCGCGCGTCGAGCTCGGCGACGAAGGCCTCCGCCTGCAGGCGCCCCACCTTCTCGTTGTCGAACGAGACGTAGTACGCGAGGTCGCCGCCGGCCACGAGACGGTCGTACGAGATGACGGGCACCCCCTGCGCGTTGGCGCTGGCGACCAGGCTCACCGCCGCCCGCGCGTCGACCGGGTCGAGCACCAGCACGTCGGTGCCGGAGGCGAGAGCGGATTCGGCCTGCTGCTGCTGCTTGGCGGCATCCTGGTCGGCGTTCGCGTACATCACCCGGTAGTCGCCGAGCTCGGCGATGCGCTGCTCGAACAGCGGCCGGTCGAAAGTCTCGTACCGTGCGGTCTTGGCGTCGGGCAGCAGCAGGGCGATCGTGCCGTCGGCGCCGCCCGTGTCGGCGGCGCACCCGCCCAGCGAGACGGCGACGACGAGCGCCCCGAACGAGGCCGCCCAGCTGCGCGCAGACACGGACATCCGCCCCTGAGGGCGTCGCGAGGTCGCCATGGACTACGCCGTGATGGGCACGGCGCCCGCGTCGAGGGAGACGTGCTCGAGGGCGAGAGCGATCGCCCCCCGCGTCTCGGCCCACTCGCCGAACGACGCGGCGACGATCTCCGGCAGTCCCGCGTGCGAGGACAGGGCGGTGCGCTCGAGCGAGTGTCGCATCGGCGAGATGAGGATCTCGCCCGCCTCGGCAAGCTCGCCCCCGACGACGATGAGCTCGGGGTCGAACAGGTTGCACAGGCTCGCGGCCGCCACCCCGATGTGCCGACCGGCGTCGGCGATGACGCGGCGCGAGGCGCCGTCGCCGCCCTCGGCGGCGTGCAGGAGGTCGCTCAGGCGCTGCATCCCCTCGCCCGCCGGGAACAGCGACAGCAGGGCCGGGCCGGCAGCGTACGTCTCGAGGCAGCCCCGGTTGCTGCAGCGGCAGATCGGACCGTTCTCGTCGATGGTCACATGGCCGATCTGGCCGGCCTTGCCGTTGACGCCGCGGAACAGGTCCCCGCCGACGACGAGGCCGGCGCTGATGGTGTGGCCGATGCGGATGAACACCGCAGACGCGGCATCCCGGGCGCTGCCTTCGCGCGCCTCGGCGAGGCCGCCGAGATTGGCCTCGCTGTCGACGTAGACCGGACGGCGGATGCGACGGGTGAGGGCGGCGGCGATGTCGACGCCTTCCCAGCCGCGCAGGAGACCGGAGGTCGAGACCATTCCCGTCCGGGGATCGACCGGCGCGGGTATGGCGAGGCCGACCGCCAGGAGGTCGGCGACGCTGCCGCCGAGCGATTCCATCATGTCGCCGAGGAGGAGCGTCAGCCGCTCGAGCTCCGCGTCGTAGCGGTGGTCCAGGGCGAGGGGGAGCGAGGTCTGCGCGACGACCGTGCGGGTGGCGTCGGCGATCGCGATGCGCAGCTGCCGGGAGCTGAAGTGCACGCCCGCGACCAGGCCCAGCTGGCGGGCGAGGGAGACGAGGGTGGCCCGGCGGCCCGAGCGCGAGGTCACCGAGGTGGCGAGGATGCCGGAGGCGGTGAGCTCCTTGACGATGTTCGACACCGTCGCCGGCGACAGACCCGTGCTGCCGGCCAGCTCCACCTGGGTGAGACGACCGTGGCGCTTGAGCGACTCGATCAGGCGCGCGCGATTGGCCTCTCGCAGGGAGGTCTGCGAGCCCGGCGGGACTCCACGGCGTGCCACACGGTCACTGTACCCGCTCCGGACTGCTCAGACCTCTGCCGCCTCACGTGCCCGTCGCCAGGCGCACGAGGCGCACGTTGCCCTCCTCCTTGAGCTCCGCGACCTTCGGATGGGCGGAGATGAAGTCCGTGAACGACTTGTGCCCGAGGCCCTTCTCGCTGAACGACGGGTCCATGCGTCGCAGCAGGCTCTTCAGCGCCGACGCGTGCACCCACTCGTCGTCGGTGCGCTCGAGCTCCAGCCGCAGCGCGCGCTCGAGCAGGTCGGCGGCGGGGTCGGCGGCGGGTTTGCGGCGCTTCGAGGGCTTGGATGCCGCGCTGTCGGCATCCGCCTTCGCCTTCTTCGTCGCCGGGGCGGTGACACCGGGCAGCGAGTCGTACGCGTCGAACTGGTCGCATGCGGCCGCCAGCGACTTCGCCGTGGACCCCGCCACCCCGACGCCGACGACGATCCGGCCGAGCCGCTTGCAGCGCTGGGCGAGCGGCACGTAGTCGGAGTCGCCGGCGACGATCACGACGTGGGTGAGGTCGGGGAGGCGGAACATGTCCTCGACGGTGTCGACGGCGAGGCGGATGTCGGCGCCGTTCTTCGCGTACGCCGCGGCTGGGAACAGCTGCACGAGGTCGACCGCGCGGGCCACCAGCTGCGAACGGTATTCGGCATTGACCGGGGCGGACCAGTCCGCGTAGGCGCGGGTGAGCACGAGCGTGCCGAACGAGGCGGCGTAGTCGATGATCGCGCCGACGTCGATCGTTGCCGCCGCGAGGCGCTCGGTGATCTCGGGATCGGCGGGGTCCTGGCCGATCTTCTGCCGGTCGCGGGAGTACGCGTTGCGGCCGTGGACGCGGTCGTACCAGGACATCACGATGTTGTCGAAGTCGAGATAGACCGCGACGCGGGGGTTCTGCGGATCGGGCATGTCAGTGCTCTCCCGGGTAGCGCAGGCCGATCTGCCCGCGGATGTCGTCGAGGGTGCCCATGATCGCGACCGTCTCATCGATGGGAAGGATCTCGCCGTCGGTGCGGCCCGCGGCGATGAGCTCCTCGGCGGCGATCGCCTGGAACTGCATCCCGCGGCCGGCGATGTCGGACCGGTACTCCTCGAGCACGGTGCCGTCGGGGGCGACGACGCGGAAGGACGTGGGCGTGTACCAGACGGGGTCGATCTCGATGCGGGCTTCGGCCCCCACGATCGCCGCCGTGTTGGGGCCGACCGAGCGGGATGCCGAGATCGAGGTCGACAGCGCGCCCGACGCGTGGGTGAGGATCGTCGCGACCTCCGTGTCGGCGCCGGTCTCGCCCAGACGGGCGACGGCGGCGATCGCGGTGGGAGCCCCGAGGATGTCCCAGGCGAACGAGACGGGGTAGATCCCGAGATCCAGCAGCGCGCCGCCACCGAGCTCCAGCGCGTTGAGCCGGTGGGTGGGATCGCTGGAGATGCGCTGGGTGTGGTCGGCGGTGACGACGCGGATCTCGCCCAGCGTGCCGGCGGCGATGATCTCCCGGATGCGGATCATGTGCGGCAGGTACCGGGTCCACATCGCCTCCATCGCCAGCAGGCCGCGCGCGGCGGCGACCTCGCGCACCTCGGCGGCCTCGAGCGCGGTGAGGGTGAATGGCTTCTCCACGAGCACGTGCTTGCCGTGGGTGAGGGCGAGCACGGCGTTGTCGCGGTGCATCGGGTGCGGGGTTGCGATGTAGACGATGTCGACCTCGGGATCGGCGACGAGCGCCTCGTACGAGTCGTGCACGTTCGGGATGCCGAACTCGGCCGCGAACGCCTGCGCGGCCTCGGCGCGGCGGGAGCCCACCGCGGTGACGGTCAGTCCCGCGGTGCGAAGGTCACGGGTGAAGGCGTGGGCGATGCCGCCCGTGGCGAGGATGCCCCAGCGAAGTCCGGTCATGCCTCCGAGACTAGCGACGCCAGCGGCCGTGCGGCGTCGACGTCCGCCGCCTCGGCGGCGAGCAGATCCAGGGCGCGGGCGAGGTCGGCGATGATGTCGTCGGCGTCTTCCAGCCCGATCGACAGACGGATCGTGGTCGGACAGATCCCGGCCTCCGCGGCCTGCGCGGGCGTCATGTGGCTGTGCGTCATCGACGACGGGTGGGCGATGAGGCTGCGCGCGTCGCCGATGTTCGCGACCAGGCGCACGACCGACAGTCCAGCGATCAGCCGCTCGATGCGGGCGAAGTCGGCCTCCGCGTCGTCGGTGGAATGCACGTCGAAGGAGAACACCGATGCCACGCCGCGCGGGAGGAAGCGCTGGGCCGCACCGTGCCAGGGGCTGGCCTCGAGGCCCGGGTGGTGCACCCGCGCGACGGCGGGATGCGCGGCGAGGAAGCGCGCCACCGCGAGGCCGTTGGCCACGTGCCGCTGCATGCGCAGATCGAGGGTCTCCAGGCCCTGCAGCAGCTGGAACGCGTTGAACGCCGACAGCGACGGCCCGAGGTCGTGCACGTACTTGGTCTTCACGAGGGTGATGTACGGCGAGCCGGTCGCGCCGAAGCGCTCGACCAGGCTCTCGCCGCGCACGCGGTCGTAGGGCAGGTTCAGCTGCGGCCAGCGCTCGGGGTCGGCGCCGAAGTCGAAGGTGCCGAGGTCCACCACGACGCCGCCCAGCGACGTGCCGTGACCGCCGAGGAACTTCGTCGCCGAGTGCACGACGATGTCGGCGCCGAGGTCCTTCGGGCGCTGCAGGTACGGGGTCGCCACCGTGTTGTCGATGACCAGCGGCACGCCGGCCGCATGGGCGATCTCCGCCACGGCCGGCACGTCGAGCACCTGCGCGATCGGGTTCGTGATCGACTCGGCGAACAGGGCGCGCGTCGTCGGACGCAGCGCCGCCCGCCAGGCATCCAGGTCGTCCTGATCGACGAAGTCGACCTCGATGCCCCAGTCGGCGAACGTGTCCTGCAGGAGGTCGACGGTGCCGCCGTACAGCTGTCGGGCGGCGACGATGTGCTCACCCTGCTTCGCCAGCGCCAGCAGCGCGACCGCGACGGCGGCCTGCCCCGACGAGACGCCCGACGCGGCGATGCCGCCCTCCAGCTCGGCGACGCGGCGCTCGAAGATGAGCACCGTCGGATTGGCCGCGCGACTGTAGATGTTGCCCTCGCGGCGCAGGGCGAACAGGTCGCGGGCCTCGCTGAGCGAGGAGAACTCGAACGCGTTCGACTGGTGGATCGGCGGGATGGCGGTGTTCTCGGCGGCTCCCGGGTGGAACCCGGCCTGCACCTGCGCCGTCGCGAAGGCGCGCGGGTTCTCGGTCATGCACACCATTGTCGGCGCGGAGGGCGTGCGCGTCGCGGTCGTGTGTCGAACTGTTGCGAGACGATGGGGTGGTGACCGCCGCCCACGCCCCGCTCGCCGCCCCGCTCATCGATGCCGGTGCCCTTGCCGACCTGCTCGCTCGCGATGCGCGCGTGCGCCTGCTCGACGTGCGGTGGCGCATCGATCGGCCCGACGGGCGCGCGGAGTACCTGCAGGCCCACCTGCCCGGCGCCGTGCACGTCGACCTCGAGCGCGAGCTCTCGCGCCACGGCGAGCCGGCCGAGGGACGGCATCCCCTGCCCGGTCGCGACGCGCTGCAGGACGCCGCGCGCCGGTGGGGCCTTCGCCGGGGCGACGCGGTGGTCGTCTACGACGACGCCGGCTCGGTGCCGGCGGCCAGAGCCTGGTGGATGCTGACGCGCAGCGGTCTCGCCGATGTGCGCGTGCTCGACGGGGGCCTGGCGGCGTGGCGCGCCGCGGGGCTGCCGGTCGAGGCCGGCGCCGTCGCCGCGGAGCGGGGCGACGTGGTGCTGCAGGAGATCTCGACCGGGGTCGTGGACATCGACCAGGCGGCCGCGCGGGCGGCCGAGCACCGGCTCGTCGACGTGCGCGCCCCCGCCCGGTACCGCGGCGAGACCGAGCCGATCGACCCCGTCGCCGGCCACATCCCGGGCGCGGTCAACCTCCCCACTCTCGCGCACATCGTCGACGGGCGGTTCCGATCGCCGGAGGAGATCCGCGCCGCCTTCGCCGCCGTGGGCATCGCGCCGGGGGTGGGCGCCGCCGCCTCGTGCGGGTCGGGTGTCAACGCCGCGCACTCCGCGCTCGCCGCGGCGGTGGCCGGAATCGACCTCGACGTGTACGTCGGCTCGTGGAGTCAGTGGTGCAACACGCCCGGGCGCCCGGTGGCGATCGGCGACGAGCCGGCCGCGTCGCGCGGCTGACGTCGGGTCGGCTGCGGAAGGGCTGCGGGACTGCTGCGGGACGGCTACGGGACGAGGGTCACCTTGCCGTCGGCGCCGTCCTGCACCGCGCGATGCGCGGCGGGGGCGTCGGCGAGTGCGAAGGAGGGTCCCGTCTCCACCGAGAACCGTCCCGAGGCCATCAGCGCGAGCGTCACCGGCATCGCCTCGGCGCGCCACGCCTGCTCCTGAGCGGTGAGCGGCCGGGGCCCGCCGCCGGAGAACGCGCGGATGCCGAGCCCCGCGGCATCCCGCCCCCGCACCAGCGTCGCGATGCGGCCGCGGTCGGCGACGAGCTCGAGACTCGTCTGCAGCGCCTCGTCGGTGCCGGCCGCATCGATGGCGACCGTCACGCCGTCGGGAGCGAGCGCGCGCACGCGATCGGCGAGCCCGTCGCCGTACGCCACCGGCTCGGCGCCGAGGGCCCGCACCCGCTCGAAGCGTCGGGGCGAAGAGGTCGCGATCACGCGCGCACCCCACAGCACGGCGTACTGGATCGCGGCCTGGCCGACCGCTCCTGATCCGCCGTGCAGCAGCAGCGTGTCGCCGCCGCCCACGTGGAGCGAGCGCAGCGCCTGGTAGGCGGTGCCGACGGGGATGCCGAGCGCGGCGCCCTCCGCGGCGCTGACGTTCGCGGGGCGGGGGAGCACGCGGCCCCACGGCACGACGAGGTCGCTCGCGTACGCGCCGCTCGCCCCGAAGAAGACGACGGCGTCTCCCGGGCGGAATCCGGAGACCCCCTCGCCGATCGCCGTGACGATGCCGGCGCCGTCGGCGCCGAGGCGGCGCGGTTCGGTGAGGGGATCGGAGGCGCGCAGTCCTGTGCGCAGCTTCCAGTCGATGAGGTTGACGCCGGCGGCTTCGACCTCGATGGCGATCTCGCCCGGGCCGGGGACAGGCGTCGGGATGTCGATGAGATCGAGGACGTCGGGTCCGCCGAATTCGGAGTATGCGATCGCGTGTGCCATGGGATTCCCAACCTGGCATGCGTGCGGCGGTATTCCGCGGTGACGTGCCGCGGTGGGCCCGGTCGATCGGCCCGTGCTACTCGCGCAGCGCCTTCTGGATCCGCTGCGGGGAGACCGGCTCGGCCGTGCCGAGCTGCTGGGCGAACAGGCTGACGCGATATTCCTCGAGCAGCCACCGGGTGCGCACGAGTGCGGGGCCGGCATCGGGGGCGGGAGGGATGGTGCCTCCCGCGTCGGAGTAGACGGCCGCCATCCGCTCGAACTCGCTCATGCGCTGGCGGTCGCGGCCGGCGTTGTCGGAGAGCGCCGTCACGCGCGCCAGCGCGGCCTGCAGGTAGCGCAGCACGTGCGGCAGCCGCGCGGTGCCCGTACGGGCGATGAACCCGGGGTGCACGAGACCGCCGAGCTGGCCGCGCACGTCGTTGAGGGCGCCGAGGAGGGTGAGCGAGTTCTGGTCCCGCATCGCCCGCTCCACCTCGCGCGCGGTGGTGAGGATGCGGGCGGTGAGCGACACCGTCTGGAACAGCTCGTCGACCACCGTGGCCGAGAACGCGTCGCGCACGGTGTCGAACGCCGCGCGTGTGCGCACGAGGCCGTCCGCGGCGGTGCGCTCGAGCACCGCGTCGGCGACGGCGGAGCGGGCGTCTTCGATGAGCGCCTTGGCCGACGGGTACGGGGATGCCGCGAGGGCGAGCTTCTCGGGCGCGGTGAGGTGGTCGAGCACGTACGGGGCGGGCGAGGGCACCGCCAGCAGCAGCAGGCGACGGACACCGGAGCGGGTGGCGGCGGCTGCGGCCTCGGGGGTCGCCTCGATCCGCAGCGCGACGGAGGACCCCTCGTCGACGAGCGCGGGATAGCCGCGCACGACGCCTCCGGCGACCTTGGTGTCGATGACGTCGGGGAGGTCGCCGAACGACCAGTCGGTGAGGCCGGAGCGCTCGGCGAGTCCGGCGGCCGGTGCGGTCGCCGGATCCGCCGGGGCGGTCGCGCCGGCGACGCGCGCCGCGGCCGGGCGCTCGAGCGATCGGGCGACCGAGTCGCGCGCGCGCCCGGCCAGACGCGCCTGGAGGGCGGCGAGGTCGCGGTCGGAGCCCGCGGCGCGGCCGCGCTGATCGACCGCGCGGAACGACATCTGCAGGTGTGCGGGAACACGCGCCATGTCGAAGTCCGCCGCGGTGACCGGCTGGTTCGCGACCCGCTGGATGCGGGCGGCGAGGGCTTCGCGCAGCGTGGTGCGCGGCATCCCGTTCCGCGATTCGGGGCCCTCGTCGCGGAGGTCCTCGGCGAACCGGGCGGCCCAGTCCGCCGCCGGGACGACCGTGCGCCGGATCGCCTTGGGAAGTGAGCGGATGAGACCGGCGACGAGCTCGCCGCGCATGCCGGGCACCTGCCAGTCGAAGCCGTCGGTCTGCAGCTGTGCGAGCAGCGCGAGCGGGACGACGGCGGTGACGCCGTCGTCGGGGGCACCCGGCTCGAAGCGATACGCGAGCGAGAGCACCTGGTCGCCCTGGCGCCACCGCGCGGGGAAGTCGCGCTCGTCGCCGCGCGATGCCTCGTCGACGAGGTCGGACTCGGTCATGTCGAGCAGGCGCGGCGTGCGGGCCGACGTCTCCTTCCACCACGTCTCGAACGAGCGAACGTCGTACACGTCGCGGGGGATGCGGGCTTCGTAGAAGGCGTAGACGGCTTCGTCGCCGACGAGGATGTCGCGGCGCCGCTCCCGCTCCTCGATCTTCTCCAGGCGTCGGCGCAGCTCCAGGTTCCGGCGTTCGAACGCGCTCAGGCGCTTGTCGAGGTGGGAGGGGTCCCACTCGCCCTCGACGAGGGCGTGGCGCAGGAACAGCTCGCGCGCGAGGGGCCGGTCGAACCGCGCCAGCTGCACGCGGCGCTTCGGGACGATCTCGACGCCGAACAGGGTGACCTTCTCGTACGCGGATGCCGCACCCGCCGTCTTCGACCAGTGCGGCTCGCTCAGCCGGCGCTTGGCGAGATCACCGGCCAGGGGCTCCGCCCATTCGGGGTCGATCGCGGCGACGGTGCGCGCGAACAGGCGGCTCGTCTCGACGATCTCGGCGGCCATGACCGCCGTAGGCCGCTTCTTCTTCAGACCCGATCCGGGGAAGACGGCGAAGCGGGCGCCGCGGGCGCCCAGGTAATCGGGCGCTGGGGGGCGGCCGCCGCGTGCGGCGCCGGGCCGCTTCGCGTCGCCCGTGCTCGTCGAGCGCTCGTCGAGCAGCCCGATATGCGACAGGAGGCCCGACAGGATCGCCTTGTGCACCTCGTCGGGGTCGGCTGCGGCGCCTGCGGCGCGGTCGGTGCGCCGCGCGCCCATGAGCGCGGACAGCTGCCGGTGCACGTCGGCCCACTCCCGCACGCGCACGTAATTGAGGTGTTCGCTCCGGCACAGCCGGCGGAACGCGCTCGAGCCCAGCTCGGCCTGCTTGTCCTGCAGGTGGTTCCACAGGTTCAGGAGGCTCAGGAAATCGCTCGCCGGGTCGGTGAAGCGGGCGTGGAACCGGTCGGCCTGCTCGCGGAGCTGCTCGGGGCGCTCGCGCACGTCCTGGATCGACAACCCCGCGACGATCGGGAGCACATCGGAGAGCACACCCGTGCGCTTCGCCTCGATGAGCATGCGCGCGAACCGCGGGTCGATCGGCAGACGGCTGATCTCGCGCCCGAGCGCCGTCAGCTTCGTCTCGTGCACGGCTCCGAGTTCGATGAGGAGGTCGAAGGCTGCTTTCACACCGCGGGAGTCGGGCGGGGTGAGGAAGGGGAACGCCGAGATGTCGCCGAAGCCCAGGGCGAGCATCTGCAGGATCACCGAGGCGAGGCTCGTGCGCAGGATCTCGGGTTCGGTGAACTCGTCGCGCGTCGCGAAGTCGTCTTCCGCGTAGAGGCGGATCGCGATTCCCGGCGCTGTGCGTCCGGCACGGCCGGAGCGCTGCTGCGCCGACGCCTGGGAGATCGCCTCGATGGGAAGGCGCTGGATCTTGCTGCGCGCCGACCATCGCGAGATGCGCGCGGTGCCGGCGTCGATGACGTACCGGATGCCGGGCACGGTGAGGCTGGTCTCGGCGACGTTCGTGGCGAGGATGACGCGTCGGCGCACGCCCGCGACCGTGGAGCGCTCGAAGACGCGGTGCTGCTCGGCGGCGCTCAGGCGCCCGTAGAGGGGCAGGACCTCGGTCGGGGCGGCATCCTTCGCGTACATGCCGCGTACGGCATCCATCGCGTCGCGGATCTCGGCTTCGCCGGGGAGGAAGACGAGAACGTCGCCGGCCGGCTCGCGGTCGAGCTCCCGCAGCGCGGCGAGCAGGCTGTCGACGTCGTCGCCGCCCTCGGTCGAGGCGCCGCCGCCGGCCGCGTTCGCACGCTCCTCGCGGCGCGGTCGGTAGCGGATCTCGACCGGATAGGTGCGACCCGACACCTCGATCACGGGCGCCGGCTGCTCGGGCGCGGCCGCGAAGTGCCGCGCGAAGCTCTCGGGGTCGATCGTCGCGCTGGTGATGATCACCTTGAGGTCGGGCCGCCGGGGGAGGATGCGACGCAGGTACCCGATCAGGAAGTCGACGTTGAGGGACCGCTCGTGCGCCTCATCGACGATGATCGTGTCGTACCGGCGGAGGAGCCGATCGCGGTGGATCTCGTTGAGCAGGATGCCGTCGGTCATCAGCGCGATGCGCGTGTCGGCCGACACCTTGTCGGTGAAGCGCACCTTGTAGCCCACGGCGGTGCCCAACGGCACCTGCAGCTCCTCGGCGACGCGCTCGGCGATGCTGCGGGCTGCGATGCGGCGCGGCTGGGTGTGCGCGATGCGCTCGCGGCCGAGTTCGAGGCAGATCTTGGGCAGCTGGGTCGTCTTGCCGGATCCGGTCGCTCCGGCGACGATGACGACCTGGTGGTCGCGGATCGCGCGCGCGATCTCATCGCGCGCCGCGCTGACGGGCAGCTCCGGCGGGTAGACGATGACGGGTTCGGGCGCAGACATAGCCCTCCATCGTAAGCCTCGCGGGGCCGTGGGACCCGCACTCCCGGGCCTCTCTCCGGTGCCTGAGGGTCCGCGTTCGCGCGCACCCAGGATTCGGATGCTCTCGTATCGCTGTTGAACTTCCTGTTCACGCGGTTTCGGTGCGGCGGGTGTTGGCTCTTATCGCTGCTTGACTTCCCGTTCACGAGGTTGCCTGGCGGCGCACGGTGCCGCGGGCGCTGTTGAACTTCCCGCTCACACGCGCGCCGCGGAGTCACGTGAGGTGTGTGAGCGGGAGGTTCAACGGCGCGTCGGCGCGGGGTGCGCAGCGGAACGTTCCGCGCCGGCGATCGATGTGAACGGCACGTTCACCGGCGGGTCCACGGCTCGAACCCGGGGGTGAGCGCCATGTGCGCTGGAAGTTAAGTGGCGCACGCGCAACCCGAGGCTCTCCGTGGTGCGAGGCCGTGTGAGCGGGAAGTTCAATGGTGATTTCGGGATGCCTCGAGAAGCCATCCTGACCGCGGCGATTCCCCTCCTGTCCAGACGGCGATCGACGAGGATCCCTCCCCAGCGGCATCCATCGATCAGCGGGCCAGGGGCGCGGCCATACGGTGGCGGGCATGGACTCCGATCCCTTCGGGATGCACCCGTTCGCGGCGATGGCCGATCCCGTGCGCCGGCGCATCGTCGACCTTCTCGCCAGCGGTGAGCACACCGCGGGGGAGGTCGCCGAGGCGATCGGGTTCGAGTTCCGCATCAGTCGCACGGCCGTGTCCAAGCACCTTCGCCTCCTCCGCGACGCAGGGATCATCACTGTCCGCGCCGACCTCCAGTGGCGCTGGTACCGCCTCGCCGACGAGGGCGTCGACCTCCTCGAAGCCGAGGTCTCCCTTCTGCGAGAGAAGGTGCGCCGCCAGGTCGGCTGGAACCCCGGCACGCGCCGTGACAACGATCCGCTCGCGCATCCGCCGATCGGGTACCGCGGTCCCTGGCCGCCGCCGCCCCCTCCCCGCAGGAAAGGGCCCGGACGGCGGCCACGACCGGGCAGACGCGGGCGTCAGACCGAGCCGCCGATCGCCGCCGACCCCGAGCGCGGATGGTTCCGGCCCACGTGGGTCGACGACCCGCCTAACCTGGAGGGATGACCACCCCCATGCTCACGCTCAACGACGGCCTCACCATCCCCCAGGTCGGCTACGGCGTCTTCAAGGTTCCCGCCGACGACACCGAGCGCGCCGTCTCGGAAGCTCTCGAGGTCGGCTATCGGCACATCGACACGGCAGCGATCTACGGCAACGAGGAGGGCGTCGGCGCCGCGATCGCGGCGAGCGGCCTCCCGCGTGACGAGCTCTACATCACCACGAAGCTCTGGAACGACCGCCACGACGGCGAGGAGCCCCACGCGGCCGTCGCCGAGAGCCTCGACAAGCTCGGTCTCGACCACGTCGACCTCTACCTGGTGCACTGGCCGACGCCCGCTCGGGACAACTACGTGCACGCCTGGCAGAAGCTCATCGAGATCCGCGACGCCGGCTTCGCACGCAGCATCGGCGTGTCGAACTTCCTCGTGCCGCACCTCGAGCGCGTCGTCGCCGAGACCGGTGTGGTCCCCGCCGTCGACCAGATCGAGGTGCATCCGGCCTACCAGCAGCGCGAGGTCGCCGCCTGGGCGGCCGCGCACGACGTGAAGATCGAGGCGTGGGGTCCGCTCGGACAGGGCAAGTACGACCTGTTCGGGGCCGCTCCGGTCGCCCGAGCCGCCGCCGCGCACGACCGGACCCCCGCGCAGGTCGTGCTGCGCTGGCACCTGCAGAAGGGGAACATCGTCTTCCCCAAGTCGGTGCGCCGTGAGCGGCTCGAGGAGAACCTCGCCCTCTTCGACTTCATCCTCAGCGACGCCGAGATCGCTGCGATCGACGCCATGGATCCGGGCGACGGCTCGGGCCGCGTGAGCGCCCACCCCGACGAGGTGAACTGACACGACGGAGCACAACGCCGGGCTCGTCGCATCGGCGAGCCCGTACCTGCGGGCCCACGCCGCCAACCCGGTGGCGTGGCACCCGTGGGGTGCGGCTGCGTTCGCCGAAGCGGCACGCCGCGACGTTCCGGTGATGGTCTCGATCGGCTATTCGACCTGCCACTGGTGTCACGTGATGGCCCGCGAATCGTTCTCGGACCCGTCGATCGCCGCGATCCTCGACGACGGGTTCGTCGCCGTCAAGGTCGATCGCGAGGAGCATCCCGAGGTCGACGCCGCCTACATGGCGGCCGCCGCCGCCTTCAGCCCCAGCCTCGGCTGGCCGCTCACCGTCTTCACCACCCCCGACGGGCGCCCCTTCTACGCGGGAACGTACTTCCCGCCCGAACCGCGCAGCGGCCTCCCCGCCTTCGCGCAGGTGCTCGCCGCGGTCGCCGACGCGTGGACGCAGCGGCGTGCGCAGGTCGACGGCACCGGGGCCGCGATCGTCTCCGCCCTCGCGGAGGTGCGCAGCGAGGCCGCCCGCGCGGACGGCGAGGGCGCCCTCCCCGGAGAGGCGGATATCGCCGCGGCATCCACTGCCCTCGCCCGGCTCGAAGACACCGAGTACGGCGGGTTCGGCGCGGGCGACCCGGCCGCGCCGAAGTTCCCCGTCGCGACCGCGCTGCGGTTCCTGCAGGATCCCCTCGTGCGGCGCGCGGCGCCCGAGACCGCCGCCGTCGCCGAGCGCGCCCTCGCCGCCATGGCGCGCTCGCCGCTGCGCGACCCGGTCGACGGCGGGTTCTTCCGCTACGCCACGCGCCGCGACTGGACGGTGCCCCACTACGAACGGATGCTCACCGACAACGCTCAACTGCTCGAGGTTGCACTCGATGCGGGCTCCGACGAGGTCGCGCGCGGCGTCGCGGGGTTCCTGATCGACGTGCTGCAGCAGCCCTCGGGCGGGTTCGGCGCCGCGCAGGACTCCGAATCGTGGATCGACGGCACCCGCAGCGAGGGAGGCTACTACGTGCGCGACGCGGCGGCGCGCGCCGCCCTCGCGGCTCCCGCCGTCGATGGCAAGATCGTCACCGGCTGGAACGGTCTCGCGATCGGCGCGCTGGCCCGCGCGGGCGCGCGGTGCGGCGAGCCCGGGTGGGTCTCGGCCGCGCGATGGGCCGCCGACGCGGTGATCGCGCAGCATCGCACCGACGACGGGGGAGTGCGCCGCGCCTCACTGGACGAGATCGCCTCACGCGCCCCCGGCACGCTCGCCGATCATGGACAGCTCGCCACCGGCCTGCTCGCGCTCGCCGCCGCGACCGGCGAGGCCGACTACGCCCTGGTGGCTCGGGAACTCGTCGATGCGTGCATCACGGACGACGGCACGCTCAGCGCGCCCGGCGGCAACGACGAGGTGCTCGCTGCGCAGGGGCTGCTCGCCCCTGATGCTGCCAGCGACGCCGACGAGCCGTCGGGCGAGGCATCCCTCGCGGAGGCGGCGCGAGGACTGTGGATGCTGGGCGCGGGCGATCGGTATCGGGTCGTCTCCACGCGCATCGTCGGCCGACGTGCGGCGGCGGCCCTTCGCGCGCCGATGTCGCACGGCACGCTTCTGCGGGTCGCCGCAGGATGGGTGCGCACGCCCCGCCAGCTCGTGGTGGTCCGGACGGACGACGCCGCCCCCTCATCGCTGGAGCAAAGCGCGCGGCTGGCGGCGACCGACGTCACCGTCGTGGTCACCGATGCTCAGGCGGCGGCCTGGACGGCGCAGGGTTTCGAGCTGTGCGCGGCGAAGTCGACGCAGGAGGGCCTCACGACGGCGTACGACTGTCGGGACTTCGTCTGCCGGCTCCCGGTGACGGATCCGGCAGCGCTAGGGACGTGAGACGGTGACTCAGCCGGCGAGATCCTCGGCGACGTCGTCGGCGATCACGGCCTCCGGCTGCACGCCGAAGACCATCTCCAGCGCCGCCTCGTACTCGGCCAGGCGTCCGGCGGCCGCATACTCGCGCGCCCGCACCGACGGGGTGTGCGAGATCACGCCCGCCAGGTGGCGCAGGGCGGCGGCGGTCGCGTCGGCGCCGGCGGCGTCGGGGCGCACGCGGGACAGCTCCGAATCCAGCGCCTCCTGGATGTGACGCCGCACAGCCACGATCGCGGGGGCGGCGTCGCGCTCGGCGGTGAAGGTCGCCGCGTGCGAGCCGACCAGTTCGTGGGCACCGGCGCCGAGCTCGGGGAGCGCGGCGTGGCGGCCGAGCAGCTCCAGGTCGAGCAGATCGACACCGGCGACCTCGGCGACGTCGGCCTCGACGTTGCGGGGCAGGCCCAGATCGATGATGAGGCGCTGACGGTTCGCCGGCACGTCGGCGGCCGACACCGTGTAGCGGGCCGTGCAGGTGAGGACGATCTCGGCATCGCCGATCGCCGTGCGGAGGTCGGTGGCGGCACGGATGCCGTAACGCGCGGCGAAGCGCTCGGCGCGGCCCGAGGCCGAGTACACCGTGATGTCGGCGGCCCCGCGGGCGCGCAGGGCGGTGATCGTGGTCGCGGCGTACTGACCGGTGCCGACCAGGAGCACCGGCACGTCTGCCCAGTCGGTGACGCGCGAGTCGGCGAGGTCGAGGGCGAGGCGCGCGAGCGAGCGTCCGGCGGCGCCGAGGTCGGCGCGGGCGCGGACGGCACGGGTGGAGTGCGCCGCGCGCTGGAACACCTGCTCGAGGTGGGTGCTCGTGGTCTGACGCAGCCGGGCGGCGCTGAGCGCGCGCTGCACCTGCCCGGTGATCTCCTCTTCGCCCACGACCATCGACTCCAGGCCCGAGCTCACCGAGAACAGGTGACGCACGACCGCGTCGCCGGAGAGGGTCGTCGCGGAGGCGCGCAACGACGCGACATCGTCGCCGGCGACCGACTCGAGCGCCTCGAGCACGGCCTCCTGTGCGAGCGCGGCGCCGCCGGTGAGCGGCTCGTCGATGTCGAGGTACGCCTCGAAGCGGTTGCAGGTGGCGAGAACGATCGCGCCCCGCACGAACTCGTGCCCGGTGACCAGGTCCTGTGCCGTCGACTCGGAGATCCGCGAGATGCGGTCGAGCACGTCGAACTCCGTATTGCGGTGGTTCGCCGTCAGACAGAAGAGCACCCCGGGATTGTACCGGCCGCTTCTGAGAAGCGCACGGGGACCGGCCGCGTACGCTTGACGGGTGTCCACAGACGTGATCGCCCTGCCCGAAGGCCACCCGCTCGCCGACGGACGCACCGCGTCGTCGCCTCTGGTGCGCGCGGCGCGCGGCGACCGCCCCGAGACGCTCCCCGTGTGGTTCATGCGCCAGGCGGGCCGGTCGCTGCCCGAGTACCGCGCGTCGCGCGCCGGCGTGGAGATGCTCGACGCCTGCCTCGACCCCGCGCTCGCGGCCGAGATCACCCTGCAGCCGGTGCGGCGTCACGGGGTGGATGCCGCGGTCTTCTTCAGCGACATCGTCATCCCGGTGCTGCTGGCGGGGGTGGGGGTGCGCATCGTCCCCGGCCGCGGCCCCGTGCTCGACGAGCCGGTGCGCACGCCCGCTGACGTGATGGCGCTGCGACCCATCGACCCGGAGGCGCTCGCACCGATCTCGGAGGCGGTCGCGATCGTCGCCCGCGAACTCGGCGACAAGCCGGTCATCGGCTTCGGCGGCGCCCCGTACACACTGGCGAGCTATCTGGTCGAGGGCGGTCCGTCGAAGGACCAGCTGCGCACGCGTGCCCTCATGCGCACCGACCCGCACACGTGGTCGCAGCTGCTGAACTGGTGCGCCGATGTGACCGGCGCCTTCCTGCAGGCCCAGGTGCGGGCCGGCGCGAGCGTGGTGCAGCTGTTCGACTCGTGGGCCGGATCCCTCTCGCGCGACGACTACATCCGCCGCGTCGCACCGCACTCGCAGCGCGCGTTCTCGTGGCTGCGCGGACTCGAGGTGCCCCGCATCCACTTCGGTCTCGGCATGGGGGAGATGCTCGACGCGCTGCCGAAGATCGGCGCTGACGTGATCGGCATCGACTGGCGCCTGCCGCTCGATGAGGCCAACCGTCGCCTGGGCGGCACGATGCCGCTGCAGGGGAACATCGACGCGGCGTTCCTCACCGCGCCCTGGCCGCTCGTCGAGCGGCACGTCCGCGACGTCGTCGAACGCGGCTCGGAGGCGCCCGCCCACATCGTGAACCTCGGCCACGGCGTGCCGCCGGAGACCGACCCCGATGTGCTCAGCCGCATCGTGGACCTCGTGCATGACCTCTGAGTTCCTCATCGTCGGCGCGGGCGTGGGCGGTCTCGTCCTCGCCCGGCGCCTGGCCCTCGCCGGCCGCACGGTCACGCTGCTCGAGGCGGCCGACCGGGTCGGCGGCCAGGTGGCGCCGCTGCCGATCGCGGGCATCGAACTGGATGCCGCGGCGGAGTCGTTCGCCACGCGCGGCCAAGCGCTCGCCGACCTGCTCGACGAACTCGGTCTCGCCGCAGACGTGGTGACGCCGGCGCCCACGCCGGCGTGGCTGCACCGCGCCGACGGAACGGCCGTGCCGCTGCCGGCGACGGGCGTGCTCGGCATCCCCGGCGATCCGCTCGCCGCCGATGTCGTGCGCGCGATCGGCCGCCCGGCGGCGTGGCGGGCGCGGCTGGACGCCGTGCTTCCCGCCGGGGTGGGGCAGGATGCCGCCTCCCTCGGGGCCCTCGTGCGCGCCCGCATGGGCCGGCGCGTGCTGGAGGGGCTGGTGGCCCCGGTGGTGCGCGGCGTGCACTCGCGCGAGCCCGACGCCATGCCCGTCGAGGTCGCGTCGCCGCAGCTTCGCGCGCAGCTGGCCGCGCACGGGTCGCTGGCCGCCGCGGTGCGCGCGCTGCGCGCCGCAGCCCCCGCCGGCTCGCAGGTGGCCGGCCTGCGCGGCGGCATGCACCGCATCCCGGCGGCGCTGGCGGCGGACTGCCGCCGCCTCGGGGTCGACCTGCGGGTGGGGACGCCGGCCGCAGAACTCGCTCCCGACGGCGTGAGCGTTCCAGGCACGCGGTTGGCCGGCACCGTGGTGCGGGCGTGCGGTGACCCCGACGGCGCCGGCGACGCCGCACCGCAGGGCCGCACCATCACCCTCGCCACCCTCGTCGTCGACGCCTCCGCCGCGCTCGACGCGGCGCCCCGGGGGACCGGACTGCTCGTCGCCGCCGACGCCCCCGACGTGCGAGCCCGCGCTCTCACGCACCTCACCGCGAAGTGGTCGTGGGTGGCGGAGGCCCTGCCGGGCCATCACGTGATCCGGCTCTCGTACGACGGCGACGCAACCGACGCGGGCCCCGCCGACGCCCTCATCGCCCAGGCCGCACACGATGCCGGGGTGCTCCTGGGCACGCCGGTGCGCGTCGCGGAGAGCGCCGTGCGCGTCTGGCGCCGCGGTGCCCGCGCGGCCGAGGGCGAGATGCCCGCGGTGGGCGAGACGGCCGCCGGCACGGGCCTTGCCGCCGTGGTCGCGCAGGCCGAGCGCGTGGCCGCAGATCTTCTGTCGTCGACTGCCGATCATCGCGGCGACCACGACGCCGAGCACGAAAGTGATCGCCCCGCAGCCGCGGAGCAGGGAGGATGGAACGGTGACCGAGCAGACTGAGCAGACCGCGCCCGCATCGAGCGGGACCGCGCCCGCGGAGGCGACCGACTACTACACGCTCTGGGCGGTGCTGCGCCGGCATCCCCACACTCCCGCGGCGGCCGAGGACGGGCCGGCCCTGGCCGACGCGATCGCGGGCCTTGAGAGCCTGCGCGGCATCTACGACGTGTCGGGGCTGCGCGCCGACGCCGACATCATGCTCTGGCTCACCGGCCCTTCGGCGCAGCAGCTGCAGGCCGAACTGCGGATGCTCCGCCGCACACGGGAGCTGGCCGGGCTCCTCCCGACCTGGAACGCGCTGGGCGTGCACCGCGACGCGGAGTTCAGCCGCGACCACATGCCGGCGTTCGCCCGTGGCCTCGCTCCCAAGGACTGGGTCACGGTCTACCCGTTCGTCCGCAGCTACGAGTGGTACCTGCTGCCGGCCGCCGAGCGCGGGGAGATGCTGCGCGATCACGGTCTCAAGGGCCGTGAGTACCCGCAGGTGCTCAGCAACACGGTCGCCAGCTTCGCCCTCGGCGACTACGAGTGGCTGCTGGGGCTCGAGGCCGACGACCCCGTGGACCTCGTCGACCTCATGCGGCACCTGCGCGCCACCGAGGCCCGCCGTCACGTCCGCGAGGAGATCCCGTTCTTCACGGGCCGGCGCATCTCGGCCGACGAGGTGGCCGAGGTGATCGCGTGAGCGCAGCGCCCCTGCGCATCGGCACGCGCGGCAGCGCGCTGGCCACGGCACAGGCCGGCACCGTCGCCGAGGCCCTCGGCGGCGAACTCGTGATCATCCAGTCCGAGGGCGACCGCTCCACCGCCTCGCTCGCCTCGCTCGGCGGCGCCGGCGTGTTCGCCGCCGCCCTGCGCGAAGCGCTGCTCGCGGGGGAGGTCGACGCCGTCGTGCACTCGTACAAGGACCTCCCGACCGCGCCGATGCTCGGCCTCTCGATCGCCGCGGTGCCGCGCCGCGAAGACCCCCGCGACGCGCTGTGCGCGCGCGACGGGCTCACGCTCGACACCCTCCCCGAGGGCGCCACGGTCGGCACCGGGTCGCCGCGCCGTCGCGCCCAGCTCGCCCGCCGACGGCCCGATCTCGTGCTGGTCGACATCCGCGGCAACGTCGACACGCGCCTCGGTCGCCTGCGCACCGACGATCCCGAGCGCGCGCTCGACGCGGTCGTGCTCGCCGCCGCCGGACTCGCGCGGCTGGGCCTGCTCGACGCGGTGACCGAGTTCCTCGACATCGACGCGTGGCCGACCGCGCCCGCCCAGGGGGCCCTGGCGGTGGAGACGCGCACCGGCGACGAGGCGCTCGCCCGCCGCATCGACCACCCGGCGACCAGGCGCGCCGCGGAGGCCGAGCGCGGCGTGCTCGCCCGGCTCGAGGCCGGCTGCGCCGCGCCCATCGGCGCGCGATCCTTCGAGGAGGACGGCATCCTCTTCCTGACCGCCAGCGTGTACAGCCCCGACGGCTCCGGGCACCTGACCAGTTCCCACGCCGCGGCGATCGATGTGGATGCCGCCGCCGATGTCGCCGAGCGTGTGGCCGCCGAGCTGATCGCGGTCGGCGCCGCCGACCTCGCGCCGCTCGGCGCCGCCGCGGCCGAGGAGGACCGATGACCCAGACGCCCGCTTCCTTCCCGGCGATGCGCGCGCGCCGACTGCGCGCGACGCCCGCGTGGCGGCGCCTCGTGCGCGAGACGCACCTCGAGCCGTCGCGCCTGGTGCTCCCGCTGTTCGTCCGCGAGGGCGCCGAGCACCCGACGCCGATCGCCTCGATGCCCGGCGTCGTGCAGCACTCCCTCGACTCCCTGAAGGCCGAGCTCCACCGGGCGGCGACCGCGGGGATCGGCGGCGTGATGATCTTCGGCGTGCCCGAGCACAAGGACGCCGAGGGGTCCGGTGCGACCGATCCCGACGGCATCCTCAACGTCGCCACCCGTGTCGCGGTTGCCGAGGCCGGCAACGCCCTGGTGGTGCAGACCGATCTGTGCCTCGACGAGTTCACCGACCACGGCCACTGTGGCGTGCTCGACGCGCGCGGTCGCGTCGACAACGACGCGACCCTCGTGCGCTATCGCGACATGGCGCTCGCGCAGGCCGAGGCGGGGTCGCAGCTGCTCGGCCTGTCGGGGATGATGGACGGCCAGACCGCCGTCATCCGCGCGGCGCTCGATCAGGCCGGCCGCACCGATGTCGCACTGCTCGCGTACGCGGCCAAGTACGCGTCGGCCTTCTACGGGCCGTTCCGCGAGGCTGTGCAGTCCTCGCTCGAGGGCGACCGCCGCACGTACCAGCTCGACCCCGCCAACCGGCGCGAGGGCGCGCTCGAGGTGTCGCTCGATGTCGCCGAGGGCGCCGACATCGTCATGGTCAAGCCCGCGATGTCCTACCTCGACGTGCTCGCCGACGCCGCGGCATCCAGCCCCGTCCCGGTGTGGGCGTACCAGGTCAGCGGCGAGTACTCGATGATCGAGGCGGCCGCCGCCCACGGCTGGATCGACCGCGAGCGGGCGATCGACGAATCCCTCGTCGGCATCCTCCGCGCCGGTGCCGACGCCGTACTCACCTACTGGGCCGTCGAGGTCGCCGAGAGGATCACCCGCGCATGACCGCCACCACCGCCACCACCAACGACACCGCCGCGGCCCGCGCCCGCGCCGTCATCCCCGGCGGGGTCAACTCCCCGGTGCGCGCGTTCGGCTCGGTGGGCGGCACCCCGCTGTCGATCGTGGCCGCGCGCGGAGCGCATGTCACCGACGTGACCGGCCGCGAGTACGTCGACCTGGTCGCATCGTGGGGTCCGGCGCTCCTCGGTCACGCCCACCCCGAAGTCGTCCGGGCGGTGCAGGATGCCGCGGCCCGCGGTCTCTCGTTCGGCGCATCGACTCCCGCCGAGACGGAGCTCGCCGAGCTCGTGATCGACCGCCTCACCGTCGGCGACGTGCGCGGGATCGAGCGCCTGCGCCTGGTGTCCACCGGCACCGAAGCGACCATGACCGCGATCCGCATCGCGCGCGGCGCGACCGGCCGCGACGTGATCGTGAAGTTCGCCGGCCACTACCACGGCCACTCCGACGGGCTGCTGGCCGAGTCGGGGTCCGGCGTCGCGACCCTGGGGCTCCCCGGATCGGCCGGCGTCCCCGCCGACATCGCGGCGCTCACCCTCGTGCTGCCCTACAACGACCGCGACGCCGTGGAGGCGGCCTTCGCCGCCCACCCGGGCCGCATCGCCGCCATCATCACCGAGGCCGCCGGTGCGAACGCGGGGGTGCTCGCGCCGGAGCCGGGGTTCAATCGCTTCCTCACCGAGACGGCGCACGCGCACGGCGCGCTGCTGATCCTCGACGAGGTGCTCACCGGCTTCCGCGTGGGACCGGCCGGCCGCTGGGGCCTCGAGCAGGCAACGGCCGACGGCGGATGGACGCCCGACCTGATCACGTTCGGCAAGGTGATCGGCGGCGGCATGCCGCTGGCCGGCATCGGCGGCAGGGCCGCGCACATGGAGCTGCTCGCCCCGCTCGGCCCGGTCTACCAGGCCGGCACGCTGAGCGGGAACCCCCTGGCGGTCGCCGCGGGCATCGCCACGCTGAGACGGGCCGACGCCGCCGTGTACGAGCGGGTGGATGCCGCCGCCGCGGCCGTCTCGGCGGGCCTGCACGACGCGCTGACCGCCGAGGGCGTGGTGCATGAGATCTCCCGTGCCGGCAGCCTCTTCTCGGTGGCCTTCCGCGACGGCGCCGTTCGGAACTACGACGACGCCCGTGCGCAGGAGTCGTGGCGCTACGCCCCGTTCTTCCACGCGATGCTCGACGCGGGAGTGTCCCTTCCGCCCAGCGTGTTCGAGGCCTGGTTCCTCACCGCCGCGCACGACGATGCGGTCGTCGGCCGGGTGCTCGACGCGCTCCCCGCCGCAGCCCGGGCCGCGGCATCCGCCCCCGCTCCCGCCTGAGCGCGGGCAGGCGCCGATCCGCTCACGCCCAGCCGGTCAGCCAGATGTGCGCGTGCCAGAAGACGTACGGCACCCGGATCGCGGTGACCACCGGGTACCAGAACGCCGACAGCGCGATCGCGACGCCGAGGAAGACCCACACCAGGCGCTGACCGGTCAGCCGCCGGTACGGGTCGGCGTGGCGTGGGCCGGCGATGTCGCGCAGCGCCGTCGCGAGCGCCAGCAGCAGGAACGGCAGCACGAGCACCGTGTAGAACTGGAAGACCGTGCGCTCCGGGAACAGCAGCCACGGCGCATACGTCGATGCGATCCCCGTGATCACGACCGCGTCCCGCCAGTCGCGACGTACCCAGAACCGGTAGAGCAGGTACACCGCCGCCGCCACACCTGCGTACCAGAGCAGCGGATTGGGCATCGTAGCGATCGCCTGCGAGCAGCCCTTCTCGAACGCGCAGCCGGCCTCGCCGAGCGCGTCGTGGTGGAAGTAGATCGTCGTGGGCCGCAACAGCAGCGGCCATTGCCAGGCAGGGCTCGCGAACGCGTGCGGCGAGACGATGCCCGACGCCGAGTTGTACATGTGGACGTGGTAGCTCCACAGGCTCTGCAGCGACAGCGGCACCCACGCCCAGAGCCCGGTCGCCGGGTCGTCGTCGGCGGAATGCCGGTCGTACCCTCCGTCGGTCACGAGCCAGCCGGTCCACGACGTGAGGTACACCAGCAGGGCGACCGGCACCAGCAGCAGGAACGACACCGCCCCCTGGCGAAGGGCATCGGTCGGCCACAGCAGCACGCCGGCGCGGCGGCGTGCGAGGGCGTCGGTGACGACGAGGTACACGCCCACGCCGGCGAGCACCCACACGCCCGACCATTTGACAGCCGACGCCGCTCCGAGCGCCGCTCCCGCGGCGATGACCCAGGGGCGGTTCCACAGCAGCGGACCCCAGTACGGGCCGCCCTCATCGCTCCATCGGGCCGCCACGGTCATCGCGATGCGCTCCATCGTGCGCTCCCGATCGAGCACCAGGAACAGGAACGCGAGGATCACGAAGAACATCAGCGTCGAATCCAGCAGCGCCACCCGGCTCATCGAGATCGCCAGGCCGTCGACGGCCATCAGGAGCCCGGCGAGGACGGCGAACGTGGTCGAGCGCGTCATGCGCCGCGCCAGGAGCATCAGCACCAGCACCGCCGCGGTGCCGAGCAGCGCCGTCGTGAAGCGCCAGCCGAACCCGTTGTCGGGACCGAAGAGCAGCATCCCCAGGGCGATGATCCACTTTCCCAGGGGCGGATGCACGACGAAGGCGGGGGAGGAGGTGAACGCGTCGACGTCGCCGGAGAGGAAGCGCTCGTTCGCGTCCTGGGGCCACGCCCCCTCGTAGCCGAGGTTCGCGAGCGACCACGCGTCCTTCACGTAGTAGGTCTCGTCGAACTGGTTCATCAGGTCGTGCGGGTGGGCGAGGTTCCAGAACCGCAGGATGCCGGCGAGCACGACCACCAGCGCCGGTGCGAGCCACGCGTACAGGCGCGCGGCGCGGGGATCGTCGTGCAGGCGCGCGGTGAACCGGTCGTAGAGCGAGGGGCGGATCGCCGGGAGCAGCGGTGCAGGACCCGTCGCCGGGGCGGTCGCCTCGGGCGCCGGGGCGGTCGCCTCGGGCTCGTCCGCCGACTCGTCCGCGGACGGCGCGGCGGGCGCCGGCGGCGGCCCGGGCGTGGGCGCGATCGGCTCGGTGGGTGACGGATCCGGCACGCGATCCAGCCTACGTCGCCGTGCCCGGCCGCCCCGGCGCGCGCGGAGTGCCTAGTATTCCCTCGTGCAGGACGAACAGATGAGCGGGTACTGGTACGGCGACGATGCCGATTCGCGGCGCCGACGCGCGGTGTCGCTGCTGCAGTCGTTCCGCCTCTACCGTGCCGCCGAGGTCGCGATGCGACGCCGCACGCGCGACGCCATGGCGATGGGGGAGAACGATCTGCTCGTGCTGCGGTATCTGCTGAAGGCGCAGCGCGAGCAGCGCCCGGTGACGCCGGCCGCGCTCGCGCGGTACCTCGGGGTCTCGACGGCGTCGATGACGGCGATCGTGGACCGGCTCGAGCGCTCCCACCACGTCAGCCGCCGGCCGCACCCCACCGATCGTCGGAGCATCGTGGTGGTGCCGACGACGGAGACCGACGAGGAGGTGCGGGCGACGCTCGGCGGGATGCACGAGCGCATGCTCGCCGCGGTCGTCGACATGACGCCCGAGGAGACCCGGATCGTCATGGACTGCCTGCAGCGACTGCAGGCGGCCGTCGACGAGGTGCACGCCGACGTCTCGGGAGGGGCCGACGCGTAGGCTGGCGGGATGCTGATCCTCGCGGCGACCCCGATCGGTAATCTCGGCGACGCGTCCCGTCGGCTGATCGAGGCCCTGGAGACCGTCCCCGTCGTCGCAGCCGAGGACACCCGCACGACGCAGCGGCTGCTGCAGGCGCTCGGCGTGAGCCACCGGCCGCGGCTGATCGCGCTGCACGACCACAACGAGAAGGCCCGTGCCGGCGAGCTCGTCGAACTCGCGCGCGAGCAGGACGTGCTGCTTCTGAGCGACGCGGGCATGCCGACCGTCAGCGACCCCGGCTACGGCGTCGTGGCGGCCGCTGCGGCGGCGGGCGTGGCGGTCACCGCGATTCCCGGGCCCAGCGCCGTGCTCACCGCGCTGGCGGTCTCGGGCCTGCCGACCGACCGGTTCACCTTCGAGGGCTTCGTTCCGAGGAAGTCCGGGGAGCGCCGGGCCGTCTTCGCGGCGCTGGCGGCGGAGCCCCGCACGATGGTCTTCTTCGACGCCCCCACCCGCGTCGGTGCGACCCTGGCCGATATGTCGGCGGTCTTCGGCGCCCCGCGTGCGGCCGCGGTGTGCCGCGAGCTCACGAAGCTCCACGAGGAAGTCGCGCGCGGCTCTCTCGCCGAGCTCGTCGCCTGGGCGCACGATGGAGTGCGCGGCGAGCTGGTCATCGTCGTCGCCGGCGCCGCGCCGCGGGCCGTGGCGTTCGACGACGCCGTCGCCCAGGTGGCCGACCTCGTGGCATCCGGCACCCGCCTCAAGGAGGCCGCCGGCGAGGTGGCGACCCTCACCGGCCACTCCTCGCGCGAGCTGTATCAGGCCGCCCTGGCCGCGCGGGCGGCCGGCGGCCGCGGCTGACCGCGCCGGAGCCGTCACATTCGCGCCGAGTGTGACAACGCACGCCCGTCGGCCACCGCCGCGGAGGGCACTCGTCACACGGGCGCGGGGGCGCCACCGGGTCGAACTAGAATCTCCAGGTGACTTCCGGCCGCAGCTTCTACATCACGACGCCGATCTACTACCCGAGCGACGTGCCCCACATCGGCCACGGCTACACCACCGTGGCGGTGGACACCCTCGCCCGCTGGCACCGCCAGTCGGGCGATGACACCTGGATGCTCACGGGCACCGACGAGCACGGCCAGAAGATGATGCGCGCGGCCAGCGCAAACGGCGTGACCCCGCAGGAGTGGGTGGACAAGCTCGTCACCGAGGCGTGGTTCCCGCTCCTGGAGAAGCTCGACGTCGCCAACGACGACTTCATCCGCACCACCCAGCCCCGCCACGAAGAGCGCGTGCAGGCGTTCGTGCAGGCCATCTACGACCGCGGCTACATCTACGCCGGCGAATACGAGGCGCTGTACTGCGTGGGCTGCGAGGAGTTCAAGCCGGAGTCGGAGATCGTCGACGGCACAGGCGCGTTCGAGGGCCTGAAGGTCTGCGCGATCCACTCCAAGCCGCTGGAGCTGCTGCAGGAGAAGAACTACTTCTTCAAGCTCAGCGAGTTCCAGGACAAGCTGCTCGACCTGTACACCGGCGTGCCGGACTTCCTGCGCCCCGAGTCGGCGAAGAACGAGGTCGTCTCGTTCGTGAAGAACGGGCTGAAGGACCTCTCCATCTCGCGCTCCGCCTTCGACTGGGGCATCACCGTGCCGTGGGACCCGGCGCACGTCATCTACGTGTGGGTCGATGCGCTGCTCAACTACGCCACCGCGATCGGCTACGGCACCGACCCGGAGCAGTTCGCGCGCCGCTGGCCCGCCTACCACGTGGTCGGCAAGGACATCTTGCGCTTCCACGCGGTGATCTGGCCGGCGATGCTGATGGCGGCCGGGCTCGAGGTGCCGCGCGGCGTCTTCGCGCACGGCTGGCTGCTGGTCGGCGGCGAGAAGATGTCGAAGTCCAAGCTCACCGGAATCGCCCCCACCGAGATCACCGACGTGTTCGGCTCGGACGCCTACCGCTTCTACTTCCTGTCGGCGATCGCGTTCGGACAGGACGGCTCGTTCTCGTGGGAGGACCTGTCGGCCCGCTACCAGGCCGAGCTCGCCAACGGCTTCGGCAACCTCGCCTCGCGCACCACCGCGATGATCGAGCGGTACTACGAGGGGATCGTTCCCACCCCCGCCGAGTACACCGAGGCCGACCTCGCGATCCGGAAGACGGTGGCGGATGCCGCGGCCGCGGCCGACGCGGCCATCGAGCGCTTCCGCATCGACGAGGCGATCTCCTCGATCTGGACGATCGTCGACGCGCTGAATCTGTACATCACCGAGAACGAGCCGTGGGCGCTCGCCAAGGACGAGACGCAGCGTGCCCGCCTGGGCACGGTGCTCTACACGGCCGCGGAGGGCCTGCGCGCGCTCGCGGTGCTGCTGTCGCCGGTCATGCCGGTCTCGACCGAGAAGCTCTGGGTCGCCCTCGGCGCCGCCGAGTCGCTCGGCCGGCTGCAGGACCAGCCGCTGCGCGAGGCCGGCGGCTGGGGCGTGCTCGCACCCGGCAGCTCCGTCACCGCGCTCGCGCCGCTGTTCCCGCGGGTGGAGCAGACCGTCTGATGTCCCACGCGCCGGTGCCGTACCCCGCCGAGGGGACCGACCCGTCGACCTACGTGCGCACGCGCGACAAGGGCAGCCGCGACGTGTCCTACCCCGCCGCGCCGGAACCCCTCGCGGTGCCGGTGTACGACAACCACGCGCACCTGGAGATCGAGGACGGCGTCGGGCTCTCGCTCGACGAGCAGCTCTCCCGCGCCGGCGAGGTCGGGGTGATCGGCGTCGTCCAGGCCGGTGGGGACATCGACTCGAGCCGCTGGTCGGCGTGGGCCGCGGCATCCCATCCCCGCGTGCTCGCGGCGGTCGCGATCCACCCGAACGAGGCTCCCGCGTACGCGGCGGCGGGCCGGCTCGACGAGGCGATCGCGGTGATCGACGAGCTCGCGGCGCAGTCGCGCGTGCGGGCGATCGGCGAGACGGGCCTGGACTTCTTCCGCACCGGCGCCGACGGACTGGCGGCGCAGTACGAGAGCTTCGAGGCGCACATCGCGCTCGCGAAGAAGCACGGCATCGCGATGCAGATCCACGATCGCGACGCGCACGACGAGGTGCTCGCGACGCTCGAGCGGGTGGGCGCGCCCGAGAAGACCGTGTTCCACTGCTTCTCGGGCGATGCCGAGATGGCGCGCATCGCGGGCGAGCGCGGCTACTGGCTCTCCTTCGCCGGAAACGTCACGTTCAAGAACGCGCAGAACCTGCGCGACGCGCTGGCGGTCATCCCGCGCGAGCGCATCCTCGTCGAGACCGACGCCCCGTTCCTCACGCCCACGCCGCACCGCGGTCGTCCGAACGCGCCCTACCTCATCCCGGTGACGGTGCGCTTCATGGCGGAGGAGCTCGGTCTCGATCCCGACGAACTGTGCGCGCAGATCGCCGCGAACACGCTCGAGGTCTACGGCGCGTTCGAGGACTGAGCCGTGTCCGACGACGAACGGTGGGATGTGACCGATGCGGCCGGCATCCCGACCGGACGCACGCATCGCCGCGGCGATCCCGACTTCCCCTCGGGGCTGTTCCACGTGGTCGCGTCGGTGTGCGTCGTGCGGCCGGACGGTCTCGTGCTGATGACCCGCCGGGCGGCTGTGAAGGACTGGGCGCTGTGCTGGGAGTTCCCGGCCGGATCGGCGCTGGCCGGCGAGTCCAGCGCCGAGGGCGCCGCGCGCGAACTGGCCGAGGAGACCGGCGTCGCCGTCGAGCCTGGCGCGCTGATCCCCGTCGGACGCGTCGTTGAGCCGACCGCGCTGTTCGACCTGTACGTCGTGCACCTCCCCGGTGACCCCGCGCTTGCGCTCGACCCCGACGAGGTGTGCGAGAGCGCGTGGGTCCCGCTCGCCGAGGCGATGCGGCGCAGTGCCGCCGGCGAGATGGCGGGACCTTGGGTGCCGCGGCTGGAGGTGCTGGGCGATCGGCTGACCGCTCTCGCTGCCGGCGTCTGATCTCGTGGGGCGCCTCCGGCCGTTTCGGGGGCGTGGATGCCGCGCCGAGCGCCCCACGAACCGCCGGCCTTGTGATCCGTGGGGCGCCTCCGGCCGTTTCGGGGGCGTGGATGCCGCGGCGAGCGCCCCACGAACCGCCCGCCTTCCGCGCGGGGACGGGTCAGTCGCGCAGGGGGATGCCGCCGTCGCCGGGCTCGGGCGCGGCATCCGTCGCCGCCGCCGCGTCGCCGCCGATGACGGGCTTGGCCGCGGCGATGTGCGAGATCGACCGCCACACGAGCAGCAGTGTGATCGCGGAGCCGACGAACGCGAACCACCAGGGCGCGGTGAGGCCCCAGATCTGGGCGATCACCCCGCCCAGGGCCTGCCCGATCACGAGCCCGCCGAACACGCCGACCATGTTGACCGAGGCGATGCGGCCCTGCAGCGGCAACGGCACGAGCCGCTGGCGCACCGTCGTGGAGATGGTGCCCCACACGAACGCGTACATGCCGAAGCCGAACATGATGACGAAGGCGACCCACTCGGTGGTGAGGAGGGCGAATGCGAGGTGCATGAGCACCTCCAGCGAGAGGCACACGCGCATGAGCGTCGCGAACGAGACGTGCCGCTCGAGCCACCCGAAGCTGCCGGTGCCGACCAGCCCGCCCAGCGCGGAGGCCGTCATCAGCGCGCCGTACCCGACGGCTCCCATGCCGAGGTGCTCGGTGGCGTACAGCACGAGCACGCCCCACGGTGCGGCCCAGGTGACGTTGAAGACCAGGATGATGATGATGAGCGTGCGCACGGGGGCGTTCCCAGCGAGCCAGCGCAGGCCCTCCCGGATGGCGTGGCCCTTCGATCCGCGCCCGTCGCCGGCATGCTCGGGTACCGGGGTGCGGGCGATCCGCGAGATGAGCAGCACCGCCAGCGAGACGCACAGCACCTGGAGCAGGAATGGCCAGAACGAGCCGACGGCGAACAGGAAGGCGCCCAGCGGCGGGCCCGCCAGCTGGTTGGCGACGAGGTAGCCGGCCTGCAGACGCGCGTTGCCGATGCCGAGGTCGACGGGCCGCACCAGCATGGGCAGCAGCGTGCTGCCGGCCGAATCGGCGAAGACCTCGGCCGTGCCGTAGAGGAAGGCGGCGACCAGCACCAGCCACACGTTCGCGTAGCCGGTGACGAGGAACCCCACCAGCACGAGCACGACCACGGCCCGCAGGGCGTTGGCGAGCATGACGAGGCGGCGGCGATCGTGATGGTCGGCCACGGCGCCGGCCAGCAGCCCGAACAGGAGCCACGGCAGGAACTGCATCACGGCGCCCGCCGCCACCAGGATCGGCGACGAGGTCAGCGACGCGATGAGCAGGGGCGCCGCTGCCAGCGCGATCCCGTCGCCGAGGTTGCTCGTCCACGACGAGGCCATGAGCCACCGGAAGTCGCGACCGAGACGGCGCGGCGCGACGAGCTCACCGAGAGAGGGCATCCCGCCAGCTTACGACGGGAGGATGCCGAACCCGCAGCCGCGCAGGCATGATCCGGCAGTGGGACGCGGGCCGGCTCAGCGCTTCTTGGCGGGGCGCGCGAAGAGGGTCTCGGTCTGTTCGAGCTCCATGCCCTTGGTCTCGGGGATGCGCAGCAGCACGAACACGAACGACAGGGCGGCGAACGTCGCGTACATGCCGTAGGTGAGCGGCAGCGACCAGCCGCTCATCACGGGGAAGGTCATCGTGATGAGGAAGTTCGCGATCCACTGGGCGCCGGCGGCCACGCCCAGTGCCTTGCCGCGGATGCGGCTCGGGAAGATCTCGCCGAGCAGCACCCACACCAGCGGACCCCACGAGGCGCCGAAGCCGATCACGAAGAGGTTCGCCGCGACGAGGGCGATCGGGCCCCACGGCGAGGGGAGGCTCACATCCTGTCCGGTGCCCTCGGCGAACAGGAACGAGATCGCCATGAGACCGAGCGAGACCGCCATCACGACCGACCCGGTCAGCAGGATCGGCTTTCGGCCCACCCGGTCGACGAGGAAGATCGCGACGAGGGTGACGAGCACGTTCGTCACGCTGGTGATGACGCTGATCAGCGGCGCGTTGGTCATGCCGACCGAGTTCCACAGGCTGGTCGAGTAGTAGAAGATCACGTTGATGCCGACGAACTGCTGGAACACCGACAGGATGATGCCGATCCACACGATGGGCTGCAGGCCGAGTGCCTTGCCGCGGATCGACACCCCGGCGTTCTTGCGGTCGGTCTCGATCGCCCGGGTGAGCTCGGTCATGGTCTTGTCGAGGTCGACCGGCGGCACGAGCTGGGCGAAGATCTCGCGCGCCTGATCGGCACGGCCCTGCGAGATGAGGAAGCGCGGGGATTCGGGGACGGTGAAGGAGAGGATGCCGTACACGGCCGCCGGGACGACGCCGACCAGGAACATCCAGCGCCAGGCCTCCAGACCCAGCCACAGCACATTGTCGGCGCCGCCTGCGATGCCCTCGAGGAGGGCGTCGCTGAGCAGAGCCGTGAAGATGCCGATGGTGATCGCCAGCTGCTGGAGCGAGGCGAGGCTGCCGCGGATCTGCTTCGGCGCGATCTCGGCGATGTAGGCGGGAGCCACCACCGAGGCGATGCCGATGCCGAGGCCGCCGATCACGCGCCACAGTGCGAGGTCCCACACGCTGAAGGCGAGGCCGGCGCCGATCGAGCTGAGGAAGAACATGATCGCGCCGAGGAACATGACCCGCAGGCGCCCCCACTTGTCGGCGAGGTTGCCGGCGAGCATGGCGCCTGCGGCGCAGCCGAGCAGGGCGATCGCGACGACGAAGCCCGTGACGAAGTCGTTGAGGGCGAAGTCGGTCTGGATCGACTCGACGGCGCCGTTGACGACCGAGGAGTCGAATCCGAACAGGAATCCGCCGACGGCCGCGGCCACCGAGAGGCCGATCGCACGGCGCCCGTAGGGGCTCTTCCAGGAGAAGGTGTCTGCGGGGATGCCGTGGCTGTCGTTCACTCTCGTCACATTAGCCACCGGGAACCCCGCGCGGCACTGGGTACAGTGATCGCATGTCCGTGTCTCTGCTCGGCGCCGCCGAGATCCGTGCGCTCGCCGCCGACCTCGACGTCACCCCGACCAAGAAGCTCGGCCAGAACTTCGTCGTCGATGCGAACACGGTGCGAAAGATCGTGCATGTCGCGGGCGTCGAGCCGGCCGACCGCGTGGTCGAGGTGGGGCCGGGTCTGGGGTCTCTGACGCTGGCGATCCTGGAGACCGGGGCGAGCGTGACGGCCGTGGAGATCGACCACCGGCTCGCCGGGCGGCTGCCGGCGACGGCGGCCGCCCACGGTGTGCCCGGCGACCGCCTCACCGTGGTCGATGCCGACGCGCTGAGCGTGCGCGATCTCCCGGGCGATCCGACGGTGCTGGTGGCCAACCTCCCCTACAACGTGAGCGTGCCCGTGCTGCTGCATTTCATGGAGACCTTCCCGGGTCTCCAGCGCGGCGTCGTGATGGTGCAGGCCGAGGTGGGGGAGCGTCTGGCCGCCCCGCCCGGCTCCAAGGTGTACGGTGCCCCGAGCGCGAAGGCCGCCTGGTACGGCCCATGGCGGCTGGCCGGCACCGTGTCCCGCCAGGTGTTCTGGCCGGTGCCGAACGTCGACAGCGTGCTGGTCGGCTTCACGCGCGACCCCGAGCCGCGCGGCGGGGAGGACCTCCGCCGGCGGACGTTCGCGATCGTCGACGCCGCGTTCCAGCAGCGCCGCAAGATGCTCCGTCAGGCGCTGGCCGCGGTGCTCGGCGGCAGTGCGGCCGATGCGACCGACGTGCTCGAGCGCGCCGGCGTTGCGGCCACTTCGCGCGGCGAGCAGCTGTCGATCGACGACTTCGTGCGCATCGCCCAGGTCGCCGGCTGACCGGCCTCCGTCCGCCGGAGACCGGCGGACGCGGCATCCCGACATGTGACGTTCGATGACCGTTCACCGTGGCGCACAGACGAGTCACGAAACATGCCTGTAACATTCGGGGAGCCTCGTCTCGACCGCGGGGCGGGGGAGAAGGACCGATGCGCACGGCCGAATATCCGGCACCCGAGCGGATCCTGCTGCACATCAGCGACACGCATCTGCGCGCCGCAGGCACCGCCAGGCTGTTCGACGCGGTCGACGGCGCGGCGTACCTCGAGCGCGCGCTCTCGGTGATCGCCGCGTCCGGAATCCAGCCCGACGCCGTCGTGTTCACGGGTGATCTCGCCGACCTCGGCGAGCCCGGCGCCTACGCGGCGCTGCGCGGCCTCGTCGAGCCTTTCGCGGCGGCCCTGGGTACACGGGTGTTCTGGGTGATGGGCAACCACGACGATCGTGCGGCCTTCCGCGCGGGCCTGCACGACGATCTCTCCGGCGACATGCGCCCCGTCGACCACGTCGACGAGCTCGACGGTCTGCGACTGATCACCCTCGACACGACGGTGCCCGGCGAGCACCACGGCGAGCTGCGCGACGAGCAACTCGAGTGGCTGGCCGACGTGCTGGCCACCCCCGCGCCGCTGGGAACGATCCTCGCGATGCACCACCCGCCCGTGCCGAGCGTGCTGCCCCTGGCGGCCAGCGTCGAGCTGCGCGACCAGCCGCGCCTGGCGCGGGTGCTGCGCGGAACCGACGTGCGCGCGATCATCGCCGGTCACCTGCATTACTCGACCTTCGCCACCTTCGCGGGCATCCCCGTCTCGGTCGCCTCCTCGACCTGTTACGCCCAGGACCTGACCGTGCCGGTCGGCGGCACGCGCCCGCAGGACGGCGCGCAGGCGTTCAACCTCGTGCACCTGTACGACGACACCGTGGTGCATTCGGTGGTGCCCGTTGACGCCCCGCGCACGCTCGAGTACATCGACCCTGCCGAGGCCCGGCGACGGCTGCGTGCGGCCGGAATCGCCGGCGGCGGCGTCAGCGCGCCCGCCCGGAGGGATGCGCCGACCGAGCCGATCGCTCTCGTGCGCTGAGCTCGTCGCGCTCCCACGGGGCGCGGATCGGGAACATGCGCTCGAGCGTGGCCCGGAGCGTGGTCACGCGCACATCCTCGGGCACCTCGGCGTTGCCGCCGTCGTTGAGGCAGAACATGTCGACGTCGCTGCGGGCGGCCAGCCGTTCCATCCGGCGCAGCCCCGCCGCCATCGTGGTCTGCACGTAGCGCACCCGCGGCTCGCGGGTCGCCACCGCCCGCCCCGTCATGAGGGCGTAGTAGTGGTAGAGGCTGTTGGTGACCGAGATGTCGGTGGCGGCGCGGAAGCGGGATGCCGCGGTGCGGGCGAAATCCTCGGGGAACGCCGCCTCGAGCTCGGCCATTACGCTGCGCCGCAGCGGCGTGGCGCAGTGCTCGAGGTCGCGTGCGATCGTGCGGCCGAAGCGCTCCGACAGCAGTGCCCGGTTCACCCGCAGCCCGTTGTCGTGGCCGCTGCGGTGCAGCTGCGGGGTTCCGGCGCCGATCCGCACGTCGCACTCGACGAACTTCGTGACACCCGCCGAGGAGAAGAACATCTCCGGCTCGGTGAGCCGCCCGAAGAACATGTCGTCGTTCGAGTACAGGAAGTGCTCGGCCAGGCCCGGGATGCGGTGCAGCTGCGCTTCGACGGCGTGCGAGTTGTGGGTGGGCAGCACCGACGGGTCGGCGAAGAACTCCTCGCTGCGCACGATCGTCACCTTCGGGTGATCGAGCAGCCACGCCGGGGCGGGTGAGTCGGTCGCGATGAAGATGCGCCGCACCCACGGGGCGTACATGTGCACGCTGCGCAGGGCGTAGCGCAGTTCATCGACGTGTCGATAGCGGGCCGGCCCGTCATCGCCCTCGCCGACCACGTACTCGGCGAGCTGGGCCGCCCGCTGACGCTGGAACTCGCTCGACGAGCCGTCCACCCATGAGAAGACGAGGTCGATCTCGTCGATCACCTCGTGCGGCTGCGGGTCGAACATGCCGGCGAACGTGCTCCAGCTGCGACCGTAGCGCTCGACCCGGACGTGCTCGAGATCGGCGACCGGGGTGATCCGGCGCAGCACGGCGTTGTCGCCGGGGGCCTGCGCGACCGCCTCGGCGGCGGCATCCACCCCCTCCTCGTGCGCGCCGAAGCGCCAGAACTCGACGACGGCGCCCAGCGGCGCGCCGTAGCGGAGGCTGCCGGAGCGGCTCACCCGCGGCCGGTACACCTTGATACGCGACGGCCCCGCGGCGAAGTCGGGAGCGTCGGCGGCCAGCACCGGAGGCACGCCTTTGGCTTTGACGTAGAGCGGGTCCTCGGCGCACACCGCCGCCAGGGCCTGGTGCGCGCGCGTGCGGTCGACCTCGTCGACGACCAGGGCGGGGATGGTGTGCGTGTGCCGGATGAGGATCACCGGCACGCCGGCGCCCTCCAGGACGTCGGCCACCAGGAGCAGGTCGCGCACGCGCGCCTCGTGCGGGGTCGTGTCGTCGTGGACCAGGTGCAGGATGCCCCGGTCGAGCACGACGTCGGGGCGCGAGAGCAGATCCGTCCAGGGACGGGCGGGTTGGGGAAGGGCGGTCAGTGCCACGGCGACCTCCAGATCGATTCCGCCACAGTAAGCACGGCCCGTTTCGCAGACGTTTCGGCGCGTGACCGTTCGATTGCGGGCTGCCGCGTGGTGGCCGCCGGTCGGGGGCTGCCGCGTGGTGGCCTGTGCGGCACCCGGCGGCGCCGATAGCCTGGACGCGTGAGTCAGGATCAGCCTTATCTGTCCCGCGGGGGAGATCTCCACCGCCCGTACGCCGCCGCCGACGACCGTTACGAGCTCGCGCGCTACCGCCGCGTCGGCACGTCGGGTCTGACCCTGCCGCCGGTCTCCCTCGGGCTGTGGTGGAACTTCGGCGACAACATCCCGTTCGACAACCAGCGCGCGCTGCTGCGTCACGCGTTCGACAGGGGGATCACGCACTTCGATCTCGCGAACAACTACGGGCCGCCCTACGGTTCCGCCGAGACCAACTTCGGCCGCATGATGCGCGAGGACTTCGCGCCCTATCGCGACGAGCTCATCCTCTCGTCCAAGGCCGGCTACGACATGTGGCACGGACCGTACGGCAACGGCGGCGCGCGCAAGTACCTGCTCGCCAGCGCCGAGCAGTCGCTGCGCCGGATGAGCGTCGACTACGTGGACATCTTCTACTCGCACCGCGTCGACCCCGACGTGCCGGTCGAGGAGACCGTGGCGGCCCTCGACACCCTGGTGCGCCAGGGCAAGGCGCTGTACGTCGGCATCTCCTCCTACAGCGCGGAGCGCACCGCCGTCGCCGCGGCCGTGGCCCGCTCGCTCGGGACGCCGCTGGTGATCCATCAGCCGGCGTACTCGATCCTCAACCGCTGGGTCGAGGACGGCCTGACCGGGCTCCTCGACCAGGAGGGGATGGGCGCCATCGCCTTCACGCCGCTCGCGCAGGGACTGCTGACCGACAAGTACCTCGGCGGAGGGCGGGCCGATCGTGCGCAGAAGCGCTCCTCGATGCCGGATGCCACGCTCAGTGAGAAGGGGCTGGCGACGCTGCGCGGCCTCGACGTCATCGCCCAGGAGCGGGGCCAGTCGCTCGCCCAAATGGCGATCCAGTGGGTGCTCCGCAACCCCGTGGTCGCATCGGCGCTGATCGGCGCCTCACGCCCGGCCCAGCTCGACGAGAACCTCGCCGCCCTGGACGGGCCGGGATTCACGACCGAGGAGCTCGAGCGCATCGACGCCCTCTCGGACGGCATCGATGTCGACTTGTGGGCGGAATCGGCCACGTCGTGACGGCACCCCTGACAGCCGAGCGCGTGCACGTGCGCGCTCCGGGCAAGCTCAACCTCTTCTTCGAGGTGGGGCCGCTGGCTGACGACGGGTACCACGACGTCGCGTCGGCCTACCAGGCCGTCTCCCTCTACGAGGACGTCTGGGCCGAGCCGGCCCTGGAGTTCACGATCTCGGTCTCCGGCACGGTGGATGTCGCCTCCGTGCCCGAGGATGACCGCAACCTCGCCCTGCGGGCGGCCCGCCTGGTCGCCGCCGAGATCGGGCACCCGGGCGGTGTGCACCTCGAGATCGTCAAGCACGTGCCGGTGGCCGGAGGCATGGGCGGCGGGTCCGCCGACGCCGCGGCCGCGCTGGTGGCCTGCGACGCGCTGTGGGGTGCGGAACTGGGCATGCATCGGCTGCAGCGACTGGCCGCGCGGCTCGGCGCCGACGTGCCCTTCGCCCTCCTGGGCGGCACCGCCATCGGCACCGGGCGCGGCGACGAGCTCAGCCCGGCGTTGGCCAAGGGTCGTTTCGACTGGGTGATCCTCACCAGCGCCGAGGGCCTGTCGACGCCCGAGGTGTACGGACATCTCGACGCCCTGCGCTCCCGGCCCGACATCCGACCCGCTCCGCGCGTGCCGGAGGTCGACCCGCGGGTGCTGCAGGCGCTGCGCGCGGCCGACCCCGGTCTGCTCGCCGAGCACATGCGCAACGACCTGCAGGCTGCGACGCTGTCGCTGCGTCCGGCCCTGCGCGAGGCACTGGAGGAGGGGGAGCGCTCGGGGGCGTTGGCGGGCATCGTGTCGGGGTCGGGGCCGACGCTGGCATTCCTGGCCGGCACTCCCGAAGGCGCGCTCGACCTGCAGGTGCAGCTCTCGGCCGCCGGCTATACGGCCCTCCACGTGCACGGCCCCGTGCCCGGCGCCCGCGTCGTGCGCGCGGCCTGACCGTGGCCGAACGACCGCAGATCGAGGAAGGCATCACGATCATGTACGACACCGTTCCCGCCCAGGCAGGGTTCGCCGCGCTCGCCGCCGCCTGGCTCGACGGCACGGCCGACCCGGTCTCACGCGACCGTCTGGCCGCCGGCGGCCTCGACCTGCGCGTGGAGGACCGGACCGATGCCCAGGGGTACGCCGCGTGGCTCCAGGTCGCCGCGCGCGGATTCCTGGACGGGGAGCGCACGCAGGAGCAGGTGGATGCCGCCTTCGAGCGCTCCGGGTACCGTCGGCGCTCGGCGGTGTACGACCCCGCCGCGGCGATGCCGGAGGCGCCGGTGGCGACGATCGCCTCGTGGATCGGCGGACTCACGGTGCCGGGCGGGCGCGCGGTGCCGTCCTGCGCGGTCTCGGCCGTGACCGTCTCACCGACCCACCGTCGGCGGGGCATCGCGCGGGCTCTGCTGGAGGGCGAGCTGCGGGCCGCGGCCGCGGCGGGGGTGCCGCTGGCGATGCTCACCGTGAGCGAGTCGACGCTCTACGGCCGGTACGGGTTCGCCCCCGCCGCGCTCAGCGCGTCCTGGCGCATCGACACCAAACGGGCCAGGTGGGCGGGTCCGCAGCCCGAGGGGCGGGTGGACTTCGTCCCGCGGGCGCGGCTGCGGGAGCTCGCACCCGCGCTGCACGAGCGGGTCCGACTCTCCCGGCCCGGCGAGATCGACGTGCCGGCCGGTCACTGGGACGGCATGGCGGGCACCCTGCCGGGCGCGAAGGATCCGGGACGCACGCGCGCGATCCAATACGCCGACGCGGGCGGAGAGGTGCGCGGGGTCGCCCTCTACTCGGTCCACGGCAACGACGACGACTTCACGAAGGCCTCCGTGACGATCGGCTACCTGCTCGCCGAGACCGATGACGCGTATGCGGCGCTGTGGCGTTTCTTCGTCGAGATGGACCTCGTCGCGCAGGTGCGCGCCGACGAGCAGTCGGTCGACGAGCCGCTGCGGTGGATGATCGACGACCAACGGGCTGCGGTGGTCACGATCGCCGACCACCAGTACGTGCGCGTGCTCGACGTTCCCGCCGCGCTCACCGCGCGCTCCTACGGCGCGCCGGGCACCTTGGCGCTGCAGGTGGAGGATCCCCTCGGCATCGCGGGCGGCGAGTTCCTGATCGAGGTCGATGCGCAGGGGGCGGCCGAGGTGCACGCGGGGACGGCGGGCGATGCCCGAGCGGGTGCTGTTCCGGTCGCACTGGGAATCGCCGAGCTTTCCGCGATGTATCTCGGCGGCGTCTCCGCAATCGCGCTCGCCGCAGCGGGACGCATCCGCACGCCCGACCCGGCCGCGGTGGCACGCGTGTTCGGCTGGCACCAGGTGCCGCGGCTGAGCATCTGGTACTGACCGGGGGCGCGACCATAGCCCACTCCTCGCCGGAGGGCAACGGTCCGCGTCGATCGGCCCCCGCGTCGGCGCCCTCCGGTAGCGTGAAAGCCACGTGCAACCGCCGGGAGTGATGTCGTGATCGAGTTCGACCAGGTGAGCAAGACGTTCCCCGATGGCACGCGCGCCGTCGACGAGTTCGACCTCGTGGCCCCCGCGCACTCGACCACCGTCTTCGTGGGCTCCTCCGGCTGCGGCAAGACCACGCTGCTGCGCATGATCAACCGCATGGTCGAGCCGACCGCCGGCGTGATCCGCATCGACGGCGACGACATCGCCGCCCGCGATGCCGTGCGGCTGCGCCGCAGCATCGGCTACGTGATGCAGAACGCCGGTCTCCTGCCGCACTTCACGGTCGTCGACAACATCGCCACGGTGCCCGTGCTGACCGGTGCCACGCGGCGGGCTGCGCGCGCGCGGGCGCTGGAGCTCATGGACACCGTGGGGCTCGACCACGGCATGGCCGATCGGTATCCGAGCCAGCTCTCCGGCGGGCAGCAGCAGAGGGTCGGGGTGGCCCGGGGGCTGGCCGCCGATCCGAACATCCTGCTCATGGACGAGCCCTTCGGCGCGGTCGACCCGATCGTTCGCGCGGAGCTGCAGCAGGAGCTCCTGCGCATCCAGCGCGAGGTGGCGAAGACCATCGTGTTCGTCACCCACGACATCGACGAGGCCTTCCTCCTGGGTGATCAGGTCGTCATCCTCGAGAAGGGCGCGCGAGTCGCCCAGCGCGGCGCGCCCGACGAGATCATCGAGAACCCCGCGGGGGAGTTCGTCGCCACGTTCATCGGCGCCGACAAGGGCAAGCGCGCGCTCGGTCTCAAGCGCACCGAGCACGGCACGATCGTCGTCGACGCCGACGGGCGCGCCCAGGGTGCGCTCGTGCTCGATGACGCCGACATCACCGAAGGCGCCGCCGGCCGATGAGCTGGGTCCTCAACAACCTCGGGCTGATCGGGGGCCTCACCCTCGACCACCTCCGGCAGAGCCTCATTCCGATCGTCCTCGGGCTGGTCCTGTCGATCCCTCTCGGATGGGTCGCGTGGCGCTACCGGCTGGTGCGCAGTGGCATCATCACCCTGACCGGGCTGCTGTACACGATCCCCTCGATCGCGCTGCTGATCCTGCTTCCGACAGTGTTCGGCTACAGCGCGCTCAGCGAGACGAACCTCATCGTCGCGCTCACGATCTACGCGGTGGCGATCCTGGTGCGCTCGGTGGCCGACGGGCTCGACTCGGTCGACCCCGCGGTCCGGCAGGCGTCGACCGCCCTCGGGTACGGCGCGCTCCGACGGTTCTTCGCCGTCGATCTGCCGCTGGCGGGGCCGGTGATCCTCGCGGGGCTGCGCGTGACCGCTGCGAGCACGGTGTCGTTGGCCACGGTGGGCATCCTCGTCGGCGTGATCAATCTCGGCTACCTCTTCACGAACGGGCTGCAGCGCCGCATCATCCCGGAAGTGCTCGCCGGCGTGCTGGTGGTCATGCTGCTCGCACTGCTGATCGATCTGATGCTCGTGGGCGCCGGGCGGCTGCTCATGCCCTGGACGCGCCGGGTGCGCGCCCCCCGAGCGGCGCGGGCGGCGATCGCAGCGGAGGCGGCCGCATGAACTTCCTCATCGACGCGTTCGCGTGGATCGCCGATCCGGCGCGCTGGAGCGGACCGAACTCGATCCCGGTCGCTCTGCTCGAGCAGCTCCTCTACACCGCCGTCGCGGTCGTCATCGCCGGGCTCATCGCGATCCCCATCGGCTGGATGATCGGCCACACCGGTCGGGGGCGCGAGGTCGCCGTCGCCGTGTCCGGCGCAGCGCGGGCGGTCCCGTCGTTCGGCCTCCTGATCCTGCTCGTGCTCATCTTCGGCGTGCTGCACAAGCCCGAGGCGGCGATCGTCACGTTCGTGATCCTCGCCATCCCCTCGCTTCTCGCGGGCGCCTACACCGGGTTCGAGGCGATCGACCGGCGGGTCATCGACGCCGCCCGGTCGATGGGCATGACCGAGCGCGAGATCCTCTGGCGCGTCGAGGTGCCGCTCGGCATGCCTCTGCTGGTGGGCGGAATCCGCGCGGCGACGCTGCAGGTCGTGGCGACGGTGACCATCGCCGCCTACGTGAATCTCGGCGGGCTCGGCCAGTACATCATCACCGGCCTCCAGCTCCAGCAGCTCGATGTCGTCGTCGGCGGCGCGATCCTCGTCGCGGGGCTGGCACTCGTGCTCGACGGGCTGTTCGCCATCCTCCAGCACGCCGTCGTCCCCCGGGGCGTGCGGGTCGGCCAGATCGATCCGTCCGCCTCCGATCGCGTCCGCGCGCCGCGCGCGGCATCCGTCCCTTCACCGACCTGACATCGAACCGCCCCTGCAATCCCGCATGAACCCCTCCTGCAATCCCACACCGAGAGAAGAGAGACCCATGTTCGCAGCACGATCCCGCCGCGCCCTCGCCGCGGTCGCCCTGGCGGCCGGCGCCGCCCTCGCCCTCGCCGCCTGCTCGTCCGAGAGCCCCCTCGACACCCCCGACGACAGCGCTCCGGCGGCGAGCGGAGACACCATCGTCGTCGGCTCGCAGGCGTACTACTCGAACGAGATCATCGCCGAGATCTACGCCCAGGCGCTCGAGAACGCCGGTTTCGACGTCGAGCGTCAGTTCAACATCGGCCAGCGCGACGCCTACATCCCCGCGCTCGAGGCCGGTGAGGTGCAGCTGTTCCCCGAGTACAGCGGCAACCTGCTGCAGTTCTTCGACGCCGAGACCGAGGCGCGCACCGCCGACGACGTCTACGCCGCCCTGCCCGACGCGCTCCCGGAGGGACTGGTCGTGCTCGACCAGTCGACCGCGACCGATCAGGACTCCTACACGGTCACGGCGGCGTTCGCCGAGGAGAACGGCCTCGCCTCGATCGCCGATCTCGCGGGCGTCGACGAGCCTCTGACGCTCGGCGGCCCGCCGGAGCTCGCCGAGCGGCCGTACGGCCCCACCGGCCTCGCCGACACGTATGGCGTCGAGGTCGAATTCTCGGCGACCGGTGACACGACCGTCGAAGACCTCGTGGCCGGAACCGTGAATGTGGCGAACGTGTTCACGGCCGACCCGCGCATCCAGACGCAGGACCTGGTCGTGCTCGAAGACCCGGAGGGTCTGTTCCTGGCCTCCAACGTCGTTCCCGTCGCCAGCGCGGACATCGCCGACGAGATCGCCGACGTCATCAACGCCGTGAGCGCGGCCCTCACGCCGGAGGGCCTGGTCGCCCTCAACGTGCAGAGCACCGAGGAGGAGATGTCGTCGGCCGACATCGCTGCCCAGTGGCTCGAGGAGAACGGCCTCTAGCAGACGGCATCGGGCCGGTGGGCGTCGCTGTGCGATGTGCCCACCGGCCCGATGCGTCGGCGCGCTCAGCCGCCGAACAGCGACGCCAGGAATCCGCGGCGCGGTGCCGCCTCCTCCTCGTGGCCCTGGCAGCGGGCGCTGCGCGGGACGCCGGCCAGCGCCTCCTCGACGTGCTGGCCGCACCCGGCCCAGGTCGCCTTGCCGCACGTCTTGCACGTGATCTGCCTGCACATATGGATGGTCCTCTCGGTGGGGGGTCGTCGCCGTCAGGCGAGGGAGAGGAAGAGCTTCTCGAGCTCTTCCGTGGTCAGTCCCTCGGCGGCTTCGGCCGCCTCGGGGTCGACGACGCAGTCGCGCATCGCCGTGGAGATGATCGCGAATCCGGCGCGGTCGAGGGCGCTGGTGACGGCGGCGAGCTGGGTCACCACGTCGCGGCACGAGCCACCGGCCTCCATGGCGGTGATGACCCCCGCCAGCTGGCCCTGCGCACGGCGCAGCCGGTTGAGGATCTTCTTCCTCGTTGCGGCCTGCTCCTCGGGGGTTCCGGTGATCATCATGCGAAGGCTCCTTCGGTCGTGAGAACGCGCTCGATGTCGGCACCGTACCAATGCCGGAGCGTCTGGATGCCGCCCGACAGCGAGGCGGAGTCGAAGCCGTTTCCGACGAGGATGCGGTGGGCGATGTTCGCCCGCACTCCGGCCGCGCACAGAACCCGCACCGGCCGCCCCGCGGAGGCCTCCCGCACCTCGTCGATGCGCTCGCGCAGCTCGGTGTGGGCGATGTTGAGTGCGTTCGGCAGATGCCCGGCCGCGAATTCGCGCGGGGTGCGCACGTCGAGGATCAGGGCGCTGCCGGACACCTCCTCGAGATCTGCGGCGTACCACAGCGACAGGCGCCCGTTGAGGACGTTCTCGGCGACCATTCCGACGAGGTTGACCGCGTCCTTCGCGTTTCCGTACGGCGGCGCGTAGGCGAGGTCGAGGTCGATGAGGTCGGTGGCGAGCAGCCCGCCGCGCATCGCGGTGGCGATCACGTCGATGCGCTTGTCGACGCCCTCGCCGCCGACGGCCTGGGCGCCCAGCAGGCGTCCATCGGCCGCGATGTGCACGACGAGGTGGATGGAGGACGCGCCGGGGAAGTAGCCCGCGTGCTGATTCGGATGGAGGTGGAGCGTGCGGAAGGGGATGCCGGCGGCCTCCAGCGCTACCCGGTTCGCGCCGGTCATGGCCGCGGTCAGGCCGCCGACCCGCACGATCGCGGTTCCGAGGGGCTGAGTGATGCGGCGTCCGGAGCCCGAGCCGAAGACGTCGTCCGCGATGAGCCGGCCGGCGCGATTGGCGGGGCCTGCCAGGGCGACCGGGCGCACCGTGCCGGTGATCGCGTCGGCCGAGGCGGTCGCATCGCCCGCGGCCCAGACGCCGTCAGCCGAGGTGCGACCGCGGTCGTCGACGATGATCGCGCCGCGCACCGTCTCGATGCCCGCGTCGACGGCGATCCGGGTGTCGGGGCGCACGCCGACCGACAGCACGATCAGATCGGCGGCCAGGCGCGTGCCGTCGGCCAGAACGACCGTGTCGGCGTCGGCGTCGTGCTCCACGGCGGAGGCGCCGATGCCGTCGATCACCCGGATGCCGAGGCCCTGCAGCTCTTCGGTGACGAGGGTCGCCAGTTCCTGCTCGAGCGGCGGCAGCACGTGCGGCGCCAGCTCCACGACCGCGACGTCGAGGCCCGCGTGGCGAAGCGCTTCGGCGGCCTCCAGCCCGATGAAGCCGGCTCCCAGCACGACGGCGCGTCGCGCACCCTGGGTCACCCGCTGCCGCAGGTCGACGGCATCGCCCACGGTGCGCAGCGTCCGCACCCGCGGCGAGTCGATTCCGGGCAACGGCGGCACGAGGGCTGAGGCGCCGGGCGCCAGCACGAGCGCGTCATAGGAGAGCTCTTCGATGCCGTCGGGGCCGGCGACGGTCACCGTGCGGGCCGCGGTGTCGATCGCGGTGGCCTCGTGGTGCAGGCGCACGTCGAGATTCAGCGCGGCGCGCAGCGAGGCCGGGGTGTGCAGGAGCAGGTCGTTCGCATCGGCGATCTCACCGCTGACGTGGTAGGGCAGCCCGCAGTTGGCGAACGAGACCTCCGAGCCGCGCTCGAGCACGATGATCTCGGCGCTCTCGTCGTGCCGGCGGGCGCGCGCAGCGGCACTCATGCCGGCGGCCACGCCTCCCACGATGATCAGTCTCATGACTCCTCCTCGCACCCGGGGCTGGTATACCCTCGGGGGTATTGATCCGATGTCCTGAACTATACCCCTAGGGGTATCCAAGACGCAAATCGTCGGGAGGGAGCGGCGGATGCGCCTAGCCTGGAGAGGTCATGGCGCATCTGCTCGGGGCTGAGGCCCTCCACCTGGAATTCCCCACCAAGGTCGTCTTCGACGGCGTCTCTCTCGGCGTCGACGAGGGCGATCGCATCGGCATCGTCGGCCGCAACGGCGACGGGAAGTCGAGCCTGCTCGCCATGCTCGCCGGGCGCCTGCAGCCCGACGCGGGCAGGGTCACCGTGCGCGGCGGGGTGCGGGTGGGGGTGCTCGACCAGGGCGACACGCTCGACGACAGCCACACGGTCGCCCAGGCGGTCGTGGGCACTCGCCTCGCGCACGAGTGGGCGGGCGACCCGCGCACGCGCGACGTGATCGCGGGGCTTCTGAGCGGCATCCCGTGGGACGGCCCCGTGCAGGGGCTGTCGGGCGGTCAGCGTCGCCGCGTGGCGCTGGCGGCACTGCTCACGGGCGACCACGATGTCATCTTCCTCGACGAGCCGACGAACCACCTCGACGTCGAGGCGATCTCGTGGCTGGCCGATCACCTCAAGCGCCGCTGGTCGGCGAACCAGGGCGGACTGCTGGTCGTCACCCACGACCGGTGGTTCCTCGACGAGGTGTGCACGCGCACGTGGGAGGTGCATGACCGCATCGTCGAGCCCTTCGACGGCGGCTACGCGGCCTACATCCTGCAGCGCGTCGAGCGCGACCGGCAGGCCGCCGCCATCGAGGCGCGGCGTCAGAACCTCGCCCGCAAGGAGCTCGCGTGGCTGCGCCGGGGCGCCCCCGCGCGCACGTCGAAGCCGAAGTTCCGCATCGATGCGGCCAACGCGCTGATCGCCGACGTGCCGGAGATCCGCGATCGCACCGAACTCCAGTCGCTGGCCGTGGCTCGCCTCGGCAAGGACGTGGTCGACCTCCTCGACGCCGCCGTCTCCTACCCCGACCCGCAGACCGGAACCCCCCGTGAGGTGCTGCACCCCGTCGAATGGCGCATCGCACCGGGGGAGCGCACCGGCATCCTCGGGGTCAACGGCGCCGGCAAGTCGACGCTGCTCGGCCTGGTCTCGGGCGAGGTCTCACCGACGTCGGGCCGGGTCAAGCGCGGCACGACCGTCAAGGTCGCCACCCTCACCCAGCGCCTCGACGAGCTCGACGAGCACCTGGCCGACCCGGTCCGCATCGTCATCTCGCGCCTGCGCACGACCTACACGTTCGGCACCGGCTCGCGAGCGCAGGAGCTGACCCCCGGCCAGCTGCTCGAGCGGATGGGGTTCGCCAGCGCCCAGCTCTCGACGCCGGTCAAGGACCTCTCCGGCGGCCAGAAGCGGCGGCTGCAGCTCCTGCTGATCCTCCTCGAGCAGCCCAACGTGCTCATCCTCGACGAGCCCACCAACGATCTCGACACCGACATGCTCGCCGCCATCGAGGATCTCCTGGACTCCTGGCCGGGAACGCTCCTGGTCGTCTCGCACGACCGCTATTTCCTCGAGCGCGTCACCGATCAGCAGTACGCGATCCTCGGGGGGCACCTGCGCCACCTTCCCGGCGGCGTCGACGAATACCTGCGCCTGCGGGCGCGGGCGCTGGGCGACGCATCCACGACCGCATCCACGACCGCATCCACGCCCGCATCCGCTGCCGCCCCACCCGCGGCATCCACCGCCCCTGCGGGTCTGACCGGGGCAGCGCTGCGCACCGCGCAGAAGGAGATCGCCGCGCTCGAGCGGCGGCTGGAGAAGCTGGAGGCGCAGATCGGCGCGGCCCGCACGGCACTGGCCGACCACGACCAGGCCGACTACGTCGGGCTCGGCGCCGAGATGGCGCGCATCGGCGAGCTCGAGGCCGAGCGCGACGCGGTCGAGGAGAGCTGGTTCACCCTCACGGAGGAGATCGGCTGACCCGGCCCCGGGTGCGGGGCGGTCAGCCGCCGAAGCCGAGGCTGAGCTTGCGCAGCAGCGCTGCCAGCCGCTCCCGGTCGGCGCGCGAGAGGCTGGCCAGCAGCGCCGCCTCGGCGTCGACGAGTCGGGTGATGGCGGCATCCACGCGCACCCTGCCGTCCTCGGTGAGGGTCACCAGCACGCTGCGCCCGTCGCCCGGATCCGCCTCGCGGCGAACGAGCCGGCGGCCGACCAGCCGGTCGATGCGGTTGGTCATCGTGCCGCTCGAGACGAGGGTCTGCAGCAGCAGCTGCTTGGGGCTCAGCTGGAAGGGCTCTCCGGCCCGCCGCAGCGCCGACAGCACATCCCATTCCCACGGTTCCAGCTCGCTGCGCCGGAACGCGTCGCGCCGCGCGCGATCGAGGTGACGCGAGAGCCGATCGACGCGCGAGAGCACCTCCAGCGGGGAGAAGTCGAGGTCGGGACGCTGGGTGCCCCACGCGCCGACGATCCGGTCGACCTCATCCGACTCCTGCGCCATCCGACCATTATCGGGCGCTGCCACAGATTCCTGAGCGCAGCCGCGCAGCATCCCGCCCGATCGACTGGCAGACTTGTCGGGTGCGTGCTCCGACGGGGCGCGCGGTCCGCCGTGGTGTAATGGCAGCACGACAGCCTTTGGAGCTGTGAGGTCCAGGTTCGAGTCCTGGCGGCGGAGCATGACACAGAACACCGACTCCGCGCTGGCCGTCATCATCCTCGCTGCGGGGCAGGGCACGCGCATGAAGTCGTCGCTGCCGAAGGTCCTGCACCACATCGGCGGGCGCCCGCTGGTCGGCCATGTGCTCGCGACGGCGCGTGCGCTGGGGCCCGAGCGCATGGCGGTCGTGGTGCGCCACGAGCGCGACCTCGTGGCGGCGGCCGTCGTGGATGCGGTGCCCGAGGCGGTCGTCGTCGACCAGGACGAGATCCCCGGCACCGGTCGCGCCGTCGAAGTCGCCCTCGAGGCCCTCGACGGATTCGCCGGCGATGTGCTGGTGCTCAGCGGCGACGTGCCGCTGCTGGAGGCCGAGACCCTCGCCGGGCTCGTCGGCGCGCACCGCGACAGCGGCGCGGCCGCCACGGTCCTCAGCGCCACCCTCGACGATGCCACCGGCTACGGCCGGGTGATCCGGGATGCCGCGGGCGGCGTCGTGCGGATCGTCGAGCAGAAGGACGCCACCGCCGAGGAGGCCGCGGTCACCGAGATCAACGCCGGCGTCTACGTCTTCCGCGCGGGGGAGCTGCGCACCCAGCTGGCCCAGGTGGGCACCGCCAACGCCCAGGGCGAGAAGTACCTCACCGACGTGATCGGGCTCCTGCGCGAGGCGGCGCTGCCGGTCGCGGCCGCCGGCGCGCCCGATGCGGATGCCGCGCTCGGCGTCAACGACCGGGTGCAGCTGTCGGAGGCCGCGCGGCTGCTCAACGCCCGCACAGTGCGGCGCTGGCAGCTGGCGGGTGCCTCGATCCTGGACCCCGCGACGACGTGGATCGACGTCACCGCGACCCTCGCCCCCGACGTGACGGTCCTCCCCGGAACGCACATCCTGCGTGCGACCGTGATCGACGAGGGCGCGGTGGTCGGACCCGACACGAGTCTGGTGGACTGCGAGGTCGGCGCAGGCGCGACGGTCACGCGCACCGACGCGACCCTCGCCGTGATCGGGGCGGGTGCCACCGTGGGCCCGTTCGCGTACCTGCGTCCGGGCACGGTGCTCGGTGCGAAGGGCAAGATCGGCACGTTCGTCGAGACCAAGAACTCGACGATCGGCGACCGCAGCAAGGTGCCGCACCTGTCGTACATCGGCGACACGACGATCGGCACGGGCGTCAACCTCGGCGCGGGCGCGATCACCGCCAACTACGACGACATCGCCAAGCACCGCACCGAGATCGGCGACGAGGTGCACACCGGCTCGCACAACGTCTTCGTCGCTCCCGTTAGGATCGGTGATGGCGCGAAGACCGGCGCGGGGGCGGTCATCCGCAAGGATGTTCCCGCCGGTGCACTGGCATTGAGCGTCGCCCCTCAGCGCAACGTCGAGGGGTGGGTCGAGAAGAACCGACCGGGTACCGGGGCCGCGGATGTCGCGGCCAAGGCTCGGTCCGCACAGAAGGCGGACGATGGGGCGCAAGAAGAAGACTGAGCTCGACCGCGACAACGACATCGCACCCGGGCTGGTCGCGAAGACCAAGAAGCGGCTGGTCGTCGCGCGAGGGAGCTCCCATCCGGAGCTGGCGGCGGAAGTGGCCGCACAGCTGGGCACCGAGCTCGTGCCCACCGAGTACCGCACGTTCGCGTCGGGGGAGATCCTCACGCGCTTCGAGGTCTCGGTGCGCGGCTGCGATCTGTTCCTCATCCAGAGCTTCGGTCCGCCGGTGAACGAGTGGCTCATGGAGACGCTCATCATGCTCGACGCCGCCAAGCGCGCGTCCGCCAAGCGCATCACCGTCGTGGCGCCCTACTACCCGTATTCGCGCCAGGACAAGAAGGGTCGCGGTCGTGAGCCGATCAGCGCGCGTCTGGTCTCCGATCTGCTCAAGACCGCCGGCGCCGACCGCGTCATGAGCGTCGACCTGCACGCGGCGCAGATCCAGGGCTTCTTCGACGGCCCCGTCGACCACCTGTTCGCCAAGCCCGTGCTGCTGGAGTACTTCCAGCGCACCCTCAGCCCCGCAGACCGCGACCTGCTCACGGTCGTCTCGCCCGACACCGGCCGTGTGCGCGTCGCCGACACCTGGTCGGACAGCCTCGGGGCGCCGCTGGCGATCATCCACAAGCGCCGCGACCCGAACGTGGCCAATCAGGTCACCGTGAACGAGATCGTCGGTGACGTCGAGGGCCGCGTGTGCCTCCTCGTCGACGACATGATCGACACCGGCGGCACCATCGTGAAGGCGGCCGAGGCCCTCAAGGCCAACGGCGCCGTGAAGGTCATCGTCGCCGCGACCCACCCCGTCTTCAGCGACCCGGCGTCCCAGCGCCTGCAGAGCGCCGCCATCGACGAGGTCGTCGTCACCGACACGATCCCACTGCCCGACGAGAAGAAGTTCCCTTCACTGACGGTGCTGCCGATCGCTCCGCTGCTGGCGCGCGCGATCCACGAGGTCTTCGAGGACGGCTCGGTCACGAGCATGTTCGACGGCGCTGCTTGAGTCGGCGGGCCGCCCGTGTCGGGCGGCCCTCTTGGCTGATTCATAGGCGATTCCTGCACGATGGCGCACAGCCACGGCCACAGTGGACGCATCCCCGTCGAACGGACGGGCTGAAGGAGAGGACCACGATGATCCGCAGCACCGCAGCACCCCGTCCTGTTCGCGTCGGGGCCGCCGTCCTCGGTGTCGCCGGAGTCTTCGCGCTCGCCGGCTGTGCCGGCGCGGCCGCAGAGCAGGACACCGAGGACAGCACGGGAGCGAGCACGGACTCGGGCGCCGATGCGGGCACTGCGTCGACCGGTGCCTACGCCGACGGCACCTACACCGCCGAGGGGTCGTACGCGACGCCGGAGTCGGTCGAGACGATTTCGGTGACCGTGACCCTCGAAGCTGACGTCATCACCGCCGTCGAGGTCACCGGGGATCCGCAGAAGCGGGAATCCCAGCAGTATCAGGGCCAGTTCATCGGCGGCATCTCGGATGCCGTCGTCGGCCAGGACATCGACGAGATCTCGGTCTCCCGCGTGGCGGGCTCGTCGCTGACCAGCGGCGGCTTCAACGAGGCGATCGCGACGATCAAGGCCGAAGCGGCGGCGTGACGATGACCGCGCCGGCCGCCGTGTGGCGGTTCGACGCGATCGGCACGGCGTGGGAGGTCGAGACCTCCCCCGCTCTGGACGCGCGCGCGCGGGCCCGGGTGACGGCGCTCATCGAGCGGTTCGATGCGGCGTGGTCGCGCTTCCGCGGCGACTCCACGGTGCGGCGGCTCGCCGAGGCGGGGGGCACGGCACCCGAGCCGCCCGACGCGGCGGCGATGCTCGAGGCGTTCGGGGCGCTGTCGACGGCGACCGCCGGGGCGGTGAGCCCGCTCGTCGGCGGTGCGCTGGAGGCGCGCGGCTACGACCCCGACTACGCCCTCGTCGATCGTGGCCCGGTTCCGGCGCCCCGCGACTGGCGCTCGCTGCTGCACTGGGGCGGGGGCCTGCTGCGGCTGGACGCGCCGGCCGTCATCGACGTGGGCGCCCTCGGCAAAGGACGGCTCGTCGACCTGGTGCTCGCCGAGGTGATCGGCGCCATCGGCGCACACCCGGCGGTGATCGACGCCGGCGGAGACATCGCCGTGCGCGGCATCCCGCAGCGCATCGGTCTGGAGCACCCCTACGACACCCGTCGCGCGATCGGGGTGTGGGAGGTGCGGGATGCCGCGCTGTGCGCGTCGGCGGTGAACCGCCGCGCGTGGGGCGACGGGCTCCACCACGTGCTCGACGCGCGCACGGGGGAGCCCGTGCGCGCGGTCGCCGCGACGTGGGCGGTCGCCGACACCGCGATGCGGGCGGATGCGATCGCCACCGCCCTGTTCTTCGACGGCGGCGAGGCACTCGCCCATGAGTGGGGCGTGTCGTGGGTGCGCATGCTCACCGATGGGCGGGTCGAATGGTCGCCGGGCTGCACGGCCGACCTGTTCACGGGACGATAGCGTGGAGCAGTGAGCGTGATCACCGCCCTGTGGAACCGTGTGTTCGCCGTGCTCGGACGCGTGTCGATGTATCGACTGGCGTATCTGGCGCTCGCGGCCCTGGCGGTGATCGCCTTCGTCCTGTCGCTGTTCGGCCGGGTCGCACCGGGTCCGCTCGAGCTGGTGGCGACCCTCGCCGTTCTCGCGGCCGTCTGCATCGCCGTCGACTACGCCGCACAGCACGTGCTCCACCTGCATTGGCGCCTGGAATCGTCGCTGATCACCGCGCACATCCTGCTGTTCGTGCTCCGGCCTTCGCTCGAGGTCGCGGCGCTGATCGGCATCGCGCTGGCGGGGGCGGTCGCGTCGCTGTCGAAGTACCTGCTCGCCTGGCGCGGCCGTCACCTGTTCAACCCGGCCGCCGTCGGCGCGACCGCGTTGACCCTGCTCAGCATCGCGTGGCCGCAGCTGGGCGCCTCTGCGTGGTGGGTGGGCACGCCCGCCCTCGCGGGCCCGGTGATCGTGCTCGGGCTGGCCGTGCTGTGGCGCACCGAGAAGGTGCGCGTGGTCGCGCTGTTCCTCGTGGTCGCGGTGGCGGTCGCGGTGGTGCGCACGACCGTGCAGTATCAGGAGGCCGGGCTCGCCGTCGAGATCGGCGACATCCTCTGGGCGCAGCTGTGGTCGTCGCCGTTCCTGTTCCTCGGCGCCTTCATGCTCTCGGAGCCCCTGACCCTGCCGCCGCGACGCTGGCAGCAGATGACGGTGGCCGCCGTGGTCGGCGTGCTCGCCGGGTGGCCGATCGATGTCGGCGCGATCAGCCTCGGCCAGGAGCGGGCGCTGCTGATCGGCAACCTCGTCGCCTGTGCCTTCTCGGTGCGCACCGCGGTGCGCCTGACGCTGGAGTCGCGCACCGAGCTGACCCCGACCGTGCGCGAACTCGCATTCCGCTCCCACCGCCGCCTGCGGTTCCAACCCGGCCAGTACCTCGAGCTCGACGTCCCGCACCGTCACGCCGACGCGCGCGGCACGCGCCGCGAGTTCAGCATCGTCTCCGCCCCCGAGGACCACCCGATCGTGAAGGTGGCCTTCCGCGAGGCGCCGAGCAGCAAGCCGCTGAGCTCGTACAAGAAGGCGCTCGCGCAGGTCACCGCGGGCACCGATCTGGCCGTGACGGGCGTGTGGGGGGACTTCCTGCTGCCCTCGCGCGAAGCGAGCCCCGTGCTGATGGTGGCCGCCGGCATCGGCGTCACGCCGTTCGTGTCCCAGGTGCGGCACATGCGCCTGTCGGGGCACGACCGCGATGTGGTGCTGGTGTACGTGGCCTCCGAGGCGTCGGAGCTCGCCTTCCGCGAGGAGATCGAGGCCGCCGGCATCCACGTCGTGGTCTTCACCCGTGATGAGCCGCAGAATCTGCCGCCGACCTGGTTCTGGGCGCGCGGGGTGCGCCTGGACGCCGAGGGGCTCCTCCGGGTGGTGCCCGACATCTCTGCCCGCCACGCGTACATCTCGGGCCCGCCCGGACTCATCGCCGAGCTCGCGCCGGCGCTGGAGAAGGCGCACTCGATCACGACCGACGCCTTCTCGGGGTACTGAACCGGGTCAGCGGGCCTCGGCGGTCTTCGCGGCGGTCGCCTGCGGCCCTTCGAGCGCTTCTCCGATCGGCGCGGGGTCGGCGGGCCTGGCGGGCAGCCGCACGGTGAAGGTGGTGTCGCCCGGCTCGCTCTCGACGCCGATCGTGCCGCCGTGGGCATCGACGATCGCCCGCGCGATCGACAGGCCGAGTCCGGTGCCGCCGGTCTTGCGGGCACGGGAGCGATCGGCGCGTGCGAAGCGCTCGAAGAGCTCGTCGCGCAGCGCCGGGTCCACGCCCGGGCCGTCGTCGTGCACCGACACCACGGCCGCGCCGTCGTCGTGGCGGACTCCCACCGTCACGGTCGTGCCGGCCGGCGTGTGGGTGCGGGCATTGGCCAGGAGGTTCGCGAGCACCTGCGTCACGCGCGACCCGTCGCCGGCGATGATGACCGGCTCCTCGGGGAGATCGAGGCGCCAGGTGTGGTCGGGGCCCGCCGGCTGGGCGTCGGCGACCGCCTCCATCGCCAGGCGCGACACATCGACGCTGCCGAAGACGAGCTCCTGCCCTTCGTCCAGGCGCGCGAGCAGCAGCAGGTCCTCGACGAGGGTCGTCATCCGCAGGGACTGCGCCTGGATGCGCTCCAGCGCCGAGCCGGTGGTCTCAGCAACCGCCTCCGCCGACACGGCGTCGTTCGGGGAGTTCAGTGCGCGCAGCGACAGCTCCGAATAGCCGCGGATCGAGGCCAGCGGCGTGCGCAGCTCGTGGCTCGCATCGGCGACGAAGGTGCGCATGCGCTCCTCGTTGCGCTGCCGGGCATCGAGTGAGGCATCCACATGGTCGAGCAGGGTGTTCAGAGCCTCGCCGACGCGGCCGATCTCGGTGCGCGGGTCGGCCTGCGCGGCGGGGACGCGCTCGCTGATGGACACCTCGCCCTGATCGAGCCGCTGGCGCGACACGCGGGTGGCGGTCTCCGCGACGGCGCGCAGCGGCGCGAGTCCCGCGCGGATCGTCCAGGCCGTCGCCGCGCCCAGCAGCACGAGGCCGCCGAGGGTGAGAAGGGCGATCGTGATGAGCATCTGGCTGAGGGTGCCCACCACGTCGGCGCGCGAGACTCCCACCACGGCAGCCGCCGGTCCGAACGAGAACCCCTCGACGCTGTAGGTGCCCACCTCGTCGATCGTCACGGTCGCGGCACCGCGGTCCTGGTCCTCGACCCCCGCGCCCATCTGGTCGATCTGGTCGTCGGTGAGCGGCACGACGGCGCCGTCGTCGGAGGTCACCGCCGCCGTGACGCCCGAGGCCGGCGTGCCGACCGCGAGGAAGAACCCGGGCTCGACGGGGCGGTCCTCGAGGATCTCCTCGGCGCTGAGGTCGGCGCGCAGGTACGGACCGATCCACTGCGAGGTGCGCTCGGCCGTCGCCCGCACCTGCTGGTCGAGGCGGCTCTCCAGGACGCTCCCGAGGATCACGCTGGTGGCACCGGCGACGAACACGAGGATGAGCGAGACGATGCCGACCACCGTGACGATCAGGCGCCGCTGCAGAGTCCAGGGGCGCCGCTGCGCGCGCGTGCGGGTCGCTGCCGGTTCGCGCCCGCCCTCGGTGCCGCGCGGGTCGGGGGCTGCGTGCTCGGGCTCGACCGCGGTGTCCGGGCCGGGCGCGGCATCCCGTCCTGTCTCAGGATGGGTCATTGGGGCGCCTTGATCATGTAGCCGACGCCGCGCACGGTGTGGATGAGCGGCTCGTGGCCCTGGTCGATCTTCTTGCGCAGGTACGAGATGTAGAGCTCGACGACGCTCGAGCGGCCGCCGAAGTCGTAGTTCCACACGCGGTCGAGGATCTGCGCCTTCGAGACCACTCGGCGCTGGTTGCGCATGAGGTAGCGCAGCAGCTCGAACTCCGTCGCGGTCAGCTCGATCTGGGCGCCCGCGCGCTCGACCTCATGGCTGTCCTCGTTGAGCGAGAGATCGCCCACGCGCAGGATGGGCTCCGCGCCGCCCGCGTGCGCGGTGCCCGCGCGACGCATCAGGCCCCGGAGCCGTGCGACGACCTCCTCGAGACTGAAGGGCTTGGTGACGTAGTCGTCGCCGCCGGCGGTGAGGCCCGCGATCCGGTCGCCGACGGCGTCCTTGGCGGTGAGGAACAGCACCGGCACGTCGTCGCCCGATTGGCGCAGCCGCTGCAGCACCGCCATGCCGTCGAGGTCGGGCATCATGATGTCGAGCACGATCGCATCCGGGGAGAACTCCCGCGCCGACTGCAGCGCCTCGAAGCCGGAGGCGGCGGTGCGCACCTCCCATCCCTCCATGCGCAGCGCCATCGACAGGAGGTCGGTGAGCATCTGCTCGTCGTCGACGACGAGAACGCGGGGCGAGGAGCCGTCGGGGCGCTGGAGAACGGTGGCGGGAGCGGTCATGTGCTCCATTGTGTGCCCCGACCTATGAGATTCCTATGGTGCGCGCTATGCGGTGGCTGTGAAACGGGATGCCGCACTCATGCGGAATCCAGAGTTCGGCACCCTGAAGGCGATCGGCTGGACCAACGGCCGCGTCGTCGGTCAGGTCGCCGGCGAGTCGATGGTGCAGGGGCTCATCGGCGGCGCGATCGGGCTGGCCGTGGGTCTGGCCGGGATCGCCGTGATCAACCTCGTCTCGCCCACGATCTCGTCGGCGCCGCAGGTGGCCGAGGGCGTTCAGGGCGGCTTCCCCGGCGGCGCCCAAGGCGGGCCCGGAGGCGGCGTCGGCGGCCCGTTCGCCGCCCAGACGGCCGACATCGTGCTGCAGGCGCCGGTCACCCTCACCGTGGTGCTCGCCGCGGTCGGACTCGCGGTGCTCGGCGGTCTCGCCGCCGGCGCGTTCGGCGGCTGGCGGGCTGCGCGCCTGAGTCCCGCCGAAGCACTGCGGTCGGTCTCGTGAGCCCCGCTTTCCCCTTCCGTTCCCGTTCGACGACACAGGAGCTGTCATGACCACCATCACCCAGACGGCGCACGCTGAGCGGCGTCACCCGCACGTACACGCAGAAGCAGCGCGTCGTGAAGGCGCTCACGGGCGTCGACCTCACCATCGACGCGGGCGATTTCCTCACCATCCAGGGCCCGACCGGAGGAGGCAAGTCCACGCTGCTGCAGATCCTCGGGGCGCTCGACCGGCCGTCGGCCGGCTCGGTGCACGTGGCCGGCGTCGACATCTCGACAGCCTCCGGCGCCGAGCTCCAGCGCGTGCGGGCGCACGAGATCGGCTTCGTGTTCCAGGGGTTCAACCTCATCCCGACGCTGACCGCGCACGAGAGCGTGGACATGGCGCTCGAGCCGCTGCACCTGCCCGCCGCCGAGCGCGCCGCGCGCGTCACCGAGGCGCTCACCCACGTCGGCCTCGCCGACCGCGCCATCGTCAAGCGGCCGCGCGTGCTGCTGGCCGACGAGCCCACCGGCAACCTCGACGAGAGCATGCGCGACGAGATCCTCGCGCTTCTGGAGGGCCTCAACGGCGACGGGCTGACGCTCGTGGTCGTGACCCACGACTCGGCGGTCGCGCGTCGTGCGGGGCGGCGGATCCGCCTCGCGAAGGGCGTCGTCACCGAGCTGTGAGACCGCGGGTGCGGCATCCCTCTCGTTGTGGGGGCGGGAACGGATGCCGCACCCGCCGTCCCACGGTTCAGCCCGCAGACCGCGCGTGGGCGACCATCCGGTCGAAGGCGGCGTCCCGCTCGGGGTCGACCCGCTGCGCCTCGGGGTGCGCATCGAACCAGCCGAGCACGCGCCGGGCCCCCTCGTCGAACGTGATCGTCGTGGCGAACTCCGGCACGAGCGCCTGGATCTTCGTGCAGTCGAACACCGCGGAGTGGGTCTTGTCGCCGAGCAGTGACGGACCGCGCTCGGGCGCGAACACCGCGAAGGTGTCGGACGCGACATGCACGAGCTCGGGGGAGGGGATGCCGGCGGCCGCGCCGACCCACTCGTAGATCTGGTTCCAGGTCGGGGCGTGCGAGCCCGTGATCGTGAAGCTGTCGCCGAGGGCCAGGGGGGTGCCGAGCAGTCCCACGAAGCCGACCGCGAAGTCGTCGGCGTGCGTGAGCGTCCACAGGCTCGTCCCATCGCCGTGCACCACGACCGGACGGCCGTCGCGCATCCGCGCCACGTCTGTCCAGCCGCCGATCGTCGGCAGGATCTGCTCGTCGTAGGTGTGCGAGGGCCGCACGATGGTGATCGGGAACCCGCGCTCGCGGAACGCACCCACCAGCACGTCCTCGCACGCGATCTTGTCGCGCGAGTACTGCCAGTACGGGTTGCGCAGCGGCGTCGACTCGGTGATCGGCAGGCGACGCGGCGGCTTCTCGTAGGTGGAGGCGGAGCTGATGAACACGTACTGCCCGCACCGGCCCTCGAACAGGGCGACGTCGGCTCGCACGTGCTCAGGCGCGAACGCGACGAACTGGCATACGACGTCGAAGGAGCGGTCGCCGAGCGCGTCGCGCACCGATGCGGGATCGCGCAGGTCGGCTTGCAGCACGCGCACGGAGTCGGGGATCGCCCGTCGCGCGGTGCCGCGGTTGAGCACGGTGACCTCGTGCCCCCGCTCCACCGCACGCCGCACGCACGCCGCGCTGATCGTGCCGGTGCCGCCGAGGAAGAGGATGCTCGCCACGCGTTCACCCTAACGCCCTGCCGCCGTGTCGGGACGGGGGTCTAGGGTGTCGGCCATGACACTCGACCAGACCACCGTGCTCCGCCCCGGCGACGGCGAGTGGGACGCCGCCCGCCGCTTCCACTCCGGCATCGGCACTCCCGCCGCCATCGTGCGGGCCACCTCGATCGACGACGTGCGCGGCGCTCTGCGCTACGCGGCCGCCGAGCGCCTCGACGTCATGATCCGCGGCGGCGGCCACAGCGCCTGGGGCGAGGTCCCCGGCGGGCTGACGCTCGACATCTCCGCGCTCGACGCCATCGACATCGACCCCGTCGATGTCGAGGGGCGCGCGATCGTGCGGATCGGGGGAGGTGCGCGGTGGGGAGAGGTCGCGCGCGAGCTGTCGGCGCGGGGGCTCGGACTCAGCTCCGGCGACACGGCGTCGGTGGGTGTGGGCGGACTGACGCTCGGCGGCGGAATCGGGCTCATGGTGCGCGCGTGGGGGCTCGCCGCCGACCAGCTCGTCGGCGCGCAGCTGATCACCGCGCGGGGCGAGGTGCTCGAGGCCACCGACGCGTCGCATCCCGACCTGCTGTGGGCATTGCGAGGCGGCGGTGGCAACTTCGGCGTGGTGACGCGCTTCGACTTCCGTGCGCACCGTCTCGACGGCGTCGTGGCCGCGGTGCTGGGGGTGAGCGGCGACGCGCGACCCGTGCTGCGCGCGCTGAGGGAGGTCATGGCCGAGGCGCCTCGCGAACTCACGGTCACCTACGTCGATGTGCCCCCGATGGACCCCGTGGCCCCCGCGGGTGCCACGATCACCGCGGTGTGGGTCGGCGATGACGAGGAGGCGCTTCGCCGCGTGCTCGCGCCGGCGCTGGCGCTGTCGGGTGTCGATGAGCGCGAGTTCGGTTCCGTGTCCTACCCCGATCTGCTGCTGGATGCCCCGGAAGCCGACCCCGAGCACCCGATGCCGGGCTTCGTCGGCGGCAACACGCTGCTGTGCGGCGTGAGCGACGAGGACATCGACCGGCTCGCGGCCTTCCGCGAGTCACGCCCGGCATCGGTGCTCATGCTGCGGTCGCTCGGGGGCGCGTTCGGCGAGGTTCCCCAGGACGCGACGCCCTTCCCGGCCCGGGAGGCGACGTGGTTCGCCATGGCGGGGGCGTTCGATGTCCCGGGCATGATGGACGACGACGCCCGCGCCGCGACCGAAGCCGACTGGGCGGCGATCGAGGCGCGGGGCGCCGGGGTCTACGGCAACTTCACCACCTCGACCGACCCGGGGTGGGCGTCGCGGATGTTCCCGCCCGAGACGATGACGCGCCTGTGCGCGGTCAAGCGCGCGTGGGATCCCGGCAACATCTTCTGCCGCAACCACAATCTGGTGCCGTGAGCGCCAGGATCGAGACCCGGGCCGACCTCAGATGACGGTCAGTGCGTGTCCTCGGCTTCGATCTCGGTGCGGTCGCCCGACCACAGGGTGTGGAAGGTGCCGTCCTTGTCGATGCGCTTGTAGGTGTGGGCGCCGAAGAAGTCGCGCTGTCCCTGGATGAGGGCGGCGGGGAGGCGCTCGGCGCGCAGCCCGTCGTAGTACGCCAGCGACGACGAGAACGCGGGGGCGGGGATGCCGGCCGCGGCCGAGACCTGCACGATGTGCCGCCACGCGTCCTGCGCGCGGCCGAGGGCCTCGACGAAGTACGGGGCGGTGAGCAGCACGGGAAGACCGGGCTCGGCGTCGTAGGCGTCGGCGATCCGGTTGAGGAACTGGGCGCGGATGATGCAGCCGCCGCGCCAGATCTTCGACACGGCACCCAGGTCGATCGACCAGCCGTATTCTGCGGCGCCGGCACGGATCTCGTCGAAGCCCTGGCTGTAGGCGACGATCTTCGACGCGTACAGGGCCAGGCGCACCTGCTCGATGAACGCGTCGGCGTCCTCGACGGTCAGGCCCTCGGCGGGACCGGGCAGGTCGCGCGAGACGGTGCGCTGCTCGGGGTGGCTGGAGAGGGACCGGGCGAAGGTGGCCTCGGCGATGCCCGAGACCGGCACGCCGAGCGAGAGGGCGGTCTGCACGGTCCACGCGCCGGTGCCCTTGGCGCCGGCCTGGTCCAGGATCACGTCGACGAGGGGCTTGCCGGTCTCGGCGTCGATCTGGCGCAGCACCTCGGCCGTGATCTCGATGAGGTAGCTCTCGAGCTCACCCCGGTTCCACTCGGCGAAGACATCCGCGATCTCGGCGGGGGACTTGCCGGTGCCGCGGCGGATGAGGTCGTAGGCCTCCGCGATCAGCTGCATGTCGGCGTACTCGATGCCGTTGTGCACCATCTTCACGAAGTGGCCGGCGCCGTCGTGGCCGACGTGCGTGACGCACGGCTCGCCTTCGGCGACCGCCGCGATCGAGCGGAGGATCGGGCCGAGGGTGACCCACGACTCGTCCGAGCCGCCGGGCATCAGCGACGGGCCCAGCAGAGCGCCCTCCTCACCGCCGGACACGCCCATGCCCACGAAGTTCACACCGGTGGCGCGCACGGCCTTCTCACGGCGGATCGTGTCGGTGAACAGCGCGTTGCCGCCGTCGACGATGATGTCGCCGGGCTCGAAGACCTCCAGCAGCGAATCGATCACCGCGTCGGTGGGGCCGCCGGCCTTGACCATGATCACCGCGGTGCGCGGCACGGTCAGCGAGGCGGCGAACTCCTCGTAGGAGAACGAGGGGACGAAGCCGGCCTCGGGGTGGTCCGCGACCAGTTCGTCGGTCTTGGAGCGGCTGCGGTTGTAGACCGCCACCGTGTTGCCCTCGCGGCTGGCCAGGTTGCGGGCGAGGTTCGACCCCATCACCGCAAGGCCCACCACGCCGATGTTCGCTGCTGCCTCGGTCACTGAAACTCCTGTCGTCGGTCGCTATCCAGCCTAGAGTCTGGCGCGTCCGTGTTACGCGACGGGAGCGGACCGCTCACCGGGGCGGGTGCGCGGTTGTGAGCAGGAGCGGCTCAGTCCTTGTACGCCTGGCGGCCCATCGACCAGAAGGCGAGCACGGTGCCGAGCGTTCCCAGGGCGGCGACGCCCCCGATGATCCACAGCAGTGCGTGGCTCCAGAAGCCGTAGTCCATGCAGTCCTCCGTCGGTGAGTTCGAGTGCGGTTCCTCATCGTAGCCGTGCCGCTGGTAGACTTGCGGACTGTACTTCGGCGAGGGATTCCTCGCGCCCGCGGAAACGACGGGTGCGGCATCCGTGATCGACGCAGTGAAGCAGGCTCCCGGCTTTCCTCACGCGCTCGCGTTCGAGTCGAAACCAGACCCCACACATTTCGGACCACACGGGTCCGCTTGGAAGAACGGGCGCGTGCGCCCGCGAGGAGAACACATGTCCCAGGACATCGACACCAAGGTCCAGGCCGAGGTTCGCGAGAGCTTCGGCAAGGGCTTCGCCCGCCGCCTCCGTGCCGCCGGCAAGATCCCCGCCGTCATCTACGGTCACGGCACCGACCCCGTGCACGTCGCGCTTCCCGGCCACCAGGTCTCGCTCCTGGTCCGCCGCGCCAACGCCGTGCTCGAGCTCGACATCGCCGGCAAGCCGCAGCTCGCTCTCGTGAAGGACGTGCAGAAGGACCCCGTGCACCAGATCATCGAGCACATCGATCTGCTCGTGGTCAAGGCCGGCGAGAAGATCCAGGTCGACGTTCCCATCGTCGTCGTGGGCGAATCGTTCGCGGGCACCATCGCGAACCTCGACGCCGTTTCGGTGGCGCTCGAGGTCGAGGCGACCCACATTCCCGAGCACATCGAGCTCTCCGTGGAGGGCCTCGAAGAGGGCACCCACATCACCGCCGGCGAGCTGACCCTGCCCAAGGGCGCGTCGCTCATCGCCGACCCCGAGCTGCTGATCGTCGCGATCTCGGTGCCCGCGGCCGCTGCCGCCGCCGACGACGAGGCCGCCGAGGGTGAGACCGAGGCCGCCGCGGACGCTTCCGAGGCCGAGGCCGCGGAGTAGGTCTCCCGATCCGGCCGAGAGGCCGATGATCCAGACGAGGGGTGCGGGATGCCGCACCCCTCGTTTCTTTCGTTATGGCGCCCTCGGGCAGGATGGATGACATGGCAGACGCGTGGCTGATCGTCGGTCTCGGCAACCCCGGACCGCGCTATGAGCTGACCCGGCACAACGTCGGCCAGCTGGTCGTCGACGAGCTCGCGGCACGCCGCGGCCAGGGCTTCGCGGCGCACAAAGCGAACGCCCGCGTCGCCGAGACCTGGCTGCGCCCGGGTGCGGCCAAGCTCATCCTCGCCAAGCCCAATTCCTTCATGAACGTCTCGGGCGGGCCGGTGTCGTCGCTGGCCAAGTACTACGGGATCGAGCCGGCGCGTGTCGTGGTCGTCCATGACGAGCTCGACATCCCCTTCGACACGATCAAGCTCAAGATCGGCGGCGGCCACGGCGGCCACAACGGCGTGCGGGATGTGGCCAAGGCACTCGCCACCCCGGAGTTCCCGCGTGTGCGTGTGGGCATCGGTCGTCCCCCGGGGCGGCAGGACGCCGCAGACTGGGTGCTCGACCCCTTCGGCGCGACCGAGCGCAAGAACCTGCCGATCCTCCTCGGCGACGCGGCCGACGCCGTCGAGCAGCTCGTCGACGAGGGGCTGGTCGCCGCCCAGCAGAAGCACCACGCCCCGCGGGCGTAGGCGGCGTCAGCGCGCCGGGGCCGTGTCAGCCCGAGAGTCCGCTCATCCCGAAGCCGGCCGCGAGCCCGATCTGCAGCGCCGTGAAGAAGATCACGGGGCCGAGCGCGGCCACCACGACGGCGGCGATCCCGACCCCGCGGCCGCGGCGGCGCACGATCGCGACGGTGCCCTGGGCGAGCGCCCAGACGCCCAGCACGGTTCCGATCCAGAACGACACCTCGCCCACGAGCACCCAGACGCGCACGGGGGCCAGCACCGAGAGGTCGAGATCGGGTGACGCGTTCAGGGCGATCTCGCGGCCGGCGCCGGCCGCGATCGCCGCACCGGCGCCCGCGGCGAGAAGTGACGCGCCCACGGCGGCGAGGAGGGCGAGCACGAGCGCGACGATCCCGAGCGCGGGAGAGCCCGTGGCGGCGGGCACGACGGGCTGCGGGTGCAGAGGGGGCACCCGTGCGGACCCGGGCGGTGGCGCGTACGCCGCGCCGGAGGTGGGGTACCCGGGCGGAGGCCCGTACACCGGCGCGCTCGGCGGGGCCCACCCGGCGGGCGGCGGCACCGGGGGAGCGGGCGGGTTCTGCTCGGGGTTCTCGCTCACGCGTTCATCCTAGGAGGGCGCCGCCGGTGCCGGGCGCCGCCGATGTCGCGCGCCCCGCGTAGACTTCTGCGGTGACAGTTCCCGGGATCGTTCGCGCCCTCGAGCAGGCTGAGTCATTCCGGGATGCCGTCGCGGCGGCGCCCGTCGACGCAGACTTCTCCCTCGTCGAGGGGCTCGGTGCCCCGCTGCTGGCCGCACTGCTGGAGCGGCGACGCCAGGCGGGCCGGCCCGGTGCATTGCTGGTCGTCGCGCCCACCGGCCGCCGTGCCGAATCGCTCGGTCCGGCGTTGGAAGCGCTGCTGCCCGGCGCCGAGGTGCTGCACTTCCCCGCCTGGGAGACCCTGCCCCACGAACGGCTGAGCCCGAGCGCCGAGATCGTCGGACGGCGGCTCGACGTGCTGCATCGCGTCGCGCGCTGGGACGGCGCGCGTCCCCTCGTCGTGACCGCGTCCGTGCGCGGCGCCATCCAGCCGCTCGCCCCGGGGCTCGCCGACGCCGAGACCGTCCACCTCACCATGGGGGGCCGCGGCCACGACCTCGGCGAGGTCGCGGCACGGCTGGTCGAGCTGGCCTATCACCGCGTCGACATGGTGTCGCGTCGTGGCGAGTTCGCGATGCGCGGCGGCATCCTCGACGTGTTCCCGCCCATCGCCGCACACCCGTACCGCATCGAGTTCTTCGGCGACGAGGTCGAGCAGATCCGCGCCTTCTCGGTGGCCGATCAGCGTTCGCTGCCGGGCGACGTCGCCGACGTCGAACTGCTGCCCAGCCGGGAGCTGCTCCTCACCGCACAGGTGCGCGAGCGCGCCCTCGAGCTGCGAGACCGCTTCCCGGGCCTGCGCGGCATGCTCGAGAAGATGTCGGAGGGCATCCCGGTCGAGGGCATGGAGTCGCTCCTGCCCGCCGTGCTCGACACGCTCGTGACGCTCGTCGACTACCTGCCCGAGGGGGCGGGCGTGGCCCTCGTCGACCCCGAGCGTGCCGTCACCCGCGCGATGACCCTCGGCGAGACCAACCGCGAGTTCCTGGATGCCGCATGGAGTGCCGCCACGGCGGGAGCCGACACCCCCATCGACCTGGGCGCCGGAGACTTCGTGACCCTGCCCGCGCTGCAGGCCGCCGCCCACGCCCGCGGCGATGTCTGGTGGACGCTCAGCGCGTTCGACTCCGGCGCGGCCGATGCGGGTGCCGAGGGCCTGATCGACATCGACGTCGCCCTGGAGGCCGCTGCCGCCGTGCGGGTGCCGGGCACCGCCGTGCCGTCGTTCCAGGGCAACGTCGACGGCGCCACAGCCCATGTCGGCGCGCTGCTGGCCGACGGCTGGCGCGTCGTGGTCGCCGCCTCCGGCGCGGGCCTGGTGGAGCGCGCGCGCGACGTGCTGGCCGAGCGGGGCATCGCCGCGCGCAAGGTCGACGACATCGCGGACGCCTTCGAGCCCGGGGTCGCGCACGTCGTGGTCTCCACCCTCGAGCGCGGGTTCGAGTGCGCCGACGCGAAGCTCGCCGTGCTCACCGAGAACGAGTTCTACGGCCGCACGATCGGCGGCGATCAGCGGGTCGTCAAGAAGCTCGCTTCGCGCCGCAAGGCGGTCGTCGACCCCCTGCAGCTGAAGAACGGCGACTACGTCGTGCACGCCACGCACGGCATCGGCAAGTTCGTGGAGCTGATCCAGCGCGAGGTCTCCTCCGGCGGGCGCAACGCCGTGAAGACCCAGCGCGAGTACCTCGTGCTGGAGTACGCACCCAGCAAGCGCGGCTACCCGGGTGACAAGCTCTTCGTGCCCACCGACCAGCTCGACCAGCTCTCGCGGTACGTGGGCGGCGAGGCCCCCGCTCTGTCGAAGATGGGAGGCAGCGACTGGGCGCAGGCGAAGTCCAAGGCGCGCAAGGCGGTGCGCGACATCGCGGTCGAGCTCGTCAAGCTCTACTCGGCGCGCATGGCCGCCAAGGGCCACGCCTTCGGGCCCGACACCCCGTGGCAGCGCGAGCTGGAGGAGGCGTTCCCGTTCGCCGAGACCCCCGATCAGCTCCAGACGATCGACGAGATCAAGGCCGACATGGAGAAGCCGATCCCCATGGACCGGCTGCTGTCGGGTGATGTCGGCTTCGGCAAGACCGAGGTCGCCGTGCGTGCCGCGTTCAAGGCGATCCAGGACGGCAAGCAGGTCGCGATGCTCGTGCCGACGACGCTGCTGGTCAAGCAGCACTTCGAGACCTTCACCGAGCGGTTCGCCGGCTTCCCGGTCAAGGTGAAGGCGCTCTCGCGCTTCCAGACCGACAAGCAGGCCCGCGAGGTGGTGGCGGGGCTGGCCGACGGCACCGTCGACATGGTCATCGGCACCCACCGCATCCTCACCGAGAAGGTGCTGTTCAAGGACCTCGGCCTCATGATCATCGACGAGGAGCAGCGCTTCGGCGTCGAGCACAAGGACTCGCTGAAGAAGCTGAAGACCAACGTCGACATCCTCGCGATGAGCGCGACCCCGATCCCTCGCACGCTCGAGATGGCGGTGACCGGCATCCGCGAGATGTCGACCCTGCAGACCCCGCCCGAGGACCGGCATCCGATCCTCTCCTACGTCGGTGCGCGCAACGACAAGCAGATCGCCGCGGCCATCCGGCGTGAGCTGCTGCGCGAGGGGCAGGTCTTCTACGTGCACAATCGCGTGCAGTCGATCCAGCGCGTCGCCGCCGATCTCGCCGAGCTCGTGCCCGAAGCGCGCATCGCCGTCGCGCACGGCCAGATGGGCGAGCACGCGTTGGAGCAGGTCGTCGACGATTTCTGGGAGCGCAAGGCCGACGTGCTCGTGTCGACCACGATCATCGAGACGGGCCTGGACATCTCGAACGCCAACACGATCATCATCGACCGGGCCGACAAGTACGGCCTCAGCCAGCTTCACCAGCTGCGCGGCCGCGTCGGCCGCGCGCGCGAGCGCGCGTACGCGTACTTCCTCTACGACGACATGAAGCCGCTCAGCGAGACCGCCGCCGACCGCCTGGAGACGATCGCCGTCAACAACGACCTCGGCTCGGGCATGCAGGTCGCGCTCAAGGACCTCGAGATCCGCGGCGCGGGCAACCTCCTCGGGGCCGAGCAGGCGGGGCACATCGCCGGGGTGGGGTTCGACCTGTATCTGCGCATGATCGGCGAGGCCGTGGCGACCTTCCGCGGCGAGGAGACCGAGGGTCCCACCGAGCTGCGGCTGGAGCTGCCCGTGCAGGCGCGCATCCCCGAGCACTACATCGACAGCGAGCGGTTGCGCCTGGAGGCGTATCAGAAGCTGTCCGCGGCGGCCGCCGTCACCGCGAAGGACGACGCGATCGACCTCGTCATCGAGGAGCTCACCGACCGCTACGGCGAGCCGCCCGCCGAGGTGTCTGGCCTGCTCGCGGTCGCGCGGCTGCGACGTCGGGCCGGCCAGGCGGGGCTGGCCGACGTGGTGGCCATGGGCCCGAACCTGCGCATCGCCCCCGCGAACCTGCCGGATTCGATGCGGGTGCGCCTGCAGCGACTGCACCCGAAGGCGAAGCTGCTCTCCGGTGGCGACGCCCTGGTCGTACCGTTGCCGTCCGCCGGCGGGGAGCCGCTGGCCGATGCGGATCTCATCGCGTGGGTGGGGGAGCTGCTGGGACAGCTGTGGCCGGAGAAGAAGGAAGCCGCGCCCGGCGCGACCGCCGCGACCGGCTGACACCACGGTGCCGGCGCACTAGTCTCTGGTGCCAGACCGGGGCGGAGCGCCTCGGCGTGAGCGCAGCAGGCGGCTGAGCATGATCCGTCGGATCGTGGTGATCGATGCGGTCACGGTCGTGACCGCGACGGCGCTGTGCCTGGGCGCGCTCGCCGTCGGCAGCCCCGACGCGGTCGCCGTGGCCAGCGGTGCGTCCGCGATCCTCACGGGCGTCCTGGTGATGGTCGCGCGCCCGCGCTCCGTCGTCGGCCTCCTGCTCGTCGCGGCCGGTGGCGTCTGGTTCGCGAGCGATCTCGCCGCCCTCCCCGGTCCCGCTGGCGCCGTCGCCGCGCAGGCTGTCTACCTGCACCGCGCGTTCCTCGTGCACGCGACCTTCACACCTCCCACGGCGCGGGCCGGATCGACGCTCCGACGGGTGGGCATCGTCGCGACGTATGCGATCTGCGCAGTGCCTGCGCTGTGGAGCACCGCGGCGGGGGCGACCGCCTGGGCGGGGGCCTACGCCGCGCTGGCCGTCTGGGCCGCCGTGCGTGCACCGGTGCGGCTCCGGCGTTCGCGAACCGTGGCCGCGGTCGCGGCCATCGTCCTCGGACTGGCGGTGGGCGGGGCCGGGGTGGCCCGGGCTGTCGACCCGGGACCGCCGACGGCCGCCGCCTCGCTCCTGGTCTACGAAGTCGGATTCGTCATCGCCGCCGTGCTCCTCGGAATCGGAGCGGTGGTGCGGCCCCGTATCGAGCCCGACAGGGTGCTCGCCATGGCGGACGCGGAAGGCTCGCTCCGGGACGCCCTCGCCTGGGCGGTGGACGACCCGCAGCTGCGGCTGAGCACCGCCGAAGTTTCGGCGATGGCCGGGGGTGAGACATCCGCCGTCGGGAGGGTGCGTCGGCGGGTGCATCTCGATGACCGGTCCGTCGTCGAGATCGATCTCGACGAGACCGTGTCGATGGATGCCGCGGCCATGGTCACGCTGGAGACCGCGGTGCGCATCAACGCGCGGGCCGCCATGCTGCGTGCCCGGCTGGCAGACCAGGCCGAGCTGCTCGCGCAGTCGCGACGGCGACTCCTGCGGGCGTCCGATCAGGAGGAGAGCCGCGTGGAATCACTCGTCGCGGACGGCGCGGGTGCCCGACTGCGTGCGGTCGCGGATCTGCTGCGCGTGTCGGCGGATCGCGCCGGGGCGGAACTGACGCCGACGATCGACGAGCTGCGCGCGTCGGTGCGGGCCATGGAGGACCTCCTCGCGCGGGTGCGCACCGGCATCTACCCGCGAGTGCTCGACGAGCAGGGGCTCACTGCCGCCGTCGATGCGGCGGCCCGGGCCTGTCCGGTTCCGGTGTCGACGGAGATCCGTGTCGACGCACTGGCGCCGGACCTCGAGCGCGCCGTCTACTACGTCGTGTCCGAGGCGCTGGCCAATGTCGCCAAGCACTCCGGCGCTGCGGCGGCGCTGGTGCAGATCGTGGGCGGCGACGACCTCGTCGTCGCGGTCCACGATGACGGCATCGGAGGCGCGCCTCTCGACGCACGTCTGGGCGGTCTGCGCGATCGCGTCGCCGCATGGGGTGGTCTGCTGACCCTCTCCGGTTCTCCTGGCGGGGGGACGACCGTACGAGCCGAGTTCCCGCTGACCCGCGGTCGCCGCGTGCAGGAGGAGCCTCCGACCGCAATGCGGGGGAGCGCCCGGTGAAGGGGGCCGCGCTCTGGGCGCTGCTGGGCGGGTGCATCGCGATCGACCTCGTCGCGATCTCGGTGCTGGTCACCCCCGCGCAGACGCTGACTCCGCTCATGCGCGCGCCATGGGCGGGGTCCGCGGCGCTCGTGGCCGGACTCATGGCCGCCGCGGTGTCGATCGTCCTCGCCTCCACGCGAGCGCGGGGTGGGCGGACCGCAGCTCTGGCACTCGCCTCCGCAGCGTGGCTGGCGCCCACCCTGGGGGCCGGAGCGCCGGTCGTGCTGAGCGCACTGGCCGGATCTGTCGCGGTGATGCTGCCGGCGGCATTGGCTCATCTGTGCGCCCCTGCGCCGCCGCCCGCGGGTCCGATCGTGCCGCGTCTGGTGCTGTCGGGCTATGTCGTCGCCGCGGCCGCCGGGGTGCTGCGTCTCACCATGTATCAGCCGTTCGACGACCCCGGCTGCTGGGCGGATTGTCGCCGAAGTCCGTTCGCGTTGCTCTCGTGGGTGCCGGCAGTCGATGTCGCGTGGGCACTGTCGGCCGGGGTCTGCGCCGCCCTCGCCCTCTCCCTCACGATTCAGGCGTCGAGCGCGAGGTCGTCTCCGGCTTGGCGGCTCACCGCGACGACGGCGACCCGTGCCGTCGTCGTCATCGGCCTCGCCGTTGTCGCCGTCGCCGCGCCCGGATCGCACGCCGACCCCGCCGACGGGTCGGTTGCCGCCGGCCTGCTGATCACCGCGGCGGGGTCCATCGCGCTGGCCGGCCTGTACCTGGTGCGCAGCGTGGCCGGCGCCGGTCGTGCACGACGGCTGCGTGCGATCGTCGCCGGCGCTGACGGCGGGTCGTGGGAGAGGGTTCTCGGCGAGGCCGTCGGAGATCCGACCCTGCGGGTCGCGTACCGGGTCGCAGACGGCTGGGTGGACGAGTCGGGGGCGCCCCGGGATCCCGACGTGCGGGCCGTGCGCGTGGTGTCCGGTGGGCGCGAAGTCGCCGCCATCACCCATCGCCGCGATCTCGACCTGCTCGTGGACGAGATCGGGCCTGCGCTGCGTCTCGCGATCGGGAATGAAGCCCTGCGGATCGAGCTGGACGGGAGGATCCGGGAGCTGCGCGTGTCGCGCGCCCGTGTCGTGGCGGCTGCGGACGCGCGCCGCCGGGCACTGGAGCGGGATCTCCACGACGGCGCGCAGCAGGAGCTGATCGGTCTCGCGTGGCGCCTGCGCGCGGCAGCGGATGCGGCTGGGCGGCAAGGATCGCCGGTCGCGGCCGAACTCGAGCAGGCAGTCGGGGAGGCCCGCGCCGCGCTGGAGGATCTGCGGGAGGTGGCTCACGGGATATACCCGGTCGTGCTCGCCAACGACGGTCTCGTGTCCGCCCTGCGAAGCCATGCGCTCACAGCCCCGGTCGCGGTCTCGGTGCGTGGCGAACCCCCGCGGGCGGCGGCGGCCGAGGAAGCCGCACTGTACCTCTTCGCCGTCGAAGCGATCGCATCGGCGGCGGCCGGCGGCGCCCCCGATATCGAAGTGATTCTCGAAGGATCGGCTGTCGCGATCTCGGTCACCGTGCGTGCACCGGGGTTCCCTCGGCTGCCGGTCGGTGGAGGCGTCGTCGACCGCATCGGGGCGGTCGGCGGTGCCATCGCGCCCGAGGGCACGTCAGCGCGCGTGCCCACCCGCTCCGAGACGCCCGCGTAGACTCCGGCCATGCGCGTGGTGGTCGCGGACGATTCCCTGCTGATGCGACGCGGCATCGTGGAGACGGTGCGCGGAGGCGGGCACGACGTCGTCGGTGAGGCGGGCGATGTCGCGCAGCTGATGGGGATGGTGTCGGACGCGATGCCGGATGCTGCGATCATCGACATCCGCATGCCGCCGACGCACACGACTGAAGGGCTGGACGCCGCCCAGCGGATACGCGCCGAGCTTCCCGCGACGGCCGTGCTCGTGCTGTCGCAGTACGTGGAGTCGGCCTACGCGGAGCGCCTCATCGAGGAGAGCCCCAACGGGATCGGCTACCTGATCAAGGATCGGATCCTCGACGCGCACGTCCTGCTCGACGCCCTCGATCGCGTCCACCACGGGCAATGCGTCGTCGATCCCACCATCGTCGCCCAGCTGCTGGCTCGGATCCGACGCGACGACCCGCTCGCGCGGCTGAGCGCACGCGAGCGGGAGGTCCTGTCCTATCTGGCTGAGGGACTCACCAACCGAGCCATCGCGTCGGCGATGTTCGTCACGGAGCGGACGATCGAGACCCACGTGCGGAATGTATTCGACAAGCTGGGACTCGTCGAAGGTCCCGACCAGCACCGCCGCGTCCTCGCGGTGCTCACGTTCCTCCGGGGATGAGAGCCGCTCTGGTCAGTCGATCTTCTCCAGCGTCTTGGTCGTCCACACCCAGGCGTCCTCGTCGCCCAGGCCCGGACCCGGCGTGAGCACGAGGTCGCCGTCCTCGCCCTGCGCGAATCCGAACTCCATCCGTGCGCCGTCGCTCCACACGAGCGTGAGCTCTTCGCCGGTGACGATGTACGTGCCGCCGCCGTAGTCCGCTTCCTGCCTTCCGTCTCGCACGCGGTGGTTCCACGTGTGGTCGGCGAGCGTCAGCGTGGTGATCCAGGGCCAGGGGTATCGAGGGTCGTCGGGCCGGCCGGCCGCCTCGGCGTCCTCGGCGGTCAACTCGAACCGGTAGACGCCCTCGAGCTCCTCGGCATCCCCAGTGGCCGAGGAGCTCGAGGGAGATGTGGCCGCCGGGTCGCACTCGGCGGGGATCGAGACCGGATCTGCGTCGATCTCCGACTTCAGGGCGAGGATGGCATCGAGCGAGGATGCGCCGCCGGGGAGCGCGCGGATCTCGTCGAGCACAGGCTCGACAGAACGCGCCATCTCCGCGATCGCGTCTGCGCCGGCTCGATCGATCCGACCGCCCGCGATGCAGAACATCGTCATGCCCTCGACCTCGTCGGGGGTGGTCTGCGGCGATGCGAGCGACGCCTGCTGTGCGGCCTCGTCGATCCACTCCCGCTGAGTCGGGGTGAGCCCCTCCAGGCGTGCCGCGTTCCCGATCAGGGCGATCGTCTCCGGCCAGAGCACCACGTCGCTGGTGACGTACGGGGCGAAGCGCACCGTGTTGTTGATGGCGACGGTGGAGAACTGCTTCTCGAAGCCCTGGATGCTGCCGTCGTCGAGTCCGGCGTCCAACCCCTCGGGCACGTCGCTGACGGGATGGGCGCCCAGGGCGCTGATCGAGGCCGCAGAGAGCTCGGACGGGAACGATTGGAACGTGATGCCGTCGAAGTCGGCCAGTTCGGTCATCGGCGCATCCACGGCGAACGGGTGACGCAGGCCACCGGCCAGCACGCCCACCGCGATCACTCCGTCGAGTGAGAGCTGGTCGATCATCGCGGCGGGGATCTCGCTTTCGACGATGGCGCGCTGCAGCTCCATGCTGTCCACCACGAAGGGGGCGGTCAGGGGTGCGAAGGCCGGCTCGTCCAAGAGATCGAACGCGCGGGTGCCCACCCAGGCGAGGTCGACCTCGCCTGCCGCGACGTCCTCGATCGTGCTCTTCTCGAACCCGGGCGCGAAATCGCGCCAGAGGTGTCGGAGGTCGATCGTGATCATTCCCCCGGAGACCTCCTCGACGGCGTTCACGAACTCCGTCACCTGCGGGACGTAGTCCAGGTGCGCGTAGGGATTCGCGAAGGTGAGCGTGACCGATTCCGACGTCGCGCCGGCCCGATCGACCGGCGCCGCGCAGCCGGCGCAGACCAGCGCGGCGACACCGACGAGGATCGCTGCGGGTGAGGTGGTGCGCATGGCGATCTCCTTTCGTACAGTGTCGAAGATAGGAATGTCGGCGACAAGGCGGATCCGTGCGAGCGCGGGAGTCGACTCAGTGGTGGCACGCAGATCGCGGTGCCTGCCGGCGCGGGGAGGCCGCAATGAGATTCGAGCACCTCGGGGCCCAGCCCCGCATCCATCCCGATGCCGTGATCGCGGCCACCGCCGTCATCAGCGGCGACGTCACGATCGGGGCCGACTGCCAGGTGCTCCACGGGGCGGTGATCACGGCCGAGGGCGGGGCGATCACGCTGGGGGAGAACGTGATCGTGATGGAGAACGCGCTGATCCGCGCGACCGCCACGAACCCCGTGCACATCGGCGACCACGTGCTGGTGGGGCCGATGGCGAGCGTGTCGGGCGCGGTGGTCGACGACGAGGTGTTCCTGGCCACCGGCACGCGCATCTTCAACGGCGCGCACATCGGCGCCCGCAGCGAGGTGCGCATCAACGCGGTCGTGCACCTGCGCACCACGCTGCCGCGGGAGACGGTCGTGCCGATCGGCTGGGTCGCCGTGGGGGAGCCGGTGCAGATCCTGCCGCCCGATCGCCACGAGGAGATCTGGGCCGCCCAGCGCGAGCTGGACTTCCCCGGCTATGTCTTCGGGCTCGACCGGGACACGCCGGACCTCATGGTCCAGCTCACCGAGCGCTACGGGCGCAGTCTCGCCCGTCACGCCGACGACCACCGCGTCGACGGCTGAGCCGTCGCGTGCGGGATGCCGCGGCCCGCGGCATCCTCGATGTCACCCGGTGTTCTGCAGGCCGGCGGCGACGCCCGACACCGACAGCAGCAGGAGGCGCTGCTGCTCCGGATCGACCGGCGCCGACGGGTCGGCGTCGCGCAGGGCGCGGAGGGCGCGCAGCTGGAGCAGCGAGAGGGCATCGACGTACGGGCTGCGCATCTTCACCGCGCGCTGGAGCACCGGCTTGTTGCCCAGCAGCTCCGTGCCGCCGGTGAGCCGCACCACCCAGGATCGGGTCAGCGCCATCTCGTCCATGACGAGATCGGCGAGGTCGTCGCGGTCGCCGAGGTCGAGGTAGCGTCGCGCGATGCGCGCGTCGGCCTTGGCGAGGCTCATGGCGACGTTGTCGATGAGGGTGCGCAGCAGCGGCCATTGCTGGTACGCCTCGATGAGACGCTCCTCGTCGCCGACCGCCTCCAGCGCCGTTCCCAGGCCGAACCAGCCGGCGAGGTTGATGCGCGCCTGCGTCCACGCGAACACCCACGGGATGGCGCGGAGGTCTTCGAGCGACTCCACCGACAGGCCGCGCCGCGCGGGCCGCGAACCGAGGGCGAGCAGGCCGATCTCCTCCATGGGCGTCACGCGGGCGAACCACGGCGCGAACCCGGGCGCCTTCACGAGGTCGAAGAAGCGGCCGCGGGATGCCGTGTCCATCGTGGCCGCGATGTCGGCGTACCGGTCGGCGGCCGCGCGGTTGCGCTCCTCGTTCGAGGGAGCGGAGGCCATCAGGATCGCCGCGGCGACCTGGTCGATGTGGCGCATGGCGATGGCGGGGTCGCCGTAGCGGGCGAAGATCACCTCGCCCTGCTCGGTGAGCTTGAACCGGCCGTCGACCGAGTGGGGCGGCTGCGCGAGGATCGCCGAGTTGGCGGGGCCGCCGCCGCGGCCGAGTGCGCCCCCGCGACCGTGGAACAGAGTGAGCTCGATGCCCTCCTCCTTCGCCCACGCGGCGATCTTGGCCTGCGCTTCGTACAGCGCGAGGTTGGCGGCCACGGGACCGACATCCTTCGACGAGTCCGAGTAGCCGAGCATGACCTCCAGACGCCGGCCGGTGGCCTCCAGACGCGCCGCGAAGGCGGGGTGGGTGACGATCTCGGCGAGGATGCCTGGCGCGGCCTGCAGGTCGGCGAAGGTTTCGAACAGGGGCACGACATCGAGCACGGGCAGAGTGCCGCCGTCGCCGACGGCGTAGGCCGCGAGACGGTGGACGGTGGCGAGGTCCTCGGCCGACTGCGTGAACGAGACCACGTAGCGGCCCGCGGCGCGCGGCCCGTACCGCTCCTGCAGGAAGACGATCGCGCGGAACACGTCGAGCACCTCTTCGGTGAGCTCGCTGCGCTCCCCGCCGGCCTCGAGTTCGGCGAGCACCTTCGCGTGCACCGCCGAGTGCTGACGCACCTCGAGTTCGGTGAGGTGGAACCCGTACGTCTCGACCTGCCACAGCAGCTGCTGCAGGTGCCCGTAGGCCTGGCGCGGAGCGCCGGCCTTCACGAGGGAGTCCTGCACCACCCGCAGGTCGGCGAGGAGGTGCTCCGGATCGCGGTAGGCGAGATCGGCGTCACGCGCGCGCGTCGCGGCGATCTTGCGCGCGATCAGCAGCAGGATGCGCCGGTGCGGCTCGTTGGGCGAGCGCTTGGCGATGTCGGTCGCCGCGTCTTCGTCGGCGGCCCGCAGACGCTGCCAGAGGGCCACGAGGGCATCGCTGGGCGGCGTCGAGGTGGCGTCGAGGGTGAGATCGCGCCCGATGCGCGCCGCGGTGCGCTCGAGCCCGATGAGCACGTGCTCGCTCGCGATCTTCGACGCCTTGCGCGTGACCGACGCGGTCACGAACGGGTTTCCGTCGCGGTCGCCGCCGACCCACGACCCGATCCGCACGAACGGACGCACGATCGGAGAGCGGCTGCCGGCGGCGGGGCCCTGCAGGGCGTCGTCGACCCGCCGGTAGACGTGCGGCACCGCGGTGTAGAGGGTCTCGTCGAACACGGCCATGACCGCGCGGACCTCGTCGGTCGGGGAGGGCTTCTCGGCGCGCAGCGGCGCCGTGCGCCACAGGGTGTCGATCTCCTCGAGCATGCGCCGCTCGGCGCGTCGCTCGTCGGCGCCGTTGCGCAGCGCTCCGTCGTGCTCCTCCAGCAGGGCCGAGAGCCGGCGGATGCTGCTGGAGACGGCGCGCCGGCGCGCCTCGGTCGGGTGCGCGGTGAAGACGGGGTGGAAGCGCAGCGCCTGCAGGCGCTGCAGCGCCGTGTCATCGCCGACCTCCTCGGCCAAACGCACGAAGGCGGCCGCCACCGAGTCGCCGGCCTCCTCGCGGTCGGGTCGGCCGTCGCGCTGGCGGAGCACCCGCACGCGCTGATGCTCCTCGGCGAGGTTCACGAGATGGAAGTACGCGGTGAAGGCGCGCGCGACCTCGTCGGCACGCGCCACGGTGAAGGCGTCGGCGATCCTCGCCGCGCGCGCGAACGCCTCGGGCGTCTCGTCGGTGTAGGCCTGGATCGTCGCCACCCGCAGCCGCTCGACGTCGTCGTACAGCCCGGGGGATCCGCTCTCGCGGAGCACACGTCCGAGGAGGGCTCCGAGCATGCGCACATCCGCTCGCATGCGCTCGGGAATCTCCTGCCCGGCCTCGAATCGGCCCACGAGGTCGATCGCTTCGGTCTGGGTGAGTTCACGCATCCCTCCACGCTATCGCCCGCCTGTTACGCCGACGTGACGGGGCCGTCATCGTGCGACGCACGCGTCCGGGCGACCGATAGACTTGCCCGCGGAGTGCCGGGAAGTCTGGTCGGCGACGACGCGATGACCCGTCGTCCCCCCGATCTGAGGACCCTATGTCGCTGCTTCGCTCCGCCCGCTTCCCCGCGATCATCCTGCTCGCCTCGGCCCTGCTCGCGCTCGTCATCGCGAACTCCCCGCTCGCCGAGGCGGCGCACGAGATCAAGGACTTCCATCTCGGCATCCCGGGCGTGTTCGACCTCTCGGTCGGCCACTGGATCCAAGACGGCCTGCTGGCGATCTTCTTCTTCGTGGTGGCCGTGGAGCTCCAGTTCGAGCTGACCAACGGCCAGCTGAACTCGGCCAAGAAGGCGCTCCAGCCCGCGATCGCCGCCGCCGGGGGCGTGCTGGTGCCGATCGCGATCTTCGCCGCCATCACGTGGGGCTCCGACTCGGCGCGCGGCTGGCCGATCCCGACAGCCACCGACATCGCGTTCGCCCTCGGCGTGCTCGCCGTGTTCGGGCGCGGTCTGCCCTCCGCCCTGCGGGTGTTCCTGCTCGCCCTCGCGATCCTCGACGACATCGTGGGCATCGTGTTCATCGCGGTGCTGTTCACCACCGACGTGAACTACGCCGTCCTCGGCGGGGCAGCTCTCCTGGTGATCGTGTTCGGCTTCCTGAGCCGTCGCATGAACGGGTCGAACCGCGCGGTCGTCTCGATCGCGCTCGTGCTGATCGCGGTGGCCGTGTGGGTGCTCACCTACCTCTCCGGCGTGCACGCCACGATCGCGGGCGTCGCGCTCGGCCTCGCGATGGCCCAGCGGCCCGCCCTGCACGCGCGCCACGCGCTCGAGCCGTGGGTGAACGCGGTCGTGCTCCCGCTGTTCGCGTTCTCGGCGGCGCTGGTGACCATCCCGGCGATCTCGATGAGCGAGCTCTCACCCGCGTTCTGGGGTGTGCTGGTGGCTCTTCCGGTCGGAAAGATCGTCGGCATCTCGCTCTTCGGCTGGATCTCGCTGCGGGTCGGCGCGCGCGACGGCAACGCGCCGGAGCTCACCTTCACCGACCTCATGGCCGCGGGAGCCCTCGGCGGCATCGGGTTCACGGTGTCGCTGCTGCTGTCGGAGCTCGCCTTCGCCGGCGACCCGCTGCTGCGGGACGAGGCGACGCTGGGCGTGCTCGCCGGCTCGATCATCTCGCTCGTGCTGGCCGGAGCTCTCGTATCGTGGCGGGCATGGACCTACCGACGGGCCGCGGCGACCGCGACGACGTGACCGACCAGCCGCGCACGACCGATCCCCTCCGCGAGGCGGCAGAGGTCATGCGCGCGGTGCGCGACCGCTGCGTGTGGACCCAGCAGATCGACCACCGCGCCCTCGTGCCGTACCTGGAGGAGGAGTCGGCCGAGCTCATCGACGCCGTCGAGGCCGGCACGCGCGCCGAGCTCCAGGAGGAGCTCGGCGACCTGCTGTGGCAGGTCCTTTTCCACGCCGAGATCGCCTCGCGCGACGCGCAGGCGCCGTTCGACATCGATGACGTCGCCCGCGGGCTCAGCGAGAAGATGGTGCGCCGCCATCCGCATGTGTTCGCCGACGCGGTCGCCCAGACGCCCGAAGAGGTGCTGGTGCACTGGAACGCGGCGAAGGCCGCGGAGAAGCGCACCCGCACGAGCGTGCTCGACGGCGTGAGCGACCGCATGCCGAGTCTCGCCCTCGCCCAGAAGCTGGTCGGGCGGGTGCGGCCGGTCGCGGCATCCACTCTCCCTCCGGTGCCGGCCGCAGCCTCCTCGCCGACGACGGAGGCGGAGCTCGGCGACGCACTTCTCGCGCTGGCCGCGCTCGCCCGCGAGCACGGCTGGGACGCGGAGCGCGCCCTCCGGGAACGCCTGCGCCGCCTGCAGGACGACGTGCGCGCGGCCGAGGCCGGTCCCGCCGCCTGACGCCCGCCCTCGCCGAGATCAGGTGATCCGGCGCAGACAGGTCGCTTTTCGGGCGCATCGTCCTGTTCCCGGCGGATCACCTGATCCGGGGGAGCGGCGCGCCACCGGATCCAGGGGAGCGCAGCGACCTGGAACAATGGTTCGGTGCCCACCGTGAACCCTCCGCGCGGCATGCGCGACTTCCTCCCCGCCGACAAGGCCCGCCGCGAGCGCGTGCTCGCCGTGATCCGCGAGCGCTACCGCGCGCACGGCTTCGACGAGATCGAGACCCCGGTCGTCGAGGAGTACGGGCGGCTGCACTCGGGCATCGGCGGCGACAACGAGAAGCTCGCGTACAACGTGCTCGCCCGGGGTCTCGACGCCGACGCCATCCGCGCGGCGGCCGACGAGCCGGCGAACCTCACCGACCTCGGCCTGCGCTACGACCTGACGGTGCCGCTGGCCCGCTTCTACGCCACCCACCGGGGCCACCTGCCGACGGTCTTCCGCAGCATCCAGATCGCGCCGGTCTGGCGCGCCGAGCGTCCGCAGAAGGGGCGCTACCGCCAGTTCGTGCAGTGCGACATCGACATCATGGGCGACCCGTCGGCACGCGCCGAGGCGGAGCTGATCGTGGCGACCCTCGACACGCTCGACGCGCTGGACCTGCGCGGCGGCACCGTGCGCATCAACGACCGGCGCGTGCTCGAGTGGATGCTGGATGCCTTCGGCTTCGCACCCGAGGAGCGCCCGGGTGTGCTCATCACGATCGACAAGCTCGACAAGATCGGCTCGCAGGGGATCGTCGCCGAGCTGCGCGAGCGCAATGTCACGCCGGCGGCCGTGGACGCGTTCGACGCCTTCCTCACGCGGCCTGTCACGCTCGAGCACAATCCGTACGGCGAGCGTCAGATCCGCAAGCTCCTGCCCGAGAGCGCGCCCGACGACGTCGTGGCTCACCTGGTCGGCATCGGCGAGGCGGTCGCGGCGGCGCGCGGCGCCGCAACCGACATCCCGCTCGTGTTCGACCCGTTCCTCGTGCGGGGCATGGGCTACTACACGGGCACGATCTTTGAGCTGGCGCACCCGTCGGTGGATTACTCTCTCGGCGGCGGCGGCCGGTACGACGGCATGATCGGCCGCTTCCTCGGCCAGGAGGTGCCCGCGGTCGGGTTCTCGATCGGCTTCGAGCGGATCGTCGACCTCGTCGACGCCTCCGACGCCGGCGGAGCGCGGGCGATCGTGCTCGTGCACGCCCGCGACGTGCCGGTGTCGGAACTGGTGGCGCTGAAGGCGGCGCTCGTGTCGGAGGGCTCCCGCGTGCGGCTGGAGACGCGCACGAAGAACCTCAAGGCGCTGCTGGAGCGCGCCGCCGCCGACGGCTACACGGGCTTCGCGACGGTGAGCCCGGGGGCCGTGCGGGAGGACCTCGAGGTCAAGCCGCTCGCGTGAGCCGCAGCCGCACGAGCCGGTACGCGACCCCCAGAGCGAGCACGCCGACGCCGGCGACGACCGCCTGCCAGGGCAGGGTGAGGGCCAGGATGCCGCACCCGCTCGCTCCGATGACCGCGAGCGCGCGCGGGTAGCGGCGCGCCTGCGCGCGCTGAGCGACGGCGGCCAGATTCGCGACCAGGTAGTACAGCAGCACACCGAACGACGAGAAGCCGATGGCGCCTCTGAGGTCGACCAGGGCCACGGCGGTCACGACGACGGCTCCGACGACCATCTCGGCGCGGCGCGGCACGTGCCATCGCGGGTGCACGGTCGCGAGGAACGCCGGAAGATCCCCTTCGCGTGCCATGGCGAACGTCGTGCGGCCGACACCGGCGATCAGCGCGAGGAGCGCGCCGAGGGATGCCGCGGCGGCCGCCACGCGCACGATCGGCGGCGCCCACTCCCACCCCGAGGCCCGCACGGCGTCGGCGACCGGAGCGGTCGACGCCGCGGTCGCCGGCGCTCCGAGCGTGGTGAGCACCGCGACCGCGACGACCGCGTACACGACGACGGCCCCGGCGAACGCGAGCACGATCGCGCGGGGGATCGTGCGGCCGGGATCCCGCACCTCCTCGCCCAGGGTGGCGATGCGGGCGTACCCCGCGAACGCGAAGAAGAGCAGACCCGCCGACTGCAGGATGCCGTACCAGCCGCCGGAGAGCGGCGCGCCGTCGGCGAGACCGGCGGGATCGGGCGCCGCCGTCGTCGCCGCGACGGCGACAGCCAGCCCCAGCAGAACCACCACCACGATCGCCCGGGTGAGCTGGGCGGTACGCGTGATGCCGAACGCGTTCACGGCCACCAGGGCGAGCACGGCGAGGATCGCGACCGGTCGCTCCCACCCGGTGGGCGCCGCGTACGCGGCGAAGGTGAGCGCCATCGCGGCGCAGCTCGCCGTCTTCCCGATGACGAACCCCCAGCCCGCGACGAACCCCCACCACGGACCGAGCTCGGCACGCCCGTACGCGTACGCGCCCCCGGAGGTGGGATGTGCGGCGGCCAGCTGCGCGGTCGAGGTGGCGTTGCCGAAGGCCACCACCGCCGCGATCGCGAGCCCCAGGAGCAGGCCCGTTCCCGCAGCCTGGGCGGCGGGAGCCCAGACCGCGAACACCCCCGCGCCGATCATGGAGCCCAGCCCGAGGAACACGGCGTCGGCCAGGCCGAGGCGGCGCTGCAGGGCGGGGGCACTCACGAGCGAACCCTAGCGCTCCCGCGCGAACCGAACGTGCGCTCGTGGACACCTCGCCGTCAGCGGGAGTTCACCGCTGCCGTGTCCAATCGAGCACATGAGCGGGACGAGCGTGGTCGTGCGGACGGTCGGGGCGCTCGCGGGGGTCGCGGCCCTGCTGCTCGGCACGCGCCTCGTGCTCATTCGGCAGGCGGCGATCGCCCGACGGCGGATCGGCAAGCCGCTCGGCGAGGAGGCGATCGATGCAGACCGCGTGTGGCGGAAGTCGCAGGCGGGGAAGCCGATCGAACTCGTCGTGCTCGGCGACTCGATCGCCGCCGGGCTCGGGGCGCTGCGGCGCAAGGACACGCTCGGCGCGCGCCTCGCGCGGGCGCTGGGGCGTCGCCTGCGCCGTCCGGTGCGCCTGCGCACCGCCGCGGTCGTCGGCTCGGAGTCCTCGGCGCTGGACGCGCAGATCGACGCCCTCCCCGCGGACTGCGCGCCCGATGTCGCGGTCATCGTGGTCGGCGGGAACGACGTCACGCACCGGGTGCCCGTGTCGGCCTCGACCGCCCACCTGCGACGGGCGATCGAGCGCCTGCGGGCGAGGGGAGCGGCGGTCGTGGTGGGCACCTGCCCCGATCTCGGCGCACTGCGACCGGTCCCGCAGCCGCTGCGGACGCTCGGCGGGCGGCTGTCGCGCCAGCTGGCGGCTGCCCAGGCGACGACGGCGCGGGAGGCGGGTGCGCACGTCGTCCCGCTCGGCCGCGCGGTCGGGCCGTTCTTCGTCTCGCAGCCCGAGGAGATGTTCAGCCTCGACCGCTTCCACCCGAGCGCTCTCGGCTATCGCCGCACGGCGGACGCGCTGCTGCCGGCGCTGGTCGATGCCCTCAGCGCGCCGACGCCTCGGTGACGCGTCGCTTCTCCCGCACGTAGACCTCTCGCCGCACGCGCGCGACGACCTCACCCGCGGCATCCACGATGTCGGTCTCGAACCACTCGAGCACCTTCGCCCCGCCCCGCGCGCGCTCCCGCAGCTCCTCCGCCTTCTCGAGTGGCACCGAGAAGTGCGCCGTGAGCACGCCCCGGCCGGGTTTGACGAACTCGATCTCGCCGCGCGTGTCCCAGACCACGTGATCGCGACCGAGCTGGTGCATCACGAGCATGAAGAAGTAGGGATCGGTCATCGCGGACATCGACCCGCCGAAGGCCGTGCCCACGTAGTTGCGGGTGATCGGGTTGACGTGCAGCTCCACGACCGCGCTGGTCCAGTCGTCGGCGAACCGCTTCACGCGGATGCCGCTCCAGAGGTTGGGAGCCCACAGGCTCATGCCGATGGCCAGTCGTCGGGGGGTCACGCGCATGCGGACAGAATGCCGCAGCCGGCGGCCGGGTCCGAAACCGATTGTGGAACGCCGACAACTTGGAGTTGTTCTAGTTCATATAGAGTAGTGCTGTGCTGCTCAGAATCGATCCCGCCAGTGAGGTGTCGCTGTTCGCGCAGGTGGCCGCCTCCATCCGCTCCGATGCCGCCTCAGGCCGACTTCGCCCGGGTGACCGCCTTCCGGCCGCCCGTGAGGTCGCGGGCGCGCTCGGCATCAACGTGCACACCGTGCTGCACGCCTACCAGGAGCTGCGCGACGAGGGGCTCCTCGATATGCGCCGCGGCCGCGGCGCCGTCGTCACCGATGCGGCCGGCGACCTCGCGTCGCTGCGCGACCAGGTGGCGCAGCTCGTCCGATCCGCCCGCGCGAAGGGTGTCTCGCCCGATGTCCTCGCCGCTCTCGTGAAGGAGTTCACCCACGATGACTGACCACCGCCCCGCCGGCACCCCGCACACGATCGGCCGGTTCGTCGCCGTCGCGCTGATCCTGCCCATCACGCTCACCGTCATCGCCGTGGTGGTGCAGCTCGTGGCGCTCCCGCGCGTTCCCGACGTCGTCGCCTCGCACTGGCGCGCGTCGGGCCTGCCCGACGGGTTCGCCCCGTCGTGGCTGAACCCCCTCATGACCGCGGTGCTGGGGCTCGGCATCCCCGCCCTCCTCGCCCTCTGCGCGCTCCCCGGTCTGCGCCGCGGCGACCGCGGCGCGAGCTATCGACTCCTCGGCTCGCTCTCGGCGGCCACGACCGTGCTGATCACCGTGCTCCTCACCTGGACGCTTGTCATCCAGATCGACGTGCAGGACCCCGCGACCGTGGAGCTGCCGTTCTGGCCGGCGATCCTCCCCGTTTTCGCGCTCGCCGTCGCGATCGGGGTGATCGCCTGGTTCGCGCAGCCGCGGGACTACCCCGCCCCCGGTTCGACGGCGGCCGCCGCTCCGCTGGCACTGACCCCCGGCGAGACCGCGGTGTGGATGCGGCACGTCTCGATCGCCCGTGCGGGTCTCATCGTGCTCGTGTCGGCCGTGCTGCTGATCGTGGGACTGGCCATCGGGGCATGGGTGGTGGGCGCCGACACCACCGTGGCCTGGATCCTCACGGGTGTCGCGCTGGTGCTGCTGGTGCTCGTCGCGACGACGGCCACGTTCCACGTCCGGGTCGACGAGCACGGGCTCGCCGTCGACTCCGTGCTCGGCATCCCGCGTTTCCGGGTGCCCCTCGAGCGGATCGAGCACGCCTCCGTCATCGAGGTCGACCCGATGGGCCAGTTCGGCGGATGGGGCCTGCGCCTGGCCGCCGACGGCCGCTTCGGCGTCGTGCTGCGCACCGGCGAGGCGATCGAGGTCGCCCGCACCGGGAAGAAGCCGTTCGTGGTCACGGTCGATGACGCGGCGACCGGGGCCGCGCTGCTGGAGGGGCTGCGCGCCCGCGCCGACGCCGAGTGAGGACACCGGGATGCCGCGGGTCGGTTGACGCGGCATCCCATCGCTTGTTGGCTGGGGGCATGGCAGAGCCCACCCCCGACCTGTGGCGCCGCGTCGACGCCTACCTCACCGACACCCTCGTCGGACACGACCCGGTGCTCGACGCCGCCGTCGCCGACCAGCGGGCGGCCGGGCTGCCCGCGATCGAGGTGGCGCCGGTCAACGGCAAGCTCCTCCACCTGCTGGCCCGGCTCAGCGGAGCCCGCCGGGTGCTCGAGATCGGAACCCTCGGCGCGTACTCCACGATCTGGCTGGCGCGGGCGCTGCCCGCCGACGGGCGGGTGGTCACGATCGAGGCGGAGCCGGTGAACGCGCAGGTCGCCCGCGCCAATCTCGAGCGCGCGGGCGAGGCCGACAAGGTCGACATCATGGTCGGACGGGCGGCCGACGTGCTGCCGACCCTCTCCGCCGACGCGCCCTTCGACCTCGTATTCATCGACGCCGACAAGGAGTCCAACACGATCTACCTCGACTGGGCCGCGCGGCTCGGCCGCACCGGGACGCTCGTCATCGTCGACAACATCGGCCGCGGGGGAGAGGTCGCCAACCCCGCGACGGAGAACCCGCAGGTGATCGGCACCCAGCGCGGCCTCGAGATGCTCGGCCGCGATCCGCGCTTCGACGCCACCGCCGTGCAGACCCTCGACCTGAAGGGCTACGACGGCATCGCGATCGCCCTCCTGCGCTGACGGCCGGCGCCGCGGGCGTCGATGTCGCGGATGGCTCTGGCCGCGGCATCCCGAATCACTAGACTCAGGGGCGGACCGACGACGCTCCGAAGAACCACCCTCCACAAGCTAAGGAGTCCCCAGTGGCACTGATCGAGGCTGTAGGCGCGCGCGAGATCCTCGACTCGCGCGGAAACCCGACCGTCGAGGTGGAGGTGCTCCTCGACGACGGAATCGTCCAGCGGGCAGCCGTCCCCTCCGGCGCGTCGACCGGCGCATTCGAGGCGTACGAGCTGCGCGACGGCGACAAGGGCCGCTACGGCGGCAAGGGCGTGCTCAAGGCCGTCGCCGCCGTCATCGACGAGCTCGGCCCCGCGATCGAGGGCATCGACGCGAGCGAGCAGCGCATCATCGACGAGATCCTCATCGAGACCGACGGGACCGACAACAAGTCGCGCTGCGGCGCGAACGCGATCCTCGGCGTCTCGCTCGCGGTGGCCAAGGCGGCAGCCGACAGCGCCGACCTCCCGCTGTTCCGCTACCTCGGCGGACCCAACGCGCACATCCTGCCCGTTCCGCTGTTCAACGTCATCAACGGCGGCGAGCACGCCGACAACGGCATCGACATGCAGGAGTTCTTCCTGGCCCCGATCGGCGCCGAGACGTTCTCCGAGTCGCTGCGCTGGGGCACCGAGGTCTACCACGTGCTCAAGGGCGAGCTGAAGGCGGCGGGCTTCGCCACCGGCCTCGGCGACGAGGGCGGCTTCGCCCCCGACCTGCCGAGCAACCGCGAGGGCCTGGACTTCCTCGTCAAGGCGATCGAGAAGGCCGGCTTCACGCCGGGCTCCGACATCGCGCTCGGCCTCGACGTGGCCGCGACCGAGTTCTTCAACGACGGCGTCTACCGCCTCGACAACAAGGACTGGACCGCCGCCGAGATCACCGAGTACTACGTCGGTCTCGTCAACGACTACCCGATCGTCACGATCGAGGATGCCCTCGCCGAGGACGACTGGGACAACTGGAAGGCCCTCACCGACGCGCTCGGTGCGAAGACGCAGCTGGTGGGCGACGACCTGTTCGTCACCAACCCGACGCGCCTGAAGAAGGGCATCGACATGGGCGTCGGCAACTCGCTGCTGGTGAAGGTCAACCAGATCGGCACGCTGTCGGAGACGCTGGATGCCGTCGACATGGCGCACCGCGCCGGCTACACCGCGATGCTCTCGCACCGCTCCGGCGAGACCGAGGACACCACGATCGCCGACCTGGTGGTCGCCACCGGGGCCGGTCAGATCAAGAGCGGCGCGCCCGCCCGCAGCGAGCGCGTGGCGAAATACAATCAGCTTCTGCGCATCGAAGAGGAACTCGGCGACGCGGCGACCTTCATCGGTCGCGCCGCCTTCCCGCGCTACAAGGGCTGAACGACACGAGAGGGGGAGCCGTGACGAAGAAGGCGGCTCCCCCCGCTCCCGCCCCCGGGCCCCGCCGTGCACGCCGTCGACTCGACGTGCGCGAGTGGCTCGGGGGCATTCGCCTTTCCGGGTTCATGGTCATCATGCTCGGCCTCGTCGTGCTGGCCGCCTTCGTCCTCGTGCCCACGATCGGCACCTTCGTGGCCCAGCGGCAGCAGATCGAGGCGCTGCGGGCGACCGTGCAGCTGAGCCAGGAGCAGGTCGACGACCTCGAGGCGCAGCGGGAGCGCTGGACCGATCCCGCGTACATCACGACCCAGGCGCGCGAGCGCCTCTACTACGTGCGACCCGGCGAGGTCGTCTACCTCGTGGACAACGACCTCCCCCCCGAGCGCGCACCCCAGGAGCAGGCTCCCGTGAGCGAGGACGTGGAGCAGACCCGCACCGACTGGATGACCCAGCTCGTGCGCTCCGTCACGGAGGCGGGTCTGTCGGCCGGCGTCACCGCCCCCACGATCGGCGTTCCCGACCCGGCGCCCACCTCCACCGGCACACCGGCGCCGTAGACCGGGCACGGGATGCCGCACTCCCGGTCAGCGCGCGTCCAGCAGTCCTCGCTACTGTATTCCGCGTGACGACTCCGCCCTTCGCCCCGGTCAGCGACAACGACCTCGCCGTGCTCCAGCAGCAGCTCGGCCGGCCCGCCCGCGGTGTCGTCGGCATCGCCGCGCGCTGCGTGTGCGGCAACCCCACCGTTGCGGCGACCGCTCCGCGCCTGCCCGACGGCACGCCGTTCCCCACGTTCTACTACCTCACCCACCCGGGCGCGACGATCGCGATGTCGACGCTGGAGGCGACGCAGGTCATGCGGGAGTTCGCCGACCTGCTCGCATCCGACGCGGACGTCGCCGCCGGCTACGAGAGCGCGCACCGCGCGTATCTGGCCGATCGCGAGCAGTTCGGTCACGTCGACGAGATCGACGAGATCTCCGCGGGCGGCATGCCGACGCGGGTGAAGTGCCTGCACGCGGTCGCCGCGCATGCGCTGGCGGCCGGCCCGGGAGTCAACCCGATCGGCGACCTCGCGCTCGAGCGCTCGTCGTGGTCGCCCCAGCGCTGCGTGTGCGCCGAGCCCGGAAGCGGCGGATGAGGCTCGCCGCCGCGGCCGTCCTGACGCTGTCGCTGGCGCTGAGCCCGGTCGCACCGGTCGCGGCGTCGACACCCGACGAGCCCGAGCAGACTCCCACGCCGTCTCCCGCCGCGGCGGAGGTCGACCGCGTGCGGGCGGCGGAGTACTGGCTCGAGGAGTACGGCATCGAGGAGGCGTGGGAGACCACGCGCGGCGAGGGCGTGCGCATCGCCATCATCGACACGGGCATCGGCCGCGGCCCCGTGGAGTTCGCGGGCGCCGTGGCGGCGGGCACCGATGTGTCCGGCGTCGGCTCCGACGACGGCCGCACGCCCGTGGGTGCGGTCGACGGCAACCACGGCAGCTGGGTCGCCTCTCTCGCGGCCGGCCGGGGCACCGGCTCCGACGCGGGGATGATCGGGGTGGCGCCCGAGGCCGAGCTGCTGTCGGTGTCGGTCGGCTTCGGCACCACATCGGCCGTCTCGTTCACCGACCAGATCGCGCGGGCCATCCGGTGGTCGGTCGACAACGGCGCCGACATCATCAACCTCTCCTTCACGACGAACACCCCCGACTGGGACGAGAGCTGGGACCAGGCGTTCCTGTACGCGGCCGAGCACGATGTCGTCATCGTGGTCGCCGCCGGCAACCGGGGCAGCGGAACCTCGCGCGTGGGAGCGCCGGCGACGATTCCCGGAGTGCTGACGGTGGGGGGCGTCGACCCGAACGGCCGTGCGAGTGTGGAAGCCTCGACCCAGGGCATCACCATCGGCGTCTCGGCTCCGAGCGAGAAGCTGCTGGGTGTCTCGGCCGACGGCCGCGTCGTCGAGTGGGAGGGCACCAGCGGCGCCGCCCCGATCGTGACCGGGATCGCCGCGCTCGTGCGAGCCGCTCACCCGGAGCTCGATGCGGCGAACGTCATCAACCGCATCATCCGCACCGCCGACCCCGCGGCCGGTGCGACCGCCGTGCCCGATCCGATCTACGGATACGGGCTCGTGGATGCCGCGGCGGCGGTCGAGGCATCCGTCCCGCTCGTGGAGGCCAATCCGATGGGGAGCATCTCGGAGTGGATCCGGCTGTACCGGCGCGCCCAGGGAGACCCGATCGCCGAGCCGTCGACACAGGCCGTGGAGATCGCTCCGCTCCCGCCGGCGGAATCCGCCGCCCGCCCGGAGTCGCCCTTGCTGCCATCCGGCGATACCCTGCTGTACGGCACCCTTCCGCTGATGGCGGTCACCGCCGGCGCTATACTGGTGGCGCTCGGCGTCACCGCTGCTGTCCGACGCATCCGAATGTCGTCCCGCGCGCCGAGCCGCTGACCCTCACAGGAGTACTCCCACCGTGACCAACACCGTGCCCAAGATCCTCATCGTCGGTGGCGGATACGCAGGCTTCTACACCGCCTGGAAACTCGAGAAGCACCTTCGCCGGGGCGAGGCGGACGTCACGATCGTCGATCCGCTGCCCTACATGACCTACCAGCCGTTCCTCCCCGAGGTCGCCGCAGGTTCGATCGAGGCCCGCCACTCCGTCGTCGCGCTGCGCCGCCACCTCAAGAAGACGCACGTCGTGGCCGCGAAGGTCACCGGCATCGATCACGCGCACAAGGTCGCGACGATCACCCCGATCGCGGGTGAGCCGTATCAGTTCGAGTACGACCAGATCGTGGTCACCGCCGGTGCCGTCTCGCGCACCTTCCCGATCCCGGGCATCGCCGACAACGCGATCGGACTGAAGACGATCGAAGAGGCCGTCGCCATCCGCGACCGTCTCATGTCGAACTTCGACAAGGCGGCGCAGCTGCCCGCCGGCCCCGAACGCGACCGTCTTCTCACCGTCATCGTCGTCGGCGGAGGCTTCGCGGGCATCGAGGTGTTCGCCGAGCTGCGCTCGCTGGCGTCGGCGCTGCTCAAGAACTACCCGCAGCTCCGGTTCGAGGACACCCACTTCCACCTCATCGAGGCGATGGGCCGGATCATGCCCGAGGTCTCGCTCAAGACGAGCGAGTGGGTGCTGAAGAACCTGGCCAAGCGCGGCGCGAACGTGCACCTGGACACGCAGGTCACCGGCGCGGTCGGCGGCAACGTCGAGCTGTCGACGGGGGAGACCCTGCCCAGCGACCTCATCATCTGGACCGCGGGCGTCATGGCGAACCCGACCGTGGTGCGCGGCGGCGATCTGCCCGTCGAGGAGCGCGGCCGCATCCGCACCCGCGCCGACCTGCGCGTGGGCACCGAGGACGAGGTCGTCGACGGCGCCTGGGCGGCCGGCGACGTCTCGGCCGTGCCCGACCTGACCGGCGGCGGCGTGGGCGGCTACTGCGTGCCCAACGCCCAGCACGCGGTGCGTCAGGCGAAGCTCCTCTCGAAGAACCTCGTGGCGGTCCTGCGCGGTGAGGTGCCGAAGGAGTACTTCCACAAGAACCTCGGCGCGGTGGCGGGGCTCGGCCTCTACATCGGCGTCTTCCAGTCCGGCAAGATCGCGCTCACGGGCCTGCTCGCCTGGTTCGCGCACCGCGGCTACCACGGCCTGGCCATGCCGTCGTGGGAGCGCAAGTGGCGCGTGCTGTGGGGCTGGTGGAACAACTTCTGGCTCGGTCGCGACCTGGTCAATCTGTCGACGGTGCAGAACCCCCGCTACGTCTTCGAGGAGTTCGCCGCGCGCCCGCGTCCGGCCCAGCCGGCCGAGGCGCCCGCCGCGCCGAAGGCGTCCGGAGCCGAGAAGCAGAAGGTCGCCGCGAGCTGACAGGTCGCGTACTGCGCTGACGGCGCCGCGCCCGGAGGTAATCTGGGCGGCGGCGCCGTTTCGCGTCCGGCCCCCGTAGCCCAACCGGCAGAGGCAGGCGGCTTAAACCCGCTTCAGTCCGGGTTCGAATCCCGGTGGGGGCACCGACCGCCGACCGTCTAGAGTGGAGCGAACGCGCCCGCACCCGAAGCGGGCACGCCCGCACCCGAAGCGAGCGCGCCGATGAGCATCGATCTGCTGAATCCCCCGTCAGCGTCTCCCTCGTGGCGGCATCCGGCCGCGCACTGGGAGGCGGTCTCGCGTGCGCTGCGCGCGGTGAGCGGCCCTGTCGCGGCCGTCTCGGTCGAGGCGCTGCGCTACAACGCCCTCGATCTGGTCGTGCGCGCCGGCGGCGTGCCGATCCGCGTGGCGAGCAAGTCTGTGCGATCGCGGGCGCTGATGGATGCCGCGCTCGCCCTCCCCGGGTATCGCGGCATCCTCGCCTTCACGCTGCCGGAGGCGCTGTGGCTCGCGCAGTGGCATGACGACATCGTGATCGGCTATCCGACGGTCGATCGTGCCGCGCTGGCGCGGCTGGCCGGCGATGAGCGGGCGGCCGCGCGCATCACGCTGATGGTGGACGACCTCGCGCAGCTCGACCTGGTGGACAGTGTCGCCGGTCCGCGCTCGCGCACTCGCCTCCGCGTCGCGATCGACGCGGACGCATCGTGGCGCGCGCCGGTCCTCGGCCACATCGGCGTGCGCCGGTCGCCCGTGCACACCCCCGACGAGGTCGAGGCGCTGGGCCGCGCGATCGTGGCCCGCGAGGGCTTCGAGCTGGTCGGCCTGATGATGTACGAGGCGCAGATCGCCGGGCAGGGCGACAAGACCGGACCGGGTGACGCCGTCGTCCGGTGGATGCAGCGCCGCTCGGCGGCAGAGCTGCACGAGCGCCGCGCGGCGATCGTCGCACGGCTCCGCCGGATCGCCCCGCTCGCGTTCGTCAACGGCGGAGGCACGGGATCACTGGAATCCACCGCCGCCGACGCTGCGGTCACCGAGCTGACGGCCGGCAGCGGCCTGCTGGCCGGCCACCTGTTCGACGGCTATCGCGCCTTCGACCCTGCCCCGGCCGCGGCCTTCGGCCTCGAGGTGGTCCGAAAGCCGCAGGCCGATATCGCGACCGTTCTGGGCGGCGGCTGGATCGCGTCCGGCCCGCCGGTCGCCTCCCGTCAGCCGCGGCCGATCTGGCCGGAGGGGCTTTCGACCGTGGCCCGCGAGGGCTCGGGCGAGGTGCAGACCCCGCTGCGCGGCGACGCGGCCCGCGCCCTGCGGGTCGGCGACCGGGTCTGGTTCCGGCACGCCAAGAGCGGCGAGCTCGCCGAGCGCGTCGACCGCTACCACCTCGTGGAGGCCGGCGCCCTCGTCGGCGAGGCGCTCACGTACCGCGGCGAGGGGAAGTCCTTCCTATGACCCGCATGGGCGGCATCTGGCAGAACTGGGGCCGCAGCGCCAGCGCCCGTCCGCAGCGAGTGGAGTTTCCACGCACCGTGGGCGCGGTGCAGCGTGCGGTCACCGCCGCCAGGGCCGGGGGCTTGACGGTGAAGGCGGTCGGCGCCGGCCACAGCTTCAGCCCCATCGCGGTCACCGACGGCGTCCTCTTGGACCTGTGCGACCTGTCGGGCCTGGTCCGTGTCGATCCCGACCGCGGACAGGCGACCGTGCTCGCCGGCACGCGGCTGCACGATCTCACCCGACTGCTGGCGCCGCACGGGCTGGCCATGGAGAATCTCGGCGACATCGACCGCCAGTCGATCTCCGGTGCGATCTCCACGGGCACCCACGGCACCGGTCTGCGCTTCGGCGGGGTCGCCGCGCAGGTGGAGGGTGTGACCCTGGTCACCGCCGACGGCGGACTGCTGCGGGTCGACCGGGACGAGAACGCGGAGCTGCTGCCCGCGGTCGTGGTGGGACTGGGTGCGCTCGGGATCGTCGTCGAGGTGACGTTGCGGTGCGTCCCGGCGTTCGTTCTCCACGCCGTGGAGCGGCCCGAGCCGCTGGCCGCCGCCCTCGACAGCCTGCCGACCCGCGTGGAGGAGACCGACCACTTCGAGTTCTACTGGTTCCCCCACACCGATCGGGCCATGACCAAGACGAACACGCGGCTGCCCGAGAGCGCGCCGCGCCACCCGCTCTCGCCCGTGGGCCGATGGCTCGACGACACGCTCGTCGGCACCTATGTGCACCGCGCCGTCTGCGATGTCGGATCGGCCATCCCGAGCACGGCTCCGACGATCAACCGCGCGGCGGTGCGCCTGTGGGGCGATCGCGAGTTCACCGACCTGTCCTCGAACGTGTTCGCGACCGCGCGAGGGGTGCGCTTCCGTGAGATGGAGTACGCGCTGCCCGTCGAACGGACGCGGGAGGCGTTCGACCGCGTGCGGGCCCTCATCGACGAGAACGGCTGGCGGGTGACCTTCCCCATCGAGGTGCGCTTCGCTGCGGCAGACGACCTGTGGCTGTCGACGGCGCACGGTCGGGTGTCCGGGTACATCGCCGTGCACCGCTACTGGCGAGAGGATCCCACCGAGTACTTCACGGCCGTGGAGGAGATCATGCTCGCGCACGGCGGCCGCCCGCACTGGGGCAAGATGCACACGCTCGACGCGGCCACCCTTCACTCGCGCTACGAGCGCTTCGACGACTTCGTCGCCCTCCGGGACCGCCTCGATCCCTCGAGGCTGTTCCGCAACCCCTATCTCGACCGTGTGCTGGGTGGGTAACCGCTGGGAGTGAGCCATCTCGCCACGGTCTGCGCACGGGTGCCGGATTAGGATGTTCGGGGCGAATCGAACGGAGTCTGGGCATGGATTGGCTGATCCCGGTCATCATCGTGGTGGTGCTGGCCGCCGCGGTCGGCATCTGGCTGTGGGTGAGCTGCACCTCGCTGGTCCAGCTGAACGCGCGCGTCGACGAGGCCTGGGCAGACCTCACCGCCCAGCGCGCGCGCCGTGCGGAACTCGCCGCGGCGCTCCTGGTGCTCGTGCGCGGCTACGCGGCGCACGAGAAGGCCCTCCTCGACGGCGCTGCTGCAGCCTGCGAGGCGTCTGAGCGAGCGGCGACGCCGGCTGACGCCGGAAGCGCCGAGGGTGCGGTGCAGCGGACGCTGAAGCCGCTGTTCGCGGTGGCCGAGGGGTACCCCCAGCTGCAGTCGAGTCCCGAGTTCCTGCGCGTGCAGCACTCGCTCGCCGAGACCGAGGACAAGATCCAGGCGTCCCGCCGCTTCTACAACGGCGGGGTGCGCGAGCTCAACACGAAGCGCACGGCGTTCCCGGCGAAGATGTTCGCGCACCGCCTGGGCGTCGAGGAGCGGGAGTACTTCGACCTCGTCGGCGGCACGGCCGTCTCCGCGCCCCCGCGGGTGCAGTTCTGAGCATCCGCCTCGACCTCGAGCAGGCGCGCCGCATCGCCGTGGGCGCGCAGCTCCTGTCGGCCGCACGCCCGGCGGGCATCGTCGAGACCGTCGAGGCGCTGACCGTCGTATCGATCGAGCCCACCGCGGCGATCGCCCCGAGCGCCGACCACATCCTGTGGAGCCGCATCGGCTGGCCGTACCAGCCGGCCGATCTCGCGCGCCTCGTCGAGGAGGACCGTGCGATCTTCGAATGGGGCGGCTTCTACCGCCCGATGAGCGATCTGCCGCTTCTCCTGCCCGAGATGCATGCCCGGCCGCGCTCGCGGGAGGCGCGGGACTGGCTGGCCGCCAACGACCGCTTCCGGCGCGACGTCCTCGATCGGCTGCGCGATGAGGGAGCGTCCAGGCCCGCGGAGATCCCCGACACCGCCCAGGTGCCGTGGCGGTCCAGCGGGTGGACGAACGGGCGCAACACCCTGCAGCTTCTGGAGATGCTCGTCATGACCGGTGAGGTCGCGATCTCCGCGCGCGACCGCAAGGGGCGCCTGTTCGATCTCGCCGAGCGCGTCTACCCCGCGGACACGCCCGCGCTCTCCGCCGAGGAGGCCGGGCGCGAGCGAGGCGCGCGGCGCCTCGCGTCGCTCGGCATCGCCCGCGCCAAGGGCGTGGCGCAGCCCTCCGAGCCGATCGACGTCGGCGAGATCGGCGAGGCGGCTCTCGTCGACGGTGTGGCAGGGGAGTGGCGGGTGGATGCCGCGGCCCTGGCCGCCGCCGAGGGATTCGTGCCGCGCACGGCGCTCGTGTCCCCCTTCGACCGACTGGTGTTCGACCGTGAGCGGCTCGCGCTCCTGTTCGGCTTCGAGTACATCCTGGAGATGTACAAGCCGGCGGCGCGGCGGCGGTGGGGCTACTTCGCCCTCCCGATCCTGCACGGCGACCGGTTCGTCGGCAAGCTCGATGCCAAGGCCGATCGCCGTGGCGGGGTGCTGCAGGTCTTCGAGGTGCACGAGGACGAGCCGTTCACCGAGGAGATCTCGCTCGCCGTCGACGAGGAGATCCGGGCCCTCGCCGGCTGGCTCGGGCTGGAGGCGCGGGGGCTCGCCTCCGCTTGAGCATCGTCCGCCCGGCGGTCAGCGGACGGCGAGCACCATCTCGTCGCCGCGGAAGTCCACGTCGCCCCGCAGCGTCCAGTCCTGCGTCGCGTAGGTGAACGAGGCGTCTGCGCCGTCGTGGTCGACGCCCGTTGCGGTGGCCACCAGCACACCGCCGGTCGCATCGAACCCCGACAGGTCGTCGGCGAGCACGAGCGTCGGGTACGCCTCGATCCGGTAGGTGATCGAGGTCACGCGCGCCAGGTCGGCAGCCCAGGGGATGCGGATGCCGCATGCGTCGGGCACCTCGGCGGCAGCCCGCGTGCAGGAGTCCGCGTAGGCGTCGAGGTCGGATTGGGCGTCGGCGAGCGCACCGGGCGCCAGGGTCGGCGTCACCGCGGCGGCCACCTGCTCACCGGGGAGGGCCACCGCCGCAGCGGAGCCCACCAGAGCGGCGTCGGGTGCCGCGACCACGGGGTACACCCCGGGCAGCAGGTCGATCGGCTCGCCCGCGGGCACGAGCACGCCGCCGACGCGCACGGCGTCGCCCAGCGCGGTGGACGCGGTGAGCGACGCAAGGCTGTTCGCCGCGACCGCCCAGCCGGCAGCAGTCTCGACGAGGCCGAGGCGCGCATCGTGCTGGGCGCCGTCGAGCACGAAGGTGACGTCTGCGGCGACGGGTTCGCCCTCGGCAGCGCCGACACCGGTCACCATGGGCTCGTCGATGTAGGCGGTCGCGCCACCGAAGGCGTCGAGCGTCTCCGGGGCGGGCGCCTGTTCGAGCAGCGCCGCAGCGGCGCCGCCGTCGCCGGCGGCGAGGGCCTCGACGAAGGCGCGCGCCGTCGCGTCGGGAGCGGCGGGGCGGCTGAGCACCCACCATGCGATGCCCCCGGCGGCCGCCAGGATCGCGACGGCCACGATCCCGATCACCGCCGCACGTCGCATCCTTCCACGCTACCCGGCGAGTTCCTCGTCGGCGAGCGCGACCGGTTCGGCCGCGCCGTCGTGGCGGCGCGCCCCGGGGAGGGCCCGCGCGAGGTCGTCGGTGGCATCGCCCCAGCGCGAGACCGAGATCGCCTCCAGCCCCTGCCACCGTGCTGCGGCGCGCAGTTCGTCGGCGACACGCTCGGCCGCGTGTGCGGGCCGCGCGTGCTCCCACCACGCCGACTGCACGCGCAGCGTGCCGGCCGCCCGGTCGGCCTTGAGGTCGACGCGACCGACGAGGTCGTCGCCGATGAGGACCGGCAGGGAGTAGTAGCCGTAGCGACGCCGAGTGGCGGGCGTGTAGATCTCGATGCGGTACTCGAAGTCGAACAGGCGCTCGGCGCGGTCCCGGAACCACACGACCGGGTCGAACGGGGTGAGCAGGGCGGACGCATCGATCCGGCGGGGGAGGACGGCATCCCGGTGCATCCACGCCTTGGCCGGTCGCCCGCCGCTCGTCCAGCCTTCGACGGCCACGGGAACGAGCTCGCCGGCGTCGACGAGCTCGCCGATCGCGACCATCACGGCCCCTCGATCCCTCAGGCGCCAATAGTCGGCGAGGTCGGATGCGGTCGCGACACCGTACGCGACGGACGCCCGCCGCACGAGCTCCCGCATGGCGTCGGCGCGGGGCACGGGGGCGGCCAGCACATCGGCGGGGACGACCTGCTCGGCCAGCGCGTAACGGCGTTCGAAGCCGCGGCGACCGGCGATGGCGACCTCGCCGAACATCCAGAGGTACTCGAGGGTGTGCTTGATGACGTCCCAGTCCCACCACGGTCCGCGGGATGCGCCGCGGCGTGCGTCGTGCTCGATCTCGGCGGGGCGCAGCGGGCCGCGAGCGGCGAGCTCGGCGCGCACCCAGTCGACGATCTCCCCGTGGCGGCGGAACCACCCGTCTTCGGCCGTGCCGTACTTCGCGCGGTTGTCGTCCATGCGGAATCGGAACAGTGCCCAGTCCGGCGCCGGGATGAAGGCCGCCACGTGGGCCAGGTACTCGACGTACGGCGCACGGCGGGCGAACAGCAGTCGGTCCAGCAGGGCCGGGTCGTAGGGGCCCAGCCGCGAGAACAGCGGCATGTAGTGCGAACGGGCGAACACGTTGACGGAGTCGATCTGCAGGGTCGCCATGCGCGCCATCGCGAGGTTGAGCTGCCGGGTGCCCACGGCGTCGGGCCGCGGCCGTGCGAAGCCCTGCGCAGCCAGGGCGACACGGCGCGCCTCGGCGGCGCTGAGGGTGGATCTCACGGCGGTCAGCCTAACGATCGCCTCCGACATGCGGACCGGGCCGCGCCGACGCATGACCGCCGCGGCATGGGGCGCACCTAAACTGGGCCTGATGTCACGCGTGAGTTCGTCCCCGTCGCTGCCGGCCACCGGCGCGATTCCGACGCTGGAGCAGCTGGAGGATGCCGCGGCGGTGCTGTCGGGTGTGATCTCCCACACACCGCTCGACGAGTCGCAGCACCTGTCCGAGCTGCTCGGGGTGCCGGTGCACCTCAAGCTCGAGAACCTGCAGCGCACCGGGTCGTTCAAGATCCGCGGAGCCACCTACCGGCTCAGCCGTCTGTCCGAGGAGGAGCGCACGCACGGAGTGGTGGCCGCCTCGGCGGGCAACCACGCGCAGGGGGTCGCCCTCGCGGCGCAGGCGCTGGGCATTCCGGCGACGATCTTCATGCCGCTGGGGGTGCCGGTGCCCAAGCTCCTGGCCACCCGCGGCTACGGCGCCGACGTCGTGCTCGAGGGTGCCACCGTCGAGACGCCGCTGCGGCGTGCGGCGGAGTTCGCCGAGCGCACCGGAGCCATCTTCATCCATCCCTTCGACCACCCCGACGTGATCGCCGGCCAGGGAACGCTGGGCCTGGAGATCGTCGACGACCTGCCGGAGGTCGAGACGATCATCATGGGCATCGGCGGCGGCGGGCTGATCGCGGGCGTCGCGGCCGCTGCGAAGGCGAAGGCCGCCCGCGAGGGGCGAACGCTGCGTGTGATCGGCGTACAGGCGGAGAACGCATCGCCGTACCCGCGCTCGCTGGCAGAGGGGCACCCGGTCGAGGTGGAGACCACTCCCACGATCGCCGACGGGATCGCCGTGGCGCGTCCCGGCGACCTTCCCTTCGCGATCATCCGCGAGCTCGTCGACGACGTCGTGACCGTCACCGACGACGACATCGCCCGCGCGCTGCTGGTGCTGCTCGAGCGGGCCAAGCAGGTCGTGGAGCCCGCCGGTGCGGTGGGTGTCGCCGCGATCCTGGCGGGCAAGGTGACCGCCACCGGGCCGACCGTCGTGGTGCTGTCGGGCGGCAACATCGATCCGCTGCTGCTGCAGCGCGTCGTCGCGCACGGACTGGCCGCCTCGGGCCGGTACATGACCCTCAGCATCCCGCTGCCCGACCGCCCCGGTCAGCTCGCGCGCATCTCCGACCTGCTCGCCCAGGCCGGGGCGAATGTGATCGAGGTTCTGCACACGCGCCACGGACAGGGACTGCAGATCAGCGAGGTCATCCTCCAGCTGAGCGTCGAGACCCGCGGTGAAGAGCATCGCGCGCACGTGATCAGCGTGCTGGAGTCGGCGGGGTACGTGCCCACGGTCGTCCCGGACTGAGCTGTCGCGCGCAGAACGAAGCGGTGCGGGCGCCGCAGCACCCGCACCGCTCCAGACGGCCGTGCTCCCGTCAGTTGCCGGTGTAGGTCTCGACGGTGAGGATCTCGACGGCGATGGAGCGGCCGTTGGGAGCCGTGTAGGAGGTGGAATCGCCCTCCTTGAGCCCGAGGATGGCGGCACCGAGGGGTGAGGCCTCGCTGTAGACGTCCAGCTCGCTGCCGACGCCGATCTCGCGGTTGCCCAGGAGGAACGTCTCCTCGCCGCCGGCGATCACGGCGGTGACGACCGTGCCGGGCTCGACGACGCCGGTGCTCTCGGGCGCGTCGCCGACCTTGGCGTTCTTCAGCAGCGACTGCAGCGTGCGGATGCGCGCCTCCTGCTTGCCCTGCTCGTCCTTGGCGGCGTGGTAGCCGCCGTTCTCCTTGAGGTCGCCCTCCTCGCGGGCGGCTTCGATGCGCTTCGCGATCTCCTCGCGCCCAGTGGTCGAGAGGTGCTCGAGCTCGGCGGCGAGACGGTCGTATGCGTCCTGAGTGAGGAAGGTCACCGGGGCATCGTTGGACACGTCTGACTCCTTCGGTCTGCGGGGGGGGGGGGGGGGGGGGGGGGGGGGGGACGTTCGATATGTCAAACGCCCTGGCTCTCGGCCAGGGCGTCAGTGGATTCGGTGCCGCAAGACTACGACACCCAGCAGGAGTTGACCAAACCGGTCGTGGCCGTGGCCGTGGTCGGCAGGGTCTCGCGGAATGCGCGCGCCGGCTGGTCCGACGGGGGGTACTCGACGATGCGCCACCCCACCACTCCGTGCTCCTCGTCCTGCGCCTCCAGAGCGCAGGCGATGGGCACGCCGACGGGGCCGGAGAACTGGAAGGTGAGCGTCACCTCGTGCTCGCTCTCGACCGTGAAGCCGGTCGTGTCGGCATCCACCGAGCCCAGGCTGCTCGACACGGTCGACCAGCCCAGGAGTCCCGCAAGCGCCGCGCCGACGACGATCGCGACGATCAGCCAGGTGCGGGAGCGCCCGGAGCGCGCGCGACCGTAGCGCTCGTCGAGCATCTGGGCAGTCGTCATGCGGCATCCCGTTCGAAGATTAGGCTGGTTACTCCTAGGCTACGCGCTCGCGCGTGCGACCCCGCCCCCGCGGCATCCCGTCGGCCGGTCCGGCCGATGCAGAACGAGGACCCCCATGCATCACGCGCTCATCGCCCTCGCGGCGACGTCCACCCCCGTACCGACCCCCACGCTGGAGGTCGACCCCGATCTGGTGACCCCCGGCGTGTGGGGCTTCGCGGTCATCGTGTTCATCGCGCTCGCGCTCGTGCTCCTCGTCTGGGACATGATGCGCCGCATCCGCCGCGGCCGCGTGCGCGCGGACATCGCCGAGGAGCTGGATGCCGAGGAGGCGGCCGCCCGCGAGGCGGAGCAGGGCGACGAGGCGGAGCAGGGCGACGCGGCGCGGGGCGACGCGGCACCGCGCGACTGACGCGGAGACCGGCTCAGGCCGGCACGCCCAGCGACGGCGACAGCGGATCGAGGGCGATGAGCAGGCAGGCCGTCCAGTGGCAGAGGAAGGCCAGAACGGTGCACACGTGGAAGATCTCGTGGAAGCCGAAGTGGCCGGGCCAGGGGTTCGGGCGCTTGAGCGCGTACACGACGGCGCCGACGGTGTAGAGGATGCCGCCCACGGCGACGAGCACCATCATGGCCACGTTCGCCGCGACGAGATCGACCATGTACATGATCGCCGCCCACCCGAGCACGAGGTACAGCGCGACGTAGAGCCAGCGCGGCGCGTTGATCCAGAAGACGCGGAACAGGATGCCGAGCACGGCGCCTCCCCACACCAGGGAGAGCAGCAGCACGCCCTTCTCGGGCGGCAGGGCCAGCGTGGCGATGGGGGTGTAGGTGCCCGCGATCAGCAGCAGGATGTTGGCGTGGTCGATCCGCTTGAGGACGGCCTTGGTCTTGGGTCCCCAGTTGAACCGGTGGTACAGCGCGGAGTTGCCGAACAGCAGCAGCGAGGTGGCCATGAACACGGCGCACGCCCATTTGGCGGGGGTGCCCTGCGCGAGCACGATGAGGACCACTCCGGCCGCGATGGCGACCGGGAAGGTCGCCGCGTGGATCCAGCCGCGCCAGGAGGGCTTGATCTCGACAGCGGCGTCGACCTCGGCCGCATCCATCAGCGGAAGGACGGGCACGTCGGGGGCCGCGGGCACGCGAGGACGTCGGCTCATGCACCAAGGCTAGGCCCCGCCGCATGCCGAGCGTGGTACATACTGAGTCCCGCTCCTGATGAGACGCAGTCCCAACGACGATGAACGGCGTGCGGGGAGGGTAACGTGGGCGTGTGGCGCGTGCTTCGTCGAACGAGGGCAGAGGTCCCCTCTACCGCCTCTACATCAACCGGCTTCGGCGCCGCCTCGACCCGGGCGACGTGCCGCACCATGTGGCGATGATGATCGACGGCAACCGCCGCTGGGCGCGGCAGCTCGGCTATACCACCGCCGCCCACGGCCATCGCGCCGGCGCTGCCAAGATGCGGGAGTTCCTGGGCTGGTGCGATGACGTCGGCGTGGGTGTCGTCTCGCTCTATCTGCTGTCGACCGACAACCTGCGAAAGCGCGATACGCAGGAGCTCGCGGATCTGATCGAGATCATCGCCGACCTCGCCGATGCGCTCTCGCACGAGCGGGACTGGCGGGTCAAGCACGTCGGACGCGCCGACCTGCTGCCCGAAGATCTCGCGCGCGTGCTCTCCGATGCCCAGGAGCGCACCCGCGACCACACCGGACTGCACGTGAATCTGGCGGTGGGCTACGGCGGCCGCGGCGAGATCGTCGACGCGGTGCGCAGCATCATCGCCCAGCACGACCAGGGCGGCGGATCGCTCGAAGAACTCGCGGCCAGCCTCACCCCGGAGCAGATCGGCGAGCACCTCTACACCGGAGGACAGCCCGATCCCGACCTCGTGATCCGCACCTCCGGCGAGCAGCGGCTGAGCGACTTCCTGCTCTGGCAGAGCGCGCACTCCGAGTTCTACTTCGTCGAGGCACTCGGACCCGATCTGCGCGAGGTCGACTTCCTGCGGGCCATGCGCGACTTCGCGACGCGGGATCGTCGATTCGGCAGCTGACCGGAGGGGTGGATGCCACACCCGGCGCGAGAGCGGGAACCGGTCCCCGCGGCGGTGGGCGGCGTGCCAGAATGTGACTCGTGATGGATCTGGGGTCCTTCCTCTCGACGTTCGACGCTGAACCGGGTTATCTCGACTGGGCGGCGTTCGGCCCGCTGTCGACGACGGTGCGCGCCGATCTCCACGCCGATGCGGAGCTCCTCGGCGCCGGTCGCGCATCGGGCATCGAGCTGGTCGCCGAACACGAGCCCGAGGCGCGCGAGCTGCTGGCAGACCTGCTCGACGCCGACGTCGAGCAGGTGACGCTGCAGCCGTCCACGACGTACGGCCTCATGCACGCGCTGTACGGCCTGGCGGGCAGCCTCATGCTCTCTCGGGCGGAGTTCCCCAGCCTCACGGTGCCCGCCACGCGCGCGGCGGACGCGCTCGGATCGCTCGAGCTGCAGTGGCTGGAGCTGACCGACGGGTTCGTCACGCCCGATGTCGTGCGCACCGCGCTCAGCGAAGAGACGACCGCGCTCGCCGTGAGTCTCGTGGACTTCCGCACGGGTTACCGGGCCGATCTTTCGGCGCTGCGCGAGGTGATCGGCGATCGCCTGCTCATCGTCGATGCCATCCAGGGGTTCGGGATCGTGGAGGCCGACTACGCGGCGGCCGACGTCGTGTGCGGGAACGGGTACAAATGGCTGCGCGCAGGCCGGGGCACCGGCTTCGCGCGGTTCGGTGAACGCGCACTGGAGCGGCTCGCTCCGGTGCTGTCGGGGTTCACCGGCACCGACCGCTTCCTGCCGGTCGATGAGGTGCCGCTGCCCGCGGCATCCGCCGCCGCCTTCACGGTGAGCCGTCCCGACCATCTCGCGGTCACGCGGCTCGCCGGCGCGCTCGGCGACATCACCGCGGTCGGCGTGCCCGTGCTGGAGGACGCCCTCACCGAGATCGTCGGCGACGTCATGTTGGTGGCCGACCGCTACGAGGTGCCCGTGATCACGCCGCGCGACCCCGCGCGTCGTGCCGGCATCGTCACGCTCGCGCCTGCGGCGCAGGATGCCGCGCCGCTGGCGGCGGCGCTCGCCAACCACGGGCTGACCGTCTCGGTCCAGAGCGGCCGCGTGCGCGTGTCGCCGCACGTGGGCACGGGCTCGGCGACGATCACGATGTTCGGCGACGCGCTGGCCGAGTTCTCGGCCGCGCGCGTCTGGTGATCGCGTCTCGCGGAATTTACCGACCCGTAACCGGGTGACAGCGTGTCGTCGGCGTGTCTCCCAGGCACGGGTCGTACGGTCATGGCATCGGGCAAGGCGCCCGGTCGGGTCGGCCTGATGGATCACGACTCGTGACACCGGTCGACTCGTGACTGCCGGGTCCTCTGACCCGGGGGCGGGGAGTGGGTTGTGACCACACGAGCACCACACACGCAGCACGACCGGGATGTCGAATCGATCGTCGGCGCGTCCGAGGATCTTCGCACGTACGTCCTCGACACGTCGGTGCTGCTGAGCGATCCGCGGGCGTTCTTCCGCTTCGCCGAGCACAGCGTCGTGATCCCCGTCGTGGTGATCACCGAGCTGGAGGGCAAGCGCCACGACCCGGAGATCGGCTACTTCGCGAGGCAGGCGCTGCGCCACCTCGACGAGTTGCGCGTCGAGCACGGACGCCTCGACTTCCCCGTTCCGGTCGGCGAGGGCGGCACGCTGCGCGTGGAGCTGGCCAACACGGACCCGGGCGTGCTTCCGGCGGGTATGCGCCTCGGCGACAACGACAGCCGCATCCTCGCGATCGCGATGAACCTCTCTCAGGAGGGCCACGAGGTCACCGTGGTCTCCAAGGACCTCCCCATGCGCGTGAAGGCGGCATCGCTCGGCGTCGTGGCCGAGGAGTACCTCGCCGAACAGGCCATCGACTCGGGATGGACCGGCATCGCCGAGATCGACGTCTCGGGCGATGACGTGAGCGATCTGTACGAGAGCGAGGTGGCCTCCAGCGAAGACGTGGTGGGACTGCCCGTGAACACCGGCCTGATCATCCATTCGGAGCGCGGGTCGGCGCTCGGGCGGGTCACTGGCGACGGCGAGTACAAGCTCGTGCGCGGGGACCGCGAGGTGTTCGGCCTCCACGGTCGCTCGGCCGAGCAGCGCATCGCCGTGGACCTCCTCCTCGACCCGGATGTCGGCATCGTCTCGCTCGGCGGCCGTGCCGGCACCGGAAAGTCGGCTCTCGCCCTGTGCGCCGGCCTCGAGGCGGTGCTGGAGCGGCAGCAGCAGAAGAAGATCATCGTCTTCCGGCCCTTGTTCGCGGTCGGCGGTCAGGAGCTCGGCTACCTCCCGGGCGACCAGGCGGAGAAGATGAACCCCTGGGGCCAGGCGGTCTTCGACACGCTCGGCTCGGTGGTGTCGGGCAATGTGCTCGAGGAGGTCCTCGAGCGCGGTCTGCTCGAAGTGCTGCCGCTCACCCACATCCGTGGGCGCTCGCTGCACGACGCCTTCGTGATCGTCGACGAGGCGCAGTCTCTCGAGCGCAACGTGCTGCTCACCGTGCTCAGCCGCATGGGCCAGAACTCGCGGATCGTGCTCACCCACGATGTGGGACAGCGCGACAATCTGCGGGTGGGCCGCCACGACGGTGTCGCCTCCGTGATCGAGACCCTGAAGGGCCACGGACTGTTCGGCCATGTCACCCTCGTTCGCTCGGAGCGTTCGGCGATCGCCGCGCTGGTGACCGACCTGCTCGAAGCGGGGGAGCTCGCCTGACGACGCGCCCTGAGGATGAGAAGAGTCTCATCCTCAGGGCGCGATTGTCGCGACGGCGTCTGTCACCATTGAAGGAGTGCGCACGGCTGGCGTGCGCGGGGACTTCAAAGGACGACGGGCGTGGAGCCACGGACGCGATTCGCGATCGGCGGTGCCGCCACTGTGGTGGCGAGTGTCGCCGTTGTGTGCGCCGTCGCGTTGACGAACTCCGTCGCCCTCGCCGACACGCGGGGCGTCGCCATCGGCGGCACGCCCCTGGTCGTTCCCCGTGCCGTCGCGACGCCTGAGCCCACAGCCACCGTCGACGCTCCGGTCGCGAGTTCAGCAACCCCGACGCCGACGCCCGAGGTCTCGGTCGCACCCGCCGAGCCCGATGCGAGCGTCGAGGTCGTCCCGGCGCCGGCGCCGCACGAGGTCGACGCGCCCGAGGCCGACGCTCCCGAGACCGTCGAGGAGATCGACCTCGACGCGGCCGCGGCCGCGGGCCGTTGGGCCGAGCTGCGCGAGTGGGCGGCCGCAAAGGGCTGGAGTTCGGGGCGCATCGACGCCTGGATCGCCAACCTCGAGAAGAACTTCGCGCGTTCCCAAGAACCCGCGACCGATCGGCTCGGTGGAGCCGACCACATCGAACGGCGCTCCGCCGTCGATGAATCGGAAGAAAGCCAATCGCGCGAAACCCCAGATCAGCGCGATTGAAGAAAGGCCGGCTTCCCCAGCCCGGCCGTTCAGCCCCCGGCGTCCCCCAGCGCCGGGGGCTTCTCCGTGTCCGCACGGTCGTGCCCGCCCGGGGCGCGCGGGGTGGCGGCGCGGCCACGGCGCGCTACTCCCAGCGGTACCCGGCCCCGCGCACCGTCACGATGTGGTGCGGCCCGAGTTTGCCGCGCAGATACCGCACGTACACGTCCACGACGTTCGAGCCCGGATCGAAGTCGAGGCCCCAGACGCGGCTGAGGAGCAGTTCACGGCTGAGCACACGGCCGGGATTGCGAAGGAACTGCTCCGCCAGCGCGAACTCGCGCGAGGACAGCTCCACCTCCACGCCGGCCACGACCGCGCGTCGGGCGAGCACGTCGAGGACGACGTCGCCATGGGATACCGAGACCCCGGGGGCGACGGCGGCGCCCTCGCGCAGGCGCGAGCGCACGCGCGCCAGCAGCTCCTCGAACGTGAACGGCTTGTGCACGTAGTCGTTGGCTCCGGCATCCAATCCCTCGACGGTGTCGCGGGTGCTGGTGCGGGCGGTGAGCATGATGACCGGGATCGCGTTGCCCTGGGCCCGCAGGGCGTGGAGAACCTCGAAGCCGTCCATGGTGGGCAGGCCCACGTCGAGGAGAACGAGGTCGACATCGCCCCGGGTGGCCGCCTCCAGCCCGGCGGGGCCGTCGTCGGCGATCTCGGTCTCGTAGCCGGCGGACTGCAGCCCGCGGCTGACGAACGACGCGATGCGCGGTTCGTCTTCGACGATGAGGATCCTGGTCATCCTGCGGCCTCCCGTTGCAGCACGACATCCCCGGCCCGCACGGGAGCCGGCAGCTCTCCGGCCGTCGGGGGCAGATGGAGGGTGAAGGTCGCCCCGCCGCCGGGGGTGTCGGTGACCAGGCACTGCCCGCCGTGCGCCTTCGCGATCGCATCGACGATGGCCAGGCCCAGCCCCGAGCCGCCCACGGTGCGCTTGCCTCCGGCGCGATCGAACCGACGGAAGATCCGGTGCCGTGCGGCGGGCGGGATGCCGCCGCCGTGATCGCGCACCCAGATGCGCGCGCCGGCGGCGTCGATGGAGCTGCCGATCTCGATCGGCGTGCCGGTGGGGGTGTACTTGGCCGCGTTGTCGGCCAGCTGCAGCCAGGCCTGCAGGAGGCGATCCTGATCGGCCACGACGCGGCCGTCGGCGTGTTCCTCCACGCGCCACGTGTGACCGGGGATCACCGCGACGAGCTCGCCGACGCGGGCTGTCACACCGCCGAGGTTCACCTCGCTCATCGCGTAGGTGTCGCCCTCCACCGCGGCGAGCAGGTCGATGTCCTCCACGAGACGGGTGAGCCGGTCGAGCTCGGAGATGCCGATCTCCCGCGCGCTGACCACGTCGGCGACGTCGTCGGGATCCATCAGCTCCAGGTGCCCGCGCACGATCGTGATCGGGGTCTTCAGCTCGTGGCGCACGTCGTCGAGCAGCTGGCGCTGCACATCGACGGAGCCTTCGATGCGGTCGAGCATCGAGTTCACCGTGCGGGACAGGTCTGCGATCTCATCGTTGCCGCGCTCAGGGAGGCGCGGTGACAGGTCGGAGATCGTGATCGCGTCGGCCGTTTCGCGCAGTCGGCGGATGGGGGACAGCAGTCGCCCGGTGACGAACCAGCCGACGACGGCGATCGCAACCAGAACGGCCACGGCCGCGATCGAGAAGGTCGCGAGCGCGGTGTTCACGGGCTCGAGCTGCTCCTCGAGGTCGACGGCCCGCAGGTAGACGCCGACGTCGTCTTCGCCTTCCATCGTGACCGGGATCGCGATGTAGCGCAGCACGCCGTGCGGAGTATCCGCGGTGCCGAGCACGGGGCCACCCGCTTCCTCCGCCTCCGCGACGGCGCGGTCGATGAGCGCGCGGTCGTCGGAGATGTCGAAGCCGGAGATGGTCGAGGGCTGCCACTTCGCCACCCCGTCGATGATGGTGACGGCCGCCTCGCCGCTGGCCGGAACCAGCTGCGCTGCCACGTCGTACATGAACCTGTCGAGAGAGTCGTACTCCTTCACCGACAGGGGCTCCGCGGCAGGCGGCGCGCTGTCCGCGCCGGTGCCCTCGTCGGTCGCCGCGTCCGTCGCCTCGTCCGTGTCGCTGGGGGTCGCGGCCTCGGCCGTGCCGTCAGCGGTGTACACGGCGATCAGACGGGACGTCTGCGCCTGCAGGAGCGCGTCGACGCTGGCGATGACCTGGGACCGCTGCACGATGAGCGTGATGCTCCCCACGACCGCGAGACCCACGCACGCGACCGCCAGCACGGCGCCGAGGATGCGCGCTCGTGCCGAGAGCGGTCGCGGTCGTCGGCGGGTCACGTCCCGATTATCGCGCCGAAGCCCCGATCCAGGGGGCTTTTCGGCCCACGGAGGTGCAGCGGTCACCGCGAGGCTCAGCCCGGGTGGGTCATCGAGAGCAGGTCGAGCTTCTCGTCGAGCTGCTCCAGAGTGAGCTCGCCGCGGTCGACGTAGCCGAGATCGAGCACCGCCTCGCGCACCGTGATGCCCTTCGCCACCGAGTGCTTGGCGATCTTCGCGGCCGCCTCGTAGCCGATGAGCTTGTTCAGGGGCGTCACGATCGACGGCGACATGCCGGCGAATGCGGCCGCGCGCTCGACGTTCGCCTGCAGCCCGTCGACGGTCTTGTCCGCCAGCACGCGCATCGCGTTGGAGAGCAGGCGGATCGACTCGAGCAGGGCGGTGCCCATGACGGGGATGGCGACGTTCAGCTCGAACGAACCCGACGCGCCGGCCCAGGCGACGGTGGCATCGTTGCCGATGACCCGCGCGCACACCATGAGGGTCGCCTCGGGGACGACGGGGTTGACCTTGCCCGGCATGATGGACGAGCCCGGCTGCAGGTCGGGGATGTGCAGCTCGCCGAGACCCGTGTTGGGGCCAGAGCCCATCCAGCGCAGGTCGTTGTTGATCTTGGTCAGCGACACGGCGATCGTGCGCAAGGCCCCGGATGCCTCGACGAGTCCGTCGCGGTTGGCCTGCGCCTCGAAGTGGTCCTTCGCCTCGGTGATCGGCAGCTCCGTCTCGGCGGCCAGCAGAGCGATGACCTTCTGGGGGAAGCCCAGCGGCGTGTTGATGCCGGTGCCCACCGCCGTGCCGCCGAGGGGCACCTCGCCGACGCGGGGGATCACGGCCTGCACTCGCTCGATGCCCAGGCGCATCTGCCGCGCGTAACCGCCGAACTCCTGGCCGAGCGTCACCGGGGTGGCATCCATCAGGTGGGTCCGGCCCGACTTGACGACGTCCTTCCACAGCTCGGCCTTCGCCTCGAGGGCGACCGAGAGGTGGTCGAGTGCGGGGATGAGGTCGTCGATGAGCGCCTGGGTCACGGCGATGTGCACCGAGGTGGGGAAGACATCGTTGGAGGACTGCGAGGCGTTGACGTGGTCGTTCGGATGCACCGGGGCGCCGAGCCCGGCCGTCGCGAGGGTCGCGAGCACCTCGTTCATGTTCATGTTCGACGACGTGCCGCTGCCGGTCTGGTAGGTGTCGACGGGGAAGTGCTCGTCGTAGCGACCGGTGACGACCTCGTCGGCGGCGGCGGCGATGGCGTCGGCGATCGCGCCGTCGAGGGTGCCGAGCTCCTTGTTCGCCAGAGCCGCGGCCTTCTTGATGCGGGCGAGCGCGGCGATCTGCGTCGACTCCAGGCCGGTGCCCGAGATCGGGAAGTTCTCGACCGCGCGCTGCGTCTGCGCGGCGTAGAGGGCGTTCTTGGGCACGCGCACTTCGCCCATGGTGTCGTGCTCGATGCGGTACTCGATGTCGGTCACGTCGTCGTTCCTTCGTCGTGTGGTGGGGGACTGGCGGGGAGAGGTCGGGTCAGGCTGCGGCATCCACATCGCCCACCGCGACGACGGGGACGACGGCGCCTTCGGCGAGCCGGTAGTTCGCGCCCACGATCGCGACCCGGCCCTCGGCGACGGCGGCGCTGATGAGCTCGGAGCGGTGGAGGATCTCGCCGACGGTCTCGCGCAGGTGCTCGCGGCCGACGAGTTCGGGGTCGATCGAGGCGCCGGCCGACTCGCGCGCGACGGCGCGCGCGGCGGGCACGATGGGGGCGATCTGCTTCCAGATGAGCGCGGGCAGGGCCGGCGCGTCGGGCAGCGTGCTGTCGATGGCGGCCTGCACCGCACCGCACGCGTCGTGCGCCAGCACGACGATCAGAGGGGAGCCGAGCACGGCGACGGCGTACTCGAGGCTGCCCACGGCGGATTCGGACACGACCTGTCCGGCGTTGCGGATGACGAACAGGTCGCCCAGACCCTCGTCGAAGATGATCTCGGCGGCCAGGCGCGAGTCGCTGCAGCCGAACAGGGCGGCGCGCGGCCTCTGACCGCCGGCCAGCTCATGCCGGCGCTCGACGTCCTGCCGCGGGTGCTGGGGCGTGCCGTCGACGAATCGGCGGTTTCCCTCGAGCATCTGCCGCCACGTCTCGCGCGGGCTGAAGGGGGCGTCGGTCACGGTGTCTCCTCGCGTAGGGCGATCACGTCGTCGGCCATGCCTGCGGCTGCCGTCTCGAGCAGGTCCTCCGCGGCGGCGCCGTAGATGAGGATGATGTCGGTTCCCGCCTCGACCGACAGCGCCGCCGAGATGTTGCCGGCGCGCTCCGGGTTGGCGATGTCGTAGCGGGTCCACTCGACGCCCGCGATGCGCACGGTGCCGTCGGGCGTCGCGCCGCTGAGCATTCGCCCGGGCCACGCGGGGTCGGCGTCGAAGCCCTGCGCGACGCGCAGGAAGCCGGTCTCGGGGGCGTAGATGATCGTCCACGCGCGGGGTCCATCGCCCTCGATCCGGGCGCCGTTGACGCGCCACTGGTCGGGCACATCGGGCGAGACGACGATGCGGTCCTCGGCGACCGCGATGTCGGCGGCGACCGCCTCCACGTCGATCGGCTCGGCCTCGGGCGGCGTGCCGCGCGGGACGGCGAGCACGATCACCAGCAGGATCGCCAGGGTCGCCAGAAGCGCGGCGACCAGGTTGCGGATGTTCTTGCTCGAGCGGTAGACGCGCGAGGACTCGGCCTTGCGCGCGGCGGTCTCGTCGGGGGTCTCCGGTCGGCCGAGCTCGGCGACGATGCGGGGCTCGCGTGCCATCACGCCTCCGCGCTCTCCGCGGACGCGCCCTCTGCCGAGGTGCGCGCAGCATCGAGGCGCTGCTTGGCGCCCAGGAGCCACTGCTCGCACCGCGATGCCAGGGCCTCGCCACGCTCCCACAGAGCCAGCGAGTGCTCCAAGGTCGGCGTGCCCTGCTCGAGCTCGTGCACCACGCGAACCAGCTCGTCGCGCGCCTGCTCGAACGTGAGCGAGGCGACGTCGGGGGCGGCCGCGGGGGAGTCGGTCATTGTTCCATCCTAGTTCGGCGCGCCGTCTTCACCCGTCGTCGGCACCTCGGCCGGCACGGGCCCCTCCGATCGCGCGGCGAAGGCGCCGTGGTCGACGGTCACGGTCACGATCGCGCCCGTCGGAGCCTGGGCTGCATCCCGCACGATCGCTCCGTCGGCGAGCTGGGCGATCGCATATCCGCGTGCCAGGGTCGATGCCGGGGAAAGAGCCCGGAGCCCTGCCCTCAGCTCCCCGGTGCGGCGATCGGCGGCCTCGACCGCACGACCGAGCCGGTCCCGCCCGCGTGCGACGAGCAGGTGGAGCTCATGCCCGCGCCCGGTCAGCAGGGATTCGGGGGAGCGCAGCACCGGTCTGCTGCGCAGCTGGTCCAGCTGGGCGATGTCGTGCGAGACGCGCTGCGAGAGCCGCCCCATCAGGCGGGACCGCAGCTGCGCGATGAGGGCCCGCTGCTCGGCGACGTCGGGCACCGCGCGCTTGGCGGCGTCGGTCGGCGTCGAGGCGCGCACGTCGGCGACGTCATCCAGCAGCGGGTGGTCGTTCTCGTGCCCGATGGCGCTGATGATGGGCGTGGATGCCGCCGCCACCGCCCGCAGGAGCCGCTCGTCGCTGAATCCCAGCAGCGTCTGGGGGTCGCCGCCGCCGCGCGCGATGATGATCACGTCGACGTCAGGGTCGGCATCCAGTGCCTTGAGGGCGGCGATGGTCTCGGGAACGCAGCGATCGCCCTGCACCGCGGCGTGCCGGACGCGGAACGCGACCTGCGGCCAGCGCAGCTGGGCGTTGCGGCGCACGTCCTTCTCCGCGTCGGAGCGCTCTCCGGTGATGAGCCCGACCACGTGCGGCAGGAAGGGGATGGGCTTCTTCCGGGCGGGGTCGAACAGGCCCTCGGCGCGCAGCTGCGCCCGCAGGCGCTCGAGCTTCTCGAGCTGGTCGCCAAGGCCCACGTGGCGCATCGCCGAGACCGAGAACCCGAAGTCGCCGGTGCGGGGGTAGTAGTCCGCCTTGACGCAGGCGATGACGTGGTCGCCGACCTTGAGATCGCCGGGCAGTCGGTCACGGGTGCTCGACCAGATCCGGAACGAGATCGTCGCGTCGGTGACGAGGTCCTTGAGCCGGCCGAACACGTTGCCGCCGCGCACGTTGAACGAGGTGATCTCGCCCTCGACCCACACCGAGCCCCAGTTCTGGACGAACCCGCGGATCGTGTCGTTGAGCCGCGCCACCGAGGTGGGCGCCTCGGCGGTGGAATCGCGCGGCGCCACCGAATCGGGCGGCGGCGCCTGGCCATCGACGACAGCGGCCTGGAACGTGGTCACGGCACCTCCTGCGGGCGGCGGGCTCGCGATGTGTGCCCGCCCGTAGAATCGAACGCGTGACCGCTGCAACCGCGAATCCTGCTGTTCGAATGCCCGTGCCCCATGTTCCGCGGCGGCGCGAGCGTCTTCAGGATATCGCCGTGGACGGACGCAAGCGGGTGCTGCTCGCCTCGCCCCGCGGCTACTGCGCCGGCGTGGATCGGGCCGTGGTCGCGGTCGAGAAGGCGCTCGAGCGGTTCGGGGCGCCCGTGTACGTGCGCAAGCAGATCGTCCACAACATCCACGTCGTCACCGAACTCGAGAAGCGCGGTGCGATCTTCGTGGAGGAGGTCGACGAGGTGCCGGAGGGCGCGCATGTCGTCTTCAGCGCGCACGGCGTCTCGCCGGCCGTGGTCGGCGCCGCGGCGGATCGCGGGCTGCAGGCCATCGACGCGACCTGCCCGCTGGTCACCAAGGTGCACCGCGAGGCGGTGCGCTTCGCGCGCGACGACTACGAGATCCTGCTCATCGGTCACGACGGGCATGAGGAGGTCGAGGGCACCGCCGGTGAGGCGCCCGACCACGTCACCGTCGTGAATTCCCCGGAGGAGGCCGACCGCATCGAGGTGCGAGACCCGTCGAAGGTCGTGTGGCTGTCCCAGACCACCCTCTCTGTCGACGAGACGATGGAGACCGTGCGACGGCTGCGGGTGCGGTTCCCGCAGCTGCAGGATCCGCCCTCCGACGACATCTGCTACGCCACGCAGAATCGCCAGGTCGCCATCAAGAAGGTCGCTAAGGATGCCGACCTCGTGATCGTGGTCGGCTCGGCGAACTCGTCGAACAGCGTGCGCCTGGTCGAGGTCGCCCTCGAGTACGGGGCGAAGGCGGCCTACCGCGTCGACTACGCCGACGAGGTGAAGCAGGAGTGGCTCGATGGCGTCGCCACCGTCGGCGTGACCAGCGGCGCCTCGGTGCCCGACGTGCTCGTGCAGGAGGTGCTCGCCGACCTCGCCGCCGCCGGCTACGGCGACGTCGAAGAGGTGCGCACCGCCGAGGAGGACCTCATGTTCTCGCTCCCCAAGGAGCTGCGGCAGGGTTCGGCGGGCGGGCGCGGCGGCCGGACATCGGGCGGACAGGAGCGCTCGTGACCGACGGCCCCGCCTCCGATCCGCGGCCGCGTCCGCAGTACGGCGAGTACGCGACGCCCGAAGAGCAGCGCGCCCGCATCCAGCAGCCGGACGTCACCGCGGCGCTGGACACCGGCCAGGTGGCCGACGCCGCGGCCCCGGTTGCAGCACAGGTACCGGCGCCGGCTCCCGCACCGGCGGTCGTCGACGAGCCCCCGGCACCTGTGCGCTCCCGCGGGCGCAGCGTCGACCGCATCGCCACCTTCGCGCTGCTCGCCTACGGCCTGATCAACGTGGTCACCTCTGTCCCGGCGTTCCTGGACTACTTCGCCTACGCGGACCTGATGTTCCAGACCCTGGGGGTCGACGCCGTGCTGTCCGACCCCGCCGGTGCGCGAGGCTGGGGGATCGCCGCAGCGGGTGTGCTCGCGATCGGATGGATGCTGGTGGCCTGGCTGTCGGTGGCGAGTCTGCGCCGCGGACGCCTCAGCTGGTGGATCCCGCTGGTCGGCGGCGTGGTGTTCACCGTCGTGGCCGGGATGCTCATGGTGGTTCCGCTCATGACGGACCCGGCCGTGTGGGCGGCCCTGGTCGTCGGCGTGGGCTGAGCTGGGGGAATCAGCCTCCGACGACGGGCCCCCACACGGCACGGGCCCCTGAATCGCCGATGAGCGCGAGCACGACCATGGCTCCCACACCGACGAGCACGGCGAGCACGGCGATGACCACCGTCACCGCCCTCGCCCCTCCCGGCGACCGCTTGCCGACGTCGTCACGCCAGTAGCGGTACCAGAGCCATTGCCCCGCGGCGACGACGAACAGCCCGATGGCCCACGGCAGGAACATGCGTCCCAGGGCCTCATGGCGCTCGACCGACGGCAGCGGCCCGACGATCTCCTTCAGCGCAGCCCCGGCCTGTACGGTGACCGGGACCAGGATCAGCACGACGAGCGCCCCGAGTGGGGTCACGATGCCGAGGCGGCCGCGCGCTGCGGGCCAGAACGTGCCGAGGAGCAGGGCGAGCACCGTCAGCGGCGTCAGGATGACGACCGCGTGGACGATGAGCGGGTGCAGGGGCAGTCCCGCGATCTCGAAAGCGCCGGCGGATCGGATCTGGTCCATACTCGTGACACGAGACGGCGCCGCGTCCGGTTCAACTGAACCGCCGATCGATCCGTCTCGTGTCCTCAGCGGGAGGTGAAGGATGCCGCGCGACGATGCCGCACGCCTGACGGCGCTGTATGACGCCCACGCGGCGCCGGTGTGGCGGTACGTGGTCCATCTGACCGGAGACCGCGCCGGCGCCGATGACATCGTGCAGGAGACGCTGCTGCGCGCCTGGCGGTCCGATCGCATCCTGGATCAGGATCCCGCCACGGCACGCTCGTGGCTGTTCACCGTCGCCCGGCACCTCGTGATCGACGAAGTGCGAAGCGCCCACCACCGTCGGGAGATCGCCGTCGCCGAGACGCCGGACTCCGAGACGGCCGACGCCACCGACGTGCTGTTCGAGACCATGCTCATCGAGGAGGCGCTCGCCGGGCTGTCCGACGATCACCGAGGGGTGATCGTGCGCGCCTATTACGGGGCGCTCACCGTGGCCGAGATCGCGGCCGAGCTCGGCATCCCCCCGGGGACGGTCAAGTCCCGACTGCATTACGGAGTCCGTGCCCTGCGGCTGGCGCTGCAGGAGAAAGGAGTGACGCGATGACACCCGATCACGCGCACTTCGTCGAATGGGACGCCGCGTACGTGCTCGGCGCGCTCAGCCCCGCCGACAGGCGCGTCTACGAGGAGCATCTCGAGCGATGCGGCGTCTGCCGCGCCGCCATCGCGGAGATCGCGGCGACGACGGGGCTGCTGACCCGCATCGATCCCGCCCGCGCGCGATCGATGATCGACGCACCGGAGGACGCGGGCGGACCCGACGAGTCCCGGCGCGCGGAGATCATCGAGCTCGGCGTGCTCCAGGCCCGCCGGCGGCGGCGCCTGACGTGGACAGGGCTGGCGTCGGCGGCCGCTGCCGTGATCGTCGCGGTGGTGCTGGCGGCGACTCTGGCGATCGCGCCGACGACGCAGCGCATCGAGGTCATCGCCCTCGAGCCGACGCGGGAGCTCCCGCTGACCGCGACCGTCGAACTCGTCGACGTCTCGTGGGGCACGCGCATCGAGATGATCTGCCGCTACACGGGAGACGGCGAAGGGTCCCCCGAGGGCGGCTGGCCTTATGCGCTCTACGTCGCCGGCGCCGACGGCACCTTCACCGAGGTCTCCAGCTGGCGGGGGCTGCCCGGTCGGGACGCCCGCGTCAGCGCGGGGACGGCCTTGGACTCCGACGAGATCTCCGCCCTCGAGGTGCGGTCGCTCACCAATGGCGACGTGCTGCTGCGCACCGATCGCGAGGTCGCCGACGGCGCCGCTCTGAGCGAAGACTGAACCGAACCGCGCGCTGTCTCGTGCCCCCTGTGACCGCACGGTGCGGTCGCACCTGGAAGGGACACGCAATGACCACGAAACTCGCGAGGATCGCCCTCGCCACCGCAGTGCTCGCCTTCGCCCTCGCCGGCTGCACGTCGCCGCCCGCCGACGACACGTCCACCGACACCGACACGGGGACCTCACAGGAGGCGGAGGACACGACGACGGAAGACGAGGGGACCGACGACTCCGGCGATGCCGCCGGCGAAGCCGAGCTCATGGTCGCCGAGACCTCCCTGGGCGAGGTCGTCGTCGACGCAGACGGCATGACCGTCTACATGTTCGACAACGACACCCAGGACTCCGGCGTGAGTTCCTGCGAGGGACAGTGCCTCGAGAACTGGCCGCCCGTGACCACCGAGAGCGACGCTCCCGCGGTCGACGGCGTGTCCGGTGAGGTGGGCACGATCACCGGCACCGACGGATCGACGCAGGTGACCCTCAACGGCTGGCCGCTGTACTACTTCATCGGCGACGAGGCCGCCGGCGACGTGAACGGCCAGGCCGTCAACGACGTCTGGTGGGTGCTCACCCCCGACGGCGAGCGGTTCGCCGGCTGACGCCAGGGAGGGCGATGGATGCCGCGGCGGCGGCCCGACAAGGGCCGCGGTCGCGGCATCCATCGGTTCGGGGTCAGGCCGCCAGGCTCTTGCCGTGCGAGCCGAGCTGCTGCGTCGCCTCGACCACGCGGGCGGCCATGGCCGACTCGGCCACCTTGCCCCAGGCGCGCGGGTCGTAGGCCTTCTTGTTGCCCACCTCGCCGTCGAGCTTCAGCACGCCGTCGTAGTTGGCGAACATGAAGCCGGCGATCGAGCGGGTGAAGGCGTACTGCGTGTCGGTGTCGATGTTCATCTTGACGACGCCGTTGGCCACCGCGAGGGCGATCTCCTCCTCGGTCGAGCCGCTGCCGCCGTGGAAGACGAGGTCGAGGGGCTTCGGGCCGGTGCCGAACTGCGCGGCGATGCCCTCCTGGATCTCCCCGAGCAGCTCCGGGCGCAGCTTGACGTTGCCCGGCTTGTACACGCCGTGCACGTTGCCGAAGGTCAGCGCCGAGATGTAGCGGCCGTTCTCGCCCAGGCCCAGGGCCTCGACGGCCTTGGTCACGTCGGCGACCGTCGTGTAGAGCGCCTCGTTCGAGCCCTCGTGCTTGACGCCGTCCTCTTCGCCGCCGACGACGCCGATCTCGACCTCGAGGATCGCATTGATGTTCTTGATGCGGGGGAGCAGGTCCTTCGCGATCTCGATGTTCTCGTCGAGGGGCACGGCCGAGCCGTCCCACATATGCGACTGGAAGATCGGGTTGCGCCCGGCCTTCACCTCTTCTTCGGAGGCCTCCAGCAGCGGCAGCACGAAGTTCGGCAGCGCGTCCTTCGGGCAGTGGTCGGTGTGGAGCGCCACGGTGATGGGGTAGTTCTTGGCGACCTCGGTCGCGAACTTCGCGAACGCGATCGCTCCCGCCGCGCGGTTCTTGACGGTGTGGCCGGCGAAGTAGTCGGCGCCGCCGGTGGTGACCTGGATGATGCCGTCGGAGCCGGCCTCGGTCAGGCCCTGCAGCACGGCGTTGATGGTCTGCGAGCTGGACACGTTGATCGCGGGATACGCGAAACCGCCGGCCTTCGCGCGGTCAAGCATGTCGGCGTACTGCTCAGGGGTGGCGACGGGCATGAATGCTCCTTGTTCATCGAGCGATGGCTCGCACAGTTCATGGGCTACCGAAACTCTAGCGAAGCGACCGCGGGTCCGAGTGGTGTTGGCCGCCTCGCCCGGACGGATCGTCGTCGTTCTGCCGTGAAGGAAAGATTCACCGATCTTTCGGGCACGGTGGGCGTTGATCAGCCGGGTTGCAGAGGCGCACTGGCTATGGTGAACGCATGGTGAGCCTGACCGCGGACATGAGTCCCCTGCATCCCGACCGCAATCTCGCGCTGGAGCTCGTGCGCGCGACCGAGGCGGCCGCGATCCGAGCGGTGCCGTTCATCGGCCGCGGTGCGAAGGAGGCCGCGGACGGCGCGGCGGTCGACGCGATGCGCGCCTTCCTCACGACGGTGAACTTCGACGGCACGATCGTCATCGGCGAGGGCGAGAAGGACAACGCGCCGATGCTCTTCAACGGCGAGCGCGTCGGCAACGGACGGGGACCCCGTGCGGACGTCGCGGTCGACCCGATCGACGGGACGTCGCTCACGGCCGCCGGGCGCAACAACGCGCTCTCCGTCGTCGCGGTCTCCGAGCACGGCACGATGCTCGACGCGTCGACCGTGTTCTACATGGACAAGCTCGTCACCGGTCCCGCCGGCGTCGGCGTCGTCGACATCCGTCTGCCCATCGGGGAGAACATCCGACTTCTCGCCAAGGCGCTCGGCAAGCCGGTCGATGAGATCGTCGTCTCGGTTCTGCACCGACCGCGCCATGAGAGGCTCATCGAGGAGATCCGCGAGGCGGGGGCCGGCACCCGCCTGATGAGCGACGGCGACGTCGCGGGCGGCATCAACGCCGCCCGCCACAACGCCCGCACCGACATGTGCGTGGGCGTCGGCGGCAGCCCGGAGGGCATCGTGACGGCCTGCGCCATCAAGGCGCTCGGCGGCCACATCCAGGGGCGCCTGTGGCCGCGCGACGACGACGAGAAGCAGCGCGGCATCGACGCGGGACTCAAGCTCGACGACCACGTGTACGAGGCCGACGAGCTGGTCAAGGGCAGCAACACGATCTTCGTGGCCACCGGCGTGACCGACGGTGCACTCGTAGCGGGGGTGCGGCGCGACGGCGGATACGTCTACACCGAGAGCGTGGTTCTCCGTGGCGCGTCGGGAACGCTCCGCCGCATCTCCTCGGAGCACCTCGTCTCGAAGTGGCTCTGAAGCCCTGAGTGCGAGCGCACCGTCCTCCGATCGCGTGACCGGAGTGACGGATGTGATTCGTGTAGCGATCGTGACCGCGTCGTGATGTCACGACGCGGCATGTCTGGCACAATCGAAACGGTGTCGACGAAGACGCGTGGGACGTTTTCGAGACCCGAAAGGGGTTGTGATGGCAGCTCAGGCCGGGAGTTCCGGACCCCAGACCGGCGCGATCGCCGTGGTCGCAGACGCGACCGATCCCGCACGTCGCCCCGACGTGCTCCTGCGGGTGCGCCGCGACGAAGGCCATGAGGTCAGCGCGTGGTGGATGATCGGCGCGTTCGTCGTCGTCTCCGGCGCCGTGATCGCACTTCTCAGCTTCGTTCCCGGCGGCGCCTGAGCGTCACCGGCCGTCCGACGAGATCCGCTCGCGGAGCTCGCCGATGTCCGCGCTCGCGGTGCCCTCGAGCAGCTCGGGCGCGGTGAGGCGCCGCGGCGCCTTCTCGATCGTGGTGGGTGCGGCGAGGGCATCGAGCTTCGTCTCATCGATGCCCGGGAATCGACGGGCGCTGACGAGCACGCGCGACTCGAGTGAACCGACGAACTTGTTGTAGCTGTCGACGGTGCGCTCCAGGGCTCGTCGCAGGTCGTCGGCGTGACCGGCGAGGCCTCCGAGCCGCTCGTACAGCTGCGTACCGAGCTCGAACAGCGTGCGCGCCTCGCGCGACACATCCTGCTGGGTCCACGTGTACGCGACGGTCTTCAGCACCGCCCACAGGTTGACGGGGGACGCGAGGGCTACCCGCTTGGCGAACGCGTAGTCCAGCAGCGAGGGGTCTTCTTCCAGCGCCGCCGCCAGGAGGGACTCGCTCGGCACGAAGCACACCACGAACTCGGGACTCGACGGGAGTCCCGCCCAGTACGTCTTCTTCGCGAGTGCGTCGATGTGCGCGCGCACGGCCTTGACGTGCTTGTCCAGGAGGGCGCGGCGGCGCGCGGCCTCCGCCCCCTGCGCGGTCACGGCGATGGCGCTGGCCTCGAGGTACGCATCGAGCGGCACCTTCGCATCGACCGCGATCGCCTTCTCGCCGGGGAGGCGGATGATCATGTCGGGACGGCCGGCGCCGGCATCCGTCTCGATCGACGTCTGGAGGTCGAAGTCGACGTAGCGCGTGAGCCCCGCTGCCTCGACGACCCGGCGCAGCTGGGTCTCGCCCCAGACGCCGCGCGTGCTTCCCGAGCGCAGGGCGCCGGCGAGGGATTCGGTGGTGGCGCGAAGCGCCTCGTCGGATTCCTGCGCGCGCCGGAGCTGCTCGGCGAGCGAGCCGAACTGCTCCTTGCGGTCGCGTTCGAGCTCGTCCACCTTGGACTGCATGGTGTGCAGCGTCTCCTGCACCGGGGCGAGGGCGCGCAGCACCGCCTGCTCGCGCCGCTCCCGCTCCTCACGCGCGGCCTGATCGGCACGGGTCTGGTGCGCCAGCTCGCGGTAGAGCGCCTGCTGGTGGTCGAGCTGGGCCTGCACGCCGGCGCGCGCGGCATCGGCCGCGGCGACGCGGGCGCGCAGCTCGGACTGCGCGACGGTCGCCCGGGCCGCGCCGCGGGCGAGCCCGGCGGCCCAGCCGGCGAGGGCTCCGACGAGGAGGCAGCCGATCACGAGGGCGATCAATGCGAGTGGGTCCATGGGTCCAGCGTGCCCGGGGCCTCCGACATCGAGAGCGCGGCGCGCGGCATCCATCTCCGCCGCTCGGGCTCAGGCGATCGTCGCGAGGGGGGTCGAGCCGAACACCGTGGTCGTCGGCGCCTCCGCGACGGCCGTCCGGCCGACACGCACGGCGGTCGCCGCGGCGAGAGCGTCGATGCTGTCGGCCCCGACCCGGCGGGCCGCATCGGTCATGACGTGCGCGCACGCGAGCGCATCGGCGACGGCGTTGTGGTGGGCGAAGTCGGGGAATCCGGCCTCCGCCGCCACGTAGGGCAGCCGGTACGAGTCGAGCCGGTACACCTTGCGCGCCACCTGCAGACTGCACGCGTAGCGGTACGGGGGGCAGTCGAGCCCGGTCACCTCGCACGCGCGTTTGAGCACGGCCATGTCGAAGCCCGCGTTGTGGGCCACGAGCACGTCGGATCCGACGAATGCCGCGAGATCGTCGAGCTGCTGCGCCCAGGTCGGGGCGCCCCGCACGTCTTCCGGACGGATGCCGTGGATGCGCACGTTCAATTCGAAGAACGCATCATGCCCGGGCGGTGGCTGGATGAGCCAGCCGGTCTTGGCGACCACCGCGCCGTCGCGCACGCGCACGAGTCCCACCGCGCACGCCGATGCGTTGCTGGAGTTCGCCGTCTCGAAGTCGATCGCGGTGAAATCCAGTGGCACGCGCTCAGCCTCACACGGGCCGGCGACGTCGGCTCCGAGGCGCGCCGCGCGCGAGGCGGTCGTAGGCTCGGGACCATGGCCAGTCGCGAGGAGATGTCGCTGTCGTTCGGCGCTGCTGCCGCCGCCTACGAGTCGGGGCGGCCCGACTATCCCCGGGCGGCGGTCGAGTGGATGCTCGCGCCGGTGCGCGAGCCCGGCCGATCGGTGCGGGCAGCCGACGTGGGCGCGGGCACCGGCAAGCTCACCCGCGCGATCGTGGAGATCGGCGCCGACGTGGTCGCGATCGACCCCGACGCCGACATGCTCGCCGCTCTCCGTGCCCGCGTGCACGGGGTGCCGACGTTCGTGGGCGCGGCCGAGCGCCTGCCGCTTCCCGACGCCGCCCTCGACGCGGTGCTGATCGGGCAGGCGTGGCACTGGGTGGATGCCGCGGCGGCGGCCCGCGAGGTCGCCCGCGTGCTGCGCGCCGGCGGTGTGCTGGGGCTCGTGTGGAACATCCGCGACGAATCGGACCCGTGGGTGGCCCGGCTGTCGACGGCGATCCGCCCCAGCAACGCGGAGCGGATGCTCGCCGAGGGCGGTCCGCGCCTGGCGGCGCCGTTCGGCCGGGCCGATCGCGCCGTGTGGCGGTGGACGAACCGGCAGACGCGGGCGGTGTTCCTGGACATGGTGGCCTCCCGCAGCCACGTGATCACGGCGCCGGAGGCAGAGCGGGCGCGCATCCTCTCGGCAGCGTCCGAGCTCTTCGACGAGCGCTGCCGCCTCGACGGGTCGGGCCTGGAGATCGTCGAGATCCCCTATCGCACGGAGGCCTATCGGGCTGTGCGGCCCTGACGCTCGGGAGCGACGGGCGCGGCCACGTAGACTGGATGCCCGTGGCTCTCACCATCGGAATCGTCGGACTCCCGAACGTCGGCAAGTCGACCCTCTTCAACGCCCTGACCAAGAACCAGGTGCTCGCGGCGAACTACCCGTTCGCGACGATCGAGCCCAACATCGGCGTGGTCAACCTGCCCGACACGCGGCTGGACAAGCTCGCCGAGGTCTTCCACTCCGACCGCATCCTCCCCGCCGCCGTGTCGTTCGTCGACATCGCCGGCATCGTGCGGGGCGCGTCGGAGGGCGAGGGCCTGGGAAACCAGTTCCTCGCGAACATCCGCGAAGCCGACGCGATCGCCCAGGTGGTCCGTGGCTTCGCCGACGACGACGTCGTCCACGTCGACGGCGCGGTCAACCCCGCGAGCGACATGGAGACCATCAACGCCGAGCTGCAGCTGGCCGACCTCCAGACCCTCGAGAAGGCGATCACGCGCTACGAGAAGGAGGTGCGCGGCAAGAAGCTCGACCCGACGGTGCTGGAGGCCGCGAACGCCGCGAAGGACGCGCTCGAGCGCGGCATCCTCCTCTCCGCCTCGGGGATCGATCTGGCGCCGATCAGGGAGCTGGGCCTGCTCACGGCGAAGCCGTTCATCTTCGTCTTCAACGTCGACGAAGCCGTGCTGACGGATGCCGCGCGCAAGGGGGAGCTCGAGGCCCTCGTCGCCCCGGCCAAGGCCGTGTTCCTCGACGCGAAGATCGAGTCCGAGCTCATCGACCTCGACCCCGAGGACGCGGCGGAGCTGCTCGCCTCGACCGGACAGGACGAGTCCGGACTCGACCAGCTCGCCCGCATCGGCTTCGACACGCTGGGCCTGCAGACCTACCTCACCGCCGGGCCCAAGGAGGCCCGCGCGTGGACGATCGGCAAGGGCTGGAAGGCTCCGCAGGCGGCCGGGGTCATCCACACCGACTTCGAGAAGGGCTTCATCAAGGCCGAGGTCATCTCGTTCGACGACCTCATCGCCGCCGGCTCCGTCGCCGAGGCCCGCTCGCGCGGCAAGGCACGCCTGGAGGGCAAGGACTACGTCATGCAGGACGGCGACGTGGTGGAGTTCCGCTTCAACGTTTAGCGTCATCGACGGCATACGTCACGCGCTGATGAACGACGAGCCGCGACAGGGCTCGACGTTCACGCGACCGTCGCCCGGCGGTCACGTCTAGGCTTGACGGGAGCACGACGCCCCTGCCGTGACGCTTCCGGCAGGGACTACCGCTCGTGTGCACCCATCGTCTGAGAAAGGCTCCCCGGATGACCGATTTCGCTGTGCCGTACGTCGAGGAGGGCGACGGCCCCGTCGCGCTCGTGCTGCTGCCCGAGCACGACCTCTCCACTGACGCGCTCGGCGTCGTCTCGCACTACCTCGCCGAGGAGGCGGGGTTCCGCATCGTGCGCGTCGGCCCGCGCAGCGAGTCCGAGAGCCTCGCGGCCCGTGTCGAGGACATCATCGCGGTGCTCGACCGCATCGGCCTCGAGCGCGCCTGGATCGGCGGCCATGCCGAGGGCGGCACCGTCGCACGCGCCTTCGTCGCCGCCCACGGCGACCGCACCAACGGGCTCCTCCTCCTCGGCGTCGAGGACGCCGACATCGCGCTGGCACCCGTGATCCCGGTGCTGATCATCCAGGGATCGGACGACGAGGTCACTCCGCCCGCGCACGGCACCGCGCTGCAGCAGACCGCTCCCGAGCGGGTGACGGTCCGGTCCATCGACGGCGGCGGGCACCTCTTCCCGATGACCGATCCGGTCGAGACCGCGGTCTTCATCGAGGAGTACCTCGACTGGGACTGAGGCCGCCTGAGGCGGCACCGGGCGAGGCGGGACGTCGGAGGATCCGATGAACCGGCTATGCGCGGGCTGAGGATCGCGGATTCTTGGTCTCATCTCAAAGAATCCGCCCCACCATGGGGCCATGGCATCGCTCGCCGTTCGCAGCCGACCCTCCGTCGGCGCTGATCCCGCAGCACCGTCGGTCGGCACGCCCGATCGGCGCGGGGCGTCGCGCGCCCGCTGGAATCTCGCCGCCGCGGCGATCATCTGGCTCACCAGCCTGTTCGTGGTGTCCCTGTGGGTCGCGGGGGGCGGCATCTCCTCCTTCCTCGCCTCCGACGCGGAGACGTTCAACACGCTCGGACGCCTCACCGGGCTGGTCTCGGCGAACCTGCTGCTGTACCAGGTGCTGCTCATGGCCCGGGTGCCGGTGTTCGAGCGCGGCTTCGGACGCGACGCGATCACGCGGATGCACCGGCTCGTCGGATTCTGGTCGTTCTGGCTGCTGGTGGCCCACATCGCGCTGCAGACGGCTGGGTACGCCGCGCAGGCGGACCTAAGCCCGCTCGTGCAGCTGTGGCGATTCGTGTGGGAGTACCCGGGCATGCTCCTGGCCGCGGCCGGGACGCTGCTGCTGGTGATGGTCGTGGTGACCTCGATCCGCCGCGCGCGCCGCCGGCGGCGCTACGAGTCGTGGCACCTGCTGCACCTCTACGCCTACCTGGGCGTAGGCCTGGCCGTTCCGCACATGCTGTGGACCGGTGCCGACTTCGTGGGCTCGCCGCCCGCCGCGACGTACTGGTGGATGCTATGGGCAGCGGCCGCGGCGTCGGTGCTGGTGTTCCGGATCGGCGTGCCGCTGTGGCGATCCTGGCGGCACGACATCCGCGTGGTCTCGGTGGCCGCGGACGGTGCGCGCGGCGTCACGGTGCGCATGCGGGGTCGCGGGCTGCACCGCCTCCGCGCGCGGGCCGGCCAGTTCTTCGTCTGGCGCTTCATGGCCGGCCCCGGCTGGACCCGCGGTCACCCGCTGTCGCTCGCGGCAGCCCCCGTGGGCGGCGAGTTCGTCGTCGCGGCGCGCCTGGCGGGGGACGGCACGCGACGCCTGGCGGAACTGCGCCCCGGCACGCGGGTGCTCGTGGAAGGGCCATACGGGCACCTCACCGGCGAGGCGCGCACAGGCACGAAGATGCTGATGCTCGGAGCCGGGGCCGGGATCGCGCCCCTGGTCGCGCTGCTGGAGGCCGAGCCGTACGCGCCCGGCGACGCCGTGCTGATCACACGCGACCACGACGCCCTCGACGCGATGCGGGTCGGCGAGATCCAGCGCCTCGTGCGCGAGCGCGGGCTGCGGCACCACACCGTGAACGGCAGCCGCGGTGCCCGCGGTCCGTCGTGGCTGCCGGCGACGCACGCCGAGTGGTCGGGACCCGAGCTGATCCGCCACGTCGCCCCCGACCTCGACCTCTACGACGTGTTCGTGTGCGGTCCGGCGCCGTGGATGGATGCCGTGCGCGCCGACCTGCGGTCCGCCGGCGTTGCGGCATCCCGCATCCATGTCGAGGCGTTCTCGATCTAGCAGTCAGGAGCACATCATGAAGAAGATCGTCTACGGGCTCCTGGCCACCCTGAGCGGGCTCGTGCTGCTGTTCAGCTATCGCACCTCGCTCGGCGAGGCCGTGCCCGTGGCGTCGGCCCTCGAGACGCCTGCCGCCGCGACCGGCTCGGGGTCGGGCGCGTCCGCGGCGGGTTCCGGCGGACAGGACGCAGCCGCGCAGGAGGCGGGTGCCGCGGCAGCCGCCTCGTCGATCGCTGACGGCACCTACACCGGCGCCGCCGCCGACACCCGCTACGGCGCCGTGCAGGTGCAGATCACCGTGCGCGACGGCCGGATCACGGCCGTCGACGTGCCGCACTATCCGGCGCGCAACGGGCACGACAGGCAGATCAACAGCCGGGCGCTGCCGGTGCTGGTGTCGGAGACGCTCGACGCGCAGAGCTCCGGGATCGACATGGTGTCCGGCGCCACCTACACGAGCGACGGCTACCTGCAGTCGCTGCAGTCCGCGATCGATCAGGCGCAGCAGTGAACGCGCGGCGCCAGGTGTGGACGGCGGAGCTCATGGGCACCGTCGTGAGCGTCCACGTCGTGGGCCGGGCCCGCGCGGGCGCGGAGGTCGAGGCGGCGATCGAGGGATGCTTCGCCGAGCTGCGTGACATCGAGCGGGTGTTCTCGCCGTTCCGTCCCGATTCCGACATCTCGCGGATGCTGCGCGGGGAAGTGGGGATCGCGCAGGCCGACCCCCGCGTGCGCCATGTGGAGCACGCGTGCGAATCCGCGGAGATCGCCACCCGCGGCATGTTCTCCGCGCACTGGCGGGGCGGCTTCGATCCGACCGGCTACGTGAAGGGCTGGGCGGTGGACGTGGCCGGCGCACGCCACCTGGACCCGCTCCTGACCGACCCGGGGGTGACCGCGGTGGGCGTGAACGCCGGGGGAGACCTCCGGCTGCGCACGGCCGGGGGATCCTCCTGGCGGTGGCGCGTCGGGATCGCCGACCCCGGGCGCCGCGGCGCCGTGCAGGCGACCGTGGAAGTGCGCGACGGAGCTGTGGCGACGTCGGGGCCCGCCGAGCGCGGGGGACACATCGTCGACCCGCGCACCGGGCTCGCGACCGTCGGCGTGCGCAGCGCCACCGTCATCGCCGACGACCTGGCGACCGCCGACGTCTGGGCGACGGCGGCGGTGGTCGCGGGCGGGGATCTGTCGTGGGTCGGCGGGATGCCCGACACCGCGGGTCTGGTCATCGCCGACGACGGCACGATCCGGCGCTGGATCCGCGGAGTGGAGGTGCAGGTGGTGGCGGCGTGAGCGCGTCCCGGTCGGATTCGACGGATTGATACCCCCAGGGGGTATAGTGGGGGCATGAGAACCCGCCTCCGTCATGCCCTCGCCGCCGTGCCGCTCGCGCTCGCCGTGCTGATCTCCGTCTCGGCCTGCGCGCCGACCCAGGAGATCCTCGTCACCCCCGACACGACGATCGTCGACGTGCGCACGCCCGCCGAGTACGCGGAGGGCCATCTCGAGGGCGCCGTCAACATCGACGTGACCGCCAGCGACTTCGACGCGAGGCTCTCCGAGCTCGACCCGGAGGCCGACTACGTCGTCTACTGTCGATCGGGTAACCGGTCGGCGCAGGCAGTCTCGCGCATGACCGGCGCCGGGTTCGCGTCGGTGACCGATGCGGGCGCGCTGAGCGCGGCATCCACCTCCACCGGACTTCCCATCGTCACCGACTGACCGCACCGAACGAGAAGGGGGCGCCATGGCGACCCAGACCATCACCATCGACACGATCCGCGACGCCATCGCCGACAACCAGATCGTCCTCCTCGACTTCTGGGCGGAATGGTGCGGGCCGTGCCGTCAGTTCGCACCCGTGTTCGAGAAGGCCTCCGAGGCCAACGCGGACATCGTCTTCGGCAAGATCGACACCGAGGCCGAGCGCGAACTGGCGTCGGGCTTCCGCATCACGTCGATTCCGACGCTCATGGCGTTCCGCGACGGGATCCTCGTGTTCTCGCAGCCCGGCGCGCTGCCGGCGCCGGCACTCGACCAGGTGATCACCGCGGTGCGCGACCTCGACATGGACGACGTCCGCCGCCAGATCGCGGAGCAGTCGGCAGCCACCTCGTAGCCGCAGGCGCGGCTAGGGCTTCGCGGCGGGCGCGGGCTCTGACGCTCCGGCGCCCGTGCGCCGGCCGATGACCAGCCACGCGAGCGGTCCGGCGACGGGCACGAAGATCGCGAGCAGGGTCCACCCCAGCGCCGGCACCGGGGTCAGCGCGCGGGCGCTCCGCGCGATCGAGACGAGCGAGAGCACCGCCAGCGCAAGGGCGAGCACCGCGACGCCGGACCACACGAGGTCGTACGCCGCGGGGATGAGGGGATTCGCCGCGTCTGCCATGCCGCCACGATAGCGGGCAATCCGATCCGAGCTCCGTGCCGAAGTACCGGTATGCGCCGCCTCCACGGCGCTGTCGGCCCCGAACCGGGTCCGTCTGCGACAGAGCCCGCCGGGCTCCTGACCTCGGAGGAACCCATGCACAACCGCACGAAGCACGTCCGCACCACGCACATCACCGGCGGTCTCGCCGTCTTCGCGATCTCGATGCTGGCCCTGGCCGGCTGCACGTCCGCATCGACCTCCGGCACCGCGGACGACGCCGCCGAGCCGACCACTGAGTCGAGCGCTCCGGCGACCGACGACACCATGGACCCCGCCGCGGGCCTCGTCGGCCCGGGATGCGCCGACTACGCCGAGGCCGTGCCCGACGGCGCGGGATCGGTCGCCGGCATGGCGATGGACCCGGTGGCCACCGCGGCATCCAACAACCCCCTCCTGACCACGCTCACCGCGGCCGTGAGCGGGCAGCTCAACCCGGACGTCGATCTGGTCGACACGCTCAACAGCGACGAGTTCACGGTGTTCGCGCCGACCGATGACGCGTTCGCGAAGATCGACGCGGCGACGATCGAGACGCTGCAGACCGACGCCGAGCTGCTCACCACGATCCTCACGTATCACGTGGTCCCCGGCCAGATCGAGCCGTCCGACATCGTCGGGATGCACACGACCGTGCAGGGCGCCGATGTCGAGGTGACCGGCAGCGGCGACGAGCTCATGGTCGGCGATGCCGCTGTGATCTGCGGTGGCGTGCAGACCGCCAACGCCACGGTCTACCTCATCGACACGGTGCTGATGCCGCCGGCCTCCTGAGCCGGACCGCACCCGGGCGGCCGTCGGAGCGGGAGGGATGCTCCGGCGGCCGCCGCCGTGAAGACGACCGGCCATGCCGGGGGAGAGAGGAGTCGGCCATGTCCGATTCGGGAAAACGCGCCCGCATCGCCTGGGCGGCGCTCGCCGGCATCGTCGGCGCGGGAGTGCTTCTGGCCGTGAGCGAGCTGATCGCCCTGATCGTCGCGCGTCGAGCCAGCCCGATCCTCGCCGTCGGCTCGTTCGTCGTCGATGTCGTGCCCCAGCCGCTCAAGGAGTTCGCGATCGCCGCGTTCGGCTCGGCCGACAAGATCGTGCTGCTGGCCGGGCTCGCGCTCGCGGCGCTGTGCGGCGCCGGGCTGGCCGGAGTGGTCGAGGAGCGCCGGCGCTTCGCGGGAGGTGCGCTCATGCTGCTGGGCGCGGGCCTGGCGACCGCGGCGGTCGTGACGCGGGCGGGGGCCGGGGCGCTCGACGCGCTGGCACCGGTCGCGGGCGGCGCGGCCGGTGCGGCGACCGTCGTGCTCCTCGTCGACCGCCTCCACCGGTGGCGGGCCGCCGCCGGCGACGACGGCACGCAGGGCGATGTGCGGATGCACCGCCGATCGTTCCTCGCCATGACCGCCGTCGCGGCGGCGGGAGCGCTCGTCGTCGGCATCGGCGCGCGCGCCGTGAACATCGCGACCTCCTCGGTCTCGGCGCTGCGCGATGCGCTGCGCCTCCCGGCCCCGCGCACGAGCATCGCGGTCCCCGCCGAGGCGGAGCTCGGCATCCCCGGCCTGAGTCCCGTCGTCACACCCAACGCCGATTTCTACCGCGTCGACACGGCGCTGACCGTGCCGACCGTCGACCCCGCCCAGTGGCGCCTGGTGATCGACGGGATGGTCGAGCGGCGCGTCGAGCTGACGTTCGACGATCTCCTGGCGCGCGGCCTGGACGAGTACGCGATCACCCTCACCTGCGTGTCGAACGAGGTGGGCGGCGACTTGGTCGGAAACGCGGTGTGGCTGGGTGTGCCGGTGCGCGACCTGCTGCGGCTGGCGGGTCCGGCCGAGGGCGCCGACATGGTGCTCTCCCGCAGCGTCGACGGCTTCACCGCCAGCACACCGCTGGCGTCGCTGGTCGACGACGGCCTCGACGCGATCCTCGCGGTCGGCATGAACGGCGAGCCGCTTCCGCCCGAGCACGGCTTCCCGGTGCGCATGGTGGTGCCCGGGCTCTACGGGTACGTCTCGGCGACGAAGTGGCTGACCGCCCTCACCGTCACGACCTTCGCCGACGACGAGGCGTACTGGACACCGCGCGGATACAGCGCGCGGGCGCCGATCAAGTTCTCATCGCGCGTGGACACGCCCAAGCCGGGCACCCCGGTACGCGCGGGGCGCGTGCCGATCGCCGGCGTGGCGTGGGCGCAGACGGTGGGGATCGAACGGGTCGAGGTGCGCATCGACGACGGGCCGTGGCGCGAGGCGACCCTGGCTGCCGCCATCGGCGTCGACACCTGGGTGCAGTGGCACCTGGAATGGGATGCCACGCCCGGCCCGCACTACGTCACGGTGCGCGCGGTCGACCGCAGCGGTGCCGTGCAGATCGAGGAGCCGGCGCCGATCGCGCCCGACGGGTCGAGCGGCTGGCAGCGCACCCTCGTGACGGTGACCGGGGGATGACCCGCGCTGCGTCCGGACGCGATTACGATGGAGTCCATGTCGACTTCGCAGACCACCCCCTCCCTCCAGCCCATCGCCGACGAGAAGAACCTCCTCGTCTCCACCGACGACGCCGCCGGCTCGTGCTGCGGCGGCGGATGCTGCTCGACCGAGTAATCCGCCGGAGCATCGGCCGTCCGCATGCCCGAGTCGCCTGAGGTCCAGGCGCTCATCGCGGCGCTCGGGCCGGTGCTGACCGGTCGCACGATCGCCGCGATCGACCTCGTGGAGGCCCGCGCGTACAAGACGCGCGGGCGTCCGGTCGCGGGCATCGTGGGCGCCCGCGTGACCGGTCTCGGCCGCTTCGGCAAGCATCTCGACGTCGAGACCGACCGCGGCAGCCTCGTCGTCTCATTCGGCCGCGCCGGCTGGGCCTACCCGCGCGCGGCCGGAGACGCCGATGCCACGCTCGCCGCATCGGACGCGGACGGCGACGATCCGCCGGTGATCGCCACCATCGTCTTCGACGACGACTCCACGCTCGACCTCACCGATGCCGCCGACTGGCTGTCGCTCGGACTGTCGTGGGTCGATCTGCCGATCGAGGTCGCCGCGATCGCGGCCCTCGGGCCCGACCCGCTCGGCCCCACCTTCACGCGCGAGGACTTCGCGCGCGCGCTCGGCGCACGCCGGAAGCAGCTGAAGGCCCTGCTCCAGGAGCAGGAGAGCCTCGCCGGCATCGGCAACGCCTACTCCGACGAGATCCTCCACGCCGCGAAGATCTCGCCGCGCACGCATGCCGCCGCACTCGACGACCTCGAGCGCGAGCGGCTCTTCCAGGCCGTCCGGTCGGTGCTCACCGACGCGGTGGCCGCGAGGACCGGCATCGGGTCCGCGGAGCTGAAGGCGGCGAAGGTCGCCGCCATGCGCGTGCACGGCCGCACCGGCGAGGCATGCCCGGTGTGCGGTGCGACGGTGCTCGATGTGCCGGGAACGAAGGGCGGCGCGCAGTACTGCCCCACGTGCCAGACCGCGGGCGTGCCGCTCGAGGGCTGACGCCCGCGGCCGGTGTCAGTGGCCGACCGGAGCGGCGCCCTGCGGGACGTCGGCCGGCTTGCGGATGAAGAACGCCCCCACGATGAGCGGCAGCGAGATGACCGCGGCCAGCGTGAAGGCCGCACGCGCACCCGCCGCTCCGGCGATGATCTCGTCGGCGCCCGATGCGGCGACGGACGCCGACACCCCGGAGAACACCGTGATCAGCAGCGCGATGCCGGCCGCCCCGGCGACCTGCTGCGCCGTGCCCACCACAGCCGAGCCGTACGAGTAGAACTTCGGCTCCAGCGAGGCCAGCGAGGCCGTGAACAGGGGCGTGAACGACAGCGCGAGACCGAGCGAGAGCGCCGTCTGGGCGAGGGCGATCGTGATGACCGAGGTGTTCTGGTCGAAGGTCGTGAACACCCACAGCAGCGCGCTGGCGATGATCGAGCCGGGGACCAGCAGCACGCGCGTGCCCCATCGGTCGTAGATGCGGCCGATGAACGGACCGGCGAAGCCCATCACCAGTGCGCCGGGGAGCACGACGAGCCCGGTCTCGAGCGCCGACACCTGCAGCACGGTCTGCATGTACAGCGGCACGACGGTGATCGCGCCGAAGAAGGCCATGGACAGAACGAACATCTGGCCCATCGCGAGGGAGAAGTTCGCCGAGCGGAACACGCGCAGATCCAGCAGCGCGTCGTCGACCTTCTGGAGCACGAGCTGGCGCCACACGAACAGCGTGAGCGCGACGACCGCGACCGACAGCGACACGATGAGCGCCACCGTGGAGGCTGCGCCCGCAGCCGCGGCCTCCGAGCCGGCGGTGCTGTGCGCCGTCGCGCCGCCGATCTGGCTGAGTCCGTAGACGAGTCCGCCGAAGCCGAGCGCCGACAGGATCACCGACAGGACGTCGATCGGGGCGCGGGTGGTCTCGCCGAGGTTGTGGATCCAGCGGGCGCCCACCGCGAGGGCGATGACGGCGATGGGCAGCACCACCGCGAAGATGGAGCGCCAGCCGACGGCATCCAGCAGGAAGCCCGACATCGTCGGGCCGATCGCGGGGGCGAGGGAGATGACCACCGACACGCGCCCCATCATGCGGCCGCGGGCGTGCGGCGGCACGATCGTCATGAGCGTGGTCATCAGCAGCGGCATCATGATGGCCGTGCCCGACGCCTGCACGACGCGGGCGACCAGCAGCATCGGGAAGCCCGGCGCGAGCAGCGCGATGAGCGTTCCGAACGAGAACAGGCTCATCGCCGCGACGAACATCGTGCGGGTCGTGAACCGACGCAGCAGGAAGCCGGTGATCGGGATGATCACGGCCATCGTGAGCATGAACGCCGTCGTCAGCCACTGGGCGGCCAGCGCCGTGATGCCGAGGTCGGTGATGAGGTGGGGGATCGCCACGCCCATCGTCGTCTCGTTGAGGATCGCGACGAACGCGGCCGCCAGGAGCAGCCAGATGACGCGGCTCTGCTCGGAGGTGAGCAGGGGTCCGGTGGATGCGGGAACGCGCACGTTCCCGGTCGCCGGCGTCGTCTCGGTGGTGGACATGGGTCTCCTCGATGGGGGCGCGGCGGGAACGTCGAAAGCGCCACCCGAGGATGGCAAGCCTTCAGGATAACCGCCGCATGCGACACTCCATTCCCCATCCCGGCGACGGATGCGGCGGCCGCGCGCGGGCTCCGCATCCGGGTGCCTCCGCGCGGAACTAGGCTTTCGGAGATGAGCATGGGCATGCGGGGCGGCGGGGGAGGGCATCCCGGCTTCCGGCCTGTCGACTCCGTGGCGCAGCGCAAGCAGAACGCGCAGGCGCCGAAGATCCCGGATCTGCGCCGGCGGGTGGTGGCTCTGTTCCGCCCCTACACCGGGCGCATCGCCGTCACCGGGCTTCTCGTCATCGCGGGCGCGGCGATCGCCGTGCTCCCGCCCCTGATCGTCCAGGCGATCTTCGACGATGCGCTCTTCCCGCTCGACGGCGGCCCGCCGGATCTCGGCCTCCTCGCGCGCCTGGTGGGGCTCACGGTGCTGCTCTACCTGCTCTCCGCGGTGCTGGGGGTGGCCCAGACGTGGCTCACCTCGACGGTCGGCAACCGGGTCACCGGCGACCTGCGCGTGCGGCTGTTCGACCATCTGCAGGCGATGGAGCTCGGCTTCTTCACGCGCACGAAGACGGGAGTCATCCAGTCGCGGCTGCAGAACGACGTCGGCGGCGTCTCCGGTGTGCTCACCAACACCGTCACCAGCATCCTGGGCAACACCGTGACCGTCGTGGCCTCGCTCATCGCGATGATCATCATCGACTGGCGGCTCACGCTCATCGCGGTCGCGATGATGCCGATCCTCGTCTTCGTGCAGCGCCGCGTCGGCCAGGTGCGCGCCCGCATCGCGGGTGAGACCCAGGAGTCGCTGTCGGAGCTCACCGCCATCACGCAGGAGACACTGAGCGTGTCCGGCATCCTGCTGTCGAAGTCCTTCAACCGGCAGCGCACCGAATCGGAGCGCTACGGGGCCGAGAACGTCAACCAGGTGCGACTCCAGGTGCGCCGCGCCATGAGCGGCCAGGGCTTCTTCGCGGTGGTTCAGGTCATCATGGCGAGCGTCCCGGCCGTGATCTACCTGGTGTCGGGCTATCTGATCACCGGCGGGACCGACATGATCACCGCCGGCACGATCGTCGCGTTCACGACCGTCCAGGCGCGCCTGCTCATGCCGCTCATGGGGCTCATGCGCGTCGCACTCGACGTGCAGACCTCCGCCGCCCTGTTCGCCCGCATCTTCGAGTACCTGGACCTCGAGCCCGCGATCGCCGACGCGCCCGACGCGATTCCCGTCTCCCGCGCACCCGGCCCGCTCGGGCGCATCGAGTTCCGCGACGTCGTCTTCCGGTACCCGGATGCCGCGCCCGACTCGCGCCCGACCCTCGACGGCATCTCGTTCGCGGCGGAGCCCGGCCAGCATGTGGCGTTCGTCGGACCCTCGGGCGCCGGGAAGACCACGGTGCTCTACCTCACGCCGAGGCTGTACGAGGCCGGCGCCGGACAGGTGCTGTTCGCAGGGGCCGACGTGCGCGCGCTCACGCAGGAGTCGGTGATCGACGAGGTCGGGATCGTCTCGCAGGAGACGTACCTGTTCCACGCGACGATCCGCGAGAACCTGCGCTACGCGAAGCCGGACGCCACCGACGCCGAGATCGAGCGGGCGTGCGCCGCCGCCAACATCCACCACGTGATCAGCGGCTTCGAGAAGGGCTACGACACCGTCGTGGGCGAGCGCGGCTACCGCCTGTCCGGCGGCGAGAAGCAGCGCATCGCGATCGCGCGCGTGCTGCTGAAGGATCCGCCCGTGCTGCTGCTCGACGAGGCGACCTCGGCCCTCGACACGGTGTCGGAGCGGGTGGTCCAGGATGCGCTCGACACCGCCGCACGCGGGCGCACGACCCTCACCATCGCGCACCGGCTCTCGACCGTGCGCTCGGCCGATGTGATCCACGTGGTCGAGGCGGGGCGGATCGTGGAGACCGGCACCCACGCCGAGCTGCTGGCCGGCGGCGGACTCTATGCCGACCTCGCCGCCGAGCAGCTCGCCGCGTCGCGCGTGCTGGAAGCGGAGCAGACGGCCGAGGCCGAGCAGTCCGCTGCGGCGGGGCAGACGACAGTCACGGGAACCGCGCCCGAACGGGCGCCTGTGGAGCGGTGAGCTCCGCCGTCACCACGGCGCGGCGGCTGCGGCGATCCCTCCGGCCCCGGCGGCGCCGTCGCGATCGAGCAGGCGGCGCACGAACGCTCCCAGGATCCGGCGGTACTCGTCGTCGCTGTGCGAGCGGGCGATCGCGATGAGGGGCGGCACGTCCATGTCGAGGATCAGCCGCACGCGGGCGGCGGCCGCGGCCGGGCGGGCGGCGGCATCCAGCACCGCCAGACCGCCCTCGAGCGCCTCGAGGTAGTCGCGCAGCACGGGAAGCTCCGCCTTGCGCTGCGTGATCGAGCTGCCGTCCGCCCGCTCGCGCCACTCGACCACGACCTCGGGCACGACGTCGAAGGCGCGGGCGTGCGCGTACATCTGCTGGGCGACGACCTGATCCTCGTACGCCTTCCCGACGGGGAAGCTCAGGCCCGCCCGGCGCCACAGGTCGATGCGGCTGACCTTCGACCAGGCGACGATGTTGCCCGACGCCTCCGGGTGGGTCTCGAGCGTCGCACCGATGCGGGAGGGGCGGGTGGATGCCGCGACCCACGGCTGCACCGTGCCGGGCGTGTATCCGCCCGAGGCATCGGGACGCAGGCGCACGTACGCGCCGACGGCGAAGTCGCTCCCGCTGCGCGTCACGGTGCCCGTGAGCACCTCCAGTGCGCGCGGGGTGAGCCGGTCATCGGCGTCGAGGAAGCCGACCAGCGGCGTCTCGACGAGGTCGAGCGCCGTGTTGCGGGCCGCGCCGAGACCCGACCGGCGCTCGAGATGCACGACGCGGAAGCGCGGATCGGCGGCCGCGGCGGCGTCGAAGATGTCGCCGGTGCCGTCGGTCGAGGCGTCGTCGACGAGGATCGCCCGCCACGCCGTGAGAGTCTGGGCGCGCAGCGAGTCCAGAGCGTCCTGCGCATACGGGGCGATGTCGAATCCCGGCACGATGACCGTGACGAGGGGGGACGAGGGCGCGCTCACCCGCTCGATTGTACGGCCGCCACGGAGGCGGCGACCGCGTCGGCGACGGCGTCCAGACTCCGCGCGAGGGTGTGCGGGAAGGTGAAACGCACCGCCGTCTGCGCGACCTCGGGGGCCACGCCCATGGCCAGCAGCACGTGCGAGGGCTCGTCGCTGCCCGCCGCGCACGCGGAGCCGCTCGAGGACACGATCCCGCGGCGCTCGAGCTCGAGCAGCACGGCCTCGCCGCTGGTGCCGGCGAAGGTGAAGCTCGCGGTGCCGGGCAGGCGGTGCACGGCATCGCCGGTGAGCCGCGCCTGCGGCACCGCCGCCAGCACGCGGGCGATGAAGGCGTCGCGCAGGAGGGCGACCCGCGCGGCGGTGGCCACCCGCTCCGCCTCGGCGAGCTCGAGCGCGGTGGCGAACCCGACCGCGCCGGCGACGTCCTCCGTGCCGGAGCGGCGTCCGCGCTCCTGGCCGCCGCCGTGCAGAAGCGGCTCGAGGGGGATGCGCCCGCGCACCCCGAGGACACCGGTGCCCTTGGGCGCGCCGAGCTTGTGGCCGGCGAGCGAGATGGCGTCGTAGGCGAGGTCGGCGGCCGACAGCGGCAGCCAGCCGGCAGCCTGCACGCCGTCGATGTGCAGCGGGATGCCGCGGCTGCGGGTCTCGGCCGCGATCGCCGCGACGTCCTGCACGGTGCCGACCTCGTTGTTCGCGTAGCCGATGCTCACGACGGCGGTGTCGGCGCGGAGCGCCGCGCGCAGGGCGTCGAGGTCGATCCGCGCATCCGGGCCGACGGCGACGCGCGTGGCGTCGAAGCCGTGGAAGCGCTCCAGGAAGGCGACGGACTCGAGGACCGACTCGTGCTCGATCGGCGTCGTGACGACGTGGCGGTGCTCGCCCGGCATCCACGACCCCAGCGCGATCCCCTTGACCGCGAGATTATTGGCCTCGGTGCCGCCCGAGGTGAAGACGATGTCCCCGGCGCGCAGGCCCAGGATGCGCGCCACACGCGAGCGTGCACCGGCCAGCGCCTCGGCGGCCGCCTCGCCGACGGTGTGGTGGCTCGACGGATTGCCGAACCACCGCGTGAGATACGGCGCCATCGCCTCGAGCACCTCCGGACGGACCGCGGTCGTTGCGGCGTTGTCGAGGTAGAGCATGCTCATGCGCGCGCCTCCGCGGCGGTCAGGGTGCCTCGATGCGCACATCGAGACCGAGGTCGAGCGCCGCGGCCGAGTGGGTGAGGGCCCCCACCGAGATGACGTCGACGCCGGTCTCGGCGATTGCCCGGACCGTCGCGAGCGAGACGCCGCCGGAGGCCTCGACGTTGGCACGTCCGGCGATGCGCTCGACACCCGTGCGCAGGTCGTCGAGGGAGAAGTTGTCGAGCATGATCGTGTCGACGCCCGCTGCGAGCACCATGTCGATCTGGTCGAGCCGGTCGACCTCGACCTCGACGTGCGTCGTGTGCGGCAGGCGTGCGATGGCGCCCTGCAGCGCCGCCGTCACCGACAGGCCCCGGCGGGCGAGCACGGCGAGGTGGTTGTCCTTGGCCATCACGGCGTCGGACAGCGAGTAGCGGTGATTGTGGCCGCCGCCGTTGACCACCGCGTGCCGCTCGAAGGCGCGCAGACCGGGCGTGGTCTTGCGGGTGTCGGCGATGCGCGCGCCGGTGTGGGCGACCTCGGCGACGTAGCGGGCGGTGAGCGTCGCGATCCCCGACATGCGCTGCACGAAGTTCAAGCCCACGCGCTCGGCGGTCAGCACGGCCCGCGCCGGGCCGGTGACGACGGCGAGCACGTCGCCGGGTCGGAACCACTCGCCGTCCTCGACGATCCGCTGCACCTCGACGCGCGGGTCGGTGAGCCGGAAGGCTGCCGCGAACACATCGGCGCCGCTGAAGATCCCCTCCTCGCGCGCGACCAGGTCGGCGCGGGCGACGGCGGACTCGACGATGAGCGTCTCGCTGGTGAGGTCGCCCCACGGCGCGTCCTCCTCGAGGGCGGCGGAGACGACACGGTCGATGGTGGAGCGGGTCAGCATGCGAGGGCCTCTCGGGCGGTCGGTGCGGCGGCGGGGTCGGCGGCAGCGCGGGGGAGGTGCGGTGCGCTGCTCCTGAGGATCGGGCCGGACGCGGCTGCCGTCGCCGCGGATGGCGCGGGCAGCGGCGATTCCTCAGGAGTTGCGCGCGGGTCGTCGGAGCGGAAGTGGGCGCCCACCGACGTGCGGCGCGCGATGGCGGCGTCGACGAGGCGGTCGGCGACCAGCAGCAGGTTCTCGTCCTCGAATGCGCGCTCGGTGCGCGGTGCGCGGGTCTCCTGCCGCCAGGCCCGCAGCACGGCGGCGGCGTGCGAGAGGCCGGCGCCGTCGCGCACGAGACCGGCCCTCTCCCACATCAGGTGCTGCAGCGCCGTGCGCGTGAAGGGCGGTGCGTCGACGTGCGCGTCGGCGGCCGGTGCAGCGGCGGCGCCCTCCGGTGCGGCGCCCTCCCGTGCGGCGTCGGCCGGCGGGGCGTCGGCCGTGTCGGGATCGCCGCCCGGGGAGGCGACGTGCGGCCACCGGCCCGACGCGGCGTCGGCGGCGATCGCGTCGCCCGCGCGCGAGCCGAAGACGGCGCCCTCGAGGAGCGAATTGGATGCCAGGCGATTGGCCCCGTGCACGCCGGTGCGCGCCGTCTCGCCGACGGCGTACAGGCCCGGGATGGTCGTGCGGCCGTCGAGGTCGGTGACGATGCCGCCCATGAGGTAGTGCGCCGCGGGGGTCACCGGGATCGGATCGAGCGCCCAGTCGAAGCCCCGCTCGCGCACCGCGCGATCGATCGTGGGGAAGCGCTCGGCGAGGAAGCGCGCCCGATCGGCGGGCTCGGCCGCGTGCAGGTGCGTGGCATCCAGGCGCACGGGCCGGCCGCCCTGGGCCTCCATCGCGTCGGCGATCGAGCGGGCCACGACGTCGCGCGGCGCCAGCTCGCCCGCGGGGTGCGCGTCGAGGGCGAATCTGCGCCCGCGGTCGTCGATGAGCGTCGCGCCCTCCCCGCGCACGGCCTCGGAGACCAGGAACGAATCGCGCGCGGCGCCCGCTCCGTCGCCGCCGGGCAGCACGGTGGGGTGGAACTGGAAGAACTCCAGGTCGGCGACCGCGGCACCGGCGCGGATGGCGGCCGCGATGCCGTCGCCCGTGGCGACCTCGGGGTTGGTCGAGTGGGCGTACAGCTCGCCCGCACCCCCCGTCGCCAGCACGACCGCGTCGGCGGCGATGCCCTCGCGGCGGCCGGGCGCGGCATCCGTCTCGCCCACGATCAGGTCCACGCCGGCGGCGCGACCCGCCTCGACCACCAGATCGACCAGGAACGCGTGCTCGATGACGCGCACGTCGCTCATGCGCAGACGCTCCACGAGGGCCTTCTCGATCGCGGTGCCGGTGGCGTCGCCGCCGGCGTGCAGGATGCGCGGGTACGAGTGGGCCGCTTCGAGTCCCTTCACGAACGCGCCGTCGGCGGCGCGGTCGAACTCCACGCCCAGCGCGACCAGCTCCGCGATGCGCGCAGGGCCCTCCTCGGCGAGCACCCGCACCGCGTCGCGGTCGTTGAGGCCGGCGCCGGCTGCCAGCGTGTCGGCGATGTGGTCGGCGATCCGGTCGTCTGCGAACGTGACGCCGGCGATGCCGCCCTGCGCGTAGCGGGTGTTGGCGTGCTCGAGCACGTCCTTGGTCACCAGCGTGACGCGGCAGCCGCTCTCGACGGCGTGGAGGGCGGTGAGCAGCCCCGCGATGCCGCTGCCGACGACGACCGCGTGCGGGGAGGCTGCGGGGGCTGTCACGAGGCGTTCTCCCAGGCGGCGGCGGGGGCTGCCGGGGGCTTGGCGGCGAGCATCCGCTCGAGCGCGACGCGAGCGGGGTCGGCCACATCGGCGGGGACGGTGATGCGGTTGACGACCTCGCCCGCCACGAGCCGCTCCAGGACCCACGCGAGGTAGCCGGGGTGGATGCGGTACATCGTGGAGCAGGGGCAGACGACCGGGTCGAGGCAGAAGATCTCGTGCTGCGGATGCTGCGCCGCCAGGCGCTGCACGAGGTTCACCTCCGTGCCGATGGCGAAGGTGGTCGGCTCGGTCGCCGCCTCGATCGCCTTGCGGATGTAGTCGGTGGAGCCGGACTCGTCGGCGGCGTCGACGACCTCCATCGGGCACTCGGGGTGCACGATCACCCGCACCCCCGGGTGCTCGGCGCGGGCCTTGTCGATCTGATCGACCGTGAACCGGCGGTGCACGGAGCAGAACCCGTGCCACAGGATCACGCGCGCATCGGCCAGCGTCGTCGCGTCCGAGCCTCCGAAGGGCTTGCGCGGGTTCCACATCGGCATCTGCTCCAGCGGCACGCCCATGGTCTTGGCGGTGTTGCGGCCGAGGTGCTGGTCGGGGAAGAACAGCACGCGACGCCCCCGCGCGAACGCCCACTCCAGCACCGTGCGCGCGTTCGACGAGGTGCAGACGATCCCGCCGTGTCGGCCGACGAATCCCTTGATGGCCGCGGAGGAGTTCATGTACGTGACCGGCACCACCGGCACCAGGCCCTCGGCGTCGACGGCATCCATGTCGCCGTAGACCTCCTCGAGCTGCTCCCAGCACTCCTCGACCTGGTCGATGTCGGCCATGTCGGCCATCGAGCATCCCGCGGCGAGGTTCGGCAGGATCACGGACTGCTCGGGTCGCGAGAGCAGGTCGGCGGTCTCGGCCATGAAGTGCACACCGCAGAAGACGATGGCTTCGGCGTCGGGGTGCTCGAGCGCGGCATTGGCGAGCTGGAACGAGTCGCCCACGTAGTCCGCGTGGCGCACGACCTCCTCGCGCTGGTAGAAGTGGCCGAGCACGACGACCCGGTCGCCGAGCGCTGCCTTCGCCGCGATGATGCGGGCCTCGAGCTCGGCCTCGGTCGCGTCGCGGTACTCCTGCGGCAGCTCGCCCTGGCGGGGGGAGCCGGTGGGGATGACGTCGCCCATCGACGAGCCGGGACCGTAGCCGGGCCGGGAGTCGAAGGTCCACGGGCCGGCGCCGAGGTCGGTGTTGCAGGTCTCGGCGGTCGATGCGCCCGACAGGATCGCCTGGATCGCGTGGTCCACCGATGCGTCGACGGCGGGGCGGGGCTGGAGGGAGATGTTCACGGCGGACATGGGTCTCTCGATTCAGTGGCGGGTGGACAGCGGACCGCGCTCGGCGAGTTCGACGTCCTGGTTGTAGCGGTAGAGGCGAGCCGGGCGGTGGCTGCCGGTGCGGAAGCGGTCGGTCGGGATGAGGGTTCCGGAGCCTTCGACTTGGCGGCGGAAGTTCGCGGGGTCGAGGCGACGGTCGAGGATCGCCTCGTAGACCTCGCGCAGTTCCGCGAGGGTGAACTCGTCGGCGAGGAGCCCGTGCGCGATGCGGCTGTAGCCGACCTTGTTGCGCAGGCGCCAGAGTGCGTAGTCGACGATCTCGTTGTGGTCGAAGGCGAGCGGCGGCAGCGTCGTCGCGTCGAACCAGGCCGTGTTCTCGACGCTTCCGTCGGGGATCTCGTCGGCGCGGATGAGCGCCCAGTACACGATCGATACGACCCGGGTGGGGGAGCGGTCGACGGCGCCGAAGGCGTACAGCTGCTCGAGATAGCTGGGGGCCAGGCCCGTGGTCTCGGCGAGGGTGCGGGATGCCGCGGCCTCGAGGCTCTCGCCGTGGTCGAGCCAGCCGCCCGGCAGCGCCCACTGCCCCTCGTGGGGGTCGCGGGTGCGGGTGACGAGGGGGAGCGCCACCGAGAAGCGTTCGGATCCCGGCAGCCTGCGCAACGTGAAGATCACGGTCGACACGGCGACGCGCGTCGCGTCGGCGGTCTGCGCGACGGACGGCTGGGCGAGTGCGACATCAGTTCTGGTCATGGTGACTTTAACCTCGGGAGAGATCTTAGTGTCACAGTGACCAGAAGTACAAACCCCGCGCGTCATACTGGGTGGGCGACATCGGCGCGGCGGGGAGTTCTCCCAGGCGAGCCCCTTACGCTGTCGGCTCGGAGGGAGGGCCGCATGCCCGTGGTGGACATCGTCCTGATCGTGATCCTCGTCGTCGCGCTCGTCACCGGGGTGCAGCGCGGACTGCTCGCGAGCCTGGGCACCCTCATCGGCCTCGTCGTGGGCGGATTCGCCGCGCTGTGGGTCATCCCGATCGTCAACGACGCGCTGCCCACGCCCACCTGGCGCGGGGTGGTGGTCGTGGGCGGATCGCTGCTCCTGCTGCTGGCGGGCGCGGGCATCGGCGGCGCGATCGGGGCGGTGCTGCGCCGGGGTGCGGACCGCATCAAGCTCGGGCCCGTCGACAAGGTGCTCGGCGGCGCCGCGAGCGTCGTCGTCGCCGCGCTCGCGGCATCCCTGGTGGGTCAGAGTCTGGCCGTCACGGGAACGCCGGGCGTCTCCTCGGCGATCGGCTCCTCGACGCTCCTGCGCACCATCGACGCCCTCACGCCAAAGCCGGTGCAGTCGACCCTCGCGCAGCTTCGCAGTGCCGTGCTCGACGAGGGGCTGCCGGCCCTGGGCGAGCTCCTCGGGCCCGCCGTGCTGCTCGACCCGGGACCCGCCCCCGAGATCGCCCTGGACACCCCAGCCCTCGACGCGGCGGCGGACTCCGTGGCGCGCATCTCGGGTGTCGCCTCGGCGTGCGGCACGAGCTCGACGGGCTCCGGCTTCGTCATCGCCGCCGACCGCGTGGTCACCAACGCCCACGTCGTGGCCGGTGTGGATCGACCGGTCGTGCAGCTGCCCGGCGGCCAGGCGCGCGAGGGGGTCGTGGTGTACTTCGACCCCGTCGACGACCTCGCCGTCATCGCCGTCGACGAGCTCGGCGCCGCCGCGCTGGCGGTGTCGGACGGGCTGGATGCCGGAGCCGACGCCGTCGTGCAGGGCTATCCCTACGGCGGTCCGTTCTCGATGACCCCGGCGCGCATCGTGTCCACCGGCACCACGCCGGTGCCGGACATCTACGAGTCGCAGGCGCAGCCGCGGGAGATCTACGCCGTCAGCGCCGACATCGTCCCCGGCAACTCCGGCGGGCCGCTGCTGACCCTCGAGGGGGAGGTGGCCGGGGTCGTGTTCGCCCGCTCGGGCGACGGCCGCGCCATCGGCTACGCGATGACGCCGGTGGAGCTCGCCCCCGTGCTCGAGGTCGTCGACGACCCCGTCGCGGCGGTCTCTGCGGGCGCCTGCGCGGCCTGAGCGCGGAACGCGGCCGGGCGGCCGGTATGCTGGATCCGCCTAAATTCAACACAGGCCCGATGACCTCTGCGGGAGAGCTCCGGCGCATGCCGGACACCGAAGGAGCAAGCCTCCCCGCCAATCTCTCAGGTACGCGTACCGCGCAGGTCGGGGCCGCTCTGAAAAGCGGTGCGAGCTCGACGCTCGTGCCCGCCGACGGTGAAAGCACCGGAATCCCCCCTTGACGGACGGATGCCGATGCGAAACTCTCAGGCCCATGACAGAGGGGGAGTTCACGGGCGCCGACCGGCGCCCGCCCGAGATCGACGGGAGAACTCATGACCCCTGACGCACCCACCGCCGCGCCCCGCACGACCGTGCTGCACGAGCGGCACGCCGCCCTCGGCGCCTCATTCACGGATTTCGGCGGCTGGCTGATGCCGGTGCGCTACACATCGGATCTCGCCGAGCACCACGCGGTGCGCAGCACGGCCGGACTGTTCGACATCTCCCACATGGCGGAGTTCACGGTCACGGGACCGGGCGCCGGGGCGTACCTCGACTACGCCCTCGCCGGGCGGCTGTCGGCGCTGCCGGTCGGCAAGGCGAAGTACTCGCTGCTGCTGGCCGAGACCGGCGGCATCGTCGACGACGTCATCGTCTACCGCCTGGGCGAGGCGAACTATCTGGTCATCTCCAACGCCGGCAACCGGGATGCCGTGGCCGGGGCGCTCGCCGAGCGGACGGAGTCCTTCGAGGTCGACGTCGTCGACGTCACCGACGACTACGCCCTGATCGCCGTGCAGGGCCCCGCGGCCGAGGCCATCGTCGCGGCCGTCGACGGGATCGCCGACGTGAGCGTGCCCTGGGGCGAGCAGAAGTACTACGCGTGGGCCGAGGCGAGCTTCGCGGGGCAGTCGCTGCTGATCGCCCGCACCGGCTACACCGGCGAGGACGGCTTCGAGCTGCTCGTGCCGGTGGCTGCGGCAGGAGAGCTCTGGGACGCCCTGCGCGCCGCCGGCGAGGCCCACGGCCTCGTTCCCGCGGGCCTCGCCGCCCGCGACACCCTCCGCCTCGAGGCGGGCATGCCGCTCTACGGCCACGAGCTCTCCCTCGACATCGTCCCGGCCCAAGCGGGCCTGGGCAGGGTCGTCGTCGCCGACAAGGACGACTTCGTGGGCAAGAGCGCGCTCGCCGCCGCCTTCGCCGCCGACGCGCCGGTGCTCGTGGGCCTCACCGCCGAGGGCCGGCGCGCGGGCCGTGCCGGCTACGCGATCTTCGACGGCGACGGGCCCGACGCGACACGCGTCGGCGAGATCACCTCGGGGGCCCTCAGCCCCACCCTCGGACACCCCGTCGCAATGGCGTTCGTCGCCCCCGCGGCATCCACCGCCGACACCACCCTCTTCATCGACGTGCGTGGGACCCGCATTCCCGCCACCGTGACCGCCCTGCCTTTCTACCGGAGGACCAAATGACCGACCTGACCAGCCTCAAGTACACCGCCGAGCACGAGTGGGTCGCCTTCGACGCGGCCTCCGGCGTGGCCACCGTGGGCATCACCGACTACGCCGCCGAGAAGCTCGGCGACGTCGTGTTCGTCGAGCTGCCCGCCGTGGGCTCGGCCGTGGCGGCATCCACCGTCGTCGGCGAGATCGAGTCGACGAAGTCGGTCGGCGAGCTCTACGCTCCGCTCAGCGGCGAGGTCGTCGAGGCCAACGACGCCGCCGTGGACGACCCCTCGCTGGTCAACTCCGACCCCTTCGGCGAGGGCTGGCTCGTCAAGATCGCCACCGACGCCGCCGCCGTCGAGGCGCTGCTGGACCGCGACGCCTACGTCGCGCTCACGGGCGGCGACGCGTGACCGGGGCCTTCGCACAGCGACACATCGGAACGGATGCCGCCGCCCAGCGCACGATGCTCGACGCCCTCGGCTACGCCGACGTCGACGCGCTCGTGAAGGCCGCGGTGCCGGCATCCATCCACGTGCAGCCCCGCGCGACCAGCGACATCCCGCCGGCCGCGACCGAGGCCGAAGCCCTCGCCGAGCTGCGCGCGCTCGCCGCGCAGAACCGCGTCGCGCGCCCTATGATCGGCCTCGGCTACTACGACACCTTCACGCCGTCGGTGATCGCGCGCAACGTGCTCGAGAACCCGTCCTGGTACACCGCGTACACGCCCTACCAGCCGGAGATCTCGCAGGGGCGCCTGGAGGCGCTCATCAACTTCCAGACGATGGTGACCGACCTCACCGGGCTCGCCACCGCCAACGCGTCGATGCTCGACGAGTCGACCGCGGTCGTGGAGGGGATGCTCGTCGCCCGGCGCGGGTCGAAGTCGGCCTCGAACGTGTTCCTCGTGGATGCCGACACCCTGCCGCAGACGAAGGAGCTGCTCGAGCACCGCGCCGCGGCCGTCGGCATCGAGGTGCGCGAGCTCGTCGACGGCGAGCAGGTCGACGCGTTCGGCGCGTTCGTGCAGTACCCCGGCGCCTCCGGCCGCGTGTGGGACTTCACGGAGGTCGCCGCCGCTGTCCATGCGCAGGGCGGCCTCGTCGTCGTCGCCGCGGACCTGCTGGCCCTCACGCTGCTGCGCTCGCCGGGTGCGCTCGGCGCGGACGTCGCGGTCGGCACCACGCAGCGCTTCGGCGTGCCCCTGGGCTTCGGCGGCCCCCACGCCGGTTACATGGCCGTGCGCGCCGGACTCGAGCGGCAGCTGCCCGGGCGCCTGGTCGGGGTGTCGCAGGATGCCGCGGGCCAGCCCGCATACCGGCTGTCGCTGCAGACCCGCGAGCAGCACATCCGCCGCGAGAAGGCGACCTCGAACATCTGCACGGCCCAGGTGCTCCTGGCTGTCATGGCCTCGATGTACGCCGTATACCACGGGCCCGACGGCCTCCGGGCGATCGCGACCGAGGTCGCGCAGAAGGCCCAGGCGCTGGCCGCACGGCTGCGGGAGTACGGGCTCGCCCTCGCCACCGACGCGTTCTTCGACACCCTCCGCGTGACGGTGCCCGGAACGGCGCGCCGTGTGGTCGAGCGGGCCCGCGAGCGCGGGTACCAGCTGCACCTGGCCGACGAGGCGACCGTCGGGGTCGCCGTCGACGAGACCACCACCGCCGACGACCTCGCCGCCGTCGCCTGGGCGTTCGGCCTCCCCGAGGCCGAGTTCCTCGGCGCGGGGGAGCAGGGCGAGCGCGTGCTGGCCTTCGACGGGGCGACGCCGCTGGCCGGCATCCCCTCGTCTCTGCACCGCGTCGAGGAGTTCCTCACCCACCCGGTGTTCAACACTCACCGCTCCGAGACGGCGATGATGCGCTACCTCAAGACGCTCGCCGACCGCGACTATGCGCTCGACCGCGGCATGATCCCGCTCGGATCGTGCACGATGAAGCTCAACGCGGCCACCGAGATGGCGGCCGTGTCGTGGCCGGAGTTCTCGCGCGTGCACCCCTTCGCCCCCGAGGCCGACGTGCACGGGTACCTCGCGATGATCGAGCAGCTCGAGGTGTGGCTGGCGGAGGTCACCGGATACGACGCCGTCTCGCTGCAGCCCAACGCGGGCTCGCAGGGCGAGCTGGCGGGGCTTCTGGCGATCCGCGGCTACCACCGTGCCAACGGCGACGTGGCGCGCGACGTGTGCCTCATCCCGTCGTCGGCGCACGGCACCAACGCGGCCTCCGCGGTGCTCGCCGGCATGCGGGTCGTGGTCGTGGCGTGCGACGAGGCGGGCAACGTCGACCTCGACGATCTGCGCGCCAAGATCGCCGCCCACGCGGACACGCTGTCGGCGCTCATGATCACGTACCCCTCCACCCACGGCGTGTACGAGCACGACGTGCTCGAAATCACCCAGGCCGTGCACGACGCGGGCGGTCAGGTCTACGTCGACGGCGCGAACCTCAACGCGCTGCTCGGCTACGCCCGCTTCGGCGACCTGGGCGGCGACGTGTCGCACCTGAACCTGCACAAGACCTTCGCCATCCCGCACGGCGGCGGCGGTCCGGGCGTCGGGCCGGTGGCGGCCAAGGCGCACCTCGCGCCCTACCTCCCCGGCCACCGGATGGCCCAGCGCGCCGACCACCCGGGCGGCGTGTTCGAGGGCGGGGCCGTCTCGGCGGCGCCCTATGGCTCGGCATCCATCCTCCCGATCTCGTGGGCGTACATGCGCATGATGGGCCTGGACGGCCTGCGGGATGCCACGGCGGCGGCCGTGCTGTCGGCGAACTACATCGCCCTGCGACTGCGCGAGCACTACCCGGTCCTCTATGCCGGCGAGGGCGGCCTTGTCGCGCACGAGTGCATCCTGGACCTGCGCCCGCTGCGCGAGGCGACCGGGGTGACCGTCGACGATGTGGCCAAGCGCCTCATCGACTACGGGTTCCACGCGCCGACCATGTCGTTCCCGGTCGCGGGCACGCTCATGGTCGAGCCGACCGAGTCCGAGGACCTCGGCGAGATCGAGCGCTTCATCGAGGCGATGATCGCGATCAAGGCGGAGGCGCTGGCGGTGGCCGCGGGGGAGTGGCCGGCCGACGACAACCCGCTCGTGAACGCACCGCACACCGCCGTCTCGGTGATCGAGGGCGACTGGGCCCACTCGTACTCGCGGGAGACCGCCGTGTACCCCGTGCGCTCGCTCGTGCGCACCAAGTACTGGCCGCCCGTCCGCCGCATCGACCAGGCGTACGGCGACCGCAACCTCGTGTGCGCCTGCCCTCCGCCGGAGGCCTTCGCATAATCCGTCGCTCCCCGGGGGATGCCGCTGTCGCGGCATCCCCCTTCGCATCTTCGGGCAGGGCTGCTCGTCCGGCGCGCGGGGCCCGGCCGCGGGCCTCGCACCCCCGCGGCTGGCCCCGTCCCGCCAGCCCCGGATTGCGCGTGTGAGACCCGCGTATCGCGCCCAGGCCCCGCGGCAGGCGGCGGGGTCTCGACCGCGATGGGGGGTCTCGACGATCAGCGGGCCGTTCGGGGGAGCGATCGCGGGTTGTGACGCAGCGTGGCGAGCATGGCCAGATGCGGCGGACGTGTCGCCTCGAGCCCGGCGAGAGCGAGCTTCTCGCCGAGCGGAACGGCTCGCATGGCATCCCGGTATTCCCAGCGCGCCATCGGACCCTCGTGCCTGCGGAGCCGGTCTTCGCGCCGCTTCTCCCCGACGAAGTGCGCGCGAACCGCGTGCGCGTCGCCGGCGTCGTACTTGCCCCACCCGTCGGACTCGCCGAGGACTCGTGCGCGGCGCCACGCGAAGTCGACGCGGTCAGTGAAACCTTCGTGCTGGAAGACGACCTGGAGCTCTGGCTCCTCGAAGCCGAGCCATTCGATGACCGCACGGCTGATGGATTCTCCGACGGACTCTGCCGCTGCGGTCGCCCTCTCCGAGACCCAATCCAACGCGGCACGCCCGCGGCGATCGCTCTGCGCTCTCCCGATCGCAGCGAAGTCGATCGGCTCATCGATCGAGCGAAGCGCATGGTCTGCGACGGCGAGGGCGAAGGCCGGGGGAATGATCCGGCACAGCGCCACAGCCGTGGCGACGAGCGGGGTGAGCGCGATTCCGTCTCGCCGCTCCGGCCCGACCTCGTCCCGCGTGGCGTGTACGACGACGTCTCCGACGCGGCGGGACTTTCCCCCCGGATCCAGGATGTGGATGTCGCGGGGCTCGTCGAACACGGGCGCGCCGAGCAGCACCGCTGCGGACTCGAGACAGAACACGGGGTCGCGCCAGGATGCGGCGACCGCGCGCACGCGTGCCCGATAGCGTTCCCATGGGCGCAGCTGCGCCCACCGCGCGGCATCGGCGTACACGCCCGGGCGCACCCGCACGAGTGTCGTCCGCCGGTGCGCGCCGCGCGAACCCGGGTCGCGCGCGAGATGGAGCGGGATGTCGGTCGGCGTGATCGATGGCATGCGGTCACTCTGGCGCGTGCGGTGTGCGTCCCCCTGACCCCCGAACCACCTGTGGACGAAACCCCCCGCCGCGCGCGCCCGGGGAGGAGCGGCGGGCGCACCGTGCCTCGCGCCATCGAGACCCACGCGCGCGCACGAGACCCGCACGCACCGGCGAAACCCACCGCGAGCGACGAGGGTATCGGCGGCGATTTTGGGTCTCAGGGTCGCTCGGCTCGCGGCGGGAGCTGGGGCCCGCGGGGGCGCGGGGCGCGGGTGCGCGGGGGCGCGGGGCGCGGCGGGCGCGGGGCGCGGGTGCGCGGGGCAGGGGTCAGGGCGTCGGGGTGGGCGTCGGCGCCGGGGTGGGGGCGAAGACCGCGGGCCACAGCGCCACCGCCAGCGGGTAGCCCACGAACGCCACGACGTCGATCAGCGTGTGGGCGATGACCAGGGGCATCACGCGGCCCCATCGGCGGTAGCACCAGCCGAACACGATGCCCATCGCGACGTTGCCGATGATCGGCCCGATGCCCTGGTACGCGTGGTACGCGCCGCGCAACGCGGCCGTGGAGAGGATGATCGTCCACCATCCCCAGCCGAGGCGACGCAGGCGGTCGAACAGGTAGCCGAGGAAGATCACCTCTTCGGTCAGTCCCGCGCGAACAGCAGCCAGCAGCAGCAGCGGCACGGTCCACCACGAGGCATCCAGCGGCGCCGCGCCCACCTGCACTGTGATTCCCAGCACCCGACCGAGCGCGTAGAGGCCGAGGCCCGGCACCCCGATGACGAGGACGAGGAGGATGCCGCGTGCGAGGTCGCCGCCGAAGCGGCGGAAGTCCAGGCCGATGAGGCGGAAGGCGCTCCGGCCCGGCTCCCAGAGGAAGTAGATCGCGAGGGCGACCGGGACGAGCGCGAAGAACTGGCCGAGGAACTGGTAGAGCACATCCCAGAACTCGCGCGCGTTCGCCGAGGGGTTGACCTGGGTCGCCTGGGCGCCCAGCGAGACATCCTGTCCGAGCGCTTCGATCAGCTGGAGCACGGAATACAGGGCGGAGCGGCCCACGGACAGCGCGAGAAGAATGCCGATCTGCCACCACAGACGGGTGCGCGCGGCGCGATCGAGCGCCTCAGGTGCGGGGAAGTGCGCAGCTGACGGCCCGTTCACCTTGTCAGATTGTCACATCCCCGAGACGTTGAGTTAAGGCTATGTAACGGTTTGGCCGCAGATTTTGACCATCTCACAACCGGTGCTTATCGTTTTCCCATCCCGCCCCAGATAGGTCCCCGGATCTGTCGCGGGCGAAACCCTGCACAAGAGGAGACAGAGTGTCTTACAAGACGACGTGGCGCAAGCGCGCCATTGGAGTCGCAGCGGGCGTCGGTGTGGCCGCAGTGGTCCTTGCCGGTTGCTCGACGACGCCGACCGAGACGGACGAGACGACAGAGGCCGTCGACGCCGCCGTGACCATCGCTGAGGTGAACGAGTTCACCAGCACCAACGAGGCCAGCGCCACCGGAAACCTGGACATCAACGGCAAGGTCAACTACCTGACCCACTCGTCGTTCATCTACATCAACGACGCCTACGAGGTCGTCCCCAACGAGTCCTTCGGCACGATGGAGCTCATCTCCGAGGACCCGCTCCAGGTCGAGTACACGATCAACGAGGGTCAGACCTGGTCTGACGGCGAGGCGCTCGACACCGACGACCTCATCCTCGCGTGGGCTTCGTTCTCGGGCATCTTCGACGACGCGACCCTCGACCCCGAGACCGGTGAGGCCACCTCGGGCACGCAGTACTTCGCGTACGCGGGCAGCACCGAGGGCCTGAAGACCTCGACCATCACCGAGGTCGCCGACGACAAGCTCTCGCTGACCGTCGAGTACGACACCCCGTACGTGGACTGGAACCTGGCCGACCTCGCCGACACCGTGCCCGCGCACGTCGTCGCCGAGAAGGCCGGCGTCGAGCTCGAGGAGCTCATCGACACCATCCTCACCAGCCCCCGTGGCGACGTGGAGAACCCCGCTCCGGTCAACGAGACCCTCAAGGCTGCGGCCGACTTCTGGAACACCGGCTTCGACATGACGTCGCTGCCCGAGGACGAGTCGCTGTACCTCTCGAGCGGCCCCTTCGTGATCAGCTCGTGGGAGCCCACGCAGTCGATGACCCTGACGCTCAACGAGAGCTACGAGGGCGACCTGGCCCCGTCGTTCACCGAGATGGTCATCCGCTTCATCGGCGACTCGCAGGCGCAGGTCTCGGCGCTGCAGAACGGCGAGGTCGACCTCATCGTCCCGCAGGCGTCGGGTGACACCCTGACCGCTCTCGAGGGCATCAGCGACATCACCGTCATCCAGGGCGACCAGCTCTCGTACGACCACCTCGACCTGACGCACGCCGGCGTGTTCGCCGACGCCAACGTCCGCGAGGCGTTCCTGAAGACGATCCCGCGTCAGCAGATCGTCGACACGCTGATCGCGCCGGTCAACCCCGAGGCGCAGGTGCTGAACTCGCAGCTGTTCATCCCGGCTCAGCCCGCCTACGAGGACGCCGTCGCGTCCAACGGCTCCGACGCCTACAACGAGGTCGACATCGAGGGCGCTCTCGAGCTCCTCGACGGCGCGACCCCGACCGTGCGCCTGATGTACAACATCAACAACCCGAACCGCGTCGCGGCGTTCGAGGCCATCCAGGCCTCGGCTGCTGAGGCCGGCATCACCGTCGAGGACGTGGGTCGTGAGGACTGGGGCTCGCAGCTGGGCTCGGACATCTACGACGCCGTCATCTTCGGCTGGATCTCCTCGGGTGTCGGCAACGGCACCATCCCGCAGATCTTCGCGAGCTTCGGTGGCAGCAACTTCAACAAGTTCGCCAACGACCGCGTCGACGAGATCGCCCGCGAGATCCCCGTCACGCTGGACACCGCCGTGATCGAGGAGCTCACCATCGAGGCTGACGGCGAGCTGTTCGCCGACACCTACGGTCTGCCGCTCTTCCAGAGCGCCGGCCTCGAGGCACACACCAACCGCATCGAGGGCATCACCTACATGGGCAACCAGACGGGTCCGATCTGGAACTTCTGGGAGTGGACGGTCGCTGCTGAGTAATCAGCAGATGCACGACTGACGCACATCGCGAGGGGCGTCGGGTCTCATACCCGGCGCCCCAAGCGTGTGTCCGACCGACCACGGCGGTCCGGGCGCGAGCGGAGGGTGATCCCCTGACCCGCACGCGCCTGCACTGCTACCGTTTCTGCATGAAGGGCCAGCCCAGTGCTTAGCTTCGTCCTGAGACGAATCGGCGTGTCGATCCTCATCCTGATCGCCGCCTCTTTCGTCATGTACACCCTCGTCGCGCTCGCCCGCGACCCGCTGCAGGACCTGTACGCGTCCAACAGCCCCAACCGCGACCAGCTGATCGCCCAGCGCATCGACTGGCTCAACCTCGACCAGCCCATCCCCGTCCGCTGGTTCAACTGGCTTCTCGGCGCCGCCCGCTGCGTCATCCCCTTCGGTGGATGCGACCTCGGCGTGACCATCCAGAACCAGTCCGTCACCGTCCTCCTCGGGCGCGCCATGGGTGCGACGCTCCAGCTGGTGACCGCCTCGACCATCCTCGCGATCGTGCTCGGCCTGCTCGTCGGCATCGTCTCGGCCCTGCGCCAGTACAGCGCGATCGACTACAGCTTCACTTTCGCGAGCTTCCTGTTCTACTCGCTCCCGTCGTTCGTCATGGGCGTTCTGCTCAAGGTGTTCCTCGCCCTGGGCTTCAACGACTGGCTTGCGGATCCGATCTTCACGTGGCCGTGGATCATCGCACTGAGCCTCATATCCGGCATCTTCTGGCAGGCCATCATCGGCGGAAACAGGCAGCGTCGCCTGGTCGTCGTGGCGGCTTCGGTGATCACGACCGGCGCGATGCTCTACGGCATGAGCGTCACCGCGTGGTTCCGCGACCCCTCGCTCGGCCCGATCCTCTCCCCGCTGCTGATCGCCGCGGTCGGTGCGGGCATGGTGCTGATCATGGCCGGTCCCCGCGCGCGCTACGCGTGGCGCACGGCGGGCGCCGTGGTGATCGTGCTCGCGATCAGCTACTTCGTGCTGCAGCCGTTCCTGCCCTCGTTCGACGGCTGGGGAGTGTTCGTCCTGTTCATCGCGGCCGCGGCCGTGGGCGCCGCCGCCGGCTGGTTCCTCGGCGAGTACGACAAGGGTCTGGCGATCCGCATCGGCGTGCTGACCGGACTGCTCGGCATGGGCGTGATCATCCTCGATCAGTTCATGCAGCGCTGGAACGACTACGTCACCAACTCGCGCGTGCGCGGCCGGCCGATCGCGACGATCGGCTCGGAGACGCCGAACCTCGTCGGCGACTGGTGGATCCAGGGGATCGACACGTTCACCCACCTGCTGCTGCCGACGATCAGCCTCATGCTGATCTCGTTCGCCGGCTACACCCGCTACGCGCGCGGCGGCATGCTCGAGACCCTGAACCAGGACTACATCCGCACGGCGCGCGCCAAAGGTCTGCCCGAGCGCACGGTCGTGGTCCGTCACGCCCTGCGCAACTCGATGATCCCGATCACCACGATCGTGGCGGCGGACGTCGGCGCGCTGATCGGAGGCGCGATCATCACCGAGCGCATCTTCGCGTTCAGCGGCATGGGCGCATTGTTCAACGGCGGTCTCCAGGCTGCTGATCCGAATCCCGTCATGGCGTACTTCGTGGTCATCGCGATCTTCGCCATCACGTTCAACTTCCTCGCCGACCTCGCTTACTCTGCGATCGACCCGAGAGTGAGGGTCAAGTAATGTCCATGGAGAACAACCTCGAGCCGCCCGCAAGCCCGGCCGACCGCGGTCCGCACGTCGAGACCGAGGTCGAGCGCGGCGTCAGCCAGGGACGCCTCACGTTCCGTCGGTTCATGGCTCACAAGCCGGCGGTGATCAGCGCGATCCTGTTCATCCTGATCGTCGGCTTCGCGATTTCGGCGACGGGCTTCGGCCCGATCCCGGGCTGGTGGAAGTGGAATTACGAGCAGCTGCTGCCGCCGCAGAACGGCGGTCGTCCGACGCTCACCCTCTTCCCGTTCTCGTTGGGCGACCACCCGTTCGGACAGAACACGGTGGGCAAGGACTACTTCGCGATGGTCATGCGCGGCCTCGTGAACTCGTCGTACATCATGTTCATCATCGGCATCATCGCGGCCTTCATCGGCGTGGTGATCGGCGCCATCGCGGGGTACTACCGCGGATGGGTGGATGCCGTGCTGATGCGTCTCACCGACGTCGTCATCGTCATCCCGATCATCGTCATCGGTGCGGTCGTGGGTGCGGCGGCGGGCGGGTTCGGGCCCCTGCTGCTGGCGGTGTTCCTGGGCTTCTTCGCCTGGACGACCGTCGCCCGTCTGGTGCGCGCCGAGTTCCTCTCGCTGCGTGAGCGGGAGTTCGTGGAGGCGGCCCGTGTGGCCGGCGCCTCGGACCTGCGCATCATCTTCAAGCACATCCTGCCCAACGCCATCGGCGTGGTCATCGTCTCGACGACGCTGCTGATCGCGGCGGCGATCATCCTCGAGACGTCGCTGTCGTTCCTCGGCTACGGCGTGCGCTCGCCCGACGTGTCGCTGGGTCTGCTCATCGCGCAGAACGAGTCCGCGTTCCAGACGCGCCCGTGGCTGTTCTGGTGGCCGGCCGGTCTCATCGTCGTGCTGTCGCTCCTGGTCAACTTCGTGGGCGACGGTCTTCGCGACGCGTTCGACCCGCGCCAGAAGCGCATCGTGTTCCGCAAGGTCAAGGACCTGCCCGAGGACGCGCTCGTCACCGCGGGTGCCACCGTCGATGTGCCCGAGGGCGCGATCGTCGACAGCTCGGGCCGGGCGACCAGCCAGGGCACGACAGGCACCCTTCCCTCGACGGGCCTCGACGACGACGGCGCCCCGGAGGGGGGCCGTCGCTGATGAGCCCCCTCCTCGGCCGGTCAGACGGTCGCGTACATGAGCGCGACCGTCGCGACGGCCAGCGCGAGGCCCAGCGCGATGAGCACGACGTGCCAGTGACGCCGGACGGGCGTCTGGTCGGCCACGCCGACCGCGACCTGTCCGGCGTCCAGGCGGGAACGCCACATCTCGCGGATGACCGTGGCCGCATCGCCGGAATCGGTGCCGAGGCGATCGCCGTGCGTGAGCGGCGCGTCCGCCGCGCTCTGCTCGCGGTCGGCGCGCCGGTTGCCGCCCGAGAGCACGGCGATGAAACCCGGGGCCGGCGCCGACCACGCCGTGAAGGCGCCCGAGGGCGTGTGCAGCCGCAGCGCGCGTCGCGTGTCGACGTGCACGAGCGCCGCCCAGGGTACGTCGACGCGATGGGTCACGTTCTCCAGGCGCACGCCGTCGTCCGACACCCCGACGTAGGGTCGCCACAGCGCGGCCCAGCCCAGCAGCACCGCCAGCGGAGCGCCGGTGAGGACCCACGCCTGGCGAGGGTCACCGCTCCATACGGCCGCGACGACGGCGAATCCCGCCATCGCCCAGACGACGACTGCCATGGTGCGGTTGAAACGGGACGTCACCCGGGACTCTGCGGCGCTCACTCCTCCATTCTCCCCCTCGACTCTGCAAGGACCTCCCGATGAACGCTCCGACCCCCGACCTGAATGCGCAGGGACCGCTGCTCGAAGTCAGCGGCCTGTCGGTCGACTTCGCGGTCGACAACTACTGGATCCCTGCCGCCAAGAAGCTCGACTACACCGTCAGCTCGGGCAAGGCGCTCGCCATCGTGGGCGAGTCCGGCTCCGGCAAGAGCGCGAGCTCGATGGCGATGCTCGGGCTCCTGCCCTCGAACGCCCGTGTGACAGGCAGCGTCAAGCTCGGCGGCCGCGAGATCATGAACCTCCGCAAGGAGGAGCTGCGCCGGGTGCGCGGCAGCGAGATCGCGGTGATCTTCCAGGAGCCCATGACGGCGCTGAACCCCGTGTACACGGTGGGCTTCCAGATCATCGAGACGCTGCGCATCCACTTCGGCATGACGCCGAGCGCGGCGCGCTCGCGCGCGCTGGAGCTGCTCGACATGGTCGAGCTGCCCGATCCGCTCAAAGCGTTCAACTCGTACCCGCACCAGCTCTCGGGCGGGCAGCGTCAGCGCGCGATGATCGCGCAGTCCATCTCGTGCGACCCGAAGCTGCTGATCGCCGACGAGCCCACCACGGCCCTCGACGTCACGGTGCAGGCCGAGATCCTGGACCTGATGCGGGACCTCCGCCACCGCCTCGACTCGGCGATCCTCCTCATCACGCACGACATGGGCGTGGTCGCCGACCTCGCCGACGACATCGTGGTGATGCGCAAGGGCGAGATCGTCGAGCGCGGCACCGTCTCGGGTGTGTTCGAGGACCCGCAGCATCCCTATACGAAGCAGCTGCTGGCCGCGGTGCCGCGCATCGGCGACGTCGGGGGACAGGCGATCAACACGACCGCCGCCCTCGTCGGCGACGCCGAGGAGCGTCGCCTGGCCGAGCTGGCCGCGCAGGAGGACGAGCAGCGTCGAAAGGGCCTCGGCGAGCCGGTGCTCAGCTTCGAGGGCGTCGCGATCGAGTACCCCAAGCGCGGCCGCGTGCCCGCGTTCCGCGCTGTCGAGGACGCCGACTTCGCCATCTACCCCGGTGAGGTCACGGGTCTGGTGGGCGAGTCGGGCTCGGGCAAGTCCACGGTCGGTCGTGCCGCGATCGGCCTGCTGCCGATCGCCGAGGGCACCGCGACGGTCGTCGGCTACGACATCTCCAAGGCCGACCGGCGCCTGCTCTCGAAGGTGCACAAGGATGTCGGCATCGTCTTCCAGGACCCGTCGTCGTCGCTGAACCCGCGCTTGACGATCGGCGAGTCCATCGGCGAGCCGATGCTGCTGGCGGGTCTGGCGAAGGGGCGCGACCTCGAGCTCAAGGTGCAGAATCTGCTGGATGCCGTCGAGCTGCCCCGCAACTACCGCAACCGGTACCCGCACGAGCTCTCGGGTGGTCAGAAGCAGCGCATCGGCATCGCCCGCGCCCTGGCCCTGGAGCCCAAGCTGCTGATCGCCGACGAGCCGACCTCGGCGCTCGACGTGTCGGTGCAGGCCACGGTCCTGCAGCTGCTGCGGCGACTGCAGGCCGACCTCGGGTTCGCGTGCCTGTTCATCAGCCACGACCTTGCCGTCGTCGACTCGCTCGCCGACCGCATCATCGTGATGCACCACGGCAAGATCGTCGAGCAGGGCGCGACGGGCCAGATCCTGCGCGCCCCGCGCGAGGCGTACACCCGTCGCCTCATCGCGGCCGTGCCGGTTCCCGACCCCGCCGAGCAGAAGGTGCGCCGCGAAGCGCGCACCGCCCTGCTGGAGGCCGGCGCCGACGAGTGAGCGCGCTCGCCCTGCAGCCCTTGCGGGCAACGATCAGGGGCGCACGATAGAGTGGGAGGCGGTCCGAATCCGGGCCGCCTCCCACTCTTCTCAAGGAACCTTCATGGCGCGCGCCCTTCGTCCTGACCTCCGCAACGTGGCGATCGTCGCCCACGTCGACCACGGCAAGACGACCCTCGTCGACGCCATGCTCCGCCAGACCGGCTCGTTCGGCGAGCACGCGCACGTCGAAGAGCGCGCGATGGACTCCAACGACCTGGAGCGTGAGAAGGGCATCACGATCCTCGCCAAGAACACGGCGATCACCTACAACGGCGCCCACACCGAGGTCCCGGTGACGATCAACGTCATCGACACCCCGGGCCACGCCGATTTCGGCGGCGAGGTCGAGCGGGGCCTGTCGATGGTCGACGGCGTCGTGCTGCTGGTGGATGCCAGCGAGGGCCCGCTCCCGCAGACCCGCTTCGTGCTGCGGAAGGCCCTCGAGGCGAAGCTCCCCGTCATCCTCCTGGTCAACAAGACCGACCGCCCCGACGCCCGCATCGCGGAGGTCGAGGAGGAGGCGCACGACCTGCTCCTGGGCCTGGCGTCGGACCTCTCCGACGATGTGCCCGACCTCGACGTCGACGCCCTGCTCGACGTGCCGGTCGTCTATGCCTCCGGTCGCGCGGGCGCGGCATCCCGCACCCGGCCCGCCAACGGCGAGCTGCCCGACAACGGCGACCTCGAGCCCCTCTTCCAGGCGATCCTCGAGCACGTGCCGGCTCCCGCGTACGACGACGAGGCGCCGCTGCAGGCGTGGGTCACCAACCTCGACTCGAGCCCGTTCCTCGGCCGCCTCGCACTGCTGCGCGTGTTCAACGGCACGCTCAAGAAGGGCCAGACCGTCGCGTGGGTCCGCCACGACGGCTCGCACTCGAACGCGCGCATCACCGAGCTGCTCATGACGAAGGCGCTCGAGCGCTTCCCGGCCGAGTCGGCCGGCCCCGGCGACATCGTCGCGATCGCGGGCTTCGAGGACATCACGATCGGCGAGACCATCGCCGACCCCGAAGACGTGCGCCCGCTGCCGGCCATCACGGTCGACGACCCGGCGATCTCGATGACGATCGGCACCAACACCTCGCCGCTGGTCGGCAAGGTCAAGGGCCACAAGGTCACCGCCCGCATGGTGAAGGACCGCCTCGACCGCGAGCTCATCGGCAACGTGTCGCTCAAGGTCGTCGACATCGGCCGCCCCGACGCATGGGAGGTGCAGGGCCGCGGCGAGCTCGCTCTCGCGATCCTCGTCGAGAACATGCGCCGCGAGGGCTTCGAGCTCACCGTCGGCAAGCCTCAGGTCGTCACCCGCAAGGGCGAGGACGGCAAGGTGAAGGAGCCGTTCGAGCACCTCACCATCGATGCGCCCGAGGAGTACCTCGGCTCGATCACCCAGCTCCTGGCCGCCCGCAAGGGCCGCATGGAGACGATGATCAACCACGGCACCGGCTGGGTGCGCATGGAGTTCGTCGTGCCCTCGCGCGGCCTCATCGGCTTCCGCACCGAGTTCCTCTCGGTCACCCGCGGCACGGGCATCGCCAACGCCATCTCGCACGGCTACGACGACTGGGCCGGCCACATCGTCGCCCGCCAGAACGGCTCGATCGTCGCCGACCGCGCCGGTGTCGTCACGCCGTTCGCGATGATGGCGCTCCAGGAGCGCATGAGCTTCTTCGTGCAGCCCACCGAAGAGGTCTACGAGGGCATGGTCGTGGGCGAGAACACCCGTGCCGACGACATGGACGTCAACATCACCAAGGAGAAGAAGCTCACCAACATGCGCTCGTCGACCGCCGACGAGCTCGAGCGCCTCACTCCGCCCCGGCAGCTCTCGCTCGAGGAGAGCCTCGAGTTCGCCCGCGAAGACGAGTGCGTCGAGGTCACGCCCGAGAAGGTGCGCATCCGCAAGGTGATCCTCGATGCCACCGAGCGCGGCCGCGCCGCCTCGCGCCTGAAGCGCCAGGACGCGAACGCCTGACCCGAGGTGCAGAGAGGGTGGATGCCGCAGCCGGCGCGCTGCGGCATCCACCCTCTTCTCATCTCACCCGCACCGTGACCGGTTCGGCGGCCGTGGTTCCGGCGGCGTTGGAGAGCACGGCGGTGAACTCGTAGCGACCGGGGGCGAGGTCGCCGACGACCGTGACCGCCCGCTGGGCCGCCGGGGTGGCGGCGGTGAGCGTCTGGCGGTCGATCTCCACGCCGTCCTGGTACAGCACGTACTCGGTGGCGTTCGTGCCCCACCACAGGTCTGCCGTCACCGTCACGGCGCCGGTGCGCGCACCGGCCGCGCTGAGCACGGCCTGCGCCGGGGCTGCGTCGCGGACCGCGACCTCATGGACGCGGCTGCGCGACTGGCCCCATGGGTTGAGGGCGACGAGCTCGTACCGGTAGACGCCGTCGGCCCTCCCGGTCACCGCGAACCGGGCCTGCTGGGCGGCGGGGCTGGCGGGGTCGAGGCGCTGCGCGCCGACGAGTTCGCCGTCCTCGTAGAGCTTCACCACGGTGGCGTTGTGCCCCCACCACAGGTCGGCCGTGATCCGGTACGAGCCATCGTGCAGACCGGTGTCCCAGCCGTTGTCGTCCGAGAGCGCGAACGATCCCGGCGCGGCCGCCGTTCCCGGGCTTCCCGAGGGGAGGACTCCCGCTCCGGCGCCTGCGCGGACGATGTCGGCGACCTCCGCCACGGGGTCGAGTGCGTAGGCGTAGTGGTCGCCCGGGGTCCAGCGCACGTCCGGGGAGAGGGGGGTGGCGGCGGTCGCATTGTAGGCGGCCAGCACGTCGGTGAGCGTCCCGTTCACAAGGGTGTCCGTGGCCGACAGCTCGGTGCCGCCCCACCCGGCGATCACGCGGGACGCGGTCGCCGGATCGACGAGTTCGACGGCGTTGGACTCGGCGATGATGCTGCTCTCGCGCCCGGCACCCCAGAAGTACTGGAAGTAGGGCGTGCCCGGCACCTGGTCGCCGGCGGACAGCGCCGTCTGCTCGTACAGGTTGTTGTAGACGTGCACGTCGCCGTAGCGCACCCGTGGCGCGCGCTGCCCGATGTCGGTCCAGCGGTTGTGGTGCTGTGTCACCCGATGCTGACCGCGGTCCTGGGTGCGCGAGTCGCTCGATCCGATCAGATCGGTCTTGTCATGATGCTTCAGCCAGTTCCACGACATCGTCACCAGATCCGAGCCGTGCGTGATGTCGACGAGTCCGTCGTGCACCTCGAAGGGCCTCCCGTAGACGCGGTCCAGCGCCGTCGGCGGGTGCTCGCCGTCGTCGAACGTGTTGTGGTCGATCCACACGCTGGTCGAGGTCCACACGGAGAGGTTGTCGTACGCGGAGTTCCAGTTGCCGCCGGAGTCGTTCGCGTCCCATTCCGGGAAGCAGTCGTAGGCATCGCTGAGGGTGAGGTTGCGCACGATCACGTTCTGCGCGTCGCGGATCCGCAGCGAGGCTCCGACGATGCGGGCCTCCTCGCCGACGCCCACGAGCGTCACGTGGGAGCCGATGTGCTGAAGGGTCGCGCGGGCCTGCAACGCGGCGGCCTGCTCGCGGGCGGCCTCCAGGGGGCCGCTGGGATCGATGCCCGGGCCGAACGCCGCGATGTAGTCGTCCATCGAGAACGGCGCTCCGCTGCCGTCCACGGTCACCTGTGCCGCGATGTCCTCGCAGGTCAGCCGTGAGCCGTCCTCGCGCACCCACGGGTCGATGGTGCCCGTGACGTACACGATTCGCGGCACGGTGTTGAACCGCGCCGCCGTCTGCGAGCCGCCGGGGCGCCCGGCGAGCGCATCTCGGAGCCCCTGCCAGGTGTCGACGACGAAGATCTCGGCGGGGTCGGCCGCGGCGCCGCCGGTGACGGGCGCCCCGGTGCGTGTCCCGCGATCGGGGTGGGTCGGCCCGCTCCACGACGCCCAGCCGTCGCCGACGGGAAGAACCTCGGCGCCGAGATCGAGCGCGGCGGGGGAGGGAAGGGTGCAGGTGGGGCGGCGGCCGCCGGTGCGGCGAGTCCGGTTGCGATCAGGCAGAGGGCCGTGGCGATCGCTGCGACGCCGCGCGGGCACGGGCGGACAACAGGGGACGTTCTCATGTGACTCCTTCGTCGGGTGCAGAAGCGTGATGAGAACGGCGGGGGACCGCGAGCGAGGAAGCGTTTTCTGCGTGTGGTGCCAGCATGGCAAGTCGGGTCGGCAAGCGCAATCCCCGGTTGTGCGCGGCCGCAGCCGGGAATCGCCGCCGGAGCTCTGCGATGATGGCCGGATGCGCGAGCCGCATCGACGGATGCCGTGGGACCAGCTTCCCGCGACGGTCCGCCACGAGATCGGGGCGCTGCTGGGTTCGCCCGTCGTCAGCGCCCGCTCGCAGCCCGGCGGCTTCTCGCCGGGCTCGGCGGACCTCGTCATGACCGCCGACGGGCGGCGAGCCTTCGTGAAGACCGCCCACGCCGGCGTGAACGCGCAGGCATGCGACATCCATCGGCGGGAAGCCGTGGTGACCGCCCGACTGCCCGACGGTGCGCCCGTGACGCGGCTCATCGGGGTGGTCGACCTCGGCGACTGGGTCGCCCTCGCATTCGAGGAGATCGAGGGCCGGCAAGCGCGCGAACCCTGGGACCGGGGCGAGCTGGATGCCGCGCTCGACGCCTACGCGCACCTGTCGTCGGCCCCGCCGGCCTCGCACCTCGACGCTGTGCTGGGCGACCTCTCCGACGAGGTCGCGGTCTGGGCATCGGCGTGGGACGGCGGCGGACTCGCACGCTCCGACGCGACGGCACGCCTCGGGCCCGGCGTGGCGCACTGGGTCTCCACGCGGGCCGACGATCTCGCCGGTCTCGCCGCGCGCGCGCCGAGCGTCGTCGGCGGCGACCGCCTCGTCCACTGGGACGGCAGAGCCGACAACGTCCTCATCCGCCCCGACGGCACCGCCGTGATCATCGACTGGCCGTGGGCGCTGCGCGGTGCACCGTGGGTCGACCCGCTCCTGCTGCTGGCCAATGCGCGACTGAGCTCGCCGGAGCTGGCCGACGCGGCGCTGGCGCATCCGACCTTCGCCGAGGTGCCGCCCCACGCGCTCGACGCCCTCCTGGCCGCGGTCGCCGGCGGCATGCTCGCCAACTCCCTGCAGCCGCCCGTCCCGGGCATCCCGACCCTGCGGGCATTCCAGTTCGAGCAGGCCGCCGCGCTCCTGAGCTGGCTGCGCGAGCGCCGCGGCCTCGGGGCGTCATGGGTCGCGCCGGATCGATAGCATCGGCAGGTGACCGGCACCCCGCACTTCGACGACGCGCACGCCGCCGGCGAGGCTCGCCGTGCGTGGCGCGAGGCTCTCGGCGTCGCGCTCGCCACGAGCGCGTACGGTGTGTCGTTCGGGGCGCTGGGCGTGGCATCCGGCCTCGACATCTGGCAGACCAGCGTGCTCAGCCTGCTCATGTTCACGGGCGGCTCGCAGTTCGCGTTCGCCGGTGTGATCGGCGCCGGAGGACTGGCCGCCGCGCCAGCGGCGATCGCCTCGGCGTCGCTGCTGGGCGTGCGCAACATCGCGTACGGCATGCGCATGTCGCCGGTGATCGGCGCGGGCTTCTGGCGCCGGGCCGCGGCCGCGCAGTTCACGATCGACGAGTCGACGGCGGTATCGCTCGCGCAGACGTCGGCGCGTGCCCGGACGATCGGCTTCTGGGTCACCGGCATCGGCATCTACGTCGGCTGGAACCTGTCCACTCTCGCCGGCGCGCTCCTGGGCGATGTGCTCGGCGATCCCCGACAGTACGGATTGGATGCCGCGGCGGCGGCGGCCTTCCTGGCGCTGCTGTGGCCGCGCCTGAGGCGCCGGCAGCCGATCGCCGTGGGCATCGCGGCCGCCGCGGTCGCCACCGTCCTCACCCCGGTGATGATGCCGGGCATGCCGGTGCTCCTGGCGGCGGTTGTGGCGATCGTGGTCGGCTGGTCCAACTGGCTCGGCCGGGACGAGGTGCCGCCGCGGCCGGCGTGGGACGAGCCCGATGACGTCGCGGAGCGGGAGGGTCTGCCGTGACGCTGTGGAACGCGGTGCTGGTCGCCTCGATCGTGTGCGTGGCGCTGAAGACCCTCGGCTACCTGGTGCCGCCGCGCTGGCTCGAGGCGCCGCGGCCCGCGCGCATCGCCGATCTGCTGACGGTCGCCCTGCTCGCGGCGCTGGTCGCGGTGCAGACCCTCGGAGCGGGGCAGGCGGTCGTGGTCGATGCCCGTGTGCCGGCGGTGCTGGTGGCGGGAGGGCTCCTCATGCTGCGCGCGCCGTTCCTGGTGGTCGTGGTCGCCGCGGCGGTGGTGGCCGGTCTTCTTCGCCTGTGGGGATGGGCGCAGTAGCGCCGCTGCGGAGCGGGGGCGCAGCGTGCGCGCCGGTACGATGTGACGATGCGCTCCTCGCTTCCCGCCCGCCTCGGAACCTGGGCGATCGCCCTGCTCGTGGGCGGCGTGTACGGGCTGGCGGGCACCATCGCGCACGCCTTCGCCCTCGGCTGGTTCCCGCTCGGGCTGGTGCTCGCGATCATCGGGAGTGCGGCGCTGCTCGCGGCGGTGCGACTGCTCACCCTCGACCGGTGGGCGGCGCTGGCGACCGGATTCGGGATGATGACGGCGACACTCGTCTTCTCCGGTCGGGGGCCCGGCGGGTCGGTCGTCGTTCCCGAGTCGGCGCTCGGCACGGTGTGGACCCTCGCGGTCCCGATCCTCGTGGCCATCGTCGTCGCCTGGCCCGAGCACATGGGCGCCCATCGGCCGGAGGCCTCGGCGGCGGCCGAGGCGACCCGCCCGGCTGAGTAGACTTGCACCCGTGACTTATGTGATCGCCCTTCCCTGCGTGGACGTGAAGGATCGCGCCTGCATCGACGAGTGCCCGGTCGACTGCATCTACGAAGGCGACCGCTCCCTCTACATCCACCCCGACGAGTGCGTGGACTGCGGAGCGTGCGAGCCCGTGTGCCCGGTCGAGGCGATCTACTACGAAGACGACCTGCCCGACGAGTGGCAGGACTACTACAAGGCGAACGTCGAGTTCTTCGACGACATCGGCTCGCCGGGGGGCGCGGCCAAGGTCGGCGTGATCCACAAGGACCACCCGGTCATCGGGGCCCTGCCGCCGCAGGATCACTGACCGTGGGGGTCGCCGACCTCGCCGACTACCCGTGGGATGCGGTCGCGCCCTACGCGCAGCGCGCCCGCGCGCACGCCGACGGCATGGTCGACCTCTCGATCGGCTCTCCGGTCGATGAGACGCCCGCCCTCATCGCGACGGCGCTGCGCGAGGCGACCGACGCGCACGCCTACCCGCAGACCATCGGGACCCCCGCCCTGCGTCAGGCGATCGTCGACTGGTACGCGCGCCGGCGCGGTGTAACGGGACTGACGCCCGCGCACGTGCTGCCCACGGTCGGTTCGAAGGAGCTCGTGGCGCTGCTGCCGCTGCTGCTCGGCCTCGGGCCGGGCGATGTGGTCGTCCACCCGCGCGCCGCCTACCCCACATACGAGGTCGGCGCCCGTCTGGTGGGGGCGACCCCGGTGGCCGCCGACGACCCCGCCGAGTGGCCCGAAGGCGCCCGGCTGATCTGGGTGAACTCGCCGGGCAACCCCGACGGACGGGTGTGGGATGCCGCGCAGCTGCGCGCGGCCGTCTCGCGGTCCCGCGCCCTCGGCGCGATCCTCGCCTCCGACGAGTGCTACGCCGAGCTCGGCTGGGAGGCTCCCTGGGACGTCGAACCCATCCCGTCCGTGCTGGATCCTCGCGTGACCGACGGCGACCTGCGCGGCATCCTCTCGGTGTACTCGCTCAGCAAGCAGTCGAATCTCGCCGGCTATCGCGCCGCGTTCCTCGCGGGCGACCCCGACGTCGTCGCCCGGCTGGTGGTGGCGCGCAAGCACCTCGGTCTCATGCTGCCGGCCCCGGTGCAGGCGGCGATGGCCGCGGCGCTCGGCGACGACGCGCACGTGGCCGCGCAGAAAGAGCGGTACCGCCGCCGCCGCGCGTCGCTCAAGCCCGCGCTCGAGTCGGCCGGCTTCCGCGTCGACCGCAGCGAGGCAGGGCTCTACCTGTGGGCGACCGAGGGGCGCGACGCGTGGGAGTCGCTGGGGTGCCTGGCCGACCTCGGCATCCTCGCCGGCCCCGGCCACTTCTACGGCAGCCACTACCCGCAGCACGTGCGCCTCTCGCTCACCGCGAGCGACGAACGGGTGGATGCCGCCGCCGCGCGCCTGCGCGCCGTCTGAGTCGCCGGAGGATTCCTCCATCGGATCCGCGCAGGCTTTGGCTGTGTCCGCAGTAGGCGCGGGAGCCCACTAGGCTGTACCAGGCGGCCGACCGGTCACCCCGAGCGCCCGCCCCAGGTCTCCTGGTCCGCCCTGAGCGGGCTGCGAGCCCATCGACACCCCCGGCACGACCAGTATCGCGAGGAGGCGCCGTGAGCGAAGCGGGCACCCAGATCGACCAGGCAGTTCTCACGATCGGAGATCGCTCGGCGCAGCTGCCGGTCCTCACGGGAACCGACGGCGTTCCCAGCATCGATGTGTCGACTCTGACCCGCCAGACCGGCCACACCGCGCTCGACTACGGGTTCGTCAACACCGCCGCCACGAAGTCCGCCGTCACCTACATCGACGGCGACCAGGGCATCCTCCGCTACCGCGGCTATCCGATCGAGCAGCTGGCCAAGAACAGCACCTACCTCGAAGTGGCCTGGCTGCTCATCTACGGCGAGCTGCCGTCGGCATCGCAGCTCGAGGAGTTCGACGCGCGCATCCGCCGGCACACGCTCCTGCACGAGGACCTCAAGCGCTTCTTCTCCGCACTGCCGCACACGGCGCACCCGATGTCGGTGCTCTCCTCGGCCACGGCCGCTCTGTCGACGTACTACGAGAACGAGTCCGACCCGGCGAACCCGGAGCACGTCGAGCTCAACACGATCCGCATGCTCGCCAAGCTGCCGGTGATCGCCGCGTACGCGCACAAGAAGAGCATCGGGCAGGCCTTCCTCTATCCGGACAACTCGCTGAGCTTCGTCGACAACTTCCTCAAGCTCAACTTCGGGGTCCTCAGCGAGCCGTACGAGATCGATCCCGTCATGTCGCGCGCCCTCGAGCGTCTGCTCATCCTGCACGAGGACCACGAGCAGAACGCCTCGACCTCCACGGTGCGCCTGGTCGGCTCGACCGGGGCGAACCAGTTCTCCTCGATCTCCGCCGGCATCAACGCGCTCTACGGCCCTCTGCACGGCGGCGCCAACGAGGCGGTGCTGAACATGCTCGGCCAGATCCGCGAATCGGGCGAGAGCGTCACCCGGTTCGTCGAGCGCGTCAAGAACAAGGAAGACGGTGTGAAGCTCATGGGCTTCGGGCACCGCGTCTACAAGAACTACGACCCGCGCGCCAAGCTCGTCAAGGAGTCGGCCGACGAGGTTCTCGAGGCGCTGGGCGTCAGCGATCCGCTGCTGGATCTGGCCAAGGAACTCGAGGAGATCGCGCTCAACGACGACTACTTCAAGGAGCGTCGCCTCTACCCGAACGTCGACTTCTACACCGGCGTGATCTACAAGGCGATGGGCTTCCCCACCCGCATGTTCACGGTGCTGTTCGCCATCGGCCGCCTGCCCGGCTGGCTCGCCCACTGGCGCGAGATGCAGCACGACCCGCAGACGAAGATCGGCCGCCCCCAGCAGCTCTACATCGGGGCCGCCGAGCGCAACTACCCCGGCGTCGGCTGAGCATCGCGCGAACCACGGCGCAGCAGCTCAGCGGCGTAGTCCGGCACGTAGCTGTCGAGGTTGCGCGGAGGCCGTTCGTAGCCGCCACCGGCCGGACGCTCGGGCACCACCACTTCGGCACGGTCGACGAGTGTGTAGGGGATGCTCGCGAGCAGGTGATGGATCATGTTGATCCGACTGCGTCGCTTGTCGACCGAGGGCACCTCGAACCACGGTGCCTCCGGGATGTCGGTGTGGACGAACATCGTGTCCTTGGCGCGGGAGTAGTCCTCCCACTTCGTGATCGACAGCACGTCGTTCGCGCTCAGCTTCCAGCGGCGCATCGGGTCCTCGGCGCGTGAGCGGAAGCGTGCCTCCTGCTCCTCGGGGGAGACGCTGAACCAGTACTTCAGCAGCAGGATGCCGTCTTCGACCAGCATCCGCTCGAAGATCGGCGCCTGGTGCAGGAACCGGTGGTATTCGGCGTTCGTGCAGTAGCCCATCACGTGCTCGACGCCCGCGCGGTTGTACCACGAGCGGTCCATCAGCACGATCTCCCCGGCGGCGGGCAGATGGGTGATGTAGCGCTGGAAGTACCACTGCGTGCGCTCGCGCTCGGTCGGTGTGGGAAGGGCGACCACGCGGGTCACGCGGGGATTGAGGTACTCCGAGACGCGCTTGATCGTCGAGCCCTTGCCGGCGGCATCCCGGCCCTCGAAGATCACGACGACACGGGCGCCGGAGGCCTGGACCCACGCCTGCATGTCGACCAGGCGCGCCTGGAGGGCGCGCAGCTCGGACTCGTAGACCTTCTTCGGCATTCGTGCGGTCATGCGCCGAGCCTAGAGCCGCGCGTCACCGCCCGGCGAGCGCCGCGGCGTCGTGTCGCCGCGTCAGGCGTGCAGCGCCTCGTTGAGGGTGACGCCCACCCCCGCGCGGCGCACGGCCTCGATCGCACCGGTGAGCGAGTTGCGGCGGAACAGCAGGCCGTCCCGCCCGGAGAGCTCGCCCCCCTTCACCGAGGGTCGCGGGCCGTCGGCGCGTGCGGGCTCGTCGGCGAGCACGATCTTCGATCCCGCCGTCACGTACAGGCCCGCCTCGACGACGCAGTCGTCGCCGAGGGAGATGCCGACCCCGGCGTTCGCGCCCAGCAGGGTGCGCGCGCCGATCGAGACCTGGTGGGTTCCGCCGCCGGAGAGCGTGCCCATGATCGAGGCGCCCCCGCCGATGTCGCTGCCGTCGCCGACCACCACGCCCTGCGAGATGCGGCCCTCGACCATCGACTGGCCGAGCGTGCCGGCGTTGAAGTTGACGAAGCCCTCGTGCATGACGGTCGTGCCGGGGGAGAGGTACGCGCCCAGTCGCACTCGCGACGCGTCGGCGATCCGCACGCCCGCGGGGGTCACGTAGTCGAGGAGGCGCGGGAACTTGTCCAGCCCCTGCACCTGCACGCCGTCGCGCTGGAGGAAGGGCCGCTGGCGGGTGAGCGCGTCGGGGTGCATCGGTCCGGCGGTCGTCCATGCGACGTTCGGCAGGAACCCGAAGATGCCCGTGAGATCGACCTCGTTCGGCCGCACCAGCCGATGCGAGAGGGCGTGCAGGCGAAGGTACGCGTCGGGGGTCGACGAGGGCGCGGCATCCAGGTCGATCTCGACCGCGACCACCTCGATGTCGACCTCGCGCCGGGGGTCGGGCACGGCGAGCTGCTCGAGCGATGCCGGGGGCTTCGCGGGGTCGAAGCCGGTCGGGATGCGCCCGCTGGCGGGCTCGGGGTACCAGGTGTCGAGGATCGTTCCGTCGGCGGCCGCCGTGGCGAGGCCGACGCCCCAGATCCAACGCTCATCGCTCATGCATCAACCGTACCGGGGCGGCGGCATCCCGCCGATCGTCGACCGCGTCGGCGTCGGTAGACTCGGGGGATGCCGCAGCTCGACCTGTCCGCCTCATCCATCGATCTGACACGGACCATCTGCGACATCCCGAGCGTCTCCGACGATGAGACCGCCCTCGCCGATGCCATCGACGACGCGGTGCGGGCGCTGCCGCACCTCTCGGTCCACCGCGACGGCGACACGATCGTCGCCCGCACCGACCGCGGTCGGCCGCAGCGGGTGGTGATCGCCGGGCACATCGACACCGTGCCGATCAACGGAAACGTTCCCACTCGCGACGTCGAGATCGACGGCGAGGCCTACCTGTGGGGTCGGGGCACCGTGGACATGAAGGCGGGCGTCGCCGTGCAGCTGAAGCTCGCCGCAGAACTCGCCGACCCCCGTGTCGACATCACCTGGATGTGGTACGACCACGAGGAGGTGGATGCCGACCTGAACGGTCTCACCCGCCTCGCGCGGTCGCGCCCCGACCTGTTCGCCGCCGACTTCGCGATCCTCGGCGAGCCGTCCAACGGCGAGGTGGAGGGCGGGTGCAACGGGAATCTCCGCGCGATCGTGCGCACCGACGGGGTGCGGGCACACAGCGCACGGGCCTGGATCGGCGAGAACGCCATCCACAAGGCCGCGCCGGTGCTGGCCCGGCTGGCCGAGTATCGGCCGCGCGAGATCGAGGTCGAGGGCCTGGTCTACCGCGAGGGCCTGAACGCGGTGCGGATCGGCGGAGGCATCGCGGGCAATGTGATCCCCGATCTGTGCACGGTCGAGGTCAACTACCGCTTCGCGCCGAGCCGCGATGTTGAGGAGGCGGAGCGCCACGTGCGGGATGTCTTCGACGGGTTCGACGTCGAGATCGTCGATCTTGCGGCGGGTGCCAGGCCGGGGCTCGACGCGCCGCTGGCGCAGGAGTTCGTGGCCGCCGTGGGCGCCCAGCCGCGCCCGAAGTACGGATGGACCGATGTGGCCCGGTTCAGCGCGCTCGGCGTGCCCGCGGTCAACTACGGACCGGGCGATCCGCACCTCGCCCACCATGACGAGGAGCGCGTTCCGCTGGCGCAGATCGACGCCGTCGAGCGCGGCCTGCGCGCGTGGCTGAGCTGACCGCGCCGGATTCGGCTTCCCCCCATCGCACGCGGGCGGCCACAGCGGCTCGGATCGCGCTCATCTACCTCGCCGCGCGGGCGGTCACCACCGTCTTCCTCCTCGTGGCGGCGGAGCTCTCCGGCTCCGGCTCCCGGTTCGGCCCCGACGCGACCCTGGCGGACCTCCTCGGAGGCTGGGACGCCGCCTGGTACGGATTCCTCGCTCTGACCGGGTACCCCACCGAGCTGCCGGTCACGGAGACCGGCGAGGTCGCCGAGAACGCGTGGGCCTTCATGCCCGTGTTCGCCTATCTCGCGCTCGCCGTCGGCACGCCGTTCGGGGACTGGCTCGTCGGCGCCGTCGCGATCTCGCTGGCCGCCGGCTACGGGGCGTGTCTCGTTCTGCACGCCATGCTGCGCGACCGCCTCGCCGACGCCGCCGCCCTGTGGGCGGTGGCGTTCTTCGCCTCCGGGCCCCTGGCAGCGCTCTTCCACGTCGGCTACGCGGAGTCGCTGTTCCTCCTGCTGCTGTTCCTCGCCCTGTGGGCGGTGATGCGGCGCCGCTTCGCGTGGCTCCTGCTGCTCGTGCCGCTCATGGGGTACACGCGGCCCGGGGTACTGGCCTTCGCGCTCTTCCTCGGCGTGTACACGATCGTCCGCTGGTTCGCGCGCCGTCGCGACCCGTTCCCGATGCGCGACATCGTTCTGCTCGTCGCCGCGGGGCTGCTCGCCGTGGCGGTCGGATTCTCGTGGCAGGTGATCGCGGCGGTCGCCACGGGGGATCCGGACGCCTACCTCGCCACCGAACTCGCCTGGCGCCGGGGGTGGGTCGGCGGCGAAGAGCACTTCGTGCCCTTCAGCGGGTTCGTCCAGGGCGCCGCCCTGTGGTTCGAGCTGTGGGGTCTCGGCGCCGTCGCGGGCTACGTCGCCCTGGCGCTGCTTGTCGGAGGCTTCGCCGCGCTGCTGCTGTTCTCGGGGGCCGTGCGGGCGCTCGGCATCGAGGTGCGCCTCTGGGCGGCCAGCTACGCGCTCTACCTGCTGGCGGTCTTCTTCCCCCAGTCCAGCACCTTCCGCCTGCTCGTGCCGCTGTCGCCGCTGTGGGGGGCGTTCGCGGTGCCGCGGTCGCCGTGGTGGCGATCCGGCGTGCTCGCGCTGTGCCTTGTCGGTCAGTGGTGGTGGATCTACAACATGTACGCGCTGGGGAATGCGTTCTGGCAGATTCCCTGAGAGCGGGCTGTGAGCACACCCGGCCAAGCGCGGATTATCGGGTGTCGCCGGGTGCGGGATAAACTTGACAGGCTGACCCCCGATGTAAAGGAGCCGCAATGGCAGCCATGAAGCCGCGAACCGGAGACGGGCCGATGGAGGCAGTGAAGGAGGGTCGCCTGATCATCGTGCGTGTTCCGCTCGAAGGTGGCGGACGCCTCGTCGTCTCGGTGAACGACGCTGAAGCCAAGGAGCTCTACGACGTGCTGGGCGGAGTCGTCGACGCCGCTTGAGTCGCACCGTTCCGTGGAGGGCCGGTCTTCGGACCGGCCTTTCGCTTGCCCGGCGCACGCCACACGTTGCGGTTCCGGTGCCGTGGTCCTAGTCCGCTGACACGGTCGTCAGCTGGAGGAGTCCCTCGCCGACGATGGAGAGGGCGCCGATCACCGCCGGAGACCCCTGCGTCTCCTGGATGAGCGAGCGGTATGCGCTCGTGACCGGATCGCGGCGCACGGGGTCGGAGACGCCGCCGCCGGCCATCACTCGGGGCACCAGGACCGTGCCGCCCGAGCGCACGAGCCGCAGTCCGTGCTCGACGTACTCGATGACGCCCTCGGGGTCGGCGTCGACCAGCACGATGTCGTACGAGGCCTCGTTCATCCGGGGCAGCACCTCGGCTGCGCGCCCGGTGATGAAGCGTGCGCGAGCGAGCGGAACCCGCGCGTCGGCGAACGCGCGACGCGCGGCACTGAGGTGCTCGGGTTCGCTGTCGATGGTCGTGAGCGTGGCGCGCGGGGAGCCGTGCAGCAGCCACAGGCCCGACACCCCCGCTCCGGTGCCGATCTCGACGATGTTCAGCGCCTGCGACGCGGCCGCGATCACCGCGCACTGCGCGCCGACCACCGCGCTGATCGGCGCGGCGCCGAGCTCCAGCGCATGCGTGCGGGCTCGCGCGATGTGCTCCGGTTCGTTCGTCGCCTCGGCGGCGAACCGCTGGTTCGCGTCGTGATCGCCCATCATGCATTCCTCCGCATGCCAGCCTACGCTGGCGTCGATTCTCGTCCGCACAGGCGCGACGGTAACCTGATGACATGTTCTTCGGGCTCACGATCGAGAAGCTGCTGCTGATCGCACTGGTCGCGGCGCTGATCATCGGTCCCGAGAGACTTCCGCGCTACGCCGAGGCGCTCGCGATGTTCACCCGCCGTGCTCGCGACTGGGTCACCACGGCCCGCACCCGCGTCAAGGAGGAGATGGGCGAGGACTTCGAGGACGTCGACTGGAAGACCCTCGACCCGCGCCAGTACGATCCCCGCCGCATCATCCGCGAGGCGCTCCTCGACGACTCCCCAGCGCCGGCCGCCGCCGCGGCCGCGGCACCGAAGCCCGTGACGCCCGCGCTCGAGCGACCCGCGACACCGGCCTTCCAGGCGGGGCAGGTGCCGCCCTTCGACGCCGAAGCCACCTGAACCTCCGCCACGCTCGGCGCGGCGCCGCACGGATCAGCGCGGTCGCACCTGCAGGGGCCTGCGGGCCAGACTCCGTCCCGAGCGGGCGACCGCGTCGGCGAGGACCCCGATCGCCTGCGCGGCGGGATCGTCGGGATGCGTGAGCACGGCCGGCATTCCGGCGTCGGAATCCTGCCGCAGCACGGGGCTCAGGGGAACGGAGGCCAGCAGCGCGACCTCATCGCCGTCCGCGGACAAGGCGTCGGCCACCGCGGCACCGCCCCCGGCGCCGAACAGGTCGAATACGGTGCCGTCGGGCAGGGTGAGCGCCGCCATGTTCTCGACCACCCCGATCACGCGCTGACCGGTCTGACGCGCCACCAGGCCGCTGCGCACCGCCACGTCGGATGCGGCCGCCTGCGGGGTGGTGACGACGAGCACCTCGGCGTGGGGGAGCAGCTGCCCCACCGAGATCGCCACATCGCCGGTTCCCGGCGGCATGTCCAGCAGGAGCACGTCGAGATCGCCGAAGTAGACATCGGTGAGGAACTGCTGGACGGTGCGATGAAGCATCGGTCCGCGCCATGCGACGGCGCCGAGCGGCGCCTCGCCCGCACCGCGCCGCAGGAACATGCCGATCGAGATGGCCTTCACACCGTGGGCGACCGGGGGAAGCATGAGGTCGTCGATACGCGTCGGCTGCGGCACGCGCCCCTCGGCGTCGACCAGGCCCAGCTGCGCCGGGATGGAGAAGCCGTGCACGTCGGCGTCGATGAGCCCGACTGCGAGGCCCCGGGCGGCCAGCGCGACGGCGAGGTTGGCGGTGACGGTGGATTTGCCGACGCCGCCCTTGCCGCTGGTGACGGCGATCACCCGCGTGAGGCTGTCGGGACCGAACGGCATCTCTCGGGCGGCACGGCCGCCGCGGAGGCGCTCGGTGAGGGCCTGACGCTCCGCGGGGGTCATGACCCCGACGTCCAGGCGCACCTCGGACACGCCGGGCACTGCGGCCGCGGCCTGCCGCACGTCGGCGCTGATGCGCTCGGCCGCCGGGCACCCGACGATCGTCAGCGCGATCCCGACGGTGGCCACCCCCGCCTCCAGAGTGATAGTGCGGAGCATGTCGAGGTCTTCGAGCGGGCGGCGAAGCTCGGGGTCGATCACGGCGCCGACGGCGCGGCGGATGTCGTCGGTGCTCACGCGCCGGCCTCCTCGTCGCGTCGCGGCGCGGCATCCAGCTTCTCGAGCATCGCCCGCAGCTCCGAACGGAGCACATCCTTCGTGACGACCTCGTCGGTGACGTCGGAGACGGCCATGCGCAGCGCGACGATCTCGCGGGCGAGGTACTCGGTGTCGGCGAGGTTGCGCTCGGCGCGCTGGCGGTCCTGCTCGATCTGCACGCGGTCCCGGTCGTCCTGGCGGTTCTGGGCGAGGAGGATCAGCGGGGCCGCGTAGGAGGCCTGCAGCGAGAGCATGAGCGTCAGGGCGGTGAAGCCGTTGGCGGCGCTGTCGAAGCGGAGCTCCTCGGGCATGAGGGTGTTCCACGCGAGCCACGCGACGCAGAACAGAGTGAGCGCCATGAGGAACGCCGGGGTGCCCATCGCCCGGGCGACCCACTCGGTGAAGCGCCCGAACCGGTCGCGAGAGGGCTGCGGAGCGCGGCCGCCGAGCATGCCGCCGCGGCCGCGGGGCGCGTCGAGGGCGGGCCGGCGCGCCTTGCTCGCCCTCATCGGGGCACCCCCGGCGTCGCGCGGGCGGTCGGCGCCGGCCGCGCGGGAGCAGGCTGCTCGTCGGCATCGTGGGAGCGCCAGTCGTCGGGCAGCAGGTAGTCGAGGACGTCGTCGACACTCACCGCGCCCACGAGCCGGTGGGCCTTGTCGACCACCGGCACCGAGACGAGGTCGTAGCTGGCCAGAAGGCGCGCCACCTCGGCGGCCGAGGCGGTCGTCGGGAGCGGTTCGAGCGTGTCGTCGATGATGGCGCCGACGCGCTCGTGGGGCGGGTAGCGCAGCATCCGCTGGAAATGCACGGTGCCCAGCAACCGCCCGGTCGGCGTCTCGTACGGCGGGAGTGTGATGAACACCGACGCGGCGAGGGCAGGATGCAGCTCGTGACGGCGGATGAGCGCGAGCGCCTCGGCCACCGTCGCGTCGGCGGAGAGGATGATCGGCTCGCTCGTCATCAGCCCGCCCGCGGTGTCGGGCCCGTACTTGAGGAGCTCGCGCACGTCCTCGGCCTCTTCGGGCTCCATGAGGTCGAGCAGCTGCTCCAGGCGCGTCTCGGGCAGCTGGCCGAGGAGGTCTGCCGCGTCGTCGGGCTCCATCGCGTCGAGGATGTCCGCGGCCCGCTCATCGCCGAGCTGCTCGAGGATGTGGATCTGGTCCTCCTCGGGCATCTCCTCGAGGGCGTCCGCCAGACGGTCGTCAGGCAGCTCCTCGGCGACTTCGAGCAGGCGCTCGTCGGGGAGGTCGAGGAGGGTGTTGGCCAGGTCGGCGGGGCGCAGCTCCGAGAACGTGGCCACCAGCTGCTCGGCCGACTGCGCCTCGCCCGGGTTCTGCTCCTCGCGCACGTCGCGCCAGTTCGCGAACGTGGTCGGCCCCTTGGCGAACGGCGACGCGCTGGTCTTGGGTCGGCGCAGGAACAGCTGGCCGATGTCCCACTCGCCGAGGCGGCTGCGCTCGATCGCGACGTCTTCGATGACAGCGTGCCCCGAGCCGTCGTTCAGGTACACCTTGCGTCCGAGCAGCTCCGCCATCACGCGCACCTCGCCGCCGCGCTGCTGGAACCGTCGCACGTTGATCAGCCCGGTGGTGATGACCTGTCCGGTCGCGATCGAGGTGACCCGTCCGATCGAGAGGAACACGTGACGACGGCCGGGGATCTCCACGACCAGGCCCACGACGCGGGGCGGATCATCTTTGCGATAGATGACGACCACGTCCCGCACTCTGCCGACACGATCGCCCGAGGGGTCGAACACGGTGCACCCGGCAAGGCGCGCGACGAAAACCCTCTGCGTGCTCACGGTCCCAGCGTAGCCGGGGGAGCGTGCGAGGATGGGGAGATGAGCATGTTCAGCGGGCGCCCGCCGCTGGGTGCCGACAGTGTCGGCCAGACCGTCGCCGGGTACCCCACCTATGAGGCGGCGCAGAAGGCCGTCTCGGCGCTCATCGCCGCCGAGGTCCCGGCGCGGGAGATCGCGATCGTGGGGCAGGAGCTGCGCTCGATCGAGCGTGTCACCGGTCGCCTGGGCTACGCCACCGCCGCCCGATCAGGGGCGATCAACGGCCTGCTGCTGGGCCTGCTGTTCTCCGCGATCCTGGTGCTCGGCAGCCCGACGGTGCCGATCCAGGCGTTCGTCGGCGTGCTGTTCGTGGGCATCGCGATCGGCATGCTCCTGAGCCTGGTCACCTTCTCGCTCGTGCGCCGCCGTCGCGACTTCGCGTCGGTCATGCAGGTGGTCGCCGACCACTACGAGGTCACCGTGGCGGCATCCAGCTTCCACAAGGCGCGGCAGGTGCTCGGGGCGCCTGCGGCACCGCCTTCTCCGCGCCCCGAACCCGCGCCCACCGACGAGCCGCCGCGCTACGGGGAGCGGGTCGCCGTCGCGCCCGAGACCGACGCGGAGGATGCCGCACCCGGCGAGCCGGCCGGTGCCGAACCGGACTCGTCCGAGGCGCCGGGGGAGCCGGGCGAGCGCGCGCCGCGCGACTGAGCGGGGCGTCGCCGTGTCCGAACGCGCCCTGCTGCTCGCCGTGGAGCTGCCCGCGGGGCAGGTCAGGGTGTCGGCTGTGCTCGCCGAGGCTCCGGGGGCGTGGGCCGCGATGGCGGTCGCGCACGGCGCGGGCACGCGCTTCGACCACCCGGGGGTGGTCGGAATCGCACGGGCGCTCGCCGACCGCGGTGTGACCACGTTGCGCTTCAACCTGCCTTACGCCGAGGCGGGCCGGCGCATGCCCGGACCGCCCGCCCACGCGGTGGCGGGATGGGCGGGCGCGTTCGAGGCCCTCGCCGACGTCGCCCCCGGGCTCGCACGCTGGGCGGCCGGTCGTTCGTATGGCGGCCGCATGGCGTCGGTGGCCGCCGCCGAGGGCGCGATCGATCCCGCGGGACTCGTCTATCTCGGCTATCCGCTCCACCCGCCGGGCAGGCCCGACAAGCCGCGCGTGGAGCACCTGCCCCGGGTCGCGGCGCGCCAGCTGTTCCTGTCGGGGACGAACGATCCGTTCGTCGACCCCCACGGCCAGCTCGAAGAAGCGGTCGCCTCGTGCCAGAGCGCGCAGCTCGTCTGGGTCGAGGGAGCCGGCCACTCCTTCGAGGTGAGGGGGCGCCGCCGCGCCGCCGACGAGATCGCCGCAGATCTCGCCGATCCGGTCGTCGCCTGGATGCGGGCGGGTTAGCGCCCGGCGACGCGCGGACAGATCAGCGACCGGCCGCGTAGCCCTGCATCCCACGGGGGTTGGCCGCAGCCCACAGCGTCCCGGTGTCGCGGTCGATGCCGACCGCGGAGAGCCTGCCCAGGCGCCAGTCGCCGGCGCGCGTCACGTCGTGACCGCGGCGGCGCAGCCCCTCGATCACCGTGTCGCCCAGGCGGTCCTCCACCACGATGCCGGCCGGGTCCCAGGTGCGCGGCCAGAACGAGTCGACGAGCGCGATCGTGTGCAGCGTGGGGGCGTCGATGGCCTCCTGAGCGCTCCACCCGCCGGCGAGCATGCGCAGCAGCATCGGCAGCTGCCACTGATCCTGCTGGTCGCCGCCGGGCGTGCCCAGCGCCATCGTCGCGACGCCCTCGCGCAGCACGAGCGTGGGGGTGAGGGTCGTGCGCGGGCGTGCGCCCGGCGCGAGCGCCGACGGCGCCGCGGCATCCAGCCACGTCATCTGCAGTCGCGTGCCGAGGCAGAATCCGAGCTCGGGGATGGTGGGGGAGGACTGCAGCCAGCCCCCCGACGGGGTGACCGCGATGATGTTGCCCCAGCGGTCGACGACGTCGATGTGGCAGGTGTCGCCGCGCGTGGATCCGGTGCGTGCGACGGTCGGCTCGCCCGTGCCCGCTGCGGCCGCGCCGTCGGCGCGCACGAGCGGGGGCGCGAAGCCGTGGTCGCCGAGCAGCGTTCCCGGCCGCCAGGTGTGGGAGGCCTCGTCGCCGATCGCGTCGCGGCGCCCGGCGATGAAGTCGTCGGCGAGCAGCTCGGCGACCTCCACGCCGTCGCCGAAGTGCGCGTCGCGGTCGGCGAGCACGAGCTTGAGCGTCTCGATCACCGTGTGCGCGCCGATCTCGGTCGCCACATCGAGGTGATCGTCGGGGAGCGGCTCGAGGATGCGCAGGGCCTCCAGGAGCGCCGGACCTTGGCACCACGCACCTGCCTTGGCCACGACGTGCCCGCGGAAGGTCGCCGTGACGGCGGGCTCGTACGAGGCCCGGAAGCCCGCGAAGTCGTCCGCGCTGATGACGGCGGCGTGGTCGGTGCCGCTCGAATGGCGGTGGGGCGCCGCGAGGAAGGCCGTTGCGGCGCGGGCCACGCGTCCGGTCGCCCACTCGTCCCGGGCGGCATCGATCCGCTCGGCGCGCGACGTGCCCGCCGCACCCGCGGCGATCAGCCCCTCCAGAACCTCCGCGTAGGCGGGATTGCGGTGGAGGTCGCCGGCTGCGGGAACGCGGCCCTGCGGCATCCACACCTCCGCCGAGGTGGGCCAGTGGTCGCGGAACAGTTCGGCGACCCGCTCGATCGTGGCGACCGTCGTCGGCAGCAGCGGAGCGCCCTCGCGGGCATAGCCGATCGCGGGGGCCAGCACGTCGGAGAGCTCCATCGTGCCGTGGTCGCGCAGCAGCAGGAGCCATGCGTCCACGGCACCCGGAACGGCGGCGGCGAGGCCGCCCGCACCGGGGACCAGGTCCAGCCCCTCCGCACGGAAGTGCGCGATCGTCGCCGCACCGGGAGCGGGCCCCTGTCCCATCAGCACGCGCGGCGTGGTGGGGTCGCCCGCGGTGGCGAAGATGCCGACGAGGTCGCCACCGGGCCCGTTCAGGTGCGGCTCGACGATATGGAGCACGAAGGCCCCCGCCGTGGCCGCGTCGAACGCGTTGCCGCCGCGCTCGAGCATCCCCTGCGCGACCGCGGTCGCGATCCAGTGGGTCGAGGCGGCCATGCCGAACGTGCCGGTCAGCTGCGGCCGCGTGGTGAACGCGGGCGGCGCGGTGAAGCTCACGCCGGTGTCAGCGCGTCGGAGCGAGTCGGGCGATCCACGCTTCGACCTCGTCAGCGGTGCGGGGGATGCCGGCCGAGAGGTTGACGGGCCCCTCGGCGGTCATCAGGACGTCGTCCTCGATGCGCACGCCGATGCCGCGGTACTCCTCGGGCACGGTCACGTCGTCGATCTGGAAGTACAGGCCCGGCTCGATCGTGAACACCATGCCCGGCTCCAGGATGCCGTCGTAGTACATCTCGCGGCGCGCCTGCGCGCAGTCGTGCACGTCGATGCCCAGGTGGTGGCTGGTGCCGTGCACCATGTACCGGCGGTGGTGGCCGCCGCGGTCGGCGTCGAGGGCCTCCTCGGCGGAGACGGGGAGCAGACCCCACTCGGCCGTGCGGGCGGCGATGACGGTCATCGCGGCCTCGTGGACCGACTTGAACGTCACGCCCGGCCGCGCCGCGGCGAAGGCTGCGTCGGCCGCTTCGCGCACGGTCTCGTAGATGCGGCGCTGGATGTCGGTGAACCGGCCGCTCACCGGGAGCGTGCGGGTGATGTCGGCCGTGTACAGGCTGTCGATCTCGACGCCGGCATCGATGAGGATGAGGTCGCCGGGCACGACCGCGCCGTCGTTGCGGGTCCAGTGCAGGTAGCAGGCGTGCGGCCCCGAGGCGGCGATCGTGTCGTAGCCGACGGTGTTGCCGTCACTGCGCGCGCGCTGGTGGAACACGCCCTCGACCAGGCGCTCGCCGCGCGGGTGCTCGATGATGCGGGGGAGGTCGGCGACGATGTCGTCGAAGCCGTTCGCGGTGACGTCGACGGCCAGGCGCATCTGCGCGATCTCCCAATCGTCCTTGACCAGGCGCAGCTCGGAGACGAACCGCGTGAGGTCGGCGTCGTCGCCGACGACGAGGTCGCCGTCGGCGGAGGCGAAGGCGTCGATGTGGGCGGTGGCCACGCCGAGGTCGGCGGCCACCCCGGCCAGCGCGGGACGCGGACCGATCCAGAACTCCCCGATGGCGGCGTTGGAGTAGAACTCGGCCGTGGTGCGGTCGGCGCGCTCGCGGAAGTAGAGGGTGATCTCATGCCCGGACTCGGTGGGATCGAACACCAGCACGGCGCCCGGCTCGGAGTCGCTGGCCCAGCCGGTGAGGTGCGAGAAGGCGGAGTGGGCGCGGAACGGATAGTCGGTGTCGTTGCTGCGCTGCTTGAGCTCCCCGGCCGGGATCACCAGTCGCTGACCGGGGAACGCGGCGGACACGCGCGCGCGGCGCGCGGCCGCGTAGGCGGCCTGATCACGCGGCGGCGGCGTCGTGTCGGGGCGCTCGGCCCAGCCCTCGGAGATGGTGTCGAGGAAGCCCTGGCCGTAGTTCTGCCGACGGTTCGTGCTGGTCGAAGGACGCTCGGCCTCGTGCTGCGCGATCGTGTCGCTGTCGCCTGTCGTGCTCATCTGTCCAGTCTCGCACGCAGCGGGCGCGACGGTCAGTCGTCAACGGGCTCCAGCTGCACCACCAGCGGCCGATGGTCGCTGCCCGAGCCGTCCATCGAGCGCAGCACGATCGACCCGGTCGCCTTCCAGTGGCTCGAGGCCATCACGTGGTCGATCGGGGCGCCCAGGAGGGAAGGCACCTCGGACGACCAGGTGCCGACCGCGCCGTTGCCGGTCTCAGCCGCGCCGTCGTGGCAGAGGCCGAGCGTGCCGCCGTCCACCCCGAGCCCGCTCATGTGGTCGACGGTGGCGTTGAAGTCGCCGGCGAGGATGACGTTGGCATCGGAGCACTGATCGGCCAGCCACTGCAGGTCGCTGCGCCAGCGGTCCATGAAGGCGCTCCGCGGGGCGACCGCGTGCGCGGCCACCACGATGGGGCCGGAGCCGCTGGTGGGCATCGCGACGGCGCTCGGCACGGTGGAGGTGTTGCTGGAGCCGTCCAGCGAGGCCTCGATGACCGCGTAGTCGCCGAGTTCCGGTGCGATCAGGAGCGTCGTCGACCCGGCATCCCACTCGGTGGTCGGGTTCTCCGCGGAATGCGCCCACATCGGGTGCCCGAGCCCGCGCATCGCGATCGCGACCTGCTCGCCGGTCTCGATCGTCGTCTCGGGGAGCGAGACGATGTCGGCATCCATCGCCACCGCGATCTTCGCGACCGTCTCCGGTGCGGTCGCCTCGCCGGCCGTGTTCCAGGTCATCACCCGGATGCTCGTGTCGGTCTTGGCCGGCAGTGACTCGGTGCCCATGCCGCGCATCACGATCGTCGCGCCGTTGGCCACGGCGCCGGCGACGCCGATCAGCGCGATCGACAGAGCCAGCGCCCGCAGCGGCCGCACCAGCGCGACCAGCAGCGCGAAGGCGGCGACGGCCAGGAACCCCAGGGTGAGGACGCCGCGGAAGGAGATGATCTGCGCGATCGGCCAGAACTGGTCGACGCGGAAGAATGCAGGCCATGTGAGGACGGCCGCGGCGATCGCGCACAGCACGGTCACGAGGATCCCCAGGAGGCGAAGCACGACGGCGACTCTATGTCAGCAGGCTGTGAGATCGGTCTGCAGTCCGGCGGCGCGTCGGGCGGTCGACGCTACGCTCGGAGGGTGCGCAGTCCCGTCCGATTCGAAGGCCCGGCCGATCTGCACCTGCACTCGACGCACTCCGACGGCACGGAGTCGCCGGCCCAGGTGATGGCCGCCGCGCACCGCCACGGCCTTCGCACCGTGGCCCTCACCGACCACGACACGACCGGAGGCTGGGCGGAGGCTGCCGAGGCGGCGTCCTCGATGGGGATGACGTTCCTGCCGGGCATGGAGCTGTCGGCCCGGTACGAGTGGCGCAGCGTGCACGTGCTGGCCTACCTCGTCGACCCCGACGATCCCGGGCTGCGCGCGATGACCGAGCGCATCCGCACGTCACGGCTGGATCGCGCGCGGCTCATGGCCGACCGGATCGCGCGCGACTACGACCTGCACTGGGACGACATCCTCGCCCAGACCGCGGACGGCACCACTGTGGGGCGACCGCACATCGCCGACGCGCTCATCGCCCGGGGCTTCGTGCGCGATCGCGCGGAGGCGTTCTCGTCGATCCTCAGCCCCCGGGGCGACTACTACGTCGCCCTCTACGCCCCCGACCCGGTGGCGGCCGTCGGGCTCGTCGTCGGTGCCGGCGGCGTGCCGATCATCGCCCATCCGGCGGGCCGGGCGGGACTGCTGCCGATGGGGGTGATCGAGCGGATGCTGGCGGCCGGGCTCGCCGGGTTCGAGCTGGCCCATCGCGAGAACCTGCCCTCGCAGACCCGCACGCTCGAGGCCCTCGTCGAGGAGCGCGATCTCATCGTGACCGGCTCCAGCGACTACCACGGGCTCGGCAAGCCGAATGTGCCCGGGGAGAACACCACGACGACGGCGATGGTCGAGCGCATCGTCGCGCGGGCGACGGGAAGCGCCCCCGTCCACCCGTGAGGGCGGCCGAGGGCGCTTCGAAGGCTGGTCAGCCGGTCAGGCCAGAGCCTTGGCCTTGATGGCTTCGTACTCCTCGGCGCTGATCGTGCCGGCATCCAGCAGCGACTTGGCCTTGGCGATCTCCTCCGACGGGCTCGCTGCGGCGCCGCCTCCGGCGACCGACTTGATGTACTCGTCCTGCGCCGCCCGGTACTCGCGCGCCTGGGCCGCGCCGCGCTCCGCCATGCCGCCACCGCGGGCGATCAGGTAGACCAGCGCGGTCAGGAACGGCACGAAGATCAGGAAGAGGATCCACACCGCCTTCCACCAGCCGCTGAGCTTGTGGTCGCGGAACAGGTCGCCGATGATCGAGAAGAGCACCATCAGGTAGGCGACGAAGACGAAGATCCAGAGGAACCACCAGATGACGCTCCAGAAGTTCGACCACAGGTCCATATTCAGCTCCTAGCTTCGAGAGACGGGCCGCGCGAGGGTGCGGCCCGTCGCTCACCCTACTCGCTCAGGAAACGTTCTGGGAACGGTTGCGCACGGTCGTGTCGGCGCGCCGACACGACCGTACGCTGCGCTCAGGCGCCGGCGGCCGGGGTGCCTGCTCCGCTGCGGCCGCCGCGGCGCCGACGGCGCCGGCGCGGGGCGGGCTTTCCATCGTGGTGCTCGCTGCCGCCGCCGTCGTGGGTGCCCCCGCCGACGGCGCGCTCGGCGTCGCCGGACGCGGCCGCGTGTGCGGAGTCGTGGTTGTCGGACGCGGCGGGCACGCCCTCGACGAACGAGTCGCCGATGCGCTCGCCCGCTGCGCCGGAGCGGCGGCGCCGGCGCCGCCGCTTGGTCGCGTCGCCCTCCGCCTCCGCGGCCGCGGCCGCACTCTCGGGCTGTCGGCGCGGGGCCTGCGTCTTCACGGCCTGCGTCCTGGGCGCCGTGGCGATGCGGCCCTTGGTGCCGGCGGGGATGTCGAGCTCCTCGAACAGGTGCGGGCTCGAGGAGTACGTCTCGACGGGCTCGGGCTGGCCGAACTCCAGCGCCCGGTTGATGAGGGCCCACTTGTGCAGGTCCTCCCAGTCCACGAACGTGACCGCGATGCCGGTCTTGCCGGCGCGACCGGTGCGGCCGGCGCGGTGGAGGTAGGTCTTCTCGTCGTCGGGGATCGTGTGGTTGATGACGTGTGTGACATCGTCCACGTCGATGCCGCGGGCGGCGACGTCGGTGGCGATGAGCACGTCCTTCTTGCCCGCCTTGAAGCCCGCCATCGAGCGCTCGCGCGCCTCCTGGCTCATGTCGCCGTGCACGGCGCCCGCGTTGAATCCGCGGTCGTTCAGCTCGTCGACGAGCTTCTGCGCGGCGCGCTTGGTGCGCGTGAAGATCACGGTCTTGCCACGGCCGTCGGCCTGCAGGATGCGCGCGATGACCTCGTCCTTGTCGAGCGAGTGGGCGCGATAGACGAGGTGTCGGATGTTCGCCTGCGTCAGGCCCTCGTCGGGGTCGTTCGCGCGGATGTGGATCGGGTTCGACATGAACCGGCGTGCGAGCGCCACGATCGGTCCGGGCATGGTCGCCGAGTAGAGCATCGTGTGGCGGACGGCGGGGATCTTCTGGAAGATCTTCTCGATGTCGGGGAGGAACCCGAGATCGAGCATCTTGTCGGCTTCGTCGAGCACGACCTCGGTCGCGTTCGAGAGGTCGAGCAGGCGCTGGTTCGCCAGGTCGATGAGGCGACCCGGGGTGCCGACGACGATCTGCGCACCGGCCTTCAACTGCTCGATCTGGCCCTCGTAGGCCTTTCCGCCGTAGATGGCGACGACGCTCGTGGAGCGGTTCTCCGTGAGCATGTCGATGTCTTCGTAGACCTGGACGGCCAACTCGCGGGTGGGAACCACGATGAGCGCCTTCACTCCGTGAGCCGGGTCGGCGCCGAGGCGCTGCACGACCGGGATGCCGAACCCGAAGGTCTTGCCGGTGCCGGTCTTGGCCTGGCCGATGATGTCCTGGCCGGGAAGGCCGAGGGGGATCGTCTGCTCCTGGATGGGGAAGGCGTCCTGGATGCCGCGCGAGGCCAGGGCCTCGACGATGTCCGGGTCCACGCCGAGGTCGGCGAAGGTCGTCACGATATGTGCCTGTTCGGTTGAGGGCGGCGTGAGATGCCGCGAAATGGATCCACGCCCTCATTCAGCCGCAGGCGCGGGGCCCCGATCCGTCGCCGGGACGCGATCCAGGATACCCGGCTCTAGGCTGGACCTCGTGGTCAAGTGGTTCTGGCAGCGTCGAGACACCGGCGAGCGGGTGCTCTCGCTGCGCGCGCGAGGCGACTTCGGTGACGCGGTGCGGGTGGACTTCGAGGAGCTCGCCCCCGACATCGACACCTTCCTCGGGCAGGCGGCCTACCTCCAGCTCGGCTATTTCGAGACGCTCAGCGAGCTGATCGCGCTGACCCCGCAGCTCGAGAAGAAGGAGGCGCTCTCGCGGGCCGCCGGGGCGGCGCTGACCAAGCACGAGGCACTCGTCGCGCTGATCCGCGACCGCGGCGAGGACCCGACCGCGCTCATGCTCCCGTTCCGGGAGCCGCTGGACGCCTTCCGCGCCGCCACCCATGGGGTGCACGCGGAGGAGACGATGCTGTCGGTGCACATCACGGCGGGCATGCTCGATGACTTCTACCTCGCCCTCGCCGCGAGCTACGGCGAGACGGGGCGCCGCGTCGCCCGCATCCTGCGTGCCGACTCGGACCGCCAGGCGATCGTCGAGATCATCCGCGAGAGGATCGCCGGCGATGCCGAGTGGAAGTCGCTGCTCGCGATGTGGGGCAGGCGCCTGGTCGGCGACACGCTCCTGATCGCCCGGGCCGCCCTGCGACCGCGCTCCCTGCGTGAGGTCGACGAGGAGAAGGTCGAGCCGGTGTTCACCGAGCTGATGTCGGCCCACTCCCGTCGCATGGACGATATGGGCCTGGCGGCCTGATCAGCCGATCTTCAGGCGGGCGCGCTCGCGCACGTCGTGCGCCGCTCGGGCGCGGGCGAGGAGGATGACCGCGGGGTAGGTGACCGCGAGCGGTGCGATCAGCGCCGCCAGCCACGGCCACACCGTGTCGATGCCGATGCCCGCCCAGGTGAGGGCTGTCCAGGCGAGCCCCGCCGCGACAGCGCCGATCACGGGCGCGAGCACCACGCCGCGGGTGTCGCGTCGGTCGATGTGGAAGTGCACCCCGACGCCGAGGGCGGCGCCGAGGATGAAGGCGAGGAGGATCTGCACGGTCGGCTCAGGCGACGAAGCCGACGCGGCGGGACTCTTCGGTGCCCAGTTCGATGTACGCGAGCCCGGCCGTGGGGACGATGTAGGAGTTCCCCTTCACATCGGAGAACGTCACGTGCGTCGCCGCCGCGTCCAGCGCGGTCGCGATCGACTTCTTGACGTCTGCTGCCGGCTCGTTGGTCTCGAAGCTGAGCTCGCGTCCGGTGTTGGCGATTCCGATGCGGATCTCCACGTGACTGCCTTTCTCACGACTGGGCGCCCCGGGGGTCCGGTGCATGGCCACTCTACGACACCGCTCCGGTGCCGACGGCGGCGGGTCGCACGCTCTGGGCGAACGCCGCGCCCGCGGCGCGGATGTCGGTGGGGGAGCGCTAGCGTCGATGCCATGACCCCCGGAGCCGCCCCCGACTCCTCCGCCGATCTCGACACCGCGCAGCGCTCGGTCGTCCGCCTTCCCATCACGGCATGCGGTGTGGTGCTCGGCGCGCCCGGCACCGGCAAGACTGCGACGCTGCGCGAGCGCGTCGCGTGGATGCTGCGCGACGGCGGGCTGCGTCCGGAGGAGCTGCTCGTCCTCACGCCGACCCGGCAGACCGCGACGGCGCTGCGCGACCTGCTGGCGACCGGGCTCGACATCGCCACCCCCGGTCCGCTGGCCAGATCGACGGCGTCCTTCGCCTTCCAGCTGGTGCGCGCCGCCGCCGTGGCGGCAGAGGAGGAGGTGCCCCGGCTGCTCACCGCGGGTGATCAGGATCGGATCATCGCGGAACTGCTCGCCGGCGACGACGAAGATGCCGCGCAGGGCGCCGACCGCTGGCCGTCCGCCCTCGGACCCGCCGTGCGCGGTTCCCGCGCCTTCCGCGCGGAGCTGCGCGCGCTCGCGGCGCAGTGCGCCGATCTCGGCGTCGCGCCGCGGCAGCTGGCGCAGCTGGGCGTGCAGCACGGCATCCCCGCGTGGCAGGCGGCCGGCGCCTTCTTCACCGACTATCGGTACGCCCTCTCGCGCATGCGCGCGGCGCACCGCGATCCGGCCGAGCTGCTGCACGAGGCCGCCGGGCTGCTGGCCGGCGCCTCCGCCGAGCGGATCGGCCCCGCCGCGCAGCTGCGTGTGCTGCTCGTCGACGACGCGCAGGAGCTCACCCGCGGAGGCATCGCCCTGCTCGAGGCCGCGCGGCGGCGGGGGCTCGCCGTGCTCGCCTTCGGCGACCCCGACATCGGGTCGGGCGGTTTCCGGGGGCCAGCCCCGAGCTGTTCGAGGAGCTGGTGCGACTGCTGGGGGGCGCCGTGCACGTCCTCGACGGCGCGCACCGCGCCGCAGCCGGACTCACCCGCCTCACGCGCACGGTCACGTCCGCGATCGGCGCGGGCGGCCGGGTCGACCACCGCCGGCCGCCCGCACCGCCGATCCAGGACGACACGTCGGTGACGGCGGTCGTCGCGGCGTCGCCGTTCGAAGAGGTCGACCGCATCGCCCGCATCCTGCGCACCTGGCACGTCATCGACGGGATCCCCTGGGACGACCTGGCGGTCATCGCCCACGACACGCGCCAGGTCGCGCACCTCGAGGTCGAGCTCGCCGCACGCGAGGTGCCCACGCGCGCGGCGAGCGTGCCCCGGCCGCTCGGACGCGAAGACGCCGTGCGCGGACTCGTCTCGCTGGTCGCGCTCGGACTCGCACCGGCGCACGCCCGGCATCCCGATGCTCTGGCAGACGCCCTCGTCACGCCGTTCGGCGGTCTCGACGCGGTCGGCCTGAGGCGTCTGCGCGCGCGCCTGCGCATCGCCGAACTCGCCGAGGGCGGCACCCGGCCGGCGGCGGAGCTCCTGGCCGAGGCGATGGCCCAGCCCGCGCACCTGACGATGATCGACGCGCGCGAGGCGCGCCGCGCCGAGCGGCTCGCCGGCACGCTGTCGCGCGTCCACGACGAGGGCGCGCGCGGCGCGACGATCCACGAGCTCCTGTGGATCGTGTGGGAACGATCCGGGCTCGAGGCGCAGTGGTCCCGCGAGGCGAACGGCACCGGGCCGGTCGCCGAATCCGCGGCGCGATCGCTCGACGCCCTCGTCGCCCTGTTCGGCGCCGCCAAGCGCGCGGTCGAGCGCGCCCCCGAAGAAGGGCCGGCGCGCTTCATCCGCGAGATCCTCGACAGCGAGGTCCCGGAGGACATGCTCACGGCGCCGGAGCGCAGCGGGACCGTGTCGCTGCTCACTCCGGCTGCGGCGCTGGGCACGGAGTTCGAGGCGGTCGTGGTGGCCGGGGTTCAGGACGGAGTGTGGCCCAACACCCGCCTGCGCGGCGGACTGCTCGAAGGCTGGCGTCTCGGCGACGCCGTCGCCGGCTCCGCGACCGCACCCGGAGTGCTCGATCGGCGCAGGACCGTGCTCCACGAAGAGCTGCGGCTGTTCGTGCGGGCGATCTCCCGTGCCCGCAGCCATGTCGTGGTCTCGGCCGTCGACGACGACGACCTCGGAGTGAGCGGCCTGTTCGCGTACCTTCCGGACCCGGTCGACGATGACGCCGCGGGCCACCCGCTGACCCTGCGCGGGCTGGTGGCGCAGCACCGGCGCACGCTCACGACCGCGGTGACGGCGGCCGAGCGCGCGGACGCCGCCGCCCAGCTGGCGCTCCTCGCCGACGCCGGCGTCGCCGGCGCGTCCCCGGCGATCTGGTTCGGCGTGTCCGGGCCCACCACCCTCGCTCCGCTCCATGACCTCGATCGCGCCCCGGTGCGGGTCTCGCCGTCGCGGCTGGAGGGGTTCGAGGCGTGCGGACTGGACTGGGCGATCCGTGCGCTCGGGGGCGACACGCGTTCGTTCTCGTCCGGACTGGGCACGATCCTCCACGCCGCGATGGAGGAGGCCCCCGACGGCGACCTCGAGCGGCTTCGCGCGGTGGTCGACCGGCGCTGGGGCGAGCTCGAGTTCGAGGCGCCGTGGCTGCGCGCGCAGGAGCGCGCGTGGGCGGACACGCTCATCGGGCGGCTCCATGTGTACCTGCGCCGCGTCGAGCGCGAGGGCGGACGGCCCGTGGGTGCGGAGGCTCGATTCCGGCTGGCGGTGGACCTCGGCGACGACACCAGCGCGCCCCGCGTGCGCACGCTCGACGACGCGGACCCCGCTCCCGGCCACGCGGCGGTGCTCAGCGGGTCGATCGACCGCGTCGAGGAGTATCCGCCCGGCCGGGGTGAGGATCTCCCCGTCGCCGCGCCCTCCGACGGCCCGCGCGTTGTGGTCGTCGATCTCAAGACCGGTCGTTCAGAGCAGCGGGTCTCGGCTGCGAAGGTCGTCGACGACGCGCAGCTGGCCGCCTACCAGCTCGCGGTGGCAGCGGGGGTCATCGAGGGTGTCGACGGTCTGGAGAACGCCGGCGCCCGGCTGCTCGTGCTCTCCCGCACGCTCAAGGGGACGCATTACCGCATCGCGCATCAGGCGCCCATGACGGCGCAGGAGCGCGAGGCGTTCACACGCCGCATCGCGGACGATGCCCGGGGGATGGCGGCATCCACGTTCGTCGGCAACCTCGACACCCACTGCAACGACGATAGCTTCGCGGTGTGCCGACTGCACACCGTCAAGGCGGTGAGCGCATCGTGACGGCCCCCGCACTCCTGGACGAGCCCCGCTGGCGGGGCGAGCACGCCCTGTCCGCGGCGGTCCTCGCACAGGCGCTCGGACTTCCCGAGCCGACCGACGATCAGCGCGCGGTCATCCAGGCGCCTCCGTCGCCCGCGCTGGTGATCGCCGGGGCCGGCAGCGGCAAGACGGAGACCATGGCGGGTCGTGTGGTCTGGCTCGTGGCCAACGGACACGTCCGCCGAGACGAGGTGCTCGGTCTGACCTTCACCCGCAAGGCGGCCGGCGAACTGGCCGAGCGCATCGAGGCGCGGCTCGCACGCGTCGACGAGTACGGGCGACGGGGCCTCCTGCCCCACCTGCCCGATCTCGCCGCCGCGGGCGACCTGGCCCGGCTGTGGGAGACGGTGTCGGCGCAGCCGGTCCGGCAGCGCGGCGCCGCGCTCGCGGCCGCCCTCGACGCGCTGGCCGCCGCGCGCGGCGCGATCGTGCCCGACGACGAGGCACCCGGCGAATCCCTGCTCCTGCGGGCGCGGGTGTCGACGTACAACGCCTTCGCCGACGGCATCGTGCGCGAGCACGCCGCGCGCATCGGCCGTGAGTCGGAGATGGCGCTGCTGAGCCAATCCGGCTCCTGGCTGACCGCGCGCGGAGTCGTCATCGCCTCGCTCGACGAGCGCCTCGCCGAGCGCGAGGATCGCTTCGGCACCGTCGTCGACGCGGTGCAGACCCTCGCCGGCGAAGTCCTCGACAATCGCGCCGGGCTCGACGAGCTGTCCGACTTCGGATCCCGCTGGGCCGACGCGCTCGCACCGCTGACGAACCCGGCCCTGGCTTCGCCCGGCGACATCGAGAAGTTCCACGTGTCGATGAGCGGACTCCCGGTGCTGGCCGGTCTCGTGCGCGACTACGCCGCGGCCAAGCACGCGCGGGGCGCTCTCGACTTCGCCGATCAGGTCGCCGGCGCCCTGGAGATCGTGCAGGCCGCCCCCGACGTCGTGGCGCAGCTGCGCGACCAGTACCGTGTCGTGCTGCTCGACGAGTACCAGGACACCTCGGTGCTGCAGACGGAGCTGCTGGGGGCGATCTTCCGCGACACAGCGGTCATGGCGGTGGGCGATCCGCACCAGTCGATCTACGGGTGGCGCGGCGCCAGCGCCGACAATCTGCGTATGTTCCCGACCGCCTTCGCGACGCAGACCCGGTGCGAGCGGTTCGCGCTGATGATCAGCTGGCGCAACGATCTGAAGATCCTCGACGCCGCCAATGCCCTCATCGAGGGCGTCGCCGCCGACGTGCCCCCGCTGGTGGGCCGTCCGGGAGCCGGCGACGGCCGCGTCGGCTGCGCTTTCCCGCAGACGATCGAGCATGAGGCCGCGGAGGTGGCCGAATGGTTCGCGCGTGTGCGCGAGCGGCACCAGCAGAGCTCGGATACGCCCCACTCGGGAGCGATCCTCTTCCGTGCCAAGCGCCACATGTCGACTTTCGCCGACGCGCTGGCCGCGCGCGGCATCCCGCACCGCATCCTCGGGCTCGGCGGGCTGCTGTCCACTCCCGAGGTCGTCGACGTCGTGGCGGCTCTGCGCGTGATCAGCGATCCCGCCGCGGGCTCATCGCTGATCCGGCTGCTGGTCGGGCCGCGGTTCGGGATCGGCGTGGCCGACATGGCCGCGCTGCACGAACTCGCCGTGTCGCTCGCGCAGCGGGACGAGTCGTTCGGCCGGCTTCCGGACGAGCTGCTGCGCCGGCTTCGGGTCTCGGTCGGCGTCGATGAGCAGGTGTCGATCATCGACGCACTGGACGTGGTGCGCGCGGTGCCCGCCGAGTACGGCATGCTCTCGTCGTTCACCGCGGAGGGGGTGCGCCGTCTGAAGGACGCCGGCGCGGTGTTCGAGCGTCTTCGCGCGGGCGCGGGCCAGCCGATTCCCGAGCTCATCCGCTCGATCGAGCTCGAGCTGCTGCTGGACATCGAGCTCGCCGCGAACGAGACCCGGGGGCCCGCGCGGCTCGCCTCCGCCCAGCTGCGCTCGTTCGTCGACGAGGTGCGCACCTTCCTCGCCGCCGATGAGCGGGGATCGATCGGCAGCCTCCTCGCCTGGCTCGACCACGCCGAGGAGACCGACGAGCTGATGCCGCGCCCTGAGCCGCCCGAGCCGGGGGTCGTGCAGCTGCTGACGATCCACGGGTCGAAGGGCCTCGAATGGGATGCCGTCGCGGTCGTGCGCCTCGTGAAGGAGGAATTGCCCAAGCGGCCGCGGACCACGCTCGGCTGGCTCGGCTTCGGTGTGCTGCCGTATCCGTTCCGCGGCGATCGCGATGCGCTGCCGCACCTGGATTGGACTCCCGAATCAGGGGGCACGCGCAGCGAGCTGCAGAAGGCGATCACGGCGTTCAAGTCCGCGGGCCGCGCATACCAGGAGGCGGAGGAGCGCCGTCTCGCCTACGTGGCTGTGACCCGCGCCCGCGGCGACCTGCTCCTGACGGGGTCCCAGTGGGGTGGCCAGAAGGACGCGCGCACCCCCTCGCCCTACCTCGTCGAGATGATCGCTGCGCTCGGGCTCGACCCGATCGACCTCGATGACGCCGGGGAGAACCCGTACGAAGGGCGGCAAGGGGCGACCCTGCGGTGGCCGCTCGACCCTCTCGGTGCCCGGGCCGAGAGGGTGCGTGCGGCCGCCGACATGGTCGCCGCCGCCCTCGAGAGACCCGACCGGGCCGAACCCGACCCGCAGCTGGACCGCCTCCTGCGCGAGCGGGCCGCGCGCGCGATGCCGATCGTGCCCCACGCGCCGCCGCGCGTGGCCGCGTCACGTTTCAAGGACTTCGTCGACGACTTCTCGGCGACGGCGCGCTCGATCATCCGTCCTCTCCCGGAGCGCCCGTATCGGCAGACGCGCATCGGCACCCTCTTCCACGCGTGGGTGGAGCATCGGTCGGGGCTCGCCGGACGGGGCTCGTCGCTCGACGACGGCCTCTGGGAGATCGACGAAGACGACGCGCCGCTCAGTGACGCCGCGCTGGCCGATGAGGGCCAGCTGGCCCGCCTGCGAGAGACCTTCCTCGCGTCGGAGTGGGCGGATCTGGCACCCCTGGAGGTCGAGACGGAGATCGACGTGACCCTCACGGGCGCCGAGGGACTCCTCACCGTGATCTGCAAGCTCGACGCGGTCTACCGCCGCGGCGGGCGCATCGAGATCGTCGACTGGAAGACGGGCCGCCCGCCCGCGTCCGACGCCGAGCGCGACGAGAGGATGCTGCAGCTCGCCCTCTACCGCGTCGCGTACCACAAGAGGCACGGCGTGCCGCTCGAGGAGATCGACGTGGCCCTGTACTACGTCGGAGATGATCTCGTGATCCGCTCGGATCGGGTCTACTCGGAGGAGGAGCTCGTCCAGCGCTGGAATGCCGCCCGCGAGGCTCGTTCGGCGTCGCGCGCGGCGGTCACATGATCGGGATCGTCACGGAGCATCGCAAGATCGAGGGGCTGCGTCTCCTCGGGGTCGCTCGACCCGCCCGACGCGCCCCGGCCGGTCGGCTCGCTCTGCGCCGCGGGGGCCATCCCTTCCACGGCGGTGACCGGCCCGGATCCGCCGGCGTCCTCCGCCCACAGCGCGAGCTCGTCAGCGCTGTAGGCGTCCGTCTGCATCGAGGTGTCGACGGCGGGACCGGCGCCCGGGGTCTGGGCGAGCAGCGCCAGTGCGTCATCGACGTCGAGCGCGGCATCCTCCACGAGATCGGCGGCTCCGACGGAGTCCGACAGGGTCCGCAGAAGCTCGGCCGCATCGGCGACGATGTCGGCGCGATCGGAATCGTGGCCGTGCAGCAGCCAGCGGCCGAACTCGAGCTCCGCGTACAGCCGTGCGCGATCGCGCAGGTGCGCGTCCGGGGCGCGACCGCTCCCGATCGCATAGGCCGCGTACACGTCTTCGGCGGCGTCGGGGGCTGAGGCGAGCCACTGCAGGTCGATGGCCGGATCGCCCAGCGACAGCCCGTGCCATTCGAGCACGCCGGTCACCTGGGGACTCCGTCGAGGTCCTGGAACAGGAACGCCGTCGAGGCCGCACCGCCCAGGACGACGGCCGACTCGAATCGCCACAGCCGGTCGGCGGCGACCGCCGCGCTCCACCGCGCGATGAGCGGCACGGGCATCGTCGGCAGGCTGGACACGCGGTCGATGAGCCGGGAGATGTCATCGCGCACCTGCTGCGGGGTGCGCGCCGGCAGCCCCTCCGCGTGCACCACCGACGACGGCAGTGCATGGATCGCCGCCAGCGCCGCACCCAGGGACTCGGCGGCGCCGCGGCCGGGCGGCAGGTGTGCGGGCTCGACGCGGTAGCCGGGCAGGAAGTCGACGACGAGCGCCCGCGACCCGGCGAGCGATGACTCACCCAGCAGATCCGGCGCGCGGAAGGGGAGGAGGCGGCGCACGCCGGCGGTCAGGGCGCGAAGCGCCCGCGCCTGCGCGGCGAGCTCGGCATCGATCGACGGGTCGGCGGCGACCCGCACGACGACGCGTCGGCCGTCCGCGAGTTCGGCGACGGCGCAGTCGTAGCGACCGGACGTGCCCTCGGTCAGCGCGCCGACACCGACGACGCCGACCTCGGGCAGGGCGGAGGTGACGGACGCGGCTAGAGTGAGGGGTGAGCGTGCCATGTGCCCAGGGTAGGTCGGGCGCGAGCGTGGACACTCGCGCCACGCCCTGGCTGTCGGACCGGCGGCCCGGCTCGTCGATGGCCCATGTTGTGCGGATTGTGCAGGGAGAGTCGTGTGACGCCGACCGATCACCCCTCTCCGGCCTTGGCCCGGGGCACGCTCGATCGTCGAGGCGACGAGCGCTTCCGCGACGGCCTTCTCGCATCCCTGCGCGCCGATGAGGCGACGCGCGTGCTCGTGCTCAGCGGCGACACCGCGCCGCTGTCCGGCTCGGGCGCGCTCCTCTGGGTCGCGCCCGCCGATGCGCCCGCCGATGCCGAGTGGGCGCTGCTCGGACGGGATGCACAGGGCACCGCGCACCTGGTCGCCGCCCTGGACGCGTCGGACGGCGAGCCCTTCGCGGCGCCCGCCGGGTGGGCGGGCCTGCGCAGCGTGGGTGCCGCGCTGTCGGCGGGCGATGCGGGGGCGATGGTCGAGGCGGTGAGTCTGGCGCGCTGGCTCCACGACGCGCGGTTCTGCCCCGCCTGCGGCGCGCGCGCCGTGCTCGGCGACGCCGGCTGGTCCCGGCGCTGCCCGGCGTGCTCCCGCCAGCACTTCCCGCGCACCGACCCCGCCGTGATCGTCGCTGTGACCTCCGCGGCCGATCCCGACCGCCTGCTGCTCGGGGCGAACGCCGTGTGGTCCGGCGAGCGGTACTCGTGCTTCGCCGGCTTCGTCGAGGCGGGGGAGTCGCTGGAGGCGGCGGTGCACCGGGAACTCGAGGAGGAAGCCGGCGTCACGGTCGGCGATCTGCGCTACCGCGGCTCGCAGGCGTGGCCGTACCCGCGTTCGCTGATGCTCGGGTTCCTCGCGACCGCGGTCGAGGACGCTGCCGCACGGCCGGACGGCGAGGAGATCGTGGCGGTGCGCTGGTTCACGCGCGAGGAGATCGGCGCCGCCCTGCGCGGCGAGGGCGGCATCCAGTTGCCCGGGCAGGCGTCGATCGCACATACGCTCATCAGCGACTGGTACGCGGGGAGCCGATGAACGATCGTGCCCTGGCCGGCCTCGACGAGCGGCAGCGCGAAGCGGCGAGCCTGCTGCGCGGACCGGTCGCCGTGCTCGCCGGTGCCGGCACAGGCAAAACGCGGGTCATCACGCACCGCATCGCGCACGGCGTCGACACCGGGGCCTACTCGCCCGGCCGCGTCATGGCGGTCACCTTCACCGCCAAGGCAGCGGGAGAGATGCGCGGGCGCTTGCGCCGTCTGGGCGTCGACGGCGTCGCGGCCCGCACCTTCCACGCGGCCGCGCTCGCTCAGCTGAACTTCTTCTGGCCGACCGTCGCCGGCGATTCCGTGCCCTCGATCGTCGACAACAAGGTGCGCCTGCTCGCCCATGCCGCCGACACCATCGGTCTGGACCCCGACACGTCGACGCTGCGCGACGTCGCGGCGGAGATCGAGTGGCGCAAGGTGACGATGCGCTCGATCTCCGACTACGCCGCAGCGCGCCCGCAGGGCGTGGGCCGCCTGGGCGTCGACCGCGTGGTGGCACTGCATGGCGCGTACGAGAAGCTCAAGGACGAGCGGCGTCAGCTCGACTTCGAGGACGTGCTCCTGGCGTGCGCCGGGATGCTCGAGGCCGAGCCCTCGGTCGCCCGCGCCGTCCACGAGCAGTACCGTCACTTCACCGTCGACGAGTTCCAGGATGTCTCGCCGCTGCAGCATCGCCTGCTCGAGCTCTGGGTCGGCGACCGGCGCGACCTCTGCGTCGTCGGCGATGCGAGCCAGACCATCTACTCGTTCGCCGGCGCCGATCCGCGCTACCTGCTCGACTTCGCGCGTCATCACGACGGCGCGCGGGTCGTGCGCCTGGAGACCAACTACCGCTCGGCCGACCGCGTGCTCGCCGTCGCGAACGAGCTCATGCGCAATCGCCCGGGCGCCCTCCACCTCGTCGCCGCCGAGAGAGAATCGCCCGACAGCGGGGGTGAGTCGGGGAGCCAGAATCCCGTGCCCACCGTCACCGCCTTCGACGATGACGCCGAGGAGGCGCGGGCGGTGGCCGCTCGGATCGCGGCGCAGATCGGCGCGGGCGCCGACCCGCGGCAGATCGCCGTGCTGTATCGCGCGCACTCCCAGTCTGCGGAGATCGTCGCCGCGCTCGCCGACGCCGGAATCGCCGCGACGGTCCTCGGCGGTCGACGCTTCTTCGACATGCCCGAGGTGCGGCAGGCGATCATGGCGCTGCGCGGCGCGGCGGTCGCGCCGCAGGAGCGCGGGTTCCTCGACGCCGTGCGCGACGTGCTGCGCTCGCTCGGTCTCAGCGACGATCCGCCCGAGGCGCGCGGCGCTCTGCGCGAGGCGTGGGAGGCGCGGGCGGCGCTGCTGCGTCTGGCTCAGGAGGCGCCTGCCGGCACCACGCTGCGGGCGTTCACCGACGAGCTCGCCGCGCGGGCACGCGCCCACGATGAGCCGGCGCTGCAGACGATCACCTTGGCGACCCTCCACGCGGCCAAGGGGCTCGAGTGGGATCACGTGCACCTCATCGGGCTCGCCGAGGGGCTCCTGCCGATCGGCTACGCCACCACCTTCGAGCAGGTCGATGAGGAGCGACGCCTGGCCTACGTCGGGATCACGCGGGCTGCGCGGTCGCTGACGCTGTCGTGGGCGCGGGGAGCGCGTGCGCGGATGCCGAGCCGCTTTCTTCGAGAGATCGGCAGCGGCAGTCTTCGTGCGGTCTCAGCGTCCGCCACGAGCGGCGCAGCGACCCGGTCCGCAGCGTCACCGACCGGCTCGAGAGCGCGGTCGGGCGCCCGCTGACCGCGTCGGCCGACCAGTCGCGGACATCGGCGCGCGCAACCTGCGCAGCCTCTGCCAGGAGGACCGCCGCGACGACGCCGGCCTCGCTCGCGCGGGACGCCGTGATCCGCGGAGGTGCGAGTGCCAGAAGCTGCGCCGCGAGGTGCGGCCAGGCCGGATCAGCCGCGCGCCGACGCGCGACGTCGCACGACACGCAGGGGGTGCGGCCCGGCACGATGATCGGTCCGACCTCGGTGCGCTCGGGGCCGAACACCACCGGCAGGTGCGGAATGTCGTGCGACATGTACGGCACCGTGCGCCGCGGATCGAGGAGGTGGTGGGCCACGAGGACGGTTGCGGCGTCGTCGATCGCGGGCCGGGAGGCGCGCTGGGGGACGTGCGCGACGATCTCCACCGTATGCCCCGCGTCGGCGACCGCGTAGGAGAGGGCGTCGGCGACGTCGGGGGCGAGGTCGGCGGGGACTTCGATCCGCACGCGTGTCGCAGGTGCCGTGCGCACCCCGACCGGTGCCGCGGGGGCGGTGCGCCAGACGGGCGAGAAGGTCGAGTCGAACCGGGTCATACGCCCGAGTCTGGCGTCCCCGCCGGCCCGCGGCCGCGGTTATCCACAGGTCAGGAGGCGACCTCGCCCCACCCTCGACAGGGGAGGACCGGACCGAAGGCGCTAGACGGGTCGGTGGTCGCCGGGCGTGCCGTCCTCGTCGTCGTGATCGTGCGCGTCGCTCGTCGAGGTCGCGCCATCCGTCCCGGCCCCGTCGGTTCCGGCGATGTCCTCGCCGGCCAGCAGACGCGCGAGCGCATCGTCGAAATCGTCGGGCTCGGGCTCTTCGCCTCGGGCGCGCGCCTCCAGGCGCGCCACCAGCGCCGCCGGGTCGTCGATGTCTTCGGCGGTCGGCATGAGGTCGGGGTAGTCCCACAGTGCGTCGCGGGAGGCCACGCCGACAGCGTCGGTCACGGCGCGCCACATGGACGCCGCCTCCCGCATGCGGCGCGGGCGCAGCTCGAGGCCCACCAGCGACCCGAAGGCGCGCTCGGCGGGGCCTCCCACCGCCCGGCGGCGTCGCACGGCCTCGGCGATGCGGTCCGCCGAGGGCAGGCGCGCCACCGCCTGCTCGGTGACGACGTCGACCCATCCCTCGACGGTCGCGAGGAGGTTCTCCAGTCGCGCGAGCGCCGCGTTCTGCGCCTCGGAGCGCTCCGGCAGGAGCGCCCCGCTCTCGAGCGCCCGGCGAAGCTCGTCGGGCTCGGACGGGTCGAAGCGCGAAGCCAGATCCTCGAGGGCGTCGGTGTCGACGCGCACGCCGCGGGCGAACTCGGTCACCTGCGAGATGACGTGCAGGCGGAGCCAGCGAGCGTGCCGGAACAGGCGCGCGTGGGCGAGTTCGCGGGTGGCGACGTAGAGCGCGAGCTGGTCGTCGGGAATGCCCAGCTCGCGGCCGAAGTCGGCGAAATTCTGCGGCAGGATCGCGGCGTCGCCGTCGGGCATCAGCGGGATGCCGACATCCCCGCCGGAGACGACCTCTTTGGAGAGGTTGCCCACGACCTGGCCGAGCTGGGTCGCGAACAGCGACCCGCCGACGGTGCGCATGAGGCGCCCCGCGCCCTGCACGAGGTCCTGCATCTCCTCGGGAGCCTGTTCGCGCAGGCTCGCGGTGAGGGCGTCGGCGATGCTCGTCGCCACGGGCTCGGCGAGCTCCTGCCACACCGGGAGCGTCTTCTCGACCCACTCTCCCCGCGTGATCGATCGCGGCGGCTGCGCCAGCTGCGAAATCGTCGTCGCCTCGCTCAGCCACAGCATCGCCAGCTGGAAAGCCTGGTCGGTGTCCGATCGCTGGCCCGAGGTGATCCCGAGCCCCTCCTGGTTGGCGATGTGCAGCGCCTGGCGCTGCGCGAGCTCCCACGAGATCCCTTCGCCCCCGGAGGCGAATGCGCCCTGCAGCTGCCGCATGACCGCCTGCATCATCGCGGGATCGATGTTCATGCCGGAAAGCCGCGAGAGCTGCTCGGCATCGAACTCCTCGCCGCCGCCTGCGAACAGCCGGCGCAGCATCTCCTGGAAGTCGTCTTCGGGGGTGCGATCGTCGTCAGCCACATCAGCCGCCTTTCAGCAGGGTCGGGACGTCGCGTTCTACGCTAGTGCGCAGAAGCATCGCACTCCCCGGCAGCCGCCCAGAACGCCTTACGCCGGCCGCGAACGAACCGGTCTGGAAAGGTGTCCCCGTGACGCTGTTCGACGAGAACGTCCCCCTCCCTCCCGCCCGACGCCGTGTGTCGCGCACGACGCTCGCGGGGATCTGGGCGCTCGCGGTGGCGATGGTCGTGCTCCTCGTGCTCACCTTCCTGCCCACCGACTACGTCATCCAGCGCCCCGGCCCGGTCTACGACACGCTCGGGACGGCGGAGGCCGCCGACGGCACCGACGTGCCCCTCATCTCGGTCGAGGGCGCCGAGACGTTCCCGACCGAGGGCACGCTCGACCTGCTCACCGTGCAGGTCGTCGGCAATCGCGACCGCACCCCGACCTGGCTGGAGCTGGCGACGGCGTGGTTCGATCCCCGCCGCGCCGTCCTTCCCATCGACGCGGTCTTCCCGGCCGGGCAGACGACGGACGAGCGCAACCAGCAGAGCGCGGCCATGATGGTCGACTCCCAGAAGGAAGCCACCGCGGCAGCTCTCTCCGAGCTCGGCTACGACATCGCCCCGATCATCTCGGTGCACTCCCTCGTCGACGAGTCGGCCGCCGAGGGCATCCTCCAGGAGGGCGATGTGGTCGTCTCCGCCGAGGGAGAGCCGGTCGCCGACGCGGAGGACCTGCGTGCCATCGTCAACGCGGGCGGCGGTGCGCCGGTCGAGATCGCCATCGAGCGCGACGGCGAGCCGATGACGGTGGAGGTGACTCCGAAGGAGGTCGATGTCGACGGCGACGCGACGTGGCTGCTCGGGATCACGCTGCTGACCGACTACGACTTCCCCTTCGACGTGACCATCCAGCTCGACAACGTGGGGGGACCCAGCGCCGGGATGATGTTCGCGCTCGGGATCATGGACACCCTCACCGAGGAGGAGCTGACCGGGGGCGACTCCTTCGCCGGCACCGGCACGATCTCGGGCTCCGGCGACGTCGGTCCCATCGGCGGCATCCGCCAGAAGATGTGGGGGGCTCTCGAGGCGGGCGCCCAATGGTTCCTGGCGCCCGTGGAGAACTGCGACGAGGTCGTGGACAACGTGCCGGGCGGCCTGCGGGTGTTCGCGATCGACACCCTCGACGATGCGCTCGACGCGCTCGAGGCGGTGCGCACCGACGGCGACCTCGACGCCCTCCCCGCCTGCACGTCGTGACGCGACGCCCTGCCTTCTGGGCCGGTTCGTGACCAAAGCGTGTCCGAAACCCGAGCGTTCGCCCAGCGCGGACTCGGAGATCCCCCAGAACCGCCCGCCTAGGATGGGACGGTGACCACGACGTCAGCGCCGAACCCGGCCACACCTACCCGTTCCCGACGCATCATCGCGATCTCGTTGGCGATCATCGCCGCGCTGGTGGTGGCGTTCTTCGTCTTCGCCAACCTTTACGCCGACTGGCTCTGGTACGACCAGCTCGGCTTCGAGTCGGTCCTGGTGACCCAGTGGCTCGCTCGCGTCGCGATGTTCGGCGTCGGCTTCCTGGGAATGGCGGTGCCGGTCTGGCTCGCCATCCAGCTCGCCTATCGCCTCCGCCCCGTCTATGCGCGCCTGAGCTCTCAGCTCGACCGGTATCAGGAGGTCGTGGAGCCGCTGCGCCGGCTCGCCATGTGGGGCATCCCCGTCTTCTTCGGCTTCTTCGCCGGCTTCGCGGCCTCCGCGCAGTGGGAGACCACCTGGCTGTGGTTCAACGGCGTCGCCACCTCGACGACCGACCCCGAGTTCGGCCTCGACACCGGCTTCTACCTGTTCGCGATGCCCTTCTACGGCGCGCTGCTCGGCTTCGTGTCCGCGGTGCTGCTGATCTGCCTGCTGGTCACCGCGCTCGTGGCGTACCTGTACGGCTCGGTGCGCATCGGCCAGCGCGAGCTGCGCATCTCCAAGGCCGCGCGCATCCAGCTCGCCGTGATCGCCGGCCTCTATCTGCTGGCGCAGGGCGCGAGCCTCTGGCTCGACCGCTACCGCACGCTCGTCGAGCCCGGAGCCCTCGGCCGCATCACCGGCGCGGGCTACACCGAGACCCACGCCACGATCCCCGGGCAGACGATCCTCGCGGTCGTCGCAGCGCTGGTCGGGATCCTCTTCTTCGTGACGGCCATCATCGGCCGGTGGCGCTACCCGCTCATCGCGACGGGCCTGCTGATCGTCTCGGCGATCGTCGTCGGCGTCGGCTATCCCTGGGTCGTCAACACCTTCCAGGTGCGACCGAACCAGCTGAGCCTCGAGCGCGAGTACTACCAGCGCAACGTGGACATGACGAAGGAGGCCTACGGCTTCGAAGACCTCGAGAAGAGCGACTTCGAGGCGGTCACCGACGTGGCGGCCGGCCAGCTGCGCGAAGACGCCGACACGACGGCGCAGATCCGCATCATGGATCCGGCGATCATCTCGCCGACCGTGCGGCAGATCGAGCAGTACCGCTCCTACTACCAGTTCCAGGAGACGCTCGACGTCGACCGCTACGACATCGACGGGATGTCGCAGGACACGGTGGTCTCGGTGCGCGAGCTGAACATGGACCAGCTGGGTGCGGCCGCCTCCTGGCAGAACACCGCGCTGGTCTACACCCACGGCTACGGTCTGGTGGTCGCCAAGGGCAACGACCGCACGGTCGACGGCGACCCCGTGTTCCTGGAGCGCGGCATCCCCGCGGCAGGCTTCCTCACGGAGGAGGACTACGAACCGCGCGTCTACTTCGGCGAGGAGTCGCCGCTGTACTCGATCGTCGGCGCGCCGGAGGGCTCTCCCGACGTGGAGCTGGACTACCCCTCGGGCGCGGACGGCGCGACAGAGACGAAGACGACCTTCGACGGTGAGGGCGGGCCGAGCGTCGGCAACGTGTTCACCCGGCTCATCTACGCGCTGAAGTTCCAGTCGGAGCAGATCCTGTTCTCGGACAACGTCAACGAGGAGTCGCAGATCCTCTACGACCGCAACCCGCTCGACCGCGTGCAGAAGGCCGCCCCGTACCTCACCCTCGACAGCGACCCCTACCCGAGCGTGGTGGACGGGCGCATCGTGTGGATCGTCGACGGCTACACGCTCTCGGCGTACCACCCGTACTCGTCCACTGTGAGTCTGCAGGCGGCCATCTCCGACTCGAGCAACCCGGCGCCCCGCTTCGCGCTCGACGACATCAACTACATCCGCAACTCCGTGAAGGCCACCGTCGACGCGTACGACGGCTCGGTCACGCTGTACGCGTGGGATGACGAGGACCCGCTGCTGCAGGCGTGGCAGAAGGTCTACCCGAACACGGTCGAGCCGATGAGCGAGATGTCGGGCGAGCTGATGAGCCACGTACGGTATCCCACCGACCTGTTCAAGGTGCAGCGCTACGGCCTGGGCGTCTACCACGTCGACGACGCGCAGTCGTTCTTCCAGCGCGACAACGCGTGGGAGACCCCGAACGACCCGCAGGTCGACACGCAGCTGCAGCCGCCCTACTACCTGACGATGAAGATGCCGGGACAGGCCGACCCGTCGTACTCGATGTTCACGACGTTCATCCCCTCATCGGAGGGCGGCAACGCCCGGAACGTGCTCATGGGCTACCTGTCCGTCGACTCCGATGCCGGAAGCGAAGCCGGCGTCAAGAGCGAGGACTACGGCAAGCTGCGCATGCTCGTCATCGATGCCGACACCACGGTGCCCGGCCCGGGACAGGTGCAGAACACGTTCAACTCCGACACCGCGATCTCCTCGCAGATGAACATCCTGCGTCAGGGGCAGTCGGAGGTGCTCAACGGCAACCTCCTGACCCTCCCCGTCGGCGGTGGCCTGCTCTACGTCCAACCGGTCTTCGTGCAGTCCTCGGGGGCCACCAAGCTCCCGAACCTGCAGAAGGTGCTGGTCTCGTTCGGCACCGACATCGCGTTCGAGGACACCCTGAACGAGGCGCTCGACGCCCTCTTCGGCGGCGACTCCGGTGCGGTGGCCGGCGACGACGGGGTGGAGCCGACTCCGGGGGCCACGGTGACACCGACGCCCACGCCCACCCCCGGCGAGACCGATGAGCCGACGACGCCCACCGAGCCCTCGAGCGACTACGAGGCGGCGCTCCAGGACGCGCGTGAGGCCATGCTCGCCCGCGACGCGGCCCTCCAGGCCGGCGACCTCGCCGCCTTCGCCGAGGCCGACGAGCAGCTCACCGAAGCCGTGGAGCGACTGATCGCCCTCGGCGTGCAGGAGTGACCGCGGCCCGCACCAGGATGTGAGAGCCCCGTCCGGCACTGCCGGACGGGGCTCTCACCGTCGCGAACCGGGTTCCCGGGTTCCCGGATCAGGTGATGGCGTACCAGATCAGGAGGAGGGTCACCAGGAACCCCGCGATCTGGTTGATCCACAGGAACATCCGCCAGCCGCGCGTCGCCTCCGCCGCAGTCGCATCGGTGATGCGCCGGTAGGGCCACACCGCGATCAGGTAGGGCAGCGCCACGACCGCGGCGAGCGGGCCGGGCCACGCGGTCAGCAGCATCACCACGCCGGCGGCGGCGTAGCAGACAAGAGCGAAGCGCACCGTCCAGCGCGCACCGCGCGCGGTGGCGATCGAGGCGATTCCCGCCTCACGGTCGGCCAGCACGTCCTGGACCGCGCCGAAGGCGTGTGAGGCCACGCCCCACAGCGCGAACGCGACGATCACGGCGGCCAGCTGCCACGTCCAGGCCGCGCCCGCCAGCACGAGCCCGTACACCGCGGGGGAGAAGAAGTGGATGCTGCTGGTCAGCGAGTCCGCGAAGGGCACCTCCTTCAGCCGCAGCGGGGGAGCGCTGTAGAACACGACGAAGAAGAGGCTCGCCGCGAGCACGAGCCACGACGCGGGGGAGCCCACCGCGAGAAGGTATGCCACGAACGGCGCGCACGACAGGCCCGCCGCCCACAGGGTGACGGCGTGCATGCGGCGATCGAGCACCGCGCCGTGCGCGCCGCCCTTTCGCGGGTTGCGCAGATCCGACTCGTAGTCGAACACGTCGTTGATGCCGTACATCGCGAGGTTGTACGGGATGAGGAAGAAGATCGTCCCGATCACCAGCACCGCGTCGACCTCGCGCGTCGTGAGCAGGTACGCCGCGGCGAACGGATACGCCGTGTTGATCCAGCTCACCGGCCGGGACGAGACGATCAGCTCCCGCAGCACGCGGGTGGGGCCGAGGGCGGCATCCGTCATCGAACGGTCTCCTCACGGGTCGTCAGGGTGAACACGGCGGGCACGAGGAAGGCTGCGCACACCGCGTACGAGAAGTCCTCGATCGGCGCGAGGCCGACGCGCAGTCCGCTCAGGTGCTCGGCGGGGTAGGTGAACAGTCCGGCCGCGATCATCAGGTTGTCGAAGACGGCGGTGAGCACCACCAGCACGACGGCGGCGATCGCCGAGGCCGCCATGCGCCGCCCGAACCCGGGGCGACGGACGGTCGCGACCACGACCAGCGCCGTGACGAGCGCGAACGGGATGACGATGAGCGCGTACGTCACGGGGCGTCCTCCCGTCGTGACGGCACATCCGCCCCGCGCGTCGAGCGGGCGTCGAGCACACGCCGTGCCCCCGCCCACGCCACGAGCGCCAGATAGCTCAGGAACGCGAGGAACACCGGCTCCTCGACGGGAAGGTGGGGCGCGAGGTCGAAGCCGAGCAGCAGGGGGCTGTCCCCCTTGACGAACACCCCGGTCGCGATGCCCACAGCGTCCCAGGCGAGGAAGAAGGCCACGCCGACGCCGACCGAGACGGCGGTGCGTCCAGGGGCGTGCCACGCGGCCAGCCGGAAGCGCCGGTCGATCAGAGCGATCCCCACCGCCGACAGGAGGATCGCCGCGAGATAGAGCCCCGGCACATCACACCCGTGCCGGAACGGTGAGCGGACCCGGTGTGCGATCGCCGCGCAGGCGCTTGACCACGAGTTCCGCCGAGATGAGGCACATGGGAAGACCGATGCCGGGAAGAGCCGATCCGCCCGCGTACGCCAGCCGGTCGACCTTGCGCGACACGTTGCGCGGGCGGAACATCGCGCTCTGACCGAGGGTGTGGGCCAGTCCCAGGGCGTTGCCTCGCCATGATCCGAGATCGGAGGCGAAATCGCCGGGTGCGATCGTGCGGCGCACGACGATGCGTCCGGCGAGATCCGGGATGCCGCACCAGGCCGCGATCTGCGCGATCACCCGGTCGGCGGCGGCCTCGACCCGCGCGTCGCCGTCGCCGTCCACACCGCCGTGGCCGAGCGCGGGGTCGGCCGGGACGGGGACGAGCACGAAGAGGTTCTCGTGGCCGGCGGGCGCGACCGTGTCGTCGGTGGCGCTGGGACGGCAGATGTAGAGCGACGCGGGGTCGGGGATGCGGGGCCGCTCGCCGAAGATCGCCTCGAAGTTCTCGCGCCAGTCCTCTGTGAACAGCAGGGTGTGGTGGGCGAGCTCGTCCACGCGCCCCTCGACCCCCAGCAGGAGCAGCAGCGCCCCCGGCGACGGGGTGCGCCGGCGCCACCAGGCGTCGGGATAGGTCTGCAGCTCGGGCGGCAGAAGCTCGGTCTCGGTGTGGTGCAGATCCGCGGTGGACACCACGAGGTCCGCGGTCAGCTCACGCCCGTCGCGCAGGAGCACGCCGGTGGCCGTGCGGCCGCTGGTCGTGATGCGCGCGACAGCGGCATCCGTCTCGATCTCGACGCCGCGCGCGCGGGCGAGCCGCTCGATCGCGCCGATGATCTGGGTGAATCCGCCGCGAGGGTAGAGCACGCCCTCGTCGAGGTCGAGGTGGCTCATGAGGTGGTACAGGCTCGGCACCCCGTAGGGGGAGCCGCCCAGGAACACGGCAGGGTAGCCGAGGATCTGACGCAGACGCGGGTCGTCGAAGCGCCGCTCGACGTGGGAGGCGAGCGTGCGGGTCAGCAGCGGCGCAAGCTGCGGCGCGCGCCGCAGGAGCGCCGGGTCGCGCAGGCCCGCGGTGGTCTCGTAGGTGTCGTAAAGGAAGCGGGTGACGGCGAGCTCGTACGCGTCGCCCGCGGAGTCCAGGTACGCCGCGAGCTTCGCGCCTGCGCCCGGCTCGATCGATTCGAACAGCGCCGTGGCGCGCTCGCGCCCCGAGCGCACGTCGACGGCCCCGCCGTGCGCGGTGCGCGGATCGGTGTATACGCGGTAGGCCGGATCGAGCGGCATGAGATCGAGCTCGGCGGCGGCGCTCGTGCCGAGGAGTTCGAAGAAGTGATCGAACACCTCGGGCATGAGATACCAGCTCGGGCCGGTGTCGAAGCGGAAGCCGTCCTGCTCCCACGATCCGGCGCGCCCGCCCAGTTCGGAGCGCGCCTCGCACACCGTGACCGACCAGCCCTCTTCGGCCAGGAGCGCGGCGGTGGCCAGCCCCGCGATCCCGCCGCCGACGACGAGGGCGCGCCCGGGTTCGACCGCGCTCATCCGCGGGCCTCCCGTGGCGCCATGCCCATCCACGCCCGCGCGGCGAGCCCGGCCTTCACCGGGTCGGGAACGCGCACCCGCTCGCCGTCGGCGGGGGAGCGACGCAGCCGCCGCGACAGCTCGGCGAACAGGTCGTGGGCGGCCGTGACGGCGCGGCGGCAGTCGGCGGGGAGGTCCGGGATGACGGCGGCTGCGGCGTCGAGATCGGCGTCGATGCGATCGAGCACGTCGATGCGCGTGACGCCGTCGTGGAGGCCGAGGTAGTCCCTGCCGAGCGAGACCTCGTCGTGGTCGAGATCACGCAGGAAGTTCACGTCCTGGAAGGCGCGACCCAGGCGCCGTGCCCCGTCGACGAGCGCGGGGGCAGCGGTCGCGGGCTGCGCGGTGTCGGCGCCGACGAAGACCTGGAGGCACATGAGGCCGACCACCTCGGCCGAGCCGTAGACGTACGCGTCGTGCGATGCGCCGTCGTGGTGCGTGGTGGTCAGATCGGTGCGCATCGAGGCGAAGAACGGCCGGATCAGGTCGTCGCCGATGCCGCAGGATCGGGCGGTGCGCGCGAAGGCGTGCACCACCAGGTTGGCGCTGAAGCCGCGCGCGACCGCGGCGAGGGTCTCGGCCTCGAGGTCGTCGAGCACGCGGCGCAGCTCCGACTCGGGGAGCCCCGCGGCGGCGGCGGGGCCGTCGACGATCTCGTCAGCCACCCGCACCAGCGCGTACACGTTGCGCACATGCGGGCGCGGGCGCGGGCCGAGCAGTCGCGAGGCGAGCCCGAACGACGTCGAGTACCGCGAGATCACGGTGGCGGCGGCGTCCTCGGCCGTGCGGTCGTAGAGGGCGAGGGCGTCTGCCACCGAGGGGGCCGTACGCGGTGCGGTCACGGGATGCGTCCTTCCACGGCATCGGCGATCGCACGCAGGATGCCGCCGGCGGCCACCGGCAGCGCCGGGTCGTCGGCGATGTCGCGCGCACGTCGCAGGTCGTCATCGATGAGCGTACGCAATCGGGCGCGTGCGCCGCTCTTCTCGAGCACCCGCTGCGCCTCCCGCACCGCGATCGGTCCGGTCGGCGCGAGCGCGAGGGCTGAATCGACGTGCGGCTGCAGGTCGGTCTGCCGCGCGAGGGCGACCAGCGGCGTGCGCTTGGATTCGCGCAGGTCGACTCCGGCTTCGCGGCCCGCCTGCTCCTCCGTGCCGAAGGCGCCGATGAGATCGTCGACGAGCTGGAAGGCCACCCCGAGTCGCCCTGCCGCGTGGTCGAGCAGCGCAAGCGCCTCGATCGAGGCTCCGGCGATGACGGCGCCGGCGCGCAGCGGTGCGCTGAAGGAGTAGACTGCCGTCTTCTGGAAGGCCGTCGTGAGCAGTTCGTCGGTCGCCGCCCATTCCCCGCCGACGCTGTTCTCTACGTCGGCGAGCTCCCCGGCGGCCGAGACGTAGACCGCCTCGTCGAAGATGTCGAGCACGCGTTCGCGCAGATCGGGGTCGAGGTCGGCGCGGACGATCTCCCGCCCCGCCTCATGCAGCAGCAGGTCGCCCGCGAGGATCGCGGCTGCATCGCCGAGGACCGCCGCCGCTGCGGCATCCACGCCCCGTGCCGCGGCGCGCAGGCGGAACTCACCGCCCACGTTCGGGATGCCGCGGCGCACCGTGTCGTGGTCGATCACGTCGTCGTGCACGACGAACGCCGCGTGGAGGAGCTCGAAGGCGGCAGCCACCCGGACCAGACCCGGCCGGCGGTCCGCTTCGCCTCCGAACGCGTCGAACGCCGCGCACACGAGCGCCGGGCGGAAGCGTTTGCCGCCCTGCGCCGCGCGGCTGAGCGCCCCGGCCAGATCGGGGAACGCCCCGCCCAGGGGCGCGGCGCGGTCGCGCACGCCCGCGAGGGCGCGTTCGACCGCTGCATCGGCGTCGGGATGGGCGGGGAAGGGCATCAGGACGCCTGTCGCTGAGCGGGGACGCGGCCGAACAGGTGCAGCTGCTGCGCTTGGAGGACCAGCCACGGGCTGAAGGCCCAGGGCGTGGCGTCGAGGGCGGTGGCGAGGTCGCGGGGGTCGACCCAGCGGGCATCCACCACTTCGAGGGGGTTGAGGACGGGCTCGCCGACCGCGCGCGCGGTGTACACCGGGCAGATCTCGTGCTCGACGATGCCGTTGACGTCGACCGCGCGGTAGCGGAACAGCGGCAGGGCCAGCTCGATGTCGGCGAGCGTCAGGCCCAGCTCGTACTCGGCGCGGCGGTGCACGGCCTGCAGCACGCGCTCGGCGGGCTTGGGATGTCCGCAGAAGGAGTTGCTCCAGACCCCGGGCCAGGTCGTCTTGCCCAGTGCCCGGCGGGTCACGAGCACCTGGCCCTCCTCGTTCATCACGTGGCACGAGAAAGCCAGGTGGAGCGCGGTATCCGTGCCGTGCACGCTCGACTTGGGCGCGGTGCCGATGGCGCGGCCGTCGTCATCGAGGAGGACGACATGGTCGGTGTCGGTCATAGATCCCTCCAATTTGCTAGCTTGGCTAGCGATCTGCGTCTGTCGATGATACAAGGGAGGGGAGGGGGTGTCCACATGTCCGAACCCTATGTGGCCGAAGCGGAATTCGAGCCGCGCACCACGCACGACCGCGCCGTGATGGGGGTGCTGCAGGCCGTGCGCGCGTTCAGCGACGCGATGGATCGCATGAACGGCGGTATGAAGGGCGACATGGAGATGAACGCCACCGATCTGGCCGCCCTGCGCATGCTCATCATGCGCGAGCAGCGCGGTGACGCGGTGAGCCCCCACGATCTGGCGACCCACCTGCGGATCTCCACCGCCTCGACGACGAAGATGCTCGACCGCCTCACCGAGTCGGGGCACGTGCGGCGTCGGCCGCACCCCACGGACCGTCGTGCGCGGATCGTGGTGCTCACCGACGAGTCGCGGCGCACGTTCTTCCACCACTTCGGCGCACGGCTGCAGGAGATGCGCCTGGTGGCGATCCGCTATACGGATGACGAGCTTGCCGTCATCGCGCGGTTCCTGGCGGAGATGGGTGAGGCGATCGATCCTCCGGGGGCGTGATCGCCAGAGCAGGTGCCGAGAGCGAAGGGTGAGCACAATGCTCAGCGGGCTTCGCTCGAAATGCGAAGAAGGCGCCCCGTGACCGGGACGCCTTCTTCATTTTGTTGCGGGGACAGGATTTGAACCTGCGACCTCTGGGTTATGAGCCCAGCGAGCTACCGAGCTGCTCCACCCCGCGGCACAAGAAGTGAGCCTAGCACGGATTCTGGGCGTTGCCCAATCGGCGCGGTCGGCCAGTTGCCGTCACGGTGTGCGGACACCAGGATGGGGGGATCGATCCGGCCTGGAGAGGAGCCAGCGATGTCCGTCGCGGTCGCCGTCGCGCAGTTCTCACCGATCGCCGATCGCGCCGCGAACCTCGTCACCCTGGCCGCAATGACCGCCACCGCCGCAGATCGCGGTGCGCGCGTCATCGTCTTCCCCGAGTACTCGAGCTACTTCGTGGATCCTTTCGACGCGTCGCTGGCGGAGAATGCCGAGCCGCTCGACGGGCCGTTCACGGCCGCCCTCGCAGCCCTGGCTGCTCGCCACGGCGTGCTGGTGGTGGCGGGGCTGGTCGAGGCGGGGGACGAGCCCGGACGCGTGCGCAACGCCGTCGTCGCCGTGGATGCCGCGGGCGTGCGCGCGGTGTACCGAAAACTCCACCTCTACGACGCCTTCGGTCAGCGCGAGTCGGACTGGATCGAGCCGGGAAGCATCGCCGACGCCGAGACGTTCGAGATCGACGGCATGCGGTTCGGGATGATGACCTGCTACGACCTGCGGTTCCCAGAGGTCGGGCGACTGCTCGCGGACGCCGGCGCCGATGTCGTCCTCGTGCCCGCCGAGTGGGTGCGCGGTCCGCTCAAGGAGCATCACTGGCGCACTCTCCTGCACGCGCGCGCGATCGAGAACACCGTCTTCATGGCGGCCGCGGACCACCCCCCGCCCCTGGGCGTGGGGAACTCGATGATCGTCGATCCGCTGGGCGTGGAGATCGCGGCGGTGGGAACCGGCACCGACGTGGCCGTCGCGCACCTGGATCCCGGGCAGATCGAGCGCGTGCGCCGGGTGAACCCGGCACTCCGGCTGCGCCGGTTCGCGGTCGCGCCCCGGCCCGGGGTGTGAGCGCTCAGCCCGTCGGCCGCAGCCGCTCCAGCCGGGCGGCGGCATCTTCGAGCACCTCGAGGCGCTTGCAGGCGGCGAAGCGCACCAGGGTGGCGTAGTCCGCGCGATGCTCGGGGGTCGTGAACGCGGTGAGCGGGATCGCGACCACGCCGGCTCGCTCCGGGAGCGCGCGGCAGAACGCCGCGGCGTCGACCGCGCCCAGCGGCGCGACATCGGCGACGGTGAAGTACGAGCCCGCCGGGGTGGACACCGTCATCCCCGCGGCCCGCAGCCCGGCACCGAGCAGGTCGCGGCGGGCGCGCAGCGCGTCGCGGACGCCGGCGAAGAACGCGTCCGGCAGACGCAGCCCGGCCGCGATCGCCGGCTGGAAAGGGCTTCCGCTCACATACGTCAGGTACTGCTTGACAGCCAGCACCGCGTCGATGAGGTCGGCGGGACCGGTCGCCCACCCGATCTTCCACCCGGTCGTGGAGAAGGTCTTGCCGCCCGAGGAGATCGAGATGGTGCGCTCTCGCGCACCCGGCAGGGTCGCCAGCGGCACGTGCGGGGCCTCGAAGGCGAGGTGCTCGTAGACCTCGTCGGTGATGATGAAGGCGTCGTGGCGCTCTGCGAGCTGCACGATCGCGGTGCGGACCTCGGGCGCGAACACCGCGCCGGTGGGATTGTGCGGATCGTTCACGATGATCGCGCGCGTGCGAGCGCCCACCGCCGCGGCGAGCCGCTCGAGGTCGGGCTGGAAGTCGGGCCACGCGACCGGCACCGTGACCAAGCGGGCGCCCGCCAGCGCCACGATCGCGGCGTAGGCGTCGTAATAGGGCTCGAAGACGACCACCTCGTCGCCCGGGTCGTCGATCAGCGCCAGCAGCGTCGCCGCCAGCGCTTCGGTCGCGCCGGCGGTGACGAGCACCTCGCGCTCCGGATCGAGTGTGAGACCGTAGAAGCGCTGCTGGTGCTCGGCGATCGCGCTGCGCAGGTCGGGGATGCCGCGCCCGGGCGGATACTGGTTCGCCCCGTCGGCGATCGCGCGGCGCGCGGCGTCGAGGACGACGGCGGGGCCGTCCTCGTCGGGGAAGCCCTGACCGAGATTGATCGCCCCGGTTCGCACCGCGAGGGCCGACATCTCCGCGAAGATGGTGGGACGGATCGTTCCATCCGCGTCGGCGAGGCCGGCGCCGACGGCGGCGTGCAGCCAGGATCCGGGAATCTGTCGCATCGGATCACGGTAGCGGACGCCGTTGCGGAGGTTGCCGGTGCCGCGCGGCCCGTTCAGACGGTTCGCATAGCGCAGTCGCGGCGCGGGCATAAGAAACGCACAGGATCGCGCGGCAGTCTGAACGCGGTTGGCAGAAGGAGCATCGATGAGCGACAACACGGGCGATCGCCCGGCAGACCAGACCCCCCAGGACCCGCAGTCGTACGAGCCCGCAGCGCCCGCGGAGGCCGCAGCGCCCGCAGCGCCCGCAGAGGCCGCAGAGCCTGCAGCGCCCGCGGCGTCGGCCGCACCGTCGGCCGCGTCCGGCTCCGCGCCGGCGGCCACCCCGAACCCCGGGCCGCCGGCGGCACCGGGCGCCGCGCCGGCGGCTCCGAGCGTCGGCGGCTACTCGGGCCGGATCCCCCCGCGACCTGCACCCCCCGGCGCCGCGCCGACGGGCGCCCAGCCGGTGTACGCACCGCCCGCCGGCTACGGCCGAGGTCCGGCATCCCCGTCGGCACCTGCCCACCCGGGCGCGGCCCACGGTGCCGCGTTCGGTGTGGGGCCCGGCCAGGTCCAGCCGACGCTCCCCATCGGGGCCGCGCCTGCCACGGGGGCCGTCGCCACCGCCGAGGCTCCGCGCAGGAGATCGCCCGGTCGCGTGGTCGGTCTCATCGTCGCCGCGGCGCTGGTCGGAGGCGCGGCGGGTCTGGGCGGCGCCTGGGTCGGGGTGAATCTGTTCAGCCCGACCGGCACCGCACCTGCCGCCGGCCCGGTCACGGTCACCGTCAACGACACCGAGTCCGTGAACCAGACCACCGCGATCGCCGCGAAGGTCGTCCCCAGCGTCGTCACCATCGCCGCCTCCAGCGGCAGCGGCAGCGGCACCGGTTCCGGGGTCGTCCTCAGCGATGACGGCTACGTCGTCACCAACACGCACGTGGTGACCCTCGACGGCGCCACCGGCGACGCCGCGATCCGCGTGACCACCTCCGAGGGGCGCGTCTTCGATGCGGAGGTCGTCGGCACCGACCCGACCTACGATCTCGCGGTCATCAAGCTCGAGGGCGCCACCGACCTCACGCCCATCGACTTCGCCGACTCGTCCGAGCTCAACGTGGGCGACACCACGATCGCCGTGGGTGCCCCGCTCGGCCTGTCGAACACGGTGACGACGGGCATCGTCAGCGCGCTGAACCGCTCGATCGAGATCGCCTCCTCGGCGGCGCCCGACTCCTCCGACACGAACGAGGACGACGGCGAGAGCGACGGCGGGCAGACGCCTCCGTTCCAGTTCGACTTCGGGCAGGGCCAGTCGCAGTCGCAGAGCACCGAGTCGATCAAGATCGCGGTGATCCAGACCGACGCGGCCATCAACCCCGGCAACTCCGGTGGCGCCCTGGTCGACGCTGACGGCGCCCTCATCGGCATCAACGTCGCGATCGCCTCCGCAGGCTCCTCGAGCGGGCAGGCCGGCTCCATCGGCGTGGGCTTCGCGATCCCGTCCGATGTCGTCGAGCGCGTCACCGGCGAGATCATCGAATCCGGCTCGGCCAGCCACGGACTGCTCGGCGCGAGCGTCGTGTCGGCCGCCGCCCTCGAGGACGCCGACATCACGGGCGCGTACATCGACTCCGTCGTCGACGGCGGCGCCGCGGCGGCAGCCGGGCTGCAGTCGGGCGACATCGTGACGGGCTTCAACGGGGTTCCGATCACCGACTCGGTCGACCTCACCGCGCAGGTGCGCGCGGCGGCGGCGGGCAGCGATGCGACCGTCACCTACGTCCGCGACGGCGAGACGCGCACGGTCGATGTGACCCTCGGAGCGCTGGACCAGTAGCCCGCGTCGTCCACCGGGCCACGACGCCACCCCGCGATAGGCTCGCGGGGTGGCGTCCTTCTCGTTCGGCGCGGGCAATGCCGGCAAGCTCGCCGCGATCCCGCTCTACGCGCTCGGGCGACTGGCCACTCTGCTCGTCCCGCGCGCACGCGACGAATGGGTGTTCGGCTGCGCCGTCGGCGTCGCCGATGGCGCGCTCGCCCTCTACGAGCGCGCACTCGCCGGCGGCCATCGCGTGCTCTGGCTGACCGGCGATGACCGCGATGCCGCTGAGGCGGCCGCGCGCGGCATCCCCTCCGTACCCAAGGGTTCGCTCGAGGGCTGGTGGCGCACCGCGCGGGCGCGTGTCGTCGTGGTGACCCACGGCTTCGGCGACGCGAACCGGTACGCCGTGTCCGGCGCGTTCGTCGTGCAGCTGTGGCACGGCATCCCGCTCAAGCGCATCGGGCTCGATTCCCCCGAGACGCTGCGTCCCCCCGCGCGGATCGCCGCCCTCGGCGACGGCGCCGCCCTGCTGGCGCGCCGCGCGCTGCGGGCGATGTACCGCGGTGCGGCCGGGCGCATCCGGCTCCTGCCCGCCGCCTCGCACCTCGTGCGCGGGCGGCTGGAGTCGGCGTTCGGGCTCGACGACACCCGCGTCCCGGTGACCGGCGAGCCCCGCGTCGACGTGCTCTCGCGCGGCACGGCCGCGGCACGCCGTGCGACGGCGACCCGCGCTCTGGAGCGGCTGATCGGTGAGGCCCCCGCCGGGGCCCGGCTCGTCCTCTACGCGCCGACCTGGCGCGACGGCGCAGACGACCCCGCGGTGCCCGAGGCCGCGGAGTGGCGGGCGCTGCTCGAGGTGCTCGAGCGCCGCAACGCGGTGCTCGTGATCCGTTCGCACCCGCTGGGCGCCGGCGATTACCGCCCACCGGTGCCGACGCCGCGCGTCCGTGCGCTCGGCAGCGACCTCGCCGCCGACATCACCCCGCTGCTGCCGGGCTTCGACGTGCTCGTCACCGACTACTCGTCGCTCGCGTTCGACGCCTCGCTCGTTCCGCTCGCGACGGTCTTCCTCGCACCGGATCTCGACGAGTACGCGGCCCGCCGCGGTCTCTACGGTCGCTACGCCGACGTCGCCGGAGAGCGGTGGGCGCGCGCCTGGAGCGAGGCGGCCGGACAGCTCGACGCTCTGCTGGGCGATCCCGCCGAGCACGACCGTCGTATCGACCTCGCGCGCGCGCTCGACGCGCGAGTGCACGACCACCGCGACGGCTCCAACGCCGACAGGGTGTACCGTGCGATCCTGGCGTCACTGCAGGCCGAGGCCGGCCGCACGAGGGGAGACCGATGACCCACGCCCGCTTCACGACGGACGGTGTCGCGACGCTGGTGGTGACCGGAGAGGGCACGCCGCCGGCATCGATCGATCTCGTCGGTCCCCGGGCGCGGGTCTCGGCCGAGCCCGCTGCGGAGGGCGACGGCTGGCGGGCGACGGTCCCCCTGCGGGCGGCGCGCTGGGGCGGTCCCGAGCTGCCGCTTCCCTCGGGCACGTACGACCTCATCGCGACGGCCCGCGAGGGTGCGGACCCGGTGGCGGCGCCCGCCGCGGTGCCGGTGACCCAGCTGGGCGAGCTGCGGGCGAGCATCGTCGGGCGCCAGGTCGTGATCGGCCCGCCGATCGACCCCGCCTACGACTCCGGCGAGGGTCAGGATGCGCTCGAGCGGCGCTACGCGACCCGCGGGGGAGAGCTCGAGAACGCGGTGTTCTTCGAGAGCTTCTACGGCCGCAATGCGAGCTGCAACCCCCTGGCGATCGATCGGGAGCTGGCCCGCCGCGCGCCCGGCCTCACCCGCTACTGGAGCGTCGTGGACCTGTCGGTCGCGGTGCCCGAGGGGGCGATCCCCGTGGTGGAGGGCAGCCCTGAGTGGTGGCGCGCCCGCGGTTCCGCGCGCCTGCTGGTCGTGAACGACTGGCTGCGGCGCCGGTTCTCGCGCCGCCGCGGACAGGTCGTGCTGCAGACCTGGCACGGCACGCCGCTCAAGCGCCTCGCACTGCACCGGCCGGGGTTCGACCCGCGTCGCGTGGGCGCCGTCCTGCGGGAATCGCTGCGATGGAACGTGCTGCTCGCGCAGAACCCGTACGCGGCGCGAATCCTCTCCAAGGCGTATGCGTTCCTGCGTCGGCCGATCTGGGTCGAGGGCTATCCGCGCAATGACGTGCTCGTCACCGGTGACGGCGCCGCCACCCGCACGGCGCTGGGTATCGGAGCCGACGAGCGCGTGCTGCTGTACGCGCCGACGTGGCGGGACGACCGCGCGGTGATGGTCGACTTCCTCGATCCGGCGGCGCTGGCCCTCGCCGCGGACGCGGTCGTGCTGGTGCGCGGCCACTCCCGCACGCTGCAGCCGGGGAGGGATGCCGAGGGCCCGCGCGTCATCGATGTGACGGCCTTCCCCGACACCTCGCAGCTGCTGCTGGCCGCCGACGCGCTCATCACCGACTATTCCTCGGTGATGTTCGATTTCTCCGTCACCGGCAAGCCGATGTACTTCCTCGTCCCCGACATCGAGCACTACCGCGGCACGCTGCGGGGCTTCTACTTCGACCTCGCTGCGCACGCCCCGGGGCCGGTCGTTCGCACCCAGGCCGAGCTGATCGGCGCGCTGGGTGCCGACCCGGCGGCGTACGCGGCGCTGTACGACCGCTGGCGGGCGCGGTTCAACGCGCGCGACGACGGTCGGGCGGCGGAGCGGGTCGTCGCCCGTCTGCTCGATCAGGGGCTCGTCGACCGCGACTGAGGCCGCCCGCGGGTCAGGGCAGCGGGGTGTTGCGCTTGCCGAGCCGTGAGGTGTCGACCGTGTCGTGGGCGCCGCCGATCACTCCGATGACGAAGCCGGCGCCCCACGAGAGGTGCATGGTGGGAAGGACCGCGGCCGACCAGAGCTTGTCGCGCCACCCGGTGCCGCCGCCGCGCCCGAGCGCGACGGCGACGATGAGGGCGACGTACGCGAGGAGCGGGAGATAGACGACGGATGCCGCCACTCCGAGCGCACCCGAGAGCACCCCGGTCAGCTGGAGCGCGCCGATCACGACGGCCACCGCGAGCACCAGCACCAGCAGCGGCGGAGCGAAGAACCTCAGCGAGTTGCCGCGGCCGAAGCGACGGACCAGCTCGCCCCGCCAGCGGCCGGTCGCGAAGAACTGGCGCGCCAGACGCGACCAGCTCTCGCGCGGCCAGTAGGTGACGGCGAGCTCCGGGTCGAACCACACGAGATACCCCGCGCGGCGCAGCCGCAGATTGAGTTCCCAGTCCTCGCCGCGACGGATCGATTCGTCGAACAGGCCGACCTCGGCGACGGCCTCCCGGCGCATGACGCCGAGGTAGGCGGATTCCGCTTCGCCCGCCTGCGTGCCGCCGTGATAGGCCCCTCCGCCCAGGCCGATGGGGGAGTTGTAGGCGCGCGCGACAGCGCGCTGGAACGGCGTGCGCCCGTCGGCGCGCATGATGCCGCCCACGTTCGCGGCGCCGGTCGCGCTGAGGGCGGCGATCGCCCGCCGGGTGTACCCGGGCTCGAGCTCGCTGTGCGCGTCGACCCGCACGATCACGGGGTGCGCGCCGGCGCGGATGGCGAGGTTGAGCCCGATCGGGATGTCGGCCCGCGGGTTCTCGACCACGCGCACCCGCGGGTCGGCGTCGGCCAGTCGCCGCGCGATCTGCTCGGTGCCGTCGGTCGAGGGGGCGAGTGCGAGCACGAGCTCGGTCGGGCCGTCGACCTCCTGGGCGAGCACCGTCTCCACCGCGCGAGCCAGGTAGCCGCTCTCGTTGAGCACGGGCATCACGAAGGTGACGCCCGTGCCGGGGGCCACCTCGGGAAGGCGGCGGCGACCGGGCTCGTCGACATGCACGCGTCGATCATGTCACGCGTCGGCTGGGTAGGCTGAATGGGTGAGTCTGGTCTCGGATGGGAAGAAGGCGATCGCCCTCGTGCGGAAGGCCGTGGCCAGCCGCTCCGCGGTGATCGGCGTGCGGCGCGCACTGGCCGCTCGCGGACCGCACCCGCGCGGCCACTTCCGGGTCGCCGTGTACTTCGCCGATGGCGCGGTCAACATGTACCAGATGCGGCAGTGGTACAAGCCGCTCGCCGGGCTGGCGGAGCTCTGGCCCGTGGTGGTGCTCAGCCGGCAGGCGACCGGCGCCCAGGCGCTGGTCGAAGACGACGCCCTCCCCGTGGCGTTCGTGCCGACGGTGCGCGATCTCGAGCGGTTCATCGCGAAGCAGGACATCCGCGTCGTGCTCTACGTCAACCAGAACACCCGCAACTTCCAGATGTTCCGATACGGCCGCCGTTGGCACGTGTTCATCAACCACGGCGAGTCCGACAAGATGTACATGACCACCAACCAGTACAAGGCCTACGACTACGCGTTCATCGCCGGCGATGCGGCGCGCGAGCGCCTGTCGCGCGTGCTGTGGGACTTCGACATCGACCGGCGCACGATCGCGATCGGCAGGCCGCAGGCCGATCACTACTCGGGCGAGCTTCCCTACGAGCCCGACGGGCGCACGGTCGTGCTGTATGCGCCCACCTGGGAGGGCGACCGGCCCTCCGCCCACTACGGCTCGATCCGCACCCACGGGGAGGCCCTCGTCTCGGCCCTGGTGGCGAGCGGCCGTCATCGGGTCATCTATCGTCCCCACCCCCGGTCGGGAGTGGTGGATGCCGAGTACGGCGCCGCCCATCGCCGCATCGTCTCCGCGCTGGAGGCGGCGAACGCGTCGGACCCGGGTGCGCACCACTATTACGATCACGGTCCTGAGCTGGGCTGGCAGCTCGCGGCCGCCGACGTGGCCGTCGTCGACATCTCCGCGATGGTCTACGACCGGCTCGCGGCGGACAAGCCACTGCTCATCACGCGCCCCGTCGATCCTGCCGCGGTCGTCGACACGCACGGCTATCTCGCCGCCTGCGAGTGGCTGACCGCCGAGGATGCCTCGCGCATCGTCGCCGAGACCGACCGCGTGCTCGGCGACGAAGACGCGGTGCAGCGACTCGAGAAGTGGGTGCGGCACTACTTCGGCGACACGACGCCCGGTGCCTCGACGGAGCGCTTCCACGCCGCGATCGGCCTGCTCATGGCGCGCTGGGATCAGTGGTACGCGCGCTCGACGCAGCCGACGGACGACGAGCCCGAGACCGACGAGGCCGAGCTCGACGACGCCGAGGTCTGAGCCCGTACGGCAGCAGTCAGCGCGACGCCGCCGAACGGGAGACCAGGCGCGCCGCCGCGCGCACCGGGATCGGCGTCCAGGTGGGGCGGTTCCTCGCCTCGTAGATCGCCTCGTAGACGGCCTTGTCGAGCTCCAGTGCGGTCAGGAGGGGACGGGCGGCCGCCAGATCGATGCCCGACGCGTCGACGTACGCGCCGAGGAAGGCCCGCCGTGCGGCTCGCGCCCACGCACGGGCGTCGTCGGCACCGTGGGGGCCGGCGTCCTGGCGGAGGGATCCGGCGACGTAGTCGAACGAGCGCAGCACCCCGGCGACATCGCGCAGCGCCAGGTCGCCGCGTCGGCGTTCGGCGATCGGTCGCAGCGGCTCGCCCTCGAAGTCGACGAGGATCCATCCGCGGTCGGCGACGTGGAGCACCTGCCCGAGGTGCAGGTCGCCGTGGATGCGCTGGAGGGCGGGCCAGGCGCCCTCGGTGCCCGCGCGGTAGACGGACTCGATGCCCTCTTCGAGCTCGCGGATCTCGGGAACCTCCGCGATCGCGATCGACAGACGCCGGCGCCAGGTCTGCACCGTGCGCGCGCGATCGTCGGCGTCGGCATCGCGGGTCGGGAAGAGCTGGGCGAGGATCGCGTGCGTCTCGGCCGTGGCGGCTCCGAGTCCCGCTGCCTCGGCGGTGAACTCGGCCCCGTCGGCCGCTGCGCGCAGGGCGACACGCCACGCGTCCTGCACCCCCGGGAGGAACTCCTGGGCGAACGCCAGCGAGCCCGACACGCTCCCGTGCGCCGTCGCCGAATCCGGCCAGTGCGCATCCACCCAGCCGACGGCGCGCGGAACGTGGGCCGAACCCGCGGCGGCCAGCGCCGACGAGAGCTCGATGTCGGGATTGACGCCGGGCTGCGGCTGCCGATAGATCTTGCAGATCACCTCGTCGCCGTCACCGCGGTAGACGAGCGAGGTGTTGGACTGCTCGCCGGCCATCACGTGCGCACGCGAGGCGGGCCCCGGGACGGGGATGTCCCCGACCGCGGGCGCGCGGTGCCCGGCCGCGTCGGCTTGCGGGCCGGATCCGCGCTCGCCGTCGACGATGAGTCGGAGCAGGGCCGCCGCGTAGGCGGGGTCGAACGGGCCGTCGACGAAGGTGAAGCCCGGCTCAGGGCTGCCGATGATGTGGTCGGGGGAGACATCGACATCCGCGGTCTCGCGGATGACGACCGGCACCTGGTACAGCACGGGTGGGAGCGAGGCCTCGTCGCTGACCAGGTAGGTGCGCACGCGGGCGTTCGGGTGCGCGGTGGAGGGCTCCGCGTCCCACCACGACACCAGACGCAGCGCCGGGGCGCGGCCCTTCCCCGCGTACCAGCGCTGGCGCGGCATCCACGTCGCCAGGCACGCCAACGTGCTGTCCATAGGTGCGAGCGTAGGGGCGAGCGCGGGGCGGCGTCGAGGGTGGCGGCTATCTCCGGGGCGGGAGGGGCTGATCGTCGCCGGCGGGCGAGCCGTCGTGCGCCCCGGCGTCGAGGGCGGTCGTCGCGGGCTGCGCGGCGCGTCGACGCGGCAGCGGCACGCGCCGGGCAGCCCCGCCGAGCGCCCCGCCGGCGCTGCGCATGAGCCGAGTAGCGCGCAGCTCGACGCGCTCGGCGCCCTCGCGCGGTTCGAGGTCGGCCGGCAGGGCCGGCGGCGCGGCGCCGAACGCGCGCCGGGAGCCGACCAGCACCCGACGCCCGAGGATGTGGTTGCCGGTGCCGCCGATGGCCGCGCCGATCCCGAATGGGAGGGCCTTCCCGATCCACGATGCGCCCCCGCGCGCGGCGAACTGATGGATGAAGGCCGTCTTGAGCCGGTCGACGAGCGGCCCGACCGCGGCACGCGGGAGGGATTTCGTGATCACCTCGCCCCAGTACCGATCGCGGCTCGCCCCGGAGCCGCCGGCCTGCCGCGCGAGCTGGGCCACGAGATCGACACCCTCCTTCCCGAGCATGAGGGTGAGTACGAGCGCGCGGGCGCGCTCGGGATCGGAGACCGCGAGACCGTGCACCTCCGCCACCGACTGCGCGAACAGCGTGGTGGCTTCGAGGAAGCCGACGGTCTCCACACCGCTGAGGGCGAGCGTCACACCGGTGCCGATGCCCGGCACCACCGCGGTCGCGCCGACGGCGGCGCCGCCGGTGGTCACCGCGGCGAGGTACCGGCGTTCGAGGATGCGCACGACGGCGTCGGGGGTCGCGTTCGGGTGGCGGAGGCGGATGCTGCGCAGGTGCGCCAGCACGACCGGGCGCTGGATCGCGAGCACGCGGTCGAGCATTCGGATCACGCGGGGGTGCTCGTCGGACCCGGCGGGCGGCAACCCGCCTTGCCACGGCGCGTCGGCGGGCAGGGAATGGATGCGGTGCACCTTGTCGGCCATCACGCCGATCTTAGGCACGCATGCTCTGCCCCCGGTGGGAGAACTCCGGGAGGCGAGGTCAGACGAACGTGTTCGCGCGCTCGAGGTCTTCGGCGAAGTCGACCTCGACGGCGTACAGATCGGAGATGTCCAGCGGCTCCAGCAGCAGGCCGTCCTCGGCGATGGCCAGTTCCAGACCGCGCTCGAAGTAGTCCTGGTCGTCGACGCGCGTCAGCTGGCGGATGAACGCCTTCTTGTCGCGGGCGGAGATGTAGTTGATGCCCACGGCCTCGCCGATGCCGCCCTTGACGGTCTTGGAGAGCTGCTTGATGTAGCCCTCCGAGGTCACCGTGTACTTCACCTCTTCGTCACTCACCTTCGAGGTGTTGACGGTCACGAACGACTGGTCCCGCTCGATGAGCTCGATGGCACGGCCGAGCACGCGGGGGTCGAACACCACGTCGCCGTTCATCCACAGCACGCCGGCGCGGCCGGTCTTCAGGAGCGCACGCAGCAGGCTCTTCGAGGTGTTGGTCTGGTCGTAGCGCTCGTTGTACACGTAGCTCGCGTCGGGGAATGCCTCGACGATCGTCTCGGCGCGATAGCCGACGACGGCGGTGATCTTGGCGTCGGTCCCGAAGGCGGCGCGGATGTTGTCGTGCTGCTGCCGCATGATGCTGCGGCCGTCGTTGAGCTCGGTGAGGGGTTTGGGCAGGGATCGTCCGAGACGGGATCCCATACCCGCGGCGAGAATGACGGTCTGAATGGTCAAAGTCTGCTCCTGGCGTGTGTCGTTCAACATCGGTTTACCGATGAGACACTCCGTCGTGCCGGGTCCATGGTAGCGGTGAGCACTGAAAGCGTGCATAATGCCCGGCCTCCGTTGTCGATTCGTGACATTCCGCGATTCGCAGACTCGGGACCCCGGTTCTGTCTCCGATCGGGCCCTCCTTGGTACCGTGGAGCGGTGACAGCCTCACTCCCGGTGCCGCACGACGCCGATCCGGACGAGCCGGACCGCGGTCGGCCGCGCGCGCCGGTCGTGCGCATCCCGCGCCCACCGCTGCCCGTGCCCGAGGTGCCCGCCGGGCTCGAGATCGACGTGCCCGAGAAGCCGCCGCTGCCGCCGGCGGTGCGTACGGAGGACATCCTGATCCCACCCCGCCCGCCGCTCCCACCGCAGCCGGAGACCGACGCCGAGACCGACTCCGGCACGGAATCCGTCGTCGAATCCGACGCCGACACCGACGCGGCGGTCGAGCCCGACACGGTCGATGCGGTTCCCGACACGGTCGACGCGGACGACACGATCGTCGAACCCGACGTGGTCGAACCCGACGTGGTCGAACCGGAGCCGGAGGCCGCCCGCGCCGAGAGCGCGCCGCAGCCCGACGCCGAACCGCTGCTGGTCCTCGAAGAGCTCGTCGAGGCGCCCGCCGATCTGATCGTGCCGACCTCGGCTCCGGCATCCACCGTGCTCGAACTCACCGGCGTGACCAAGACCTTCGGCGGCACGCGAGCGGTCGAAGGGCTCGATCTGGTCGTGCCGACCGGGAGCTTCTACGGGCTCGTCGGCCCCAACGGCGCCGGCAAGACCACGACCCTGTCGATGATCGCGGGGCTGCTGCGAGCGGATCGGGGAGAGATCCGTGTGGGCGGCGTCGACGCCGCCGCCAATCCGCTTGCCGCCAAGCAGCTCATGGGCGTGCTGCCCGATCGGCTGCGCACCTTCGACCGGCTGACCGGTCGGCAGCTGCTGTACTACTACGGGGTGCTGCGCGGGCTGCCGCCGGCGACCGTCGAGAGCCGCACCGCCGACCTGGCGCGCGCGTTCGATCTGACCGAGTCCCTCGGCCGGGTCGTCTCGGACTACTCCGCCGGCATGGTCAAGAAGGTCATGCTCGCCGGCGCGCTCATCCACTCGCCCCGCCTGCTCGTGCTCGATGAGCCGTTCGAAGCGGTCGACCCGGTCTCGAGCGCGATCATCCTCGACATCCTCAAGACCTATGTCGCCCACGGTGGATCGGTGATCCTCTCCAGCCACGGGATGGAGTTCGTGGAGCGTGTGTGCACCCGGGTCGCGGTGATGGTCGCCGGACAGGTGCTCGCCGAGGGCACGGTCGACGAGGTGCGTGGAGAGCTCACCCTGGAGCAGCGCTTCGTCGAGCTCGCCGGGGGACTGAGCGACGTGGAAGGCCTGGAGTGGTTGCACACGTACTCCGACTGAGGCTCGACCTGCTGTTCGGGGCGCTGCGCGGCGGCTCGGAGCGCGCGGCGCGTGTGATCGTCGTGCTGATCGCCCTCGGGCTGGCCTGCGTCACGGCGGGCTGGGCGATGCTGTCGCTGCGGGATGCCGCGCCCGAGGTCGTGCTCGCGGTCACCGTGCTGAGCGGGGCCGCCGTGACCTTCGGCTTCGCGCTCGCGCCGCTCATCGGGGCGGCGGACGACCCGCTCGATCCGCGCCGGTTCAGCCTCTTCGGGCTCCCGACGCGGCGCCTCGCCCTCGTGCTGGCACTGGCCGGCATGATCAGCGTGCCAGTGGCGGCGCTCGTGGCGGTCGCCGTCTGCGCGGCGCTCGTGTGGACCTCGCTCGGGGCGACGTGGACGGCATCCATCGTCGGCATCGTCCTCGGCGTCCTCACCTGCGTGCTGCTCGCCCGGGTCTGCATGGCGGTGGCGACCCTGTTCCTCAGAGAGCGCCGGTCGCGGGAGCTGTCGGGACTGTTCGTCATCGCGGTGCTGGTCGTCGTCGTGCCCGCCGGGGTGTTCCTCTCTTCGCTCGAGTGGGGGCGGAGGTGCCGAGCCAGCTCGACGAGGCGGTCGGCGTGCTGGCGCTGACCCCCATCGGCGCGGCGTGGGCGTATCCGATGCTCTCCGCCGTTGAGGCGCCGTCGGCAGTGCTGAGCCTGCTCGTCGCCGTCGGGTCGGTGGTCGCACTCGGTGCGGTGTGGATGCTGGTGGTGCACCGCATGCTCACGACCACCGAGCGCCCCGTGGCCGCGCGCGAGCGCGGCGGGCTCGGCTGGTTCGGCGTGGCGCCGGGCACCCCCGGCGGCGCGATCGCCGCCCGGAGCCTCCTGTACTGGTTCAGCGATCGCCGCTACGTCGTCAACCTGCTCGTGATCCCGGTGGCGGCGGCGATCACGATGGTGCCGCTGCTGATCGCCGGGATGCCTCTGGAGCTGGTCGTGCTGGTGCCGGTGCCCTTCGCGGCGCTGTTCCTCGGCTGGCTGCCGCACAACGACCTCGCGTACGACTCGACCGCGGTGTGGATGCACATCGGCAGCGGCATCCGCGGCATCTCCGACCGCCTCGGGCGGCTCGTGCCGGTGCTGCTGGTCGGCGTGCCGGCTCTCGCGGTGGCGATCCCGATCGTCATCTCGCTGCACGGCCGCTGGGCGATGCTGCCCGCGCTGGTGGGCGTCTGTGCGGCGCTCTTCTTCGCCGGTCTCGGGCTTTCCAGCGTCTTCTCGGTGCTCGCCCCCTACGCCGTCTCGCGGCCGGGGGAGAGCCCCTTCCAGCAGCCTCAGCGCACCGGCTCCGGCGGCGTCATCGCCCAGGCGGTCGTGCTGGCCGGCGCGGTCGCGGCGGCGCTGCCCGCCCTGTGGTTCGCGTGGGTCGCGCTCACGACGGACGTCGACGCGGCGATGACGGCGCTGTGGGCGGGGCTCGTGGCCGGCATGGGCGTGCTGCTTCTGGGAGTCGCGATCGGGTCGTCCATCTTCGAGCGTCGCGGCGGGGCGCTGATGGAATTCGCCGAGTCGATCTGACGGCGCCGGCCGAGGCCCCGGCGCGCTCGCCTGCGACTACACTGAACCCTCATGAGCACCCCGCTGGACAGCCCCGATCAGGGCGGCCTCGCCACCCTCGACCGCGAGCTCGAAGAGCTCATCCGCGAGGAGAACGTCGAGCCGGGTGACCACGAGCGCTTCTCCCACTACGTGAAGAAGGACAAGATCCTCGAGTCGGCTCTCACCGGCAAGCCCGTGCGCGCACTGTGCGGCAAGAAGTGGACCCCGGGGCGCGACCCGGAGAAGTTCCCGGTCTGCCCCACGTGCAAGGAGATCTACGAGTCGCTCGGCGGCTGAGCGGGCTCAGGCCTCCACGTAGACGGTCGGGATCGCCGGGTCCGACCGGCTGAGCGCGAGCGCGCGCACGGGAAGCTCTTCGCGCACGCGCGCGTGGTGCGCGCGGGCGGCGCGCACGCCCGTCCGGCCCTCAGCCGCGGCATCCGGCTCACCGCCCTCCGCGAGCACGACCTGCAGCGCGCGGGATCCGGGATGCTGGGCGACCGTGTCCAGCGCCTCGAAGCCGTCGGAGACGGCGATCACCTCGGCGGTGGCCGTGCCTTCGTCGAGGGATCGGAACGCCGCCTTGCGGCCGCCGCGGGACCCCTTGTCGGTCGACGCCTTCGCGACGCCGACCCAGCCTCCGGCCGCGTCCTGCCGGGCGACCAGCTTGTAGACCATGCCCGCGGTGGGGGTCCCAGACCCGGTCACCAGCTGCGTGCCCACGCCGTACGCGTCGACGGGGGATGCCGCGAGGGAGGCGATCGCGTACTCGTCGAGGTCGCTGGTCACGGTGATCCGCGTCCCCACCGCCCCGAGCGCGTCGAGCTGCTCCCGCACGGCCGCCGCCACCGTCGGCAGATCGCCCGAGTCGATGCGCACCCCGCCGAGACCGGTGCCGGCGACACGGATGGCCGTCTCGACCCCGGCGCCGATGTCGTAGGTGTCCACCAGCAGGGTGGTCCCGACGCCGAGCGCGGCGATCTGGGCCCGGAAGGCGTCCTCCTCGGTGTCGTGCAGGAGCGTCCACGCGTGTGCCGCGGTGCCCATCGTCGGAATGCCCCACGTGCGCCCGGCCTCGAGGTTCGACGTCGCGTCGAAGCCCGCGATGTAGGCGGCACGGGCCGCGGCGACCGCCGAGGACTCGCCCGCGCGGCGGGAGCCCATCTCGGCGAGGGGACGGTCGCCGGCCGCGATGCTCATGCGCGCGGCGGCCGTCGCGATCGCCGAGTCGTGGTTGAGCACGCTGAGCGCCAGGGTCTCCAGCACCACCGCCTCGGCGAACGTGCCCTCGACGGTGAGCACGGGGGAGCCCGGGAAGTAGAGCTCCCCCTCGCGGTACCCCGTGATCGTGCCGGTGAAGCGGTAGTCCTCGAGGAAGGCCAGCGTCGCGGCATCCACCACCCGCTCGTCGCGGAGGTAGCGCAGCTCGTCGTCGTCGAAGCGGAAGTCCCGCAGGAGGGTCAGCAGCCGGCCGATGCCGCCGACCACGCCGAAGCGGCGGGCGCCGGGAAGACGTCGCCCGAACAGCTCGAACACGCAGCGGCGATGGGCGGTGCCGTCGCGCAGCGCGGCATCGAGCATCGTCAGTTCGTACCGGTCGGTGAGCAGGGCGGTGCTGCGCGCGGTCATGGGGGTCAGCCTAATGAGCCTGGCGTAGGCTGGACGATCGTGAGCGACGCGCCGATCGGAATCTTCGACTCCGGGGTCGGCGGGCTCACGGTGGCGCGTGCGATCTCGTCGATGCTGCCGCGGGAGTCCATCGTCTACATCGGCGACACCGCGCGATCCCCGTACGGGCCCAAGCCCATCGCGGACGTGCGGCGCTATGCGATCGAGATCCTCGACGCGCTGGTCGATCAGGGCGTCAAGATGCTGGTGATCGCCTGCAACACCGCCTCGGCGGCGGTGCTGCGCGACGCGCGCGAGCGCTACGACGTGCCCGTCGTCGAGGTGATCGCGCCGGCCGTGCGCACGGCGATGTCGACGACCCGCAACGGTCGTGTCGGCGTGATCGGCACCGCGGGCACGATCGGCTCGGGCGCCTACCAGGACATGCTCGGGGTCAACGAGCGACTCACCGTCTTCGCGCAGGCCTGCCCGCGCTTCGTCGAGTTCGTCGAGGCCGGCATCACCGGTTCCCCCGACGTGCTGGCCGTCGCCGAGGACTACCTCGCTCCGCTGCGGCACGCGGGTGTGGACACGCTCGTGCTCGGGTGCACGCACTACCCCTTCCTGGAGGGGGCGATCAGCTACGTGATGGGTCCCGACGTGTCGCTGGTGTCCAGCGACACCGAGACCGCCAAAGACGTGTACCGCCAGCTCGTCTCCCGCGATCTGCTCGCCGGGCCGGATGCGGTCGCCACGCACATCTACGAGGCGACCGGCGCCTCCGCCGACGAGTTCCTCGACCTCGCCCATCGCCTGATGGGCCGCGAGGTCAGCCAGGTGCGCCTGGTCCAGACCGGTGCCATCGACCTGCCGCCGCGCGCGTCCTGAGGCAGGCATGTCCCGAATCCCGCACGTGGTGTCCCCGAAGCCATCCCCACCGACCGCCGTGCCGATCGACATCGGCACGCGATCCCCCCGAGGAGAGAAATGACCGACATCGTCCGCGCCGACGGCCGCGCCGCCGACGAGCTCCGCCCGATCACGATCGAGCGCGGCTGGAGCGCCCACGCCGAAGGATCGGCCCTCATCTCGTTCGGGGGCACGAAGGTGCTGTGCACCGCCTCGTTCACCAACGGCGTGCCGCGCTGGCTCACCGGCAAGGGCAAGGGCTGGGTCACCGCCGAGTACGCCATGCTGCCGCGCGCCACGAATACGCGCGGGGACCGCGAGAGCGTGAAGGGCAGGATCGGCGGGCGCACGCACGAGATCTCGCGCCTGATCGGCCGCGCCCTGCGCGCCGTCGTCGACACCAAGGCGCTCGGCGAGAACACCATCGTCATCGACTGCGACGTGCTGCAGGCAGACGGCGGCACCCGCACCGCGGCCATCACCGGCGCGTACGTGGCGCTCGCCGATGCGATCGAGTGGGGGCGTCAGAAGAAGTTCATCGCCCAGCGGGCGACGCCGCTGTTCGACTCCGTCGCCGCCGTCTCGGTGGGCATCGTCGACGGCGAGCCGCTGCTGGATCTCGCCTACGTCGAGGACGTGCGGGCCGAGACCGACATGAACGTGGTGGTCACCGGCCGTGGACTCTTCGTCGAGGTGCAGGGCACCGCCGAAGGGGCGCCGTTCGACAAGCGCGAGCTGGATGCCCTGCTCGACCTCGGCGTGGCCGGCTGCGCGTCGCTGCGCGAACACCAGCTCGCCGCGCTGACCCCGGCAGAGCCTGACGCGGGGGAGTGAGCGGGATGCCGCGCCAGGTCGTGCTCGCGACCCACAACCCGCACAAGGTCGAGGAGTTCCAGGCGATCGTGGCAGCCACGCGCCCGGATCTCGAGGTGATCGGCTATGACGGACCGGAGCCTGTCGAGGACGGGGTGACCTTCGCCGCGAATGCGCTGATCAAGGCCCGCGCCGCCGCCGCCCACACGGGACTGCCCGCGCTCGCCGACGACTCGGGCATCTGCGTCGACGTGCTCGGCGGCGCGCCCGGTGTCTTCTCGGCGTACTGGGCCGGGCACGCCAAGGACGCCACCGCCAATCTGAGCTTGCTGCTCGACCAGCTAGCGGACATCGCCGACCCCCACCGGGCCGCGCAGTTCGTATCGACGATCGCCCTCGTCGTGCCCGGCGCCGACGCATCGGAGCGGGTCGTGGAGGGCCGCTGGCCGGGGAGGCTCGCGAACGCCCCTGCCGGGACGGGAGGGTTCGGCTACGACCCGGTCTTCATCCCCGACGACCAGCCCGACGGCGCGCAGCGCACGGTCGGGCAATGGAGCGCCCAGGAGAAGAACGCCGCGTCGCACCGGGCGCGCGCGTTCGCCGCCCTGGCGCCGCTGCTGGCGACACTGTGACGGGCGACTGAGAATCAGGATCATTCCCGACTTCGCCGTTTCGCCGCGGCAGCACCCGGGGCCGTCCTAGCCTGGCTTCATGCACGATCACGCCCAGGCGCACGGGGGGCTGCGCGGCGCGAGCAACCGCCGGCTGCTCGCCTTGTCGCTGGGGGTCACCTCCGCCGTCATGGTCGTGCAGATCGTGGGCGCGGCGCTCAGCGGCTCGCTCGCCCTGCTCGCCGACGCCGCACACATGTTCACCGATGCCGCGGCCCTCGGCATCGCGCTGATCGCGACAGCGGTCGCCGCACGCCCCGCCGACGACCGCAACACCTTCGGCTACCAGCGCGCCGAGGTGCTGGGCGCCCTCGCCAACGCGGTCATCCTGATCGTGCTGTCGGTGTGGGTCGCCGTCGAGGGTGTGCAGCGCCTGATGGATCCGGGCGAGGTCGAGATCGCCGGCGGACTGATGCTCGCCGTCGCCGCGGTGGGGCTCGTGGCCAACGCCTTCGCGATGTGGCTGCTCGGGGCCGCTCAGCGGCACAGCATCAACGTGCGCGGTGCCTACCTCGAGGTCCTCGGCGACCTGCTCGGCTCCGCGGCTGTCATCGTGGCGGCCCTCGTCGTGCTGTTCACCGGCTGGGTGCAGGCCGATGCGATCGCCTCCCTGCTGATCGCGGCGATGATCGTGCCCCGCGCGATCGGCCTGCTCCGCGAGGTCGTCTCGGTCCTCGGCGAGTCCGCGCCCAAGGGCACCCACGTGCAGGACATCCGGGCGCACATCCTCGCCACCGCCGGCGTCGTCGACGTGCACGATGTCCATGTGTGGCAGCTGACGCGGGGTGCCCCCGTCTTCACGGCGCACGTCGTGGTCGATGACGCCGCGTTGGCGGACGGACGCGCGGCGACGATCCTCGCCCAGCTGCAGTCATGCCTGTCTCAGCACTTCGACGTCGAGCACTCCACGTTCCAGCTGGAGCCGGCCGGGCACATCGAGCACGACGCGCACGCGTGAGCGTCAGTCCTCGCGTCGCACGTCGGACGGGCTCTTGTCGGGCCGCAGCCCTCGCCAGCGGGCGTGGCGCAGGATGCCGCCGGGGGTGAACTCGGCGAACTCGACCTCGCCCACGAGGTCGGGCCGCACCCACAGGGCGTCTCGCGCGTCGAGGTCGGGCACGCCCTCGAACGGGTCGACGTCCGTTCGCAGCGCCGTGAGCGCCGACTCCAGGGTGCGCAGCGCGCTCTCGGAGAAGCCCGAGCCCACGCGCCCGGCGTAGCGCAGTGCGCCGTCGGCGTCCGGAACGCCCACGAGCAGCGAGCCGATCTGCCCGGTGCGCCCGCCGCGGCCGGGCCGGATGCCGCCGATCACGACCTCCTGCGTGTGCGTGATCTTGACCTTCAGCCAGTCCTCGCTGCGCAGCCCGCGCCGGTAGGGGGAGGCGGGGTTCTTGACGACCACACCCTCGAGGCCGAATCTGCGCGCCATCGCGAGCGCGTCGTCCACGTCATCGAGCACAGGCGGCACCTCGATCGGCGCGGCCGAGTCGCCGGCGATCCGTTCGAGCAGCTCGCGGCGCTCCGACAGCGACAGCGGCGCGGCATCCGTCCCGTCGACGGCGAGCACGTCGAACACGAACCAGCGCACCGGTGTGCGGGCGGACTCGCGAGCGATCTCGCCGGGCCGCACGAGGTTCATGCGCGTCTGCAGGAGGGGGAAGCTGGGGCGACCCTGGCCGTCGAGGGCGACCAGTTCGCCGTCGAGCACCGCCGGTGTCGGGCCGAGCCCGGCATCCACCCCGGTCAGCTCGGGATAGGCGGCCGTGAGGTCGTTGCCGCTGCGCGCGCGCAGCTGAAGCCGGCGACCGTCCCACACGCCGATGGCGCGGATGCCGTCCCACTTCACCTCGACCCAGGGCGAGCCGCCCGGCGCCCATCGCCGGGCCGCCTCCCGGGCGAGGCCCGGAGTGGCCGCGGTGGACAGCATCGGCCGCAGCTCGGACGGCCACGGCGGGGGAGGTGCCGACGGCGGGGAAGGTGCCGACGGCGTCGAGACCCGGTCGTCCCGCTCGGACCCGCGCTGGTCGGACGGGTCCGTCGAGGGATCATGGGTCTCGCCGTCACCGTCGCCGCCCCCATCGACGCCGACGTCTCGGCCGTCGCCGTCGGCCTGCTCCGACGCGGAGACCGGCACGCCATCGGACTGGGGCCGGCCCGCGGCATCCACCTTCATCCGGTGCAGCAGCCACGTCGACTTCTCGCCGGCGCCGTCGGTGCGGATGAGCACAAGCCGCACCCGGCCGAGCGGTCCGCCGGGGCGGCCCTCCAGCGTGAAGATGATCTCGTCGTCGCGCCACTTCTCCAGCTCGTAGCGGCCGTCGTCCCAGATCGTCATCGTGCCGGCGCCGTACTCTCCGCGCGGGATCGTGCCCTCGAAGGTCGCGTACTCCATCGGGTGATCCTCGGTCATGACGGCCAGGTTGTTGCGGGCCGTCGAATGCGGGATGCCGCGCGGCACCGCCCAGCTGACCAGCACGCCCTCCCGCTCCAGGCGCAGATCCCAGTGCAGGCGTGTCGCATGGTGCTCCTGGATCACGAACCGGGGGAGAGCCCCCGGCGTGCTCGAGGCGCCCAGGGCGTTCGCCGGCACCGGCTCGGGCGTGCGGGCGGCACTGCGCTTGGCGATGTACGCGGCCAGCGGCCCGTGGGGGCTCGTGCGGGCGCCTGCGTGGTAGCCGAGCGGATCGAGCGGGTCGCCGAGCGTCTCGACGCGCTCCAGCACCTCGGCGAACTCCAGGTGGCGCAGGTCGGGATCGTCGAGTTCGTCCCACGTGCGCGGGGCGGCCACCGTCGGGCGGGCGCGGCCCCGCAGCGAGTAGGGGGCGATCGTGGTTTTGGCCGCGTTGTTCTGGCTCCAGTCGATGAAGACGCGGCCCGCGCGCTCCACCTTGGCCATCTGGCTCACCACCAGGTCCGGGTGATCGGCCTCGATCGCGCGGGCGAGCTCCCGGGCGATCATCGAGATCTGGTCGCTGGTCTGATCCTCGGCGATCGCCGCATACAGGTGGATGCCCTTGCTGCCGCTGGTCACCGGGAAGGGCTCGAGCCCCATGCCCTGCAGGATCTCGCGGGCCCACCGCGCCACCTGGGCGCACTCGGCCAGGCCCACACCCGGCCCCGGGTCGAGATCGAGCACCAGGCGGTCGGGATCGCCGCGCGCCCCGTCGGGGCGGAACCGCCACTGCGGGACGTGCAGCTCCAGGCTCGCCACCTGGGCGAGATAGGCGAGCGTGGGCACATCGCCCACGAGCGGATAGTCCTTGGTGCCCCCCGAGTGCGGGATCGGCATCCTCCGCACCCAGCGGGGCGCGCCCGGTTCGAGGTCCTTCGCGAAGAAGGGCTCGTGATCGACGCCCTCGGGCCAGCGCTTTCGGGTCACCGGGCGACCGATGACATGGGGGATCAGCGCCGGAGCCACCCGGGTGTAGTAGTCGATCACCTCGCCCTTGGTGGTGCCGGATGCCGGGTACAGCACCTTCTCGAGGTTCGTGAGGCGCAGGCGGCGGCCGTCGATGCGCACCAGCTGCTCCTGTCCGGGCATGACGCCAGGGTAGCCGCGACCGGTGTGGCGGGTGTGTACTGGTGGGGTGAGAGCGATCTGGAAGGGCGCCCTGACGTTCGGGCTCGTGAACGTGCCGGTCAAGGTGTACTCCGCGACCGAGGACCACGATGTGTCGCTGCACCAGGTGCACAGCACCGACGGCGGCCGCATCCGCTACCAGCGCATCTGCGAGATCGACGGCGAAGTGGTGCCGTACAGCGATATCGACCGGGCATATGACGACGGTGAGAAGACCGTCGTGCTCACCAAGGACGACTTCGCGGCGCTGCCGAGCGAGAAGTCCCGCGAGATCGACGTGGTCGAGTTCGTGCCGAGCGACCAGGTCGACCTTCTGACCCTCGACAAGGCGTACTACCTCGAACCGGACTCGGCGTCGCCGAAGGCGTACGTCCTGCTGCGCAAGACGCTCGAGCAGACCGATCGCACCGCCATCGTGCGGTTCTCGCTGCGGCAGAAGACCCGGCTGGCCGCGCTGCGGGTCCGGGGCGACGTGCTGGTCCTCCAGACGCTGCTGTGGGCCGACGAGGTGCGCGAAGCAGCCTTCCCGTCGCTCGACGAGCCCGTGAGGATCTCCGCGAAGGAGCTCGAGCTGTCGGCATCCCTCGTCGAGAGCTTCGCGAGCGACTTCGACCCGACGGAGTTCTCCGACGAGTACCAGGATGAGCTGCGCACCCTCATCGAGGCCAAGCTCGAGAAGGGCGACGCGCTGGATACGAGCGAGACCTTCGGAGACCGCGAGGACGAGGATGCCGGCGCCGAGGTCATCGACCTCATGGCCGCGCTGCGGGCCAGCGTCGAGCGCTCGCGCGCTGCGCGCGGCGAGAGCACCGAGGCGACCGACGCGGACGATGCCCCCGCCGAGGGGAGCCGGAAGAAGCCCGCCGCGAAGAAGAAGGCGAAGGCGTCGTGAGCGATCCGGGCGCGCCGCTCGGCCTCGGCGCCTTCTCGGTGAGCCTCAGCGTCGCCGACCTCGCCGCGTCGCGCGCGTTCTACGAGCGGCTCGGCTTCGTCGCCTTCGGCGGCGACCCGGAGCAGAACTGGCTGATGATGCGCAACGGCGATGCGGTGATCGGGCTGTTCCAGGGCATGTTCGAGGGGAACATCCTCACCTTCAACCCCGGCTGGACTGCCGAGGGCGTCGACGTCGACGGCGCGTTCGACGACGTGCGCACCGTGCAGAAGCGGCTCCGGGATGCCGGCATCGAGCCGATCTCCACGACCGACGAGTCCGGCTCGGGGCCGGGTCACCTCACGCTCGTGGATCCCGACGGCAACAGCATCCTGATCGATCAGCACCGCTGACGGCTCAGGTCACTGCTTCGGCGCGTCGGGGTCGTGGTGGTCCGGGCCGCGCTCGAAGACCTCGGGGTCGAGCACGAGCTCCCGCGCCTCGTCGGGGTCGGTGACGACGTCGTCTCCGGCGGCAGCGGCCTTCTTCGCCTTGCTCCGCTCGCGCAGGTAGTGCCACAGCGTCACGAGGGCCGTGCCGCCGACGGCGACCAGCAGGATCAGGTCGATGTAGTTCTCGACGAAGTGCGCGACCGGCGGGATGAAGCCGATGACGTAGCCGAACATCGTGAGGCCGAAGCCCCAGAGCACGGCGCCGATGAAGTTGTACAGCGTGTACTTGCCCTTGTGCATGTGGCCGATGCCCGCGGCCACGGGAGCGAAGGTGCGCACGATCGGTACGAAGCGGGCGAGGATGATCGTGAGGCCGCCGAAGCGCTCGAAGAACGCGTTCGTGCGCTCCACGTTCTTCACGCTGAACAGCCCGGATTCCTTGCGCTCGAACACCGCGGGGCCGCCCTTGTGGCCGATCAGGTAGCCCACTTCGCCCCCGACGAACGCGGCCAGGCCGATCAGCAGCGCCACCCACCACACGCTGATGCCGAATACGCCGTTCGGCGCGTAGTCCTGCGGGTGGGAGAGCAGGCCCGAGATCACGAGCAGCGTGTCGCCGGGGAGGAGGAAGCCGACGAGCAGGCCCGTCTCGGCGAAGACGATGAAGCACACCGCCGCGAGCGCCCACGGTCCCGCCCATGCGATGATCTCGGCAGGGTCGAGCCAGGGGATCAGTGCTGCGGGAACTTCTATCACGGTGGGTGTCCCGTCGGTCGGTGGATGCAGCGGCCAGTGCGGAAGGTGGGACTTGAACCCACACGCCCGGAGGCACAGGAACCTAAATCCTGCGTGTCTGCCAATTCCACCACTCCCGCGAGTGGGTTCAGTCTACTGAGCGCGCGCGACTTCGCGGCTGGGGGTCAGCCGGGGGATTCGCGGCGGACAGCCCTGTGGATAACTTTCCGGTGCGCCGCGCGGACCTTGCCATGATGCTGGAATGCTCACCGCATCCGCCCCGCACGCCGCGCCGGCGGCGATCGTCGCCGAACGGGTGCGCGAGCGGCTGCGTGCGGAGCGCGCCGATCCCGCCCGCGACCCGGAGTTCGCGGCGCGCATCGCCCGGGACGAGGTGCGCAGGCACAACGACTTCGCCCTGGCGCGGGGACTGGTGCCGATCGACGACGAGAACGCGTGCGTGCGCGGCGTGCTCGCGGTCGTCGCAGGCTACGGGCCGCTGCAGGTCCACCTCGATGACCCCTCGGTGGAGGAGATCTGGATCAACGCGCCGGATCGCATCTTCGTCGCGCGCGGGGGCGTCTCCGAGCGCGTGCCGCTGACACTGACCGACGCCGCGGTACGCGACCTCGTGGAGCGGATGCTGCACGCCACCGGCCGCCGGGTCGACTTGAGCCAGCCGTTCGTCGACGCGTCGCTGCCCGACGGAAGCCGGCTGCACGTGGTGATCCCCGACATCACCCGCCGTCACTGGGCGGTCAACATCCGCAAGTTCCTCCCGGCGTTCCGCGACATCGATCGCCTCGTCGAGGCGGGCATGCTCGCCCCGGAGGCCGCCCTCCTGCTCGTTCGGGGGCTTCGCGCCGGGCGCAGCATCCTCGTCTCGGGGGCGACCCACGCCGGCAAGACGACGGTGCTCGGGGCGCTGCTGGCCGCCAGCCCGCCCGAGCACCGCATCGTCACGGTCGAGGAGACCTTCGAGCTCTCGATCGCCGTGCCCGACGTCGTCGGCCTGCAGGGACGCCAGCCGAGCCTCGAGGGCACAGGCGAGGTCACGCTGCGGCGACTGGTCAAGGAGGCGCTGCGCATGCGACCTGATCGCCTGGTCGTCGGCGAGGTGCGCGACGCGGAGGCGCTCGATCTGGTCCTCGCCCTGAACACCGGAGTTCCGGGGGCCGCGACCATCCACGCCAACTCCGCACGCGATGCGCTCGCCAAGCTCGCGGCGCTTCCCCTGCTGGCCGGGCGCAACATCGATGCGGCGTTCGTCGTGCCCGCCGTGGCGGCATCCGTCGACCTGGTCGCCCACTGTCACCGCGACGCCGACGGGCGCCGTCGCGTCGTCGAGATCGTCCGGCCCACCGGCGTGCACGAGGGCGCCGTCGTCGCCGAGACGCTGTACCGGGCCGAGGACGCATGATCGTCCTGTGGGGCGCGACGCTTGCCGCGGGGCTCCTGCTCACGTTCTCGCCGTGGCTGTGGCCGTCGCGGCCGCGCCGAGTGCGCACCGCGGTCGCCGGGGGAGTGGCGGAGCGGGTGCTCGGGGCGGCGGGGTTCGCCTCGACGCCGGCGGCCGTGCTGTACGCCACCTCGGCCGGGGCGGGAGCGCTCGGCGCCGCCGTGGCATGGCTGATCGCGCCGGTCGCCCCCCTCGCGGCCGTCGCGGCCGTCGCCGGGGCCGCCGCGCCGACGATCTGGCTCCGCTCGCGTGCCGCGCGGCTGCGGAGGTCGCGGCGGACGCTGTGGCCTGATGTGTGCGATCTGCTCATCGCGTCGGTGCGCGCGGGGATGTCGCTGCCCGATGCGGTGTCGGCGCTCGCTGATTCCGCACCCGCCCAGATGCGCCCGACCTTCGCGGCGTTCCGCGCCGACATGTCGGCGTCGGGGCACTTCGACTCGAGCATCGCCACGCTCAAGGCGACCCTCGCCGATCCGATCGCGGACCGCATCCTCGAGACGCTTCGCATGGCGCGCCAGGTCGGCGGAACCGAGCTGACCACCGTCCTGCGCTCGCTCGCGACCTCGGTGCGCTCGGAGGCGACGGTGCGCGCCGAGGTCGAGGCGCGGCAATCCTGGACCCGGGGTGCGGCCGTGCTGGGAGTCTCGGCGCCGTGGGTGATCCTCGCGATGCTCGCCCTGCGGCCGGAAGGCGCGCAGGCCTATGGGAGCCCGGAAGGGGTCGCCCTGGTGATCGGCGGCGCGGTGATGTCGGTGGTCGCGTTCCGCCTGATGATCCGGCTCGGTCGGCTGAGCGAACCGCGGCGGTGGTTCGAGTGACCGGTGTCGCGATCGACGCCCTGGCGTACGCGCTGGTGCTCGGGATCTCGTTCGGCGTGGGCGTGTGCCTCCTGGTGTCCGTGGCGCCGCGCTGGGGCGCCCCGTCACTCGCGCGCCGGATCGCGCCGTACATCCGTGACGTCACCGACCCGCGCGGCACGTCGCTGCCGCTGCCGGGGAGGGCATGGGGAGCGCAGGAGATGTGGCGCTCGGCCGCACAGACCTTCTCCCGGTTCTCGAGCGGATCCGAGGTCACCCAGTTGCGGCTGAGGCAGGCCGGATGTGAGCTGGACCTCGCCGGATTCCGCGGCCGTCAGCTCGGGTGGGCCGTCGCCGGCGTCGCTGTCGGCGCGGTGCTGCTCGTCGTGCTCGCGCTCGCGGGGCGCGGCGGACCGGCCGTGTGGCTCCTGCCGGTCGTCGGCGCGGCGGCAGGTGCGCTCGGCTGCGACATCCACCTCACGCGGGCCGCCCGTGCTCGCGTCGCGAGGATCGAGGAGGAGCTCGCAACGGTGCTGGAGTTCATCGCGCTGTGCCTCGCTGCCGGGGAGGGCATCCACGATGCCCTGCGGCGAGTGAGCGCGCTCGGCGCCGGCGACCTGACCTCGGAGCTGCGCGGCGTCGTGGTCGAGGTCGGCACCGGGTCGCCGCTGGCGACCGCGCTCGGCGGCCTCGCGGGTGACCTCGAGATCGCCGCGCTGTCGAGGGCGATCGACCAGATCGTGGCCGCCCTCGAGCGCGGCGCGCCACTCGCGCAGGTGCTGCACGGGCAGGCCGCCGACGCGCGCGAGCAGTCCAAACGTGCGCTGATCGAGCAGGCGGGCCGCAAGGAGATCGCGATGCTCGTGCCCTACACCATTGCGAAAAGGTGCTACCAAGGCGCGAATGCGAAACGGGCACACCTGAGCGCTCGACTAGGCTCTGAGCGTGCCAGATGCCTCAGTTTCCGCCCCGGAAGACCTCACCAGCAAGATCGCATCCCTTCGCCCGCGCCAGCGTGAGCGCGTTGTGCAGCTTGTGGATGCCCTTATCGAAGGTGCCGTCTCCTGGATCAACCCCGAATCCGATTTCGCCGACCAGGACTGGGTCAACGAATTCGGCGATCAGTTGCGGCTGCACCACGGCGGATCGGCCATCCCGCTCACCAAGGACAAGTTCGAATACGCGATGGTGAACACCTTCCTGGACTCGGGGCGCAGCAGCCGCAAGCTGGGCAACGGCAACCCCGGCGCAGACATCGAAGTTGACGGTGCCTTCTGGTCACTGAAGACCGAGGCGGCTGCTGCCATCAAGCCGGACAAGATTCACGTGTCCAAGGCGATGGAGCTTGGCAAGGGCAACTGGGAAACCGAGGAGGACATCGCCGTCCTGCGGGAGAAGTTCCTGGGCCACCTGACCAAGTACACACGGGTCTTCACGCTCCGCTGCCTGTCGCGCACACCGGCTGACGACTCATCGGTGGCCTACGCCTACGAGCTGGTGGAGATTCCGCACGCGCTGCTGGAACGCGCCAAGGACGGGCGCATCGAGATGCGACACAACTCGCGGCAGAACCCGAAGCCCGCCTACTGCTACGTGAACGCCGAGGACGGCACCCCCGGCTTCGAGCTGTACTTTGACGGGGGCACCGAGCGCAAGCTACAGATCAAGAACCTCTGGAAGCGTCACTGCATCGTTCACGCGAACTGGTCGTTCACTACGGCTTCGTAACGGGCACGTCATAGCCCCCGCTCCGCTGCTGTAGGCGGCGCTTGGCGATCTCGACGTACTCCTCGTTCAGCTCAATGCCAACGAAGTCGCGCCCAGTGTTGCGCGCCACTTGGCCCACAGTGCCCGAGCCGAAGAACGGGTCCAGCACCACGTCGCCGGGCTTGGACGATGCCAGGATGCACGGCTCAACCAGCTTCGTGGGGAAGACGGCGAAGTGCGCCTCGCCATAGGGCTCGGTGTTCACGTTCCAGACCGAGCGCTTGCGTCGCGTCTTCTTGCCGTCGTCAGTCGGCTCAATGGTGGCCTGCACGTCGTAGCTGTACTTCAACGACTTGGTGAACATGAAGACGAACTCGTGGCTCCGTGTGGGGCGGTCGCGCACGCTCTCGGGGTTGGCGTTGGGCTTGTTCCACACGATGTCGGTGCGCAAGTACCAGCCAGCCTCTCGCAGCGCGAAGGCCAGCATCCAGGGCACACCCATCAGGTCCTTCGGCTTCATGCCCTCGGGCGTGTTGGGGCGGTAGTCCATGCCGCGTGCGTTCAGCTTCTTGTCCGCCTGCCGCCAAGTGCGTCCGCCCGACGTGTACCCATCACCTACGTTGAGCCAGAACACCCCATCGTTAGCAAGCACGCGACGGCATTCATCGAACACCCTCACCAGTGCTTCGATGTACTGCGGCAGCAGCGGCTCAGCCCCGATCTGCCCTTCCACCCCGTAGTCGCGGAGGCCCCAGTACGGGGGCGATGTGACGATGCACTGGACCGACTCATCCTCGAGCGTTGCAAGGCCGTCAAGCACGCTCGCGTGGACGATGCGACCGGTGCCCAGGTGGGCCTCGCCCGATGCGACTGTCAGGCGGTGTGGGCCAGTGGCCTCGGGCTCGTCGAACAGTGGCAAGGGCATGGTCGTCATGTCCACAACTTTACTTTCCGCCTAGGACATGCCCGTCGATCGGCACGGGGCGGATCCCTGAGCGACCGCTGGCGAGCGAACGGGCCAGGCGTGCCCCAGCATGTCGGGAGACCCCCTAGCGTCGGCCAGAGGGTCGCCCGTGTCGGCAGCCGTGGGGCTACCGCGCCTTGTCAAACTGCACCAGCGCCGACCACGTGTGCCAGATGGGATGCTCGTAGCTGTACTCACCGGGCTGGCAGCCGTGGCAGGTGGCGTCGCCGCGCACATGTGACGCGACCCGCAGGTAGGTCGCCTTCGGCTCGGTCAACGTGGCCAGCACGACAGGCTCACCGTCAACCCCGTCCACGCGGCTGGTGTCCACCGCGCCAAGGGTCTCGCCCGACAAGGCGTCAATGAGCTCAAACCTGACGACCTGGGTGCCCTGGGTGACCTCCACGCCGCGGATGCGTACCCCCGTGAGCTGCACCAGCACTTCGCCCGCCTGCATGATGCGCGGTGCCTCGTACTGGATGGGGATGCCGTCACCCGGCTGGCTGGCATAGGTGCTCTCGGTGACGCGCACGATGTCAACCTCGGCAGCAGCCAGGTCGGGGCGGGGTGTCATGGACGGGGCAGCCGTGGGCAGGGGCACGTCGGCCAGGGCGGGCGGATAGCTGGGTGCCAGCGCCACGGGGATGACCACCCCGGCAAGCACGCACGCCAGCAGCCCCCCGGCCACCATGCGCACGGCTGCCCTACGGACGCCGATGGGCTTGGGTGTCTGCACGTGCTGCCCCGTGGTGAACAGCTCGGGCAGGCTCACAGCGCGCACACCTTGTCGGCAGCGAGGTCGAACATGCCCCAGGTCACCAGCAGGATGGACGCCGACGTTACAGCCGCAGCGGCGATGTTGCCCCAGTTGGGGACGAGGCGCGTGCGCTTCATGCGTGGCCTCCCCGCGTGCGGGCCTGCTCGTCGTTCCAACGCGCCTGGTGACGGTAGAGCACCGTGCGCACCACGACCCCGGCGTCGTCCAGCAGCAGCACACCGCACGCGATGGACCCGCGCTGGCGGACCTCCCCGTGCTGGTTGCCGTAGACGACCTCGGGCTGCTGCACGCACTGCTCGACCTCGGTGAGCGTGATGCCACGGGCAACCATCTTCTCGGCCGCGTGCGTCGTGACGATGACCCGGCTCACGCCTGGGCCTCGGCAGCCTTGAGCATGACGTTGATGTGACGGCTGAGCGCGGCCTTGCTGCCGTAGGACTGACCGCAGGTGCAGCCGTTGGCCTTGTTCGGGTTGACCTCGTGCACGACCGGCGCGCTGGCGTCCACGTGGCGCTGCTCGGCGATGACCACGCCTTCCTCGGTGGCGACCGTGCTGCCCTTGCTGGCGCGGGGCTTCTTGGCGGCAGGCGTGGCCTTGGCAGCCGGTGCCTCGGTCTTGGTGGCGCGGGGCTTGCGCTCGGGCTTCGGGGCGCGCTTGGGCGGGGTGACCGTCCAGCCGGTGGGCAGGCTGCCCGCGTTGGCGATGGCCCGCTGGGTGAGCGCCTCCAGATCGCCGGCCTCGATGCTCTCCAGGAGCGCCTGGTAGGCCAGCGCCCGGATGCCCTTGAGGCGAGCACGCTGCACGCTGACGCCGAACGTGTCAACGACCTGCTGAATGGCGGCTTCGATGGTCTCCAGGGCCTCGTCGGCAGTGGCCTGCTCAACGGTCTCGACGGGCTTCAGGGACTTGGTAGCGGTGCGCTTGGTAGCCATGATGTGGAACCTTTCGTGGGGCTGGTGTGTGGAACTTGACTCGAACGTTTGTTCGGTTAGTTGAACCATGCATCACCGTCCCGAGGGCATCCAAGACCGGGCCTCAGCCCGGCGTGTAGACCGCTGCTGCACTATCGGGAACGGTCCCCTTCCGGAACTTGCCCGGCACAGCAAGAGACCCCCAGCGCTCGGGCCAGGGGGCTCAGTGCAGGGGTGTCAGGCCACGGCTGCCAGCTTGGTCGTCAGTCGGCGCTGGGCCTTGGCCACGCCGTTGACAGTCCAGGGGAGGCCGGTAGCCGTGGTGTGTCCCTCGGCGTTGAGTGCGGCAGCCGTAGCAGCGAGGGTGCGCGTGCGGCGCAGCGCCAGCAGCCGGTCGCCCGTGGCCGTGGGCAGTACCGACACGCGGCCCATGTGTCGCCCCTGGCGCTTGGCTGCCTGCATCGCCGCGCTGGTGCGCTCACCAATCACGCGGCGCTCCCACTGGGCTACCGACATCATCACGTTGGCCACAAGCTCGCCGGTCGGGGTGCTGGTGTCCACTCCCAGGTCAATGGCGACGAGCGCCCAGCCGCGTGAGCGGGCCAGCTCCAGCACGCGGGCGAAGTCCGCAACGCTACGGCTCAGGCGGTCCAGCTTGGCGACTATCAGACCTCCCACGTCCCGCTTCTTAGGGCTGGTGTTCAGTCGGGCGAGGGCTTCCTGTAGCTGAGGCCTATCCAGAGACTTGGCACTGATGCCAGCATCCTCGTACCAGATGATCTCCCAGTCGTGCGCACTGGCGTAGTGCTGGATTGCATCACGTTGCGCGTCAAGCCCCAGGCCGCTGCTCGCTTGCTCGGTCGTGCTGACACGCAAGTACCCAATCATCGTCGTCATGCGCTGGCCTCCGCCCAGTTGCCACGGCTGGCCGACCGTAGGCGGTGGCAGTTGGCGCACACAAGCTCGCACTTCGCGATCTCAGCAGCGATCTCTTCCAGGGTGTAGGCCCGCGTGCTGCCGTCGGGGAGGGTGTGGAGCACCCTGCTCTGGACCATGTCGGCCACCCCGGCCGTCTTGACATGCCCCGGCAGGTGGTCAAACTCCATCACGGTGGCGGGGTGCTGCACGCCACAGTCGTGACAAGGGTTCGCCTTCTGTTCAGCCATCCATGCGCGGCGCTTGGCCCTCCATGACTTACGCTGTCGGGTCTTGTCCCACCTGGCAGCAGTGCGCAGCCGGTGGCAGTTGGCACAGACGACCTCACACTTGGCAAGCTCAGCCTCAAGCTGGCCCAAGGGGTATCTGCTCACTACCATCCTTGACAAGTCAGCGACCTTGTCCACGCCTGGCAGGTGGTCCAGATCGACCTGTCGGGGGTCGTAGCGCTTACCACAGTCGGAGCACGGCTGGGCCTTGGCAGCGTCCACGATGGCACGGCGCTCGGCGACCTGTAGTCGGGTAGCTGCTGGCGTGACTGGTAGGCCAGAAGCACGCAGGTCGGCCTTCCTCCGCTTTCTAGCTGCCGAGCTGGTTGAGATGCCAGCAGCACGGCGCTCAGCTTTACGGATGTTGCTACACACCCTGCACTGGCCATTCGAGCCCACGTTCTCCGGTGTCCGCTCGTGCCCGCGCTTGCACAGCCGGGGTTCCGGGGCGCTCATGAGAAGAGCCCCATGCGCTGCTCGATGTGGGCGATGATGCCGCCTGGCTCGTAGTCGTCGTCCAACTCCTGCTGGATGCGCTGGCGGGCTTCCTCGGTCGTGTTGGCCACCACGTCAATCTCTTCGATGCTGTCGGGGTAGCCAGGGTTCGCGAAGCGGACGAAGCCGGTGTAGGTGCTCATGGTGTGGAACCTTTCGGGTGGGGCAAGTATCGAACAGGCGTTCGATTGCGCTGAGCAAGCTAGCCGGAAGGGCTGCCTTCTCGCAAGATCAGCTATCGGTGCTCGGTGTGGCCTTGGCCGCTGGTGCTGGCTGGCGCAGCGGGGGAGCACTGGGCGGGTCGTCGGCTAGATCGGGCCTAGATGCCCGTCTGCCCGAACGGCAGGGCAGCCCCGACCCCCTGGCACCCCCTAGACCCCCAGCGTCTGCCAGGGGTCTAGGGGCACGGGGTTACCAGGCCCGCGCTTGGGCGGCAGGTAGAAAGGAGTCAGGAAAGACCCTGCCGCCCCGTCTGTGGGATCAGCCGTTGGCGTCCGGAGCCTGGTAGGCGGCACCGTTGGCCATGTTGTACCCGACGCCGCTGGTGTAGCCCTCCACCCAGGTCAGGGCTTCCGCAACGCCACTGGTGTCGGGGTGAGCCGCCTGCCACGCTTCCGCAGCATTGATCCAGCCACTGTTCCGGGCCTTGGTGCCGATCGCGTGGGCCATCGTGTCGTCGCTGGTAGCCACGGCATCGGCCAGCACAGCGAGGGCTTCCTTCTCGTCCTGCACGCGACGGGCGCGGTCGGCAGCGTCACGACGCAGCATGATGCTGTTCGCGTCCTGCGGAAGGTTGCCACGCAGCTCCTTCTCCAGGCTGGCCTTGAGGCCCTCGACGTAGGACTGCTGCTCTCCCAGGATGCCCTGGATCTTGGCCACGGTCTGCTCCAGCAGGCGTGCGGCGTCCTCCTCCTGGGCCTGGGCGCTCAGCCGCGTGTCTTCCATGATGACCTTGCGACCGTCGTAGTACTCCTGACGGGCTGCACGGGCGCGGCTGTGGAAGGCCTCGTGGCTGGCGATGACGTCGTTCTGGACGGCGAGAGGGGTGCGCTTGCTCATGATGTGTGTTCCTTACTGGTTGTGATGGGTGCCGGGGAGACCGCCCCGGCGTCGGTGGTCTTGCGGGTGATGCGTGGTGTGCGCCCGTACTTGCGGCCTGCCCAGTAGCCCGCCTGCACCTTGGCTGCCGTGGCGTAGGCGTGGCACTCGATGAGCACTTCACACGACGCGCACAAGCTGCCCATCAGGGCGAGGTCATCCGGAGTCAGGCGCTCATCCGTCGTGTACAGCGGGTCGCCAGCGCACGGGGGCACGGTGTCCTCCAGCGCCTTGTCCAGCGCCTGCCAGGCGACGTCCTCCTGGGTCACTGTGTGGCCCGGTACAGGCGCTCGGCGCGGGCACCAGCCCGGCGAGCCTTCCGCTCGTCGTAGCTGTACTCGACCAGCCCTGCACGCCTGTAGGCCGACAGCAGCGTGCGGACTTCCTCAGCGGGGAGGCCAGGGGTAGCGTCCAGCAGCTCGCGCAGCGCGTGGGGCTTGCCGTCTGCCAGCACAGCCCACAGCGCTTCGTCGGTAGCGGTGTCCGGCTCGGCTGCTGCCTGCTCGGTCGTTGCGTCGGTCATGGTGTTCCTCTCAGTCGGGGTTGCGATGGTCATCAGGGCAGCCGGTAGCCGTGCATGCGCTGCACGACCGTGACGTTGGACGCGGCCTCCACGTGGCGCGTAACGGGCACCGAGCGGACCTCGCCCGCCTTGCGTCCGTAGTGCAGCAGCGCCTTGACGACGCGGCGACTGACGCCGGTCTTGTGGACGACCTCGCTGACGGTCCATGTGCCCTTGGCCAGCAGCGCGCTGATCTTGCGCCAGTCGTTGTCCAGCCGGTGCGTGCTGCCGTTGCCCTGGAAGAACACGACGTAGGGGTTGTCTTCCGGTGTCGGGTCGGGGGTGGTCATGATGTGCGTCCTTTCGGGTTTTCTGTGGAGGCGCGGCAGGTGACGCTCTCCGGGGTGGGCTGTGTGCTGCTGCTTCGGCTCGTCCATGGGTGCTGCTCGGTACTCGGCCGCACAGCCGCAGAGGTTTCGCTCACGAGGTCACCCCGTTCAGCCGGGGGCAGGTGTCGGCATGGAAGACGTGCAGGTGGTGAATGCCGTACTCGTCCAGTTCCAGGCGCTGGGTGCTGTCGCAGTCGGGGCATCTGTACGAGTTGGCGTACTGCACCGCCTGGGGATCAGTGCGCCCCGCCTTGGCTGCTGCTCGGCGCTGCTGTCGGTTCATCACTGATCACCTCTTGCCTGCCAGTCACCGGCACGGCCATTCACCGTGCACTGGCACCCAAGGGTGTGTGCCGTGGGGCGGCGAAAGGGGGACGGGGAAGTGTTTTTCCTCGGGATTACGCGGTTCTCGGCCACGGCGTTCGGCGGCTGACGACGGTGAACGACCCCGGTGAAGCTGTTCATGACTGCTCCGCCTTCCGGTACTTGGTGCCGTTGCCCTTGCCTGTACGGACGACCGCGCCAGCGCCGATGAGCTTCTTCATGGCGGTCTCGTAGCGCTCGTCGGACCACGCTCCGGAGGGGTCGTCCCAGCCCTCGGCGAAGTCCGCGCGCTTGTGCTCTTCGCCGTCCACAAGCACCGCCAGGATGTGCGCCTGGTAGGGGTCGTGTGTCATGGCCATGCGCACGGCCACCTTCGACGGCCCCACGTCCTCCAGGTGCCAGCCGGGGATCGTCACGGTCGCAGCGTTGCGCTGCTTGCCCCCACGGCTGAACTCGGTGCTGATGACGAAGGTGCTGTTCGGCTCGGCTGCCTCGTCCTTCTGAGGCTTCTTGGACGGCACCAGCATCAGCACCGTGTCAACGTCGGCCCAGAGCGCCTTCGCCCCACGCAGCAGCCCTCCGGCGTTCGCGTGATGCATGATGACGACGGTGCAGCCCGGACGAGCGCGCCGGATGCGCACGGCTGCCTTGACCGCAGTGGCCATCTGCACGTTGTCGTTCTCGTTGAGCAGCCCGCCAAGCTGGCTGAGCGTGTCGATGACGAGCACGTCGATGCCCTTGCGCACGACTGTCACGCACATGCGCTGCACGGCTGCCGGGTCGGACAGGTTGAAGTCCTCGCCGTCGTGCACGAGGTAGTCGTGCTTGGGCACGGTGCGCTCGTTGTACTGCTCCCACGCAGCGACGCGGTCGGGGAAGAACTCCGAGCCCTCAGCTATCAGGTAGCCCACGCGGCCCTGGACCACGTTGTGCCCTTCCCACGGCAGGCCGAGAGCGATGTGCGCTGTCAGGTCCACGCCGACGAAGGTCTTGCCGATGTTGGTCGGCCCACCGATCACGCAGATGGAGCTCTCAGCGATCAAGCCTTCGATCTTCCACTGGGGCTTGGGGCGGGCGCGCAGCTTGTCGAGCGTCATCATCGGGTAGCCGGTAGTGGACGGGTCGGCGTCAGGTTCCGCCTCGGCGTGCAGCGTGCTCCACTCCGCCTCCAGCGCGGCTTCCCGCTCTACCTCGCGCCGTGCCCGGTGCTGGCCCCGCAAGAGCGGCAGCATCCGCTGATACTCGCGCTCCTCGGCTTCTTCGGGCGTCTCGGTGCCGTCCTCGGTTGATGGTGCAGGGGTGGTCATGCTGATGCCTTTCTGACGGACTCGACGATGCGTCGGGCCTCCTGTGGTGTGAAGCCGAGGTCTTCCGCAGCCTCGATGAGCTTGCGAAGCTGCCGCTCGGGCACTTGCTGCTCGATGGCCCTACGCACCGCCCAGTGATAGGCGTCGTGCCGTTGACCCTTGGGCTGCTTGCGCACGTAGCTGATGAGACCGCCGACGTCCTGGCTGTTGCCGCCCTGGCGCGGGCTGTACACCGTGGGCTGGATCAGGCTGATGACCTGGCGGGGGAGGCGGGCCACGGGCACGTCAGCGCCCCACCTGTACGGCTTGCCGGTGTCGGGGTGGATGCTGGGCGGCATCACGACCTGACCGTTGGACAGCACATCGATGCCCTCGGGCATGCGCACCTTGGTCGTCTTCGGGAACGGGCGCAGGTAGTGCAGGTGCACGCTGCCGTCACCACGGCCCGAACGGATGCTCAGCGTCGGGGGCATGCGCACCTTGGCCAAGTCCTCCAGGGCTGCCAGGCTGCCGCCATTGTGCGGGTCGATGTCGATGACGACGTGGTTGTCCGGGATGACCGCGCCGACGTTGAAGTCCTGCTCGGCCCACCACTCGCGGATCGTGGCCTTGTGTGTGGTGGCCTGCTGCATCCAGTCGGTCAGGAAGGGCTTCTTGCCGTTCAACGGCAGCACGCGCCAGCCCGCAGCAGCCAGCCGCAGCGCAGCACGAACGGGCACGCTCACGGCTGCACCCCGTGGTCCGGAATGGGGCGGTTCCGGTCAATCGCCGCGCGCTTGCGCACCTGAGCGACGACCTTGTTCACCCACGCCTGGCCCAGCAGCACGTCCAGCGCAGCGACCTCGTCCCACGGCAGCCCCGGCGTGGCCGACAGCTCGGTGTGCACGGCCTTCAGCGCCACAGCAGCCGCCATGCGCACGCGGGCCTCGGCTACGGGGGACCAGGTGGCAGGGTCGCCCGCAGCAGCCAGGGCAGGCTCCATGCGGCGCAGCACGTCGGCGGGCACGCTGCCGTCGCCAAGCAGCGCACGCACCGGCCTACGCGGGGCGCTCACGACTCGTCCTCGTCGTCAGTCTCAATGACCGCGTACAGCCGGGGCACCGCAGCCGAGTCGGGCACGAAGTACATGACGCTCTCGCACTTGTCGCACTTCGGGAAGGTGGGGTCGGTCTGGATGCCCTCGCCCGTGTGCCGGTGCCACAGCGCCTCCAGCCCAGCGCGCAGCCCCGCCTCGTCGGGCCAGGATGCGAAGTCGTAGTTGAACGCACCGCCGACGCTGTAGATGTGGATGTAGCCCCAGCCCTGGGCCTGGGTGTCGGAAAGATTCACCCCGCGTGCAGCCCAAGGCTCGAACCAGCGGAGGTCGGGACCGTGCTTGAGCACGTTGGCAGCTTCGGTCTCGGTGAGCGAGCGCTTGCTGGGGTAGTTGACCTTGATGCGCGTAGTCATCGCACACCGCCAGCCCGCAGCAGACCGGTCAGCCGGTGGATCTGCTGGTTGTTCAGCGGGGGCGCAGCAGCCAGCGCCTTGTCGATGGCGTCAGCGATCTTGGCTTCGGCCAGGTTGCGCCGGGCGATCGCCTCACGCTCGGGGTCCTTGAGACGCACAGCGACGGCCACGGGGCCAGCCGCCTGATGCGGGGTGAGTGGTGTGTCAGCCACGGGAGCATTCCTTCTGCGGAGTAGGTACTCCGGCAGGGAGCTCGACCGTCGGTCTGGGCACCGGGATATATACGCGTCGTAGCGCGTCGTACCGGCTGTGATGCCCTCGTGACCCTGACTTATATGCCGCCGATCACCAGCGGTGTGAAGTTGTGGAGTGGCTAGACCGTGAGGTACTGGCCTTCGTTCGCAGCCTGCTGAACCATGTGCTGCACGATGTCGGGGTCGATCCTAACGCGACGACCGCACGTGCAGGCGAACACCGGGCGAGCCTCCATCTGGATGCCCTCGGGGCCAGCGCTCACGAACATGTCGGTGCCGTTCCGGTCGGCGCGCTGCCAGACACCCTCGACCCGCTGGTAGCGGGCAAGGCGTCGCTTCGGGTGCGGCTGCTGGGCGGTGCCCCTGCAGACGACCTTGACGACGAATGGGATGTTTGGCATGTGCCCTAGCCTGCCCCGGCGCAAGAAGGCCTCACAAGATCAAAACCCGAGCCGGCGACACAACTCCCTGGTCAGCGGACCAAAGATTTTTCTTGCGACAAGGTGTGTTGGAGTGGTATTGATCACGTCTAGCCGACGCCTGCGACCGCCTGCCCGACTGGTGCAGCCGTGGGGCACGTGGGGTAGCTGGGGTGCTGCCGTGTCGCCCTAGCCGACGTAGAGTTCCGGCCTTGGTGGACTACGCCTTCCAGTGCACCTGCACCGTGTCCGGGTCGAACGCCTTGCCGCTGCCACTGGGCAGGATGGTCACCGTCACAAGCTCCTGCAGGACGGCGCGCTTGCTGTCCATCGGCAAGGCCTCCCACACCTGGCGCGCGTTCGCGCCGACAAGCTCAGCGGGCACGGCAGCAGGCAGCGCCTTGTCCACCGCAGCGGCAGCCGTGGCCCGGTCAGCCCGCAGCCGCTCGGTGATGCGTGCAAGCTGGGCGGGGTCGATGGTGCCCTCGGCGAACATGTCAGCCGCGTTGGCCAGTCGGGCATCGATCGCCTCCAGCGTGTCGCGTGCAGCTTGCAGCGCAGCCGGGTCGCCCTGGGTGAACAACTGAGCAGCATCGGGCATCTGCAACCTGCCGACGACGATGCCTTCCACCAGTGCGTCAACGTGGTCTTGCTTGCGGCGCACGCGGTAGCACTCGCTGCACACGTAGCTCGGCGGCTGGCGCTTGCTGTTCCCGTTGGCCTGGCGCGTCCACCGGCCTACAGCGCGCACCATCACGCCTCCGCACGGCACAAGCTCGCCAGCGTCGTCCAGGGTGCCGTCGCACCGGCCACATCGGGCGATGCCGCCCAGCAGGTATTTCGGCTCCCGGCCAGCCGGGGCAGTGCGGCGCACGGGGTCTGTCAGCACGGCCTTGATCCGCTCGTGCGTGTCCTCGTCCAGCACGCGGGGGCTGTCGGCGGGGGTGCGCCCGACCACCTGCCCACGGTGCACCGTCAGCCCCGCAAGGCTCGGGCGGAGTAGTAGCTGCTTCAGTGTCGTGCTGTTCCACTTGGCACCACGGCCAGGCGTCGGCGCGTGCTGGGCGTCCAAGTCCTTGCAGATGGACCGCAGCGAGTCACCATCGAGCACGCGCTGCACCGCAGCCCGGATCGTCGCGGCCTCGTCGTCGTGCAGCACCACGGCAGCCCCGTCGCGCCGGTAGCCGTAGCCCACACGGCCGGAGTGGACCCCGCTGGCTGCCCGCTGCACGTTCGCTGCGACCTGGCGCGTGGCCTTCTGCTCGCCCTCGTACTGCGACCACGCTGCCACTGTGCGCGCGACTGCACGGCCTGCCGGGGTAGTGAGGTCCAGGGTGCCAGCCGTCACGGTGTACACCGGCACGTTCAGGGCGATGACGCGCTCCAGGTCGCGAGTCAGGCGCAGCAGCCGGTCCTGATGCCACGTGATGATCGCCGTGGGCTGGGCGTCCAGCATGGCCTCGAAGCCGGGGCGCACCTTGCCGCTCGTAGCGCTGATGTCGTTATCGGTGTAGACCTGCACCACGCGCAGCCCGAGCGACTTGGCCAGCTTGCGGCAGTCGGCCTCCTGGCGGGCAACGGCCAGCGCTTCGCCCGTGCGGTCGAGACTGACGCGCGTGTATATGACGCAATCCATGAAGGTACGTTAGCGCAATGCTCTGGCCGCTCGTCTTCCTCATCCTGCCCCTCAGTGTGCTGTTCGCGGTGTTCCCGGGCATCGTGATGCTTCGACTCGGACTGGGCTGACGCCCGAAGAAGGAGAACAATGATGCGTTCCGCTCTCGCCCGCACCGCCGACCGTGTGCGGGTCGCCCTCGACGACCTCCACGACCTCCACGACGACGAGCGCGGAGATGTCCCCGGCTGGGTCCTCATCACACTCATGACGGCAGGTCTTGTCGTGTTGATCTGGGCTCTGGCAGGGCCGGCGCTGGAGGGCCTGTTCCAGCAGGCGATCCAGCGCGTGTCGGGGATCGGATAGCGTGCAGCGCCGATCCGCCGCACGACGGCGGCTGTCGGCCGCGGCGGCGGGTACGGAGGGGTCGGCGCCGGTGGAGTTCGTGCTGGTCGGAGCGATGCTCACCTTCCTCACCCTGGGCGTCCTCCAGTTCGGTCTCGCGGTCTACGTGAAGAACGTCGTCCACGACGCCGCGGTCGAGGGCGCCTACCACGCGGCCCTTGCGGACACCTCCCTGGCCGAAGGGGCGGCGCGCACTCGGGCGATCGTCGCGCGGACGGTCGGCGAGGCCTACGCCGCCGATGTCGTCGCGCGGACCCGGGGCGATCTCGGGCAGCCGGTGGTGCAGGTGACCGTCGTCGCGCCGCTGCCCGTCGTGGGGCTGGTTGGTGTGCCCGGCACGATGGAGGTGACCGGTCATGCGCCGATCGAGTCGCTCGGGTGAACGCGTCGGGCGGTGCGGTGCCGGCGACCAGAGCGGGTCGGCGTCGCTGGAGTTCATCGTCGCCGGACTCGTGCTCCTCGTGCCGATCGTGTACCTCGTCGTCGCGCTGGGGATGATCCAGGGCCACTCCCTGGGCGCGGAGGCCAGTGCGCGTCACGTCGCGCGGGCGGTCGCGACGGCGTCGGGACCCGACCAGGCGCGCGGCCGAGCAGACCGCATCGTGCGCGCGGTCGCGGACGAGTACGGCATGTCGCCCGAACGCGTGAAGCTGGAACTGTCCTGTCGCCCGACGACGACCGAGTGCCCCGCGGCCGGTGGGACGCTTCTGGTGACCGTCCGCACCGCGGTGACGCTTCCGCTCGTCCCGGCGGTGCTCGGTCTCGAGCGCGTGGCGGCGATCCCGATCGAGGCCACCGCGGTGCAGAAGGTGTCGCGCTTCTGGGGCGCCCCGTGATCCGGCGGCCGCGCACGCGGCGCCCGTTCGCACACGGCGACGAGGAAGGCAGCGTCATGATCCTCACGATCGGCTACGCGATGCTCGCCCTGGCCGCGGTCATGGTGTGCGTGGATGCCACGAGTCTGTATCTGGCGCAGAAGAAGCTCGACGGCCTCGCCGACGCGGCCGCGCTCGCCGCGGCCGACGGGTTCATCCTCGAAGTGGTCGGCGGCGAACCGGTCGCACGACTTGTCGACGCGGAGGTGCGGCGTCAGGCCGATGCGCTCCTCGCCGTCGCGGCGGGCGATGCGCGGCTGGTCTCGGCCGTCACCCCAGACGGAGTCTCGGCGCGCGTGACGGTCGCCGGCACGTGGCATCCACCGGTCCTCACCGTGTTCGTGCCCGAGGGCGTCGCCCTCGAGGCGACGGCCACGAGCCGCACGGCGCTGCGCTGAGGACGACTCGGGATCCGTGCGTCACGAAGGCCGCCGGGGCACGAACCGCGGCACCCATCGCACGAACGCGAGAGCGCCCAGCAGGCCGAGCACTCCCATCGCCGCGGTGGCCACAGCCAGCGAGGCGGCGGCAGCGATGCCCGAGACCAGCACGGGCGCGACCGCGCCGCCCGCGTCGGTCAGCGTGCGGTAGGAGCCGAGGAAGGGAGCGGGATCGTCCTCCGGGGCGACATCGGCGCCGAGGGTGAGCAGGATGCCGCTGGAGAGCCCGTTGCCGACGCCCAGCACCGCCGCGAACATCGCGAACCACATCGCCGCATCGGTCAGGTCGTGCGTCACCGACAGGGCGAGGAACCCGCCGCCCATGAGGACCATGGCCGGCAGGGCCGCCCACAGGCGCCCGAAGCGGTCCATGACCTGGCCGCTCGCATAGAACAGCGCGAAGTCGATCGCTCCGGAGACGCCGACCACCAGCGCGATCGTCTGCGCGTCGAGGCCGATCGACACGCCCCACAGCGGCAGCACGACCTGGCGGGCCGAGCGCACCGCCGACAGCGATGCCGCCGCCAGGCCCAGACGCGACAGCACGTCACGGTGCTCCCTCATCGCCCGCAGCACTCCGCCGCCGCGGTGCATGGTGCGCACGGGGCCGGTGACGGCCTCGCCGGTGTCCTCCGCCAGCGCACCGGCATCCGCCGTCCGCTCGAGGGGGACGCCCGCCCGGGGGAACCGCTTCTCCGGGTCGGGACCGAACACCACCAGGAGCACGGTCGCGGCCAGACAGACGCCGAAGAACCACACCGCGGCGATCTCCTCGCCGAAGACGGCCAGCAGCGCCGCCGCCACGAACGGCCCGACGAACATGCCCAGGCGGAACGTGCCGCCCAGCAGCGACAGTGCACGTGCGCGGAAGGCCAGCGGAACCCGGGTGGTCATGAACGAGTGGCGGGCCAGCCCGAACGCCGCGGCGCAGAACCCGATGAGGAAGACCGACGCCGCGAACACGCCCAGCACGGGCGCGAGGGCCATGCCGACCACGCCGCCGATCGAGACGAGCCCCGCCGCTGCCATGGTGAGGCGCTCGCCGATCCGGGAGACGGCCCATCCCGCCGGGATGTTCCCTGCGAGCTGGCCGACGACGAGCGCGGAGGCGACCAGGGCCGCGGTCGCGATGTCGGCGCCCAGACGCGCGGCGATCACCGGGATGAGCGGGAGCACCGCGCCCTCGCCGAGCGCGAACAGCACCGTCGGCAGGTAGACCATCGGACCGAATCGCCACAGGACTTCTCTCGCGGTGGGGGAGCCGGGACGATGGGTCACGTCCAACCACGTTACGCTGGAGTGTCATGCTCGATTTCGATCCGTCCGCCGATATCCAGGCTCTTCGCTCCACGTTCGCCGACATCAAGGCGGTCGTCGACGTCGATGCACTCACCGCCGACATCGCCCGCCTCAGCGAGGAGGCCGGTGCCCCCGACCTCTGGGACGATGTCGAGAAGGCGCAGAAGGTCACCAGCGCCCTCAGCCACCGCCAGTCATCGCTCAAGCGAATCACCGACATCGAGCAGCGTCTCGACGACCTCGAGGTGCTCGTCGAACTCGCCAACGAGATGGACGACGAGGACTCCGCCGAGGAGGCCCGTCACGAGCTCGCCGAGCTCGAGGACATCATCGGCGAGCTCGAGGTGCAGACACTCCTCGACGGCGAGTACGACGAGCGCTCCGCGGTCGTCACCATCCGCTCCGGTGCGGGCGGCGACGACGCAACCGACTTCGCCGAGATGCTCATGCGCATGTACCTGCGCTGGGCGGAGCGCCACAAGTACGCCGTCAAGGTGATGGACACCTCCTACGCCGAGGGCGCGGGCATCAAGTCGGCGACCTTCGAGATCGACGCCCCGTACGCCTACGGCACGCTCTCGGTGGAGGCGGGCACCCACCGCCTCGCCCGCATCAGCCCGTTCGGATCGGCCGACAAGCGCCAGACGAGCTTCGCCGCGGTCGAGGTCATCCCCGTCATGGAGGAGGCCGTCGAGGTCGACATCCCCGAGGGCGACCTGCGCGTCGACGTCTTCCGCTCGTCGGGCCCCGGCGGTCAGTCCGTCAACACGACCGACTCCGCCGTGCGCCTCACGCACCTGCCGACCGGCATCGTCGTCTCGATGCAGAACGAGAAGTCGCAGATCCAGAACCGCGCCGCCGCCATGCGGGTGCTCCAGACCCGACTGCTCCTGCTCAAGCGCGAGGAGGAGGCGGCCAAGAAGAAGGAGCTCGCCGGCACGATCACAGCGAGCTGGGGCGACCAGATGCGCTCCTACTTCCTCTACGGGCAGCAGCTCGTCAAGGATCTGCGCACCGGCCACGAGGTCGGCAACCCGGCCGTGGTCTTCGACGGCGACCTCGACGGCTTCATCGCCGCCGGCATCCGCTGGCGCAAGCGCAAGGACGACGACTGATCCTCGCCGGGAATGCCGGTGGATGCCGCGAGCGACGACGAGCGCGCCGTTCGGCGAGGCGGCGGGCGCTCTGACACTGTGAGGGTGTCGCGGTGGCCGCACCGGCGCCTCGCGCTTAGGCTCATTGAGCCATGATCCGCTTCGAGAACGTCACCAAGCGCTTCCGCGGCACCGCCCGACCGGCCCTCAGCAAGGTCGACTTCGAGGTGGTGCGCGGCGAGTTCGTCTTCCTCGTGGGCGCGTCGGGTTCGGGGAAGTCCTCGTGCCTGCGCCTCATCCTGAGGGAGGAGACCCCGAGCGAGGGGCGCGTCGTCGTGCTCGGCCGCGACATCCGCACCCTCTCCAACCGCAAGGTGCCCTACTTCCGCCGGCACATCGGCTCCGTCTTCCAGGACTTCCGTCTCCTCCCGGGCAAGACGGTCTTCCAGAACGTGGCGTTCACGCTGCAGGTGACCGGCTCATCGAGCGCGTTCATCAAGCAGGCCGTGCCCGAGGTTCTGGCGCTGGTGGGGCTCGAGGAGAAGGACAAGCGGTTCCCGCACGAGCTGTCCGGAGGGGAGCAGCAGCGCGTCGCGATCGCGCGCGCACTGGTGAACCGACCCCAGGTGCTGCTCGCTGACGAGCCGACCGGCAACCTCGACCCGGCGACGTCGGTCGGGATCATGCAGCTGCTCGCGCGCATCAACGCCTCCGGCACGACCGTCGTGATGGCCACCCACGAGGCCGGCTTCGTCGACCAGATGCAGCGGCGCGTGATCGAGCTGAAGGACGGCGAGATGGTGCGCGACGAACGCCACGGCGGCTACGGCGACACCTCCGGCATCCCGAGTCTCGCACCCGACGCCGAACGCGGCGCGGCAGCCGTGGCGGCCCTCACCGCCGTGCTCGAGGTGCAGCGCGAGGCCGAGCGGGCGATGGATGCCGGTTCGCAGACGGCGGGCGAGGTATCCACCATCGCTGCCCCGGCGCCGATCGCGACCGCACCCGCGGAGACGACCGAGGAGGATGCCGCGCCGGCAGCGGCCACGCCGCCGCAGCCCGGCACGCAGCCCATCCCGGTGACGGAGATCGCCGAGGTCGAGGTCGCGGAGATCGGGATCGCCGACCGGCTCGGGCTCGATGACGCCGAGGGCGACGACCGCGTGGGGCCGACCTCGTGAGGGCGGGGCTCATCCTCTCCGAGGCGTTCAGCGGACTGCGCCGCAACGCCTCGATGGTGATCTCGGTGGTGCTGGTCACCTTCGTGTCGCTCACCTTCGTGGGCGCTGCCATCCTCATGCAGCTGCAGATCCTCACGATGCGCGACTTCTGGGTCGACCGCGCGCAGGTCGCGGTGTTCATGTGCACGGAGATCTCGCAGACGAGCACGTGTGCGGACGGCGAGGCGACGCAGGATCAGGTCGACGATGTGCGCGCAAAGCTCGAAGGGCCGGCGCTTGCGCCGCTCATCCGCGATATCCGCTTCCTCACGCACGAGGAGGCGTACCAGGAGGCGATCGACCTCGTCGGGGAGGAGGCCGCGAGCGTCGTGACCCCCGAGCAGGTGAACGAGACCTTCCGCGTCACCCTCGTGGACCAGCGGCGATCCGACGTCATCATCGAGGCGTTCACGGGAACCGCCGGGGTGGAGGCCGTGCTCGACCAGCTCCAGTACCTCGAACCGCTCTTCTCCGCCCTGACCGTCGCGACCTACATCGCGGTCGGCATCGCGGGGCTCATGCTCATCGCGGCGGTGCTGCTGACGGCGACGACCATTCGGCTGTCCGCCTACGCGCGAAGACGCGAGCTCGGCATCATGCGACTGGTCGGCGCATCGAACCGCTTCATCCAGACCCCGTTCATCCTCGAGGGCGTGTTCGCGGCGCTGCTGGGCTCGGTCCTGGCCAGCGGTGCGATCATCGCGGGCATCCATTTCGGTGTGAACGGCTATCTGCGCCAGCGCGTCGAGTTCGTGACCACGTGGATCGGCATGGACGAGGCGCTGCTCGTGGTTCCGGTACTCGTGATCGGCGGCGCGCTGCTGGCGGCGGTGTCGGCGGGCTTCGCGATCCGCCGCTGGCTGCGCGCCTGAGCGGTTCGGTCCGCGCGGATCGGCGCGCTAGACTGACAGGCTGTCGCGCGCCCGGTGCGACGCAGGAATGAGGAAGTGCCATGCCCAGGGAACGCGGGGAGACGGTCGTCGCGACCAATCGTCGCGCGCGCCACGATTACGAGATCGAGAAGACGTACGAGGCGGGTCTGGTGCTCACCGGCACCGAGGTGAAGTCTCTGCGTCAGGGGCGGGCGAATCTCACCGACGGCTACGCGTTCATCCAGAACGGCGAGGCCTTCCTGGATGCCGTCCACATCCCCGAATACTCGCAGGGGCATTGGACGAACCACGCCGCCAAACGCATCCGCAAGCTTCTGCTCCACAAGGAGGAGATCACGAAGCTCTCCCACGCGGTCTCCGCCGGCGGCTACACCCTCATCCCGCTCAAGCTCTACTTCTCCGACGGACGGGCCAAGATCGAGATCGCGGTGGCGAAGGGCAAGCGCGAGTACGAGAAGCGCCAGACGATCCGCGAGCGCGAGGACAAGCGCGAGGCCGAGCGCGCGATGCGCACCCGCAACCGCCTCGGGGACTGATCGCCGCTCTGTGAGGCGCGTACTCCTCAGCGCGCCGTGAAGCGCGCCTCGACTGCGGCGCGCACCACGAGGTCCTGCGGCTGCAGCTCGATCCCGGCTCCGCCCGCTCCCTCGGGCATCGCCGCGGCGGCGAACATCGCGCGCGGGGCGCCGTCGGCTGCATCGAACGCACGCGGATGGGCGAGCAGTCCGAGGTCGGCCACCTCGCGCGGCGACACGTCGCTGAGGCCGAGCGCCCGCGCGTAGGCGGTCGCGCGGGCGACGGCGACGGCGACCGCGTCGGCGGCGACCTGCCGTTCCACTGCGGCACGGGTCTCGCGCGTGAGGTCCCACGAGACATGGGAGATCTCGACGCCGTCGCGCTCGGCGATCTCGCCCGCCCACCACGACAGCGCCGCGAAGTCCGTGAAGGTCGCCGACAGCTGCAGGCGGGCATGGTGCACCGGGGCGAGTCGCGTGCCCTCCGCGTTCCAGGGGCGCTCCGACCACACCGCGACGCGTTCGCTGGACCATTCGCTGACCTCGCCGGTCTCGGCGCGTTCGGCCAGTTCCGCGCGCAAGGGCTCTCCGAGCGCCGCGATGCGCTCGACCACCGCGCCGCGCGCCGGTCCTTCGGCGTGGGCCGCCAGCGCGACGGTGCCGTGCTCGGGCGCCACGCGGCTCTCGTGCTCGCCGCGGACGGTGATGACGACCTCGCTCATGAGCCGACTCTACGCGCGACCTCGTGGCGGCAGTTCAGCCCTGGCCGGAAGGGGTGATGTATCGCACGAAATCCTGCGAGAACGACCAGCGCACGTCGGCATCGGTGAAGAGGTACGCATCGCCGCCGTCGTTGATCGAGGCGACCAGCCAGATGCCTTGTGCATCTTCACTCAGGCCGTACCCGGCGGCGATGAGGGCGTCCTGGGCGCCGGCGGCGGCATCCGGATCCATCGGAGCCCACGCGAGATCGATCACGTTGTCTGTCGGGATGTCGGGGGAGGCGCCCCAGCGGCAGATCACCTGATCGGCAGGCGCCCCACCGGGGAATCGGTCGAACGGTCGGGCCCCGATCTGCTCGTCCTGCGTCTGCCACCAGGTCCAGCCGTTGCCGGCTGCCAGGGCGAGGAACTCGTCGGTGGCGAGGTCGTCGCAGGGGATCGCGGCCGCGGTGGGGGTGGGAGTCGCGGTCGGCGTCGATTCCGGTGACGGTGACGGCGATTCCGTCGTGCCGGCGGTCGGGGTGGGCGACACGGTCGGGGTGGGGGCGGATGCCGGGCCCGGGCCGCTCACCGCCAGCCACACGATCACCGCGACGACCACGGCGACGGCAACGGCCGCGGCGGTGATCCAGACGGCCCGCGCGCTCATGGATCCGACACTAGCCCGGGACCGGTCACACGTGCGGCATCGTCGCGGGCTCGCCGTCGGCGACCGCGGCAACGCGGTCGGTGAACGCGTCCTTCGGCACGACGGTGAGCAGAAGCGCCGCCGAGACGAACGCCGCCGCGCTGCACACGATCCACACCGTCAGGTACCCCGAGAACGATCCGGCCGTGCCCTCGGCGGCCGTGCCGGCGGCCGTCGCACCGTGGAACAGGGCGATGCCGAACACGCACGACGCGATCGCACCGCCGACGGTCTTCACGGAGTTGGTGAGGCCCGTCGCGACCCCGGTCTGCCGGTGGGGCGCCGCGGAGGCGGCGGCCGCCGGGAGCGCGGCGACCAGGGCGCCGGAGCCGAGGCCGACGATGACCATGTTCACGATCACCATCGTGTAGCCGTCGTGGAAGGGCACGAACAGCAGGAAGCCGATGCCCACCAGGCCCGCCGCCGTGACGAGCGCGCGTCGTGGGGTGATGCGGCGGGCGACCGACGGGTACAGCAGCGCGCTCGCGATCATCGCGATCAGATACACGCCGATGACGAGCGACACCGAGAAGCCCGAGACGCCGAGCCCGTAACCGTAGACCTCGGGGTCGGTGCGCGCGAAGGTCGACAGCGGCGCCTGCGCGCCCAGCACGCTGATGCCGAACAGGCCCGCGGTCAGGAACACCGGGCCGAGGGCGGGCGAGGCGAACATCCGCACGTCGATCAGCGGATCGTCATGGCGCAGCTCCCACCACACGAACGGCACGAACAGGCCGATGCCGACGATGACGGCCAGCCACGACATCGGGTCGGCCGGGCCGTTGAGCCGCAGCAGCGAGAGCCCCCCGGTGAAGGCGACCAGCGCGATGGAGACGAGCGTGAGGCCCACCGTGTCGAGCCTGCCGCCGATCGGGTCGGGCGACTCCTTCACGCCGAACAGGATGATGAAGAAGCAGATCGTCACCGCGATGCCCGGGATCAGCAGCACGACCTGCAGCGGCAGCGTGTCGATGAGCGCGCCGCCCGCGAGGGCACCCGAGATCGCGCCGAGCTCCAGCGCGGCGACGAGGAAGCCCGCGGCCTTCGCGGTGACGGCCGCGCGGTTCGGGGCGGAACGGGCGCGCGACCAGATGAGTGCGATCTCCAGGGGCAGCCACACCGCGTAGAAGCCCTGCAGCGTCCAGGCCGCGAGGAACAGCGGGAACGAGTTCGCGAACGGCAGGGCGAGGGATGCCACGGCGGTCACCGCCGTGGAGATCACGAGCATGCGCTTGTGGCCGAACATGTCGCCCAGGCGCGCGAAGGCGGGGATGACGAGGGCCGACAGCATGAGCTGGGTGCCTTCGAGCCAGTTCACGTCCGCGTCGTGCACGCCGAGGTGCCGGGCGATGTCCGAGAGCATCGGCGTGTAGTAGCCCTGGATCACGCCGCTGGTGAACTCGACGAACGCGAGGAATCCGACGACGGCGGCGAGCGCGCCGAACGTGACGCGCTGCGTCATCGCTGCTCCTGTGGGGATGAGGTCCGCCCTCGGGGTGGGGCGACGGGTGGGATCACTGTAGTCGCTCGATCAGCGTCCGATGAAACCGCTCCCCGCGCTCGAGGGCGGCGATCTCGACCCGCTCGTCGACGCCGTGGATCGAGGCGCGCTGGGAGGCGCTCATCTCCAGCGGGGCGAAGCGGTACACCGCGGGCACGTAGCGGTGGAAGTGGCGCGAGTCGGTCGCGGCCATCATCACGTAGGGCACGGTCGCCGCATCGGGGTGCGAGACGGCGACCGCCTCGGCGATGAGGGCGAACTGCGCGCTGTCGGTGGCGGATTCGGGCGACGGGTCGTCGCCCTCGACGACCTCGACCTCGACCGCCCGGTCGGCGATGCGCCTGCGCACCCGCCGCACCGTCGCCTGGACCGTCTCGCCCAGAGCGATCCGCAGGTTGAGCGTCGCCGATGCCTGCGACGGGAGCACGTTCGCAGCGGTGCCGCCGGACTGCATCGTCGCGGCGACCGTGGTGCGCACGAGGGCGGCCGGCTCGCCGCCGAGCAACGTGAACACGCGCGCGGTGAGCGGCGGCGCCGCCGAGAGCAGGCGGTACACGACACGCGCCGCGCCGCTCGAGCGCTGCGAGAACAGCTCGAGCATGCGCGCGACGGCGGCAGGGGTGCGCGCGGGGAACGTGTCCGGCGACAGGCGCTCCACGGCCCGCGCGATCCGGCCGACCGCGGTCCTCTTCGGGGGTGCCGACGCGTGACCCCCCTCCCCGCGGGCGGTGAGCCGCAGGGTCAGGATGCCCTTCTCGCCCACGCCGATCATCGCGGCCGTTCCCTTGACGAAGGGCAGCGGCGCGTCGACCACCGCGCCGCCCTCGTCCAGCACGAGCCAGGGGCGCTCGCCGCGCTCGTGCAGGTTCCGGGCGGCGACACGGGCCGAGGCGCCCGAGACCTCCTCATCGCCGCCGAACGAGAGCACCACGTCGCGCGCCGGCGTGAATCCGGCAGCGAGGAGGTTCTCGACCGCCTCGAGCACCACCGCGAGCGGCCCCTTGTCGTCGAGTGCCCCGCGTCCGTAGACCCAGCCGTCCTGGATGCGTCCCTCGAAGGGCGGGTAGGTCCACGGGTCGCTCTCGTCGACGGGGACGACGTCGTAGTGCGCCATCAGCACGAGCGGAGCGGTGGATGCCGCGGCCTCGCGCCCGCGCCACCGGAAGGTCAGCACGGTGGCGCCGAGCCGCTCGAACGTCAGGTGCGCATGCACCAGCGGATACAGCTCCGTCAGGAGCGCCGCGAAGGCGTCGAACGGGGCGTCCCCGCGGGTATCACGCTCTGCCGATACGGTCGGGAGCTGGATCATTCGCGACAGACGATCGGCGATGCCGGGACGGGGGAGCGCGGTGGGCGAATCGGTCACCAGGCGACTCTACGTCGCGCCCGGGGGCGGCTGCGGAATGGCGCCGGGGTGCGATCCGTTGTACTCTGATGTGCTCGGTTGCGAAGCATCCCGAGCATTTGGAAACTCCACAGCGTGACAGCGGCCCCTCCGCGCGAGGGAACCTCCTTGAGGACCACGGGGATGATCGGTTTCGACATCGCCTGCGAATCTGCGAGAAGCGGGCCGAGGATGCAGGGTTATCTCGTTAACGATCTCTGCAAACCAATAACTGCCGAAAAGAAGCAGTCCGAGTTCGCCCTCGCTGCCTGAGCAGCGAGCCCGACTCCGTCAATCCGTGACTGATCCCGTCACGGGTATTGGCGTCATCTAGGGATCTTGCTGCGTGACGTCGCCTGAGCGTCACGCGGGACTTTTCTCAGGCTGGGCCCGTCGACTTGTGTGTCTGTGCCAAAGGTCGGGGCCGAGCAGAACGCTCACACAGACTGCGCCCGGAGAAGCCCCAGGCTTTCAGCGATGGACGGGGGTTCGATTCCCCCCATCTCCACTGCCGCTGTCACGGAGTTCAAGCCCCGCGATCCCTTACGAGAGTAAGGATCGCGGGGCTTTCCTTTGCCTGCGGAGTGGCGCCGGGAACTCGAATCGCCCAGAAATCGCCCGTCACAGGTGCCACGGTGCCCGGCCGGCACAGGGCCTGACATCGCGGCCCGATCGGACGTAGCATGTGCCCATGTCCGGTCGCAGAGTTGCACGTACACTCTCCGTCGTCGCACTGGCAGGGCTGCTCGTCGTTTCGGCGGGCGCCGCCTACGGTGCGCAGGCGTCCCGAGGCGGTGGTGCGGTCGAAGACCTGATCCCGCTGCCCGACGGCTTCCAGCCCGAGGGCATCGCGATCGGTCCTGGCGGCACCGCGTATCTCGGCTCGCTCGCCGACGGCGACATCTACGCCGTCGACGTGCGCTCCGGAGAGGGTGAGATCATCAGCCAAGGCCCCGGCACGCCCTCGGTCGGGCTGAAGATCGATCAGTTCGGACGCCTGTTCGTGGCGGGCGGCCCCTCCGGCACCGCACGCGTGATCGACTCGGCGACCGGCAGCCTGCTCGCCGACGTCGAGCTCGCCGCGGCGGGCGCGTTCATCAACGACGTCGTCCTCACCCACGACGGTGCGTGGTTCACGAACAGCTTCGCTCCGGAGCTGTACTTCGTGCCGGTCGGTCCCTCGGGCGCAGTGTCCGACGCGCCGATGACCCTGCCCCTGACGGGCGAGTGGGTGCAGCAGCCGGGCTTCAACGCGAACGGCATCACCCAGACACCCGATCACAAGGCCCTCCTGGTGATCCAATCGGCGACGGCGACTCTCTTCCGAGTGGATCCCGCAACGGGAGAAGCCACACGCGTCGATCTGGGGGGCGCATCGCTGCCCGCCGGTGACGGGATGCTCGTCGTCGGTCGCACCCTCTACGTCGTTCAGAACCAGTTGAATCAGGTGGCGGTCGTCCGCCTGAATGCGAGCGGAACCAGCGGCGTGCTCGTGGAGACCCTCACCGATCCGGACTTCCGCGTGCCGACCACCGTCGCCCGCTACGGATCCAGTCTCCTCCTGCCCAATGCCCGGTTCGGTGTGACACCGACGCCCGACACGGAATACGAGGTGGTGCGCATCGACCGCTGAGTCCGCCGGACCCTGGCCCGGTCGGTACTAGTCTGAGTGCCGCGCCGCGCGGTCGGCTCGGCGCCGGAGCGGCGAGGACGGAGACCGGGTGGCGAGAAAGAACCGCAGCGAGCTGAAGAGCCTGCCGTACGAGATCTTCATCGGCGCGCTGTCGATCCTGTCCATCGTCAACCTCGTGCTCATCGTGGTGTTCGCCGCCGACGGCGCGGTGCAGACGATCCTCTACACGATGAATGCGCTGCTGAGCGCGATCCTGTTCGGCGACTTCCTCTATCGGCTCTTCACCGCCGAATCGGCGCTGCGCTACTTCTTCCGCGGGTTCGGATGGGCCGACCTGATCGCCAGCGTCCCGCTGCCGGGACTCAAGGTGCTGCGGCTGTTCCGGCTCGGGCGCGTCATCCGCCTGGTCTCGCACGTGGGGGCGCGCACGATCTGGCTCACGCTCACGCGAGACCGCGCGAACAGCACGCTCCTCACGCTGCTGCTGATGGGCGTGCTCGTGATGCAGTTCGGAAGCATCGCCGTACTCGCGATCGAGGGGCACGCCGAAGGCGCGAACATCACCACGGCGGCCGACGCCCTCTGGTACACGCTCGTGACGATCTCGACCGTCGGCTACGGGGACCACTACCCGGTCACGAATGCGGGCAAACTCGTCGGCGCTCTCATCATCGTCGTGGGGGTCGGCATCTTCGGCACCTTCACCGGGTACCTGGCGAATCTGTTCCTCTCTCCCGCATCGGGCGACGACGATGCCCCCACCGCGGACGCGGTCGTCTTCCCGGAGCAGGTCGGGGCGGATGCCAGCCGGGCGGCGCAGCTTCGCACGCTGCTGGCGAGGTCGGAGGAGACCGTGGCGGAGCTGCAGCGGCTGCTGCGGGAGGAGCGCGAGGACGGGGCCGGCGCGAAGGACTGACTCAGACGGCGGGACGCTCGTGGATGTCCGTCTCCAGCGTCGCGCCGTTGAGATCGAGGTACACGTGGCGCTCCGTGACCGACAGCGTGGCGCTGTTGCGTCGCGCGATCGCCGCTGTGGCGGCATCCACGAATCCGGGGTCGAAGCTGAAGACCGAGATCGCGTCGCCGCGGTGGATCTTCTTGCCGGCGTACAGCGCCGTCACCTTCTCGGGGTCGCGGTGCGTGTAGACGGCGACGCGCGGAGACCGGAGGCTGCCGGTGTGCAGGCGCGCGGCATCCGGCGCCCCGACCTCGATCCAGGCGGTGAGACGTCCCGTGGGGTCGCGCACGAGCACCGCGGGCTCGTCGGTCGCCGCGACGCCCTCGCTGAACGAGATTCCCTCCTCGTACTCGAGGCAGTACGCGAGCAGCCGCGTCAGCATGAACGCGTCGGTCTCGGAGGGATGCCGCGCCACGCGCAGCACCAGAGTCTCGTACACACCCCGATCCACGTCGGCGAGCTGGACATCGAAAGTGTGGATCGTCGCGCCTGCGGCCATGACGATCGAGCCTACGCGGCGCACGCGCGCGGAAAGAATCTCTAGGGAGTTCGGGGCCTTTCGCCTATCGTCTGTGCCATGGCAACTGGGGACAATGCCGTTCTGGGGTCGTGGGCGAGAGTGCGGCGGATTCTGATCGTGGCGGGGGTGCTCGTCGTCTGGCTCGCGATCTTCGCGGTCGGAGGACGCACGTTCAGCCAGCTGAACGATCTGGGGACGAACGATCGCGTGCAGTTCCTGCCCGCGAGCGCGGAATCGACGCTGGTCAACGAGGCGCAGGCGGAGTTCCGCGCGGAGGGATTCATCTACGCCGTCGCGGTCTTCACCTTCGATGAGCCACTCGAGGGCCACGACTCCGCGCTGATCGCGCGGGACGTGCAGCGGATGGAGCCGATCGAGGGGGTCCCGATCTTCCGATCGACGCCTCTCATCGTCGCCGACGACGGGCTCGCCGCGGAGATGGTGATACCCATCGAGTCGGAGGGCGCGGTCGACGAGGCGGTCGCGGGTCTGCGGGCGAATCTCGCCGACGCGGTGCCGACGGCGGCGGCGGTCTATGTGACCGGCCCGGCCGGCTTCACCGCCGACATCATCGCGGCCTTCGCCGGGATCGACGGTCTGCTGCTGCTGGTCGCGCTCGGAGCCGTGCTGCTCATCCTCATCATCGTCTACCGCTCGCCGATCCTGCCGCTGCTCGTGCTGTTCACGAGCCTGTCCGCCCTCTGCGGAGCGGTGCTCGTCGTGGCATCCCTCGCCCGATCGGACGTGATCCTGCTCGCGGGACAGACCCAGGGAATCCTCCTGATCCTCGTGGTCGGCGCGACGACGAACTACGCGCTGCTCTACGTGTCGCGCTATCGGGAGGCGCTGCGCGTGCACCCCTCGCGGTGGCGGGCGACCGCCGAGGCGCTGCGGCGCAGCTGGCAGCCGATCCTCGCATCCGGTCTCACCGTGATCGCGGCGCTGCTGGTGCTGCTGTTCAGCCAACTCGACTCCAACCGCACGCTCGGCCCGATCGCCTCGATCGGCATCCTCTTCGCGTTGGCGGCGAGCTTCACCCTGCTCCCGACCCTGCTGGCGCTGTTCGGGCGCGTCGCCTTCTGGCCGCGGCGGATCCGGCCGGCCGCGGGGGAGGGGCCCGTCGACGCGATGGCGGGCTCCGGCCTCTGGGTGCGCCTGGCGGCCCTCATCCGGCGGTCCCATCGCAAGGTCTGGATCATCACGGGTGTCGCGCTCCTGGTGCTGTGCGCCGGCATCACGCAGCTGCGGGCAGACGGTTCGCCGTCGAGCGAGTACGTGCTCGGGCAGTCGGATGCGCGCGACGGGCTCGCCGTGCTCGCCGAGCACTACCCGGCCGGTGCCGGGACACCCGCGATCGTCATCGTCGACACCGCGCGCATGCTCGACGCGACCGCGGCGATCCTCGACGTCGAGGGCGTCGACCATGTGCGCATCGCGACCCTCGGCGGGCCGACGCCCATCACCGCCGAGGGCATCCAGCCCTTCGCGGCGGGCGCGGGCATCGCGCTGGCGCCCATCGTGGTCGACGACGAGGTGCTGCTCGAGGTGACCCTCGACGACGCCGCGGACTCGCTCGCGGCCGAGCAGACCGTGCGTGACCTCAGGGGCGCATTGGATGCCGTGGGCACCGACCTGCTCGTCGGCGGCCCCACCGCCGTCGACCTGGATGCCAACGCCGCGGCCGCCTCGGACCGTGCGATCATCATTCCGCTGGTGCTGCTGGCGATCACCCTCATCCTGATGCTGCTGCTGCGCTCGCTCGTCGCGCCGCTGCTGGTCATCGGCACGGTCGTGCTGTCGTTCGGCGCCGCACTCGGCGGTTCCGCCATCGTCTTCAACACGGTGTTCGGGTTCACCGGAGCCGATCCCACCGTTCCGCTGTTCGCGTTCGTGTTCCTCATCGCCCTCGGCGTCGACTACAACATCTTCCTGATGACGCGCGCCCGCGAAGAGACCTCGACCCACGGGGCACGCGAGGGGATCCTGCGCAGCCTCGTGCTCACCGGGGGTGTCATCACCTCTGCGGGGATCGTGCTGGCGGCCACGTTCGCGGCGCTCGGCGTGCTTCCGCTGCTCTTCCTCGCCCAGATCGCGTTCATCGTGGCGTTCGGCGTGCTTCTGGACACGTTCGTCGTGCGTACGCTGCTGCTGCCCGCGGCGGCCTACGACCTCGGCAGACGCACCTGGTGGCCCAGTCGGCTCTCGCGCGATGATCCTCCGCGAGAGGATCTGCCGGCTCCTGTGGCCGAAGAGCGACTCGAGCCGGTCGCGGGGTGACACCGACGCTGACGCGGGAGTAAGGTCTGGTCCATGTCTGGGGGAGCAGCCCGCGTTCGCGGTGCCGTCGCGGCGGCACTCGTCGCGTTCGTGCTGCTGCTGGCCGGCGATGTCGTCGAGACCGACCGGCGGGGAGAGTCCTCGCCCACGACCACGCTGTCGGCGGACCAGGCAGTGTGGGTGGCCGATGACGTCACCGATGACGGGCTCGTCTGGCTGAGTCCGGTCGATGACCCTCTCGTCGCCTTCTTCGCCGCCCTCACCCTCCTCATCGGCGTCGTCTCCCGAGTGGCCGGCTCTCCGGCCGCGGCGCGGGCGCCGCCCGTCCCCGGTCGGCGGCCGGGCTTCGGTCGCGGGGATGTGGGGTCGATTCCGGACCTCGCCGCGTCGCGCGGTGAAGGGATCATGCAGCGCGCGGTGAAACGGACCGCAGGCAATTCTGTGTATTTGCTTGAAGTTCGCCAACGGGTGGAGTAGAAACACTCGTGTAGCCGGCCGCCCACCGGTTACCGGACGGCGATCAAAACTGGGGAACGTCGCCCGTCAACTGGGGAAATGGTGCTCGCACCGGCATGGAGGCCGTTGCCGTGGACGCTCACGCAACCGATCCGACTGTCCGTACGCCGTGGGGAAGGGCCGCCGTCGCGGTCCTGGCCGCCGCGGCCATGATCATTACGATGCTGATGGCATCGCCACCACCACCGGCGATAGCCGCGACAGATGACGATCCCTCTTTCGTCCTCACGCAGAACGACCTCGAATTCATCCTCCGCAACATCCAGATCTCCGAGGCCCACGCTGCCGATGTCCTGGATCCCTCGAACTACGAACTCCTCTGCGATCTCCCCGACGATCTCGCGCAGAACTGCGTGAACGACGCAGCCCGCCCCGCGGGCGTGCGCACCGTCGACGGATCGTTCAACAACCTCCTCATCGATCAGTCCGAATTCGGAGCCGCCGACAACGTGTTCCCGCGTCTGCTGGGAACCGAGTGGCGCCAGGCCGACCCGGAGGTGCTCGATCTGGGCTTCGAGGCGAACGCACCCGGCATCAGCGATGCCTGCGACCCCGGCACGACCTGCTACGAGCAGATCGAGGGCAACGTCTACGACGCCCACCCTCGGCAGATCAGCAACCTGATCGTCGACCAGACGACGGACAACCCGGCGATCGTGAACCAGCTCGACGCTGGGACCGCCATCCCGGTTCCCGGCACCAACCGGGTGATCATCCCCAACAGCGCCCCCGACGAGGCCCTCTCCGCCCCGTTCAACACGTTCCTGGGCTTCTTCGGCCAGTTCTTCGACCACGGCCTCGACCTGGTCCGCAAGGGCGGCAACGGCACCCTGATCGTCCCGCTCGATGAGGACGACCCGCTGTTCTGCACGCCCGAGGGCGTTCGCGTCGACGGCATCGACTGCGACCCGGACACGTACTCGAACTTCCTCACGCTCTCCCGCGCGACGCGCTTCGAGGACTCGACCGAGCACACGAACCTGACGTCGCCGTTCATCGACCAGAACCAGACGTACGCGTCGGTGCCCTCTCACCAGGTGTTCCTGCGCGAGTACGAGCTCGTCGACGGAGTCCCGGCAGCGACCGGCCGGCTCATCGAGGGCGTCAACGGCGGAATGTCGAAGTGGCGCGACCTCAAGAACCAGGCGCGCGACATCCTCGGCATCAACCTGACCGACGCCGACCTCCTCGATGTTCCGCAGATCGCGGTCGACCCCTACGGTAACTTCATCCCGGGGGCGAACGGCTACCCGCAGTACGTCGTCGAAGGCGGCGGACTCGTCTCGGCCGCCCCGGGCGGCGTCGACGTGCCAGACAACGTGCTCGGCACCGGTCACGGCTTCCTCGACGACATCGCGCACGGCGCGACGCCGGTCATCGACGACGACGGGAACCTGGTGCCGCGGTTCGACGAGAACGGCGACCCGATCCTCGACGAGAACGGCGAGCCGGTCCTCACCGGTTACGACAATGCGATCCTCAACGAGCACTTCATGGCCGGTGACGGTCGCGTGAACGAGAACATCGGCCTCACCGCGGTGCACCACGTGTTCCACTCCGAGCACAACCGCATGGCCGGTCAGATCGAGGACGTGCTGAACGGGCTGCGTCCCGAGCTCGAGGCGCAGGACTCCGACGAGCGCGGCGGCATCGCCGAGTTCGCGAAGGCCTTCCGCGGCGAGCCGCACAGCTACGCGTCGGACAAGGCGGGAGAAGACCTTCCCGGGTACTTCCCGGCGGGAGGAGACCCGGCGTCGCTCCCGGACGGCTGGAACGCCGATGACTGGAGCTACCACGAGCGTCTGTTCCAGGCGGCGAAGTTCGCCACGGAGATGCAGTACCAGCACCTGGTGTTCGAGGAGTTCGGTCGCAAGATCGCGCCGCAGATCGATCCGATCGTCGGCAACGAGAACTCCTACAACGCCGCGGTCGATGCATCGATCACCGCTGAGTTCGCCCACGTCGTCTACCGCTTCGGCCACTCGCTGATGACCGAGGAGATCGGTCGCGAAGCGGTCGAGGGCGGCGCGCCGATGGAAGATGTGCCGCTGCTCACCGGCTTCCTCAACCCGGAGCTGTTCGATGAGAACGGAACGCTCAGCCCGGACGAGGCGGCAGGATCCCTCATCAACGGCATGACCGGTCGGGTCGGCAGCCAGATCGACGAGCACGTCGTCGATGTGCTGCGCAACAACCTCCTGGGTCTGCCGCTCGATCTGCCCACGATGAACCTCCTGCGCGGACGCGACACCGGTGTGCCGGGTCTGCAGGAAGCTCGCGCGACGTTCTTCGGGGCGACCGGCGATCCGGCTCTCCGTCCGTACACGAGCTGGGACGACTTCGGCCGCAACACCAAGAACGGAGACAACTTCGGTCGCGGTGGCGAGCGTGCGTCGCTGGTCAACTTCATCGCCGCCTACGGCACGCACCCCACGGTGCAGGCCGCGACGACGATCGATGAGAAGCGCGAGGCGGCATCGCTGCTGGTCAACGGTGCACCGGCCGGCCAGGAGTTCACGGTGCGTCTGGCAGGCACCGATCGCTTCCAGACGGCCGCGACGGTGAGCCAGCGCTCCTTCCCGGACGGAGGACCTGTCCCCGTCGCCTACATCACGAACGGCATGAACTTCCCCGACGGTCTGGCCGGCGGTGCCGCCGCTCGTGCGGAAGGCGGTCCGCTGCTGCTCGCGACGCACAGCGTCGACGGTGAGATCCCGTCGGCCACAGCGGCCGAGCTCGCGCGGCTGCAGCCTGAGCGCATCGTGATCCTCGGCGGCACCGGGGCGATCAGCGCCGAGACACAGGCAGTTCTCACGAACTACGCGACGAGCGGAGTGGTTGAGCGTCTGGGTGGAGCGACCCGCTTCGAGACCGCCGTGGCGATCAGTCAGCAGTTCGCGAACCCGGGTGTCGAGCGTGTGTTCGTCGCCAACGGCTTCAACTTCCCCGACGCCCTTTCGGCAGCGGCGGTTGCAGCCCGCGACGGATCACCGATCCTGCTGACGGCTCCGGACGCACTCGATGGAGCGACGCTCGCCGAGATCGACCGGCTCGACCCGACGGAGATCGTTCTGCTCGGGGGTACCGGCGTCGTCGGCCCCAACGTCGAGTCGCAGGTCACAGGCCTCGCGCCGACAGTGACGCGCATCGGTGGCGCAGACCGGTTCATCACCTCGGCGCTCATCAGCGAGACGTACTTCCCGGATGGAGCCGCGTCTGCGTTCATCACGACTGGGTTCAACTTCCCCGATGCGCTTGCTGCTGGCCCCGCTGCGGGTCTCGCAGGGGCCCCGATCCTGGTGAGCTTCCCGACCGTGATCCCGGGCGTAGTGATGACCGAGCTCGACCGGCTCAACCCCTCGCAGATCGCGGTGGTCGGCCTGCTGGGTGCTGTGTCGCTCGCTGCGGAGCAGCAGCTCCAGGTGTTCGCTCCGGCTCCCGTCGAAGCCCCCGCAGACCGACTGGACTTCCTGTTCAGCACGGGTGCCTGGGCCGGGCAGGAGACGGGCCTCGGCGACGTCGACTTCTGGATGGGCGGACTCGCGGAGCGGCTCGATCCGTTCGGCGGCATGCTGGGGTCGACGTTCAACTACGTGTTCGAGACGCAGCTCGAGAAGCTCCAGTTCGGTGACCGGTTCTACTACCTGTTCCGCAACCAGGGCGAGCAGCTGTTCGCGGCGCTGGAGGGCAACACCTTCAGCGACCTCATCCAGAGGAACACGGACGCGTCCAACCTGCCGGCCGACATCTTCGCCCTGCAGGACCCGATCGTCGACATCGACGAGCAGGCTGCGCTTCCCGCCGGTGAGCGGGAGCCGGGGCTGAGCCTCATCAACGGGCAGTGGCGGTGGCAGACCGACGCGCACGTCGAGATGCACGGCACCGCGGGCGATGACAACCTGCGCGGCGATGAGGGTGACGACAGCATCTGGGGTTACGACGGCAACGACCGGATCGAAGGCGGATCCGGAAACGACGCCCTCGTCGGCGGCCTGGGTGACGACATCCTGACCGACTCCTTCGGTGACGACAACATCAAGGGAAAGCAGGGCAACGACGCGATCAACACGGGTTCGGGCATCGACCTCGCGATCGGCGGTCTCGGTGACGACTTCATGGTCGACGGCGGTGGAGAGGCTTCGACCTACTTCGCCGGCATCGGAGATGACATCATCCTCGGCACGACCGGCCGGATCACCGTCTTCGGCGGCGAGTTCGACGACTGGCTCGAGGGCGGCGGCCACGCCGACCTCCTCCAGGGCGACAACGGCGATCAGTTCCAGAACGACACGCTCGGCGGCAATGACGTCGTGCTCGGTCGCCTCGGAAACGACGACGTGGAGGGCGAGGGCGGCGACGACATCATCGTCGGCACCCAGGTCGGCACGAACCGCCACCTCGGCGGTCTCGGATGGGACTGGCTGACCTACTACGGTCAGACCGCGAACGTCACCGCCGACATGGCCTTCACCCGCCTGTTCGAGCCGAACAACCCGCTGCGCTCGCGCTACGAGCAGCTCGAGGCCCTCTCGGGCGGGTCGGGCAACGACACGCTGCGCGGGCCGCTCGTCGCCCAGGAGTTCGCGCCGAACGAACTGCCGCACACGCAGGCGACCGAGGCGTCCCTCCAGCTGGTGGACGGCCTGGTCGAGATGCTGCGGCCGACGGTCGACGGAGTCCCGCAGGACTTCTCGACGCCGTTCATGCGAGGCACCGACCCGACCGACATCGTGGGCATGAGCCTGCCGATCATCGGCGGACCGGGCAACGACCTCATCGAGGGTCGCGGCGGCGATGACTACATCGACGGCGACGCGATGCTCCGGGTGCGGCTGACCGCCGGCGGGAACTTCTTCGACAGTGCAGCCCAGCTGCGTGCCGCAGTGTTCGCCGGCCAGCTCAACCCCGGCGACATCGACATCGCCCGCGACATCGTGGTCGATCCGAACGCGGCGACGGCGATCGACACCGCGATGTACGTCGGATCGGTTGCCGACTACCTCGTCGAGCCGATCGGATCGCTCACCTCGGGCTACACCCGGGTGACGCACACCGCGGCGACCACGCCGGCCAACAACACCGGTACGGATGTGCTGCACGGCATCGAGCGGATCCAGTTCGCCGACGCCTGCATCCAGATCACGGCCGGCGGCGACTGGGTCAACTGCAACAACCAGGTCGTGGCGGTCGTCATGGACAGCACCGACCCGGTCGAGGGAACCCCGGTGACCGCGCAGCTGTTCCAGTCGACGTCCCTCGGGGTCGCAACGGCCACGCCGTTCGACACCACCGGCGTCACCAACCTCCGCTTCACGTGGTGGGGTGGCGACGGCGAGGCGCCGAACGCGATCACGGACTGGCAGCCGCTCATCAACCCGCTGGGCTCGTCGTCTCCGACGTACGTCCCCGACGCGGACTCGGTGGACCTCTACCTCCGGGTCGTGGTGAGTCTCGTAGGCGCCGACAGCGTCTACCGACAGGCCGCATCTCCGATCTCGGACACCCCGGTGCTCGGGACGGTGACGCCGCCGGAGCCGTAGACCGGTGATGACAGGCGGGCCCGGGAGCAGTCCCGGGCCCGCCTCACACCCAAAGCTCCACAGCGCAACTCAGAGCCACCCCGTTGGCACATCGTCGAGAGGAGACGCAGCGACATCAGTCACCGCACGCGCCCCCAACGTAGGCGGTGCCGCATCGGAGCACGCGGGGGAGAGGGGCGACCGCAGACGTCGATTCGTCGAACGGTCGCCGTGCGACCCGCTCCCGCAGGCTCTGGGCACGTCGCGTGGGATGCCCACCCCACCGGCAGGACCCCGCGATGTGTCAACGGGGCTTCACGACAACGGAGGGCCGGATCATCAGATCCGGCCCTCCGTTGGTGCGCCGGCACGAGAGGTCAGCCGCGGGGCCAGTCGATGAGCACCAGGCCCTGCTTGGTATCGGCGAAGGTGACCACGCCGTCGCCGAACAGGTAGGTCATGCCGTACCCGTCGTCGTCGGTGGCGATCGTCGTCTGCGAGTTCTCGGTGATGTACACGCCCGATGAGCCGTCCTCGCGCTGCCACCCCTGCGCGATGAGCTGGTCCTGGGCCGACTCGGCCTCCTCGGCGCTGATCGGACCCCAGCCGAACATCTGCAGGTGGTCTCCCGCGGGGCCCTCGAAGTCGGCCCAGACGCACTGGATGCCGTCGGTGAGCTCGAGATCGCCGATGTAGAACGGGTCCTCGCGCACCGTCCAGCCGATCTCCTCGAAGTCGGCGACGAGCGACGCGGAGATCAGGGTCTCGCAGGTGGGGGCGTCGCCGGGCTCCGGCTGCTCGTCGGCGGGCTCGAGCGTGGCCTCCGGTGCGGGCGCCTCCGTCTCGGTGGTGACGGTCGTGGGCTCGGTGTCGGGCTGGGATTCGGGTGCGGCGGCTCCGGCGCAGGAGGCGAGGAGGAGCGTCGCCGCGACGAGGCCGATCGGCGCGAGAACGCGCGGGTGAAGACGGGGCATGGGGGGACTCCGTGTCGGGGATTCAGGTTCGGGTGGAGTGGAGCAGGTGCAGGAAAGTCTGGTGCAGAATGCCGTTGGTCGCGAGCGCGGAACGGTCCGAGAGCGTGTCGTCGCCGTCGAACGAGGTGAAGCGGCCACCGGCCTCGTGCACGATCGGCACGTGCGCGGCGATGTCGTACTCCTTGACACCGAACTCGGCGACGAACTCGAGCCGCCCCTCGGCCAGCAGCATGTACGGCCATGCATCGCCGTAGCCGCGGTCACGCCAGACAGCGCGGGTGAGCCTCAGCAGGTCGTCGGCGCGACCGACGTCGTCCCACTGCTGGACGCTCTGGAAGCTGACGCTGGCGCTCTCCAGCGATGCGACGTCCGAGACCCGGAGCCGAGCCGATCCGCCATCGGGCGTATTCGTCCACGCGCCCTGGCCCGTCGCCGCCCACCACCGCCGACCGATCGCGGGCTGGCTGACGACGCCCACGCGGGGAACGCCGTCGATGACCAGCGCGATGAGCGTCGCCCACATCGGAATGCCCTTGAGGTAGTTCGCCGTGCCGTCGATGGGGTCGATGATCCATTGGCGTCGCGAGGCGCCCGAGACGCCGAGCTCCTCGCCGAACACGGCATCGTCGGGGCGGTCTTTTTCGAGCAGACCGCGGATCGCCCGTTCCGTCGCAAGGTCGGCTTCGGTGACGTGCGAGGCGTCGGGCTTCAGCGAGACCTCCAGGTCGGCCGCGTCGAAGCGGTTCATCGATGCCCGATCCGCCGCGTCAGCGAGGCGCAGCGCCAGCGCCAGATCCTCCGAGAGATCGCCGGGGAACGGCGTGTCGTAGGCGCCGGTCGGGTGGGGGGAACTCACGAGTATCAAGGATACGTGGCCGGACCCGGCCTCGATTTCGCGATACTCAATCGTGATGCTAATGTTGATCCTCGGTTCGCCACGTTGCGAACTGAGCGCCTCTAGCTCAATCGGCAGAGCAACTGACTCTTAATCAGTGGGTTCAGGGTTCAAGTCCCTGGGGGCGCACAGCCACCGAAAGGGCTCCGGAAACGGAGCCCTTTCGCCTTTCTCGCTCCCGCTCAGGCCCGCCGAGCGGGCCGATCACTGCGCGGCATCCCACCAGGAGAGCACCCGCGTGGCGAACAGCGTCAGCCAGCGCGAGGGTTCGCCCTCGGCGACGTCGACATCGAACCACGTGCGCCCCGCGAGCGGGGCGGACTGCAGCCACCGACCGTCCTCCCGCCGTGCGGCCCGCACGACTTCGATCGCCTCCGCGAGCCGCGGATCGGGGGGTGTGTCGTCGGCGAGGGAAGCGGCGCGGAAGTAGTCCAGCGCCGCCAGCGCGCTGTACCGGTGGCGGTTCGGGTACACGAATCGGGTGACGAAGTCGCCGACCGGCTCGCCCGTCGAGGCGCGGTACATCAGCCGACGTGTGAGCAGGTACTCCTCGCCGCTGCGCCGTGCGTCGCGCAGGCCGGGGTCGCCGGTGAGCTGCTCGTACGCGAGCATCCCGCGCAGCGCGTTGAGCGTGGAGTGGAACGAGGAGCGCACCGAATCGCCCTCCTCGGCCTCGCAGTTCCAGCCGCCGTCGGCCAGCCGATGAGCCGGGAACCACGCCGCGAGGTCGGTGACGTCCGCACCGAGCCAGGCGCCCGCCGCGAGCGTGTACGAGTTGATGCACACATCGACCTCGCCGCCCCAGTAGGGGAGATCGTCGTAGTCCCATCGACTGTTCACCGCGAGCCTGCGGGCGGTGTCCGTGAGCGCGGCCGCGTCGAGCCCCCACTCTCGCAGGTCCTTGAGCACCCACGTCGTCGCGATCCACGGCTGGCCAGGCTGTTGCGGCTCATCGCTGTCGAAGAAGCCGGCGGGGAAGAAGGAACCCCCGGCCCACTGGCCGTCGGCGTCCTGCAGCGCAAGCAGCCGCGCACCGAAGCCCTCGGTGCGAACGCGTGCTCGGGTGGCTTCCCAGACCTCGGGCGGGGCGCCGAGCAGGTCGCGCTCGACCTGCCACCGCAGAGCCGGATCCGAGTCGAGGAGCCAGTCCCGCAGCGTCTCGTCGATCGTCATACCCGCACGCTACCGACGGCCGCCGACGTTCCGGAAGCGGTCGGGCAGGTCGCGATTCGGTAACGACGCCCGGCGAACACCGTGCTCAACTTGACGGCGACGCGCTCCCGTTCTTAGATTGCAGACACCTGAATCAGTTTTCAGGTAGCCCTCCCGGGCACCACCCCCTTCCAATGGTGAAAGGCACGCACATGCGGGTTACGAAGAAGTTGCTCCTGGGGTCCGTGGTCGCCACGGCCGCCCTCGTCCTGGCGGCGTGCGCGCCGAACACGGCCGCTCCCGCCGGAGACGCCACCGAAGACGCCGGGCCCAGCGAGATCACGGTCGGCATCGTCACGAGCGAGACCGGACCGCTCGCCAGCTATGGCAAGCAGTACCTCGACGCCTTCGAGGCCGGGCTCGACTACGCGACCGGCGGAACCGGTGAGATCGACGGCACCACGATCGTCGTCGAGAATCGCGACGACGCGGGCGACGCCGACAAGGCCGTCACCGCCGTCAAGGAGCTCATCGGCTCCGGCGTGAACATCATCGCCGGCACGGCGTCGTCGGGCGTGGCCCTCGCCGTGGCCGAGCAGGCCGCCCAGAACAAGGTCCTCTACATCTCCGGTCCCGCGGCTGCGGACGCGATCACGGGCATCAACGAGTACACCTTCCGCTCGGGCCGTCAGAGCGCGCAGGACGTCGCGACAGCCGGCACCTTCCTCGACGACGTCGAGGGCAAGACCGTCGCGGTCTTCGCGCAGGACAGCGCGTTCGGACAGGGCAACGCGGCGGCGGTCGAGGCGATCCTGGGCGCCAAGGGCGCGACCGTGACGCCGGTGCTCGTCGCCGAGGACGTCACGGAGTTCACGCCGTTCGCGCAGCAGGTGCTCGCGGCATCTCCGGATCTGGTCTTCGTGGCCTGGGCCGGCGCCACGTCGGGGGCCATGTGGCAGGCGATGAGCCAGCAGGGTGTGCTCGATGAGATCCCGGTCGTGACGGGTCTCGGTGATGCGGCCACCTTCGGCGCGTACGGCGAGGCCTCGGAGAAGATCAACTTCCTCAACCACTACTTCTCCGGCGCGCCCGACAACGATGTGAACGCCGAGATGGTCGACGCGATCGAGGCCGCAGGCGGCACCGCTGACCTGTTCAGCCCCGACGGCTTCAACGCCGCCATCATGATCGTGCACGCGATCCAGGAGGGCGCCGGCGACGTGGACGCCATGGTCGCTGCCCTCGAGGGCTTCGAGTTCGACGGCCCGAAGGGCACGATGACGGTCCGCGAGAGCGACCACGCGCTCATCCAGGACATGTACCAGGTCAAGCTCGTCGCCGACGGCGGCTCCTTCGTGCCCGAGCTCATCGACACGGTGTCGGCCGACGAGGTCGCGCCCGCCGAAGCGCAGTGACCCGAGGCGGTCCCGCAGCATGAGCATCCCCACCCCGTCCGCGCCCGGCGCAGCGGCTACGCTGCCGACCGGGTCCGGTTCCCGCCTCACCGTCGAGGGCCTCGGCCTGCAGATCGGCGGGGCGACCATCCTGAAAGATGTCGGGCTCGACATCGCCGCCGGCTCGCTGGTCGGCGTGATCGGCCCCAATGGCGCCGGCAAGACCACGCTGTTCAACGTGATCTCCGGCCTCATGAAGCCCACGGCAGGACGCATCCTGCTCGACGGGCGCGATATCACGATGGACTCCGTGCCCGCGCGTGCGCGGGCGGGAGTGGGGCGCACCTTCCAGACCTCCAGCATCTTCCCGCGGCTCACCGTGCTCGAGAACGTGCGGCTGGCGGCACAGGTCGTCCACGGCGGCTCGGCCTCGCTGCTGCGATTCCCTCGGAAAGGGGATGCCGCGACCACGGCCGCTCTGGAGAAGCTCGCCGCCGTCGGACTCGACCACAAGCTCGACGCCGCGGCCGGTGACATCTCCCACGGGGACAAGCGCAAGCTCGAGATCGCGGTGCTGCTGGCCACCGACGCGAGCATCGTGCTGCTCGACGAGCCGATGGCAGGTGTCGGGTCGGGCGACGTGCCCGGGCTCGTGGAGAACATCCGCGCGATGCAGCGCGAGAAGGGATGCACCGTGCTGATGGTCGAGCATCACATCGACGTGCTCATGGGGCTCGTCGAGAAGGTGGCGGTCATGTACTTCGGCACGATCATCGCCTACGACACCCCTCAGAACGTGATGAACGACCCCCTCGTGCAGAGCGCATACCTCGGAACGGGGACGACGGCATGACCGACAGCATCCTGAGCGTGCGCGGACTGCGCTGCACGATCGCCGGCCAGCAGGTCGTGGAGGACGTCAGCTTCGACGTCCCGGCCACCGGCATCACGGCGGTGCTCGGCCGCAACGGCGTCGGCAAGACCTCGACGCTGCGCGGCATCCTCGGCCTGATCCACCGTCGCGGCGAGGTGGTCCTCGCGGGCGATCGCATCGACACGCTCCCCACGCACCGCATCGTTCGTCGCGGCGTGGGCTACGTGCCGGAGGACCGCGAAGTCTTCGCCAAGCTCTCCGTGGCCGAGAACCTCGCGCTCGCCGAGCGTCAGAAGTCTCCACGCCGCGAGTTCGTCGACGCGCTGTTCCCCGACCTGGTCGCCCGGCGCGAGCAGCCCGCGGGCACACTCTCGGGCGGTCAGCAGCAGATGGTCTCGGTGGCGCGGGCTCTCCTCAACGACAACCAGCTCCTCCTCGTCGACGAGCCGACCAAGGGCCTCGCGCCGAAGATCGTCACCGAGGTCGCCGACGCGCTCGCCGAAGCATCCAAGACGGTCCCGATCCTGCTCGTCGAGCAGAACCTCGAGGTCGTGCGCCGCCTCGCCGACGACGCGATCGTGATCGGGGGCGGCCGTGTCGTGCACGTCGGCAAGGCCCGCGACATCCTCGACGACGACGATCTGACGCGGCGTCTGCTGGGCGTGCACGCCGAGCCGTCAGCCCACCACGAGTCACCGGAGCCTCGCGCATGAGCACCCTCGTCCTCACCCTCGTCACCGGCGTCGGCCTCGGCGCCCTCTACTTCCTCGTCGCGAGCGGCCTGAGCCTCATCTACGGGCTCATGCACGTGCTGAACTTCGCGCACGGCGCCTTCCTCACGCTGAGCGCCTTCATCGGCTGGATGGTCGCGCAGTCGCTCGGCACGGACTCGTGGGGCTCGTTCCTGCTGTCGATCCTCGTCGGCGCCGGTGTCGGCGCGGTCTTCGCCACCCTCACCGAGCTCGTCCTCATCCGGCCGCTGTACGAGCGCCACATCGAGCAGGTCCTCGTCACGGTCGGCCTCTCCTTCGCGGCCGTCGCGCTGTTCGAGGGGATCTGGGGCACCGATCCCATCCACATCGCCGGTCCGCCCTGGCTGCGCCAGACGACGGAGGTGCTGGGGGCCCGCATCCCGAACACCTACTGGGTGCTCATGATCGCCGCCGCGCTCGTGCTGGCCGCGCTGGTCATCTTCCTCCAGAAGACCCGCTACGGCATGATCATCCGCGCGGGCGTGGAGAACCGGTCCATGGTGACGGCGCTGGGCATCGATGTGCGGCGCTCCTTCACCCTCGTGTTCGCCATCGGCGGCGCGGCGGCCGGCATCGGCGGAGTGCTGGCCATGCACTACTCGACGTTCGTCTCGGCGCATCTGGGTGCGACACTGCTGATCTTCGCGTTCATCGTGACCGTGGTCGGCGGACTGGGCTCGCTCACCGGCGCCGCCGTGGCCTCCGTGCTGGTGGCGGTGCTCCAGCAGGTCGCCAACTCCTACCTCGGCGGCACGGGCGACTTCATCGTCGTGATCCTGCTCGCCGTCGTGCTGCTGGTGCGGCCGACCGGACTCCTGGGGAAGAAGGCATGACCATGCAGAATGCGACCTCGGGCGGCATCCGCCGCTTCATCCCGGCCCTGGGCGGCGCGGCTCTCGTCATCCTCATGGCGCTGCTGCCGCTGCTGAACATCTCGATCCCCGGCGTGCTGCCCACCCCCACCTACCAGCCGGGCACGCTCGCCCTGCTCTCCCTGTGCATGGTGTTCGCCTCTCTCGCGCTGTCGTACAACCTGCTGCTGGGCAGTGCCGGGATGCTGTCCTTCGGCCACGCACTGTACTTCGGCGCCGGCGCATACGGCCTCGGGATCGCGCTGGAGCACTTCGGCGTGCCGCTGTGGCCGGGCGTGTTCCTGGCGCTCGTGGGCGGCATGCTCATCGCGCTGCTCACCGGCGCGGTGGCCATGCGCGTGTCGGGCATCCCCTTCGCGATGGTCACCCTCGCTTTCGCGCAGGCGGGCTCCGTGCTGGTCCGCCGCAATTCGCAGGTGACCGGCGGCGAAGAGGGCCTGAGCCTGAACACCGAACACGTCCCCGACATCCTGATCGGCGTGATCAACACGCGCAACCTCTACTGGTTCACTCTCGCCGTGCTCGTCACCGTGTATCTCGTCACCCTGTGGGTGGACTCGTCGCGACTGGGCCACCTGGCGCGCGCCTCGCGCGAGAACGAGCAGCGTGTGCGGGTGCTGGGGCTGCAGCCTTACCGCGTCAAGCTGGTGATCTTCGTCGTCGCGGCCGTGCTGGCGAGCCTCGCCGGCGTCGCGTACATGCTGCTGCAGTCGGGAACGGTTCCCCGGTCCGTCTCCGCCGATCTCACGATCACGATCCTCGTCATGGTGGTTCTCGGTGGCGTCGGGTTCCGCTGGGGTGCCATCGTGGGGGGTGTGCTCTACACGCTGCTGGACCAGCGGCTCACGGTTCTGGCCGGGTCGGAGATGATCGCGGGACTTCCGGATGTGCTGCGCGTGCCGCTGTCGGAGCCCCTGTTCCTGCTCGGCGTGCTCTTCATCCTCGTCGTCATGTTCCTGCCCGGCGGCATCGCCGGCACGATCGACGCCGCGCTGCGTCGCCGTCGAGGCGAGCGCACCCGCGGCGATCTGCAGCAGCTCGACGACGCGGCGGACCGCGACCGCGAGCCCGAGGTGGTGCGGGCGTGAGCTGGGACGACGGGATCGACGACGGCGCGCACACGATCGGCCGCTGGCTGACCGATCGCGCCGCGGCATCCCCTCGACGCATTGCGATCGACGATCGAGGCGTCACGACCGATTACGCCGCGCTGGCGGCGCGCGCCACGGCCCTGGCGGCACGACTGCGCGCCGCAGGGTTCGGCCCGGGACACCGCATCGCGACGGTGTCGGGCAACTCCACCGACCATGTGGTGGCCTTCTTCGCCTGCGCGCTCATAGGCGCCGCGTTCGTCCCGCTGTCGTGGCGGCTGACCCCCCGCGAGCTCGGCGACGCCCTCGAGCGGGCGAACCCGGCCCTGCTGCTGGTCGAGGACGAGTACGCTGCGCTCGCCGACGCGGGCCTGCGGCTCGCCGCCGCCCGGCCCCCGGTCGCCCCGCTCGGATCCCTCGGGATCGAATCCTCGGCGCCGGCGTGCGCCGACCCCGTCGCGGCGCGTCCGGTACGCGACGACGACCCGCTGCTGGTCATCTTCACCTCGGGCAGCGAGGCGGCGCCCAAGGGCGTGGTGCTCACGCACGCCAACTGCTTCTGGAACAACCTCGCGCTCGGTCAGGCTCTGCCGCTCACGCAGGACGACGTGGTGCTCGCGATGCTGCCGCAGTTCCACATCGCCGCCTGGAACTGCCAGCCGCTGCTGGCGTGGTGGGTGGGTGCGACCGTCGTGCTCGAGCGCTCCTTCCAGCCGGCACGGGCTCTCCAGCTGATCCGCGAGCGCCGGGTGACGGCGATGATGGGCGTGCCGACCCAGTACGCCATGCTCGCCGCCGACCCGGGGTGGGCGGCCGCCGAGGTCGGAACGCTGACCCAGGCGCTGGTCGGCGGAGCGACGATGCCGCCGTCGGTGCGGCAGGCGTGGCTCGAGCACGGCGTGCCGCTCACGCAGGGCTACGGCCTCACTGAGGCCGCGCCCAACGTGCTGTACCTGCCCGCCGCCGAGGCGGCCGAGCACCCGGGCGCCGTGGGCCGCCCGTACCCGCATGTCTCGGTGCGGCTCACCGACCCCGACACCGGTCTCGTCCTCGAGGGCGCGGCGACGGGCGAGGTGTGGGTGCGGGGTCTGAGCGTGTTCTCCGGCTATCTCGGCGATCCTGAGGCCACCGCTGCCGCGCTCGACGGCGACTGGCTCCGCACCGGCGACCTGGCGCGGCGCGACGAGGCGGGACGGTACTCGATCGTCGACCGGCTGAAGGACATCTACATCTCGGGCGGTGAGAACGTCGCTCCCGCTGAGGTCGAGCACGCGCTGCGGCTGCATCCCCTGATCGATCAGGCAGCCGTCGTGGGCGTCCCCGATCCGGTGTGGGGAGAGCGCGGCGTCGCCTTCGTCGTCCCGGTCGCCGGGCGGGTCCTCTCGGTCGACGAGGTTCTCGCGCACGCGCGGCAGACGCTCGCCGCGTTCAAGGTTCCGGTGCGCGTGGAGTTCGTCGACGACCTCCCTCGGTCGGCCATCGACAAGATCGCGCGCTCCCGCCTGCGCGCCCGCGCCGTCGGAAGGACCTCCCATGCCGCTCAGTGAAGACCTCACGGCCGACGATGCCGTCGCCGTCTCCTCCGCCACCGGCAAGCCGCTCACCAAGCGCGGCGAGGCGACGCGCGGACGCCTGCTCGAAGCCGCCGAGGCGGTGTTCGCCGAGCAGGGCTACCACGAGGCGTCGATCGTGAAGATCACGGAGCGCGCCGGCATCGGACTCGGCACGTTCTATCTCTACTTCGACAGCAAGCAGACGATCTTCGAGGCGCTCGTCATCGATCTGAACCGTCGCGTGCGCCATTCGATGACCGAGGCGATGGCGGGAGCGTCATCGCGGCTCGAGGCCGAACGTGCCGGGTTCGCGGGATTCTTCCGCTTCACCGCCGAGCACCCGGCGCTGTACCGGGTCGTGCGCGAAGCGGAGTTCGTCTCACCCGAGGTGCTGCGCCTGCACTACACCCGCATCGTCGAGGGGTACGAGGCGGGCCTGCGCGCCGCGCAGTCCGCCGGCGATGTGGATGCCGCGCTCGACCCGGAGACGACGGCGTGGGCGCTCATGGGCATGGGTGAGCTGATCGGCATGCGCTTCCTCCTGTGGGAGCGGGATGCCGAGGGCAACCCGCCGCGCGAGCTGGATCCCGCCGTCTTCGCGGCCATGGCCCGCTTCATCGACAACGCACTCGCCCCCCGCGGGCAGGAAGGCGGTCCCGCATGACCGATCAGGACCTCACCGGGCGCCGCGCGCTCGTCACCGGCGGTGCCAGCGGCATCGGCCTCGCCTGCGCGCACGAATTCGCCGGCCGCGGTGCGCACGTGATCATCGCCGACCTCAACGCGGAGGCGGCGAGCGAGGCGGCTGCCGCCGTCGGGGGAGAGGCCTGGGCGGTCGACCTGTCCGACACCGCCGCGCTCGAGGACCTCACCCTCGACGTCGACATCCTCGTCAACAACGCGGGGATCCAGCGCGTGAGCCCGATCACCGAGTTCGATCCCGCGGCGTTCCGGCTGCTGCTGCGTCTCATGCTCGAGTCGCCGTTCCTGCTCATCCGCGCAGCCCTCCCGGCGATGTACGAGCGGGGCTGGGGCCGCGTGATCAACATCTCCAGCGCCCACGGCCTGCGCGCGTCGGCGTTCAAGTCGGCCTACGTCTCGGCCAAGCACGGACTCGAAGGGCTGTCGAAGGTGACGGCGCTCGAGGGCGGAGCGCACGGGGTGACGAGCAACTGCATCAACCCGGCGTACGTCCGCACGCCACTGGTCGAGAAGCAGATCGCCGATCAGGCCACGGTCCACGGCATCCCCGAGAGCGAGGTCGTCGAGAAGATCATGCTCACCGAGACGGCGGTCAAGCGCCTGGTCGAGGCCGACGAGGTCGCCTCGCTCGCCGGCTGGCTCGCCTCCGACAAAGCCGGCATGGTCACCGGCGCCTCGTACACGATGGACGGCGGGTGGACGGCACGATGAGCGGGCACAGCTATCGCGAGGTGGATGTCCAGGTCGACGGCGGCGCGCTGCGCGCCGGGGTCTGGGAGCCGGATGCCGCACCCGGCGCGCACGGCGCGCCCACGGTGCTCCTGATCCACGGGGTCACCTCATCGCACCTCGCCTGGCCGTTCGTCGTGGAGCGGCTCCCCGGCGTGCGCGTCATCGCGCCCGACCTGCGCGGGCGCGGACGCAGCAACGACCTGTCCGGCCCCGCCGGCATGGCTGCGCACGCCGACGACCTGGCGGCCCTCCTCGACGCACTGGGCGTCGCGCAGACGCTCGTGGTGGGTCACTCCATGGGCGGCTTCGTCTCGGTGGTGCTCGCACACCGGCATCCCGAGCTCGTGTCGCGGCTGGTGCTCGTCGACGGCGGGATGCCGCTGGATGTGCCCGCCGGCCTGGATGCCGACACCCTCGTCGCAGGGATCCTCGGCCCCACCGCGCAGCGCCTCGGGATGAGGTTCGCCACGGCGTCGGACTACCTCGACTTCTGGCGCCGCCACCCGGCGTTCGCGCACGACTGGTCGCCCGAGCTCGAGGCCTACCTCGCCTACGACCTGGTGGACGACGGCGACGGGGCGCTGCGCCCGGCGACGAGCTACCAGACCACCGCCGAGGACACCGTCGACATGAACACGGGGGAGGCGCTGCCGGCGGCGCTCGGCGCCCTGAGGCATCCCACGGTGCTGCTCACGGTGCCGCGCGGCCTCCAGGACGAGCCGCCCGGCCTCTACTCCGCGGACTACCTCGACGGCATCCTGGGCGCGTTCGGCGCCGTGGCGCATCGGCGGATCCCGGGGTTCAACCACTACACGATCGTGCTGTCGGCCGCCGGTGCGGAGGTGGTCGCCGCGGTGATCCGCGCCGAGCTCTCCGCGGCCGCCGCGGAGGTCAGCGACTCGTCGCGATACGCGTTGTGAGCTGGTGGGCGTGCGCCAGGAGCGCGCGCCCGAGCTCGGGAAGGCGATCCGCGCCGAACCGGAACTCCACCCCGGTGAGGCTCAACGCCCACTGCGGGTGACCCTCGCGGCTGAACACCGCGGCCCCCATGCCCCAGCTGCCTTCCACGATGAGGCCCGGGTTCACGGCGTAGCCGCGCTCCTGGGTCTCCCGCATCCGCGTGCGCAGGCGCGGCTCGGCGTGCGACGCCCCCCATCGGTCGCTGAGCGCCGGGTGCCGCTCGAAATACGCGTCCACATCGTGGGTGGGGAGGAAGGCGAGGATCGCGAGCCCCGCCGACGCCACGCCGAGCGGAAAGCGCACACCCTCCGACAGGACGAAGGACCGGATGGGGAAGCTCCCCTCCTCGCGCAGCAGGCAGACGGTCTCATCGCCCCGGCGCACCGAGAGGAACGCGCTCTCCTCGGTGCGCACCGCCAGGGACCGCACGATGTCGCGGGCGATCGCGGTGATGTCGTACCGCGCGGCGGCGACGGTTCCCATGAGGTAGAGCTCGGGGCCCGGCATCCACCGTCCGCTCCGGTCGTCCTGGTCGACGAGGCCCTCGTTGCGCAGCGCGGTGAGGAGGCGGTGCGTCGTCGGCCGGGTCAGGTCGGCGCGTCGCGCCAGGTCCGCGGCCGCCAGCCCCGCTTCGCCCGCTCCCGAGACCAGGCGCAGCAGCCGCGCGGCGCGCGCGACCGACTGCGCGCCCGGAACCGAACGGGTCGAACTGTTGTCCACGATATGGACGCTACGACGAATTGTCTCCACATCGCAAGCGCGGGCGTGCGTTCGGGCGATCGTCGTCGCACGATAGGGGAGGATCACCGACGACGACGTCAGAAGGAGCACACGTGATCGACAAGACCTGGGCCTCGGCGGCGGACGCCGTCGCCGACATCCCCGACGGCGCTTCGCTCGCCGTCGGCGGGTTCGGCCTCTCCGGAAACCCGATCGCCCTCATCGAAGCGCTGCTGGCGCAGGGGACCGGGGAGCTGAGCATCGTCAGCAACAACTGCGGCGTCGACGATTGGGGGCTGGGCATCCTGCTGAACGCGAAGCGCATCCGCAAGATGACCTCCTCATACGTCGGCGAGAACAAGGAGTTCGAGCGGCAGTTCCTCTCGGGCGAACTCGAGCTCGAGCTGACCCCGCAGGGCACCCTGGCCGAGAAGCTGCGCGCCGGGGGAGCAGGGATCGCCGCGTTCTTCACGCAGACCGGTGTGGGGACGCAGGTGGCGGAGGGCGGCCTGCCCCGTCGCTACGACGGCGCCGGCGGGGTGGCGGTCGCGTCGCCGGTCAAGGACGTGCGCATCTTCGATGTCACCGGCCGGCCCCGCGAGTATGTGCTCGAGGAGGCGATCGTGACCGACTTCGCCCTCGTGCACGCCGCCAAGGGAGACCGTCACGGCAATCTCGTCTTCAACAAAGCCGCCCGCAACTTCAATCCTCTCGCCGCGATGGCGGGGCGCGTGTGCATCGCGCAGGTGGAGGAGCTCGTCGAGCCGGGCGAGCTCGACCCCGACAGCATCCACCTGCCCGGCATCTACGTGCACCGCGTCGTCGAGGTCGGCACCGGCATCGAGAAGCGCATCGAGCGACGCACCGTCTCGGTCGCACAGTCGTCCGCCCGCGACCTTCCCGAAGGAGCCTGAACCATGGCACGCACCCGCAACGAGATGGCCGCCCGCGCGGCGGCAGAGCTCGCCGACGGCTCGTACGTGAACCTCGGCATCGGCCTGCCCACGCTCGTGCCGAACTTCGTGCCCGACGGCGTCACCGTCGTGCTGCAGTCCGAGAACGGCATCCTCGGCGTCGGGCCCTACCCGACCGAGGAGCGTGTCGATCCCGACCTCATCAACGCCGGCAAGGAGACGGTGACGACCCTTCCCGGGGCCGCGTTCTTCGACTCGGCCACCAGCTTCGGGATGATCCGGGGCGGCAAGATCGACGCCGCGATCCTCGGTGCGATGCAGGTGTCGGCGGGCGGCGACCTCGCGAACTGGATGATCCCCGGGAAGATGGTGAAGGGGCCCGGCGGCGCCATGGACCTCGTCCACGGCGCGGCCACGGTGATCGTGCTGATGGAGCACGTGGCGAAGGACGGCTCGGCGAAGATCGTCGAGGAGTGCTCGCTGCCGCTCACCGGCCGCGGGGTCGTCGACCGCATCATCACCGACCTCGCCGTGATCGATGTGACGGCGGACGGCCTCGTTCTCGTCGAGGTGGCTCCGGGCGTGACCGTCGACGAGGTCATCGCGGCGACCGAGCCGCCGCTGACCGTCGCCGCGGAGCTGCGCACGGCCGAGGAACTTAGGGTGGAAGCATGAACCACGACGACGTCGTCATCGTCGCTGCCGCGCGCACGCCGCAGGGGCGACTGAAGGGCCAGCTGGCTCCGCTGACCGCGGTCCAGCTCGGCAGCGCCGCCATCCGCGGCGCGCTCGAGAAGGGCGGCATCCCTGCCGAGGCCGTCGATGCGGTCCTCGTCGGCCAGGTGCTCGCCGCCGGCTCGGGTCAGAATCCCGCCCGTCAGGCGGCGGTCGGGGCCGGCATCCCCTGGGACGTGCACGCCGGGTCGGTGAACAAGGTGTGCCTGTCGGGGCTGACCGCGGTCATCGACGGCGCGCGCATGATCGCGACCGGGGATGCCGCGGTGGTCGTGGCCGCCGGCATGGAGTCGATGACGCGGGCCCCCCACCTCCTGATGGGCTCCCGCGACGGCTGGACGTACGGGTCGATCGAGGTCCTCGACCACATGGCCCACGACGGTCTCACCGACGCATATGACGCGGAGAGCATGGGCGCCTCCACCGAGCGGCACAACGGCCGGCTCGAGATCACACGCGAGGCCCAGGACGCCGTCGCCGCCCGTTCCCACCAGCGCGCCGCCGCCGCCCAGGCCGCCGGGGTCTTCGACGCGGAGATCGTGCCGGTCCCGATCCCGCAGCGCAAGGGCGACCCGATCGTCGTGACCGCCGACGAAGGAGTGCGACCCGAAACGACCGTGGACACACTCGCGGGGCTGCGGCCCGCCTTCGCCGCCGGCGGATCCATCACGGCGGGCAACTCCTCGCAGATCTCCGACGGCGCCTCGGCGGTCGTCCTCACCTCGCGCTCGCACGCCGACGAGAACGGCTGGGAGGTGCTGGCGGTGGTCGGCGCATCCGGTCAGGTCGCCGGCCCCGACAACTCCCTCCACGCGCAGCCGGCGCGCGCGATCGAGAAGGCCCTCGCCAAGCAGGGCATCTCGGTGGCGGACCTCGACGTCGTGGAGATCAACGAGGCGTTCGGCGCGGTCGTCGCGCGATCGCAGAGCGAGCTCGGGCTCTCGGACGATGTGGTGAATCCGCACGGCGGCGGCATCGCGATCGGCCACCCCATCGGGGCATCCGGCAACCGCCTCGTCGTGCACGCGGTGCACGAGCTCGTGCGGCGGGGCGGCGGCACGGCCGCTGTCGCGCTGTGCGGGGGCGGCGGTCAGGGCGACGCGCTCATCCTCACCCGCTGATCCCGCCGGGGCGTCCGCACGCCGGGCGCCCCTGTTCGGCGGATGTCAGCCGCGCATGCGCGCGCGCAGGATCTTGGCCTCCTTGCCCGAGATCGGGGAGTCGGCCGGCGCGAGCGTGCCGCGGCGCGCACGCCGCGTGTCGACGATGGCGCCGATCGCCAGCGCGAGAGTGATCCCCCAGCTGATCCACGCGAGCGCGGTGCGCCATGTGAACTCGTCGTCGCGGAGGCCGCGCATCAGCGTCATCCCGGCGGTGATCGCGCTGAACAGGCCCGTTCTGAAGAGGTAGGTGCGCATGGGCACCACGCTACCGGGGCGGACATCGCGAGCGCACCGCCCTGTAGCCTGAAAGACGGCAGTGCCGCAATCAGGGAGGTCCCGTGACCCAGGCAGAACTCGTCGTCGTCGCCAACCGTCTGCCCGTGGACAGGGTGGTCGGGGCTGTCGGGGAGGAGGCCTGGCGGCGATCGCCAGGCGGCCTCGTGACGGCCCTCGAGCCGGTGATGAGGCGGGCCGACGGCGCCTGGGTCGGGTGGGCCGGTCAGCCCGACCTCGACGTGGAGCCGTTCGAGTTCGAGGGCACCTTCCTCGTCCCGGTGCGGCTGAGCGCCGAGGAGATCGAGAACTACTACGAAGGCTTCTCGAACGACACGATCTGGCCCCTCTACCACGACGTCATCGCCGCACCCCGCTACCGGCGCGTCTGGTGGGACTCCTACGTGAGGGTGAACCGGCGCTTCGCGGAGGCCGCGGCGGAGGCGGCCGCCCCCGACGCCACCGTGTGGGTGCAGGACTATCAGCTGCAGCTCGTGCCGCAGATGCTGCGCGAGCTGCGGCCCGATCTCACGATCGGCTACTTCCATCACATCCCGTTCCCGGCATACGGCCTCTATTCCCAGCTGCCGTGGCGTCGGCAGGTGCTCGACGGACTGCTGGGGGCCGATGTGATCGGCTTCCAGCGGGTGGCGGACGCCGGCAACTTCGCGCGCGCAGTGCGCCGCGTGCACCACTACACGACCAAGGCGTCCGGCATCACCGTGCCGCTGGAGGACGGCACGACCCGCACGGCCCTGGCCAAGGCCTTCCCGATCTCGATCGACACCGCCGGGTACGTGGAGCTGGCGGAGCGGCCCGACATCCAGGCGCGCGCCGCGGAGATCCGCGAGAGTCTCGGCAATCCCCGCGCGATCCTGCTGGGCGTCGACCGGCTGGATTACACCAAGGGCATCCGCCACCGCATGAAGGCGTTCGGCGAACTTCTCGAGGACGGGCGGGTCAGCGTCGAGGACGCGACCCTCGTGCAGGTGGCGAGCCCCAGCCGCGAGCGCGTCGAGTCGTACGTGCAGCTGCGCGACGAGATCGAGCTGGCCGTGGGGCGCATCAACGGCGACTACGACACGATGGGCCACACCGCGATCCGCTATCTGCACCAGGCGTTCCCCCGCGAGGAGATGGTGGCCCTCTTCCTCGCCGCCGACGTGATGCTCGTCACGGCGCTTCGCGACGGGATGAACCTCGTCGCCAAGGAGTACGTCGCCACCCGCACCGACAATCGCGGCGTGCTCGTGCTCAGCGAGTTCGCGGGAGCCGCCGATGAGCTCGCCAGCGCGGTGCGCATCAACCCGCACGACATCGACGGGATGAAGGATGCCATCATGCGCGCCATCGACATGCCCCCGGCCGAGCAGGGCAGGCGCATGAGGGCGCTGCGCAAGAAGGTGCTCGAGAACGACGTGGCCCGATGGTCGCAATCGTTCCTCGACGCGCTGGAGAGCACCCGGCGCGCCAAGCGCGAGAACGGCGCGGTGGCATGAGCGCCGCCCTCCAGCCCGCCGACGACGTGCTCCGCCGCGTCGTCGACGCACCGCACCTGCTGGTCGCGCTCGATTTCGACGGCACCCTCTCGCCCCTGGTCGACGACCCGATGACCGCCCGCATGCTCCCCGAGGCGCGCACCGCCGTCGAGGCCCTCCTCTCGGCCCCCGGGACGACGGTCGCCCTGGTGTCGGGGCGGAGCCTCCACGATCTGCGCGAGATCGCCGAGCACGGCGACGATTCGCGCATCCTGCTGGCAGGATCCCACGGCGCCGAGTACTGGCTTCCCGGCCAGGGCGTGCTCGCCGTCGAGGACGACCCGTCCGACGTCGAGAAGCGCGATCTGCTGCGCGCCCACGCCGAGCAGGCGACGGCGGACCTCGAGGGCATCTGGATCGAGCCGAAGTCGTTCGGGTTCGGCGTGCACGCGCGCCGGGCCACCGATGCCGACGGCGAGCGTGCGTTCGAGCGCGTCGACGCGCTCGTGGCGGCGGAGGCCCCGCATTGGCGGCGCCGCAGCGGGCACCACATCGTCGAGTACGCGTTCCGGCATGAGGGCAAGGACACCGGCGTCGCCAGATTGCGGAGTATGACGCACGCCGATGCCGTGCTCTTCGCCGGAGACGACGTCACCGACGAAGATGCACTGAAGAGCCTCGCACCGGGGGATCTCGGCGTGCGCGTCGGAGCGGGGGAGACCGCCGCCGCCGTCTCGGTCGCCGACATCCCGGCCTTCGCCGCGCTCCTGAGCACGCTGGCGGCCGAGCGGTCTGCCGCGCGGGAATAGACTTTCGACCATGTCCCAGCCCGACGAATCGATCGACATCAAGCCGCGCAGCCGTGTGATCACCCACGGCATCGAAGCCACCACCTCCCGCGGGATGCTCCGCGGCGTCGGAATGGGCGACGACGACTGGGACAAGCCCCAGATCGGCATCGCGTCGAGCTGGAACGAGATCACCCCCTGCAACCTGAGCCTCGACCGGCTCGCGCAGGGTGCGAAGGAGGGCGTGCACTCCGGCGGCGGCTATCCGCTCCAGTTCGGCACGATCTCCGTCTCCGACGGCATCTCCATGGGCCACGAGGGCATGCACTTCTCCCTGGTCTCCCGTGAGGTGATCGCCGACTCCGTCGAGACCGTCGTCATGGCCGAGCGCCTCGACGGCACCGTGCTGCTCGCCGGCTGCGACAAGTCGATCCCCGGCATGCTCATGGCCTCGGCCCGCCTCGATCTTTCCAGCGTGTTCCTCTACGCGGGCTCGATCGCGCCGGGGTGGGTGAAGCTCAGCGACGGCACCGAGAAGGAGATCACGATCATCGACTCCTTCGAGGGCGTCGGTGCGTGTCTGGCGGGCCGCATGACGGAGGCAGACCTCAAGCGCATCGAGTGCTCGTTCGCCCCCGGCGAGGGCGCCTGCGGCGGCATGTACACCGCCAACACCATGGCCTCGGTCGCCGAGGCGCTCGGACTGTCGCTGCCGGGCTCGGCCGCACCGCCGTCGGCGGACCGTCGGCGTGACTACTTCGCCCACCGTTCGGGCGAGGCCGTCGTCAATCTCCTGAAGCAGGGGATCACCACCCGCGACATCCTCACCAAGGAGGCGTTCGAGAACGCGATCGCGCTGGCGATGGCGCTGGGCGGGTCGACCAACGTCGTGCTGCACCTGCTCGCGATCGCCCGCGAGGCCGAGGTCGACATCGACCTCCACGACTTCAACCGCATCGGCGACAAGGTGCCGCATGTGGCGGACATGAAGCCGTTCGGCAAGTACGTCATGAACGACGTCGACCGACACGGCGGCATCCCGGTCGTGCTCAAGGCCATGCTCGACGAGGGCCTCATCCACGGCGACGCCCTCACGGTGACCGGCAGGACCATGGCCGAGAACCTCGCCGCGCTCGACCCCGATCCTGTCGACGGCGAGGTCATCCACTCCTTCGCCGACCCGATCCACACCAAGGGCGGCATCACGATCCTGCACGGTTCGATCGCGCCCGAGGGCGCCGTCGTGAAGTCCGCGGGCTTCGACGCCGACGTGTTCGAGGGGCCCGCGCGCGTGTTCGAGCGCGAGCGTGCGGCCATGGACGCGCTGGAGGCCGGCCGGATCCAGGCGGGCGATGTCGTCGTCATCCGCTACGAGGGACCCAAGGGCGGCCCCGGCATGCGGGAGATGCTCGCGATCACCGCGGCCATCAAGGGCGCGGGGCTCGGAAAAGATGTACTACTCTTGACGGACGGCAGATTCTCAGGCGGCACAACCGGCCTGTGCATCGGCCACATAGCACCCGAAGCGGTGGACGCTGGTCCCATCGCCTTCGTGCGCGATGGTGATCTGATACGGGTCGATATCGCGGCTCGCACTCTCGACCTACTCGTCGACGACGCAGAGCTGAGCTCCCGCCGGGACGGCTGGGAGCCCCTTCCTCCGCGCTATACCCGTGGCGTCCTTGCCAAGTACTCCCGTCTTGTGCGCTCCGCAGCCGAGGGCGCCGTCACGGGCTGACCTGGCGCCCGACTCAGACCTTCCGTTCTTCTCGAGGGAAATCACCATGCCCGCCGAAACCGCCACGGCCGTTCCCCGGCCGCCCGCCCGCACCGCTGCCGCGCCCGTGCTCACGGGTGCCCAGGCCGTCGTCCGCTCGCTCGAGCTGCTGGGGGTGACCGACGTGTTCGGCCTTCCCGGCGGCGCGATCCTGCCGGTGTACGACCCCCTGATGGACACGTCCGAGATCCGTCACATCCTCGTCCGCCACGAGCAGGGCGCCGGACACGCCGCCGAAGGCTACGCCTCGGCATCCGGCGGGGTCGCGGTCGCCATCGCGACCTCCGGCCCGGGCGCCACCAACCTTGTGACGGCGATCGCCGACGCGTATATGGACTCGGTGCCGATCGTCTGCATCACCGGCCAGGTCTTCTCGACCCTGATGGGGACCGACGCGTTCCAGGAGGCCGACATCGTGGGGATCACGATGCCGATCACGAAGCACTCGTTCCTGGTCAAGGACGCCGCCGAGATCCCCGGCGCGATCGCCGCCGCGTTCGAGATCGCCGGCACCGGGCGCCCCGGCCCTGTGCTCGTGGACATCACGAAGGACGCACAGCAGGCCGAGGCGCCGTTCGTGTGGCCGCCCAAGATCGAGCTCCCGGGCTACCGGCCCGTGACCAAGGCGCACGGCAAGCAGATCCAGGCCGCGGCACAGCTGCTGAAGGATGCGAAGAAGCCGGTGCTCTATGTCGGCGGCGGTGTCGTGCGGGCCAAGGCGGCCGCCGAGCTGCTCACCCTCGCCGAGACGACGGGCGCGCCGGTCGTCACGACGCTGATGGCCCGCGGTGCCTTCCCCGACTCGCACGCCCAGCATCTGGGCATGCCGGGCATGCACGGCACGGTGCCGGCGGTGCTGGCGCTCCAGGAGGCAGACCTGCTCGTCGCCCTGGGCGCCCGTTTCGACGATCGCGTGACCGGCAAAGCGGCCCTCTTCGCCCCGAACGCCCAGGTGGTCCACGTCGACATCGACCCCGCGGAGATCTCCAAGATCCGCGCGGCGGATGTGCCGATCGTGGGCGATCTGCGCGATGTGCTGGTCGACCTGGATGCAGCGTACCGCGGCACGACGGAGGGCACGCAGCCCGACATCTCGGAGTGGTGGTCGTTCCTCGACGGCCTGCGCGACGAATTCCCGCTCGGCTACGCGCCCACCACCGACGGCCTGCTGGCGCCGCAGTACGTGATCCAGCGCATCGGCGAGCTCACCGGACCCGAGGGCGTGTATGCCGCCGGGGTCGGCCAGCACCAGATGTGGGCGGCGCAGTTCATCAAGTACGAGCGTCCGAACGCGTGGCTCAACTCGGGTGGCGCCGGCACGATGGGCTACGCGGTCCCCGCCGCCATGGGGGCGAAGGTCGCCCAGCCGGAGCGTCACGTGTGGGCGATCGACGGCGACGGCTGCTTCCAGATGACCAATCAGGAGCTCGCCACCTGCGCGATCAACAACATCCCGATCAAGGTCGCGATCATCAACAACTCATCGCTCGGCATGGTGCGCCAGTGGCAGACCCTCTTCTACGACGGCCGCTACTCGCACACCGATCTGAACACCGGGCACGACACCGTCCGCATCCCCGACTTCGTGAAGCTCGCCGAGGCGTACGGCTGCCTCGCGATCCGCGTCGAGAAGGAGGAAGACGTGGATGCCGCGATCAAGACGGCGCTCGAGACGAACGATCGTCCCGTGGTGATCGACTTCGTGGTCAGCGCCGACGCGATGGTGTGGCCGATGGTCCCGCAGGGCGTCAGCAACAGCTACATCCAGTACGCGCGCGACCACGCGCCGGCGTTCGAGCAGGAGGACTGAGGCCATGTCGACACACGTGCTGAGCCTCCTCGTGGAGGACAAGCCGGGTCTGCTCACCCGCGTGGCGGGGCTGTTCGCCCGCCGCGGGTTCAACATCAACTCGCTCGCGGTGGGCGTCACCGAAGTGCCGGGCCTGTCCCGCATCACGGTCGTCGTCGACGTGGAGGACCTGCCGCTCGAGCAGGTGACCAAGCAGCTGAACAAGCTGGTGAACGTCATCAAGATCGTGGAGCTGGATGCTGCGGCATCCGTGCAGCGCGAGCACATGCTCGTGAAGGTGCGCACAGACAATGCGACGCGCTCCAACGTGCTCGAGGTGGTGAACCTCTTCCGCGCGTCGGTCGTCGACTACGCGCCGGACGCGCTGGTGGCCGAGGTCACCGGTGACAAGGGCAAGGTGGAGGCCTTCCTCCGGGCGCTGGAGCCCTTCGGGATCAAGGAGCTCGCCCAGTCGGGCCTCCTGGCCATCGGCCGCGGCGGCAAGAGCATCACCGAACGCGTCCTGCGCGGCTGAACCCTTTTTCGCATGCCGCTCACCGGTCGTTGAGCGAGCGAAGCGAGACGAAACGCAACGACCGGAAACGAATCAAGGAGAACACGAAGATGGCTGAGATCTTCTACGACGACGACGCCGACCTGAGCATCATCCAGGGCAAGAAGGTCGCGATCGTCGGCTACGGCTCGCAGGGTCACGCGCACGCCCAGAACCTGCGCGACTCGGGCGTCGAGGTCGTCATCGCCCTCAAGGACGGCTCGAAGTCGACCGCGAAGGCCCAGGAGGAGGGCTTCGAGGTCAAGTCCGTCGCCGACGCCACCGCGTGGGCAGACCTCATCATGATCCTCGCGCCCGATCAGCACCAGCGCGGCATCTACAACGACCACATCAAGCCGAACCTCGCGGCGGGCAAGACGCTCGCCTTCGCGCACGGCTTCAACATCCGCTTCGGCTACATCGAGGCACCGGAGGGCGTCGACGTGATCCTCGTCGCCCCCAAGGCGCCGGGCCACACCGTGCGCCGCGAGTACGTCGCCGGGCGCGGCATCCCGGACATCATCGCGGTCGAGCGCGACGCGTCGGGCTCGGCGTGGGACACCGCGCTCTCGTACGCCAAGGCCATCGGCGGCACCCGTGCGGGCGTCATCAAGACGACCTTCACCGAGGAGACCGAGACCGACCTGTTCGGCGAGCAGGCGGTGCTCTGCGGCGGCGTCTCGCAGCTGATCCAGTACGGCTTCGAGACCCTGACCGAGGCCGGCTACCAGCCGCAGATCGCGTACTTCGAGGTGCTGCACGAGCTCAAGCTCATCGTCGACCTCATGTGGGAGGGCGGCATCGCCAAGCAGCGCTGGTCGGTCTCCGACACCGCCGAGTACGGCGACTACGTCTCGGGCCCCCGTGTGATCGACCCGCGCGTGAAGGAGAACATGCAGGGCGTGCTCGCCGACATCCAGTCGGGTGCGTTCGCGGAGCGCTTCATCGGCGACCAGGACAACGGCGCCGTCGAGTTCCAGGAGCTGCGCGCCAAGGCCGCCGCCCACCCGATCGAGGCCGTCGGAAAGGACCTGCGCGCGCTGTTCGCGTGGAAGCAGCAGGACGCCGACTACGTCGAGGGCAGCGCCGCGCGCTGACCCACCCAGGCCCTCGGCGCACACGCCGAGACCAGGCTTGAACGAGCCACGGAGGCCCGGCCCTTACGAGGGGCCGGGCCTTCGGCGTTCCCGCACCGGAGCGGCGTCGCTCCCGCGGTCGTGCGGCTCTGCGGATCAGGCGCCGGCCGCCATCTCGACGAGCCGGGCGCGCCCCGGTCCGATCGCCGTGCGCAGGCGCGCGGCGGCGTCGAGCACAGCGGGGTCCTCCGCGCGGTCGGCCGGGACCCGCGACGGGTTGAGCGTCGTCGTGTTCGCCCAGGCGCGGATGTCGGGGTGGCCCGCCATGGCGAGCGACGCGTCTCCGCCGACGATCTGCATCCGCACCCAGTCCGCCGGTGTGTTCGAGTAGGGCGACGGACGGCAGCAGTCGTTGCGGGCGACGTCGTCGGCGCGTGTGGCCTCCACATATCCGGTCATCGCCGCACCGAAGCAGGGGAATCCGACGCGCACCGGACGCGGGCGGATCGCATCGGGCTGCCAGATCGGCACCAGCGGCGGGTAGGCGAGGCCCGAGGCGGCGCAGTGCACCACCACGGCGTTCGTCGACACCCGCACGTCGCGATCGTCGAATCGGAGGAGACCGGCGGCGACGGCGCGCAGGTGCGCCCCGCGCTCGACGCGGGAGATCGTGCGGAGCATCTCGATCTCCCAGTGCGCGATGGTGGGGGATTTCGCCATCGTCGGGGTGACGGACGGGTCGATGCGCAGCATGATCTCCCGCTCCTCGAGGCGGCGGAACAGATCGTCGGGGGTGCGCGCGTCGATCGCCGCGGCCATGGTGTCGGCGGCCATGCCGAGGAAGATCGCGGGGTCGGGCTGCACGACCGCACGGTTGAGCATCCAGGGGTCGCGCGGCCGGACCCAGCAGATGCAGTCCGGGTCGACGCCGGCCCGCAGGAGCCAGATGCAGGCGTCGGTCGCCGTCTTCCCCGCGCCCACGACGACGTATTCATCCGGCGGATCGGCGAGGTGCACGAGGTCGTTGACGGGGATCACAATCATCCCGTCCTCGACGGCGAACGGCGGCGGTGTGGTGGCCGGGATCGTCGGGGCGAGGTAGGCGGCATCCACCACTCTCGCCCCGCGCACGCGATGACGGGTGCCGCTCACGATGGACCGGAACCCGTCGCCCCCGGTCCATTCGCAGCCGGGGTGGAACTGCACGCGGCCGGCGGAGACCAGGTCGTTCATCACATCCGCGTAGTAGACGCAGATCTCCGGGGCGGTCGCCCGCTCGTGTAGCCCCTGCTCGGGGCCGGCCGTCTGCAGGCGGCCGCCGCCGAGCAGCGTCGACGCCACCCCGTAGAACGCCGAGGCCTGATGCAGCCGCACGAACGGATACGCGTCGAGCCAGTGCCCACCCGGCGCATGCCGTCGGTCCACGATGGCCACCGTGGCGTCGCTGTGGTGCACCAGCGCATCGGTGAACGCCATCCCCATGGCGCCCGCTCCGATCACCAGGTAGTCGGCGTCGACCTCGATGAGAGCCCCCATGACCACATCCCAGCAACGCGTCGCGGGCACGTCAAGGCGGTTCGCGGCCGTGCGCTCCGCGACGCCCCGCCACGAGAGCGTCGCGCGTCGTCGAGGGCCTTGTAGCTTTCCTCAGCGATCGCGGCGTATCACCGTCGCCCCTTCGTTCTCCTCATACAGCGAGGGACCGAGAAGCGATCCCCGGGAAAGCAAAGGAGCAGCCGATGTCTCACATCGGAACCGGCGTCCGTCGCCCGGCAGGGACGATCGCCATCATCACCACCCTCGCGGTGCTCGGACTCGGGCTCGCGGGATGCCAGACCACCACGGCCGCATCACAGGAGGCCGAGCGCAGCGGCCCGGTGTCGGCGGCGCAGATCGAGCGCACCGCGAAGGCCGCGCAGGAGCGCTACGAAGGCCTTGCGGAGTACTACGCGAAGCGCGCCCAGAACGGCGTCGCCGCCGACGGCGGCCAGCCCGTCTCGGCACAGGTCGCGGACCGCCTCGAGAACGCCGCATCGACCGGCGGGCAGCCCGTCTCGGCCATGACGGCCGACCGGCTCGACCGGATCCGCTGATTCCTCGCGCGACGCGAGCTCAGGGCCTCCACCCGCACGGGTGGAGGCCCTCGTCGCGATCGGCGGGGCTTCCCGCCCGGGAGATCGTGCCCGCGATTCACCGCCGATCGTCTCGAGCGCGAGCTCGCGCGAGGGTGAACGCATCGGCCGGTCCGCGATCGCCATTCGGACCGCCCGGTACGCTGGGCGGGTGAGCACTTCCAGAGACGACGATGCCTTCCGCTGGGAGGGCGACGCCGATCCGACGCTCGATGCGGGCGGTTCGACCGGCGGGGAGTCGGCGGCGGGGGAGGCAGCGGCCGCCCACGACACCGGCACCGTCGGCGCGGGCGAGGTGGCTCCGGGGCTCCCGGCCGGGTACACCGCGGTCGGCAAGGGGAGCGCGCCCGTTCCGGCGGTCCCCTCTGCGGACGCCGCTGCGGACGGTGGCGAGGCGGGCGGACAGTCCGCGTCGATCGGCAACGCGGCGCTCGTCGCGCTCGGCGTCCTCGGCGGGATCTACGGCCTGTTCACGCTCGGCTGGATCTTCGGGGGACTTCGCCTGCAGGGCGTCGCCCAGTACCTCGTCGCCGACGTGATGTTCCAGGGGAGCTTCTGGCTCGCGGTGCTCGCGCCCGCGCTGTGGTTCGCCACGACCTGGCTGCTGACGGCGACCTCGCGGGCGTGGGTCCGGTTCGTGTGGCTGGCGGCGGGCGCGGTGCTGCTGCTGCCCTGGCCCTTCGTGATGATCGGGGCGGTCGGACAGTGAGCACGGAATCGATGGATGCCGCACCCGCGCCGCGCGCGCGACGCACGCCCACATGGCTGATCGCCACGATCGGCGGGGCGTTCGGCCTGTTCTACGCCTACGCGGTGTGGAACGCGATCGGGAACCTGACCCAGACCGTGCAGGATTTCTCCGCCGTGGGACTCGGGCTGAACGCGCTGGGGTGGTTCCTGTGGATCTTCGCGGCAGCCTTCCCCGTGCTCGTCTGGGCCGCGGCGTTCGCGATCGGCTATCGCCGGGCCGCCCACCACTTCGCCCTGGTGATGCTCACGGGTCTGGCCCTCGTCGCGGTCTTCTGGCTGAACGTCATCTCCTACGCGACGCTCAACACGACCGCGCTCGTCGGCTGACGCGGGGCGTCACACGGTCAGGACCCCACCGTCTGCCGCGATAGGCTGGCACAGGCCTCGCCCGTGAGCCGCGGCGCGGCATCCTGCACTGCTTCTGCGCCCTCGCGCACCGCCCCGAAGGAATCCATCCGTGCCGAAGCCCGTCGTGCTCATCGCCGAAGAACTCTCGCCCGCCACGATCGACGCCCTGGGGCCCGACTTCGAGATCCGTCACGTCGACGGCACCGATCGTCCGGCGCTGCTGTCGGCGCTCGCCGAGGCGAACGCGGTGCTCGTTCGATCCGCCACCAAGATCGACGCCGAGGCGATCGCCGCAGCTCCCGTCCTCAAGGTGGTCGCCCGCGCGGGCGTCGGACTGGACAACGTCGACATCAAGACGGCGACCACCGCCGGGGTGATGGTCGTCAACGCGCCCACTTCGAACATCATCTCGGCCGCCGAGCTCACCGTCGGCCACATCCTGGCCCTGGCCCGGCACATCCCCGCCGCACACGCATCGCTCGCGGGCGGCGCATGGAAGCGCAGCGCCTACACCGGCACGGAGCTCTACGAGAAGACGGTCGGCATCATCGGCCTCGGCCGCATCGGCGCGCTGATCGCCGCGCGCGTGCAGGCCTTCGGCACGAAGGTCGTCGCGTACGACCCGTACGTCACGAGCGCCCGCGCACAGCAGCTCGGCGTGCACCTGCTGACCCTCGACGAGCTGCTCGAGCAGAGTGACTTCATCACGATCCACATGCCGAAGACGCCCGAGACCACGGGGATGATCGGCATCGAGCAGATGCAGCGCATGAAGCGCTCCGCGTACCTCGTGAACGTCGCTCGCGGCGGCCTCATCGACGAGGAGGCGCTGTACAAGGCGCTCACGACCGGCGAGATCGCCGGTGCCGGCCTCGACGTGTTCACCTCGGAGCCCCCGGTCGAGGGCGGATCGGCACGAATGCTCCTCGACCTTCCGAACGTGATCGTCACGCCGCACCTCGGTGCCTCCACCGACGAGGCGCAGGAGAAGGCGGGCGTCTCGGTCGCGAACTCGGTTCGTCTCGCACTCGGGGGAGACCTCGTGCCCGACGCCGTCAACGTCGCGGGCGGGATCATCGACCCGTACGTGCGCCCCGGCATCCCGCTCGTCGAGAAGCTTGGCCAGATCTTCGCGGCGCTCGCCCACTCGCCGCTGACGAGCCTCGACGTCGAGGTGCACGGCGAGCTGAACGCCTACGACGTGAGCGTGCTGAAGCTGGCGGCGCTGAAGGGAGTGTTCACGAACATCGTGAGCGAGACGGTCTCGTACGTGAACGCTCCGCTCCTGGCCGAGCAGCGCGGTGTCGAGGTGCGTCTGCTCGTCGACGAGGACAGCCCCGAATACCGCAACGTCATCACCCTGCGCGGGGCCCTCTCCGACGGCTCGCAGCTTTCGGTGTCGGGGACGCTCACCGGCACCAAGCAGGTCGAGAAGCTCGTCGGGATCAACGACTACGCGATCGAGCTGCCCATCGAGCAGCACCACATCGTCATGCTCTACACCGACCGGCCGGGCATCGTCGCGGTGTACGGCCAGAAGTTCGGCGAGGCGGGCATCAACATCGCGGGCATGCAGATCGCCCGCGAGAACGCCGGCGGCCAGGCGCTGTCGGTGCTCACGGTCGACTCGCCGGTCGACGACGAGCTCCTCGACGAGGTGCGCACCGCGATCTCGGCCGACCTGTTCCGTCAGATCGAGATCACCGAGTCCTGAACGCGGCGCGGCCCGCGTCGATGATCAGGCGCGGGCCGCGGCCTCGACCAGTGCGATGAGCGCGTCGAGGGCGGCCCCTTCGGGCACAGGCCCGGGGATCGAGCCGCCCTCGAGGGCGTTGTTGAAGTAGAGGCCGTCGCTGACGAGCATCACGAGGTCCAGCGCCGTGTCGTCCTTGGTGTGCGGCCGCAGGACCGCCGTCCACTGCTCCCGGATGCCGCGCAGCGCGTCGCGCGCGGCGGTGTTGCCGGTCTGCGCCAGGCGCGCGGTCGCGAGGATCGCGCGATCGATCGGGTCGTTCGCCATGACCGACGTGCGAAGGAAGTAGGCGACCGGCCCCTCCGGCGACGTGGCCATCGCGGAGACATCTTCGTTCACGAGGGCGTGCAGGCGCTCGACCAGCCCCTGCTCGAGCGCGTCCTTCGAACCGAAGTGATAGAGCAGGCCGCCCTTGGAGACGCCGGCGGCGCGGGCCGTGGCATCCATCGTCGCGGCCCGCTCGCCCTCGTCGATCAGGATCCGCTCGAACGCGTCGAGCACCTTCTCGCGGGCGAGGGGAGGGCGGCTCATGGCGTCGATCGTATCGACAGAGTGCTCGTCGTCCTGTTACTATACCGGCTGGACGGTGTAGAAATGATGACGCTCACTCAAGAACTCGAGATCGCCGACGCGCACGCGCGCAAGGTCGGCTGGCGCGGCTGGGCCGCGCTGGTCGTGCTCATGCTGCCGGTGCTCCTCGTCTCGGTCGACAACACGGTGCTGAGCTTCGCGATCCCCGCGATCGCGCTCGAGCTGGAACCGACGAGCGCCCAGCAGCTGTGGATCATCGACGCGTACCCGCTCGTGCTCGCGGGGCTGCTCGTGACGATGGGCACGCTCGGCGACCGCTTCGGCCGCCGCCGGATGCTGATGATCGGGGCCTCCGGCTTCGCCGCGGTATCCGTGCTCGCGGCGTTCGCCCCCACCGCCGAAGCCCTCATCGCGGCGCGCGTCGCGCTCGGCTTCTTCGGCGCGATGCTGATGCCGTCGACGCTGTCGCTGCTGCGGAGCATCTTCACGGACCGCGACCAGCGGCGCCTCGCGATCGCCGTGTGGGCGTCGATGTTCTCGGCGGGATCCGCGCTCGGGCCCATCGTGGGGGGGATCCTCCTCGAGCACTTCTGGTGGGGCTCGGTGTTCCTCCTCGCCGTGCCGGTGCTGATCCCGCTCCTCATCTTCGCGCCGATTCTCGTGCCTGAGAGCCGCGACCCGAACCCGGGGCGGATCGACCCGGTCTCGATCGCGCTCTCGATGGCGACCATGATTCCCGTCGTCTACGGCATCAAGGAGCTGGCCGTCCACGGCCCGAGCCTCGTGGTCGCGGCGCTGTTCGCCGCGGGGCTCGGCTTCGGCTGGATGTTCGTGCGCCGCCAGCTGCGCGCCGACACCCCGATGCTGGACATGCGTCTGTTCCGGAACCCCACGTTCACGGGTGCGCTGCTGGTGAACCTGCTCAGCGTGATCGCCCTGGTCGGCTTCCTGTTCTTCGTCGCGCAGCACCTCCAGCTGGTCGTCGGACTCACCCCGATGGAGGCGGGTCTGGCCCTCGTGCCGGGCCTGGCCGCGATGATCCTCGCCGGCCTCGCCGTCGTGCCGATCTCGTCGCGGGTCTCGCCCCGGATGGTGGTGCCCGCTGCGCTCGTCTTCTCCGTCGTCGGCTACGCGGTGGTCGGCTTCGCGACGACACCCGACGCGCTGTGGCTGCTGATCACGGCGTTCGTGTCGCTCGGCATCGGGATCGGCGCGGCCGAGACCGTGTCGAACGAGCTGATCCTCGCCAGCGCGCCTCCCGCCAAGGCGGGTGCGGCGAGCGCGGTCTCCGAGACCGCGTACGAGCTCGGCGCGGTGCTCGGCACCGCCCTGCTCGGAGGCATCCTGACTGCCCTCTACCGCACGAACCTCGCGCTTCCCGCTGGCCTCCCCGTCGAGGCCGCCGCCGCCGCGCGGGAGACCCTGGCGGGGGCCGTCCATGCGGCCGACGAGGTCGGGGGGATGCTGGGCCCGCAGCTTCGGGATGCCGCGGCCCACGCGTTCGACCAGGGTGTGATCGTGACCTCGCTCATCGGCGCGGCGCTCGTCGTTTCGGCCGGTGTCATCGCGGCGTCGACGCTCGGTCGCCGCCGCTAATCTGGGGGGATGCCCCGCAACGTGAAGCTCGCCGTCATCCCGGGTGACGGCATCGGTCCCGAAGTCGTCGCCGAAGCGGAGAAGGTGCTCGACGCCGTCACCGCAGGGTCCGGCATCCACTTCGAGACCACACGCTTCTCGCTGGGCGCCGCGCGCTTCCTCGAGACCGGCGACACGCTCACCGATGGCGACCTCGCCTCGATCGCCGCGCACGACGCGATCCTGCTCGGCGCGGTCGGGGGAGTGCCCGGCGACCCGAGGCTGAAGGATGCCAACATCGAGCGCGGGCTGCTGCTGAAGCTGCGCTTCGCCCTCGACCACTACGTGAACCTGCGCCCGTCGAAGCTGTACCCCGGTGTCCCGGGACCCCTCGCCGCGCCCGGCGACATCGACTTCGTGGTCGTGCGAGAAGGCACCGAGGGACCCTACGTCGGCAACGGCGGATCGATCCGCACCGGTACTCCCCACGAAGTCGCCAACGAGACCTCCGTGAACACCGCGTTCGGCATCGAGCGGGTCGTGCGCTACGCGTTCGACCTGGCCGAGCGCCGCCGCAGGAAGCTCACCCTCGTGCACAAGACGAACGTGCTCGTCCACGCGGGCGGCATCTACAAGCGCGTCGTCGACGAGGTGGCGCGGGAGCATCCCGACGTGGCCGTAGACTACGTGCACGTCGATGCGGCCACCATCTATCTGGTCACGAACCCGGGCCGGTTCGACGTGATCGTCACCGACAACCTCTTCGGCGACATCCTGACCGACCTGGCCGGCGCCGTCACCGGTGGCATCGGCCTCGCCGCCTCGGGCAACATCAACCCCGACGGCGCGTTCCCCTCGATGTTCGAGCCCGTGCACGGATCGGCGCCCGACATCGCGGGACAGCAGAAGGCCGACCCCACGGCCGCGATCCTCTCGGTCGCGCTGCTGCTCGATCACCTCGGGCTGCGCGACGAGTCGCTGCGCGTCACCCGCGCGGTCGAGGCCGACATCGCAGACCGTGGTGAGGTCGCGCGCACCACCGCTCAGATCGGCGACGCCATCGCCGCCCGTCTCCAGGCGTAACCTGGGGACTGGTTTCCGCGCCGCCACCACCAGCCAGGACGTGATGACATGACCCTCCTCGACTCTGACCCCGACACCGGCCTCGCTCCGCTCGAGTTCGCCGTCACCCGCAACCTCGCCGCCAAGGCGCCGGCCCAGCGCGAGGAGATCCTCGCCAACCCCGGGTTCGGCACGAGCTTCACCGATCACATGGTCGACATCTGCTGGTCGGTCGGCGGCGGGTGGCACCGCCCGCGCGTGCAGCCGTACGGTCCGCTCTCGCTCGACCCGGCCGCGGCAGTGCTGCACTACGGTCAGGAGATCTTCGAGGGCATCAAGGCCTACCGCCACGCCGACGGATCGGTGCACACCTTCCGCCCCGACCAGAACGGCCGTCGCCTGCAGCGCTCCGCGCGCCGGCTGGCGCTGCCGGAGCTCCCCGTCCCGTACTTCATCCAGTCGCTGCGCGAACTGATCGCCGTCGACGGAGACTGGGTGCCGTCGGGCGACGACCAGAGCCTGTATCTGCGCCCCTTCATGTTCGCGAAGGAGGCCTTCCTGGGCGTGCGGCCGGCGCACAAGGTCGGCTACTACGTGATCGCCTCGCCCGCCGGTGCCTACTTCAAGGGCGGCGTGAAGCCCGTCTCGATCTGGCTGAGCGAGGACTACGCCCGCGCCGGAAAGGGCGGCACGGGCGCCGCCAAGACCGGCGGCAATTACGCCGCGAGCCTCCTGCCCCAGTCCGAGGCCTATGAGAACGAGTGCGACCAGGTCGTGTTCCTCGACCAGGACGGCAACGTCGAGGAACTCGGCGGCATGAACGTGATCTTCGTCTACAAGGACGGCACGATCGTCACCCCGCAGTCTCCGTCGATCCTCGAGGGCATCACGCGCGAGTCGATCCTCCAGCTCGCCCGCGACCGCGGCCACAAGGTCGAAGGCCGCGCGGTCTCGCTCGCCGAATGGCGTCAGGGCGTGGCATCCGGCGACATCGTCGAGGTGTTCGCCTGCGGAACGGCCGCCGTCGTGACCCCGATCGGCGTGCTCAAGGGCAAGGACTTCCTCGACGAGCAGCCCACCGGCGAGCTCGCGCTGTCGCTGCGCGAGGAGCTCACCGACATCCAGTACGGCCGCCGGGAAGACCGGCACGGCTGGCTGCTGCGCCTCGACGCCTGAGCCCGCCCGTCGCCACCCCTTGCCGAGATCAGGTGATCCGCCGTACACAGGACGATGGGTGCGGAATCCGTCCTGTCCTGGGCGGATCACCTGATCTGGATAGGCTGATCCGGTGAGGATCGCGCGCTTCAGCCACCACAACGCCATCAAGTTCGGCATCGTCGACGACCGAGAGCTGGTCGTGCTCGCCGGCGATCCGATGTTCGCCGGGTACGACACGACGGGGGAGCGGGTGCCGCTGGCCGACGTGGCGCTGCTCGCGCCCGTCATCCCGCGGTCGAAGATCGTCGCGGTGGGTCGCAACTATCGCGACCACGCCGCCGAGCTCGGCAACGAGGTGCCGGCGGCACCGATGCTGTTCTTCAAACCGAACACCTCGGTCATCGGCCCCGGCGATGCCGTCGTGCTCCCCTCCGGCTCCGACTTCGTGAGCTTCGAGGGAGAACTGGCCGCCGTCATCGGCCGCATCGCCAAGAACGTTCCGGCCGAGAACGCGCTCGACTACGTGTTCGGATACACCATCGCGAACGACCTCACCGCCCGCGACTGGCAGAAATCCGACGGGCAGTGGGCCCGGGCGAAGGGATTCGACACCTCGTGCCCGCTCGGTCCCGCGATCGAGACCGAGTTCGCCCTCGACGGCGGCGCGACGATCACCACGCGTCTGAACGGCGAGGTCCGCCAGCAGGGCCCGATCAGCGACATGATCTTCTCGCTTCCCGAGGTCATCGCCTTCGCCTCCGCCGCCTTCACGCTGCTGCCAGGCGACGTCATCCTCACCGGCACGCCGGCCGGCGTCGGGCAGATCGTGGCCGGCGACGTGGTCGAGGTCGAGATCGACGGGCTCGGCATCTTGAGAACACCTGCGCGGGATGCCTGACCCGGCGCTCACCGGCGCTCTGGCGCCCACCGAGATCGCGCGGATCCAGCGCCGCACCGTCGGCGTGCTCTCGGTCGGCCAGGTGCTCGGCGGCCTCGCCTTCGGGGCGACGATCTCGCTCGGCGCGATCCTCGCCGTCGACCTGTCGGGCGACGAGGCCTTCGCGGGGCTCGCGACCGCGGCGATCACCCTCGGCACGGCTGTCATCGCGATTCCGCTCGCCCGCCTGGCCCAGCGTCGGGGCCGCCGCATCTCGCTGAGCACGGGCATGGCGATCGCCCTCGCCGGTGTGATCCTCGTGATCGCCGCCGCGGCGGTGCGCTCTTTCCCGCTCCTGCTCGCCGCCTTCGCGCTGGTCGGGGCGGGTCAGTCGGTGAACCTTCAGTCCCGGTTCGCGGCCGCCGATCTCGCTTCCTCCGCCACGCGGGGCCGCGATCTGTCGATCGTGGTGTGGGCGACGACCATCGGTGCCGTGCTGGGCCCGAATCTCACGGGCCCGGGTGAAGCGCTCGGTCAGGCGATCGGGATGCCGCCGCTGACCGGTCCGTATCTGTTCACGGTCGTGGGCCAGGCGCTGAGCATCCTGCTCTACCTCGCCGCGCTGCGGCCGGATCCGCTGCTGCTCGCCCAACGGGTCGTCGCCGCGGCATCCTCGGATCCTGCCTCGGCGCGCCCGATCGCCTCGATCGACCATCCCCGTGCGGCGCGGTTCGCCATCGCCGCGATCGCGGCCGCACACGGCACGATGGTGGCGATCATGGCGATGACCCCCGTGCACCTGCTCCACCACGGGGCGGACCTGACGATCATCGGAGTGACGATCAGCCTGCACATCGCCGGCATGTACGCCCTGTCGCCGGTGTTCGGCATTCTGACCGACCGGATCGGGCGGGTGCCGACGATCCTGCTCGGGCAGGTGCTCCTCGCCGCAGCGCTGCTGACCGCCTCGTTCGGGCAGGATTCCACTCCCGCCGTGACGGTCGGTCTGACTCTGCTGGGTCTCGGATGGAGCGCGGCCACCGTCGCCGGTTCGGCGCTTCTCACCGAGGCCTCTGCGGAACAGCAGCGCACCCGCCGTCAGGGGCTCAGCGACTTCACCATGAGCATCGTGGGAGCGGCGGGGGCCATCCTCGCGGGCGTGGTTCTCGGGTGGATCGGGTACGGCGGGCTCGCGCTGGTCGTCTCGGCGCTCGTGATCGCGACGGTTCTGCTCGCCCCGCTCGGTCGCATCCCCACCTCAGCGCGCGCCGAGCGCGCGTAGCGCGTCGTCGAGGTCCACCTCGTCGTTGAACAGGTGGAACGCGACGCGCGCGCGCCCCGCGCGACCGGAGGCGGTGATCCCCGCCGCGGTGAGCAGCGCGAGATCGCGCCCGGTCGGGTCGTCCCATGTGACGATCGCCGACGCGCGTGCCGGGCGCGGCAGGCCGAGGCCTCGCCGGAAACGAGCCGCGAGGCCGGTCGCGTGGTCGTGGATCCGGGTAAGGTCCGCACGGGCGAACAATTGGAGCGCGGGGGCCGCGCCGACGAACGCCTGCCAGGCGGGGGACACGTCGAATCGGCCGGCTCCGGCGGCCAGTGCCGCATCGCCGCCGTAGCACGACGACCAGGGGTCGGCCCCGGCGTACCAACCGGCGTGGACGGGAGCGAGTGCGTCGGCGAAGTCCGCCGAGACAGCCAGGAACGAGACGCCGCGTGGCGCGCACAGCCACTTGTACGCGTGGCACACGAGGGCGTCGAAGCGCGACGCGTCGATCGGGAGCCAGCCGACGGCCTGCGTCGCGTCGCAGAACGTGCGCGCACCGTGGCGGTCGGCCGCCGCGGCGATGGCCTCGAGGTCGGCGACCTCGCCCGTCGCGGACTGCACGGCCGAGAAGGCCACCAGTGCGGTGTCGGGGCCGATCGCCTCGGCCAGGTCGGACAGCGCCGCCGTGCGCATCCGGAGGCTCCGGCCGGCGTGGACGAATGGCAGCACGATCGAGGAGAACTCTCCCTCGGGTACGAGCACCTCGGCATCGTGCGGGAGTGAGGCCGCGATCAGCGACGCCGTCACCGACACCTGCGATCCGATCGCGATCCGGTCGGCATCCACTCCGACGATCGCGGCGAACAGCGTGCGCGACCGCTCCACCGCGGCGGTGTAGCCGGCGATGTCGATCCGGCCGGAGGCCGAGGCGTCGAGGTCGGCCCGCATCGCCTCGGTCGCGGCGCGCGGAGGAATGCCGGCCGTGCACGCCGCGAGGTAGCCGCGGCCGCCGTCGAAGGCGGCATGGGCGGGAGCGGGGGCGAGGGCCTGCGAAGCGAGCATGCATCCAGGGTCCGTCGCGCGATCATGTATGTCTACGGCAGGTGTTCGATGATTCGCATCACCTTTGCTTATGCTTGAGGGATGCCGACCGAGAGTGCGCCGAGCTTCGATGCCGCCGACCTGCGGGTGGTGAAAGCCGTCGCCGATGCCGGATCGATCACCGCTGCGGCGGAGCGGCTGGGGTACAGTCAGCCGGCGATCAGCCAGCAGCTGAAGCGCCTCGAGCTGCGCGTCGGCGCGGCTCTGGTCGAACGAGTGGGCCGCTCGGTGCGACTCACCGAGGCCGGGAGGGTCCTCGCCCGTCACGCGACCGCCGTCTCGACGGTGCTCGAGGCGGCCGCGGGCGAGCTGGCGGAGCTGAGCGGGCTCCAGGCCGCGCGGGTGCGGCTGGTCGGGTTCCCTTCGGCCTCGCCTACGCTCGTGCCGCGCCTTCTCGCAGACCTCGCCCACCGGCATCCCGGCATCTCGATCACCTATGTCGAGGCCGAACCTCCCGAGGCGGTGGATGCGGTGCGCGACGATCGCGCCGACATCGCACTCACGTTCAGCTATCCGGGCGATCGCGACGACCCCCACGGGGCGAGCGCGCGTGGACTCGACGTGCGAGCGGTCGGCGCTGACGACCTGCTCGCCGTACTCCCGGCATCCCATCCGCTCGTCGTCGACGATGTCGTGGACGTGGCGGGACTCGCGGCCGCAGACTGGATCGCGGGGTGCCCGCGCTGCCGCGGACACCTGCTCGAGCTGTGCGAACGCGCGGGATTCACCCCGCGCATCGCGTTCGAGACCGACAACGTCGTGGCCGTCGAGAGCCTTGTGGCGCAGGGGATTGGCGTCGCGACCCTGCCGCGCATGGCGGCCGAGTCGTTTCCACCACTGCCGGGGGTGGTGTTCGCGTCCCTGCCCGAGGGCGAGGCGCGCACCATCCACACCGTCACGGCGCGCGGAGCCGACCGCGTGCCCGCGGTGCGGGTCGTGCTCGTCGCGATCCGCGCCGTCCTCGCATCCTGACGCCGCGACCCCGATGGACGCGGGCGCACCGGGTGCCCCAACTAGACTTGACGGCGATGTCTTCTGCACCCGATCCCCGCACCACCACCGCGACCGGCGCCGATGTGCGCGTGCGCTTCTGCCCGTCGCCGACCGGCCTGCCCCACGTCGGGCTCATCCGCACCGTGCTGTTCAACTGGGCCTACGCGCGCAATCAGGGTGGCACGCTCGTGTTCCGCATCGAGGACACCGACGCGGCGCGCGACAGCGAGGAGAGCTATCAGCAGCTGCTTGAGGCCCTGCGCTGGCTGAAGATCGACTGGGACGAGGGCGTCGAGGTCGGCGGCCCGCACGCGCCGTACCGCCAGTCGCAGCGGCACGAGATCTACCGCGAGGTGCTCGACAAGCTCATCGCGGCCGGCGCGGTCTACGAGTCGTACTCGACCGCCGAGGAGATCGACGCGCGCAACCAAGCCAACGGTCGCGCCAAGCAGCTCGGCTACGACAACTTCGATCGCGACCTCACCGACGAGCAGAAGGCGGCGTTCCGCGCCGAGGGGCGCCAGCCCGCCTATCGCCTGCGCGTGCCGGACGAGGACCTGACCTACGTCGACCTCATCCGCGGCGAGGTGACCTTCCCGGCCGGCTCGTTCCCGGACTTCGTGCTGGTGCGCGCCGGTGGAGTGCCCCTCTACCCGTTCGTGAACCCGGTCGACGACGCGCTCATGGGCATCACGCACGTCATCCGCGGCGAGGACCTCATGCCCTCGACCGCCCGCCAGCTCGCGCTGTACCGGGCGCTGGTGGATGCCGGTGTGACGACGTTCATCCCGCGCTTCGCGCACATGCCGCTGGTTCTCGGCGAGGTGGGCAACAAGAAGCTCTCCAAGCGGGACCCCAAGGCCGACCTGTTCCTCCAGCGCGACAAGGGATTCATCCACGAGGGTCTGCTCAACTACCTCGCGCTGCTGGGCTGGTCGATCGGACCCGACCGCGACGTCTTCTCGCTCGAGGAGCTCATCGCCGCGTTCGACATCGCCGACGTGAACCCCAACCCGGCCCGCTTCGACCAGAAGAAGGCCGAGTCGATCAACGGCGACCACATCCGCATGCTGGATGCCGCCGACTTCGCCGCGCGGATCGTGCCGTACCTCGCCGCAGCCGGTCTCGTCGAGCAGCCGCCGACGCCGGCGCAGCAGGAGCTGCTCGCGCAGGCCGCGCCGCTCATCCAGGAGCGTCTGCCGCTCCTGGGCGATGCGCCGGGCCTGCTCGCCTTCCTGTTCCGCGACGAGGTCGCCTACGAGGACGACGCGCTCTCGTCGCTCCCGGCGAACGCGGGCGACGTGCTCGCAGCGTCGGCAGCCGCTCTCGAGGCTGTTCCGGAGACGGACTTCACGGCCACTGCGGTGCAGGACGCGCTCTCGGCGGCGCTCGTCGAAGGGCTCGGCCTCAAGCCGCGCGTCGCCTACGGCCCCCTGCGCGTCGCGCTCAGCGGCCGTCGGGTGTCGCCGCCGCTGTTCGAATCGATGGAGCTCCTCGGCAAGGCCGAGACGCTCCGCCGGGTGGGCGGACTCTCGGCGCGACACGCCTGAGATCCGCTCGGTTTGGCCGATCGGCCGAGGTCGTCTAAGCTTGATCCTCGGCACCGAGTTCGGTGCAACACCATGGGGTATGGTGTAATTGGCAACACGGCTGATTCTGGTTCAGTTGTTCTTGGTTCGAGTCCAGGTACCCCAGCAGGAAAGAAACCCCCGCTCAGGCGGGGGTTTCTGCTTTCGCCGCAGTGAGGGATGCCGCGGAGCGGCCGCTTTCCGTGCGACGGGCACTGCGATCGTCGTTCCCTTCGCGAGCATCCGGGTGTACCTTGCGTATCGGCGTATGAGACCTCTGCGGCCCCGACGCACGACACGTGCACGACTTCGTCGCTCCCGCAGCGGGCGTCCGGCCGACCGGGCGGACGCAACCTCTTTCCAGGAGGCGACGATGCCCCAACCTCAATCCAAGCGACGCTTCATCACGCGCGCGCTCATCGCCATGGCCGCTTCGGCCGGCTTGGTCTTCGTCTCGGCCGCGCCGGCGTCGGCGACCGTGCACGAGATCGTGGCGCAGTGGTGCTCCGGACACGACGAACTCGCCCCGCCCGGAATCACCGGCGGAAGCAAGGCCGACAACCTGGCCAAGCCGCTGTTCGCATCGGGTTTCATCACGGGGAACCTGGTTCCGTTCACCGGAGACGCCGGGCCCGGGTTCCTCATCGAGTTCAACTATGACGCGAAGAACTCCAAGACGGTCGGCACCGGAGTGTTCGTCGTGCTCGATCCGGAGGGTCCGATCTACTTCGAGCTGATCAAGCCCGACCCCACCTTCCCGGCCTTCAAGGCCTGCCCGAGGCTGGCTACCGGCTGACGGCGCCGTCACCGCAGACGACGTCCGCCGGGCGGGGGTCGTCTGCGGTGCGACCGCTCTCGTCCGCGCAGTCAGCCGATGCCGATCGTCTCGCGCAGCGACTCTCGACCGAGCTCGGCGTACGCCGGCACGTCGTCGCTGTGGGCGAGGAGCATGAGACCGAGGGATGCCGCCCACGCCCGCGCGCGCACCCAGGTCGCCTCATCGACGCGGGAGCCGACGGCGGAGCGGAACGCGGATCGTCCCGCCGCGTCGAAGGCGAGCCAGCCGACGGCCAGGTCGTAGGCGGGGTCGCCCGAGGTGACGTCGCCGAAGTCCACGATCCCGACCAGGCGATCCCCGTCGGCGAGGATGTTTCCGGGGTGGAGGTCGCCGTGGATCCACACCGCGGGGCCGCTCCACGACGACGCGTCGAGTCCGGCGACCCAGACCGACTCCGCCCTGTCGAGATCGCGTCGCGCGACGGCACGTGATGCGCGCAGCTGTGCGATCCGTCCGTGCACCGCCCCGTCGCGCCCGCGCAGCGGTCCGCCGCGGAACGGGTTCACCGGAGCGTCCGCGGTCGCGGGGGAGTGCAGAGCCTCGAGAGCGGCGGCGAGCGGCTCCGCCCATGCGCTGCGCGTCGATCGCGGCGCGTCCAGGCCCGTGTGCCCCTCGATCCAGGGGACGACCGACCACGGCCAGGGGAAGTCCCCGTCCGGCGCGCCGCAGACGAGCGGCGTCGGCAACGCGACCCCCGTTGCCTGCACGGCGGCGCTCACCAGGGGGAGCACGCGCTGTTCGTGGATGATCAGCGGTGCGGCGGCCGCGCGACGAGGCAGACGGACGGCGAGATCGTCGCCGGCGCGCCAGATCTCGCAATCCCAGCCCTCAGCTGTCTTGCCGAGGGGGCGCGACGACGTGCCGGGGATGAGCGGGTCGGCCTGAGTCCGCAGCAGTCGTCGCACCGTGTCTTCGTCGATGGCGTGCTCGGCGCGCGGCTTGTCGGCCATGCCCCGACGATACCGGGCGCCGAGATCTGCGAACTGCTTGTTTCATGTGGGAATGTGTTGTACTGTGTGGGAAATCCGACGAAGGGTTCCCATGTACGCGACGGAGCGCCACCGGCTCATCGAACGCCTCCTCCTCGAGGACGGTCGAGTGAGTGTCGTCGACCTCGCCCGCCGGTTCGCCGTCACGACCGAGACCGTCCGCCGCGACCTCGACCTGCTCGAGGGCGAGGGTGCGCTGCGGCGGGTCCACGGCGGCGCCGTCGCCCGGGAGCGGGGGAGCACCTCCGAGCCGTCGCTGACAGAGCGCCTCGGCAGTCGCGGGGAGTCGAAGACCGCCATCGCGGCGCGCGCACTCGCGGCGGTCGGGTCCGACTTCCGCGGATCGATCTTCTTCGACGCGGGCACCACGACCGGCGCCGTGGCGGCGCTGCTCGTCGACTCCGGACCCCGGCCGGGTGTCGAGGCGGTCACCCACGCGCTGCAGCTCGCCCAGACCCTCGCGACCGGCGAAGGGCTCGGGCTCACCGTGATCGGCGGCCGGGTGCGCGGGGTCACGGGAGCAGCCGTCGGCGCCGACACGGTGCACGCCATCGAGGGGTTCCGGCCCGACATCGCCTTCGTGGGCACCAACGGGCTCTCGGCCGGATTCGGCCTGAGCACGCCCGACCCCGATGAGGCGGCGGTCAAACGCGCCATCGTCGCCGGCGCGCGGCGGGTCGTCGTCGTCGCCGACGCCGACAAGCTCGGGCGCGAGCTGCTCGTGGGATTCGCGCCGCTCGACGCGATCGACGTGCTCGTGACCGATGCCGCGCCCGACCATCAGCTGAGCGTCGCGCTGGACGACGCAGGAGTGGAGGTGTGGCGCGCATGATCGTGACACTCACGGCCAATCCGTCGCTCGACCGGGCGATCGCGCTCGCGGCGCCGCTGCAGCCGGGGGAGGTGCAGTCCGCGCTCTCCTCCCGCGAAGACGCCGGCGGCAAGGGCATCAACGTCGCCCGCGTCGTGCGCGGTGCCGGGCTCGGCGCGCGCGCGGTGCTCCCTCTCGCGGACGCCGATCCCTACGACGTCGCCCTGCGGGCAGCTGGAGTGGATGCGTGGCGCGTGCCGGTCCGCGGGTTCGTCCGCGCGAACCTGACGATCACCGACCCCGCGGGGGTCACCACGAAGCTCAACCTGCCGGGGGCGCAGCTCGGGCCCGACGAGCGGCAGGCCGTCATCGACGCCACCGTCTCAGCGTGCGTCGGCGCGCGCTGGCTCGTGCTGGCCGGCTCGCTGCCGCCCGGCGCATCCGACGACTTCTACGTGGCCGTGATCGCGGCGCTCCGCGACGCACACGGGGCTGCGGCACCCCGCATCGCCGTCGACACCTCCGGTGCGGCGCTCGAGGCCGTCGTCGCCCACGGGCGCCCCGATCTCATCAAGCCCAACGATGAGGAGCTCGCGGCGCTCGCCGGAGTGCCGCTCGACCCGTCGGCTGCGCCCGAGGAAGGCGTGCTCGCCATCGCCGCGGCGATCGTGCCGGAGCGCGCGGCATCCGCCCTCATCACGCTCGGCTCCCACGGCGCCGTCTTCGTCGACGCAGACGGCGCGTGGTTCGCCCCCGCCCCCCGCATCACGGTGGCGTCCACCGTGGGCGCCGGGGACAGCTCGCTCGCGGGCTGGCTGATCGCCGACGCCGAGGGTGCGCCCGCCGACGAGCGGCTGCGCCGCGCGATCCGGTACGGCGCGGCCGCGGCATCCCTCCCGGGCACGCAGGCACCGCGTCCCGAAGACCTCCCCACCGCCGACATCGCCGTGAGGCGACTGGCCGGCATCCACTGAAACGCAACCCTCACCACGGAGAGCATCATGACCGACACCATCACCTCGGGGCTCGTGAGCCTCGACGCCGCGCTCGGCGACGACAAGGCCGCGGTGATCCGCGCCCTCGCCGCCCGTGTGGTCGCGCAGGGCCGCGCGACCGACGTCGAGGCGCTCTATGCCGATGCCTGGGCTCGGGAGCAGAAGGACGAGACCGGCCTGCCCGGCGGTATCGCGATCCCGCATGCCAAGAGCGCCGCGGTCACCGAGCCGTCACTCGCCTTCGCGCGGCTGAGTCCCGGTGTGGACTTCGGCGCGCCCGACGGTCCCGCCGACCTCGTCTTCCTCATCGCCGCACCCGAGGGAGCGGCCGAGGCGCACCTCGCGGTGCTGTCCAAACTCGCCCGCAGCCTCATGCAGGACGACTTCACCGGCGCGCTGCGGGCCGCGGCCAGCGACGATGAGGTCGTGCGCATCGTCCGCGAGGCCATCGGGGAGTCGGATGCCGCGCCCGCCGCCGACACCGCGCCGGCCGCTGCGCCGACGGCCGCCGAGCCCACCGCCGATGCGGTGCGGATCGTCGCCGTCACCGCGTGCGCCACCGGCATCGCCCACACCTTCATGGCCGCAGACGCGCTCACCGCGGCGGGGAAGAAGAACGGCGTCGACCTCGTCGTCGAGCCGCAGGGCTCCAGCGGCTACCAGGCGCTGCCGGCGGATGTGATCGCGAATGCCGACGCCGTGATCTTCGCGACGGACGTCGATGTGCGCGAGCCGCAGCGCTTCGCCGGCAAGCCCGTCGTCCGCTCCGGCGTCAAACGCGGCATCGAACAGCCCGACCAGCTCATCGCCGAGGCGATCGCGGCGACGAAGGACCCGAACGCCGCGCGCGTCGCGGCCTCGACGTCGGCGGCATCCACCGCCACCTCGACGGCCTCGCTGTCGTGGGGCGCCCGCATCCAGCGGATCCTCCTCACGGGCGTGAGCTACATGATCCCGTTCGTGGCGGGCGGCGGTCTGCTGATCGCGCTGGGATTCCTCCTTGGCGGCTACGACGTGACCGATGACGCGGCGACGATCATCACGCAGAACGCGCTGTGGGATCTCCCCACCGGCGGCGAGGACCTGTTCCTCGGGAACCTCGGCCTGTACCTCGGGTCGGTGTTCTTCATGATCGGCGCGACCTCGATGGGATTCCTCGTCTCCGCGCTGTCGGGCTACATCGCCTTCGCCATCGCCGACCGTCCGGGCATCGCACCCGGCTTCGTCGCCGGTGCGGTCGCCGTGCTCATGAACGCCGGATTCATCGGCGGCATCATCGGCGGTCTGCTCGCGGGCGTCGTCGCCTGGTGGCTCGGCAACCTCAACGCGCCGCGCTGGCTGCGAGGTCTCATGCCGGTCGTGATCATCCCGCTGTTGGCATCCATTGTCGCGTCGGGGCTCATGATCCTGTTCTTCGGCCGTCCGATCGCGACCCTCATGACCGGTCTCAACACGTGGCTGACCGACCTCGCCGGCACGTCGGGCATCATCCTGGTCGGCGTCATCCTCGGTCTCATGATGTGCTTCGACCTGGGCGGTCCCGTCAATAAGGTCGCGTACGCCTTCGCGACCGCGGGCCTGGCGGCCGGCTCTCCCGAGAACCCGACGCCCTATCTGATCATGGCCGCGGTCATGGCGGCCGGCATGGTGCCGCCGCTGGCGATGGCGCTGGCCTCCACGGTCATCGCCCGCGGATCCTTCACTCCGGTGGAGCGGGAGAACGGCAAGGCCGCGTGGCTGCTGGGCGCGGCGTTCATCAGCGAGGGCGCCATCCCGTTCGCGGCGGCCGACCCGCTGCGCGTCATCCCGGCGTCGATGCTCGGCGGCGCGGTGACCGGTGCGCTGTCGATGGCCTTCGCGGTCGAGTCGCTCGCCCCGCACGGCGGCATCTTCGTCTTCTTCGCCATCAACCCGGTGTGGGGCTTCCTCCTGGCACTCCTGGCCGGTACCGTCGTGACCGCGTTCACTGTCGTCGGGCTCAAGCGGTTCGTCGGCCGCAAGGAGCTCGAGGCGGCAGAGGCGCCCATGATGGCTCCGGCCGTGGCCTGAGGGCACACGCCGGAGCACACGATCCCGTCAGAGAGGAACGAGGACAACAAATGGCAGAACGTCAGGCCACCATCGCCAGCAGTTCAGGACTGCACGCGCGACCCGCGAAGCTGTTCGTGCAGGCGGTGAAGGAGAAGCCCGTTCCGGTCACGATCGCGGTGGAGGGCGGCCCCGACCTGAATGCGGGCAGCATCCTCTCTCTCATGGGCCTCGGCGCCTCGCAGGGGACCGTCGTCACGCTGAAGGCCGAGGGCGACGGCGCCGAGCAGGCGCTCGACGAGCTCGTCGCGCTGCTGGAGACCGATCTCGACGCCGAGTAAGGAAGAGAAGAGGGATGCCGCACCCCGCCGGGGTGCGGCATCCCTCTCTCGTGCGCGTCAGATGTCGGCGGAGTCGCCCGGATCGAGTTCGACCAGCTCGCCGCCGTGCTGCTGCGCCGCCCACGCGAGGCGCGCCCGGCCCATCGTGCGGCCCGCCGTCGACAGCCCGATGTCGTGCGTCCCGAACACCTGGCGCGGCGCGACGGCGAGAACGAAGTCCATCGCGTCGCCGATCTTCAGCCACGGTGCGCCGACCGGCGCCGCGAGCAGCTTGATGTCGGCGCCGTCCGGCAGGGCGTACGAGTCGCCCGGGTAGTAGAACACGTCGTTGACCAGCACGCCCACGTTGTCGATGACCGGGATGGACTCGTGGATGACGGCGTGACGTCCGCCATGGAAGGACAGCTGGAAGGGTCCAGCCTCGACCGTGTCGCCCGGGGCCACCGTCGTCACGTCGAAATCGGCAGCCGCGACCGCCACCCCGGCCGGACCGAATACGGGCGCATCGGGGAACTGATCGAGGATGCGGCGCAGGTGCTCGGGGGTCCAGTGGTCGGGGTGCTCGTGGGTGACCACGATGCCGACGACGTGCTCCAGGTCGTCCAGCGGCGCGGTGAACGAACCGGGATCGATGACGAGGGTGCGGCCAGCGTCGTGGAGGGTGAGGGTGGCGTGCTCGAACTTGGTGACTCGCATGGGGAGAGTCAACCGCCGCGCGGTCGTCCGCGGCAAGCGTGGGGCCCGATGCCGCCTCGATTTGGCGAGGTGCGCGGGGGCATGGCATAATCGAACGGTTGCCTGAACGGTACGGCCCCATCGTATAGCGGCCTAGTACGCCGCCCTCTCACGGCGGTAACGCGGGTTCGAATCCCGCTGGGGTCACCAGTCAGGCAACAGGCTATGCGGCCCCATCGTATAGCGGCCTAGTACGCCGCCCTCTCACGGCGGTAACGCGGGTTCGAATCCCGCTGGGGTCACCATGCAAGAGAAGCCCGGTCCGATCGGACCGGGCTTCTCTCGTTCGCGAGCCCGAGTCGAAGGCCGTGCAGCGGCCGCGGGTCAGGGCTCGACGTCGACCGATGCGCGACGCCGGCGGCGCAGCCGCAGGACGCCCCAGACAATTAGCGCTGCGGCGCCCGCGACGAAGAGCCAGGGGAGCAGGAACCCGAGCGCGATCACGATGCCATTGAGTGTGGCGACCAGGCCGTTCCATCCGGCGGCGAGTCCGTCCGCGAACCCGGCGGGATCGGCTTCGACGGGCACGGTCTCGCGCGTGAGCGTGACCGTCAGTCCGGACAGGTCGATCTGCGACTCGAGGGATTCGAGCTGCTGCTGATACGACTCGAGCGTGGCCTGACGCTCTGCGAGGGCCGACTCGGCGGCGATCACGTCGGAGACGGACGCGGCTTCGGCCATCAGGGCGGTGAGGCGGTCCACGGAGGCCTGCGCGACCTCGATCCGGGCGCGCAGGTCGACGGTCTGCTCGGTCACGTCCTGGCGGCTGATCGACGAGGCGGTCACCTCGCCGAACTCGTCGAGCCCCTCGATCATCTCGGGCAGGCTGTCGGAGGGGACGCGGACGCTCACCCACGCGCCCTGCGGGAAGGGGAAGGTGTCCACGACCACCAGCCCGTCGGGGCCGACGCCCGGCTCCGCGCCCGACGACCCGGCACCCTGCGCCGTGATATCGATGTTCATCGACTCGACGTAGCCGCCCAGCCGAGCCGCTTCCTCACCGATCCCGCGGGCCGCGTCGGCGACGTCGTCGACGGTCAGCTGCGCGGAGGCATTGGCGATGATCTCGCGCGCACCCTCATCCTGCGCGCTCGCGACGGCTCCGCCGGTCGCAGTGTCCCCACTCGAGAGCGCTCCGTCGCGGGCGGACTCCTCGACGGCGATCCCGGGCAGCAGCTCGGGGGACGCCGCAGTGTCGGCGGCGGATCCCCCGCTCACGAGGGTGCCGACACTCGGCGCGATCACCGCGGCGACGATGAGGACGGCCGCGGCGGCGGCGCCGCCGATCCAGATCCGCCCGCGCCGTGCGCGCTGCCGTTCGCGGGCGCCGCGTTCGCGCGCGATCCCGTCGAACAGCTCCCTTTCGATCTCGTCGATGCGCGAGGCGGCGAGTTCGGGCAGGTCCCGGGTCTGAGTGGAGGATGACGTGTTCATGTGCTCTCCTTGACGACGGTCCGAAGGCGCGTTCGGATGCGGGAGAGACGATTGCGCACGACGCCGTGCCCGACGCCGAGCGCATCGGCGGCAGCCTGGTACGCGTAGCCTTCCGCGGCGCAGAGGCGGAAGATGTCGCGGTCCAGCGGGCTCAGTCCGCCGACCTCGGCGAGGATGCGCGCGGCGAGGTCGTCGTCGATGACCTGCTGCTCCACGTCGACCGTCGAGGGCAGGGACTCCTCGACGGCGGCCGCGGTGTGCTCGCGGTCGCGCTTCTGGCGTCGGATGCGGTTCGCGGACTGGAGCCGGCACACCGTCGCCAGCCACGGCAGCAGCGACTGCCCGGCGAGCTCGAACTCCGGAAGCTTGCGCCAGGCGACGAGGAACGTCTCCTGTGTCACATCCTCCGCATCTGCGGCGTTGCCGACCAGTCCATGCGCGATCCAGTACACGGGGCGGACGTAGGCGCGGTACAGCGCGCGGAAGGCGAACTCGCTCCCGCCCGCTGCGAGCGCGATGAGCTCTGCGTCGCTGGTGATGTCGTGCTCAGGCATCCTCGTCCTCGCCCCGCCGCATGCCGGTATCGCTGCGGGGCACCATTGTCTCTCACCGTGCAAGTGTCGGCGGGCGGCTGATCGTCTCGATCTCGTCACCATCCGTGCGGCGGGGCGGGGCATCCCAGCCTGTATCCTGATCCGAGCGAGAGGGAGTATCCCGCCTACGCGCATCCGTCATCACGGGCCCCGACAGTGCGGCCCCGGGCGCGCGTCGCGCTCGAACGGAGCGCGGGGAGAGACTTTCGGATCCGAACGACCCCTCCGACCTCCCCCTCGAAAGGCCCTGAATGGACCTCGAACTCCCGCTCTGGTTCGAAATCGGATCCCTGGTGGTCCTCTCCCTCATCCTGCTGGCGGATCTGCTGCTGATCCTCAAGCGCCCGCACATCCCGTCGACCAAGGAGTCGACCCTGTGGGTGGTCTTCTATGTGAGCCTCGCCCTCATCTTCGCGCTGCTCATGTGGCGATTCGCCGGCCCCGAGTATGCGGGGCAGTTCGTCGCCGGCTGGCTGACGGAGTACAGCCTGTCCATCGACAACCTGTTCGTCTTCGTGCTGATCATGACCCAGTTCGCGGTGCCGCGCCGCTATCAGCAGGAGGTGCTGATGGTGGGCATCATCATCGCGCTGGTGCTGCGCGGACTGTTCATCCTGGCGGGCGCCGCGATCATCGAGCAGTTCAGCTGGGTGTTCTACATCTTCGGCGCCTTCCTGGTCTGGACCGCGATCCGCCAGGCGTTCCCCGGCGGCGACCACGACGACGACGTGAAGCAGGAGAACTTCGTCGTGCGCACCCTGCGCCGCTTCATCGACATCTCCGATCAGTACGACGGCGCCAAGATCCGCACGGTGGTCGGCGGCAAGAAGATGTGGACGCCGATGATCATCGTGTTCATCTCGATCGGCATCACCGACCTGCTGTTCGCGATCGACTCGATCCCCGCCATCTTCGGCATCACCCAGAGCGCGTTCATCGTGTTCACGGCCAACCTGTTCGCGCTCATGGGACTGCGCCAGCTCTACTTCCTGCTCGGCGACCTGCTCGACCGACTGCGGTACCTGCACTACGGCATCGCGTTCATCCTCGCCTTCATCGGTCTGAAGCTCGTGTTCCACGCGATGCACGTGAACGAGCTCCCGTTCATCAACGGGGGAGAGCACATCGAATGGGCTCCGGAGATCTCGACGTGGATGTCGCTGGGGGTCATCGTGGCGTCGATGGCAGTCGCCACGATCGCGAGTCTCGTGGCCTCGGCGCGCGAGAAGCGCGCGCAGTCGCCCGAGGCGGCGGCCGAGGTGGTCGCGGAGGAGAAGGGCACCCCGCCGACTGTGTGACGCAGCGAGTCCGGGTCGCGTCGGTGACGGTGGTAGCCTGACCTCGTGCGGATCGCTCGCCTCCTCCTTAGCGGCCGCGACGAGTCCTAGTTCCCAGGCCTCACTCGTCGCGGAGTCTCTCGCGGGCTTGATCCCCCATCTGAGGAGAACGACAGAGCATGAACGATCCCGTTTCCGACGCGTCCACGATCCCCGATCACCCGCGCACCCTGGCGGAGAAGGTGTGGGACGACCACCTCGTGGTCAAGGGCGAGGGCGGACAGCCCGACCTCATCTACATCGACCTGCACCTGGTGCACGAGGTGACCAGCCCCCAGGCCTTCGACGGGCTGCGCGCCGAGGGGCGTCCGGTGCGGCGCCTCGACCTCACGATCGCGACGGAGGATCACAACACCCCGACGCTGGATATCGACAAGCCGATCGCCGACCCGACCAGCCGCGTGCAGATCGAGACCCTGCGCCACAACGCCGAGGAGTTCGGCGTGCGCCTGCATTCGCTGGGCGACAAGGAGCAGGGCATCGTCCATGTCGTGGGGCCGCAGCTGGGTCTGACGATGCCGGGTATCACGGTGGTGTGCGGCGACTCGCACACGTCGACCCACGGCGCCTTCGGGGCGATGGCGTTCGGGATCGGCACGAGCGAGGTCGAGCATGTGCTGGCCACGCAGACGTTGCCGTTGAAGCCGTTCAAGACGATGGCGATCACGGTCGAGGGTGAGCTGAAGCCGGGGGTCACGGCGAAGGACATCATCCTCGCGATCATCGCGAAGATCGGCGCGAACGGCGGGCAGGGTTACGTGCTGGAGTATCGCGGCAGCGCGATCCGGTCCCTGTCGATGGAGGGCCGGATGACGATGTGCAACATGTCGATCGAGGCGGGGGCGCGGGCTGGGATGGTCGCGCCCGATGAGACGACGTTCGCGTATCTGAAGGGTCGTCCGCATGCCCCGGAGGGGCAGGACTGGGAGGACGCGGTCGCGTATTGGCGGACGCTGCCCAGCGATGAGGGCGCGGTCTACGACGCGGAGGTGTTCCTCGACGCGAACGAGCTGGAGCCGTTCGTGACGTGGGGCACCAACCCGGGTCAGGGTGTGTCGCTGTCGGACGTGGTGCCGTCGCCGGCCGATTTCACTGACCCGAACGAGCGTGCGGCGGCCGAGCGGGCTCTGGAGTACATGGATCTGACGCCGGGCACTCCGCTCAAGGAGGTGCCTGTCGACGCCGTCTTCATGGGCTCGTGCACCAACTCGCGCATCGAGGACCTGCGTGCGTTCGCCTCGATCATCGAGGGGCGCACGAAGGCCGACGGCGTGCGTGTCATGGTGGTCCCGGGGTCGGCGCGGGTGCGGCTGGAGGCCGAGGCCGAGGGGCTGGACAAGATCATCACCGCGTTCGGCGCGGAGTGGCGTTTCGCGGGCTGCTCGATGTGCCTGGGCATGAACCCGGACCAGCTGGCGCCGGGGGAGCGGTGCGCGTCGACGAGCAACCGCAACTTCGAGGGACGGCAGGGCAAGGGCGGGCGCACGCACCTGGTGTCGCCGCTGGTCGCGGCGGCCACCGCGGTCCTCGGCCGCCTCGCGAGCCCGAGTGACCTGCCCGTCGTCGAGACCGTGGAGGCCTGACATGGAGAAGTTCACCACCCACACCGGCATCGCCGCACCGCTGCGTCGTTCGGCGGTCGACACCGACCAGATCATCCCCGCGGTGTATCTGAAGCGGGTCGCCAAGACCGGGTTCGAGGACGCCCTGTTCGCGAGCTGGCGTCAGGACCCCGAGTTCGTCCTGAACCAGCCCGCGTACGCGGGCGCGAGCGTCCTGGTCGCGGGTCCCGACTTCGGCACCGGCTCCAGCCGCGAACACGCCGTGTGGGCGCTGCGCGACTACGGCTTCCGCGTCGTGCTCAGCCCGAAGTTCGCCGACATCTTCCGCGGCAACGCGGGAAAGCAAGGCCTGGTCACGGGCGTGATCTCCGAATCCGACCTGCAGACCGTGTGGGCGGCGATCGAAGCCGCTCCGGGCGCGTCGATGACCGTCGACCTCGAGGCCCGCACCGCCGCGATCGGCGAGATCAGCGTCTCGTTCGAGATCGACGATTACACTAGGTGGCGGCTCCTCGAAGGGCTCGACGACATCGGGCTCACGCTGCGCAGCGAAGACAAGATCGCGCAGTTCGAGGCTCGCCGTGAGGCCTGGCGGCCGCGGACGATCCCCGTCCGATAAGCCGGCGGCCGGCCCCACCCGGGCCGGCGCCGTCGCCAGTCTCGATGACACCAAGTGAGGTCCACCGGATGAAGTCGCTTCTCAGCGTCACCCCAGATGCCAACGCAGGGGAAGGGGAAGTGGCAGGAGAGATCCTCGCCATCCGCGGCGGAAGACCGCTGACGGGTCGTGTGGAGGTGAAGGGGGCGAAGAACCTCGTCACCAAGGCGATGGTCGCCGCCCTCCTGGGCGAGACCCCCAGCACGCTGCGCGACGTCCCCGACATCAGCGATGTGCAGGTCGTGCGATCGCTGCTCGAGGTGCACGGCGTGCGCGTCGAGGACGGCGACGAGGAAGGCACGCTCCACTTCGACCCGAGCGGCGCGGAGGCCGCGCACTTCGAGGAGATCGACGCGCATGCCGGCGCATCCCGCATCCCGATCCTGTTCTGCGGCCCGCTGCTGCACCTGCTCGGCGAGGCGCTGATCCCCGATCTCGGTGGATGCCGCATCGGCGACCGCCCCATCAACTTCCACATGGATGCGCTGCGCGCCTTCGGCGCGGTCGTCGACAAGAGCTACGAGGGCATCCGCATCACGGCCCCGGATGGACTGCACGGCGCGAACATCGAGCTGCCCTATCCGAGCGTCGGAGCGACCGAGCAGGTTCTGCTCACGGCCGTGCGCGCCCGGGGCACGACGGAGCTGCGCAACGCCGCGATCGAACCCGAGATCATGGATCTCATCGCGGTGCTGCAGAAGATGGGCGCGATCATCTCCTACGAGCCCAACCGTGTCATCCTCATCGAGGGTGTGGAGAGCCTCCGCGGCTACGACCACCGTGCGATCTTCGACCGCAACGAGGCCGCCTCCTGGGCGTGCGCGGCGCTGGCCACCGACGGCGACATCTTCGTGGGCGGTGCCCGCCAGCAGGAGATGCTGACCTTCCTCAACGTGTTCCGCAAGGCGGGCGGCTGGTTCGACGTGCACGAGGACGGCATCCAGTTCCGCCGCGGCGGCGTGCTCAAGCCCGTGGTGGTCGAAACCGACGTGCACCCCGGATTCATGACGGACTGGCAGCAGCCGCTGATCGTCGCTCTGACCCAGGCCGATGGCACGTCGACGGTGCACGAGACCGTGTACGAGAACCGCCTCGGGTTCACGACCGCGCTCAATCAGATGGGCGCCGACATCGTCGTGCACCCGGAGGGGATCGACAGCTCCGATCGCCGCGTCCCGCGACGCGCGCTCGAGCAGGCGGCGGTCATCAGCGGCCCGACGCCGCTGCACGGCGCCGACGTCGTGGTGCCCGACCTGCGCGGAGGCTACAGCTACGTCATCGCCGCCCTCGCGGCCGAAGGCGAGTCCGTCGTGCGCAACATCGGCATCATCCGACGCGGCTACGAGAAGTTCCTCGCCAAGCTCGACACGCTCGGCGCCGACTTCGACGTCATCGGGTGACGGGGTGAGTCCGCACCGTCTGCGCGCCTCGAAGGAGAAGACGCGCCCCAGTATCTTCTGGCCGCTCGCGGCCATCGTGGTGCCGCTGATGGGCCTGATCTGCCGGGTCGAGATCACCGGATCCGAGAAGCTGCCCCGGCAGGGCGCCTTCGTGCTGGCACCGAACCACGTGAGCGAGTTCGACCCGCTCGTCGTCGCGCTCGCCGTCTGGCGCATGGGCCGCGCCCCGCGCTTCATGGCCAAGGAGAGCCTGTTCCGCGTGCCCGTCCTCGGGTGGGTGCTGCGGGCGACGGGCATGGTCCCGGTCGCACGCACCGCGTCCGCGGCGGCGGCCCGCCAGACCATCGAGGCGTCGCAGACGCTGGTGGCCCACGGCCGCGGCGTCATCGTGTACCCCGAGGGATCGCTCACCCGCGATCCCGATCTGTGGCCGATGCGCGGCAAGACCGGCGCCGTCCGGCTGGCGATGGCAGGCGGCATCCCGGTCGTCCCCGTGGCGCAGTGGGGGGTGCAGGAAATCCTGCCCCGGTACGGCAAGCTGAGCCTGTGGCCCCTGCGCAAGCGCGTGCGGCTGGCCGTGGGCGATGCCGTCGATCTGTCGGCGTACGCCGCCGACACCACGCAGCCCGCGGCTCTCGCCGCCGCGACCGACGCCGTGATGGCAGAGGTCGCCGCACTGCTGGCGGAGATCCGCGGCGAGAAGGCACCCGCCGCGCGCTGGAACCCGGCCGACCACGGCCAGAAGGAGACGGGACGCCTTGAGTCGTAGACCCGATTCCTCCGCCCCGCGCGTGGCCGTCATCGGCGCCGGCAGCTGGGGCACCACCTTCGGCAAGATCCTCGCCGACGGCGGCGCCAACGTCGTGATGTGGGCGCGTCGTCCCGAGCTCGCGCACGAGATCGACGAGGCCAAGCGCAACAGCCAGTACCTGCCGGGGATCAACCTCCCGCGCGGCATGTCGGCCACCCACCACCTGTCTACCGCCCTGGACGGCGCCGACCAGGTGTATCTGTCCATTCCCAGCCAGGCCGTCCGTCAGAACCTCAAGGCCGTGCGTCCGCTGGTCTCGAAGTCCGACGTGCCGATCATCTCGCTGATGAAGGGCGTCGAGCGGCGCACCGGGCTCCGGATGAGCCAGGTCATCGAGCAGGAGCTGCACTGCGATCCGGGTCGCATCGCCGTGGCATCCGGCCCGAACCTGGCGCTCGAGATCGCGCGGGAGCAGCCCACCGCGGCGGTCATCTCGTCGACCAGTCAGGAGACCGCCGACGCGGTGGCCCGGCGCGCCCGCAACCGCTACTTCCGCAGCTTCGTGAACACGGATGTGATCGGCACCGAGTTCGGGGGAGTGCTCAAGAACCTCATCGCGGTCGCGATCGGCATCGTCGACGGCGTCGGCTACGGCGAGAACACCAAGGCCTCGATCATCACCCGCGGACTCGTGGAGATGACCGACTTCGCCGTCGCGCAGGGGGCGCAGCCGGAGACGCTCCAGGGCCTGGCCGGGCTCGGCGACCTCATCGCGACCTGCCAGTCTCCGCTCAGCCGCAACAACACGGCGGGGCGCCTTCTCGGCCAGGGGTACCGATTCGACGACGTCGTCAAGCAGATGAACCAGACGGCCGAGGGCCTCGCCTCGGTCGCCCCGGTGCTCCAGCTGGCGCGAGAGGTCGGCGTGCATATGCCGATCGTGGAACAGGTCAAGATGGTGCTCGACGGCACCATGGACCCGCGGGACATCGCGCCCCACCTGACGACAGACGACGACACCCCGAAGGGCGAGAGGACGCAGAATGGACAGGCCGGCGGTGGCGGTGCTCTTTGGCGGTCGCTCCAGCGAGCACTCGATCAGTTCCGCAACGGCGGGAGGGGTGCTGCGGGCGATCGATCGTGACCGCTTCCGGGTGATCCCGATCGGCATCACCCGCGACGGCGCGTTCGTCCTCGAAGACGACGATCCCGACAAGTTCGCCCTCGACCCGGAGGTGCTGCCGGAGGTCGCCGACAACGGCACGCGCGTGCGCTGGCCGGAGTCGGCGCTCAGCCGCGAGCTGCGGGTGGTCGACGCCGACGGCGAGCGGTCGCTCGGCGAGGTCGACGTGGTCTTCCCGATTCTGCACGGCCGCTTCGGCGAGGACGGCACGATCCAGGGGATGCTCGAGCTGCTGGGTCTGCCCTACGTCGGTGCGGGAGTGCTGATGTCCGCGATCGGCATGGACAAGCACGCCACCAAGAGCGTGCTCAAGGCTGCCGGCATCCCGGTCGTGCCGTGGGTCACGCTCACGCGCGCCGACATCGAACGCCGGCGTGACTTGTGGGAGCGCCGTATCCGCGCGCTCGGCCTCCCCGTCTTCGTCAAGCCCGCCCGCGCCGGTTCGAGCGTGGGCGTGTCGAAGGTCTCCGAATGGACCGAGCTGGATGCCGCGCTCGACGTCGCCTTCGCCGAGGACGCCACCGTGCTGGTCGAGCAGGCCGTCGTGGGCCGCGAGATCGAGTGCGGCGTGCTGCCCGGCCGGGACGGTGGGGATCCGCGGGTGAGCGTGGCCGGCGAGATCGTGGTCACCGGGCGCGAGTTCTACGACTTCGACGCCAAGTACCTCGATGCCCCGGGCGTCGAGCTGGTGTGCCCCGCCGATGTGCGCGACGGGGAACTCGCCGAGATGCAGCGGATCGCCGCGCAGGCCTTCGAGGCGCTCGGCGGGGAGGGACTGGCCCGCGTGGACTTCTTCTTCACGGGCACCGAGTTCTTCGTCAACGAGGTCAACACGATGCCCGGCTTCACGCCGATCTCGATGTTCCCGAAGTGCTGGATCGCCTCGGGGCTCTCGTACGAGCACCTCGTGACGGAGCTCATCGACTCTGCCGCCGCCCGGGGCTGATCACCGCGCCTGGGTGCCGCCTCGCGCAGCCCGGTCATCCCTCGGATTCGCCGATGGGCGTCTCGGGCTCGGTGCACGCCGCGTCCTGCGGGAGGGTGAGCACCGCCGAGGCGACGGCGTCGAGGGCCTCGTTGGGCGAGACGATCTCGTTGTCGACATAGACCTCCGCGGCGGGCGTGCGCCCGTAGGTGGTCAGGCGGAAGCGCGGGGCCTCACTCTCGTCGACCAGCCAATCGACGCCGCCCACCGAGATGCACCGCAGGGTGGTGGGGCCGGTCGGCTCGAGTCCGCAGGTGAACAGGACGGCGGCGGGGTCGCCCCAGGCTCCGGTCGCCTGCGCGTCGGTCCAGCGGCGGTCCAGGTCGCCGATCGCGTCCGGCAGCCGCACGGACACATCCGCGCACGCCGGGTCGTTCGCGAGCGGACCGGGGGTCAATCCGCCGACGCTGGAGCTGCACGAGACCAGAGCGGTGCCGATCACGCCGAACGCGAGCGCGACGGCGAGGGCACGAAGGGGGCGGGGCACCCCTCCAGGGTAGCCCCGCGCGGCGACGCCTCCCGCGCGGGGCGGATACGGTGAGAGCATGATCCACTCCGGCGACCCGACCGTGGGCGTCCTGCCCGAGGGCGTGATCCTGCGCGCCATCCTCGACACCCTCGGTCCGTCGGCGGCACCTGTGGGCCCCGGCGACGACGCCGCCGTGCTGGCGGTCGGCGACGCGCGCGTGGTGGCCACGACCGACACGCTCGTGCACGGCCCGGACTTCCGTCTCGCGTGGTCCAGCGCCGAGGACCTGGGCTTCAAGTCCGCCGCGGTGAACCTCGCCGACGTCGCCGCGATGGGGGCCCGGCCGGTCGCGCTCCTGGTGGCCCTCGCGATGCCCGATGACACGCGCCTTTCGTTCGTGACCGGCCTGGCGGCGGGACTTCGGGCCGCGTGCGCGGAACTCGCCCCCGGGTGCGCCGTCGAAGGCGGCGACCTGACGGTCTCCGACACGCTCACGATCGCCGTCACCGCGCTCGGCTCGCTCGACGGCCGGCGCCCTCTGCTACGGTCGGGAGCGCGCACGGGCGACACCATCGCGGTGGCCGGCGACCTGGGTCCGGCGGCGGAGGGGCTCGCGCTGCTGTTCGACAGGTTCCGCGACGCCGAGGGCGCGCCGCTCCCGATCGATCGCGCACAGCTCACCCCGGCGGAGAGCGCGGCGCTGGATGCGCAGCTGCGGCCGCGACCCCCGATGGAGGCGGCGGCGCACGCCGCGGCGGCCGGTGCGGCCGCCCTCATGGACATCTCCGACGGGCTTGCGCTGGACGCCCGGCGCATGGCGGAGGCCTCGGGGGTGACCATCGCCCTCGACGCGTCGGCGCTCGGCGATGATCCCTCGCGCGCGCTCGAAGCGGGCGAGGACCACGCACTCCTCGCGGCGTTCTCTCCCGGCACAGACCTCGGCCCGTTCCGGGCGATCGGGCGCGTCCACGACCAGGGGGCGCACGCCGTGCTCGTGGACGGCGTGCCCTACGGGGGTCCGGGCGGTTGGGACCCTTACCGGGACTGGGACCTCGCGCGCGGGTGAGTGCGCGCAGGTGGGCGGTTCAAGCCGTCGTCGCCCACCACAGCGCCGTGTCGCCGTACTTCTTGTGCCGCGTGAGCTCCACGCTCTGCGGCACGCTCGGCTCCGGGGATCGCGACGCGCGCTCGATGATCACGTCGGCGTCGACCGCCAGCAGCGGCGCGAGCAGCGCGAGGGTCGCGGCGAGCTCCGTCTCACCCAGGTCGTAAGGCGGGTCGAGGAAGACCAGGTCGAACGGCCCCCGGGCGGTGCGCAGGAACGCGTCCGCGCTCTGCCGGTGCACCTTGACGCGCGCCGCCGTGCCGGTCGCGCGGGCGACCCTGTGCGCGTTGCGTTCCGCGATGGATGCCGCACGCGGCGACTTCTCCACGAGATCGGCCGACGCCGCGCCGCGACTCACCGCCTCCAGGGCGAGAGCGCCCGAGCCGGCGTACAGGTCGAGCACTGCTCGACCGCGTACGGCGTCGACGGCCTCGAGGGCGCCGAACAGCGATTCGCGCACCCGGTCGCTCGTGGGCCGGGTCCCGGCGTCGGGGACGTCGAGTCCGATCGACCCGGCCGCTCCGGCGATGATCCTCGTCACACGCTCACGATACCGAGGTGGGCGCGGCGGACTCGTCGCGCAGGCGCGGTTCGGTGCGCAGATGCGGGCGCATGCCCGACTTGTCGGCGTAGAACGCGCGGATCCGGTCCATATCTGCCGACACCTGGCCGGTCAGCGCGATCGTGGGGCCGAGGCCTGTCGTCATCGTCGTGCGGTCGACGTATCCCAGCGTCACTGGCATCCCCGTGTCGCGCGCGATCCGGTAGAAGCCCGACTTCCAGTGATCGCCGCTGCCACGGGTTCCCTCGGGGGTGACGACCAGTCCGAACACCTCGCCGGCGCGGATCCGCGCGACGACGTCGGAGACGACGTGCTGCGGGTCGCGCCGGTCGACGGCGATGCCGCCGAGGGCGCGCATGAGAGGCCCCCGCCACCCGCGGAACAGCGAGTCCTTCCCCAGCCAGCGCACCGGGATGCCCAGGCGCCACGCGATCGCGAGCATCAGCACGAAGTCCCAGTTCGAGGTGTGCGGAGCACCGATCAGCACCGTCGGACGCGTCGGGCCCGGTTCGGTGGACAGGGTCCAACGGCTGCAGGCCCAGTAGACGCGGGCGATGGTGGAGCGGATCACCCCGCAACGGTAGCGGTCGCGGCTGGGGATCTGCTCCACCGGTGCTCGGGCGCGCCCGCCGGAGGTCCGGACCGGCTCCTAGACTCGGGTCATGCCCGCGCTCGCCCTCGAATCGCCCCTCGACGGAGCCCTCGGGGCGAAACCATCGTCGACGCTTCAGCGCGCGTTCGGCATGTCGACGGTCGGAGATCTGCTGGCGCACTATCCGCGGCGGTACGCGCTGCGGGGGGAGCTCACCCCGATCGCCTCACTGCCGGTCGGGGAGGCGGTCACGATCGTCGCCGAGGTGCTCCGGGTGACGGATCGCCGCATGCGCAACCGCAACGGCTCGCTCTTGGAGGTCGTGATCAGCGACGGCCAGGGGAGCCTGAGCCTGACCTTCTTCAACCAGGCCTGGCGCCAGAAGGACCTCGTGCCCGGCCGGCGTGGCGTGTTCGCGGGCAAGGTCGGCGAGTACCGCGGCACACTCCAGCTCTCCCACCCCGACTACGAGCTCTTCGACGACGAGGCCGCGGCGCGCCTGAGCGCGGAGGCGACCGCGAAGCTGCCGATCCCGATCTACCCGGCGACCTCGACGGTGGCGAGCTGGCAGATCGCGCGCATGGTCGGGCAGGTGCTCGATGGGCTCACCGAGGTCCCCGATCCGCTGCCGGACGACCTCCGCGCGCGGATGGGTCTGCTCACGGCCCGGGCGGCGATCGAGGGCATCCACCGCCCCGACACCCCCGATCAGATCGAGCCGGCGCGCGAGACGCTGCGTATGCACGAGGCGCTCGTGCTGCAGACCGCACTGCTGCAGCAGCGTGCCGCGGTGCGCGCGATGTCGGCGACGCGCAGGGATCCCGGGCCGCTCCTGCAGGCCTTCGACGAGCAGCTCCCGTTCGCGCTGACCCCCGATCAGCGCGATGTCGGCGAGCAGGTGGCGCGCGACCTCGTCGAAGCCTGGCCGATGAACCGTCTCGTGCAGGGGGAGGTCGGCTCGGGGAAGACGCTCGTGGCGTTGCGCGCGATGCTCCAGGTCGCACAGAGCGGCGGCCAGTCCGCGCTCATCGCACCCACGGAGGTGCTCGCCGCCCAGCATGTGCGCTCGATCGCGCGGATGCTCGGGCCCCGGCTCGCGCCCGAGCTCATGCCCACGCTGCTGACCGGACAGCTGCCGATCGCCGAGCGGCGCAAGGCGGCACTGAGGGCCGCGTCGGGACAGGCGCGCATCGTCGTGGGCACGCACGCGCTGCTGAGCGAATCGACGACGTTCGCCGATCTGGGGCTGGTGGTGGTCGACGAGCAGCACCGGTTCGGCGTCGACCAACGCGAGTCGCTGCGCGCCAAGGGCACCTCGCCGCACGTGCTGGTGCTGACCGCGACCCCGATCCCGCGCACGGTCGCCATGACGGTGTTCGGCGATCTCGACGTCTCGACCATCCGCACGCTCCCGGAAGGGCGCGCGGGAATCGAGACCTTCGTGGCCCCGCTCGCCGAGAAGCCCGCATGGTTCGCACGGGTGTGGGACCGCATCGCCGAGGAGGTGGCCAAAGGACGCCAGGCGTTCGTGGTGTGTCCCGCGATCGACGCGGAGGCGCGCACGAAGGACGACACCGCCGACGACGTCGTCGACGACGCCGGCGAGCCGGCGCGCACCCGTTGGGGCGTGGTCCAGGCCGCGGACCTGCTCTCCCGGCATCCCGCCTACGCCGACATCCGGGTGGAGATCCTCCACGGGAAGATGCCGTCCGAGCAGAAGGATGCCGTCATGCAGGCCTTCGCCCGCGGAGACATCGACGTGCTGGTGGCGACGACCGTGGTCGAAGTGGGCGTCGACGTGCCGAACGCGTCCACGATGGCGATCCTGGAGGCCGATCGATTCGGCGTGTCCCAGCTGCATCAGCTGCGCGGACGGGTGGGCCGCGGCGGTCTTCCCGGACTGTGCCTGCTCGTCACCGAGGCCGTGCCCGGGTCCGGGGCGCGCGAGCGCGTGGAGGCGGTCGCGGCGACGATCGACGGCTTCGCGCTCGCGGAGGTCGACCTCGAGCTGCGCGGCGAGGGCGATGTGCTCGGCGATGCGCAATCCGGTGCGCGCACGTCGCTGCGGCTGCTGCGCGTGGTCACGGACGCCGATCTCATCGCGCAGGCGCGCGTGGTCGCCGAGCGGGTCCTCGAGGCCGATCCCACGCTGTCGGACCATGCCGGGCTGGCGGCGGCCATCGAGCGCCGCGTGGGGATGGAGGAGCGGGCGGCGCTCGCGAAGAACTGAGACGGGCGCCCGATAGGCTGATCGACATGAGCAGCCGGATCGCCGTCGTCCCAGGTTCGTTCGACCCGCCGACGCTCGGCCACCTCGACGTGATCCGCCGGGCGGCATCGCTGTACGACCAGCTCCACGTTCTCGTCGTCCACAACCCGGGCAAGGAGGCGATGCTCCCCATCGCCCAGCGCCAGTCCCTGCTCGAGCAGTCCATCGCCGAGGGCGACGTGGCCGGCGACGTCGTCGTGGCGTCCTGGAGCATGGGTCTGCTCGTCGACTACGCCACCGATGTGGGCGCCAGCGTGCTGGTCAAGGGCATCCGCTCCCAGGTCGACGTCGCCTACGAGACGCCGATGGCGATCGTGAACCGCCACCTCGCGCAGATCGAGACGGTCTTCCTTCTTCCCGACCCGGCGCACGCCCTCGTCTCCAGCTCGCTCGTGCGGCAGGTCGCCGCGCTGGGGGGCGACGTCTCGCCCTTCGTGCCGGCACCGGTCGCGCGGTTCCTCGACACCGGCGCGCGCGACATCTGACGGCGCGCAGCCCCCGCCTCGGCCGCGCCGGTAGCATGGACGACCGTGGTGAGAAAGCATGTGACCGGTCCGTTCGTCCTCCAGGCGCGAGACATCGCCCGCCGCCCCGGCGAGATGAGGGAGTTCACGTTCGAGGCGCCGGCGCCGGAGAAATGGGGCGAGGGTCTCGTTTCCGTCGCCGCATCGGAGCCGGTCGAGATGACCGCCCGACTGGAGTCGGTGCACGAGGGCATCCTCGTCTCCGCGACGGCGCGCACCCGGTACACCGGGGTGTGCGGGCGATGCCTGACAGATATCGCCCAGCCTGTCGAAGTCGAGATTCAGGAGCTTTTCGCGTATCCTGGATCGGAAGCAACTGACTTCGAGGTTCAAGACGACCACGTGGATCTTGAAACTCCCGTCAGGGATGCGATCGTCCTGTCGCTTCCGTTTCAGCCGGTGTGTCAGCCGGATTGCCCCGGCCTCGACCCGGCCACGGGTGAGCGATTGACCGAGAGCACCGGTGCACATCAAGGTGCGCCCATCGATCCGCGATGGGCTGCGCTCCAGGACTACACCCCAGACCCCGACGACGAAGCGCCGCGCCTCGGCGTCGAGAACACAGAAGAGAGCTAGCCATGGCAGGTAACCCCCCGAAGCGGAAGGTCTCCCGCTCCAACACTCGTTCGCGTCGCGCACAGTGGAAGGCCGAGGCCCCCGCGCTCGTCAAGACCGTCGAGAACGGCAAGGTCGTCTACAGCCGTCCGCACCAGGCGAAGGTCGTCACCGACTCGCAGGGCACGGAGCTGTTCCTCGAGTACAAGGGCCGCAAGGTCGCCGACGCCTGATCCGGTCGACGGCCGGACTGTGACGCGCGTCACCACTTCGGAGAACTCGTCGGCTGATTCCGCCGCGGAGGATCTCCTTCTCGAGAAGCTCGGGGTCGACATCGACCCCGAGCTTCTCGCGCTGGCATTGACCCACCGATCCTGGGCGTATGAGCACGGCCAGGTTCCGCACAACGAGCGCCTCGAGTTCCTCGGCGATTCGGTGCTCGGGCAGGCGGTCACCGTGCTGCTGTACACGCGGCATCCCGACCTCGACGAGGGCGTGCTGGCCAAGCGCCGTGCCGGCGTCGTCTCGACGGTCGCTCTGGCCGAGATCGCACGCACGATCGGGCTCGGCCCCCACCTTCGGCTCGGGCGCGGTGAGGATCTCACCGGCGGGCGCGACAAGGACTCGATCCTCGCCGACACGATGGAGGCGCTCTTCGGGGCGACCTACCTGTCGGCGGGACCGGACGCGGCCACCGGTCTCGTGCTCCGTCTGGTCGAGCCGCTGCTGGCCGATCCGGAGCGCGTCGGAGCCGCCGTCGACCCCAAGACGAGCCTGCAGGAGCTGGCCGCGCACCGCGGAGCGACACCGCCCGTCTACGAGGTCACCTCGACGGGGCCCGATCACGACCGCCGGTTCACCGCGACCGTGACCGTCGCCGGGTCGTCGGCCCAGGGCACCGGCTCCAGCAAGAAGCAGGCCGAGATGGCAGCGGCCCTCTCCGCGTGGCGCGAGCTCAGCGGGCGTGCCTGAGCTGCCCGAGGTCGAGGTCGTCCGCGCCGGCCTCGCCCCCGCGGTCTCGCACGCGCGCGTGTTGGCCGTGGAGGTGCGCGACGAGCGCGCGCTCACGCGCCACGCGTTGGACGGCGCCGATTTCGAGCGCGCTCTGACCGGTCGCACGATCGCGGGCACCGCCCGCCGCGGCAAGTTCCTGTGGCTTCCCCTGTCTCCGATGCCGCCGGCGACGTCACCCGTCGACGCCGTCGTGGGCCACCTCGGCATGAGCGGGCAGATCCTGCTCCGCGAGGCGGGCGCGCCGGCCGAACGGCACGAGCGGATCCGTCTCGACGTCGAGCATCCCGCGCACGGCGTCCTCGCCGTCGTCTTCGCCGATCAGCGAACCTTCGGCTCGCTGGCGATCGACGCCCTCGTGCCCACTCCCGACGGGGCGGCGGGCGGATTCGGGATGGATGCCGCGACCGTGCCGCACCAGGCGGCGCACATCGCGCGCGATCCTCTCGATCCCGCCTTCCCGGAGGCCCCGTTCCGCGCTCGCCTCGCGCGCAGCGGGTCCGCGATCAAGCGCGTTCTGCTCGACCAGTCGGTCGTCAGCGGCATCGGCAACATCTACGCCGACGAGGCGCTGTGGTCTGCGCGCATCCATCCCGAGACGCCCGCGCGGGCGCTGCCCGCCCGCGCGGTCACACGATTGCTCGCCGAGGTGCGCGCGGTGCTCGAGAGGGCGCTCGCGGAGGGCGGCACGAGCTTCGACGCCCAGTACGTCAACGTCAACGGGCAGGCCGGCTACTTCGCCCACTCTCTCAACGCCTACGGGCGGACGGGGGAGCCGTGCGCCCGGTGCGGTCGGCCGATCGTGCGGGTCTCCTTCATGAACCGGTCGAGCCACTTCTGTGCGCATTGTCAGAAGGCGCGCGGACTCTGACCCGATCGGTCAGCCGATCTCCTTGCGCCACGCGCCCGCGTACGAGACGGGCACGAACCCCATCGCCTCGTTGATGTCGAGCATCGGGCGGTTCTCCTCCGCGTTGAAGGTCGACACGCTCGGTGACAGCGGTGCGACCTCCCGCCAGTGGAGCAGGTTGGCGCACTTCACGAGCATCCCCAGCCGGTGGCCGCGGTGCTCTCGGAGCACCAGGGTGCCGTACTGCTGGGTGACCGCGCGCGGATCCTCGCCGATCACCAGCTCGTTGTACGCGACGATCGCGCCCGTGGGCACGTGGACGACGCCCGCCACCGAGGTCGTGAGGCCCTGGGAGACCAGTCGCTCTTCGCGGCGGCGCACCCGGTCGGCGTCCCAGTGCTCCTCGTCGACGACGGTGCCGCCCTGCGGCGCGTCGGTCGACATGCGCGAGATCGCGTAGGCGAACCCGTCGATCAGCTCGGGAGGAGTGGGCGGCGACCAGAGCTCGAGCCGGTAGTCGGCTCCCGCGTGCGCGGCCGCGTCGTCGCGCATGTGCGCGAGCGGCGTGAGATCGCCGGTGAGGTCGAACATGCTGTTGCGCTCGACCTGCTCCAGACGGAACCCGTGCGCCACCGCGACGCGAGCAGCGTAGTCGTCCGCCGGCACGCGGCCGAAGCCCGTGGGCGGAACCAGGTAGGGGCCGGGCGTGCCGGGGCGGTGCAGCGTCCAATGCTGGATGGTGGACCGCCCGCGCGCTCGCGCCTCGCGATCCACCTCGGCCAGGAGCAGCTCCTCGGCGCCCTCGCCGCGATGCTCGGGCGCGACCCACAGGTCGAAGTCGATCGTCGTGGCATCGGGATCGGTCGCGATGATGAGGGCCACGGCGCCGAGCACGACGTCGTCGCGCTCGACGGCGAAGCCGAGGCTGATCCAGTCCTCCTGGTGCTGCCAGAAGCCGAGCGTCTCGAGCGGCTCGCTGCGCAGCCCGTCGTGCCCGGCATCCACGAGGCACACATCGTTCGCGATGCGGACCAGTTCGCCGAACAGCCGCGCGTCGTGAGCGTCGAGGGAGGCGGGCACGGGGATGGGTGTCACCCGCAACGTCGAGGTGAGCGTCTCAGACATCGAGCACCTTCTTCCATGCGCCGCTGTAGGAGATCGGGGCGAACCCGATCGCCTCGTTGATGTCGAGCATCGGGCGATTCTCCTCCGCGTTATAGGTGATGACACGCGGCGAGGCCGGGGCCACGTCGCGCCATGACAGCAGACCGGCGCACTTGACGAGGGTCCCCAGCCGGTGGCCGCGGTGGTCTTTGAGGACCAGGGTGTCCTCCTGGTGGCTCGCCGCGGCGCGATCCTTGCCGATGACGAGTTCGTTGAACGCGCACAGTTCGCCGGACGCGATGTGCTGTGCCGCCGTGACCTGGAGCAGGCGCCCTGCCGCGGTGTACTTCTCGTCGTGTTCGGCGACGCGCGCGGCATCCCACACCTCCTCATCGAACTCCATCTCGGCCGCCGGTGCATCGGTGATCATGCGGGACTTCATCCAGGCGTATCCGTCCGCGTACTCCGGCGGGGTCGGGGCGAACCACTGGACGACCCGGTAGCCGTCGGCGGCCGACTCGGCGTGGGCGAGCAGGCGGCGCACCTCGTCGAACGAGCCGGTGAGGTCGAACGCGCTGCAGCGTTCGATCTGCTCGAGGGTGTATCCGTGGCGCTGGTAGAAGCGCGCGGCGCGGTCTTCGGGGATCGTCCCGAACCCGGTGGGCGCCGCAAGGCGCGGGCCGTCGGCGGCCGGATGCTCCGCCCACGACTGAAGCACGGTGCGCCCGTTGTCGCGGGCCGTGCGCTCGACGAGGTCGTACGCCGCCGTTCCGATCCCGCGGCCCTGGTGGGCGGCGAGCAGCTCGATCAGCCAGAACGCGACCTTCGAGCCGGACTCCAGGGGCAGGTCGACGCCGAGGCGCCCGACGACCTCGCCGTCGTCGATGACGAGCCACATCAGGCGCTTCTCATGTTCGGTGGAGCGCAGGTGGGGCAGCAGTTCGTCGGCGGGCATCGCGTGGTCGTCGTGACCGGCGATCTCGCGGTAGACGATGTTGCGCACGCGGACCATCTCGAGGAGGTCGGCGGCGTCGGGCGAGTCGACCGAGTCCGGCAGGGTCAGCGGGCGGAACTCGAGGTCGAGGAGGGTGCTCATGTCAGAGGCTCTTTCGATGGTGGGAGGGAGAGGGGGAAGGGGGTCCGCCGCCGTGTGGACGTTGTGGACGGTGGCGGCGGACCCCGGTCGGATCACCGGCTCGGTGCGAGCAGGGCTTCGCGCTGGAAGCGCTGCTCGCGGCGTGCGCGATCGTGATCGGCGGCGAAATCGCGAGCGTGCTGCTCGCGATCCGACGTGAGCCGCGGGGTGCGCGTGCTCCACAGCAGCAGTCGGAGGCCGAGGTGGAGAGCGAGGCGATCGAGGAACGATGTGCGCGCGGTGCGGCTCGGGAGCCGCAGCGTATCGGGCAGACCCGAGGGGCGCTGCGGCGCGAGGAGGGTGGTATCCATGGCGGATGGCCTTTCCAGGGATGGCGGAGGGATGCCGGACCCGGCGGGTCCGGAGCTGCCGGGCGGTCACGCCCGGCGGGATGCCGTGCCGCAGCACAGCGGGAAGGGGCGGCAGGTGCGCGCTCACGGCCCGGGAAAGGGCCGGCGCGGGAGGATCATGCCCGGGAACGGGCAGAGTTCTCCCCTGCGGGGGTCAGGCGACGGTGTGTGCCGCGCCGTAGACGAGGCGCCCGAAGGAGTTGGTCCCCAGGACGCGGGCACGGGTCGCGACGCCGTTCGCGGCGGCGACTCCAGTGGGAATCATGTGCATCATCGGGGACCTCCTTCCTCAAACTTCGGACGCGGTGAGTGACGTTAGTCCTGCGCACCGCCTGTTGTCAAGGGGAATTCCCAGATTCGTCACGATTCGGGCGTGTCGCCGCTTCCGCGCGTGGCGAGAGCGCAGCACCGGGGTGGCATCGGGGCGGTGCGCCTCGCCTCGCGTATCGTTGAGCGGTAATCGACCGGCGGGAGGGCGCATCGATGCACCTGAAGAGCGTGACGCTCAAGGGGTTCAAGTCGTTCGCCCAGCCGACCGCGTTCGCCTTCGAACCGGGGGTGACGTGCATCGTGGGGCCGAACGGCTCAGGCAAGTCCAACGTCGTCGATGCGCTCGCGTGGGTGATGGGCGAGCAGGGCGCCAAGACGCTGCGCGGCGGCAAGATGGAAGACGTCATCTTCGCCGGCACCGCCACGCGCGGCCCGCTGGGGCGCGCGGAGGTGCAGCTGACCATCGACAACGCCGACGGTGCGCTGCCCATCGAGTACGCCGAGGTCACGATCAGCCGCACGCTGTTCCGCAACGGCTCGAGCGAGTACGCCATCAACGGCGAGACGTGCCGTCTGCTCGATGTGCAGGAGCTGCTCAGCGACTCCGGGCTCGGGCGCGAGATGCACGTGATCGTCGGCCAGGGTCGACTGGACAGCGTGCTCCAGGCCACGCCCGAGGATCGGCGCGGGTTCATCGAGGAGGCCGCCGGGATCCTCAAGCATCGACGTCGCAAGGAGAAGACGCTTCGCAAGCTCGACGCCATGGAGGCGAACCTCACCCGGCTGAGCGACCTCGCCGGCGAGCTGCGCCGCCAGCTGAAGCCCCTGGGGCGGCAGGCGGAGGTGGCCCGCGAGGCGGCGACGATCGCGGCTGTCGTTCGTGACGCGAAGGCGCGCCTGCTGGCCGACGATCTGGTCGGGCTGCGCACCGAGCTGTCGGACCATGCACGCACCGAGCACGAGCGGCATGCCGAGCGACTCGTGCTCCAGGACCAGATCGAGGCGACCCGCGCGCGCATCGAGGAGCTCGAGGGGCAGCAGCGCTCGGCGGCCGTCGACGAGGCCCGCCGCGTGGCCTTCGAGCTCGAGCGCGTGCAGGAGCGCCTGCGGAGCCTGTATGCGCTCGCCGGCCAGCGGCTCTCGCTGCTGGCCGAGGATGAGGACGGCGAGCGCCTGGAGCTCACCACCGTCTCGCAGTCGATGATCGACGAAGCGCGCGAGGAGATCGACGCGATCGCCTCGGGACTGGGCACCGCGCAGGATGCTGCGGCCGAGGCGGCCCGTGCCGTCACGAGGGCGCGAGCCGAACTCGACGCGCTGGACGCCGACATCGCCGCCCAGAGCGCGCTGGTCTCGGAGCACGACATGCGTCTGACGGCGCTGCGCGGATCCGCCGAGGCCGCCGCGTCGGCGTTGGCGGCCGTCGTCGCCGGCGTCGAGCGGCAGCAGCGTGCCCTGGACGCCGCGCTGGCTCGCCGGGCGGAAGCGGAGGACGCTTTGGCCGGCGTCGACCCCGACCTGGTTCCGGAGGGATCGAGCGCTGAGCACGCTTCGGCGTACGAGCGCGCGCAGCGCGACTCGACCGACGCGGAGGCGCAGGTGGGGCGCCTGCGGGAGCGGCTCCACGCCGCCGAGCGCGAGCGGGAGGCGCTGACCGCGCAGACCGCAGCGCTCTCCCGCGCCCTCGAAGTCAAGAACGCCGCGAGCGAGCTCCTCGCCGAAGGTCACTCGGGCCTTCGCGGCCTCGTCGGAGATGCTGTGCAGGTCACGCCGGGGTTCGAGGCCGCGATCGCGGCGGTGCTGGGCCCGCGCGCCGAGGGGGTGCTCGTCGATGGGCGCGACGACGCGTTCCGCCTGGCCGAGCGCGTGCGCGGCGGGGACCTGGGCGTCGTCGACATCGTGATCGCCGATGCCGGCGCGATGCGCCCACGCCTTCCCCGGCTCCCCGGGATCACCGCTGCGGTCGACGTGGTGACAGCCCCGGAGGGGGTGCGGGGCATCCTCGCCTACATCGCCGTCGCGGACGACCTCGACGCCGCCCGCTCGGCCGGACCTGCCCTCGCCGATGCCGAGGTGGGCGGACCGTTGACCATCGTGACGAAAGCGGGGGAGGTGTACACCGAGTACTCGCTGCGCGCCGGCACGGGAGCGTCGCGTTCCCGACTCGAACTGGCGGCGGAGCGGGATGCCGCATCCGAGCGCCGTGACGAGATCGCGATCGTCGCCGAGTCGCTGCGGGAGGCGCTGTCCGAGCAGACGCGCGCGCTGGAGGCCGCGCGGCACCGCACGAAGGCGACGCTGCAGGCGTTGCGCGCGCACGATGCGGCGCTGGCCGCGCACACCGAGCAGGTCAACCGCGCAACCCTCCGCCACGAGGCCGCCGTGGCGGAGTGCGATCGCCTCGCGGCGGGACTCGCACAGGCGCAGGCCGCGGTCGCCGACGCGCAGGTCGATGCCACGGCTGCCCAGAACAGGCTCGACGCGGCTCTGGCCAGACCCCGCCCGATCCTCGACGCCTCGGCGCGCGACGGGCTGCTGGAGGCCTTGGAATCCGCACGGGACGCCGAGATGCGCGGGCGCCTCGACGTCGAGACGCTGCGCGAGCGCATCCGCGCCCAGGAGAGCCGCGTCGGTCAGCTCGAGCGGCAGCGGGAGCGCGAGCGGGAGGCGGCCGCTGAGGCGGCCCGCCGAGCGGTGATCCGCCGCGCTCAGCGCGAGATCGCCGCGTCTGTGTCGGCGCAGCTGCCCTCGGTGCTCGACTCGGCCGATCGCTCGGTCACCCAGGCCCGCGTCGAGCTGGCCACGGCGGAGTCTGCGCGCACGGCCGTGACCGCCGAACTGGCGGAGCTGCGCGCGCGCGAGTCCGGAGCGCGGGAGCGCCTGGCGGCCCTGACCGAGAGCGTCCACAGCCTGGAGCTGCAGATCCACGAGAAGAAGCTCCACGTGAACTCGCTGCTGGAGCGGGTGGCGTCCGAGCTCGGCCTCGATGAGCAGATCCTGATCTCGGAATATGGCCCCGACCAGCCTGTTCCCGTCGAAAGCGGCGAGGAGCAGGCCACGGCCGGCGATTCACACGACGAAGAGATTCCGGATGCGGCATCCATTCCGTATCGTCGCGAGGAGCAGCGCCGGCGCCTTCGCGAGGCAGAGCGCAAGCTCACCCAGCTCGGCCGCGTCAACCCGCTCGCGCTCGAGGAGTTCGCCGCGCTCGAGCAGCGCCACAGCTTCCTCGTGGAGCAGCTGGCCGACCTCACCCAGACGCGCAAGGACCTGCTCACGATCATCGAGGAGCTCGATGAGCGCATGCAGACCATCTTCCTCGCGGCGTTCGAAGACACGAAGGCGGCGTTCGGCGAGGTGTTCCCGATCCTGTTCCCGGGCGGAACCGGCAGCATCTCGCTCTCCGACCCCGATTCGCCCCTGACCACCGGCATCGAGGTGGCGGTGCGCCCGGTCGGAAAGAAGATCGAGCGGCTCTCGCTGCTGTCGGGCGGGGAGCGGTCACTGGCCGCCGTCGCCCTGCTCACGGCGATCTTCAAGGCGCGCCCGAGCCCGTTCTACATCCTCGACGAGGTCGAGGCGGCCCTCGACGACGCCAATCTCGGCCGCCTTCTCGGAGTGTTCGAGCAGCTCCGCGCTTCGAGCCAGCTCATCGTCATCACGCATCAGAAGCGCACGATGGAGATCGCCGACGCCCTGTACGGCGTGTCGATGCGGCAGGACGGCGTCTCCGCCGTCGTCGGGCAGCGGCTGGGCGAGCGCGCGGCGTCGTGAGCCGCCCGTAGGCTGGACCCATGGCTGAAAGCTCCTGGTCGCTCGGCCGCGCCCTGCGCGGCCTCTTCGTCAAGCCCACGATCGACGAGACGACGTGGGAGGACCTCGAGACCGCGCTGCTGACCGCCGACTTCGGCCCCGACATCACCGAGCGGATCGTCGAGGAGCTGCGCGAGAAGGTGGAGCGATTCCGCACCACGGATCCCCGCGACCTCCAGCGCATGCTCAAGGAGACCCTCGAGGAGCACTTCGCGAAGTTCGACACCACGCTCACGCTCTCCGAGCGCCCGGCGGTCGTGCTCGTCGTGGGGGTCAACGGCGTCGGCAAGACGACCACGATCGGCAAGTTCGCCAAGTTCCTCGGGCGCTACGGCCGCAGCGTCGTGGTGGGGGCCGCCGACACGTTCCGCGCCGCCGCCGTCGACCAGCTGGCGACATGGGCCGAACGCGGCGGCGCCCACATCGTGCGTCCCCAGCAGGAGGGCCAGGATCCGGCATCCGTCGCGTTCCAGACGATCGAGTACGCCAAGCTCACGGGTACCGAGATCGTCCTCGTCGACACGGCCGGCCGCCTCCACACCAAGGGCGGGCTCATGGACGAGCTGACCAAGATCCGCCGCGTCATCGAGAAGCAGGCGCCCATCAGCGAGGTCCTGCTCGTCCTGGATGCCACCACCGGCCAGAACGGCGTGATGCAGGCCGAGGCGTTCCTGCAGCACGCCGGCGTCACCGGACTCGTGATCACCAAGCTCGACGGATCGGCGCGCGGAGGCTTCGTGCTGGCGGTGCAGGAACGCACCGGCATCCCTGTGAAGCTCCTCGGCCAGGGCGAGGGGATCGACGATCTGACCGGCTTCACCCCCCACGTGTTCGCCGCCGCCCTCGTCGACTAGGCGCGGCGCGTCGGCGCACGCGACACGCCCGCCGCGATTCGGGCTATCGCCGTTCGCGCCGGACTGGTTTCATAAGGGCATGGCGATCGAGCACGACTACTTCGGACTCCTCGAGTCAGGCCCGGACGGTTCGATCTTCTGGTCCGAGAACGTCGAGCTGGGGGATCAGACGGTGACGGTCGATCTCACCGCGCCCGACCAGGACGACGTCTCCGAGGCGGCCCTCGATGTGGCCGCGGGACTCATCTCGGCGATCGAGGACATCGACCGCAACGCGCGCAACGCCATGGTCAACGAGCTCAGCGAGCGCACGAGCGAGGTGACCGAATACCTCCTCCAGCAGCAGGAGCAGCTGGGGGAGGACCTCGAGGAGCTGCTCGTCGACATCTCCGGCGACACCCACATCGACATCATCCGGTCGCTGCAGCTGATGAGCATGACGATCCTCGCCGACGAGCACGGGGGGTCCGACCCGTTCGCCGTGCTCGAGTACGCGCTCGATCCGGACGCCACCGATGACGTGCTCCTGGTGAATCTCGGCTCCGACGGCGACGTGCTCTCGGTCACCAGCGCCGAGTAGCCGCCCGCGGGTCACACCGCCTGCGCGAATCCTCGCTCCACATGCACGTCCGCAGCGATGTGCGCCAGGTGCTCGGGGATCTCGCGCCCCTTGGCGAGCATCGACTGCGCCCAAAGGCGCCCCGCGCGATACGACGATCGCACCAGCGGACCGGCGAGCACGCCGAGGAAGCCGATACGCTCGGCCTCCTCCTTGAAGGCGACGAATTCGTCGGGCTTGACCCAGCGCGCGACCGGGAGGTGCCGCGGCGTCGGGCGGAGGTACTGCGTGATCGTCACGATGTCGGTGCCGGCGTCGTGGAGGTCCTGCAGGGCCTGCACGACCTCTTCGGGCTCTTCGCCCATTCCGAGGATGAGGTTCGACTTCGTGATGAGTCCGGCATCGCGCGCCTGCGTCAGCACGTCGAGCGAGCGCTCGTAGCGGAAGGCGGGGCGGATCCGCTTGAAGATCCGCGGCACGGTCTCGACGTTGTGCGCGAACACCTCGGGGCGCGCCTGGAAGACCTCGGCCAGCAGCGCCGGGTCGCCGTTGAAGTCCGTCGCCAGCAGCTCGACGCCGGTGCCGGGGTTCAGGGCGTGGATGCGACGCACGGTCTCGCCGTTGAGCCATGCGCCGCCGTCGGGGAGATCATCGCGCGCCACGCACGTGACCGTGGCATACCGGAGCTGCATGCGCTGCACGCTCTCGGCCACCCGCCGCGGCTCGTCGATGTCGTAGTCGGCGGGCTTGCCGGTGTCGATCTGGCAGAAGTCGCACCGCCGCGTGCACTGGGAGCCGCCGATGAGGAAGGTCGCCTCGCGGTCCTCCCAGCACTCGTAGATGTTCGGGCAGCCGGCCTCCTGGCAGACGGTGTGCAGCTCCTCGGTCTTCACGAGAGAGTGCAGGGCCTGATACTCCGGCCCCATCTTCGCCCTCGTCTTGATCCACTCGGGCTTGCGCTCGATCGGGGTCTGGGCGTTGCGCACCTCCAGCCGCAGGAGCTTGCGCCCCTCCGGCACGGTCGACGGGGTGGATGCCGCGCCGCCCCCGTTCGGCGTCGCGCAGCCGCTCATGCCGGCACCCCCGCGAAATCGGCCTCGAACACGCGCGCGACCGTCGGGAGCACCGCGGTGACGCCGATGTGGGCGCCCGCGACCTCGCTGACCGTCGTCACCCCGGCATCCGTGATCCCGCACGGGATGATGCCGCGGAACCCGGCAAGGGAGTTGTCGCAGTTCAGCGCGAAGCCGTGCATGGTCACGCCGCGCTGCACGCGCACGCCGATCGCGGCGATCTTGTCCTCGCCGAGCGGGCGGCGCACCCACACACCGCTGCGGCCCTCCACGCGGTAGCCGTCGACGCCGTGCTCGCGGAGGGCCTCGATGAGGAGCCCTTCCATACGCCGCACGTGGGCGACGACGTCCACCGGCTCCACGAGCCGCACGATGGGATAGCCGACGAGCTGACCCGGTCCGTGCCACGTGATCTTCCCGCCGCGGTCCACGTCGACCACGGGCGTCCCGTCGGTCGGGCGCTCGTGCCGCGCCGTGCGGGCGCCGGCCGTGTACACGGGCTCGTGCTCGAGGAGCAGGAGCGTGTCGGGGCGGGTGCCCGCGACCACGTCGGCGTGGACGCGGCGCTGCAGCTCCCATCCGTCGAGGTAGGGGACGAAGTCGGGGGACAGACCCACCGTCTGGATGTCGAGCATCGGGCTCCTTCGCTCATGGCGATTTCTGGATTGCGTCCAACATTACGCCCTGGCGGACGGGGATGCCGCACCCGGCCGCTCGCCGCCGCACCGCACCGGCGATAGCGTGGGGGCTGTGACCAGCCGACGTGTGGGAAGACCCAAAGCCTCTTCGCGGGAGACCCTCGCCGAGGCCGCGTGCGAGCTGTTCCTCGAACAGGGGTATGAGGCGACGTCGATCGCCGACATCGCGTCGCGGGCGGGGGTGAGCCGGTCGAGCTTCTTCAACTACTTCGCTTCCAAGGCCGACATCCTCTGGGCGGGGCTCGACGAGCGGCTCTCGCGCTTCACGCAGCGACTGGCCGCCGGCGAGGACGCGCACGCGGCGGCATCCGTCCGGCTCGAGGCGACCGCGCTCGCCGAGGGATTCGCGCCCGACAGCCTCGCCCTGGGCATCGTCCACGCGGGCGCGATGGGCATCGCCGATGAGCTCGAGCGCGAGGCGTCGCTGCGCCGCGCGCGCATCGCCCGTGCCGTCGCCGACCGGCTCCAGCGCGGCGGCGCCGACCGCCTCAACGCGGAGGTGGCGGGGGCTGCGTGGGGAGGCGCGGTGCTGGCGGCGATCGAGGCGTGGGCCCACGACGGCGCGGGCCGCACCTCGCTCGCGCGCTTCCTGGGCCGGGCGGCCGATGCCGCCGACCGCGTGGCCGCCGACGTGCCCGTCGGCGAGGTCGCGCAGCTGCGCGTGGTCGTACAGGCCTCCGCGTTCGAGCAGACGCTCGCGTTCTACCGCGACGTCGTCGGGATGCCGCAGGCCGAGGCGTACGAGGCAGAGGGCGGGGCGCGGGTGGCCATCCTCGCCGCGGGGCGCGCGACGCTCGAGATCGCGAATCCCGCCCAGGTCGAGTTCATCGATCGCGTCGAGACCGACGGCGACGCGCCCAGCGACCGCATCCGTCTCGCGCTCGAGGTCGACGACACCGAGGCCGCGGTGGCGCGGCTCGACGCGGCGGGGGCCGAGGTCGAGGCGTCCGCCCGTCTCACCCCCTGGAACTCGCGCAACGCGCGCCTGCGCGGTCCGGCGGGTCTCCAGCTCACGCTGTTCCAGGAGCTCGGCCCGGTCTGACGCCGTAGACGCCGCGCGGCGTCTCGGCCGCAGCGGTGACGATGCCGCTCGCGGTCGACGCCGGGGTGCGGCATCCGCTCGCGTAGAATCGGGGGATCATGGCGACTTTCGGCACCCTCTCCGACCGGCTCACCGAGACCTTCCGCAATCTCCGCACCAAGGGCAAGCTCACGCCCGCGGACGTCGACGGGACGGTCCGCGAGATCCGGCGCGCGCTCCTGGACGCGGACGTCGCCCTCGTCGTGGTCAAGGAGTTCGCCGCGAAGGTGCGCGAGCGCGCTCTCGGCGACGAGGTGAGCAAGGCGCTCAACCCCGCCCAGCAGGTCGTGCAGATCGTCAACGAGGAGCTCGTCGCGATCCTCGGCGGCGAGCAGCGCCGCCTGCAGTTCGCCAAGAACCCGCCGACCGTCATCATGCTCGCGGGCCTCCAGGGCTCCGGCAAGACCACGTTCGCCGGCAAGCTCGCCAAGCAGCTCGAGAAGGACGGGCACACGCCCCTCCTGGTCGCCTGCGACCTGCAGCGCCCCAACGCCGTCAACCAGCTCCAGGTGGTGGCCGAGCGCGCCGGTGCGGCGATCTACGCGCCCGAGCCGGGCAACGGCACGGGCGATCCGGTGAAGGTCGCCCGCGACGGCGTCGAGGTGGCCCGCCGCCAGCAGCACGACGTCGTCATCATCGACACCGCCGGCCGCCTCGGCGTCGACGCCGAGCTGATGAAGCAGGCCGCCGACATCCGCAAGGCCACCGACCCGGACGAAGTGCTGTTCGTCATCGACGCCCTCACCGGACAGGATGCCGTCAACACGGCCAAGGCATTCCAGGACGGCGTCGACTTCACCGGCGTCGTGCTCTCCAAGCTCGACGGCGACTCGCGCGGCGGCGCGGCACTGTCGGTCACGAGCGTCACCGGACGCCCCATCATCTTCGCCTCGACCGGTGAGGGACTCGACGACATCGAGGCCTTCCACCCCGACCGCATGGCGTCGCGCATCCTCGATCTCGGTGACATCCTCACCCTCATCGAGCAGGCGCAGCAGGCCTTCGACGAGGCCGAGGCGCTCAAGGTCGCCGAGAAGCTCGCCACCGAGACCTTCACGCTCGAGGACTTCCTCGAGCAGATGCAGCAGATCAAGAAGATGGGCTCCATGAAGAAGATGCTCGGGATGCTCCCGGGCATGGGCTCCATGAAGCAGCAGATCGAGGACTTCGACGAGCGCGAGATCGACCGCACCGAGGCGATCATCCGCTCGATGACGCCCGTGGAGCGCCGCAACCCCAAGATCCTCAACGGCTCGCGGCGTCTGCGCATCGCGCGCGGCTCGGGCATGACGGTGACCGATGTCAACCAGCTCGTGCAGCGGTTCGACCAGGCCGCCAAGATGATGAAGACCGTCGCCCGCGGCGGCGTGCCCAACATCCCCGGCATGGGCCCCGTGCCGGGCGCGGGACGCCCCGGCGCGTCGAGCAAGCGCGGCAAGCAGCAGAAGGCGAAGGGCTCACGCTCGGGCAATCCCGCCAAGCGCGCCGCGGAGAACGCGGGGATCGCCGCCCAGGCGGCCCAGGCGCCGACCGGTTCGGGCTTCGGACTGGGCGGTGCCCAGGGTCAGGGCGCTCCGACCGAGGCGGACCTCGCCGAGCTGCAGAAGCTGCTCGGCAAAAGCTGACCGGCCCCGCGCGTCAGCGGATCCCGCGTCCCCACAGGATCAGCGGGGTGCGCCGCGCGTAGGCGCGGTACTCCTCTCCGAAGGCGGCGATGAGGTGCCGCTGTTCGACGTGCGCCTTGACGGTGAGCACCACGGCGAGCAGGATCCACACGACGACGAGCTCGAGACGGCCGCGCCACAGCACCCACCCGGCCGCGGCGACGAGCAGCCCGAGGTAGATCGGGTTGCGGGTGAACCGGTACACGCCCCCCGTTCGCAGGGGCGCGCCGGGGCGCGGGGCCACCCAGGGCACGAGGTTGCGCCCCAGCGCCCATGCGCCGGCCACCGCGACGCCGCCGCCGATGCCCGCGAGCACCACCGCGATCGCCGTGATCCACCACCGGCTCCACAGGGGCGCTCCGGGAAGGAGCAGCAGCGCGAGAAGGGCGAACTGGGCGAGGACCAGCAGGTCCCCGCCGCTGCGTCGCCCGGCCGGCATCGTGCTCACCCCGTCGCGGCGAACAGATGGTCCCGCAGCGTCGGCCCGTCGCGGAACTCGCGGATGAGATGGCGCACGACTTCGCGCAGATCCCCGTCGGCGGCGTCGGCGACCTCGAGCTGCCGAGCGTAGCTCGCGCCGTCGGTGAGGATCGTCTCGATCCCGGCGAACTCCCGTGCGCACTTGAGCTCGACGGCGATGTCGGCGATCTCCTCCATGGTCTCGCGGAGGTGCTCCCGCACGGGACGCTGCCGGCCCTCGCGATCGACGATCACCCGTGCGTCGAGGCCGTAGCGGGCGGCCCGCCACTTGTTCTCCCGCACGAACCACGGCTGGATCGAGGGCAGCGTGCGGCCCTCGTCGAGCTGGCGTGAGAAGTGCTCGACGAGCGTCTGGACGAGCGCGCCCATGGCAGCCAGCTCCGGCAGGGTCGACATCCCGTCGCAGGCGCGCACCTCGATCGTGCCCCATCGCGGTGCCGGACGGATGTCCCAGCGCACCTCGGTGGCATCCTCCATGACACCCGTGCCGACCATGTCGTCGAGGTAGGCCTCGAACTGCGGCCAGTCCTCGAGCGGCCACGGGAGTCCGGCGGTGGGCAGCTGCTGGAACACGAGCGAGCGGTTGGATGCGTAGCCGGTGCGCTCGCCGGCCCAGAACGGGCTCGATGCCGACAGCGCCTGCAGGTGGGGCAGGTAGATCGACAGGGCGTTGATCAGGGGGAACACCTTCGCGACGTCCTCCACTCCGACGTGCACGTGGATGCCCCAGATCATCATGTTGCGACCCCACCACTGGGTGCGCTCGATGAGCTTGTGATATCGGGTCTTGTCGGTGACCTGCTGCTCGTACCACTTGGCGAACGGGTGGCTGCCCGCACAGAGGAGCTCGACGCCGAGCGGATCGCCGAAGGTGCGGACGGCGGCGATCGCGTCGGCGATGTCGTCGACCGCCGCGGCGACGGTGGCGCCGACTCCGCTCGTGACCTCGATCGTGTTGGTGAGCAGCTCACCGGTGACCGTGTACCGCTCCAGCGCGCTCGCCTCCTCGACGGAGGCGAGCAGGTCCGGGGCACGAGGCACGAGTTCTCCCGACTGTCCGTCGGCGAGCATGAGCTCCCACTCGAGGCCGACCGTGGAGCGCGCGGACGTGGCGAACGTCACCGTCATGGCCACAGTCTGGCACGCCGGCGCGGCGGGATCGCCGGTTCGCAGCATCCATCGTCATCTGGCAGAATAGAGGGTCGGACGCCGCGCTCGACCCTCTATCCAGCGCGGAGGTCCATTCCAGAGCTTCCGCCGGGTGTGCACCCCACGCTCCAGGCGACCGGTTCATTCCGCTTTCCACACATTCAGGAGAATCGTGGCTGTCAAGATCCGACTCAAGCGCCTCGGCAAGATCCGTGCGCCCTACTACCGCATCGTCGTGGCCGACTCGCGCACCAAGCGCGATGGTCGTGTCATCGAGGAGATCGGCAAGTACCACCCCACCGAGCAGCCCTCGTTCATCGAGGTCGACTCGGACCGCGCGCAGTACTGGCTCAGCGTCGGCGCCCAGCCGACCGAGCAGGTGCTGGCCATCCTCAAGCTGACCGGCGACTGGGGCAAGTTCAAGGGCGACAAGGACGCTGTCTCGACCGTCCAGACCGCCGACGCGAAGCAGGCCTTCGAGGTCGACGCGGCCAAGAAGTCGGTCATCCAGCCCAAGGCCGAGAAGAAGGCCGAGCCGGCCGCCGCGGCTGACGAGGCTCCCGCCGCCGACGAGACCGACGCAGAGTAGTGCTCGCCGCCGCGCTCGAGCACGTCGTCAAGGGGATCGTGGATCACCCCGACGACGTCCGCATCCAGTCTTCCACCTCATCGCGCGGTGACGTGCTCGAGGTTCACGTCCACCCGGACGATCGAGGACGGGTCATCGGGCGCGGCGGCCGCACGGCCAAAGCCCTGCGCACCCTGATCAGCGCTCTCGCCGACGGACGCCGAGTGCGCGTCGACGTCGCGGACGACTGAGATGACGCAGGACAAGGCCGAACCGGCCGAGGGCTCGCGCGCCCCCGGCAAGAGCCAGAGCGGCCGTACGCAGCTTCGCGTCGGCCGGCTCGTCAAGGCCCACGGACTCAAGGGCGCCATCAAGCTCGAGCTGTACACCGACGACCCCGAGGGGCGCTTCGTCCCCGGGGCGACCTTCACCCTTCAGGTGCCGGAGTCTTCGCCGTGGCATGGCAAGCCGCTCACCGTCCGCGAGTTCAAGTGGATGAACAGCCACCCGGTGGCCTTCTTCGACGGCGTCGAGGACCGCACCGCGGCCGAGAGCCTCATCCGCGCGATCCTGTGGATCGATCAGGATGCCGAGACCGCCGCCGAGGATGACGCCTGGTACGACCACCAGCTGGTCGGCCTCGATGTCGTGCGCGACGGCGACGTCGTCGGACGCGTCGTGCGCGTGGACCACCTCCCCGCCCAGGATCTGCTGATCGTGGGTGTGCCCGGTGACGGCGCCGCCCGCGAGATCCTCGTCCCGTTCGTGAAGGCGATCGTCCCCGAGGTCGATGTCGTCGCGGGCCGCGTCGTCGTGACGCCGCCGGCAGGCCTTTTCGAAGAGCTCCCCGACGAGGACGAGCCCGTCGCGGACGAGCCGATCGCGGCCGACGAGGACTGAGACCACCAGCAGCCCTCCCGCTCGCTCACAATCGTCGCGATCGCGGCGTGGGCGAGATGTGATCTCGGGGAAACACGACGGGAAGCCGCCTGGAACCTCCGCATCCGACCATGGAACACATGGACGTGAGGACGGAGTCGACGACAGCGCCGGTGGGTGCGTCGATCGACGTGCGCACGGTCTGCTCGTACTGCGGCGTCGGCTGCGGAATCACGGTGACCACCCCCGTGGTCGCCGACGCGTTCGGCGCGATCTCGAAGGCCGTCGGCGACAAGGCCCACCCGACCAACAGCGGGCGCCTGTGCACGAAGGGCGCCACGCACGCCGATCTGATGCGCGCCCCGGGGCGCATGACGACGGCGCTCATCCGTCCCTCCCGCGGGGAGGAGCCCGTACCCGCGCCGCTGTCGACGGCGGTCGCCGAGGCCGGCAGGCGGCTGCGGGAGATCGTCGACGTCCACGGCCCGGATGCCGTCGCGGTGTACGTGTCGGGCCAGATGACGACGGAGGCCCAGTACCTTTCGAACAAGCTGGTGAAGGGGTTCCTGCGGGGGCTGCACATCGAATCGAACTCCCGCCTGTGCATGGCCTCGGCCGGAACGGGATACAAGCAGTCGCTCGGCGCCGACGGCCCACCCGGGTCCTACGAGGACTTCGATCGCGCCGATCTGTTCTTCGTGATCGGCTCGAACACGGCGGACTGCCACCCGATCCTGTTCCTGCGGATGGCGGACCGGCTGAAGCAGGGCGCGCGACTGATCGTCGTCGATCCGCGCCGCACTGCGACGGCGGAGCGCGCCGACCTGTTCCTGCAGATCCGCCCCGGCACCGACCTCGTGCTGCTGAACGGCCTGCTGCATCTCCTCGTGGCCGACGGGGCGATCGATCGCGGGTTCATCGACGCGCACACCGAAGGGTGGGAGCAGATGCCCGCCTTCCTCGCCGACTACCCGCCCGAACGGGTCGCCGCGATCACGGGGCTCGACGAGGCGGACATCCGCACGGCGGCGCGATGGATCGGCGAGGCGGGGGAGTGGATGACGCTGTGGACGATGGGGCTCAACCAGTCCACCCACGGCACCTGGAGCACCAACGCGATCTGCAACCTCCACCTGGCGACCGGGGCGATCTGCCGACCCGGCAGCGGGCCGTTCTCCCTCACCGGGCAGCCGAATGCGATGGGCGGCAGGGAGATGGGCTACATGGGCCCCGGGCTCCCCGGCCAGCGGGCCGTCTTCAGCCCCGCGGACCGCGCGTTCGCCGAAGACGTCTGGGGCCTGGAGCGCGGCACCATCCGCGACGAGGCGGGCGCGGGGACCATCGACATGTACCGGCGCATGGCCGACGGGCAGATCAAGGCCGCGTGGATCATCTGCACCAATCCCGTGGCGTCGGTCGCCAATCGCCGCACCGTCATCGAGGGGCTCGAAGCGGCGGAGCTCGTGATCGTGCAGGACGTGTACGCGGACACGGCGACCAACGCCTACGCCGACATCCTGCTCCCGGCGACGCTGTGGGTGGAGGCCGAGGGCGTCACCGTCTCCAGCGACCGGACGATGACGCTCGTGCAGAGGGCAGCGGAGCCTCCCGGTGAGGCCCAGCCGGACTGGCAGACGATCTGCCAGATCGCCCGTGCCATGGGCTTCGAGACGGGCTTCGAATACTCGTCTGCCGAAGAGGTCTTCGACGAGATCCGGCGTTTCTGGAATCCCCAGACCGGCTGGGATGTGCGCGGCGTCACCTACGACCGGCTCCGTGAAGGCCCGGTGCAGTGGCCCGCCCCGCCCGGTGACGCCGCCGCCCGGCATCCGATCCGCTACCTCAACGACGGGCGGAGTCAGACCCTCCACGTCGAAGAAGACGGGAGCGCACCCGCCCTGGCCTTCGCGACGGCGTCTCGACGTGCGCAGTTCTTCGCGCGCCCGCATCTCGCCCCCGCCGAGCAGCCCGATGACGACTACCCGTGGGTGCTGAACACGGGCCGGCTGCAGCATCAATGGCACACCATGACCAAGACCGGTCGCGTCGACAAGCTCGTGAAGCTCAACCCGAGCCCGTTCGTCGAGGTGAATCCGCAGGATGCCGAGGCGCACGGCATCGCCGAGGGCGACCAGGTGGAGGTCTCCTCCCGCCGCGGCCGCGTCGTGCTTCCGGCATCGGTGACCGACCGTGTGCGCCCCGGCACGCTGTTCGCGCCCTTCCACTGGAACGACGAGCACGGCGAGTACCTGACGGTGAACGCGGTCACCAGCGACGCCGTCGATCCGGCGTCGCTGCAGCCGGAGTTCAAGTACGCCGCGGTGGCCGTGCGTCGGGTCGGCCCGCCCGCCGACGCCGGCGGCGCGGCGCGGGCAGGACTCGCGGGCGCCGCCCGCGCTGCGATGGTGGATGCCGGTGCCCCGCCGCTCCCGGCGCCTGAGGTCACCGACGCCGAGGCGATGTTCCTCAGCGGCTTCCTGGGGGGACTGGACCGGGCCGCGGCGCCCGCGCACGCCCTCGCGGCGCTGCCGGCGACGGCCCCCGTGCGCCCGGAGGTGCGCGCGTGGTTCGAGGGGATGCTCGCCGGTCTCGCCGCGGCGGCCGCCGCCGTGCCCGCCGGGGCGGAGCCGACCGGCGACGAGGTCACGATCCTGTGGGGATCGCAGACCGGCAACGCCGAGGACATCGCGCATCGGTGCGCGGCCGCACTCGCCGAGGGCGGCATCCGGGCACGCGTGCTCGATATGTCAGGCGTGCGGGCGGCCGACCTGGTCGGGCTCGCACACCTGTTGGTGGTGACCTCGACCTTCGGCGACGGCGGCCCGCCGGACAACGGCGCGGGGCTGTGGACCGAACTGGCCGCGGAGGGCGCGCCCCTCCTCGACGGGGTGCGCTTCGCGGTGCTCGCGCTCGGCGACTCGAGCTACGACGAGTTCTGCGGTCACGGCCGCAGCATCGACGCGCGGCTTCGCGAGCTCGGGGCGAGCGCGATCCTTCCCCGCCGCGACTGCGAGCCGGATTTCGAGATCGCCGCCCACGCGTGGTTCGCCGAAGTCTCCTCCGCCCTGAACGGCAGCGCACCGCCGCCCGTCGCGACGGAGCCCGCCCCGCCGGCGACGAAGCGCCTGTTCACGCGCGCCAATCCCGTGGCATCCCCTCTCGCGACGAACGTGCTGCTCAGCGGCGCGGGGTCGCAGAAGGAGGTGCGCCAGTTCGGGTTCGACCTCTCCGAGACGGGCGCGGCCTACGAGGCCGGGGACGCGCTCGGCGTGGTCTGCGCGAACGGCCGTGGGCTCGTCGCGGAGTGGCTCGAGGCGACCGGGCTCTCGGCCCGCACGATCGTCGAGGTCGACGGCGAGGAGCGCACGCTCGCAGACGCCCTGCGCACGCGGCTCGACATCACGCGGATCACGCCGGATCTGCTCGCGTTCCTGGCGGAGCGTTCGCAGAGCTCGACCCTGGCGACGCTGCTGCGCCGCGAGAACAAGGCGCGGCTGGAACAGCACCTGTGGAGCACGCAGGGCATCGATCTCGCCCGCGATTTCCCCGCCCGCGCCACCGCGCAGGAGTGGGTCGATGTGCTGCCGCGCCTGCAGCCGCGGCAGTACTCCATCTCGTCGAGTCCGAAGTCGAGCCCCGATGAGGTGCAGCTGACCGTGTCGGTGGTGCGATTCACCACCGATTCGGGGCGCTCCCGCGGCGGTGTGTGCTCGACCTTCCTCGCTGACGGCCCCGACGCTCACGAGCGCGCGCGGGCGCGCGTGCCCCTGTATCTGCAGCGATCGGCGAGCTTCCGGCCCCCCGCCGCCGCCGACACCCCGATGATCATGATCGGTCCGGGCACCGGGGTCGCCCCGTTCCGCGCCTTCCTGCACGACCGGCGCGCCGACGGCCACACCGGTCGCAACTGGCTCTTCTTCGGCGAGCAGCACGAGGCGACCGACTTCTATTACCGCGACGAGCTGCACGCGATGCGCGACGACGGGTTCCTCACGCGACTGGACGTGGCGTTCTCCCGCGATCAGCGCCAGAAGATCTACGTGCAGGACCGCATGATCGAGCACGGCGCCGAACTCTGGCGCTGGCTGCAGGAGGGCGCCCACCTGTATGTCTGCGGAGACGCGGCGCGCATGGCCCCCGATGTGGATGCTGCGCTCGTGCGGATCGCGCAGCAGCACGGTGCCCTCACCGATGACCAGGCGCAGGAGTACAAGCGCCGGCTCACGGCCGACAAGCGCTACGTCCGCGACGTCTACTGATCGCCCGCGGCCCGCGCGCCCGCCGCCTTTCTGCGCGCCCGCGGCCTTCTGCGCGCCCGCGGCGTTCGGTGGCCTGACCCAGTGGCCGATCGGCCACTGCTCCTGCGCGCCCGCATCAGCCGGCGACGGCGAGCCGCGGCGGGGCTGAGCGTGCCGCGGGGAGCGCACACGGCACACGAACGGGCCGCACCCGGAGGTGCGGCCCGTTCGGTCGGTGGGCCTCAGATGCGCTGGCCCGCCAGCGCGCGCCGCGGGATGACGTACGCGAACACGGTGACCAGCAGCAGCGCGACGTACACCCCGACGAACCCGTAGAACGCGGCCGTGTAGGAGCCCGTGGTCAGCTGCGAGGCATTGAGCACCTGCGGGACGAGGAAGCCGCCGTACGCGCCGATCGCGGAGATGAGTCCGAGCGAGGCGGCGGACTTGCGCTGCCACGCGATCGCGGCGGTGCTCCCGGGCTCAGCGCCGGTCGCCTGCGCCCGGGCGGCGAAGATGTTCGGGATCATGCGGTACGTAGAGCCGTTGCCGATGCCGGTGGCCGCGAACAGCACGAGGAAGCAGCCGAGGAAGACCCAGAAGCTCTGCAGGGGCAGGGTCCACACCAGTGCGAGGGCGCCGGAGGCCATGACCGCGAATGCGGCCACCGTCACGCGGGCGCCGCCGAAGCGGTCGGCGAGCTTCCCGCCGTAGGGGCGCGCGAGTGACCCGACGAGCGCGCCGAGGAACGCCAGGCCCACGGCGGTCGAACCGATCTGGATCGTCGAGAACGCCGGGAACTGGTCGGCGATCAGCTTGGGGAAGACGCTCGCGAAGCCGATGAACGATCCGAACGTGCCGATGTACATCACCGCCATGAGCCACAGGTGGGGTTCGCGCAGCGCTGCCGCCGATCCCGCGAAGTCCGCCTTCGCCGAGGACAGGTTGTCCATGAAGCGCCACGCGCCCCAGATCGCGACGAGGATGAGCGGGATCCACATCCAGCCGGCGAGGGCGATGTTCAGTGTCGCCCCGGCGCCGATGGTGACGGCGATGGGGACGGCGAACTGTGCGACCGACGTGCCGAGGTTGCCGCCCGCGGCGTTGAGCCCGAGCGCCCAGCCCTTCTCCTTCTGCGGGAAGAAGTAGGTGATGTTGGCCATGGAGCTCGCGAAGTTGCCGCCGCCGACGCCGCCGAGCGCGGCGACCAGCAGGAGCACGCCGAAGGGGGTGTCCGGGTTCTGCACGACGAATCCGAGGAGCGTGGCGGGGATGAGCAGCAGCGCGGCCGAGACGATCGTCCAGTTGCGGCCGCCGAAGATCGCGACCATGAACGTGTAGGGGAAGCGCAGGGTCGCGCCCACGAGGCTGGGCAGCGAGATCAGCCAGAACAGCTCGGAGCTGGAGAGCGTGAAGCCGGCCGCCGGCAGCATCACGACGACGATGCTCCACAGCTGCCAGATGATGAAGCCGAGGAACTCGGCGAAGATCGACCAGCCGAGGTTCCGGCGGGCGATCGGGCGGCCTTCGGACTCCCAGAACTGCTCGTCCTCGGGGTTCCAGCCGTCGACCCAACGGCCGGGACGGTGGGTGAGGGTGACGGACGAGACGGATGCGGGTGGAGCTGCGGCAGTCGTCGTCGACGGAGTGACGGTGGTGGTCATGACGCCTCCAGGTGAGGTGGGTGGGTGACTTCCACGCTAGGAAGCGCGTGTTTCCGCCCGCAGACCACCGCGGTTACTTCTCCGTCACACCTCCGTCACGCGTGCGGACCGGCATCGGTTAGGGCTTCGTCACGAATCGGAAACATGGGGTGGATGCCTAGACTCGTCGTCATGCGCATCGACATCGTCACGATCTTCCCGGGCTTCTTCGATGTGCTCGACGTCTCGCTCATCGGGAAGGCCCGCGACCGCGGCATCCTGAGCATGCACGTGCACGATCTGCGCGGGTGGACCCACGATCGGCACCGCACCGTCGACGACACCCCGTACGGCGGCGGTGCGGGGATGGTCATGAAGCCGGAGCCCTGGGGCGAGGCGCTCGACGAAGTGCTCACCGACGATGCCGTGCTGCTGGTGCCCTCGCCCGCCGGCGAGCGGTTCACCCAGCGGATGGCGCGCGACCTGGCGCAGGAGCAGCACCTCGTGTTCGCGTGCGGCCGCTACGAGGGCATCGACCAGCGGGTGGTCGACCACTACGCCGATCGCGGTCGGGTGCGGCTGGTCAGCCTCGGGGACTACGTGCTCAATGGGGGCGAGGTCGCGGCGATGGCGGTCATCGAAGCGGTGTCGCGCCTGGTGCCGGGTGTCGTGGGCAATCCCGAGAGCCTGGTCGAGGAGTCGCACGAGGACGGGATGCTCGAGTACCCCAGCTACACGAAGCCCGCCGTGTGGCGCGGGCTGAAGGTGCCCCCCGTGCTGCTGAGCGGCAACCACGGTGCGGTCGCGGCCTGGCGGCGCGAGCAGAGCCTGGAGCGCACGCGCGTCCACCGCCCGGACCTGCTCGCCGAGTGAATCAGTCGTCGGGATCGAGCACGTTGAGCCGGTAGCCGCGCTTGACGACGGTCTTGATGAGATCGGGCACGCCGAAGGCCTCGCGGACGCGGGCGACGGCCATCTCCACCGCGTGCGTGTTCTCGCCCGAGCGGGGCAGCGCCGCCTGGAGCCGGGCGCGGGAGACCACGCCCCCCTTCGCCGCGAACAGCGCCGCGAGAACGTCGGTGCCGGTGCGCGAGAGCGTGATGCGCGCCCCGTCGAGCACGGCGCCGGAGCTCCGCAGCTCCAGCCGCCCGGCCGCGGTGTCCAGCGCCGCCGCGTGGCCGCCGCCGAAGTGCGTCACGACCGACCGCACCAGCGAGCCCAGCCGTCCGCGTTCGGCCTGAAGGGGCTCGATGCCGACGGCCACCAGGGGACTCGCGGTGATCGGTCCGACGGCCGCCATCAGCACCCGGCCGGATGCCGCGTGCTCCACGATCTCCTCGAGCACACCCTCGCGCGCCGCGGCGGCGAGCCATTCCGCCGCACCGGGTGCCGAGGTGAACAGGACCGCGTCGATCTCACCGGCCGCGGTGGCCGTCACCGAGCGCGCCACGACGGCGTCGTCGGGCGGCGGCCCCCATCGGTAGACGGTCAGGCTCACGACCTCGGCCCCGTGGCCGTCGAAGAGCTCGTCGAGTCCGTCGGCGCCCGAGCCGTGGTGCTGGACGGCGATGCGGCGACCGGCGACGCCTTCGGCGAGCAGGTACTCGCCGAGCTCGATCGAGGTCTCCGACTCCGCCACCCAGTCCGCCGCGAGCCCCGCCTGCTGGATCGCCCCTCGCGCCTTGGGTCCACGCGCGACGATCTGCGCGCCGTCGAGAGCCGCGTGGAGGTCGTCGAGGAGACCCGCCTCGTCGGCGGCCTCCATCCACCCGCGGAAGCCGACGCCGGTGGTGGCGACCACGACGTCGGGCGGGTGGGCGATGAGTTCGCGGGTGCGCGCGATGAGCGCCTCGTCGTCGGTGTGGGGGACGATCGTGAGCGCCGGCGCCCGGCGCACCTGAGCGCCGTGGCGCTCCAGCGCCGCGGCGAGCTCGTTCGAGCGCCTGTCGACGGCGATGACGACGGTGCACCCGTCCAGGGCTGCGGAGAGCGCGGGACGGGGGGTGGATCGGGATGCTGCGGGTGTGGTCACCGGTGCTCGTCACCTGTCAGGACGGGGAGGGGGAGGAGGAGATCGGCGCGCGCGACATCGCCGATCACGATCACGGCGGGGTTGCGAACCCCCTGCGCGCGTGCGACGCGATCGGCGTCGGCGATCGTGGTGCGCGTCGTGCGCTGTGAGGACGTGTGCCCGCTCTCGACGATGGCCACGGGGCGATCGGCGGGCACTCCGGCCGCGCGGGCCGCGGCCGCCAGGCGCGGGAGTGCCGCGACGCCCATCAGCACCACGGTGGTCACCGACGGGTCCGCCAGCGCGGCGATCGTGGACGGGGAGGTCTCGGCTTGGCCGTTGACCACATGGATGCCCGCGGCAGTGCCGCGATGGGTGACGGGGATCCCCGCGGACTGAGGCACCGAGACGACGCTGGTGAGTCCGGGAACGACCTCGACGGGGATGCCGGCGGCGTGGCACGCGGCGACCTCCTCGCCGCCGCGGCCGTACACGAACGGATCCCCGCCCTTGAGTCTCACGACCCGCTTTCCCGCCCGCGCGTGCTCCACGAGAAGCGCGTTGATCTCCTCCTGGGGCACCGGGTGGTGCCCGGGGGCCTTCCCGACGTCGATGATCTCGACATCGGGATCGAGATCATCGAGCACATCGGTAGGGCCCAGGCGGTCGGCCACCACCACGTCGGCTTCGGCGAGCAGCCGCCGACCGCGCACGGTGATCAGGTCGGTCGGCCCGGGTCCGCCCCCGACGAGGTCGACGCGCCCGGCGGCGCTGCGCCGTCGGCGGCGCACCGGCAGGGCTCCATCGCGCAGGAGGGCCGCGATCGCGTCGCGCACTCCGGCGGCACGGCGAGGGTCGACGCCCGCGTCCGAGACGATGCCGACGACGACGTCGCCGGAGCGCGTCTCGGCGGCCAGGCGCGCGCTGCCGTGCGCGCCGTCGGATGCATTCACGCAGAGCACCCGGCGGCGCTCGCACCAGCCGGCGACGCGCGCGTCGACCCGCGGGTCGCCGGTCGCGGTGTGGGCGAGCCAGGCGCCGGCGAGGTCGCCGGCGCGCGCACGACGTCGCACCCATACGACCCCGTGGTCGTCGATCAGCGCGCGCACGGCCTCGCACACCTCCGGCGCGACCACGCGCGGGCGCGCGCCGTCGGCGAGGAGCCGCTCCAGCCGCCGTGCGGTGACGGGACCGCCGCCGATGAGCACGACGGTGCGCCCCGCGAGAGAGACTCCGAGCAGTGTGGTCATGCCGACTCCCATCGCACGAAGACCGAGCCGTCGGTGACAGTTGCGGGCCACACCCGCAGCGCGAGGGGTCCTTGCCCTGCGTGTCGAGGCAGACGCCGGTGCGCAGGTCGAAGACCTGCTTGTACATGGGCGAGGCGACCGTGGGCGCGTCCTGGCGCGTTCCGACGATGCCGCGCGAGATCACGTGCGCACCGCTGTACGGATCGAGGTTCGACACCGCGTGCACCCGTCCGCTGTGCAGGAGGAAGAGGGCGATCTGCGTGTCGCCGAGGAGCGCGGCGCGACCGCGCTCGACCTCGAGCTCCGTGACGGCGCACACGCGCACCCAGCCCGGGGTGGCGGCCTCGGCGGTCTGCGGCTCGGCGATGGTCATCGTCGCACCTCCAGGGTCGTTCCGGCGATCAGGACTCCGCCGGCGCGCTCCTCCGACGTGGCGGGCCGCACCTGCCCGCGCTCGGGCACATAGGCCAGCGAGGGGTCGGGAGTGGCGGGCGCGTTGACGAACGACGCGAAGCGACGGAGCTTGTCGGGATCCTTCAGCGTCGCGGCCCACTCGTCCTCGTAGGAGTCGATGTGAGCGGACATCGCCGCGTCCAGGTCCGCGCAGATGCCGAGGCTGTCGTCGAAGATCACGGCGCGCAGCTCCTCGAGACCGCCCTCGAGGTCCTCGAACCACGGCGCGGTGCGCTGGAGCCGGTCGGCGGTGAAGATGTAGTACATCAGGAAGCGGTCGATCGCCTGGAGGAGCTCCGCGTCGCTGAGGCCCTCAGCCAGCAGCACGGCGTGGCGGGGCGTGAAGCCGCCGTTGCCGCCCACGTACATGTTCCAGCCGGCCTCGGTGGCGATGACCCCGACGTCTTTGCCGCGCGCCTCGGCGCACTCACGGGCGCATCCCGAGACGCCCAGCTTGAGCTTGTGCGGAGAGCGCAGGCCCCGATAGCGCAGCTCGAGCTGCACGGCCATTCCGACCGAGTCCTGCACGCCGTACCGGCACCACGTCGAGCCGACGCAGGACTTCACCGTGCGCAGCGACTTGCCGTAGGCGTGGCCGGATTCCATGCCGGCCTCGACGAGGCGCTTCCAGATCGCCGGCAGCTGCTCCAGGCGCGCGCCGAACATGTCGATGCGCTGTCCGCCGGTGATCTTCGTGTACAGCCCGAAGTCCTTCGCGACCTGACCGATCACCAGCAGCCCTTCGGGAGTGATCTCGCCGCCGGGGATGCGCGGCACGACCGAGTAGCTGCCGTCCTTCTGCAGGTTCGCCATGACGTGGTCGTTCGTGTCCTGCAGGGTCGCGTTCTCCCCGTCGAGCACGTGACCGCGCACGAGGGTGGCGAGGATGCTGGCGAGGGCGGGCTTGCAGATGTCGCACCCGCGCCCCTGACCGAAGCGCTGGATGACGGCGCTGAAGGTCGTCAGTCCCGAGACGCGGACAGCGTCGAAGAGCTGTCGCCGCGACATGTCGAAGTGCTCGCAGAGGGCGTTCGAGAGCGTGGCTCCGGCCTTGGCCAGTTCGGTGCCGACGATCTTCTTGACCATCGTGACGCACGAGCCGCACGCGGCGCCCGCTTTCGTGCACGCCTTCACTGCGGTGACATCGGTGCACCCCTCGTCGTGGACGGCGTGCCGGATCGTGCCCGCTGTCACGCTGTTGCACGAGCAGACGAGCGCCTCGTCGGGGAGATCTCCGGTGGGCGCCGCCACGCCGCCATCGGGCAGGAGGTAGGCGGCCGGGTCGCCGCCCAGGGCACCACCCACGAGCGGGCGCAGGGAGCCGTACGCGGAGGCGTCGCCGACGAGGATGCCGCCCAGCAGCGTCTTCGCGTCGTCGGAGAGCACGAGCTTCTTGTACGCGCCGGCGACGGGGTCGGCGTAGACGACATCGAGCGCGCCGGGCGTCTCGGCGAATGCGTCGCCGAAGCTGGCGACGTCGACCCCGGAGAGCTTGAGCTTGGTCGACAGGTCGTAGCCGGGGAAGGATGCCTCGCCGCCGAGCAGGCGGGTGGCGGCGACCTCCGCCATCGCGTAGCCGGGGGCGACCAGGCCCACGGCCATGCCGTCGAAGCTGGCGACCTCGCCGACGGCGAGGATGCGCGGGTCGGCGGTGCGGCACTGCGCGTCGATCAGCACGCCGCCGCGGGGGTGCACACCCAGGTCCGCCCGGCGGGCGAGCTCGTCGCGGGGGCGCACCCCGACGGTGAAGACGACCACATCGGTCTGCGCGTAGGTGCCGTCGCGGAACTCGAGCCCTCCGACCTGCCCGGTCCCGTCGGGATCGAGGCGCGTGGTGACCGAACCGGTGCGCACCGCGATGCCCCGGCTCTCGATGAGGCGGCGCAGCGCCGCCCCGGCGGGCAGATCGAGCTGTGCGGACATCAGGCGATCGGAGGACTGCACGACCGTGCACGCGACGTCGAGCCCCTGGAGGGCACCGGCGGCCTCGAGACCGAGCAGACCGCCGCCGATCACTGTGCCGACGAGAGGACGCCCGAGCTGCGCAGAGCGCCGCTGGACGAACTCGCGCAGGCTCTCGACGTCGTCGAGCGTGCGGTAGACGAAGCACCCGGGAAGATCGAATCCGTCGACGGCCAGGCGCGCTGCGTACGAGCCGGTGGCCAGGACGAGGTGGTCGTACGGGACGCTCAGACCCGATGCCGTGCTGACCGCGTTCGCCTCGCGGTCGATGCGCGCGACCGGATCGCCGAGCATCAGCCGCACCCGCTCGTCGGCGAGGACCTCGGCATCGAGGGCGAGGTCGTCCGGGGTCGCGCCGGCGAAGAACGACGTGAGCCCGACACGGTCGTAGGGGCCCCGAGGCTCCTCGCCGATCACGGTCACGCGCCACGTGTCGTCGGCCCGCGAGAGCAGGCTCTCCACGAACCGGTGCGCGACCATTCCCGCTCCCACCACCACGATGTGGGGTCCTGTGGTGGCGCCGAGGCTCATGTCGCCACGGTACGCGGGCGTTGTTGCGCGGGCGTCAGCGGATTGTTTCGGGATGTTGACGGATGCACCGCGATTGCTTCCCGGTGCGGGGATGGCTGCCTCCGACATGACGTCTCCTGATCGACGGACGAGCGGTGATGATCCGACGGTAGGAGCGGGGTGTTCCAGAGAGGGTCCGGGGCGGTTACCCCGAGCGAACGTTTCTCTCACACCGACGCGGTCGGAGATGTGAGGTCGTGCGCCGAGGGCCCGGCTCTGCCAGGCTGGGGCGCAGGTGCGCGACACCGATCCGTTACGCGCGGGAAACCGCGCGGATGCGTCTTCGGGCCAGAGTGGTGCAAGCACCTGCGAAAGGAAGATGCCGAATATGCGCCGAGCGAAGATCGTCGCCACCCTGGGGCCGGCCACCGATACGTACGATGTCGTGGAGTCGCTGGTGCGGGCGGGTCTGGATGTGGCCCGCATCAACCGCAGCCACGGCGACTTCGAGGAGCACGAGCGGGCCGTGTCGCACGTGCGGCGCGCGAGCGAGGCGACCGGGCGCGCGGTCGGCGTCCTCGTCGATCTGCAGGGGCCGAAGATCCGGCTGGCGCGATTCACCGACGGACCGCACCTGCTCGAACCCGGCGACGTGTTCACCATCACCACCGAGGATGTCCCCGGCACCAAGGAGATCGTCGGCACGACCTACCCCGACCTCGCGCGCGATGTGAGCGCCGGGGATGCGCTGCTGATCGACGACGGGAAGGTGCGCCTGCGAGTGCTCGAGACCGATGGCGTCCGGGTGCGCACGGAGGTCGTCGTCGGCGGTCCTGTCTCCAACAACAAGGGCATCAATCTCCCCGGCGTCGCCGTGACGGCGGCGGCGATGAGCGAGAAGGACGAGTCCGACCTCCGCTGGGCCCTGCGCGTCGGTGCCGACCTCGTCGCGCTGTCGTTCGTGCGCAGCCCCAAGGATGTGCACCGGGCGCGGGTGATCATGGCCGAGGAAGGGCGGGATGTCCCGCTCATCGCGAAGATCGAGAAGCCCGAGGCGGTGGACCACCTGCAGGAGATCATCGACGCCTTCGACGGTGTGATGGTCGCGCGCGGCGACCTCGGGGTCGAGCTCCCGCTCGAGTCGGTGCCGATCGTGCAGAAGCGCGCGATCGAGCTCGCCCGCCGATGGGCCAAGCCCGTGATCGTCGCCACCCAGATGCTCGAATCCATGATCGCCAACCCGGTGCCCACGCGCGCAGAGACCTCCGACGTCGCCAACGCGGTGCTCGACGGGGCGGATGCCGTGATGCTGTCGGGCGAGACGAGCGTGGGGGCGCACCCCGCGATCGTCGTGGAGACGATGGCCCGCATCGTGGCATCCACCGAGGAGCAGGGGCTGGCCCGCATCCCCGAGCTGGGCACCAAGCCTCGCACGCAGGGCGGCGCCCTCACCCTCGCCGCGGTGAGCATCGCGGAGTTCGTCGACGCGAAGTACGTGTGCGTGTTCAGCCAGTCGGGCGACTCCGCCCGGCGGATGTCGCGTCTGCGCCATCCCGTGCCGATCATCTCCTTCACCGACCTGGCGGGGACACGCTCGCGCAACGCCCTGATCTGGGGCGTGCAGACGATGCTGGTGCCGCGCGGACAGTCCACCGATGAGCTCATGACGATCCTCGACGATGCGCTTCTCGGCGGCGGGTACGCCCGCGAAGGCGACCGCGTCGTGATGACCGCCGGCGCGCCTCCCGGGATCGCCGGATCGACGAACAACGTGCGCGTGCACGTCGTCGGCGCGGGGGCGGACGAGGTTCTGGGCTGACACCGCCCGCGCGCGGCCGGGCATCCGACCGGTCGGCAGGTGGGGGCGTCGAGGGGAGTGCATGTGGAGTCATGGCCGGGATCGAGCTACCCGCTCGGGGCGACGTTCGACGGGAACGGCACGAACTTCGCGCTGTTCAGCGAGGGAGCCGAGCGCGTGCAGCTGTGCCTGTTCGGCGACCGGGGCAAGGAGCGGCGCATCGACCTCGTCGAGGTCGACGCGTTCGTGTGGCACGCCTATCTTCCGAACGTGCTGCCGGGGCAGCGGTACGGCTACCGTGTGCACGGCCCGTACGCTCCGCGTGAGGGCCAGCGGTTCAACCCGAACAAGCTCCTGCTCGACCCGTACGCCAAGGCCGTCGAAGGGCAGGTCGACTGGGGGCAGTCGGTGTTCGGCTACGACTTCGGCGCACCCGACTCCCGCAACGACCTCGACTCCGCGGCGGCCATGATGAAGGGCGTCGTCATCAACCCGTACTTCGACTGGGCAGGCGACCGTCAGCCGAAGACGCCGCTGTCGGAGACGCTCATCTACGAGGCCCACGTGAAGGGGCTGACGGCTCGGCATCCCGCCATCCCACCCGAGATCCGAGGCACCTACAGTGCGATCGCCCATCCGGTGGTCATCGAGCACCTGAAGACCCTGGGCGTGACGGCGATCGAGCTCATGCCGGTGCACCAGTTCGTGAACGATTCCGTCCTGCAGGACAAGGGTCTGTCCAACTACTGGGGTTACAACACCGTGGCCTTCCTCGCCCCGCAGAACACGTACTCCTCGGCGGGCGACCGCGGCCACCAGGTGCAGGAGTTCAAGGGGATGGTGCGCGCACTGCACGCGGCGGGGATCGAGGTGATCCTCGACGTGGTCTACAACCACACGGCGGAAGGGAACCACCTCGGGCCGATGCTGTCGCTGCGCGGCATCGACAACGCCGCGTACTACCGGCTCGAGGACAAGGACCGGCGGTACTACACCGACTACACCGGCACCGGGAACAGCCTCAACGTCGGCAATCCCCATGCGCTGCAGCTGATCATGGACTCTCTGAGGTACTGGGTGCTCGAGATGCACGTGGACGGGTTCCGGTTCGACCTGGCCGCGGCGCTCGCCCGGGAGTTCTACGACGTCGATCGCCTGGCGGCGTTCTTCGAGCTCGTGCAGCAGGACCCCGTGGTCTCGCAGGTCAAGCTCATCGCGGAGCCGTGGGATGTCGGGCCCGGCGGATACCAGGTGGGCAACTTCCCCCCGCAGTGGACCGAGTGGAACGGCAAGTACCGCGACACCGTGCGCGATTTCTGGCGTGGCGAGCCGCAGGCGCTCGGCGAGTTCGCCTCCCGCCTCACCGGCTCGGCCGACCTCTACGAGCACTCGGGACGGCGGCCCGTGGCATCCATCAACTTCGTCACCGCCCACGACGGGTTCACCCTGCGCGACCTCGTGTCGTACGAACGCAAGCACAACGACGGCAACGGCGAAGGCGGGCGCGACGGCGCCGACGACAACCGTTCGCGCAACTACGGGGTCGAAGGTCCCACGCGCGACCCGGAGATCCTCACGATCCGCGCGCGGCAGCAGCGCAACTTCATCGCGACGCTGCTGCTCTCGCAGGGTGTGCCGATGCTCTCGCACGGTGACGAGCTCGGCCGCACCCAGCGCGGGAACAACAACGGCTACGCCCAGGACAACGAGATCACCTGGATCGACTGGGAGGCCGCCGACCTGCCGCTGGTCGAGTTCACGGCCGCTCTTGCGCGCCTGCGCCGCGATCACCCCACCTTCCGCCGGCGCCGCTTCTTCGACGGGCGGCCCGTCATCGACGACGAAGGGGAGCGGTTCCGCGATATCGCGTGGCTGCGGCCGGACGGATCACTCATGCGCCCCGCCGACTGGGACTCCGGCTTCGGACGTGCGATCGGCGTCTTCCTCAACGGCAACGGCATCCGCGAGCGCGACCGACGCGGCGGCGAGATCGTCGACAAGCACTTCATCATCCTGTTCAACGCGGGGGACGAGGAGGTCGGCTTCCATCTCCCCGACGTGCGGGTGAGCCCCCACTGGGACGTGCTCGTCGACACCGCCGGGGTGCGGGCCGGGCTCGAGCCCGTCGAGCCGGGGGAGACCGTCGCCCTCGCGGCGAAGGCCGTGATGGTCCTGCGCGAGCACGGCGAGGATGACGGCGAGGTCGACCACTCGGTCGCGGCGTCGATCGCCGCCCACACGGGGGTCATCGACGAGGTCCCGTCGGCGGCCCCGCACGGCGAGGTTCGTCGATGAGCGGGGCGCGACCGTCGTCGACCTATCGTCTGCAGATCCGTCGCGCTTTCGACCTCGACGACGCCGCGGCGATCACCGGCTACCTGCGCGACCTGGGCGTCGGATGGGTGTACCTCTCGCCGCTGCTGCAGGCGACCTCCGGAAGCGACCACGGTTACGACGTGGTCGATCCCACCAGAGTGGATCCCGAACGCGGCGGTGCCGACGGCCTCGCGCGGTTCGCCGCGGCGGCGCGGACCGCGGGCCTCGGCATCCTCGTGGACATCGTCCCCAACCACATGGGCGTGTCCGTGCCGAGGGAGAACGCCTGGTGGTGGGACGTGCTGCGGAAGGGCCGCGCGTCGACCTACGCACCGTTCTTCGACATCGACTGGGATGCCGGGGACGGGCGGGTCCTGCTGCCGGTGCTGGGCGGAGAGCTCGGCGAGGTCCTCGCCGACGTGCGGGTCGATCCGGCGTCGGCGACCGCGGACGGCGGCGGCGGCGGCGTGGTGCGCTACTTCGACCACGTCTTCCCCCTGGCCCGCGGCACCGTCCCGGACGGCGCGGATCTCGCCGATCCGGCCACCGTGCGGGCCGTGCTGGAACGCCAGCATTACGAGCTGGCGTCCTGGAGGCGCGAGTCCGCGGAGCTGAACTATCGCCGGTTCTTCGGCGTCTCCACCCTCGCCGCCGTGCGCGTCGAGCTGCCCGAGGTCTTCGACGCCACGCACGGAGAGATCGTGCGGTGGATCCGCGAGGGGCTCGCTGACGGCCTGCGCGTGGATCACCCCGACGGGCTGGCCGACCCCACGGGCTACCTCGAAAGCCTCGCGGAGGCCACCGACAGCGCCTACGTGCTGGTCGAGAAGATCCTCGAGCACAGCGCGACCGACCACCCCGAGGCGCTCCCCGCGTGGTGGGAGACGGACGGGACGACCGGCTACGACGCCATGGCCGAGGTGGACCGCGTGCTCGTCGACCCGGCCGGCGAGGCGGCGCTCACCGCGCTGGATGCCCGGCTGCGCAGCGCGGACGGCTTGCCGCCGGCGTCGTCGTGGCCCGAGCTCATCCACGGCACGAAGCGTCACATCGCCGACACCATCCAGGCGGCCGAGGTCGCCCGCCTGGTGCGCACGCTCCCGTCGCCGGTGCCGGACGCCGCCGACGCGCTCGCCGAGATCCTCGCCGCCTTCCCGGTCTACCGTTCGTACCTCCCGGCCGGGCGCGAGCATCTCGCGCACGCGTGCGCGGTCGCCGCGGCACGCCGCCCCGACCTGGCCGGTGCGATCACCGCGCTGGAGCCGATGCTGGCCGACCCGCGGAACGAGGTCGCACGCCGGTTCCCGCAGACCACCGGACCGGTGATGGCCAAGGGGGTCGAGGACACCGCGTTCTACCGGTGGTCGACGCTCGGGACGCTCACCGAGGTCGGCGGCGACCCGTCCGTGTTCGCCCTCGACGTCGACGGCTTCCACCTCGCCCAGCAGCGCCGGCAGGCGGCGTGGCCGGCCGCGATGACGTCGCGCTCGACGCACGACACCAAGCGGGGCGAGGATGTGCGCGCACGGATCACCGTGCTCGCCGAGATGCCCGATCGCTGGGCGGGGTTCCTCGACGAGGTGCGCTCGCGGGCCTCCACCGGGCACGGCCCCTTCGACGCCCTTCTGTGGCAGGCGATCATCGGCTCCTGGCCCGCCTCGCGGGAGCGCCTGCACGCCTACGCCGAGAAGGCGGCGCGCGAGGCGGGCGAGCGCACGACGTGGTGGGACCCGGATGCCGGGTTCGAGACGCGCATGCACGATCTCGTCGACGCCGCATTCGACGACGCGGCCCTCGCCGCAGCGGTCGCCGACATCGTGGCGGAGGTCGCACCGCCCGGCTGGTCCAACGGGCTGTCGGCCAAGCTGCTCCAGCTCGCGGGGCCGGGGATCCCCGACGTCTACCAGGGCTCGGAGCTGTGGGAGACCTCGCTCGTCGACCCGGACAACCGTCGCCCCGTGGATTTCACCGCGCTCCGGGAGACGCTGACGCGAGTGGATGCCGGCGAACGGCCGTCCATCGATGCCACGGGTGCCGCGAAGCTGCTGGTCGTCGCGCGCACCCTGCGCCTGCGCCGTCGGCGTCCGGAGCTGTTCACGCGTCACACCCCGATGACGGTGACCGGGGATGCCGCCGGCCACGCCGTCGCCTTCGACCGTGGCGGGGCGCTGGCGGTCGCCACGCGGCTGCCGGTCGGCCTCGCGCGTCGGGGCGGCTGGGGAGACGCCGAGCTGCTGCGGCATCGGGGCGCGACCGTCGATGCGCTCAGCGGTCGCCGACACGAAGGGTCGAGACTGCAGCTGGCCGACGTGCTCGCGGAGTATCCGGTCGCGCTGCTGGTCCCCGAGGAGGACGCATGATCGAGGTGTGGGCGCCGCGCGCCGAGCGGGTCCGGCTTCATCGACCGGGTCACGCGGAGGTCGATCTGGTTCCGGGCGGCGAGCCGGGATGGTGGGTCGGCGCGGTGTCGCTCGTCGACGGCGACGAGTACGGATTCCTGCTGGGCGACGCCGCCGCGGCGCCGGAAGAGGTGCGGGCCGACCCGCGCTCGCGGCGCCAGCCCCGCGGGGTGCACGACCTGTCGGCCTGGTTCGATCCGGACGCGTTCGTGTGGTCGGATGCCGCCTGGACCGGCCGACAGCTCGCCGGCGGCCTCGTCTACGAGCTGCACATCGGCACGTTCACGCCCGAGGGGACCCTCGACGCCGCGATCGGCCGGCTCGATCACCTGGTTCGGCTCGGCGTCACCCATGTCGAGCTGCTCCCGGTGAACGCCGTCAACGGCACGTGGAACTGGGGGTACGACGGTGTGCTCTGGTACGCCGTGCACGAGCCCTACGGCGGTCCCCGCGCGTACCAGCGATTCGTGGATGCCGCCCACGCGGCCGGCCTGGCGGTCATCCAGGACGTCGTCTACAACCACCTCGGGCCCAGCGGCAACCACCTTCCGGAGTTCGGCCCCTACCTGCGCGACGCCGAGCGCAACACGTGGGGCGACTCCGTCGACCTCGACCAGTCCGCCGTGCGCGCGTACATCGTCGAGAACGCGCTGATGTGGCTTCGCGACTACCACGTGGACGGCCTGCGACTGGACGCGGTGCACGCCCTGAAGGACTCGTCCGCCGTGCACATCCTGCAGGAGCTCGCGATCGCCGCCGACGCGCTCTCGGCGCACGTCGGCCGCCCGCTCAGCCTCATCGCGGAGTCGGACATGAACGACCCGCGACTCATCCTCCCGCGGGAAGCGGGCGGCTACGGGCTCACCGCGCAGTGGAGCGACGACTGGCACCACGCCATCCATGTCGCGCTGACCGGCGAGACCGCGGGCTATTACGCGGACTTCGCCGCGGAATCGGCCGTGCCCAAGACCTGGACGCGGGGATTCTTCCACGACGGCACGCACTCCTCGTTCCGCGGGCGCGACCACGGGCATCCCCTCCCGCCGGAGGTGGCGTCCTGGCGCCTGGTCACCTTCGCCCAGGACCACGATCAGATCGGGAACCGCGCGGCCGGGGATCGACTGACGCAGACGCTGTCTCCGGCACGCCTGGCCGTGGCGGCCGTGCTGACCCTCACCGCGCCCGGCACGCCCATGCTGTTCATGGGTGAGGAGTGGGGGGCGTCGACGCCGTGGCCCTTCTTCACATCGCACCCGGAGGAATGGTTGGGAGAGGCGGTGCGCCGAGGACGTCGGGAGGAGTTCGCGCGCATGGGCTGGGACGAGTCCGTGGTCCCCGACCCGCAGGACCCCGCGACGTTCGCCGCGGCGAAGCTCGACTGGGACGAGCTCGCCGAGCCGGCCCACGCCCGGCTCCTCGAGCTGTACCGCGAGCTCATGCGCCTGCGGCGCACGCGGCCCGAGCTGACCGATCCCTCCCTGGCCTCGCTATCGGCCGAAGTCGACGGCGACCTCCCCGACCGACGCGCCTTCCGGCTCGGGCGCGGGCCGCTGGACGTGCTGGTGAACCTCGGATCGGAAGACGCGGAGTTCGGCGACGTCGCCGAAGTGCTGCTGGCGACATCCGACGACGTGCCGGTGCACGCCGGGGCGGTGTCGCTGCCGTCGGATGCCGCGGCAATCGTGGTCCGCCGCGGCTGAGGGCGACGGGTCAGGCCACCCCGAGGAAGCCGCGATCGGTCAGGACGATCGGGCCGTCCGCGGTGATCGCGACGGTGTGCTCCGAGTGCGCGCCGCGGGAGCCGTCTGCGCTGCGCAGCGTCCAGCCGTCGGGGTCGGTGATGAGCTCGTCGGTGGTCTGCAGGAACCAGGGCTCCAGTGCCACGACCAGGCCCGCCCGCAGTGGATAGCCGCGGCCGGCTTTCCCGTCGTTGGGCACGTGCGGATCACCGTGCATGATGCGTCCCACGCCGTGGCCGCCGAAGTCGGTGTTGATCTCGTACCCGTCGGCGCGGGCGATCTGCGAGATCGCGTGGGAGATGTCCCCGATGCGGTGGTCCACCGTCGCGGCCGCGATCGCGGCATCCAGCGCACGCTCCGTGGTGTCGATGAGGGCGAGGTCCTCGTCGCGCGGCGTACCCACGACGAAGGAGACGGCCGAGTCGGCCACCCAGCCGTCGACCGAGACCGCGAAGTCGAGCGAGACCAGGTCGCCGTCCTTGAGCGTGTAGTCGTGGGGGAGCCCGTGCAGCACGGCGTCGTTGATCGAGGTGCAGATCACCTTGCCGAACGGACTCGCGCCGAAGGAGGGGTGGTAGTCGATGTAGCAGGACGTCGCCCCCGCCCGCCGGATGAGCTCGTGCGCGCGACGGTCGATGGTCAGCAGGTTCGTGCCGACCTTGGTCTCCTCCCTCAGGGTCGCGAGCGTCTCGGCGACGAAGCGGCCGGCGGGGCGCATCGCCTCGATCTCGGCGGGAGTGCGCAGTTCGATCATCCGGGGGAGTCCTTTCGTCGTCATCCATTGTGACGGAAGGGACGGCCCGGTCGCCCCCGCGACGCGTCGCTCTGCAGTGGCTGTGAGCCCGGGAACCGCCGCCCCACGGCGCGCGCGGTCGGCGTAGCATCGGTGGCATGTGGCTCCGACGCGCATTCTTCGCCTGGCTCGTTCCCGCGGCTTTCCTGCTGCCGGTCTGGCTTCTGGTCGGATGGGGCGTGTTCAACGCCGGCGGCTGGGCGTTCCTGTGGGTGCTGTTCCTCGCGATCCCCGGTGTCTTCATCTGGCAGCTGATCCTCACCTTCCTGGTCCGTGCCCGCGGCACGGTCCGCGCCCACCGTGCCGTGTCGTGGTGGGACATCGCCGGGTTCACCGTCTGGCATGGCCTGGTCATCGCGCTCGGGTTCTTCAACCCCGAGTGGTGGGCACCCGTGCTGGTGCTCGCCCTCCTCGCGGGCGTGGGCATGCTGTGGCTCGAGCTGTGGCAGCTGTGGAGCGAGGCGAAGCCGACGCGCACGGTGCTGCGCACAGCCGAGGGCGTCGCCTACATCCCTCCGACGGCGGAGGAAGGGCCGGAGGCCACCGCCTCTGCGCACGAGGTCTTCGTCGTCACGGAGAAGGAGCGGCGCCCCCGCGCCTGACGGTTTGGCCGGGCACGGCATCCATGGCAGAATGGTTGTTTGTGCCCTGAAGGACTCTGCCTCAGGGGAGCAGTCGTGCGGCCACGCGCCGGCGACGTCGGGCACACGACTTCCTTTCCGAATTCTTCCCGCGGTCGACCTGTGGCGGCCGCAGAGAGAGACGATCATGCAGATCCTCGACGCCGTCGACGCGGCTTCGCTCCGCTCCGACATCCCCGCATTCAACGCCGGCGACACCGTCAAGGTGCACGTCAACATCACCGAGGGCAACCGCTCGCGTATCCAGGTCTTCCAGGGCGTCGTCATCGGCCGCTCGGGCGACGGTGTGCGCGAGACGTTCACGGTTCGCAAGATCAGCTTCCAGGTGGGCGTCGAGCGCACCTTCCCGGTGCACTCCCCGGTGATCGACCACATCGAGGTCGTCACCCGCGGTGACGTGCGTCGCGCGAAGCTGTACTACCTGCGCAACCTCCGCGGCAAGAAGGCCAAGATCAAGGAGAAGCGCGAGAACTGACGCGCCTCATCCTCGACGCAGCCCCGGACCGATGGTCCGGGGCTGCGTCGCGTGCGGGGCGCGACCGGGCGCGGGCATCCGCCCGGCGCGGATCCGTCCGCGGATGTGGGAACCTTGATGGGCAGGCGGTCCGATTCCCGGCTCGCCTCGGTGAAGGACTCTGATGACGACCGAGAAGGCTTCCCCGGCGGCCCCCGCCCCCTCGGCGGCGGATTCCGCGGGCACCGCGGGACGGCGTCGACGCGGGGCGCTGACGTTCCTGCGCGACGTGCTGGTGATCGTGCTCATCGCGGTGCTGGTGTCGTTCCTGGTCAAGACGTTCCTCGTACGGTCGTTCTACATCCCCTCCGGATCGATGAAGGACACCCTGCAGATCGACGATCGGATCCTGGTCGATGAGATCACGCCGGTCTTCAGCGAATACTCCCGCGGCGACGTCGTCGTCTTCCGTGACCCGGGCGGGTGGCTGCCCGTCTCGATCGCGCCCGCGCGCCCCGGCATCGTGGAGGCGGTGGACTGGGCGCTCGCCCTCGTGGGGCTGTCAGCGCCCGATTCCGACGACCATCTCGTCAAGCGCGTCATCGGGCTGCCCGGCGATCACGTCGTGTGCTGCAACACGCTCGGACAGATCACCGTGAACGGGGCGGCGATCGACGAGTCGGAATATGTGCGCCTGCCCACACCCGATGCCGACGCCTCGGGTGACCCGTTCGATGTCGTGGTGCCGGCCGACAGCCTCTGGGTCCTGGGGGACAACCGCTATCAGTCGAAGGACTCGCGGTACAACACCGATCAGCCCGGCCGGGGCTTCGTCCCGGTGGAGAACGTCGTCGGGCGCGCGTTCCTCATCACGTGGCCGTTCGATCGGTTCGGTCTGCTCGCCGACCAGGGCGACGAGTTCGCCGCTGTGCCGGATGCGGAGGAGGCCCCCGCGCCGTGACGGTCGTCGAGCCTCGTCTGACCCTGGAGCGCCGGCTGCTCAAGGAGCACGCTCTCGTGATCGCGTGCGACGAGGTGGGGCGCGGTGCGCTTGCCGGGCCCGTCGCCGTCGGCGCCGCCGTCATCGATGCGCCGCGATCGCGCAAGCGCGTCCCGCTCGGGCTGCGCGATTCCAAACTCGTGCCCGAAGCCCGCCGGCCCGACGTCGCCGGACGTGCCTCGGCATGGGCGGCTGCCAGCGCCGTCGGCTGGGCGAGCGCGACGGAGATCGATGAAGTCGGCATCATGCGGGCGCTCGGCCTCGCGGCGCTTCGGGCGATCGGCGACCTTCGCGCACACGGGGTGATCGCCGAGGAGGCCGTCGTCATCCTCGACGGCAACTACGACTACATCACCCCCGCCGGAGGCGGCGGGCTGACGGTGCGCCCCGTGATCAAGGCGGATCGGGACTGCGCGAGCGTGGCGGCGGCCTCCGTCATCGCCAAGGTGGCCCGCGACACGCTCATGACACAGCTGCACGAAGACCTGCCCGCGTACCGCTGGGCGCGCAACAAGGGGTACGCGAGTCCCGACCATCGTGCCGCGATCAGCGAGCACGGGCTCAGCGCCCATCATCGGGCGTCGTGGGCGATCGCCGACGCGCCGACGCTCTTCTAGAGCGTTCGCGTCCTCGTTCGATTCAGCTGTCGAGCGAGAGCTCCTCGGGCAGCTGGAAGTCACGGCGCGTGAGCTCCTCGACGTTGACGTCCTTGAAGGTCAGCACGCGGACCGCCTTGACGAAGCGGTCGGCCCGGTAGATGTCCCACACCCACACGTCGGTCATCGAGATCTCGAAGTAGAAGTCGTGCTCCGTGTCGCGGCGGACGACGTTCACCTCGTTCGCGAGGTAGAAGCGCCGCTCCGTCTCGATGACGTACTGGAACTGTCCCACCACGTCTCGATACTCGCGGTACAGCGCGAGCTCGAGCTCGCGGTCGTAGTCTTCGAACACCTCGTCGTCCATGGTGGTTCCACTCTAGATCGCCCGGAGCCGCGCCGACGACGCCAGGCGTCACATCCTTGCCTCCCCAGACCGGGGTGAGGGGAGTTCTGTCCTCAGCGTCCCGGTTTCGGCACGGGCCGCATCCCCGCGCGGCCAGCATGGCGGGATGGCAGACAAAGACGCCCTGGGCAGAGCGGGCGAGGATCGGGCGGCGCGGCACATGGAGGCGGCGGGCTACACGGTGCTCGCCCGCAACTGGCGGTGCCGAGAGGGCGAGATCGACCTGGTGGTCGCGAGTGCCTCGGAGCTCGTCGTGGTCGAGGTCAAGACCCGCCGCGGCGTCGGGTACGGGCATCCTCTCCTCGCCGTCGACACCCGCAAGCGGCGGCGGATGTGGCGGGTGGCGATGGCGTGGATCGCCGATCATCCGAGCCATGCCCAGGGGCGCCGGCTGCGGCTGGACGCCGTCGGCATCGTCGGACCCGATCCGCGATCCGGTGCGCTGGAGCACCTGTGCGACCTGGATCTGATGTGACGGCGCGCACCTGGGCCGTCGCCTTGACGGGGGCGGTGGGCGAGCTGGTCGAGGTCGAGGCTGACCAGTCCAACCAGACGCCCGAGTTCAAGATCATCGGCCTCGCCGACAAGGCGCTGGCAGAGTCCGCGAGCCGCGTGCACAACGCCTGCGTCAACAGCGGCCTGGAGCTGCCGCGGCGCAGGCTCACCGTCAACCTGTCGCCCGCGAATCTCCCCAAGCATGGCTCGGGCTTCGATCTCGCGGTGGCGCTCGCGTCGCTCGCGACCGGAATCGCCTTCGACGCGGCCTCGCTGGCCGCGACGGTGCATGTGGGCGAGCTCGGCCTCGACGGGAGGCTGCGGCCGGTGCCCGGCGTGCTGCCGGCCGCCGTCGCGGCTGCGCGCGCGGGATTCACCCGGATCGTCGTGCCGGCGGCCAACGCCGCCGAAGCGGCGCTCGTGCGCGGGCTGGAGGTCACTGGAGCGGTGTGCCTGGCCGAGGTGGCGCGCCTCCACGGTGTGGACATCGAGGTTCCGGCGCAGGAGCCGGTGACGCTGGAGGATGCGGCGGACGACGACGATCCCCGCTTCGAACTCAGCGATGTGATCGGCCAGCGAGAGGCTGTCGAGGCGCTCGTGGTGGCCGCCGCCGGCGGCCACCACATGTCGATGTGCGGACCTCCCGGCGCCGGCAAGACGATGCTCGCCCGACGGCTTCCGGGCATCCTGCCCGATCTCGATGAACATGCGGCGCTGGCCGTGGCCTCCATCCGGTCGCTGGCGGGCCGTCGCGTCTCGAGCCTCACACGTGTGCCGCCCTTCGAGGCGCCGCACCACAGCGCGAGTGTGGCGGCGCTCGTCGGCGGAGGATCGAGAGTGCTGCGACCGGGCGCGATCGCCCGCGCATCGGAGGGCGTGCTCTTCCTCGACGAAGCGGGGGAGTTCGCCGCGAGCGCCCTCGATGCGCTGCGTCAGCCGCTGGAGACGGGGACCATCACGATCCACCGGTCCGGCGCCGTCGCCGAGTTCCCCGCGCGATGCCAGCTGATCCTCGCGACCAACCCCTGCCCGTGCGGGGAGTACGGCCTGCGCGGCGGGCGGTGCGAGTGCGCGCCGGCGGCGATCCGCCGCTACCGCGGTCGCCTGTCGGGACCGCTGATGGATCGCATCGACATCGACCTCACGCTCTCGCGCGTCGTGCACGTCGACGCGGTCGGCGGCGCGGGGCCGCTCAGCACGGCGGCCGCCCGCGCACAGGTGGCGGCGGCGCGGGAACGGGCTGCGCGTCGGCTGTCATCGACTCCGTGGCGGCACAACGCCCAGGTGGCGGGGGCCTGGCTGCGCGAGGGCCCCCATGCGCCGCGGCCGATCGTGCGCCGCGCGCTGGATGCCGCCCTGCAGCGCGGCGCCATCACCCTCCGAGGCTTCGATCGCGTGCTGCGGGTCGCGTGGACGATCGCCGACCTCGACGGTGCCCCCGCGCTCGAGCCCGCGCACATCGGGCGGGCGCTCTTCCTGAAGAAGGGACTGCTGGCATGACCTCCCTCACCCTCACCGCCCAGGCGGCACGCCGTGCGCTCGAGGGCGTGATCCCACCCGGCTTGGACGACGAGGCGACGCTCGAGCGATTCGCGCGCGCCGTGTGGTCGTCGCTGGCCGAGCCCGGCGACGCGGTCGCCGGCGCGCTCGTCGCCGCTCTCGGGGCCGTCGGCGCGCTGCGGGGGCTCACCGGCGAGCACCTGCTCCCGGCGCCCTCGGGCATCGAGGGGCTCGACGCCGGACTCTCGCGCTGGATGCCGCGCCTCGCCGCTGAGCCGGTGGAGGCGTCGTTGGCGTCCGCGCGTCGATCCGGAGTGCGTCTGGTGACCCCGGGCGACGCCGAGTGGCCGGAGGGCCTGGACGATCTGGGCGTTCACGCTCCCCTCGCCCTCTGGGCGCGCGGGGATGCCCAGGTGCTGTGCCGCCGGCCATCGACCGTCGCGATCGTCGGTGCCCGCGCATCGACCGCGTACGGTGATCAGGTCGCGGTGGAGCTCGCGGGCGAGCTCGCCGCGGACGGAGTGCTGATCGTGTCCGGCGGTGCGTACGGCATCGACGGCGCCGCACATCGCGCCGCACTCGGCAGCGGAGGCTCGACTGTCGCGTTCCTCGCGGGCGGAGTGGATCGTCCGTACCCCTCCGGGAACACGCACCTGCTGGAGCGCGTCGCAGGGCACGGGGCGCTGGTGGCGGAGCTGCCGTGCGGTGCGGCGCCGACGAAGTGGCGCTTCCTCCAGCGCAATCGTCTCATCGCAGCGTTCGCCCAGGCCACGGTGGTGGTCGAAGCGGGTTGGCGCAGCGGGTCGCTGAACACCGCCGGCCATGCCGCGCAGCTCTCCCGGGGGCTCGGGGCGGTGCCCGGACCGATCACGAGCGCCACATCGGCGGGCACGCATCGGCTGCTGCGAGAGTACGGCGCCGCCTGCATCACCGGCGCCGCCGACGTGCGGGAGCTCCTCGGCGTGCGCGTGGGCGCACCGGAGGCCGCCGATCCCGGCGAGAGGACGGCGGATCCGGAGCGGGGCCGCACCGACGACGCGACGCGCGTGCGCGACGCGCTGAGCGTGCGCACCCCGCGCAGCGTCGAAGAGCTCGCTCGGAGAAGCGGCATGTCGTACGACGGAGTGAGCGCCGTGCTCGGACTGCTCGCGCTGGACGGTTCCGCCCGGAGGCGGCCCGAGGGGTGGATGCGCGCGCCGTCGTCACCGACCCGCTGAGGGCGACGACTCGGAGGGTCGGAGCCCTCGATCGCGCAGCGGCGGGCATGCTGGTGCCATGCGCCTGTCCGCAGCGATCGAGCGATACGCGGGCGACCTCACCTCCGTGCGTCGCCTCGCGCCGGCGACGGTGCGCGCCTATCGGTCCGATCTGAGCGACCTGGTGAGGTCGGTCGGCGAGCGCGACGTCGAAGACGTGTCCTTGGACGACCTCCGCGACTGGCTCTGGGGGGCGGCCAAGCGCGGAGACGAGCGATCGACGTTGGCGCGGCGGTCGGCCTCGATCCGCGGGTTCTTCCGTTGGGCGCTCGAGGAGGAGATCATCGCGCACGATCCGAGTCTTCGCCTGGTCGCGCCCAAGCGCGGACGCTCCCTGCCGACCGTCGCTCCCGCCGAGGCGCTGGCGCTCGCCCTCGAAGAGATGGCGGCGACCGCCGCGGAGGGCGACCCGATCGCCCTGCGCGACCACGCCGCCATCGAACTGCTCTACGGCAGCGGCATCCGCGTCTCGGAGCTGTGCGGTCTGGACGTCGGCGACATCGATCACGAGCGGCGGACCCTGCGGGTCGTGGGAAAGGGGTCCAAGGAGCGCGTGGTGCCGTTCGGGGCGCCCGCAGCGCGTGCGCTGGACGCCTACCTCGTGCGGGCGCGCCCGGTGCTGTGCGCCCGCAGCGAGCAGGAGGGCCGAGAGGCACTCCTGCTCGGGGCTCGTGGGCGACGGTGGGGCGTGCGCGCGGTCTACGAGCTGGCAGCGCGCACCCTCGCACCGATCGTCGGGGAGCGGGCGGGGCCTCACGCGCTGCGCCATTCCGCCGCCACGCACCTGCTCGATGGCGGCGCCGACCTCCGCGCGGTGCAGGAGATCCTCGGGCACGCGAGCCTGGGCACCACGCAGATCTACACCCACGTCTCCAGCGAACGCCTCGCCGCGGCCTACCGCCTGGCCCATCCGCGGGCCTGAACCCAGGGGCGTGTGGGCGTGAGCACCTCGGCGTGCGCGTGTTCGGACTGTCGGCTCAGCGCTCGGTCGGCTCGCAGCAGGGGAGGAGCACGGCCCGTGGAACGGCGCCCAGCAGGATCAGCGGGTTGATGTACTCGCCGTGCAGGCGCACCCCGATGTGGAGGGACCCCTCTTCGACGTGGCCGCCCGCGCTCACCACGCCGACCGGCGCGCCCGCGGCGACGAGCTCGCCGACCGCGAGGCCGGGGGTGATCGGCTCCAACGTCGTGACCAGTCCGCCGCCGTGGTCGATGGTCACGAGCGAGCGGTCGGCGACCGGCCCGGCGAAGGCGATCACGCCTGCTGCGGGCGCGGTCACCCGCGTGGAACCCACGGGGCGCACATCCACGCCCCGGTGCCCGGCGCCGTAGCGGTCGGGTGGGGCGACGTAGGGCCGTTCCAGCCGGAACGCGTCGAGAGGCCACTGCCACAGCGGAGAGACCGCCACCCGGCCTTCGCGCCCGACCGCGCCGGCGGCCGATGCGGACAGCGCGACGAGAAGGGCTGCGGCCAGGACGGCGCACATGGCGCCGCGGCGACGCGAGGTCGGGGGAACGGTGGATCGGTCGATCGCCATCGATCCATCGTGGGGGGCGCGGGGCCCGTGGCGCCCGCACACGGGCGGGATGGGGACAGCCTCCCGCCCGTGTGCGACTGGGGAGGAGCAGGCGTCGACTGCTACACTGTTACGGCACCTCGCTGGTCGAGGTGACTCCGCGTGCCCAGAGCGCCCCCGGTTCATCCGGCCCCGCAAGGGGGAGAGGCGCGGCATCCACTCCCAACGGTCCCCCGGACGGCAGCAGCCGGCCGCGGGCGGGTGTGAGCCGGGCACCAGGCACGCCGGCCACCGGCCGGCGCGAGAACAACCGCAAACACCGTGCGCACGTGTGCGCCCAGAACAGGAGAACGGCCATGGCCGTCGTCACCATTCGCCAGCTGCTCGACAGCGGCGTCCACTTCGGACACCAGACCCGCCGCTGGAACCCGAAAGTCAAGCGCTTCATCCTCACCGAGCGCAGCGGCATCCACATCATCGACCTGCAGCAGTCGCTGTCGTACATCGACAAGGCCTACGAGTTCGTGAAGGAGACTGTCGCCCACGGCGGCACCATCCTCTTCGTCGGCACCAAGAAGCAGGCCCAGGAGATCATCGCCGAGCAGGCCACGCGCGTCGGCCAGCCCTATGTGAACCAGCGCTGGCTCGGTGGCCTCCTCACCAACTTCCAGACGGTGTCCAAGCGCCTCGCCCGTATGAAGGAGCTCGAGGAGCTCGACTTCGAGAACCCGGCCTCGACCGGTCTCACCAAGAAGGAGCTCCTCCTCAAGAAGCGCGAGCTCGACAAGCTCCACAAGTCGCTCGGCGGCATCCGCAACCTGCAGAAGACCCCGTCGGCCATCTGGGTCGTCGACGCCAAGCGCGAGCACCTCGCCGTCAACGAGGCGTCCAAGCTCGGCATCCCCGTCATCGGCATCCTCGACACCAACGCGGACCCGGACGAGTTCCAGTACCCGATCCCCGGCAACGACGACGCGATCCGCTCGGTGAGCCTGCTCACGCGCATCATCGCCGACGCCGCCGCTGAGGGCCTCATCCAGCGCCACCAGCCCGCCGACGAGGCCGAGGCCGCAGAGCCGCTGGCCGAGTGGGAGCGCGAGCTGCTCGAGCAGGGCACCGCCGAGGCGCCCGCCGCCGATGAGGCGCCCGCCGCCGACGCTGAGGTCGCCGCCGAGGCAGAGGTCGCCGAAGAGGCGCCCGCCGAGGCCGAGGTCGCCGTCGAGGCCGAGGCTGCTCCCGCAGCCGACGCCGAGTAATCCGACCGGTCGAAGACTCCGTCCGCGAGGGATCGCCACCCGCGATCCCTTGCGGACACCCCTGAGAACTCATCACGACAAGGAGCCGCCACCCATGGCAAACTTCACGATCGCCGACATCAAGGCGCTGCGCGAGCAGCTCGGCACGGGAATGGTCGACACCAAGAAGGCGCTCGAGGAGGCCGACGGCGACCTCGAGAAGGCTGTTGAGATCCTGCGCCTGAAGGGCGCGAAGGGCAACGCCAAGCGCGCCGACCGCTCCACCAGCGAAGGACTCGTCGCGGCCAAGGAGGTCGACGGCAAGGTCACGATCCTCGAGCTCAACACCGAGACCGACTTCGTGGCGAAGAACGACCGCTTCATCGCGCTCGCCGACAAGGTCCTCGACGCCGCCGCGGCCGCCGCCGCGAACTCGGCCGAAGAGGCGCTCGCCGCCCCCGCCGGCGCGCAGACCGTCGCCGAGCTCATCTCGGACGAGGCCGCGATCATCGGCGAGAAGGTCGAGCTGCGTCGCGTGAGCACGCTGTCGGGCGACGCGTTCGAGATCTACCTGCACAAGACGAGCAAGGACCTCCCGCCGCAGGTCGGCGTGGTCCTCGCCTACTCGGGCGACGACGCCGAGACGGCGCGCAGCATCGCGCAGCACATCTCGTTCGCCAACCCGTCGTACCTCACGCGCGACGAGGTCCCCGAGGCCGAGGTCGAGAAGGAGCGCGAGATCGTCACGGAGATCTCCCGCAACGAGGGCAAGCCCGAGGCCGCCCTGCCGAAGATCGTCGAGGGCCGTGTCAACGCGTTCTTCAAGCAGGTCTCCCTGCTCGACCAGGACTACGCCAAGGACAACAAGGTGTCGGTGGCCAAGGTCGCCGCGGACGCCGGTCTGACCCTCACGGGCTTCGCCCGCTTCAAGGTCGGCGCGTAACACTCCGAGAGAGCCCGCATCGGAATCCGGTGCGGGCTTTTCTCATGCCCTTCGGTAGTTTGTCGTCAACGAGAGGATTCCCCGTGATCACTGAAGCCACCGGACGCCGTCGCGTCCTTCTCAAGCTGTCCGGCGAGGCGTTCGGCGGGGGACAGCTGGGGGTCAATCCCGACGTCGTCGGCCAGATCGCCCGGGAGATCGCAGCAGCCGTCGACCGGGTCGAGATCGCCATCGTGGTCGGCGGCGGAAACTTCTTCCGCGGCGCCGAGCTCAGCCAGCGCGGCATGGACCGTGGCCGGGCCGACTACATGGGGATGCTCGGCACGGTGATGAACGCGCTCGCGCTGCAGGACTTCCTGGAGCAGGCCGGCGCCGCGACGCGCGTGCAGTCCGCCATCTCCATGACCCAGGTCGCCGAGCCGTATATCCCCCGGCGCGCCGAGCGCCACATGGAGAAGGGCCGCGTCGTGATCTTCGGCGCCGGCGCCGGGCTGCCGTACTTCTCGACCGACACGGTCGCCGCCCAGCGCGCCCTGGAGATCGATGCGCAGGAGGTCCTCGTGGCCAAGAACGGCGTCGACGGCGTGTACACCGCCGATCCCAAGAAGGATCCGGCTGCGACGAAGATCGATCGGATCACCTACCTCGACGCGCTCCAGCGGGGACTCAAGGTGGTCGACTCGACCGCCTTCAGCCTGTGCATGGACAACAGCATGGACATGCGGGTGTTCGGCATGGAGCCGGCCGGCAACGTCACCCGGGCCCTCCTGGGCGAGTCGATCGGCACGCTTGTCACGGCGTGACACCTCCGGCCCGACTAGACTGAGCAGGCCCCATTACGCGAAGGAGACACTGTGATCGCGGACGTCTTGGCCGATGCCGGAGCGCGCATGGACCGCGCCGTCGAGGCTGCGAAGGAGGACTTCGCGACCGTGCGCACCGGTCGGGCGAACCCTCAGCTGTTCCAGAAGGTGCTCGTCGACTACTACGGCAGCCCCACCCCGCTGGCGCAGCTGGCCTCGATCAACAACCCCGAGGCCCGCACCCTGATCGTCACGCCCTACGACAAGTCAGCGCTGAAGGCGATCGAGCAGGCCATCCGCGACATCCCGAACCTCGGTGCCAATCCCACCAACGACGGCAACCTCGTCCGCGTGACGATGCCCGAGCTGACCGAGGAGCGCCGCAAGGAGTATGTCAAGATCGTGCGCACCAAGGGTGAAGACGCGAAGGTGCACGTGCGCGGTCTGCGCCGCAAGGCCAAGGACGACCTCGACTCCCTCAAGAGCGAGATCGGCGAGGATGAGATCGCCCGCGGCGAGAAGGAACTCGACGCCCTCACGCGGTCGCACGTCGACGCGATCGACGACGCGCTCAAGCGCAAAGAGGCAGAGCTGCTCGAGGTCTGAGACGGGATGTCCGACGGATCCGGGGGGCAGTTCGACGACGAGGCCGCCGCGCAGCAGCGGCGGGCGCGTCGCGAAGGCGTCGACCTCGACGCGACCGATACCGGTGACCCGGGCGCCGCGTTCAAAGCACACGTGCGCGAGGCGCGCAGCGAGTTCGAGAGCCATGTCGCGCACGCGCGCGCGGAGTTCGAAGAGGCCAACGAGCGCATCAAGCAGCGCACAGGTCGCGACCTGATCGTCGCGAGCGCGATCGGCATCGGAATCGGCGCCGTGCTTCTGGCGTCGCTGCTGGTCGTCAAATGGGTGTTCATCGCCTTCGCTCTGGCGGCAGCCCTGCTCGGAGTGTTCGAGTTCGGCCGCGCGCTGATCGCCTCCGGCCGTCGGGTCGACCTCGTCGCGCAGATCGGCGCGGCGATCGCGCTGATCTTCTGCGCCGCGCTGCTGGACCCGTGGATGCTGTGGGTCACGCTGTTCGTCGCGATCGCCGTGGTGATCGTCTGGCGACTCGTCGGGCAGATGGTCGCCCGCGACGGCCGGGCCCACGGCGACGTGCTGTCGGATGTGCTCGCCGGCGGCCTCATCCAGCTCTACGTCGCGTTCCTCGCGGCGCTGTGCGTGGTGCTCCTGCGCCAGGAGCATGGCGAGTGGTGGGTACTGTCGTTCATCATCATCGCGGTCGCGGCCGACACCGGCGCCTATGCGGCGGGCCTCACGTTCGGACGCGGCGGCAAGCACCCCATGGCGCCGCGCATCAGCCCCAAGAAGACCTGGGAGGGCTTCGCGGGGGCCGCGGTCGTCGCTCTGCTGGCGGGCGTGCTGACCGGCATCTTCCTGCTGGGCATCCCGTGGTGGGCGGGCGTCGTGTTCGGCGCCGTCATCCTGGGAACGGCCACTGCCGGGGATCTGGGAGAATCGATGATCAAGCGCGACTTGGGCATCAAGGACATGAGCTCGTGGCTGCCCGGCCACGGCGGAGTGCTGGATCGGCTCGATTCGATCCTGCCGTCTGCGATGGCCGCGCTCGCGCTCTTCTACGTTCTCTCCCCCCTGGCAGTGAGTACATGACGATCGACACGACCGCCGAGAAGGCAGCGACATTCCCCGATGCGCGCGGACGCGCGAAGGGCTATGCGAAGGAGCCCGTCGACACGTTCCTCGCGCGGGCGCGCGCGGCGTTCGAGCACGGCGACGAGAGCCTCACGGCCGCGGATGTGCGCTCCGCGTCCTTCCCCCTCGTGCGCCGGGGCTACGCGATCGAGGCTGTGGACTCGGCGCTCGGACGGATCGAAGACGCCTTCGCCGCCCGGGAGCGCGAGGTCGCCGTCGCGTCCGGCCGGGCGCACGAGTGGGTCGGAGACACCCGCACGATGGCCCAGACCGTGCTCGATCGACTGACCAGGCCCAAGCGGCAGCGCTTCGACCGGGTCGGAATGCTGCGCTACGGGTACCGCATCGACGAAGTGGATCTGGTCTCCGACAAGATCGCGCGATGGCTGGAGGCCGGCGAGCCGGTGACGGTAGAGCAGGTTCGCGCTGTCGCCTTCCGGATGCAGCGGTCCGGCTACCGTGAGACGCAGGTGGATGCCGTGCTCGACGCCGTCGTCGAAGTGATGCTCGCTGTCCGGTGAGGCACCCCGGCGTGCGATGCGCTCGAGCGCGCCGGTAGACTTTCGATCACTGTGACTTCCGGCAACGAGATCCTCCCCTCACGGCGCTCCCGTCGGCAGCAGGCTGCTCGTGCCTCCGTGCTTCCGACGCTCCGCGCGCGCGGTGTGCCGTCGTCGGGGCGAACCGCTGCGCCCGCGCCGCGCTGGTCGCGCCGGCGCGGGGTCCTCGGCGTCTTCGCCGCATTCGCGGCCGTCGGGTTCGTCGCCGCTTACGTCGTGCCCGTGGGTGCCGCCGTGACGCAGGCCGCGGCCGACGAGGTCGCCCCGGTGTCGCTCTATGCCCACTCACTCGGCGACGTGCAGAGCCGCTCGGTGGCGGCCGAGGCCGAGGAGGCGCCGATCGATCTCGGCCGTGATGGCTACTCCGTGGCCGCCAAGCCCACGCCGACCCCCGCTCCGGTGGTGGCATCGACCGGCGGGGGCTGGAGTCCTCCGTTCGTGACCCCCGACCCCGGCACCGCCCAGGCGATCGCCTACGACATGGTCGCAGCGCGGGGCTGGGGCGACGGTGAGTTCGCATGCCTCGTCGCACTGTGGAACAAGGAGTCCGGCTGGCGGGTGAACGCCTACAACCCGTCCAGCGGCGCGTACGGCATCCCGCAGTCGCTTCCCGGCAGCAAGATGGCCAGCGCCGGTGCGGACTGGGAGACGAACCCCGCGACCCAGATCGCGTGGGGCCTCGGCTACATCCAGGGCCGCTACGGCGCCCCGTGCGGGGCATGGGGGCATTCGCAGGCCCACGGCTGGTACTGACCGATGCCGAGGTCGAACCGGCGTCGGCCGGATGTCTCGGGGGCCGGCTCGTTCGAGCGGATGCTCGCCGGCTGGAAGCGCTCGGAGACCCGTCGAGGGTCGCAGTGGACGGTGCAGCCGGTATCCGCGGCGCAGGCGATCAAGGAGTACCGCTGCCCGGGCTGCGGCGGCGCGATCGCCGAGGGCGTCGCTCACGTGGTCGTCTGGCGTGCTGACGGCGTTCTGGGCGACCAGGCCGATCTGGCCGCGCGCCGTCATTGGCACACCCACTGCTGGAGGATCGGCTGACATGGAGATTCGCGGACCGATGCAGCTGCCCGCCCGGCGGGAAGACATCGAACTGGAGACGCTGGACGGACTGACCCTCGTCGGCGAGATCGCCCTGCCGCTGGAGCGGATGCCGGTGGCCACGCTCGTCACCCTTCACCCCCTGCCGACGGCCGGCGGGTTCATGGACTCCCACATCCTGCGCAAGGCCGCAGGGCGCCTGCCCGCGCTCGCGGACCTCGCCGTGCTCCGCTTCAACACGCGGGGCACGACCTCGCCGCGCGGCACCAGTGAGGGAGCCTTCGACGGCGGACGGGCCGAGGCCTTCGACCTCGCCGCGGCCATGGACTTCGTGCGTGAGCGGGCTCTGCCGCGGCCGTGGCTGGTCGGCTGGTCGTTCGGCACCGAGCTGGCGCTGAAGTACGGGCGCGATCACGACATCGAGGGGATCATCCTGCTGTCGCCCCCGCTGCACCGGGCGACCGCTGAGGAGGTCGCGGCCTGGGCGGGCGACGGTCGCCGGGTGATCGTCCTCGTCCCCGAGTTCGACGACTACCTGCGCCCCGAGGCCGCAGCTGAGAGGTTCGCCGCCATCCCCGAAGCCGTGCTCATTCCCGTCGAGGGAGGCAAGCACCTGTGGGTGGGGGAGAATCAGACCCGCCGGGTGCTCACGGAGGTGGTCGCCGCCGTCAACCCCGACGCGCTCCCGCTTCCCACCGAATGGACCGGTCAGCCCGTCGCCGAGGCGTGAGGGACGTCAGCGTTCGTTCTGCCGCGGGATGACAACCTGACGGTAGATGATCAGGATGCTGGCCGCCACCGGGATGGCGATGAGCGCTCCCAGAAGGCCCAGCAGCGAACCGCCCGCGAGGGCGGCGATGACCACCACCGCGCCGGGCACCGACACGGCGCGGCTCATGATGCGCGGCGAGATCACGTACGCCTCTATCTGCATGTACACGAGGTAGTAGATCGCGGCGATCAGGGCGGTCGTCGGCGACCCGACCCCGGGGATGAGGCAGGTGAGCACGATGATGGTCGACCCGGTCAGGGTGCCGACGAGGGGAATCAGCGAGAAGAAGAAGGCGATGACCGCGAGCACGGCGGGGAAGGGGGCGTCGATGATCGACAGGAAGATCGCGCTCAGGACGCCGTTGATGATGCCCAGGCTTCCCTGGCCCATGACGTAGTAGCCGACCGAGTCGGTGATCTGCTCGCCGAGATCGACGAACCGCTCCCGCTTCGACGCCGGCACGAGCTGATACACCGCGCGCTTGAGGCTCGGGGTCGATGCGGTGAAGTAGATCGTGAGGATCAGCACGATGAAGGCGCCGGCCAGACCCGCCAGCAGTGTGCCGGCCGCCACGATCAGCCCGCCGCCGACCTGGCTGCCCACCTCGCCGAGATCGAGCGAGTCGAACCAGTCCTGCACGTACGTGAAGACGTCGTCGACGCGCAGCAGCGGAAAGGTCTCGGTCATCCATGCCCGCAGCTCCGCCACCGGGTCCCAGGTGCCGTCCTCGAGGAGCTCCTGCACCTGGGTGACGAGCTGGGTGACCTGGCCGACGATCACCGGCACGATCATCAGCACGATCCCCGTGAACGCGGCGAGGACCCCCAGGATCGTGACCAGCACCGCCGCCCACCGCGGCAGCCGGCGACGCTCGAGCCAGCCCACGATCGGGTCGAGGCCGAGGGAGAGGAACAGGGCGGTGCCGACGTAGAGCAGGATCGTGGAGAGCGTCTGGATGCTGCCGATGAGGAGAAGACCGAGGCCGACGCCCAGTGTGGCGACGAAAGCGACACGGAACGGATTGTGGATCTTCACGCGGTCCCGGCCTTCCCTCGGCTCGGCGGCCGACGTCCTCCTCGTCAGAATACGCGCGAGGGGGCTCGACTCCCGGCAATGGCGCCTCCCACGGCGCTTTCAGGTCGACACCGCTACTCTGAAATGTCGAATCAACGGCCAGCCGCGCCCGTGGCAGGCCGGGAAGGTGTTCCGAGTGCGTTTCGTGTGGGCCGTCGTGGCGTTCGTCATCGCCACCGTGATGATCGGGGCGGGGATCGCCCAGCGAACGGTCTTCCAGGGCCCCAAGACCGCGTCCACGCAGATCCAGACGTCCGGTGAGGCGCCGTATCTGCTGATCGAGGGCGAGGTGCTGGGCCAGCTTCCGGGCACGCAGACACTGCGTGCCCACGCGGAGGGGGACATCTTCGCGGCGTTCGGCCGCACCGCCGACATGGAGGCGTGGCTGTCGGACACCACCTACGACTACGTGACCCTCGAAGACGACGGGACCATGTCGACGACGGCGGTCGAGCCGGAGGAGACAGGTGCCGAGGGCGAGGCGGCGACCGAGGGCGAGGCGGCCACCGATGAGGCGGCAACCACCCCCGACACCGCTCCCGCCGAGGATGTCCCCGCGCGGAGCCCCGTCGGCTCCGACCTGTGGCTCGACGAGTTCCAGCAGACCGATGTGCTCATCGCACCGCTGCAGGTGCCGGAAGGCATGTCGGTGCTCGTGGCGACCGACGGGACCGCGTCGGCGCCGTCCGAGGTCGCCGTGTCGTGGCCGCTGGAGACCTCGACCCCGTGGGCCGGGCCGCTGATCGTGGGCGGCGGCATCGTGATGGCGGTCGGCGTCTTCCTGTACATCCTCGCGATCCGCCACGCGCGCCGCGCCCGCGGCCCGCGCCGCAAGGGCCTGCCCCTCCCGATCACCGAGCCGATCGACCTGTCGATCGACTCGCCGGAGAAGGGTGTGATCAGCTCGACATCGACGACCCGACGTGCCGTGTCGACCGGCCGCCGCGCGTTCGCGGCCGTTCCGGTGGTGGCCGTGTCCGCGCTCCTTTTCACCGGGTGCGCCGCCGACGCCTGGCCGCAGCTGGCCGCCACCTCCACCCCGACGCCCACCGCGACGGTGGTGGCCCCCGAGGGGCAGCAGGCTCCCGCGGTCACCAAGGCGCAGACCGAGCGCATCCTGTCGCGGATCGCTGCCACGGTCGCCGAGGCGGACGAAGCGCGTGACCCGGCGTTGGCGGCCACGCGACTGGACGGCGCCATGCTCGCGGCGCGCGAGACGAACTACACCCTGCGGGGCGCGATCGCGGACTACCGCACTCCGGCGCCGATCGTCGGCAAGCCGCTGTCGATCATCCTGCCGCAGGCCTACGACGAGTGGCCGCGATCGGTGATGGCGGTCGTCGACGACGAGGAGTCGAAGACCTCGAGCATCATGCAGCTGACGCAGGCGGACCCCTGGTCGGACTACAAGCTGTCGTACCAGGCAAGCCTCGAGGCATCCACTCTCATGCCCGACCTCGCACCGACCTACATCGGGGCGAACCAGGTTCCGCCGGACTCGTCGTTCATGATCCTCCCTCCCGGGGAGGTCGCCGCCGCGTACGCCGACGTCATCAACAACGGCGAGAGCAGCGAGTACTACAGCCTCTTCGAGGTCGAGGGGGATGCCTTCCGCGAGGCCATCGCGGCCGACCGCGCACGACGCCTCGAAGCGTTCAACGAGACGGCGAAGGGAACGGGAAGCCTCACGTTCTCGGCCGCGCCCGGCGCCTTCGACCCCTTCGCGCTCGCGACGCTCGAGAGCGGTGCGATCGTGGCGGTGAGCCTGAGCGAGGCCGACACCGCCGTGCCGACCAACGAGGACGCCCTGATCAAGCTGACGGACAGCCCGACGGTCAAGGCCCTCGCCGGTGCGGAAGAATCGTCGACGGGGTTCACCACGACCTTCAGCGATCAGCTGTTCTTCTACGTTCCCGGTCAGGGATCTTCGGAGAAGATCCGCCTGCTGGGTTACGCCTCAGACATCCTCGACGCCAAGGAGATCCCGTGACCGATGCCGCTCCCGCCGCCCTGCGCGGCGCTGTCGACCTCTCCGCGCTGCGCAATCGTCCGGAGCCGGCCGCGGCGGGCGGTGCGCCGACCGCGGGGGCGGTGCCCTCGCTGGTGATGGATGTCACCGACGAGACCTTCCCCCAGGCGATGGAGCTCTCGCGCACGGTCCCGGTGGTCATCGACCTGTGGGCGGAGTGGTGCGCACCCTGCAAGCAGCTCAGCCCGGCGCTGGAGCGCGTGGTCACCGAGCTCGGCGGTCGGATCGTGCTGGCGAAGGTCGACGTCGACGCCAACCCCCAGATCGCTCAGGCCTTCCGCGCGCAGTCGATCCCGATGGTCGTCGGACTCATCGCCGGTCAGCCGGTGCCGCTGTTCACCGGCGCCGTGCCCGAGGAGCAGGTGCGCGAGGTGTTCGCGCAGCTGCTTCAGCTCGCCGCCCAGCACGGCGTCACCGGGTCGGTGTCGGTCGCCGACGGCGAGGCGCCCGAACAGGCGGGCCAGCCCGAGGAACCGCCGCTTCCGCCCCTGCACGCCGAGGCCTATGCCGCGATCGAGGCGGGGGACTACCCCCGCGCGATCGCCGCGTACGAGAAGGCACTCGCCGAGAACCCGCGCGATGCCGATGCGCGCGCCGGTCTCGGCCAGGTGCGGCTGCTCGACCGCGTCAGCGGCGCGAACCTGCAGGCGGCCCGGGATGCCGCGGCTGCGGCCCCTCACGACGTCGCGGCCCAGTTCCTCGTCGCCGACCTCGATGTGTCGGGCGGGCATGTCGACGACGCCTTCGCGCGTCTTCTCGACCTGTTCGCCGCCCTCCCGGGGGATCAGCGCGGTCCGGTGCGCGAGCGGCTCATCGAGCTGTTCGGCCTCGTCGGCGATGCCGACCCGCGGGTCGCCCAGGCCCGCGCGCGCCTGGCTGCTCTCCTGTTCTGACGGCGCGGGCGCCCGCCCTCAGCCCTGGGTGGGCGACGGGATGTGCGCGTGGCGGTCGTGCTTGAGCCACAGCACGCCCAGCGGCGGAAGCACCATCTTGGCGCGGTGGTCTCCGTCGGCGTGGACGATGCCGAGATTCCCGACCCCCGAGCCGCCGCGATCGGCCGCATCGGAATTGAGGATCTCCCGCCAGACCCCGGTCTCGGGGAGGTCGATCTCGTAGTCGTAGATGGGGACGCCGGAGAAGTTGCACAGCACGGCGACGGTGTTTCCGTGCCAGTCGCGGCGGGCGAAGGCGATCACGTTGGGGTTCCACGAGGGGCCGCCCAGTCGTGTGAACGCCGATCCGTCGGCATCCCGTGACCACAGTGCCGACTCTTCGCGGTAGACGCGGTTGAGGTCGCCGACGAACTCCTGCAGCTGACGGTGGGACGGCTGGTCGAGGATCCACCAGTCGAGTCCGCGGCCCTCGGACCACTCCGAGAGCTGCCCGAACTCCTGACCCATGAACAGCAGCTGCTTGCCGGGGTGACCCCACATGTAGGCCAGGAACGCGCGCATGTTCGCGAGCTTCTGCCAGTGGTCACCGGGCATGCGCCCGAAGAGGCTTCCCTTGCCGTGCACGACCTCGTCGTGGCTGATGGGGAGGATGAAGTTCTCGCTGAACGCGTAGACGAAGGAGAACGACAGCTCTCCCTCGTGGTGGGAGCGGTACATCGGGTCGCGCGCGATGTACTGCAGGGAGTCGTTCATCCACCCCATGTTCCACTTGAAGCCGAAGCCGAGTCCGGCCTGGTTGGTGGGGGCGGTGACGCCGGGGAAGCTCGTCGACTCCTCGGCGATGATCGCGATTCCGGGATACCGCTTGTAGGCGGTCGCGTTGACCTCCTGCAGGAACGCGATCGCCTCGAGGTTCTCGCGGCCGCCGTGGATGTTGGGCACCCAGTCCCCGTCCTCGCGGGAGTAGTCGAGGTAGAGCATCGAGGCCACCGCATCCACCCTGAGGCCGTCGACGTGGAATTCCTCGAGCCAGAACAGCGCGTTGGCGACGAGGAAATTGCGCACCTCGCGCCGGCCGTAGTCGAAGATGAGCGTGCCCCAGTCGCGGTGCTCCCCGCGCCGGGGGTCGGAGTGCTCGTACAACGGCTCGCCGTCGAAGCGCGCGAGCGCGAACGCGTCCTTCGGGAAGTGCCCGGGCACCCAGTCCATGATCACGCCGATGCCGGCCTGGTGGAGCCGGTCGATGAGGTAGCGCAGGTCGTCCGGGCTGCCGAACCGGCTGGTCGGCGCGAAGTACCCGGTGACCTGGTATCCCCACGAGCCGCCGAAGGGGTGCTCGGCCAGCGGCAGGAACTCCACGTGGGTGAAGCCGAGCCGGTCGACATGCTCGATCAGCTCATCGGCGGCGTCCCGATAGGACAGCCCCGGACGCCAGGAACCGAGGTGCACCTCGTAGATCGACATCGGCTGGGACACCGCAGCCGACTTCGCGCGGCGCTCCATCCACTCGTGGTCTGCCCACCCGTGCCAGCTCTCGGTGACCACCGAGCCGGTGGCCGGGGGAACCTCGGCGGCGCCGGCCATCGGGTCTGCCTTCACCACCCAGCCGTTGCCCCGGGTGCGGATCTCGAACTTGTAGACCGCGCCGGCCCGCACGCCCGGGATGAAGAGCTCCCAGATGCCGCTCGAGCCCATCGAGCGCATCGCGTGGCCCTGGCCGTCCCAGGAGTTGAAGTCGCCGACCACGCGCACGGCGCGGGCGTGCGGCGCCCACACGGTGAACGCAGTGCCCACCGCGCCGTCGTGCTCTCGCACATGCGCGCCGAGCACCTTCCAGAGCTGCTCGTGGCGCCCCTCCGCGACGAGGTGGAGGTCGAGCTCCCCGAGGAGGGGCGGGTGCCGGTAGGGGTCATCGACGACGAAGTCGGGCCCGTGCTCGTACGTGGTGGCGATCTCGTAGCGGCCGCGTTCGCCGGCCTTCACCCCCGCCCACACGCCGGCGCGCAGGTGGGAGAGGGGCACACGCGTACCGTCGGCGAAGACGGCCGTCACCGACGCCGCGAGCGGGCGTCGTGCGCGCACGATCCAGCCCGCCGTGCCGTCGCCGGCCGGATGGATGCCGAGCACGGCGTGCGGGTCGTGATGCGTGCCGGCTCCGACGGCATCGAGGATCTCGTCGGAGGTCATCGGGACTCCTTCACGTGCAGGATGTGGACGGGTTCGCGGAAGGCGTCGAGCATGACGAAGTTGTGATCGGACCAGGTCCAGCTCTGGCCCGTGATCAGATCCTCCACCTCGTACGTGTCGCCGGGGTCGACGCCCCACACCCGGGTGTCGAGGTGGACCATGGTCTGGCGCACCGAGTGCGGGTCGGTGTTGACGACGACGATGATCGTGTCGCTGCGCCCCGACGGCGACAGAGCGGCGTCGAGATGCTTCACGTAGACGAGGATCGCGTCGTCGTCGCTCCAGTGGATGCTGATGTTGCGCAGCTGCCGGAGGGCGGGGTGCTCCCGGCGGATCTCGTTCAGGCGCGTGAGGAAGGGGGCGAGGGAGTCTCCGCGGGCCTCGGCACCCTGCCAGTCGCGGAACTTGTACTCGTACTTCTCGTTGTCGATGTTCTCTTCCGAGCCGGGCCGGGCGACGTTCTCGAACAGTTCGTACCCCGCGTACACCCCGTACGTCGGCGCCGCGGTGGCCGCGATGGCCGCGCGGATCACGTACGCGGGCCGTCCGCCGAACTGGAGGTACTCGGTGAGGATGTCCGGGGTGTTGACGAAGAGGTTGGGGCGGACGAAGTCGTCGGTGTCGTGCGCCAGCCCGCGCAGGAACTCCTCGAGCTGCTCCTTGGTGTTGCGCCAGGTGAAGTACGTGTAGCTCTGCTGGAACCCCGCCGAGGCGAGCGACTGCAGCGGTGCGGGGCGGGTGAAGGCCTCCGCGAGGAAGACGATGTCGGGATGGTCCGCGCGGATCGTGCGGATCAGCCACTCCCAGAATTGCAGCGGCTTGGTGTGCGGGTTGTCGACGCGGAAGATGCGCACGCCCTGCGTGATCCAGTGGCGGACGATCCGCAGCACCTCGGCCCGGATGCCGTCCGGGTCGTTGTCGAAGTTGACCGGATAGATGTCCTGGTACTTCTTCGGCGGGTTCTCCGCATACGCGATGGACCCGTCGGGAAGCGTGGTGAACCACTCCGGGTGCGCCTGCACCCAGGGGTGGTCGGGGGCCGCTTGAAGGGCGAGGTCCAGGGCGACCTCGATGCCTTCTGCGCGGGCGGCGCGGACGAATGCGCGGAAGTCCGCCAGCGATCCGAGATCCGGGTGCACGGTGTCGTGCCCGCCTTCGGCGGCGCCGATCGCCCACGGCGACCCGGGATCACCGGGCTTCGGGTCCAGCGTGTTGTTGCGCCCCTTGCGGTTGATGCGGCCGATCGGATGGATCGGGGGCAGATACAGCACGTCGAAGCCCATGCGAGCGACCGCAGGGAGACGCCGTGCCGCGCTGCGGAAGGTGCCGCTCTTGATCGTGCCGTCCTTGAACCGACGGGCTCCCTCGGAGCGGGGGAAGAACTCGTACCACGCGCCGACGCCGGCTCGCTCCCGTTCGACGAGCACCTCGAGCGGGTCGCCGAGGGTCATGAGCGAGGTCAGGGGCCGCGCGGCGAACGCGGCGGTGAGCGACGGGTCGCGCACGACGGCGAGGGCGGCGTCCGGATCGGTGGCGGGGTCGCGCAGGACGACGGCGGCGGCGGAGAGCTCGCGGCGCTGTGCGACCGGACGGCTGCGCTCGGCCCCCGCGCGGGTGAGCAGCTGCGCACCGATCTCCTGCATGAGCGGCACATCGACGCCCGCGGCGATCTTCAGCTCCGCGGCGTGCTGCCAGGTGCCGAAGTCATCGCCGAACGACTCGAAGCGGAACCGCCAGATGCCCTCTTCGAGGAGCGCCACGTGCGTCTCCCACTGGTCGAATCCGTCGTGGAGGGCGTGGAGGCGGTGCAGCGACACGTCGCCGGAAGGGGCAGTCAGTCTCAGCTGCACGCCGATGCGGTCGTGCCCCTCGCGGAACGAGGTCACCCGGAACGGAACGACTTCGCCCGCGTACGCCTTCGGCACGAACGCGCCCCACGGGACCGAGGGCGACGGCTTGGCGAGGGGGACGCGCTGCGCGACGGTCGAGCGGTCGGACTCCCACTCGGACGCATCCCGCACGGGGATCGAGCTGCTGCTGCGCCAGGAGAGGGGCTGAGGGGCACGTGTCGTCTTAGCCACGTCTCGAACCTATCGCGCGCGCCCCGCTGGAGACAGGAGGCGCCGGCGGGACGGCATCCACGAAACGATCACTCGGCACGGAACAGATGCATCCCCGTGCCGGGCAGAGGCACGACCTCTCCGGGCGCGAAGGCGCGGCCTTCGCCGGCAGGACGCTCGTCGAAGCTCGTCCACAGCGACACGAAGCGCGTCACACCATCGATCCTCGGCAGCGACGCCTCGACGGGATGCTCGGATCCGTGGACGATGAGCAGAATCCGGTTGAACTCCTCGTTCTCGGGCGTAGAGGTGGCCACGTACTGGAGCGTGCGGTGGGCGGGACTGGTCCAGCGCTCGCCGGACATCGTCTCGCCGCGCTCGTCGTACCAGTCCATCACCGACGCCGACGGCGTGTGCTCGTCGAGCCGGGCGAAGCGGATGGGGCGCAGAGCCGGATTCTCCCGTCGGACCTCCAGCAGCCGCCGCACGTGCGCGCGCAGATCGTCCTGCCAGGGAGCGTGATCCCACGACAGCCAGGTCAGCGGCGAATCGTGGCAGTACGCGTTGTTGTTGCCGCGCTGCGTGCGGCCGAACTCGTCGCCCGCGGTCAGCATGGGCACCCCGGCCGACAGCAGGAGGGTGCCCAGAAGATTGCGCATCGCCTTGCGTCGGGTGGCGAGAATGCCGGGGTCGTCGGTGCGCCCCTCGGCGCCGTGATTGAACGAGCGGTTCGTGTCGGCGCCGTCGCGGTTCTGCTCGCCGTTGCCGAGATTGTGCTTGACGTCGTAGGCGACCAGATCGTGCAGGGTGAACCCGTCGTGCGCCGTCACGAAGTTCACGCTCGCCAGTGGCCCGCGCTCGGGGCTGAACGTGTTCGACGAGCCCGCCAGCCGCGTCGCGAGGCCTCCGACGCCGACCGGGGCGGTCGAGGCGCGGCGCGCGTAATCGACGTCGGAGAGCCAGAAATTGCGCACGCGGTCGCGGTAGCGGTCGTTCCACTCCATCCAGCCGTCGCCGAAGTTGCCGGTCTGCCACCCGCCCATGCCGACGTCCCAGGGCTCGGCGATCTTCTTGACCCCCGCCAGCAGCGGATCGTCGATGATCGCGCGCAGCAGCGGATGGTCGGGGGTGAAGTGGTGGGCGGCGTCGCGACCGAGCGTGGCGGCAAGGTCGAGGCGGAAGCCGTCTATCTGCATCTCCTCGGCCCAGTACCTCATCGAGTCGAGCACCAGCCGCGCCGCGGCATCCACCGAGGTGTTCACGGAGTTGCCGCACCCGGTGACGTCGATGTACGCGCCGTCGGGCTGCTGACGGTAGTAGGCCGCGTTGTCGATGCCGCGCAGGCTCGACCGTGGCCCGCCGATGGCCTCCTCGGCGGTGTGGTTGTAGACGACGTCGAGGATGACCTCGAGTCCCGCCTGGTGGAGGAGCTTGACCATCCCCTTGAACTCGCGCAGCACGGCATCGGGGCCTTCCGCGCGCGCCTGGTCGGTCGCGTAGGCCGCGTGGGGGGTGAAGAAGTTGAGGGTGTTGTAGCCCCAGTAGTTCGAGAGCCCGTGCTGGAGCAGCCGCGGCTCGGTGACGAACGCGTGCACGGGCAGCAGCTCGATGCTCGTGATCCCCAGGTCGAGGAAGTGCTCGATCATCGCCGGGTGGGCGAGCCCGGCGTACGTGCCGTGCAGCGCGGGCGGCACCGCCGGGTGGCGCTTGGACAGACCCTTCACGTGCCCCTCGTAGATCACCGTGCGATCGAGGGGGACGGCCGGCTTGCGCACGTCGCCCCAGTCGAAGGTCCGGTTCACCACGACCGAGCGCCAATCGCCGTAGCCGCCGCTGACGAGCCCCTTCGAGTACGGCTCGACCAGCAGCGTGCCGCCGTTGAAGGTGTTCCCGGCGCCCGTCGGTCCGTCCACCCGCACGGCGTAGCGCGCGCCCGGCTTCAGACGCGGCGTCGTCACGCTCCAGACGTCGCCCCCGACCGGTTCGAGGGCGATGGTCTCGGTGATCCAGTCGAGGTCGGTGCGATCGAAGACGACCAGCTCGACCGTGGATGCCGCGCCCGACCAGACCCGCAGGGTGCCGCCGTCGGGGCCGAGCGTGACTCCCAGATCGTCGAGGTCGGAGCTGAGGAGTCCCGGCGGGGCGATCCGCGCGGAAGGATCCGGGCTGAGCATGCGATCTACAGTAGTGAGGCAGTGAGTCCAGGAGGTTACGCCGAGCGGGAGGTGCCGATGGTCGTCTATCTCGATCACGCCGCCACGACGCCGTTGCGCGCCGAGGCGCGCGAGGCCTGGCTCGCCGCGGCGGCCCTGACGGGCAACGCGTCGTCGATCCACGGCGCGGGTCAGGCGGCGCGTCGGCTGCTCGAGGAGTCCCGTGAGCGCCTGGCCGTCGTTCTCGGCTGCGATCCGATCGAGGTCGTGCTGACCTCGGGCGGCACCGAATCGGTCAACCTCGCCCTCCAAGGGCTCTGGCGCGCGGGCGGCGGCGACGGACCGGTGGTGCTTCCCGACGGCGAGCACCACGCGACCCTCGACACCGTGGCCGCCCTCGCCCGCGACGGCGCCCCGGTGCGCGCGGTGCGGCTCGACGAGCGCGGGGCGATCCCGGTGGCCCGTTTCCGCGCGGCGCTGGAGGGCGCCGCGCTGGCCACGGCGCTCGCGGCCAACAACGAGGTGGGCACCGTCAACGACGTCGTGGGGCTCGCGGCGGCGGCCGCGGATGCCGGGGTCGCGCTGCACGTCGACGCGATCGCCGCGCTCGGGCACATCCCCGTGGACGTCCGCCGCTGGCGGGGCGACGCGGTCGGCGGCACCGGTCTGGTCGCCGTCAGCGTCTCCGGGCACAAGGTCGGCGCGCCGGTCGGAGTCGGCGCGCTGGTCGTCTCGCGTGCCGCCGAGCCCCGTGCCCTGCTGCACGGGGGAGGTCAGCAGCGGGGCCTGCGGGCCGGCACCCAGGATGTCGCGGGCGCGGCGGCCTTCGCCGCGGCCGCGGAGTGCGCCGAATCCGAGCGCGAGGCAGAGGACGTGCGGCTGCGCGCTCTCGCGCGCGAGCTCGTGGCGCGGGTGCGCGCCGGGGTTCCCGATGCCGTGCTGCTGGGCGATCCCGATCGGCGGCTCCCCGGCAACGTGCACCTGCTTCTCCCGGGCGCCGCGGGCGAGACGCTCCTGTTCCTGCTCGATCAGGCCGGGATCAGCGTGTCGACCGGATCGGCGTGCCAGGCGGGCGTGCCCGAGCCCTCCCACGTCGTCATGGCCTTGGGGCGAAGCGAGATCGAGGCGCGGCAGGTGCTGCGGGTCACCCTGGGGCGCACCTCCACGGCCGCCGACGTCGCGGCGTTCGCGGCGGCCCTTCCGGCCGCCGTGGAGCGTGCGCGCGCGGCATCCGGCCCCCGCTCAGGCGGCGGTTCGTAGACTGGGACGATGCGGATCCTGGCGGCCATGAGCGGCGGCGTCGATTCCGCCGTGGCGGCAGCACGTGCCGTCGAGGCGGGACACGACGTCGTCGGAGTCCACCTCGCCCTCTCGCGCGCCGGAGGCACCCTGCGCACCGGCAGTCGCGGCTGCTGCACGATCGAGGATGCGATGGATGCCCGTCGGGCAGCCGATCGCCTGGGCATCCCCTTCTACGTGTGGGACTTCTCGGAGCGCTTCCGCGACGACGTCATCGAGGACTTCGTCGCGGAGTACCGTGCCGGGCGCACGCCCAACCCGTGCATGCGATGCAACGAGAAGATCAAGTTCGCGGCCCTTCTGGAGCGAGCGCTCGAGCTCGGCTTCGACGCGGTGTGCACCGGCCACTACGCGACGCTCGTGGACGGCCCCGAGGGCCTGGAGCTCCACCGTGCGTCGGATGCCGCGAAGGACCAGTCCTACGTCCTGGGAGTGCTCACCGCCGACCAGCTCGCGCACACCTACTTCCCGCTCGGCTCGACCCCGTCGAAGGCCGTGGTGCGCGCCGAGGCCGCCGCGCGCGGCCTCTCGGTGGCGCAGAAGCCCGACAGCCACGACATCTGCTTCATCCCCGACGGCGACACGAAGGGCTGGCTCGCCGAGAAGGTCGGCACGGCGACCGGTGAGATCGTCGACCGCGCCGGGGCGGTGGTGGGCTCCCACGAGGGCGCGCACGCCTTCACCGTCGGCCAGCGTCGCGGCCTCTCGCTCGGGGTTCCCGCACCCGACGGCAAGCCCCGCTTCGTGCTGGAGGTGCGGCCGGTCTCGAACACCGTCGTGGTCGGGCCGAAGGAGGCCCTGGCCACCGCGCAGATCGCGGGGGAGCGCTACTCGTGGGCCGGGCGGCCCCAGCCTGACGGCGTGTTCGACTGCCACGTGCAGATCCGTGCGCACGCCGAGCCGGTGCCGGCGGTCGCGACGCTCGCCGACGGCGTGCTGTCGGTGCGCCCCGAGAGCCCATTCGACGGCGTCGCGCCGGGACAGACCGCCGTGCTCTACCTCGGCACCCGCGTGCTCGGCCAGTTCACGATCGACACCACCGTGTCGGCTGCACCCGTCGACGCCTGACGGCCGTTGTCGGCGGTCGCTCCTAGACTGTCCGGGTGACCGACGCCGCGCTTCCTGCACCGATCAGCCTCGACGACGCGCGGACCGAAGCGGCGGAGCTGACCGATCGCATCCTCGACGCCCGTGACGCGTACTACGGGCGCAACGCGGAACTCGTCGACGACGCCACCTATGACCAGTGGATGCAGCGGCTCGAGCAGCTCGAGCGCCTGCATCCCGAGCTCCAGGGCCAGGATTCCCCGACGCAGACGGTCGGCGCCGCCGAGAGCTCGATGTTCGCCCCGGTCACGCACGCCGAGCGCATGCTCAGCCTCGACAACGTCTTCTCCGACGACGAGCTGCGGGAGTGGTGCGCGAAGACCGCCACGGCGGCCGGTCGCACCGTGCGCTGGCTGACCGAGCTCAAGATCGACGGTCTCGCCATCAGCCTGCGCTACGAGAACGGCCTGCTCACCTCGGCGGCCACGCGCGGAGACGGCCGGGTGGGGGAGGACGTCACCGTCAACGCCCTGCGCGTGTCCGGCATCCCGCAGCGGCTGGAGGGCACCGGCCATCCCGCGATCGTCGAGGTGCGCGGCGAGGTGTTCATCCCCGTCGCCGCGTTCGAGCGGCTCAACGCGCTGCAGGCGGAGCTGCGGGACCGCGCGGTGGAGGAGTCGCGCGCCCGGGGGAGGAGCTTCGACGAGGCCAAGGCCCGGGTCAGCGCCGAGCGCCGCTTCCCCTCCTTCGCCAACCCGCGCAACGCCGCGAGCGGCGGTCTGCGCCAGCAGCTGGAGAAGAAGGACGGCCTGGAGCTCGAGGCGGGCCGGGCGCGACTGGACTCCCTGCGGCTGTTCGTGCACGGGATCGGAGCGTGGCAGAGCCCGCCGGTCGCGGCGCAGAGCGAGGTGTATGCGCTTCTGAGCGAATGGGGGCTGCCCGCGAGCCCCTACTTCCGCACCGCCGACGACATCGACGGCGTGCTCGGGTTCGTCGACCACTACGGCGAGCACCGCCATGACGTGGAGCACGAGATCGACGGGGTCGTGGTCAAGGTTGACGAGCTCGCCCTGCACGCCGAGCTCGGTGCCACCAGCCGCGCGCCCCGGTGGGCGATCGCATACAAGTACCCGCCCGAGCAGGTCAACACCAAGCTGCTCGACATCGTCGTCTCGGTGGGGCGCACCGGCCGCGCGACGCCGTTCGCGGTCATGGCCCCCGCCCGCGTCGCCGGCAGCGTGGTGCGTCAGGCGACGCTCCACAACCAGGACGTCGTGCGCGCCAAGGGCGTGCTGATCGGCGACACGGTGGTCCTGCGCAAGGCCGGCGATGTCATCCCCGAGGTGCTGGGTCCGGTGGTGGAGCTCCGAGACGGAAGCGAGCGCGCCTTCGTCATGCCGGCCGACTGTCCCGAATGCGGGTCGCCCCTCGCCCCCGCGAAGGAGGGCGACATCGACCTGCGCTGCCCCAACACGCGGGCCTGCCCCGCACAGGTGCGCGGTCGTGTCGAGCACATCGGGTCGCGCGGCGCGCTCGACATCGAGGCCCTGGGCGAAGTCACGGCGGCGGCGCTCACGCAGGCAGAGCCGCCTGCACGCGCACCGCTGGAGACTGAGGCCGGTCTGTTCTCGCTCTCCCTCGAGGATCTCGTGCCGATCTCGGTGATCGTGCGCGACGCGGACAGCGGCGAGATCAGGGTGGATGACACCACCGGCGAGCCGGTGCGACGGGCACCCTTCCAGAAGCTCGGGCCCGCGACCTACCCTCCCGGCACCGATGATCTCGACCCCGCGGAGAGGCGCCGCGCGGGTGTGCGGAAGACTCATCGCGAGGTGCTCCCGTCCGAGCAGGCGATCAAGCTCATCGCCGAGCTCGACAAGGCGAAGACGAAGGAGCTGTGGCGGCTTCTCGTGTCCCTCAACATCCGCCATGTCGGCCCTGTGGCGGCGCGCGCGCTCGCCCAATGGTTCGGATCGCTCGACGCGATCCGCGCCGCCGAACGGGAGCAGCTCGCCGAGGTCGAGGGTGTCGGTGCGATCATCGCCGATTCGCTGCTCGACTGGTTCGATGTGGATTGGCACCGCGAGATCGTCGATCGCTGGGCAGCCGCGGGTGTGCAGTGGACGACTCCGGGTCACCTCGGCCCGGGGGCCGCGACAGCCGCCGGCGGCGTGCTCGAGGGTCTGACGGTCGTCGCGACCGGATCGCTCGACGGGTACACGCGAGACGGAGCGCAGGAGGCGATCATCCGCGCCGGCGGCAAGGCCGCCTCGAGCGTCTCCAAGAAGACCGACTTCGTCGCGGCCGGTCCCGGGGCCGGCTCCAAGCTCGCCAAGGCCGAGGAGCTCGGGATCCGCATCCTCGACGCGGCCCAGTTCCACATCCTGGTGACCGACGGCCCCGACGCCCTCGACTCCTGAAGCGGCGCGCGGGAGGATCGCCTCATGGCGCAGTGGCTCTATCGCATCGTCCCGTCGCGGCCCGGCATGGTGATCGCGCCGACTCCGGAGGAGGAGCGGATCGTCGGCGAGCACTTCCGGTACCTGGTGTCACTGCGTGACGCGGGAGTGCTGATCCTCGCCGGGCGCACCCAGGAGCATCCCGGCACTTTCGGCATCACGATCTTCGACGCCGACGACGAGCAGGCCGCGCGCGCCGTGCTCGACGGCGATCCCGCCGTCGCCGCCGGGGTGTTCACGGCCACCCTGCACCCGTACGCGGTCGCCGTCGCACGGGACGGACTCGTCGGCTGAGACGCCTCAGCTTCCCGAGGTGAGCGCGAGCAGCGTGTCGCGCACCTGTCGGCGCAGCACCTTGCCGATGAGGGACTTCGGCAGATCATCGACGACGAACACGCGTCGCGGCACCTTGTACGGAGTGAGGATGCCGCGGGCGAAGTCGCGGATGGCCTCCACATCGACCTCGGCGCCGGGCGCGACGACGATCGCGGCGACGACCTCTTCGCCGGAGTGCTCGCTCGGAAGGCCCACCACTGCGGCGTCGTCGACCGAGGGATGCTGGCGCAGTGCGTTCTCGACCTCGGTCGGGGCGACGTTGAAGCCGCCGGTGATGATGAGCTCCTTGATGCGGTCGACGATGCGCACGAAGCCGCCCTCGTCGATGGTCACGATGTCGCCCGTGCGGAACCAGCCGTCGGCGAAGACGGCCTCGGTGGCCTCGGGTTTGCCGTAGTACCCGCTGAAGACCTGCGGACCGCGCACGACGAGCTCGCCGCGCTCACCCGGGGCGACGTCGACGGTGGGGTTGTCGGGGTCGACCACCCGGCACTCCGTTCCCGGCAGGGGGAGGCCGACCGTACCGGGCACCCGGTTCTCGGCGACGGGGTTGGCCATGAGCACCGGCGAGCACTCGCTGAGCCCGTACCCCTCGACGAGATACCCGCCGGAGGCGCGCTCGAACGGCACGACCAGTTCATGCGGCAGCGCCATGGCCCCCGAGATGGCGACCGCGGTGCCCGCGATCGACACGCCCTTCTCCTCGGCGGCCTTCAGCAGGCGATCGGCGATGGGCGGCACGAGAGGCAGGAACGTCGCCGGGTGCTTCTTGGTCGCCTCCAGCACCATGTCGGGATCGAACCGCGGGAACAGCACCAGGCGCGCTCCCATCGACATCGCGAAGGTGAGGCAGAGGGTCAGCCCGTACGCGTGGAACATCGGGAGCACGGCGTACACCACGCAGCCGTCGCCGCGCACGATGGAGGGCACCCAGGCCTGGGCCTGCGCCGCATTCGACAGGAGGTTCCGGTGGGTCAGCGATGCGCCCTTGGGGTTGCCCGTCGTCCCGCTCGTGTACTGGATGAGCGCGAGATCGTCGGTCCCCGGGCGCGGGAAGGAGGCGGCGAGCCGGTCATGGCGGACGATGTCCTCCCACGGCGTCGTTCCGCGCACCGGTTCGTGGAGGGCCTCGCGCGCGTCGCGGGCCTTCGCGATCGGAAGCTTCAGTGCGAGTCGGGTGCCCAGCGGCATCGCCTTGATGATGTCCACCGACACCAGGGTCGACACGGCGAGATCGGCGGGGAATTCCTGCACGGTCTTCACCACCTTCGACCAGACGATCGCGTGGCGCGCGCCGTGATCCTCGAACTGCTTGCGCAGCTCCCGAGGCGTGTAGAGCGGGTTGTGCTCGATGACCACCGCGCCCAGGCGCAGGATGGCGTAGAAGGCGACGATGTGCTGCGGGCAGTTCGGCAGCACGATCGCGACCGGGTCTCCCGGGCCCACGCCCTGGGCCCGCAGCCCCGCGGCGGCACGCTCGATCTGCTCGTTCAGCTCGCGGTAGGAGGTGGTGCGCCCGAAGAACTGCAGGGCGGGGGCGTCGGGATAGTCGCGTGCGGACGCCTCGACGATGTCGACGAGGGAGCCGGTCACGGGCTCGAGGTCGGCGGGAACGCCGTCGGCATAGCTGGCGATCCATGGGCGCGGCGGGTCGTACGTCGTCACCCCACCAGCCTACGTCGCCCGCGGCCTCCGCCGTGGGTCGGGGGCGCGACGGCCTAGACTTGTCTGGTGTCTGAAATCACCCCCGATCTCGTGCGCCATCTCGGTGTGCTCGCCCGGATCCAGCTGAGCGACGAGGAGGTCGAGCGCCTCACCGGCCAGCTCGACGTCATCGTCGACAACATCGCCAAGGTGTCCGAGGTCGCCACCCCCGACGTGACGGCGACCAGCCACCCGGTCGCGATGGAGAACGTGTTCCGCCCCGACGTCGTCGGCGATCTGCTGACCCCCGCGCAGGTGCTGCAGAACGCCCCGGATGCCGCCGACGGCCGCTTCCGGGTGACCGCGATCCTCGGCGAAGAGCAGTAAGGGAAGACATGACCGACCTGACCACGCTGAGCGCCGCTGCGCTCGCCGACAAGCTCGCCTCGGGCGAGGTGTCCAGCGTCGAGGCGACGCAGGCCCACCTCGACCGCATCGCCGCCGTCGACGGCGACGTGCACGCCTTCCTCCATGTGAGCGACCACGCCCTCGACGTCGCCGCGGACATCGACCGCCGTCGTGCCGCCGGCGAGCCCCTCGGGCCCGTCGCCGGGGTTCCCCTGGCGATCAAGGACGTCCTGGTCACCACCGACATGCCCTCCACCAGCGGATCGCGGATCCTCGAGGGGTACATGTCGCCCTACGACGCGACGGTGGTCGCGCGCTCGCGCGCGGCAGGCCTCGTGCCGCTGGGCAAGACCAACATGGACGAGTTCGCGATGGGGTCCTCCACCGAGCACTCCGCCTACGGGCCGACCCGCAACCCCTGGGACCTCGAGCGGATCCCCGGCGGTTCCGGAGGTGGCTCGGCGGCCGCGGTCGCCGCGTTCGAGGCGCCGCTCGCGCTCGGTTCGGACACGGGCGGCTCGATCCGACAGCCCGCGCACGTCACCGGCACCGTCGGAATCAAGCCCACGTACGGCGGCGTCAGCCGCTACGGCGCGATCGCCCTGGCCTCGTCCCTCGACCAGGTCGGCCCCGTGACGCGGACCGTGCTCGACGCCGGCCTCCTGCACGACGTCATCGGCGGCCACGATCCACACGATTCGACCTCGCTCACGCAGGAATGGCCCTCCTTCGCGGCGGCCGCCCGGGAGGGCGCCACCGGTGAGGTCCTGAAGGGCCTGCGGGTCGGCGTCATCACGGAACTGCCCGACAGCGGCTTCCAGCCGGGCGTGTCCGCATCCTTCCGCGCGGCGCTGGATGCGATGGAGGCCCAGGGGGCCGAGATCGTCGAGATCAGCGCACCCCACTTCGAGTACGGCGTGGCCGCGTACTACCTGATCCTGCCCGCCGAGGCATCCAGCAACCTCGCGAAGTTCGACTCCGTGCGGTTCGGACTGCGCGTGGACGTCCCCGGCGGAACCGTCGAGGACGTGATGGCCAAGACCCGCGACGTCGGGTTCGGCGACGAGGTCAAGCGCCGCGTCATCCTGGGCACCTACGCGCTGTCGGCCGGCTACTACGACGCGTACTACGGATCGGCGCAGAAGGTGCGCACCCTCATCCAGCGCGACTTCGACGACGCCTTCGCGAAGGTGGACGTCATCGCCACCCCGTCGGCACCGACCACGGCGTTCCGCCTCGGCGAGAAGATCGACGACCCGCTGCAGATGTACCTCAACGACGTCACCACCATCCCCGCCAACCTCGCCGGCGTCCCGGGCATCTCGATCCCGTCGGGACTCGCGGCCGAGGACGGGCTGCCGGTCGGCATCCAGTTCCTCGCGCCGGCGCGTGAGGACGCCCGCCTGTACCGCGTGGGCGCGGCGCTGGAGGCCGTGCTCGTCGATTCGTGGGGCGGCCCGCTGCTGGACCGTGCGCCGGTGCTGGGTTCGAACGGAGGGGTCCGCTGATGGCCAAGGACAAGCTGATGGACTTCGACAAGGCGCTCGAGCTGTTCGAGCCCGTGCTCGGCTTCGAGATCCACGTCGAGCTCAACACCGAGACCAAGATGTTCTCGGCCGCTGCGAACCCGGCCAACTCCGCCCATCACGGCGCGGAGCCCAATACCCTCGTCGCGCCGGTGGACATGGGACTGCCGGGCTCCCTGCCCGTCGTGAACGAGACGGCGGTGCGGTACTCGATCAGCCTGGGCCTCGCCCTGGGATGCTCGATCGCGCCTTCGAGCCGTTTCGCCCGGAAGAACTACTTCTACCCCGACCTGGGCAAGAACTATCAGATCTCCCAGTACGACGAGCCGATCGCGTTCGAGGGGCAGGTCGATGTGGAGCTGGCCGACGGCACCATCGTGACGGTGCCGATCGAGCGGGCGCACATGGAGGAGGATGCCGGCAAGCTCACCCACATGGGTGGCTCGACCGGTCGCATCCAGGGTGCGGAGTTCTCGCTCGTCGACTACAACCGCGCGGGCGTGCCGCTGGTGGAGATCGTCACCAAGCCGATCTTCGGCGCCGAGCACCGCGCTCCCGAGATCGCCAAGGCGTACATCGCGACCATCCGCGACATCGTCATCGCGCTGGGCATCTCGGAGGCGCGCATGGAGCGCGGCAACCTCCGCTGCGATGCCAACGTGTCGCTGCGCCCGCGGGGGCAGGAGAAGCTCGGCACCCGCACCGAGACCAAGAACGTGAACTCGATGCGCTCGGTGGAGCGCGCGGTGCGCTACGAGATCCAGCGTCAGGCGGCGATCCTCGCCGCGGGCGGCACGATCACGCAGGAGACCCGTCACTGGCATGAGGACACCGGGACCACGTCGCCGGGGCGGCCCAAGTCCGACGCCGACGACTACCGCTACTTCCCGGAGCCCGACCTGCTTCCCGTCGTGCCCGCGCCCGAGCTCATCGAGCACCTGCGCGCCGCGCTGCCCGAGCCGCCGGCCGCGCGCCGTCGCCGCCTGAAGGCGGACTGGGGTTTCACCGATCTGGAGTTCCAGGACGTCGTCAACGGCGGTCTGCTCGCCGAGGTGGAGGCCACGGTCGCCGCGGGTGCGGCTCCCGCCTCCGCGCGCAAGTGGTGGACGGGTGAGATCACGCGCATCGCGAACGCCCGCGCCGCCGAGCCGGCCGCGCTCATCGAACCGGCTTCCGTGGCGCACCTGCAGAAGCTGGTCGACGACGGCAGTCTCACCGACAAGCTCGCCCGGCAGGTGCTCGAGGGCGTCATCGACGGCGAGGGGTCGCCGCAGGAGGTCGTCGACGCGCGCGGGCTCGCGGTCGTCTCCGACGACGGCGCGCTGATCGCGGCCATCGACGAAGCACTGGCTTCGCAGCCGGACGTGCTCGCGAAGATCCGCGATGGCAAGGTGCAGGCCGCCGGGGCGATCATCGGCGCGGTGATGAAGGCGATGAAGGGTCAGGCCGATGCCGCGCGTGTGCGGGAGCTGATCCTGGAGCGCGCCGCGCAGTAGTCCGACGCTGTCGGCGGTACGCGAGAGGATCTCGGCATGGGACGCGGCGACGGCACCGGCCGGATGGTGTCGCCCGACGGTGCCGACGACACCGGCGCGGGCATCCTCCACGTCGACATGGACGCGTTCTACGCGTCGGTGGAGGTGCTCGACGACCCTTCCTTGAAGGGCAAGCCGATCGTCGTCGGCGCTCCGGAGGGCCGCTCGGTCGTCTCCAGCGCGTCGTACGAGGCGCGCCGATTCGGTGTGCGTTCGGCCATGCCTGTCGGCCAGGCTCTGCGGCTGTGCCCGCAGGCGGTCGTGGTGGAGCCGCATTTCGACAGGTACACCGCGCTGTCGGCGCAGGTGATGGAGATCTTCCGCTCGGTCACGCCGCTGGTCGAACCGCTGTCGATCGACGAGGCGTTCCTCGACGTGCGCGGCGTGCGCCGGCTGTGGGGGAGCCCGGGGGTCATCGCTCGCGACCTGCGACGGCGCGTGCGCGATGAGACAGGGCTCGCGTGCAGCGTCGGCGCGGCGGCGACCAAGCACGTCGCCAAGATGGCCTCCACCGCCTCCAAGCCAGACGGGCTGCTGATCGTCCCCGCCGCGGCCACGGCGGACTTCCTCGCGCCGCGGCCCGTGGGGGCGCTGTGGGGCGTCGGGCCCAAGGCGTCGGAGGCACTCGAGGCACGCGGCATCCATACGGTCGCCGATGTCCTCGGCGTGCCCCGCGGCGTGCTCGACAGAGCGCTCGGCCCGGCGATGGGCGCGCGCATCTGGGAGCTGGCCCGCGGGATGGACGCCCGCGAGGTGCACACCGAGCGGGTGGAGAAGAGCATCGGCCACGAGGAGACGTTCCACGAAGACGTCTCCGACGGGGTGGTCCTGCGCGCGGAACTGCGGCGGCTCGCCGACCGCGTGGGCGCGCGGCTGCGCCGGCACGGATGGGAGGCCGCGACCGTGGCGGTCAAGGTGCGCTTCTCCGACTTCAGCACCATCTCCCGCTCCACGACGCTGGCCGAACCCTCGGCGGTCGGTCAGCGCATCGGCGATGCCGCTCTGGAGCTGCTCGACGGGGTCGAGCGCCGCCTGCCGGTGCGGCTGATCGGGGTGCGGGCGGAGCGGCTGCGGCCGGCCGGCAGTGCCCCGGCGTCGCTGTGGGACGACGACGAGGAGTGGCGGCGTCTGGAGAGCGCTCTCGACGACGCCTACGCCCGCTTCGGCAGCGGGACCATCACCCGCGCCGCGCAGCTGGGCCCCCGCCGCGGCGGTGGTCTGTCGCATCCGCAGCCGCCGGTCGAGTGACGACGTGCTGGGCAGAGCGGGTGCGGGCCGCTAGCGTGGACCCATGCCCAACATCGCACTCGAACTCGGCAAGCAGTCGGCAAGCCTCGGCGTCAACGGCGCCTACGGTGAGCAGCAGGATGTCGACGGCATCCGTCTGATCCCCGTCGCGCTCAGCTGGACCGGCTTCGGCGGCGGATCCGACGAGTCCGGCAACGGTGGGGGAGGAGGCGGCGGCTACTCGATCCCCGTCGGCGCCTACATCCGCAAGGGCGACGACCTGCGCTTCGAGCCGAACCTCGTCGCCCTGGCCGCCGTGGCGATTCCGCTCGTCTGGGTCGTCGGTCGAGCTTTCAGCCGTGTCATCCGCACCCTCAAGAAGTAACACCGACCCGGTTTCGCAGGCTCTGACGGCGGCGTCCGCCGTGGTGCGACGTGCGATCACGGAGCTCGCCGCCACCAACGCGGTCGTCCTGATCGACGGGCGCAGCGGGGCGGGCAAGTCCACGCTCGCCCGACGGCTGGTCACGACCTGGCCGCTCGCGGGTCGGGTGCAGCTGGTGGCGCTCGATTCCCTCTACCCGGGGTGGGACGGTCTCGACGGGGGCGTCCAGAGCGCGATCGACCAGATCCTCCGGCCGCACGCGCGCGGCCTCGTCGGGGTCTGGCAGCGGTGGGACTGGACCGCCGACGAGTATGCGGAGGCCAGCGCGGTCGATCCGTCGCTGCCGCTGATCGTCGAGGGAGCCGGCCTGCTGACGCCGACGACGGCGCGGCTGGGCGATATCAGGGTCTGGCTGGACTCGCCGGCCGCGTCGCGCAAGTCGCGCGCTCTCGAACGCGACGGCGACGCCTACCGCCCGCACTGGGAGCGGTGGGCGCGTCAGGAGCACCGCCACATCATCCGAGACGAGCCGGAGCGCCTGGCCACGCACGCGTTCGCGATCCCGTAGCCCGACGATCTGTCAGCGGTCCGACTCGATGGCCGTGACGAGACCGTGCAGGCGGTACCCCAGCCAGTCGTAGATCCCGAACCGCGGGTCGCCCTCGTCGTGGTCGTCGGCGGAGCTGATCCCGAGCCGCGTGGCCAGCACCAGCCGCACCGCTGCGAGCGTGCGCAGCCACGCGTCGACGTCAGCCGGCTCCAGTCGCACCTCCACCGATTCCAGGAGGACCGGGTCGGCCGGGTCGTCGGGGATCTGCGCGGCGTCGGCGAGGGAATCGAGCACGACCGCGGCATCTTCGCGGCGCCGCGTGAGCAGATCGCGCTCGGTGAGGGCGCGGAACTCCTCCGACGCCGCGTCGTCGTCGGAGTACCCATCAGGGACAAGGCGTGCGACGGCCGGATCATCGGTGCCGTCGGCGCCGTCGTCGAGGAGGTCGGCGAACTGGCCGACGAGGCCTGCCAGATGCGCGGCCTCCAGGCGCGTGAGCTCCATCCTCACGCCACGGGATGCGGTCATTCGGGGGCCTTCCTGACCGTCGCCCACAGCCCGTAGTCGTGCATCGCCTGGGTGTGCAGCTCCATCTGCTCGCGCGCGCCCTCGGCGACGACGGCGTGGCCGTCGTTGTGCACCGCGAGCATCAGCCGCTCGGCCCGCTCCGCGGGCAGGCCGAAGTACTCGCGGAACACGTGGGTCACATAGCTCATCAGGTTGACCGGATCGTCCCACACGACGGTCTGCCAGGGCCGATCCGGTACCGGGGCCGCCACCTCGACGGGCGACTCCTCGGTGCGCGTCGCCTCGATGACGCCCATCACGCCCACCCGAGCTCGTGGAGACGGTCGTCGTCGATGCCGTAGAAATGGGCGATCTCGTGCACGAGGGTCGTATGGACCTCGTCTCGCAGCTCGTCCTCGTCGGCGCAGGCGGCCAGATGCGGCTCGCGGTACACGATGATGCGATCGGGCAGCTCGCCGACGCCGTAGCGGTCGCGCTCGGTCAGCGCGTAGCCGTCGTACAGGCCGAGCAGGTCGAGGCTGCCATCCTCAGGGCGATCCTCGACGACGAACACGACGTTGTCGAGCCCTTCGACCATGTCGTCGGGCAGCCGATCGAGCTCGTCGATCACGAGTTCCTCGAAGACCGCGGCATCCATCTCGAACATCATCCGATGATCTCTGGACCGCACATGGGGTGAGTAACGGGACTTGAACCCGCGACCCCCTGGACCACAACCAGGTGCTCTACCAACTGAGCTATACCCACCATGTCTCCCGCCTGCGCGGGCAACTGAACGATTCTCTCACATCTCCGAGGCGAATGACGACACGACGGAGGAGGCGACGGCGCGCGCGCCCTCCGATGTCGGACCCGGCTCGGGGACGAAGACGACCTGACGATAGTAGGCGAGCTCCCGGATCGACTCGAGGATGTCGGCGAGCGCGCGGTGGCCCCCGTCTTTGGCCGGGGCGTGGATGTACGCGCGCGGGAACCAGCGGCGGGACAGCTCCTTGATGCTGGAGACGTCGACGTTGCGGTAGTGCAGCCAGCGGTCCACCCGCGGCATGTACTTGGCGAGGAACATGCGGTCGGTGCCGATGGTGTTGCCCGCGAGCGGGGCCTTGCCCTCGAGGGGCACGAACCGCTGGATGTACTCGAGTGCCTGGAACTCCGCGTCGGCGACGCTCACGCCGTGCGGGATCTCCTCCAGCAGGCCCGACTTCTCATGCATCTTGGTGACGAAGTCGTTCATGTTGGCCATCGCCGAGGCATCCGGCTTGATGACCACCTGGAAACCGGGATCGAGTGGGCGCAGCTCGAAGTCGGTGACGACCACCGCGATCTCCACGAGCTCGTCGACCTCGAGATCGAGGCCCGTCATCTCGCAGTCGATCCATACCAGACGGTCATTGTCGGAGGCGCCCACCATGAGACCATCCTAATGATCGAGGGGGACACCGACAGATCTGCGGTCCCCCAGACACGATTCGAACGTGTGACCGGCGGATTAGAAGGCCGCTGCTCTATCCACTGAGCTACTGGGGGTCGCCCTCCAGGCTACCGGGTCGCGTGAGCGGCCACCCGCATCCTCCGTCCGGTCGCATCTTCCCTCCGGCCGTGTCCGGGCGTAGCGTCGGAGAGGCAACGACGGGAAGGAGTTCACTCATGACCGCAACGGAAACGCACCACCCGCTCTGGGTCGCCTACGGAAGTGGCGGCGTCGTCGGCAGCATCCGCAAAGACGACGACGGGTACACGGTCACCATGGCCGGTGCCGACGAGGTGACGGGCACATACCCGTCGATGGAGGTCGCCAAGAGCGCTCTCCACTCGCACATGCGGCCGGGAAGCGACTGGCCGGAGTTCCGCGAGCACTGACGCCCGCGTGGCCCCGCCGCGGCGCCCGTCGATCACGCGTCGGCGGGCGCCGTCGCGGTGCGGGACGCCCCCTGCCGGCGCGGCGCCGCGGTGTCGAACAGGGGCAGTGCCAGATGCACTCCGGGTCCGATGAGCACCGCGAACAGCACGGTGCCGATCCCCACGGTGCCGCCGAGCACCCAGCCGAGCGCCAGCACGGAGACTTCGACGACGGCCCGACAGACCCAGATCGGCCAGCCGAGCCGGGCGTGAAGACCCGTCATCAGGCCGTCGCGCGGCCCCGGACCGAACCGAGCGCCGATGTACAGTCCCGACGCGAGCGCGACGGTGGCGATGCCGCCGAGCAGCACCGCCGACTGCGGGAGGATGCCGCTGATCGGCGGGATCGCATCGAGGGCGACCTGCATCGCGGTGCCGACGAGGAGGATGTTGGCCAGGGTGCCGACGCCCGGACGCTGCCGCAGGGGGATCCAGGCGAGCAGCACGGCGAATCCGACGATGTTCGTGATCCAGCCCACACCGATTCCGGTCCTGCCGGCGATCCCCTCGGCGAACACCGTCCACGGGTCGACGCCGAGACCGGCCTCGACGGTCAGGGCGCATCCGACGCCGTAGAGAATGAGGCCGATGAGGAGCTGGGCGATCCGTCGTGTCACGTACTGATCCAATCGCAGAAGTGGCCTGTGTCATGCATGCCAATACGGGTAGCCTGGACTGATGGACTCCCGCATCTCCGCCCGCGCGCTCACCGCCTCCCTCGGCGGGTGGCGTACGAGGGAACCGGCGTACGAGGCGCTCGCCGACGGCATCCGCCTGCTGTGCGTGGACAACCGGCTCGCCCCCACACCCTGCTTCCGGCCGAGCGCGAACTCGCGGCCGCACTCGGACTGAGCCGCAGCACGGTCGCGGCGGCGTACCAGAGCCTGCGCGATTCCGCGCACATCCGCAGCCTTCGCGGCTCCGGGAGCGTCACCCTTCCGCTGGCCCGCCGGGATGTCGCGCTCGTCGACGGCGGAGTGGAGGCTGTCGATCTGCAGCAGGCCAGTCCACCGGCGTGGCCGGGGCTGGCAGGGGTGTTCGCCGAGGTCGCGGGGTCGGCCGCGACGCTCGTCGGCCGGTCCGGCTACGACATGCGGGGAAGCCTTCTGCTCAGGGCGTGCATCGCCGCGCGGTACACCGCCCGGGGGGTCGCCACCACGCCGGAGCAGATCCTCGTGACCAACGGCGCGCAGAGCGCCATCCATCTGCTCGGGCGGGTGCTGATCGGGCGCGGCGACCGAGTCGTGGTGGAGACCCCCACGTATCCCCATGCCGCCGAGGCTCTGCGCGAGGCGGGCGGACGCCTCGTCGGCGTTCCCGTCTCCACGGCGGAGGGCTGGGACCTCGAGCGCGTCGCGCAGGTGTTCGCGCGCACGGTGCCGGCGCTCGCATACCTCATGCCGGACTTTCAGAATCCGACAGGCCGCTCGATGACGCCCGGCGAAGCGGAGATCGTGGCGCGATCCGCCGAGCGCGCGGGCACCACGCTCGTCCTCGACGAGACGACAGCCGAACTCGACATCGATCGCCAGGTGCCCGGTCGATCGTTCGACGCGTGGGACGACCCCTCGATCGTGCGGCTGGGCTCGCTCGGCAAGACCGTGTGGGGAGGCCTGCGGATCGGCTGGGTGCGCGCCGGCGAGGAGCTGATCCGCCGGCTCATCGCCGCGCGCCCCGTGCACGACCTGGGCACGCCGGAGTTCGAGCAGGCGGTGGCGCTGGCCCTGCTCGAGCGCATGGACGAGATCGTGCCGCAGCGTGCGGCCCTGCTCGGTGGAGCCAGAGACGCCTTGCGCGGGGCGCTGAACAGGCGGCTTCCGCAGTGGCGGGTGCCCCGCCCCGAGGGCGGGGTGTCGCTCTGGGTCGAGCTGGATGCCCCGCTCAGCGCCGCCCTGGTCATGGATGTGCGCACGCGCGGCGTCCTCCTCTCGGCCGGGCCCCGGTTCTCGGTCGATGGGGGACACGACCGCCACCTGAGACTGCCCTTCACCGCGCCCATCGAGGACTATGACGCGGTGGTCGGGAATCTCGCCGCGTCCTGGGAGCGGGTCCGACAGGGCGCCCCTGCGACCGTGCTGGCGGGCGAGGACGCGCTGGTCTGATCGGAGCGACGCTCGTCGTCTCCTCCCCAGCGCGGGTGACCTCGCGATCGCTCCACATCGGGCCCTGCGCGCCGGTGCGCGGCAGGCTCACCGAGCAAGCTGAACGAGCGTCGGTGCCCGGCGGGCACCCGGGCACCGACGCAGCCCGGGGGCATGCCCCGGCATCGACCCCAGGAGGATCACATGAACGCCGTCATCACCATCAGCGGAAACGTCGCGACGCAGCCGGAGAGCAGGGCCAACAGCGCCGGCATGACGATCGCGAACTTCCGTGTCGCGTGCAACGAACGCCGCTTCGACCGCGCGAGCGGTCAGTGGGTGTCCGCCGGCACGAGCTTCTACACCGTGTCCGCCTTCCGGTCCCTCGGGGATCACGTCCTGCACTCCGTCAAGAAGGGCGACCCCGTGATCGTGAGCGGGCGCCTGCGCGTGCGGGAATGGGACAACGGCGAGCGTCGCGGCACCGCGGTCGACATCGAAGCCGAAGCCGTCGGTCACGACCTGCGCTGGGGCACTGCGGTGTACAGCAAGCGGCCGGGCTCGCCGTCGCCGACGCCCGCGACCGGGACCGATCAGCGGGCCGAGTCCGACGGCTGGGCGGCCCCTGGCCTCGACGAGGCGACGTGGGCGGTCGCCGCGGTCGGCGACGGGGCCGATGCGGCGCCGGCGGAAGCGGCCGATGCGGCCGCGCCGGCCGACGAAGCCATGGTGCCCTTCTGAGCCGCGCGGCGGGCGTGCAGCGGCGGGGCCCTAGACTCTCCCCGTGTCCCGCCGACTGCCGCCGACCCGACCGACGACCCGCTTCGCTGCCGTGCTGGGCGCCGCGGCCGTGGTCGCGGTGGCGCTGAGCGCCTGCACGCCGAGCACACCCGCACCCGCGCCCACCGCGCCCGCAACCACGCCGAGCACGACGGCCACGCCGTCGGCGAGCCCCACCGTCGCGCCGACGCCGGCCGCTCCCTCCCTGTTGCCCGACGGCAGCGCCTCCGACAACCTGCCGTACTTCGAGACCGTCGTGGAGGCGGTGTGGGCCGGCCCGGAGCGCGCCGCCGGTCGCGCGTACATCGACGCACTCGTGGTCGCTGGCTTCGACAAGGCCGCGATGGAGGTCACGCCGGATACCTCGACGGTCGGGAACGCAGCGGAGAGCATCCAATTCTCGGTCAGATGGGACCAGGAATGCCTCGTCGGTCAGGTCGGTCCGGCCACCGGTGAACCGGTGGTCGTGGTGGTGCCCGTGCTCCAGGAGGGCACATGCCTGGTCGGCCAGACCAGGCCCATCGACTGGTGACCGCGCTTTCTGCACGGTCGCACGCCGGCGGCCGGTAGGCTGGGACGCTGACGTTCGCAGCGCAAGGAGAGTCGCACACGCATGGCTGAGTACATCTACTCGATGGTTCGCGCCCGCAAGGCGGTCGGCGAGAAGCTGATCCTCGACGACGTGACGATGGCGTTCCTCCCGGGGGCCAAGATCGGAATGGTCGGCCCCAACGGCGCCGGAAAGTCGACGATCCTCAAGATCATGGCGGGGCTGGACCAGCCCTCCAACGGCGAGGCGAAGCTCACTCCGGGCTTCACGGTCGGCATCCTCATGCAGGAGCCGGTGCTCGATGAGGACAAGAGCGTGCTCGAGAACATCGAGGAGGGCGTCGCGATCAAGGCGAAGCTCGACCGGTTCAACGAGATCTCCGCGCTCATGTCCGACCCGGACGCCGATTTCGACACGCTGCTGGCAGAGATGGGAACCCTCCAGGAGGAGATCGACGCGGCCGACGCCTGGGATCTGGACTCGCAGCTCGAGCAGGCGATGGACGCCCTGCGCACGCCGCCCGCGGATGCTTCGGTGAAGCATCTCTCCGGCGGTGAGAAGCGCCGTGTCGCGCTCGCCAAGCTCCTCCTGCAGAAGCCGGACCTGCTGCTCCTCGACGAGCCCACGAACCACCTCGACGCCGAGAGCGTGCTGTGGCTCGAGCAGCACCTGCAGAAGTACCCCGGCGCCGTGATCGCGATCACGCACGACCGCTACTTCCTCGACAACGTCGCCGAGTGGATCGCCGAGGTCGACCGCGGCCGGCTCATCGGCTACGAGGGCAACTACTCGACCTACCTCGAGAAGAAGCGCGAGCGGCTGGAGGTGCAGGGCAAGAAGGACGCCAAGCTCGCCAAGCGCCTCGCCGAGGAGCTCGACTGGGTGCGATCGAACGCCAAGGGCCGCCAGGCGAAGTCCAAGGCCAGACTGGCCCGGTACGAGGAGATGGCCTCTGAGGCGGAGCGCACGCGCAAGCTCGACTTCGAGGAGATCCAGATCCCGCCGGGGCCGCGCCTGGGCAGCGTGGTCATCGAGGCGAAGAAGCTCCAGAAGGGCTTCGACGGCCGCTCGCTCATCGACGGGCTGACCTTCTCCCTTCCGCCGAACGGCATCGTCGGCGTCATCGGTCCCAACGGCGTCGGAAAGACCACGCTGTTCAAGACCATCGTGGGGCTCGAGCCTCTCGACGGAGGCGACCTGAAGGTCGGCGAGACCGTCAAGGTCAGCTACGTCGACCAGTCGCGGGCGAACATCGACCCCAGCAAGACGCTGTGGGAGGTGGTCTCCGACGGCCTCGACATCATCACCGTGGGAAAGACCGAGATCCCCTCTCGCGCCTATGTGTCGAAGTTCGGCTTCAAGGGGCCGGACCAGCAGAAGAAGGCCGGCGTGCTCTCCGGCGGTGAGCGCAACCGCCTGAACCTCGCGCTCACGCTGAAGGAGGGCGGCAACCTCCTGCTCCTCGACGAGCCGACCAACGACCTCGACGTCGAGACGCTCCAGTCGCTGGAGAACGCGCTCCTCGAATTCCCCGGCTGCGCTGTGGTCATCACCCACGACCGGTGGTTCCTCGACCGGATCGCGACCCACATCCTCGCCTACGAGGGCACCGACGAGAACCCCGACCAGTGGTACTGGTTCGAGGGCAACTTCGAGGCCTACGAGGAGAACAAGGTCGCCCGCCTCGGCCCCGACGCGGCGCGTCCGCATCGCACGGCCTATCGCAAGCTGACGCGCGACTGACGTGTCCGACACCCGCGTCCACATTCCCATCCACCTGCGGTGGGGCGATCTCGACGCCCTCGGGCACGTCAACAACACCTCCATGCTGAAGCTGCTCGAGGAGGCTCGTCTGCGCGCCTTCTGGAGCTCCGAGGAGGGGGAGGCGGCACCGCCGACCGCCGTCCTCGACATGTCGGTGCTCGAAGGGGGCGGCCCGCGAGCGACGCTGATCGCGCGTCAGGAGATCGAATACCTCCGGCCGGTCCCGTACGGGCAGCGTCCGCTGGACGTGCAGATGTGGATCGGCAAGATCGGCGGATCGAGCATCGAGGTCTGCTACGAGGTGTTCAGCCCGATCTCCGACGCGGAGCAGGTGCTGTATGCGCGGTCGTCGGCCGTGGTCGTGCTCGTGGACACCGCCTCGGGGCGGCCGACACGCCTGTCCGACACCGAGCGCGCCGCATGGGAGCCGTTCCTCGGCGCACCGATCGCCTACCGGCGCTGACCGGCGGCGCCCGGGGTCAGCCGGCCTCGGGCACCCGCACCATGATCTCCTGCGCGACGCTGGCCATCAGCGCGCCGTCGGCAGAATAGATGCGCCCGTTCGCGAGCCCACGGCCGCCGCGGGCGCTGGGCGACTCCTGCACGTAGAGCATCCACTCGTCCACGCGGCCGAACCGGTGCCACCACATGGCGTGGTCGAGGCTCGCGACCTTGAGTCCCCGCGTCGCCCAGGCCACGCCGTGGGCGCGCAGGATCGACTCCTGGATCGTGAGGTCCGACAGGTAGGCGAGCGCCGCGCGGTGGATCGCCGGCGTGTCCGGAATGGGGCGGCGAACCCGCATCCACACGGCTTGGCGGGGCGCGCGCTCGCCGTCGACGGTCACGTAGATCGGCGACGGCACGTGCCGGAGGTCGACCGGGCGATCCGTGAACAGGCGCTTCGACATGGGGTGCAGCCCCTGCAGGTGCGCCTCGACGTCGGGCAGCTCCTCGGGAGCGGGGATGTCGCCCGGCATGGGGGCCTGGTGGTCCAGCCCGGGATCCTCGTCCTGGAACGAGGCGATCATCGAGAAGATCGGCACGCCCTCCTGGAACGCCTGGGTGCGCCGCGTGGAGAACGACCGGCCGTCGTGGATGCGGTCGACTGAGAACGTGATGCCCTTCGCGGAGTCGCCGGGCCGGAGGAAATAGCCGTGCATCGAGTGCACGCGGCGATCCTCGGCGATGGTGCGCTCCGCGGCGACGAGGGACTGGGCGAGCACCTGCCCGCCGTATACGCGCCCGAGCGGCATGTCCTGCGATCGGCCCGTGAAGATGTCTTCGGTGGTGCGTGCGCCGGAGTCGGCGAGGTCGAGTACGGCGAGCATGGATGCGACGGGGTCGGGGTCGGGCTGGACCGTCGCAGGTGCGGGCTGATGGGCGTCGGTCACGGGGTCTCCGTCTCGAGTGCGGCGGGAGCGAGCGGGAGTGCCGGTCGTCGCTTGGTAGTTTAGGGCGGATGTCCTCTCGCCTTCTGTTCGCCGACGCGCACGCGGCCGCCGACGCCCTCACCTACGCCGCGCGGACCACCTCGCTCGGCGACGGCAGCGTGCGGCTCAAGGCCGCCGCCGGTGTGCTGGCGATGACCTCGGCGCCGCTGTCCCCCCGGGGGCTGTTCGACACGACCCCCACGATCATCGGAATGCGCACCCTCGCGGTCGACCCCGAACTGGAGTGCGACCTCGTCGTGGAGGCGGCGGCGCTGACGGCCGCACCCGACGACCCGCGCGCGCTCGAACTTCCCGCGTCGGCGGTGAACGCGTCCTGGGCCGGGGTGTCGCCGCCGCGCGGCGGATGGACGCCCGCGCACACCGTCCCGGCGGCGGTCCTCGCCTCGCGCGCGCAGTGGGGGATCGCGGCGGTGGCCGAGGCGATGCCGCAGAACCCGGGTGAGGACGCCGTGCGGGCGGTGCGCGCCCGCATCTGGGGTGCGCCCGACGACGCGCTCGCCGGGCTGGCGCTCGGTGCGGCCTTCGCCGCGTTCGCGCTGGGCTTCATCGGCGGCGAGGAGGAGGCGCGGGTGTTCACCGCCCCCGCCTGGACACGGATGAGTCTGGCACGCGGACACGTCCTCGTGCGGGGTCCGGTGCGCTCGGGGCTCACGCAGGTGCGATCCACCGGCGCCGGCTGACCGCGTCGGCGAGGACCGGGCTCACACCGCCGCGGCCGCGGCACGCCCGGCGGTGCGGCCCGAGAAGAGGCATCCTCCGACGAACGTGCCCTCCAGCGCGCGGTAGCCGTGCATCCCGCCGCCGCCGAACCCGCTGGCCTCACCGGCGGCGTACAGCCCCGCCACGGGGGTGCCGTCCGGGCCGAGCGCGCGGGCGGAGAGGTCGGTCTCGATCCCGCCAAGGGACTTGCGGGTGAGCACGTGCAGCTTCACCGCGATGAGCGGCCCTGCGTCCGGGTCGAGGATGCGATGCGGCGCCGCGGTACGGATCAGCCTGTCTCCCCGGTACGCGCGCGCGGACCGCAGCATCGCCGTCTGCGCGTCCTTCGTGAACTCGTTGTCGACGTCGCGATCTCGGGCCTCGAGCTCGGCTCGGACGCGTGCGCCATCGAGCACCTCGCCGCCGGGGAGGGCCCGCATGCCGTCGATGAGCGCGTCGAGGTCGTCGCGCACGACGAAGTCGGCGCCGTGATCGAGGAATGCCTGCACGGGTCCTGCGGCGCCCTTGCCCAGTCGCGACCGCAGCAGCAGTCCGACGTCTTTGCCGGTCAGGTCGGGGTTCTGCTCGCTGCCCGAGAGCGTGAACTCCTTCTCGATGATCCTGTGCGACAGCACGAACCAGGAGTGGTCGTGCCCGGTCGTCCTCAGGTGGGAGAGCGTGCCGAGCGTGTCGAATCCGGGGAACAGCGGCACCGGCAGACGGGCGCCGGTCGCGTCCAGCCACACCGAGGAGGGGCCGGGAAGGATCCGGATGCCGTGCCCGGGCCAGATCGGATTCCAGTTCTGGATGCCCTCGACGTAGTGCCACATGCGGTCGCCGTTGATGAGCCGGGCTCCGGCTTCCTCGCTCACGGACAGCATCGCGCCGTCGACGTAGGCGGGAACGCCCGTCACCATGGCGGCCGGAGGTGTGCCGAGGCTCGCGGGCCAGTTGGCGCGGACGAGGTCGTGGTTGCCTCCGATGCCGCCCGAGGCGACGATCGTGGCACCGGCGGCGATCTCGAACGATCCGACGACTTCCCGCGAGGTGGCCGCGCCGCGCGCCGCACCGGAGGGCGCCAGCACGTCGCCGCCCACTCCGGTGACGGCATCCCCGGTGCGCGTCAGTGCCGTGACCCGATGGCGGGGGAGCACGGTGAGGCGACCTTCGGCCTCACCGCGTTCCAGCGCGGCCTGGAAGGGCGCGACAAGGCCCGGCCCCGTGCCCCACGTGATGTGGAAGCGGGGCACCGAGTTGCCGGGACCGAGCGCGGTGTACCCGCCCCGCTCGGCCCATCCGACGACGGGGAAGAAGCCCACGCCCTTCTGCCTGAGCCACGCGCGCTTCTCGTGATGGGCGAACTGGAGGTAGGCCTCGGCCCACTGGCGCGGCCACTGGTCCTCTTCGCGGTCGAACCCGGCGGTTCCGAACCAGTCCTGGCGGGCGAGGTCGATCGAGTCGCGGATGCCCATGCGGCGCTGTTCCGGGCTGTCGACGAAGAAGAGCCCGCCGAAGGACCACCACGCCTGTCCGCCGAGGTTGGTGCGGGACTCCTGGTCGACGACGATCACGCGCTTGCCGGCGGCGAGGGCCTCACCGGCGGCGACGAGGCCCGCCAGGCCCCACCCGATGATCAGGACGTCGGTGGTGCGGGGCGCGGGGCTCGAGGGCATGGGCGACTCCTTCGTCGGGGGAGGGGCGGGTCAGGCCGTGCCGTCGCGCTCGGTGCGCTGCTGCGTGACGACCGGGATGCCGGACGCGGCGCGACCGGCGGGTGCGGGCCCGATTCCGGTGGGTTCGAAGGTGTTCACCATGGCGAACGCCGCACGTTGAAGATAGTCCCACAGCGTGGCCTCGTGCAGGGGCGGCAGCTCCAGCGCATCGACCGCGTCCCGCATGTGCGCGAGCCAGCGATCGCGTGCGTCGGGGTTGACGTGGAAGGGCTGGTGGCGCATGCGCAAGCGCGGGTGGCCGCGCTCCTGGCTGTAGGCGGTCGGTCCGCCCCAGTACTGCTCGAGGAACATCAGCAGACGGCGCTTGGCGGGGCCGAGATCCTCTTCGGGGTACATCGGCTTGAGCACGTCGTCGCCGGCGACGCCGTCGTAGAAGACGTCCACCAGTCGCGCGAACGTGGCGTGCCCGCCGACCTCGTCGTAGAACGAGAGGGGGGTGTCGGCATCGGTCATGGCGTCTCCTTTCCGGAGGGTGCGTCTCCGCCGGGCTTGCCGGGACGCTTGGGGCGCCACACCGGCCGCGACCCGGCCGGCACCTCGTCGGTGGGCGGGGCGGTGGGATTGGGCTTGGTGATGGGCGGGTTCGCTCCCCGCACCCGCTGGGCGCCGTCGAGACCCGTGAGCATCACCGACGACAGCTGCGGGATGGCGATCCCCTCGGCGTCCAGCGCGCGCTTGACCCGGACCCGCAGCTCACGGGCCACGTCGTCCTTCGCGTTGGCGCGCGTCTTCATCACCAGACGCACCACCAGCGCGTCGCCGTCGATGGATTCGAGGCCCCACACCTCGGGATGCTCCACGATGCGGGTGCGCCACTTGGCGTCCTTGGCGAGGGCCTTCGAGGTGTCGAGAAGGGTCTTCTCCACGGCATCCAGATCCGCGTCCGCCGGCACCGACAGGTCGAGGATCACGCGCGACCAGCCCTGGGAGAGGTTGCCGATGCGCGTGATCTCGCCGTTGCGCACGTACCAGAGCGTGCCGTTGGCGTCGCGCACGTGCGTGACCCGCACGCTCACGTACTCCACGATGCCCGCCGCCAGTCCGAGATCGACGACGTCGCCGATCCCGACCTGGTCCTCGGCCACGATGAAGATGCCGTTGAGCACGTCCTTCACGATGTTCTGCGCGCCGAAGCCGAGGCCGGCGCCGATGGCCGCGCTCAGCAGCGTGAACGACGCGAGGGTGTCGGGGGCGATGACGTAGACGATCAGCGTGAAGGCGATGATCACCACGATCACGCCGGTGATGTTCTGCAGGATCGACCCGAGCGTCCGCGTCCGTTGCACGAGCCGCACCGAGGCCAGCGGCGAGCGCTCGAGGGCCATGGTGTCGGTCACGCTGGCACGTGATTTCGCCCCGTTGACGATGCGGCTGACGACGCGGCGGATCACCAGGCGCAGGATCCAGGCGACCACGATCGCGCCGACGACGATGCCGAGGATCGTCAGCAGGTCGATTCCGGCGGCGACGAACCAGTCGCCGACCCGCTGCCAGAACCCGGAGTCGGTGACGTCGACGCCCGGGTCGGTGACGTCCGCCGGGAAGGGAAGGGTGCTCATCGGCTCGATCCTAATGACGGATGCCTCGACCCCGCCTGTGAGCGGGGCCGAGGCATCCAGAGCGGATCAGTGCGCGTCGCGCTCCTGCACGGCCAGCGCGCGCTCCACACCGGCGAGGTTCTCGGCGACGAGGCGTCGCAGCGCGGGTGCGGCGTCGGCGTGGGCCTCCAGCCATGCCCGCGTGGCGTCGCGGAGGGCGAGGTCGGCGAGCGGGGCGGGGTAGAGGCCCGCGACGAGGTACTCCGCGATCTTGTACGTGCGCGACTCCCAGATCGGCAGCAGCATGTCGAAGTACGCCGGCACGAACGCGGCCAGCAGGTCGCGTCCCGCGGGATGCACGAAGCCGAGAGCGGCCGAGCGGACGATCGTGTTCGGCAGGTCGTCCTTGCCCACCAGCGCATCCCATGTCGCCTGCTTGGCCTCGGCCGTGGGCAGCGCGGCCTTGGCCTGCGCGGCGAATTCGCCGCCCTTCGCGGTGTTGTCGGCGGCGAGCGCGGCATCGATGTCGGCGGTGGTCACCGCACCTCCGGCGGCCAGCGACACGAGCAGCTGCCACGACAGGTCGGTGTCGATCGTCAGGCCCTCGAGCACCGTCTCACCGTCACGGAGGGCGCGCACTCTCTCCCAGTGCGCGTCGGTGGCCGCGGCGCCGGCGAACGCGGTGACGAACTGCAGCTGGCTGTCGCTTCCGGCCGCGGCGCCCTGCGCAAGCGTCCAGAGGGCATCGGCCACCTTCTCGCGCGTCGCCTCCCGTGCCTCGGGGGCGACGTAGGAGCTCGCTGCGAGCAGGAGCTGCGCGAGCGTGGTGCGCACCGTCGTGGACTCCGTCTCGCTGCCGATGTTGCGCAGCACGAGGTCCACGTAGTCCGAGGCCGAAGCCTCCGCGTCGCGGGTCTGGTCCCACGCCGCGCCCCACACGAGCGAGCGTGCGAGCGGGTCGGCGATCTTGCCGAGGTGGTCGATCGCGGTCTTCAGCGAGCGCTCGTCGAGGCGGATCTTCGCGTAGGCGAGGTCGTCGTCGTTGAGCAGCACGAGGTCGGGGCGCTTCAGGCCCTTGAGCTCGGCGACCTCGGTGAGGTCGCCGTCGACGTCGAGCTCGGCGTGGTGGACGCGCACGAGGCTGTCGCCCTCGAGGTTGTAGAAGCCCACGCCGAGGCGGTGCGGGCGGATCGTCGGGTAGTCGGCCGGGGCGGTCTGCACGATCGCGAAGCGGGTGATGGTGCCGTCGCCGGCGGTGGCGATCTCCGGCGAGAGGGTGTTGACCCCCGCCGTCTCGAGCCACTTCTTCGACCAGCTGGTCAGCTCGCGGCCGCTGGTGACCTCGAGTTCGGCGAGCAGATCGGCGAGCTCCGTGTTCGACCACTGGTGCTTCTTGAAGTACGCGCCCACGCCCGAGAAGAACGCGTCGATGCCGACCCACGCGGCCAGCTGCTTGAGGACCGAGCCGCCCTTGGCGTACGTGATGCCGTCGAAGTTGACCTGGACATCCTCGAGGTCGTTGATCTGGGCGACCACGGGGTGCGTCGAGGGGAGCTGGTCGGCGCGGTACGCCCACGTCTTCTCCATGGCGTTGAACGTCGTCCAGGCCTCGGTCCACTCGGTGGCCTCGGCGGTGGCGATGGTCGAGGCCCATTCGGCGAACGACTCGTTGAGCCACAGGTCGTTCCACCACTTCATGGTGACGAGGTCGCCGAACCACATGTGGGCGAGCTCGTGGAGGATCGTGACGACGCGGCGCTCCTTGACGGCGTCGGTGACCTTCGAGCGGAACACGTAGGTCTCGGTGAAGGTCACCGCGCCCGCGTTCTCCATCGCGCCCGCGTTGAACTCCGGGACGAAGAGCTGGTCGTACTTGGCGAAGGGGTAGGGGAAGTCGAACTTCTCCTCGAAGTAGGCGAAGCCCTCGCGCGTCTTGTCGAAGATGTAGTCCGCGTCCAGGTGCTGCCACAGGCTCTTGCGGCCGTAGACGCCCAGCGGGATGACGCGGCCGGAGGCGCTCGTCAGCTCCGAGAAGGTGGCCTCGTACGGGCCGGCGACCAGCGCCGTGATGTACGAGGAGATGCGCGGGGTCGGCTCGAACGTCCACGTCGCGACGTCCTCGCCCGCGGCGACGGGCTCGGGGGTGGGCGAGTTGGAGACGACCTTCCACGCGGCCGGCGCGGTCACGGTGAACTGGAACGTCGCCTTGAGGTCGGGCTGCTCGAACACGGCGAACACGCGGCGCGAGTCGGGGACCTCGAACTGCGAGTAGAGGTAGACCTCGCCGTCGACGGGGTCGACGAAGCGGTGCAGGCCCTCGCCGGTGTTGGTGTAGAGGCAGTCGGCGTCGACGACGAGCTCGTTCTCGGCGGCCAGGTCGTCCAGCGCGATGCGCGAGTCGGAGAAGGCGGTCGACGGCTCGATGGACCGGCCGTTCAGGGTGATCTCGCGCACGTCGCGCGCGATCAGGTCGATGAACGTCGAAGCGCCCTCGGTGGCGGTGAATCGCACGACGGTGCGCGAGGCGAAGACCTCGGCGCCCTTGGTGAGGTCGAGCGCGACCTCATACGACTGCGTGTCGATGATCGCGCGGCGCTCCTGCGCCTCGATGCGGGTGAGGTTCTCTCCAGGCACTGCAATGCTCCCGTTGGTGTCGGTGGGGATCGCGAGGTCGGCGCTGCTGGCGCCGACGACAACCGTCCCAGCCTACGTCAGCGGCTCCGCCCGTGCGGTGCGGGATGCCAGGATGGAGGCGTGAATACGGACGTTCCCTTCGCAACCGACGCGGCCGCCTCGGGCGCCCCGCACATCGAGATCCCCGTCGCCTACGACGCGATCCTGCTCGCCGGCTTCGGCGGGCCGGAGGGCCAGGACGACGTGATCCCGTTCCTGCGCAACGTGACCCGCGGCCGGGGCATCCCCGACGAGCGGCTCGAAGAGGTCGCGCACCACTACCGGCACTTCGGGGGAGTGAGTCCGATCAACGCGCAGAACCGCGCGCTGAAGGCGGCACTGGAGGCGGAGCTGGCCCGCCGCGGGATCGACCTGCCCGTGTACTGGGGCAACCGCAACTGGGCCCCGTACCTCGAGGAGGCGGTTGAGGATGCCGCCGCTGCGGGCCACCGCAGCCTCATCGCCCTCGCCACGAGCGCGTACTCGTCGTTCTCGAGCTGCCGGCAGTACCGGGAGGACTTCGCCCGGGTGCTCGCCGAGACCGGTCTTGCCGACACCGTCGCCATCGACAAGGTGCGCCAGTTCTTCGACCACCCCGGCTTCGTGCAGCCGTTCATCGACGGCGTGCGCGACGCCGTCGCCGGCTTCCTCTCCGACGGCGTCGCCCCCGAGCGGGTGCGCGTGCTGTTCTCCACGCACAGCATCCCCACCGTCGACGCCCAGCGATCAGGTCCCCGCGAGGGCGACCCCGCCCACCGTGACTTCGGCGACGGCGGCGCCTACGCGGCCCAGCATCTGGCCGTTGCCGAGGTCGTCATGGCGGCCGTCGCCGCGGAGATCCCCGACGCGGCGGGCATCGGCTGGGAGCTGGTGTACCAGTCGCGCTCCGGCCCGCCCACTCAGCCGTGGCTCGAGCCCGACGTCAACGACGTCATCGCCGAGCTGCCGGCAGCGGGCGTGGCGGCCGTCGCGATCGTGCCGCTGGGGTTCATGAGCGACCACATGGAGGTGCTCTGGGACCTCGACACCGAGGCGATGGATGCCGCGGCCGACGCCGGCGTGCGCGCGGTGCGCACCCCGACCCCCGGCATCGACCCGGTCTTCGTGTCCGGTCTCATCGATCTCATCGAAGAGCGCGTGAACGGCACCCCGGCCGGCGAGCGCCCGCACCGCACCGATCTCGGCCCGTGGTTCGACGTGTGCCGCCCGGCGTGCTGCGAGAACATCCGGGCCGGCTTCAAGCCCGCCGCTGCCGGCATCGCCCCCTGACACCGACCATCCGCGACATCCTGAGGACCCCATGCGCATTCACATCGCGACCGACCACGCCGGCCTCGAGTTCTCCACCCAGCTGCAGCACCATCTGGCCGCGCAGGGCCACGAGGTCATCGATCACGGTCCGATCGAGTACGACCCGCTCGACGACTACCCCGCCTTCTGCATCCGCGCCGCCCAGGCGGTCGTGCGCGACCAGCGCGCGGGCATCGAGGCGCTGGGCGTCGTCTTCGGCGGATCGGGCAACGGCGAGCAGATCGCGGCCAACAAGGTGGAAGGCGTGCGGGCGGCCCTGGCGTGGTCGATCGCGACGGCGGAGCTGGCCCGGGAGCACAACGACGCGAACGTGATCGCCATCGGCGCCCGCCAGCACACGTTCGACGAGGCGGTGACGTTCATCGACCGATTCGTCGCGACGCCCTTCTCGGGCGAGGAGCGCCACGCGCGCCGCATCGGCCAGCTCGCCGCGTACGAGACCGAGGGTCTGCTCGAGCCCGACCCGCGGGCTCGGCCGGTGCAGCCCGACGTGCTCGCCGCCGAAGACAGCGCCTTCGATCCCGAAGCGGGCTGAGACGCGGTGCCCGAGGGCCATTCCGTCCATCGCATCGCGCGGCAGTTCTCCCGCAACTTCCTGGGGCGCCGCATCGCGGCATCCAGTCCGCAGGGCAGGTTCGGCGAGGGCGCGGCAGTCCTCGACGGCCGCACGGTGACGGCGGTGCGTGCGGTCGGCAAGCAGATGTTCCTCGAGTTCGACGACGACCTGTGGCTGCGCGTCCACCTCGGCATGTACGGTGCCTGGGACTTCGCGGGCGAGATCCTCGTCGACCGCACGATCGCCTCCGCCAACGGCCGCATGGGGCAGACCAACCAGCGCGGCACCGACCTCGACCCGCCCGTCATGGATGCCGCGGGCGAGAACTCGCTCACCTCGATCGGCGCCCCCCGCCGCACGCGCGTGCACGTGCGCATGTCGGAGCAGACCACCGGTCTGGCCGACGACGGCGATCAGTGGCCGCCGCCCGTGGTCGGTCAGGTGCGCCTCCGGCTGCTCACCGATGCGACATGCGCAGATCTGCGCGGTCCCACGGCGTGCGAGATCCAGACGCCCGACGAGGTCGCCGCGACGATCGCGAAGCTCGGACCCGACCCGCTGGTGGACGATCCCGCCGAGGGGGAGCAGCGCTTCGTCGCGGTCGTCGGGCGCAAGCCGACGTCGATCGGGCTGCTCCTCATGGACCAGACCGTCGTCAGCGGCATCGGCAACGTGTACCGGGCCGAGATGCTCTTCCGCGCGCGGCTGAATCCTCATACGCCGGGGCGGCAGGTCCCCGCCGACGTCGTGCGGGGCCTCTGGCGCGACTGGGTGGGGCTGCTGCGGATCGGCGTGGAGACCGGTCAGATGATGACGATGGACGACCTCTCGCCGGAGGACTGGCGCAAGGCCATGGCCAGCCGCGACGACCGCCACTGGGTCTATCACCGGGCGGGTTTGCCGTGCCGGGTCTGCGGGACCGCGATCGTGGTCGAGGAGGCGGCGGGCCGCAAGCTGTACTGGTGCCCCTCGTGCCAGGCGTGACGGGCCCGGTGTGCTCCTAGGCTGGGATCCATGCGTCAGAACCCCAGCTTCGCGATGACCGACGTCGCCGAGATCCGCAGGCTCATCGAGCTGAACCCGTGGGTGACGATCGTGAGCGACGCCGAGACGGGCCTGGTGGCTTCGCACTACGCGGTGCTGCTGGACGACCGGCGCGACGATCTCACGATCGTCGGCCACGTGGGCAAGCCCGACGATCTCATCCACGGCCTCGGGGAGCGCGAGATGCTCGTCGTGGTGCAGGGGCCGCACGGCTACGTGTCGCCCGGCTGGTACGGCGAGGTGGCCGCGGTGCCCACATGGAACTTCGTCTCGGCGCACCTGTCGGGCGTGCCCGAGATCCTGTCGTCCCACGAGAACCTGGCGGTGCTGGAACGGCTCGTGGCGCGCTTCGAGAGCGGGATGCCGCAGCCGCGGCCCCTGTGGGCGCCTCCCAACGACCCCGAGTTCGTCTCCCGCCTCGAGCGCGGCACCGTCGGGTTCCGCCTCACGCCCACCCGCGTGGTCGGAAAGCGCAAGCTGAGTCAGAACCGTCCCGACGAGATCGTCGAGACCGTCATCGCGGGCCTGTCCGCCGGCGTCGGCACCTACGCAGATCCGCGCCTCCCCGCCGAGATGCAGCGGGACCTCGACGCGCGGCGGGCCGCGCGATGATCGCCCGCGGCGAGCGCGTCGACATCATCGCGAACGCGCGGCTCACCGGTGCCGATCGCCTCGACCCGTTCGGCGACGAGCCCGTCGACGTGCACCTCGACGGGGGGCTCATCGCCGACATCGCGCCCGCGCGCGCCCTGCCGCGCCGCGGCGCGGTGCTCGATGCCGGGGGCGCGTGGCTGGTCCCCGGACTGTGGGATCACCACGTCCACACCGTGCAGTGGGCGTTGGCCGCGCAGCGCACCGGCCTCGGCGGCGCGACGTCGGCCGCGCACGCCGCGGCGATCATGGCGACCGCGCCGGTGCTGGCCGACGGACGTCGCGTCGGCGCGGGCTTCCGCGACGCCCTCTGGCCGGACGCGCCGACCCTCGCCGTGCTCGACGCCGCGACGGGCGAGATCCCGACCTATCTGATCAACGCCGACGTGCACAGCGTCTGGCTCAACAGCGCCGCCCTGCGCCGGGAGGGTCATTTCCTCGACGCGGGCGGGATGCTCCGCGAGGAGCCCGCCTTCGAGATCTCGCGACGTCTCAACGCGGCCGCCACCGAGGTCGTCGACCCCCTGGTGTCGGAGATGGCGAGGGATGCCGCGAGCCGCGGCGTCGTCGGCATCGTCGATCTGGACATGGCGTGGAACGAGGAGGCGTGGGCGCGCCGGCTTGCGGGTGGCTTCGACACCTTGCGCGTCGATTTCGGGCTCTATCCGGCGCACCTCGATCGCGCGCTGTCGGAAGGGCTCGCGACGGGAGACCCGGTGCGGGGCGCACCCGACGACCTCGTGCGGGTCGGCCCGCTCAAGGTCATCACCGACGGTTCGCTCGGCACCCGCACCGCGGCGTGCTCGCATCCCTACCCGGGCGACCCCGCGAACCACGGCCTGCTCACCGTCGAACCCGACGTGCTCGTCGATCTCATGACCCGGGCCGCGGGCGGCGGGCTGGCGTGCGCGATCCACGCCATCGGCGACATCGCCAACTCGCACGCGCTCGACGCGTTCGCGGCGACCGGCGCCTGGGGCACGATCGAGCACGCGCAGCTGGTCGCCCACGCCGACATCCCGCGCTTCGCCCGGCTCCGGGTCGGGGCGAGCGTCCAGCCGGCCCACGCCCTCGACGACCGCGACCTGACCGACGCGATCTGGGCCGAGCAGACCGCGCAGCCCTACCCGTTGCGGGCGCTGGCCGACGCTGGGGCGAATCTCCTGTTCGGATCAGATGCCCCCGTCTCACCGCTGGACCCGTGGGCGGCGATGGCGGCGGCCGTGTTCCGCACCCGCGACGGCCGGGAGCCCTGGCAGCCGCAGCAGGGGGTCGACGCCGCGATCGCACTCGCGGCATCCACCCGTCTCGGCTCCGCCGAGGCGACCGGTCTGGAGCCGGGGGCGACGGCCGACCTCGTCGTGTGCGGGGCGGATCCGCTCGCCGCCGACGAGGCACGGCTGCGCGGCATGACCGTGGCCGCCACACTGCTGGCCGGCCGGCTCACGCACGTGGACTGACCGTCCGACGACGACGACGAACGGCCCCGGGGATCCCGGGGCCGTTCGGTCAGTCGGTGACGACGCTCACTCGGCGAGGTGCGCGAACAGGAACCAGCGGTCCTTCTCCAGCGACGCCTTGATGCCGATCGCGATGTCCTGGCTGGTGAGGTCGATCTCGTCGAGTCCGTCGATCGCCGCCTGGACGTCGGCGATCACGGCGTCCATGTCCGCGATCACGGCGCGCACGATCTGGTCCCACTGCGTGAAGCCGGCCGGGACGTCGGTCGCCTTGGCCTTCGACGCCACGGTCCCGACGCGGGCGTCGACGGGAAGGCCCAGAGCGACGATGCGCTCGGCGGCCTCGTCGGCCCCGGCCTGGGCGTGGGCGACGATCGTGTCCAGCAGTTCGTGGATCGCCACGAAGTTGGCGCCGCGCACGTTCCAGTGCGCCTGCTTGCCGTTGACGGCGAGGGCCTGCAGCCCCAGGACGACGGGGGTGAGGAACTGGGCGCTGCCGGCGGCGACGGTGGGGTCGGCGGCGGTGGCGGGAGTGGTGTTCGTCTTGGTCATGATGGTCGCCTCCATGTCTGCGGGTGCGGCCCGCGATGAGAAGAACGCTACTCGTCACGAAGAATTCCGCAAGGAAGCGAAGGCTGGGCTAACCAGGGATTCTCCGCGTCGGAGCGGCGACGCACGGCGGCCGCCGTCGCGTCGTTGAGGAGCACGCGTCGGCGGCTCGACTAACGTCGAGGGGTGCCCTCCGCCGATCACGACCTCGGGCCTGCACGACTGGCCGAACCCGCCCCTCAGGCGACGCCTCCGTCGACGGAGCGCTCACCCGAGCACGCCGCTCCCTCGCGCTTCCTGCCGCACGTCCAGGGGCTGCGGGCGATCGCGGTCCTCTTCGTCGTGCTCTACCACTTCTGGCCCGGCCGGCTCCCGGGCGGATACGTCGGCGTCGACGTCTTCTTCGTCATCTCGGGCTTCCTCATCACGGCGCACCTGATGCGTGAGCTCACCGCGACCGGCACCGTGCGTCTCGGCCAGTTCTGGGCCCGGCGGGCACGGCGCCTCCTGCCGGCATCCCTCCTGGTCCTCGTGTTCTGCGCGATCGTCGCCGGCTCGCCGTATCTGATGCCGACCTCGGCACTGCCGAACGAGATCAGCGAGATCATCGCCTCCACGTTCTACGTCGAGAACTGGTACCTGGCACTGACCTCGGCCGATTACCTCAATCACGCGGGTAATCCCACGACGGTGCAGCACTACTGGTCGCTGTCGCTCGAAGAGCAGTTCTACGTGATGTGGCCGCTCATCCTCCTCCTGGCCGCGTGGGTCGGCGTGAAGTGGTTCCACGGTGCGCGCCGCCGCGCCGTGCTCGTCGCGATCGGCGCGGTGACCCTCGCATCCTTCGTCTTCTGCGTCGTCTTCACCCTCACCGACCCGGCGCCGGCGTACTTCGTCACATTCGGACGCATGTGGCAGTTCGGCGTCGGCGCGCTCGTCGCGCTGGTGCCGATGCTGCGCGTGCGCAACGCCATCGGCAGCTTCGTGCTGGGGTGGTCGGGGGTCGCGGTGCTGCTGTACGTGGCCTTCGCCTTCGACGGCCAGACGCCCTTCCCGGGCTACATGGCGGCGCTGCCCACTCTCGGCGCGGCGGCCGTGATCGCGGCATCCAACACCGACCGCTGGTGGTACCCCACCCGGGTCCTCGCGATCCGACCCGCCCAGTTCGTCGGCGACATCTCGTACTCGCTCTACCTCTGGCACTGGCCGCTGATCATCATCGCCCCGTCGGTGCCGTTCTGGGGCCTGACGATCTACCACCGTGTCGCGCTCCTGGCGCTGTGCTTCGTGCTGGCGTGGCTGACCAAGCGCTTCGTCGAAGATCCGGTCCGCAGCTGGAAGGTGCTGACCTCGCGCCGCGCTCGGGTCACCCTGTGGTCGTCGCTGGCGGCCATGCTGCTGGTCGCCGGCACCGCCGCAGGAGCGTGGGCCCTCAACGCGCCGGTCTACCGCGACGGCGTTCAGGCGATCGACGACCTGCGCGCCGATCCGCCCGAGTGCTTCGGTGCGGCATCCATCCTCGACACCGCCTGCGCGACCGCCGATTTCGGCTCGGCCATCCTGCCCTCGCCCGGCTTCGCGGGCGTGGACCGCCCGGAGAACCCCGAGTGCTTCGTGCAGCTGAACGACGCGCGCCCGGTGTCGTGCGAGTTCGGCGCGGATGCCGCGCAGGCTCCGACCGTCGCTCTCATCGGCGACAGCCACGCCTACCAGCTGCTGTCGACGTTCCAGCGCCTGGCCGAGGAGAACGGCTGGCATCTGGTGACCTACTTCAAAGGTGCCTGCCCCTGGAGCACGACGCCGCTGGCGACCCCGGGAGCCTTCGGCGCAGCCTGCACCGAGTGGCGCGAGGGCGTGCGCGAGGGGCTCGCCGACCGCGACATCGACGCCGTGTTCACCGCCGCCATCGCGACGACGCCGTACGCGGCGTCCGGATTCGACTCGTCGTACGACGCGGCGGTGGCGGGCTATCGGGAGGCGTGGACCGAAGTGCTCGACCGCGGCATCCCCGTGGTCACCGTCGTGGACAACCCGGTCTGGGAGACCGACCCCAACAAGTGCCTGCGCACACGCGACGCCGGCGCGTGCGACGGCGCCCGCGCCGAGGTGCTCGTGGCCGATGATCCGCTGCGCGGCGCCGCCGACGGGATGGCCGGGGTGACCCTGCTCGACTTCACCGACGTGTTCTGCGACGCAGACAGCTGCGCGCCGGTGGTCGGCGGGGCGAACGTCTACCGCGACCAGGACCACCTCACGGTCACGTTCGCCGACACCCTCGGCCCCTGGTATTCGGAAGCGGTCGAGTCGGCGCTCTCCGCCCGCGCCGGCTAGTCGCTCGGTAATGTCTGGTGTCATGACCGTCGCCGACCACGCCAGCGTCCTCGCGCTGAACGGGAAGATCCCCGACCTCGACCCCAGTGCCTTCGTCGCCGCCGGCGCGCGCATCGTGGGGGCCGTCACCCTCGGCGAGGAGGCCAGCGTCTGGTACAACGCCGTGCTCCGCGCCGACAGTGCGTCCATCACCGTCGGGGCCGGCAGCAATCTCCAGGACAACGTGTCGGTGCACGTCGATGCCGGGCACCCGGTCGTGATCGGCAAGGACGTGTCGGTCGGCCACAACGCGATCGTGCACGGCTGCACGATCGGCGACGGCTGCCTGATCGGCATGGGCAGCACGATCCTGTCGGGAGCGGTCATCGGCGAAGGCACCCTCGTGGCCGCCGGGGCGGTCGTGCTCGAGGGCACCGAGATCCCCCCGGGCTCGCTCGTGGCCGGTGTGCCCGGGCGCGTCCGCCGTGAGCTGACCGCAGCCGAACGCGAGGGGATCCTCGCGAACGCCCGCGTCTACCGTGCCCACCGCGCGACGCACGTCGCCGCCGAATCCGTCGGCGATTGACCCCGGGGCCGGCCATGCGGATCGAATCGCTCGCGGCCGACGAGGTCTTCGTGTTCGGGTCCAACGCCCAGGGGGCGCACGGCGGGGGAGCGGCCCGGTTCGCGTACGAGAGGTTCGGCGCCCTGTGGGGGCAGGCGGAAGGTCTCCAGGGGCAGTCCTACGGCATCGACACGATGTCGGGCCTCGAGGCGTTCCAGGAGCAGGCGCGGCGGTTCGTCGCTTTCGCCGCTCAGCATCCCGAGCTGCGGTTCCTCATGACGGAGGTGGGCTGCGGCATCGCGGGCTACCGGCCCGCGCAGGTGGCGGGCTTCTTCACGGGAGCGCCGGCGAACGTCGTGCTCCCGGCATCCTTCGAGAAGGTGATCGGCGCGCCGTGACGGCCGGCCGGGTCACGAGGAGACGGGGGGATGATTCGCGCCGCGATGGATCTCGTACAGCCGCACGTCTCCCCAGCCGGGATGATCGACGATCGGCCGGTCGTTCATGAACAGCCGGATGAGGTGAGCCAGCTCCTCCGGGTGGCTGAAGTTGATGGCGTGCGCGGCTCCCTCGATGAGGACCACCAGCACGCGCGTGTCCGTGCGTCCGGCGACCTCGTTCACGCGATGGGCACCGGGCAGGAGAGGGTCCCGCGATCCGAGGACCACGAGCGTGGGGACGTGCAGCTCCAGCAGACGCTGCAAAGTGGGATAGCGCGTCAGCGCCCGAAACAGCCGGAGTGTGCTCGGGATGCCGAACCGCACGTAGTCGGGAACCACGACCCCCGCGAGGCGAACGGGCTCGCGAGGGGCGTCCCGGGCCAGCTGCGCGACGGCTCGCGTCAGCGGGCGGTTGAAGTAGCCGCCGGCGGGTGAGACGAGCACCGCCCGGTCGATGCGCTCCGGATAGTGATGCGCGAACTCGACGATCACCGGGCAGCCCATCGCGTTGCCGACGAGCGTCGCGCGCTCCGCGCCCCGGTCGTCGAGGAACGACGCCGCCGCGTGAGCGAGGTCGGGGATGTCGAGCATCCCGGGCACTCTCGCGCTGCGTCCGAAGCCAGGGAGGTCGGGCACGAGGGTGCGGAACTCGTCTGCGAGCAGCTCTGCGGTGGGCAGCAGGTAGCGGCCGGACAGCCCGAAGCCATGCAGGTGCGCGATGACGCGTGGATCCGATGATGCGTGCGCCGACTCCCGGTAGAAGACGTCGACGCCCTCGATCCGCGCCCGCCGCTCCACCAGCGGGGGCAGACCATCCTCCGCCTGCGCATTCCCCATGCGGCTCCTCGCGATCGTTCTGCGGCCAACCGGGGCCGCGGCGCCATTCTGCCGTTCCCGGGAGCGACGCGGAAGACCCCGGTGCTCGCATCCGGGGGCTCGCGTCAGCCCTCGGGGGTCGCGTCCGCCGGCGGGTGCAGTGTCGACTGCACGAGATCCCGGATGTACGCCCAGTCGGGGCTGTCCTCGTCGATGCCGCCGGCGGGCGTCAGCTCGATCGTCGTGACCTTCTGCTCCTTCGCCTTCAGGGCGAGGTCCAGAAGCTTCGGGATGAACGACTGCGGCACGTCGGTGCTGACGAGGTCGGCACCCGCATCCGCGAGTTCCTGGAAGCGGGTGAGGACCACCTGCGGAGTGAACTGGTCGAGAATCGCCTGCTGCAGCTCACGCTGACGCCGCATGCGGTCGAAGTCACTGGTGGTGTGGCGGGAGCGCGCGTACCACTGCGCGGTGAAGCCGTCCATGCGCTGGGTGCCGGGCTCGATCCAGCCCTTGACCCATTCGTCGAGTGGCTGGCCGGTGTGGTGCGGACCGCCGATCGGGATCCGCTCCTTCACCGTGATCTCGACGCCGCCCAGCGCATCGATGAGCGCCTCGAACGCGTACATGTCGATCGTCACGTAATTCGGGATCTCGATCCCGAGAATGCCCTCCGTCGCGTCCTTCGTCGCCTCGATACCCGGCGTCGACCCGTTCGCGACCGCTTCGGGGTAGATGAGGTCGCCCTCCTGGCAGACCTCGACCTCGGTGTTGAGCTGGTTGATCCCGCTTCCCCAGCCGCACGTCGCGTCCGCATGCCCCTCGTGCCCGTTCGGGTATCGGTCCTTCATCGGACCGTCGGAGAAGGGGAAGCCGGGCATGTCACGCGGGAACCCCGTGATGGTCGTCGCCCCGGTCTCGGCGTTGATCGAGACGACCGAGATGCTGTCGAACCGCTTTGAGTCGTTGGTCGTGACGTGGTCGGCGCCCAGCAGCAGGATGTTGTAGTAGCCGTCGGACGGCTCCATCGTCGGGCCGCTCGCGCCGAAGATAGCGCCCATCGTCTCCCGCGCGGTGCCGGTGGCGCCCGCCGCCTGGAACGCGGTGCCGCTGGTGACGACGAGCAGAGCGACGGCCGTGACGGCGATGCCATAGCGGGCGCGTCTGCCCGTCTTCACGAGGCGCACCAGACGCAGCGTGTCGACGGTCAGCACGACCCAGAGCGTTGCGTAGGCGATGAGGAGCCCCTGCACGAGGAGCAGCGCGAACCAGTTCGTCGCGATCGTGAGCAGGACAGACCGCCACATCACCGCGGTCACGGCGGCGGCGACCACGAGCGTCCACATCAGGAGCGTGGAGGCGACGCCGAAGCGACCCAGCCGACGGTTCCCGGCGAGCAGCTGCGCCGAGCCGGGGACGAGGAGGTTCAGCACCACGAGCCACCACCCGCGGCGCGTCATGACGGCACGGGACGAATGATCCGGGTGCCGCAACGGCTGCTCCCTGCCGGTCTCAGCGGACCGAGGAGCGGCCGGGCGGGGCGGTGCCAGCATGCTCATCACGCGCCCAGGGTAGGCGTGCGCAGCGGAGCTTCCCCGCAGCGGCACGGCGCATCGGCGGGATTGGCGGTCGCGGAGCGGACACGGTGTCGGTGGTGGATGTCCACGTATGGAGGGGATGACGGGAATCGAACCCGCACCATCAGTTTGGAAGACTGAGGCTCTACCATTGAGCTACATCCCCGCAGCGGCTGGCCGCGGCATCCATCAGTCTAGTGGACGTCCGAGGGCGCTTCCGACCACGCGGAGGAGATGATCGGGCGCGTCGGCTAGACTTGCCGGGGCCGAACGGCGCGCACGCGCGTGCGAACCCGCCCGGGGCGTAGCTCAGCTTGGTAGAGCGCCCGCTTTGGGAGCGGGAGGCCGCAGGTTCAAATCCTGTCGCCCCGACATCACGGCCGTCACAGAATTCCGAACCCAGACCTTCAGCAGCCGCGCGCTCGCGCGGTCCGATAGAGGAGAAGTAACAGGCATGGTGAACAGCACCGTCGAGAAGCTCAGCCCCACCCGGGTGAAGCTGCACATCACGGTCACCCCCGAGGAGCTCAAGCCCTCGATCTCGCACGCGTACGAGCACATCGCGCAGGACGTGCAGATCCCCGGCTTCCGCAAGGGCAAGGTTCCGGCCCCCATCATCGACCAGCGCATCGGCCGCACCGCGGTTCTCGAGCACGCGGTCAGCGAAGGCCTCGACACCTTCTACCGCGAGGCCGTGCAGGCCAATGAGCTCCGCGTTCTCGGCCGTCCCTCGGCCGAGGTGACCGAGTGGCCGAACGAGAAGGACTTCTCGGGCGACCTGCTCGTCGAGGTCGAGGTCGACGTCCGCCCCGACTTCGAGCTGCCCGCGTTCGAGGGCACGACCATCGAGGTCGAGGCCGTCGAGATCGACGAGGCCGCGATCGACGAGGAGCTCGAGCGTCTGCGCGCCCGCTTCGGCACGCTCGTGACCGTGGACCGGCCCGCCGCGAAGGGTGACTTCGTCGAGCTCGACCTGGTCGCCGCGATCGACGGCGCCGAGATCGACCGCGCCGAGGGCGTGTCGTACGAGGTCGGCTCGGGCGAGCTTCTCGAGGGCATCGACGAGGCCATCGACTCGCTCACCGCCGGTGAGGACACCACGTTCCGCTCCAAGCTCGTCGGCGGCGACCACGCCGGCGAGGAGGCGGAGGTCTCGGTGACCGTCAAGGCCGTCAAGGAGCGCGAGCTCCCGGAGGCGGACGACGACTTCGCGCAGATCGCGAGCGAGTTCGACACCATCGCCGAGCTGCGCGACAGCCTCTCCGAGCGCGTCGGCCAGCAGTCGGTGTTCACGCAGGGCTCCGCGGCGCGCGACAAGCTGATCGAGACGCTGCTCGAGCAGGTCGAGATCCCCGTGCCCGCGCAGCTCATCGAGGACGAGGTGCACAACCACCTCGAGTCCGAGGGTCGCCTCGAGGACGACGAGCACCGCGCTGAGGTCGCCGAGGCCAGCGAGAAGCAGTTCAAGACGCAGATGCTTCTCGACGCCATCGCCGAGAAGGTCGACGTCCAGGTCTCGCAGGACGAGCTCACCCAGTACCTGGTGCAGTCGTCGGCCCAGTACGGCATGTCGCCGCAGGACTTCGTCAACGCGCTGCAGGAGGGCAACCAGCTCCCCGCCGTCATCGGCGAGGTCGCCCGCAACAAGGCGCTCGCCGTCGCGCTCGGCAAGGTCTCGGTCGTCGACACCAACGGCAAGGCGGTCGACCTGACCGGCTTCGTCGCCGTCGAGGACGAGGCTGAGGCTGAGGACGAGGTCGTGGAGGAGGCGCAGGAGATCGCGGATGCCGCGGCCGACGCCGACGCCGTCATCGAGGCGGAGGAAGCCGAGGCGAAGCCCGCCAAGAAGCCGGCTGCCAAGAAGGCCCCGGCCAAGAAGAAGGCTGCCGCCGACGCCGAGTGATCATCACTTCGACAGTGGGGGACGGATGCCGCGGCATCCGTCCCCCGCTTCGTTCCCGGGCCTGCGATCTGCCCAGGGCGAACACGGGCGGGTCGCTCGGCCCGCGCCGGTAGATTCGATGGCACGACCACGGAATCAGGAGTACACATGGCCGAACCACTTGTCGCGACGAGCGTCTTCGACAGGCTGCTGAAGGACCGCATCATCTGGCTCGGGTCAGAGGTGCGCGATGACAATGCCAACGAGATCTGCGCGAAGATCCTCCTCCTCGCCGCCGAGGATGCCGAGAAGGACATCTACCTCTACATCAATTCGCCCGGCGGATCGATCACCGCGGGCATGGCGATCTACGACACCATGCAGTTCGTGCCGAACGACATCGTGACCGTCGGCATCGGCATGGCCGCCTCGATGGGTCAGCTCCTGCTGACCGCCGGCACCAAGGGCAAGCGGTACATCACGCCCAACGCACGGGTCCTGCTGCACCAGCCCCACGGCGGCTTCGGCGGCACCGCGAGCGACATCCAGACGCAGGCGCAGCTCATCCTCGACATGAAGAAGCGGCTCGCCGAGATCACCGCCGCCCAGACCGGAAAGACCGTCGAGCAGATCAACGCCGACGGCGACCGCGACCGCTGGTTCAGCGCCGACGAGGCCCTCGAGTACGGATTCGTCGACCACATCCGCGAGTCGGCCACCGACGTGGTCGGCGGCGGCGGCACGGCAGCCTGACGGACCCGAACGCGAAAGAGAGAGAACGCGAATGCACACCCCCACGTTCGGTCCCACGGCGCCCCAGGGCCTGCAGATGCCCGGCAGCCGCTACGTCCTGCCGCAGTTCGAAGAGCGCACGGCCTACGGCTACAAGCGGCAGGACCCGTACAACAAGCTCTTCGAGGATCGCGTCATCTTCCTCGGCGTCCAGGTCGACGACGCGTCGGCCGACGACGTGATGGCGCAGCTGCTCGTCCTCGAGTCGCAGGACCCCGACCGCGACATCATCATGTACATCAACTCGCCGGGCGGCTCCTTCACGGCCATGACGGCGATCTACGACACCATGCAGTACGTGTCGCCGCAGATCCAGACCGTCGTGCTGGGCCAGGCGGCGTCCGCGGCCGCGGTGCTCCTGGCCGCCGGTGCCCCCGGCAAGCGGCTCGCGCTGCCCAACGCCCGCATCCTCATCCACCAGCCCGCGATGGGCGAGGCGGGCCACGGCCAGGCATCCGACATCGAGATCCAGGCGCAGGAGATCATGCGCATGCGCACCTGGCTCGAGTCGACGCTGTCGAAGCACTCGAACAAGTCGCCTGAGGAAGTGAACAAGGACATCGACCGCGACAAGATCCTGTCTGCGGAGGATGCCGTCGCCTACGGCCTTGTCGACCAGGTCCTCACCACCCGCAAGCGCGGGCAGGCTGCGCTGACCAAGTAGCAGACCCGTGCGCGTGAAGGCCCCGGCTCCTGCCGGGGCCTTCGTTCATTCCACAACCCGCGCCGCAAAGCCCTCGCATGTCCGTGTGAGCGGCTAGGCTCGGAGCACGGCAAGGGGAGTGCGACCCCACCGACCGACGAGGAGGAGCCAGATGGCACGCATCGGTGAGAGCGCAGATCTGTTCAAGTGCTCCTTCTGTGGAAAGAGCCAGAAGCAGGTCCAGCAGCTGATCGCGGGTCCCGGCGTCTACATCTGCGACGAGTGCGTCGAACTCTGCAACGAGATCATCGAAGAGCGCATGGCGGAGTCCGCCTCCGGCGAGGTCGCAGAGTTCGATCTTCCCAAGCCGCGCGAGATCTTCTCGTTCCTCGAGGAGTACGTCGTCGGTCAAGACGACGCCAAGCGCGCGCTGGCCGTCGCCGTGTACAACCACTACAAGCGCATCCGAGCGCACGGCACCCTCCAGTCCGCTGAGCAGCGTGCCGACGACGTCGAGGTCGCCAAGAGCAACATCCTCCTGCTCGGTCCGACCGGCTGCGGCAAGACCTACCTCGCACAGACGCTCGCCAAGCGACTGAACGTGCCCTTCGCGGTGGCGGACGCCACCGCGTTGACCGAGGCCGGCTATGTCGGCGAAGACGTCGAGAACATCCTCCTCAAGCTCCTCCAGGCCGCCGATTTCGACACCAAGCGCGCGGAGACCGGCATCATCTACATCGATGAGGTCGACAAGATCGCCCGCAAGGCCGAGAACCCCTCGATCACGCGCGATGTGTCGGGGGAGGGCGTCCAGCAGGCACTGCTGAAGATCCTGGAAGGAACGGTCGCCTCCGTCCCGCCGCAGGGCGGCCGCAAGCACCCGCACCAGGAGTTCATCCAGATCGACACCACGAACGTGCTGTTCATCGTGGCCGGCGCGTTCGCCGGGCTCGAAGACATCATCTCGTCGCGGGTGGGCAAGCACGGCATCGGCTTCGGGGCGCCGTTGCACAACAAGGGCGATGACCTCAGCCTGTTCAGCGAGGTGCAGCCGGAGGACCTTCACAAGTTCGGTCTGATCCCCGAGTTCATCGGGCGACTGCCGGTGGTCGCTTCGGTGTCCCCACTGGACCGCGAGGCGCTCATGGAGATCCTCACCGAGCCCAAGAACGCGCTGGTCAAGCAGTACCGCCGCATGTTCGAGCTCGATGGTGTCGATTTGGAGTTCGACGCCGAGGCGTTGCAGGCGATCGCCGAACTCGCGGTCGAGCGCAAGACGGGCGCCCGCGGACTTCGCGCGATTCTCGAAGACGTGCTCGGCCCGATCATGTTCGAGATTCCTTCGGCCGATGACGTCGACAAGGTGGTCATCACGCGCGCGGCGGTGCAGGACGGCGCCGCCCCGACACTCGTGTTCCGCCAGAACCGCAAGAGCGCCTGACCCTCGGCGCGACCTGAACTGGCCCGTTCGGGCCAGTCGCAATGGCCCCGGCGGGCGACGATGTCAGAGCGCCTTCCGGCTTGGCTGGGGGCATGTCCACCTTCGCATCGTCTTTCCACGAACTCGCTGTCACTCTCAGCCCCGCGCAGGGGATCCCGCGCCGCCGCCGCGATGATCCGCCGATCGTCGCGCCGATCGCGCGCGTGTCGGTCGACCGCCGTCTGAACGGGCCGCGCCGCAGCGCCAACGGCGGCTTCGCGGCCGGCATCCTCTCGCGACACGTCGACGCCGACGTGGTCACCGTGGTGCTGCGTCGTCGTGTTCCGCTGGCCAGGCCTCTCGATGTGCACGCCGATGACCGCCGGGGTGTCGTGCTCTCCCGCCGGAGGCGCACGGTCGCGCAGGCGCGGCCGGGCGTGCTCGCCGACACGATCGCGCCGCCGCCGCCGAGCTGGGGAGAAGCCCTGGCGGCACGCGCACACCACCCGCTGATCGGCGTGCGGCATCTGCTCTCGGACTGCATCGTCTGCGGGCCGGAGCGGTCCGACGGCATGCGCGTCACGCCGGGCCCAGTGGCAGGGCGCCCCGAGCTGCTCGCCGCGCCCTGGCTGGTCGGCGTGCGGGAGTCGGCGTCGGGCACGGCGCACGCCGCCGCGGTCTGGGCGGCATTGGACTGCCCCAGCTACCCCGCGGAGGCGCTTGCGGCGCGTCGCCTCTGTCTTCTGGGCACGATGACAGCCCGCATCGACCGCCGCCCGCGAGTGGGGGAGCGCATCGTCGTGTACAGCTGGACCCGGAGCCGAAAAGACCGGAAGTACGAGACCTCGGTCCGTGCGGTCGATGAAGCCGGTGGCCAGATCGCCGCCGCGGATGCGACCTGGATCGCCCTGCGATGACGCGGACGCGGTCGGACTCTAGACTGACCGCGTGCTCGCGGAGGATCCCGTCGTGCGTCGCGCCCGCTTCGGCGGAGACGACGTGGCCTGGGCTGCCGTCGGGTCGGGGCCCGGGGTGCTGCTGGGCGGCTGGTGGTCGAGTCACCTCGTGCACGACCTCGCGGTTCCCGAGTTCCGGGGGTTCCTCGCGCGCCTCGCGGCTCATTGGACGGTGATCCGCTTCGATCCGATCGGCGTCGGGCTCTCCCGCCGCGCCGCTGGCGTCGAAGGGGACGTGACGGCCCACGCGGCCGCGATGGCGGCCGTCATCGAAGACGCGGTCGACGCCCCCGTGTCGGTCGTGACCGGTTCGTCGGGCGCTCCCGTCGCGGTCGCCCTCGCAGCCCTGCGTCCCGACCTGCTCGACAGGCTCGTCGTGTGCGGCGGATACCTGCGAGGACGGGACATCGCGGGCGCGGAGGACCGGGAGGCGATGGTCGAACTGGTCCGACGCAACTGGGGGATCACGTCCCGCGTGCTCGCCGAGGTGTTCCTCCCCGGCGGCTCCTCCGTGCAGCGTCAGGAGTTCGCGCGCTTCCAGCGGCGCATCGCGTCGGCGGAGGAGGCGGCGGCCGCTCTGGCCTCGGTGTACGAGCTCGACGCCACGCCCTTCGCCTCGGCGGTGCGGGCACCCACACTGGTCCTCCACCGTCGTGACGACCGCGCGATCCGGTTCTCGCTCGGACGCGATCTCGCCGAGCGCATCCCGGGGGCACGCTTCGAGCCGATCGCGGGCATCGATCACTTTCCGTGGTTCGGTGACGTGGACGAGGTGATCGGGCACCTGGAGGACTTCCTCGATCTGCCGCGGTCGCCGCACGCATCGTCGCGCGCCGGCGACGGGCCGAGGCACACGGTGGCTCGTGCGGGGTTGACGCCGAGGGAGACCGAGATCCTCGCGCTGGTCGCGGAGGGCCTCACCGACGCACAGATCGCCGACCGACTCTTCCTCAGCCCGCATACGATTCATCGCCACGTCGCGAACGCGCGCACCAAGCTGGGCGTGCCCACCAGGGCGGCCGCTGCCGCCCTGGTGATCGCCGCCGACCAGCCGGGCTGAGCCGACTCAGCCTGCGAGGCCGCGGCGCGTCAGGAGGGGCGTGATCTCGGCATCGCGGCCCCGGAAGTCGCGGTAGGCCTCGAGCGGATCCTTCGAACCGCCGACACCGAGCAGGCGCTCGCGGAAGCGGTCGCCGTTCGCGCGGGTGAGTCCGCCGTTCTCACGGAACCACTCCACGGTGTCGGCGTCGAGCACCTCGCTCCAGATGTACGAGTAGTACCCGGCGCTGTACCCGCCCGAGAAGACATGGGCGAAGTACGTCGACGAGTAGCGCGTGGGCACGGCAGGGTTGTCGAGCCCGATCTCGGCGAGTGCAGCCGCCTCGAACGCAGCGACGTCGAGGTCGGCGGCGGCCTCATCCGTGGTGAGGGAGTGCCACGCCTGGTCGAGCCACGACGCCGCCAGGTACTCGCTCGTGGCGAAGCCCTGGTTGAACGTCTCCGACGCGTGGAGCTTCTCCACGACCTCGGCGGGCAGGGGCTCGTCGGTGTCGATGTGACGCGCGTAGGCGGTGAGGATCTCGGGCCAGTAGATCCACATCTCGTTGACCTGACTGGGGAACTCGACGAAGTCGCGGAAGACGTTCGTGCCGGCGAAGTGCGGGTAGGTGACCGTCGCGAACAGGCCGTGCAGCGCGTGGCCGAACTCGTGGAACAGGGTGGTGACCTCGTCGAGGGTCAGCAGCGTCGGGGTGCCGGCCGCGGGCTTGGGCACGTTGAGGTTGTTCACGACGATCGGCCTGGTGCCCCGCAGTCGCGACTGCGACACGATCGAGTTCATCCACGCTCCGCCACGCTTGGTGTCGCGCGTGTAGAGGTCGAGGACGAACAGTCCGAGCTCCGAGCCGTCCTCGTTGTGGATCTCGAACACGCGTGCATCGGGGTGGTAGGCGGGGATGTCCTCGCGCTCGGCGAAGGTGATCCCGTACAGGTCGGTCGCCGCGCGGAACACTCCGTCGCGCAGCACGCGCTCGGCCTCGAACCAGGGCCGGAGGGCGGCGCGATCGAGGTCGTACTCGGCGGCCCGCACCTTCTCGGTGTAGTAGGCCCAATCGTGCGCCTCGAGCGCGAAGGGTTGGGCCTCGGTGTCGTCGACGATCGCCTGCAGCGCGGTCTGTTCCGCAGCGGCATTGCGGGCGGCCGGGACGGCGAGCCGGCGCAGGAGGTCGTGCACCGCGGCGGGGGAGCCGGCGGTCTCGTCGGAGGTGATGTAGGCGGCGTGGGTGGCGTATCCGAGGACCGCCGCGCGCCGAGCACGCAGACGCACGATCTCCCGCAGCACATCCCGGTTGTCGTGCTCTCCGCCGCGCGAACCCCGGGCTCGAGAAGCGTCCATGATCCGCTTTCGCGCGTTGCGGCTGTGGAGCGAGGCGAGATGCGGATGCCCGGTGAACAGCGTCAGGGAGACGAGCCACGCCCCGTCGAGGCCGCGATCGGCCGCGGCCTGCGCCGCGGCGGACAGCTCGCCGGGGGCGAGGCCGGCGAGGTCGTCGGCGCTGTCGAAGACGACGGCCAGATCGTTGGTGTCGGCGAGGAGGTTCTTCTCGAACGTGGTGGTGAGCGTCGACAGTCGCTGGTTGAGGTCGGTCAGCTCCGTCTTCTGCTGCTCGTCGAGGCCCGCGCCGGCGTGCGACATCTCCGTGAAGTGACGCGTCACGAGGTAGCGCTGCTCGTCGGTGAGATCCAGGCCGTCCAGCTGTTCGTGCACGGTCTTCACGCGCCAGTACAGCTGCGCATCGAGCTGGATCGCGTCCTGGTGTGCGGACATGAGCGGCGCGAGCTGCTCATCGATCTCCTGGATCTCGGGTGTCGCGTCGGCCGATGACACGGTGTAGAACGTGCGCGCCACCTCGCCCAGCAGTCGGCCGCTCTCTTCGAGCGGCACCAATGTGTTCTCGAACGTCGGCGCGGAGCGCACGCGCGTGATGTTCGCGACCTCCGCTCGGTGCGCGGCGAAGGCCTGCTCGAAGGCGGGCAGGTAGTGCTCCGGCCGGATCTCCCGGTAGTCCGGCATCCCATAGGGCAGGGCGGAGGGGGAGAGCAGGGGATTGTCGTTCGCCATGCGTTCAGCCTAGCGATGCGGCATCCCCTTCCCTACGCTGCTTTGCAAACATGCGGTTGCAAAAAAGTCCTTGCAAAGAAAGCTTTGCAAGGAGTACCGTGGGGCTATGGCAGAGAACGATCAGCCGCAGGATGCTCTGAGCCGCAGCGAGGAGCGGCACCGCGCCGACCGCGTCCTCGACACCGGAGCGCTGCGCGCACTCGCGCACCCGCTCCGGGTGCGGATCTACGACATCCTCAGCCAGTACGGCCCGCAGACGGCGAGTTCCCTCGCCGAACGGCTGGGGGAATCGAGCGGCTCTACCAGCTATCACCTGCGGGCTCTGGCCAAGCACGACCTCATCCGGGAGCAGGCCGACCGGGGAACCGGACGGGAGCGGTGGTGGGAGCGGCCCGAGGGCGGCGTCACGTTCGCCAACCCCGAAGCCATGGCCACCCCGGCAGGACGCGCCGCCACGCAGATCGTGATGAAGGAGTTCCTCCAGAACCGCAACGAGCAGCTCCTCGACTTCGTCAGCCGCGGAGTCAGCGCCGAGAGCGAGATGTGGCAGGAGGGGACGCTCATCTCCACCGCCACCACCCGCCTCACTCCCGAGCAGAGCAAGGAGCTCGGGATGAAGATCATGGCCCTGATCGACGAGGCCGTGGACAACTATCGCAATCAGACCGGCGAGGACGTCCGGCCCGTCACGATCCGGGCCGACCTGTTCCCGCTTCCCGACCTGGGAGAGAACTCATGAGCGCCATCGCCACCCATGGCACCTTCCGATTGACCGCCACCGAGCGAGTGCTGGTGCGCGCCGCCGCCGTGCTGGACCGCGCCGCCGAGCGAAGCGTGGACCGTCGCGCGGATGCCGCGACCCGCCGCCTCACCCGCGCGCGCGTCTCGGCCGCCGAGGCGCGCCAGAGCGCCGCCGCTGCGCACGGGTGGGGGGTGCTGCCGCGATGACCGGCACGCCCGCTGTCGCGACGACCTCGGGGCCGCGCGAGAAGCGGCCGCTCGGCCGCGACTTCGGCAAGCTGTGGACCGCGGCCGCCTTCTCCAACCTCGCCGACGGGATCGGCCGCACCGCGGTGCCGCTGATCGCGACCACCCTCACCCGGGACCCGCTCGCCATCGCGGCCGTCGGCGCGCTGGCGTTCGTCCCCTGGCTCGTCTTCGGCCTCCCCGCCGGCATGCTCGTCGACCGGTTCGATCGCCGCCACCTCATGGCCGCCGCCAACACGCTCCGGGCAGGTGTGGCGCTCGCGCTCGCGATCATGACGGTGACCGGCACGCTCACCATCTGGTGGCTGTTCGCGGCGGTGCTCGTCTTCGGCGTCGGGGAGACGCTGTTCGACAACGCCACGAACGCCATCGTCCCGCAGCTCGTGGAGCGGCGATCCCTGGATCGCGCGAACGGCTGGCTTCAGGCGGCGCAGATCACCATCGACAACTTCGTCGCGACGCCGATCGGCGGCGTGCTGTTCGCCGTTTCCCTCGCGCTGCCGCTGTGGGTCGGGGCGGCCGGGTATCTCGTCCCCGTCGCGCTCGCCGTCCTGCTGCCGCTGGCCGCCGCGCGCGCGCTGCAGACGCCGCGAGACCCGGAGGCGCCGCCGACCTCAGCTCGGCCCCAGTCGCAGACCTCGGCGCGAGAGGCGATCGTGTACCTGTGGAACCACCGGTTCCTGCGGTCCATGGTCGTGTTCACCTCGGTGGTCGGATCCGCCTTCGCGTTCGCGCAGGCGCCGACGATCCTCTACTTCCTCGACGAGCTCGACGTCGCGCCCGCGGCGATCGGCGTGGTCACGGCGGGCATCGGACTCGGTGCGCTGGCGGGCTCGCTCCTGGCACCCCGCCTCGTCGAGCGCTTCGGGCGCGGAAAGGTCATGCTCGGCGCCAACTTCGGCGCCGCGATGGGCCTGATCGGGGTCTGGGCCGCGCCCGAACTCCTCACCGGCATCGTGGCCTACGCCCTCATGGCGGCAGCCGTCTCCGTGTGGAACGTCCCGTGGGGCGCGCTGCGTCAGGCGATCGTTCCGGGGCGCCTCTTCGGCCGCGTGCTGGGCATCATCCGCACCTTCACGTGGGGTCTGTTCCCCTTCGCGACGCTCCTGGGTGGCCTCGTGGCCCGCGCCGACCTGCGTCTGCCGTTCCTCATCGCCGGCGCGGTCACGATCATCGCGGCGACCGTGGCCGCGCGGCTCCTCCTCGAGGCGTCGCAGCACGACCGCCCCGAGGAGTGAGCTCAGGCGAACTCGTCGTCGACGTCGTGCGTGACGACGGGTTCGTCATCGTCATCGAGCCGGACGATCACGCCCGTGTCGAGCTCGGCGATCGGTCGGCCCTCGAGCCAGGTCAGCGTCCACCGCGGACGCGGCTGACCGAGCCCGTCGCCGGGGACCGCGGCATCCACCGATCGGATGCCGCGGACGAGCGCCTCCGGGACCGCGCGGGGCGGTTCGTCGCCCGAGGTCCAGCGGGTGCCGAGTTGCATCATGCCTCCTGTTCCGCGAAGACCACGCGGTCGATCCCGAGTTCGTCCGCACCGCCGACGAGCTCGAGCGTCTCGATGCGGCCGACAGCGCGGAGGTCTCCCTCGGCGAGCCGGAGCCGCTCGGCCGTGGCGTCATCAGCGCGCAGGGTGAGGGTCTCGACGGGGGTCTTCTGCGACGCCTTGGCCTCGGTCTTGGCTCGACGGATGCCGATCAGTGCCGCGCTCACCGCGGTGAGCACCTCGGGATCGCCGTCTGAGCCGAGGGGCTCCGGCCAGGCGGCGACGTGGATCGAGCCATCCTCGAACCACGACCACGCCTCCTCGGTGGCGAAGGAGACGACCGGTGCGAACAGTCGGAGGAGGGTCGACAGAGCCGTTCGCAGCGCGAGCGCAGCCGAAGCCTGTCCGACGTCGGTGCGATCGTAGGCGCGCTCCTTCACAAGTTCGAGGTAGTCGTCGCAGAACGTCCAGAAGAACGACTCCGTCACCTCGAGCGCCCGCGCGTGGTCGTACGCGGCGAGCGCCTTGGTGGCCTGGCGCACGACCTCGTCGAGGGTCGCCAGCATCGAGGCGTCGAGCGCGTGGGTGACCTCGGCCCCTTCGGGGACGGGGAACGAGAGCACGAACTTCGCGGCGTTGAGGATCTTGATCGCCAATCGACGGCCGATCTTGATCTGAGTGGGGTTCTGGGGATCGAAGGCCGCGTCGGTGCCCAGCCGGCTGGAGGCGGCCCAGTACCGCACCGCGTCGGAGCCGTGCTGCGAGAGGATGTCGGCCGGAGTGACGACGTTGCCCTTGGACTTCGACATCTTCTTGCGGTCGGGGTCGACGATGAACCCCGAGATCGCGGCATCCGACCAGGGCGCGCGGTCGTCCTCCGCGGCGCTGCGCAGCATCGTGGAGAAGAGCCAGGTGCGGATGATGTCCTGGCCCTGCGGACGCACGTCGAACGGCGCGACGAGATCCCACAGCTCGGGGTCGCGCTCCCAGCCACCGGCCAGCTGCGGAGTCAGGGACGAGGTCGCCCACGTGTCGAAGATGTCCTTCTCGCCCTCGAATCCGCCGGGCGCGCCGCGCTGGGCCTCCGTGAATCCCGGCGGGACGTCGGTGGTCGGGTCGACCGGCAGGCTCGCGAGGTCCGGCGTGATCACGCGGTCGTAGTCGCGCTCGCCGTTCTCGTCGAGGCCGTACCAGACGGGGATCGGAACCCCGAAGAACCGCTGACGCGACACGAGCCAGTCTCCGGTGAGCCCGCCGACCCAGTTCTCGTATCGCACGCGCATGAACTCGGGATGCCACGACATGCCGTGTCCGAGGGCGATGAGCTTCTCACGCAGCACCTCGTCGCGGGCACCGTTGCGGATGTACCACTGGCGGGTCGAGACGATTTCGAGCGGGCGGTCGCCCTTCTCGTAGAACTTCACGGGGTGGTGGAAGGGCTTGGAGACCTCGAGCAGCTCGCCCGACTCCTCCAGCAGCTCCACCATCCGCTTCTTGGCGCTGAATACGGTCTTCCCGCCCAGCTCCGCGTACGCGCTGATGCCCGCCTCCGAGGTGATCGCCTCGGGGGCATCGGCCAGCACGCGGCCGTCGGCACCGAGGATCGTGCGGTTGGGCAGATCGAGTTCTCGCCACCACACGATGTCGGTCACGTCGCCGAAGGTGCAGATCATCGCGATGCCGGTGCCCTTGTCCTTCTGGGCGAGGTGGTGCGCCAGCACGGGCACCTCGACGTCGAAGATCGGGGTGCGCACCGTGGAGCCGAAGGAGGGCTGGTAGCGCTCGTCGTCGGGGTTGGCCACGAGCGCGACGCAGGCAGCGAGCAGCTCCGGTCGGGTCGTCTCGATCACGATGTCGCCGGTGCCGTCAGTCTTGTGGAAGGCGACCTTGTGGAACGACGCCGGCTGCTCGCGGTCCTCGAGTTCGGCCTGGGCGACCGCCGTGCGGAAGTCGATGTCCCACAGGGTGGGGGCGAGGTCCTGGTAGGTCTCGCCGCGCTCGACGCCGCGCAGGAAGGCGAGCTGGCTCGTGCGGATCGTGTCCTCGGAGATCGTGCGGTAGGTCTGCGTCCAGTCGACGGACAGTCCCAGCTGGCGGAACAGGTCCTCGAAGTGCTTCTCGTCTTCGAGGGTCAGCTCCTCGCACAGCTCGATGAAGTTGCGGCGGCTGATCGGCACCTGGTCGGCGGGCTTGAGGCTCTTGGCGTCACCATGGAAGGGCGGCGTGAAGCCGGCGTCGTAGGGCAGCGACGGGTCGCAGCGCACCCCGTAGTAGTTCTGCACCCGACGTTCCGTCGGAAGACCGTTGTCGTCCCAGCCCATCGGGTAGAACACCGTCTTGCCGCGCATGCGCTCGAAGCGCACCTTGACGTCGGTGTGCGTGTAGCTGAAGACGTGCCCGATGTGGAGACTTCCCGACGCGGTGGGCGGCGGGGTATCGACGGAGTAGACCCCCTGGCGACCCGCTTCGGCGGCACGGATGCGGTCGAACAGGTAGGTCCCGTTCGCCGACCACGCGGCATCCCACTTGGATTCGAGACCCTCGAGGGCGGGCTTGTCGGGAATGGCGGCCATAGGGATCTCCTTGCGCGATATGTGCGGCACTGTGTGAGCGTGCCTGAGTGTGGGATGCGTCCAGCAGTCTACCGCCCGGTCGCGCGGGCGCCGGCGTTCAGACGAGGTGCTCGCGCGCCCAGAGGGCGGCGCTGGTGCGATCGGCGACATCGAGCTGCCGGTAGACGTTGCCGAGGTGGGCCTTGACCGTGCGCTCGGTGATCCCCAGCCGTCGGGCGATCTGCTTGTTCGCCATGCCCTCGGCCGCCAGCAGCAGCACTTCGCGCTCGCGTGCGCTGAGTCGATCGACGCGGCGTGTGCGGTCGGGCAGGAGGGCGCCCGCGACCCGGGGGTCCAGCGGCGCGCCGCCGTCGTAGGCTGCGCGCACCGCCGCTCGCAGTGCCGCCGGATCGGCGTCCTTGAGCTGGAAGCCGATCGCGCCCGCCGCGACGGCCTGGCGAACGCGCTCGCGGTCGGAGAACGAGGTGAGCACGACGACCCTTGCGCGGGGGGCCACCGTCAGGACCGCCGACGTGGCGGCCACTCCGTCATCGCCGGGCATGGACAAGTCCATGAGCACCACGTCGATCCGGTCGCCCTCGCTGCGCATCGCTCGCAGTGCGCCCGCCGCATCCGCGGCCTGTGCGACGACGTCGATGTCTCCGTCCGCGGTGAGCACGGAGGTGAGGCCGGCCCGCACCATGGCGTGGTCGTCCACGACGAGAACACGGATCATGTCGCCGCCTCGACGCCCGCCGGGATGACCAGTCGCCACGCGACGCCCTCGCCCGGTGCGGTGCGCAGCGACAGCTGCGCGCCCGCCTCCTCGGCGAGATCCCGGATCACCCGCGTTCCGAGGTGACCATCGGCGGGCCGCGCAAGCGCCTCGGGGTCGAAGCCGGGCCCGTCGTCGGCGATGTCCAGCGTCGTCGCCTCGGCGGTTCTGGACAGGTGGACGGTGACGCGGCATGGCGCCGCATGGGCGGCGGCGTTGCGCAGACACTCCTGAGCGATGCGGTGCACCAGGCGCTCCCCGTCGATGCTCAACTCGCCGATGCCCGGATCGATCGTGAGGTCGACCGTGACTCCGCGCCCGCGGAATCCGTCGCACAGGTCGGACAACGCCGCCGGAAGCCCTGCCTGCGTGAGCCCGGGCGGGTGGATCTCGATGAGCAGGGTCCGCAGGACCCGCACGTTCCCGCGGATCGACTCCGCAACCTGGCGGAATCGGGCTCCGAGCGCCGGCTGCCCCGCCGCGTCGGCCTCGGCCGCCGCGGTCTCGGCGGAGAACGAACTGGCCACGAGCTCCTGCACGGGACCGTCGTGAAGAGTTCCCGCGATTCGACGACGCTCGGCATCCGAGGAGTCGACCGCGCGCTCGAGAAGATGGGTGTGCTGCGTGTCGTAGGCCCGCAGCCGGCGCAGCAGTCCCCATACGATCGGCACCGTCAGGAACACGAGCAGGAGCAGACTGCTGACCATGACGCCCGCGAAGCCCCGCCACAGCTCCCAGGAGCGCAGTTCGACGGGAGCGTAGGGGGAGTACATCTCGAACAGCAGCTCGGTGCCGTCCGGCGTCCACAGCGGGCGGTAGACCTCGAGGAGCCGGCCCCCCGTCTCGAACTCGTTCTCGACATCGGTGAGGTCCGAGACCTCCGCACGGGTCTGCGGCTCGGCGAGGGCGATGCGCTGGTCGTCGCCGAGGGCGAACGTGCGGCCGATGAGCTGTGGCTCGTCGGCGTACAGCACCGTGCCCTGCGGGCTCCAGATCTTCACGCGCACGACGTCGCTTCCGAGGACGCGTTCCCGCACGATCTCGTCCAGTGCATCGATGGCCGCCCGATCACCCGTGAGAAGGTCATCCGACAGACTGGGCTGGATGACCGCCTCGGCGAGGACATCGGCCGTATTGGCCGCGTCGTTGAGAGCTTCCCGCTCGGCCAGCAGCTGGGCGGCGAAGGCGCCGAGAAGCCCCACCGCGAGGAAGGCTGCGGCGATTCCCAGCGCGAGTCGAAGGATGATCCGCCGTGGACGCACCGTCGGCGAGACGTGCGACGGCGCGTCGCGGGCCTCGACGATGACCTTCCAGGGCGTGCCTGAAGCCCCGACCGGCTGGGGATCGGTCGGGGCTTCAGTGATGGGCTCGGTCGTCAGTCGTCGCTCCCGTGTCCGCCGTGCTTCTCGGAAGCGCGGTCGTCACCGCCTGATCCACTGCCGCCCGAACCGGACCCGCTGCGGTCGTCCGAACCGCCGTTGTCGTCGCCGACCTCTGCTTCGCCGCCGCCGCCGTTGTCGTCGCCGACCTCGGTTTCGCCGCCGCCGCCGTTGTCGTCGCCGACCTCGACTTCGTCGACTCCGCGGTCATCGCCGACCTCCACGCGCTGGTCGCGCGGGACCTCGCCGCCGTTGTCGTCGCCGACCTCGACTTCGTCGACTCCCCGGTCATCGCCGACCTCCACGCGCTGGTCGCGCGGGACGTCGCCGCCGTTGTCGTCGCCGGCCTCGGCTTCGTCGACTCCGCGGTCATCGCCGTCTTCCACGCGCTGGTCGCGCGGGACGTCGCCGCCGTCGTCGTCGCCGATGTCGAACAGGTCGTCCGTCGAGGTCAGATCGACGACCTGTCCCGACGCCGGCGCGCGGACGGGCACCGTCTGCGCGAACGACGAATTGCCCGCGAGGCCGATCACGGCCGGCACGGCAACCACGACGACCGCTGCGGCGCCGATGATGAGTCGCTTCATGATGCTCCTTGGTCGATTGTGCCGGTTCCGCCGGATTCCTGGGGGGAATCCTTTCGATCCGTCGACTCAAGGATCCGTCCGGCGCGACAGCGGCGCCATTGTCCGATGGTCCTAGTACCCGGTCGCGCCGCAGTCCGTCCCGTCAGACCGACACCTCCTGGGGGGCCGCCTCCGCGGCGGACTCGGGTTCGATCGTGCGCCTCGACGCCGCCCAGGCCGACACGAGGGTGATCGCCGACAGCAGCGCGAGGACGATGCCGGGATGCCACCAGGCGAAACCGGTCGCCCCTCCCAGGGCCAGGGTGACCAGAGGCACGAACCCGCTCACGGTCGCGGCGATGGCATACGACACCGACAGCGCCGAGTACCGGAAGTGATCCGGGAACAGATCGTTCATGAGGCCGCCCAGTGCCGCCCAGGACATCGTCGGGAGCACGCCGCCGATGATCATGGTCGCCACCAGCACCCCGAAGTTCGCGTACTGGAGGAGGAAGTACATGGGGAAGGCGATCAGGAGCGTTCCCAGCGCTCCCCACATGACGATCCGCGCGGAACCCGCGCGGGTCGCCCACGCTCCGAACAGGGGGATGGTCACCAGCTGGAGCAGACCGCCGATCGTGGTGGCCACCAGCAGATCCTGGAAGCTGAAGCCCAGCTGCGAGACGCCGTAGTTCACGGTGTAGGTGTTCATGAGCGAGTACGAGCCGATGCCCAGCAGCGCCGAGCCGATCGCGATCGCGATCGCCGCCGGACGGGCGCGGAACATCGCCACGAACGGAAGGCGGTCGCGGCGCCGCTCGGAGACGACTCCTTCGAACACCGGCGTCTCGGTGATCGACCATCGCAGGTACAGCGACACCGCCAGCAGCGGCAGGGCGATCAGGAACGGGATGCGCCAGCCCCATGCGGCGAGCTCCTCCGCGGGGAGCGCGAGCGTCATGACGATGAACAGCCCGGCGGAGAGGATGGAGCCCACGGGCGAGCCGAGCTGGGGGATCGCGGCGTAGAAGGCGCGCTTGACCGGGCCGGAGTGCTCGGTCGCGATGAGGATCGATCCGCCCCACTCGCCGCCCAGCGAAAGCCCCTGCGCGATGCGCAGCAGCACCAGCAGGAGCGCGCCGACCCATCCCGCCTGGGCGTAGGTGGGGAGCAGGCCGATCAGACCCGTCGCGATGCCCATGATCGCGATCGTCCACAGCAGCGTGGTGCGGCGGCCGAGCCGATCGCCCATGTGGCCGAACAGGACGGCGCCGATCGGGCGCACGACGAAGGCGAGCGCCACCGTCGAGAAGCCCAGCAGAGCGCCGCCGAACTGGCCGAGCGGCTCGAAGAACAGCGGGCCGATGAAGTAGGCGGAGAAGTAGGCGAAGACGTAGAAGTCGAAGGACTCCAGCGAGGTGCCGACCATCGACGCCCAGGCGACACGGGGGGCGAGGGAACCGGGGGCGGGGCGCTGCGCGGGGGCGGGGGAATTCACGGACACTGATTCTGGCACGAGTCCAGAAACCGCGGATGCCGCGCGGGCATTCCCGCCGCATCCCGTCTGCGGCATCCCCTTGCCCGAGCCCGGTAGAATCGTGCGCAGAAAGCATCGATCCGGCCATCACCGGGGAGCTCTCGGAAGAAACCGCCGCGAGGTGGGACTAGAACCGAGCGGGGCAGGCCCGTCACAGCCGCAGTGAGAGAGGTCCCCGTGCGCGGGGGCACGCAGGGTGGTACCGCGGTCCGCGAGGATCGTCCCGGCAGGCTGAGTCCCTTCGAGCACCTGCGAGCAGAGATGACCTACCCACGACCTTCCGCATTCGGCCCCGCGGCCGATGCTCCGGCATCCGTCGTCCCCAGCCCCCGGTTCCCCGAGATCGAGCGGGAGACGCTCGCCTTCTGGGAGGCCGACCAGACCTTCCGCGCCTCGATCGCGAACCGCGACGGCGCCGACGAGTGGGTGTTCTACGACGGCCCCCCGTTCGCGAACGGCCTGCCCCACTACGGGCACCTCCTGACGGGCTACGCCAAGGACGTCTTCCCCCGCTTCCAGACGATGCGCGGCAAGAAGGTCGACCGCGTGTTCGGATGGGACACCCACGGACTGCCCGCCGAGCTCGAGGCGATGAAGCAGCTCGGCATCACCGAGAAGAGCCAGATCGAGGAGATGGGCCTCGGCGCCTTCAACGCGAAGGCCCGCGAGTCCGTGCTCGCCTACACGCGCGAGTGGGAGGACTACGTCACCCGCCAGGCGCGCTGGGTCGATTTCGAGAACGGCTACAAGACGCTCGACACGGGCTTCATGGAGTCCGTGCTGTGGGCCTTCACGGAGCTGTACGAGAAGGACCTCGCGTACGAGGGTCACCGCGTGCTCCCGTACTGCTGGCGCGATGAGACGCCGCTGTCCAACCACGAGCTGCGCATGGACGACGACGTGTACAAGATGCGACAGGACCCGTCGGTGACGGTGACCTTCCCGCTCACGGGTGCGAAGGCCGAGGCGCTGGGCCTCACGGGCGTCCGCGCGCTCGCGTGGACGACGACCCCGTGGACCCTGCCGACCAACCTGGCCCTGGCGGTCGGTCCCGACATCGAGTACGTCGTCGTCCCCGGCGGCCCGGCCGGTGCCGCCGACGTGCACGCCGGCGACGACCCGGTCGAGGCGACCGCCCACCGCTATCTGCTGGCCGCCGACCTGCTCGGCGGATACGCGAAGGATCTCGGCTACGAGTCCGCCGAGGCCGCCCGGGATGCCGTCGAGCAGACGGTCCTCGGCGCCCAGCTGCAGGATGTGACCTACGACCGGCTCTTCGACTACTACGCCGACGCGCAGACGTGGGGCACCGGTCGGGCGTGGCGCATCCTCGTCGACGACTACGTCACGGTCTCGGACGGCACCGGAATCGTCCACCAGGCGCCCGCCTACGGTGAGGACGACCAGCGGGTGACCGAGGCCGCCGGCATCCCGCTGATCATGAGCCTCGACGACGGCGGGCGCTTCCTGCCGCAGGTCACCGATGTGGCCGGCGAGCTGTGGATGGATGCCAACACCCCCCTGGTGCGGGTGATGCGGTCTGCGGGGCGTCTGCTCCGACTCGCCAGCTACGAGCACTCCTACCCGCACTGCTGGCGATGCCGGAACCCGCTCATCTACAAGGCGGTGTCGAGCTGGTTCGTGCGGGTGACCGCGATCAAGGACCGCATGCTCGCGAACAACGAGCAGATCACATGGGTCCCCGACAACGTCAAGCACGGCCAGTTCGGCAAGTGGCTGGAGGGGGCGCGCGACTGGTCGATCAGTCGCAACCGGTACTGGGGGTCGCCGATCCCCGTCTGGAAGAGCGACGACCCCGAGCACCCGCGGGTGGACGTCTACGGTTCGCTGGCCGACCTCGAGCGCGATTTCGGACGGTTGCCGCGCAACGAGGCCGGAGAGGTGGACCTCCACCGCCCGTTCATCGACGATCTCACCCGCCCGAACCCCGACGACCCGACCGGGCGCTCCACGATGCGCCGCATCGAGGACGTCTTCGACGTGTGGTTCGACTCGGGCTCGATGCCGTACGCGCAGGTGCACTACCCCTTCGAGAACCAGGAGTGGTTCGACGCGCACGCCCCGGCCGACTTCATCGTCGAGTACATCGGGCAGACGCGCGGGTGGTTCTACGTGATGCACGTGCTCTCGACGGCGCTGTTCGACCGGCCGGCCTTCACCGGCGTCTCCTGCCACGGCATCGTGCTCGGCTCCGACGGGCTGAAGATGTCGAAGTCGCTGCGCAACTACCCCGACGTGAGCGAGGTGTTCGACCGGGACGGCTCGGACGCGATGCGCTGGTTCCTGATGTCGTCGTCGGTGCTGCGCGGCGGCAACCTCATCGTCACCGAGGAGGGCATCCGCGCCGGGGTGCGGGAGTTCCTGCTGCCGCTGTGGAACGCGTGGTACTTCTTCGCGACCTACGCCAACGCCGCCTCCGGGCCCGATGGGTCCGGCTACGAGGCCACGTGGCGCACCGACTCGACCCATGTGCTCGACCGGTACATCCTCGCCCTCCTCGGCGATCTCGTGCGCGAGGTCGCGGAGGATCTGGAGGGCCTGGACTCCACCCTCGCGGCGGCCAAGCTCCGCGACTTCGCCGAGGCGCTCACGAACTGGTACATCCGGCGCTCGCGCGACCGGTTCTGGACGGGCGTCACCGACGACCCGGCCAGCCGCGAGGCGTTCGACACGCTCTACACCGTGCTCGAGACGCTCACCCGCGTCGCCGCCCCGCTGATCCCGCTCGTTTCCGAGAAGGTGTGGCAGGGCCTGACCGGCGGTCGCAGCGTGCACCTCCAGGACTGGCCGGATGCGGCGGCGTTCCCCGCCGCCGACGACATCCGTTCGGCGATGGATGCCGTGCGCGAGGCATCCAGCGTCGCCAACGCCCTGCGCAAGCGGGAAGGCAAGCGCGTGCGCCTGCCGCTGCCGCTGCTGACGGTCGCGGTTGCCGACGCCGCCGCGCTCGCGCAGTTCGACGGGATCCTCCGGGACGAACTGAACGTGAAGGCGGTCGACCTGGTCGAGCTCTCCGACGACGTCGCCGAGCGCTTCGGCATCAGCAAGCGGCTCACCGTCAACGCACGGGCCGCGGGACCGCGCCTGGGCAAGCAGGTCCAGCACGTGATCGCGGGTGCGCGCTCCGGCGTCTGGGAGGAGCGCGAGGGGGTCGTCGTCGTCGACGGGATCGCGCTGCAGGAGGGGGAGTACGAGCTCACCCTGGAGGCGGGCGGCGTCGGCGACGGCACCGCGATCGCCCTCCTGAGCGAGGGCGGATTCGTGCTCCTGGACACCGCGACGACTCCCGAACTCGAGGCCGAGGGCCTGGCCCGCGACGTCATCCGCGCAGTGCAGGACACGCGCAAGGCGGCGGGATTCGAGGTGAGCGACCGCATCCGGCTGGGTCTGCACTTCTTCGACGGGGAGGATGCCGCCGCGGTCGAGTCGGCATTCGACGCCGCCGACATCGCGGGGGAGACCCTCGCGGTCGAGCACACCCTGTCGCACGGCGGCGAGCTCGTCTGGACGGCGGAGCGCCCCGTCGGCGCGCCGGACCATCTGGCCGAGTTCGGCGCCGGGACCTTCGCGAACGCCGGCGTGTTCACCGTGGCCGTGACCCGGGTGGAGGTGCCCGCATGACCGATCGTGATCGCACCCGCGCCGACGCCGTGTACGCGGCGCTGCTCGAGCGCGCCGGCGAGCGCTGGGTGCAGCCCCGCAAGGAGCGCACCGCGCGACTGCTGGAGTACCTCGACGACCCGCAGAAGACCTACCGCGTCGTGCACGTGACCGGGACGAACGGGAAGACGTCGACCAGCCGCATCATCGAGAGCCTCGTGCGCGCCCACGGGCTGCGCACCGGTCTGTTCACCAGCCCCCACCTGGAGCGCTTCACCGAGCGCATCACCGTCGACGGCGAGCCGATCGGCGATGCGGCCGTCGCCGACGCGTGGGACGAGATCGTCCCCTTCGTCGAGATCGTGGATGCCGAACTCGACGCCCAGGGCGAAGAGCCGCTCACCTTCTTCGAGCTGCTCACCGCTCTCGCCTTCGTCGCCTTCGCCGATGCGCCGATCGACGTGCTCGTGCTGGAGGTCGGCATGGGCGGGGCATGGGATTCCACCAACACCGCCGACGGCGACGTCGCGGTCTTCGCCCCGATCGACCTGGACCACGCGGAACGGCTGGGGGAGACCATCGCCGAGATCGCCGAGGTGAAGTCCGGCATCATCAAGGACGGCGCGGCCGTCGTCTCGGCCCGCCAGCACCCGGCGGCCGCCGAGGTGCTGCGCGCCGCCGCAGCCGCACGCGGCGCCTCGATCGCGTTCGAGGGGGAGGGCTTCGCCGTCGCCGAGCAGCGACTGGCGGTGGGTGGCCAGCAGGTCACCGTCCGTGGCCTCGCCGGCACCTACTCCGACGAGTACCTGCCGCTGTACGGTGCCCACCAGGGCTTCAACGCCGCCCTCGCGATCGCCGCCGTCGAGTCGCTGGTCGGCGGCGGCGCACAGCCGATCGCGGGTGACGTGCTCGCGGAAGGGCTCGGCCAGGCCACCTCGCCCGGACGGCTCCAGCTGGTCGGCGTCGACCCGACGGTGCTGGTGGATGCCGCGCACAACCCGCACGGCGCGCGTGCACTCTCCGCTGCCCTGCGCGAATCGTTCGACTTCGACGAGTGGGGCGTCGTGCTCGGCATCCTCGGAGACAAGGACGCGGCGGGCATCGTCGAGGAGCTGGCGCCGATCGCCGCCCACGTGTTCGCCACGGCACCGGCCTCCGACCGCGCCGCCCACCCTGATGCGATCGCCGACCTCGCGGAGGCGCGCGGGGCAGGCGTCACCGTGCACGGCGATCTCGCCGAGGCGGTCGAGGCGGCGCGCGCGTGGGCGGTGTCCGCGGATCGACGCGCGGTCGTGATCGCCGGATCGGTGGTGCTGGCCGGTGAGGCCGTCATGCTCGGGCAGAGCGAGGACTGGAAGGCGGGGTGGAGCCGATGAGCGCGCCCGCCGCGTCCTCCCCGCGCCGTCGCCGCCCCCGGGGGGCCGCAGAGTCGTTGGCCTCGGTGGTGCTCGTGTTCGAATCGATTCTCGCGTTCCTCGGCGGTCTGGCGATCTACGGTCTGCGCGCACTGCCCGAGAGCATCGACCCGTGGTGGGGCATCGTCGCCGGCGCGATCGTCGCGGTGCTGATGCTCGCGACCACCGCCGTCGTGCGCCACCGCTGGGGAATCGCCCTCGGGTGGGCTCTGCAGGTGCTCGTCGCGCTGGGGGCGATCCTCGTTCCCGCGCTCCTGCTCGTCGCCCTCATTTTCGGCGGCATGTACGGATATGCCACCATCAAGGGGAGCGCCCTCGATCGGCGCAACGCCGAACTCGCGGCGAACAACCTCGACCAAGACTGAACCGTCGAACGGAGACTGTGCCATGGCCACCGAAGAGACCCTCGTCCTCGTCAAGCCCGACGGCGTCGCACGCGGACTGACCGGCGCGATCCTCGCCCGCATCGAGGCGAAGGGGTATGCCCTCGTCGACATCCGCCTGGTCGAGCCGGACCGCGAGACGCTCGAGAAGCACTACGCCGAGCACGCCGGCAAGCCCTTCTACGAGCCGCTGCTCGAGTTCATGATGTCGGGTCCATCGGTCGCGATCCGACTCGCCGGCAACCGTGTGATCGAGGGGTTCCGCTCGCTGGCGGGAACGACCGATCCCACCACCGCCGCACCGGGCACCATCCGGGGCGACCTCGGGCGCGACTGGGGTCTCAAGGTCCAGCAGAATCTCGTGCACGGGTCGGACAGCCCCGAGTCCGCCGCGCGCGAACTCGGCATCTGGTTCGGCTGACCCGCGTCGGTCCGGGCGGGCGGTGATCTCCCCGATCGCGGAATCCTCGCGAGCGGTCGTCAGAACAGCGAGCCCAGCACGTCCAGGCGGATCTGGGCGAGCACCGCGATGACCGCGTAGGAGAGGATCGCGAGGAGCGGGGTCCAGCTCATGAGCGCGTCAGCGCCCTTGCGCAGGCCGGCCGGGGCGGGAACCAGACCGGCCCGGAGCAGGTGGAGGACGACCGCGTAGAACGTCGGGATCGTCACGGCCCACGTGACCATGCACCACGGGCACAGCGTGCCGAGGACGAAGATCGACTGGCCGATCAACCAGACGACGAAGGTGAACGCCCCCGCGATCCCGAGCGCGAACAGCCACCAGAACCAGCGCGCGAACCGCGCGTGGGCGAGGATGGCGAACCCCACGACGATGGGGGCGACCCAGCCGGTGAGCCCCAGGATGGGGTTGGGGAAACCGAACACGCTGCCTTGCGGCGACTCCAGGTTGGCGGTGCACTGCACCAGCACGCTGAAGTCGCAGGACGCGCTCGCCTGCGGGTCCATCAGCAGGTGGAACCGCTCCATCGTGAGCGAGAACGCGGCCCACCATCCCACCGCGCCGGCGACGATCAGCCAGAGAGCCAGCGCAGTCGGTCGGGTGTGGGTCTGGGGTGAGGCCATGCCTCGATTCTGGCATCGCGTATCGCCGGCTTCCGCGGGACCAAAGTCCTGGCGCGTCGTCCGCGAGCAAATGCCCGGCAGAAGTGCGATAATGGTCCGCGATGCACCGCGGCCGCGCCGCCAGCGCATCACATGAAGACTTCAGGGCGATGAACGCCCTTCGCAGCCTGAGCCTCGGGCCGGCTGCAGACCGAGTGAGTTCGCGGCACCGCAGGTGCGGCGCCGCACGAGATTTCGCCGGGCGACGCGCGGTGCCGCCCGCAGGGAGTACGCCAGTGATGGCTGAAGAGCACAATGACCACCCTGACCACACCTCCGATGCCGACGCGGCCTCCCCTGCCTTCGAGGTGACGGCTTCCTCCGAGTCCGCCGGCGCCGAGGGCGGCGACCAGTCCACGCCGGCCGCCGCTGCGGAGCCCGGTGCGCCGGACGCTCCTGCCGAAGCGGAGACGCCCGGAGAGACGCCGGCCGAGCCGGAGGCTTCGGTCGAGGTCGAGCTCGAGGCGGCAGCCGAGGCCGAGGCCGAGGCCGACGTGTCGGTTACGGCCGACGCACCGGCAGAGGCCGACGCCGACGCACCGGCCGACGCCGACGCGCACGCGCCGGTCGCTACGGATACCGGTGCCGAGCCGTCGGCCGAGACGACGCAGGGCTCCGCGCCCGAGGCCGAGGCCGAGCCCGACGCCGAGAACGTCGAGACCGAGCCCGTCGAGGCTGAGTCCGTTGAGACCGAGGAACCCGGCCCTGTCACCGCAGTGAGCCTCGGGCTCCTGCCGGAGACCTTCATCTCCTCGGTTTCCACACAGCTCCACTTCTACGCCCCCGAGATCGTCGCGCTCCCCGCCCGCCCGGGCCGGGCCGCGGAGCCGGAGGAGGCGCCCGCCTCCACGAGCGGCTCGTCGTCGCGGCGGCGCAGCCGCCGTCGCGGCGGTGCGGCCGCCGAGGACGCCGGCGAGGCGCCGGAGCCGCGCGAGCGCGAGCGCGAGCCGCGCAAGCGCGCCGTCGAGCTCATCACCGAGCCCCAGCGCATCAAGGGCTCCACGCGGCTGGAGGCCAAGAAGCAGCGCCGTCGCGACGGCCGGGAGGCCGGACGTCGACGCGCCGTCGTCACGGAGGCCGAGTTCCTCGCTCGACGCGAGGCCGTCGACCGGGTGATGGTCGTGCGCTCGAAGAACGGGCGTGTGCAGATCGCGGTGCTCGAGGACAACGTGCTCGTCGAGCACTACGTCGCGCGGAGCCAGGATGCGTCGCTGATCGGGAACGTGTACCTCGGCCGCGTGCAGAACGTCCTTCCGAGCATGGAGGCGGCCTTCGTCGACATCGGGCGCGGCCGCAACGCCGTGCTCTACTCGGGCGAGGTCGACTGGGACGCCGTCGAGACGGGCAACCAGCCGCGCCGCATCGAGCTGGCACTCAAGACCGGCGACAAGGTGCTCGTGCAGGTCACGAAGGATCCGGTGGGCCACAAGGGCGCGCGCCTGACGAGCCAGATCTCCCTCCCCGGCCGCTACCTCGTCTACGTGCCCGGCGGCGCGATGAACGGCATCTCGCGCAAGCTCCCCGACACGGAGCGGGCGCGACTGAAGAAGATCCTCAAGGAGGTGCTCCCCGAGTCCTCGGGAGTGATCGTGCGGACCGCCGCCGAGGGCGCCACCGAGGATCAGCTCACGCGCGACGTGCAGCGACTGACCAACCAGTGGGAGCACATCTCAAAGCAGGTCGAGACGATCCAGGCGCCCGCTCTGCTGCACTCCGAGCCGGACCTGCTCGTCAAGATCGTGCGCGACGTCTTCAACGAAGACTTCTCGAAGATGCTCATCCAGGGCGATGACGCGCACCACACGATCTCGAAGTACCTCGAGGGCGTCGCGCCCGATCTCCTCGATCGCGTCGAGGCGTACGAGGGCGAACACGACCCGTTCGATGTGTTCCGCATCACCGAGCAGATCGAGAAGGCGCTCGACCGCAAGGTGTGGCTCCCCTCGGGCGGCTCGCTGGTCATCGACCGCACTGAGGCGATGACGGTCATCGATGTCAACACGGGCAAGTTCGTCGGCTCCGGCGGAAACCTCGAGGAGACGGTCACCAAGAACAACCTCGAGGCGGCGGAGGAGATCGTCCGCCAGCTGCGCCTGCGCGACATCGGCGGCATCATCGTCGTGGACTTCATCGACATGGTGCTCGAGTCCAACCGCGACCTGGTCCTGCGCCGACTCGTCGAATGCCTGAGCCGCGATCGGACCAAGCACCAGGTGGCCGAGGTCACGTCGCTCGGCCTCGTGCAGATGACGCGGAAGAAGCTGGGTCTCGGGCTGCTGGAGACCTTCAGCGAGCCGTGCGAGGTCTGTGCCGGCCGCGGCGTGATCGTCCACCACGACCCGGTCGTCAAGCATCGTCCGGTCGCATCGGCCGGCGCATCGTCCTCATCGCGGCGCGGGCGCGGCGCCGCGAACGCGACTCCGCCTGCACCCTCGGGCGGCACCCACACCATCACCGAGGGCGTGAAGTCGGCGCTCGCGCAGATCGCGGCATCCACCATCCACCACCACGATGAGGCTCCGGCCGCGGATGCGACGCCGATCGAGCCTGCCGCTGTGGTCGACGAGACCCCCCGCACCGAGCGGCCCGAGCGCAAGAAGCGCAAGAAGCGCTCCGAGTCGGCGCCTGCCCCCGCCAAGACGGAGAAGGATCTGCTGCTGGACTCGGTGCTCAGCGCGCTGCCCGAGCCGAAGGCTCCGGGGCAGGGCCGTTCGCGCCGTCGCGTGACGACCGCCGCTCTCACGGGCACGCCGGTGCCCCCGGCTCCCGCCGGCGAGTAGTCGAGGGGCGGCGGGGTGTCAGCGCCCCCGCCGCTGCCGAGCGGTCACGCGCAGGCCGGACGCGATGAGCCGGCGCACGAGGTCGTGGCCGCTCACATGCTCGGCGCCCGCGGCGATCAGACGCGCGTGCGCCTCCTCGGGGACGTCGTAGTGGTCGAGATCGAATCCGCGCGCCGGGATGCCCTGGGCGGCGGCGAAGGCGTGGAGCTCGTCGAGGTCGGAATCGCTCACGAGATGGGCCCACATCCGCCCGTGCGCGGGCCAGCGCGGATCATCGATCAGGATCGCCATACCTGGGATCCTAAGCGGCGCCGTGTGCGACACACCCCGGTGCGCTTTTGCGGCTGGGGGCGGCATCCGGTAAACTCGTCCTTTGGTGCGTCACGTGTCGCAGACCTGATGGTGTGTTGCGGCAACCCGGCAGCCGTTCGTGCGGTCCGCCCGCTCGCACCAAGACTTCCTCGTCTCGCAAGAGCAGAGTCTCGCAAAGACAACCGGAGCCGAGCGCTCCTCCCCAGAAGAAACAGGTGTGAAGTGGTTTACGCAGTTGTGCGCGCCGGCGGCCGTCAGGAAAAGGTCGAGGTCGGCACGATCGTCGTCCTGGACCGCCAGGCTGCGAAGATCGGCGACAAGATCGAGTTGCCCGCCGTCCTGCTCGTTGACGGCGACGCCGTCACGACCGACGCCGACAAGCTCGCCAAGGTGACCGTGACGGCCGAGGTGCTCGGCGAGGAGCGCGGCCCGAAGATCGTGATCCAGAAGTTCAAGAACAAGACCGGCTACAAGAAGCGCCAGGGCCACCGTCAGGACCTCACGCGCGTCAAGGTCACCGGCATCAAGTAAGCCAGGAAGAGACGCAGAGATGGCACACAAAAAGGGCGCAAGCTCCACCCGCAACGGTCGTGACTCCAACGCACAGCGCCTCGGCGTGAAGCGCTTCGGCGGCCAGGTCGTCAACGCCGGCGAGATCATCGTCCGCCAGCGCGGCACGCACTTCCACCCGGGCGCGAACGTCGGCCGCGGTGGCGACGACACGCTGTTCGCACTCGCTGCGGGCTCGGTCGAGTTCGGTCAGAAGGGCGGCCGCAAGGTCGTCAACATCGTGGCGGCCGCGGAGTAATTCCACGGACTCACACAGTCTTCGAGGAAGGGGCGGGCTTCGGCTCGCCCCTTCCCTTTACTCTGGGGAGCACCCAGACCTGAGGGGGACGGCATGGTCACGTTCGTCGATCGCGTCACACTGCATCTGCGCGCCGGCAAGGGCGGCAACGGCTGCGTGTCGGTGCGCCGCGAGAAGTTCAAGCCGCTCGCCGGCCCCGACGGCGGCAACGGCGGCCACGGCGGTGACGTCGTGCTGGTCGCCGACCCGCAGGTGACGACCCTGCTGTCCTACCATCACTCGCCGCACCGCACCGCCGGCAACGGCGGGTTCGGCATGGGCGACAACCGCTCCGGCGCAGCGGGGGAGGGGCTCGATCTCGCCGTCCCGGTCGGCACGGTGGTCAAGGATGCCGACGGCGAGACGCTGGTCGACATGATCGAGCCGGGGATGCGGTTCGTCGTCGCCCCTGGTGGCCTGGGCGGACTCGGCAACGCGGCCCTCGCCAACCCCAAGCGCAAGGCCCCCGGTTTCGCGCTGCTGGGCACGCCCGGCTGGGAGGGCGATGTCCTCCTCGAGCTGAAGACGGTCGCCGATGTGGCGCTCGTCGGCTATCCGTCGGCGGGCAAGTCGAGCCTCATCGCCGCGATCTCCGCGGCGCGACCGAAGATCGCCGACTACCCGTTCACGACCCTCCACCCGAACCTCGGCGTCGTGCAGGCCGGAGACGTGCGCTTCACCGTCGCCGACGTCCCGGGGCTCATCGAGGGCGCGAGCGAGGGCAAGGGGCTCGGCCTCGAGTTCCTCCGCCACGTCGAGCGCTGCACCGCACTCGTGCACGTTCTCGACTGCGCGACCCTGGAGCCCGGGCGCGACCCGCTCAGCGACCTCGACGTGATCCTCGCGGAGCTCGCGGCCTACCCCGTGCCCGAGGGGCAGGTGCCGTTGCGGGAGCGTCCGCAGCTCGTTGCGCTCAACAAGGTGGATGTTCCCGAGGCGAAGGACCTCGCCGATCTCGTGCGCCCCGACCTCGAAGCGCGGGGATTCCGTGTCTTCGAGATCTCGACGGTCAGCCACGAGGGACTTCGCCCGCTCACCTTCGCGCTGGGCGACGTGGTCGCCCAGCACCGCACCGCTCGGGCTGCGGAACCGGCGCCCGAGCGCATCGTCATCCGTCCCAAGGGCGCGCAGAAGGACTTCACGGTGCGCGTCGAGGGCGGAACGTACGGCAACATCTATCGGATCCTGGGGGAGAAGCCGGTGCGCTGGGTGCACCAGACCGACTTCCAGAACGAAGAGGCCGTCGGCTATCTCGCGGATCGCCTCGAGAAGCTCGGTGTCGAAGACGAACTCTTCCGCTCCGGGGCGACGCCCGGCGCGACGGTGGTCATCGGCGAAGGCGATGGCATCGTGTTCGACTGGCAGCCCTCGATCGCCTCGGCGGCCGAGCTCATGACGGCGCCGCGAGGCACCGACCCGCGTCTGCTCCAGCGCACCCGTCGAACGACCTCGGAGCGTCGCGAGAAGTACCACGAGTCGATGGATGCCAAGGCCGAGGCACGCGCGCAGCTCGAGGCCGAGCGGCTCGCGGGGAGCGGGTGGGAAGAGGACGAGGCGTGAGCGCACGTCGTCGCGCTGACATCCCCGGCGCACGTCGGGTCGTCGTGAAGGTGGGCTCGTCGTCGATCAGCGGCGACAACGCCCAGAAGATCCGACCGATCATCGAGGCGCTGGCTGCCGCTCACGCCCGCGGCACCGAAGTGGTGCTCGTCTCATCCGGCGCGATCGCCACCGGCATGCCGTACCTGCTGCTGGACGAGCGACCGAGCGACCTCGCCACTCAGCAGGCCGCGGCCGCGGTGGGGCAGAACGTCTTGATCTACCGCTACCAGGAGGGGCTGCGTCCGTTCCGCATCGTCGCCGGCCAGGTGCTGCTGACCGCGGGCGACCTCGAGAACACGACGCACCGGTCGAACGCGCGGCGTGCCATGGAGCGACTCCTCGGGCTTCGCATCCTCCCGATCGTCAACGAGAACGACACGGTCGCGACCCACGAGATCCGCTTCGGCGACAACGACCGGCTCGCCGCTCTGGTCGCCCAGCTGATCGGCGCCGATGCGCTGGTGCTGCTGAGCGACATCGAGTCCCTGTACACGCGGCCCCCGGGCGAGCCCGGTGCACGACCGATCGCCCGCGTCGAGTACGGCGATGACCTGCACGGGTTCGAGTTCGGCTCCGTCGTGGTCAACAGCGTCGGCACCGGCGGCGCGGCGACGAAGGTGTCGGCCGCGCGCTTGGCGGCCGCGGCCGGCATCGGCGTGCTCGTGACCAGCGCCGACCTCGTGTCTGCGGCTCTGGACGGCGAGGACATCGGCACCTGGTTCGACCCGAATCCGGAACCGGCGGCGCCCGCCGCCACCGGGCCGGTGCGCACCGCCGTCGGTAGACTGGGCGGATGACCACAACGGCCACCACCGCCCGCGAACGCATGCTCCGTGCCAAGGATGCCGCCCGCGCGGTGGGCCTGCTCGACGATGCCGAGAAGTCCGCGCTGCTGCGCGCGGTCGCCGACGCGATCGAGGCGGATGCCGCGGCCATCGTCGCCGCGAACGCCGACGACCTCGAGCGCGGTCGCGCCACGGGGCTGTCGGAGGCGCTCCAGGACCGCCTGCGCCTCGACGAGCCGCGCGTGGCTGCGCTGGCCGCGGCAGTGCGCGAGGTCGCCGACCTGCCCGACCCGGTGGGTCGCGTGCTCGACGAGCGGACACTGCCGGGCGGCATCCGGCTCACCAAGGTCTCGGTCCCGTTCGGCGTGGTGGGATCCATCTACGAGGCTCGTCCCAATGTGACCGTCGACATCGCCTCCCTGGCGCTGCGCTCGGGGAACGCGGTGGTGCTGCGCGGAGGGTCCGCCGCCGAGCTGACCAATGCCGCGCTGGTTCGGGCGATGCGCGGCGCCCTGGCCGATCGGGGAGTGGACCCCGAGGCCATCCAGACCGTCGACGACTTCGGCCGTGAGGGCGCGCGGGAGCTGATGCAGGCGCGCGGCCTCATCGACGTGCTCGTGCCCCGGGGGAGCGCGCAGCTCATCGAGACCGTCGTCACCGAATCCACGGTGCCGGTGATCGAGACCGGCGCCGGCGTCGTGCACATCGTGCTCGACGAGACGGCGCCCATCGAGTGGGCCCGTGACATCGTGGTCAACGCGAAGGTTCAGCGCCCCAGTGTCTGCAACTCCGTCGAGACCGTGCTCGTGCACCGCGGCGGCGCCGACCGACTCGTTCCGGAGGTGGTTCGCGCCCTGCAGGCCGAGGGGGTCACCGTGCACGGCGACGCGCAGGTCGCGCGCCTGGCCGACGGCATCGTGGCTGCGGACGACTCCGACTGGGAGCGGGAGTACCTCAGCCTCGACGTCGCGATGCGAGTCGTGGACGACCTCGACGACGCCCTGGCCCACATCCGCCGGTACTCGACCCACCACACCGAGTCGATCATCACGAACGACGACGCCAACGCCGCGCGGTTCCTCGCGGAGGTCGATTCCGCGGTCGTGATGGTCAACGCCTCGACGCGATTCACCGACGGCGGCGAATTCGGATTCGGCGCCGAGGTGGGGATCTCCACCCAGAAGCTCCACGCCCGCGGTCCGATGGGGCTGGCGGAGCTGACGAGCACCAAGTGGCTGGCGCGGGGCGCCGGGCACGTCCGCGCCTGACCGCCTAGACTGAGACAGCCCCGTGACCCGGGGCACATCCTCGAAACGGAGCACGAATGACTTTCGCCTCGATCCTCGAAACGGAGCACGAATGACTTTCGCCTCGATCCTCGCGTTCGCCGCCGAAGAGTCCGAGCACCACGGCAACGTGGCCCTCGAGACCGTGGGCTACGGAATCATCGCCGTGGTGGTCTTCGCGGCGCTCGCCTTCGTGACGCTCTCCTACCGGAACGTGGCGAACCGTCACGCGCACAAGGCGGAGGCGTACGCGAAGGCCCACGCCAACGACGTCCAGCACGTGGGGCACGGCCACTGAGGCCTCTTTCTGCATGACGGTGACGCGCACCCCGAGGATCGGGGTCATGGGTGGGACATTCGATCCCATCCATCATGGTCACCTCGTGGCCGCCAGCGAGGTCGCCCAGTCCTTCGACCTCGACGAGGTCGTGTTCGTGCCGACAGGCCGGCCATGGCAGAAGTCGGACGTCTCTCCCAGCGAGCACCGGTATCTGATGACCGTGATCGCGACCGCATCCAATCCGCGGTTCACCGTGAGCCGTGTCGACATCGACCGCGACGGCCCGACCTACACACGGGACACGCTGCGCGAGCTGCAGCAGCAGCGTCCGGACGCGGAGCTCTTCTTCATCACCGGGGCAGACGCCATAGCGCAAATTCTCAGTTGGAGAGACCATGATGAACTGTGGGACCTCGCGCATTTCGTCGCGGTCTCACGACCCGGTCACGACCTGAGCACGGTCGGACTGCCGACGGGTGGCGTCAGCCAGCTGGAGATTCCGGCGCTCGCCATCTCGTCGACGGACTGCCGCGACCGCGTACACCGAGGACACCCGGTGTGGTACCTCGTTCCCGACGGGGTCGTCCAATACATTGCGAAGCACCACCTCTACCGGAGCAAGGAATGAGCACACCCGAGCACCCGGCTTCACCCCCGCTGACCCGAAAGCAGCTGCGCGAGATCCGCAACACGGGCGCGACGCCGGTCATCCCCGACGGCACCGCCGACGCCGCCGACATCCCGTCGGCGCCACCCGCGACCCCTGCGCCCCCGACGCCCGTCGAGCAATCGACGCCGATCGCGCCGCCGCCGGCGATCGTTCCCCCTCCGGCGCCGCTTCCACGCGCCGCCGAGCCGACCATCGTCTCCGAGCGCCCCATCGCGGATTCGGCCGTCGACCTGGGCGTGTCCCCGCTGACGCGGCGGCAGGCCCGCCAGCAGGAGCGGATCCGCACGGCGTCGGTCCCGGTGATCACGCCGGAGGTCGCGGCGGCCGCGTCGTCTCCCGCGACCTCGCCGTTCGCCCCTGCCGGACCGGTGAACGCGGAGTCCGAGTCTCCCGCTCCGCGGCCCGCCGAAGACGCCGACCCGTTCGCCGCCCTGTTCGCCCCCGGTCCGGTCGCCACTGCTCCGGTCGCCACCGCCGTGGCGACCGAGCAGACCGCGGCGGCGACGCCGGAGGTCCGCGCCGCAGTCGCCACCGAGGAGGCCGCGGTCGACCGGTCGGCTCTCGAGGAGACCGCGGGAATCTTCGGGCTGGCTACGCCGACGGAGTCATCGCGCGCCACCCCCGAGCAGGCGCCGACCCGCGAGCGGGTCGTCAACCCGCTTCTGGGCGCGAGCCTGCTCACGAGCGACCCCGCCGAGGCGGCGGTACCGAACTCGTTCGACCAGCTCATCTCGGAGTCTTCGGGCTCGGCCAGCGCGCCCAGCGCCCTCATCATCTCGCAGGCGCCCGCGATGTCGCCGATCGTCGCGCCGGTCACCTCGACCGGCGAGCTGCTGATCACCGGCACTCTGAACCTGCCCGAAGGGCTCGGTTCGACGGGGCACGCGCCTGGCACCGCCGACGGCAAGGAGGTGGACGCCGTGCTCGTGGACGGTGAGCTTCCCGCGCACTCGTCGCCGACCCCGATCGCGGCCAGCGCCGCGGTGAGCACGTCGAAAACCGCCGGTGAGGTCATCCAGCCGCCGACTCCGGAGAAGGGCGGCCGCCTGATGATGTCCCTCGCCATCACCGCCGGCGTCCTCGCGCTGGCGCTGGTCGGCGTGCTGATCCTCGCATTCGCGACGGGGGTGTTCTCGTGACCGCGCGAACGCAGTCTCGGGAGATGGTCGCCGTCGCGGCGGCCGCCGCCGAGGCCAAGGGTGGCGCAGACCTCGTCGCTCTCGATGTGAGCGAGCCGCTGCCGCTGGTCGACATCTTCCTGCTGGTCACCGGGGGCAGCGAGCGCAACGTGGCGGCTATCGCCGACGAGGTGGAGGAGAAGCTTCTCGAGGCCGGGCACAAGCGGCTTCGTCGTGAAGGACGACAGGAGGCCCGATGGATCCTGCTGGACTTCGGCGATCTCGTCGTGCACGTCTTCCACGAGCAGGAGCGCGTCTACTACGGCCTCGAGCGCCTGTGGAAGGACTGTCCCGTGGTGCCGATCGTGTCGACGGCACCCGCCGCGTCCGGCTCGGAGACGGTCTGACCTCCCAGCGGATGCCGCGGATGGTCATGACCACTCGTCGGCATGTAGTAAGCTAGAGGAGTTGCCCCGGGAACGCCCGGGAAGACAAAAAATGGGCCTGTGGCGCAGCTGGTAGCGCACCTGCATGGCATGCAGGGGGTCAGGGGTTCGAGTCCCCTCAGGTCCACCAAAACTCCCGGTAGAGCGTCATATCATGCTCCCGATTCACGCCTCGGCCTGATCGCCGCGTCGATCCGCCAGGGCCATCCCCGATCGATCGTGTCGTCCGATCATCACGCCGCGCTCGGAGGCGCGTCGGTGGACGCCTCGTCGGCGCTCGACCGTGCGGTGCTCACCAGGTCGATGAACTCGCCCACGGTCAGATGGGACTCCAGCGGGTGGCGGAATCGAGCATGACGGTGCACGACATACGTGTTCCGTCGTCCGGTCCGCGTGCGCTGGATGACGCCGCTGGCCTCCAGTTCGCTCACGATCTGCTGCGCACAGCGCTCGGTGACCCGAAGCTGCGCAGCGACGTCGCGCAGGCGGACATGCGGATCCGCGGCGACACAGACCAGTGCATGTCCATGGTTGGAAAGGAAGGTCCAATCATCGCGAACCATGGTCTCAGCGTAGGGGTGACGGCACGGGCCGGTAGGGCCCTTCGTCCCTTCGGCCGAAGCCCCGGGACCACGGGGGAGCACATGCCTGCATCGACGCCGCCAGGGAGATCGCTCGCCTGAGACAGGAGTTCGGTTTCCGGAAAAAAGTATCTCTCGACCAGGTATTTCCTCCCGCCTACGATTCGACAGTATTCGGACTCTCCGAGGCCGATGATGCGTGGGGGAGCGCGAAATGTCATACCGCAGCAGTCGGAAGTCGTTCCAGATCGTCGTCGCAGCGGCCACCGTGGCGGTGGCGACGCTTGTGATCCAGTCGGCGGTGATACCCGGGCCGGTCGCCAGTGCCGCCCCGAGCGGACCCACCGACGAGACGACGGTCCCGCACTACTTCGGGCCCTGGCCCAATTGGGCGAACAGCCCCCTGACGCTTTCGACCGCGGTCGTCCATATCGACGGGACCGGCACCGATGCGGCAGCCGTCGCCCAGGTCGACCCGGTCACCGGCGGGATCGCGAGCATCGATGTCACAGCTCCCGGCCACGACTACCTCGCAGGCAGCACGACGGTGACCGTCGACGGAAGCACGGGAGCATCCGCAACAGCGACGGCGACGGTCAGCACCTCGGGCGTGGTGATCGGCTTCACCGATGTCGTCGCCGGCTCGGGGTACACATCCTTCGACGTACAGCTGTCCGGTGGGGGAGGATCGGGAGCCACGGCGATCGGATCGGGCGGGGTCGATGTCATCGCGATCGAAGACGGCGGCAGCGCCTACACCATGCCGACGGTCGACTTCGATCTTCCCGAGAGTCCTGACGGCACGGTCCCCAGGGCGCACGCGGAGATCGACGCCGATGGAGTGGTCACGGCCGTCGTGGTGGATTCGCCCGGGTCCGGGTACACCTCGGCGCCGGCCGTCACGATCCGAAACGGAACGCAGTTCGCGCCGATGAACTTCCCCGAGGGCGGCGGTCCGGCGACGGTCACCGCGACTCTCGCACTGTCTGCCGTCAACGTCGTCGACTTCGGCTCGGGCTACACCGGCACTCCCGATGTCACGATCACAGACCCGTCGGGCACGGGCACGGGCGCGGACGCCACCGCCGTGACCGATATCGGAGCGGTGACGGCGATCACCGTCGACACCGCCGGCGACGGCTATCTCGACAAGGGCATGCGGAAGTTCGTCGACGACCTTCCGCTCACGTGCGCGCCGCCGGCGTGTCCCGCCGGCCCCGGGGCCAAGTTCATTCCCACGGCGGTTCCCGCCGAGAAGGACTACGCGGGCGTGAAGGCGGACGAATACGTCATCGGACTCGTCCAGTACCGCACGATGTTCTCCTCGGATCTGCCTAGCGGCACGCTCGTGCGCGGGTACGTGCAGCTCGAGACGCCCGACAACGCGGCTGTGAGCCAGCACGTGCCCCTCGAGAACGAGCTGCTCGACGGGACGAAGGTTCCCATCCTCGACGACGCCGGCAACCCGTACCTCGCCGTGACGGCACCGCAGTACCTCGGTCCGTTCATCGGCGCGACCAAGGACAAGCCGGTCCGGATCGTCTTCCGGAATCTCCTTCCGACCGATGTCGACGGCGACCTGTTCCTGCCGACCGACAGCTCCATGATGGGCTCCGGCATGGGCCCTGCGGCGATGACGGAGCCGACGAACAGCTCCGAGGTCACGGATGAGGTGCGCAACCCCATGTGCACCGAGGCGTCCAAAGCCGACCACTGCTTCAAGGACAACCGGGCCACCCTGCACCTGCACGGGGGCATCACGCCATGGATCAGCGACGGCACGCCTCACCAGTGGATCACCCCGGCGAACCAGAACACGCCGTGGCCTCAGGGTGTGAGCGTGCAGAACGTCCCCGACATGACCGAGGCCGATGGATCGGTCACCTGCGCCGCTGCGGACGACGGATGCTCGACCTTCTACTACACCAACCAGCAGAGCGCGCGGCTGATGTTCTACCACGATCACTCGTGGGGGATCACGCGGCTGAACGTCTACGCGGGCGAGGCCGCCGGGTACACGATCACCGATGACACCGAGAAGAAGCTCATCGTGGACGGGGTGATCCCCGGCCCGGAGGCGACGATCCCGCTCGTCATCCAGGATCGGACATTCGTTCCGGGCGACCGGCAGCTCTACGACACGAAGGACGCCGACGGGAACATCACCCGGTACGGCCAGGACCCGACGTGGGACAAGACACGCTGGGGCCGCGAGGGGGACTTCTGGTACCACCACGTGTACATGCCGGCGCAGAACCCCGGCGATCCGTCGGGCATGAGCGCCTATGGACGGTGGATGTACGGCCCCTGGTTCTGGCCACCGGCCACCGGGACCACGTATGGACCGATTCCCAACCCGTACTTCGACGCGGGTTGCGCGCTCGACGACCCGTCGACCTGGCAATACCAGACGGACCCCTTCTGCGAACCCGAGCTCATTCCGGGCACGCCGAACATCTCAGCGGGAATGGAGCAGTTCAACGACACGCCGATCGTCAACGGCGTCGCGTACCCGAAGGTGACCCTCGAAGCCAAGCCCTATCGGCTGAGTCTCCTGAACGCGGCCAATGACCGCTTCTTCAACCTCCAGTGGTACATCGCCGACCCGACGCAAGGCGACGGCCTCACGGAGGTGGCTCTGGACCCGGCGGAGTTGGCGGCGGCGCAGACCGACCCGACGGTGTCGCCGAACCCGGTGGATGCCAACAACGACGCGGCAGGTCCCGACTGGGTCCAGTTCGCGAGCGAGGGCGGCTTCCTGCCGAAGCCGGCCGTCATCGACGGCCAGCAGCCGACGACCTGGATCACGGATCCCACCCGATTCGATGTCGGAAACGTCGATAAGCACGCAATGCTGCTCGCACCCGCCGAGCGCGCCGACGCCGTCGTGGACTTCTCGAAGTTCGCGGGCAAGACGCTGATCCTGTACAACGACGCGCCGGCCGCCTTCCCCGCCCGAGTGCCGCAGTACGACTACTACACCGGCGCGCCGGATCTCAGCCCCGCGGGGGCTCCGGCGATCCTGCCCAGCTATGGTCCCAACACGCGCACCGTCATGCAGGTGACGATCGCAGGTCCCGCCGCGCCGGCGTACGACGTCGCGAAGCTCACGTCCGCCTTCGCCCACAAGGCCAACGGCACCGGCGTGTTCGAGGCGGGTCAGAACCCCATCATCGTGGGGCAGGCGGCATACAACTCCGCGTACGGCACGAGCTTCGCGGCCAGCAGCGACTGCAACGCCCCGGGCAGCGCCAGGACGGAATGCGACGGAGTGGTCCGGATCAACAACACCGGCTCGTTCAGCTTCAACACGCTCGCCGACCCGACATCGAAGATGACCATGGACATGCAGCCCAAGGCGATCCACGACGAGATGAACGCGTCGACATTCGATGAGTTCGGCCGGATGACGGCCAACCTCGGTGTCGAGGCCCAGCCGCCCAGCCCCGGCCAGCAGAACGTCACGCTCTACCCTTACGTGAATCCGCCGACGGAGCTGATCGATGCGACGAACCTGCCCGTGGCGGCGGTGAACCTCGGCACCGACGGTCTTCCGGCCGGCGACATCCAGGTGACGCCCATCAGCAGCGCGGCGGACGGCACGCAGATCTGGCGGTTCACGCACAACGGCGTCGACAGCCATCCGATTCACTTCCACCTCTACGACGTCCAGGTGCTCAACCGCGTGGCATGGGACAACGCCGTGAGCCCGACCGAGCCCAATGAGCTCGGATGGAAGGACACGGTGCGGATGAATCCGCTCCAGGACACCATCGTGGCGCTGCGCCCGATCATCCCGGATGTGCCGTTCGAGGTTCCCAATGCCGTGCGGCCGCTCAATCCGATGATGCCCCTCGGCGCGACCCTCGGCTTCAACAACCTGGATGCGCAGGGCAATCCGACGACACCCATCACCAACGAGCTCATCAACTTCGGCTGGGAGTACGTCTTCCACTGCCACATCCTCAGCCACGAGGAGATGGACATGATGCGCCCCGAGTCGGTCGCCCTGCCGCCCGTGACGCCCGAGTTGCTCACGGCATCGCTGCCTGCGACGGGCAGGAAGCTCGTGACGGTCACCTGGAACGACAATTCCATCACCGAGACGGCATTCCTGGTGCAGCGTTCGACGACCGGTGCCTCCTGGACGACCGTCGGGACGATCCCGTCGCCGCTCGACCAGGCGAATGGGAAAGGCCAGCGGAGCTTCACCGACGAGTCCTCCAACGGCAACACCGCCTACCTCTACCGGGTCGTCGCCGAGAACAAGGTCGGCTACGGCGGGGAGTTCCCGAGCCTGACGGTCACGTCGGTCTCGAACACCCGATCCGTGAGCGCGCCGGCGACGGTGCCGGCAGCGCCGACCTCTCTGACGGCGACAGCGCAGCCCGGCCCCGCTGTGAGTCTCACGTGGCGCGACAACGCCACCAATGAGAGCGGGTTCGAGGTGCAGCGTTCGTCCGACAACGGAGCGACGTTCAGCCAGGTCGGGGTTGCTCCCGCCCGCACGAGCACGGGCAGCGTCACGTTCGTGGACACCACACCGGCGGGTTCGACGAGCTACGTCTACCGGGTGCGCGCGGTCAACGTGACAGGCGCCTCCGCCTTCTCGAACACCTCGGCGACAGTATCCATCGGCGCCCTGGCACCCGCGCCGGCCATCCGGTCGGCCGTCGCCACCCGCCAGGGTCGCAATGAGCAGGTCACGGTCTCGTGGAGCAACGTCACGGGAGAGACCGGCTACCGGATCCAGTGGAGTGCAACGAGCGACTTCGCGACCGTCGAGGGCTCGGGGACGACGGCGGTCGACGTCCTGACCTTCCGGACCGGAAACCTCGCCCGCCAGGCGTGGTACTTCCGCGTAGGCTCGGTGAACTCCGTCGGCACGTCGTGGTCGACGCCGACGCTGGTGCCGGCGGCGTAGTGTCCTCACGCCCCCTCACCGGGGCCCTTGCGAACGCAGGGGGCCCGGTGAGGGGCCCCGACGATCGGCGCCTCCGTGTGCACGCCTCCGCACCGGCCGTCGGCTAGACTTGGGCGTCCGAAACCAGCGGGAGCGCACGTTCGCGCGTCCGAGGATTCGGGTTTCCGATGCACTCGCATGGGCCTGTGGCGCAGCTGGTAGCGCACCTGCATGGCATGCAGGGGGTCAGGGGTTCGAGTCCCCTCAGGTCCACCAGAACTCCCGGTTACGCAGTCTCCTTCAGGACGAGTGCGTCCCCTTCGCGCACGACGTGACCGTCGCGCTCGAGTTCGGCGAGGTAGCGGGCCATGCCGCGCTCGCCGCGGCGGCGGAATCCGCGCATCACCTGCGGGAGCGCGTTGGGCACGAGCATCGCGAGGCGGATGAGGACGGATTCGGACGGCTTCGGGTAGATCTCCAGGCGCGGCCGGTCCAGCATGCGCATCATCGCGCGAGCCACCATACGGGGCTGTTGCGGCGGATCCAGGAACTGCAGCGAGTTGCCGCCGTCGATCGCCTCCTGCCGCAGCATCCGGGTGTCCGTCGCCGACGGGAGCACGGACCCGGCGGTGATGCCCTTGTGCCGCAGGTCGAGTCCGATCGAGAGCATCGCACCGCGCAGGCCGAACTTCGACGCTGTGTAGATCGGCGCCTCGCCGAGAGGGAAGATCCCGCCGAGCGACACCGTCGTGATCACCCGCGGGTCCCGTGCGCGACCCAGCAGCGGCAGCGCCAGACGGGTCAGCACGAGCGGTGATAGCAGGTTCACTTCGGTCTCGAGCCGGATGCTCTCCACCGACCGCACATCGAAGCGTTCCGCGCTCGCCATGCCGACATTGTTGATGAGCACATCGATGCGACCGTAAGCCGCATCGATCTCGCCGAGGATGCGCTCGACCTCGTCATCGTCGGTGAGATCGCCGGCGAACCCGCGGTGTCCGTTGCCGGACAGCGCGGCAGCGGCGCGCGCGGCGGCCTCGGCGCGGATGTCGACGAGCGCGAGCCGCGCGCCGCGTTCTGCGGCTTCGAAGGCGAAGGCCCCCGCGATCCCGCCTGCGCCGCCGGTGATGACGATGACCTTGTCGCGGTAGTCGAAGTTCACGCGGCGACCTCGGTCCGCTCGAGCACACGGGTGGCGTCGACATGCGGTGCGCGTCCCGTGAGGGGCCAGCCGAGGCGTCGAGCCAGCTTCTTCATGTACTTCGCATAGGCGTCGGAGTCGACGTAGCCGCGATGCCGCGGCGATGAATCGAAGTGCAGCCCGCCCGAGAGATCGGGCGTATCGCTCGTGCGCATCTGCTCGAACTCGGCTGCGGCCGGTGCGCCATCGCGGATGCCGGCGATGAACGACGCGAGCAGGTGCGCCTGCTGGTCGAACAGCCCGTACGCGCCGCTGTTGGTCTCGATGAATCCGATTCCATACAGCCCTGCGTGCTCACGGGAGACGCAGTTGAGGTAGAGGTCCGGATGCTGCTCATCGCCGAAGTAGCGCTGACCTACCGGCACGCGGTGGCGGTAGCCGGTCGCCATGACGATCAGATCGAACTCCTCGGTGGTCCCGTCGGTGAACTGCACGGCGAGTCCGTCCGCTCGGCGGATGCCGCGGCGCGCGGCGATGTCACCGTGCTGCAGGTAGTGGAACAATTGCGAGTTCAGCACCGGGTGGACCTCGAAGAGCTTGTGGTCGGGCTTCTGCAGACCGAGGCGCGTCGGGTCGCCGGTGAGCAGCGTCAACATCGGCTGCAAGATGGCCCGTTCGAGGGGCTTGGGCAGGAACGATCCCTTGCCTCCGACGATGTCCGACGGCACACCGAACACGTGCTTCGGGATGAACCAGTAGCCGCGCCGCATGCTGATCGCCGCCCGTTCCGCCGTGCGGGCCGCGTCGCACGCGATGTCGCACGCGGAGTTTCCGCCGCCGACGATCAGCACGCGCCGTCCCGTGAACTCGGATGGCGAGCGGTAGTCACGGCTGTGCCGGATCTCGCCGGTGTAGTCGCCCGGAATGTCGGGGGTGGACGGATGCCACTGGGTGCCGGTGCACACGATGACGCGCTCGTGGTCAGTGGTGGTGCCGTCCTCGAGTGTGACGCGCCAGCGCGGGGTTCCTGGCGTCGATGACGGCACGGCGTCGATGGTGGCGACTGCGGCGCCGAACCGGATGCGCGCCGTGAGGCCGTAGGCATCTGCGAACGATCGCAGGTACGCCAGAATCTGCTCGTGACCCGGGTAGTCCGGATAGTCGTCGGGCATCGGGAATCCGGTGAAGCCCGACACCGTCCTGCTGGAGATGAAGTGGGCGGACTCGTACATGGGTGTGCCCGGATTGTCGATGTCCCAGACTCCACCCACCTGCGAGTGGCGCTCGAGGTGCGTGTAGTCGATGCCCCTCTCGCTCAGAGCGCGCGCCACCGCGAGTCCGGCCGGGCCGGCTCCGATAACGCAGACCGTCGATTCGAGCGGGTGCACGGCGGCAGGGGGTGAGGTGTTCATCGGCAATCCTTTGTGCGGGGAGAAGCCCTCACGGTAGTGCGCGCGCGTTGACGGTCGGCGGACCTGTGGCACCCAGGAATCGGACAGCGGCGGCCACGGCCGGTGACCGGCTGAAACCGCTCCTCGTTCTCTCGGCCTCAGCGGGCAGGGCTCGGGCGCCGCGCCTCGGCGTGCAGTGCCGCGGGAGACGAGCCGAACCAACGCTGGGTGCTGCGGCGCAGCGAGCGGTCTTCTTGGTAGCCCAAGCGGAATGCGATCTCCGCCGTCGTGAGCTGCGGAGAGGCGAACAGCTCCGCGGTGAGGCGCTTGCGCACGTCGTCGAGCACACCGGAGTAGCTCGCGCCCACCTCGATCAGCCTGCGGCGCAGGGTGCGCTCACTGGTCGCGAGCGCACGCGCGTGCACCGCCAGCGGCAACACCTCCGGCAGGGCCTCCTCGATCTGCGCGGCGAGCACGGCGACGAGCTCCTGGCGCTCGACGAGGCTCTCGGTCTGCGCCTCCAGCATGGTGACGGTGTCGCGATGCGTCCATGCGTCGGCGCTCGGCAGGCGCGCGTGCGCGGCCGCGAGCGGGATGTGCCACGCGTTGCGCGTCGAGGAGAACCGCACCGCGCTGCCGAAATGCTCGCGGTAGACGCTGGAGTCGGCACCGGCGGCGTGGGACAGTTCGACAAGTCTCGGCCCCACCCCTCCCGCGACGTCGCGGGCCATCCGGGTGATGGTGGCGAAGCCCTCGTCCACCAGGAACCTGCCCACGGCGGACGACGGCTCCTGCAGCGCGGCGGTCACCACGAGCGCGCTGGCTTCCTCTGTCGAACTCCAGCGCACCATCGACCCGGCGAGGTTCTGAAAGCGAAGCCCGACCATCACGGCCTCGCGCAGGGTGGCGCTCGACATCATCGCGAGTCCGAGAAGTCCCGAGGCGGTGATCGGCTGCCGGCCACCGACCTCCAGTCCCAGGGCCGGCACCGGCAGCATCGTCAAGGCCTGTTCGATGATCACCCGCCCCTGACGGTACGAGACCCGAAGCGCCGGAGACTCGATCGCGGCGCGGGTGAGGGATGCCGCGCGCAGAGCTCGGTCCAACGAGACGCCGTGCTCGTCTGCCACCTGCAGCAGGTAACGGAGGATGTTCGGCGTGATCACCGCCGATGAGGGGGTGAGGGCGAAGGTCTCGGGCACGGAGGTCATCATACGTGGCCGTTCGTGTCCGCTGTGTGGCGAGGGCGGACCGTGACCGCGCGGGGTCTCTCGCTAGCATCAACGGCAACCCGTCCCGACCGGCCCGCCGGTCGTCCCCCCCGAATCGTCGATGACGCTGAACTCGAGGAACTGCTATGCCCACCTCTTTCGTCCCCTCGGAACGCCTGATGCGCGGTGTCATCCGCACGCTGGGCGCCCTCCCCGAACCGGTCCAGCGCATCATCGCAGGCCGGCCCGTCGTCGTCGACGGCCAACGCCTGTACACCGAAGTGCAGATGGCCCTGCGGCTGCTCAATGCCCTTCCCGGCTCAGATTTCTCCGACCACCCACTCGACCGCGCCCGTGCGCAGATCGATTCCGAGGCGCGAATCTTCGGCGGATCGATGCCCGTCACCACGGTCGAGGACATCGAGATCCCGACGCGAGCGGGTTCCGTCCCCGGCCGTCGATATCTCAACGGCCGGGAGGCCGAGGGCACCGTCGTCTACTTCCACGGCGGCGGGTGGGTGCTCGGCAGCCTCGACTCCGCGGACTCGGTGTGCCGCTTCATCGCCGCCACCAGCGGGCTCGAGGTGATCTCGGTCGACTACCGCCTCGCGCCGGAGCATCCTTTCCCCGCGGGGGTCGAAGATGCGATCGACAGCTACCTCTGGGTGCGGGAGAACCGACCGAACAGCAGGGTCGCGGTCGCGGGGGACAGCGCCGGAGGCAACCTGAGCGCGGTCGTGAGCCTTGCGACTGTCGATGACCCTGCCGGCGCCCCCGACTTTCAGCTGCTCTTCTTCCCGGTGACCGACCTCGCCGACAAGCAGCCTTCGTATCGCCTGTTCTCAGACGGGTATTTCCTCACCGAGAAGCAGATGGACTGGTATCGCGCGCACTACCTCACGAAGCCGGCCGATGCACTCGACCCGTCTGCATCGCCCCTGCGCGCCGAAGCAGCGGCGCTCACGCAGCTGCCTCCGGCTCACGTCGCCGTCTCCGGCTTCGACGTGCTGCGTGACGAGGGCATCGCATACGCCGAACGTCTGAAGGACGCCGGGGTCCCCACGACCCTGCAGGTCGTCGAGGGACACATCCACGCGTTCGTCAACGCGACCGGCGTCGGCCGTCTGAGTTCGCAGGCGCTCGCCGAGGCGATCGGCTACCTCGTCCGCGGACTCGGCCAGCGCGACCTCACCCGTCCTTGACCACGCGCGCGGCGCTGCAGGTCTGAGGGTTTCGAGGCGCTTCACCGCTCCGCGGGCATTGCGGATCACGCCGCCGTGGGCGATGGTGTGGACATGGGCGATGTCACCCCGTTCCTCTGGTTCGACGCCGATGCCGAGGCCGCGATCGCGTTCTACACCTCGCTGGTGCCGGACTCCGAGGTCGTCACGATCGGGCGCTACCCGGTCGAGATCCCCGGGATGGGCGGCAAGGTGATGCACGCGCACTTCCGGCTGGGTGGACGCGACTTCCTGGCGATGGATGCCGGGCCGCAGTTCCCGTTCACCGAAGCCGTCTCGATGTACGTGGCCTGTGCCGACCAGGCCGAGGTCGATCGCTACTGGGACGCCCTCGTGGGCGCCGGCGGCCAGGAGCAGCCCTGCGGCTGGGTCAAGGACAGGTGGGGGCTCTCGTGGCAGATCATCCCGGACCGCCTCATCGAGCTGATCCGTGACGAGGATCCCGGCCGGTCGCATCGAGCCGTGCAGGCGATGCTCACGATGCACCGGATCGACATCGCCGCGGTCGAGGCGGCCGCGGACGGGTCGTGACCGGCGGGACGCGGGCCGCGGCGCTCGCCGCGGCGGCGGCGGTCGCGTTGCTCATCACGGGGTGCGCGGGGTCCGGTCCCGGCCCGGCGCCCACCGTCTCCGGACGGCCGACGGCGGCATCCTCGCCGTCCGTCGCACCGGGCAAGGAGGCCTCGTCGTTCTGGCGCCCCGCGAGCGACCCGATCGCCCTCGCGAGCGGACTCGACACCCCGTGGAGCGTCGTCGCGCTCGCGGGTGGCGGTGCTCTCATCTCCGAGCGTGACACAGGCGTGATCGTCGAGCTCACCGCGGAAGGCGAGTCGCGGGAGGCGGGCGTGGTCCCGGGCGTGGTCTCGGGCGGCGAGTCGGGCCTTCACGGGATCGCCCTCCGCGCAGCGGGCGGCACGGACTGGCTCTACGCCTATCACGGTGCGGCGGGAGACAATCGCGTGGTGCGGGCGCCGCTGAACGGTGCACGCGGTGCGCTCGCCCTGGGCGGGTTCGAGCCGGTGATCACCGGGATACCGCGGGCATCGACGCACAACGGCGGCAGGATCGCGTTCGGGCCGGACGACTGCCTGTACGTGACCACCGGCGACGCTCAGGACCGCGACGCTCCGCAGGACCCGGATTCCCTCGGCGGCAAGATCCTGCGGGCGACACCCGAGGGAGAGCCTGCTCCGGGAAACCCCTTCGGGTCGCTCGTGTACTCGCGGGGACATCGAAACGTCCAAGGCATAGCCTGGACCGACGACGGGCGGATGTGGGCGAGCGAGTTCGGCCAGAACACGTGGGACGAGCTCAACCTCATCACGCCGGGCGGCGACTACGGATGGCCGACGGTCGAGGGGCCCTCCGAAGACCCGCGGTTCATCGCTCCCGTCGCCGCGTGGCCCACGGACCAGGCGAGTCCGAGCGGGATCGCGGCGGTGGGCGGCACGGTCTTCGTGGCGGGCCTGCGCGGCGAGCGACTGTGGGCGGTCGACACCGCGGAGGGACGAATGGTCGGCGAACCGGCACCCGCCCTGGCCGGACAGGGGCGTCTGCGCGACGTGATCCGCGTCGGCGAGGGGGAGATCTGGGTGCTGACCGGCAACACCGACGGCCGAGGCAGTCCCCGCGCGGAGGACGACCTGCTGCTGCGCGTCTCGCTCGCTCCCGAGCCGTGAGCCGCCTCCGTCGGCACCCCGCTACGGTGAGATCGTGAGCACTCAGCCGCGGTGTCCGTACTGCCGCCACTTCGCCTACCTCGACGCGCTCGTCTGCACCTCCTGCGGGGCAGACCTCGGCTACCACGTGCTCTCCCGCCAGTTCGTCGGACTGCGCGACGGCCGCGCCGAGATCGACGGGCAGACCTGGTACACGTGCTCGAACCGCGAGTGGGACTGCAACTGGCTGGTCTGGGAGAGCGCACCCGCCGGCCGGTGCTTCTCCTGTCGGCTGACTCGCACGCACCCTCCCGCCGATGACACGATCGCGCTGGAGAAGCTGGCGAAGGTCGAAGAAGCCAAGCGCCGGCTCATCCTGCAGCTCGCCGACTTCGGTCTTCCGATCGCGCCCTGGGACCTGCAGGCGGGCGGGCTCGGGTTCGACCTGCTCTCCAGTCTGTCGGAGGGGCGCCGGATCACCATCGGCCATGCGAACGGCATCATCACGATCGACCTGGCCGAGAGTCTGGACGATCGACGTGAGGCCGTCCGGGTGCGGCTGGGGGAGCCGTATCGCACGGTCCTCGGCCACCTCCGCCACGAGGTCGGTCACTACCTGCAGAACATCGTCGTAGTCGGTGACGCGCAGTGGGCGCGCTGCCGCGAGCTGTTCGGCGACGAGCGCGCGTCTTATCAGGACGCGTTGAAGCGGCACTACTCGGTGGGGGCGCCCGCGGACTGGCAGACGGCCTTCATCTCCGAGTACGCGACGATGCACCCGTGGGAGGACTTCGCGGAGACGTTCGCGCACTATCTCCACATCACGGGCACGCTCCAGACCGCCGCGGCGATCGGCATCCGCCTCGATGCGCGGGTCACGAATCTGCGCGACACCGACATCGTTCCGCGCAGCGAGTACGAGGATGAACCTGTCCAGCGCCTCCTGAACGACTGGGAGTGGATGACGCAGGCCTTCAACAGGATCAACCGTTCGATGGGGTTCGGCGACCTGTACCCCTTCGAGATCTCACCCCCGGTGCGCACGAAGCTCGCCTTCATCCACGAGGTCGTCACGGCCGCGCGGGTCAGCCCGCCGGAGCAGCTCCTCCTCGCTGTCCCCGGCATCGGACATCCCGCGGGTGCGTAGGCTTGTGGCGTGATCCGTCGCTGTTCCGCCTCCGCGCTGCTGGTCGCCTGCGGCCTGGTGCTGTCGGGGACCGTGGTCCCCTCCGCGGCGGCGCGTGCAGCCGAGGCTGTGGCGGCGGGAGCGGACGAATCGACATCGGGCGGTATCGTCGTCGTCGCCGCCGAGGACGACGCGCGTGAGCGCGCCACGGCCCTGATCTCGGCGATGGATCTGCGGGACATCGCGGCCTCCGTGGTGATGGGACACGTCCCCACGACCGATCCCGCGACCCTGCGCGACTACATGGATTCCACGCGGATCGGCGGATTCATCCTCATGGGGGCGAACATCCCCGCGGACGAGGATGCTCTTCGTGCTGTCACGGCCGCGCTCACGCCGGATCCGACCCTTCCGCCGCTGCTGGCGATCGACCAGGAAGGCGGCGACGTGTCGCGTCTGCCATGGGATCGGTTCCCCTCGTCGGTGGACCTCAAATCCGCGGACCCGGACCAGGTGCGAGCGGCGTTCGCGGGGCGGGCCGCACTCGTGCAGCGCGCGGGCATCGAGGTCAACTTCGGGGTCGTCGCCGACGTCGCGGCCGACCCGTCGTCGTTCATCTTCCGTCGCGCGCTCGGGACGAGCGGGCCGGAATCGGCGCGACGCGTCGAGGCCGCGGTCGAGGGGGAGGCGCCCTGGGCGCTGTCGACCCTCAAGCACTTCCCCGGACACGGTGCCGCCCCCGGAGACTCGCATCAGAGCATCCCGAGCACCTCCCTCACCCGTGCGGAGTGGGACGAGTCCGACGGGATGCCGTTCCGGGCCGGCATCGACGCGGGCGCCCCGCTGCTCATGTTCGGCCACCTCGCCTACACGCAGGTCGATGAGCGGCCTGCCTCGCTGTCCTCGGAATGGCATCGCATCGCGCGCGACGACCTCGGATTCACCGGCGTCGCGATCACGGACGACCTCGGGATGCTGCAGGCCTCCGGGGTCGCGGGCTACTCCGATCCCGTCGCGAACGCCGTGGCCGCAGTCGCCGCGGGCAACGACATGGTGCTGGCGGTCATGTTCACCGATGCGGGGTCGGCAGGGCGCCTCGTCGAGGGGATCGTGGCCGCGGTGGAGTCCGGCGTGCTCCCGCAGGAACGGCTCATCGAGGCGGCGGAGCGGGTCATGACGCTGCGCGTCGAGCAGGCGGATGCCGGATCAGTCCTGCTCCCGTGCGAGGGCTGCACGAGCGCCGGCTGAGCCGGTCGCGTCGATGATCTCCAGCAGGCGTGTGCGAAGGATCTGTCCTCGCGCGGCGAGCGCTCGCTGGCGTCGCACGTACTCCGCCTTGCCTTCGGGCGTCTCGATGGCCACAGGCAGGACACCCCACTCCCGCAGATCGTAGGGCGAGGCCTCCATGTCGAGGTCGCGGATCGCGCGGGCGTGCACGAACGCATCGAGCAGCAGGTCGCCGGGGACGAGTGGGCCGAGCTTGACGGCCCACTTGTACAGGTCCATTCCGGCGTGCAGGCATCCCGGCTGCTCTCGGGAGGACTGCGTCTGGCGTGTCAATGGGGATCGGTTGCGCGGCGCCGCGTCGGCGGTGAAGAAGCGGTAGGCGTCGAAGTGGGTGCAGCGCAGGTCGTGCGCCTCGACGACGTCGTCGGTGCCGCGCTGCCCCAGGCGGAGGGGAATGTCGTGCCGATGCGCCGGCGCGCGATACACCATCGCCCACTCGTGCAGACCGAAGCAGTCGAATCCGGGCGCGCGTCGCGCGGTCGCACGGACGATGCCGCCGATGTTGGCCAGAAGGGCGCGCTTCTCGCTCGCGAAGGCGGCGGCATCGACGACCAGCGAGCCGTCGGCCACGCCGGGGGAGTACCAGCGCCAGGTGGCGCGGGGCGTGGCCGCGGCGTCTGCGAGGGCGACGCCGGGTCCTGGATGCCACCGCCGCAGCACGGCGGGCTTGTACGAGTAGTAGGTGAACAGGAAGTCGTCGACGGGATGCGTGCGGCCGTGGGAGGCGCGCGCGCGGCGCGCGGCGGTCAGGGCATCGGCCCGCTCGATGTGCGCCTGCTCGCACTCCTGCCACTCTCGGGCCCCGAGAAGCGCCGGAAGACGCGGAGCGGGGTCGGGAGTCATCATTCGAGGATAGGTGCGCGCGATGGGAGGACCCTGTTCACTCCTCCGGGAGGATGAGGCCGGGGGCATTGTTGCGCACATTGCCGACCGCCTTCGAGACGACGTGGTCGGCGAGCGTCTCAGCCACCGCGGGCGCGGCATCGATGGCGGCATCGAGGACGTCTCGCACGTTGTCGGTGGAGGTGTCGAGCCACGCGTCAGCGTGATCGGGATCCATGAAGACCGGCATGCGGTCGTGGATGGAACCGAGGTGACCGATCGCGTCGCGGGTGAGGATTGTGAAGCTGAGCAGCCACTTCGCCGGATCGTCATCTGCCTTCGCGGGGTCGCGCCACCATTCGTAGAGCCCGGCCATGAACAGCGGGCCGTCATCGGCGGGATGGATGTAATGCGGGGTCTTGGCCCCGTCGACGTTCTTCCATTCGTAGTAGCCGGAGGTCGGGACGATCGCCCGGCGCTTGGCCAGGGCTCCTCGGAACATCGGCTTGTCCTCGAGCTCCTCGGAGCGCGCGTTGAAGGCGCGCGCGCCGATCTTGGGATCCTTCGCCCAGGACGGCACCAGTCCCCATCGGGCGCGCTCGAGGCGTCGGGTCGGGGGGTCGGTCTTCGCCGAGTCGAGCACGACGGCGACCGCGTCGGTCGGCGCGACGTTGAACGAGGCGGCGGGCAGGTCGTCGCCTTCCACGTCTACGCGCAGCACGCCGACGAGTTCCGAACCGACTTCCGCTACGACGAATCGACCGCACATGGCGCCAGCCTACGCGCGGGGTGGGACACGAGGATCAGGAGCGCAGGATGCCGACGCTCGCGAGCCGTTCCAGCAGGCCGGCACCGTCGTTCTCGGTGACCCAGGGCACATCGGCGGCGGAGTCGTGGTCGACCGTGGTGCGACCGCCCGCGAGCACAGCCTCGGCGGGGGAGAGGCGGCGGATCGCGACCGCTGCGACGTTGTCGGGATGCTCCACGGCGAACCGCGTGTACAGCTCGTCGTCGTGCTGACCGTCATCGCCGATGAGGAGCCATTTCACGCCGGGGAACTCCTGGGCGAGCCGGCGGAGGTTCGTCAGCTTGTGCTCCTTGCCGCTGCGGAACCACCGGTCGTGGGTGGGACCCCAATCGGTGAGCAGGAACGCGCCGGGCGGGAACAGGTGCCGTTGCAGGAATCTGCTCAGGGTGGGGGCGATGTTCCAGGCGCCGGTGGACAGATAGATGAGGGGGGACCCGGGGTTCTCCCGCACGAGCCGCTCCGTCAGCACGGCCATTCCGGGGACCGGCTGCCGCGCGTGCTCGTCAACGACGAAGGAGTTCCACGCCGCGATGAGGGGTCGGGGGAGTGCGGTGACCATGACCGTGTCGTCGACATCGGAGATCACCCCGAAGCGGGTGTCGGGCGCGACGGAGAAGGCGCGGGTGCGCACCGGCTGCCCGCCCTCGACCGACATCTCGAACTCGTTCCATCCCGGCTCCAGCTGCGCCGGGAGTACGGCGTCGATGACCCCGCCGCGGTCGGCGACCACCTCGTGGGTGGTGCCGCCGATCGTGACCGAGACCTGCGCGTAGCCGACCGGAACGGCCGCGAAGCTGCGCCACCCCCGCACGCTCGCATAGGCGCCGGAGGACCGTTTGGCCGGACGTGGGGGAACGATCAGCACCCGCCCCAGCACGCGCACCCATTCGCGTCCGGCGTACCCGGGGAAGGGCGTCACGGTCGGCGTCAGTCCGCGGGCTCGGGCGCGTCGCTCCCGCCAGGAGTGGAAGCGGTATTCCAGGCGCGCGAGCCATAGCACATCGGCTCCCGGTGAGGCGGCGTCGGCGGCGGGCATTGCCTCAGTCTTTCACGTCACCGCCGGCCGCAACGTCCGCACCGGGTTCGATCGCGTCCTCGTGGTGCATGTGCTTGTGCTCGATGCGCTGGATCAGCTTCTTGGCGGCGAGTGCGAGCACCAGGAAGGCCACGATCACGCCGACGAAGAGGTACCCGGCGGAGTGGAGCGTGTCGGCGAGCTCCCGATACCCGGTGGCGGCGGCAGCGGCGACCGACACGTAGGCGGTCGACCACAGGATGCACGCGGGCAGTGTCCACGCGAGGAATCGGCGATAGGGGTAGTGGCTCATGCCGACGGTGAGGGGCACCAGGGAGTGGAAGACCGGCAGGAAGCGCGACAGGAAGATCGCGGGACCGCCGCGGCGCGCGAGGTAGCGCTCCGACCGCGCCCAGTTCGCCTCGCCGATCCTGCGACCGAGCCGTGATGCCCGGATGTGCGGGCCGAGGATGCGGCCGAGCCAGAATCCGATGCTCTCCCCGAGCAGTGCGCCGATCACGACCACCACCCCCAGCACGACGCCCTCCAGCGGCGAGGCGACGGCCGTGCCCGCCACGATGACGATGGTGTCGCCCGGGACGATGAGGCCGATCAGCACGCTCGTCTCCAGCATGATCGCGAGCCCGGCGAGCAGGGTCCGCAACACGGGATCGACGGCCTGCACCGCGTCGAGCAGCCAGGTGAGCACCTCGTTCACGCCGGAAAGCCTAGAGGGTCGGCCGGGCTCTAGCCTGGGAGCATGTCGGAACCCCTCGTCGCCGTTCGGCTCGAGTCGTTCCCCGACCCCGAAGCCGTCTTCCTCGCGCTCTTCGCCGATGCCCGCCATGCCTTCTGGCTGGATGCCGGACCGGCAGCGGCGCAGGGGTGGAGCTGGACGGGCGCCGGGACGCGGGCCGATCGTCGGGACGTGACCAGGACGGAGCTCGATCCCACCACACGCGAGCTCCCCGCGCAGGCGGGGCCGTTCGCGGGCGGCTGGGTCGGATGGACCGGATACGACGCCGCAGCGGAACGCGCCGGCGCTCCTGCGGTGCACGATGCAGCGGCGCCGGCCGACGCCTGGATGCGCGTGGACCTGTTCATCGCGTTCGACCACGGCAGCCGTGCCGCCTGGGCGATCGGACCGCGCACGGCCGCGGATGAGCTCGCGCGGGCGGCATCCCGCGTGACGGCGCCGGGAGTGCTCGCGCCGCCCGATCCGCTCGTCGCGAACTGCCGGCACGCGCCGGCGGAGTATGCGGCGCTGATCGAACGGTGCCGTGACGCGATCCGCGAGGGCGACGCCTATCAGCTCTGTCTCACGACCCGGTTCGAGGTCTCGGGGGCCGTCGACGTCGTCGCCGCGTACCGGCGGCTGCGCGCCGCGACCCCCGCCCATCACGGCGGCCTCATCGTCGCCGCGGGTGTCGCGCTGGCCAGCGCGAGTCCGGAGCGGTTCCTGGAGGCGCGGGAGGGCGTCGTCCGCACCCGACCGATCAAAGGCACGCGTCCGCGTGGCATCGACCCGGCCCACGATGCCGCCCTGGCGGAGCAGCTCCGTGCGAGCGACAAGGAGCGAGCCGAGAACGTGATGATCGTCGATCTCATGCGCAACGACCTCTCGCGCGTGTGCGAGACGGGCTCGGTCGCGGTGGAGCGCCTGCTCGAGATCGAGTCGTACCCCGCCGTGCACCAGCTGGTCAGCACCGTGTCCGGCCGTCTGCGCGACGGCGTGCGCGTCGCCGATCTGCTCGCTGCGGCATTCCCCGCCGGCAGCATGAGCGGTGCTCCCAAGCTGTCGGCCATGACGATCCTGCGGCGCCTCGAGGACGCGCCGCGCGGCGTCTTCGCCGGATGCTTCGGGTGGGTCGGAGGCGATGGGACGCTCGATCTGGCCATGGTCATCCGGTCGATCGTCGTCCACGACGCCGGCGCCTACGTCGGGGCGGGAGGAGGAATCACCTGGCTCTCCGACGCCGACGAGGAGGTGGCGGAGGTGGGGATCAAGGCGCGCGGTCCGCTCGCGGCGCTCGGCGCCGTCCTCCCACCCGGTTGGTGAGCGCACCGGTCGGGTAACCTGGACTTTCGCGCTCTGCGCTCCCCCCGGCTTCCGTTCGATTGGTTCTCCCGTGTCACAGACCTCGCCCTCCGACACCGCCGCACCCGCCGAAGGCGGCTACGACGCCTACGCCATCCAGCAGAAGTGGCAGTCGCGGTGGGCTCAGGCCGACCCGTTCCGCGCCGGCGGTGCGGACGACACGCGCCCGCGCAAGTTCGTGCTCGGCATGTTCCCGTACCCCTCGGGCGACCTCCACATGGGGCACGCGGAGAGCTACGCGTACGTCGACATCGTGGCGCGGTTCTGGCGCCATCGCGGGTACAACGTGCTCAACCCCATCGGCTGGGACTCGTTCGGGCTGCCCGCCGAGAACGCCGCCATCCAGCGCGGCGCGGACCCTCGCGCCTGGACATACGCGAACATCGACCAGCACAAGAAGAGCTTCCGGGAGTACGGCTCGTCGTACGACTGGTCGCGGATCCTCCACACCAGCGACCCGGAGTACTACCGCTGGAACCAGTGGCTGTTCCAGCGTCTCTACGAGCGCGACCTGGCCTACCGCAAGGAGAGCCCGGTCAACTGGTGCCCGAACGACCAGACGGTGCTGGCCAACGAGCAGGTCGTCGACGGCCGCTGCGAGCGCTGCGGCGCCGAGGTGATCAAGAAGAAGCTGACGCAGTGGTACTTCAAGATCACGCAGTACGCCGACCGGCTGCTCGATGACCTGAACCAGCTCGAAGGCTTCTGGCCGCAGAAGGTCATCCGCATGCAGCGGAACTGGATCGGCCGCTCGGTCGGCGCGGACATCGACTTCGAGATCGAGGGGCACCCCGAGAAGGTGACCGTCTTCTCGACGCGGCCCGATACGCTGCACGGTGCGACCTTCTTCGTGGTCGCCCCCGACAGCGACCTGGCCGCCGAACTGGCCGCGGGCTCGTCGGCCGAGGTGCGCATGCGCTTCCAGGACTATCTGGATGCCGTCGGCCGCGAGACGGAGATCGAGCGTCAGAGCACCGACCGTCCCAAGACCGGCGTGTTCCTCGAGCGCTACGCGGTCAACCCGGTCAACGGCGAGCGGCTGCCGATCTGGGCGGCCGACTACGTTCTCGCCGACTACGGGCACGGCGCCGTCATGGCCGTTCCGGCGCACGACCAGCGCGACCTCGACTTCGCCCGTGCATTCGACCTCCCGGTGAAGGTGGTCGTCGACACGACCGCCCCGATCACCGGCGCCATCCCCGTGATCGAGCTCGATGCCGAGGGCGTGCCGATCGATCCGGGCGTCGACGATGTCTCCATCGCTGAACTCGATCCCGCCAAGACGGGGATCGCGCTGACCGACGATGGGCGCATGATCAACTCCGGCCCGCTCGACGGGCTCTCCAAGCGCAACGCGATCGCCCGCATGATCGAGATCCTGGAGGCTGCGGGAACCGGCCGTGCGGCCAAGTCGTACCGCCTGCGGGACTGGCTCATCTCCCGTCAGCGCTTCTGGGGCACGCCCATCCCGATGATCCACACGGCCGATGGTGGAATCGTCCCCGTCCCCGAGGACCAGCTGCCCCTCACCCTCCCGGATGCCGCGGGCCTGGACCTGGCGCCGAAGGGCACGTCGCCTCTGGGGGGCGCGACCGAGTGGATGCAGACCACCGACCCCGCCACCGGCGAGCCGGCGCTGCGGGACCCCGACACGATGGACACGTTCGTCGACAGCTCGTGGTACTTCCTGCGCTTCCTCGCCCCGACCAGCGCCGACGAGGCCTTCCCGCCCCGCGAAGCGGACCGGTGGGCACCCGTCGACTCCTATATCGGCGGCGTCGAGCACGCGATCCTGCACCTGCTGTACGCGCGCTTCATCACCAAGGTGCTCTTCGACATGGGGCTCATCGATTTCACCGAGCCCTTCTCGAGCCTCATCAACCAGGGCATGGTGCTCCTCGACGGCTCGAAGATGTCCAAGTCGAAGGGTAACCTCGTCGAGTTCGCCAGCAGCATGCTCGACCCCGGCGCCGATGCGGTGCGCACCGCGATCGCCTTCGCCGGCCCGGTCGAGGACGACATCAACTGGGAGGATGTCTCGACCACGGGCGCCCAGAAGTTCCTCGCCCGCGCCTGGCGCGTCGCCTCCGACGTGACCAGTGCGCCGGATGTGATCTGGAAGGACGGCGACGGCGCCCTGCGCCGGGTGACCCACCGTCTCCTCGCCGATGCGCCGGGCCTGGTCGAGCAGACGAAGTTCAACGTGGTCGTCGCCCGTCTGATGGAGCTCGTCAACGCGACCCGCAAGGTCATCGACACCGGCGCCGGTCCCGCCGATCCCGCAGTCCGCGAGGCGGCCGAGGCCACCGCGATGGTGCTCGACCTGTTCGCTCCGCACACCGCGGAGGAGATGTGGGAGATCCTCGGCTACGACGAGTTCGTCGGGCTGTTCCCCTGGCGCTCGGCCGACCCCACCCTCCTCGTCGAGGAGTCGGTGACCGCGGTCGTGCAGATCGACGGAAAGGTGCGGGCCACGCTCGAGGTTCCGGCCCGCATCGACGGCGACGCGCTCGAGGCGCTCGCCCGCGCCGATGCGCGCGTGCTGCGTTCCCTCGGCGACCGCGAGATCGTCCGCGCGGTGGTGCGTCCCCCGAAGGTGGTCAGCTTCAGCACGCGCTGAGCCTCCTCCCCAGATCCGATCGGGGCACGATCCGTCCACGGGCGTGCCCTGACGACGGATGGGCACGTGCGATCCCCCTAGCGTGACCGTGTGACCGCCGCCGCCGAATCGGGTGCTGCGCGCCGGCTCGGCCTGGGCGCCGCCGTCGTGCTCGCCCTCGGCGCGCTGGCGATCACGATCGGCATCGGCGTGATCCGCGGCGCGACCGCCCCCGTCGAAGAGGTCGTGCTCGCGACCCCGGCCACCACCGCGGCTGCGGCACCGGAGGCGCCCGCAGCGATGTACGTCCATGTCTCGGGCGCGGTGCGCGAGCCGGGTCTGTACGTCGTGGCCGCGGGGGCCCGCGTGGTCGATGCCATCGCGGCGGCGGGCGGATTCGCCGACGACGCCGATGAAGCGGCGGTCAACCTCGCTCGAGCCGTGGCCGACGGCGAGCAGCTGCACGTGCCCGTCCCCGGCGAGATCGTGCGGACCGCGCCGGATGGGGCCGGTGGAGGCGCGGCCGGCTCGGGCCTCGTGAACCTCAACACGGCGGACGCGGCGGCCCTCGACACGCTGCCGCGGATCGGCCCCGCCCTCGCCGCGCGCATCATCGCATGGCGCGACCAGAACGGGCCGTTCGCGAGCGTCGACGACCTGCTGGCCGTGCCGGGGATCGGGGAGCAGATCGTCGAGGGCCTCCGCCCAGCCGTGACGGTGTGAGGTGGGGCTCCGGCGTCGACTGCGCATGACTCCGGTGGCGGCAGCCGCCTGGCTTTCGGCCGGGGTGGCTACGGCCCTGCCGCACGCGGCGCCGATCATCGCGGTGGCGACATGGCTGGCCGCTGCCGCGTGTCTGCTGGTGGTGGCGCTGCGCACCCCGACCCGCGCCGGCGCTCGGAGCGGCATGCTCGCGGGGGTCGTCGTGATGGTCTCCCTGGCCGCCGCCGCGGCGGCCGCCTCCCACGTCGCGCTCGCGTCGCCCGTGCGGGAGGCCCTCGCTCTTCACGCCGGTGAGGGCGCACGTGCGGTCACGGTCGTCGCCACCGTGGTGGGCAAGGTCGAGCGGCGCGCCGACGGATCCCTCGCGTTCGACGCGCGCGCCGAGTCGGTCACGGTGGGTGCGGCGAGCCGCGCCGTGGGCGCGGAGATCGTGGTGCGCGTCGACCCGGACGACGTCGTGGGCGGGGCGGATCTCGAGGTCGGAGCGGTCGTGGAGGCGGCCGGCACCGCGCGCACCGGGTCGCCGGGGGAGCGCGCGGTGATCGTCGTCTGGGCCTCCCGCGGGGTGAGCGTGATCCGCGTACCCCAGGGTGCGGTGGCGACGGCGGCCGCGCTGCGGGCGGGGCTGCGCGCCTCCGCCGCCGGACTCCCGCAGCCGGGCGCAGGGTTGCTGGCCGGGCTCGCGGTAGGGGACACCGCCGACGTCGACCCGGCGCTCGACGAGGCGATGAAGGCGTCCTCCCTCTCGCACCTCACCGCTGTCTCCGGTGCGAACTGCGCGCTCGTGGTCGCTCTCGCGTTCCTGGCGACGGCGGCGTGCGGCGCCGGCAGGACCGTACGGGTCGTCGTGGCATCGGCCGCCCTCGCAGGCTTCGTGGTGCTCGTCACACCCGAGCCGAGTGTCGTCCGTGCCGCAGCCATGGCCGCGACGGGGATGATCGGCGTGCTCATCGGCCGCACCGGGGCGGGGATGTCGCTGCTGACGACGGCGGTCGCCGTCCTCCTGATCGCGGATCCGTGGTTGGCGGGGTCGCTGGGATTCGCGCTGTCGGTCGCGGCGACCGCCTCGCTGCTGCTGTTCGCGAGGCCGCTCGCCGAAGGCCTCGGAAGACTCCTGCCTCGGGCGCTGGCCCTGGCGATCTCGGTGCCCTTGGCGGCTCAGCTCGCGTGCGGACCCCTGCTGGTGCTGATCGCCCCCACCGTGCCTGTCTACGGGGTGGCGGCGAATATGATCGCCGCCCCGGCCGCGCCGGTGGTCACGGTCGTGGGGCTGCTCGCGTGTCTGAGTGGTCCGTTCGCGTGGCTGCAGGACGGCCTGACGGCCCTCGCCTGGGTGCCTGCGGCGTGGATCGCGGCCACGGCGACGGTGACCGCGGATCTTCCCGGCGGCACGCTGCCGTGGCTGGAGGGCTGGGGTGGGGCTGTGTTCCTGGGCGCGGTGGGCGCCGGCATCGGCGTGCTCGTGGGTCTGCGTGCGACGACCCGCGGTCGACGCGCCGCACGTGGTGTGCTCGGCGCGGTTCTCGCCGGCGTGCTCGGGGTGGCTCTCGGCGCGGGTGCGCTGCACGGGTGGGCGGGGCGGCTGGCGCTGCCTCGGGACTGGGTCGTCCTGGCGTGCGACGTCGGTCAGGGCGACGCGGTCCTGGTGCGCTCGGAGGACGCGATCATGCTCGTCGATACCGGTCCCGATCCCGCCGCCCTCGACGCCTGCCTCGCGAGGGCAGGGATCGCCCGGATCGATCTGCTCGTCCTCACCCACTTCGATCTCGATCACATCGGGGGAGTGGATGCCGCGCACGGCCGTGTGCGGGAGGTGATCCACGGCCCGCCCGATGAGGCGGGGGCGCAGACGCTGGCGCGGCTGCGCGAGGCCGGTGCGCACACGACCGAGGTGTCCGCGGGGGCGCAGGGCGGGCTGGCCGGCGCGCGGTGGCGGGTGCTCTGGCCCCGCGCGGGCGACCGCGCGTTCCCGCCGGGCAACGACGCGAGTCTGGTGCTGGATGTGCGCGGCGGCGAACTTCCGCCGATCCTTCTGCTGGGCGATCTGTCGGCATCACCGCAGCGTGCCCTTGCAGCGACGGCAGCGGGAATCGCTCCGCCGTACGCGCTGGTCAAGGTCGCCCATCATGGCAGCGCCGACCAGGCGGCTGCGCTGTACGAGGAGGCCGCGCCCGCCGCGGCTCTGGTGACGGTGGGAGCGGACAACCGGTACGGCCATCCCCGGGCCGAGGCGCTTGCGATCCTGCAGCAGGCGGGCGCATCGATCGCGCGCACCGATCGCGACGGCGCAGTCGCCTACTCCCGGGACGGCGGGGTTCTCCGCGTCTGGCGCGAGCACGCCGCCGCCGACGGCGTCGGCGGCGCTGGGTAGGGTGGATGCATGCCTTCCGCGCCACGTCGATCCTCGCCGGCCGCGCCGAAGAGCACGATCCCGCAGCTGTCCTGGCGTCGCCCCGAGCCCGCGCCGATCGTGCTCGTCTCGGGCCCGGAGGAGGTCTGCGCGGAGCGCGCGATCGGCGGGGTGCGCGATCGGCTGCGGGCCGAGGACGCCAGTCTGGAGGTCACCGATCTGCGCGCCGACGACTATGCCCCGGGCACTCTTCTGGCGGTGACATCGCCGTCGCTGTTCGGCGAACCCCGCCTGGTGCGGGTGTCGGGCGTGGAGAAGTGCTCGGATGCCTTCCTCGCCGAGGCGCTCGGCTACCTCGCCGCCCCTCAGGACGGCGCCACCGTGGTGCTGCGGCATACGGGTGCATCGGTGCGGGGAAAGAAGCTGCTCGATGCGATCCGGGCAGGACAGGGCAGCGGAGTGGAGATCGCCTGCCCCGCCGTCAAGCGCGATTCGGATCGCTTCGACTTCGCGGCCGGAGAGTTCCAGTCGGCCGGCAAGCGCATCGCGCCGGCCGCGCTGCGTGCGCTCGTCTCCGCCTTCGCCGACGACCTGACCGAACTCGCCGCGGCGTGTCAGCAGCTGATCGCGGATGTGCCGGCCGACATCACCGGAGAAGTGGTGGATCGGTACTACGGAGGTCGGGTCGAGACATCCGCGTTCACGGTCGCCGACATCGCGATCGCGGGCCGGTACGGCGAGGCGCTGGTCTCGTTGCGCCACGCGCTGGCTTCCGGGGCAGACCCCGTCCCGCTCGTCGCGGCCATCGCCTCCAAGCTGCGGACCATGGCACGGGTCGCGGGCACGCGTGAGCCCTCGCGAGCGCTGGCGTCGCGCCTGGGCCTGAAGGATTGGCAGGTCGATCGGGCACGTCGTGATCTGTCCGGATGGTCCGAGACCTCGCTCGGCCTGGCCATCCAGGCCGCCGCGCAGGCAGACGCCGAGGTCAAGGGCGGCTCGCGCGACGCGGTGTTCTCCCTCGAGAAGCTCATCACGGTGATCGCGACCCGGCAGCCGTACGGCTCCTGACGCGCAGCGGACGACGCCGCAGATGGGCCTCGGTGAGACGAAGAAGGTCCGCCCCGAGGGGACGGACCTTCTTCGATGTGCGGGCTCAGCTCAGAGAGCGGCGACCTGCTTCGCGATGGCCGACTTGCGGTTCGCGGCCTGGTTCTTGTGGATGACGCCCTTGCTGACGGCCTTGTCGAGCTTCTTCGACGCCTTGGTCAGTGCCTTCTCGGCAGCGGCCTTGTCACCGGCGGCGATGGCCTCGCGGGTGCGGCGCACCTCGGTCTTCAGCTCGCTCTTGACGGCCTTGTTGCGCTCGCGCGCCTTCTCGTTGGTCTTGTTGCGCTTGATCTGCGACTTGATGTTCGCCACGTGTCGACGTTCTTTCGTTCGGTGTGAATCGGATTGAGTTGCCGGTCGGCGAGAGAGGGGCGCGTTCCGGCGGTCGTGAGGGCGAACCCACACGCAAGCCAAACAAGGATTCTATCAGGTCCGCTCGCATGTCGTGATCGCGACGTCGAGCAGCGCGTTGAAGACCGCCGGCCGCATGGCCGACACGAGGTGGCTGGTACGCGGCACCACGATGAGCTCCGCGTGCGGTGCGACGCGCTGGAACAGCCGCTCGTTGACGCGCAGCTGATCGTACTGGCCGTTGATGAACCACAGCGGCACCTCGATCCGACCGAGCGCCGCGAGCAGGTCCAGGACCGACAGGCTCCGCAGCGCCTCGTCCTGGATGTCGAACGCGTATCCGCCGGCTCCGAAGTCTGATCGGGTCTCCGCGGGGAGGGTGCGGTCGAGCACGAAGTCCGTCAGCCACATGCCGCGGTCGGGCAGGGCGTCGAAGCCTCGGGCGAGGGCGCGGTAGGCCGCCAGTCCGAGACCGCGGGGGACCGCGGTGCACGATGCCGCGATGAAGCCGGCGATCGGGGGCGGATCCTCGCGTCCCACGAAGGCGATCGAGAGCAGGCCGCCCATCGAATGCCCTGCCAGCACGACGGGGCCGCGGGTGGCGGCATCCTGCACCGCACGGTCGATGGTGGCGAACGCCTCGTCGAGGGTGAACGGCTCTCCCCGGCGCGTACCGTGCCCGGGGAGGTCCACGGCCACCGCGGGGGTGCCGCGCGCCGAAAGGTGCGCGAGCTGGGCGCGCCACATGGTCGCGGACGTGCGGATCCCGTGCACGAGGACGACCTGGACGACCACGATGTCAGGGTAACGGGCGCCGGGCGGACCGTACGATGACGCCATGCCCGCTCTTGCGCCCCACGTCGCGCGGATGCCGGGTTCGGGAGTGCGGCGCATTCTCGAACTCGCCCTCCAGCGCCCCGGAACGATCATCCTCGCCGTGGGCGAGCCGGGTGAGATCGCAGAGCCCGCGGTGCGCGGTGCCGCCGCCGCCGCGTGGCGCGCCGGAGAGGTGCGCTACACGCCCAACGGCGGCATCCGGCCCCTGCGCGAGGCCATCGTCGCGAAGCTCGCCGCCGAGAACGCGCTCCACGTCGATCTCGAGCAGGTGTGGGTGACGGTCGGCGCGACGCAGGCGCTGCACATGGCCATGGCCCTCACGCTCGCGCGCGGCGACGAGGTGCTCGTCCCCGACCCGGGCTACACGACGTTCACCATGAACGCGCATCTGCTGCAGGCGGTGCCGGTTCCGTACGCGCTGCATGCCGAGCACGGATTCCGCCCCGACATCGCGGAGCTCGACGGGCTCGTCACCGAGCGCACGCGTGCGCTGATCGTGAATTCGCCGTCGAACCCGCTGGGTGCGACCTTCGACGCCGCGACCATGCGCGCGCTGCTGGAGCTGTGCGCGCGGCACGATCTGTGGCTCATCAGCGATGAGGTGTACGAGCGGTTCGCGTACGGCACCCCGCACGTGAGCCCCGCTGCGCTCGACGGCGACGGCCGCGTGCTGTCGGTGTTCTCGCTTTCGAAGTCGCACGGCCTCACGGGAGCGCGCGTGGGATGGCTGGTCACCCCGCCCGGGTGGCGACCGACGATGCTGCGGGTGCAGGAGTCGCTCGTCTCGTGTGTCGACGCGCCCGCTCAGCGGGCGGCGGTGGCCGCGCTCACGGAGGGGCAGTCGGCCGTGGAGCGCGCCGCGGAGCACTACCGGCGCAATCTCGAGGCGGCCTCGGCGGCGCTGACGGCGAGGGGGCTGCGCCACCACGTGCCCAGCGGCGCGTTCTACCTGTGGATCGACGTGTCGCACGTATCGGGGGACGACGTCGCGGCGTGGTGTGAGCGCTTCCTCGACGAGAGCGGCGTGGCGGTGGCGCCGGGATCGGCCTTCGGCGCGAGCGGTGAGGGCTGGATCCGCGTGTGCGCGGCGAGCGATCGGGCGGACCTGCTGGAGGGGATCGGACGACTCCCGGCGCCCGCGCCGACCGCGGCCGGGCGCACCGAGCACACAGGCGCGCACCCGTAGAATCGACGGGACATGTCACCGCGCGCCCTCCAGCCCCTGCAGCCGTCCGCGACCCCGCCCGAGCTGATCCGCAACTTCTGCATCATCGCCCACATCGACCACGGAAAGTCGACGCTGGCCGATCGCATGCTGCAGATCACCGGCGTCGTCGCCGACCGCGACATGCGTGCGCAGTATCTCGACCGCATGGACATCGAGCGCGAGCGCGGCATCACCATCAAATCGCAGGCCGTCCGCATGCCGTGGTCCACGGCCGAGGGCACGTACGCGCTCAACATGATCGACACCCCTGGGCACGTCGACTTCACGTACGAGGTGAGCCGGTCGCTCGCTGCCTGCGAGGGCGCGATCCTCCTGGTCGACGCCGCGCAGGGCATCGAGGCGCAGACCCTGGCGAACCTGTACCTGGCCCTCGAGAACGACCTGCAGATCATCCCGGTCCTCAACAAGATCGACCTCCCCGCCGCGGATCCCGAGAAGTACGCCGCCGAACTCGCCAATCTCATCGGCGGGTCACCGGACGACGTTCTCCGTGTGAGCGGGAAGACCGGCATGGGCGTCGAGGAGCTCCTCGACCGCATCGTGGAGCGCATCCCCGCGCCGACCGGCAACGCCGACGCGCCCGCCCGCGCGATGATCTTCGACTCGGTGTACGACTCGTACCGCGGTGTCGTCACCTACGTCCGCATGATCGACGGCAAGCTCGAGCCGCGCGAGCGCATCCAGATGATGTCGACGCGCGCGACGCACGACCTGCTCGAGATCGGCGTGTCGAGCCCTGAGCCGATCCCCACCAAGGGTCTGGGCGTGGGCGAGGTGGGATACCTCATCACGGGTGTGAAGGACGTGCGGCAGTCCAAGGTCGGCGACACCATCACCACCCACCGCAAGCCCGCGTCGGAGGCGCTCCCGGGCTACACCGATCCCAAGCCCATGGTCTTCTCGGGGATCTACCCGATCGACGGCAGCGACTACGCCGATCTGCGCGAGGCGCTGGACAAGCTGAAGCTGTCGGACGCGTCGCTGCAGTACGAGCCGGAGACCTCGGTCGCCCTCGGATTCGGCTTCCGGTGCGGGTTCCTGGGACTGCTGCACCTGGAGATCATCACCGAGCGCCTGGCGCGCGAGTTCGACCTCGACCTCATCACGACCGCGCCGTCGGTGACCTACGAGGTGAACACCGACACCGGGGAGACGGTCACCGTGACCAATCCGAGCGAGTACCCCGACGGGCGCGTCGCCGAGGTCTCGGAACCCGTCGTGAAGGTCGGCATCCTCCTGCCCAAGGACTACGTCGGCACCGTCATGGAGCTGTGTCAGTCCCGTCGCGGCTCGCTGCTGGGAATGGACTACCTGAGCGAGGACCGCGTCGAGCTGCGCTACAACATGCCGCTCGGCGAAATCGTGTTCGACTTCTTCGACCAGCTCAAGTCCAAGACGCAGGGCTACGCGAGCCTGGACTACGAGCCGGCCGGCTCCCAGACGGCTGATCTCGTGAAGGTCGACATCCTCCTGCAGGGCGAGAAGGTGGATGCCTTCAGCTCGATCGTGCACCGGGACAAGGCCTACTCGTACGGCACCATGATGACCGAGCGTCTGCGCAAGCTCATCCCTCGCCAGCAGTTCGAGGTGCCCATCCAGGCCGCGATCGGCGCTCGCATCATCGCGCGCGAGAACATCCGGGCGATCCGCAAGGACGTGCTGGCGAAGTGCTACGGCGGTGACATCACGCGCAAGCGCAAGCTCCTCGAGAAGCAGAAAGAGGGCAAGAAGCGCATGAAGATGGTCGGCCGCGTCGAGGTCCCCCAGGAGGCGTTCATCGCGGCTCTCTCGGGCGATGTCGAGGGCAAGGACAAGAAGTAGGCGGGCGCTCTGATCGAGCACCCAGGCGACGTCGTTAGGCTGGAGAGATGCGCCGCGGGACCTTCAAGGATGAGACGGTCGACTATGCCGCGGTCGGGGCGACACAGGCACCCGACCTCATGCAGTATCCGCCGGAGCGCAGCCTCCCGGCCCAGGACTCCTGGCGGATCGGCAGCGGCGAGTCCCGCTTCCACAGCGCCGGGGAGGCGCTGCTGTCGTGGGGTGCCCAGCGTGGCGCCGGTCTGCAGCTGACCGATGTCCGGCCTGCGTCCGGTCCGATGTACTCCGGCGTCAGCTTCGACGAGGAGGGCAAGCCGGTCGCCCCGAGTCGCAACGACGCCGACCTCCGCTACGACGCCGACGGCACGCCGTTCGTCGGCGCGGGTACCACTGTCGAGGTCGAGGGCCGGGTCAAGGGCATGAAGGCGGATGCCCAGCTGCGCGTCATCTTCGCCGTCGAGGAGCCTCGCCGCATCGGGTTCGCGCTCGGCACCGTCGGCGGATCGGTCGTCTCCGGCGAGGAGTCCTTCATGATCGAGTGGTACGAGAACGACGAGGTCTGGTTCACCGTGCGCGCGTTCGACGCCCCCGCCGCCTTCCTCTACCGGCTCCTTCCCGCCCTGGTCCGCCGGCGCCGTCGGGAGCTGTTCACGCGGTACCTGCGCGCGATCTCTCCGCTGTACGCGACGCCCGCGTGAGCCTCTGATGGGTGCGTCCCTGCCCCTGGGCGAACCGGCGCCGTCCGACGGCGCCCTGCCGGGCGACGCGTCGATCGATCCCGCCACCCCGTTCAGCGCCTATCTGCACGTGCCCTTCTGCCGGGTGCGCTGCGGCTACTGCGACTTCAACACCTACACGTCGGGTGAGCTGCGCGGCGCGCGGCAGGACGAGTACGCCGCCACGCTGCTGCGCGAGGTCGAGCTGGCCGCCGGGGTGCTCGGGGACGCCGGCGGGCTGCGCGCGGCATCCACCGTGTTCTTCGGCGGAGGTACGCCGACGCTCCTGCCGGCGGGAGATCTCGCGCGCATGCTCGGCGGAGTCCGGGAGGCGTTTGGCGTCGCGGCGGGGGCCGAGGTCACCGTCGAGGCCAACCCCGACACGGTCACCGACGCGGTCGCCGACGAACTCGCCGCGGCGGGGGTGACCCGCCTGTCGATCGGGATGCAGTCCGCGGTTCCGCATGTGCTGGCGGCGCTGGACCGCACGCACGATCCGGCGGCCGTCGCGGTTGCGGTAGCCGCGGCACGCCGCGCGGGTCTGGACGTGAGCCTGGACCTCATCTACGGCGCCCCGGGCGAGTCGCTGGTCGACTGGGAGCGTTCGCTGGAGGTCGCCCTGGGGCTGGAACCCGACCATGTGTCCGCCTACGCGCTCATCATCGAGGACGGCACCAAGCTCGCCCGGCAGATCCGACGGGGGGAGGTGCCGGCACCCGACGACGACCTGCAGGCGGACATGTACGAAGCGGCGGATGCCGCCCTCGCGGCGCACGGCTACGAATGGTACGAGGTCTCGAACTGGGCGCGCTCCGCCGGGCAGCGCTCGCGCCACAACCTCGCGTACTGGCAGGGCGCCGATTGGTGGGGATTCGGTCCCGGCGCCCACAGCCACGTGGCGGGCACCCGATTCTGGAACGTCAAGCATCCTGCGGCCTATGCGCAGCGGCTCCGGGCGGGAGAATCGCCGGCGGCGGGCCGGGAGCGGCCGGATGCCGCCAGTCGGCGCCTGGAGGCCGTGCTGCTGCGTTCGCGCATCCGGGAGGGCCTCGCGATCTCGGACCTGGGCGACGACCGCCGTGCCGCCGTCGCCGGGCTCATCGCCGACGGGCTCGTGGACGGGCCGTCAGCGGTGGCGGGGAGGATCGTGCTGACGCTGCGAGGCCGACTGCTGGCGGATGCCGTCGTGCGGGCCCTGACGGACTGATGAGGGGCCGACACGCACCGCCTCCGGGCGCAGCGTCCCACGGCCGGCGGTAATATTGGCACTCGACCGACATGAGTGCCAGTATGCGAACGAGGAGGGACGATGGTCAGCGAACGAGGACTGCAGGTGCTGCGGGCGATCGTCCAGGACTACGTCGACACCCGTGAGCCGGTGGGCAGCAAGGCGATCGTCGAACGCCACGCCTTCGGCGTGTCGGCCGCCACGATCCGCAACGACATGGCGCTGCTCGAAGACGAGGAGCTCATCGCCGCTCCGCACACCTCGTCGGGCCGGGTTCCCACCGACAAGGGCTACCGGGTCTTCGTCGACCACCTCGCACAGCTGCGGCCGCTGACACCTGCGCAGCGGCAGGCCATCGCGGCGTTCCTGGAGGGGCCGGGGGACCTCGACGACGCGCTGGCGCGCACCGTCCGCGTCCTCTCCCAGCTGACCGGCCAGGTGGCGCTGGTCCAGTACCCTTCCTTCGCCCGCGCGAACGTCACCCACGTCGAGCTCGTGCCGCTGGGCGGCGGGCGGATGATCGTCATCGTCGTCACCGACACCGGCCGCGTCTCGCAGCGGGTCGTGTGGGTGCGCGCGGAGCTCGATGAGTCCGACACCGCGCGGATGCGCGCCGAGATCGGCACCGTTCTGGTCGGCCGATCGGTGCGCGAGGGCCTGCACCGCATCGCCGAGCACCAGGCGGCCTCGCCCGCCTCGCCGGGCGAGCTGCGCCTGGCCACCGAGGCCGTGCTGCGGGTGGTGGCCGAGGAGCTCGAGGACTTCCGGCAGGACCGGCTGGTCATGGCGGGCAGCGCCAACCTCGCCCGACGCGAGGCCGACTTCCGCGGCAGCATCTATCCGCTCCTCGAGGCGATCGAGGAGCAGGTGACCCTCCTGCGCCTCATGGGCGAGATGGTCGCCGACGAGCAGGGGCTCGCCGCCAGCATCGGACGCGAGAACGAGCAGTTCGGCCTGTCCGAGGCATCCATCGTCACCAGCGACTACGACGCGCCCGGGGCGCATGCGCGGGTCGGGGTCCTGGGGCCCACCCGCATGGACTATTCGAGCAACCTCGCAGCGGTGCGCGCCGTCGCCCGCTACCTCACGCGGCTGCTCGACGAAGACGACCAGGGTCGCTGAGGCGACTCGAGGACATGATCCGCGCGGGGCGCGGACAGGAAGGCGAAAGTGGCTGACCACTACGAGGTGCTGGGAGTCTCGCGCGACGCATCGCTCGACGAGATCAAGAAGGCCTATCGGCGACTGGCGCGCCAGCTCCACCCGGACGTCAATCCCGGCGAGGAGGCTGCGGAGCGCTTCAAGCTCGTCACCCACGCCTACGACGTTCTGAGCGACACCGAGCAGCGCGCCCGCTATGACATGGGCGGCGGCGACTCGCCGTTCGGCGGCGCGGGCGGATTCGGCGGATTCGGCGACATCTTCGAGACCTTCTTCGGGGCCGCCGGCGGCGGCGGTCGCGGCGCGCGGCCTCGTTCGCGGCGCGAGCGCGGGCAGGATGCGCTGGTGCGCGTGACGCTCGACCTCGGCGACGTCGTGTTCGGAGCCCATCGCGACATCGAGGTCGACACCGCCGTGCTGTGCGAGACGTGCGACGGCTCGTGCTGCCAGCCCGGAACCTCTCCGGTCACGTGCGACATCTGCCACGGAACCGGTCACGTGCAGCGCCAGGTGCGCAGCCTCCTCGGCAACGTGGTGACCTCCCAGCCGTGCAACGTGTGCCAGGGGTACGGCACGACGATCCCTTACCCGTGCGCGACCTGCCAGGGCCAGGGACGGGTCCGGGCGCGCCGCACGGTCTCCCTCGACATCCCCGCCGGCGTCGAGACGGGTCTGCGCCTGCAACTGCCCGGCTCGGGCGAGGTCGGTCCCGCCGGCGGACCGAACGGCGACCTCTACGTCGAGGTGTCGGTCACCCCGCACGACGTGTTCAGCCGCGACGGCGACGATCTCCTCGCGACGATCGACGTGTCCATGCCCGATGCGATCCTCGGCACCACCACGACGATCGAATCCCTCGACGGGCCGGTGGAGCTGGAGCTTCGCCCCGGCGTGCAGGCCGGCGACGTGCTCACGATCAAGGGCCGCGGCATCACGCCGCTGCGCGGATCCCAGCGCGGCGACCTGAGGGTCGGGGTGCACGTGGTGACGCCCACCCGCCTGGATGCCAAGGAGCGCGCGCTGATCGAGGAGTTCGCGCGACGCACCAAGGCTCCCGCCCCTCGGCTGGCCGAGTTCCACCAGGGTCTGTTCGCCAAGCTCCGCGACCGGTTCCGCAGCAGCTGAGATGGCCCTCCACTTCGTCGACGCGGGCATCGCAGGGGCAGGGCCCGGTGATGTCGTGACCCTCACCGGCGCGGAGGCCCACCACGCCGCCGCGGTGCGCCGGGTGCGCGTCGGGGAAGCGGTCACCGTGGGCGACGGCCGCGGCATCTGGCTCACGGGCGAGATCGAACGGGTGGAGCCGCGCGAGGTGCTCATCCGGGTGACCGCGCGCGAGGAGGTGCCGCCGCGGACGCCCCGGCTGGTTCTCGTGCAGGCGCTCGCCAAGGGCGATCGCGATGAGCTCGCCATCCAGGCCGCGACCGAGCTCGGCGTCGACGAGATCGTGCCGTGGCAGGCGGCTCGCAGCGTGTCGCGGTGGGACGCCGCGAAGGCGCGCAAGGGTCGCGAGCGGTGGGCGACGATCGTGCGGGAGGCCGCGAAGCAGGCCCACCGGTCGTGGACGCCGGAGGTCGCGGAGCCGCTCGGCACGGCGGACATCGCCGCGCGTGCCGGACGCAGCCGGGTCATCGTGCTCGAGCCCACCGCGGAGGCACGCCTGTCGGAGATCGATCTCGCCGCCGACGACCCGCGCGACATCGTGCTCGTCGTCGGGCCGGAGGGCGGGATCGCGCCCGAGGAGCTCGCCCGACTGTCCGAGGCCGGGGCGGAGGCGGCGCGTCTCGGCGACGAGGTGCTGCGCACCTCGACCGCCGGCCCCGTGGCGCTGGCGGTCGTCAACGTCGCGCTCGGGCGCTGGTGAGGCCCGGCCGCGGCGCCGGGCCGCTGGCTAGACTGAGACCATGAGCGAGCCCAGCGTGTTCACACGCATCCTGAACGGCGAGATCCCCGCGGAGATCGTCGCGGAGACCGAGAACGTCGTCGCGATCACGGACATCGCGCCGCAGGCGCCCGTTCACGTCGTCGTCTTCCCGCGCTCGGCGGACTATCGCGATGTGGTGGAGCTGGCGGCAGGAGACCCGGCGCTGCTCACCGAGATCGTCGGGCTGGCGGAGTCCGTCGCCGAAGATCTCGCCGACGGCGATTTCCGGCTGGTCTTCAACCGCGGCGCGGGTGCCGGTCAGACGGTCTTCCACGTGCACGCGCACGTCCTCGCCGGCGGACTGAAGGAGTCGAGCGTCGGTGCCTGACGAACCCGCAGTGGAGCGCGTCTTCGCAGACGGCGTGGCCATGGTCCAGCTGCTCGGACCGCAGGACCGCCTGTTGCGCGTCGTCGAGAAGGAACATCCGGGTGTCGACGTGCACGTGCGCGGGAATGAGATCACCCTCACCGGTGAGGCGGCGGCGGTGGCAGCGGCGCGCGCGCTGGTCGACGAGCTTCTGGCGATGACGAAGGCGGGCCACGCCCTCGGCGAGTCGGATGTGTCCTCCTCGAGCCGCATCCTGCGATCGGAAGGCGGACCGCGACCGTCCGAGGTGCTCGGCGAGGCGATCCTCTCCTCGCGCGGGAAGGTGATCCGCCCGAAGACCCTCGGCCAGAAGGCGTACGTCGACGCGATCGAGGAGAACACGATCGTGTTCGGGATCGGCCCGGCCGGTACCGGCAAGACCTACCTCGCTATGGCCAAGGCGGTGCAGGCGCTGCAGCGCAAGGAGGTCAGCCGGATCATTCTCACGCGGCCGGCCGTCGAGGCGGGGGAGCGGCTCGGATTCCTCCCGGGCACCCTGACCGACAAGATCGACCCGTACCTCCGGCCGCTGTACGACGCGCTCAACGAGATGATGGACCCGGAGCTCGTTCCCAAGCTCATGGCGACCGGCACGATCGAGGTCGCGCCGCTCGCGTACATGCGCGGCCGCACTCTCAACGACTCCTTCGTCGTGCTGGACGAGGCCCAGAACACCACGCCCGAGCAGATGAAGATGTTCCTCACGCGCCTCGGCTTCGGCACGCGCATGGTCGTCACCGGCGACATCACGCAGATCGACCTGCCGCAGGGAGCATCGGGCCTGCGCCTGGTGACGCGTGTGCTGGGCGAGATCGACGACATCCACTTCTCGTACCTCACCAGTGACGACGTGGTGCGCCACACGCTGGTCGGGCGCATCGTCGACGCGTACAGCGAGTTCGACGAGCGGAGACTGACCGCCCGTCGGGAGCGCGACGAGGCCACCGAATTCGCCAATCGCGCCGAGCGGCGCGCCGCCTCGCGGCCGGCGGGCCCGCGCGATCACCTTCCCAAGCGAGGACGCTCATGACCATCGAGATCAGCAACGAGTCCGGCATCGCGGTCGACGAACCCACCCTGCTGCGCCTCACCGAGAACAACTTCGCCGAGCTGCACGTCAGCCCGGACGCCGACGTCGCGATCCTGCTGGTCGACGAGGGCGCGATGGAGGCGCTCCACGTGCAGTGGATGGACGAGCCCGGCCCCACCGACGTTCTGAGCTTCCCGATGGATGAGCTGCGCCCGGGCACCGAGGACCAGCCGACCCCGCCGGGGCTCCTCGGAGACATCGTGCTGTGCCCGCAGGTGGCCGAGACCCAGGCCGTCGCCGCCAAGCACTCCACCATGGACGAGCTCATCCTCCTCACCACGCACGGACTGCTGCACCTGCTCGGCTTCGATCACGCCGAGCCCGAGGAGGAGCGCGAGATGTTCGGACTGCAGAAGGAGCTCATCGCCTCCTTCCACGCGTCCGAGCGACGTCGACGCGCATGACCGCGGCCTTCCTCCTGATCGCCGCCGGCCTGCTGCTGGCCTTCGGCGCCCTGATGGTGGCCGTCGACGCCGCACTCGCGGTGACCTCGCGCGCCGACCTCGCGGAGCTCGCCGACGGCGCGCGCAGCGAGACCTCCCTCGATCGCATCGCCGACGACCCGGAGGCGCACGCGAATGCGGTCGTCTTCATCCGGGTCCTGGCCGAGACGACCGCAGCGGTGCTCGTGACGGTCGCGGCGACGATGATCCTCGACAACATCTGGTGGGCGATGCTCGCCGCCGCCGTGTTCATGACCGGCATCTCCTACGTCGTGGTCGGCGCGAGTCCGCGCAACGTCGGCCGTCAGCACGCGAAGGGCCTGCTGCGGGCCACGGCGCCGGTCGTGCGCGGCGTGCGCATCCTCCTCGGTCCTCTCGCGCACGGCCTCGTCGTGCTGGGCGGGCGGCTGACCCCCGGAGTGTCGCGTGGCTCCTCATTCGCCTCGGAGGAGCAGCTGCTCAGCATCATCGACGAGGCCGCCGAGAACGAGCTCATCGAGCAGGACGACCGGGAGCTGATCCACTCGGTGTTCGAGTTCACCGACGCATACGTGCGCGAGGTCATGGTTCCCCGCACCGACATGGTCACAGTGGATGCCTCGGCGACGACCCGCGATGCGATGGCGATCTTCCTCGAGAAGGGCGTGTCGCGCATGCCGATCGTCGACGATGACGCCGACGACGTCGTGGGTCTGCTCTATCTCAAGGACCTCGTGCAGTTCGGCTTCCGCGACGAGCACGGCTGGCGGGATGCCCCGATCACGCGGATCGCTCGTCCGGCGGCCTTCGTGCCCGAGTCGATGAAAGCGGAGACCCTGCTCCAGCAGATGAAGCGCGAAGCCGTGCACGTCTGCATGGTCGTCGACGAGTACGGCGGGGTCTCCGGCCTCGTCACCCTCGAGGACCTCATCGAGGAGCTCGTCGGCGAGATCGTGGACGAGTACGACCCCCGCGGAGACGAAGTGGTCGAGATCGAGTCCGGGCGATTCCGCGTGAGCGCGCGGATGGGCCTGGACGAGGTGGGAGACCTGTTCGGCCTCGAACTCGATGACGAGGACGTCGACTCCGTCGGAGGCCTGCTCGGGAAGGCGCTCGGACGCATCCCGCAGCCCGGGGCGACCGCCGAGTACGCCGGATTGATCATGACCGGGGGCGCTTCGCGCGGTCGCGGTCGCCTGGCGACCGTCATCGTCGAGCGCGCCGCGGTCCCTGAACCGGCGGACGACGTCGATGCGCGTCACCCGCGCACCGGCGAGATCCGCATTCCCCGCCCGCGCAACGGGGAAGGGCGTGCCGCCCGTCCGCGCACCGGCGAGGTGCGCACTGCCAAGAAGGGTTCCGAATGACCACCGATTCCGCCCGTTCCGGGTTCGTGACCTTCGTCGGTCGCCCGAACGTGGGCAAGTCCACCCTGACCAACGCCCTCGTCGGAGAGAAGGTCGCGATCACCAGCGACAAGCCTCAGACGACCCGGCGGGCGATCCGGGGCATCGTGAACCGTCCTACCGGTCAGCTCGTGATCGTCGACACCCCGGGCCTCCACAAGCCCCGGACGCTCCTCGGTCAGCGGCTGAACGATCTCGTCGAGCAGGTTCTCGGCGATGTCGACGTGATCGGCTTCTGCGTTCCGGCTACCGAGAAGGTGGGGCCCGGCGACCGCCGCATCGCCGAATCGCTCGACGGCTACGCTCGCGCGAAGAAGGTCGCCATCGTCACCAAGACCGACGCCGCCGCGCGCGACCAGGTCACCGAGCGCCTTCTCGAGGTCGACGCGCTGCGCGAGGACTGGGCGGCCGTGATCCCGCTGTCCGCGCTCACCCGCGACCAGCTCGACGTGCTCACCGACGAGCTGCTCGCCATGATGCCGGAGGGCCCCGCCCTGTACCCCGAGGGCGTCGTCACCGACGAGTCCGATGAGGATCGGATCGCCGAGATCATCCGCGAGGCCGCGTTGGACGGCGTGCGCGACGAGCTTCCGCATTCCATCGCCGTCACCGTCGACGATGTCGAGGGGCGCGAGGACGGATCGCTCATCGACATCCACGCCAGCATCGTGGTCGAGCGCGACAGCCAGAAGGCGATCATCATCGGGCGCAAGGGTTCGCGCCTGAAGGACGTGGGCATGAGGGCCCGGGCTCAGATCGAGCCCCTGGTGGGGTCGAAGGTGTTCCTCAAGCTCCACGTGCGCGTCGCGAAGGAATGGCAGCGCGATCCGAAACAGCTCGGGCGCCTGGGCTTCTAGGGGTCAGGGGAGTTCGCGCAGGGCCGAACGGACGACCACCGCTCCCGCGCCGAAGTCGGCATCGGCGGCCCGCTGCCAGGTGCCGTCGTCCCACACCACGTCGATCCAGAGCCAGCCGTCGGCGACGGCGGAGCTGAGGAAGTCGTCGCCGAGGAGGTCGGGCACCTCGTCCTGTGCCGCCGCCAGGATGGCCGGGTCCCCGACGCCGGCGACCCCCGCGGTCGGGTCCTCCGCCATCATGGGGTCGTAGAGTGCGAGCATGATCGGCGGGCCGGTCACCGTGAACGTCTCGCCGTCGTAGTCGCCCTGCACCGCGTATGCGCCCCACCTGGTGTCGCCGCTGGTCTCGGCGCCCTCGAGGCCCGCCCACTCCCAGCCCTCCAGCGGAATTCCCGCGCACTGGGGCGGATACGACTCGGCGACCGCGCCCAGGCAGAGCTGGATCCGCCCTCCCGCATCCAGGACCGTGCCCTGCGCGATCACCGCGCCCTCCGGCGGGTTCGGATCCGTCGTGCCCAGCGTGCGCGGCACGTCGGCGGCGGGCGACGATCCGGGCGCCGAGGCGCCGGGTGTCGCGCACGCGACAGCCGCCCAGGTCGTGGCGCCGAGGAGGAGGACGGACAGGAAGGCACGAGAACTCCGCATACCTGTCATGTGTCGGCGCCGCCGGGATCGTCTCGCCCGGCCTGCGCGCGGGCTGGTACCATCGACGCATGCGTGCACGCTCGCTCCTTCTTAGCTGCCGCGACGAGGCCTCGATCTAGGGCCTTCCTCGTCGCGGAGCTCGTCGTCGGCCCGTCCATCCAGGCGTAGACATCCAGACGTGAGAAGAGCGACATCATGAAGAACACCCAGAAGCCCTCGGGCATGCCGATCCGCAAGTATCGGCCGTTCCACGAGCAGATCTCCGTGCATCTGCCCGACCGCACCTGGCCCGCGCAGCGCATCACGACCGCACCCCGCTGGTGCGCAGTCGACCTGCGCGACGGCAACCAGGCGCTCATCGACCCGATGAGCCCCGAGCGCAAGCGCATCATGTTCGAGCTGCTCGTGCAGATGGGCTACAAGGAGATCGAGGTCGGCTTCCCGAGCGCGAGCCAGACCGATTTCGATTTCGTCCGACAGCTCATCGAAGAGAACCTGATCCCCGACGACGTCACCATCCAGGTGCTGACCCAGGCCCGCGAGCATTTGATCGAGCGCACCTACGAGTCGATCGCCGGCGCGAAGCAGGCCATCGTGCATCTCTACAATTCGACGAGCGTCCTGCAGCGGGAGGTCGTCTTCCGCACCGACAAGCAGGGCATCATCGACATCGCGCTGGAGGGCGCGCGGCTGTGCCGCCAGTTCGAGAAGCGCATCCCCGAGACGAAGGTCTTCTACGAGTACTCGCCGGAGAGCTATACGGGGACCGAACTCGAGTTCGCCGTCGACGTGTGCAACCAGGTCATCGAGATCTTCGAGCCGACTCCCGACCGCAAGGTGATCATCAACCTGCCCGCGACCGTCGAGATGGCCACCCCCAACGTCTACGCCGATTCGATCGAGTGGATGAGTCGGCACCTGGCGCACCGTGAGAACGTCATCCTGTCGCTGCACCCGCACAACGACCGCGGCACGGCCATCGCCGCGGCCGAGCTCGGCTACATGGCGGGCGCGGACCGTATCGAGGGATGTCTGTTCGGCAACGGCGAGCGCACCGGCAACGTCGATCTGGTCGCGCTGGGCATCAACCTGTTCACCCAGGGGATCGACCCGCAGATCGACTTCAGCGACATCGACCAGATCAAGCGCACCGCCGAGTACTGCAACCAGCTGCCCGTCCCCGAGCGCAGCCCCTGGGCCGGCGACCTCGTGTTCACCGCGTTCAGCGGCTCCCACCAGGACGCGATCAAGAAGGGCTTCGAGGCCATGGACGCCCGGGCTGCGGCGGCCGGCGTGTCGGTGGACGAGATCGACTGGGCGGTTCCCTACCTGCCGATCGACCCCAAGGACCTGGGGCGCTCCTATGAGGCCGTCATCCGAGTGAACTCCCAGTCCGGCAAGGGCGGGGTCGCCTACCTCCTCAAGACCGACCACGCCATCGACCTGCCCCGCAAGCTCCAGATCGAGTTCTCGGGGGTCGTGCAGGCCAAGACCGACGCCGAGGGCGGCGAGGTGACGAGCGACCAGATCTGGGCGATCTTCACCGACGAGTACCTGCCGTCGCAGGTCGCCGACGAGCGCTGGGGACGGTTCGAGCTGCTGTCGACCCGCACCCAGAGCGACATGTCGGGCGATGTGCTGCTGGAGATCTCGCTGCGCGACGGCGACGACCGCGTCTCGGCCTCGGGGCACGGGAACGGTCCGGTGGCCGCATTCCTGGAGATCGTGCGGGCGCACGGATTCGACGTCGTGCTCTACGACTACGTCGAGCACGCGCTCAGCGCGGGTGGAGACGCCCAGGCGGCCGCCTACGTGGAGCTGCAGGTCGACGGCGAGCGTCTGTGGGGCGTCGGCATCGACGGCGACATCTCGACGGCATCGCTCAAGGCGATCGTGTCCGGCGTCAACCGCGCCATCCGCACCCGCGAGCACGCGGGCGCCCTCGCGGGGGTCTGACACCTTTCCCGAGGTGGTCCCGATCGCGGCTACGGCTTGACGATCGGGATCGCCCTCGTCTCGACGGCGACCTTCCGTCGGTAGAGCGCGCGCTGCTCGGGCAGCGAGATGTCGAAGATCACGGCCAGAAGCCGCAGCAGCGTGGTCACGCCGATGCCGGCGAGGGCGGCGACGACGAGGTCGGCGCCGAAGAAGTGCGCGGTGGCGACCACCACGCATCCTGCGCCGGCGGCGACCGCGTAGAGCGATCCGACGTGCATGATCGCCACGGGCAGACCCATGATCATGTCTCGGAGGATGCCGCCGCCCACCGCGGCGCACACCCCGACGAATACGGCGGGAACGAGCGGCAGTCCCAGCACGAGCGCCTTGCTCGTTCCGAAGGCGCCGAACAGGCCGATGACGACGGCATCCAATCCGACGATCAGGGCGTTGAGCCGCTGGAAGAGGCCGGCCAGCAGCATCCCGATCAGGGCGGCGACCGTCGCGGTCAACAGGTACCAGTTGTCCTGCAGGGTGACCGGGGTGACGTTCAGCAGGAGATCGCGGATCAGTCCGCCGCCCATCCCCATCACGATGCCGATGATCGCCACGCCCAGCAGGTCCAGGCGCCGCTGGCCGCGGAAGCCGGACGCGAACAGGGCACCCTGGATCCCGCCGAGTCCGACCGCGACGAGGTCGGCCCACAGGGGGATCACGAAGATCGGCTCATCCACCTTCCCATTCTCGCCGTGCGGGCGGTGCGCCGCGGGAGCATCGCCGTCGGCGTCTAGGCTGACACTGCCCCCGGGCCCGATCGCACGGGCCGCAGCGATCGGAAAGGGCCTGACCCGATGGACGCAGACGCAGGCGTCGTGCTCGGCATCGTCGGTGGAACAGGGATGGAGGGCGCGTTCGACCAGTGGGAGGAGCGCGTCGAGGTCGCCACCCCGTTCGGCGATCCGTCGGCGCCGGTGGCCATCGGCCGCGTGCGCGGGCGGCGCGTCGCGTTCCTGCCCCGCCACGGCGGCGCGCACTCCCTGCCTCCGGGTCGCGTGCCGTATCGGGCCAATCTGTGGGCGCTGGCGTCGCTGGGGGTGCGCGCGGTGGTGTCGTCCGCGGCGGTCGGCTCGCTCGATCCGCGCTTCCCGCCCGGGAGCCTGGTGCTGCCCGATCAGCTCCTCGATCGCACCCGGCGCCGTGTCGACACCTACTTCGACGGCGAGGCCGGCGACGAGGGGCCGGTGCGCCATCTGCCGCTGGCCGACCCGTTCTGCCCGGTGCTCGCGGCCGTCGCCCGCGAGGCGGTGCCCGCGGCGCGTGCGGGAGCCACGGTCGCCGTCATCGAGGGGCCGCGCTTCTCCACGCGGGCGGAGTCGCGCGCTCTGCGGGCGGCCGGCGCCGACCTCGTGAACATGACCCTCGCCCCGGAGGTTCCCCTCGCCGCCGAACTCGGCATCGGCGTCGCCACGGTGTGCGTGGTGACCGATATGGATGCCGGCGCCGACGCCGCGGATCAGGAGCGGGTCGACGCGGCGAAGGTGTACGAGCGCTTCGCCCGCGCGCTTCCGCGCGTGCTGTCGGCACTCGAATCGGTGATCGAGGCGATCCCGGCCGACTACCCCGGCCGGGAGCTGCTCGATCCCGACGCGCGCGCGCAGGTGCTCGCCCGTCCGACGAGCGCGCGGGGGCTCCGCGGGTGAGCGTCGTGCTCGTCACCGGCGGCGCCGGCTTCATCGGGTCGGCGATCGTGCGTGCGGCGCTCTCCCGCGGCCGGCGCGTGCGCGTGCTCGACACGCTCCGCTCCGACGTGCACACCGGCACCCCCGACCTTCCCGCGGGGGTCGAGCTCCTCCGCGCGGACGTACGGGACCGCGACGCGCTCGAACGGGCGCTCGAGGACGTCGAGGTCGTCTCGCACCAGGCCGCGAAGGTCGGTCTGGGCGTCGACTTCGACGACGCCCCCGACTACGTCGACACCAATGTCGGCGGCACGGCGGCGCTCCTCGCCGCGATGCGGCGAGGGGGCGTCGGTCGGCTGGTGCTCGCCTCATCGATGGTCGTCTACGGTGAGGGCGCGTACGAGGGGGCCGACGGGCGGAGCGTGCGTCCCGCACCGCGCCGCGTGGACGATCTGGCGGCGGGGCGCTTCGATCCGCGCGACCCCGCCACCGGCATCCCGCTGTCGCCGGCACTCGTGGATGAGGACGATGCGCCCGATCCCCGCAACGTCTACGCCACCACCAAGCTCGCCCAGGAGCACCTCGCAGCGAACTGGGCCCGGGAGACGGGCGGGCGGGTCGCGGCCCTGCGCTACCACAACGTCTACGGGCCGGGGATGCCGCGCAACACGCCGTACGCGGGGGTCGCCGCGCTGTTCCGCTCGGCGCTGGAGCGGGGCGAGGCGCCGCGTGTGTTCGAAGACGGCAGGCAGCGCCGCGACTTCGTGCATGTCGACGATGTGGCGGCGGCGGGCCTGGCCGCCGCGGAGTGGACCGCGCGCGCGGCGCCGTCGCAGCATCGCGCGTTCAACGTGGGCAGTGGGCGGATCACGACGGTGGGGGAGATGGCAGCCGCCCTGGCGGCCGCGTTCGGCGGTCCGGCCCCCGTCGTCACCGGGGAGTACCGGGTCGGCGATGTGCGGCACATCACCGCCTCATCGGCCCGGGCATACCGTGAGCTGGGATGGCGGGCGACCGTGCCCTTCACCGAGGGGATGACCTCCTTCGCGCACGCGACGCTGCGCCCCTGACGCCGCGGCGCGGGCGTCGGCCGCAGCGTCACGTCGCCTGCGCGGCCTCCGCGGGCAGGAGGATGTCGAACCGGCACCCGCCCGGGACGTTGCGCACCGCGACCTCACCCCGGTGCGCGTCGACGATGCCTCGCACGATGGCAAGGCCCAGTCCCGCGCCCGGCGCGCCCGCCGCCTCCGTGCGGGGGGTGCGGGCCGCCGAGCCCCGCCACCCCGCCTCGAACAGGCGCGGGAGATCAGCCTCGTCGATCCCCGGGCCAGAGTCGATCACCGAGACGGTCGGCCGATCGTCGACGAGTTCCGCCCGCACGACGATCCGGCCCGGCGCGGGCGTGTGCTGGACCGCGTTCATCACCAGATTGCCGATCGCCCGCGTGAGCTCGCCCGGATCGACGCGCACCACGAGGTCCCGGTCGAGACCGCTCTCGACATCGACCGCGCGGCCGCGGGTGGCGGGGCGGAGATCGGCGACGGCGTCGCTGACGACGTCGAGCAGCGAGACGTCCTGCACCGCGAGCCGATGGGCTCCGGCATCCAAGCGGGAGAGATCGAACAGATCCTCCACCATGCCGGTGAGGAGGTCGACCTGGCCCCTCATCTGGCGCAGGTAGCGCTCGGGGTCATCGGCGAGTCCGTCTTCGAGCGCCTCCGCCATCGCGCGGATGCCCGCGAGGGGCGTGCGCAGGTCGTGGGAGATCCAGGCGACGAGCTCGCGACGGGATGCCTCGATGCGCGCCTCCCGCTCGCGCGACTCGCGCAGCTGGGCGCTGGTCTCGGCGAGGGTGCTCTCGATGCGCGCGAGCTCCGCACTGGCGCTGCGCTCCGAGGCGGTGACCACCTCGCCCTGGGCGATGCGCTCGGCTGCGCGGGAGAGCGCGCGGGAGTTGCGCACCACCCACACGCACAGGGCAGCTGCCACCAGCGCCGAGCTGAGGCCGGCCGAGAGGGCGACGGCGATCGCGACGACCAGATCGTGCGCGGAGAGGTACATGAGGTTCGCGACCGTGATCATGGCCGTCACGACCGATGCGACGCCCGCCAGCAGGGCCACGATCAGCTGCACGTACAGGCGCGTCTGGCGCAGGATCGCGAGCAGCCCCACGCACGCGATTCCGACCGCGACGCTGATCGACAGCGTGATCGCGGTGACGGTGAGCACGTCGGTGAGGGTCATGGTGCGCTCCCCGAGGAGTCGGGGGCGGTGGGCCCCGCCGGATCGAACCGATAGCCGACGCCCCAGACCGTGATGAGATGGCGCGGCGCCGCGGCATCCACCTCGATCTTCTCCCGCAGCCGTCGCACGTGCACCGTCACCGTCGACAGGTCGCCGTAGCTCCAGCCCCACACCGCCTGCAGGAGCGATTCGCGGTCGAAGGCCTGGCCGGGGCGGCGCACGAGGTAGGCGAGGAGATCGAACTCGCGCACCGTGAGGGCGAGATCGGCGCCGTCCATGCGGGCGATGCGCGCAGCCGGGTCGACCCAGAACCTCCCCGCCGACACGGGGCCCGACGGCGCGGGCTCGGCGAACGTGCGACGCAGCACCGACTGCACCCGCAGCACGAGTTCGCGTGGCGAGAACGGCTTGGTGAGGTAGTCGTCGGCGCCCGCTTCCAGCCCGGAGATCCGGTCGTCGGCCGAGGTGCGCGCCGTGAGCATGAGCACGGCCGTGTCGCGGCGCGCGCGGATGCGGCGGCAGGCCTCGATTCCGTCGAGGTCGGGGAGCATGAGGTCGAGCACGACCAGGTCGGGGTCGAGCAGTTCCAGGCGTTCCAGGGCCTCGCCGGCATCGGCCGCGCGGTCGACCACGAAGCCCGCCGCCTGCAGGTAGGCGAGCGCGACCTCGGCCACGGTGTCGTCGTCGTCGACGACCAGCACGCGGCGCCCGACGAGGTCGCCGGACGCGGTCACGGATTCCACAGCATCACGATACGTCGCACCGGTGCGCCCGAGCATCCTGCCGCACGGTGCGGAGGCATCCGTCACCGCTCCGTAAGAGTGCGACCGGTCCCGTGTGCCTACCTTCGAAGAATGGATGTGGACCTCGTCCTCCCGTGCCTCGACGAGGCCGCCGCCCTCCCCACCGTGCTCGCGGGCGTGCCGGACGGGTGGCGTGCGATCGTCGTCGACAACGGCTCCCGCGACGGCTCCGCCGAGGTCGCGCGCAGCTGCGGCGCGCACGTCGTGCACGAGCCGCGCCGGGGGTACGGCGCCGCCGCGCACGCGGGGCTGGAGGCTGCGACCGCCGAGTTCGTCGTGTTCGCCGACGCGGATGCGTCGATCGATCCGGGCCGGCTGCCGGCGCTGCTGCCGCCGCTGGCCGACGGGCGGGCCGACATCGTGCTGGGCCGGCGCCGCCCCGCCGCGCGCGGGGCGTGGCCGGTGCATGCCCGGATCGCGAACGGCGTGCTCGCGGCCCGCGTGCGCGCCGCGACCGGCGCCGCCGTGCACGACATCCCGCCCGTGCGCGCCGCACGGCGCACCGGACTGCTCTCGCTCGATCTGCACGACCGGCGCAGCGGCTACCCGCTGGAGACCGTGCTGGCCGCTGCGGCCGCGGGCTGGCGGTTCGCCGAGGTCGACATCGACTACCACCCCCGCATCGGCCGCTCGAAGGTGACCGGCACGGTGGCGGGCACGGCGACGGCGATCGCCGACATGTCCAGGATGCTCCGGGAGCGCCGTCCATGAGGGCCGCCGACGTCGCGATCGCCGTGGTGGCCAAGCAGTGCCTGCCCGGCCGGGTGAAGACGCGCCTGACGCCGCCGCTGAACGCCGCCGAGGCGGCGGCGGTGGCCTCCGCGTGTCTGGACGACACGCTGGAGACGATCGGCGCGGTGCCGGCCGGCCGGCGCATCCTCTTCTTCGAGGGCGAGGGGCCGCCGGCGGCGGGGGCGGGCTTCGAGATCGTCCCGCAGCCGCCGGGGCTGCTCGACGAGCGGCTCGCGTGGCTGCTGGACCGGCTCCGGCAGCCGTGCGTCATCGTCGGCATGGACACACCGCAGGTGACCGAGGGGCATCTGGAGGAGGTGCTGACGCGCTGGCCGGATGACGTGGACGCCTGGCTCGGCCCCGCGGCGGATGGCGGGTTCTGGGCGCTCGCCCTGCGCGAGCCGGTCGGAGCGCTCGTGCGCGGGGTTCCGATGTCCCGCGACGACACCGGCGCACGCCAGCGCGCGCGTCTGGAGTCGGCGGCGCTGCGGGTGGGGACGCTCGCCACGCTCACCGACGTCGACACGGAGGCCGACGCGGTCGCGGTCGCCGCGCTCATTCCGCACTCCCGGTTCGCGCGGCGCTGGCACGCGGCGACGGAGGAGCGCTGATGCACGGCGGATCGCCTCACGTCTGGTTCGCCGCGGGTGGCGATGAGCCTTGGGGCTCGGCGCTGCGCACCCGTCGCACCGGAACGCTGCGCCTTCGGCGGGTCTCCAGCGGTGAGGTCGCGCAGGAGTGGGAGGTCGGCGCCCTCTGCGGGCCGGCCGGCACCGAGGACCTCGCCGTACTCGGCGCGGTGCGCTCGCCGGTGCTCGATGTCGGGTGCGGTCCCGGCCGGATGGTCCGCGCCGCCGCGGCGGGCGCCGCTGCCGCACTCGGCATCGACGTCTCGGCCGAGGCGGTGCGGCTGGCCCGTCTCGCCGGCACCCCGGCGCTGGAGCGATCGGTGTTCGATCGACTCCCTCTCGAAGGCCGATGGGGGACGATCCTGCTGCTCGACGGCAACATCGGCATCGGCGGGAACCCGACGCAGCTGCTGGAGCGCTGCGCGGCGCTGCTCGACGACGGCGGAACGGTGGTCGTCGAGAGCGCCTCGACCCCTGACCTGGACGAGACGGATGTGTTCACCGTCATCGACGACACCGACGGGGAGAGCGAGCCGTTCGCGTGGGCGCGCGCGGGCTGGCGCGCGGTCGCCGCGCATGCATCGCGTGCCGGCTTCTTCTCACCCGTCCATGAAGTGGTCGGGGAGCGTCACGTCGTGCGGGCGACCTTCCGACGACGCTGAGCGGCCGCTCCGGCGATCGCCGCGACAGCCGCCGTCGAGACGGCGACGGACCAGAGCACGGCCAGGACGACCAGGTAATCGGTCGGGTGCACCGACGGGTTGCGCGGTCCCATCGCCTGGACCACGATGCCGGGGATGGCGATCAGCGCCGCGCACCCGGCGATCACGAGAGAGCAGCGCGCCACCGCGGCAGCGCCGGGGCCGATGCGCGTCGCCACGGGCGCGGCCCGCAGCGCCACGGCGAGCACGAGCGGGGCGAGCACCGCGTCGTGGGCGATGACCACGCCGGCCATCCAGCCCACGAGGGCGATCAGCTGTCCCGGGGCCAGTGACACGAACAGCATGACGGTCCCGGCCGCGACGGCGATGACGCCGAGCCCGCCGACGATCAGACGCGCGACGTCGGTGCGGCTGAGCGCGGGGTCCACGATGATCATCGGTCCGCGCCCCTCACGTGTCGACCTCGATGCGGCGCAGCCACTTGGTCTGCATCACGCCCGGGCGGCCGGGTGCGATGACCCGGGCGGGGTAGCCGTGGTCGAGGTGCAGGGGCTCGCCGCCGAGCCGCAGGGCGATGAGCGTGTCCGGGTGCCGCGCATACACGCCCGGCATCGCGGTGACCGAGAATGCGCCGCGCGTCTGCATGCTGGAGAGGGTCAGGTCGGGACCGTCTTGCTCATCGATGAGTCGGAGAAGGTCGCGCAGGCGCACGCCGCCCCACTGCGCCTGCTGGCTCCACCCTTCCACGCACGCGATCGGCAGAGCGATCTCGGCCTGGGGGAGCGTCTCCAGCTGTCGGCGCGACAGTTCGAGTGTGCGCTGACGGCCGACGAGGCTCAGGCGCCAGTCCGCGGAGGCATCCGTCGCGCTCACCTCCGCCTCGGCCGCGGTGCGATTGACCGGCAGGCCCTGCGGCCCGATGCCGGGGCGACGCGGCGCGAGCACCGCCAGCGGGCCCAGCGGGGTGAAGGACTGGCCCACCGTGGCGAGGGTGAGCGCGCCGGCTGCCGCACCGACCGCGAGGAGCGCCCCTCGCCGGGAGAGCGTCTCCTCCGGCGCGGTCGGGCGCGAAGGGTCGGGCGGAGACTGCTCGGGCCAGGTCGCCGCCGGCGCCCGTGCCGGCGCGGGGGACGCCTCCGCCCCCTGAGCACGGCGGGGTGAGCGCCGCCAGAAGCCCGCGATGACCGGGAGCTTGACCGCCACGTGCAGCAGCGTCGCACCGATGAGCACCCAGGCCAGCGCCAGGTGCACGCGGCGGAACGAGAACGGGAAGGCGTACCACTGCGCCACGTTCATGAGTCCGAGGACGACCTCCAGGAGCACGGTCGCCACCAGCAGGGCGATCGTCGCGCGCTCGAGCAGACTGCCCAAGCCGGTGATCGGCGGCCATGCGAACAGTCGCGGGAAGACGGACCACAGCTTTCCGAGCAGCACCGGAACGAGCGCGATCCCCGCCGCGACATGGGTGCCCTGCGTCACGCGGTAGAGCCAGGCGGGGTCGGGGGAGAGGGTGAGCCACGAGGGCGGGGTCTGCAGGACGTGGCTGTACAGTCCGGTCGCGAAGCAGACGAGCAGGAGCACGGCCAGCACCCGCCCCAGCACGACCGTCGTGCGGGTGCGCCGGCCCGGCGTCGAGCTGCGCGCGCGCAGCCCGTCCGCGACCCCTTCGAAGCGGTCGCCGAGTCGAGCCGTGAACCCTGCCATCTCTCCAGCCAACACCGGTCGCCCCCGGCAGATCCTTACGGTCCGCGGATGCCGTGCCCGTCCCTCGGCGGGCTCCGCGGCCGGCCCGTACGCTGGCCGACATGGTCACCCCGACCGATTCGCAGCACGCGCGCCGCCGACCCCCCGGGGCCGCAGGGTCGCGCGCGCCGCTGATCGGACTGCTGGTCGCCGTGGCGCTGATCGCGGCGGCGATCGCGGTGCCGCTCGCGACCGGATGGGACGTCGCCAGTCGCGCGCCGCGCTCCGCCGACCCCCGGGCGGTGCCCCCGTTGCACGGAGTGTGGGTGCCGCATGTGGGCCTCGCGACGATCGTCGTGTCGGCGGTGGCGGTGGCGGCCTGGGTGTGGGCGCCCGGCCTGGCGCAGCGCCTGCGCTGGCCCTGGCTCATCGCGGCATCCTGCGCCGCGTCCGCGGTCTGGCTGGTCGCCCTCGCGCTGGTCGACGGCCCGACGGGCCTGTCGCGCGTGCTCGGCAACCCCTTCGAGTATCTGCAGACCGCGCGGCGGATCGACGATATCGGGGCGTTCCTCGGCGGATTCCTCGAGCGGGTGCCGATCGATGCGCCCGACAACTGGGTCACGCACGTCGCCGGCCACCCGCCGGGCATGCTCCTGTTCTTCGTCGCGCTGGTGCGCCTGGGCCTCGGCGCGGACCTCGTCGCGGGCCTCGTGGTGGCCCTCATCGCCGCGACGATCCCCGCCGGCGTGCTCATCGCCCTGCGCGCTCTCGGCGCCGAGCGCGCGGCGCGGCCGGCGGCGCCGTTCCTCGTCTTCACCCCCGCCGCGGTCTTCCTCGCGGTCTCGGCCGACGCCGTCATCGCGACCGTCGGGGTCTGGGCCGTGGCGCTGGTGGCGCTGGCGGCCACGGCCGTGCGCGCGGGCGCCGCGATCGCGTGGAGCCTCGCCGCCGGCATCCTGTTCGGGATCCTGGTGATGATGTCGTACGGGATGCCGCTGTACGGCGTGATCGCGCTCGCGGTGCTGCTCGGCGCGCGGCGGTGGCGGCCGCTGCCCTCCGTCGCGGCGGCCGCCGCGCTGGTGGTGGTGGTCTTCGCACTCGGCGGATTCGCGCTCTGGGAGGCGTATCCGATCCTCGTGGAGCGCTACCGCGCCGGGATCGCCGCATCGCGTCCGGCCGAGTACTGGGTCTGGGCCAACATCGCCGCGCTGCTCATCAGCGCCGGCCCCTTCGTCGCCGCGGGGCTCGGCGAGACCGTCGTCCGCCGACGCCGCGATCCGGATCGCACCGTGATCCTGCTCGTCGCGGCGGCGATGGTCGCGATCGCCCTCGCGACGGCCTCGGGGATGAGCAAGGCGGAGGTGGAGCGCATCTGGCTGCCGTTCATCCCGTGGCTCACCCTCTCGCTGTCGCTCCTCGACGGGCGGTGGCGCCGCGCGGCGCTGGCGGGCCAGCTCATGTGGGCGATCCTCGTCCAGCACCTGCTCTACACCGTGTGGTGATCCGGCCACGTCGCACCGCCGCGGCGTCGCAGGCGGCCCCGATAATGGAACCGTGCCCACCTACCGTGACGAGGTCGTCGTCCTTCGCACCCACAAGCTGGGCGAGGCCGACCGCATCGTGACGATGCTCAGCCGTCGCCACGGCAAGGTGCGCGCGGTGGCCAAGGGCGTGCGGCGCACGACCTCGCGCTTCGGCGCGCGGCTGGAGCCGTTCATGGTCGCCGACGTGCAGCTGTTCGAAGGGCGCTCTCTCGACATCGTGCAGCAGGCCGAATCCCTCGGGGCCTACGGCGCCGACATCGCCGTGCATTACGACCGCTATACGGCGGCCAGCGCCATGGTCGAGGCCGCCGACCGGCTGAATGAGGCGGAGGCGACCCCGTCGCAGTATCTCCTCCTCGTCGGCGGGCTCCGGGCGCTGTCCCGCGGCGACCACGCGGCGCGCAGCATCCTCGATTCCTACCTCCTGCGCGCGATGGCCCTGTCGGGCTGGGCGCCCTCCCTCAGCGGGTGCGCGCGCTGCGGTGCAGAGGGCCCGCACGCGTCGTTCGTGGCTCAGCTGGGCGGCATGGTCTGCGGCGACTGCGCCCCCGCGGGCTCCGCCCGCGTCGATTCCGCCACCGCGGCCCTGCTGACGGCGCTCATGGCGGGTGAATGGGAGGATGTGGATGCCGCGCCCGGCGCCGCGACGTCGGCGGCGTCGGGTCTCATCGCCGCGTACGCGCAATGGCACCTCGAGCGCGGCATCCGCTCGCTCGCCCACGTCTCGTCGGAGTCCGCACCGTGACACCCAAGCCCTACACGCATCGCGACGCGGTGCCGTATCGACCGCTGGACTGGACGGGGGTGCACCCGCCCGACTTCCCGAAGGGCCGGGTCCCGCACCACGTCGCGATCGTGATGGACGGCAACGGCCGCTGGGCGAACCGTCGGGGCCTCACGCGCGTCGAGGGGCACAAGGCGGGGGAGGAGGTGCTGCTCGACGTGGTCGCCGGCGCCATCCAGGCCGGCGTCACCCACCTGAGCGTCTACGCCTTCTCGACCGAGAACTGGGCGCGATCGCCCGAGGAGGTGCGTTTCCTCATGGGCTACAACCGCGACGTGCTGCACCGCCGCCGGGATCAGCTCAACGAGTGGGGCGTGCGCGTGCGCTGGTCGGGGCGCAAGCCACGCCTCTGGGGCTCGGTCATCAAGGAGCTCCAGTTCGCCGAGCAGCTCACCCGCGACAACGATGTGCTCACGCTCACGATGTGCATCAACTACGGCGGTCGGGTCGAGCTCGTCGACGCGATGCGCGCGATCGGCGATCAGATCGCGGCAGGGCGGGTGAAGCCCTCCGCGATCAGCGAGAAGCTCATCCGCCGTCACCTCTATCAGCCCGATATGCCCGACGTGGACCTGTTCATCCGCTCCAGCGGCGAGCAGCGCACCTCCAACTTCCTGCTCTGGGAGTCGGCGTACGCCGAGTTCGTCTTCCTCGACACGCTGTGGCCGGACTTCTCGCGCACCGACCTCTGGCAAGCGATCGGGCTGTATCTCGATCGCGACCGTCGGTTCGGCGGTGCCGTCGACGCGCCCTCCGCCTGAAGTGCCGCCTCGGGAATATCCCGCACGGCCCACGACGTTGGCATACCCCGTGACGGATGCCATCAAGATCGACGTGTGGTCGGATATCGCGTGCCCCTGGTGCTACATCGGCAAGCGCAACCTCGAGAACGGGCTGGCGGCGACCGCCGCCGATGACGACGCCCCCCAGGTGGAGGTGACCTACCACTCGTTCGAGCTGTCCCCGGACACGCCCGTCGACTTCGAAGGCGGTGAGGCCGACTACCTCGCGCGCCACAAGGGCGTCAGCGCCGCGCAGGCGCAGCAGATGCTCGATCGCGTCACCGGCGTCGCCGCCGACGCCGGGCTCGAGTACCGCTTCGACATCCTGAAGCACACCAACACGGTCAAGGCGCATGAGCTGCTGCACTACGCGAAGGCGCAGGGGCGCCAGCTCGAACTCGCCGAGCGCCTGATGTCGGCCTACTTCACCGAGGGCCGCCACCTCGGCGACGACGAGGAGCTGGCCGCGCTCGCCGCGGACGCCGGACTGGACCCGATCGCCGCTCGCGCCGCACTCACGTCGCGCGCATTCCTTCCCGCTGTGCGCGCCGACCAGGAGCAGGCGCGCGAATACGGCATCAACGGGGTGCCGTTCTTCGTGATCGACGGCCGGTACGGCGTCTCCGGTGCGCAGCCGGCCGAGGCGTTCGCGCAGATCGCCCGCCAGGTGTGGGCCGAGCACCGCGAAGCGGTGACGGCCCAGGCCTGATCAGCCGGGCAGGTTCGCCTCGATGAGCGACACGATCGCCGGGTCGTTCGGCAGCGTCTGCGGGCGGAACCGGTGCACGGTGCCATCGGGCGTCACGAGGAATTTCTCGAAGTTCCACTGGACGCGCCCGGCCTTGCCCTGGGCATCCGGCGACTCCCGCAGGGCCTTGTAGAGCTCGGCCGCCTTCGCACCGTTCACCTTCACCTTGTCGGCGATGGGGAACGAGACGCCCCAGGTGACCGCGCAGTAGTCGAGGATCTCCTCCATCGAGCCGGGCTCCTGGCCCATGAACTGGTTGCACGGGAAGCCGACGACGGTGAAGCCGCGCTCGGCGTAGGCGCGCTGCAGCTGCTCCAGCTGCTCGTACTGCGGGGTGAGGCCGCACTTGGAGGCGACGTTCACGACGAGGGTCACCGGGCCGCCCACCTCGTCGAGGGTCGCGGCTTCGCCGTCAGCGGTCTGGAAGGGGATCTGTCGCACGTCGGTCGTGGTGATCTCAGGCATGCGACAAGGCTACGCGTGCGGCATCCAGCCAAGGGTCGGATTCCAATGGAAGAATGGGGCGGTGTCTTCCGTCCTCGCCCCCGCGCGCTCCCTGCGCATCGGCTCCATCGAGCTCGATGCCCCCGTCGTGCTCGCGCCGATGGCGGGCATCACGAACACGGCCTTCCGTCGCCTGTGCCGTGAGTACGGGGCAGGGCTCTACGTCAGCGAGATGATCACCACGCGCGCGCTGGTGGAGCGGAATGCGACCACCATGCGTCTGATCACGCACCACGAGTCGGAGACGCCCCGCTCGATCCAGCTCTACGGCGTCGATCCGGCGACCACCGAGGCCGCCGTGCGGCTCCTGGTCGCCGAGGATCGCGCCGACCACATCGACCTGAACTTCGGCTGCCCGGTTCCCAAGGTCACCCGCAAGGGCGGCGGATCCGCGCTCCCGTGGAAGCTCGGCCTCTTCCGGGAGATCGTCAGCCGGGCCGCGGCGGCGGCCGCTGAGGGCGGCATCCCGCTCACGGTGAAGATGCGCAAGGGCATCGACGACGACCACCTCACCTACCTCGACGCCGGCCGGATCGCCGAAGACGCCGGGGTGGCCGCGGTCGCCCTGCACGCCCGCACCGCGGCGGAGTTCTACAGCGGCCACGCCGACTGGTCGGCCATCGCCAAGCTCAAGGAGGCGGTGACCTCGGTGCCGGTCCTCGGAAACGGCGACATCTGGTCGGCCGACGACGCGGCCCGCATGATGGAGGAGACCGGCTGCGACGGCGTGGTGGTCGGCCGTGGGTGCCTCGGCCGCCCCTGGCTGTTCGGCGATCTCGCGCGCGCGCTCGGGGGGCCGGATGCCGCGCCCGGCGCGCCGGTGGACGCCGGCCTCGGATTCGTGGCGCAGGCGTTCCGGCGGCACGCGGAGCTGCTCGTCGAATTCTTCGAGGACGAGGGCCGCGGCTGCCGCGACATCCGCAAGCACGTGGCCTGGTACTTCAAGGGCTATCCCGTGGGCGGCGAGACGCGCGCGAAACTGGCGACCGTCTCGAGCCTGGCGGAGATCGACGATCTGATCGCGACGCTCGAGCTGGACGCGCCCTATCCTGGCGCGGCCGCCGAAGGCCAGCGCGGACGGGCCGGCACGCCCAAGCGGCCCGCTCTCCCGGAGGGCTGGCTCGACTCGCGCGAGCTCGGCCGCGACGCCACCGCCGCCCTCGCCGACGCGGAACTCGACCACAGTGGCGGCTGAGCGCGTGCCGGGTGCCGCCTCCGAACGCCCCGACGGCTACGACGAGCCCGACGCGGCACGATTCCACGCGGAGACCCACCGCTCGCAGCGCGACGGGTTCGCCCGGGACCGCGCGCGCGTGCTGCACTCCGCGGCGCTGCGCCGGCTCGCGGCCAAGACCCAGGTGCTCAGCCCCGCCAGTCCCGCCGACTTCGCCCGCAACAGACTGACCCACTCCCTCGAGGTGGCGCAGGTCGGTCGCGAGCTCGCGACCGCGCTGCGGCTGGCTCCCGACGTGGTCGACACCGCGTGCCTGAGCCACGACCTCGGCCACCCGCCCTTCGGCCACAACGGCGAACGGGCCCTCAACGACTGGGCCGAGCAGATCGGCGGCTTCGAGGGGAATGCCCAGACGCTGCGCATCCTCGCGCGACTCGAGCCCAAGGTGGTCGACGACACCGGCCGCAGCTTCGGCCTCAACCTCACGCGGGCGAGCCTGGACGCCACGTGCAAATACCCGTGGACGGCCGAGCACCCCGTGCCCGATCCCGGCGGGCGATTGAAGTTCGGGGTGTACCCCGACGATGAGGACGTGTTCCGGTGGATGCGCGAGGGAGCCCCCGGACGCGTCCGCTGCATCGAGGCCGAGGTGATGGACCTGTCCGACGACATCGCCTACTCGGTGCACGACTTCGAGGACGCGATCGTCAACGGCTATCTCGACCCGGCCCGTCTCACCGACGGGGCCGAGCACGAGGCGCTGCTGACCGCCATCCAGGCCTGGGTGGGCTTCGACTTCGCCCGCGACGAACTCGCCGACGCCCTGTTCCGGCTCATGCGCATGCCCGAGTGGATCGACGCCTTCGACGGGTCGCGCGCCGCTCTCGCCCGGCTGAAGAACCTCACGAGCGATCTCATCGGCCGCTTCGCCCGCGCGGCGACCACCGCCACGCGCGATGCCTACGAGGGCCCGGTCCTCACGCGCTATCGTGCCCACGTGGTGGTTCCGCGTGTGATCGAGGCCGAGATGGCCGTGCTCAAGGGCATCATCGGGGCGTTCGTGGTCTCGATCGACGGGCGCAAGAGCCTCTACAAGGAGCAGCGCGGCGTGCTCAAGCGGCTCGCGAGCGCGCTGTGGGAGCATCCGGAGCACCTCGATCCGCTCCACGCGCAGGACTTCGCCGCAGCGAGCGACGACATCGCGCGCCGGCGGGTGGTCGTCGACCAGGTCGCGAGCCTCACCGACCAGGTTGCGATCTCGTGGCATGGGAGGCTCGTCGGCGAGATCGACGCCGCGTCGCTGGGGGTGTGGATGCCGCTCGCGGCTCCGTCGGCCGGGACGCGCTGATGCCCGGGCGCATCCGCCAGGCCGACATCGACGAGGTCAAGGCGCGCACGAACATCGCCGACGTGATCGGCGAGCGCGTGGCGCTCAAGTCGGCCGGCGTCGGGTCGCTCAAGGGACTGTGCCCCTTCCACGACGAGCGCAGCCCGAGTTTCAACGTGCGGCCGCAGGCCGGCTTCTACCACTGCTTCGGCTGCGGCGAGTCCGGCGACGTGTACTCGTTCCTGCGCCGCATGGACCACGTCACCTTCGCGGAGGCCGTCGAACGCCTCGCCGGGCGCATCGGCTACACGCTCCACTACGAGGAGGGCGGAGCCGCGGCGCCCGAGGGCACCGGGCGCGCGCGGCTGTACGCGGCGAACACAGCGGCCGCGGAGTTCTTCCGCGGGCAGCTGGCCTCGCCCGAGGCAGAAGCGGCGCGCCGCTTCCTCGGCGAGCGCGGCTTCGACGCCGGGGCCGCCGCCCACTTCGGCGTCGGCTACGCCCCCAAGGGCTGGTCGGCCCTGCACACCGCGCTGCGCGGTCGCGGCTTCTCCGACGAGGAGCTCAGCGCGGCGGGGCTCGTCTCCCAGGGGCAGCGAGGCGTCTACGACCGCTTCCGCGGCCGGGTGATCTGGCCCATCCGCGACGTCACCGGGCAGGTGATCGGCTTCGGCGCGCGGCGGCTGTACGACGACGACCAGGGGCCCAAGTACCTCAACACCCCCGAGACCACGATCTACAAGAAGGCCCAGGTGCTCTACGGGCTCGACCTCGCCAAGCGCGACGTCTCGCGGGAGCATCGTGTCGTTGTCGTCGAGGGCTACACCGACGTCATGGCGTGCCATCTCGCGGGGATCACGACCGCGATCGCGACCTGCGGCACCGCCTTCGGTTCCGATCACATCTCCGTGCTCCGTCGCGTGATGGGCGACGACACGACGGCAGGGGAGGTCGTGTTCACCTTCGATCCGGATGCCGCCGGCCAGAAGGCGGCGCTGCGCGCCTTCGCCGATGCGAAGAGGTTCAACGCGCAGACCTATGTCGCGACCGGTCCGGAAGGGCTCGACCCCTGCGACCTGCGCCTGCGTCGCGGCGACGGGGCGGTGCGGGCCCTGGTGGAGACGAAGGTGCCGATGGTGGAGTTCGTGCTCGACCAGCGGATCTCGGGATTCGACCTCGCCGCGGTGGAGGGTCGCGTGGGCGCGCTCCGGGCGGCGGCACCCGTCGTGGCGGAGCTGCGGGACCCGCTGCTCCAGCCCGAGTACGTCCGGGTGCTCGCGCGGCGTCTCGGCATGGACACGGAGGATGTGCGTCGGGAGGTGGAACGTGTGGGGCGCGCCGCCGCGCGGCGCGCCGAACCGGAGCCTGCGGCCGCGGAGCGCGCGCCCGCGGACCAGGCGGCACCGCGGGCGACGCTCGCCTCCCTCGCCCGTACGGCCGACGTGGCCCTGGAACGCGATTTCCTCATGGGGGCGCTCCAGTTCGGTCATCGTCTCGACGTCGACGAGCTCGCCCGCGCTCTCGCCCAGCCGTTCGGTCACCCCGCGCTCGATGCCGTGCGGGAAGCGGTGCGCGATGCGATCGCCGACCTCGACCGGGCGGGGTGGGCCGCCGACGCGGTCGGCCGGGTGCGCGAGCCGCATCGCTTCCTGGCCGCGCAGCTGCTCGCCGCCGATTTCCCCGCCCTCACCGACGACGACGCCGTCTCGTCGACCGCCGACCTCGCCCGCCGCATCCTCCTGCGCGGGCTCGCGCGCGAGAAATCCGAGCTCCTCGGCGCCATCCAGCGTGTCGCTGCGGTCTCCGAGGAGGGGCGGGCGATCCGTCTCCGCCTGCGCGAGCTCGATCTCGAGCGCGCGCGGCTGCAGGCGGCCTCCTGAGCGATCCGACGCTTGGCGCCGGGCCGACCTTCAGGGCAGGATGAGCAGATGACCCGCCGTCGCGACACCGACGTCTCCATCCGTGCGCTCGACCTCTCGCTCGCCCGCACCGGGCGCGGCGGCGCGCCCCAGCGGGTCGTGGAGGGTGTCTCGTTCGAGCTTCCCCACGCCGGCACGCTGGCCGTGATGGGACCGACCGGCTCGGGGAAGTCGAGCCTCGCCGCCGCGATCGCCGGCGACGTCGCAGCCGGTGTCACCGTGGTCGGCGGGGAGGCCGAGGTCGAGGGCATCTCCCTGCGCCGGCCCGGGCGCAGCCGACGCCTGCACACCTACCTCGCCGGCTACCTGGCTCAGGGTGCCGGCGCGACGCTCCCGGCGCGGATGACCGTCGCCGAGGTCATCGGCGAGCCCATCACCAGTCGCGACCGCCGTGTGAACCAGCGGGCGCTCGCGGTGCGCGTCGCCTCGCTCCTCGATGAGGTGATGCTGCCGCTGGGCAGCGCCGCCAAGTATCCGTACGAGCTCAGCGCCGGCATGCGCCAGCGGGTCGCCTTCGCGCGCGCCCTGGTGCTGCAGCCGATGATCCTGGTCGCCGACGAGCCGTTCGCGAACATGGACGTCGAGGTGCGACAGGCCGCGCGCGACGCCATCATCCGGCGCCGGTCCTCGTTCGGCATGTCGGTGCTCGTCGTCACGAACGATCGCGACGTGGTGACCGAGCTCGGCGCGGACGTTCTCGTGCTCCGCAACGGCCATCCTGTCGCCTACGGCCACGGGGGCGGCGAGCTGCTGTGGACCCCCTCCGGCGAGGCCGATCGACGGCTCGTCGGGTCGTGACGTGGTCACGACCACCCTCCGACGTTTGCTAATATAGACGGGTTGCCCCGGGCCCCGGACCGGCGGCGAACAGATATTCCTCCATAGCTCAATTGGCAGAGCAATCGGCTGTTAACCGATAGGTTCTTGGTTCGAGTCCAAGTGGGGGAGCGGATAGGCCCCGAGCTCCACCTCGGGGCCTATCTTCATGTCTGCGGCACCGCCGCGCGCCCCACTGCGGCGGCGCGGCTCAGGCGTCGAGATCGTCGACACCCGGCATCCACGAGCTGCCGGGACGCCCCCAGCCGCGCTTGCGCGCGATCTTCTGCACCGTCTTCCAGTCGCCATCGCCGAGGCGATCGACGTAGAGCACGCCGTCGAGGTGATCGAACTCGTGCTGCATGATCCGGGCGCGCCAGCCGTCCACCTCGATCCGCACCGGCGCACCCTCCAGATCGATGCCGGTCACCAGCACGGCCTCGGAGCGGCGGAGGGGGAATCGCTCTCCGGGGAAGGACAGGCATCCCTCGGACTCCTCGTCGGGGTCGGGCGCGCCGGGCTCGAGCGGGCGCATCCACAGTTCCGGGTTGATGACGACGCCGCGCCACGGAAGGCCCTCGTCGTCCTCGTACGTGTATGTGTAGATGCGCAGGCCCACACCCACCTGCGGTGCGGCGAGGCCGACGCCGGGCGCGGCATCCATCGTCTCGAACATGTCGGCGACGAGGGCGCGGATCTCGTCGGTGATCTCGGCGACGGGGGAGGCGGGCGCGTGCAGGACGGGATCGCCCATGATGCGAATCGGGAGAACAGCCACGCCTTGAGCCTATCGAGCGACCCGTGCGGCTAGTGTCGATGTCGTGGTCTGGACGGGGAACGAACTCGAAGAGGTGGGCGACACCCTCGTCGGCGCGTTCCAGAATCCCGACATCCTCATCGGCATCCCGCTCGCGCTGCTCGGGGCCGTGTTCATGTCGTTCGGTGCGCAGTACCAGCACCGCGGCGTCGCCAAGGTGGAGCACCTCGCGGGCGCTGCAGGCACGCAGGGGCTGGGCTTGTCCCACCTCTCGCGCCTGCTCGCCCGCCCGTCGTGGGTGATCGGCACCGCGATGCTCGGGCTGGCCATCATCTGCCAACTGGCCGCCCTGTCGTTCGCACCGCTCATCGTCGTGCAGCCGCTCGGAGCGATTGCCCTGGTGATCACGACCCTCCTCAACGCGCGCATCAGCGGTCATCGTCCGACGCGACGTTCGCTCACGGCGATCGCCGCGTGCGTAGGGGGCATCTTCGTCTTCGTGACGGTGGCGGCCGCCTTCGCCACCGACATGCCCGTCTCCGACCAGCAGCTGATCACGATCCTCGTTCTGCTGGGCGTGGTCACGGTCGTGTTCGCGGGGCTGTGGGTCTGGCTGCGCGCACGCATGGGCGCGCTCTTCTACATCATGGCGGCGGGCATCATCTACGGGTTCGTTGCAACCCTCGCGAAGGTCGTCATCAGCCGGATCCAGGCCGGCGACTTCGAATGGCTCACCCTGACATGCGTCGCCGCGCTCATCGCGGGCGCCGTGGTCGGCGCGTACTTCGTTCAGAACGCGTACGCCTCGGGGCCGCCCGATCTCGTCATCGCCGGGCTCACGGTGGTCGATCCGATCGTCGCCATCCTCATCGGACTGTTCGTGCTCGGCGAGGCGTCGGGTGCGCCGCTGTGGGCCTACATCGCGTTCGGGGCGATGGGCGCGGTCGCCGTGTGGGGCGTCTTCCAGCTCGCCCGCCATCACCCGCAGATCGTGAGCGACAGCCAGGAGCTGCCGATTCAGAGGGGGAGCGGCGGAGCCGACATCGCCCACCCGAGCACCGGGTCGATCCGGGTCACCGAGGCCGTATCGAAGGTGTGGCCGGAACCACCCGTGCACGACAAGGCCGACGACGACGCCCGATGAGGGCGCGGCGGCGGTCCGGTCACCTTGTAGGCTCGATGAGCGGGGCGGTGGCCAAGCTGGTCAAGGCAGCGGGCTCATAACCCGACGATCGTGGGTTCAAGTCCCACCCGCCCTACTCGCGGGGCCGTCCGAAAGGACGGCCCCGCGTCACATCGCCTCGCCGATGTACGAGTACTTCACGAAGACCTCGGCGGCGATTCCCGCCTCTTCGAGCACACCCTGCACGGCGGTGAGCATGTAGCTGGAGTCCCAGCCCATGTACAGCCAGGTCTCGTCGTCGAGGCGGTCCCACTGGCCGTTCCACGCCTGGGCCGGGTACACCGGCCCGCCGCGGCGCGCACTGTAGGCGACGACATGTGTGCGCGAGTCCGCCCAGAGGCGCTTGAAGACGCGGTTGAAGAGGTACTTCACGTCGGGCACCTCCCAATGTTCGCCGCGATACTCCACGTACGACCATTCGCGCTGCCAGCCGCGGGGCCAGCCGCGGCGTCGCACCGCGTCGAGGATCGGCGTCAGGCCGTCGTCGTCGATCGCGGTGACCGCCGGCCGCGGCCACACCGCGACGAACCGCTCGGTGAGGGCCGCGGAGCGGGCGGCGATCGCGGCGGTGCTCCAGGTGTCCGCCGTCGCGATATCGCGGGTGAGCTCGATCCCGCTGCGCGCATACTCTTGGCACTTTCGCGCGAAGGAGGCGTCGAACGCCCGCATCGCGAGGTCCTCTTCGAGCAGCGCGAGGTTTCCCAGGGTCTTCGCGAGCGCGCGATGGCTGTTCTGCTCATCGTCGGAGTACTCGGCCCACGGCCGCACCCCGTCGCCCGACCAGTCGTCGCCCGGGGCGATCGGCACGACGTGGTCGACATCCAGCGCCCTGCCCGGCTGCACGCCGGCGAGGCGGCCGAGCACATAGTGCGGGTGGGGGAGCTCCGAGAACTTCAGGGCGACGCGCACGCGCTCGTCGGAGGGCGTCACCCGTGCGATGGCGTGCAGGAGGGCGTCGCGGCCGTCCTCTCGCGCACGGCACAAGCGGGCGACCAGTCGATCGCTCGCGATGCCGACGACGTCTCGACGCAGCAGGAGCGACTGGATCCGCTCGAGCGTGGCGATCAGGTCGTCGTGGGTGATCTCGCCGTCCTGCCAGGCGCGATACTCGCGCATGATGAGCGGATGCATCGCGGCACCGAAGGTGAGCAGGTGTGTGAACGCGGCGCGCACCTCGGGGTCGGGAGTGAGTGCGGGCTCGAGCAGGAGCCGGTAGACCGCCGCGTGTTCGCGCCACTGCGCGGCCTGGCGTCGCAGGTCGTCGAGTTCGAGGCGGGGGAACTCCTGCCGGAACGCGTCGTACACGCCGCGCGCGGCTGCCGCGGGCAGATCGCGGCCCGTCTTCATCACGAGGAACTGACGCCAGAACGTCGCGATCGCGTCGCCGGTGTTCTCCTCGATCGGGAGCCAGTACTCGGACTCGATCTCGCGCTGCTCGGCGTGCGAGAGCCCCATCAGCACGTAATTGTGGATGAGCTCGTGGTCGCGCAGAGGCTCGCCGGTCGAATTGAGGCTCTCGAAGATCTGCTGCGCGTTGGCGCCGGCGCCCAGGGTGATCGCGACGTGTTCGAGCTTCTGCAGCCCGCGCCAGATGCGCGGCGCCTCGTCCGCCGTGATCTGGCTGCGGAAGAACGCGTAGTTGTCGTCGAAGCGCGAGGCGCGCAGCTCCTCGCCCGGTCCGCGGCGGTCGAGCACGACGCTCTCGAAGACGTCGGCCCACGCGCGGTGAGGGCGCAGCTTCGTGCGACCGGGGTCGGCCGGCAGGTGCAGCACCCTCGAGAGCTCCGCAGCCAGCACCGGGTCGCTCTCGCGCACGGTGTGGTGGAGCGCGGCGGCGAGGAGCATCAGCGTGGTGATGCGCTGCTGTCCGTCGATCAGCACGAGCTCGCCGCCGCCATCGCCCGCACTCAGCGAAGACAGCACCGACCCGATGAAGTGCATGTGCCGGTCGTCGAGATCTGCGACGGCGCGGATGTCGGAGAGCAGCTGCTCGCACCCGCCGATGTCCCAGCGGTACTGGCGCTGGTAGACCGGCACGACGATCGTCCAGTCACCGGCGGACAGCCAGCCGATCGTGTTGACCGCGGTCGCGTCGACATTCGTGGCAGTGACCATCGCGGGAAATCGCCCTTCGGAGTGCGTCGTCGGCGTCGGGGGCGCCCGTCGGGGCACGCCCCGAAGAGTTTAGACGACGGGTTCGGGATGCCGCGGGCGGGGCTCCGGAGTGTCCACGGCGCCGCCCGGGGGAGCCCGGTGCGCCCCCGGGCTCACGCAGGGAGCCAGGGTAGGCTGGCCTCAGTCGGGCCTGTTAAAACGTGCTGGCCCGCTGACCGAAAGGCATGATCCGTCATGGGTTACATCAAGTCCGCTGCTCTGGAGGAGACCGGCTTCGTCGTGCTCGACTCCTACAACGAGCCCGTCGACCCGAAGGAGTGGCTCGACCTCGAGTACGTCGACTGGAAGTCCTCCGGCGACACCCGGTTCGCCCCGCTCGCCTCGGCGAAGGGCGAGATCGAGTGCAACGGTTTCTGGAACCACACGCCCCCGCGCACCGACAAGGACGGTGTCTGGATCGACTCGCAGACCGCGATCGCCCCGACGCTGACCGCTCGCGCCAAGGAGCCGGGCGCCAACGTCGGCCGGTGCCGCATCATCGAGCTGCAGCCGAACTCCTACGCCGACGCCCTCTACAACCTGCACCAGGACGACAACAACCGTCTGAACCCCGATGGCACGGGCTGGATCGTGCGTGGGTTCTTCAACCTCACCGACGACAAGGACACGTACTTCGTCCTGCGTGACAACCGCACCGACCCGAGCGTCGAGTACCGCGTCGCCCTGCCCGCCGGCGCGCAGCTGATCGTCGACACGCAGCGCCTGTGGCACGCCGTGCACCACACCGGCGACGAGCCGCGCTACTGCCTCATCACCTCGTGGGAGTCGGGTCCCGAGCTCGACGCCTACATGGAGAAGTACCACGCCAAGCCCACGACCGAGTACGTGGACGTCCCGCAGGACGTGCTCGAAGCCGGTCAGGCCGAGCAGGCGCGCCGCGACGCCGCGCGTGCCGCCTACTACGCAGCCAAGGGCAAGGCCGAGGTCCTCGCCATGAGCGAAGCCTGACCCAACGCGTCACCGCGGGGCCCTCGGATGCATGCATCCGGGGGCCTCACGCGTGAGAATCACAGGGTTGTGATTCCTGCGCTGACTGGGCCATAATGGCCGCACAACCGAATCATCGCCGGCTCTCGAGTTCAGGTCGTAGGGGAAGACGCACCTGACGAAACGGAGAGATCATGGCGACACAGATGGCGCGTGGGGTGATCTACATTCACTCCGCGCCGCGGGCGTTGTGCCCTCACCTCGAATGGGCGGTGGGGCGCGCGATCGGGCGTGCCGTCAATTTCGACTGGGCGGACCAGCCCGTGCTGTCGGGGAGCCGCCGGGCGGAGTTCTACTGGGACGGCCCGGCCGGCACCGGCGCTGCCCTCGCCACGGCGATCCGCGGGTGGGAGCACCTGCGCTTCGAGGTCACGGAGGATCCCACGCCACGCAGCGATGGCGGGCGCTGGATGCACACCCCCGGGCTCGGCATCCACTATGCCCAGACCGACACCGCGGGCAACGTCGTCATCGGGGAGGACCGCATCCGCTACGCGATGGAGGTCGCCGCAGGTGATCCGATGGAGCTGCACCACGAACTGCAGATCGCGCTCGGAGCGGCGTGGGATGAAGAGCTGGAGCCCTTCCGGCACGCGGGCGACGACGCCCCGGTCGTCTGGCTCCACAAGGTCGGCTGACCGGCCTTCGCAGACTCGGGCGGTGCAGGCGTGATTACCGAAGCTCGGCGCAGGTGTTCCCGGGCCGCGGGAAAGCGAATCGCCGCCTGACACGACAGACGCCCCGGATCAGCTCGATCCGGGGCGTCTTCGCGTGTCGGGTCAGACCGTGGCGAAGGCGGCGACGGCGTTGTGGCCGCCGAAACCGAACGAGTTGCTGATCGCCAGCTGCGGTCCCTCGCCCAGGGGCGTGGGGGCGCCGGAGATGCGGAACGGCACCTCGGGGTCCTGAGTCGAGATGTTGATCGTGGGCGGGGCCACGCGGTCGCGCAGCGCGAGCACCGTGAACACCGCCTCGAGCGCGCCGGTGCCGCCGAGGAGGTGACCCGTGGAGGCCTTCGTGGCCGAGACCGGGATGTCGTGGATGCGGTCGCCGAACACGGCTTTCAGCGCCTGGTACTCGTTCGGGTCGCCGACCGGCGTCGAGGTCGAGTGGGCGTTGATGTGCGTGACGTCGTCGGGCGAGGCATCCGCCATCTCGAGCGCCATCTCGACCGCGCGCGCGGCGCCCAGGCCCTCGGGGTCGTTCGCGGTGATGTGGTACGAGTCCGCGGTGACGCCGCCGCCGACGATGGCGGCGTAGATCTTCGCCCCGCGGGCGCGGGCGTGCTCCTCGGTCTCCAGGATGAGCACGGCGGCGCCCTCGCCCATGACGAAGCCGTCGCGGTCGATGCTGCAGGGTCGCGATGCCGTGGCGGGATCGTCGTTGCGCTTGGAGAGCGCCTGCATGGACGAGAACGCGGCGATCGTCACCGGGTGGATGACCGATTCGGTGCCGCCCGCGATCACGACATCGGCGAGGCCGGCGCGGATGTGCTCGACGGCGTTCACGAGCGACTCGGTGCTGGAAGCGCACGCGCTCGCGACCGTGCGCGCATACGCACGCGCGTTGAAGTGCAGCGACAGGTTGCCGGCCGCCGCGTTGGGCATGAGCATCGGCACCGTCATGGGCAGAACCCGGCGGGGCCCCTTCTCGCGCAGGGTGTCCCATCCGTCGAGGAGCGTCCAGAGGCCGCCGATCCCCGTCGCGAAGTCGACGCCGAGGCGCTCGGGGGCGATGTCGGGGCTGCCGGCGTCCGCCCAGGCCTCGAGTGCGGCGACCATCGCGAACTGCGACGACGGGTCGAGCCGCTTGGCGATCGGACGCTCGAGCACGGTGTCCGGCCGCACTTTGGCCTCCGCGGCGAACGTCACCGGAAGCTGATACTTCTCGACCCAGTCGTACTCGAGCGTGCGGGTGCCCGAGACGCCGTCGAGCAGTGCCTGCCAGCTCTCAGGCGCGGTTCCTCCGAGGGGGGAGGATGCGCCGATGCCGGTGACGACGATGCGGGGACTGCTCATGCTGTGTGCTCCTCGTGGGGACGTGCCGGTGGGGGCCGAAGCCCCCACCGGAAGGACGTCACGCCTGGTTCGACGTGATGTAGGTGACGGCGTCGCCGACGGTCTTGAGGTTCTTGACCTCGTCGTCGGGGATCGTGACGCCGAACTTCTCCTCCGCGTTGACGACGATCGTCATCATCGAGATCGAGTCGATGTCGAGGTCGTCGGTGAACGACTTCTCGAGGGCGACCTCATCGGCCGAGATGCCCGTCTCGTCGGTGATCAGCTCGGCGAGTCCGGCGAGGACCTCGTCGGTGGTGAATGCCATGGGTTTCTCCTGTTTTTCTTCGGGGAATCGCGGGCCCGGGCGGGCCGGGTCTCAGTCTAGGGTCGATCGATTCGCGCTCAGGGGAGCACGACCACCTGGGCGCCGAACACCAGTCCGGCGCCGAAGCCGATCTGCAGCGCCAGTCCGCCGCTGAGCTCGGGGTGCTCCTCGAGCAGGCGGTGCGTGGCGAGCGGGATGGATGCCGCGGAGGTGTTGCCGGTCGTCTCGATGTCGCGGCCGACCGCCACCGTCTCGGGCAGTCCGAGCTGCTTGGCGAACTCGTCGATGATGCGCATGTTCGCCTGGTGGGGCACGAACGCCGCCAGGTCGGAGGGCTGCACGCCGGCGGCTTCGAGGGCCTTGCGGGCGACCTTCACCATCTCCCAGACCGCCCATCGGAACACCGTCGGGCCTTCCTGACGCAGAGTCGGCCAGGGGGCGGTGCCATCGCGGAACGCGGTGAGGGTGTGGTTCATGCCCACGGCCTCGGCCTTCGATCCGTCGGAGCCCCACACCGTCGGGCCGATGCCGGGCGTATCGCTCGGGCCGACGACCGCCGCGCCCGCCCCGTCGCCGAGGAGGAACGATATGCTGCGATCGGCGGGGTCGACGATGTCGCTGAGCTTCTCGGTGCCGATCACGACGGCGTACCGGGCGCTTCCGGCGCGGATGAGGGCGTCGGCCTGCGCGATGCCGTACGCGAACCCGGCGCACGCGGCGTTGAGATCGTAGGCCGCGGCGGGGTTCGACCCCACGCGGTCGGCCACGATCGCCGACACCGACGGGGTCTGCTTCGGGTTGCTGATCGTGGCGACGATGACCGCGTCGATCTCGCTCGCCGGGATGCCCGATCGCTCGATCGCCTCCCGTGCCGCGTCGGTGGCGAGGTCGATGGCGTCGGTGTCGGCGACCGCCCGCGTGCGCGTGACGATGCCGGTGCGCTGGCGGATCCACTCGTCGCTCGAGTCGATCGGACCGATGAGGTCGTCGTTGGGCACCGCGATCTCGCCGCGCGCCGCCCCGTACGCGTAGATGCGCGTGTGGGCGGGCCCGGTGGGCTGGGTCAGGGTGATGGTCATGCGTCCTCCGGTCGGGCATCGGCGGGGCGGAGCATCGCGGCGGCTGCGCCGAGGTCGTCGGGTGTCTTGACGGCGACCGCGGGCACGCCCCGCAGTGCGCGCTTCGCGAGCCCGACGAGAGTTCCGGCCGGGCTCAGCTCCACGATGCCCGATACTCCGGCATCCGCGAAACCGGCCATGCACAGATCCCAGCGCACCGGCGAGGCGACCTGCGCCACGAGCGCGTCGACGAAGGCGCGGCCCTCTGCGACCCGCGATCCGTCGCGGTTCGTCCACAGCGCAACGGTCGGGTCGCTGATCGCGAGGTCCGCGGTCGCGCTGCGCAGCGTCTCGACCGCGGGAGCCATGTACGACGTGTGGAAGGCGCCGGCGACCTGAAGCGGGATCACCCGCGTGGCCGCAGGAGGCTCGGCGGCGAGGGCTGCCAGAGCATCCTTCGCGCCGGCGGCGACGATTTGGCCGCCGCCGTTGTAGTTTGCCGGGGTGAGCCCGAGCGCGCCCAGGCGCGCCACGACGGCGTCCTGGTCGCCGCCGATCACCGCGCTCATGCCGGTGTCGGCCGCGGCGGCGGCTTCGGCCATCGCGCGGCCGCGGATTCCCACGAGACGAAGCGCGTCCTCCTCGGTGATGACGCCGGCCGCCGCGGCGGCGGCGAGCTCGCCCACCGAGTGTCCGGCGACGCCTTCGATCGCGTCACGATCGGCCAGCGCCCGCCACGACAGCAGCGAGGCGGCGACGATGAGGGGCTGCGCCACCTGGGTGTCGCGGATGCGGTCCGCGTCCCACTCGGTGCCGGCGGCGACGAGGTCGACTCCCGACCACTCCGAGTAGTCGGCGAGCAACTCGGGAGCGCCGTCGACGGCGAGCCACGGGGCGAGGAATCCGGGCGACTGGGACCCCTGACCGGGGAAGACCGCGATGATCACCCATCCATCCTGTCAAGGATCAGGGCGGGGCCTCTGGCGATCCTGTCACAAGAATCGACGAGGCCTTTGTGCACGGCGCACAGTGCCCTGACGCTCAGGCGGACGTTCTGCGCGCCGACGGGGCGCGCCGCCGCGCGGCATCCGTCCCGATCGAGCCGAGGATGAGCGCGGTCTGCAGGATCAGCGCCTCACGGGGACCGGTCGCATCCCAGCCGATCACCTCGGAGACGCGCTTGAGCCGGTAGCGCACCGTGTTCGGGTGCACGAACAGCTCGCGCGCCGTCGCCTCCAGCGACCGCCCGTTGTCGAGATAGCTCCACAGCGTGGCGACGAGGTCGGCGCTGTGCGCGCTCAGGGGGCGATAGATGCGCTCGACCAGGGTGCTCTTGGCCAGGGGATCGCCGGCGAGTGCGCGCTCGGGCAGCAGGTCGTCCGCTTCGACCGGACGCGGGGCGTCCCGCCACGCGCGCGCGACCGCGAACCCGGCCAGCGCGGCACGTGCGCTCTGGCCTGCCTCCACGAGGGCAGGCACGGCCGGGCCGAGCACGAGATGCCCCGCGCCGAAGCCGGGCTCCAGTCGCCGCGCGATCTCGGTGAACGGCAGGTCCGCCGGCACATCGTCGGCGCGACCCGGCGCGTCGGCCCGGCCGACCACGATCACCAGTCGCGACCCCTGTACGCCGATGAGCACATCGGCACCGAGCTTTCGCGCCGTGCGGCGCAGCTGATCGACGTCGAAGTGCGGGGGAGTGGTGCCCACGAGCACCGACACCTCGCCGTGGCCGTGCCAGCCGAGGGCGGCGATGCGGCTGGGCAGCTCCTCGTCGGCTTCCCCGGTGAGGATCGAATCCACCACGAGCGCCTCGAGCCGGGCATCCCACAGTCCTCGCGCCTCGGCGGCGCGTGCGTAGACGTCCGCAGCGGCGAACGCGACCTCGCGCGAGTAGAGGAGGATCCCCTCCCGCAGGTGCTCGCCCTTGCCCGCCACGCGCTCCTCGGTCACCTCGACGGTGACGCGGATCAGCTGGAGCGTCTGGGTGAGGCTCACGCTGCGCAGGAGCTCACGCGGCGCCGCGGCGAAGATGTCCGCGGCGATCCAGGGTGTCGACGTCGGATCGTCGTACCACTGGATGAAGGAGCTGATGCCCGCCTGGGCGACCAGCCCCACCGCCGAGCGACGGGCCGGCGGCATCTCGGCGTACCACGGCAGCGAATCCTCGAGCCGCTTGATGGTCGCCGTCGCGAGGTCGCCCGAGATGCGGCGCAGCCACGCCAGCGTCTCGGCCTTGTCCATCGCGGCCGCCGTGCCCGTCACGCGGCTCAGCTCTCGCCGCCGGCGTTCCCGCTCGTGCCCGCGGTCACGTCGTGGAGGCGGTACCGCTCGATGGCCTGTGCGGACAGCGACGGGTCGACCACGCCGTCGGCGGCGAGCGCCTGGAGCGTGCGCACGACCACCGAGGGGCCGTCGATCTTGAAGAAGCGACGAGCGGCTGCGCGGGTGTCGGAGAATCCGAAGCCGTCGGCGCCGAGGGTGACGAAGCGGTTCGGCACCCACGGGCGGATCTGGTCCTGCACCGCGTGCATGTAGTCGCTCACCGCCACCACCGGCCCCGAGGCGTCCTTCAGCTTGTCGGCGAGGTACGCGGTGCGCGGCTCCTGCTGGGGGTGCAGGAAGTTGTGCTCGTCGGCGGCGAGGCCGTCGCGGCGCAGCTCCGACCACGAGGTGACCGACCAGACATCGGCCTGCACGCCCCAGTCGTCGCGCAGCAGCTGCTGGGCTTCGAGAGCCCACGGCACGCCCACGCCCGACGCGAGGATCTGGGCCCGCGGGCCCTCGCCCTCGGGCGCCGAGATGCGGTGGATGCCGCGCACGATGCCCTCGACATCGACGCCTTCGGGCTCGGCCGGCTGCACGAGCGGCTCGTTGTAGACCGTCATGTAGTACATGACGTTCGGGTCGGGGTGGTGGCCGCCGTACATGCGCTCGATGCCCGCGCGCACGATGTGGGCGATCTCGTACCCGTACGCGGGGTCGTACGACACCGTGGCCGGGTTCGTCGACGCCAGCAGCGGCGAGTGGCCGTCGGCGTGCTGGAGGCCCTCACCGGTGAGCGTGGTGCGTCCGGCGGTGGCGCCGATGATGAAGCCGCGCGCCATCTGGTCGCCCGCTGCCCACTGGGCGTCGCCGGTGCGCTGGAATCCGAACATCGAGTAGAAGATGTAGACCGGGATCAGCGGTTCGCCGTGCGTCGAATACGAGGTGCCGGTCGCCGTGAAGGCGGCGAGAGCGCCGGCCTCGTTGATGCCGACGTGCATGATCTGGCCCTGCGGGCTCTCCTTGTAGGCCAGAAGCAGCTCGCGGTCCACCGACGTGTAGTTCTGCCCGTGCGGGTTGTAGATCTTCGCGGTGGGGAAGTACGCGTCCATGCCGAACGTGCGCGCCTCGTCGGGGATGATCGGCACGATCCGGTGGCCGAAGTCCTTGGCGCGCAGCAGGTCCTTGAGCAGGCGCACGAAGGCCATGGTCGTGGCGATCTCCTGCGTGCCCGACCCCTTCTTCGGAAGGGCGTAGGCGGCGTCGCCGGGAAGCTCCAGACCGACGTGGTGGGTGCGGCGCTCGGGGAGGAAGCCGCCGAGGGTGCGACGGCGCTCGAGCATGTACTGGATGGTCTCGTCCTGCGGACCCGGGTTGAAGTACGGGGGCAGGTACGGGTTCTCCTCGAGCTGCGCGTCCGTGATGGGGATGCGCATCGAGTCGCGGAAGTGCTTGAGGTCCTCCAGCGTCATCTTCTTCATCTGGTGCGTCGCGTTGCGCCCCTCGAAGTGATGACCCAGGCCGTACCCCTTGATGGTCTTGGCGAGGATGACCGTGGGCTGGCCCTTGTGCTCGACCGCCGACTTGTAGGCGGCGTAGACCTTGCGGTAGTCCAGGCCGCCGCGGCGCAGCTTGCCCCAGATGTCGTCGTCGGACCAGTTCTCGACCAGGGCCGCCGTGCGCTCATCGCGGCCGAAGAAGTGCTCGCGGATGAAGCCGCCGTCCTCGGCGCGATAGGTCTGGAAGTCGCCGTCGGGGGTCGTGTTCATGAGTCGGACCAGCGCGCCGTCGGCATCCTGCGACAGCAGCTCATCCCACCCGGAGCCCCACACGACCTTGATCACGTTCCAGCCCGCACCGCGGAAGAAGCTCTCCAGCTCCTGGATGATCTTGCCGTTGCCGCGCACCGGGCCGTCGAGGCGCTGCAGGTTGCAGTTGACCACGAAGGTGAGGTTGTCCAGGCCCTCGTTCGCGGCGACCTGGAGCTGACCGCGGCTTTCGACCTCGTCCATCTCGCCATCGCCCAGGAAGGCCCACACGCGCGAACCGGAGAGGTCCTTGATGCCGCGGTTGGTCAGGTACTTGTTGGTCATCGCCTGATAGATGGCGTTGATCGGGCCGAGGCCCATCGAGACCGTCGGGAACTGCCAGTACTCCGGCATGAGCCGGGGGTGCGGGTACGATGAGAGGGCGTGGGGGGCCTTCGACTTCTCCTGGCGGAACCCGTCGAGCTGCGTCTCGTCGAGGCGGCCCTCGAGGAACGAGCGGGCGTAGATTCCCGGCGAGGCGTGGCCCTGGATGAAGATCTGGTCGCCGCCGGTCGGATCGTCGAGACCCTTGAAGAAGTGGTTGAAGCCCACTTCGTACAGGGAGGCCGACGACGCGTACGTCGAGATGTGGCCGCCGACGCCGATCCCGGGGCGCTGCGCGCGGTGGACCGTGAGCGCGGCGTTCCAGCGGATCCAGCGGCGGTAGCGCCGCTCCAGCTCCTCGTCGCCGGGGAAGTCGGGCTCGTTCTCCGGCGAGATGGTGTTGATGTAGTCGGTGGTGGGAACCTGCGGGACGTTCAGCTGCAGCTCGTGGGAGGTCTGCAGCATGCTGAGCATGATCTCCCGGCCGCGGCCGCGTCCCTTCGCCTGGACCAGCTGCTGGAGCGACTCCTGCCACTCCGCGGTCTCGTCGGGATCGCTGTCGAGCGGCTCCTGGGAGTACGGGTCCTGATCGTTGACAGTCACGGAAGACCTTTCGTCGTCTGGCAGATCGTGCCAGGGAATCGCAACAGGAGCGGGCCGCCTTTGTTCGACGGGCACAACGCACCGTGCATCAGCCTAGCGAGTCGCCGGAGTGTTCGAGGTCGCACCCCGTCGTGCTCGTAGACTGGCAGGCGAGGGCCTTTAGCTCAGCTGGTAGAGCGCCACGTTTACACCGTGGATGTCGTCGGTTCGATCCCGGCAGGGCCCACCGCCTCCGCCGGCGACGCCGCGATAGGTTTGTCACGTGAACGCCCTCCCCGCAGACCAGCGCCGCCTTCTGGACGTCGCCGACCTCGACGCCCGCATCCGCCAGGCCGAGCACGCCCGCAGCAATCCACCGCAGGCCGGCCGCGTGCAGGAGCTGCTCGCGCAGCGACAGACGCAGTCGCAGGAGCTCACCGTGCGCCTGGGCACGCGCGACGATCTGCGCACCGAGCTGTCGCGCATCGAGTCCGATGTCGCCGTGGTCGATGCGCGCAGCGCCCGCGACTCCCAGCGCCTGGCCGCATCGAGCAACCTCAAGGAGGTGCAGGGGCTGGAGAGCGAGCTGGCCGCCCTCGCACGGCGCAAGAGCGATCTCGAGGACGGAGAGCTGGTGGTCATGGAGCAGCTCGAGGCGGCCGAGGCGGCCGTCGCGAGCCAGGAGGAGCTGATCGCGGCGACCAATGCCGAGGGCGCTGAGCTCAGCGCGGCCGGGAAGCGCGCCGTCGCCGAAGCCACCGCGGCCATCGAGACGGCGCAGCGAGACCGCGAGGCGGTGGCCGCCGAGGTCCCCGCCGACCTGCTCGCGATGTACACCCGGCTCGCATCCCGCAGCGCCGGCGCGGCGATGCTGCGTCGACGCACGTGCGAGGGATGCAACATCGTTCTGTCCGGGACGGACCTGGGCGCCATCCGCCAAGCCCAGACCGACGAGGTCGTGACATGCCCCGAATGCGGCTGCATTCTCGTGCGCACCGAGGAATCCGGTCTCTGAGGGATCCGCGCCGCGACGGCGGCGCGGCCGGACGGCGACGGCGCAGGGGTGAGCGGGGGCGCTGAGACGCGCTGGATCGTCGTCGGCCGCGAGGGCGCGGCTTTCGTCGCGGTCCGGCTGCGCGCCGACCGCTCGGAGATCGCCCGCACCTCGATCGAGCCGTCGGCGTGGGGGCGGTGGGTCGCCGCCCGCGAAGCTGCCGATGCCCCCCGATGGGTCTGGCACGACACGTCGGTGCGTTACGCGGAGTTGCTCGCGGAGGGCGTGCGGGTGGGGCGTTGCCACGATCTGCGCCTGGCGCACGCGATCCTGCGACACGCCGCGGCCGTGCCGGACGACACCCACGTGCGAGGCGATGCGCGATGGGATGCCGCGCCCGGCCCCGCCGAGTCGGCGGCCGCGCCGGCGCTGTTCGACCTCGACGACGAGCGCCTCCGGGCCGAGGGCGCTCCGCCCTCGATCGCGGACGCGCTCGCGGAGTTCGCGGCACAGCACGAGGCGCTGGCGCGAGCGGCCTCGGGTCGGCTGGAGCTGCTCGTCGCCGCCGAGTCGGCGGGTGCGCTCGTCGCAGCGGAGATGCGCACGGCGGGCCTGCCGTGGGACGCCTCCGCGCACGAGCGGATCCTGGCCGAGGTGCTCGGCGAACGCGTACCCGGCGCGCTGCCGCGCCATCTCGAGGCGGCGGCCCGGCGGGTCAGGGAGGCCCTCGGCGATCCGTCGCTCAGCCTGGATTCGCCGGCCAAGCTCCTGCGGGGGCTGCGGCGCGCCGGGATCCTGGTCGAATCGACGAGCAGATGGGAGCTCGCCTCCCAGCGGCATCCGGCCATCGAACCGCTGCTGGAGTACAAGAAGCTCGCGCGCCTGCAGTCCGCCAATGGGTGGACGTGGCTGCGGGAGTGGGTGGTCGACGGGCGCTTCCGCCCCGTCTACATCCCGGGCGGCGTGGTCACGGGGCGGTGGGCGTCCGCCGGCGGGGGAGCGCTGCAGCTGCCGCGCCAGCTGCGCGCGGCAGTGCGGGCAGACCCCGGCTGGACGCTGGTGGTCGCCGACGTCGCGCAGCTCGAGCCGCGGGTGCTCGCGGCGATGTCGCGCGACCTCGCGCTGGCCGAGGCCGCACGCGGGCGGGATCTGTACGAGGGCATCGTCGCCTCGGGCGCGGTGGCCACGCGTGCGGACGCGAAGCTCGCGCTCCTGGGCGCGATGTACGGCGCGACCACCGGGGAGTCCGGGCGTCTCCTGCCGCGCCTGCGCCGCACGTACCCCCGTGCGATGGGGCTCGTCGACGCGGCGGCGCGCGATGGCGAGGACGGGGCGCTCGTGTCGACCTGGCTCGGCCGCACCTCCCCGGCGCCCACGCCCGACTGGCAGCGCCTGCAGGCGCGGGCCACGGAGCTGGAGGCCACATCCGCCGAGCAGTCCCGCGCGCGGTCCTGGGCGCGCGAGAGAGGGCGCTTCACGCGAAACTTCGTCGTGCAGGGCACTGCGGCGGAGTGGGCGCTGGCGTGGCTGGCCGACCTGCGCGGTCGTCTCGCCACCTTCGAGCAGGTGGATGCCGCGGCCGGCGCGCCGCGCTCGGGTGCGCTCTTCTCCCGGCGCGCCCACATCGCGTTCTTCCTGCACGACGAGGTCATCGTTCACGCCCCGGCCGCACAGGCCGAGCGCGCCGCCGAGGCGCTGCGGCAATCGGCGCAGGCGGCGGGGGAGCTGCTGTTCGGCTCCTTCCCGGTCGACTTCCGCCTCGACGTGCGCATCGGGCAGACCGCGGCCAAGGACTGACGCACACGAGCTCCCCGGGTGGGCGGACTAGAATCGACGCGCGAATGGGTCGGCTGGACGGTCGCGTCGCGGGCGGTTCGCCGCCGCGCGCCGAGGAACGTCCGGGCTCCACAGGGCAGGGCGGTGGGTAACACCCACCCGGAGCGATCCGCGAGACAGTGCCACAGAGAGCAGACCGCCTCGGCACCCGCCGAGGTAAGGGTGAAAGGGCGGTGTAAGAGACCACCGGGGTCGTGGTGACACGACCCGCACGGCAAACCTCGCCCGGAGCAAGGCCAGACAGGGGATGACGACGCGGCCCGCCGAGTCCCCGGGTAGGCCGCTGGAGCGGCACGGCAACGTGTCGCCGAGAGAGATGACCGTCCACGGGGCGCGAGCCCCCGGACAGAACCCGGCGTACAGGCCGGCCCATTCGCCTCAGCCGCGCGAGCCCCTCACCCGAGGGAGAGCGCGGCGGCGCCGATGATGCCCGCGTTGTTGCGATGCACGGCGGGCACGATCGGGGTCTTCAGATCCAACAGCGGCAGGAACTTCGCCGCGTGCTTGGACACCCCGCCGCCGACGATCAGCAGGTCGGGGCTGAAGAGGAACTCGATGTAGCTGTAGTACCACTGCAGGCGCTCGGCCCATTCCTCCCAGCCGAGGTCGTGGCGCTCCATGGCCGAGTAGGCGGCGTACGCCTCGGCATCCTTCCCATGCTTGGCCCGCTGCACGTGCCCGAGCTCGGAATTCGGGATCAGGACGCCCTCGTACAGCAGGGCCGAACCGATGCCGGTGCCGAGTGTGGTGAGGATCGTGAGGCCCCCCTGACCCTTCGCCGCGCCGTACCGGAGTTCGGCCACGCCTGCCACATCGGCGTCGTTGGCGAAGTGGATGTCGCGACCGAGGCCCTTTTCGAAGAACTTCTCCGCCTCGAAGTCGATCCATTTGTCCGAGACGTTGGCCGCCGACAGCGTGCGGCCGTGCTTGACGATCGCGGGAAAGGCCACGCCCAGCGGCATCGCGGAATCCGCCACGCCGAGTGTGGTGAGCACCTCGGTGACGGCGACGAGCACGTCCTTGGGCTGCGCCCCGGCGGGGGTGGCCACCTTCACCCGGTCGCTGACGAGCTCGCCCCTGTCGAGGTCGACGATGCCCGCCTTGATGCCGGTTCCCCCGATGTCCACGCCCACGGCGCGCGTCGCGTCAGCTGCCATGCGCTCAGCCTATCCAGCGGCGCGGCGACGGTCAGTAGGATCGAACCGACCCGGGCGCACCGGACGGGCAGCGAAGGAGCCACGATGAGCGGCGACAGCGAGAAGTACTGGTACAACCTCACCACGGGCGAGGTGGAGAAGGGCTACGCGTCGCCGTCGGTCGACCGTGCGGGACCGTTCGAGACCCCTGAGGAGGCGGCCAAGGCGCCGCAGATCCTCCGAGAGCGGTCGCGGGCCTGGGCGGAGGAGGACCGACGAGAGGACTCGTGGGGCACGGGGTCCGACGCGTCGTCCGAAGCGGACAGCGGCGACCAGTAGTCTGGCTGAGGCCGGCACGGGAGAGGATGCGATGGACAAGCAGCGGGACTTCGTTCTCCGGACGATCGAGGAGCGGGGCGTCAAGTTCGTCCGACTGTGGTTCACCGACGTGATCGGTACCCTCAAGTCGGTCGCGATCGCCCCGGCGGAAGTCGAGGGGGCATTCAACGAGGGCCTCGGGTTCGACGGTTCCGCGATCGAGGGGCTCACCCGCTCCTACGAGTCGGATCTGCTCGCCCACCCCGATCCGACCACGTTCCAGACTCTGCCCTGGCGTGGCGAGATCGACCCCACCGCGCGTATGTTCTGCGACGTCACGACGCCCGACGGCCAGCCCGCGGTCGCCGACCCCCGCCACGTCCTCAAGCGCTCGCTCGCGAAGGCGGCCGACGCCGGGTTCACGTTCTACACGCACCCCGAGATCGAGTTCTACCTGCTGAAGTCCTCCTCGTACGGGCCTGACGGCCCCGAGCCGGTGGACTCGGCCGGCTACTTCGACAACGTCCCCGGCGGCACGGCGCACGACTTCCGCCGGCGCTCGGTGCGGATGCTGGAGGACCTCGGCATCTCCGTCGAGTACAGCCACCACGAGGGCGGCCCGGGCCAGAACGAGATCGACCTGCGCTACGCCGACGCGCTGGCGACCGCCGACAACATCATGACGTTCCGCACAGTCATCAAAGAGGTGGCGATCGAGCAGGGCGTGTACGCGACGTTCATGCCGAAGCCGCTCGGCGGTCAGCCCGGCAGCGGCATGCACACGCACATGTCCCTGTTCGAGGGGGACGTCAACGCCTTCTACGAAGAGGGCGCCCAGTACCAGCTGTCGAAGATCGGCCGCCAGTTCATCGCTGGCCTGCTCCGCCACGCGAACGAGATCTCCGCGGTCACGAACCAGTTCGTCAACTCGTACAAGCGCCTGTGGGGCGGTGACGAGGCACCGAGCTTCATCTGCTGGGGTCACAACAACCGCTCCGCCCTGGTGCGCGTTCCGCTCTACAAGCCGAACAAGGGGCAGTCCTCCCGCGTCGAGTACCGGGCGCTCGACTCGGCCGCGAACCCCTATCTCGCATACGCGCTGCTGCTGGCCGCGGGTCTGAAGGGCATCGAGGAGGAGTACGAGCTCCCCGCCGAGGCCGAGGACAACGTCTGGACGCTCACCGACTCCGAGCGTCGAGCCCTCGGCTATGCGCCGCTGCCTGCCAGCCTCGACCACGCCCTCGAATACATGGAGGAATCCGAGCTGGTCGCCGAGACCCTCGGGGAGCAGGTCTTCAACTACGTGCTCCTGAACAAGCGGCGCGAATGGCAGCAGTACCGCGCGCAGGTGACGCCGTTCGAGCTCAAGAGCAACCTCGAGATGCTCTGACCGCACGCCCACGCATGTCTGCGGCCGAGCGTTCCACCTCCCTGACCCATCTCGCGCGCCTGGGGTTCAGCGACCTCGGCGACGCCGATGCGCTGCTCGACGAGATCGAGCGCGACACCGGCGTGCCGCGCGCCGAGATCGCCGCAGACGCGACAGCGGCCGCCGATCCGGATGCCGCGCTCGAGGCGATCGCGCGGATCATCCGACGTGACGCGTCCGTGCTGTCGGCGGTGCGCGACGACCCCGACGCGCGCCGGTCGCTCTGGGCGCTCACGGGGGCGTCGAGCGGGTTCGCCGACTTCTTCCTGCGGCACCCCGAGGAACTCGCCCACCTTGTCGGGGTGGGGCGCGAGCTGCCGAGCGCGCACGAGATGCGCACCGCGCTGCTCGACGCCGTCGGCGCCGACGACGCCGGCTTCGCCGCCGACGGCACGGAGGTCGCGTGGGTGGCGCTTCGGGTGCGCTACCGTCGCCTTCTGGCCCGCATCGCGGCCTACGACCTGCTCAGCCCGTCGCCGGCGGACATCGTGCCGGCCGTCGCCGCGCGGCTGGCCGACGCCGCCGGCGCCGCCCTCGAGGCCTCGCTGTGCGTCGCGCGCACGCGGGTCTCCAGCGGTGCCGCTGGGGCGGGGCTCTTTCCCCGCGACCAGGTCGCCCGCACGCGACTCGCCGTGATCGGGATGGGAAAGACCGGTGCCCGCGAGCTCAACTACGTCAGCGACGTCGATGTGATCTTCGTCGCCGGTGCCGCCGACGACGATGTGGAGGACCTCGGCGAGAGTCGCGTCGTCGACATCGCCACCCGACTCGCCGTGCAGACCACGCGCGGCATCTCCGGAGTCGAGGTCGAGCCGCCCCTGTGGGAGGTGGACGCGAATCTCCGCCCCGAGGGCAAGCAGGGCGCCCTGGTCCGCACACTCGATTCGCACCTGTCGTATTACGACCGCTGGGCCAAGAGCTGGGAGTTCCAGGCGCTGCTGAAGGCGCGTCCGATCGCCGGCGACGCCGAGCTCGGCGCGGCGTACGTCGAGGCCGTCCAGCCGAAGGTGTGGACCAGTGCGGCGCGGGAGAACTTCGTGGACTCCGTCCAGCGCATGCGCGAGCGGGTCACCGAGCACATTGCGCCGGCCGACGTCCCGCTGCAGATCAAGCTCGGCCCCGGCGGCATCCGCGACATCGAGTTCACGGTGCAGCTGCTGCAGCTGGTCCACGGACTGACCGACGACAGGATCCGCCAGCGCGGCACCCTCGACGCCCTCGACGCGCTCGTGGCCGAGGGATACATCGGGCGAGCAGACGCCGCAGCGTTCTCGACCGACTACCGCATCCTGCGCCTCCTCGAGCATCGGGCGCAGCTGCGGCAGCTGCGCCGCACCCATCTCATGCCGGAGCGCCCCGAGGAGCTGCGCATCCTCGCCCGGTCCACGCGGATCGCCGACTCCGGCCCGGGCGTGTGGGAGCGCTGGGAGGCCGTCAAGCGCGAAGTGCGCGACATCCACGTCCGCCTGTTCTACCGGCCGCTGCTCTCGGCGGTGGCGGCCCTGCCCGCCGACGAGCAGTCGCTCTCGCCCGAGCAGGCCCACGCCCGGCTCGGCGCGATCGGGTTCGCAGACCCTGCCGGAGCCCTCCGCCACATCGCGGCGCTCACGAGCGGACTGAGCCGCAAGGCCTCGATCCAGCGTCACCTCATGCCGGTGATGATCCGGTGGTTCGGCGACGGCGCGGATCCCGACTACGGCCTCCTCGCCTTCCGCCGGCTCAGCGAGCGGCTCGGCGACACGCCGTGGTTCCTGCGCATGCTCCGCGACTCCTCGGGCGCGGCCGAGCGCTTGACCCGGGTGCTCTCCGGCAGCCGCTACGTCGGCGAGCTCATGGAGTGGATCCCGGAGTCGGCGGCCTGGCTCGACGAGCCGGAGCTGCTCAGACCGCGCTCGGGCGTCGCCCTGCAGCAGGAGGCGCGTGCGATCCAGACCCGTCACGCGACGATCACCGATGCCATGCGGGCCGTCCGGTCGCTGCGGCGCCGTGAGCTGCTGCGCACCGCGATGTCGGCGATCGTGGGCGACGCGACGATCGAGGCGGTCGCCGGCGCGCTCACCACGATCACCGAGGTCACCATCCAGGCCACGCTCCGTGCGGTGCGGCGCGAGATCGTGCCGCCCGAAGACGATGCACTGGATTTCTCCGTCATCGCCATGGGCCGATTCGGCGGGGCGGAACTCGGGTTCGGCTCGGATGCCGATGTGATGTACGTCTACCGGGCGAACGGGGTCGATCCCCAGCGCGCCCACGAGCTCGCCTCCCAGCTGGTGGCGGCCCTCCGACGGCACTCGGAGGATCATCGCGTGCCGCTGGATCTCGACGCGGATCTTCGCCCGGAGGGCCGGAGCGGGCCGATCGTGCGATCGCTGGATTCGTACGCGGAGTACTACCGGCGCTGGTCGGTGTCGTGGGAGGCGCAGGCGCTCCTGCGTGCGCGCGGCGTCGCGGGCAGCGTGAAGCTGATCCGCGCGTTCATGGAGATCGCCGATGAGGTGCGGTACCCGGCGGCGGTGGATCCCCACGGACTCCGGGAGATCAAGCGCATCAAGGCGCGCGTCGAGAGCGAGCGGCTGCCGCAGGGCGTCGATCCCGCGCGTCACCTCAAACTCGGGCCGGGATCTCTGAGCGATGTGGAGTGGCTGGTTCAGCTCATCCAGCTCGAGCACGCCCATGCCGTACCGGGCCTGCGGACGACATCGACACTGGGCGCGCTGACGGCAGCCGCGTCCGCGGGGCTGATCCCGGCGAGCGCGGCGGAACGATTGGGAGAGGCGTGGCGTCTCGCGAGCCGCCTCCGTTCGGCCAATACGCTCCTTTCCGGTCAGACCAGCGATGTCCTTCCGACGGACCGCCAGCGCCTGGACGGGATCGGGCGCGTCCTCGAATACCCCCGCGATCGGCCACGCGGGTCGAGGAGGACTACTTCGGGGCGACCCGTCGCGCCCGGCGGATGTTCGAGAAGCTGTTCTACGGCTGAGGTCCGCGGCTGCCGTCGCGGTCGGCGGTGGAGACAGCGATGGGCCCCGGACGAATCCGGGGCCCATCGCTGTGCTCGTCGGGATCAGACGCCGAAGTACAGCTCGTACTCGAAGGGGTGAGGACGGGCGTTGAGCGGCTGGATCTCGTTCTCGATCTTGTACTCGATCCAGGTCTCGATCAGCTCGGGCGTGAACACGCCGCCCTTCAGCAGGAACTCGTGGTCGGCACGCAGCGCCTCGAGCGAGTCGAGGAGCGAGTTCGGCACCTGCGGGATGTTCTTGGCCTCCTCGGGCGGCAGCTCGTAAAGATCCTTGTCGACCGGCTCGTGCGGCTCGATGCGGTTCTGGATGCCGTCCAGGCCCGCCATCATCTGCGCGGCGAACGCCAGGTAGGGGTTGCCCGAGGCGTCGGGCGCACGGAACTCGATGCGCTTGGCCTTGGGGTTGCTGCCCGTGATCGGGATGCGGATGGCCGCCGAGCGGTTGCCCGCCGAGTAGACCAGGTTGACCGGAGCCTCGTAGCCCTTGACCAGACGCTTGTAGGAGTTCAGCGTCGGGTTCGTGAACGCGAGGATCGCCGGGGCGTGGGCGAGGATGCCGCCGATGTACCAGCGGGCGAGGTCGGACAGACCGCCGTAGCCCTTCTCGTCGTAGAAGAGGGGCTTGCCCTCGAGCCACAGCGACTGGTGCGTGTGCATGCCCGAGCCATTGTCGCCGAAGAGCGGCTTCGGCATGAAGGTCGCGACCTTGCCCCACTCGTTCGCCACGTTCTTCACGATGTACTTGAACTTCAGGATGTCGTCCGCCGCGTGCACCATCGTGTCGAAGCGGTAGTTGATCTCCTGCTGACCGCCCGTGCCCACCTCGTGGTGTGCGCGCTCGAGGTGCAGACCGGACTCGATGAGCTTGAGGCTGATGTCGTCGCGGAGGTCTGCCGTCTTGTCAACGGGCGAGACCGGGAAGTATCCGCCCTTGTACGGGGTCTTGTTGGCGAGGTTGCCGCCCTCCTCCTGGCGGCCGGAGTTCCAGGCGCCCTCCTCGGAGTCGACGGAGTAGAAGCTGGAGTTCTGCTTCACCTCGTAGCGCACGTCGTCGAAGATGTAGAACTCCGCCTCGGGGGCGAAGAACGCCGTGTCGGCGATCCCGGTGGACGCGAGGTACTTCTCCGCCTTCTTGGCGACCTGGCGCGGGTCCTTCGCGTAGATCTCCCCGGTGCGCGGGTTGTAGATGTCGAAGACCATGATCAGCGTCTTGGCCTCGCGGAAGGGGTCGAGGTACGCCGTCGAGACGTCCGGGATGAGCTGCATGTCCGACTCGTGGATGTTCGCGAATCCACGGATGGAGGATCCGTCGAACAGCTGGCCGACCGTGAAGAACTCCTCATCGACGGTCGAGGCCGGAATGTTGAAGTGCTGCTGCACGCCAGGGAGATCCGTGAAACGGATGTCGAGGAACTTGACGTCCTCGTCCTTGATGAACTTCAGCACCTCGGATGAATCACTGAACATGAAATCTCCAGAGGTAGGGCATCGGGAACTGCCACCCTAGTAGGGCTTGCCTCGCAACGTACCGGCGAGGGATTGCCCGGCAGTGACATGATTGTTTCCGGCATGTTACAGGGGTCTGGATACCCTTGTGTGGTGACGCAGCAGGCACAGGACTATCCCGGCGAACGACTCGGCCTTCCGCGTGAAGGTCAGGGCTCGATCGGCCGGCTCGGCCGACGCGTGGGCGCGCTGTTCATCGACTACGGTGCGGCGTACATCATCTCGGGGTTCTTCGCCTGGGACCCGCTCGCGATCCTCGCGATCTTCGGGGCGATTCAGATCGTGTTCCTCCCCACTCTCCAGGGGAGCCCGGGGCACCGGGTGTTCGGTCTCCGGCTGGTGCGCGCCGACGGCGCGTGGGTAGGGCTGTGGCGCCCGGTGGTGCGCACCCTGCTGCTGCTCGTGGTCATCCCGGCCGTCATCTGGGACGCCGACCAGCGCGGACTGCACGACAAAGCGGCCGGGACCGTGCTCGTTCGCACCTGATCCCGACCGCTCCGACGCGCCCGCCCCTATCGGGGCCGGGGCGCGCGCACCTTGGTGGGGTCGATCCCCTTGGGGATCGGCATGGATGCCAGCGACTGCGAGACCGAGTCGACGCGCTTGATCACGGCGGCCATGGTGGCGCGGTCGATCTTCTTTGGCAGTGCCTTGATCGTCGGGGCGAGCTTGCCGATGGGGACCTCGTCCTCACCGTGGCCCACGTACAGCACCGTGACGGGGACGCCCGATGCGACGCGCTGCACCTTCATGCGCTCGTCGTTGACGAGGCGGGTGAGCCGGCCGCGCGTGCCTTCGCCGACGATGACGACGCCACCGCGGCCGATGGCGCGGTAGACCGCCTCCTGCGTCTTGGGGTTGATGCCGACGGGCATGTCGCTGGACGCCCACCGTCGGCCCAGCGAGGTCGACAGCACGTGGCCCGTCGCGCCCGGCATGCCGTCGATCCTGCGGTACATGGCCACAGTCGACAGGCGGGTCATCGTCATGAGGGAGGCGAGCACACCGACCATCAGGCCCGTGATGCCCCAGAGGATGACGCTCCAGATCGCGAGCGGCGGGATGAGGAAACCGACTCCGACGCCGGCGGCGATGCCCAGGATGAGGATGCCCGCCAGCAGGAAGGGCAGCCAGGGGAATGCCTTCTGCGTGAACGTGTAGAGCGTGCGGAGCTGTGAGAAGAAGCCGGGACGCTTCTCGGCGGAGGTACTGCGGGCTGCCATGCCTTCCAGACTACCGTCCAGACGGCAGACGTCCGATCCTCCCCAAGCGCCGCGACGCCGGGATTCCTCCACAGCCCGCAGGATCTGGCCCGTGCCGCGCGCCCTGCCACGATGCTCGGAGGATGTCCGCAGCTGCGAAGCCGCTTCCGACCCCGTACCGGGTGATCCGTCGTCTCGGCGCCGGCGACGCCCCCTGGGTGGGCCAGGTCGTCGGTGACGACGATGCCCGCACCTTCCACTGCGTCGACGCGGCGGTGCTCGGCGATGCGTGGCCGGGGTGGGGTGGCGAAGGCGAGCATCTTCTCGGCGTGGTCGACGTGGTGCGTCGACCGGACGGCCACGACGCGATCCTGCCGCTGTGCACCGAGCGCCTGGGTGGGTTCCTCGACCGACGCGCGAGCGGTCGCAGTCCGCTCACTCCCGGCGAAGCGGTCACCGTCGCGGTGAGCATCGTGCGCGGATTCTTCGACCTCCGCTCGACGGGGCTCCCGGACGCGATCGGCGAGTGGTGGCTGGGCGTCGACGGTCGGCCGCTGCTGGCCGTGGGGTCCGGATCGGCGACGGCCCGCGGTCGCACGCTCGCGCTGCTGGGCCAGGTCGCCGCTGCGGTGCCGTCCGACGTGTGGGAGATCGCGGTCGAAGCCGTGACCACCGTGCGGCCTGCGCCCCGCACGCTCGAGGTCGTCGAGGAGCGCCTGTTCGGCCACGCCGTCCCGACGGCGCTCGCGACGACAGCCCTCGCACCGCGCGGTGCGCGCGAGATATCGGTGACGGGCCGGGCCGAACACGTCGGGCCTCTGCCCGGACCGGAGCCGGTGGGATGGCTGTCGCGTGCCGTGCGTCTCGTGGACGCCGACCTCGGCGATGCCCTCTCTCGCGCGATGACCTCGGTGTGGCGCCGCCTGAACCGCCCGGATCGATCGACGCGGAAGCGACCATGGCTGCTCGCGGCGAGCGCCGCCGGGGGAGTGCTCGCGATCGGGATGCTGTGGCCGCAGCCGGCGGGCCCGGCCTCCGCCGACGGCTCCCCGCCGGCAGTGCAGACCACCCCGGCAGAGGATGCCGCTGCGGAGAGCACGGCCCCGGCGGAGGCCGGCGGCACCCAGGCCGACGGCACCCCGGCGGAGGCCGCGGCGGAGGCCGCGGCGGAGGCCGCGGCGGAACCGGCCGAAGCGGCGGCGCGCGTGCTCGATGCCCGTGCGGCGTGTCGCGATGACGCCTGCCGCCGGGCCACCCAGCAGGACGACAGGAGCGTGCCTCAGGGAGGCGCCGTGGATGCTCCAGCCGACGCGCGTGCGATCACGGTGCTCGAGGACTTCGGCGACGTCATCGTCGTGCGCGTCGATCCGATCGGATCCATGGTGGCCGCTCAGCTCGTCGTGATCGTGCGAGAGGACGGAAAATGGCTGCTGCGCGACGTGCATGACGTCGCGCAGCAGCCATGATTCGGGTGGTTCAGGCTCCCAGCTGGCCCTCGAAGGCGGCATCCTCGAGGCGGGCCTTGACCGCGCCGAGGAAGCGCGCAGCATCGGCGCCGTCGATGATGCGGTGATCGTACGAAAGCGCGAGGTACACGTAGGAACGCACCGAGATCGCCTCGACCCCATCGACCTTCACGATGCCCGGCCGCTTCACCACGGTGCCGGTCCCGAGGATCGCGGACTGCGGCAGGAAGACGACGGGAGTGTCGAAGAGCGCGCCGCGCGACCCGGTGTTGGTGAGGGTGAACGTGCCGCCGGCGAGCTCGTCGGGCTTGAGCTTGTTCTGACGCGTCCGCGACGCGAGATCGGCGATCTCGTGAGCGATCTGCGCGATGTTCTTGCTCGCGGCGTCACGCAGAACCGGCGTCAGCAGTCCGCGCTCGGTGTCGACGGCGATCGAGAGGTTCTCGGTGGCGGGGTAGACGATCTGATCGCCGTCGACCGTGGCGTTGACCACCGGGTGGGCCTGCAGGGCCTCGGCGGCCGCCAGCGCGAAGAACGGCAGGAACGAGAGCTTGTCGCCGGTCTTGCCGAGGAAGTCGGCCTTCACCTTGTCGCGGTAGGCCGCGAGCTTGGTGACGTCGACCTCGACGACGGTGGTGAGCTGGGCGGTGGCCTGCATCGAGGCCACGGCGCGCTCGGCCAGCACCTTGCGCAGACGCGACATCGGCTGCGTCGTGCCGCGCAGCGGCGAGACCTCGACCGGCGCGGGCGCCGCGGGGGCGGCCTCCGCCGATGCCGGAGCCGACGCGGCGGCGGCGGCCTTGAGCACGTCCTCCTTGCGGATGCGGCCACCCACACCCGTGCCGGTCACGGATGCGAGGTCCACGCCCTGCTGCTGGGCGAGCCGACGCACCAGCGGGGTGACGTAGGTGAGCTGGTCGCCGTCGTCTTCTGCGGCAGCGGGCGCCGGAGCGGCAGCGGGCGCCGGAGCGGCAGCAGGGGCCGGAGCGGCAGCAGGGGCCGGAGCGGCAGCAGGGGCCGGAGCGGCAACGGGCGCCGGAGCGGCAGCAGGGGCCGGTGCAGCCGCGGGCGCGGGCGCAGCCGCGGCAGGCTCCGGAGCCGCTTCAGGGGCCGACTCGGGAGCGGCGGCCTCGGCGGGCGCGGCTCCGGGCTCGCCGATGCGTCCCAGCGGAGAGCCCACCGTGACCGTCTCGTCCTCGGCAACGAGGATCTCGGTCAGCACACCCGCGAACGGCGACGGGATCTCGGTGTCGACCTTGTCGGTCGAGATCTCCAGCAGCGGCTCATCGACGGCCACCTCTTCGCCGACCTGCTTGAGCCAGCGGGTCACGGTGCCCTCGGTGACGCTCTCGCCGAGTTCGGGCAGCACGACGTCCTTGCCGCCGGCAGCGGGCTGCGCAGCGGCCGGGGCCGCGGCGGGGGCCTCCTGGGCGGGGGCGGGGGCCTCCGGCTCCGCGGGGGCGGCGGGTTCGGGCTCGGTCGCCTCTGCGGGCGCGGGTGCTGCGGTCTCGCCTGCTGCGGAGCCGTCGCCGATCTTGGCGAGCACGGCGCCCACCTCGACGGTCTCGTCTTCCTGGACGAGGATCTCCTCGATGACGCCGCTCACGGGCGACGGGATCTCGGTGTCGACCTTGTCGGTCGAGATCTCGAGCAGACCTTCGTCGGCCGCGACGGTGTCGCCGACCTGCTTCAGCCAGCGGGTGACCGTTCCCTCTGTGACGCTCTCTCCGAGCGCGGGAAGGACCACGGAAGTGCTCATGGGCTTGTCTCCTTCAGGATGCCGATGTCTTGTCTAGCTTAGTGATGAGGGGGAGGGGGTTCGTCAGAGCGCGTGCAGCGGCTTGCCCGACAGGGCCAGGAACGCCTCGCCCAGCGCCTCGCTCTGCGTCGGATGCGCGTGGATGTAAGGCGCGATGTCCTCGGGATGCGCCTCCCATCCGACGGCGAGTTGACCTTCAGTGATGAGCTCCCCGACGCGGTCTCCGGCGAGGTGGACCCCCACGATCGCTCCATCCGTGCGCCGGACGACCTTGACCAGGCCACCCGTCCCGATGATCTCGCTCTTGCCGTTGCCCGCCAGATTGTACTCGTACGCGCGGACCCCGTCGGCGCCGTACTCTTCCACGGCCTGCGCCTCGGTGAGCCCGACGGATGCGACCTCGGGGCTGCAGTAGGTCACTCGCGGGATATGTGCCTCGGGGATGAGCACGGGCGAGAGCCCCGCGATCTCCTCGGCGACGAAGATGCCCTGCTGGAAGCCGCGGTGGGCGAGCTGCAGACCGGGCACGATGTCGCCGACGGCCCACACATGGGGCACTCCGGTCCGCAGCCGCTCGTCGGTGGTGACGAAGCCGCGGTCGATCGTGACCCCCGCCTCCTCGTAGCCGAGCCCCGCGGTCGCCGGTCCGCGTCCGACGGCCACGAGGAGATACTCGGCCTCCACCGTGGTGCCGTTCTCCAAGGTGACCGTCACCGAGTCGGCGGTCTGGGTGGCCGAAGCGAACCGCACGCCGAGCGACGAGGCGATGCCGCGACGACGGAAGGCGCGCTCGAGCGCCTTGCTCAAGGCGATGTCCTCATTGGGCACCAGGTGGTCCAAAGCCTCGACGATCGTGACGTCGACGCCGAAGGAGCGCCATACGCTCGCGAACTCGACCCCGATGACCCCGCCGCCGAGGATGATCGCGCGGGCCGGGATCTCGTCGAGTTCGAGGGCGTGCTCACTCGTGAGGATGCGTCCGCCGATCTCCAGGCCTGGCAGCGTGCGACTGTACGAGCCGGTCGCGAGCACCACGTCGGTGCCTCGATAGAGATCGTCGCCGACGCGCACCGCCGGGCCCGCCTCCAGGCGTCCCTCGCCGGCGACGACGGTGATCCCACGCGCCTTGACGAGGCCCTCCAGCCCCTTGAACTTCTTCGCGACGATGCCCTCGCGGTAGGCGCGCACCCCGGCGGGGTCGACGCCGTCGAACGTGGCGCGGATACCGATGGTGGATGCCTCGCGCGCCGACTCCGCGACTTCGGCGGCGTGCAGGAGGGCCTTGGTCGGGATGCATCCCCGGTGGAGGCACGTGCCGCCGACCTTGTCCTTCTCGATGATGGCGACGGTGCGGCCGAGTTCGGCGGCACGCAGCGCGGCCGCGTACCCGCCGCTGCCGCCGCCGAGCACGACGAGGTCGAAGGTGTGATCGGTCATGATGCGGCCTCCCCGGTCACGAATCGCACGAGACTGCGCACGGTCGCCCCGGTCGGCCCCTTGTCGGTGAAGCCGTAGGCGCCGCCCTTGTGGGTGCCGCTTCCGGCGATGTCGAGGTGCACCCAGGGAATGCGCGGCGCGTCGTCGGCGTCGCCGGTGCGCCCGATGAAACGGCTGAGGAACAGTCCGGCGAAAAGCGATCCGCCGGCGGGATCGCCGATCTTGGCGTTCTGCAGATCCGCGATCGGCGAGTCGAGTTCTTCGACCATGTGCGCGGGCAGCGGAAGCTGCCAGGCGGGCTCGGCGGCAGCCTCGGCAGCCGCGAGGTATCCGGCCACGGCGTCGTCGTCGCCCATGACACCGGTGTGACGGGTGCCGAGTGCGACCAGGATCGCTCCGGTGAGGGTCGCGACGTCGACGATCACGTCGGGTCGGAGGCGGCTGGCGGCGACCAGGCCGTCGGCGAGCACGAGACGGCCCTCGGCGTCGGTGTTGAGCACCTCGACGGTGGTGCCGTCGAGAAGGCGCAGCACGTCGCCCGGGCGGGTGGCCCGGCCCGAGGGCATGTTGTCGGCGATGCAGAGGAACGCCGTCACCCGCACCGGCGCGGCCAGAGCGGCGACCGCACGGAGCACCGCCAGCGCGGTGGCGGCGCCGCACATGTCGTACTTCATGCCGACCATCCCCGACGGGGGCTTGAGCGAGAGTCCGCCGGTGTCGAAGGTGATCCCCTTGCCGACGAGGCTGACGTGACGGGTCGCGCCCTCGGGCGCGTACTCCAGGCGAACCAGCCGCGGCGGCCGGTCGGAGCCCTGTCCGACGCCGAGGATGCCGCCGTAGCCGCCTTCGCGCAGCGCGTTCTCGTCGAGAACCTCCACCTCGACGGGAAGGCCCGCGAGCGACTCCCGGGCGCGCTCGGCGAAGTCCGCCGGGCCGAGCCACTCGGCCGGGACGTTCACGAGGTCCTTCACGAGGGCGACCGCGGACGCCTCGGCGCTGACCGCCGCCAGGGCGGCGGCGTCGGCCGGTGCGGACCCGTGCACGACGATGCGGGATGCGCGGGGCTTGGGCGCCTCGGACTTGTACCCCTCGAAGCGGTAGGCACCCAGCGTCGCCCCTTCGGCGAGTTCGCGCCAGCGGGCCGGGTCGGCCAGCGGCGCGGCGAGTGCGACGGTGGCGAACCCCGTCAGCACGCGCGCCGCGGTGCCCGCGGCATCCCGCACCGCCGCCGCGTCCGGATCGGCTCCCGTGCCGACGACGGCCAGCGGGAGGGCGGTGGCGGCGGGGGCGTGGACCCGCTGGAACGAGGACGGCGATCCGGTGAAGCCGATCGCGGCGAGAGCCTCGACCAGACCGGGCCAGTCCTGCAGTCGAGCCTTCGTCTCGTCGTCGTCGATCGGGGGGAGCGCCAGCACGATCGCGTCGGCATCGGTGTCTCGAATGTCTGAGTCGGTGTAGTCCAGGTCGGGGTACGACATGCGCTCCATCCTAGGGATGCGCCTGTTCGCTGTGAGCGGGATGCGACCGGGCCGGGGTGGGGGAGACGGCTCGTAGCATGGAGGCATGCCCCGTTCCGGATCTCTTTTCGAGCGCGCAGCCTCGGCCCCGCCCGTGCCCGCGGGTCTGCCGCTGGTCATCGCGCTCACCGGGTTCACGGATGCCGGGAGCGCCGTCTCCCGCATGGTCGAGTACTTCCGCGACGAGCTCGACCCGACCCCGCTCGTCGTGTTCTCCAATGATGTGCTCCTCGACTACCGTGCGCGCCGGCCGATCATCACGTTCGAGCAGGACCACCTGACGTCGTTCCGGCCGCCGCGGCTCGAGCTGTCGATCGCACACGATTCGCTGGGCCAGCCGCTTCTCCTGCTCGCCGGGTACGAGCCGGATTTCGCGTGGGAGGCGTTCGCCGAGGCGGTGATCGCCCTCGCGGAGGCGTATGCGGTGTCGACCGTGACATGGGTGCACGCCATTCCGATGCCCGTGCCGCACACGCGTCCCCTGGGTACCACCGTCAGCGGGACCCGCGCCGATCTGACCGAGGCGCACTCGGTGTGGCAGCCGCACACCCAGGTGCCCGCCACCGCCGGGCACCTGCTCGAGTACCGGTTCGCCGAGGCGGGCGCCCGGGTGTCGGGGTTCGTGCTGCTGGTCCCTCACTACCTCGGCGACACCGAGTACCCCGCGGCGGCGCTGGCCGGTCTCGACAGTCTCACCGTCGCCACGGGGCGCGTGTTCTCGGGCGACTCGCTGCGCGAGGAGAATCGCGAGTACCTGGACAAGGTCGAGGAGCAGGTCGCCGGCAGCGAGGAGCTGACCCGGATGGTCGCGGGGCTCGAAGAGCGCTATGACGCGTACATGGCGGGCTCTACCCAGGCGACGGCGATGGTGCACACCGGCGACCTTCCCAGCGCCGACGAGATCGCCGCCGAGCTCGAGCGCTTCCTCGCCTCCAACCCTTCGGGCGACGACGACAAGCGTCCCTCATCCTGAGTGCGTGGGCCGAACGCGGGGATCAGGGGAATGATGTGCGGCGGCCCGGTGTTTCCCTCAGGAGGGCCGCACACGCGTCATTCAGGGTGTGTGCCGCAAGTATGAGACAATGGACGCCTTGACCCGTTGTCGACCGTGATGGCGAGACCTGTTCTCGTCGCCGCAGACTTGACAAGGGTCTTACTAGTGTCCGAAATCGACCGGGGCGTGTGATCGACGTCCGCCGGTGAAAGGCGAAACGTGACCTCAGCCACGAAGACCAGCTCCCGCGCGAGCTCTGCGAAGGACACCGAGAACGAGGCGACCGACGCAGCGGCTTCCGAGGAGGCGACGCAGCAGCCGGCCGCCAAGAAGCCGGCCGCCAAGAAGACTGCGACCAAGGCGAAGGCCAAGGCCGCACCCAAGAAGGCGTCCAAGAAGTCCGCTTCCGACGACGAGGACGACGAAGACGTCGACCTGGCCGACGCCGAGATCGAAGACGACGCCGACGCGGCGAAGACGGACGCCAAGTCCGACGACGACGCGGACGGCGATGACGACGAGGACAAGAAGCCGGCCTTCAGCGAGCCGCTGCCCACCGGGGCGATCGTCATCTCGTCGAGCGACGAGGACGACGTGCCCGTCTACTCGACGCAGATCACCGGTGCGACCGCCGATCCGGTCAAGGACTACCTGAAGCAGATCGGCAAGGTTCCGCTGCTGAACGCGGCCGAAGAGGTCGAGCTCGCGATGCGCATCGAGGCGGGTCTGTTCGCCGAGGAGAAGCTGTCGCAGATGTCGGAGGCCGACAAGCGCAGCCAGCTCGGGCTCGACCTGCAGTGGGTCGCCCGCGACGGCCAGCGCGCCAAGAGCCACCTGCTGGGGGCGAACCTGCGCCTGGTGGTGTCCCTCGCCAAGCGCTACACGGGCCGTGGCATGCAGTTCCTGGATCTCATCCAGGAGGGCAACCTCGGTCTCATCCGCGCGGTCGAGAAGTTCGACTACACCAAGGGCTTCAAGTTCTCGACGTACGCGACGTGGTGGATCCGTCAGGCCATCACCCGCGCCATGGCCGACCAGGCCCGCACCATCCGCATCCCCGTGCACATGGTCGAGGTCATCAACAAGCTCGCGCGCGTGCAGCGGCAGATGCTGCAGGACCTGGGTCGCGAACCCACGCCCGAAGAGCTCAGCCGCGAACTCGACATGACCCCCGAGAAGGTCATCGAGGTGCAGAAGTACGGCCGCGAGCCCATCTCGTTGCACACGCCCCTCGGCGAGGACGGCGACAGCGAGTTCGGCGACCTGATCGAGGACACCGAGGCCGTGGTGCCCGCCGACGCGGTCGGCTTCACCATGCTCCAGCGTCAGCTCGAGTCTCTGCTCGACTCGCTCTCCGAGCGCGAAGCGGGGGTCATCCGCATGCGCTTCGGACTGGGCGACGGCCAGCCCAAGACCCTCGACCAGATCGGCGACACGTTCGGCGTCACGCGCGAGCGGATCCGTCAGATCGAGTCCAAGACGATGGCGAAGCTGCGGCACCCCAGCCGTTCGCAGTCGCTCCGGGACTACCTCGAGTGAGCGCCGAAGCGAACGCCGGCAAGGCGCTGACGGTCGAACTCGAGGGCACCGCCTATTCGCGTATCCCGATCCGCACCCGGGTGGTGATGCCCGGCGATGATCTCGACGCGTTCGTCCGCGAGTACGCGGGCGGTGCGGTGCAGCCCGGGGACATCCTGTTCGTGACCGAGAAGATCGTCGCGATCACCCAGGGTCGCTCGTTCCCGATCGATTCCATCCAGCCGCGCAAGCTCGCCTTCTTCCTTTCGAAGTACGTGACGCGCACGCCCTACGGAATCGGCCTCGGCATGCCCGAGACGATGGAGATGGCGCTGCGCGAGTGCGGGACGCCCCGCATCCTGGTGGCGGCGGCGGTGTCGGCGGTGACCAAGGCCTTCGGTCGCAAGGGCGACTTCTACCGGGTCGCCGGCGACAAGGCTCGCGCCATCGACGGCCCCACCAGCGGAACGATCCCGCCGTACAACAAGGCGGTCGTGCTCGGCCCCGAGCGTCCGCGCGAGGTCGCCCAGCGGGTGAAGTCGCTGCTCGGCGGCGTCCCAGAGGTCGCCGTCGTGGACATCAACGACCTGGGCGGGAACATCCTCGGCTCCACGCTGGACAAGGCGGGGGAGAAGCGCCTCGTGGCGATCCTCAAGGACAACCCGCTCGGTCAGGGCCACGAGTCCACGCCGCTCGGCATCGTCCGCGACGCCTGAGCACCGGCATCACGCACGGAAGGGGGCGAGGGAGCAGTTGCGCTCCCTCGCCCCCTTCCGTGCGTGTCAGAAGCCGATCGCCGCGCGGTAGCGGGGCTTGTGTCCGGTGCGGATGCCGGTGACGCTGGGCTTGTTCTCGTAGACGCCGGCCCCCCAGTTGCCCTCCACGAGCACGGGACCGTCGGGACCGACCACGATGTCCCAGCCGACGTACTGCACCTGCGGGACGACCCGGGCGACCCGGTCGACGAACGCGATGACCTCGTCGACCATCGGCAGCTGGAAATCGGCGATGCGGAAACCGGTGTCGGGGTGGCGCTCATGCACGTGCCCGTGGGAGTCGTATCCCGCGCCGACCGCGCGGCCGCTCTCGTCGAGCATCGTGTAGAAGCCGCCGAAGGTCATCTGGTCGCTCACCGCGCCGCGGCCGAACTTCTGCGCCATCGCGAGGATGTGCGTCTTCTCGCCGTCGAAGAAGGCCGTGACGCGGGTGGTGTTGACCGTGCCGGGGCAGACGGCGGCGAGGTCGTCGTGCTGACGGATGACCTCCTCGATGAGGAGTTCGCCGCGGTCCACGAGCCCGCGGTGGAACTGCCCCCAGTCCGCCACCTCGGCGGCATGATACCGGTGCACGCCGGTGCCGGCCTGACCGACGGGCTCCTTGGTGACCACGGTGCCGTGGCGTTCGACGAACGCCCGCACGGCATCGGCGGAGCCCTCGTCGACGACCATCCACTCGCGGCGCAGGTGATCGCTGAAGACCCGGTCGAACTCGACCTTGTCCTGGAAGATGTAACGGAAGTCGGGGTGATCGAACTTCTGCGAGAGCTGGTTCGACACCGGGTGCGTCATGTACGTCGCGCGCTCGTGCGGCCGGAGGATCGCGAAGTCGTAGTCGATGTAGTCCTGGAATCCGACGTTGCGCAATCCCGCCTGCCAGAGCATGTCGACGACGACGGCGGGAGTCCACTTGCCGTGCTGGACGGACGCCTCCTTCGCGCGCTCGAGGACGGATCCGACGTTGATGCGGCGCGCGCGACCGGCGAGGTAGCGCAGGCGCGGCGCAAGGCCGAGGCCTTCAGTAGCCATGTGTGCTCCGGAATGGGTGGTGGGGGACCCGGATAGTCTAGGGGCGTGAGTTCGACGAACCCTGGGCACGCTCCGTCGGGCTCGGTTCCGCGTGGCGGGCTGCGCACGCGGATCGATCTGGCCGCGCTGGCGCGCAACCTCCGCCGCGCCCGTGCCGCGCTCCCCGAAGGAGTGGCTCCCGCGACAGATCTGAGCGCCGACGCGTGGGGACACGGCCGCACCGCCTGCGCAGCCGTCCTGCGGGAGGCGGGGTTCTCCGTCGATCCCGCGGAGGCGTCGACGGTCGCGCCCGAGGTCGTCTGGGGGCTGGATGCGACGGCTCTCACCGAGCCGGTGATGCGCGCCGCCGGAATCGTGCTCAGCACGAAGGCGCTCCGAGCGGGGGAGGGCGTCTCCTACGGCTACCTGCATCGCGCTCCCCGCGACACCCGGATCGCGCTGGTGACCGGAGGCTATGCGCAGGGAGTCGTGCGCAGTCTCGGCGGCCGCGCCGTCGTCGTCATCGATGGTCTGCGCCATCCCATCGTCGGCCGCGTCGCCATGGATGTGTGCGTCGTGGACATCGGGGATGCCGCCGTCGATCGCGGCGCCGAGGCGGTCTTCTTCGGAGACCCCGCCGATGGCGCTCCCTCGGTGCGCGAATGGGTGACGGCGACGGGGATGACCGCGATCGAACTCGTCGCGGCGGTCGGGGTGCACAGCGAGCGGGAGCACGTCGCATGAGCGCTGTGCTCACCGTCGACCTCGACGTCTTCGCCGCGAACCTCGATCGCGTCCGGGCCGCGGTGGCCCCGGCGCGACTGATGCTGGTCGTGAAAGACGATGCCTACGGCCATGGGCTGCCCGCGATCGTCGGGCGTGCGGTGCGCGAAGGCATCGACTGGTTCGGCGCCTTCGATGTGACCACCGCCCTCGCCGTTCGCGAGACCGCGGGGCCGCGGGCGCGCGTGTTCTCATGGATGGCCGCGAGCGAGGAGGACATCGCGCGGGCGGTCGGCGCCGACATCGACCTCGGGATCGGCGACGAGGCGCTGCTGGAGGATGCCGCGGCCGTCGCCCACCGCACCGGCCGAACCCTCTCCGTGCACCTCAAGATCGACACGGGCCTCCATCGCAACGGCGTGCGCCCCGAGCGATGGCCCGCGTTCGTCGCGCGCGCCGCAGCGCTCGAATCGGCCGGCGCACTGCGTGTGCAGGGCATCTGGAGCCACATCGCAGAAGCCTCGGACGCCGACGACGACGCAGCCCGGTCGGCGTTCGAGACCGCCCTCGCGCAGGCGGCGGAGGCCGGACTGCGCCCCGCGGTGCGCCACCTCGCCGCCAGCGCCGCGTCGTTCGCGCGGCCCGAGTTCCGCTACGACATGGTGCGCGTGGGGGCGTTCACCTACGGCATCCGCCCGGCAGGGGGGCCGTCGAGCGCCGAGCTCGGCATCCACCCGATCGCCGCCCTCCGCACTCGCGTCCACGCGGTGGAGGGCGCGCACGCGGTGCTCGAGGCGGGAATGGGCGACGGGATCCCGTCGCTGCTCGGGGGCCGGGTGGAGGTCGCCACTCCGGCGGGGCCGCGACGGATCCGCGAGGTCGCGGTGCGCACGATCGTGGATGCCTGGCCCGGCGCCGCCGTCGGCGACGAGGTCGTCGTGTTCGGCGCCCGATCGCACGGTGCCGCCGAGGCGACGGACCTGGCGGAGGCGATCGGCACGATCGGCGAGGAGATCGCGCTGCGCGTGTCGCCGCGCGTGCCGCGGGAGTACCGGGGTCGGTGACCCCGGCGCCGGCTCAGCCGGTCAGACGGGTTCGCTCAGACGTGCCGTCTCGTCGTGCCAGGAGGTGGCGACGGCGCGCAGCTTCTCCTCGTACTTGCGACCGTGGTGCGCGCAGAACAGCAGTTCGGATCCGTTGACCTCGGCCGCGATGTAGGCCTGGGCGCCGCAGGAGTCGCACCGGTCCACCGCCGTGAGGCGGTACTCGAGGACGGCGGCGGGCTCGGTCGGTGTGGAAAGCGTGGTCATCTCGGTGCCTCCTCGGTGTCGCGTCGTGCTTAGCGGGTCATGACATACAACCACGGCAATGTTTCGAGAATGCCGCGAACGGGTCACAGTTCGCTCACCGCGTATCCGATCGCGGACCCTCGTGTCTGTGGAGAGGTCCGCATCACTGCACAGATACCCTTGAAGATTGTGACCGCTGAATATTCCGCCCACCACCTGCAGGTGCTCGAGGGACTGGAGGCGGTGCGCAAGCGCCCTGGCATGTACATCGGCTCGACCGATTCGCGCGGGCTGATGCACTGTCTCTGGGAGATCATCGACAACTCCGTCGACGAGGCCCTCGGCGGGCACGGCTCGAGGATCGACATCGTCCTGCACGCCGACGGCAGCGTGGAGGTGCGCGACCGCGCGCGCGGCATCCCCGTCGACATCGAGCCGCGCACGGGGCTGTCCGGCGTGGAGGTCGTCTTCACCAAGCTGCACGCCGGCGGCAAGTTCGGCGGCGGATCGTACGCGGCATCGGGCGGCCTGCACGGCGTCGGCGCCTCCGTGGTCAACGCCCTCTCCGAGCGACTCGACGTCGAGGTCGACCGTGGCGGGAAGACGTGGGCGATGTCCTTCCACCGGGGTGAGCCCGGCATCTTCGACGGCCCGGCGCCGGAGTCGGACTTCCGACCTTTCGAGAGCAGCAGCGAGCTGCGCGTCGTCGGCAAAGCCGCCCGAGGGGTGACGGGGACCCGCATCCGCTACTGGGCGGACCGACAGATCTTCACCAGGGACGCGGCCTTCAACCTCGCCGAGCTCGAGCAGCGCGCGCGGCAGACCGCATTCCTCGTGCCCGGCCTCGAGATCGTGATCCGCGACGAGCGCGGCGACGAGCCGGTGGAGACGGTCCACCGCTACGACGGCGGGATCTCGGAGTTCGCCGAGTTCCTCGCCCCCGACAGCGCGATCACCGACACGTGGCGGCTCACCGGCAGCGGAGGATTCACCGAGACGGTTCCGGTGCTGCAGGCCAACGGCTCGATGGTGCCCACCGAGGTGCAGCGCGAGTGCGAGGTCGACATCGCCCTGCGATGGGGCACCGGGTACGAGACGGTCGGACGCTCGTTCGTGAACATCATCGCCACGCCCAAGGGCGGCACGCACCAGCAGGGCTTCGAACAGGGGCTCATGAAGGTGCTGCGCACCCAGGTGGAGCAGAACGCCCGGAAGCTCAAGGTGGGCAACGACAAGCTCGAGAAGGACGACATTCTCGCCGGCCTCAGCGTCGTGCTCACCGTGCGCCTCCCGGAGCCGCAGTTCGAAGGGCAGACCAAGGAGGTGCTCGGCACGCCGGCCGTGCGCCAGATCGTCTCCAACGTCGTCACCCGGGAGCTCACCGCGCGGTTCTCCTCACCCAAGCGCGACGACAAGGCTCAGACCGCGCTGCTGCTGGACAAGGTGGTCTCGGAGATGAAGGCGCGCATCTCGGCGCGCACGCACAAGGAGACCCAGAGGCGCAAGAACGCCCTGGAGTCCTCGTCTCTGCCCGCGAAGCTCGCCGACTGCCGTTCGAACGACGTCGCCGACTCGGAGCTGTTCATCGTGGAGGGCGACTCGGCCCTGGGGACGGCGAAGCTGGCGCGCAACAGCGAGTACCAGGCGCTGCTGCCCATTCGCGGCAAGATCCTCAACGTGCAGAAGGCGTCGGTGAGCGACATGCTCTCGAACGCCGAATGTGCGGCCATCATCCAGGTGATCGGCGCCGGTTCGGGCCGCTCGTTCGATCTCGATACGGCGCGATACGGCAAGATCATCCTGATGAGCGACGCCGACGTCGACGGCGCGCACATCCGCACCCTGCTGCTCACTCTCTTCTTCCGGTACATGCGCCCGCTGATCGATGAGGGCCGTGTCTATGCCGCGGTTCCGCCGCTGCACAGGGTCGTGGTGATCAACCCGGGTTCGAAGCCGAACGACACGATCTACACGTACTCCGAGCAGGAGCTGCACACGCTCCTGGCGAAGCTGACCAAGTCGGGCAAGCGCTGGCAGGAGCCGGTGCAGCGCTACAAGGGTCTGGGCGAGATGGATGCCGACCAGCTCGCGACCACGACGATGGACCGCACCGGTCGCACGCTGCGCCGGGTGCGCATGCAGGACGCCGAGGCGGCCGCCGCCGTGTTCGAGCTGCTCATGGGCAACGACGTCGCCCCCCGCAAGGAGTTCATCATCGACTCGAGCGATCGCCTGGCCCGGGAGCGCATCGACGCGTGACGCGTCGCCGGCGCCGCTCAGCGGATGCCGGTTCCCACCGAGGCGATCACGCCGTCCAGCGGCATACCCGAGGCGTCGCGCTTGGCGCCCTCCGCGGGGAGCGTCCGGGCCGCGCCGTCGGCAGCCACCGCGCGCGGTCCGGTGCCGACCCACGCGAGGGCGAGGGCGTCCTCGCCCTTGAGGAAGCGCTGCGCGCGAACGCCGCCGGTCGCACGGCCCTTCGCGGGGAACTCGCTGAACGGCGACACCTTGGCGGTTCCCGCATCCGTTCCGGCGATCGCGCCCGTCGCGCCGGCGACGGTGACCACGACCGCGTCGAACTCGGCCGCACCGACCACCTGGAAGGAGACCACGCGGGCGCCTTCCGACAGACGGATGCCGGCCATGCCGCCCGCGGCGCGCCCCTGCGGTCGCACCGAGCCTGCGTCGAAGCGCAGCAGCTGCGCGTCGGACGCGATGAAGACGAGCTCGTCCCCGTCGGCGGCCGGCGCCGCCCCGACGACGCGGTCGCCGGACTTCAGCGAGATGATCTCGATGTCGTGCTTCGTACCGATCTCGGCCGCCGAGACACGCTTGACGATGCCCTGCGCGGTGCCGACGGCGAGGGGCACGGCACCCTCCAGCGGAACGATCGCGACCACGTGCTCGTCGGCGGACAGTCCCAGGTACTGGTCGGCTTTCGTGCCGGCGGCCAGCTGAACCGAATTGCCGGGCACCGACGGCAGGTCGACCGGCGTGAACCGCACCAGGCGCCCCGCGCTGGTCACCGCGCCGAGGTCGCCGCGGGTGGTGGTGTCGACGGCGCTGCGGACGGCGTCGTGCTTGGCGCGGCGCGTGGGCGCGACGATCCCGCCGCCCGGTGCCTCGGCGGTCAGCTCCGCGCGTGCCATGCGTCCCGTCGTGGAGAGGAAGACGCGGCACGGCGCATCGGCGATCTGCAGGTCGGCGACAGCGGCGGCGGCGCGGGAGCGGGGCGCGACCGGGCCGCCGTTGAGCAGGAGGGTGCGTCGCGGCGTCCCGTACGTGTCTGCGGCCGCTTCCAGCTCGCGCGCGACCTGAGCGCGCAGCAGCGTGTCCGAGGCCAGGAGCTCTTCGAGGTGCGCGATCTCGGCCTGGAGGCTGTCGCGCTCCGCCTCCAGCTCGATGCGCGAGAACTTCGTGAGGCGGCGCAGACGCAGCTCGAGGATGTACTCCGCCTGGGGCTGCGAGAGGTCGAACACCTGCATCAGGCGGCCGCGCGCCTGCTCCCCGTCGTCGGAGGCGCGGATGACCTGGATGACCTCGTCGATGTCCAGGATCGCGATCAGGAGCCCCTCGACGAGGTGGAGGCGCTCACGGCGGCGAGCGAGGCGGTACTCGCTGCGGCGGGTCACGACCCGCAGCCTGTGGTCGAGGTACACGCTCAGCATGTCCTTGAGCCCCAGGGTCTGGGGCTGCCCGTCGACGAGGGCGACATTGTTGATGCCGAACGAGTCCTCGAGCGGGGTGAGGCGGTAGAGGTGCTCGAGCACGGCCTGCGGATCGAACCCCGTCTTGATGCCGATCACCAGGCGCAGACCCTTGTGCCGATCGGTGAGGTCGGTCACATCGGCGATGCCCTGGAGCTTCTTCGCCCCCACGGCATCCTTGATCTTCTCGATGATCCGCTCGGGGCCGACGAGGTAGGGCAGTTCGGTGACGATGAGTCCAGTGCGACGGGGGCCCAGGGGCTCGATCGAGACCTTCGCACGCGTGCGGAAGGTGCCCCGCCCGTTCGCATAGGCGTCCTTGATCCCGTCGAGACCCACGATGATTCCGCCGGAGGGCAGATCGGGACCCGGGACGAACTCCATCAGCTCCTCGAGCGTGGCCTCGGGGTGGTCGAGGAGGTGAACGGCCGCCGAGACCACCTCGACGAGGTTGTGCGGGGCCATGTTGGTGGCCATGCCCACCGCGATCCCGCTCGCGCCGTTCACGAGCAGGTTCGGGAAGGCGGCCGGCAGCACCTCGGGCTGCTGGAACTGCCCGTCGTAGTTCGGCACGAAGTCCACGACGTCCTCGTCGAGGTTCTCCGTCAGCGCGAGCGCCGGGGGCGCCAGTCGCGCCTCGGTGTAGCGGGGCGCGGCCGGGCCGTCGTCGAGCGAGCCGAAGTTGCCGTGCCCGTCGACGAGCGGAACCCGCAGGGAGAAGGACTGCGCCAGCCGCACGAGGGCGTCGTAGATCGCCGCATCTCCGTGCGGGTGGAGCTTGCCCATGACCTCGCCGACCACGCGCGCACTCTTGACGTGGCCGCGGTCGGGGCGCAGCCCCATGTCGGCCATCTGGAAGAGGATGCGCCGCTGGACCGGCTTGAGTCCGTCGCGGGCATCCGGCAGGGCGCGGGAGTAGATCACGGAGTACGCGTACTCCAGGAAGGAGCCCTGCATCTCGGTGGCGACATCGACGTCTTCGATGCGCCCGTGGTCTGCGGGGGAGGAGTCTGTGCGGGAAGCAGGCATGACGATTCGGCCTCGGGTGACGGCGGTCGGAGAGGGCGGCTCAGCGGTGTGCGAGACTTGCCCGGATGTCCCTCAGCCTACCCGTCGACTCGCCGCGGACCCGGAGCCTCACCGAGGTGGTGCCCGAGATGCTGGCGGCCATGGAGGGCGGCGGGTCGTGGCTCGCCCCTGCCACCAGCGCGATCGTCGTCGTCCTCGACGGCCTGGGTGCGCGCAATCTGGCTGCGCGGGCGGGGCATGCACGCTACCTCGCTCAGGCGGGTGGCCGGCGTGACGTGGCCCGCTCGGTGTTCCCGAGCACGACGGCCACGGCCCTGACCGGGCTGCTGACCGGGGCGAGCGCGGGGGAGCACGGCGTGGTGGGCTACCGCGCGCGGGTTCCGGGGACCGATGCCGTGGTCAACCAGCTGCGCGGCTGGGAGGGGGGCGAGCTCCCCGACGGGTGGCAGCGGGCGGCCCCGCTCACCGCCGGCCGCCGGTCGTTCGCCGTCTCCAAACGCGAGTATGCGGAGACGGGCTTCACGCGGGCGACCCTCGGCGGTGCGCAGTTCCATGGCGAGGACGACCTGTCCGCACGCGTCGACATCGCCGTCGACCTCGCTGCGCGGCATCCCGGATCGTTCACGTACCTGTACGCCCCCGACCTCGACATGGTCGGGCATCGGCGCGGGTGGGAGTCCGACGAGTGGATCGCCGCGCTCGAGGGCGTGGATGCCGCGATGCGGCGCCTCGGCGAGTCGCTGGCCCCGGAGGTCGGAGCGATCGTGACCGCGGACCACGGCATGGTCGACGTGCCACGTCACCGACACGTGCTGCTCTCCGACGGCGACGACCTCGTCGAGGGCGTGCGGCTGATCGGCGGCGAACCGCGGATGCTCCACCTCTACACGCAAGGCGGTGCGGCCGCCGACGTGCTTCGGCGCTGGGACACGGCCGAGGGGCACCGCGCGTGGGTGCTCAGCCGTGCGGACGCGATCCAGGCCGGCCTCTTCGGAGCGGTCGACGCGGCCGTGCGCGAGCGGATCGGTGACGTGCTGGTCGCGGCGCGCGGCGGGATCGCCTACTACGACGATCGGCTCGCCGACAAGGGACCGCAGCGGATGGTGGGCCAGCACGGCTCACTCACCGATGAGGAGCGCACGGTGCCGCTCATCAGGCTCGGCGCTTTCGCGACGCGCTGACGACGCCCGGTCAGTCCTCGCTGCGGGCGCCGAAGACGATCTCGTCCCAGGACGGCATCGAGGTGCGGCCCTTGCGCCGCCCACCCGCCTCGGCGACCGCCGCCGGCGAGGGCGGCGCCGCGTCTTCGGGCTCCTCCGGCGTCGCCGGCTCGTACCCCGGCTCGAGGGCGTCGAAGAGCGCGACAGGCGCGGCGGGACGCGTGGGTGCGGGGTCGGTGATGCCCGGCAGCGGCTCGCGCTGACCACGCCGCCGGCGCAGCGCCTCCAGCAGATCTGCGGTCTCCGCCGACGTCATGACGGGCTCCGTGGCGCGCTTGATCGCCGCCTCCTGGACGGCGGTGGCAGCCGGTGTCGGAAGCTCGGGTGCCTCATCGGTCTCCGAGGTGCGGCGCGGGCCGAACGCGCCACTGTCGAACCGCGGCTCGTCGGCGCCCGAGTCGGAGTCGAGGGCGCGCAGGCGCGGGATGAGGCCGTCGGGGAGGGACCCCTGCCGCGACAGCTGCACCGCGTCGGCGTTGGAGGGCGAGAGGGTGCTGCGGCGCGGGTCGAAGCCCCAGCGCGCGTCGTGCTCGACCTCGTTCGCCGTGAATGAGAGCTTGACGATCCAGCCGGTCGGCTCCTTCCAGCTCGTCCACCGCTCACCGGTGGCTCCCGCGTCGGCGAGCTTGGCGCGAACCGCGGAGCCGAAGGTGTGCGGTGCGTCGGCGTCGAAGTCCCCGCCGAGGAGCACGGGCACCGCCAGCGCCTGTCCGACCACGTGCTCGCGCTCGGCGAGCACCGGGCCTTCGAAGCGGCGGACGTCCTCCACCCGGCATCCGAGCAGCTCGGCGACGTCCGGAGCGGACAGTCCGGCGCGGATCTGGGCCTGGATCTCTCGGGGGCTGGGACGAGACTCCCGGGGTTCGATCTCACGCTCGCGCCGCGCCCGGCGCAGCTCCAGCCTGAGCACGTCGTCGACGGCGAGAGCGAACCTCTCGCCGGAATCGGTCGCCAGGACGAGTCGATCGTCCTCCGTTCCGATGACCTTGAGCTGTTCCATGCGAACGCCCCTCCGATCCAGCCGTGTGCGCCCCATGGTGTCACAGACGTCCCCGGGTGCCGGGAATATCGCGCGCGTGGCGTGGGTTTCAGGCGTCGCACCACGGATCGCGCAGATGACATTTGCGAAATGCGCCGCGTTCGTGCAAACTATGCCCGCCCGTTTTGCGGGCGCACCGACTTCACCACCGGAAGAAGAGATATCACCGAATGGCCACCGACTACGACGCCCCCCGGAAGTCCGAAGACGACAGCGAGTCGATCGAGGCGCTCAAGGAGCGCGTTCCCGACAAGATGTCCGGCTCGGTCGACGCGGAGGACGCCGACAACCCGTCGGGCTTCGAACTGCCCGGCGCCGACCTCTCGGACATCGATCTCGACGTGGTGGTGCTGCCCCCGCAGGACGACGAGTTCACCTGCATGAGCTGCTTCCTCGTGAAGCACCGCTCGCAGCTCGACCACGACGGCGCGTCGGGTCCTATCTGCGCGGAGTGCGCAGCCTGACCTCGCTCTGAGCGCGGCGCACCGCCGCAGCCAGACGATCCGGCGTCCGGGTGGAGATGATCCATGCGGGCGCCGGATCATTCTCATCGCGCACCTCGACGACCACGATCCCGTCGATCCCCCGCGGACCAGGTGCCAGGCACGTCGGTCCAGACCCGGCCCCGCGCGTGGGCGGCCTCGTCGCCTGTGAGCGCGACCGCTCGGCCCAGATGCTCCACCTCGATGCGCGCGCGGCCGGCACGCAGCATCCCGTTCTCGACGACCACCAGGGGGGATGCCGCCACCAGCAGCGCGACGACGGCGATCGCCACGACCGCACCGGCGATGAGCGCGACGGTGGTGTCGAGCGGCACGAACACGAGCGCCGCCATGGGCGCGACGACCGCTGCCGCCACCAGCACCCACAGCGACGGCGCGAGGCGCTCCCGGTAGCGTGATCCGACCTCGACACCGCTCATCGTGATCTGCATTACCCTCGTTGCGTGACTCAAACCGTGGACGTCCCCATTATCGCCCCCGACGTTCCGGCCTACGCCCACCCCGGCGATGCCGGGGCCGATCTGGTCGCCGCCGAAGCGGTGCGCCTGGCGCCCGGAGCGCGCGCGCTCGTCGGAACGGGCGTGCGCATCGCCCTGCCCGAGGGGTTCGCCGCGTTCGTCGTGCCGCGCAGCGGATTGGCGGCCCGGCACGGCATCACCATCGTCAACGCGCCCGGGACCGTCGATGCGGGCTACCGGGGCGAGATCAAGGTCGCGCTGCTGAACACCGACACCCAGCAGCCCTATGACATCGCTGTCGGCGACCGCATCGCACAGCTCATCGTGATGCCGGTGACCACGGCCCGATTCCTGCCCGTCGACGCGCTCCCCGACAGCGCGCGCGGCGAGGGCGGGTTCGGATCCACCGGCTACCAGAAGGACGGAACCCCCGCATGACCGATACCACCCCCGCCGACAACTCTGGCAAGTCCGCGCCTGCAGACCGCGCGTCCGCAGGGCCGTTCGACGAGTCCGAGGCCAACCCGGTACGGCCGTACATCGACCTCGGCGGCATCAAGGTGCTCCCGCGCGAGGGGCTCAATCTCCGCCTCGAGGTCGAGGAGCAGACCAAGCGCATCGTCGCGGTCGGTCTCGACTACGCCGGATCCACGCTGCAGGTGCAGCCCTTCGCGGCGCCCCGCTCGTCGGGGCTGTGGGAGGAGACCCGAGAGCAGATCCGGGCACAGGTGCGCCAGCAGGGCGGGCGCGTCGAAGAGCGCGAGGGGCCGCTCGGCCCGGAGCTGCTCGCGGAGGTTCCGGTCGTGGCCGGCGCCGACGGTGCGGTCGGCAAGCGGCTGGCGCGCTTCATCGGCGTGGACGGACCGCGCTGGTTCCTGCGCGGCGTGATCGGGGGAGCCGCCACCGGCGACCGCGAGGCCGCTGCGAAGATCGAGGACCTGTTCCGTTCGATCGTGGTCGTGCGCGGCGGCACCCCCATGCCGCCGCGCGACCTCATCCCGCTGAAGATGCCCGCGGCCCCGGGAACGGCGTGAGCGGCGGCGGAGGCGACCAGACCGGCCGACCCGGCGAGGAGCGGCCCGATCCGGATGCCCCCCGGGCCTCCGAGGTGCTGGGCGCGGCACTCGGCGACGCCGCCCGCCGCGCAGGACTCGATCCGGCCGACGGCGCCGGCACCGGCCATGTCGTCTGGCGCGCGATGGGCGGCTGGCGCGGAGTGCTGGAGTCCGTCCTGCCGACGCTGGTGTTCGTGGTGGCCTTCACCGTCACCTACGACGCGCAGTCCGGCACGGGCGATCTCTGGCTCTCGCTCGGCCTGTCGGTGGGCCTCGCCGCGGTGTTCACCGCGGTGCGCCTCATCCAGAGGTCTCCGGCGACGGCGGCCTTCGGGGGACTGATCGCGACCGCCGCCGCGGCCGCACTCGCCCTGTTCACCGGCCGCGGGCAGGACAACTTCGTCTGGGGCTTCGTCACGAACGGCGCCTACGGCACCGCCCTGCTGGTCTCGGCCCTCGTGGGCTGGCCGCTGATCGGACTCGCCGTGGGGTTCCTCATGAACGAGGGGACGCGCTGGCGGACGGATCGACGCAAGCGACGCGTCTTCTTCTGGCTCACGATCGCCTGGGCGGGGCTGTTCGCCGCGCGCCTCGCGGTGCAGCTGCCGTTCTACTTCGCGGGCGATGTCACGGCCCTCGGTACCTTCAAGCTCGTCATGGGACTGCCGCTGTTCGCGCCGATGGTGGCCGTCACGTGGCTCGCCGTGCGTGCACTCTATCCGCCGCGCACCACCTGATACATTTATCTTGACATCAAGATAATTTCGCCCCGGCTCCGGTAAGGCCGCCCTCACTGGCAGCGAACCGCGGAGCGGGGGAAGATGGGCGGTGGCGAATCGCATCGCCCCCGCCGACGAAGGAGACCCGCGTGTCCACGGTTGACAGCTTCGGTGCGAAGAGCACCCTGACGGTCGGCAGCACCGACTACGAGATCTTCCGCATCGACAAGGTCGAGGGCTTCGAGAAGCTGCCCTTCAGCCTCAAGGTGCTGCTCGAGAACCTCCTGCGCACCGAAGACGGCGCCAACGTCACCGAGCAGCAGATCCGTGCGCTCGGCTCGTGGAATCCCGACGCCGAGCCCGACACGGAGATCCAGTTCACGCCCGCGCGCGTGGTGATGCAGGACTTCACCGGCGTGCCCTGCATCGTCGACCTCGCCACGATGCGCGAGGCCGTCACGGCGCTCGGCGGAGACCCCAGCCGCATCAACCCGCTGTCGCCGGCCGAGATGGTCATCGACCACTCGGTCATCGCCGACCTGTTCGGCTCGGAGAACGCGCTGGAGCGCAACGTCGAGATCGAGTACGAGCGCAACGGCGAGCGCTACCAGTTCCTCCGCTGGGGCCAGACCGCCTTCGACGACTTCAAGGTCGTGCCCCCCGGGACCGGCATCGTCCACCAGGTCAACATCGAGCACCTCGCCAAGGTCATCTACGACCGCAACGTCGGTGGAGTGCTGCGGGCCTACCCGGACACGTGCGTCGGCACCGACTCCCACACCACGATGGTCAACGGCCTGGGCGTGCTCGGCTGGGGCGTCGGCGGCATCGAGGCCGAGGCGGCCATGCTCGGCCAGTCCGTGTCGATGCTGATCCCGCGCGTGGTCGGCTTCAAGCTCACCGGCGAGATCCCGGCGGGCGTGACCGCGACCGACGTCGTGCTCACGATCACCGACCTGCTCCGCAAGCACGGCGTCGTCGGCAAGTTCGTCGAGTTCTACGGCGAGGGCGTCGCCTCGGTTCCGCTGGCCAACCGCGCCACCATCGGGAACATGAGCCCCGAGTTCGGCTCGACGGCCGCCATGTTCCCCATCGACGACGTGACGCTCGAGTACCTGCGCCTCACCGGGCGCGACGAGCAGACGGTCGCCCTCGTGGAGGCGTACGCCAAGGAGCAGTCGCTCTGGCACGACCCGGCACGTGAGCTCGTGTTCAGCGAGTACATGGAGCTCGACCTGTCGACGGTCGTCCCCTCCATCGCCGGACCCAAGCGTCCGCAGGACCGCATCCTGCTCGCCGAGGCGAAGACGCAGTTCAACGCCGACCTCACCAACTACGCCGACGCCGACCACGACCTCGTCGACCTGACGATCTCGGAGTCGTTCCCGGCGTCCGACCCGCCCGGGTTCACCCCCGAGGACGAGCACAGCCACCACGAGCACCACCACCACTCGCACGCCCCCGTGTCGGTGTCCAAGCCCACTCCGGTCACGACGGCCGCAGGCGATGCGTTCACCCTCGACCATGGTGCCGTGGCGCTTGCCGCCATCACCTCCTGCACGAACACGTCGAACCCGTCGGTCATGATCGCCGCCGGCCTGCTGGCGAAGAAGGCGCTCGACAAGGGCCTCAAGAGCAAGCCGTGGGTCAAGACCACGCTCGGCCCCGGCTCGAAGGTCGTCACGGACTACTACGAGAAGTCGGGACTGGACAAGGCGCTCGAGGGACTCGGCTTCTTCACGGTCGGCTACGGCTGCACCATCTGCATCGGCAACTCCGGTCCGCTGATCGAGGAGGTCTCGGCCGCCATCAACGACAACGACCTCGCGGTCACCGCGGTGCTCTCGGGCAACCGCAACTTCGAGGGACGCATCAGCCCCGATGTGAAGATGAACTACCTCGCCTCGCCACCGCTGGTGGTCGCGTACGCGCTGGCCGGTTCGATGAACTTCGACTTCGAGACCGACCCGCTGGGCAAGGACTCCTCCGGCGCCGAGGTGTTCCTCAAGGACATTTGGCCCGCTCCCGACGAGGTGCAGGAGATCATCGACTCCTCGATCTCCCGTGAGCAGTTCATCACCCAGTACGCGACCGTCTTCGAGGGCGATGACCGCTGGCGGAACCTCCCCACCCCGACCGGCCCCGTCTTCGAGTGGGACGCCGACTCGACCTACGTGCGCAAGGCGCCGTACTTCGACGGGATGACGATGGAGCTGACGCCGGTCTCCGACATCCACGGAGCGCGCGTGATGGCGACGCTCGGCGATTCCGTCACGACCGACCACATCAGCCCCGCCGGCAACATCAAGGCGGGCACTCCCGCCGCGCAGTACCTCACCGAGCACGGTGTCGGGCAGAAGGACTTCAACTCCTACGGCTCGCGCCGCGGCAACCACGAGGTCATGATCCGCGGCACCTTCGCGAACATCCGCCTGAAGAACGAGCTGGTCTCGGCCGTCAACGACGGACAGATCGTCGAGGGCGGCTTCACGCGCGACTTCACGCAGGAGGGCGGCCCGCAGTCGTACATCTACGACGCGAGCATGAACTACCAGGCGCAGGGCACCCCGCTCGTCGTCTTCGGCGGCAAGGAGTACGGCTCGGGCTCGTCGCGCGACTGGGCGGCCAAGGGCACGAGCCTGCTCGGCGTGAAGGCCGTCATCACCGAGAGCTTCGAGCGCATCCACCGCTCGAATCTCATCGGCATGGGGGTCGTGCCGCTGCAGTTCCCCGCCGGCGAGAGCTGGAAGTCGCTGGGCCTCGACGGCACCGAGATCGTCTCGATCGAGGGCCTCGAGCAGCTGAACGCGGGGGAGACCCCCAAGACGGTCACGGTCACCGCCGCGCCGAGCGAGTTCTCGCCCGCGGGCAAGGAGCCGGTCGTCTTCGAGGCTGTCGTGCGCATCGACACCCCCGGTGAGGCCGACTACTACCGCAACGGCGGGATCCTGCAGTACGTGCTGCGTTCTCTCGTCTGACACCCATCGTCGCGGAGGGCCGGGTGCTGTGGCATCCGGCCCTCCGCCGTGTCCGCAGGTACACTGGACTGGCCCTTCCGGGCCCGGAAAGGAGCGGGAATGTCGTTGTTGAGGACGATCACCGGCCCCCGTGATCTCGATGCGCTGAGCGTCGCCCAGCTGGGTGAGCTGGCCACCGAAGTACGAGAGTTCCTCGTCGAGAACGTGTCCCGCACCGGCGGACACCTCGGACCGAACCTCGGGGTCGTGGAGCTGACGATCGCGCTGCATCGCGTCTTCGACTCGCCCGCCGATCCGATCATCTTCGACACCGGGCACCAGTCCTACGTGCACAAGCTGCTCACCGGTCGTCAGGACTTCAGCGGCCTGCGCACGCGGGAAGGACTGGCCGGCTACCCCCAGCGCGCGGAGAGCGAGCACGACGTCGTCGAGTCCTCGCACGCATCGAGCTCCCTCAGCTGGGCCGACGGCGTGTCTCGCGCGCTCACGCGCACCGGCCGGCGTGACCGGCACGTCGTCGCCGTCGTGGGCGACGGCTCGCTGACCGGCGGCATGACGTGGGAGGCGCTGAACAACATCTCCGACGACAACGACCGCAATCTCGTCATCATCGTCAACGACAACGGCCGCTCGTACGCGCCCACGATCGGCGGGATGGCCCGCTACCTCAACCGCGTCCGCACGGCCGACAGCTATGAGAGCCTGCGTCGGGGATCGACGACTCTCTTCTCGAAATTCGGTCCGGCGGGGCGTGCGCTCTATCGCGGCGTTCGCGGCGGCACGCACGGGTTCCTCTCCCGGTTCACCAACAACGCGGCGCTCTACTCGAACCTCGACATCAAGTACCTCGGCCCTGTCGACGGCCACGACATCGCCGCGCTCATCGAGACGCTGAAGCTCGCGAAGTCGTATGGGGCGCCGGTGATCGTGCATGCGATCACCGAGAAGGGGCGCGGCTTCCAGCCCGCCCTCGACGACGAAGCCGATCAGTTCCATGCCGTCGGCCGGATCGATCCCGTGACGGGCGTCACCATCGGCGGCTCCTCCGGTGCGCAGGCGTGGACCGAGGTGTTCGCCTCCGAACTCGTGGCCGTCGGCGAAGAGCGCGAGGACATCATCGCGATGACCGCGGCGATGCTGCGCCCGACGGGTCTGCTTCCGTTCGCGCAGCGATTCCCCGAGCGCGTCTTCGACGTCGGCATCGCCGAACAGCACGCGGTCGCCTCCGCGGCCGGCCTCGCCTTCGGGGGTCTCCACCCCGTCGTCGCCATCTACGCGACGTTCATGAACAGAGCGTTCGACCAGGTGCTGATGGATGTCGCGCTGCACCGCGCCGGGGTCACCTTCGTGCTCGACCGTGCGGGTGTGACCGGTCCCGACGGACCCAGCCACCACGGCATCTGGGATCTGGCGATGCTGCAGATCGTGCCGCACATCCGCATCGCCGTGCCGCGCGACGAGACCCGATTGCGCGAGGAGCTGCGCGAGGCTGTCGCGGTTTCCGACGCGCCGACGGTCGTCCGCTTCCCCAAGGGCGCGGTGAGCGCGGAGCTTCCGGCTCTGGAGCGTCTCGATGACGGCGTCGATGTGCTGGTGCGCTCCGAGGCCGAGGACGTGCTGCTGGTGGGCATCGGCCCCATGGCGCACATCGCCGTGGCTGTCGCGGAGCGGCTGCGCGATCAGGGCATCGGCGCGACGGTGATCGATCCGCGCTGGGTCGTCCCGGTGCAGCCCTCGGTCGTCCGCCTCGCGGCATCCCATCGTCTGGTCATCACGATCGAGGACGGCATCCGTGTCGGCGGGATCGGCACGCGCGTGCGCCAGGTGCTGCGCGAGTCAGGCGTGGACACCGCTGTCGACGAGCTCGGCGTGCCCGACGAGTTCATCGACCATGCCAGCCGCGAGCAGATCCTCGAAGACGCCGGGCTCACCCCCGCGAAGATCGCCCAGGACGTCGTCGCGCAGGTGCTCGGCACGCGCATCCCCGTGGCCCGGGGAGCGCAGACCAGCGAGATACCGGTGCAGCGTCTGACGCGCGTGCCCGACGGCGACGACACCGACCTGGCCTGACGCTTCCGCCGCTGCTCACCCGGTCCGTCTGGGGTTCGCGGGCGTGAAAACATGGAGGGATGCGCGCTTCCGACCACGACCGCTCCGCCGTCCTCACCCGTGACGAGACCTCGGCCCGGGCCGAGCGGATCACGCTCCACACCGCATCTGTCGCCCTCGATCTTCGCGAGGCGCGCGACCTGACGCGGGCGAGCTTTGCGACGACGACGACGCTGACTTTCGATGCGGAGGGCGACCGGACGTGGGTCGATTTCATCGGCGAGTCGGTCGACGAGGTGGTGGTCAACGGCGAGTCGCACCGAGTCGACTGGGATGGCGCGCGGGTGAGGCTCTCGGGACTGCGCGCGAGCAATGTCGTGACGATCGCGGGCCGCGGGCTCTACAGCCGCTCGGGCGAGGGGATGCACCGGTTCGTCGACCCGGTGGACGGCGCGGTCTACCTGTACACGCAGTACGAGCCGGCGGACTGCCGCCGGGTGTACCCGTGCTTCGAGCAGCCCGACCTCAAGGCGCGCTGGAGCGTGCGCGTAACGGCGCCCGCCGATTGGGTGGTTCTCGGCAACGGTGCGCAGATCTCCCGCGACGAGCGCGGCGACGACGCCGTGGTGTCGTTCGCCGAGACGCCCCCGCTCTCCAGCTACGTCACCGCCGTCGCGGCCGGCCCGTATCACCGGGTCACCGGGGAGTGGGCGGCGGACGACGGCCGGGCCCGTGTCGACCTGGGGGTGCTGTGCCGCGCGTCCCTTGCCGAGCACCTCGACGCCGACGAGATCCTCGACGTCACCCGCAGGGGACTCTCGTTCTTCACGGCGGCCTTCGCGCAGCCGTACCCGTGGGGCAAGTACGACCAGATCTTCGTGCCCGAGTACAACCTCGGCGCCATGGAGAACCCGGGGCTGGTGACCTTCACCGAGGCGTACGTGTTCCGCGGCGCATCCACGCTGGCCCAGCACGAAGCACGCGCGAACACGATCCTGCATGAGATGGCGCACATGTGGTTCGGCGATCTGACCACGATGACGTGGTGGAACGATCTGTGGCTGAAGGAGTCGTTCGCCGACTTCATGGGAGCTCATGCCGCGGTCGAGGCGGGCGGGTTCCCCGACGCCTGGGTCACCTTCGCGAGCCGGCGCAAGGGCTGGGCGTACGAGCAGGACCAGCTGCCGACGACGCACCCGATCGTGGCCGAGATCCCCGACCTCGAGGCGGCGAAGCTCAACTTCGACGGCATCACCTACGCGAAGGGCGCATCCGTGCTCAAGCAGCTGGTGGCCTTCGTCGGAGAGGACGCCTTCTTCCGTGGGGCGCAGCGCTACTTCGCCGAGCACGCGTACGGCAACACGACCCTTCCCGACCTGCTGGCGGCGCTGGAGGCTGCCTCGGGACGCGAGCTCGGCGTCTGGAGCCACGCGTGGCTCCAGACGACCGGGGTCTCCGAGCTGCGTGTGGAACGCTCGGCCACGGGCGAGGCCGCCGTGGTGCAGACCGATCCGCGTCCGCACCGGGTCTCCGTCGGACTCTACGGGGAACACCGTGGTCGGCTGGTGCACCGCGATCGCGTCGAGATCGACATCGTCGGCGAGCGCACGGCGCTTCCGGTCGCAGCGGCGGCCCTCGACGGCATCCTGCTCATCATCCCGAACGTGGACGACCGCACCTACGCGAAGGTGCGGCTCGACGCGCGCTCGGTCGACGCGGTGGAACGGAGCCTGGCGACGCTCGACGATCCCCTCGCGCGCTCGGTCGTGTGGGCGGCCCTGTGGAACGCCGTGCGCGACGGCGAGCTGGCGGTGGCGCGCTATCTCGGCATCGTCGGCCGTCACGCGCCGACCGAGACGAACACCGCGCTGCTGGCCGACGCGATCGCGCACGGCCGGTTCGCCGTCGCGCACTATGCCGCCGATGCGGCGCGCGAGGAACTCGCGGCGCAGTGGCTCGAGACGGCCTGGGCGGCGCTGTGGGATGCCGCGCCCGGCAGCGACGCGCAGCTGGCCTGGGCCCGAGGCGTCGGAGCGGCGGCGACGGCCTGCGCCGCGCGCGCGAGCGAGCTTCGCCATCTGCTCTCCGGCGAGGCCGACGCCCCGCGAGGGCTCTCCCTCGATGCCGATCTGCGCTGGCTCTGGCTCATCGCCCTCAGCAGCACCGGCGATGCCACGGTCGCGGAGGTCGACGCCGAGCTCGCGGCGGACCCGACGGCGGTCGGACGACTGGCGCATCGCACCGCGCTGGCCGCCCGGCCCGATGCCGATGTCCGCGCACAGGCATGGTCCGCGGCGTGGAACGACGCGGCGCTCAGCAACGACGAGTTGGATGCGACGATCGCGGGCGTCCGCGCGGGCGGGCGCAGGGACCTCGTCGCCGCGTTCGACGACGACTACTTCTCGCGTATCCGGCCCGTGTGGTCGCAGCGCAGCATCGAGATCGCACGTCGCCTCGTGCGGGGTCTCTTTCCGGCCTCGGAGTCGCTGGACGCCGCCGACGCGTGGCTCGACGCCAACGCCGACGCGCCCGCGGCGCTGCGGCGCATCGTGCTCGAGCAGCGCGATGGGCTGGCCCGGGACCTTCGCGTGCGTGCCGCGCAGTCGCGCGCCGCGGCGCACCTGCAAGCGGGCGCGTGACGAGAAGGGGCGCGCCCGGCCGGACGCGCCCCTTCTGTCGGTCAGCCGCCGATGCCGCGGATCACGGGGTCATGGAAGGTCGCCCCGAAGACGCGCTCCGATGCTCCCTCACGATCGAGGTAGGGGGATGCCCCGCCATCGATGAACGGCCATCCTGCCCCGAGGATGAGGCACAGGTCGATGTCCTCGACCTCGGGAACCACACCCTCGTCGAGCATGATCTTGATCTCCTGGGCGAGCCCGTCCTGCACGCGGGCGAGGATCGTCGCCGGCGCGGCCGGCTGGGTGCCGACAGCGGGCTTGAGCACCTTCTCCGCCGCCTTCGTCCAGCCGGTGACCCGCCCGCCCTTGTCCTTCTCGACGACCTCGGGCAGCTCGGCCAGAGCGTGGAAGTTCTCGTTCGCGTAGAAGCGCTCCGGGAACGCCCGCACCATCGTGTCCTGTACGTGCGCGGCAACCTTCCATCCCACGAGATCGATGAGCTGGAACGGACCCATCGGCAGCCCGAGCGGCGCGAACGCCTTCTCGACCTCGGCGACCGGCGTGCCCTCGTAGACCGCGCGGGCCGCCTCGCCCATGACCTTGGCGAGCAGTCGGTTCACCACGAAGCCGGGCGCGTCGGCGGTGAGCACCGCGTTCTTGCCGAGTCCCTTGGCGACGACGAACGCCGTGGACAGCGCCGCCTCGGCGGTGCGGGGGGTCTTCACGATCTCGATGAGAGGCATCACCGCGACCGGATTGAAGAAGTGGAAGCCGACGAGACGTTCCGGGTGGGCCAGCTTCGCGCCGATCTCCTCCACCGACAGCGAGGAGGTGTTGGTCGCGAGGATCGCGTCTTCGGCGATGATCTGCTCGATCTCGCCGAAGACCTGCTGCTTCACGCCGACCTCTTCGAAGACGGCTTCGATCACGAAGTCGCAGTCGGCGTAGAGGCTCTTGTCGGTCGTGCCCGTGACCAGCGATCGGAGCTTGTTCGCGGCATCGCCGTCAAGGCGCCCCTTCGCCTCGAGCTTGCCGATCTCGTCGTGGATGTAGGCGATGCCCTTGTCGACGCGCGCCTGGTCGATGTCGGTGATGAGCACGGGAACCTGGAGCTTGCGCACGAACAGGAGCGCGAACTGGCTGGCCATGAGGCCCGCCCCGATGATTCCGACCTTGGTGACCTTCTTGGCCAGCGCCTTGTCGGGGGCTCCGACGGGACGCTTGGCACGCTTCTGCACGAGGTCGAACGCGTACATGGATGCCGCGAACTGGTCGCCGGCGACGAGATCGGCCAGCGCCTCATCCTCGCGGGCGAAGCCTTCGGCCTTCGTGCCGCCCTTCGCCTTGTCGAGCAGGTCGAGTGCGGCGTAGGGGGAGCGCGGAACCGTGCCGATCTTCGACTCGAGCATCCCGCGCGCCATCTTGATGGCGATGGGCCACTTGGTCAGGCGCTCGATCTTCCCGGGCTCGTTCTTCCGCTCGACCTTGACCTTGCCGGTGAGCACGCCATCGGCCCAGCGCAGCGAGTCCTCGAGGTAGTTCGCGGCCGGGAAGATCGCGTCGACGACCCCGTAGTCGAACGCCTGCTGCGGCTTGAGCATGCGGTTCTGCTTGAGAGGGTTGGAGATGACCACCTCGAGCGCGTTCTCGATGCCGATGAGGTTGGGCAGCAGATACGCACCGCCCCAGCCGGGGATGATCCCGAGGAACACCTCGGGGAGCGCGATCGCGGCAGCGGAGGAATCCACCGTGCGGTAGGTCGAGTTCAGCGCGATCTCGAGACCGCCGCCCAGGGCGAGGCCGTTGACGAATGCGAACGTCGGCACGCCCAGCTCCGTGAGCTGTCCGAACACCTTGTGGCCGAGCTGCGCGACCAGGCGCGCGTTGTCCTTCGAGCCGACCTTGGTGATGTCGGACAGGTCGGCGCCGGCGGCGAGGATGTACTGCTTGCCGGTGATGCCGACGGCCTGGATCTCACCGGCCGCGGCACGCTGGGCGAGTGCGGTCAGCGTCTCGCCCAGCTGGAACATCGTCGCCGGGCCGAGGGTGTTCGGACGGGTGTGATCGCGGCCGTTGTCCAGCGTGATCAACGCGAGCACCTTTCCCGAGGCGAGCCGGATGTCGCGCACGCGGGAGTGCGTGATCACCTCGCCCTCGGTGAGCGCCAGGATGGGGGAGAAGTCGATCTCGTCGTAGTTCGTCATCGGTGATTACTTCCGCTTCCTGCCGTCGAAGTGCGGGTTCTCCCAGACGACCGAGCCGCCCTGGCCGAGGCCCACGCACATCGCCGTGAGGCCGTAGCGCACATCGGGACGTTCGGCGAACTGGGCCGCCAGCTGGATCATGAGACGGACGCCGGATGCCGCGAGCGGGTGGCCCAGTGCGATGGCGCCGCCCCACTGGTTCACACGCGGGTCGTCATCGGCGATGCCGAAGTGGTCGAGGAGCGAGATCACCTGGATGGCGAACGCCTCGTTCAGCTCGAACAGGCCGATGTCGTCGATGGTCAGGCCCGCCCGGCGCAGTGCCTTCTCGGTGGACGGAATCGGGCCGATGCCCATGATCTCGGGCTGCACGCCCGCGAACGCGAACGACACCATGCGCATCTTGGGCGCGAGGCCCAGTTCCTTGACGGCGGCGCCGCCCGCCAGCAGCGACATGGTCGCGCCGTCGGTGAGAGGCGAGGAGGTGCCGGCGGTGACCCGCCCGTGCGGCCGGAACGGCGTCTTGAGAGCGGCGAGGTCGTCCATGGTCGTCTGCGGACGACGGCCCTCATCCTCGGTGGCGAGGCCCCACGAGCCGTCGGCATCCTTGATCGCCACCGACACCAGGTCGGGCTGGATCCTGCCTGCGTCGTACGCGGCCTGCGCCTTGTGCTGGCTCAGCATGCCGAAGCGGTCGGAGCGCTCCTTGGTCAGGTGCGGGAAGCGGTCGAAGATCCGCTCTGCGGTCACGCCCATGTTGAGCGCTCCCGGGTCCACCATGCGTTCCGCGACGAAGCGGGGGTTGGGATCCGCGTTGCCGCCGATCGGGTGGTGACCCATGTGCTCGACGCCGCCGGCGAGGGCGAGGTCGTACATGCCCATGCCGATGGAGCCGGCCATCGTCGTCACGCTCGTCATCGCGCCGGCGCACATGCGGTCGATCGCGAAGCCGGGCACCGACTGGGGGAGCCCCGCGAGGATCGCGACCGAGCGGCCGAGGGTCAGGCCCTGGTCGCCGGTCTGCGAGGTCGCGGCGATGGCGACGTCGTCGATCCGGTCCCTGGGAACGCTCGGGTTCCGCTCCATCAGGCCGATCGTCGCCTTCACTGCAAGATCGTCCGATCGGGTGTTCCAGTACATGCCCTTCTCGCCGGCGCGCCCGAAGGGGGTGCGCATTCCATCGACGAAGAAGACGTCCGAAATCTCGGCCACTCTGCCTCCAAAAATAGGGATGCCGTCAGCCTAGGAGCCGGTCGGAACGGGGATGAATCGGTTGGGTCGAACCTACGAAGCGCTCTCCGGGGCGCCCGACGTCGATTGCACGGAATCCACAAAGGCTTGCGCGATGACCTGTGCAGTCTGCTCAACCTGCCATGCCCGCGCACCCAGGGCGATGAGCGCTTCGCCGATCGAAAATGCCGTCAGGTCCGCCGGCGGCTGCCACGCGACGCGGCGGAGCAGCTCCGGTGTGAGGAGGTTCTCGGTCGGCATCGACAGCGCCTCGGCGCGCTGCTCGACCTGGGGCCGTGCGGCCTTCAGGCGCGCGTCCGCTGCCGGGTTGCGGTCCGCCCACGCCCGCGGAGGCGGGAGGGAGTCGCCGCCCGATGCGCGCTCGGGAGGGAGATCCTTCGCCGCGCGCCCCGCCTCGATCGCGGCCCACCAGCGATCGATCTGCGATCGGCTGGCGCGGCCGGTGAACTCCTTCAGCCCGGCCAGCGCCTGCTTGGACGGCGGATCGGCGAGCACCGCGGCGACGAGGGATCGGTCGGGAACGAGCCTGCCCGGTGCGACATCCTGCTCGCGCGCGTACTCCTCGCGTGCTGTCCACAGGGCCCGCGCGACCGCCAGCGACCGCCGGCCGCGCACGGTGTGCAGGCCGCTCAGACGGCGCCAGGGGTCTTCGCGGGCAGGCTTGGGCGCACGATCGAGCACCGCCTGGAACTCCTCGCGCGCGAACGCGGACTTGCCCTGCTCGGCGAGCTCTTCGACGAGCACATCGCGCACGTCCACCAGATGGAGCACATCGAGCGCGGCGTACTCGAGCCAATCCTGGGGGAGCGGACGGGTGGACCAGTCGGAGGCCGAGTGCGCCTTGGCGAGCGTGATGCCCAGGGCGTCTTCGACGACCGCACCCAGTCCCACCCGCTCGTGGCCGAGCAGCCGCGCGGCCAGTTCCGTGTCGAACATCGAAGGCGGCTCCAGTCCGAGCTCGCGCAGCGACGGAAGGTCCTGACTGGCGGCGTGGAGGATCCACTCCACCTCGCCGATGGCGTCCTGCAGGGACGTGAAGTCCTCGATGGGCGGGGGATCGAACAGGAAGACGCCGGCGTCGCGGCGGAAGACCTGCACGAGGTAGGCCCGCTGCGAGTACCGGAACCCCGACGCCCGCTCGACGTCGACCGCAACCGGACCTGTCCCCGCCCGAAGACGGTCCGCCGCTTCCTCCAGGCCGTCGAGGCCATCGATCACGCGGTAGTCACCCACGCGGCGACCTGCGCGTTCCGAGCATCGCGATTCCTTCCGATCCGGGCGGGAGCCCCGCCAGCATGCACACGAGCTCCGCCCACGCCTCGACATGCGGCGTCAGCGCTCCGTGCGGGGACCACGACGCGCGCAACTCGATCTGCGCCCCGTCGCCTTCGGCGGCGAGTGAGCCGAATCCTTTGGACTGGGTCTTCGTCACGGTCCCCGAAGCCGAATGGTACCCCGCACCCCGGGAGTCCAGCGCATCGGTCAGCCACGCCCAGGCCACATCCATCACGAGGGGGTCGGCGCCGATCTCCGGCTCGAACGGCGCCTGAGCGAAGGTCACGATGCGCCATGGCCCGTTCCACTGCGCGGGCTCGTCGTGGTCGTGCAGCAGCACGAAGCGCCCCGTCCCGTAGACGGAATCGCCCGTCACCTCGTCGGGCCGCACATCCCCGGCCAGGGCGATCGCCGCGGGTGCGAGGCCATTCGGAGCGGAGATCTCGTGCACCGCCAGATCCGCTCGGAAGGCGGTGGCGCGCACCTGCTCGGCGGCGCGTGCGAACGCCGCCGACGACGGTGGATCACGGTCCTCGGCCACGTCGACAGACTAGAGTGATGCCTCGATGGTCTCCTCCAGGCGCGCCGCCTCTCCCGCATTCATCGCCGCGATCCGCACGTCGCTCACCCTGTTGAGCGCTGCGCTGGCGGCCTCGCTCGCGCTGTTCTCGCTCGCGGCGCTGCGCATGGCGCGCAAAGTCGTCACTCCGGCCGGACGGGTGCCCGACACCCGCATCGTCGCGCTCGACACGAGCGCGCAGACCATCACGCTCAGCCGCACCCCCGACACCGCCCTTCCCGGCCGGTACGGCCTGTTCACCACGGGCACGAGCGCGTACGTGAAGCTCGGCTCGGTTCTCTCCGAGAACGACGCGACGGTCACCAGGAAGCTCCTGACCCACGTGCCCGACACCGCGCAGCTCGCCGCCGATGCGGCCTTCAGCGGGTGGTATTACGACCGGCCCGACCAGCTTCAGCTGCCCTACAGCCCCGAGCTGATCGGCTCAGCCGTAGGCCCGTGCCCGGCGTGGCAGTTCCCGGCCGGCGACGGAGACGTCTGGGTCATCCAGATCCACGGGCGCGGCACCAACCGCGTCGAGTGCCTGCGCGCCGTGCCCGTCTTCCACGCCGCAGGGATCACGTCGCTGCTCGTCTCGTACCGCAACGACGGCGAGGCGCCGCGCAGCCGGGCCGGCTCCTACACCCTCGGTGCGACCGAATGGCGCGATGTGGATGCCGCGGTCGGCTTCGCCCGACGGCGGGGCGCCCGGCGCATCCTCCTCATGGGCTGGTCGATGGGCGGAGCGATCGCTCTCCAGCTCGCACTGAACTCCGCGCACCGCGACATCATCGCCGGCGTGCTGCTGGAGTCGCCGGTGATCGACTGGCGGATCGTGCTGGACTACCAGGCGCGCATGCTGCATGTCCCGTCCGCCGTGACGGGGATGGCCATCGGCGCGCTCGGGTCGGACTGGGCCTCGCCCGTCACCCGCACCGGCGGAGCGATCCCCTTCGACCGGCTCGACATCGTCGCGCGCGCGGCGGAGCTGCGCCATCCGGTCCTCATCCTCCACAGCGACGACGACGGCTACGTGCCCTCCGATGCGTCGCACGACCTCGTCGTCGCCCGTCCGGACATCGTCGAGATGGAGACGTTCGAGGTCGCCCGCCACACGAAGCTGTGGAACTACGACCAGGAGCGGTGGAGCGGACGCATCCGCACCTGGCTCGACACGCACGGATTCAGTGCGGAGCGCACCGCGTGAGCGCGGACGCCGCGCGCACGGGCATCGTCCACCTGGTCGATCGCGCGCCGCAGATCTCCGGCGCCGAGATGGTCGACGCTCTCGTTCCTCCGCCGCAGTTCGCCGACGCGTCCTTCGCGTCGTACCGCGCCGACGGCGACTTCCCCTCCCAGCAGGAGGCGAAGGATCTGCTGACCGCCTTCGCCGGCGGCGCGGGAGCCGCGCCGGTGCGCGGCGGACTCTTCCGCCGGGCCAAGCGCGCCCCGGAGATGAAGCCGGGCGTGTACCTGGACGGCGGGTTCGGTGTGGGAAAGACCCACCTGCTCGCATCCATCTACCACGCCATGCCTGCCCGCCGGAAGTACTTCGGGTCGTTCATCGAATACACGGCCCTGGTGGGCGCCATGGGCTACCAGCGCACGGTCGAGCTGTTCCGTGGCGCTGATCTCCTCTGCATCGACGAGTTCGAGCTGGACGATCCGGGCGACACGATGGTGATGACCCGTCTGCTCGGCGAGCTCGTCTCGTCGGGGACGCGGCTGGCGGCGACCTCGAACACGCCGCCCAACGCACTCGGTGAGGGCCGGTTCGCGGCGCAGGACTTCCTCCGGGAGATCCATGCGATGGCGGCGAGCTTCCAGACCATCCGCATCGACGGGACCGACTATCGCCACCGCGCCGTCGACGGGCACGCGGTGGCCCTCGACTCCGGCTCGTACGAGCGGGCCGTCACCGACGCGGCCGCGACGGCCGTGGCATCGGACGACGACTTCGAGGCGCTCGTCTCGCACCTTTCCACCGTGCATCCCTCTCGGTACGTGCGGCTCCTCGACGGAGTGGATCTCGTCGGGCTGCGCGATGTCCACCCTTTCGAGGATCAGTCGGCCGCGCTGCGGTTCGTGGCGTTCGTCGACCGCGTGTACGACGCGCAGCTGCCGATCCGCGCCACCGGCCTCACCCTCGACCTCGTGTTCCCCGACGAGATGCTCGCCGGCGGCTACCGCAAGAAGTACCTCCGCGCGGTCTCGCGCCTGGTCGCCTCTACCCTCGCGTCATCTCCCGCACCGCGCGCGTCGCACTGATTCTCGGCGCGCTCACGTCCAGCCGAAACGTGATGTTTACGTTCGGGTCGGTCGCGTAACCGTTGCGAAACACGACACGCACGGCGCTCGAAATCCTCACTCGGGAGACTGGCTTCGCCCGGACAGCCCGCGACCCGAAACGCGGCGGCTTCGGCACCTCGAGTAACACGACACATGGATGAGGAATCTCATGGATAGCGGAAATTTCGCGTGGTCGATCACAGCAACCGCGTTGGTTCTGTTCATGACCCCGGGCGTCGCCTTCTTCTACGGCGGCCTGGTCAAGGCGAAGAGCGTCGTCAGCATGATGATGATGAGCTTCGGCGCACTGGGTCTGATCAGCGTGCTGTGGATCCTGTACGGGTTCAACATGAGCCTGGGCGGCGGCACGTTCGCCTTCTCGGGCAACCCGTTCGCCGACTTCGGCCTGGCCGGCGCTGACAGCGCCACGCTCGTGGGAGCCACCTTCGGCGCCACGTTCGCCATCATCACGGTGGCGCTCATCTCGGGCTCGATCGCCGACCGCGCCAAGTTCGGCGCGTGGATGATCTTCGCGGGCATCTGGGCGACCGTCGTCTACTTCCCCGTCGCGGCCTGGGTCTGGGGCGACGGCTGGATCTTCAACTGGGGCGACAACACCGGCCTGCCGGCGGTCATCGACTACGCCGGTGGAACCGCGGTGCACATCAACGCGGGTGCCGCGGCCCTCGCCCTCGCGCTCGTGCTCGGCAAGCGCATCGGCTTCCAGAAGGGCATCCAGAAGCCCCACAACGTGCCGCTGACGCTGCTGGGCGCCTCGATCCTGTGGTTCGGCTGGTTCGGCTTCAACGCCGGTGCCGAGGGCACCTTCGGGCTGCTGGGCCCCGAGAACACCGGCGCGGGCCTCATCGTCGTGAACACCCTGGGCGCGACCGCAGCGGCCATCCTCGGCTGGCTGATCGTCGAGAAGCTCAAGGACGGCAAGGCCACGTCGGTGGGCGCCGCCTCGGGTGCTGTCGCCGGCCTCGTCGCGATCACCCCGGCCTGCGCGAACCTCACGCCCGGCTGGGCCCTGCTCCTCGGTGTCATCGCCGGTGCCGTCTGCGCGCTCGCGATCGAGTTGAAGTGGAAGCTCGGCTACGACGACTCGCTCGACGTCGTGGGCATCCACATGGTCGGCGGCATCCTCGGCACGCTGTACCTCGGCTTCTTCGCCACCGGTACCGGCCTGTTCCTCGGCGGCGGCGCCGGCCAGCTGGTCTCGCAGACGGTGGCCGCCCTGGGCGTCCTGCTCTACTCGTTCATCGTCGCGTTCATCATCGGCTTCGTGATCGAGAAGACGCTCGGCTTCCGCATCAAGAACGAGGACGAGCTCGCCGGTGTCGACACCGTCGTGCACGGCGAAGAGGGCTACCTCCTCGACGAGCGCGTCTGATCTGCTCCACAGCACGGCGAGGGCGTCGCGGCGAAAGCCGCGGCGCCCTCGCCGCGTCCGCACGGTCGCTGCTCTCCCGTGGAGCTAGGGTGCAGGGGTGAGTGCGCGCACCGGCATCCTCGGCTTCCTGTCCAGGCTTCTGAAGCCCTCGTCATCCGCACGCTCGTCCGCACGCGTCGCCGCGCCCATCGACGGACGCGCCGGCGCGACGGCGACCGTGGAGATCCGCCCTCCCGCGGCCGACGCCCTGCGCATCACGTACGCGCCGGAGCGCGACGGCGACCCGGATGCGGGGGAGATCGTGTGGACCTGGGTGCCGTACGCCGAGAACGACGGGCGGGGCAAGGACCGTCCCGTGCTCGTGATCGGGCGGCAGGACGCGGACCGCGTCTACGCGGTGCGACTGACGAGCAGGTCGCACGAGGGCGACCGGGACTATCTGGCGATCGGTTCGGGTCCGTGGGACGGTCGCGGACGCGATTCGTGGGTCGACGTCGATCAGCTCTACTCCGTGCACCGGCGCGGGATGCGTCGCGAGGCGGCGGCGCTGGATCTCGACCGATTCGTGCGCGTCGCCGACGTGCTGCACCGCCGCTACGGATGGGCCGTGGGGGAGTAGGTCGAACGCGACGAAGGCCGCTGCTCCCGGGAGCAGCGGCCTTCGTCGCGTGGTGGGCGATACCAGACTCGAACTGATGACCTCTTCCGTGTGAAGGAAGCGCGCTACCAACTGCGCCAATCGCCCGTGTCCCCGAGGGGCACGAGTAACGATACTAGCCCATCCCGGCAGGTGTCGTTGACCACTCCCACCCACGCGAACGTGACACGCGCGAGGCGCGCTCGGTTTTGCGCTCGCACGCGAATCAGGTAATGTTCTTGGAGTCGCCGGAGAGATCCGGAGGACGGAATGCGGATGTAGCGCAGTTGGTAGCGCATCACCTTGCCAAGGTGAGGGTCGCGAGTTCGAGTCTCGTCATCCGCTCGAGTGCAGAGGTTTCCAGCCAGGAAGCCGGGCACGTGGGGTCAAACCACACGCGGTGGCGTGGCCGAGCGGCTAGGCACCGGCCTGCAAAGCCGTTTACACGGGTTCGAATCCCGTCGCCACCTCGCCTCTTCAACTGAATAGCCTTTTCAGGCGCGATTGGCGCAGCGGTAGCGCGCTTCCCTGACACGGAAGAGGTCACTGGTTCGATCCCAGTATCGCGCACGACAGAGCCCCCGGAGATCCGGGGGTTTTCTCGTCGGCCGGAGCGATCCGGCACGCGGATGTAGCGCAGTTGGTAGCGCATCACCTTGCCAAGGTGAGGGTCGCGAGTTCGAGTCTCGTCATCCGCTCCATGAACAAGCCGCCGGCCCCGGGCCGGCGGCTTTCGTCTTCCCCGGCATCCCCGCGTACACTGGGCGGCATGGAACCGCGCCGTCTGACCATCGCGACGATCGTCGCCGTCACGGGCACGCGAACGCTCCAGGCCTGAGCGGGCAGGACGCCGCAGCGTCCGAAGCTGAGCCGAACCCCGGCACCCTCGCGCACGCGCGCGGCGACGCGCCGGGTAGCCTTGATCCGAGCCACCCCAGGAGAGTTCCCTTGACTGACCTCGCCCTTCCGTCGGACGTGTCGTACCCCGCCGACGGCTTCGCCCTGTTCCCCGATCGCTCCGTCGTCGCGCTGCGCGTCAACGGCGAGCTGAAGGACCTCGCCACCACGGTGACCGCCGACGACATCGTCGAACCCGTCGTCGTCAGCAGCCCCGATGGCCTCGACATACTCCGCCACTCGACGGCGCACGTGCTCGCCCAGGCCGTCCAGCGCATCAAGCCGCAGGCGAACCTCGGCATCGGCCCTCCCATCCAGGACGGCTTCTACTACGACTTCGGCGTCGACGAGCCCTTCACCCCGGAGGACCTCAAGGCGATCAAGAAGGAGATGGAGCGCATCGTCCGCGAGGGCCAGCGCTTCGTGCGCCGCGTCGTGACCGATGACGAGGCCCGTGCGGAGCTCGTCGACGAGCCCTTCAAGCTCGAGCTCATCGGCCTCAAGGGCGGCGGCGCCGAGGCCGCAGAGGGTGCCTCCGTCGAGGTCGGCGCCGGCGAACTGACCATCTACGACAACGTCGCCCGCGACGGCGAGACGGTCTGGAAGGACCTCTGCCGCGGACCTCACGTGCCCGGCACCCGCATGGTCGGCAACGGGTGGGACCTCACCCGTGTCGCGGGCGCGTACTGGCGCGGCAGCGAGACGAACCCTCAGCTGCAGCGCATCTACGGCACCGCGTGGCCGACGAAGGACGAGCTGCGCGCGTATCAGCACCGTCTCGAGGAGGCGGCGCGACGCGATCACCGCAAGCTGGGCGTCGAGCTCGACCTCTTCTCGTTCCCCGACGAGATCGGTCCGGGCCTCGCGGTCTTCCACCCGAAGGGCGGCATCGTCCGCTACGAGATCGAGCGGTACATGCGCGAGCGTCTCCTCGCCAACGGCTACGAGGTCGTGAACACCCCGCACATCACCAAGGGCGACCTGTTCATGACCAGCGGCCACCTGCAGTGGTACGCCGACGGCATGTACCCGCCGATGCACCTGGACGAGTTGCACGACGACGAGGGAAACGTCACCCGAAAGGGCCAGGACTACTACCTCAAGCCCATGAACTGCCCGTTCCACAACCTCATCTTCCGGTCGCGGGGTCGCAGCTACCGCGAGCTGCCGCTGCGGCTGAGCGAGTTCGGGTCCGTATACCGCTACGAGAAGAGCGGCACGCTGTCGGGGCTCACCCGTGTGCGCGGCATGACCCAGGACGACACGCACATCTACGTGACCCCCGATCAGGTCAAGGACGAGCTCACCCACAGCCTCGAGTTCGTGCTCCAGACGCTGCGCGACTACGGGCTGAACGATTTCTACCTCGAGCTGTCGACCAAGGAGGAGGGCAACCCGAAGTTCATCGGCGACGACGCGCTGTGGGCGGACGCCACCGCGACCCTCCGCGAGGTCGCCGAGTCCTCCGGACTCGAGCTCGTGCCCGACCCCGGTGGGGCGGCCTTCTACGGGCCGAAGATCTCGGTGCAGGCGCGTGATGCGATCGGCCGCACCTGGCAGATGTCGACGATCCAGCTCGACTTCAACCAGCCTGAGCGCTTCGAGCTCGAGTACACCGGACCGGACGGCGCGAAGCACCGCCCGGTGATGATCCACCGTGCACTGTTCGGATCCATCGAGCGCTTCTTCGCGATCCTCGTCGAGCACTACGCCGGTGCATTCCCCGTGTGGCTGGCTCCCGTCCAGGTCGTCGGCATCCCCGTCGCCGAGGAGTACGCCGACTACCTGTCCGAGATCGTCGCGCGCCTGCGGGCCGCCGGCGTCCGCGCCGAGGTCGATCACTCCGACGACCGGATGCAGAAGAAGATCCGCACCCACACGACGCACAAGGTGCCGCTGCAGCTGATCGCCGGTGAGCAGGACCGCTCCGGGGGACCGTGTCGTTCCGCTTCCGGGACGGCTCGCAGACCAACGGGGTGCCGGTGGACGACGCCGTTGCGCTCATCCTCGCGTCGATCGAGGCGAAGCGCCTCGTCGACACTGCCGAGGATCTCGCGTGACCGACACGCCGGCGGGGGAGCGGGCGGAGGATGCCACCCGCCTCGCCGGCGTGCCGGACGGCTTCCAGCGCCTGTGGACGCCGCACCGCATGGCCTACATCGCCGCGGGCCCTGAGGTGCTTCGCAAGGCCTGCCCCTTCTGCGAGGCCCCGGAGAAGTCCGATGCGGACGGTCTCGTCGTCGCGCGCGGCCGCACCGCCTACGCGCTGCTCAACCTCTTCCCGTACAACTCCGGGCATCTTCTGATCTGCCCGTACCGCCATATCGCGACGTACGACGAGGCGACCGCCGAGGAGGTCGCCGAGATCGGCGAGATGACCCAGACGGCGATGCGGGTGCTGCGCGGCGTCTCCCGCTGCGACGGCTTCAACATCGGGATGAACCAGGGCAGCGTCGCCGGTGCCGGCGTCGACGAGCACCTTCACCAGCACGTCGTGCCGCGCTGGGCGTCGGACGCGAACTTCTTCCCGATCATCGCGCGGACCAAGGCCCTGCCGCAGCTGCTGGGGGAGGTCCGCGAGGCGGTCGCCGGGGCGTGGCCGGCCTGAGCCTGCCGACGCCCCCGCGGGTCAGCGCACGCGCTCGACCGCGAACTGCATGCGCGGATTCGCGTAGAACTCCTGCGCCTCGATGAGCTGAAGCTCACGTCGTCCGGATTCGTGGGTGAGCGCGAGCAGGTCGAAGACGCTCGAGGTCGTCCGCGCGAGGGCGTCGGCCGCATCGCCCGAGGCACGCAGATGAGCCGTGAACAGCGCGGCCGTGACATCGCCCGACCCGTTCGCCTTCATCGGGATGTGCGGGGTGCGCACGATCCAGGCGCCCTCGTCGGTGACGGCCATCATCTCGATGGTCCCCTCCGGACGCTCGGGGCGCTCGACGCTCGTCACGAGCACCGTGCGCGGGCCCATCTCGCGGGCGAGGTCCGCCGATGCCAGCGTGGATTCGAGGTCGGTGGGCTCTGTCTCGGTGAGGAATCCGAGCTCGAACTGGTTCGGCGTGATGATGTCGGCTGCCGGTACGACGCGGTCGCGCAGCAGCACGGGGATGGCCGGGGCGACGAAGCAGCCCGACTTCGCGTTGCCCATGACCGGATCGCAGGCGTACACGGCCGCGGGGTTGGCCTCCTTCACGCGGGCGACCGCGTCGAGGATCACGTCGGCGATGCCCTCTCCGCCCTGGTAGCCGGAGAGCACGACATCGGTCTCGCCGAACACGCCGCGCTCCTCGACGCCGGTGATCACCTCGCGCACGTCGTCGGGGGCGATGAGCGGTCCGCGCCAGGCACCGTAGCCGGTGTGATTGGAGAAGTTGACGGTGTACACCGGCATCACCTCCACGCCGATGCGCTGCAGCGGGAAGACGGCGGCCGAGTTGCCGACGTGCCCGTAGGCGACGGCGGACTGGATCGAGAGGATCTTCACCGATCGATCATCCCACCTCGGCGCGGGCGCGCTGCGCCGAGGCGGCGGCGATGGCCGCGGCGATGTCGTCCGCCAGCTGGAGCGCATCGCCGTCGCCGAGGTCGTGGATCGTGAGGCGCAGATGGTCGGGGCCGGCCCCGGGGCCGAGCAGGAACTCGTCGCCGCCGCGCGCGAGCCACCCGCGCCGCATCAGCTGCTCCGACACGTCGCGCGCCGGAACCGGCAGCGGCACCCAGAGGTTGAGCCCGTCGCCGACGGGGGTCGGGATGCCGCGCGCGGCGAGCAGACCGGCGAAGTGCTCGTTCCGTCGTGCGTAGTGGGCGCCCGCCTCACCGATTGCGCGACGGACGCCCGGGTCGCGCACCAGGGCGAGAACCAGTCGCTGGAGGAGGTGGCTCACCCAGGTGGTGCCGGGGGTCAGTCGCATGGCGAGGCGGTCGGCGGTGTGGGTGTCGGAGGCCACGACAGCCAGGCACATGTCGGGTCCGAGGAATTTCGACACGGAGCGGATGAGGGCCCACCGGCGCTGCCCGGGGCCGATCACGCTGTGGAAGGGCTGACGGGAGAGCATCGAAAAGTGGTCGTCCTCGATCACCAGCACGTACGGGTGATCGCTCAGAACCTCCTGCAGCTGCGCGGCGCGGGCCGCCGTGAGGCTCGCGCCGGTCGGATTGTGGGCGCGCGGGGTGCAGATGACCGCACGCACGCCCTGTTCGAGCGCCGCCCGCAGCCCCGCCACCGTCATCCCCTGGTCGTCGACGGCCACCGGGACGGGCCGGTACCCGCCGACGCGGATGGTGTGGATGCTGGTCAGGAAGCACGGGTCCTCCAGCGCGATCGCGTCATCACGGGTGAGTGCCTGCGCGAGCAGCCGATCGATCGCATCCGCCGCGCCGCTGGTGACCGTGATGTGCCCGCCATCGACGGCCGCGAGATCGCCCGCGATCCACTCGCGCGCCCAGGCCTCCAGCTCGGGGTCCACGACGGGCTCGCCGTAGAGCACGGGGCGGCCCGCGATCGCCCCCAGCGCGCGCGAGGGGTCGGGGATGAGCGAGGGATCGGGGTTGCCCGTCGCGACATCGCGCAGCACGCTGTCGGATGCGAAGCCCTCGAGGGCGACCGCGGATCGGGGTGCGACCCTCGTGCCGCCGCGCCCGCGCGCGACGAGCAGCCCGGCTTGCGTGAGCTGCCGATAGGCGGCGACCGCGGTGTTCCGGTTCACCCCGAGGCTCTCCGCGAGGGCGCGCACCGGGGGCAGCGGGTCTCCCGGGCGCAGCGCGCCGCGCTCGACCAGGGTCCTCAGGCTCTCGGCGATCTCCGCCGCCGTGCGTCCGTGGATCTCGAGGGTCATGTCACCATCCATCGCCGTTCCGAGTGTAGGGCGGATGCCATGCTATCTTTTGGCCTAGGCCAATGCCATCCATCGTTTGCTCGTCTTGCGCGTCGCCCGGCGCGATCCAGGAAGGAAGACCCGTGACCACTCCCGACACCGGAACCAGCCGCGTCAAGCGCGGCCTCGCCGAGATGCTGAAGGGCGGCGTCATCATGGATGTCGTCACCGCCGATCAGGCGAAGATCGCCGAAGACGCCGGGGCCGTCGCGGTGATGGCGCTCGAGCGCGTACCCGCCGACATCCGCGCGCAGGGGGGCGTCGCGCGCATGAGCGACCCCGACCTCATCGACGACATCATCGCGTCGGTCTCCATCCCCGTGATGGCCAAGGCGCGCATCGGGCACTTCGTCGAGGCGCAGGTGCTGCAGGAGCTCGGCGTCGACTACATCGACGAGTCCGAGGTGCTCTCGCCCGCCGACTACGTCAACCACATCGACAAGTGGAACTTCACCGTGCCCTTCGTGTGCGGAGCCACCAATCTCGGGGAGGCCCTGCGCCGGATCACCGAGGGAGCGGCCATGATCCGCTCCAAGGGCGAGGCCGGCACGGGTGACGTCTCGGAGGCCACGAAGCACATCCGCAAGATCCGCGGGGAGATCAACGCCCTGCGCTCGATGAGCCCCGACGAGCTCTACGTCGCCGCGAAGGAGCTGCAGGCCCCCTACGAGCTGGTCGCCGAGGTCGCCGCCACCGGCACCCTCCCGGTCGTGCTGTTCGTCGCGGGCGGCGTGGCCACACCCGCCGACGCCGCCATGATGATGCAGATGGGCGCCGACGGCGTGTTCGTCGGCTCGGGCATCTTCAAGTCGGGAAACCCCGCGCAGCGCGCCGCCGCGATCGTGAAGGCGACCACGTTCTTCGACGACCCGAAGGTGATCGCCGACGTCTCGCGGGGGCTCGGCGAGGCGATGGTGGGCATCAACGTCGCCGACCTCGCCGCCCCGCACCGCCTTGCCGAGCGCGGCTGGTAGCGCGCCCGTGTCGCGACCTCGCGTCGGAGTGCTCGCGCTGCAGGGCGATGTCCGCGAGCACGCGCGGGTGCTCGCGGACCTCGGCGCAGATGTCACCCTCGTCCGCCGCCCGGAGGAGCTCGCCGTCGTCGACGGCCTGGTGATCCCGGGCGGCGAGTCGAGCGTGATCGACAAGCTCTCACGCTCCTTCGGCATGCAGCAGCCGATCCGCGACGCCATTCAGGGAGGGATGCCGGTGTACGGCACGTGCGCCGGGCTGATCCTGCTGGCAGACCGGATCGTCGACGGGATCGCCGGCCAGGAGACGTTCGGGGGACTCGATGTGACAGTCCGCCGCAACGCCTTCGGGAGCCAGGCGGACTCGTTCGAGGTCGATCTCGCGGTCGATGCGTTCGACGGCCCCCCGGTTCATGCCGTCTTCATCCGTGCGCCGCTCGTGGAGACGGCCGGCCCCGGAGTGGAGCCGCTGGCCGCCCTGCCCGACGGGCGGATCGTGGCGGTGAGGGCCGGAGCGCTGCTCGGCACGGCGTTCCACCCCGAGGTATCGGGCGAGCACCGCTTCCATCGCCTGTTCCTGGACACGGTGGGCGCGGTGTGAGCAGGCCTCACGGCATGCCTAAGATTCCATAGATGATCAACGACTGGTGGCGCGAGCGCCCGGAAGAGCGCTACTGGATGATCGCACCCTCGCGCAGCGGTGTGGGCGAGGCGCTGTCGGCTCCCAAGGCCTCCGACGAGCGCCGCTTCGAGTGGTCGCACGAACTCGTCGGCTTCACCGAGCCCGGCGACACCCTGTTCGTCTGGGACCGCACGCTGCCCGTTCCGGGCATCGCCGCGTGGGGACGGGTGCTCGGTCCGCTCGGCGAGGAGTCGCGCACGCGGCGCGGGGAGGAGCTCGCGCACTGGCACATGCCCGTCAGCGACACCCTCCGTCTCGCCTCGCCCATCACGATCTCGAGCCTCCGGCGCATCGGCGGTGAGGTCGTCTCGGTGCGCGACGACCTCGAGGCGAACACGGACGGCCCGGTGTACTTCCCGTTCATCGGATCGGCCGACACGCTCGGTCCGGCTCCCGCCTACCTGACCAAGATGCCGCGCGACCTCGTCGCCCTGCTCTCCGCGCGCTTCGGATTCGCCTTCGCGCTGTAGAGGCGTCCGGCCGGCATGTATCACGGGGCGCCCGGCGAGCTCCTCTTCCCCGTGACCACGAACGACTCCGCCGCGAAGGCTCAGCCTGCTCCCGCCTGGGGATGCCGCACCGACGACATCCTCGTGGCCCACGCCGTCTTCCGACGGCTCTTCTCCCTGCTCCCACCCGCCGTGCGCGCCGCCGAAGACTTCGACCAGGCGCACGCTCGGCGCGTCTGCGCGCGCATCCGACTCGCCACCAGCGGCCTGCACCATCACCATCGCACCGAGGACACCATGCTGTGGGATCGGCTCGAGGACCGCGCGCCGACGTGCGCGCTGCACGTCGGCCTCATGCGCGCCCAGCACGATGACATCGCCGCCCAGCTCGAGGTCATCGACGGTCTCGCCGCCGCGTGGCGCCTCGACGGCGATCCTGACATCCGCGACCGGCTCGCCGAGCGCCTCGTCGATGTCGATCACGCACTGCGCACGCATCTGCGCGACGAAGAGGCGAAGGTGCTCCCGGTCGTGGCGGTCGTCATGTCGCAGCTCGAGTGGGACGACGTCGGCGCGCGGGCGCGGCGCGGCACCGCGCCGCAGACGGCCTTCGCGATGCTCGGGCTGATGCTCGCGGAGGCCGATCCCGCGCAGCGCGCCGAGTTCGAAGCCCACATCCCGCGCATCGCACGCGTGCTCTACTCGCTGTTCGGGCATGTCCAGTACGACCGCCTCCTCGCCGACCTCGCCCCCGCGCCGGCGTCGCCCGGCACCGGCTTCGGCGCGGCGCCGTCGACCGGCGCCCGCGTTCCGCGCGCGGCCTGAGCGGCCGGCATCCACACATCGACTCGGCGCGACCGAGCCCGCCCGTAGACTGGAGCGCATGTCCGGACACTCCAAATGGGCGACGACGAAGCACAAGAAGGCGGTCATCGACGCGCGCCGTGCCAAGTCGTGGGCCAAGCTCATCAAGAACATCGAAGTGGCTGCCAAACTCGGCGGCCCCGATCTTCAGGGCAACCCGACGCTGTTCGACGCCGTGCTCAAGGCGAAGAAGACGTCGGTCCCCAAAGACAACATCGACCGCGCGATCAAGCGCGGCGCGGGGATCGGCGGCGAGTCCGTCGAGTACGCGTCGATCATGTACGAGGGCTACGGCCCGAACGGCGTGGCGCTCATGATCGAGTGCCTGACCGACAACAAGAACCGCGCCGCCGCCGAGGTGCGCACCGCCCTCACCCGCAACGGGGGCACCCTCGCCGACCCCGGCAGCGTCGCCTACAACTTCTCTCGCAAGGGCGTGATCGTCGTCTCCGGCGACGGGACCAGCGAAGACGACGTGATGCTCGCGGTGCTCGAAGCCGGCGCCGAGGAGGTCGAGCCCCACGCGCAGGGATTCGAGGTGATCACCGAGGCCTCCGACGTCGTCACCGTGCGCACCGCCCTCCAGGACGCGGGCATCGAGTACGAGTCCGCCGACGTGGAGTTCGTGCCCAACCTCAAGGTCGAGATCGACGCCGACACGGCGCGCAAGATCTTCCGCCTCATCGACGCGCTCGAAGACAGCGACGACGTCCAGAACGTATACAGCAACTTCGACCTGACCGCCGACGTCCAGGCCGAGCTCGAGAACGACGACTGACCGGCTCGGCCGGCCCGCCGACGGCGGCCCGCGCGCCTCGGGCGCGCGCGGCCGCCGTTCGCCTACCGTGGGGGAGTGTCAACCACCGTGCGCAATCGGCTCCGGGTGCTCGGCATCGATCCGGGGCTCACGCGCTGCGGGGTCGGCGTGGTCGATGTCGCGGACGACCGGACGGCGCGCCTCGTGCACGTCGGGGTGATCCGATCGGCCGCGGACGCGCCGATCGAGGATCGCCTCGCCACCATCGCACGCGGCCTCCGCGCGGTGATCGCCGAGCACACCCCCGACGTCGTCGCCGTCGAGCGGGTCTTCGCCCAGAACAACCGTCACAGCGTGATGGGCACCGCCCAGGCAAGCGGCGTGGCGCTGCTGGTCGCCCGCGAGCACGGGCTCGCCGCCGCCACGCACACGCCCAGCGAGGTGAAGGCGGCCGTCACCGGCTATGGGTCCGCCGACAAGCTCCAGGTGCAGACGATGGTGGCCCGGATCCTCCGACTCGACGAACTGCCCACTCCCGCCGACGCCGCCGACGCGCTCGCCCTCGCCCTCTGCCACGCGTGGCGCGGCGCGCCGGCGGGCTCCGCGCGCGGCGCCGCCGTGCTGACGCCGGCGCAGCGGGCCTGGGCCGAGGCGGAGCGCCGCGGCCGTCGATGAGGGGGATGCCGCGACCGAGCGTGTCGCTCGAACAAAACTCCGAATCGCTTCGTAGGATCGACGCATGATCTCGTCAGTCCGGGGCGCGTGCCTCCACATCGATTCCGACCACCTGGTGGTCGAGGTCGGCGGTGTCGGCCTCTCGGTCGCGGTGACCGCCCAGCAGGCGCGCTCGTGCCACGTCGGCGATATCGTGATGCTGCACACGGCGCTGATCGTGCGGGAAGACGCGCTCTCGCTGTTCGGCTTCGCGACCCGCGACGAGCTCGCCGTCTTCCAGCTGCTGCTCGGAGTCACCGGGGTCGGGCCGAAGTCCGCGCTCGGCGTGCTGTCGGCCCTCACCGTCGGCCAGATCGCCGACGCGGTGGGCGCCGACGACGACGCTCCGTTCCGACGCGTATCCGGGATCGGGCCGAAGACCGCGAAGCTGATCGTCGTGCAGCTGGCGGGCAAGCTGGCCTCCGTGACGCCCGCATCTCCGCCCCGCGTGGGCGCGAGCGCCGATCTGTCGAGCCAGGTCGTCGCGGCGCTGGTCGGCCTCGGCTGGTCGGAGCGGATCGCGACCGACGCCCTGGCCACCGTCCTCGAAGATGCGGGCGACACCGAGCGCGCCTCGGTGCCCGCACTCCTCAGACTGACGCTCGGCGCGCTCGGTCCGGCGCGCAAGGAGACGGCCGTTGGCTGAGGACGTGCGGGATTCGACCGAGCCGGTCGACGAGGCGGAGCTCGCCATCGAAGGCGCGCTGCGCCCCACCTCGCTCGGCGACTTCGTCGGGCAGCAGAAGGTGCGCGGCCAGCTGCAGCTGCTGCTGGATGCCGCCCGCATCCAGCAGCGCCCCGCCGACCACATCCTGCTCTCGGGCCCGCCGGGTCTGGGCAAGACGACTCTGGCGATGATCGTCGCCCACGAGAGCGGCCGACCGCTTCGCATGTCGAGTGGTCCGGCCATCCAGCACGCGGGCGACCTGGCGGCGCTCCTGTCGAGTCTCACGCCCGGCGAAGTGCTGTTCATCGACGAGGTCCACCGCATGGCGCGCGCGGCCGAGGAGATGCTGTACCTGGCCATGGAGGACTTCCGGATCGACATCATGGTCGGCAAGGGCGCCGGGGCCACCAGCATCCCGCTGGATCTCGCACCGTTCACGCTGGTGGGCGCGACGACGCGCTCGGGCCTGCTGCCCAACCCCCTGCGCGACCGTTTCGGCTTCACCGCCCACCTCGAGTACTACGAGCCCGCGGAGCTCGAGCGGGTGATCGGCCGCTCGGCCGCGATGCTCGGCGTCGAACTGACGCCCAGTCCGCGGGCGGAGATCGCGCGGCGATCGCGCGGCACTCCGCGCATCGCCAACCGGCTGCTGCGCCGCGTGCGCGACTACGTGCTGGTCCACGGGCGCGGGCAGCTGGCCGACGCCGCGATCGTCGACGCCGCCCTCGATCTGTACGACGTCGATCCGATCGGGCTCGACCGCCTCGACCGGGCGGTGCTCGATGCCCTGATCCGGCGCTTCCGCGGAGGTCCGGTCGGGCTCAACACCCTCGCGGTGACGGTGGGCGAGGAGGCGGAGACGATCGAGTCGGTCGTCGAGCCCTACCTGGTGCGCATCGGATTCATGGGGCGGACCCCGCGCGGGCGCGTGGCGACTCCCGAGGCGTACCGCCACCTGGGCGTGCCGACCGCGGAATCGGTGCTCGGACTCGATGACCTATAATCACTGGAGGCTTTCGCCCACCCCCCACTTCAAAGGCAGCGCCGCCACGGTGCGCGCCTGACCCGAAAGGTCCCACCGCAGCCATGCCGATCGACTTCCTGCTCCCGGCCCTCCTCGTCGTCCTCCTGATCTTCATGTTCTGGAGTTCGCGCCGCCGCATGCAGAAGCAGAAGCTCGAGCAGGAGCAGAAGGCCCGCGAGACCGTTCCCGGTGCGGAGGTCCTGCTGCAGGGCGGCCTGTACGGCACGATCGTGGCCTTCGACCCCGACAACCTCGACCAGCCCGCCCTCGTGGAGATCGCCCCGGGCGTGGAGATCAAGGTGCACAGCCAGGCGATCCTCCGCGTCGTGACCGCGACCGAGGACGACGAGCTCGAGGCCGATGAGGAGCACGACGACGCGGACGACGCGACGGTCGACGAGGTCGAGCAGACGCCGGCCGTCGACGCCGAGCCCGACGCCGACGGCACCACCGCCCCCAAGGCCTGACCCGCTCTCGCGGGTCCGTGAGAAAGCTGATCTCGTGGCGACATCCACACCTGTCCGGCACGCCTGGCGCGCCCTGACCGGACTGCTCACCATCACCGCCGTCCTCTTCGGCATCAACGCGCTCGGCGTGTACGTCTTCCAGCAGAGCTCCTGGACGCCGGAGCTCGCGCTCGATCTCCAGGGCGGCACGCAGATCATCCTCGAGGCCCAGACCGCCGATGGCGCGAACCCTTCGGCCGAGCAGATGGACCAGGCGGTCACCATCATCCGCCAGCGCGTCGACGCCTCGGGCGTCGGCGAAGCCGATGTCACCACCGAGGGCGGCAAGAACATCGTCGTCCAGATCCCGGGCCAGGCCGACGAGGAGACGCGCCAGCGCATCGAGGCCTCCGCGCAGCTCCAGCTGCGCGCGGTTCTGGTGGCAGGCGCCCCCGCGAACACCTTCGTGGGCGAGGACGGGAACGCCACGCCGTACCCCAGCCCCGATCCGACCCTGGTCGCCACCCCGACCGTGGAGCCGACGGACGGAAGCGACCTGAACTGGGTCACGCCGGCGCTCGAGGCGGAGTTCCTCGCGTACGACTGCAACGACCCGGCGAACGACCCGGCCAGCGCGCCCGCCGACGAGCCGCTGATCACGTGCGACATCGACGGCACCGGCAAGTACATCCTCGGCCCGGTGGAGCTCGACGGCTCCTCGATCACCGACGCGACGTTCGGCCTTCAGCAGACCAACGGCCTGTGGGCGGTCAACCTCACCTTCGACGGCGAGGGCACCACCACCTTCGGCGAGATCAGCCAGCGTCTGTTCGGGGCGCAGGATCCGCTGAACCGCTTCGCGTTCGTGCTCGACGGCTCGGTGCTGTCGGCACCCTCGATGAACGGCGTGATCCTCGACGGCAAGCCGAGCATCACCGGCAGCTTCACGCAGGAGACCGCCAAGGTGCTCGCCGACCAGCTCAAGTACGGCGCACTGCCGTTGAGCTTCGAGGTGGTCAGCTCCGACACGATCTCGGCGACCCTCGGCTCGCAGCAGCTGCAGATCGGCCTCATCGCCGGTCTGATCGGTCTCGCCCTGGTCGCCGTCTACTCGCTGATCGTCTATCGGGCCCTCGGCTTCGTCATCATCGCCTCTCTCGTGGTGATGGGCGTTCTCACGTATGTGACGCTGTGCATCCTGGCGTGGCGCATGGGCTTCCGCCTGTCGCTGGCCGGCGTCGCGGGTCTGATCGTGTCGATCGGCTTCACCGCCGACTCGTTCATCGTCTACTTCGAACGCATCCGCGACGAGCTGCGCGACGGCAAGTCGATCACGGGAGCCGTCGAGGACGGCTGGGCGCGCGCCAAGCGGACGATCTACATCTCGAAGTCGATCAACATCCTCGCCGCCGTCGTGCTCTACATCCTCGCCGACGCGACCGTGAAGGGCTTCGCCTTCACGCTGGGTCTGACCACGGCCATCGACGTGCTGATCTTCATCCTGTTCACCCACCCGGTGATGCAGCTCCTGGCCCGCACGCGGTTCTTCGGCTCCGGCCACCCCCTGTCGGGCATGGATCCCGAGGCCCTCGGAGCGGTCTACCGGGGACGCGCGCAGTTCCGCGCCCCGGCAGCCGCCACAGCCACCACCCAGGCGGGCAAGCGCGCGGCGCGATCGCGCAACGAAGCGGTGCGCCGACAGACGATCGCCGAGCGCAAGCAGGCCGAGCTGGCGAGCTCGGACAGCGCACGAACGACCACCGCCACGAAGGAGGGAGACCGCTGATGCGCTCCATGAGTCAGCTGGGCAACGACCTCTACACGGGCAAGACCTCCTTCCCGTTCGTCGGCCGCCGCCGCCTGTGGTTCATCATCGCCGCCGCGCTGGTGATCGCCTCGGCCCTCGTGCCGCTGGTGCGCCCCGTCCAGTTCTCGATCGAGTTCACGGGCGGTTCGCAGTTCACCGTGTCGGGCCTGTCCAGCCCCGACCAGTCCCTTGCGACCGACGCCGTGCAGACGGTCGTGCCGGGCGCCGCCACCAAGGTGACCACCGTCGGCGACACCGCCGTGCGCGTGCAGACCGACCAGCTCACCGACGCCGACACCCGGGCGGTCGCCACGGCCCTCGCCGACGCCTACGCGGTGCCCGAGTCCGAGGTCACGACCTCCTTCATCGGGCCCAGCTGGGGCGCCGACGTGACGCGGCAGTCGCTGTGGGGACTCGCGATCTTCCTCGCCCTGACCTTCATCATCCTGTCGCTGTACTTCCGCACCTGGAAGATGTCGGCCGCCGCCATCATCGGCCTCATCGACGTGCTGGTCATCACCGTGGGCGTCTACGCCCTCTGCGGGTTCCCGATCTCGCCGGCCGCCGTCATCGGATTCCTCACGATCCTCGCGTACTCGCTCTACGACACCACCGTCGTGTTCGACAAGATCCGCGAGAACACCAGTGAAGACGGCGAGGTCTCCGGCCGCACGTTCGGCGAGTCGGTCAACCTGGCCGTCAACCAGACGCTGGTGCGATCCATCAACACGTCGGTCGTCGCCGTGCTGCCTGTGGGCGCGATCCTGTTCATCGGCTCCTTCTGGCTCGGTGCCCAGACGCTCACCGACATCTCGCTGTCGATCTTCGTCGGCATCATCGTCGCCGCCTACTCGACGCTGTTCGTCGCGGCGCCGCTGTACTCGCTTTTCCGCGAGAACGAGCCCGGCATCAAGGCGCGCGACCAGCGCGTGAGCGCGGCCCGCGAACTGGCCGGGACGCCCTCCTGACTCCGACCATCCCCTCCGCAGGCGTAGGATTGACGAATCCTGCGGAGGGGAGGCGAGAGTGACAGAGACGGTTCCACCCGCCCAGTCCTCGTCGCTCCGGCGTCTCGTTCCGCGAATCTTCTCGCGCGCCGCGCGCCGCGACGACGTCGAGCAGCTCCTCCGCACGGTGCGCACGCACCATCCGAAGGGTGATCTGACGATCGTCGAGCGGGCATACGGCGTCGCCGACCGTGCGCACGCGGGCCAGACCCGCCAGAGCGGCGAGCCGTACATCACCCACCCGCTGGCCGTCGCCCAGATCCTCGCCGACCTCGGGCTCGGTCCCAAGGCGATCGCCGCAGCGCTGCTGCACGACACCGTCGAGGACACCGACTACCCGCTCGACACGCTCGCCGCGGACTTCGGAGACGAAGTGGCGATGCTCGTCGACGGGGTGACCAAGCTCGACAAGGTCAAGTACGGCGAGAGCGCACAGGCGGAGACCGTGCGCAAGATGATCGTCGCGATGTCCAAGGACATCCGCGTGCTCCTCATCAAACTCGCCGACCGACTCCACAATGCGCGCACCTGGGGGTTCGTGCCCCCGGAGAAGGCCGCCAAGAAGGCGACCGAGACGCTGGAGATCTACGCTCCGCTGGCGCACCGCCTCGGCATCCAGACGATCAAGTCGGAGCTCGAGGACCTGAGCTTCGCCGTGCTCCACCCCAAGCTCTACGCGGAGATCGAGAGTCTGGTCCGTCAGCGCACGCCGCAGCGCGAGCAGTACGTGCAGAACGTGATCGACGCCGTCGACGGTGATCTGAGGGAGCTGCGCATCCGCGGCCGGGTCATGGGCCGCCCCAAGCAGCTCTACTCCGTGTATCAGAAGATGGTCGTGCGCGGACGAGAGTTCGACGACATCTACGATCTCATCGGCATCCGGATCCTCGTGGGCAGCGTGCGCGACTGCTATGCCGTGCTCGGGGCCATCCATGCGCGCTGGACTCCGCTTCCGGGGCGGTTCAAGGACTACATCGCCACGCCGAAGTTCAACCTCTACCAGTCGCTGCACACGACGGTCATCGGCCCGGCGGGCCGCACCGTCGAGATCCAGATCCGCACCAATGAGATGCACCAGCAGGCGGAGTACGGTGTCGCCGCCCACTGGAAGTACAAGGAGCGGATGAACGGCGGCAAGACCGACGCCAAGGCGCTCGACACCGACATGGCGTGGCTCGCGCACATCTCCGACTGGCAGGCCGAAACGGCCGATCCGGGCGAGTTCCTCGATTCCCTCCGCTTCGAGATCGGCGCCAAGGAGGTGTATGTCTTCACCCCCAAGGGGCGCGTGATCGGGCTGCCCGCCGGCGCGACACCGGTGGACTTCGGCTACGCGGTGCACACCGAGGTGGGCCACCGGACGATGGGCGCGAAGGTGAACGGCCGTCTCGTGCCGCTGGAGTCCGAGCTCAAGAGCGGCGACGTCGTCGAGGTGTTCACATCGAAGAATCCGGATGCAGGCCCGAGCCAGGACTGGCTCACCTTCGTCAAGAGCACGCGGGCGCGCAACAAGATCCGCGGGTGGTTCACCAAGGAACGCCGCGAGGAGGCCATCGAGCAGGGCAAGGAGTCGATCGCCCGGGCGATGCGGCGGCAGAACCTGCCCCTGCAGCGTCTGATGAGCCAGGACTCCTTCACCGAGGTCGCCCAGCAGCTGCGCTATGAGGACGTCTCCGCCCTGTACGCCGCGGTCGGCGAGGGGCACGTGTCCACGCAGTCCGTGATCGAGAAGGTCACCGCGCTGGTCAGTGCGAACGACACCGCGACCGGCCCGATCGACCTGCCGCCGGTCGGACGCGCGCGGGCCCCCCGCAATGGCGACTCCGGGGTGCTGGTGCGCGGCGCCCCCGACATCCTGGTCAAGCTCGCCAAGTGCTGCACCCCCGTGCCCGGCGACCAGATCCTCGGCTTCGTGACGCGCGGCAGCGGTGTCTCGGTGCACCGTGCGGACTGCACGAACGTGAAGAGCCTCATGGCGTCGCCCGATCGACTCATCGACGTCGAGTGGGGTGCGACGAGTAAGAGCGTCTTCCTCGTGCAGATCCAGGTCGAGGCACTCGATCGTTCGGGGCTCCTCAGCGATGTGACGCGCGTGCTCAGCGAGCACCATGTCAACATCCTCTCGGCGACGGTCTCCACCTCGAACGATCGGCTCGCGCTGAGCAGGTTCGTCTTCGAGATGGGCGACATCGTGCACCTCGACCGGGTGCTCAACGCCGTGCGCCGCATCGACGCCGTATACGACGTCTATCGCGTCACCTCGTCGTGAACTGATCCCGCAGGAGGCTCAGCGCACGGCGCTTGTGGGGGAGGACCGGCGCGGCCTCGAGCCAGGAGATGGCTGCCGCGACCGCATCGGGGAAGGCGGCCGCCATGCGCGCGGCGACGAGGTCGTCCACCGCATCGGCGGTCCGCGCGAGATCGGCGAGCGTGCGCGCGGGAGTGGTCACGCGCGCGCCGCAGTGCACTTCGAGGTCGGCCTCGCCGATGTGCGGATCCCGGTAGATCGTGCGACGTCCGATCACGTGGTGCAGCCGCTTGGGCACGGCGCGCTGCACGCTGTGACGGGCGGGCGGATCGTCGAGCGCCCCGTGGACCCACGCGGCGCTCGCATGGGTCGCCGCCAGATTGTCGCCCAGGAGCGGACGGAGGGAGCCGGCGCGCAGCGCCCGCGTCTCGACCGCGTCGCCGGGGATGTACGCCTCGCCCAGTCCGTACAGATCGCCATCGAGGCACGCGGCGGACAACTCGGCCACCGACAGCCGATCATCGGCGAAGTACAGCAGATGCGAAGCCATGAGGGCAGTGTGCCCGACCTCCGCACCGCACGACGCAGCCCGCGGGCATCCTGTGGAGAACGGATGCCCGCGGGCTACGGTGCAGGACGGTCGGCGTCAGCCGCCGATGGCGCGGAGCCAGGCCTTGCGGGCGTCGAGCGCCTCGGCCGCTTCCGCGACGGCCTTCTTGTCGCCGGCCTTCTCGGCGGCGGCCAGTTCGTCCTCGAGCTTCTCGATCGCGTCGCTGAGCTGGCGCGTCATGTCGTTGGTGCGCGCCTTGGTCTCGGGGTTGTTGCGCTTCCAGTCGGCGTCCTCGCGCGTGCGCAGCGCCTGCTCGATCTTGCGGAGGTCGTCGTCGAGAGCACGCTCGGAGTCGCGGGGGAAGATCCGCCCGATGTCATCCCACTGGCGCTGGATCGTCGTCAGGAGCGCGCGAGCCTTCCCCAGATCCGCTTCGTCGGCGACGGCGGCGGCCTCGGTCAGGAGTTCCTTCTTCGCGTCGATCTTCTCTCGCGACGCCTCGGCGTCTGCGGCCTCACGCTCGCTGCGGGCGCCGTAGAGGGCGTCGCCCGCTGCCTTGAAGCGGGCCCACAGCGCATCGTCGGCCTTCTTGCCGGCGCGTCCGGCCGTCTTCCACTGGTCGAGGAGCTCCCGGTACGCGCCGATGCCGTCCTCTCCCTTGGGGGCGAGCGCCTCAGCCTTCTCGACGAGGCGCGTCTTGCGATCGCGCACCACCTTGTGGGCCTCGTCGAGCTCGGCGTAGAACTCCCGACGGTGCTTGTCGACCGTGGTCCGGGCGTCGCGGAAGCGCTTCCAGAGCTGCTGGCCGGCTGCGCGGGGCAGGCGCGGACCGTTCTGCTGGTGGGACTGCCACTGGTCGAACAGGGCGGTCATCTCGGCGGAGGCCTGTTTCCACTGCACGGTGCGCGGGTCGCGGGCGGCGATCGCCTCGGCCTTCTCGACGATGTCGGTGCGGACCTTCAGCGCCTCGTCGACCGCTTCGCGCTGCGCGGCCGATTCGGCCTCCGTCGCGGCGGCGAGGGTCTCGGTCAGTGCCGTGATGCGCCCCTCGAGCGCGGCGAGGTCGCCGACCGCGGAGGCGCCCACGATCTTCTCGCGCACAGCGGCCGCAGCCTTGCGCAGGTCGGCGGCGGATGCGCCGCCTCGACGGTGTCGCACCTCCAGGAGCCCGACCTCGGAGGCCAGATCCGCGTATTTGCGCTCGAAGTACGCGAGCGCCTCCTCGGGCGGTCCGTCGGGGAACTGACCCACCACACGCCAGTCGTCGCCTTCGCGCACCGACACGGTGCCGTCGTCGTCGACACGGCCCCAGGGCTGGTCGGGAGTGATCTCGGGGGTGGGTTCTGCTTCGGCAGTCACGGAATGCACCTCATCGCGGCGGCGCCGCCTGTGGGGGGATGGACGGCCCCAGCCTAGTACGGCCGACGGTCGCGCCGGGATGCCGCATTCACTCCGAGGGGGAGTCGGTGGGGGAGGGCGACGGCGTCGTCGAACCCGACGGCGAGGGCTCGGGCGTCTCGACGGGCTCCTCGGTCGGGGCGGGCGAGGTGCTCGGCGCGGGGGTGGAGACCGGGCTCGGGGCGGGAGCTCCCGGACCGCTCGTGAAGTAGATCGCCTGCGAGGCGATCAGCCCGGCGATCAGAAGCCCGCCCACGATGCCCGCGACGAGGTTGTCGCGCCGGCGGCGCGCGCCCTGCCCATCGTGGAACGCCTGGCGCGCCTGGTACACCCGGGTGCGCTCGCGGGCCTCACGGGCCTCACGGTCCTTGCCTCGGCTGGCCACGGATCCTCCTCGCCCGGACGGGGTGGACGCGGCGCCGGGCGCGACGATCCTATGGCGCCCGCCGAGCACGGGCCAAACCGTCTCCGCAGCGGGCGCCGGTGTGTCCCCTCCCGCCGTTAGCCTGGTGGGGTGACGAGTCCGACGGCCCTCTTCCAGGGGCAGACGCCGCTCGCCGTGCGGATGCGTCCCACCTCGCTCGCGGAGGTCGCCGGTCAGGGCCACCTGCTGCGACGCGGATCGCCCCTGATGACCCTCGCCGACGCCGACGCGCGCGCCACGGCGACATCCGTCATCCTCTGGGGGCCGCCCGGCACCGGCAAGACCACGCTCGCCCAGGCGATCGCGCGGTCGTCGGGTCGTCGGTTCGTCGAACTGTCGGCCGTCACGGCGGGCGTGCGCGACGTGCGCGAGGTGATGCAGGAGGCTCTCACCCAGCGCGACCTCTACGGTCAGTCCACGATCCTGTTCCTCGACGAGATCCACCGCTTCACCAAGGCGCAGCAGGATGCCCTGCTCCCCGGGGTCGAGAACGGCTGGGTGGTCCTCATCGCCGCGACGACCGAGAACCCGTCGTTCTCGGTCATCTCGCCGCTGCTCTCGCGCAGTCTCCTGCTCACTCTCAAGCCGCTCACCGACGACGACCTGCGCATGCTCGTCGATCGTGCCGTCGCCGACCCGCGGGGCCTGGCCGGCCGGGTCGTCGTCACCGACGAGGCGAAGGACGCGCTCGTGCGCCTGTCGTCCGGCGATGCGCGCCGGGCGCTCACCGCGCTGGAGGCGGCGGCGACGCTCGTTCCGGCCCCCGAGGGCGATGCCGAGGACGCCGAGGGCGCCGACGAGGCCGGTGCCGCCACCCTGCCCGAGATCGGACCCGACCACGTCGCGCAGGCCGTCGACCGGGCCCTCCTGCGCTACGACCGGCAGGGCGATGAGCACTACGACGTGATCAGCGCGTTCATCAAATCGATCCGCGGCTCGGACGTGGATGCCGCGATGCACTACCTCGCGCGGATGATCGAGGCGGGCGAAGATCCGCGCTTCATCGCCCGGCGCCTAATCATCTCCGCCGCCGAGGACATCGGCCTGGCCGACCCGCAGGCGCTGCCCATCGCCGTGGCCGCCGCCGATGCGGTGCAGTTCATCGGCATGCCGGAGGGTCGAATCCCGCTGGCCGAAGCCACCGCCTACCTCGCGACGACGGCGAAGTCCAACGCCGCCTACCTGGCGATCGACGCGGCGATCGCCGATGTGCGCGCGGGCGGGTTCGGGCGCGTCCCCACGCACCTGCGCGACGCGCACTATCCGGGAGCGAAGCGCCTCGGGCATGGGCGGGGCTACGTCTACCCCCACGATCTCGAGGTCGGAGTGGCGGCCCAGCAGTACCTTCCCGATGAACTGCAGGGCAGGCGCTACTACCAGCCGACCGGCCGCGGCGTCGAGCGCGACATCGCCGCGCGCGTCGAGAAGATCCGCCGGATCCTCGGCCCCGAGTCCTGAACCGCTCCTCGGCGCGGCGCACGATGCCGCCGCTCAGCGGCCGATCGGCCGCCGTCTGCTAAGCTTGACCGGCTCGAAACGGAGTTTTCGGGCATCCCCTCTTCTCTACAGACCTTCCGGCATGCCCCGGCGTGCAGTCCGGATCGGGCGGGGAGAGGGCGATACGCCCGCGAGCCGTGAAAGACACGGCCGCGTCACCGAAAGGAACACTTCGTGGTCACGAAGTCCCAGGACCGCCGCAAGGTCCGCCTGTCGCGCGCGCTCGGCGTCGCGCTCACCCCGAAGGCCGCCCGCTACCTCGAGAAGCGTCCCTACGCTCCGGGCGAGCACGGCCGCACCAAGCGCAAGGCCGACAGCGACTACGCCGTCCGTCTCCGCGAGAAGCAGCGTCTGCGCGAGCAGTACGGCATCCGCGAGAAGCAGCTGCGCATCCAGTTCAACGAGGCACGTCGCACCCAGGGTCTGACCGGTGAGAACCTCGTCGAGCAGCTGGAGATGCGTCTGGACGCGCTCGTCCTGCGCGCCGGCTTCGCCCGCACCACCGCACAGGCCCGCCAGCTCGTCGTGCACCGTCACATCCTCGTCGACGGCCAGCTCGTCGACCGCCCGTCGTTCCGCGTGAAGCCGGGTCAGCTCATCCACGTCAAGGCCAAGAGCGAGGGCCTCGAGCCCTTCCAGGTGGCAGCCGCCGGCGGTCACGCCGAGGTCCTGCCCCCGGTTCCGGGCTACCTCGAGGTCGAGCTCGACAAGCTGCAGGCCCGTCTCGTGCGTCGCCCCAAGCGCGCCGAGGTCCCGGTGACCTGCGAGGTCCAGCTCGTCGTCGAGTACTACGCGGCCCGCTGAGGCCCGCGTTCCGCAACGCGCACACGGAGGGCGTCGGGGAGACCCGGCGCCCTTCGTCGTTTGCGCTTACGATGGGGGATGCCGCGCCCGGCGGCATCCAAGGAAGTGGTGACATGAAGAACGTGCTGTGGTTCGTGCTCGGCATCGCGGGCGGCTTCGTGCTCGCCCACTTCGTCAACAAGGACCCGCGCGGGGCCGAGGTGCTCGCCGATGTCGACGCCCGGATCTCCGAGTTCACCGACCGCATGGCGGACGCCTACCGGGAGCAGGAGGCGCGCTTCTCCGACATCGTCGACGAGGTCAAGGACGCCGCGGCCGGCGCTGCGGGCGCCGTCAAGGACGCCGCCTCGGGTGCTGCCGGCGCCGTCAAGGACGCCGCCTCCGACGCCTTCGACGCCGCGGGCGGCGCCGCCTCCGACGTCGCGAAGAAGCTCGACGACTAGACCCCACGATTCCCGCTCCCTCGCCGACGCGGGGGAGCGCACGCACGCACGAGGACGACGTACCACCGCATGAAGACCGCTGAGATCGCCAAGCGCTACCTCGACTACTTCGAGAAGCAGGGGCACACGATCGTGCCCTCGGCCTCGCTCGTCACCGATGACCCGGCCCTGCTGTTCACCGTGGCCGGCATGGTGCCGTTCATCCCGTACCTCTCGGGCGACGTGCCCGCGCCGTACCCGCGCGCAGCGGACAACCAGAAGTGCATCCGCACGAACGACATCGAAGAGGTCGGCAAGACCCCGCGCCACGGCACCTTCTTCCAGATGCTCGGCAACTGGTCGTTCGGCGACTACTTCAAGAAGGGCGCGATCACGTTCGCGTGGGAGCTGCTCACCTCGCCGGAAGCCGAGGGCGGCCTCGGCTTCGACCCGGAGGATCTGTGGGTCACCGTCTACGAGGAGGACGACGAGGCCCTCGCGCTGTGGCTCGAGATCGCCGGGCTCCCTGAAGAGCGCATCCAGCGCCTCGGCAAGGACACGAACTACTGGTCGACCGGTCTGCCCGGCCCCGCCGGACCCTGCTCGGAGATCTTCTTCGACCGCGGCCCGGCGTACGGCATCGACGGCGGCCCGGCCACCGACGACGACCGCTACGTCGAGATCTGGAACCTCGTGTTCATGCAGTACGAGATCACGAACGTTCGCTCGAAGTACGACTTCGACATCGTGGGGGAGCTGCCCGCGAAGAACATCGACACCGGCATGGGGCTCGAGCGCGTCGCCTTCATCAAGCAGGGCGTCGACAACATGTACGAGACCGACCAGGTGCGTCCGGTGCTCGACAAGGCCGTGGCGCTGTCAGGCCGCACATACGGCGCGAACCACGACGACGACGTGCGCTTCCGCGTGGTCGCCGACCACGTGCGCTCGTCGCTCATGCTCATGTCCGACGGCGTGACCCCCTCCAACGACGGGCGCGGCTACATCCTCCGCCGCCTCATGCGTCGTGCGATCCGCTCGATGCGGCTGCTCGGCGTCGACGGACCGACGTTCGAGGTCCTGTTCACCGTGTCGCGTGACGCGATGAAGGAGGCGTATCCGGTCGTCGAGACGGACTGGGCGCGCATCTCGCAGTACGCCCTCGCGGAGGAGGCGACCTTCCTGCGGACCCTCGCCGCGGGGGAGACGCTCCTCGACGAGTCCGTCGCGGCCACCCGGAAGTCCGGCGGCGCCGCGATCGCCGGGGCCGAGGCCTTCCTGCTGCACGACACGTACGGCTTCCCCATCGACCTCACCCTCGAGATCGCCGAGGAGGCGGGCCTCACCGTCGACCGCGCGGCGTTCGACACGCTCATGCAGGAGCAGCGCGCCCGCGCGAAGGCCGACGCGCGCTCGCGCAAGCGCCAGCTCGCCGACACCAGCGTGTACCGCGACCTGCGCGCGCAGGGCGAGACCGTCTTCACCGGCTACACCGATCTCGAGGCCGAGAGCCGCGTGCTCGGCATCCTCGTCGACGGAGTTCCGGTCGACCGCGCCTCCAGCGGCCAGATCGCCGAGGTCATTCTCGCCGAGACCGCTCTGTATGCCGAGTCGGGTGGCCAGGTCGCCGACAAGGGCGTGATCGTCGGCCCCGGCTTCGAGCTCGAGGTGCTCGACGTGCAGAAGCCCGTTCCGGGCCTGGTCAGCCACACGGTCGAGGTCACCTCGGGCGAGGTGGGTGTCGACCAGACGGCGCGGACGATCGTGGATGCCGCCAACCGGCGCTCCGCCCGCCAGGCGCACTCCGCAACCCATCTCGTGCACGCGGCCCTGCGCGACACCCTCGGCAAGACCGCGACGCAGGCCGGCTCGCTCAACCGCGCCGGCTACATGCGCTTCGACTTCTCGTGGGGCCAGGCGCTGTCCGAGGCGACCAAGAGCGAGATCGAGGAGATCGCCAACAACGCCGTGCGCGACAACCTCGAGGTGACCACCCGCGTCCTTCCGCTCGACGAGGCCAAGGCGCTCGGCGCCATGGCGCTGTTCGGCGAGAAGTACGGCGACACCGTGCGCATGGTCGACATCGGCGGCCCGTGGTCGCGCGAGCTCTGCGCCGGCACGCACGTGGCCACCAGCGCAGAGGTCGGCCTCATCAACCTCGTCGGCGAGCAGAGCGTGGGCGCGTCGAACCGCCGCGTCGAGGCGCTGGTGGGGCTCGACGCCTTCCGCTCGCTCGCCTCCGAGCGTGCGATCGTCTCGCAGCTGAGCTCTGCGCTGAAGACTCCGCGGGAGCAGCTGCCCGATCGCATCGCGGAGCTGACGGCCAGCCTCAAGGCCGCCGAGAAGAAGATCGCGGCCTTCGAGGCCAAGGCGCTCGGCGATCGCGTCCCCGCGCTCGCCTCGTCGGCCACGCAGGTCGGAGCGTACCGCGTCGTCGCGCAGTCCGTCGGCGCCGCGGGCTCCGGCGACGACCTCCGCTCCCTCGCGCTGCAGGTGCGCGAGCGCCTCTCCGCAGAGACCGCCGTGATCGCCCTGGGCGCCGAGGTCTCGGGCCGCCCGGTCGTGATCGTCGCGACGACCGAGGCGGCGCGCGCAGCCGGCGCCAAGGCGGGCGTGCTGGCGAAGACCGCGGCCGGCGTGCTCGGCGGCGGCGGCGGCGGTCGCGACGACGTCGCGCAGGGCGGCGGCAGCGATGCGGCGGCCCTGCCGGCAGCGCTGACCGCCGTGACGGAGGCACTGACCGCGTGAGCGACTTCCGCCGCGGCAGGCGGCTCGGCATCGACGTCGGCAAGGCCCGCGTCGGAGTCGCCTCGTGCGATCCCGACGGAATGCTGGCGACGCCGGTCGAGACGGTGCGGCGCGACGCGGCGGCCGTCTCCCGCGTCACGGCGCTCGCGCAGGAGTACGACGCCGTCGAGATCCTCGTGGGACTGCCGCTGAACATGCGCGGTGAGGACACCGCCTCGACGGCCGACGCCCGCGCCTTCGCTGCGGAGATCGCGCGGGTCGCGGGCCGACCGGTGCGGCTGGTCGACGAGCGTCTCAGCACCGTGTCGGCGCACGCCGCGCTGAGGGAGTCGGGGCGAACTCAGCGTTCGTCTCGTACCATAGTTGATCAAGTCGCGGCCGTCGTGCTCCTCCAGCAAGCTCTCGATGTCGAGAAGCGCACGGGTCGGCCCGCCGGAATCCCCGTCCCCCAGGAGCCCGCCTGATATGTCCGACACCCGTTCCGACGATCCCTTCGCGGATCTGTTCGGCCCCCGACCTGCCGCCCCGACCGGCGCGGTGACCTCCGGCGGTGCCGCCGCACCGGTCCCGCCGGAGACCTCGTCGACACCCGCCGCGCCCGGATCGCGCCGTGCGGCCCGCGAGGCCGCCGCTCGCCAGACGCCGGCCGACGGCATCCCCGCTGCGAGCACCCCTCCGACGCAGGGCGCGTCGCCGGACCCGCAGGGCACGACACCCGCCGGACGGAGCACGCCGGCACCCTCGTTCGACGTCGCACCCGGCGATGATGCGGCGACGCCGGCACCCGCTCCGGCCGCCGCACCCGCATCCGCATCCTCCGCCGCCACGGCGTCGTTCGCCGCGACGGCGGCCGCCGCCCCGACGCCCCGCGATCCGGAGCCCGTCCGCACCGCCGCGATGCCGGTCGCCGACGAGGACTGGCTGTTCGCGGCCGACCGCCCGGGTGGCGCCCCCGCGATGCCGTACAGCCGTAGCGCCGGCGCCCGCACCGCCGACGCCGAGCAGGTCGCCTCCTCGCGCGCCGCCTCGACCGCCACGCTCGAAGACCTCTTCAGCGGTGCGAGCTCGACCGACGACATCGGCGCCCCCCCGCCCCCGCCCGACCGTCGGCGCCGCCGCATCGCCGGCTGGGTCGCCCTCGGGGTGATCCTCGCGATCCTCGGCGGCATCACCGCGGGCGTCTGGTACGTCTGGACCACGTACGAGGAGCAGATCCGCGAGGTCATGGGCTGGGAGGAGCCGAAGGACTACGAGGCGGGGCTCGCCAACGGCGAAGCGTTCGTCACGATCGCCTCCGGCGACACCGGCTCGCCCATCTCGCAGAAGCTGTACGAGGCAGGGGTCACCAAGACGCCCGAGGCGTTCTACGACTACCTCATCGACAACGGCGAGAACCCGCCGTTCGTGCCGGGTGTCTTCCAGCTCCAGAAGCAGATGACCTCGGCGGCGGCGCTCGAGGCGATCCTCGACCCGGCCAACAAGCTGGAGAACACCGTTCAGCTCCGCGAAGGGCTCACGGTCGAACAGTCGCTCCCGCTCCTCGCCGAGGGCCTGGAGATACCGCTCGCGGACTTCGAAGCCGCCGTCGCGGACCCGTCCGCTTACGGTGTCGAGGCGGACAGCCTCGAGGGATGGCTGTTCCCCGCAACCTATCCGTTCGAGCCCGGCGTGACGGCTCAGGATGTCATCGCCCGGCTCGTCGAGCAGACGCGCACCGAACTCGGCAACGCGGGCGTGCCCGCGGAGCTCCAGCAGGAGATCCTGACCGAGGCATCCATCATCCAACGCGAGGTCCGCTTCGAGGATGAGATGAAGAAGGTCGCCCGAGTGATCGAGAACCGCCTCGACCCGAGCAACCAGGAGACCTTCGGCCTTCTCCAGATGGACTCGACGGCACAGTACGGCGCCGGCGAGGTGGGGCTCACGGCCAGTACCTCGGAGGCAGCCCAGAACGACCCCAACCCGTGGAACACCTACGTGCATCCCGGGCTGCCGATCGGGCCGATCTCCAACCCCGGCTTCGCCGCGATCGACGCCGCCATGCATCCGGCCGACGGCCCCTGGCTGTACTTCGTCACGGTGAACATGATCACGGGCGAGACCGTCTTCACGGAGACCTACAACGAGCACCTGCGATATGTCGACCAGATGGTCGACTGGTGCGCCGACAACCCGGGCTCGGGGTGCTGAACCCCGAACGCACTCGGCTCGCCGTCTGGGGGGACCCGATCGCCCACAGCCGCTCTCCGCAGCTGCATGACGCCGCCTATGCGGTGCTCGGCCTGCCGTGGTCGTACGACAGGCGGCGTGTCGACGATTCGTCGTTCGCCGAGGCGCTCGGGGGACTGGATGCCTCGTGGCGCGGGCTGTCGCTGACGATGCCGCTGAAGGGCGCCGCCTCCGCGGCCGCGGCGGTGCGGGATCGGCCGGCCGAGCTGACCGGTGCCGTCAACACACTGCTGCTGGGCGCGGACGGTCCCCGCGGCTTCAACACCGACGTCGGCGGCATCGTGCGCGCCCTCGCCGACGGCGGAGTGCACGAGGCGACGACCGCGCGCATCATCGGCGCCGGGGCGACAGCGACCTCGGCGCTGGTCGCGCTCGGCGCGATCGGCGTGCGGCAGGTCACGGTGGTCGCCCGTCGCCCCGCCGCGTCCGCACCTCTGGCCCGGCTCGGAGATCGCCTGGGGATCGCCGTGGCCGCGGCATCCATCGATGCGCCCGCGCAGGCGTCGAGCGACCTGACCATCGCGACTCTTCCCGGCGATGCCCCCCTGGCCGACGACACCGCCGACGCCCTCGTGGCCGGCGGCGGCCCCCTGCTGGATGTCGTGTACGGCCACTGGCCGACCGCGCTGTCCCGCGCGTGCGCACGTGCCGGCACCGCCGCCGCGTCGGGACTCGGGATGCTGCTTCATCAGGCGCTGCTGCAGGTGCGCATCTTCGCCACCGGTGATCCCGACGAGCCGCTCCCGCACGAGGACGCCGTGCTGGCGGCGATGCGCGAGGCGCTCGAACACACCGCGTAACCACGCCGGGCGCTCGTGGGAGACTAGAGCAATGCTTCGCGTCATGACGGCCGGCGAATCGCACGGCCCCGAGCTGATCGCCATCATGGAGGGTCTGCCGTCGGGCGTCCCCGTCTCGCGGGAGGCCATCCAGGCCGACCTCGCCCGCCGGAAGCTCGGCTACGGGCGCGGGTCGCGGATGAAGTTCGAGGAGGACGAGCTCTCGATCTCCGGCGGCGTGCGCCACGGGCTCAGCCTCGGCAGCCCCGTCGCGCTGCGCATCGGCAACACCGAGTGGCCGAAGTGGGTCGAGGTGATGAGCCCGGATCCCGTCGAGCTCACCGACAAGTCCCGCGGCCGCGGCGCGGCGCTCACCCGTCCCCGCCCCGGGCACGCCGACCTCGTCGGCATGCAGAAGTACGATTTCGACGAGGCGCGACCCATCCTCGAGCGCGCCAGCGCGCGGGAGACCGCCGCACGCGTGGCGCTCGGCGCCGTCGCACGCTCGTTCCTCGCCGAGCTCGGGATCCGCCTGGTCAGCCACACGCTCTCGATCGGTCCCGTGCGCGTGCCCGACAACGCCGCACTGCCCGCCCCCGACGACGTCGATGCGCTGGATGCCGATCCGCTGCGCTGCTTCCACGCCGCGACGAGCGAGCGGATGGTGGCCGAGGTCGACGACGCCCGCAAGGACGGCGACACGCTCGGCGGCATCGTCGAGGTGCTGGCCTACGGGCTTCCGCCCGGCCTCGGCTCGCACGTGCACTGGGATCGCCGCCTCGATGCCAAGCTCGCGCAGGCGCTCATGAGCATTCAGGCCATCAAGGGGGTCGAAGTCGGGGACGGCTTCGAGACCACCCGTCGTCGCGGCTCCGCGGCGCACGACGAGCTGTTCGTCACCGGCGAGGGCATCTCGCGCTCCAGCGACAGGGCCGGCGGCACCGAGGGGGGCATGTCGACCGGCACCGTGCTGCGCGTGCGGGCCGGCATGAAGCCGATCGCCACCGTGCCCCACGCGCTGCGCACCGTGGACGTCGCCACGGGCGAGACGGCGTCTGCGCACCACCAGCGCTCCGACGTGTGCGCGGTGCCCGCCGCGGGCGTCGTCGCCGAGGCGATGGTCGCGATCGTGCTGGCCGACGTCGTGCTCGAGAAGTTCGGGGGCGACAGCGTCGGGGAGACGCGACGGAACCTCCGGTCCTACCTCGCCGCCATCCCCGACACCCTGCGCACCACCACCGCGAGCGACACCGCCCTCGCCGAGCATGACCTCGCGCGCTGACGCGATCGTTCTGATCGGCCCGATGGGCGCGGGCAAGACGAGCATCGGCAAGCGCGTGGCCAAGGCGCTCGGGGTGGCCTTCTACGACTCCGACGTCGCCGTGGTGCGTGCGCACGGTCCGATCGAGGCGCTGTTCGCGACCCACGGCGAGGGCCACTTCCGCGCGCTGGAGCGCGAGGCCGTGCGGGCGGGGCTGGATGCCGGGGGAGTGGTCTCGCTCGGCGGCGGCGCCGTGCTCGATCCCGCCACCCGCGCCGCGCTGGACGCGCACCGCGTGGTGCTGCTGACCGTGGAGCCCCAGGTCGTGGCGGGGCGCGTGCGCGACAGCGCGCGTCCGCTCTTGGCCGGCGCCGACGCGATGGCCCGGTGGAGCGAGATCTACGCCGAGCGCCTGCCCCTGTACGAACAGCTGGCCGATGTCGTGTTCGACACGTCGCACGGCCCGCTGCAGAACGTCGTCGACGACATCGTCGCGTGGGCGCGCAGCACCGAGGAAGAGGAACGATGACCGACGCCACCACCATCTCCGTCGCGGGTGAGTCCGCCTACGACATCACCGTCGGCCGAGGGGTCCTCACCCGCCTCGGCGCCACGCTGCCGCCGGCCGCCCGCAAGGTTCTGGTGATCCACCCGCCCACGCTCGCCGCCCCGGCCGAGTCGCTGCGCGCCGCGCTGGTCGGCGATCGCGAGGTCCTTCTCGCCGAGATCCCCGACGCCGAGGCGGGCAAGCGCATCGAGGTGGCCGCCTTCTGCTGGCAGGTCATGGGCAAGGCCGATTTCACGCGCACCGATGTCGTGGTCGGCTTCGGCGGCGGCGCGGTGACGGACCTCGCCGGCTTCGTCGCAGCCACATGGCTGCGCGGTGTCGAGGTCGTGCAGGTCCCGACGACCGTGCTCGGCATGGTGGATGCCGCCGTGGGCGGCAAGACCGGAGTGAACACCGCCGAGGGCAAGAACCTCGTGGGCGCCTTCTGGGCGCCGCGGGCGGTGCTGTGCGACCTCGACCTGCTCGACTCGCTGTCGCGCAACGAGCGGGTCGCCGGCTACGCCGAGGTCGTCAAGGCCGGCTTCATCTGGGCGCCCGAGATCCTCGACCACATCGAGGCCGACCCCGAGCGCGCCACGGACCCCCGCAGCGACGAGTTCCGACGCACGATCGAGCTCGCGATCGAGATGAAGGCGCGCGTGGTGGGGGAGGACCTCCGCGAGGCGGGACTGCGCGAGATCCTGAACTACGGTCACACGCTCGGCCACGCCATCGAGCACGCCGAGCGCTACCGGTGGCGCCACGGTGCCGCGATCTCGGTCGGCATGGTCTTCGCCGCCGAGCTGTCGCGCCTGGCGGGGCGCCTCTCCGATAGCGCGGCGCAGCGTCACCGCGACGTGCTCGACAGCCTCGGCCTCCCGACCACCTACCGCTCCGGTGCGTGGCAGCAGCTTCTGGCGACGATGCAGCGCGACAAGAAGAGCCGCGGCGGCATGCTCCGCTTCATCGTGCTCGATGACATCGCGAAGCCCACGGTGCTGCAGGCGCCCGACGAATCGCTGCTGTTCGCGGCGTACCAGGAAGTCGCCGGGTGACAGCGCCGGTCGCCGTGCGCCGCGTCCGCCTCCACGAGTGGGAGCAGGTCCGCGCGCTGCGGGTGGAGGCGGTCGGCGACCCGGATGCCGCGATCGCGTTCCTGTCCACCCGGGAGGACGAGCTGGCCCGCGATGAGGCGTTCTGGCGCGAGCGCGCCGCCGGGGCTGCGCTCGGGGAGAACGCGGCGCAGTTCGTGGCCGTCGAGGGCGAGCGCTGGGTCGGAACGGCGACCGTACTGCTGCGCGAGGCGGGCGAGCGCGATCACCTCGGCCGCGAGCTGTCGGCATCGCGCGCGGACGTCGTCGGCGTCTACATCGCTCCGGACCACCGCGGCACCGGTGTCCTGGGTCTGCTGATGGGCGCGGCGCGCACGTGGGCGGCCGATCGCGGCCACGGTGCACTCACCCTCGATGTCCACGTCGAGAACATCCGGGCGCAGTCGGCGTACCGGAAGGCCGGCTTCGCTCCCACGGGAGTGACGTTCACGAGCGTGATCGGTCCGGAGCTGGAGATGCGCTCGACGTCGGCGGGTTCTTCGGGGCAGTAGGGTGCTCAGGTGACCGCTCCTCGTCGACTGCTGCTCGTCAACGGCCCGAACCTGAACCTGCTCGGAACCCGGGAGCCTGCGGTGTACGGCTCGCAGACCCTCGACGACGTCGAGCGCCTCGTGGCCGCCTCGGCGGCAGCCCACGGCTTCGAGACCCGGTCGGTGCAGAGCAACCACGAGGGCGTGCTGCTGGACGCGATCCACGCGGCGCGGACGGACTGCGCGGGCATCGTCATCAATCCCGGCGGGCTGACCCACACCTCCGTCATCCTGCGCGACGCCCTCGCCGGGGTGGCCCTCCCGGTCGCCGAGGTGCACATCTCCAACGTGTACGAGCGCGAGCCGTTCCGCCACCACTCGCTCGTGGCGGATGTCGCCATCGTGCACGTGGTCGGGGAGGGTGTCGCCGGCTACGCGACGGCCGTCGACCGCCTCATCGCCGTGCTCACCGGGCAGGCGGAGGGCTGAATCCGGGGCGCCGGGCGCGGCATCCCGTAGAATGATCTGTCGGCTGTGTCGCGCCCAGGCGCACCGGCCTCCCCGAACTCTCACGAAACGGAACGCAACGCGCATGGCATCGACCGCAGACATCAAGAACGGCGTCGTCCTCAGCATCGACGGACAGCTCTGGAGCGTCATCGAGTTCCAGCATGTCAAGCCCGGCAAGGGCGGCGCGTTCGTCCGCACGAAGCTCAAGAACGTCCTGACCGGCAAGGTCGTCGACAAGACGTACAACGCGGGCGCCAAGATCGACATCGAGAACGTCGACCGCCGTGACTTCCAGTACCTGTACAACGACGGCGACAGCTTCGTGTTCATGGACCAGCAGGACTACGACCAGATCAACGTCCCCGCCGCCACCGTCGGCGACGCGGCCAACTTCCTGCTCGAGAACCAGCAGGTTACGATCGCCCTCAACAACGGCAACCCGCTCTACGTCGACCTCCCGGCCTCGGTCGTGCTCGAGATCACCTACACCGAGCCGGGCCTGCAGGGCGACCGCTCGTCGGCCGGCACCAAGCCCGCCACCGTCGAGACCGGCTACGAGATCCAGGTGCCGCTGTTCCTGGAGACCGGCACCAAGGTGAAGGTCGACACCCGCACGGGTGACTACCTCGGCCGCGTGAACTGACGCGACGGCGCCTCCTGCATGAGTGCCCGCACCAAGGCGCGCAAGCGCGCCCTCGACATCCTCTTCCAATCCGACGTCCGCGGTGAGGCGCTCTCGACGACGCTGGCCGCCGAGGCCAAGCGCGCCGTGAACGAGCCCGCCCGCGAGGCGTCGTGGCTGTACGCGCGCGACATCGTCGATGGCATCATCGACAACCGCGAGGCCATCGACGAGCAGATCACCACCTTCGCCAAGGACTGGTCGCTGGCCCGCATGCCCGCCGTCGATCGCGCCCTGCTGCGCATCGGGGTGTGGGAGATCGTGTACAACGACGAGGTCCCCACCGGCGTCGCCATCGACGAGGCGGTGGAGCTCGCCAAGGAGTTCTCCACCGATGAATCCGGCTCCTTCATCCATGGGGTGCTCGCCCGCATCGCCCGCGGCTCCTGAGCGACCCCGACGTCGGCGGACGCTGGCAGGATAGCCGCATGCGTTCGCCGTACGTCGACCCGGAGGCGATCCGGCGGCAGGCCGATGGCGGCGGCTACGACCGCGGCGTGGCCTACTACCGCGGCGGCGCGGTCGAGAAGGTCGCGTGGGACGATGAGACCGGCATCTTGAGCGCCGAGGTGCGCGGGAGCGGATCCCGCCCCTATCGCTGCGCCGTCCGGCTCGCCCCGGGCCAGCCACGGCCGATCCTGTCGGCCCGCTGCACCTGCCCGATGCAGGTCAACTGCAAGCACACCGTGGCGGCGCTGCTGGCGGCCAACTCGATCACCGAGGGCCGCCCGACTCCGGCGGGCTCCGCGGCCGCGCCCGCCGCGGGTCGCCCATCCCGCATGCCCGAGTCGGCGGGGCCGTCCTGGCGCGACGTGCTCGGCGGCGCTGCGCCGACCGGCGACGCCGTGGCACTGGCGCTGTGCGTCGATCTCCGCCAGCGCGGCCGGCGCCAGAGCTCGGCGTGGGGTCCCCGCCGCGTCGAGGCCGCCACGCCCCGAAGCATCCTCGAGCGACCCCACGACGTCGTCGTCGGCCTTCGCCCCTTCATGCGCAGCGCGAGCACGGGTGCCTGGGTGAAGGGGTCGGCGTCGTGGGACGCGGTCCGCCGTCCCGGAGGGCCGTTCCTGGCGGCCCACGCGCGCTGGTTCGCCGAACTCCACAGCATCGCCCGCGAGGTGCGGAGTCTGACGACCTACTCCGATCTGGCGGACTGGCTCGTGCTCGACACCATCGAGTCCTCGTTGCTGTGGCATCATCTCGCCGCGGCTCCCACGCTGGGCATCCCGTTCATCGGCACGAGCGGGCGGCGCCCCGTGCGGCTGGCCGGCTCCGCCCACGCGGCGGTGCGCATCGACCGGGCCCCCGGGGGCGGACTCCTGCTGGCCCCGCAGGTGCGCATCGACGACGAGCCGGTGGATGCCGCCTCCGTGCGCGCGATCGGGGCGACGGGCATCTACCGGTTCGCCGTCGAGGGCGAGGAAGTGTCTCTCGTGCTCGCACCTGCCGCCCTCGACCCCCGCACCCGCGCGCTGCTGGCGGCGGACGGGCCGGTGCCGGTCCCCGCGGAGGACACGGCGGAGTTCTGGCAGGAGCACGCGCCTCGCCTCGCCCGCCGTGTGCCGATCGAGCCGGGCGAGGGCGTCGAGATGCCGGCGCCCCCGGCGCCGGCGCTGCGGCTGCGCATCGCGCATCGCCCGAACGACCATGTCGAGATCGACGCCGCATGGGTGTATGCGGGGCTGGCGCCGATGCCGATCGGCAGCGCCGGCGGTCAGGCCGAACCCGATCGCGATCCCGAGGGCGAGGCGGTGGTCGAAGCAGCCGTCGTCGGCGCGTGGCAGGCCGTCCTCGACGAGCCGTTCTCCGCCGCGACCTCGCTCGAGGGCGTCGCCGCCGCCGAATTCTCCGTGCACGTGCTGCCGGCGTGGGAGGCCCTGGAGGGCGTGCGGGTGGAGATCACCGGCACGCCGCGCCGCTACCGCGAGCTCACCGGGTCGCCGCACATCTCCGTCACCACCGTCGACAGTCCCGACCCGGACTGGTTCGACCTCGGCGTGATCGTGACCATCGACGGGCGCCGCATCCCGTTCACGCCGCTGTTCACCGCACTGTCGCAGCGGCGCAGGAAGCTCCTGCTCGCCGACGGCGGCTACTTCTCGATCGCCCATCCCGCGCTCGATCGCCTGCGCGAGCTCATCGACGAGGCGAAGGACCTCGTCGAGTGGGAGGCGGGCCCGCGCATCAGCCGCTACCAGCTCGCGCTGTGGAGCGATTTCGAGGACCTCGCCGACGAAGCCGAGCCCGCGCTCGCGTGGAGGGCGGCGGCCGCCGCGCTGCGCGACGTGACCCGCGTGCCCGCCGCACCCCCGCCCGAGCGCCTGCGCGCGACCCTCCGCCCCTACCAGCGCGCCGGATACGACTGGCTGGCCTTCCTCTGGCAGCACCGGCTGGGTGGGATCCTCGCCGACGACATGGGCCTCGGCAAGACCCTGCAGGTGCTCGCGCTGATCGCGCGCACCCGCGAGACGGGGGAGACGCGCCCGTTCCTGGTCGTCGCCCCCACCAGCGTGCTGTCCACGTGGGCCGAGGAGGCCGCGCGGTTCGCGCCGCACCTGCGCGTGCACGTCGCCGGCCAGACCAGCGGCCGATCCTCCGTCCCGCTGCGGGAGGCGGTGCCCCTCGCCGACGTCATCGTGACCTCCTACACGCTCCTGCGACTGGACGAGGACGACTACACGAGGGTGGAGTGGGCGGGCGCGGTGCTCGATGAGGCGCAGTTCGCCAAGAACCCGCAGACTCGCGTGCACCGGGCCGCCAAGGCCCTCCGGGCCGACGTGCGCTTCGCCCTCACCGGAACGCCCCTCGAGAACAGCCTCACCGAACTGTGGGCGCTCCTGTCGATCACCTCGCCCGGCCTGTTCCCCTCGGCGCGGCGCTTCCGCGAGGAGTACGTCGGCCCGATCGAGAAGGGCAAGGTGCCCGAGAACCAGGAGGGCGGGGCGTTCCGCGCCGGCCGCCTCGCGCGGCTGCGCCGCCGCATCCATCCGCTCGTCCTGCGCCGCACGAAGGAGGTCGTCGCCGCCGACCTCCCGCCCAAGCAGGAGCAGCACCTCCACATCGAACTCAGCCCCGCCCACCGCGCGGCCTACGACACGACCCTGCAGCGCGAGCGGCAGAAGGTGCTCGGCCTTCTCGACGACCTCGACCGGAACCGCTTCATCGTCTTCCGCTCGCTCACCCTGCTGCGCATGCTGAGCCTGTCGCCGCGCCTGGTCGACCCGGCCTCGACGGTCGCCTCCAGCAAGCTCGACGCGCTGCTCGGCCACCTCGCCGAGGTCGTGGCCGAGGGGCACCGCACCCTGGTGTTCAGCCAGTTCACCTCGTTCCTGGACATCGTCGCCGAGGGGCTGGATGCCGCGGGCATCGCCCACACCCGTCTCGACGGCGCGACCCGCCGCCGCGGCGAGGTCGTGGAGGGCTTCCGCGCGGGCGACACGCCCGTCTTCCTCATCAGCCTCAAGGCCGGCGGATTCGGTCTGACCCTCACCGAGGCCGACTACGTGTTCCTGCTCGATCCGTGGTGGAACCCCGCCGCGGAAGCCCAGGCGGTCGACCGCGCCCACCGCATCGGCCAGACCCGCACCGTGATGGTCTATCGCCTGATCGCGGCGGGAACCATCGAGGAGAAGGTCATGGCGCTGCAGGAGCGCAAGGCGCGGCTGTTCCGGGCTGTGCTCGACGATGACGACCTGTTCTCCCGGGCCCTCGACGCCGACGACATCCGCGCGCTGCTCGAGCCCTGACGTGCGCGCCGGCGGTGCCGTCGCATCGGAGCGGCGGGGTGCGCCAAGTAGACTCCCCTGAGGTTCGAACCAGGAGGAGTCATGCGGATCACGGGCCTCGGTCACGCCGGGATGTTCATCGAGACGGCGGGCGGCAGCATCCTCTGCGACCCGGTCGTCAAGCCGTCGTTCTTCGGCTCCTGGTTCGTCTTCCCCGACAACCGCGCGCTCGACTGGGAGCGCTACGGCAAGGCCGACTTCCTCTACATCTCGCACCGCCACCGGGACCACTTCGATCCGTGGCTGCTGCAGAGCCACGTGCCGAAGGACATCAAGGTGCTCCTCCCGGAGTATCCGACCGACGACCTCGAGCAGGACATCCGCGGGCTGGGGTTCGAGAACATCGTCTACACGCAGGCGGGCATCCCGCTCGAGTTCGGCCCCCTGAAGCTGATGGTAACCCCGCTGCGCGCCCCCTCGGACGGCCCGATCGGCGACTCGTCGCTGTCGGTCGACGACGGGACGGCCAGCATCCTGAATCAGAACGACTCGCACCCGCTCGATCTCGAGAAGCTGCTCTCGTTCTCCAAGCCCGAGGCCTACTTCACGCAGACCTCCGGTGCGATCTGGTGGCCGATGGTCTACGACCTGCCGCAGGATGCGAAGCAGAATTTCGCCAAGCTCAAGCGCGACGCGCAGAACAAGCGGGCGATGTACTACATCGAGAAGGTGGACGCCCCGCACGTCTTCCCGATGGCGGGGCCGCCGATGTTCCTGCGCGAGGAGCTGTTCCGCTACAACGGCTTCGGCCTCGAGGACGACGCGATCTTCACCGACTCGGTGCAGTTCCTCGCGCACATGAAGCAGGAGCGCCCCGAGCAGGCCGGTCACCTGTTCATCCCCGGCACGGTGGTCGACATGGACGGCGGCGAGCTGACCGTCACGCAGTCGCTGTACTCGGATGCCGAGATCGAGCGCATCTACAACGACAAGTGGGCGTACCTGGCCGAGCAGCGCGACACCCGCCAGCACGAGATCGCCGAGGAGGAGGCGACCCGCGCGGCCGTGCTGCCGCCCGCCGAGATGCTCGCGGCGATCAAGGAGTGGTGGGAGCCGCTGCTGCGCCGCGCCCGCACGATCCGCAACGGCGTGGGGGGCAACGTGCGGTTCCGCATCGGCGACCTCGACATGGTCGTGGACTTCCCCAAAGCGAAGGTGCGCGAGTACGCGGGGGAGGAGTGCGTGTACTGGTACACGATCCCCGCCGACCTGGTCTCGACGAACATCGCCGACCACGAGATCGACTGGTCGAACTCGATCTTCCTGTCGATGCAGTTCGAGGTGGGCCGCAGCGGCAAGTTCAACGAGTTCCTCACCACGTTCCTCAAGTGCCTCTCGCGCGACCGCATCGAGTACGTGGAGAACTGGTACGCGGAGCAGACCGACCAGACCGAGGACGCGCAGCTGGGCGACTGGGTCGTGCAGCGCCGCTGCCCGCACCTGCGCGCCGACCTCACCAAGACCGGCAAGATCGAGGACGGCGTGCTGACCTGCAGTCTGCACGACTGGAAGTGGGATCTCGCCACCGGGCGGTGCCTCACCTCGCAGGGGCACCCGATCCGCGCCGGTCGCGCCGAGGAGCAGGAGAGCGACGCGGCGACTCCGGCCGCGTAGCCCTTTGTGGCATTCCCACAACGGAATGCCGCACGCCGCCTCCGTCGGCTGTCGCTGGGCGGAATCTCGCCGGCCCGCGGTATCAGCGGGACCGTGCTCGAGGTCTTGATCCGCGTGTCCGCATTCGGGCGGACCGCCGATCACGATCCGAGGAGTCTCACGCCATGACCACCGTTCCCCTCTCCGGCGGCACCGCCGGCGTCGTCCGACCCGTCCGTCCGTCGATCACCGGGCTCGTCACCGCCTCCCTCGCCCTCGAGCGCCGTGCCGAAGCATCCGTCAAGGCCGTCCTGCAGCGCTGGAGCGTCCCCGCCCTGCGCGTCGCACTCGGCACGGTCTTCGCCGTCTTCGGCGCGCTCAAGCTCATCCCCGGCGCAAGCCCCGTGGAGCAGCTGGTGATGCAGACCTGGGAGAAGCTCACCTTCGGGCTCGTGGGCGGGCAGGCCGCGATGATCGCCACGGCGGCGATCGAGGTCGCCGCCGGCGTGCTGCTGATCCTCGGCGGCGCCTTCGCACGGGTCGGGCTGATCGTCGTCGCGTTCGCGTTCGTCGGCATCCTCTCGCCGATCGTGCTGCTGCCGCAGGAGGTCTTCGGTGCGGCGGGACCCACCCTGACCGGCCAGTACATCTTCAAGAACGTCGTGCTCATCGCCGCCGTGCTCGTGGTCGCCTCCGCGGCGCTGCGCGGTCCGCGTGACGCGCGCGACTGATCAGCGGGCATTGCGCGCGACGTCCGATTCGACGAGGTGGCCGGTCCCGGTTCGGGATCGGCCACCTCTCGTTCTAGACTGGTCTGTCGACAGCAACCTTTAACACCGTCCTGTGAGGCGGAGAAGGGAGCGGCGGATGAGCACGCGCACCGTGCTGCATGAGGCCGACATCGCCCGGGCCCTGACTCGGATCTCCCACGAGATCCTCGAGTCCAACAGGGGACCCGATGACCTGGTGCTGCTGGGCATCCCGACGCGCGGGGTGACCCTCGCCGCCCGCATCGCCGGCCTCGTGGCCGAATTCGGCGGCGCAGCGGTGCCGGTCGGCGCGCTCGATGTCACGATGTACCGCGACGATCTGCACCGCAACCCGACGCGGGCGCCGCAGCCCACCGAGATCCCCGGAGGCGGCATCGACGGCAAGGTGGTCGTGCTCGTGGACGACGTGCTGTTCTCGGGCCGCAGCATCCGCGCCGCGCTCGATGCGCTCCAGGACATCGGCCGCCCGCGCGCGGTTCGGCTGGCCACCCTGATCGACCGCGGCCACCGCGAGCTGCCGATCCGCCCCGACTTCGTGGGCAAGAACCTGCCGAGCGCCCGCGATGAGCGGGTGAACGTGCGCCTGTCGGAGATCGACGGCGCGGAGGAGGTGACGATCGAGTCATGAGGCACCTGCTCGACACGCGATCGCTCGCGCGCGAAGACGCCATCCGCATCCTCGACGTCGCCGAGGACATGGCCGACACCCAGCAGCGCGAGGTGAAGAAGCTCCCGACCCTGCGCGGCAAGACGGTGGTCAACCTCTTCTTCGAGGACTCCACGCGCACCCGCATCTCCTTCGAGGCGGCCGCCAAGCGCCTGTCCGCCGACGTCATCAACTTCTCGGCCAAGGGGTCCAGCGTCTCCAAGGGCGAATCGCTCCAGGACACCGCACAAACCCTCCAGGCGATGGGCGCCGACGCTGTCGTGATCCGCCACGGCGCCTCCGGCGCACCCCGCACGCTCGCCACGAGCGGCTGGATCACCGCCGGCGTGGTCAACGCCGGCGACGGCACGCACGAACACCCCACCCAGGCGCTGCTCGACGCCTTCACGATGCGCAAGCGCCGGTTCGGCGCCGACAGCCGCGGCCGCGACCTGACGGGAATGAAGGTCGCCATCGTCGGCGACATCCTGCACTCGCGCGTCGCGCGCTCGAACGTGTGGCTGCTGCGCACGCTCGGGGCGGAGGTCACCCTGGTGGCGCCGCCCACGCTGGTGCCGCAGGATGTCTCGGCCTGGCCGGCCACCGTGCGCTACGACCTCGACGAGGCGATCGCCGACGCACCCGACGCCCTCATGATGCTGCGCATCCAGCTCGAGCGCATGAACGCGGCGTATTTCCCGACTGAACGGGAGTATTCCCGCCGCTGGGGCCTGGACGCACGACGGCTTTCGGCGCTCGGCTCGACTAGCATTGTCATGCACCCGGGTCCGATGAACCGGGGTCTGGAGATCTCCGCCGAAGCCGCCGATTCCCCGCGCTCGACCGTGCTCGAACAGGTCGCGAACGGCGTCTCGGTGCGCATGGCGGTGCTGTACCTGCTGCTGGCTGGAGCCGGCGACGAGATGAAGGAGGGCGAACGGTGAGCGAAACCCTCCTGTTCCGCGGAGCACGAATCGAGGGCGTCGAACCCGCCGACATCCTCGTCCACGACGGTGTGATCGCCGAGATCGGCCGCGGCCTCAGCCGTGACGGCGCCACCGTCGTCGACGTCGCCGACCTCATCGCGCTGCCCGGCCTCGTCGACCTGCACACGCACCTGCGCGAGCCCGGCTACGAGGCCTCCGAGACCATCCTCACCGGCTCGCGCGCCGCGGCCGCGGGCGGCTATTCCGCCGTCTTCGCCATGCCCAACACCTCGCCAGTGGCCGACACGGCCGGGGTCGTCGAGCAGGAGCTCGCCCTCGGCGAGGCGGCCGGCTTCGTGACCGTGCAGCCGATCGGGGCCGTCACAGTCGGCCAGAAGGGGGAGCGGCTGGCCGAACTCGGCGCGATGGCCGATTCCCGCGCACGGGTGCGCGTGTTCAGCGACGACGGCTTCTGCGTGTGGGACCCGCTGATCATGCGCCGCGCGCTCGAGTACGTGAAGGCGTTCGACGGCGTCATCGCCCAGCATGCGCAGGACCCGCGCCTCACCGAGGGCGCGCAGATGAACGAGGGCGCCGTCTCGGCGGAGCTCGGCCTCGCGGGCTGGCCCGCCGTCGCCGAGGAGTCGATCATCGCTCGCGACGTCCTACTGGCCGAGCACGTCGGCTCCCGCCTGCACGTGTGCCATCTCTCCACGGCAGGCTCCGTCGAGATCATCCGGTGGGCGAAGAAGCGCGGCGTGAACGTCACCGCCGAGGTCACGCCCCATCACCTCCTCCTCACCGACGAACTCGTGCGCGGCTACGACGCGCGCTTCAAGGTGAACCCGCCGCTGCGCCGCGAAGAAGACGTCCTCGCCGTGCGCGAGGGCCTCGCCGACGGCACGATCGACATCGTCGCCACCGACCACGCCCCGCACCCTGCCGAGGCGAAGGCCTGCGAGTGGCAGGCCGCCGCCAACGGAATGGTGGGGCTGGAGAGCGCACTGCGGGTCGTGCATCAGGCGATGGTCGAGACCGGCCTGCTCACGTGGGGCGATGTCGCGCGGGTCATGTCGCGCGAACCCGCCCGCATCGGTCGCCTGAGCGGACACGGAACCCCCGTGACGGTCGGCCAGCCGGCATCGCTCGCCTTCTACGACCCGGCGCCCGCGCGCCCGTTCACCGCCGACGACCTCCGCGGCCGCAGCATGAACTCGCCGTACCTCGGCAGGGACCTGCCCGGCGAGGTGCGCTGGACGCTCCATCAGGGCACGGTGACCGTCGCCGACGGCGCGGTGCTCGAGGCACCGGGGGTGCGCGCATGACCCGTGAGGGCGCCCTCGTGATCATCGTGCTCGTCGCGGTCGGCCTTCTCGCACTGCTGGTCTGGGCGTGGTCGCGGCGGTCCCGCCGCGACGCCCAGCCGCTCGTGCAGGCGGGGGAGCTTCCGGAAGATGCGCGCGTGGTCGCCGTCTTCGAGGCCCTCTACGTCGCCACGACCGCCTACGAGCTGCCCCTCGAGCGGATCGCCGCGCCCGGGCTGGGCATGCGCTCGCGCGCGACGCTCACTGTCACCGACGCCGGCGTCGCGGTCGACCTCACCGGGCAGGCGCGCTTCGTGCTGCCGACCTCGCGGATCCTCGCGGTCGGTCAGTCCACGGTGGCCATCGACCGCGTCGTGGAGCCTGGCGGCTTGACCCGCCTCACCTGGCGCACCGACGCCGACACGGTCGTCGACACCTACTTCCGACCCCAGGATGCCTCGGCGCGCGCCCTCGCGGACGCGATCGCCGACACGCTCCCCACCACCACCCCGACGGGAATGGACGCATGACCCTCTTCACCACCGAGCCCGCCGTGCTCGTGCTCGAGGACGGCACCCGCCACGTCGGCCGCGCCTACGGTGCGCGCGGCACGACGCTGGGCGAGGTCGTCTTCGCGACCGGCATGACCGGCTACCAGGAGACCCTCACCGACCCCTCGTACGCGGGCCAGATCGTGCTGCAGACGGCGCCGCACATCGGCAACACCGGCATGAACGACGAGGATCCCGAATCGCGCCGCATCTGGGTGTCCGGATACATCGTCCGCGACCCCTCCCGCGTGGTCTCGAACTGGCGCGCCGACGAGTCGCTCGACGAGGCGCTCGTCAGCGACGGGGTCGTCGGCATCAGCGGGATCGACACGCGCGCGGTGACCCGCCGCATCCGCTCCGAGGGCAGCATGCGCGGAGGGATCTTCTCTGGCGAGGCCGCCGCCCTCGACCCCGACGAGCAGCTGCGCATCGTGCGCGAGGCCCCGCCGATGGCGGGCCGCAACCTGTCGGCCGAGGTGTCGGTCGCCGTCGCGGAGGTCACCCCCGCGACGGGCGAGCGCGTCGGCGCTCTCGCGGTGCTCGACCTCGGCGTCAAGCAGGCCACCGTCGACAACCTCGCCGCGCGGGGATTCGACGTGCACGTGCTGCCGCAGGCGGTCACCATCGATGAGATCCGCGCGATCGATCCGGTCGCGGTGTTCTACTCCAACGGCCCCGGCGACCCCGCGGCCTCCGACGACCACGTCGACCTGCTGCGCGGCGTCCTCGACGACGGCCTCCCATTCTTCGGCATCTGCTTCGGCAACCAGCTCCTGGGCCGCGCCCTGGGCCTGGGCACCTACAAGCTGCCCTTCGGCCACCGCGGCATCAACCAGCCGGTGCTCGACAAAGCCACCGGCCGCGTCGAGATCACCGCGCACAACCACGGCTTCGCCGTCGACGCCCCGCTGGAGGGAACCTTCGACAGCCCGCACGGGTACGGCAAGGTCGAGGTCAGCCACGTCGGGCTCAACGACAACGTGGTGGAAGGGCTGCGCGCCCTCGACATCCCCGCGTTCTCGGTGCAGTACCACCCCGAGGCCGCGGCCGGCCCGCACGACGCCAACTACCTGTTCGATCGCTTCCGCGACCTCGTCGTCGCCACCCTGGAGAAGAAGAATGCCTAAGCGCGACGACATCAAGAGCGTCCTCGTCATCGGCTCGGGACCCATCGTCATCGGCCAGGCGTGCGAGTTCGACTACTCGGGCACCCAGGCCTGCCGCGTGCTGCGCGAGGAGGGCGTGCGCGTCATCCTCGTCAACTCCAACCCGGCGACGATCATGACCGATCCCGACTTCGCCGACGCGACCTACATCGAGCCGATCACGCCCGCCGTGATCGAGACGATCATCGCCAAGGAGAAGCCCGACGCGATCCTCCCGACCCTCGGCGGCCAGACCGCGCTCAACGCCGCCATGGCGCTGCACGAGCAGGGCATCCTCGACAAGTACGGCGTCGAGCTGATCGGCGCGAAGGTCGACGCCATCCAGAAGGGCGAGGACCGCCAGATCTTCAAGCAGCTCGTCCTCGACGCGGGCGCCGATGTCGCGGCATCCGTCATCTGCCACACCATGGATGATCTGCTCGCCGGCGCCGAGAAGCTCGGCTACCCGCTCGTGGTGCGTCCGTCGTTCACGATGGGCGGGCTCGGCTCGGGCTTCGCCTACGACGAGGAGGATCTGCGGCGCATCGGCGGCGCGGGCCTGCGCGACTCGCCGACCACCGAGGTGCTCCTGGAGGAGTCGATCCTCGGCTGGAAGGAGTACGAGCTCGAGCTCATGCGCGACACGGCCGACAACACGGTGGTCGTCTGCTCGATCGAGAACGTCGACCCGGTCGGCGTGCACACCGGCGACTCGATCACCGTCGCCCCGGCGCTCACGCTGACCGACCGCGAGTACCAGAAGCTGCGCGACATCGGCATCGACATCATCCGCGCCGTGGGCGTGGACACCGGCGGCTGCAACATCCAGTTCGCGGTGAACCCCGAGAACGGGCGCATCATCGTCATCGAGATGAACCCGCGCGTGTCGCGCTCGTCGGCGCTCGCCTCGAAGGCGACGGGCTTCCCGATCGCCAAGCTCGCCGCCAAGCTCGCGATCGGCTACCGCCTGGACGAGGTGCCCAACGACATCACGCGGGCCACCCCGGCCAGCTTCGAGCCCACGCTCGACTACATCGTGGTGAAGGTCCCGCGCTTCAACTTCGAGAAGTTCCCCGCCGCCGACACCACCCTCACCACGACCATGAAGTCGGTGGGCGAGGCGATGGCCATCGGCCGCAACTACGCCACCGCGCTGCAGAAGGCGCTCCGGTCGCTGGAGAAGCGGGGCTCCAGCTTCCACTGGGGCGAGGAGCCGCGCTCGATGGAGGAGCTGCTCGAGATCGCGCAGACGCCCACCGACGGCCGCATCGTGGTGCTGCAGCAGGCGATGCGCAAGGGCGCGACGATCGAGCAGGCCTTCGAGGCCACCAAGATCGACCCCTGGTTCCTCGACCAGATCGCGCTGATCAACGAGGTCGCCGAGTTCGTCCGGCAGGCCGGTGAGCTGGATGCCGCGACCCTGCGCATCGCGAAGGAGCACGGCTTCTCCGACGCGCAGATCGCGCAGCTGCGCGGCGACACCGAGGCCCAGGTGCGCGGCGTGCGGCACGGCCTGGACGTGCGCCCGGTGTACAAGACGGTGGACACGTGCGCGGGGGAGTTCCCGGCCCTGACCCCGTACCACTACTCCAGCTACGACCACGAGACCGAGGTCACCCCGTCGGAGCGCACCAAGGTGGTCATCATCGGCTCCGGGCCCAACCGCATCGGGCAGGGCGTGGAGTTCGACTACTCGTGCGTGCACGCCTCGTTCGCGCTCTCGGACGCCGGCTATGAGACCGTCATGGTCAACTGCAACCCGGAGACCGTGTCCACCGACTACGACACGTCCGACCGGCTGTACTTCGAGCCGCTCACGCTCGAGGACGTGCTCGAGGTGCTCCACGCCGAGTCGCAGTCGGGCACCATCCTGGGCGTCATCTGCCAGCTCGGCGGCCAGACTCCGCTGGGCCTGGCCAAGGGCATCGAGGAGGCCGGGTACAACATCCTCGGCACCAAGCCCGCCGCGATCGATCTGGCCGAGGAGCGCGAGCTGTTCTCCCGCCTCCTCGACGAGGCCGGCCTCGTCGCACCGCGCAACGGCACGGCGATCGACGTGGAGGGCGCGGTGGCGGTCGCCGAGGAGATCGGCTATCCCGTGCTCGTGCGCCCGAGCTTCGTGCTCGGCGGCCGCGGCATGGAGATCGTGTACTCGACCGAGGCGCTGCGCGACTACTTCGTGCGGGTCGCCGGCGAGGCGATCATCGGCCCGGGCCTGCCGCTCCTCGTGGACCGCTTCCTCGACGACGCCATCGAGCTCGACGTCGACGCGCTCTACGACGGCCAGGAGCTGTACATCGGCGGTGTCATGGAGCACCTCGAGGAGGCCGGCATCCACTCGGGCGACTCGTCGTGCACGCTGCCGCCCATGAGCCTCGGCCGCAGCGATGTCGACCGGGTGCGCGAAGCCACCCGCGCGATCGCGGAGGGCGTCGGCGTGCGCGGCCTGCTCAACGTGCAGTTCGCGATCTCGGCGGGCGTGCTCTACGTCATCGAGGCGAACCCGCGCGCGAGCCGCACCGTGCCGTTCGTGTCGAAGGCTCTCGGCATTCCGCTGGCCAAGGCCGCGTCGCGCATCATGGCGGGCGCGACGATCGACGAGCTGAAGGCCGAGGGCCTCCTGCCCGCGCAGGACGGGTCGCGCGTTCCGCTCGACGCCCCGGTCGCCGTCAAGGAGGCCGTGCTTCCCTTCAAGCGCTTCCGCACCGCCGACGGCCAGACCGTCGACTCGGTGCTCGGCCCCGAGATGCGCTCGACCGGTGAGGTCATGGGCATCGACCGCGACTTCCCGACGGCGTTCGCGAAGTCGCAGGATGCCGCGTACGGCGGCATGCCGCAGACCGGCACCGTGTTCATCTCCGTGGCCGACGCCGACAAGCGCGCGGTGATCCTGCCCGCCCACCGCCTGCAGGAGCTCGGCTTCGACCTGGTGGCGACCGAGGGCACCGCCGAGATCCTCGCGCGCAACGGCATCGCCGTGCGCGTGGTGGGCAAGTACTCCGAGACCCAGGCCTCCGGCGCGACGAACATCGTCGACCTCATCAACGCCGGCGAGATCGACATCGTCGTGAACACGCCTTCGGGCGGTGCCGCGCGCGCGGACGGGTACGAGATCCGCGCCGCCGCCGTCGCCGGCGACAAGGCGCTGTTCACCACGATGGCCGTCCTCGGAGCCGCCGTCAGCGCGATGCCGGTGCTGCGCCAGGGCTTCGAGGTCAGAAGCCTGCAGGAGTACGCGGCCGACCGGGCGGTGCGCGCGTGAGCTCGTTCGGACAGCGTCTCGGCGCCGCCCTCGCGGCGCACGGTCCGCTGTGCGTGGGTATCGATCCGCATGAGCACCTCCTCGCGCAGTGGGGGCTGGATGCCGGCGCCGCCGGCGCCCGCGAGTTCGGCCTGCGCGTGGTCGAGGCCGCCGCGGATCACGTGGGGGTCGTCAAGCCGCAGGTCGCGTTCTTCGAGCGCTTCGGCTCGGCCGGGTTCGCCGCGCTCGAAGACGTGATGTCGGCCGCCCGGGCGGCGGGGCTCATCGTGATCGCCGACGCGAAGCGGGGCGACATCGGCTCGACGATGGACGGCTACGCGGCCGCGTGGCTCGCAGCCGGATCGCCGCTGGAGGCCGACGCCGTGACGGTGACGCCCTATCTCGGGCCGGATTCGCTGCGCGAGACGCTCGCGTTCGCCGTGCGCGGGGGCAAGGGCGTGTTCGTGCTGTCGGCAACGAGCAACCCGGAGGCGGCCCCCGTGCAGACGGCCCGCACCGTCGATGTGGCGTCCGAGGACGACCAGACGGTGGCTGCGCGCGTGGCCCGCGACATCGCGTGGGTGAACGGCTCGGCCGCGTTCGAGGGCGGGCTCGGCCCCGTCGGCCTCGTGATCGGCGCGACGATCGATCGGGCGGAGTTCGGCCTGACCGACGAGCTGCTCCAGCGCGCTCCCATACTGGCCCCGGGGTTCGGCACGCAGGGTGCGGAGCCCGCCGACCTCGGCGCGCTGTTCGGCGCCGTCGCGGCGCAGGTCGTCGCCTCGGAGAGCCGCAGCATCCTCTCGGCCGGACCCGACGGCATCGCGGCCCGCATCGTGGAGCGCGCCGGGCTCTACCAGGAGGCCGTCCATGGCTGATTCGCGTACCCCGCCGGAGGTCGACCGCGCCGCAGCGTCCCGCCGGGCCGTGGCCGCGCGCCGCGAGAGGGCGTCGCTGAAGAAGGATGTCGCGATGCGCGTCATCTCTCCGCAGGAGCTGCTGCGCCGCGCGCTGGCCGCGCCGGATTCTGCGGCCGGCGCCATGCGGGTCACGGAGTTCCTCACCAGCATCCCCGCGATCGGAGAGGGCAAGCGCGATCGCATCCTCGCCGACCTCGGCATCTCGCCCGTGAAGCGGCTGGGCGGTCTCGGCGTGCGTCAGCGTGTCGCGCTGCAGGGGTACCTCGATGCGCGCTGGCCCGAGCCCGCCCCGCGCGAGGGGCGCAGCCGTCTGGTCGTGCTCGCCGGCCCCACCGCGGTGGGAAAGGGCACGGTCGCGGCGCACATCAAGGCGCACCATCCCGAGATCCACCTGTCCGTGTCGGCGACGACGCGCGCACCGCGCCCGGGCGAGGTCGACGGCGAGCACTACTTCTTCGTCGACGACGCCGAGTTCGACCGTCTGATCGCGGCGGGCGAGCTGCTCGAGCATGCGACCGTGCACAACCGGCACCGCTACGGCACGCCGCGCGGCCCCATCGAGCGGGTGCTCGCCGAAGGACGCACGGCCCTGCTGGAGATCGACCTCCAGGGCGCGCGCCAGGTGCGCGAGGCCGATCCGTCCGCCACGCTCGTGTTCCTGCTGCCGCCCAGCTGGGACGAGCTGGTGAGCCGCCTCGTCGGGCGCGGCACCGAGGGCGACGAGGAGCGCGCCCGGCGCCTGCGCACGGCCAAGGGCGAGCTGGCGGCCCAGCAGGAGTTCGATTTCCGCGTCGTCAACGACGATGTGGCACGCGCCGCGGCGGAGGTCGCGAGCGTTGCGCGCTGACCCCGGCGCTCTCACGTAGAATGGTGGGATGCCTCGACGCCGTGCGAGGCATCCCACCGTCTTCGCATCCGTCATCCGATCCAGGAGGTCACCATGGCCGGAACGAACCAGGGCATCATCGAGCCCCCCATCGACAAGCTTCTCGAGAAGGTCGACTCCAAGTACCAGCTCGTCATCTACGCATCCAAGCGGGCGCGTCAGATCAACGACTACTACTCCGACCTGCACGAGGGGAACCTCTTCGACAACGTCGGCCCGCTGGTCGACTCGAACGTCGAGGACAAGCCCCTCACCATCGCGCTCCACGAGATCCACGAGGACAAGCTGCGCCTCCGCCACGCCGAGTGATCTCCCGCACCGCCGGTGCCGTGACGTCCTTCGTCATCGGCACCGGCGGTGTCGCACGTACCGGGCATACTGGTGCCCGACCCCACCCGATCGTCACTCCCCGGGAGCCGCGATGACCGCCCTGCGCCTGTTCACCTCCGAGTCCGTCACCGAGGGTCACCCCGACAAGATCTGCGACCAGATCTCCGACAGCATCCTCGACGCGCTGCTGGCCGTCGACCCGGGCAGCCGCGTCGCCGTCGAGACCCTCGTGACCACGGGCCTGGTCCACGTGGCGGGGGAGGTGCGCACCGAGGGCTACGTCGACATCCCCGGCACCGTCCGCCGTGTCGTGAACCAGATCGGCTACACCTCCAGCGACACCGGCTTCGACGGCGACTCGTGCGGGGTCAGCGTGTCCATCGGCGAGCAGTCCAGTGACATCGCCAGCGGCGTCGACACCGCGATCGAACATCGCGAGGGCGGTTCGACCGACCCGATCGACGCGCTCGGCGCGGGCGACCAGGGCATCATGTTCGGATACGCCACGAACGAGACCCCGCAGCTCATGCCGGTCGCGATCCACACGGCGCACCGCATCGCCGAGCGCCTCACCGAGGCCCGCCGCACCGGGCACCTGCCCTTCCTGCGCCCCGATGGCAAGACCCAGGTCACGATCGGCTACGACGGCACGACGCCGCGCACCGTGGAGACCGTCGTGCTGTCGACGCAGCACAACCCCGGCATCACCCTTCCGGCGCTGCGCGCCGCCGTGCGCGCCGAGGTCATCGATCCCGTGCTCGAGCAGACCGGCCTCGACATCGGGCACGTCGATGCGATCATCAACCCGGCGGGCGACTTCGTCATCGGCGGCCCCAAGGGCGACGCCGGGCTCACCGGCCGCAAGATCATCATCGACACCTACGGGGGAGCCTCCCGTCACGGAGGGGGCGCCTTCAGCGGCAAAGACCCCTCGAAGGTCGACCGCTCGGCCGCCTACGCCATGCGCTGGGTCGCCAAGAACGCCGTCGCCGCCGGACTCGCCGACCGCCTGGAGGTGCAGGTCGCGTACGCGATCGGCCGCGCCCGCCCCGTCGGCCTGTACGTCGAGACGTTCGGAACGGGCCACGTCTCCGACGAGGCGATCACGCGGGCGATCCTCGACGTGTTCGACCTGCGGCCGCAGGCGATCATCGACGACCTCGACCTGCTGCGCCCGATCTACGCGCAGACGGCCGCCTACGGCCACTTCGGGCGCGAGCTCCCCGACTTCACGTGGGAGCGCACCGACCGCGCCGACGACCTGCGCGCGGCCGCCGGACTCTGACGTGGAGGCACGGCGCGTCGCGCGCGTGCTCATCGACTCCCCGCTGCCCCAGCTGGACCGGCTCTTCGATTACCTCATCCCGGCCGGGCTCGGCGACGAGGCGGCTCCCGGCGTCCGCGTGCGCGTGCCGCTGCGCACCGCGGGCCGCGTCGTCGACGCGTGGATCGTGGAGATCGCGCCCCACACTCCCGGGGAGCGACCGCTGTCCGAACTGGAGAGCGTCGTCTCGCCCGTGTCCGTGCTCACCTCCGGGCTGTACCGGCTCGCCCGCCGCGCGGCCGATCGCGCCGCCGGCTCGGCGAGCGACATCCTGCGCCTGGCCATCCCCAAGCGCATGGTGCGCGCCGAGAAGGCGCATCTGGCGGCCTCTGCGCCGGAGCGTCCGCGCGTGGACGCGACGTGCGCGGCGGCTGCGCGCGACGAGCTGGCGCGATTCCCGGGTCTGGAGCAGGCGATCGTCGGCGGCGACCGCATCGCTGTCGACGCCCCGCCCGCGCCCGCGCTCCGTGCCGACGGCTCGACCGTCGGATCGTGGGCGCTGCTCCTGGCCGCCGCCGCGGTGCGCACCCTCGAGGCCGGCCGCAGCGCGATCCTCGTCGTGCCCGACCATCGGGACCTGGCGCAGCTCGATGCGGCACTGGCCGGCATGGCGCCGGCCGACGCGGTCGTGCGCGACGACGCGAAGCAATCCGGGCCGAGCCGCTATGCGGCCTTCCTGCGCATGCTCGCCGACGCACCGTGCATCGTGATCGGCAACCGCTCGGCGGTGTACGCCCCCGTCTCCGTGCTGGGCCTGGTCGCCATCTGGGATGACGGCGACCCGCTGCTCGCCGAACCCCTCAGCCCCGGCGTGCACGCGCGCGATGCGGCGCTGCTGCGGCAGGAGCTCGATGGCGGCGCCCTGCTCCTGGCCGGCCACACCCGCACCACCGACGTGCAGAGGCTGGTGGAGATCGGGTGGCTGCGCGAGGTGGCCGCCGCCCGGCGAAGCAGTCCGCGCGTCGTGCTCAGCGCCACGCGCGAAGGGGAGGGGCGCGGCCAGCGCGTGCCGTCGGCGGCGTTCGCCGCAGCCCGGGAGGCGCTCGGCCACGGGCCCGTGCTCGTGCAGGTGGCGCGGCCGGGCTACGCGCCGGTGCTCGTGTGCGCGCAGTGCCGCCGGCCCGCCCGCTGCGCCCACTGCGCAGGCCCCCTTCACGCCGCCCGGCCAGGCGCCGCACCCGCGTGCAGCTGGTGCGGTCGCACCGCCCACGGATGGTCGTGCGGAGACTGCGGCTCCCCCCGCGTGCGCATGGCGTCGTCGGGCAGCGAGCGCACCGCCGACGAGCTGGGTCGCGCATTCCCCGGGGTGCGCGTCATCCTGGCCGACGGAGAGCACCCGGTGCGCGAGGTCGACGCGCGTCCCGCGCTGGTGGTCGCCACCCGTGGGGCCGAGCCGGTGGCATCCGGCGGCTATGCCGCCGTGATCCTCCTCGACGGGGATCGCATGCTGCAGGCCGACGACCTGCGCATCGGCGAGTCGTGCCTGCGGTGGTGGTCGAACGCCGCCGCCCTGGCCTCGCCCGGGGCGCCCGTGCACCTGGTCGGCGTGACCGGCGGCGTCGCGCGAGCACTGGCCACGTGGACGCAGCCCTCCTACGCCCGGGCCGAACTCGCCGACCGCGCCCCGCTGCGCATGCCCCCCACCGTGCGCGTCGCCGCGGTCGAGGGCACGCGCGCCGCCGTGGATGCCGCACTCGCCGCGGTACGAGCCGGGGTCGCGGACCTCGACACCGGCGGAGTCCTCGGCCCCGTGCCGACCAAGGACGATAGGGTCCGCGCCCTGGTGCGGTTCGATTACGCCGCCGGCGCGCGGGTGGCCGCCTCCCTGCGGGCCTCCGTCGTCGCCCAGGCCGTCTCGTCGCGCAAGCGCCCGAAAGGGCGCGAGGGCGGCGTGCGCAATACACTCAAAGTTCGGGTCGACGTGCCCGACCTGGATCTGTGAGGAACCCGATGCGCCTCGTCTTCGCCGGCACCCCCGAGCCTGCAGTCCCCTCTCTGCGGCGCCTGGCCTCGTCGCGCCACGAGATCACGGCGGTGGTCACCCGGCGGGACGCACCGCTCGGACGCAAGCGCGTGCTCACGCCGTCGCCGACGGCGCAGGCCGCCGAGGAGCTGGGGCTCCCGACGATCCGCACCGACCGTCTCGACGCCGCCGCGACCGAGCAGATCACCGCCCTCGCGCCCGATCTCGGCGTCATCGTCGCCTACGGCGGCCTCGTGCGCGAGCCGCTGCTGTCGGCGCCGCGGCACGGCTGGATCAACCTGCACTTCTCGCTGCTGCCGCGCTGGCGCGGCGCGGCGCCGGTGCAGCACGCCCTGATCGCGGGCGAGGCCGAGACGGGGGCGAGCGTCTTCCAGCTGGTGGCCGAGCTCGACGCGGGAGACGTGTACGCCGAGCGGAGGATCACGCCCGCCGAGACGGCGACGGCCGGCGACCTGCTCGCGATCCTCGCCGAGGAGGGCGCCGACCTGCTCGCCGAGGTCGTCGACGGCATCGCCGACGGCACGGCCCGCGCCGTGCCCCAGGTCGGCGAGCCGACGTACGCTCCGAAGCTCTCGCTCGCCGACGGACTGCTCGACTGGACGCGACCGCGTGCGGAGATCCTCGCGCGGCTGCGCGGGGTCACCCCGGAGCCGGGCGCCCATACGACGTACGACGGCGAGCGTCTCAAGATCGCGAGCGCGCGTGCCGCGAGCCCGGACGCGCCGAACGGTTCCCCCGGTGCCCTGTCGCTCCACGCACGCCAGGTGATCGTGCAGGCGGCCGATGCTCCTCTGGTGCTCGAGCGCGTGCAGCCGGCGGGGAAGGGCGTCATGAACGCCGCAGACTGGTGGCGAGGGCTTCGCGCAGAGGCTCCGGTGGTGGGCCGATGAGCGGTGCACGCGCCTCGCGACGCGTCGCGTTCGACACCCTCCGCGCCGTCCACGAGTCCGACGCGTACGCCAACCTCCTCCTGCCGAAGGCGATCCAGCGCGCGGGCCTCGATCAGGCCGATGCCGCCCTGGCGACCGAGCTCACCTACGGGACGCTGCGGCGTCAGGGGACCTACGACGCCGTCGTCGAGCTCGCCGCCGACCGCGCGGCCGCGGAGATCGATCCCGCGGTGCTCGACGCGCTGCGACTCGGTGTGCATCAGCTCCTCTCGACCCGCGTGGCGTCGCACGCAGCGGTGAACGAGTCCGTCGAGCTGGCGCGTTCGGCCTCCGGACGCGGCGCGGCGGGATTCGTCAACGCCGTGCTGCGCCGCGTCTCACGGGACACGCCGGGGGATTGGATGACCCGCGTCGCCGACAGCGCACGTTCCGACGACGAGCGGATCGGGCTCTCGTTATCCCACCCGGTGTGGATCGTGCGTGCGTTGCGGCGCGCGCTGGCCGCCGAGGGGCGCGCCGACGAGCTCGAGGCGCTGCTGCGCGCCGACAACGCCTCCCCGCGGGTGACGATGGCCGCCCTGCCCGGACTCGCCGAGGCGCCGGAGAACGCCCGCCGCACGCCCTACTCGCCGTTGGGCTTCCGCACCGCCGGCGGTGACCCCGAAGGGATGGTCCGCGGCTCCGAGGGGCGCATCCGGGTGCAGGACGAAGGATCGCAGCTGGCCGCGCTCGCACTGACCCGCGCGGTCCCCGTCGCCCCGGGCGAGCGCTGGCTCGACCTGTGCGCCGGCCCCGGCGGCAAAACGGCGGTGCTCGCGGCGGAGGCGCTCGCACACGGCGCGCACCTCGAGGCGAACGAGATCTCCCCGGCGCGGGCCGGACTGGTGCGGCAGGCCATCGCCGGCGTGCCGCTGGAGGTCGTCGTGTCAGAGCAAGACGGCCGCACGCGCGCGGCTCAGGCTCCCGAGACCTACGATCGCATCCTCGTCGATGCGCCGTGCACGGGCCTCGGAGCGCTGCGCCGGCGCCCGGAAGCCCGCTGGCGCAAGGTCCCCAGCGACGTGCCCGCGCTCACGCAGCTGCAGATGGAGCTGCTGACCGCCGCCCTCGGCGCGCTCAAGCCCGGCGGCATCGTCGCATACGTGACCTGTTCTCCGCACCTCGCGGAGACCGCGGGGGTCGTCGCCGAGGTGATGCGCGCATGGGGTCCCGGAGTCGAGGAGATCTCCGCGCGCGAGGTGGTCGCCCGCGTCGCCGAGGCCGACCCGGACCTTCCCGAGCAGTCGGACGGCTCCGGGCGGGCCCAGCTGTGGCCGCATCGTCACAACACCGACGCCATGTCGATCTCGCTGCTGCGGCGCGTCTGACGCTCACTCGCGAAGTCGGAACCCGGCCGGCATCACCGCGAACTCGTCGCGCAGCGCGACCATGGCGGCGGGGTGCGTGCGGGCGAGCTCGCGCGCGTCCACGGTCACCCGCGTCCCGGGAGCGACGGCGCCGGCGAGCTCCTTCAGCACGGCGGCGACCCGCTCGGTACCGGCGAAGCCCAGCTCGCCGCTCAGCTGCACGATGCGTTCGGCGCCGCGCGAGCGCACGGTGATCGCGGGCACCGCGATGCTGTCGTGCGGCTCGAGCAGGTGCATCCCGAACCGATCGGCGATGGATGCCACGGCCGCGCCCGCGCGCACGCTGTTGCCGTGCTCGTCGAGGCGGGGGCTGAACGCCGCCACGCCGAACTGGGAGGGAGCGACGGCGAGCAGGCCGCCGCTGACGCCGCTCTTGGCGGGAAGACCCACCCGCAGCAGCCACTCGCCGGAGAAGTCGTACATGCCGCAGCCGGCCATGATCGAGAGCACGTCCCGCGCCACGTGCTCCTCGATGACACGATCCCCGGTGGCCGGGTTCACACCGCCGAAGGCAAGAGTCGCCCCCATCACTGCGAGGTCGCGCACGGTCACCAGCAGCGCGCACTGACGGAAGTAGGTCTCGACCGCGGTGTCGACCGCGCCTTCGATCACGCCGTACGAGCGCAACAGATGGGCGAGAGCGCGATTGCGGTCGCCGGTGGCCGACTCCGAGGCGTAGACGGCCTCGTCGACCCACAGCGAGCGGCCCGCGAACGCGGAGAGCGTCTCGACGATGCGGGTCGTGCGCTCCTCGATTCCCGCGCCGGGAACGAGCGACGTGGTGGCGATCGCGCCGGCGTTCACCATCGGGTTGGCGGGCCGGCCGGTGCCCTCCTCCAGGCTGATCGCGTTGAAGGGCTCGCCGCTGGGCTCGACGCCGACGGTCGCCAGCACCGCGTCGCGACCTCGCTCCTGGAGGGCCAGAGCCAGGACGAACGGCTTCGAGATGGACTGGATCGTGAACTCGACCCGGTCATCGCCCACCCCGCGCACGCGCCCGCGCGGTCCGACCACCGCCAGCGCAAGGGGCTCCGGGTCGGCGTCGGCGAGCTCGGGGATGTAGTCGGCGGTCGCGCCGTGGCGCAGGGAACGGCTCTCCTCGAGCACGCCGTCCAGCAGCGCGGTGATCGGATCCACGGCTCGACCATAATGGACGCGTGCCCACCCCCGACCAGACCGGCCGCAGCGACGGCATCCGCATCAATCCGAGCATCCTCGCCGCAGACTTCGTCAATATGCAGGCCGAGCTCGCGCGCATCGCCGCCGCGGACTTCGTGCACGTGGACGTGATGGACAACCATTTCGTGCCGAACCTCACCTTCGGACCCCAGATGGTCGAGCGCATCCAGGCGACGAGCCCCGTTCCGCTGGATGTGCACCTCATGATCGCCGACCCGGATCGCTGGGCGCCCGGCTACGCGGAACTCGGGGCCGCGTCGGTCACGTTCCACCTCGAGGCGGCCACCGAGCCGGTGGCGCTGGCGCGGCGCCTGCGCGCGATCGGCGCGCGGGCCGGAGTCGCCGTGAAGCCCGCCACCGCCGTGGAAGGGCTGTTCGATCTGCTCGAGGACTTCGATCAGATCCTCGTGATGACCGTCGAGCCGGGCTTCGGCGGGCAGTCGTTCATGCCCGAGACGATGCCCAAGCTCCGGCGGCTCGCCGACGAGGCGCGCCGGCGCGGCTCGCAGGTCTGGCTGCAGGTCGACGGCGGCATCGGCGAGTCCACGATCGCGCAGGCCGCCGAAGCGGGCGCGGACACCTTCGTCGCCGGCAGCGCCGTCTTCGGCGCCGGCGATCCGGCGTCGGCGATCGCGGGGCTGCGGGCCGCGGCATCCCACGCACACGTCCACTGAGCACCCCCGTCGTCGACGCGGCGCGTCATGCGGCGCCGAGCGCGGGCGGCCGTTCGCTACCCTGTCAGGGTGAAGACGTTCGACACGCTGTTCGCTGAACTGGCCGCCAAGGCGACCGAGCGCCCGGAGGGCTCGGGCACCGTCGCGCAGCTGGATGCGGGCGTCCACGCCATCGGCAAGAAGATCGTGGAGGAAGCCGCCGAGGTCTGGATGGCGGCCGAGTACGAGTCGGACGAGGCGGCCGCCGAGGAGATCTCCCAGCTGCTCTACCACCTGCAGGTGCTCATGCTCGCGAAGGGCCTGTCGCTCCAGGACGTCTACCGACATCTCTGAGCCGCTCCGCCCCCGTTCCCGCGACTTCAGAAAGCCATTCATGCTCCGCATCGCCGTGCCGAACAAGGGCTCGCTCGCCGAGACCGCCACCGACATGCTGCGCGAGGCCGGATACACCGGCCGCCGCGACCCCAAGGACCTCCACGTCGTCGACGCCGACAACGAGGTCGAGTTCTTCTACCTGCGCCCCAAGGACATCGCCACCTACGTCGGGTCCGGCGCGCTCGATGTCGGCATCACCGGGCGCGATCTGCTCCGCGACGCGCGGATGCCCGGCGCCCGCGAGATCGAGGCGCTCGGCTTCGGCCGGTCGACGTTCCGCTTCGCCGCGCCGCCGGGCCGCTTCGCCGAGATCGGCGATCTGGAGGGCGTGCGCATCGCCACGTCGTACCCGGGCCTGGTCGACGCCTTCCTCGACGAGCACGGCGTCGCCGTCGACCTCGTGCCGCTGGACGGCGCGGTCGAGTCGGCGGTGCGCCTGGGAGTGGCCGACGCGGTCGCCGACGTCGTCGAGACGGGCACCACTCTCCGCCAGGCGGGGCTCGAGGTCTTCGGGCCGCCGATCCTGCAGTCGGAGGCCGTGCTGATCACGGGGCCGTCCGATGCCGCGGGCACGGACACGCTCCTGCGACGCCTGCGCGGCGTGATGGTCGCCCGCCGCTACGTCATGGTCGACTACGACCTGCCCGCAGCGCTGGTCGACGAGGCGGTGGCCATCGCCGGCGGCGTCGAGTCGCCCACGATCTCGCCGCTGCGCGACCCCGAGTGGGTGGCCGTGCGGGTCATGGTGGCCCGCTCGAGCGTCAACAAGGTGATGGACGCGCTGTACGCGATCGGCGCGCGGGCCATCCTCGTCACCGCGATCCACAACGCGAGGCTGTGATGAGCCTCGTCTGCCGTGTGATCCCGTGCCTGGACGTGGCGGCCGGCCGGGTCGTCAAGGGCGTCAACTTCGAGAACCTGCGCGACATGGGCGATCCGGTCGAGCTTGCCCGCGAGTACTTTCGCCAGGGCGCCGACGAGCTCACGTTCCTCGATGTGACGGCGACGGTGGATGACCGGGCGACGACCTACGAGGTGGTGCAGCGCACCGCCGAGGAGGTCTTCATCCCGCTCACCGTGGGCGGCGGCGTGCGCTCCGCCGACGACGTCGCGCGCCTGCTCGGGGTGGGCGCCGACAAGATCGGCGTGAACTCCGCCGCCATCGCCCGCCCCGACCTGCTCGACGAGATCGCCGACCGCTTCGGCGCGCAGGTGCTCGTGCTCTCCCTGGATGTGAAGCGCTCCTCTGCCACGGCATCGGGCTTCGTGGTCACCACCCACGGGGGCCGCACGGAGACCTCGCTCGACGCCCTCGAGTGGGCGCGGGAGGCCATCGAGCGCGGCGCCGGCGAGCTGCTGGTGAACTCCATCGATGCCGACGGCACCAAACAGGGCTTCGACCTCGAGCTCGTCTCGCTCATGCGGGAGCTCTCCAGCGTCCCCGTCATCGCCTCCGGCGGGGCGGGCAGGGCCGAGGACTTCGCCCCGGCGATCGCCGCGGGCGCCGACGCGGTGCTCGCCGCATCCGTCTTCCACTCCGGGCAACTGACGGTGGGCGACGTGAAATCGGCCATGAAGGCCGGGGGAGTGGCCGTACGGGAGGTCGGATCGTGAGCACGCCGGTCGACGATCGCATCGCGCGCGTCGCCTTCACCGAGAACGGGCTCGTCGCCGCCGTCATCCAGCAGTGGGACACCCGCGAGGTGCTGATGCTGGGCTGGATGGATGCCGAGGCCCTGCGCCGCACGCTGACCGAGGGGCGCGTGACCTTCTGGTCCCGCTCGCGGCAGGAGTACTGGCGCAAGGGCGACACATCGGGCAATATCCAACTCGTGAGGGGCGCCCGGCTGGACTGCGACGGCGATGCCGTGCTGATCTCGGTCGAGCAGGTCGGACCGGCCTGTCACACCGGAACCCGCACGTGCTTCGACGCCGACGATCTCACCCCGCTGGTCGCCGACCTGCGTGCCGATCCCTCCGCCGCCGACCCGGGCATCGACGTCCCCGGAGCATAGGGCGATGCGGGGGCGGGGCCGGCAGCGCTCAGGCGCGCTGGTCCTGGCCGCCCTCACCGTCGCGGCCCTGTTCGCCGCCCCCGCCGCGCCCGCGGCAGCCGCCGTCGCCTCCGTGCAGCGGCTCGCCGGCGACGACCGCTTCGAGACGTCGGCGGCCATCAGCGCCTCGACCTTCTCGCCGGGAGTCGCGACGGCCTACATCGCCGCGGGACTCGACTTCCCCGACGCGCTGTCGGGGTCGGCAGCGGCTCGGGCACGCTCGGCGCCGGTGCTGCTCACCCTCGCTGCGTCGCTGCCGGCCGCGACCGCGGGCGAGCTCACCCGGCTCCGCCCCGGCCGCATCATCGTGCTCGGCGGAGAGGGCGTCATCTCGGCGGGGGTGATGAACGCGCTGGCCGCGTACACCGCGGGCGCGGTCACCCGCATCGCCGGCGCCGACCGCTACGCGACCTCCGCCGCCGTCAGCGCCGCGACCTTCGCCGCCGGCGCCCCCGTCGCCTACCTCGTCGACGGGACGACCTACGCCGATGCGCTGGCGGCGGCGCCCGCCGCCGGACGACAGGGCGGCCCGATCCTGCTCACGGGGCGCACGGCGCTGCCGGCGGCGGTGCGGGCCGAGCTCGTCCGGCTGCGCCCCGCACGCGTCGTCATCGCCGGCGGCACCGGCGCGGTGAGCGCGGCGGTCGCCGATGCCGCCGCGGCCGCCACCGGGGCGCCCGTCCAGCGGCTGGCCGGCGCCGATCGGTACGCGACCGCCGCCGCCATCGCCGCGGCCACGTTCCCCGACGGCGCGCCGACCGTGTCGGTGGCGAGCGGAGCCGACTTCCCCGATGCGCTCTCCGGTGCCGCGGCGGCGGCGGACGGACCGCTGCTGCTGACCACACCGGGCTCCGTGCCCGTCGCGACGGCGCGCGAGATCATCCGTCTCGCCCCCGGCCGCATCCTCGTGCTCGGCGGCGCCGGCGCGGTCTCGGCCACCGTCTCCGACCGGCTCACGGTCGTCGGAACCTCTCTCACCGCGGCGACCGGCGGAGTCATCACGTCATCGACCGAGGTGCGCGCAGGCTCCTGCCTGACCTCGCCCGATGCATCCCATCGCCTCTGCGTCGGCATCGACGGCGAGATCAGCGTGCACCGCGGAACGACGCTGCGGTGGCGATCGTGGTCGGCGGACGCATCGCCGCGCGCCCTCCGCGTCCGCGGCGACGGCAACGCCGTGCTCTACAGCGTGGACGGCCGGATCATCTGGCAGACGAGCACCTCGGGAACCGCCGCGACCTCGCTGACGATGGCCGACGCCGGAGACGCCCTGCTGCGCACCTCCGCCGGCGCCGTCCTGTGGTCGACGATGACGAGCCCCGGCTCGCCGGTCTGGCGCCTCCCGTACGCCACCGGGCAGAGCTGGGCCGCCGGCGCGCCGCACTCGTCGTTCGGCACCGGACAGGGCGCACGCGGCTCGCTCGACTTCGGACCGCGAGCAGGGGGGTCCACGCGGGTGCTCGCGATCGCGCCCGGCACCGTCTACCGCGTCCAATGCGGCGCCGGATCCTACCTCGGCATCAGTCACGCCGGCGGCTGGCAGTCCACCTACTACCACCTCGTCAACGAGCAGACGCAGCTGGTCGGCACGACCGTGGCCGCCGGCACCTACCTCGGCGATGTCGGGCGGACGCTGCCGTGCGGCGGGGGAGCGACCTTCGACCACGTGCACCTGACCATCCGACGCGCCGGTGCGCCGGTCTCCGTCGAGGGGATGACCTTCGGCGGCTACACCGTGCGCAGCGGCGGCTCCGACTACTGGGGCCACTGGGTGGATGCCACGGGCCGGCGCGTCGTCACAGCACCCGGCGGCGCCGCCTGCTGCCTGCTGGCGCGCTGACCGCGTCCGATCCCGACGGCGCCGGTCGCCGACTACCCTGGACAGGTGATCCGCCGTGCCCGCCTCCTGTCCGTCGTGGCCGTCGTCGCCTCCGGTGCGCTCGGTGTCATCTCCTCGACCCAGGTCTGGCTGGAGGTCTTCCTCGCCGACGGCGCCGCCGAGCCGCTCGCCGTCCCGGGTGCCGACGCGGTCGCGCTGCTGGCACCGCTGAGCCTCGCCGCGCTCGCGCTCGGGGGCGCGCTGAGCATCGTCGGCCTCGCGCTGCGCTACGCCTTCGGCGCGCTGTCGCTCGTGATCGGCGTGACGCTGCTGATCCTCACCGCGCGTGTGGCGCTGGAGCACCCCGTCGATGCCGTGGCGGGCGCCGTCACGGCGGCGACCGGCATCACCGGCCCTGCCGCGGTGTCGGAGCTCGTCCTGTCGATCAGCGCGACCCCGTGGCCGGCGGTCACGGCAGCGGTGTGGGTGGTGCTGATCGCCGCGGGCGTGTTCACCCTCGCCACGGCGCGGCATTGGCGCGGCGGCGACCGGCGCTACCGCTCGGAGGCCCCGAGCGCTCAGCCCTCCGGCCCGGCGGGCTCGCGCCCCCACGACGCGATCGACTCCTGGGACGACCTGTCACGCGGCGACGACCCGACCGCGTGAAACGCTAGACTGACCAGGCCCACGCACTTCCGGAGGACATCCATGAGCAACCCCATCGGCGATCCCGGCCACGGACACTCGCCCGCCGCCTGGACCGCTGTCGTGATCATGCTGGTCGCCGTCGCGATCGGCACGACCGCATTCTTCTTCGAAGTCGTCTGGCTCGTCTGGGCCTCCGCGGTCCTCGTCGTCATCGGACTCGTGGTGGGCTGGGCCATGGCCAAGGCCGGCTACGGCGTGAACGGTCCGAAGTACACGCCGAAAGCGCACTGATCGTGCTCGCCGACCTCACGGCCGGCGCGGTGGAAGACGCCGAGACGCGCGCACTCGGGCGGCCGCTGGCCGCGGTCGAACGCGACGCCCTCGCGCAGCCCTCCGCACTCGACGCACTCGGCGCGCTCGCACCGGCTGATCGGGTGAAGATCATCGCCGAAGTCAAGCGCGCGAGTCCCTCGCGCGGCGATCTGGCCGAGATCCCCGACCCGGCGCTGCAGGCGCGGCGGTACGAGACCGGTGGCGCGTCGACCATCTCGGTGCTCACCGAAGGCCGACGGTTCAAGGGCAGTCTCGCGGACCTCGAGGCCGTGAAGTCGTCCGTGTCGCTGCCGGTGCTGCGCAAGGACTTCATCGCCACGGAGTATCAGGTGCTCGAGGCGCGCGCCGCCGGCGCCGACCTCGTGCTGCTGATCGTCGCCGCCCTCCCGCAGGACGTGCTCGCACGTCTGCACGCCCTCGCGCTCGAGCTCGGGATGACGCCGCTGGTCGAGACCCACTCCGCGGAGGAGGTCGACCGGGCAGCCGACATCGGCGCGCGCCTGATCGGGGTCAACGCGCGCGACCTGTCGACATTCGAGCTCGATCGGGATCTCTTCGGCCGGCTCGCCGAGCGCATCCCCGCCGATGCCGTGCGGATCGCGGAGTCGGCGGTGCTCGCGCCGGCCGACGTCGAGCACTACCGGCGCGCGGGAGCCGATGTCGTCCTCATCGGCGAGGCTCTCGTGACCAACGACCCTGTTTCGACGCTCGCCGCGTTCCTCGCGGCGGGATCGTTCGACACCCCGAGCGATCGGAGCGAGATCCCGTGAGTCTGCGCGAGGTCACCGGCCCCTTCTTCGGCGAGTTCGGCGGGCGCTACATGCCCGAGTCGCTCATCGCCGCCATCGACGAGCTCACCCTCGAGTACGAGGCGGCCAAGGCCGACCCCGAGTTCCAGGCCGAGTTCGTCCGGCTTCTGAATTCGTACGCGGGACGCCCGTCGCCCATCACCGAGGTGCCGCGCTTCGCCGAGCACGCGGGCGGTGCGCGCATCTTCCTCAAGCGCGAGGACCTCAACCACACCGGCTCGCACAAGATCAACAACGTGCTCGGCCAGGCGCTGCTGACCCGGCGGCTGGGCAAGACACGCGTGATCGCCGAGACCGGCGCGGGGCAGCACGGCGTCGCCACCGCCACGGCGGCCGCGCTGTTCGGCCTGGACTGCACGATCTACATGGGCGAGGTCGACACCGAGCGCCAGGCGCTCAACGTCGCGCGCATGCGGCTGCTGGGCGCGGAGGTGGTGCCGGTGACGACCGGATCGCGCACCCTCAAGGACGCCATCAACGACGCGTACCGCGATTGGGTCGCCTCGGTCGAGACCACCAACTACATCTTCGGCACGGCGGCCGGACCTCACCCGTTCCCCGCCATGGTGCGGGACTTCCAGAAGGTCATCAGCGAAGAGGCGCGCTCCCAGCTTCTCGAGGAGGCCGGACGCCTGCCCGACGCGGTGCTCGCCTGCGTCGGCGGCGGCTCCAACGCGATCGGCATGTTCGACGCGTTCCTGGACGACGCCGAGGTGCGCCTCTACGGTGTCGAGGCCGCCGGTGACGGCGTGGACACGACCCGTCACGCGGCCTCGATCGAGCGCGGCCGTCCCGGCGTGCTGCACGGCGCGAAGACCTTCGTGCTGCAGGACGAGGACGGGCAGACCATCGAGTCGCACTCGATCTCGGCGGGTCTGGACTACCCCGGCGTCGGACCGGAGCACGCGTGGCTGGCGTCGATCGGCCGCGCCGACTACATCCCGGCCACCGACGACGAAGCCATGCAGGCCCTGCGGCTGCTGTCGCGCACCGAGGGGATCATCCCCGCGATCGAGTCCGCCCACGCGCTGGCGGGCGCTCTGCGCATCGGCCGCGAGCTCGGGCCCGACGCGATCCTCGCCGTCTGCCTGTCCGGCCGCGGCGACAAGGACATGGACACCGCAGCCCGGTACTTCGGCCTGTACGACGAAGGAGCCGCCTCGTGACGTCCCGGGTCGCCGCGGCCATCGACGCCGCGCGTGCGGCGGGGCGCGGCGCGTTCGTCGGGTACCTTCCGCTCGGCTTCCCCGACCTCGAGACGAGCATCGAGGCCGCCGTCGCACTGGCCGACAGCGGCGCCGACGTGCTGGAGCTCGGGCCGCCCTATTCCGACCCGGTCATGGACGGAACGGTCATCCAGGAGGCCACGCAGACCGCCCTCGCGGGCGGATTCCGGCTGCGCGACACCTTCACGGCCGTGCGCGAGATCACGCGGCGCGTCGATGTGCCGGTGCTCGTGATGACGTACTGGAACCCGGTGCTGCAGTACGGCGTGGACCGGTACGCCGACGACCTGCTCGCCGCCGGCGGAGCCGGACTGATCACCCCGGACATCACGCCTGAGGCCGCGGGGGAGTGGATCGCCGCGAGCACCCGCACGGGTCTGGACCGCGTCTTCCTCGCCGCCCCCACCTCCACCGACGACCGGCTCGATCTGATCGTCGAGCATTCCACCGGATTCGTGTACACGGTCTCGACCATGGGCATCACCGGTGAGCGCGCACAGCTCGACGCGGCGGCCCGGACGCTCGTGACCCGTCTGCGGGCGCGCGGCGCGCAGCACGCGTGCGTCGGCATCGGCATCTCCACCGCCGAGCAGGTCGGCGGCGTCGTCGACTACGCCGACGGGGCGATCGTCGGCACCGCGCTCGTGCGCGCGCTCCGCGACGGAGGCCTCGACGGCCTGCGCGCGACGGCCGCCACGCTCGCCGCGGGCACCGTCCGGCCCGCGGTTTAGACTTCACAGGTCGGCTGTCGCCGGCATCCCCTCAGCAAGGAACGCCCACATGATCACCGCCGCACAGACCCTGCTCGCCCAGGGCGTCGCCGCCAGCATCCCGAGCCCGACGATCAGCTTCATCGAGATCGGCCCTCTGCGCATCCACTTCTACGCGCTGTGCATCATCACGGGCATCATCGTCGCCACGCTGTGGACGAATCATCGCCTGACCAAGCGCGGCGCCGAGCCCTGGGTGGTCATCGACATCGCGCTGATCGCCGTTCCCCTCGCGATCATCACGGCGCGCATCTACCACGTGCTCACCCACTGGGGGTTCTACTTCGGCGAGGGCGCGAACCCGCTCTCGGCGCTGTTCATCTGGGAGGGCGGGATCGCCATCTACGGCGCCCTGATCGGCGGCGCGGTCGGCGCGTGGCTCGGGTGCCGCTGGACCGGCATCCGCTTCTGGACCTTCGCCGATGCGCTGGCACCCGGCCTCCTGCTCGCCCAGGCGATCGGCCGCTTCGGCAACTGGTTCAACCAGGAGCTGTTCGGGCTGCCCACCGACCTGCCGTGGGGCCTGGAGATCGACAGCGACAACGCCGCGTTCCCCGCCGGCCTCGAGCCCGGCACGCTGTTCCACCCGACCTTCCTGTACGAGGTGATCTGGAACACTCTCGGCGTGCTGGTCATCGTCTGGGTCGGCCGCCGGTTCCGCCTGCAGTGGGGTCGCCTGTTCGGCGTGTACCTCGTCTGGTACAGCGCCGGCCGCATCGTGTGGGAGTCGATCCGCATCGACCCGAGCGAGATCATCCTCGGCCTGCGCACCAACGTCTGGGCCGCCATCATCGGTGTCGTCATCGGTCTCGCGATCATCGTCGCGCAGGCCCGCCGTCACCCCGGCTACGAGCCGTCGCCGTATGTTCCCGGTCGCGAGTGGAGCCCGGAGGGGGCTGTACAATCGCAGAACACCGACGACTTCGTCGACGTCAGCGATCCGACGACGACCGAAGCCACCGCGAACGCCACAAGCACAGTCGCCACGAAGTAAGCACGCTCGATCGCATTCCCTTCGAGCACTCCCGGGCCGACGTCGTCCCAACTTTGAGTATCAACGTGAGGACGGTAGGTATGGCTTCGAGCCCCCGTCGCAGCGCCTCAGCGCAGCCGAGCACTTCTCTGACCGACGCATTCCCCGCCAAGCAGGGGATGTACAACCCGGCGTTCGAGAAGGACGCGTGCGGCCTCGCCATGGTGGCGACGCTGCGCGGCGAGCCCGGCCACGACATCATCGACCTGGCGCTGACCGCCCTGCGCAACCTCGAGCACCGCGGCGCCATCGGGTCCGACGCGGGCACCGGCGACGGCGCCGGCATCCTGACGCAGATGCCCGACGCGTTCCTGCGGGCCGTCGTCGACTTCACCCTGCCGCCGGTGGGCGAGTACGCGGCCGGTCTGATCTTCCTCCCGCGCGATGACGACGCCCGCGCGGCCCAGAAGGCCGGCATCGAGCAGATCGCCCGGAGCGAGAACCTCGACGTGCTCGGCTGGCGCGAGGTGCCGACCGCCGAGGAGAACCTCGGCAAGCTGGCCTTCGAAGCGCGACCCGTGTTCGAGCAGCTGTTCGTCGCCCGTCCTGCGGTCGGCGACCAGCCCGCGCTGTCGGGCATCCAGCTGGACCGGCGCACCTTCCGTCTGCGCAAGCGCTCCCGCACCGAGCTCGGCGCCTACTTCGTGTCGCTGTCCTCGCGCACCCTCGGCTACAAGGGCATGGTCACCACCCTGCAGCTGGAGCCGTTCTACCCCGACCTGCAGGACGAGCGCTTCGCCTCGGAGCTCGCGGTCGTGCACTCGCGCTACTCGACCAACACCTTCCCGTCCTGGCCGCTGGCCCAGCCTCTGCGCATGCTCGCGCACAACGGCGAGATCAACACCGTCAACGGCAACCGCAACTGGATGCGGGCCCGCCAGTCCCAGCTCGAGTCCGAGCTGCTCGGCGACATCGAGCCGCTCCTGCCGATCTGCACCGACGGCGCGAGCGACTCGGCCTCGTTCGACGAGGTGCTGGAGCTGCTCACCTTGACCGGGCGCAGCCTCCCGCACGCGATCATGATGATGGTTCCCGAGGCGTACGAGAAGCAGCTCGACGTCGACCCGAAGCTGCGCGCGTTCTACGAGTTCCACTCGATGCAGATGGAACCCTGGGACGGCCCCGCCGCCCTGATCTTCACCGACGGCACGCTCGTGGGAGCGACCCTCGACCGCAACGGCCTGCGTCCCGGCCGCTGGACCGAGACCACCGACGGCCTGGTCGTGATCGGCAGCGAGACCGGCGTGCTCGACTTCGAGCCCGAGCGCATCAAGCGCCGTGGGCGCCTGCGCCCCGGCCGCATGTTCCTGGTCGACACCGCGCAGCGCCGCATCATCGAAGACGACGAGATCAAGACGCAGCTCGCGGACATGCACCCGTGGCAGGAGTGGCTCGACGCCGGCAGGGTCAAGCTCGCCGATCTGCCCGAGCGCGAGCACATCGTTCATCCGATCGCCTCGATCACGCGCCGCCAGCGCACGTTCGGCTACACCGAGGAGGAGGTCCGCATCCTGCTGACCCCCATGGGCCAGAACGGTGCGGAGCCGCTCGGCGCGATGGGCAGCGACACTCCCGTCGCCGTGCTCAGCGAGCGGCCGCGCCTCCTGTTCGACTACTTCACGCAGCAGTTCGCGCAGGTGACCAACCCGCCGCTGGACTCGATCCGCGAAGAGGTCGTCACCTCGCTCGCTCTGGGCCTTGGCCCCGAGCGCAACCTGCTGGACTGGGGCCCCGAGCACACGCGCACCGTCACACTGGACTTCCCGGTGATCGACAACGACGAGCTGGCCAAGATCCAGCACATCGACACCGCGCTGCCCGGGCGCACCTCGGTCACCATCCGGGGCCTGTACCGGGTCGAGGCCGGGCACAAGGGGATGAAGAAGCGCCTCGAGCAGATGTGCCGCGAGGTCGACCAGGCCATCGAGGACGGCGCCGAGTTCATCGTGCTCAGCGACCGCGACTCCAACAAGGACCTCGCGCCGATCCCGTCGCTGCTCATGCTCGCGGCCGTGCACCACCACCTCATCCGCAACCAGACGCGCATGAAGTGCGGGCTCGTCGTGGAGGCCGGAGATGTGCGCGAAGTCCACCACGTCGCCACCCTGATCGGCTACGGCGCGTCGGCGGTGAACCCGTACCTGGCGATGGAGACCGTCGAGTACCTGGTGCGCGCCGGTTACATCACGGGCGTCTCTCCGGAGAAGGCCGTGAAGAACCTGATCTACGCGCTCGGCAAGGGCGTGCTGAAGATCATGTCGAAGATGGGCATCTCGACGGTCTCGTCGTACGCGGGCGCCCAGGTGTTCGAGGCCGTGGGCCTGTCGCCGGAGTTCGTCGACGACTACTTCACCGGCACCGAGACCAAGCTCGGCGGAGTGGGCCTGGACGTCGTGGCGTCGGAGAACGCCGCCCGCCACGCCTACGCCTATCCCGAGGACGCCGCCGTGCGCGCCCACGAGCGGCTGTGGACCGGCGGCGAGTACCAGTGGCGCCGCGACGGATCGCCCCACCTGTTCAACCCCGAGACCGTGTTCCGGCTGCAGCACTCGACGCGAGAGCGCCGGTACGACATCTTCCGCGAGTACACGAAGCTCGTCGACGACCAGGCGCAGGAGTTGAAGACGCTGCGCGGCATGTTCAAGCTGCGCGCGGGCACCCGTCACCCGGTCCCGATCGACGAGGTCGAGCCCGTCTCGGCGATCGTCAAGCGCTTCTCGACCGGCGCGATGAGCTACGGCTCCATCTCCAAGGAGGCGCACGAGACCCTCGCCATCGCGATGAACCGCATCGGCGGCAAGTCGAACACCGGCGAAGGCGGCGAGGACGTCGATCGTCTGCTCGACCCCGAGCGCCGCAGCGCGATCAAGCAGGTGGCCTCCGGTCGATTCGGCGTGACGAGCATGTATCTCACGCACGCCGACGACATCCAGATCAAGCTCGCGCAGGGCGCGAAGCCCGGCGAGGGCGGGCAGCTGCCCCCGGCGAAGGTCTATCCGTGGATCGCGCGGACACGCGGCGGCACCGCCGGTGTGGGTCTGATCTCCCCGCCGCCGCACCACGACATCTACTCGATCGAAGACCTCAAGCAGCTGATCTTCGATCTCAAGCGCGCGAACCCCGACGCCCGCGTCCACGTCAAGCTCGTGAGCCAGTCCGGGATCGGCGCGGTGGCGGCGGGCACGGCCAAAGCCCTCGCCGATGTCATCCTCGTCTCCGGCCACGACGGCGGCACCGGCGCGAGCCCGCTGAACTCGCTCAAGCACGCGGGAACGCCGTGGGAGCTCGGCCTCGCCGAGACGCAGCAGACGCTCATGCTCAACGGCATGCGCGATCGGGTCGTGGTGCAGGCGGACGGCCAGCTCAAGACCGGCCGCGACGTCATCGTCGCCGCGCTCCTGGGCGCGGAGGAGTTCGGCTTCGCCACCACCGCTCTGGTGGTGGAGGGGTGCATCATGATGCGCGTCTGCCACCTCGACACCTGCCCGGTCGGCGTGGCGACCCAGAACCCGACGCTGCGCGCGCGTTTCGGCGGCAAGCCGGAGTTCGTGGTCAACTTCATGGAGTTCATCGCGCAGGAGGTGCGCGAGTACCTCGCCGAGCTCGGATTCCGATCGCTCGACGAGGCGATCGGCCACAACGAGCTCCTCGACGTCGACGGCGCGATCGCGCACTGGAAGGCCAGCGGTCTCGACCTGACGCCGATCCTCGAGGGCCCCGCATTCGCCGAGGACGAGCCGCGCCGCAACGCGCGCGGCCAGGACCACGAGCTCGACGACCACTTCGACGTGCAGCTCATCGAGCGCGCGCAGGACGTCATCGCGCACGGCGGACGGATCACCATCGACCTGCCCGTGCGCAACACCGCGCGCTCGGTGGGCACGATGCTCGGCAACCGCGTCACCCGCGCGCACGGCGAGAACGGGCTGCCCGCCGGGGCGATCACCGTGAACCTCACCGGCTCGGCCGGCCAGTCCTTCGGCGCCTTCATGCCCGCCGGCATCACGCTGCGCCTCGAAGGCGACTCCAACGACTACGTCGGCAAGGGACTGTCGGGGGGTCAGATCGTCGTCCGGCCCCCGCGCTCGGCGACGTTCGACGCGTCGCAGAACGTGATCGCCGGAAACGTCATCGGCTACGGGGCGACGCAGGGGACGATGTTCCTGCGCGGCGTCGTGGGCGAGCGGTTCCTGGTGCGCAACTCCGGTGCGACCGCCGTCGTCGAGGGCGTGGGCGACCACGCGCTCGAGTACATGACCGGCGGCCTCGCCGTCATTCTCGGCCAGACCGGCCGCAATCTCGGCGCCGGAATGTCGGGGGGAACCGCCTACATCCACCGGCTCGACCGCAACCTCGTCAACCGCGAGGCGCTGGCCGCGGGAGAGCTCGTCCTCGGCGAGCTCGGCTCCGGTGATGCCGAGATCCTGCGCGACCTGCTCGAGCAGCACCGCACCGAGACCGGCTCCACCCTGGCCGCAGCTCTCCTCGATGACTTCGAGGCCGAGCTGGAGAACTTCGTCCGCGTTCTTCCGCGCGACTACGCCGCTGTGCTGCAGACCCGGCAGGCCGCGGTGGCGGAAGGACTCGATCCCGACGGCGATGTCGTCTGGACACGCATTCTGGAGGTGACGGGTGGCTGACCCGAAGGGCTTTCTCAAGGTCACCGAGCGCGAGCTGCCGCCGCGCCGGCCGGTACCGGTCCGCATCATGGACTGGAAAGAAGTGTACGAGCCCGGTGATTCCGGCGTGCTCCGGCGCCAGGCGGGGCGCTGCATGGACTGCGGCGTGCCGTTCTGCCACCAGGGCTGCCCGCTGGGCAACCTCATCCCGGAGTGGAACGACCTGACCTGGCGCGGCGAGGGCCGTGCCGCGATCGAGCGTCTGCACGCGACGAACAACTTCCCGGAGTTCACGGGCCGACTGTGTCCGGCGCCGTGCGAGAGCTCGTGCGTGCTCGGGATCAATCAGCCCGCCGTGACGATCAAGCAGATCGAGGTCTCGATCGTCGACGAGGCCTTCGGCAACGGCTGGATCGAGCCCGAACCGCCGGGCAGGCTCACCGGAAAGACGGTCGCCGTCGTGGGCTCCGGACCGGCCGGCCTCGCCGCGGCGCAGCAGCTCACGCGCGCCGGCCACACGGTGGCCGTCTACGAGCGCGACGACCGCATCGGCGGGCTCCTGCGTTACGGCATCCCCGACTTCAAGATGGAGAAGAAGCACCTCGAGTCGCGCCTCCGCCAGATGCAGGACGAGGGCACGCGATTCCGCGCCGGTGTGGAGATCGGCAAGGACATCACGTGGAGCGATCTGCGCGCCCGCTACGACGCGGTCGTCATCGCCACCGGCGCCACGGTGCCGCGCGAGCTGCCGATCCCCGGTCGCGATCTCGCCGGCGTGCACTTCGCGATGGAGTACCTCGTGGAGTCGAACCGCGCCGTGGCCGGAGACGCGGTGGCGAACCAGATCACCGCAGAGGGCAAGCACGTCGTCGTCATCGGCGGTGGCGACACCGGCGCCGACTGCATCGGCACGGCCCACCGCCACGGCGCGCTCAGCGTCACGAACCTCGCCATCGGACGCCGCCCCCCAGGGGAGCGGCCCGACAGCCAGCCGTGGCCGATGATGCCGCACGTCTTCGAGATCTCCTCCGCGCACGAGGAGGGCGGCGAGCGGAGCTACCTCGCATCGACGGTCGAGTTCCTCGGCAACGGTGCGGGCGAGGTGCGCGCCCTGCGTGTGGCCGAGACCGAGTTCGTCGACGGCCGCCGAGTGCCCAAGAGCGGCACCGAGCGAGAGATCCCGGCCGACCTCGTGCTCATCGCCATGGGCTTCACCGGCCCCGAGCGCGCCCTCCTCGAGGAGCAGCTCGGCACGCAGTTCACCGCGCGGGGCAATGTCACGCGCGAGAACGACTACCAGACGACCGCCCCCGGCGTGTTCGTGGCCGGCGATGCCGGCCGCGGCCAGTCGCTCATCGTGTGGGCCATCGCGGAGGGCCGCGCCGCCGCTGCGCGCGTCGACGAGTACCTCATGGGAGAGACCGCACTGCCCGCTCCCGTGCGCCCGACCGATGTCGCGATCGGTCTGCAGCCCGCGTAGGCTGGCCACGGCCTTTCCGCCACTTCACACCCCACCCGGAGATCACACGGATGAGACGCGCCAAGATCGTCGCCACCCTGGGACCTGCGACCTCGTCGTACGAGATGGTTCGCGCCATCATCGACGCGGGTGTCGACGTCGCCCGGTTCAATCTGAGCCACGGCGACTACTCGGTCCACGAGAACAACTTCGCCAATGTCCGCAAGGCCGCTGACGACGCCGGCCGCGCCGTCGCCGTCCTCGTCGACCTGCAGGGCCCCAAGATCCGTCTCGGCAAGTTCGCCGACGGACCCCACGATCTCGCCGAAGGCGACATCTTCAAGATCACCATCGAGGACATCGCCGGAACCAAGGAGATCTGCTCGACGACGTTCAAGGGCCTGCCCCAGGACGTCAAGCCCGGCGACACCCTGCTGATCGACGACGGCAAAGTGCGCGTCGAGGTCGTCGAGACCGACGGCACCGTCGTCACGACCAAGGTCATCGTCGGCGGCCCGGTCTCCAACAACAAGGGCATCAACCTTCCCGGCGTCGCCGTCAACGTGCCGGCACTGTCCGCGAAGGACGAGGCGGACCTGCGCTGGGGTCTCAACGCCGGCGCAGACCTGATCGCCCTGTCGTTCGTCCGCGACGCGAAGGACGTGCAGCGCGTCCATGTGATCATGGCCGAAGAGGGTCGCCACGTACCCGTGATCGCCAAGATCGAGAAGCCGCAGGCGGTCGAGAACCTCGAGGAGATCATCGACGCGTTCGACGGGATCATGGTCGCCCGCGGCGACCTGGGCGTCGAGCTGCCGCTGGAGGCGGTGCCGATCGTGCAGAAGCGCGCGGTCGAGCTGTGCCGCCGCATGGCCAAGCCGGTCATCGTCGCGACCCAGATGCTCGAGTCGATGATCAACAACCCGGTGCCCACCCGCGCCGAGACCAGCGACGTCGCCAACGCCGTCCTCGACGGCGCCGACGCGGTCATGCTGTCGGGCGAGACGAGCGTGGGCGACTACCCCGTGGTGGTCGTGGAGACCATGGCCCGCATCATCGCCTCGACCGAGGAGCATGGGCTCGAGCGCATCGCGCCGCTGACCACCAAGCCCCGCACGCAGGGCGGCGCCATCACGCTGGCCGCCATGGAGGTCGCCGAGTTCGTCGAGGCGAAGTACCTCTGCATCTTCACCGAGTCGGGCGACACCGCCCGGCGCATGTCGCGGCTTCGCCCGCGCATCCCGATGATCGGCTTCGCCCCGGAGCCCGCGATCCGCCGCCGCATGGCGGTGACATGGGGCGTGCAGTCCACGCTCGTGGAGCACGTGGCCCACACCGATCGCATGTTCATCCAGGTGGACGACTACCTGCTGTCGAACGACCTCGCCGAGGTCGGCGACCGGGTCGTGGTGATCTCCGGCTCGCCTCCCGGGATCATCGGCTCCACCAACGACATCCGCATCCACAAGGTGGGCGACGCGGTGCACGGAAAGGCGCCGGTCTACCGCGAGTAGCGATGTGAACATCGGGAACGGTCGCTCCACTAGTGTGTGAGCGACCGTTCTCATTTCCATCGAAAGGACGCAGATGTTCTTCTGGGATCTGTTCTGGATCCTGCTGTGGAGCTTCTACTTCGTCGCGTACATCTTCGTGGTGATCCTGATCATCACCGACCTGTTCCGCGACGAGAGGCTCAACGGCTGGCTCAAGGCGCTGTGGATCGTGTTCCTGATCTTCCTGCCCTTCCTCACCGCCTTGGTCTACGTGATCGCCCGAGGACGCGGCATGGCCGAGCGCTCGCGGGCGCGCGGCAGCGCGACGGTCGCCGAGAACGACGACTACCGTCCCCGGGCCTCGGCGAGCCCCTCGGATGACATCGCCAAAGCGAAGGCCCTGCTCGATGCGGGCACGATCAGCCAGGGCGAGTTCGACGCCCTCAAGAGCAAGGCGCTCGGCAACCAGTACTTCGGCGCCTGACGCCGAACGCGAAAGGAGAGTGGATGCCTCGCCCGAGGCATCCACTCTCCTTCGTCTGCGGTGCCGGTGGTGGGAGTCGAACCCACACGCCCTCGCGGGCAACCGAGTTTGAGTCGGTCGCGTCTGCCATTCCGCCACACCGGCGCGATCTCAACCGCGCATCGAGATTACCGTAGGATTCTAGGGTGACTGAGCACGAGCAGAACGCGGCCGCATCCTCCACCGCCCCCCGACGCGTCGTCGTCGCCGAGGACGAGTCGCTGATCCGCCTCGACATCGTCGAGATCCTCCGGGACAACGGCTACGACGTGGTCGGCGAGGCCGGCGACGGTGAGACGGCGGTGCAGCTGGCCACGGAGCTGCGCCCCGACCTGGTCATCATGGACGTGAAGATGCCGCAGCTCGATGGCATCTCGGCGGCCGAGAAGCTCAGCAAGAACCACATCGCCCCCGTCGTGCTGCTGACGGCGTTCAGCCAGAAGGAGCTCGTCGAGCGTGCGAGCGAGGCGGGCGCCCTCGCGTACGTCGTGAAGCCCTTCACGCCCAACGACCTCCTGCCCGCGATCGAGATCGCGCTGGCGCGCTACGAGCAGATCATCACGCTCGAGGCCGAGGTCGCCGACATGGTGGAGCGGTTCGAGACCCGCAAGCTCGTGGATCGCGCCAAGGGCCTGCTCAACGAGAAGATGGGGCTGTCCGAGCCGGAGGCCTTCCGCTGGATCCAGAAGGCGTCGATGGACCGCCGCCTCACGATGCAGGACGTCGCGAAGGCGATCATCGAGCAGCTCGCGCCCAAGAAGGGCTGACGCACAGACATCCGACGAAGGGCGCCGCGGGATCGCGGCGCCCTTCGTCGTCAGCGGGTCGGTCGATCGATGATGTGGTTGGTGATGCGCACCGTCGAGCAGCGGCGCCCCTGATCGTCGGTGACGACGATCTCGTGCACGGTGATGCTGAGCCCGAGGTGCACGGGCGTGCACACCCCGGTGACCACGCCGGAAGTCGCCGAGCGGGTGTGGGTGGCGTTGATGTCGACGCCGACGGCGAGCCGTCCCTCGCCGGCGTGCAGGTTGGCCGCCATCGACCCGAGGGACTCGCCCAGCACGACGTATGCTCCGCCGTGCATGAGACCCACCGGCTGGGTGTTGCCCTCGACCGGCATGGTGGCGACGCACCGATCGATCGAGAACTCGACGAAGCGCATGCCCATCTTCTCGGCGAGCGCGCCCATGCCGCGGCGGCTCGCCCACGACAGGGCGTCGACGGCGGGAGCGGATGCGGGGGAGGAGTCGACCATGGGCGCGCCTTCGTGCGTGACGGGGGAGAAGAGGTGTCTGCGCCCCTGACTAGAGTTGCAGGGTGCCAGACTCCGCAAAGCCTACCCTCCTGATCGTCGACGGCCATTCGCTCGCCTATCGCGCGTTCTACGCACTGCCGATCGACAACTTCTCGACGAAGGACGGCCAGCACACCAACGGCATCTACGGGTTCCTCGCCATGCTGATCAACCTCATCAAGGCGGAGAAGCCGACCCACCTCGCCGTCGCCTTCGACACGTCGCGGCAGTCTTTCCGCACGCGGGAGTACAGCGAGTACAAGGCCAACCGCTCCGAGACGCCGTCTGAGTTCAAGGGGCAGATCCCGCTGCTGCAGGAGTGCCTGGCCGCGATGAGCATCACCGTCCTCCAGCAGGAGGACATCGAGGCCGACGACATCCTCGCCACCCTCGCGACCCAGGGCGCGGCCGAAGGGTTCGACGTGCTGGTGTGCTCGGGCGACCGCGACACGATCCAGCTCGTGAACGATGACATCACCCTGCTGTACCCGAACGTGCAGGGCGTGTCCCAGCTCAAACGGTACGACCCGGCCGCCGTCGTGGAGAAGTACGGACTGCCCCCCGCGCAGTATCCCGACATCGCGGCGCTGGTCGGCGAGACCAGCGACAACCTGCCGGGCGTGCCGAAGGTGGGGGAGAAGACCGCGGTCAAGTGGCTCACCCAGTTCGGCACCCTCGACGATCTGCTCGAGCGGGCGGGCGAGATCAAGGGCGTCGTCGGGGGCAACCTCCGCGACCACCTCGACGATGTCCGGCGCAACCGCGCTCTCAATCGCCTGCTGCGCGATGTCGAACTCCCCGTCGGCCCCGCCGATCTGGCCGTGCGGCCGATCGACGCCGAGGCCGTGCGCGACATCTTCGCGCGCCTGGAGTTCCGCACCCTGCTCCCGCGGGTGTTCGAAGCCGCCGGCGTCGACCCTGCGATGGCGGCGGCCCCCGCCGCGCCCGCCCAGCCGATGCCGACGCCCGCCGAGCCCGACGCCGAGGGCCTTCGGGCGTGGCTGAGCGACACCTCCGACGAGATCGGCGTCACCGTCACCATCGCCGAGTCGCTGCCGACACGGATCGGGCTCGCACGCGCCGACGATGCGGTGGAGGTCGCCTGGACGACCGAGACGGCCCAGGCGCTGGCGCCCTGGTTCGCCTCCGACGCACCCAAGGTGTTCAGCGACGCCAAGCCGCAGGTCAAGGCTCTGCGCCGAGCCGACGTGCGTGTGAGCGGGCTCGCATTCGACACGATCGTGGCGGGCTGGCTGCTGCGCCCGAGCTTCCCCGACAAGTCGCTCGCCGATCTGGTCGGCCGCTACCTCGACGAGAAGCTGCCCGAGGCCGACCCGACCCAGCTCGTGCCCGAGACGGAGGGGGCGACCCCCGGTCAGCTCTCGTGGTTCACGCTGCGGGTGGCCACCGCCCTGCGTGCGGAGCTGCCTGCCTCCGTCGCCGGCGTGCTCACCGAGATCGAGCTGCCGACCCTGCTCGCGCTGGCCGACATGGAGCTGGCCGGCGTGTCGGTCTCCCACCAGAAGCTGTCCTCGTTCTCTCAGGAGCTCGCGGCGCGCGCCGACGCCATCGCGGCAGATGCCTACACCGCGATCGGGCGCGAGGTGAACCTCGGCTCGCCCAAGCAGCTCCAGGAGGTGCTCTTCGACGAGCTGCAGCTGCCGAAGACCCGCAAGACCAAGACCGGGTACTCCACGGATGCCGCGGTGCTGGCAGACCTCCAGGAGAGCAATCCGCACCCGTTCCTCGATCTGCTCCTCCAGCATCGCGAGGCGACCAAGCTCCGCCAGATCATCGAGTCCCTCGACGGCTCGATCGCCGCCGACGAGCGCATCCACACGACCTACGTGCAGACGGGCAGCCAGACGGGGCGCCTCTCGAGCACGGATCCGAACCTTCAGAACATCCCCGTCCGCACGGCGGAAAGCCGCCGCATCCGGGCGGCCTTCGAAGTCGGGCCCGCGTACGACACGCTGCTGACCGCCGACTACTCGCAGATCGAGATGCGCATCATGGCGCACCTGTCGGAGGACCCCGGGCTCATCGAGGCGTTCAACTCCGGTGAAGACCTCCACCGCTTCGTCGGCGCCCGCGTGTTCGGCGTCGCACCCGAAGACGTCACCGCGGCGATGCGCACGAAGGTGAAGGCGATGTCGTACGGGCTCGTGTACGGCCTGTCCGCGTTCGGCCTGTCCAAGCAGCTGCGCATCGAGCAGTCCGAGGCCAAGTCGCTGATGCTGGAGTACTTCGCCCGCTTCGGCGCGGTGCGGGACTACCTGCGCTCGTCCGTCGAGCAGGCCCGCATCGACGGATACACCGAGACGATCTTCGGCCGGCGCCGGCCGTTCCCGGATCTGGCGAGCCCCAACCGCGTGCTGCGCGAGAATGCCGAGCGCGCGGCGCTGAACGCCCCGATCCAGGGCAGCGCCGCCGACATCATGAAGATCGCCCTGTTCCACATCCACGACCAGTTCGTGGCGGACGGGCTCCGCTCCCGCGTGCTCCTGCAGATCCACGACGAACTCGTCGTGGAGGTCGCCGAGGGGGAGTGGGATGCCGCCGAGCGCATCGTGCGCGAGCGCATGGGCGATGCCGCTCAGCTGTCGGTGCCGCTGGACGTGCAGATCGGCCGCGGCGGCGACTGGGACGAAGCCGCGCACTTATCCGGGCCGGTCCGGCCCCGGGCGGCGACCTCGCCGTCCGGGGTTTTGCCGTCCCCGCCGCGGAATCTAGGCTCGAGGGCATGAGTGAATCCCGCACCCCCACGCCGATCGACCAGATCGCCGACGCGTGGGTCGACACCCTCGCCGAGCTCGAACCGATGCTCGCGACCTACATCGGCCGCTCGGAGCACAACCACCGCTTCGGCGACCAGTCACCCGAAGGCCACGCCCGGCTGGCCGACGCCGCACGCGGCACCCTCACAGCGCTGCAGGCCGCGTCCCCGGTCGACGACATCGACGCCGTCACCCAGGACGACCTCTCGCGCGAGCTGCAGCTGCACCTGGACCTCCACGAGGCGAAGTGGCACCTGCGCGACCTGAACGTCATCGCCTCGCCGGCGCAGGAGCTGCGCTCGGTCTTCGACCTGATGCCCACCGACACCGCGGACGACTGGGCGACCGTCTCGACGCGCCTGAAGGCGCTGCCGGAGGCGATCGACGGCTACATCGCCACGCTGCGCGAGGGCATCCGCGAGGGGATCGTCCCCGCACGTCGCCAGGTCGAGGAGGTCGTCACCCAGATCGCGCGCTACACCGCCGACACCGGGTTCTTCGCCTCCTTCGCCGCCAACGCGGCCCCCGCCGACGGACAGCTGCCGGCATCCCTCGCCCGTGACCTCGCCGACAGCGCGGGGGCGGCCCGCGTCGCCTACGACGCGTTGGCGGCCTTCCTCGGCGGCGAGCTCGCCCCCGCCGCGCACGAGAAGGACGCCGTCGGTCGCGAGCTCTACGCGCTGCACTCGCGCCGCTTCCTCGGCGCCGAGATCGACCTCGACGAAACCTATGAGTGGGGCGTCGAGGAGCTTGCCCGCATGGTCGCGGAGCAGGAGTCGATCGCCGATGAGATCCTGCCGGGAGCATCGGTGGCCGAGGCGGTCGCCTTCCTGGAGAAGGATGCCGCGCGCAAGCTCCACGGCACCGAGGCCCTCCAGAAGTGGATGCAGGAGACCAGCGACCGCGCCGTGGAGGAGCTCGGCCGCACCCACTTCGACATCGCGGAGCCGATCCGCAAGCTCGAGTGCATGATCGCCCCGACGCAGGAAGGCGGCATCTACTACACGGGTCCGACCGACGACTTCTCGCGTCCGGGCCGCATGTGGTGGTCGGTGCCCGAGGGCGTCACCGAGTTCGACACGTGGCGCGAACTGACCACCGTCTACCACGAGGGCGTCCCGGGTCACCACCTGCAGATCGCCCAGGCCGTGTACAACCGCGCACAGCTCAACTCCTGGCGTCGCCTTCTGGGCGGCACCAGCGGCCACGCCGAAGGCTGGGCCCTGTACGCCGAGCGCCTCATGGAGCAGCTCGGCTACCTCGACGACCCGGCCGACCGCCTGGGCATGCTCGACGGCCAGCGCATGCGCGCCGCCCGCGTCGCGCTCGACCTGGGCGTGCACCTGGAGAAGCCGCGTCCCGACGGCGAAGGCACGTGGGATGCCGCGTACGCGCTGGAGTTCATGCGCGCGAACGTGAACATGCCCGACGAGTTCGTGCGCTTCGAGGTCAACCGCTACCTCGGCTGGCCCGGACAGGCCCCGTCGTACAAGGTGGGTCAGCGCATCTGGGAGCAGCTGCGCGACGAGCTCGCCGAGCGCGAGGGCACCGCGTTCTCGATCAAGCAGTTCCACAAGCGCGCGCTCGACATCGGCGGCGTGGGGCTCGACACCCTGCGCGCCGCGCTGCTGCGCTGACGTCGCGCCTTTCCGTCAGTCCGGGAGGTCGCCCGCGAGAAGCCGGGCGACCTCCTCGTCTTCTGTCTGACGGAAGTCGTCGTAGAAGGAGCCGACCGCCCAGAACGGATCCATGCGGTGGGGGCAGACGAACTCGTCGGCGATCGATCGCGCGGGCTCGTAGGTGCGCGGTGCCACGGGCACGGCCAGCACGAGGTGACGCGTGCCGGCAGCGCGCAGCGATCGGCATGCGGCTTCGGCCGTGGCGCCGGTGGCGATGCCGTCATCGACGACGATCACGGTGCCCGCCGGGTCGCGGGCACCGGTGGCTCCGAACGCCCGCGTCCGGCGCTCGAGCTCGGCGCGCTCGCGCTCCTCGATCGCCGACAGCGCGGCGGAGGTCACCCCCTCCCGGCGCAGGGCCCGCTCATCGACGACCCGCACTCCGGGCGCGATCGCACCGACGGCGTACTCCTCCCGCCTCGGCGCCCCGAGCTTGCGCACCACCACGGCGCCCAGGCGCAGATCGAGAGCGGCGGCGACGCGCGCGGCCACGACGACCCCGCCGCGCGGGATGCCGAGCACGACCGCATCGACGCCGCGCCAGCGCGCGAGCGCCGCGGCGAGGACGTCTCCGGCCTCGATCCGGTCCGCGAACAGCGACACGGCGCCACCCTACGCCGATTCGACAGGACCGGGGGCGCGCGCCGATGGCGGCCGCGCACGTCCCCGGCGGCGTGATCCTCCCGTCCGTCCGTTCCGTAGCATGACCTCATGACCGACTCGGCCTCCGACACCGACACCGTCGCGGCGCGCCTCGATGCCCTTCCGTTCACACGGCGACACCTCCGGGTGCTCACCGGGTCGGGGATCGGCTGGGCGCTGGATGCGATGGACGTCGGCCTGATCTCGTTCATCCTGGCCGCCCTCGCCGTGCAGTGGCAGCTCGCACCCGGCGAGACGGCCTGGATCGCCTCGATCGGCTTCGTCGGAATGGCGGTCGGCGCGGGACTGGGCGGACTGCTGGCGGACCGCTTCGGCCGTCGGCAGGTCTTCGCGCTCACTCTGCTCGTGTACGGGCTCGCCACCGGTGCCAGTGCGCTCGTGGGCGGCCTGGCCGCACTGCTGGTGCTCCGCTTCCTGGTCGGCCTGGGTCTCGGCGCGGAACTCCCGGTCGCCTCGACCTACGTCAGCGAGTTCGCCCCCGCGCGCATGCGGGGCCGGCTCATCGTGATCCTCGAGGCGTTCTGGGCCGTCGGCTGGACCGCTGCCGCCCTGATCGGGTACTTCGTCATCCCGCTCTCCGACGACGGCTGGCGCTGGGCGTTCGCGCTGGGCGCTCTCCCCGCCGCCTACGCCCTCATCGTGCGCTGGGGGCTTCCCGAGTCACCGCGATGGCTGGCGCGCCGTGGCCGCATCACGGAGGCCGAGCGGATCGTCGCGGAGTTCGCGGAGGCGGCGCCCGCGGCATCCACATCGCTGCCGCCGTCCCGCACCACGCAGGCGCCGGCGGAGATCCGCGGAGCGCAGCGGGTGGGGGAGTTCCGCGGAGCCCAGCGGGTGCGGGCGCTCTGGCAGCGAGAGCTGCGCGGCCGCACCGCGAGCCTCTGGCTGGTGTGGTTCTGCGTGAACTTCTCGTACTACGGCGCGTTCATCTGGATCCCCTCCATCCTGGTCGCCCAGGGATACGACCTCGTGCGCTCGTTCGGGTTCACACTGGTCATCACCCTCGCCCAGCTGCCGGGCTACGCGGCGGCGGCGTGGCTGATCGAGGTGTGGGGGCGACGCCTCACGCTCTCGGTCTTCCTGGTCGGCTCGGCGGTGGCCGCCGTGCTGTTCGGCACCGCTGCCGCGCCCGCAGCGATCATCGCGGCCGGCATGGCGCTGTCCTTCTTCAACCTCGGGGCGTGGGGCGCGCTGTACGCCGTGACGCCCGAGACCTATCCGACCTCGCTGCGCGCGACCGGCGCGGGGTGGGCGGCGGGCGTGGGCCGCATCGCGTCGATCGTCGCGCCGCTCACGGTGCCGTGGCTGCTCGGCATCGGGGGCGCGCCCACGCTGTTCGTGGTCTTCGCCGTGTTCTTCGCGGTCGCCGCCGCCGGCGCGTGGGGACTCGCCGACCACCGCGGACGCGCGCTCGATGATCGCTGACCCTCCTAGGCTGGAACGATGACCGGCATCAGGTACGTCGCGATCGGGGACTCCTTCACCGAGGGTGTGGGTGACGAGCTTCCCGACGGGCACGTGCGCGGGTGGGCCGACCTGGTCGCCCAGGGATGGGCGGATGCCGCGGGGACGCCGATCTCGTACGCGAACCTGGCGATCCGCGGCAAGCTCGTGCAGCCGATCGTCGATGAGCAGCTCGAACCGGCCCTGGCCCTCCGGCCCACGCATCTGTCGTTCAACGGCGGGGGAAACGACATGCTGCGCCCCCGCACCAGCGTGTCCCGCGTCGTGGCGGCCTTCGAGCACGTGCTTCGCCGCTGCGACGAAGAGGGGGTCACGCTCATCGTTCTCTCGGGCGCGAATCCCTCCGGCCAGCTGCCCCTCAGCCGCGTGATCCAGCGCCGCGGCGACCTCCTCTCCTTCGCGGTCCAGGAGCGCCTGGCCGCGCGCGCGGATCTGGTGCGGGCCTACAACTGGTTCGACCGCGAACTCGCTTCACCGCCGTACTGGTCGGAGGACCGCCTCCACATGAACGCACGCGGCCACCACCGCGTCGCCGCGCGCGTGCTCACCGCCCTCGGCGCCGAGCCTCCGGCCGGGTGGTGGTCGCTGCCCGCCCTTCCGGCGGCCACACCGCGCGGCGCCTCGTACTACCGCGACCACGTCGGCCCCTGGGTGCGCCGTCGCCTCACGGGAACGTCCTCGGGAGACGGCCGGGCGCCGAAGTTCGGGGAGTGGTCGACGATCGACCCGTCAGCCGCCTGAGGGCGTGTCCGCCCCGATCGGCCCCACCGCGTAGGTGAGCTCGGCGAAGGCCCCCGCCTGCCGCAGGGCGGTCAGTCGCAGCCGCTCCGCGCCCAGGCGACGCGGCATGAGGGGCTTTCCCGAGACGACGGTGGCGGGTGCGACGGAGACGACGATCTCGTCCAGGAGACCGGCGTCGGCGAACTGACCCGCCAGATCTCCGCCGCCCACGATCCAGACGTCGCGCTCACCCGCAGCGGCGCGGATGTCGGCCCACTGATCGCGAACCGACCCCGAGGCGAACCGGATGTCGGCGCCCGGCACGACCGGCAGGTCCCGTGAGGTGAACACCCAGGTCGGCCGGTCGCCGTAGTACGACGGCCACTTCTCCGGATGTTCCAGGAGCTCTTCGTGCCGCAGCACCCACTCGTAGGTGGACGATCCCTGAACCAGGACACCGACGCCGGACAGGAACGCGGTGAAGTCGTCGCCTCCGCCGTCGCCTCCGGGAACAGAGAAGAGCCAGTCGAGCGAGTCCTCGTCGTCGGCGAGGAAGCCGTTGAGCGTGGTGGCGGTGTAGAAGATCACGCGGGTCATGCCGGACACGATAACGACCGGCTGCGACACCCGACAGGTCAGAGCGCGCCCGCTCTGCGCAGCGCGTCGAGCGCGAGACGGCTGCCCGCGCCGGCGGCCACGACCGGGGTGGCGCCCTCCGCGGCCGCGCAGAGGAATCCCGCTGCGAACGCGTCGCCGGCCCCGGTGGAGTCCACCACGTCCGCGGCAGGCTCGACAGGCACCTCGGTGCCCGTGAAGCCGTCGACGAGGAGGACCGGGTCGGGGCCGCGCTTGACGACGAGCAGACACCCGGGCGGCATCCCCGTCCCCGCTTCATCCGCCCACGCGGCCTCCTCTGCGTTGGCGAACACGATGTCGGGCGCCAAGTCGAAGACGATCCGCCGAACCCCCGCGGCGCCGAGCGCCTCGAGGGTGGCGACGCTCGAGAGATCGAGGCTCACCGCTCCGCCTCGCCCCCGGACGATGGCCACCGCCTCGCGCACCGCGGCGCGCGACGTCTGTCCGGCGAGCCCGTACAGCGGGACGTGCAGGCGTCCGACACCGGTGAGCCAGCTCGGGTCGAGCGCCTCGAGGTCGGCCGACGCGCCACGGTCGGTGATCATCGTCCGCTCGCCGTCCCGGTCGACGAGGACCACGATCGCCCCCGTGCGTCCCTCGCGCTGCACGCGAACGTCCACGCCTGCGGCCTCGAGCTCGCCGACCAATGCCAGCCCGAGGATGTCAGAGCCCACGCGACCGAGGAAGCGCACGGGGAATCCCGCGGCGGCCGCGGCCGCCGCGACGTTGGCGGCGCTCCCGCCCCGCGTCAGGCGCACCTCGGCCGGATTGTCGGTGCCGCGCTGGAGGTCCCCGCCACCCAGCACGATGAGGTCGGCGACGAGGTCGCCCAGCACCGCGAGCATCACGCGTCGCCGGCGAGGCTCAGCGCGATCTGCGCGCCGAGGTCGACGTTGCCGCGGTAGACGGCCACGTTGACGTCGAGGCTGCGACCACCGGTCTCGCGCTGCATCGCATCCAGCAGGAACGGCGTCGTGTCGTGGCCCGAGACCCCCGCTGCATCGGCGGCGGCGAGGGCACCGGCGAGCACCGCGTCGTGGAGCTCGGGCGAGAGCTGCACCGCCTCGTCGACCGGGTGGGCCACCAGCAGCGTGGAGGGGATGCCGAGCGCATCGCGCGCACGGGCGATGCGCGCCACCTCGTCGGGGGAGTCGACGGAGAAGTCGAGGTCATAGCCGGAATCTGTGATGTAGAACGCGGGGTAGTCGGTCGTGCGGTAGCCGACCACGCCGAGCCCCAGGGTCTCGAGCCGCTCGAGGGTGAGACCGATGTCGAGGATCGACTTCACCCCGGCGCTGACGACGACGAGGGGGAGGGCTGCGAGGGTCGGGAGGTCCGCTGACTCGTCGAAGCTCTCGCTCGCGCCGCGGTGCACGCCTCCGAGCCCGCCCGTCGAGAACACCCGCACCCCGGCCCGATGCGCGAGGTGCGCGGTCGCCGCCACCGTCGTGCCCGCGCTCAGCTCCTTCACGACGATCGGGGCGAGATCGCGCACGCTCGCCTTCACCACACCGTCGGCAGTCGCGAGCCGCTCGATCTCGGCGGGGGAGAGGCCCACCGTCGGCCTCCCGTCCACGACGCCGATCGTCGCCGGCACCACGCCGACCCCGCGCACGCGCTCCTCGGCGTCGAGGGCGACCTCGAGGTTGCGGGGGCGGGGGAGGCCGTGGGTGAAGATCGTCGATTCGAGCGCCAGCACGGGGTGTCCGGCATCCACCGCCTCACGCACCTCGTCGGAGGTCTTCATCGCATCCATGACCGCCCCTCTCGCATCTGTTGATCACATTGCCACACGAATTGTCAACCCCCTGTGCATTCCGAGGTGCGTGCGGGATTCTGACGAACGGTCGTCGCCAGCAGACGGCCGACCAGTTGGGGGCACGTGCTCCCCGGAAAGGAACCTCGCATGAGCATCGGAACGGGAATCGTCCTGTTCGTCATCGGAGCCATTCTGGCGTTCGCCGTCAACGTGGAGACCGAGTGGGTGAACCTCGACCTCATCGGCTACATCCTCATGGGCGCGGGAGTCGTGGTGTTCCTCATCGGCATCGTGCTCATGGCACGCCGCCGCCAGACCGAGACGGTGGAGCGCACCGCGGTCGACCCGGCCTCGAACGAGCGCGTCACGCGTCGCAGCACGAGCGCGCCCGACGACACGGCCGGCCTCTGACCCTCGCAGCCTCACGCCGGTGGAGGGGCGGGTCCTGCGGGATCCGCCCCTCCGCCTGTCCCGGCTCGTCCGCGCCGGGGGCTCAGCGACGGCGCCGCGGGCGGGGCTGATCGAGTCCGATGTGGATGCGGGTGCGACGCCGCTCCCGCGCGATGAAGAAGGCGCCCACGGCCCAGAGCGGCACCTGGGTGAGGAAGGCGATCCGGAACGCGTCGAGGGTGTACGTGGAGGGCGTTCCGGCGCCCTGCAGGTCGAGCGCGAGGCCGATTGCGTAGATGGCGATCAGCGCCGCGAGGAATCCGCCCGCGTTCGTGACTCCCGTCGCCGTACTGAGTCGATGCGCGGGATTGTGCGTGCGGGCGTGGTCGAACGCGATCATCGAGGCCGGGCCGCCCATCGCGAGGGCGAACGCGAGGGCGTACAGCAGCCACAGGGGAGCGGGACCGCTCCAGGAGATCACGACGAGCCACGCCACGGCCTGCACCGCCACCGCCGGCAGCACCAGCGCTCTCGAGCGCATCGTGGGAATGCGGCGCGACAGTTCGCCCATGATCGGGCCGATGACCATCCCGATCAGGACGTACGTCGACAGGATGCCGGCAGCGGCGGCCGTGGAGAGCCCTTCGCCTGCGGTGAGGAAGGGCATTCCCCACAGCAGCACGAAGGCAGTGCCGGCGAAGGGCGTCGTGAAGTGCGACCAGAAGGCGAGCCGCGTGCCGGGGTGCGCCCACGCCGCCCGGATGCCCACGCCGGTGTCGACGGCGGAGGTCACCACGCGGATGGCACCGGTGTCGGTGTCGACGGTGATGTCCCGGTCGACCTCCGGCGGGTGGTTGCGCACGATCACGAAGACGAGCACGGCGAACAGGATGCCGAGCCCGGCGATGCTGCCGAAGGTGATGGTCCAGGAGGTGCTGTGCAGGAGGGCCGCCAGCGGGATGACGGCCACGAGCTGCCCGGACTGGCCGAGGATGCCGGTCATCTGCACCATGATCGGACCGCGCTGCGCGGGGAACCAGGTCGCGATCAGCCGGAGCACGCCCGGGAAGATCGCCGCATCGCCCGCGCCCAGCAGCACGCGTGCCGCGATCGCGACACCCACTGTGGGGGAGAACGCCATCACGAGCTGCCCGGCGGCCATGAGCAGCATCCCGATGGTCATGATGGGGCGGGAGCCGTACTTGTCGAGCATCACGCCGATGGGGATCTGCATCCCGCCGTACACCGCGAGCTGTACGACCGCGAACAGCGAGAGCGTAGACGCGTCGGCCTGGAAGCGTTCGGCGGCATCGACGCCGACGGCGCTCAGCGACGAGCGGTTGGTGATCGCCAGCACATACCCCGCCACGGCGACGACCCAGATCAGCCACGCCTGCCAGCCCGGTCCCACCGGAGCGGGGCGGGAGAGGGCGGGCACGCGTCTACGCTATCGCCGCCCGCGATGGCGCCGGTCGCGTCCTTGAGCTGACATAATGTGCATTATCGGCGTTATCGGTCGTGAGTGATTCCGGCGTCCACAATGTCTTGCCAGCCGCGCCCTTGCGTCATGCGACGCCACGCCGCACGGAGTGTGTCGAGCGATGTAGACCGGACGATCCCGCGTATGACGGTATGAACTATGCCGTCTGGCTGATCGCGCCGGATCCAGCCACCGCGATCACCGAGTTTTCGAACACCGTCACCCGACTTCGGCGTGTAGCTCTCACGATGGCGATACTGCGCAACTGACACTTCATGTGCATCATCGGCGCGTCCGCGATGTTCCGCGGAGCGGGCCGGATTGGATGCGCGGACACGGCGCCTTCTAGGCTCTGAGCATGCTGGAGTCGCTCACCGGGTTCGTCGTGGTGGGCGTGGCGATCGTCGTCGGCTGGATCATCGGCCGCATCGATCTGCTCGGCGAGCACGCGCGACCCGTGCTCGCGCGGCTCACGTTCTTCGTGCTGTCGCCGTTCCTGCTGTTCGTCGTGCTCGGGCAGGCCGATGTGCGGAATCTGTTCTCCGCGCTGCTGCCGGTGTCGGCGATCGCCGCCGTGGTGATCTTCGCCGTGTACGCGCTGCTGGCGAGGCTCGTGTGGCGGCGCTCGGTCGGCGAGACCGTCATCGGCGCCCTCAGCGCCGGTCAGGTGAACTCGAACAACATCGGCATCCCGCTCTCGCTGTACCTGCTCGGCAGCGCCGCCTACCCGGCGCCGGTGATCCTCCTGCAGCTGCTGGCGTTCACGCCGGTGACGATGGCGATCCTGGATGCCGTCACCGCGGGCCGCACGTCGCCATGGCGTACTCTCACCCGCACGGTGGGCAACCCCATCGTGCTGGGATCGGTGCTCGGAACGCTCGTCTCCGTCTCCGGGCTGGAACTGCCCCCGATCGTCCTGGAGCCCGCGATCCTCATCGCAAACGCCTGCGTGCCCGTGATGCTGATCAGCTACGGCATCTCGCTGCACGGCCAGCGCGTGCTGGGCGCGTCGGGCCGTCGCCGCGACATCGTGCTGGCGACCACGCTGAAGCTGATCGCCATGCCGGTCGCCGCCTGGGCGACGGCCGAGTTCTTGTTCGGGCTGAGCGCGCAGGACGTGCTGGTGGTCACGGTGCTGGCGGCGCTCCCGACGGCGCAGAACGTCTTCAACTACTCGCAGCGCTACGGCATCGGTGAGACGATCTCCCGCGACACCGTCTTCCTCACCACCATCGGCTGCGTGCCGGTGCTCATCGTCATCACGCTTCTGCTCGGGTGAACCCGGCGCGCTCGCCTCACGCCCAGTGCAGCTCCCGCAGCATGCCGAACCGCAGCCGCACCGGCTCGCTCGGACGCAGCACGACGAACAGCGTGTGCGTGCACGCGCGGCACCGCACGATCGCCGCGTCGTCGTCGAGTTCGACGACCGTCTCCGCCAGCGGCGCATGTGCACCGCAGCCGCCGCACACGCCGATGAGCATGGTCGCATCGTCGCCGAACATGCCCGAGAGCATTCCCGCCAGCGCGTTGCCGTCGACCACGGCCCGGGCGATCTCCTCTCTCATCATCACGAACCTCCGAACCTCTCCGTCCTGATGCGCGCCGGATCGTGGCCGAGGCCCACCAGCGCGTCGGCCACGTGCTCGACGAATCCCGTCGGGCCGCACACGAACACCAGCGGCGCCGCGTCGGGCGCCCACGTGTGCGCACGCAGCGTCCCCTCGTCGACGCGGCCGACCCGCCCCGGCCAGCCTGGCGGGGCGACCCGCGTGTAGACCCAGTCCACCGCCGCTCCCCCGGCCGCGGCATCCCGCTCCAGCTCCTCGCGATATATCGCGTCTTCCGAGGTTCGGGTGGAGTACAGCAGACGGACGGATGCCGCGGCGGCGGCATCCCGCGCCGCTCGCGCCATCGCCATGAGCGGCACGATCCCCGAGCCGCCCGCGATCAACTGCACAGGCCCCTCTCCCCCGGGCTCCCACACGAAGTACCCGCCCAGCGGACCCTTCACCTCGAGCTGGTCGTCGACGGCGATGTCGCGCACGAGATACGGGGAGACCTCTCCGTCGGGAACCTCGTCGACGCCGAGTTCGATCTCCCCTCCCCCGCCGTACGAGCCCAGCGAGTACGAACGCACCGCCTGGTACCCGTCTTCGGCCGTCAGGCGCACGTCGACGTGCTGTCCGGGCCGGCTCCCCGGCCACTCCGACACCTCCAGGCGCAGCAGACGCGCCGTCGCCGTGGCGGGAAGGGCCGCGGTCACGCGCGCGGGACGCCAGCCGCCCGTGATCACCAGTAGCGCTCTTCCGTCCAGGGGTCGCCGTGCATGTTGTACCCGTTCTGCTCCCAGAAGCCGGGCGCGTCCGCCGTCATCAGCGACAGGCCGCGCACCCATTTCGCGCTCTTCCAGAAGTACAGGTGCGGAACGAGCAGTCGCGCGGGGCCTCCGTGCTCCGGCGCGAGCGGCTCACCCTCGAACTCGAAGGCGACCCACGCCCTGCCGCCGCGGAGGTCCGCGAGCGGCAGGTTGGTCGTATAGCCCCCGTACGAGTGCGCCATCGCGTGGGTCGCAGACGTGCTGACGCCCGCCAGCAGCGTGTCGACCGAGACGCCCCGCCACCGCGTGCCGAGCTTCGACCACCGCGTCACGCAGTGGATGTCGGTCGTGATCTCCTCGATGGGCAGGGCGAGGAACTGCTCCCACGTCCAGGTGGTCAGCGCTCCCGCCTCGGTGCGGATGCCGAAGCTCCACTCCGCGGCATCCACCTTGGGCGTCGGACCCGCCGAGAGCACCGGGAAGTCCTCGGTGAGGTACTGCCCCGGAGGCAGCCGCTCGTCACTCTCACGTCGACGCGACCCGAAACCGCGGGAGAAGATCGCCATCGCACCCCCTGCGCTCGGATCCTGGACCACACGGTAGCGCTCCCCGCCCGCTGAGCGCGAGTGTCGCGCACACCGCCGCGCGCCGATTCCGCCACGGCTTCACCCACGGGTCTAGGCTTGGGGGGCAATCTCCCAGGAAACATCCAGAAAGGACGCACCCATGTCCCTTGATGCCTCGGCCGAGCGGTCCGCCGTCAACGGCGTGCGAACCGCACTCGGCATCGGCGGCGTTCTCGCCGTCATCGTCGGAATCCTCATCCTCGTCTGGCCCGGCAAGACCGCCATGGTGGTCGCGGCCATCGTCGCGATCTACGCGATCGCCGCGGGACTGGTCTACGCCGGTCTCGGAATCTTCTCCAAGACCAAGGGCGGATGGGCCCGTGTCGGCCACATCGCGCTCGGCGTGCTGTTCATCATCGCGGGCGTGCTCGCGTTCCTGAACCTCGGCGCGACGGCCGCCTGGCTGGCCGTCTTCCTCGGGATCCTCGTGGGAATCATGTGGATCATCGAGGGCGTCGTCTCGCTGTCGACCCTCGGCGACGCGTCGTCGAAGGGCTGGACGATCTTCTTCGCGATCATCAGCATCATCGCCGGCATCGTGCTGCTGTTCTCGCCGCTGTGGGGCGCCCTCGTGCTGTGGTGGATCCTCGGCATCTCGCTGATCATCCTCGGCATCATCCAGGTGGTGCGCGCCTTCACGTTCGGCAAGTAGTCCGCACAGAAGAACAAGGCCGGTCCCGGAGTTCCTCCGGGACCGGCCTTGTGCGTGCGCGGTGCGTCAGTCGACGGGCAGATGGCGCGCCCACCAGTCGAGCACCGCGTCGAAGCGCTCGACGCGGTGGCGCGGCTGCCCCGACCGGGTGAGTTCGTGGTTCTCGCCGGGGAACACCAGCATCTCGGCATCCACCCCACCGCGCAGCAGCGCGCTGTAGTAGCGGGTGGCCTGCTCGAGGGGGCACCGGAAGTCGAGCTCCGAGTGCAGCACGAGCGTGGGGGTGCGCACCTGATCGACGACCGCCATCGGACTCTGCCGCGCGATCGCCTCGGGATCGGTGCCGACGTACTCGTCGCCGAAGAAGGAGCCGATGTCGCTCGTCCCCTGGAACGAGACCGGGTCGAGGAACCCGCGCTCCACGATCGCTCCGGCGAAGCGGTGGTCGTGGGCGATGACCCACGCGGTGAGATAGCCGCCGTACGAGCCGCCCATCACACCGACCCGCGCCCCGTCGAGACGGGCGTCGGCGGCGATGGCGCCCTCGAGGAAGTCGATCACGTCGGCGAAGTCGACGGTTCCCATCTGCTGACGGATGCTGCGCCCGTGCGCGCGCCCGTAGCCGGCCGAGCCGCGCGGGTTGCCGTAGACGACCGCGTAGCCCGCGTCGACGAGCACCTGGGTCTCGTCGAAGACGTGCACGCCGTACGCCGCGTACGGGCCGCCGTGGATCTGCAGGATCACCGGGAACGGCCCGTCGCCCTCGGGGGTCGCGACCCATCCGTGCACCGGGTAGCCGTCGCGGCCGTCGACGGTGAGCTCGACCGGATCGACGATCCCGGTGGCCTGAACGGCCTCGCCGAAGGCGGTGAGCGCGCGGGGGGCCGCGTCGCCCTCGACCAGCAGCAGCTCGCCCAGGGCGCGGGGAGTCGAGACGGATGCCACGACACGGCCGCCGGCGGCGGCGTGCCCGTTCACCTCCACGTCGCCGGTGATCACATCGGCGATGGCGCCGTCGCGCGCCACGCGCAGGAGATGCACCCGGCCGCGGGTGCGCCGGTGCACGAGGAAGTCATCGCCGACGGGGGTGATGTGGCTGCCGACCTCGCCGAGATCGATCGACTCGGCATCGGTGAGCGCGCGCGGTCCGTCGGACTCGAGCAGCCACAGGCCCACGCCGGGCGCGACGAAGTCCACGCCGTCGCCGACCTCGTGGCCGAGGAGGGCGATCGTGCCGTCGTCGGCGATGGCCAGGTCGTAGAGCGCGAGCCCGGCATCCTGCGTCAGCACGTCGCGCCGGCCCGAGCCGTCGGTCGCCAGGGCGACCACGTGGGATCGGAGGTCTGCGCGGCGTGCGCGCGGGTCGTCGACCGTCGTGAGGATCTCGCTGCCATCCCGTGAGAACACGAGACCCTCGTAGGACAGCGGGCCCTCGGTCAGCGCGCGGGCCTCGGCGGCCACGACGGTCTGCGCCGGCGCGGCCTCGCCCTCGGGACGCACGGCGGCGGCCGGCGCGTAGAAGGGCTCCGCGTCGGTGGCGGGGGCGTCGATGACGAAGACGTGCGACGGCCGATCGGCGGTGTACCCGAGCCCGTTGGAGTGCCATTGCGCCCCGACGATGCGACGCGGAGCCTCGCTCGCGGCATCCAATCCCTCGACGCTGCCGTAACGCCCCTTCTCGGGCACGCGCGAGGTGAAGGCGAGCCGGTCGCCGGCGGGCGACCAGTCGAACCCGGACACCCCCGCGGCAGCGTCGGTGGCCTGCACCGGCTCACCGCCGGTCGCGTCGACGACGTAGACCTGTGCCTTGCCCTTCGCGTCGGCGCGGACGAACGCGACGCGCGCGCCATCCGGTGACAGACGCGGAGCCGCATCGGCCGTGCCGCGCGTGAGGCGGCGCGGAGTGCCCCCGGGCAGATCCACACGCCAGATCTGCCCCACCGCGCGGTTGGCCTCGATGTCGGGACGGGAGGAGGCGAAGACCGCGTACGCCCCGTCGGGCGCGATCGCGGGCCGCCCGACGGAGATCAGCGTGACGATGTCGGCGGCGCGCATCGGGTCACTCCCCCGCGAACGAACCGGTGTCGCCCACGAGGCGCGTGTTGTCGGCGGGGACCGGGTCGACGGCCGCCAGCGCGACCTCGGCGGCGAACTCCGACACGTTGTAGAGCTTTCCGGCCGACTCGCGTCGCGTCGCGATCGCGCCGGGGTTGGCGCGCTCGAGCAGCGTTGCGGTGATGGTTCCCTCGATCATGTCGCCCGAGACGACGACGAAGCCGATCCCGCGCTCCTGGAGGGCCGGGATGCGCTCGCGCAGCGCATCCTCGCCGGCGCGCTTCGACAGCGCGACCGGCTCGTACTCGGGCATCGTCGGGGTGGTGCGGATGAAGTGCGCCTGGTGGCTCGTGACGAACACGACGCGGGATCCGTCGCGCAGCACCGGCAGCGCCGTCTCGAGCACGCTGACCTGTGCGTCGCGGTTGAGCTGCAGGGCGTAGTCCTCCGCCATGCCGGACTCCATCCCGCCCGACGCGTTCAGCACGAGCACGTCGAGGCCGCCGAAGGTGCGCTCGACCTCGGCGAACATCGCCGCGACCGACTCCGGGTCGGTGAGGTCGGCGCCCACCACGAGCACCTCGACACCGAGCCCGCGCAGCTCGGCGGCCAGCTTCTCAGCCCGCGGCGCCTTGTTGCGGAAGTTGATGACGACGTTCGCGCCGGCCTCGGCGAGGTAGCGGACGGTGTCGGCGCCGATGCCGCGGGACGAACCGGTCACCAGGGCGGTGCGGCCGGCGAGCGAGCCGGGGGCGAGGGGCTGGGTCATGACGAACTCCTGAGAGGGTTGTGCGCGTGCGAACCCGCGCGGACACGGGCCCCTCGACCCTATCAATGGCCCCACGTGCGGGCTGGGGCTTGTAGGGTCGGAGCAGGGACGGGAAGGACGCGCGATGCTGCCGGATCTCACGGAGTACATGTGGATTCTCTGGCTGTCGCTGGCGCTGCTGTTCGTGATCATCGAACTGCTCACGCTGGAGTTCACGTTCCTGATGCTCGCGGTCGGCAGCCTCATCGGCGGACTCGGGGTGAACCTCCTCGGCGGGCCCTGGTGGCTGCAGATCGGCGCGGCGGCCGTGCTGTCGGCACTGCTGCTGTTCACCATCCGCCCTCTCCTGCTGCGTGTGCTGCGCAAGAGCTCGCGCGCGGTCGCGACGAACGTCGATGCCATCTACGGGATGGGCGGCCGCGTGGTGGCCCCCTTCGTCGACGGCGCCGGGTCGGTGAAGCTCGACAACGGCGAGACCTGGACCGCGCGACTGGGTGAGGATCTCGCCGACGGCGACGCGGGCGTCGGCACACGCGTGACCGTCTCAGCGGTGCTCGGGGCCACCGTCGAGGTCGCGCCCGCCGCCCGCCCCGCGCCCGCGGAACCGCCGCGCACGGACACGCCCCCCAAGGAGAGGACCACCGACGATGGTTGACATCGGCGCGTTCATCGGACAGATCTTCATCATCATCCTGCTGCTGGTCGTCGCGATCTTCGTGGTCGTGGTGATCTTCCGCTCCATCAGGATCATCCCGCAGGCATACGCGGGCGTCGTCGAGCGGCTCGGTCGCTACCAGCGCACGTTGCAGCCGGGACTGAACCTGCTGGTCCCGTTCATCGATCGGCTCCGCCCGCTCGTCGACATGCGCGAGCAGGTGGTCTCCTTCCCCCCGCAGCCGGTGATCACCGAGGACAACCTCGTGGTCTCCATCGACACCGTCGTGTACTTCCAGGTGACCGACGCGCGCGCGGCCACCTACGAGATCGCGAACTACCTGAGCGCCGTCGAGCAGCTCACCACGACGACGCTGCGAAACGTCGTGGGAGGGCTCAACCTCGAGGAGGCCCTCACCAGCCGCGACAACATCAACGGACAGCTCCGCCTGGTGCTCGACGAGGCCACGGGCAAGTGGGGTCTGCGCGTCTCCCGGGTCGAGCTGAAGGCGATCGACCCGCCGCACTCGATCCAGGACTCGATGGAGAAGCAGATGCGCGCCGAACGCGACCGGCGCGCCGCGATCCTCACGGCAGAGGGGTCGAAGCAGTCGCAGATCCTCGAGGCCGAGGGACGGCGTCAGGCCGAGATCCTCAAGGCGGAGGGCGACAAGCAGGCCGCGGTGCTGCGCGCGCAGGGCGAGGCGGAGGCGATCGAGATGGTTTTCGGCGCGATCCACCACGGCGATCCCGACGACAAGCTCCTCGCCTACCAGTACCTGCAGACGCTCCCCAAGATCGCCGAGAGCCCGTCGAGCAAGATGTGGATCATCCCGAGCGAGTTCACCGAGGCCCTGCGCGGCATCGGAGATGCGTTCGCCGGCCGGGCTCCGGCTCCCGATCCGTCCCGCGCCCCGTCGCCCCGCCCCCGTCCGTCGTCGGCAGGCGGCGCCGGCACGAGCGCGGCGGCCGAGGCGGTCGCGGCGGCACGCGAGGCCGCGTCGGCCGCCGACGACATCGCGTCGGAAGCGATGGCACGCACGCCCGGTCTGGGCGACGCCGCCGATGACCCGCGCTGAACCGGCGCGTGCGGCCCATCCGTGGTTCGCGGGCGAGCACCCGCGCGTGCTCGCCCATCGGGGCCTCGTTCCCGACCCGGGGGGCGAGGACATCGTCGAGAACTCCTTCAGCGCCGTCGCCGCCGCCCACGCGGCGGGCGCCGAATACGTCGAGTCCGACTGCCACCTCACGCGCGATGGAGTCGTCGTGCTCTTCCACGACGACGACCTCTCGCGGGTCACCGGAGACCCCCGGCGGGTGTCCGACGTCACGGCGCGCGAACTGTCGGTGCTGATGGCGCCCCGGGGCGGCCTGATCACGCTCGAGCAGGCGCTCGAGGCCTTTCCGACGGTCCGATTCAACCTCGATGTCAAAGCCGACGACGCCGCCGACGCCGTCGGCGCGGGCGTCGCGGCCCACCCTGATCGGGTGCTGCTCACGAGCTTCTCCGACGTGCGCCGCCTCGCCGCCCTCGAGGCGGTGCAGCGCGCGGGCGCGGATCGTCCCGCAACCTCCGCCGGCACCGCCACGATCCAGCGGCTGGTCGCGGCGGTGGCGATGCGCTCGGAGCGGGTCGCGGCGCGCGTGCTGCGCGATGTGGACGCCGTGCAGGTGCCCGAGCGCAAAGGCCGCATCCGCGTGGTCACGCCGCGGATGATCCACTACGCGCACGCCGCCGGCGTCGAGGTTCACGTGTGGACCGTCAACGACGCCGACGACATGCGACGCCTGCTGTCGATGGGAGTCGACGGCATCGTCACCGACCGCGCAGACGTCGCCCTCGAACTGGTCGCGCACTGACGCCGAGCCCGCTGGGCATCGGCTGTGAATGAGGCCGCGCACGGGCCCGTTCGGATGATGCGCACAGGTGGGTTCGTTATACCTGAACAGCGACGAGAGGACCACACAATGGCAGACCGCAGTCTGCGCGGCATTCGACTCGGCGCCCAGAGCCTACAGAGCGAAGAGGGCGTCGTGTTCCATGAGCGCGCACAACACATCTACTCGTGCACGTCCTGCGGACGTGACACCACCCTGACCTTCGCCGCCGACGCAGAGGTTCCCGAAGCCTGGGAGTGCCGCACGTGCGGCGCCGAGGCTCTCCTGCGCATCGGCGACGGCACCGCGACAGTCGACCACAGCGGTGACAAGACGCCCCGCAGCCACTGGGACATGCTGCTCGAGCGCCGTACGATCCCCGAGCTGGAGGAGCTCCTCGAAGAGCGCCTCGCTCTGCTGCGCGCCCGCCGCGGTGACGCCGCGACGGACAAGATCAGCGCCTGATCCGCTAAGCACCACGCTCGACGCCGGTCCCCGACGGGGCCGGCGTCTTCGCGTGCGCCCGGGAACGACGCCACGCCGTGACGCCGAGGAGTGCGAAGGCGACGACGCTCCCCCATCCCAGGACGAACTGGATGCCGCCCCCGGCCACCACGGCGGGGGTCAGCCCAGAGCGCAACGGCACATCGGTGAGCATCGCGCCCGCTTCGCCGGCGGGGAGTCCGTCGATCGTCGATCCGTCGGGAGCGATGACCTGGCTCGTGCCCACGGTCGAGAGGTTGACCACGGCGCGGCCCGTCTCGATAGCCCGCATGCGGGCGAATGCCAGCTGCTGGAGGTTCTCGTCGGTGTCGCGGAAGTCGGCATTGTTGGTCTGGAACATGTAGACCTGCGCGCCGTCGCGGGCGCCGTCCCAGATCACCGCGTCGTAGATGACGTCGAAGCAGATCGCCAGCCCCACACCCACCCCCTCGACATCGAAGAACGGCGGGTTCGTGCCGGGCGTGTACTCCCGCTGGATGAGGCCGATGAGGTCGGGCACGATCATCTCGTAGAACCAGCGATCGGGGACGTACTCCCCCATCGGCACCGGATTCGCCTTGTCATGCAGGGCGACCGCGCCCTCGCCGGCGACCCACAGCATCGACGTGTTGAAGGTGTCCTCGCCGCGGGTGGTCGCCGCGTTGACGATGAGCGGAGCATCCACCCGTTCGGAGAGCGCGTCGAGCACCGACGCGGTGGACGCGTTCTGGAGCGGATCGGAGTCGATGCCGCCCTCCGGCCACAGCAGCACGTCCATCTCTTCCCCGAGGAGGGGCGCGGTGGCCTCGAGCTGCGCGTTGAGCACCGAGTTGCGCTCGCGCTCGTCGAAGTATCCCGATGGACCGTTGCCCTGCACGGCGCCCACCCGGAGCGTGCCGGCTGAGGCTGTCGTCCACGCCGGCGTGACGAGCAGGACGACCGCGAGGATGGCGGCCGGCGCGGCGGTGCGCACATCCCGCACCCGGCGCGCACGCAGCCACTCGATGACCGCTGCCGAGAAGGCGACCATGAGGAAGGTGAGACCCGACACCCCGACCCACGACGCCAGGTGCGCGAGCGGACTCTCGGACTGGCTCATGCCGATGCGGCCCCACGGGAACCCCGTATACGGCCACGAGCCCATGAACAGCTCCCGTGCGGTCCACAGTCCCGCGATCAGCAGGGGAAGGAGAGTCAGCTGCGCCCATCGCGCGGGCAGCACCCGCGGCATCCAGCGATACGCCAGGGCGATGGGAATGGATCCGACCGCCAGGAACAGCGTCTCGATGCCGGCAAGGGCGAACCACGGGATGACACCGAGGTAGCGCGTGATCCACATGATGTGGATCAGGTGGAACGACGCGCCGAAGGCGAGCCCCGACAAGAGGGCGCCTCCGACGCCACGGCCGATGAGCGCCACGAGCGACATCCCGACCCCGACCACCGCGAGCGGCCACCAGCCGACGTCGGGGAACGACAGATCGAGCACCGCTCCTCCCGCGATGGAGACGAGCAGCGCTGCCCACAGGGGCAGCAGCGGACGCATGCGCGGAATCGGACTCGGCACGGATTCCAGCCTAGGCGGGTGCGCCGCCCGGTCCGGTCCCCCGCTCACCGCGACCACGGCGTCACACCGACGAGTACGCGACGATGCCGCGCCGCACCGCCTCGAGCGCCCTGCGGGCGGTCGAGGCGAGGTCGGGTTCGGCGACGATCGAGAGCTGGTCGAGCAGATCGATCGTCTGCTTGGCCCAGCGCACGAAGTCGCCGGCGGCCATGTCGGCATCGTCGAGCACCCGCTCCAGCGGCAGTCCGCGGGCCCAGCCGTACATGGCCTGGGCGAGCCCCGCCGCCACGGGCTCGGAGCCGGGCAGTCGGCTGTCGCGCTCGAGGTCGTCCAGTCGCTGCCACAGCTCCTGCGTCGACGCCAGCGCCCGACGGAACGCCCCGCGCGGCAGCGCGTGATCGCCGGGTGCGCCGTCGTCGCGCCGCGGCTCGTAGACCAGGCAGCACGCGAGAGCCGCGAGGGACGCGGCATCCACGTCGTTCCACAGTCCGAGGCGGAGGCACTCGGCGACGAGGAGATCGCGCTCGCCGTAGATGCGGCGCATGGTGCGGCCGGCGTCGGTGAGCTCTGCGCGCTCGCCGTCGAGCCGCACGTAGCCGAGCGCCGCGAGCACATCGATCACGCGGTCGAACACGCGCGCGACGGTGCCGGTGCGGGTCTCGATCTGGCGGCGCGTGCGGTCGATCTCGCGCTTGAGCTTCCAGTACCGCTCGGCCCAGCGGGCGTGGTGCTCCCGTTCGGGGCACTGGTGGCACGGGTGTCGCTGCATGCGCCGGCGCAGACCGCCGATCTCCCGCAGACGCTTGTCGCGCGTGGACCGAGATGCGGTGGCATCCTTGCGGTTGAGCTTCTCCAGGTCGCTGAGCTCTCGCCGGATCGAGGAGTACTCCGCGAAGTCGCCGCGATCGCACGTCATCGACTTCTCGTACCCGGCGAGCGACTCCTCCTGCTCCTTGACGCGGCGGGCGAGGCCGACCACCGCCCGGTCGGCCTGGAACTGGGCGAACGACGACTCCAGGATCTCGCGGGCCTGGGCGCGGCCGAACTGATCGATGAGGTTCACCGCCATGTTGTACGTGGGCCGGAAGCTCGAGTTGAGTGGATAGGTGCGTCGCGAGGCGAGCGCGGCGACCGCCTGCGGATCGACGCCTTCCGTCCACTGGATGACGGCGTGACCTTCGACGTCGATGCCGCGCCGCCCCGCCCTCCCGGTCAGCTGCGTGTACTCGCCCGATGTGATCGCGACCCGCGCCTCGCCGTTGAACTTCTCGAGCTTCTCCAGCACCACGGTGCGCGCGGGCATGTTGATGCCCAGGGCCAGCGTCTCGGTGGCGAACACGACCTTCACCAGCTTGCGCTGGAACAGCTCCTCGACCACCTCCTTGAAGGCGGGGAGGAGGCCGGCGTGGTGCGCGGCGACGCCGCGCTCCAGGTTGTCGAGCCACTCGTCGTAGCCGAGCACGGCGCGATCCTCGTCGAGGATGGTGCGCGTGCGATCCTCCACGATCGAACGGATCGTGACGCGCTCCTCGTGACTGGTGAGCCGGACTCCGCCCCGGCGCACCTGCTGCACCGCGGCGTCGCAGCCCACGCGGCTGAAGATGAAGAAGATCACCGGCAGGAGGTTGGCGCGCGCGAGCAGCTGCACGACATCGGGGCGGTCGAGGCGCTCGATGCGGCGCACGTTCGCCGACCGCACCGGCCGCTTGCCGCCCCGGTGCGGCCGGCGCGCCGAGGAACCGTATCCGTCCCGGTCCCGCGCGCTGCGCATCTGCTGCGCCTGGCGATTGCCCTGGTACGTCGGTCCCTTGAACGACCGGATGCGCATCAGCTCTTGATTGACCTGTGCCGTGGCCACTCCGGCGCGATCGTCGAACAGGGGCAGCAGATCACCGCGGACGAGCACATGCTGCTCCAGCGGGACCGGTCGCGTCTCCGAGACGATCACCTCGGTGTCTCCACGAACGGTGTCCAGCCAGTCGCCGAACTCCTCCGCGTTCGACACGGTGGCCGACAGCGACACGAGCTTGACGCTCGCCGGCAGGTGGATGATGACCTCTTCCCAGACCGCGCCGCGGAAGCGGTCGGCGAGATAGTGCACCTCGTCCATCACCACGTACCGCAGCCCCCGCAGGGCGGGCGAGTCCGCGTACAGCATGTTCCGCAGCACTTCCGTGGTCATCACCACGACGCGCGCGCTGCCGTTGATGTTGGTGTCGCCGGTGAGCAGCCCGACCTCGTCGGCGCCGTAGACCTCCTGGAGCTCTCGGAATTTCTGGTTGGACAGGGCCTTCATCGGCGTCGTGTAGAAGGCCTTGTCACCGGGCTCGCGCATCGCCAGATGCACCGCGAACTCGCCGACGATCGTCTTACCCGCGCCTGTGGGCGCGGCCACAAGCACGCTCCGCCCGTCTTCGAGGGCGCGGCATCCCTCGAGCTGGAACGGGTCGAGGATGAATCGCTGGCCCGCCGCGAAATCCGCGGTGATCGGATGGCTCCGATCCTGGCGCGCGCTCTCGCTCGCGCGCGCATAGCGCTCGGCCGGATCGGCCGCCGTCACTCGCCGGCCTCGGGCGGCAGGAACGCCGCCTCGCGCTTGGCCCGACGCCGATCGAACAGGAGGGAGATGCCGGCCGCCGCGAAGAAGAGCAGCATCATGATGCCGGCCAGCAGGAATGTCGTCGCCACATCTGCCGGCGGTGTGGCCAGCGCGGCGAACACGACCGAGACGATCACCGCGATGCGCCATCCGTGCAGGATCGCCTTGCCGGAGACGATCCCCGCGAGGTTCAGCGCGACGAGGAAGACCGGCAGCACGTACGCGACGCCCACGAACAGCAGCAGCTTGAACACGAAGTCGTAGTAGTACGACGCGTCGTAGAACGCGGCCGCACCATCGGGCACGAACTGCGCCATGAGGCTGACGATGTTCGGCATCACGTACAGTCCGGTCGCCGCGCCCAGGAAGAACAGGGGCACGGCGGCGCCGAGGAACCCGACCGTGTAGCGGATCTCCTTGCGGGTGAGTCCGGGCATGACGAACGCCCACACCTGCCACAGCCAGATCGGCGCCGACAGCAGGAGACCGATCGCGATGGACATCCGCAGCCGCAGGTCGAAGCCCGAGGTGACGGTGCTGAACATGAGCTCCACCTTCGCGCCCTCGCCGCGGTCGTCCGCGACCATGCGGATGGGCTCCGTGATCAGCGTCAGCACCGGATCGGTGATGATGAACGCCACCACCATGCCCACGACCAGCGCGATGGCGCCGATCATGAGGCGCTTGCGCAGCTCGACGAGGTGTCCGCCCAGCGACATGCGCTTGTCACGCCGCGGCGAGTCGGCATCCTCCACGCGCGGCGGTCCCGCCGTCACCACCCTCAGCTGCTTGCGCTGGGAGTGCTGCCCGCGTCGGGGCGAGCCTTCTCCGAAGCCTCGGACGTCGTCGGTGCCGGCTTCGCCGTCTCGGTGTCGCCCGTGCGGGCGGCGTCCTCGTCTTTCATCGCCTTCATCTCACCCTTGAAGACGCGTGCGGACTGTCCCATGCTCTTGGCCAGAGCGGGCAGCTTCGCCGCACCGAACAGGAGCAGGATGACGGCCAGGATCAGCAGCCACTGCCAGCCTTGAATGCCCATGGGAAAGTCCTTTCGAGGGGTTCGCCTTAGTGTAACCCCGGCCGAGGCGCGAGAGTCGTCACCCGGCGCCCGGCCGGTGAACGTCAGCGGTACTGCTCGAGTGCGGCTCGTGCCCATTCGGCCGCAGCCTGTCGCGCCGAGGCGGGCTCGAGGATCTCCACCAGTCCGCCGCGGCGCGCCGCGAGGCGGCGCAGCGCCGTCTCATCCGGCATCCGCATCGTCGCGACCGCGAACGCGCCGTCTTCCTCGATCGTCGCGCCGTCGAGGAACTCGCCCAGCAGCGGCGCGACATCCCTGGGGAAGCGGATGCGGGCGACCGCTCCGCGATCGCGATCGGCGAACCACGCCGGGACCTGCTCCTGGGCGTGGGTGATCGGGATGTCGGTGAGGGCGATGTCGCTGACACGGTCGAGATGGAACGTGCGCATCGCCTGGCGCAGGTGGCACCAGCCCTGCAGGTACCACTGGCCGCTGGCCACGTTGACCTTCACCGGATCGACGGTGCGCGTGGTGGGCGCCGCGTCGGGCGCCTTGTACGTGAACGACACGGCGACGCCGCTCGCGAGCGCCTCGGCGACCGTGATCCGCACATGGTCGACCGGTCCTGGGGCGACGATCACCTCCGCCGGCGTGCCCGACCCGCCGCGCGACAGCTTGGCCAGCAGCCCCTCGTAAAGGGCGGAGTCGCCGACCCCGGGGATGCTCCGCGCCAGCTGAAGGCCCGCCAGCAGCGCCGCGACCTCCCGCGCCGTGAGCCGCGGGACGCGCTCCAGGCCCACCGTGTTGGTGATGACGATGAGATCCTGCGTGTCGAGGAGGTCCCAGTCGATATCGAACAGGTCATTGGGCATCTGGTAGAAGCCGGCCTCGCCCGGGCGCCCGAGGATCGTGATCTTCTCGACCATCCCCCGCATCTGCTCCGGCTCCACCGCGAAGGCGTCGGCGGCTTCCGCGAGGGAGACCTCGCCCTTGCCGATGAGATACGGCACGAGCTGAAGGTAGAGGGCGGCACGGTCGACGGCCATCGACGGCATGGGACTCATGCGGCATCCCCCTCCGTGCGGGCGTTCGCCGCCGCCGCCGCTTCCAGCCGCGTCACGACGAGGTCGCGCAGCGTCGCGGGCTCGACGACCCGCACCTCGGGTCCGTACGAGGCGAGCTCGTCGGCGAAGATGTGCGCGTCGACGTAGGGCACGCGGATGCCCTGGTCCGCCGGAGCGGACCGCCGCCCCAGACGCAGCGCCGCCTCGGTGCCCGGATCGACCTCCAGCAGCGCGGACTGGCGCTGTGCCAGCTGCGCGAGCCCACGCAGCGCCCGCGCGCCCGCGCCCTCCACGAGTGCCGCGTCGAACGCGGTGCGGGTCGTGCGCACCGGGCCGACGATGCGCGAGAGCAGGAACGTGCGGTCGGCCTCCATGTCGATGTCATAGCCGTACACGTGCCAGCGCCCCTCGTATTCGAGCAGCGCGAGGGGCTTCAGATGGCGCGTGCGCGGCGCGGTGCCTCCGGGCATGAGGTAGGGGAAGACCACCACCTGCAGCCGCTCGATCGCCCGGTTGAGAGGGTCGAACGCCGCTTCGTTCACGGCGATGCGCGGGGCGAAGCCCTGGATCGGCTGGTCCACGGCGATCCCCAGCGCGCGGATCTTGCGCACGCCGCTGCGGGCGTCCTCCGACATCGAGCTCTCGCTCCAGACACCGCCTGCCAGGGTGAGCAGCGCCAGCTCGGCGGGAGTGAAGGAGATGTCGACGGGGAGCTCGTACTCGGCCGTGGGCACCCGGTAGCGCGCCTCGCGGAGGTCGTCGGGGTCGGCGGAGTCGCCGATGGTCTCGATCGGAACGCCCAGCCGGCGGAGATTCTCCTTGTCGCGCTCGAACATCTTCTCGAGCGCGTCCTTGCCCACTCCCGCGCCCGCCTGTTCGCGGTAGCCGGCGACCGACGCCAGGATCGTCTCCTTGGTCAGGCCCTGGTCGGTCGCCGTCAGGGCGACGACGAGGTTGACGAGCCGCTCCTCGGGGGACTCTTCGCGGGGGCTTTGGCGGGCACTCCCTCATCCTAGGACGGGGTCGCGGCCACGCCGGCGACCGGAGCGGATCAGGCGGCGGGCTCGTCGATGCCGAGGATGTCGATGACGAAGACGAGCGTCGATCCGGCCGGGATCGACCCCTGCTCCTGGTCGCCGTAGCCGAGCTCCGGCGGGACGACGACCATCACCTGGGAGCCGACGGTCTGACCCTCCAGCGCGGCGGCGAAGCCCGGCACGACGCCGTCGAGCTCGAAGCTGGCCGGCTCGCCGTCCCACGAGGTGTCGAACACCGCGCGGTCGGCCCAGGTCACGCCCGTGTAGTGGGCGCGCACCGGCGCACTGCCGTCGACGACGTCGCCGTCGCCCTTCTTGAGCGTCTGGATCACGAGCTCGTCCGGGGCATCCGCCTCGGGCATGATCACGCCCGGTCGGCCGTCGGGTGCGCGCACGACGGCGGGAAGGCCCAGGCCGCTGTTGAACTGAAGTGCGCCGTCCGCCTTCGGAAGGTAGAGCTTGCGGATGTCGACGACCGCGATCGCCGCGTCGTCCTCGGCAAGCCCCAGGCTCGCGGCGGTCTCGGCCTCGACATCGCCCGGCGCGAGCGCGATCGCCACGCGCGACCCCTCGGTGGCGCAATCGAGCGCCGTCTCGAAGCCCGGGAACGACTGCAGCCACTGCGACATCGACAGCACTCGCGTGAGGTCTCCGTCGTACGGGGTGGAGACGATCGTCTCGCCCGTCGAGCCGTTCACCAGGGTGACATCGATCACCCCGAGCTGGTCGTCGGAGGTGAGCGCGACCCCCTCGCCGGTCTCGACGTCCTCATACGCGGTCGCCTCGAAGCGCAGCGGCGTATAGGTGTCGACGCGGGCGGCCGCATCGGTGGAGCCCGACACGGAGATGAGCTCCATCGTCTCCGCGCCGGATACGGCAGGGCGTTCGCAGCCCGCCCCGGTGCCCGGAAGGGAGCACCCGGTCAGGCCGACGACGGCGAGGGCGATGATCGCGGAGGCAGCGGGGATCTTGCGCACCGGAACAGTCTAGATGCGCCGCACCTCAGTCCTGCGACGCAGCCTGCCGAGCGCCGTCGGCAGCCTTCTGCGCCTCGCGCACGCGCTTGCGGAGGTTCTTGTCGGTGATCTGGCGATCTCCGACGGCGCCGGGCGTCCACAGCTCGACATCCTCGTCGCCGTAGCTCGACTTGGACGCGCGTCGCTTGACCTCCGGCGGCACCGCGCCGGGGGCGAGCCGCCGCGCCCACACGAGGAATCCGGTGTGGGCGACCATGCGATGGTCGGGACGCACGGCGAGCCCCTCGACGTGCCAGCCGCGCACCATCGTCTCGTTGGCGTCGGGCTCGGTGAACAGCCCCGTGCCGCGGATGTACTCGGCGACCCGGCTGAGCTGCGTCGCCGTGGCCACGTAGCAGACCACCACGCCACCCGGAGTGAGGGCGTCGGCGACCACGTCGATGCACGCCCACGGCGCGAGCATGTCCAGCACGACGCGGTCGACGGATGCCGGTTCCACCGCGCCCGGGAGGGACTCGACCAGGTCTCCCACCACGACATCCCAGTTGCCGGGCTCGGCGCCTGTGAAGGTCTCGACGTTCGCGCGCGCGACCTCGGCGAACTCGGGCCGGCGCTCGAACGAGACCAGACGACCCTCGGCGCCGATCGCCCGCAGGATCCACAGCGACAGCGCGCCGGAGCCGACGCCGGCCTCGACCACCGTCGCGCCGGGGAAGATGTCCGCCTCCGCGAGGATCTGCGCGGCATCCTTCGGATAGACGATCGCCGCGCCGCGGGGCATCGACATGACGAAGTCGCGCAGGAGCGGCCGCAGCGCCAGGTACTCGTGCCCGCCGCTGTTGGCGACGACCGAGCCGTCCGGTTGGCCGATGAGGTCGGCGTGGCGCAGCACGCCGTGGTGGGTGTGCAGCTCGCCGTCGGCGCGGAGGGTCACGGTGTGCAGGCGCCCCTTGGGGCCGGTCAGCTGCACGCGATCTCCGACGCGGAAGGGGCCGCTCGGGCGCTGGGTCATCGGTCGTGCTCCTCGGTGCGGTGGGCGGCGTGGAAGGCCGCGATGTCGTGGGCCTGGCGCCCCTCCAGGGTCGGCCAGACGGCGTGCGCCCCGGCGCCCGCGACCGAGACCATGAGCGGCACGCCGATCACCGATGCGCCGGATGCCACGGCCGAGCGCAGCCCGTTGGGCGAGTCTTCGATCGCCACCACCTGGTCGGGGGTGACCCCGAGCGCCTCGCAGGCCTGCAGGTACGGGTCGGGGAAGGGCTTGGGTCGCGTCGCGTCGTCTCCGGCGATCACGACGTCGAAGGCCTCGAAGTCGATCAGGTCGACCACCGTCTGCGCCATGCGCCGCATCGACATGGTGACAAGGCCGGTCTTGATTCCCGCGGCCCGCAGGCTCCGCAGCAGCTCCTGAGCACCGGGGCGGAACGGCACGCCCTTGTCGGCGAGCTGTCCCATCACGTCGTCGGTGAGGTGATCGATGATCTCGCGCACGCCCATGCGCACGCCTGCCTCCTGGAAGATCCGCGCGGAATCCTCGAGTCCGAGTCCGACCAGGCCCAGGGCCTGCTCGTGCGACCAGGTTCCGCCGAAGCTCTCCACGAGCGGGGTCTCGGCGGCCATCCAGTACGGTTCGGTGTCGACGAGCGTGCCGTCCATGTCCCACAGGACGGCGGCGAGAGCGGGCGCATTCACCTGTCGATCCTACCGAGGAGCGTCCCCGAGCACCGGACTCGCCGTCATCGCGGCCCGGCGCGGGCGGGGGGAGCCTATTCTTGAGGGAACCCCGAGCGGGGCGCGGAGGAGGTCGCGTGAACGGACTGGGACGCCGAGTGCTCATCACCGCGTTCGACGGGTGGAACGACGCCGGTGAAGCGGCCTCGTCCGCCGTCGCGCAGCTGAGGGAGGCCGCGGATTACGAACCGGTCTTCTCGGTGGACCCCGAGCTGTACTTCGACTACCAGTACACGCGACCGCACATCTCGGCCGACGCCGACGGCCGCCGCACGCTGCGCTGGCCGGAGGCCACGCTCTATCGCCCGAAGCGGGCCACCCGCGGCACCCAGCTCTGGCTGCTGACCGGTGTCGAGCCGGCGCGGGCCTGGCAGGCGTTCGCGGGCGAGTTCGTCGACGCCGCGCTCGCGGAGGACATCACCGGCATGGTCGCCCTCGGGTCGATGATGTCGGATGTCCCGCACACGCGTCCGATCTCGATCTTCGCGGGCAGCGACAACGAGCAGCTCCGCGTCAGCCAGGGCCTCGAGCGCAGCACCTACGAGGGCCCCGTCGGCATTCTCAGCGCGCTCGGCCATGCCGCCGAGGCGGCCGGAATCCCGACCGCCGCGCTGTGGGCGAGCGTGCCCCATTACGTGGCGGGTCACACGCCGTCGCCGAAGGCGACGCTCGCCCTCCTCGACCGGCTCGAGGACCTCACCGGTGCGCGCATCGACCGCGGCGACCTCGCGACCGCGGCCGCCGCGTGGGAGGCATCCATCGATGCCGCCGCGGCAGACGACGAGGAGATGACCGAGTACATCCGTCAGCTCGAGCGCACCCGCGACACGTGGGACTCGCCCGAGGCGTCGGGCGACGCGATCGCGCAGGAGTTCGAGCGGTATCTGCGGCGCGGCGGCGAAGGTCACGGCAAGCCCGGTCGCGACGATCCCCGCCGCTGACCGGGCCCGTCGGGCCTCAGGCCGAGATCACGCCCATGCTCAGCAGCACCAGCAGGAGTGAGCCGAGCGCGACGCGGTAGACCACGAACGGCAGGAAGCTGCGCTTGGAGATCCAGTTCATGAAGAACGCGATCACACCGAGGGCCACGATGAACGCCACGACCGTGGCGAGGGCCGTCTCGCCGAGGGTGAACACGCCGGGCTGATCCCAGCTCTTGAACAGCTGGTAGAAGCCGCTGCCGAACACGGCCGGGATCGCCAGGAGGAATGCATAGCGGGCGGCGGCGGCGCGCTCGTACCCCATGAACAGACCCGCCGTGATGGTGCCGCCCGAGCGGGACACCCCGGGAATCAGCGCGAGCGCCTGGGCGAAGCCGTAGATCACGCCGTGGCCGACGGTGATGTCCTGGAGCCTGCGGCGCTTGGCCCCCACGTGGTCGGCGATTCCCAGGAGCACACCGAAGAAGATCAGCATCCCGGCCACCAGCCACAGGGAGCGGAACGTCGTCTCGATCTGGTCCTGGAACAGGAGCCCGAGCACGACGATCGGGATGCTGCCGATGATGATGAGCCAGCCCATCTTCGCGTCGGGGTCGTTGCGCGGGATGCGCCCGGCGATCGATCGGAACCAGTTGCCGATGATGCGCACGATGTCGCGCCAGAAGAAGACGACGACGGCCGCCTCGGTGCCGATCTGCGTGATCGCGGTGAATGCGGCACCCGGATCCTCGGCGGAGGGCAGGAACTCGCCGAGGATGCGCAGGTGGGCGCTGGAGGAGACCGGCAGGAACTCGGTGAGTCCCTGGACCAGCCCGAGGATGATCGCCTCGAACAGCATGGATGCCTTTCGGAACGGCGGTGACGACGCGGATCGCGCCGCACCGGGGGTCGTCAGTACGTGCGCAGGAGGTCGGCGAGGACCGTGTGTCCGAAGACCAGCGCGTCGATCGGCACCCGCTCGTCGACCCCGTGGAACATGCCGGTGAAGTCGAGGTCGTCGGGGAGCCGCAGGGGTGCGAAGCCGTAGCCGGTGATGCCCAGGCCCGCGAGGGCCTTGTTGTCGGTGCCACCGCCCATCAGGTACGGGATGACGGGCACGCCGGGATCGTGTCGACCCAGCACTGCCACCATCTCCTCGACGAGATCGCCCGCGAAGGGGACCTCGAGCCCGATGTCGGCGTGCACGACCTCGACCGCGATGTCGGGTCCCACGATGTCCTGGATGTCGGCCAGAGCCGCCTGCTCGGTTCCCGGCAGCACGCGCACGTCGACGAGCGCCTCGGCACGATCCGGGATCACGTTGTGCTTGTAGCCGGCCGTCAACCCCGTCGGGTTGGTGGTCGTGCGCAGGGTCGACCGGAGGAACCCGGATGCCGCGCCCGCGCCGGCGGCCACCGCGTCCGGATCGGCGGGGTCGAGACCGGTGAGCGCGGCAAGGCCGTCGACGGTGCGGCGGGTGGTGTCGGTGAGACGGATCGGCCAGGCGGTGCGCCCCAGGCGCGCGACGGCTTCGGCCAGCGCGGTGACGGCGTTGTCGGGGTGGAAGCTGGAGCCGTGCGCCGCACGGCCGTGGGCGACGAGGCGGATCCACAGCAGGGCCTTCTCCCCCACCTGCAAGAGGTAGGCGCGGCGGCCCGCCGCCGCGATCGAGTAGCCGCCGACTTCGCTGATCGCCTCGGTCGCGCCCGCGAACCAGTGCGGCCGGTCCTGGACCACGAGCGCGGAGCCTTCGACGCCGCCGTTCTCCTCATCGGCGAAGAAGGTGAGGATGAGGTCTCGCTCGGGCTGGTCCCCCGCACGGAGGATGTCGGCGACGGAGGTGAGGATCATGGCATCCATGTCCTTCATGTCGACCGCGCCACGGCCCCACAGCATCCCGTCCTGCACCACGCCGGCGAAGGGGTCGACCGACCAGTCCTCGGCGATCGCGGGCACGACGTCGAGGTGACCGTGCAGCACCAGGGCGGGCTTCTCGCGATCGCGGCCGGGCACCCGCGCCGAGACGTTCGTGCGGCGCGGGATCGGCTCGTAGAACTCCGGCTTCAGCCCGAGTGCCTCGAGGTAGGCGCCCACGTACTCCGCAGCCTCGCGCTCCCCGGCGGCGCGACCGCCGCCGTGGTTCGTGGTGTCGAACCGGATGAGGTCTCGCGCGACGGCGGCCACCTCGGGCAGAGGGGCGTCGGATGCAGCGGGGGCCTCGGGCATGCGCACCAATGTATCGCGGCCGCACCACAGGCCCGTGCACACCCCGACGCGCCCGGGATGCGCGTGGGCCCGCCCCGATTCGTGCGTCTGTCGGGAACGTGGTAATGTCGTTCCTCGGTTGCGAAACCGAAAACCACCTGCGCGGGTGGCGGAATAGGTAGACGCGCTAGCTTGAGGTGCTAGTGCCCGTATAGGGCGTGGGGGTTCAAGTCCCCCCTCGCGCACAGAATGTCCTGAGTCGCGACATCGTTTACACGATGTTGCGACTCAGGGCTTTTTTGTTGGGTTCGTGGTGTTGACGGTGACGGCGTGCTGGTGAGTCGGGTCATCGTTGACGGGCGTTCTCATTGCTTTCGGGGCTGGTAGTTCCGGGTCGGGTCGATGGTGTGTTCGGCGATGATCTCGCCGGTGTTCATGTCGCTGACGGAGACTTCGCGGTCTTTGATGAGCATGAGCACGGGTGTGCCGGCGTGGGCTTTCCCGACGCCGAGGTGGCGGAGTGTGCCGGCGTATCGGACGGTGAGCTTTCCGTGCTGGTCGACTTTGTCGGTGCGGGTCCGCCACTCGGAGGTGGGCTTGCCGTTCGGGGTTGCTTTCGGGAGGGCCTGTAGGCCTGCTCCGGGGTGCGGCGGTTGAGAGAGCGGTGTGGGCGGGCGGTGTTGTACCAGGTGCGGAACTCGTCCAGCAGGGTCTGCAGATGCTCGATGGTGTCGGGTAGCGGGCGGGCGGCGAGCCAGCGTTTCAGGGTCTGGTGGAAGCGTTCGATCTTCCCCTGGGTCTGCGGGTGTCCGGGGCGGCCGTTCTTCTGGGTGATGTGGTGCGCGGCGATCAGTTTCTCGAACCCGCCGCGGGCGCCTTTGTGGCGGGCGAGGCGGGTGGTGAATACCAGTCCGTTATCGGTCAGTGTTGACGCGGGCGGGCCGTATCGGCTGATCAGGTCGGTCATCGCGGTGACGACCATCGGGCCGGTGAACGCGGCTGCGGCGTGGATGGTGAGGAGGTAGCGGGCATGGTCGTCGAGGAAGTCGAGGATCTCGACCCGGATACCGGTGGACAGGTGCCAGTGGGTGATGTCGGCCTGCCAGCACTCGTTGGGCAGATCTGCTTCGAACCGGATGTATGAGGAGCGGGGGCGTTTCTCGGGTGCGGGGGTGATGAGGCCCGCGGTGTGCAGGATGCGGCGGATCGTCGCGGTTGACGGCCCGTGGTGGCCCTCTTGTTCGAGGTGCCATGCGATCGTCGCCGGTCCCGCGTCCGCGCCCGATCTGACCAGCTCGTGTCGCAGCTCGATGACGCGGGTGACCACCGCGTCGGGTGTCGCGCCGGGGCGGGTCTTCGGCGCCCGCGACCGGGGTGTGACACCGTCGGGGCCGTCCGCGTCGTAGCGGCGGACGAGGACGTGCACCCATTGCCGGGTGACTCCGTATCGGGCGGCGGCTTCCGCGTGCGTCAGGCCCTGGTCGCGGACAGCACGGACGATGACAAGATTCTTCGGCTTCACCACCGCATCGTCCCGACGCCGGGGCGTCAACGATGACGCGACTCACCCGTCAACGATCACGACGTCGGTGGTGTCAACGATGTCCCGACTCACGTGTCAACGATCACGAGCCCGATCCACGCGAACAGGCGTCAACGATGTCCTGAAACCAGACACCCCCTCGCGCACAGAAGGAAAAGGGCCCCGAAAGGGGCCCTTTTCCCGTTTCCGGCCTCTGTTCTCCGCGGGCGAGCGGCCGACGTCGCCGGATCCAGCGAGCAGGACGTCAGGCCACGCTGACGCCGAACGCGAGGCCGAGGCCGTACGTCACGGCCGCGGCGCCGAATCCGATCGCGAGCTGGCGCAGGGCGCGCGCGAGCGGCGGCGCACCGCTGAGCAGCCCCACCGTCGCACCCGTCGCCAGCAGCGCGATGCCGACGAGCACGAGTGCGAGCACGACGGCGACCAGTCCGCTCAGGCCGAAGATCCACGGCAGCACCGGGATGATCGCGCCGGACGCGAAGAAGAGGAAGCTGGAGACGGCCGCGCCGAGGGCGCCGCCCACCACCTCATGGGCGTCGCCGTTCTCGTCGGGGAGCCGGTAGGGCTGCGAGCGATCGGCGGAGTGCGCGTCGGCGAGCACCGCCCGCGCACGCTCCAGCGCATCTGGCGTGCTCATCCCCCGCGTGCGGTACACCAGCGCGAGCTCGTTCGCGTCGAGGTCGAGGTCGGGCAGCACGTGGTCGGCGTCGTTGTTGGGTTCGGTGGCGGCGAGCAGCTCCCGCTGCGACCGCACCGAGACGAACTCCCCCGCCCCCATCGACAGCGCCCCCGCCAGGAGTCCCGCGATGCCGCTGAAGAGCACGAACTGCGGGGCGACACCGGTCGCGCCGATGCCCATCACGAGGGCGAGGTTGGAGACCAGTCCGTCGTTGGCGCCGAACACCGCGGCGCGGAAGGTTCCCGACAGCCGCCGCCGCCCCCGGGCGGCGAGCCCGCGCACGACCTCGTGGTGGATGCGCTCATCGGCCGCCATCGCGGGGGTCGCGTACGGCTCGCTGTCGTAGGGAGAGCGCGCCTCGGCGTTCTGTGCCAGTGCGAGCACGAAGATCGATCCGAAACGCTGGGCCATCGACCCGAGCAGCTGCGTGCGGGCGTCGGGGCGCGGCAGTCGAGCGGGCTCACCGCCGAGCAGACCCAGCCAGTGCGCCTCGTGGCGCCCCTCGGCATCGGCGAGGGCCAGGAGGATGTCCCGCTCCTCGCCGGCGCGCCGTGCGGCGAGCCGGCGGTACACGCGCGCCTCGGCACGCTCGTTCACCAGATACTGCGCCCAGCGACGACGATCGCGGGCGGTCGGCGGCGGAAGCGATGCGGACAGGGGGTCCTCCTGACGGCGACGGTGGTCACCACCGTAGCGATCCCGCACGGCGCCGGAGCGCACGTCGGCGGATTGCCAGCGTTTCGGGTTTCCGAGAAGCGCCTCGCCCGATTCAGGAGTGCACGCGTCGGCGCAGCAGGTCGATGCGGGCCTGCAGCTGTGTGACGGTCGCGTGCGAGACCGCCGGGCCCCCGCACACCCGCCGGAGCTCGGCGTGCACCATGCCGTGCGGTTCGCCCGACTGACGCGCGTAGAGGCCGACCAGGCTGTTCAGCAGCTGCCGCTGCTCGGCGAGGGTGCGGTGCAGCGCCTGAGGTGGGGCGTCGGCCGTGGACGCCTCGGCCCCCGACTCCCGCGCCTCCCGCACGCGCCGGTGGCGTCCCTGGCGCGCCTGGCGCTGCATGAGCAGCTCGTGCACGTGCTCGGGCTCGAGGAGGCCCGGAAGGCCCAGGAACTCCTCCTCCTCGGGGGTGCCCGGCACCGCCAGCTGCCCGAACTCCTTGCCGTCGAACATCACCCGGTCGAAGTGGGCCACCGAGCCGAGGGCCTGATAGGTGAACTCCTCGGTGAGGGCGTCGGATGCCTTGTCCTCGCGCTCGGCGGCATCCATGAGGTCTTCTTCGGCGTTCCACTCGTCATCGCCGTCGCTGTCGCGATCGAGGGCGTGGTCGCGCTGACGCTCCATCTCCCCCGCCAGCGAGGTCAGCTGCGGCACCTGGGGCAGGAACACGCTCGCCGTCTCGCCGCGCCGCCGGGCGCGCACGAAGCGCCCGATCGCCTGCGCGAAGAACAGCGGGGTCGATGCGCTCGTGGCGTAGACGCCGACCGCGAGCCGGGGGACGTCCACGCCCTCCGACACCATGCGCACGGCGACCATCCACCGGCTCGCGCCGGTGGAGAACTCCTCGATGCGCGACGACGCCTCGGCTTCGTCGGAGAGGACCACGGTGGGCCTCTCGCCGCTGATCGACTCCAGGATCGCCGCGTACGCCCGGGCGGCGGTCTGATCGGTCGCGATGACCAGTCCTCCGGCATCCGGGATCTGCTCGCGCACCTCGCTCAGGCGGCGGTCCGCCGAGCGCAGCACCGCCGGGATCCACTCCCCCTCCGGGTCGAGCGCGGTGCGCCACGCCTGCGCGGTGATGTCCTTCGTGTTGTCCTGGCCGAGCTGCGCCTCCATCTCGTCGCCGGTCTTGGTGCGCCAGCGCATCTGGCCCGCGTACACGAGGAAGATCACGGGCCGTACGACGCCGTCCTCGAGCGCCCGCCGGTATCCGTAGGCGTAGTCGGTGCGCGAGAGGCGGATGCCCTTCTCATCGGGGTGGTACTCGACGAACGGGATCGGGGCGGTGTCGCTGCGGAACGGCGTGCCCGACAGCAGCAGCCGGCGTGTGGCGCGACCGTACGCGTCGCGCAGCGCGTCGCCCCAGCTGAGGGCGTCGCCGCCGTGGTGCACCTCGTCGAGGATCACCAGGGTGCGGGCATCCATCGTCAGCCGCTGGTGCACGGACGACTTCACCGCGACCTGCGCGTAGGTGACCGCGACCCCGTGATACTGCCGCGAGGGGGCGGCGTGACGGTTGCTGAAGCGCGGATCCAGGCGGATCGACACGCGGGCGGCGGCATCGGCCCACTGCGTCTTCAGATGCTCGGTGGGTGCGACCACGACGATGCGGTCGACGATGCGTCGGCGCAGCAGCTCACTGGCCAGTCGCAGGGCGAAGGTCGTCTTCCCGGCGCCGGGCGTCGCGGCTGCCAGGAAGTCGCGCGGACCGCCCCCCGGTCCGTCGGGCCCGTCCATCGCGAAGTACTGGTCGAGCGCCTCGGCCTGCCACGCCCGCAGACGCTGGGCGGTCCCCCACGGCGCGCGCTGCGGGTACGACGGCGACAGGTGCTCAGCGGCGAAGCTGCCGATGTGCGCCTCTTCCGTCGGCGGCGCGTCGTGCATCGGCATCCCTCCCCTGGATCGCGACAGCGAGTCTCCACGATAGGCGACGCCGGCGACATCGCCGCGCCGGGGACCGCGTGCCGTTCCCGCGCGGATAGTCTGATCCGAGGTCACGAACCGAGGTACACGATGCACCCGAACGACAACCGCACCCCGTACATCCCGAACGCGCAGCCGCACCCGTGGCGGCGCTACGTCGCGGTCGGCGACTCCTTCACCGAGGGGATCGGCGACCCCGAGCCGTCATCGCCGGGCGGGCACCGCGGGTGGGCGGACCGCGTCGCCGAGGTGCTCTCGGCGTCCGTCGACGACTTCGCCTACGCCAATCTCGCGATCCGCGGCCGGCTCATCGGTCAGATCGTGGCGGAGCAGCTCGAGCCCGCGCTGGCTCTCAAGCCCGACCTCGTGACCTTCTCGGCGGGCGGCAACGACGTCATCCGACCCGGGTCCGACCCCGACGCGGTGGCGGAGCAGTTCGAGGACGCCGTGGTGCGCCTCGGGGGCGACGGCGCGACGGTGGTGGTCTTCACCGGCATCGACACGAACTTCACGCCGGTGTTCCGCGGCATCCGCGGCAAGGTCGCGATCTACAACGAGAACATCCGCGCGATCGCCGACAAGTACGACTGCATCGTCGCCGACCAGTGGGCGCTCAAGGAGATCCAGGACATGCGGTTCTTCGACGACGACCGCCTGCACCTGAACCGGCTGGGCCACCACGAGGTCGCCCGCATGGTGCTGCGCGCGCTCAACGTGCCCAACGACCTGCTCCCGATGCAGCCCGACCCGGTGCCGACGCGCACGTGGCGCGCGGCGCGCGGCTCCGACCTGGTGTGGGCGCGTGAGTTCCTGATGCCCTGGGTGCTGCGGCGGCTGCGCCACCAGTCCTCCGGCGACGACATCACCGCCAAGCGCCCGGCCGCGCTGCCCTACACGACCGCTGCGGCCGAGCCGCTGCCGAGGGATGCCGCGCCCGACGCCCCCGCCGGGGACTAGCCTGCGCTGCGCCTAGCGTCCCGGTCGCAGGGCCCACAGGGCCACCGCGCTGGCGGCGGCCACGTTGAGCGAGTCGACCCCGCCGGCCATCGGGATCGTCACCACCGTGTCGGCGGCCCGCAGCGCCGCCCGGCTGAGCCCGTCGCCCTCCGAGCCGAAGGCCAGCGCGACGCGATCGTGCCGGGCGTCGGCGAAGGCGTCGAGCGACACCGCGTCGTCCGCGAGGGCGAGCGCGGCCAGGGTGAACCCCGCGCGGTGCAGGATGCCGCCCGCGACGTCCCACTCGGGCAGCCGCGTCCACGGCACCTGGAAGACGGTGCCCATGCTCACCCGCACGCTGCGGCGGTACAGCGGATCCGCACAGCGCGGGGTCACCAGCACCGCGTCGGCGCCGAGGCCCGCCGCCGCCCGGAAGATCGCGCCGACGTTGGTGTGGTCGACGATGTCCTCGAGCACGACGACCAGTCGCGCGCCCGCGACGACGTCCTCCACAGCCGGGAGCGCCGGCCGGTGCATCGCGGCGAGCATGCCCCGATGCACGGCGTAGCCGGTCACCCCTTCGGCGACCTCGGCCGGGACCACGTACACCGGCACCTCGGGCACCCCGGCGAGCAGCCGCTCGGCATCGGGGAGCCACCGCTCCTGGGCCAGCACCGAGCGCGGGCGGTGCCCCGCGCGCAGCGCCCTTTCGAGCACTTTGGCGCTCTCGGCCATGTAGAGCCCGCCCTCGGGCTCGATCACGCGCCGCAGGGCGACATCGGTGAGATCCCGGTAGTCCCGCAGCCGCTCATCGGCGGCGTCGGCGATCGGCACGATCGACATGTGCACCTCCACCGCCCACTCTCTCAGGTCGGGCGCGGGACGCGCCCGTAACATCCGCGTAAAGCCCGCCCCGTACACTCGCCGACAGAGGAGGTGCCGCGTGACGATCACGACCGAGCTCGCGCCCGAGACCGCCGACGGCATCGCCCGCGCGGTGGACGTTCTCGCCGGCCGCCGCATCGCCGTGCTCACCGGCGCCGGCATCTCCACCGACTCCGGCATCCCCGACTACCGCGGTCAGGGCGCGCCCGTGCGCACGCCGATGACCGTGGACCAGTTCCTCGGGACCGATGCCGCCCGCCGCCGGTACTGGGTGGGCAGCCACCTGGGCTGGCGCTCGTTCGCCGGGGCGGCGCCCAACGCGGGCCATCGGGCCCTGGCCGACCTCGAGTCCCGCGGCATCGCGCGCGGCGTGGTCACCCAGAACGTCGACGGACTGCATGTGCGCGCCGGCAGCCGGCGGGTCGTGGAGCTGCACGGCACCATGCGGCGCGTCTTCTGCACCCAGTGCGGCCAGGTGTTCGACCGCCGCGATCTCGCGGTGCGCGTCGAGGCCGACAACCCCTGGATCGCCGTGCCCGACGCGGTGGCGCTCGGACCCGACGGCGACGTGCTGCCCGAGAGCACCGACGGCTTCGTCGTGCCGACGTGCAGCGTCTGCAGCGGCGTCCTCAAGCCCGACGTCGTGTTCTTCGGCGAGTTCATCCCGGCCGAGAAGTTCCGTGAGGCGGAGCAGCTGGTCCACACCAGCGACGCGCTCGTGATCGCCGGCTCGTCGCTGGTCGTCAACTCCGGCATCCGGCTGCTCGAGCGCGCGCGCCGTCGGCGCCTGCCGGTGGTGATCGTCAATCGGGGCGCGACGCGCGCCGACGCCCGCGCGACCGTGAAGATCGACGCCGGCACCAGCGAGGTGCTGGGCGCGATCGCGGCTCAGCTCCCGGCGGTCGGGTGACCGCCGTCCACCGGCCGTTCAGCCTTCTCCCCCCGGGCGCCGCGTAGGCTGGTCGACCGTGACCGTCCTCACCCTCATCCGCCACGGCGAGACCGACTGGAACCGCGACCGACGAATCCAGGGGTCGACGGACATCCCCCTCAACGACACCGGACGCGCGCAGGCGCGCGCTGCCGCGGCGGCGCTTCGGGACACCCTGGATCTGACGCAGCCGGTGTCGGTGGTCGCCAGCGATCTGTCGCGCGCGGCGGAGACGGCCGCGATCATCGCCCACGAGCTGGGCCTCGACGCGCCCGCGCTCACCCCGGCACTGCGCGAGCGCTCCTACGGCGTGGCCGAGGGCATGGATATCGCGCAGTTCCGCGCGGAATACGGCGAGACCTGGGCGCGCGCGGTGCCGGGCGCAGAGACGCTGCCGGACCTTCGCGCCCGTGGGCTGGCGGCCCTCGAGCGCGCGGTCGCCGACGTGCGCCGGCAGACGGCGCCTGCGGCCGCGTCGCTGATCGTCGTCGCTCACGGCGGGCTGATCCGCGAGCTCATCGCACACGCCTCGGGCGGCGCGCTTCCGCTCGCAGGTGAGCGCCTGCAGAACGGCTCCGCCCACACGATGCTCTACGAGCGCGAGCGTCTGCGCCTGCTCTCCTACGCCGGCGTCGCCTGATTCAGCCCCCGGCGTCGCCTGATTCAGCCCCCGGGTTCACCTGATTCAGCCCCCGGCGCGACGCAGCAGCGCGCGCGCGTGCCGCAGCACGGGCTCGTCGACCATGCGCCCCTCGTGGGCGAAGACCCCCCGCTCGGCCTGTGCCGCCGCGAGCACCCCGCGCGCCCAGGCGACCGAGGTCTCGTCGGGGCGATACGCGCCGCGGATGACGGCGACTTGACTCGGGTGGATGCAGGCGGTCGCGGCGAATCCCGAGGCCGCCGCGTCGGCGGCCTCGGCCGCGAGGCCCGCGGAGTCGCCGATGTCGAGGTGCACTGCGTCGATCGCGGCCTTGCCGCGCGCCGCGGCGGCCAGCAGCACGCGGGAGCGCGCGTAGCGCGCGACGTCGCGGTACCGCCCGTTCGCGGCACGGCTGGAGGTGCCGCCGATACTGGCGACCAGGTCTTCGGCACCCCACATGAGCGCCGACACGTTCTCGAGCGCCGCAATGCGATCGGCCTGGGCGATGCCCTTGGCCGTCTCGCACAGTGCGACGAGTTCGAACCGGGCATCGACGCGGGCGAGGCGCTTCGGCGACTGGGCCTTCGCGATCATGATGCGGCGGTAGTCGGTCTGCGACAGCGTCGACAGGTCGGAGACGAACTCCTCTGACTCGGGAGGGTTGACGCGCACGATGACGCGTGCAGGATCGAGCTCCGAGTCGATGATTGCGCCCCGCGCGGCCGTCTTGTCGGCGGCGGCGACGGCGTCCTCGAGGTCGAGGATCACCGCGTCCGCACGATCGAGCGCCTTCGCGAAGCGCTCCGGACGGTCTGCCGGGCAGAACAGGAGGGCGGGTCCGAGATCGAACATCACGCGGATCCCTCGGGTGCGGCATCCCGGCACCACATCAGGGCCACGCGGGTGGCGACGGCGACGACGACGTCGTCCTGGTTGCGGCCCGTGTGGCGGAGGGTCGCGATGCCCTGCCCCGGCCGCGACGCCGACAGTCTCATGTCCACGATCTCCGTCTCGACGTACAGGGTGTCGCCGTGGAACAGCGGCGCCGGGAACGACACATCGCTCAGACCGAGCTGGGCGACGAGCGTGCCCTGCGTGAGCTGGGTCACCGAGGCGCCGACCATCGTGGACAGCGTCCACATCGAGTTCATGAGGCGTCGGCCGAACGGCTGCGTCGCCGAGTACGCCGCGTCGAGGTGCAGCGCCTGCGTGTTCATGGTGACCGAGGAGAACAGCACGTTGTCGGCCTCGGTGGCGGTGCGGCCCGGGCGGTGGAGATACCGCTGACCGACCTCGAGCTCGTCGAAGTAGCGTCCGCGCTGGACGATTCCGCCGGCCGCGTCGGTGTCGGGCATGTCCTTCACGCTACCCCCAGCGCGCGGGCGATCACGAGCAGCTGCACTTCGCTCGTCCCCTCGCCGATCTCGAGGATCTTCGAGTCGCGATAGTGCCGCGCGACGGGGTACTCGTTCATGAAGCCGTTGCCGCCGAACACCTGCGTGGCATCGCGCGCGTTGTCCATCGCGGCATCGCTCGCGGTGAGCTTGGCCAGGGCAGCCTCGGTCTTGAAGGGCTTGCCCGCGTCGCGCAGCCGCGCCGCGTGATGCCAGGCGAGCCGGGCGACGTGCACGCGCTGGTGCATGCGGGCCAGGAGGAACTGGATGCTCTGGCGGGTCGCGAGCGCCTCGCCGAACACCGTGCGCGAGCGCGCGTAGTCGACGGCTGCCTCCAGGCACCCCTCGGCGGCGCCGGTCGACAGCGCGGCGATCGCGATGCGCCCCTCATCGAGGATGTGGAGGAAGTTCGCGAATCCCCGGCCGCGCGCGCCGAGCAGGTTCGCCTCGGGCACGCGGGCGTCGCGGAAGGTGAGCGGGTGGGTGTCGGAGGCGTGCCAGCCGACCTTGTCGTAGGGCGGCTCGACCGTGAACCCGGGGGTCCCGGTGGGCACGATGATGGTCGAGATCTGCTTGCCGCGCTCGTCTTCGCCCGTGACGGCCGTGACGGTCACGAAGCGGGTGATGTCGGTACCCGAGTTCGTGATGAACTGCTTGGAGCCGTTCACGACCCACTCGCCCGCGTCGAGCCGTGCCGTGGTGCGGGTGGCGCCCGCGTCGGAGCCCGCTTCGGGCTCGGTCAGGCCGAAGCCGGCCAGAGCGCGACCGGCGAGCAGGTCGGGCAGCAGCTCCCGCTTCTGCTCCTCGGTGCCGAACCGGAACACGGGCATCGCGCCCAGGCTCACGCCGGCCTCGAGGGTGATGGCGATCGACTGGTCGACGCGTCCGAGCGCCTCGATCGCCAGGCACAGCGCGAAGTAGTCGCCGCCCTGTCCCCCGTACTCCTCCGGGAAGGGCAGGCCGAACAGGCCCATCTCCCCCATCTGGGCGACCACGTCCATCGGGAGGGTCTTGGTGCGATCGGCCTCGTAGGCGACCGGTGCGACGACGTCGTCGGCGAAGGCGCGTACCAGGCCGGCCAGCTCGCGCTCCTCGTCGGTGAGGTCGTAGGTGTCGTAACGGGTGTCCATTGTGCGATCCCTCGGGGTCAGGAGGCGGGGGTGGATGCCGGGGCGGCGGGGTCTGCGGAGGGCGGTGCGACGTGGGCGAGCACCTGGTCGCGGCGCACCTGGGCGCCGACCGGGGTGTCGAGGCGCACGATCCCGTCGTGAGGGGCCACCACGGGGTGCTCCATCTTCATCGCCTCGATGGTGAGGATGCGGTCGCCGGCGCTCACGGCGTCGCCGTCGCCGACGTGCACCGCGACGACCGCTCCGGGCATGGGGGCGCGCAGGTCCGGATCGGCGGCGGCCTCCACCCGCGCGCGCGCCGCGAGGCGCGCCGCCGTCGCCGCGCTACGGGTGAGGGGCCGGAGCCGTCGCGCGGTCCCGCCGTCGTGCACCCACACCGTGCCGTCGCCGCCGGTCGCGCTCTCGTGGGCGGCGTCGCCGCCGGGCCGGTCCGGGGCGGGCACGACGTCGTGCACGACGCCGGTCACGGCATCCTGCAGGTGCACGCGCGCGGGCACCGGCTCGGCGCCCAGACGCCAGCCCGATCCCGACGACCACAGCGCGCCGACCCGCGTCGCACCCGACATCGCCGGCCTCGCCGCGCATGCGGCCGCCGCCAGCGCACCGGGTGAGGGAGCGGGGGCCGCGTAGGGCGGCAGCCGGTCGATGAGGCCCGTGTCGAGCTCGCCACGGCGCACCCGGTCGTCGGCCAGGAGCGCGCGGAGGAATCCGATGTTCGTCTCGAGCCCGAGCAGCACGGTGTGCGCGAGCGCGTCGTCGAGCCCGGCGAGCGCCTCCGCGCGGTCGGAGCCCGACGCGATGACCTTGGCGATCATCGGGTCGTAGTCGGCGGTGACGACGCTGCCGGTCTCGACGGCGCCGTCGGTGCGGGCGCTGCGCGGTGCCCGCCACCTCAGCACCTCTCCCGTGTCGGGGAGGAAGCCGCGCGCGGGATCTTCCGCGTAGACGCGGGCCTCGACGGCGTGGCCGCGGAGCACGATGTCGTCCTGCACCAGCGCGAGGGGCTCGCCCGCCGCGATCCACAGCTGCTGCTCGACGAGGTCGACGCCGGTCACGATCTCGGTGACGGGGTGCTCCACCTGCAGGCGGGTGTTCATCTCGATGAAGAAGAACTCCTCGGGGCGGTCGCCGGCGACGAGGAACTCGACGGTTCCCGCACCCCGGTAGGCGACCGACGCGGCGGCGGCGCACGCGGCGGCCCCCAGTCGGGCGCGCGTCGTGGCGTCGATCACTGGCGACGGGGCCTCCTCGATGACCTTCTGGTGACGCCGCTGCAGGGTGCACTCGCGCTCACCGAGGTGGATGACCGCGCCGGCCGCGTCGGCGAGCACCTGCACCTCGATATGGCGCGGGCGCTCGATGAGGCGCTCCAGCAGCAGGGTGTCGTCGCCGAACGAAGCCGCCGCCACCCGGCGGGCGGTCGCCAGTGCCTCGGGCAGCTCCGCGTCCGATCGCACGATCTGCATGCCCTTGCCTCCGCCGCCTGCGGAGGGCTTGACCAGCAGCGGGAAGCCCGTCGCCGCCGCGTGCGCGGCGATCTCGTCGTCGGTCATCCCGACGGCGCTGAACCCGGGGACGGTGGGCACGCCGTGCGCGGCCACGTGCTCCTTGGCCCGGATCTTGTCGCCCATCACCTCGAGCGCGCGCTCTCCGGGGCCGATGAACGTGATCCCCGCCTCCTCGCACGCCCGGGCGAACGCCGCGTTCTCGGAGAGGAACCCGTAACCCGGATGCACCGCCTGGGCTCCGCTCGCCTGCGCGGCGGAGACGACGGCCGCGATGTCGAGGTAGGAGGCGGCCGCCGCGGCAGGGCCGATCCGCACCGAGGCATCGGCCTCCCGCACGTGGGGGGCGTCGGCATCGGCGTCGCTGTAGACGGCGACGGAGCGGATGCCCAGCTTCCGGAGCGTGCGGATGACCCGGCGGGCGATCTCACCGCGGTTGGCGACCAGGACCGTGTCGAACGGGCGGGACGGAGAGGGCGAAGTCATGGGGCTCACATCCGGAAGACGCCGAAGCGGGGTTCGGGCAGGGGGGTGCGGGAGACGACGTCGAGGGCGAGCCCGAGCAGATCCCGGGTGTCGGCCGGATCGATCACGCCGTCGTCCCACAGGCGGGCGGTGGCGTAGTACGGGCTGCCCTGCTCGTCGTAGCGCGCGCGGATGCCGTCCTCGAAAGCGGCCCGGTCGGCGGCAACCCATTCCTCGCCCCGGCCGGCGAGCTGGTCGGCCTTCACCGTGGAGAGCACCGACGCCGCCTGCGGCCCGCCCATCACCGAGATGCGGCTGGCGGGCCAGGTCCACAGGAACCGCGGCGAGTACGCACGCCCGCACATCGAGTAGTTTCCGGCGCCGAACGACCCGCCGATGACGACGGTGAGCTTGGGCACGCGGGTGGTGGCCACGGCGGTCACCATCTTCGCGCCGTCCTTCGCGATGCCGCCGGCCTCGGCGTCGCGGCCGACCATGAAGCCGGAGATGTTCTGGAGGAACAGCAGGGGGATGCCGCGCTGGTCGCACAGCTCGATGAAGTGGGCGCCTTTCTGGGCGGACTCGCTGAACAGCACGCCGTTGTTGGCCACGATGCCCACGGGGTGGCCGTGGATCCGGGCGAACCCGGTGACGAGCGTGTCGCCGTACTCGCGCTTGAACTCGTGCAGGGCGCTGTCGTCGACCAGTCGCGCGATCACCTCGCGCACGTCGTAGGGCTGGTTCACATCGACCGGCACGGCGCCGTACAGATCGCGCGGATCGACGGCGGGCGGCGACGAGGCGACGACCTCCCACGCGGGTTCGGCCGGCGGCGGAAGCGTCGCGACGATGTCCCGCACGATCTCCAGGGCGTGCTCGTCGTCTTCGGCGAGGTGGTCGACCACCCCCGAGCGGCGGGCGTGGAGCTCTCCCCCGCCGAGCTCCTCCGCCGTGACCACTTCGCCGATCGCCGCCTTCACCAGCGGCGGGCCGCCGAGGAAGATGGTGCCCTGGTTGCGCACGATCACGGTCTCATCGCTCATCGCGGGCACGTACGCGCCGCCGGCGGTGCACGATCCGAGCACCGCCGCGATCTGCGGGACGCCGTCGGCGGAAAGTCGGGCCTGGTTGTAGAAGATGCGGCCGAAGTGGTCGCGGTCGGGGAAGACCTCGTCCTGCATCGGCAGGAACGCGCCGCCGGAGTCGACCAGGTAGACGCACGGCAGTCGGTTCTCGAGCGCGATCTCCTGGGCGCGCAGGTGTTTTTTCACCGTCATCGGGAAGTAGGTGCCGCCCTTGACGGTCGGATCGTTGCACACGACCATCACGTGCCGGCCGTGGACGAGCCCGATGCCGGCGATCACACCCGCCGCCGGCGCTTCCCCGTCGTAGAGTCCGTCCGCCGCCAGCGGCGCCACCTCGACGAAGGGACTGCCCTCGTCGAGCAGCCGCGCCACCCGATCCCGTGGCAGGAGCTTGCCGCGGGCGACGTGGCGCTCGCGGGACGCGGCGGGCCCGCCGAGGGATGCCGCGGCGAGCCGCTCACGCAGATCGGCGGCCAGGGCCGCCTGGGCCTCGCGGGCGCGGGCGAAGGCGTCGTCGTGCGACAGCGCGGTCTGCAGCGTGCTCATGAGATCTCCGTCGACGTCACGATCGGATCACGCCGGTTGTCGCGGCGGGATCGCTCCGGTTAGTGTTCACTAACTGAGAGTCAGGTTAGCGAGGATTAACTGAAATGACAACAGGGGCGACCGAACGCGACCGCGCGAAAGCGGATCGACACGCGGCGATTCTGCGGGAAGCCGCCCGCCTGTTCGCCGAGCGCGGCTTCAGCGGGGTGAGCCTGGAAGACCTCGGCTCCGCCGTCGGCGTCTCGGGCCCGGCGCTGTACCGTCATTTCGCCAACAAGCAGGCGCTGCTGAGCTCCCTGCTGATCGAGGTGAGCAGACGCCTGCGGGACGGCGGCCGCGAGGTCGCCTCGTCGTCGCCCGACGCGCTGTCGCGACTGCGCGCGCTCGTGGACTTCCACGTCGACTTCGCCCTGCATCAGGCCGATGTGATCCGCGTGCAGGACCGCGACCTGGCGAGCCTCGCATCGGACTCCGCCCACGAAGTGCGCCGCCTCCAGCGGGAGTACGTCGAGGTCTGGATCGGGGTGCTGGCCGATCTCCACCCCGACCGCACTGCGGGCGACTTGCGCGTGCGCGCGCACGCGTGCTTCGGGCTCATCAACTCCACGCCCCACGTGCTGCACGCCCATCGAGGCGCGACCCGGCCCGCCGTCTCCGACGTCGAAGCGCGCCGCATCCTCGCCGACATGGCGCTCGCCGCGCTGCGCGCCTGACCGGTCGGCCGCACCGGCCGGTCAGGCGCGCACGCGCCGGTCAGCGCATCAGCATGGCGCGACCCGGCTCGCGCAGCACATCCGCGACGTCGACGAGGAACCGCGCCCCCTGCTCCCCGTCGACGAGGCGGTGGTCGAACGACAGCGCGAGGGTCGTGACCTCGCGCAGCGCGATCTCCCCGCGGTGCTCCCACGGCTGACGGCGCACCGCGCCCAGGGCGAGGATGCCTGCTTCACCGGGGTTGAGGATGGGCGTGCCCGCATCGACGCCGAACACTCCCACGTTCGTGAGGGAGAACGTTCCGCCGCGCATGTCGGCGGGGGCGGTGCGGCCCGATCGCGCCGTCTCGGCCAGTTCGCGGATCGCGTCGGCCAGCTCCACCAGCGTCAGCTCCTGGGCGTCGCGGATGTTCGGGACGACCAGGCCGCGCCCGGTCGCCGCGGCGATCCCCAGGTTGACGTAGTGGTGCGCGACGATCTCCCCGGCCTCCTCGTCCCACCGCGAGTTCAGCTCCGGGGTGCGAGAGAGGGCGAGGCACACCGCCTTGGCCGCGACGGCGAGGATGCCGATGCGATGGTCCTGCAGCGCGCGGTCGGCCTTGAACGAGGCGAGCAGCTCGGTCGTGGCGGTGACATCGACCGTGAGGAAGGTGGTCACGTGGGGCGCGGTGAAGGCGCTGCGCACCATCGCGTCGGCGGTCGCGCGCCGCACGCCGCGGATCGGCGTGCGGGTGGTGCGGTCGGCGCCCGTCGATACGGCGGCAGGCGCCGGCGCCGTGGTGGGGGTCGCCGACGGCGGAGCGGGCGCCGCGGCCACATGCTCGGCGTACGCTTCGACGTCGGCGCGCGTGATGACGCCATCCGCCCCGGTGGCCTCGACGAGGGCGAGATCGACCCCGAGCTTCTTGGCGAGCATGCGCACCGGCGGCGTCGAGCGCGGGCGCTCGAGCACCCGTTCGCCCGCCGTGTCCAGCGGCCGCACCGCATCGTGGGGCGCGGCCTCCAGCACCGCGGTGTCGGCGCTCGCCCCGCCGCCCGCACTCACGCGGGCGCGGCGCCGAGGTCGCGCGGCGCTGCGGGGCGCGGCGCCGTAGCCGACGAGATTCGGCCCTCCAGCCTCGTCGGCGGCATTGGCGGAGGACTCCGCCGGGTCGCCGTCGTCGACCGAGGCGGCGGCATCCGGAGCGGCCGAGGTGGGCTCCGCAGCGGCCGGCGCGGTGGGCGCGGCATCCGCCTCATCGTCGCCGGCGATGGCGAACGCGATGATCACCGAGCCGACTTCGATGACATCGCCCGCGGCGGCGTGCAGCCGCGCCACCGTCCCCGCGAACGGCGACGGAAGCTCGACCACCGCCTTGGCGGTCTCCACCTCGGCGATGGTCTGGTTGAGGGCGACCTCGTCGCCCTCGGCGACCAGCCACTGCACGAGCTCCGCCTCCGGGAGCCCCTCGCCGAGATCGGGCAGACGGAACTCCTGCATCACAGCTCCACCCCCGTCATGCTGTTCGGCCGGTCGAGCACGCGGTCGACCGCATCGAGGATCCGATCCAGGTCGGGCAGATGGTGCTTCTCGAGCTTGGCGGGCGGGTACGGGATGTCGTGGCCGGTGACGCGCACGGGGGCGGCCTCCAGGTGGTTGAAGCAGCGTTCGGTGACGCTCGCGATGAGCTCCGCACCCACCCCCGCCTCGCGGGCGGCCTCGTGGGTGACCACGACGCGCCCGGTCTTTCGGACCGATGCGGTGACCGTGCGGTAGTCGACGGGTGAGATCGACCGCAGGTCGATCACCTCGATCGAGACGCCGTCGTCCTCGGCGGCGGTGGCGGCATCCATCGCCGTCGCCACCTGCGATCCGTAGGTGAGCAGCGTGACGTCGCTGCCGGGGCGCGCGACACGGGCCACGCCCATGGGCGCGGCGTCGGCGAGGTCGGCGTCCAGGTCGACCTCGCCCTTCTGGTGGTACAGCCGCTTGGGCTCGAAGTAGACCACCGGGTCGTCGCACGCGATCGCCTGACGCAGCATCACGTAGGCGTCCTGCGGGTTCGAGACGGCGACCACGCGCAGACCCGACGTGTGCACGAAGTACGCCTCGGGCGACTCGGAGTGGTGCTCGGCGGCGCCCACTCCCCCCGCCCACGGGATGCGGATCGTGATCGGCATCTTCACGTTGCCGCGGGTGCGGTAGTGGAGCTTGGCGACCTGGCACACGATCTGGTCGAAGGCCGGGTACACGAAGCCGTCGAACTGGATCTCCACGACGGGGCGGTAGCCGCGGAACGCGAGACCGACCGCAGTGCCCATGATGCCGGCCTCCGCCAGCGGCGTGTCGATGACCCGCTGCGCGCCGTACGCGTCGAGCAGGCCGTCGGTGATGCGGAAGACGCCGCCGAGCTTGCCGATGTCCTCGCCCATCACGAGCACCTTCGGGTCGTCGGCCATCGCGCGGTGCAGGCCCGCGCCAATGGCCTTGGCCATGGTGAGCTGCGTCATCGTGCCGCCTCCTCGGTCTCGAAGCCGGCGAGGTAGCGCGAGAACCATTCGCGCTGCTCCTCGAGGCCGGTGTGCGGCTCCTCGTACACGTGATCGAGCACGCCGATGGGCGCGCGGGAGGTCGCCCCCATGGCGGCGGCGCGCACCTCGGCCGCGAGGGTGTCCGCCTGGGCGGCGACCTCACGGGCGAACTCGTCGTCGAAGCCGCCCTCGGCGCGCAGCACCGCTTCGATGCGGGCGATCGGATCGCGCCGGCGCCAGCGCTCGACCTCCTCCTTGTCGCGATAGCGCGTCGGGTCGTCCGACGTGGTGTGCGGGCCGATGCGGTAGGTCACCGCCTCGAGGAACACCGGCCCCTCGCCGCGCCGGGCGTGGTCGACCGCCCACCGCATGGCCGCGAGACAGGCAAGGGCGTCATTGCCGTCGACGCGCAGGCTCGGGATGCCGAATCCCGGCGCGCGACCGGCGATCGGGAACTTCGCCTGCACCGTCACCGGCTCCGAGATCGCCCACTGGTTGTTGGTGCACACGAACACGACCGGAGCGCGGAACGACGAGGCGAACACCATGGCCTCGTTGACATCGCCCTGACTGGAGGCACCGTCGCCGAAGTAGGCCGCGGCGACCTGATCGGTCCCGTCGCGCTGGATGCCCATCGCGTAGCCGACGGCGTGCAGCGACTGGGCGCCGATGATGATCTGCGGCGTCGCGGTGTTGATGTCGTAGGGGTTGTAGGTCGAGTGCTCTTCGCCGCGCCACGCCAGCACGAAGTCTGCGGGCTTCGCGCCGCGCACGAAGTTGACGCCGATCTCGCGGTAGCTCGGGAACACGAAGTCGTCGCGGCGGAAGGCGCGCGCGGTGCCCACCTGCACGGCCTCCTGTCCCAGGCACGGCGCCCAGAGGCCGAGCTGGCCCTGGCGCTGCAGTGCGACGCCCTCGGTGTCGATGCGCCGCACGAGCATCATGTCGCGATACAGGTCACGCAGGCCGGCGGCGTCGACATCGGCCACCCACCGCTCGAGGTCGGGGTCGGAGACGCGCTCGCCTCCGGGGGTCAGCAGCCGCGCGACGTCATCGATGTCGGTCGCCGGTTCGGCTGTCGGAGTCAGGGTGTGCGTCATCGTCATCCCTCTCGTCTCGGCCGCCTTCGTGGGGGGCCGTCGTAGGTCACCCGGCGTCGTCGCCGGACACTGCCGACGATACGTCGGGCGCGCACCTAGCTCAAGCTTGTGCGTGGTGTTTGAGCATGTTGCGTATCATCGGGCCTCGAAGCAGTGCTATCGTTTCGCAGTATGAGCGCAATGGATCACGTGGACCTCGAGCTTCTCGCGGCCCTCTCGGCCGATCCCCGTGCGACGGTCGTCGCCCTCGCCGAGCGCCTGGGCCTGTCCCGCAACACGGTGCAGGCGCGCATGGCCCGCCTCGACCGCGCAGGCGTGTTCCTGTCGTATGAGCGGGCGATCTCCTCGGCCTCGCTCGGGTTCCCGATCGAGGCCTTCATCAACGTGATCGTGCGTCAGGCAGACCTGCCCCGCATCACCGCGGAGATGCTGCGCGTGCCCGAGATCGTGCAGGCGCACGGACTGAGCGGCCAGGTGGATCTCCTCGTGCGGGTGGCATGCCGCGATACGCAGCACCTCTTCGACACCGATGCCCGCATCCTCGCGATCGAGGGCGTCGAGCGCACCGAGACGTCGCTGGCGATGGGCGAGGTGATCCCCTACCGCGTCGCTCCGCTGATGGAGCTCGCGCGACGGGACTCGTAGCGCACGTCGTCGACCTTGATCAGCACCACCCCGGCGAGGATCAGCGCACCGCCCACGAACTGCATAGCGACGGGCACCTCGCCCAGGAACACCCACGCGAACCCGAGGGCGAACAGCACCTCCGACAGCCCGACGAACGAGGCCACCCGCGACCCGACACGGGGCACGGCCATGACCCCGAGCGCATAGCCGAGGGTCGTCCCGATCGCCGCGACCCACAGCAGCGGCATCCACCAGGGCACCGTCACGCCGGCGAGCACCACCTCCACCGCCGGTGCGCGGAACGGCATCACACCGGTGAGGCACAGGCCCGCCATCACCGCGGCACCCAGCAGCAGACCGCCTGCGGCCAGCGCCAAGGGCGGCAGGTCGTCACCCGTGCGCTCGGCGATCACGAAGTATGCGCACACGCACACCGCCGCCCCCAGGGCGAACACCGTGCCCAGCAGCTCGAACGACGCGCCGCCGATGTCGACCACCATGACCAGTCCCGTGATCGCGACGACCGACCCCCAGAGCACGAGCGACGAAGGCCGCCGTTTCGTGCGCAGCCACACGAAGGCGACCAGCATCACCGGCGCGAGGTACTGGATGAGCAGGGCCACGGCCACCGGCATCCGCTGCATCGCCGAGAAGAACAGGAGCTGGCAGCCGAGCACGGGCATGAGCCCGAAGCCCACGAACATGCGCCAGTGCGCCCGCAGCAGGCCCGGGTTCGCGCGCATCGCGCGGATGAGAGCGGGCGACAGGACCAGGCCCGCGACCCCCATGCGCACCAGCAGCGCCGCCCCCAGCGACCAGCCTGCCTCCAGGAGCGGCTTGACGAACGGCCCGCTGGAGGAGAACGCGAAGGCGGAGGCCACGGCGAGCACGAGCCCGCTCGTGCGCAGCCGCGCGGGGGCGGGTGCGAGGATCACCGGGATGGGAGCGGTGGGAGCGGTCATGCGCGAGTCCGACTGTCAGGAGTGAAGCGTGATTACACTGGTGACAGTATCGATGCGGATGTCAGGAGTCAATATGGTTTTCATCCATGACACGAAGCGGACGCTCATGATGGTCGTCGACCTCGTCAACACCCTGCCGGGATTCGATGGCGACGACACGCTCACCTCGCTCGCCGACCTGGACCGATTCCTCGCGGCCAACCCCTACTCGGGAACCTTGCGCAAGGACGCCGCAGCCCTCGCCGCGGTCCGGGAGGTGAGGGCGCGGCTGGCCGCCCTGTGGCAGGTCGACCGGGACGGCGCCGTGCCGTTGGTCAACGCGATGCTCGCCGACGGCGAGGCACTCCCCCGGCTCGTGATCCACGACGAGTACGACTGGCACATCCACGCGACCTCCGACGAGTCTCCGCTGGCGACGCGCATCATGGTGGAGGCGGCGATGGCCTTCATCGATGTCATCCGCGCCGACGAGTACGGGCGCGTGCGCACGTGCGACGCCGACGACTGCGACGCCGTCTACGTCGACTACTCGAAGAACGGCTCGAAGCGGTACTGCGACACCGGCAACTGCGGCAACCGCATGAACGTCAACGCGTACCGGCGTCGGAAGGCGCGAGAAAGCGCGTGATCGCCTCGGCCGCGGCGGCCGGCGTCTCGTAGTGGATCAGGTGGCCGACGTCGGGGATCTCGACCAGCTGCGCGGACGGGAACATCGCGGCCAGGGCGCGCTCGGCCTCGATCGGCGTGATGTCGTCCTTCTGGGCCGCCACGAGCAGGGTCGGCTGAGCGATGCGCGGGGCGAACGCGCGCACGTCGTGCGACACCGACGCCAGGAAGGCGTCGTGCAGCACATCGCGGTCGGCGAAGCGCGAGAAGTAGGTGTCGTGCTGATCGTGGATGAAGCGCCGCAGCGCGGCATCCTTCGTCTTGGCCATCGACTCGCTCATGACCCGCACGATCAGACCGTTGCGCAGCAGCGCGTCGCCGAGCGCGCGCGGCAGCCGGGCACCGGCCCAGTAGTAGAAGACGGCGAGGCGCGTGAGGATGCCCCGGGGACCCTGCAGCGCCGGTGCTCCGATCGGGTTCACGAGGATCACGCGCGGCGTCTCGAGCGCGCCGGCGACCGCGGCTGCCACGACGATCGATCCGAACGAGTGGCCGAGGATGACGGCCCCGGGAGCGACCGCGGCGACGAAGGAGGTGAGCCACTGGGCGTAGGTCGTCAGATCGTGGGTACGGCCGGGCAGCGGCGCTGTCTCGCCGAAGCCCGGGAGATCGGGTGAGACCACCCGCACGTGCGGCAGATGCGCGACCACCGGTTCGAGACCGTGGTGCTCGCCGCGGAATCCGTGCACCGCGACCACCGTGACCTGGGCATCGAGAGGGCCGTACACCCAGTACGCGGTCGTGCCGCCGAGCACGGGCACCTCGTGCCGCTGCACGGGGATGGCGTCCAGGAGCGTCGCGTAGGGATGGGATGCGGCCACCCGTCGAGTCTACGAGCCCCGGCGGTGCGCCTCGGCGGCGATGTCGGCGGTATCGCATACCGTGAGCGGCATGGACCAGAGCACGGCGGAGCCGCTCCCCCTGTTCGCGACCCCCGACTGGGTGCGCGTCGTGGGCGTGTTCGACCTCGAGACCACCGGTGTCGACGTCACCCGAGACCGCGTGGTCACCGCGCACGTCGGCCTGCTCGATGCGACCGGGCGGGCGATCCGCTCACAGGACTGGCTGGCCGATCCCGGCGTGGAGATCCCCGCGGGCGCGACGGCCGTACACGGCATCACGACGACCCGGGCGCGCGCAGAAGGCCGCCCGGCGCGGGAGGTGGTGGAACAGGTCGTGCACGCGCTGCGCGGTCTGCTCGATGCCGGCATCCCGGTCGTCGCCTACAACGCCCCGTACGACTTCTCGCTGCTCAAGCACGAGGCGGTGCGGCACGGCATCCCGCCGATCATCGATCCGTTCCCGGTGATCGATCCGCTCGTGGTCGACAAGCGCTACGACCGCTACCGGCGCGGCAAGCGCACCCTCGACGTCGTCGCGGCCCACTACGCCGTGCGACTCGACGCGGCGCACGAGGCCTCCGCCGACGCCGTGGCCGCCGGTCGCGTCGCCCAGGCGCTCGCCGAGCGCTATGCGCCGTGGCTGCCGGAGAGCGCGCGCGAACTCCACACGCAGCAGGTGGCCTGGGCGCGCGCGCAGGCCGCCAGCCTCACCGAGTACTTCGTGCGGATCGGGCGCATCGATCCCGATGACGAGGTCGACGGGCGCTGGCCGATCCGCTGACGGGCGCCGCCCTCCGGTCGCCACAACGCAGAAAAGCCCCGCCGGAGCGGGGCTTTTCCGGGATGGGGTTACTTGCTGGAACCACCGAAGTTCTTGAAGCGCTGGTTGAACTTCTCGACACGACCGGCCGAGTCCATGATGCGCTGCTTGCCCGTGTAGAACGGGTGCGAGGCCGACGAGATCTCGACGTCGATGACGGGGTACTCGACGCCGTCGAGCTCGATCGTCTTGTCGCTGGTCACCGTCGAACGGGTGAGGAAGGTCTCGCCCGAGCCGAGGTCGCGGAAAACGACCGCCTGGTAGTCGGGGTGGATGTCAGTCTTCATGGGAGTCCTTTGAATGTGGTGCCCTGGATTTTGCCAGGGCGGACAAAGCCTGTGGTGCGATCGCACCAAAGAGCCATCTTACCAGGCTCGGGTCCGATCCCGGAATCGGGCTCAGGATGCCGCGCGGGCGGCGTAGCGGCCCTCGTCGTGCGTCAGCACGATCGGCACGCCGAAGGTCTCGGTGAGGGCCTCTGCGGTGAGGGTCTCGGCGATCGGCCCGGCCGCCACCACGGCGCCGTCGCGCAGGAGCAGGACATGCGTGAAGCCGACGGGGATCTCCTCCACGTGGTGGGTGACCATGATCATCGCCGGAGTCGAGGGAGCTTTCGCGTACCCGCCGAGCAGGATGAGCAGCTCTTCCCGTGCGCCGAGATCGAGGCTCGCGGTGGGCTCGTCGAGGAGCAGGAGCTCGGGATCGGTCATGACCGCGCGGGCGATCTGCACGCGCTTCTGCTCGCCGTCGCTGAGGGTTCCGAAGGTGCGGTCGGCGAGGTGGTCGAGGTGCCACTCGGCCAGCACGCGCAGCGCGCGGCGCTCGTCGATGTCCTCGTAGTCCTCGCGCCAGCGCCCGAGAACCGAGTATGCGGCGGTGAGCACGACATCGAGCACCGTCTCCTCCGGTGGCACGCGGCGCGCCATGGCGCTGGAGGCGAAGCCGATGCGCGGGCGCAGCTCGAACACGTCGGTGCGGCCGAGGCGCTCGCCCAGGATCGTGACCGCGCCGGAGGTCGGGTGCAGCAGCGTGTCGGCGAGCTGGAGGACGGTCGTCTTGCCCGCGCCGTTGGGACCGAGGATCACCCAGCGCTGGTCGTCGTCGACCGACCAGTCGAGGTGGTCGACGATGTCTCTGGCGTTGCGGCGGACGACGACGTCGGAGAAATCGAGCACCTGAGGCATGTGCTCCAGCCTATCGGCCGGAGGCGACCACCTCCGCGTACAGCGCCGCGGTCTGCTCCGCGATCCGCCCCCAGCTGAACTCCTCGGCGGCGCGGGCGCGCCCAGCCTCGCCGTAGACGCGCGCGCGGTCGGGATCGGACACGACCTCGGTGAGCACGCGGGCCAGATCCGCCACGAACCGGTCGGGATCGATCGGGGTGCCGGTGCCGTCCTGCACCTGCTCGATCGGCACGAGCCGGCCGGTCACGCCGTCGGCGACGACTTCGGGGATGCCGCCGGTCGCGGTGCCGACCACGGCCGCGCCGCAGGCCATCGCCTCGAGGTTCACGATCCCGAGCGGCTCGTAGACGGAGGGGCACACGAAGGTCGTCGCCGCGGTCAGCACGGCGCACAGCTCGTGGCGCGGCAGCACGCGGTCGATCCAGACCACGCCGTCGCGCGTGCGCTGGAGTCCCTCCACGAGCGCGGTCACCTCCGCCATGATCTGCGGCGTGTCGGGGGCTCCGGCGCACAGGACCAGCTGCACGTCGGCCGGGAGCTGCTCGGCGGCCCGGAGCAGGTACGGCAGCCCCTTCTGGCGCGTGATGCGTCCCACGAACACGACCGAGGGTCGCGCGGGGTCGATGCCGAGCTCCGCCAGGAACGCATCATCGGCGACGGGCTTCCACTGCTCGGTGTCGATGCCGTTGTAGATGACGCGCACCTTCGCGGCATCCAGGGCGGGGTAGCTGCGCAGGATGTCCGCGCGCATGCCCTCGCTGACGGCGACGACGGCCGCGGCCGATTCGTAGGCGGTGCGCTCGATGTAGCTGGACACCGCGTAGCCGCCGCCGAGCTGCTCCGCCTTCCACGGTCGCAGCGGCTCGAGGCTGTGCGCGGTGACGATGTGCGGGATGCCGTGCAGCAGCGACGCGAGGTGGCCGGCGAAGTTCGCGTACCAGGTGTGGCTGTGCACGACATCGGCGCCGGCGATGTCGGAGACGATCGCCAGATCGGTGCCGAGCGTCTGCACCGCGGCGTTCGCGGCGGCCAGTTCCGCCGGCACGCCGTAGGCGGTCGTGCCCTCCTCGTCGCGGGGCGCGCCGAAGGCGCGCACCTGCACGTCGAGGCTCTCGCGCAGCGCCTTGACGAGTTCGGCGACGTGCACACCCGCGCCGCCGTAGATCTCCGGCGGGTATTCCTTCGTGACGATGTCGACGCGCATGTCTCGAACGCTAGTACAGGTGCCGAGATGCGTCATAGTGTGGTGCCATGCCTGCAGCGCCGAAGGTCTTCGGAATCATCCTCGCCGGCGGCGAGGGCAAGCGCCTCATGCCGCTCACCGCGGACAGGGCCAAGCCCGCCGTCCCGTTCGGGGGTCAGTATCGCCTGATCGACTTCGCCATCTCGAACCTCGTGAACTCGGGACTGCGACAGATCGTGGTGCTGACCCAGTACAAGTCGCACAGCCTCGACCGACACATCTCCCAGACGTGGCGCATGTCGCCCATGCTGGGCTCGTACGTCACCTCGGTGCCCGCCCAGCAGCGCCTCGGCAAGCGCTGGTTCTCCGGCTCGGCGGATGCGATCCTGCAGAGCCTCAACCTGATCAACGACGAGCGTCCCGACATCGTCGTGGTCATCGGCGCGGACCACGTGTACCGGATGGATTTCCGGCAGATGCTCGACGCCCACGTCGAGTCGGGGGCGCGCGCGACCGTGGCGGGCATCCGCCAGCCGCTCAGCCTGGCCAATCAGTTCGGCGTCATCGACGTCGAAGACGACGACCCGACGCGAATCCGGGAGTTCCTGGAGAAGCCGCAGAACGCCACCGGGCTGGCCGACGCGCCCAACGAGGTGCTCGCCTCGATGGGCAACTACATCTTCGATACCGATGCCCTCATCGAGGCCGTCGAGGCCGATGGCGAGCTGCCCACGTCCAACCACGACATGGGCGGCGACATCATCCCCTACTTCGTCGGCCGCGGCGAAGCCGGCGTGTACGACATGAAGCGCAACGACGTGCCCGGCTCGAGCGATCGCGACCGCTACTACTGGCGCGACGTGGGAACGATCGACTCGTTCTTCGACGCCCACCGGGATCTCATCTCGACCCTGCCGATCTTCAACCTGTACAACACGACGTGGCCGATCCACTCGCAGGCTGTCAACTCTCCGCCGGCGAAGTTCGTGCGGGACTCGGTGGGCCGGATCGGCAACGCGATCGACTCGATCGTGTCGCTCGGATCGGTTCTGTCGGGAACCCACATCGAGCGCAGCGTGGTCGGCCCGTGGACGCTGGCCGGCGGCGGATCCACGATCACCGACTCCGTGCTGTTCGACCACGTGCACGTCGGCGCGGGCGCGCGCATCCACCGGGCCATCCTCGACAAGAACGTCGTCCTCGCCGACGGCGCGACCGTCGGGGTGGACCGCGAGAAGGATCTCTCGCGCGGCTTCACCGTGACCGACTCGGGCATCACCGTCGTCGGCAAGGGCGTGCGCGTCGAACGGTGACGGGCCGCGTCGGGGCGGCCCGACCGCGCCGGTAGCGTAGGGGCATGCCCCTCGCGCCCGCACGGTTCCTGGTCGTCTTCGACGCCGATTCGACACTGATCCGCAACGAGGTGATCGAACTCATCGCCGACGAGGCCGGCCGCGGTGCGGAGGTGGCCGCGGCGACCGAGGCCGCGATGCGCGGGGAGGTCGATTTCGCGACCAGCCTGCGCTCGCGCGTGGCGGCGCTGCGCGGCATCCCGACGGCGGCCTTCGCCCGCGTGATCGACCGCATCCAGCCGACGCCGGGCGTGCGGGAGCTCATCGCGGCGATCCACGAGCGCGGCGGCGCCGCCGGGGTCGTCTCGGGCGGGTTCCACGAGGTGCTCGACACGGTCGCACCCGACCTGGGCGTCGACGTGTGGCGCGCGAATCGTCTGTCCGTCGCCGATGCGGCGCTGTCGGGCGCGGTGGACGGGGAGATCGTGGATGCCGAGGCCAAAGCCACGGCGCTGACGGAGTGGGCCGCCGACGCCGGCGTGCCCCTCTCGCGCACGATCGCGATCGGCGACGGCGCGAACGACCTGCGCATGATGGCCCGCGCCGGCCTCGGCGTGGCCTTCAACGCCAAGCCCGCGGTGCGCGCTCAGGCGGACATCGTGGTCGGACCGGTGGATCTGCGCGAGGTCATCCCGTTCCTCCCGTGAGCCCGGCCCGCGATGTCGGTCGTACCGCGTAGCGTCGCGGTATGGACATCATCCTCATCCCCGGCCTGTGGCTCGACGCGGACTCGTGGCAGGAGGTGGCCACCGTGCTCGAGGAGGCGGGGCACCGCCCCCTCCCCCTGACCATGCCCGGGGTGGGGGTGCCGGGCACGGACTGCGCGGAGATCGGCATGGCCGACTGGGTGCGAGCGGCTGTCGAGGTGATCGACGCACTCGGCGATCCCGTCGCGCTGGTCGGGCACAGCGGCGGCGGCAACGTCGCCTACGGCGCGCTCGACGCGCGCGTCGGGCGGGTGAGCCGCATCGTGTTCCTCGACACGTTCCCGCCCCAGGACGGCGGGACGATCTGGGAGTTCCCGATCGTCGACGGCGTGATCCCGTTCCCGGGGTGGGACTTCTTCGAGGAGGGCGAGACCGCCGACCTCGACGCGGCGACCCGCGATCGCGCGGCAGCCGCCGCCCGGAGCGTTCCCCCGCGCGTTCCCACCGATCCACTCGTGCTGACCGACCCGCGTCGCCGGTCGGTGCCGGCCACCATGATCACCGGCACAGTGCCCGCCGCCGAGATCCGCGAGTACGTCGCCGCGGCACCGGACTGGGCGGCCGAGCTCGCCGCGCTGGAAGACCTCCAGATCGTCCAGCTCAACGAGGAGGGCGAACCGACCGGCCACTGGCCGCAGTTCTCCCAGCCGGCGAAGGTGGCCGATGCCATCCTCGCGGCGCTTCGGTGACAGCCGGCCCCGAGGCGTCGGGGCTCAGTGCCCCATTCCGAGTCCGCCGTCCACCGGGATGACCGCGCCGGAGATGTAGGCGGCCTCGTCCGAGGCGATCCAGGTCACCACTCCGGCGACCTCGTCCGCGGTGGCGAAGCGCCCCGCCGGGATGTTCTTCTTGTACTCCGCCTGCGTGTCCTCGGGAAGGGCGGCGGTCATGTCCGTCTCGATGAATCCGGGCGCGACCACGTTCGCGGTGATGCCGCGCCCGCCGAGTTCCCGCGTGAGCGAGCGGGCGAAGCCGACCAGCGCGCTCTTCGACGCGGCGTAGTTCACCTGCCCGGCCGACCCGTACAGGCCGACGACGCTCGAGATCAGCACGACACGACCGAAGCGCGCCCGGAGCATGCCCTTGGAGGCCCGCTTGACGACGCGGAACGCGCCGCCGAGGTTGGTGGCGACGACACTGTCGAAGTCGTCCTCGGTCATGCGCAGCAGGAGCGTGTCCTTGGTGATGCCGGCGTTCGCGACGACGATCTCGACCGGGCCGAGCGCGTTCTCCACCTCGGTGAACGCCGCGTCGACCGCTGCGGCGTCCGTGACGTCCGCGCGCACGGTGAGCGTGCCTTCGGGGCCTTCGCCCGAGCGGGCGGTCACGGCCACGCGGTGCCCCTCCGCCACGAAGCGCTCGGCGATCGCGCGGCCGATGCCGCGGTTTCCGCCGGTGACGAGGACGACGCGTGGGCTGGACATGGCTGCTCCCGGATGAGGACGAGGACGGATCCGCACCAGCCTAGCGGCGCACGTTTGACACTCCGCATCCGCGCTGGAACAGTGGAGGGCGCACCCGCGAGAAAGGCCTGCCGTGAGCGACCCGCAGCCCCCGCAGTACGGCACTCCGCCCGCCCAGCCGTACGGAACGCCGCAGCCCCACTACGGCACCCCGACACCGCCGTACGACGACGCCCAGCCGACGCAGCCGTACGGGACGCAGCCGTACGGGACGCAGCCGTATCCGCCCGCGTGGGGCGCCCCGGCTCCCGGGTACATGTTGCCGCCCAAGACGAACGCCCTGGCGATCGTGTCGTTCGTGGCATCCCTCGTGGGCATGACGCTCATCCCCTTCCTCGGCTCGATCGTCGGCGTGATCACCGGCCACATGGCGCTGTCGCAGCTCAAGACCTCGGCGGAGCAGGGCCGCGGACTCGCTCTCGCCGGCACGATCATCGGCTGGGTCGGCGTGGGCTTCTCCCTGCTCGTGCTCGTCGCGCTGTTCGCCTTCATCCCGTTCCTGTTCAGCGTCGCCCAGGTCGGCTCCCTCGCCTGAGGCGCCGTTCGTGCCTCCGGAGACACGTTCGTGCCTCCCGAAGCGCCCATGCGGCGTACTCTGGAAGCACCGTGAAAAGCTCCCACCACGCCCAGTCGGCGACGTCTCTGCCGCGATCCCCTCGCGACGAGGCCGGCGCGCGCTCGCGGCGCTATCTGATCATGATGGGCGTGCGCATCGTGTGCTTCGTGCTCATGGTGCTCATCACCCCGTACGGCTGGTACACGTGGGTGCTCGGGGCGGCGGCGATCTTCCTCCCCTACATCGCGGTGGTCTCGGCCAACGTCGGCGACAACGTGCGCTCGGTCGGCCCGGAGAACCCGGAGCGGGCGCTCCCCGCGGCGGCCGACGCCGCGCCCGACGAGGCTCATGTCGGCGGCGCCGACGATCGTGTCATCCGCATCGACGAGACTCGCCCCCACGAGACGTTCCCCGACGAGACCCGCCCCGACGGCGATCCGCGATGAGCGGCGGCGATCACGGCGAGCCGCAGTGCTCGCGCGCAGGATGCCGCGCCCGGGCGCACTGGCGCGTGGAGTGGCGCAACCCCAAGATCCACACGGCCGATCGGGTGAAGGTGTGGACCGCGTGCGACGAGCACCGCGAGTACCTCCGTGAGTTCCTCGCCGCGCGCAGCTTCCCCGTGCGCGTCGTACCGATGGATGCCGCATCCGGCGTGGAGGGCGTGACGAGGTGAGCGGGCGCAGTGTGAGCATGCAGCGGCTTCCCACCGCGGGCCGCTGGGCGATCTACATCGCGCTCGCGGTGGTCTTCGCGATCGCGTGCGCGTTCCTGTCGAACTGGCAGTTCGCCCGCAACGAGGAGCGCGGGCATCAGCTCGCCCTCGTCGCGCAGAACTACGACGCCGCGCCCGTTCCGCTCGCGCAGGTGATCCCCGCCGAGGGCTCCCTGGCGGCGGACGACGAGTGGCGACCGGTCACCCTGACCGGCGAGTACGTCGACGATGAGCAGCTGCTGGTCCGCAATCGCCCGCACGGCGGCACGGCCGCCTTCGAGGTGCTGGTGCCGTTCCGCCTCGATGACGGGCGCGTCCTCCTGGTCGACCGCGGCTGGGTTCCGCCCGGCCAGGATCAGCCCGACCCCGACGTCGTGCCCGCCGCCCCGGCGGGCGAGGTGACGGTCGTCGTGCGCCTCCGGCCGGGAGAGCCCCTCCCCGGCTCAGGGCGGTCCGCTCCGGCGGGACAGGTCCCGACCATCAACCTGCCGCTCATCGCGGACACGGTCGACCCGCAGACTGGCGCTGCCCTGGAGCAGAGCGCGTACGGACTCATGGTGTCGGAGGATCCTGCGCCGGCCGAACGCCCTCAGACGGTCGCTGCACCGTCGGAGGACCCCGGCCCGCACCTGTCGTACGCGATCCAGTGGATCCTGTTCGCGATCATGGGATTCGTCTTCATCGTGTACGTCATCCGCTCCGAGCTCAGGCATCGTCGCGAGGACGCCGACGACGACGAGCACATGCCCCGGCCGCCCGTCCGCGCACGGCGCGACCGCGACGCCGAGGACGAGGACGCGCTCGTGGACGCTCAGGCGAGCGTCACGAGATCGACGTAGTCCCTGCCCCAGATGTCCTCGACCCCGTCGGGCAGGATGAGCACGCGTTCCGGGTTGAGGGCTTCGACGGCCCCTTCGTCGTGCGAGACGAGGATCACGGCGCCCTCGTAATGCGCCAGTGCGCCGAGGATCTCCTCGCGGGAAGCCGGGTCGAGGTTGTTGGTCGGCTCGTCCAGCAGCAGCACGTTCGCGCTCGAGACCACGAGCGTCGCGAGCGACAGCCGGGTCTTCTCCCCGCCCGAGAGCACTCCGGCGGGCTTGAGCACATCGTCGCCGGTGAACAGGAAGGAGCCGAGCACCTTCCGCGCGTCGGTGGCGTTGATGTCGGGCGCCGCGGACATCATGTTCTCGAGCACGGAGCGGTTGACGTCGAGATTCTCGTGTTCCTGGGCGTAGTAGCCGATCTTCAGCCCGTGGCCGGGCTCGACCGCACCGGTGTCGGGGGCATCGACGCCGGCGAGGATGCGCAGCAGGGTGGTCTTGCCCGCGCCGTTCAGCCCCAGCACGACGACCTTCGAGCCGCGATCGATCGCGAGGTCGACGTCGGTGAAGATCTCGAGCGATCCGTAGGACTTCGACAGCCCCGACGCGGTGATCGGGGTCTTGCCGCACGCCGCCGGCTTCGGGAAGCGCAGCTTGGCGACCCGATCCTCCTGGCGCACCTCTTCCAGCCCGGACAGCATCTTCTCGGCGCGCGCGACCATCTGGTGGGCCGCCGCCGCCTTCGACGCCTTGGCGCCGAAGCGCGCCGCCTGTAGCTGCAGCGCGGATGCCTTCTTCTCGATGTTGGCGCGCTCCTTCTTGCGGCGCTCCTCATCGGCCACCCGCTGGCGCAGGTAGTTCTTCCAGTTCATGTTGTAGACGTCGATCACCTGACGGTTCGCGTCCAGGTAGAACACGCGGTTGACGGTCTCGCCGACGAGTTCGACATCGTGGGAGATGACGATGAGTCCGCCCTTGTATCCCTTGAGGAATTCCCGCAGCCACACGACGCTGTCGGCGTCGAGGTGGTTCGTGGGCTCGTCGAGGATCATCGTCTGGGCATCGGAGAAGAGGATGCGCGCCAGCTCGATGCGGCGGCGCTGACCACCCGAGAGCGTCTTCAGCGGCTGCTCGAGGATGCGGTCGGGAAGGGAGAGGTTGTGGGCGATCGAGGCGGCCTCCGCTTCGGCGGCGTAACCGCCCAGCGCCTCGAAGCGCTCGGTGAGATTGGCGTACTTGCGCATCGCGCGCGCCGCGACGTCGGGATCGTCGTCCCCCATCGCGTGAGAGGCGTCCCGCATGCCGATCGCGATCGTTCCGAGGCCCCGGGCATCGAGGATGCGGGTGCGGGCGAGCATCTCCGGATCGCCCGAGCGCGGGTCCTGGGGGAGGTAGCCGAGCTCTCCCGATCGATCCACACGGCCGTCGCTGGGCAGCACGTCTCCGGCGAGCACCTTCGTGAGCGTGGTCTTGCCGGCGCCGTTGCGGCCGACGAGCCCGATCTTGTCGCCGTCGGACACACGGAAGGACACGTCGGACATGAGCACGCGGGCGCCCACGCGGATCTCGAGGTCATGCACGGCGAGCACAGCGGATGTCCGTTTCGTCGAGGAAAGAAGGGTGGCCGACCGGCCAGCCTCCCAGTATAAATCGCTGCACCGGCGGCGCCGACCGCGACGGCCATTGTCGATTCGCACAGCGATCCACGCGATCGTTGGTGGACGGCGTTCAATAACCCGGGCACGGGCACCCCTAGGCTGAGTGCCATGTCATCGATCGCCGCAGTTCCCTCCGCCCGCCGTCGGGTCCTCGCCGACGTCATTCCGCACCCGTCGTCGCGCACGCGTGCGCTCGCCGTGGACGCCGCCCTCGTGGTCACCGGCGCACTCGTGGTCGCCGCCTTCGCGCAGGTCTCGATTCCGCTCTGGCCCGTGCCCATCACCGGCCAGACCCTGGCCGTCGTCGTGGTCGGCGCCGCTCTCGGAGCACGCCGCGGCGCCGCGGCGCTGACGACCTACCTGCTCCTCGGGCTCGCCGGCCTGCCCGTGTTCGCCGAGTTCACCGGCTCGGTCGCGGCGGTCGCCAAACCGAGCTTCGGGTTCATCCTCGGATTCATCCCGGCCGCATTCCTCGCCGGCTGGTTCGCCGAGCGTGCGTGGGACCGCAAGCCCTGGCTGGCCTTCCTCGGATTCGTCGCCGCCAGCGCGGTGCCGTTCCTGTTCGGCATCCCGTACATGGCCCTGATCCTCAATGTCATCACCGGGGGGACGTTCACCCTGTGGCAGCTGCTCGAATTCGGCCTGTTCCCCTTCATCGTCGGCGGGCTGATCAAGGCGGCGATGGCCGCAGTGCTCATCCCCGGCGCCTGGGCGCTCGTACGCAGGATCGAGTCGTCGACGCGCTGAGCGTTCACGCACGACAGAGGGTCCCGTGCCGGGTGGCGCGGGACCCTCTGTCGTCTGAGGGAGGGGCCGGATTGGCGCGCACGCGATCCGTGAGTAAAGTTAGCCTGTCCTAACCACCCGCCTCCGAACCGGAGCCGGGAGCCTCTCACCCTGGAGCCCCTGTGCCTCGTCACCCCCTTGTCCTCGGCGTCGCCGCCGCGACCACCGCCCTGCTGCTGTCCGGCTGCGCGACCGGCACCGGCGAGCCCACCTCGGACGACACCGCGGCGAACGCCGTCGACACCGCCGCGGTCTTCCCGGTCACGATCTCGCACGCCTACGGCGAGACGACGATCTCCGAGAAGCCGGAGCGCGTCGCGACGGTCGCCTGGGCGAACCACGAGGTGCCGCTCGCGCTGGGCGTCGTCCCGGTCGGCATGAGCAAGGCGACGTGGGGTGACAACGACAACGACGGCGTGCTCCCGTGGGTCGAGGACCAGCTCGCCGAGCTCGGCGCCCAGACCCCCGTTCTCTTCGACGAGACCGACGGCATCGACTTCGAAGCCGTCGCCGACACCCAGCCCGACGTGATCCTCGCCGCGTACTCCGGCCTCACGCAGGAGGAGTACGACACCCTGTCGAAGATCGCCCCCGTGGTCGCCTACCCGGAGGTGGCCTGGGGCACGTCCTACGAGGACATGATCACCCTGAACTCGCAGGCCCTGGGCCTGGCCGATGAGGGTGCGGCGCTGATCGACGAGCTGCACGCCGAGGTGGATGCCGCTCTCGCCGCGCAGCCCGCACTCGTCGACTCCACAGTGCTCTTCTCGTTCATCGACCCGTCCGACCTCAGCCAGGTCGGCTTCTACACTACGCTCGACACCCGCCCCGGCTTCCTCTCGAGCCTCGGACTGCCCACCCCGGCGGTCGTCACCGAGGAGAGCGAGGGCAGCGACGCGTTCTACCTCACCGTCAGCTCCGAGCAGGCCGACCGTTTCGAGGACGTCGACGTGTTCGTGACCTACGGCGAGGCCGACGGCGCGATCATCGAACAGCTCCAGGCCGACCCGCTGCTCTCGCAGATCTCGGCGATCGCCGACGGCCGCATCGCGATCCTCGAGAACAACACGCCGCTGGCCGCCTCCGCCAACCCCTCGCCGCTGTCGATCGGCTGGGGCATCGACGAGTACTTCGCCCTGCTCGCCGGCGCACTGGACTGAGTCGGAACCGAGCGACCAGCATGACCGACACCCGCCTGCGCGCACCGCAGCCCGACGCCCGCCTGCGGCGCCCGGCAGCGGTGCGCCTGGCGTGGATCGCGGCGGCGCTGGTCGTGCTCGCGGGGCTGTGCGTGGCATCCATCGCCTTCGGCGCCCGGGAGGTCTCGCTCGGCGAGATCTGGGCGGCACTGGGCGGCGACACCAGCACCGTCTCGACCGCCGCCGTCGTCGCGCGCGTGCCCCGCACCGTGCTGGCGCTCGTCGTGGGCGCTGCCCTGGCCCTCTCGGGCGCGGCGATGCAGGCCGTCACGCGCAATCCGCTCGCCGACCCCGGCATCCTCGGCGTCTCGGGGGGCGCGGCGCTAGCCGTCGTCATCGGCATCGCCTTCTTCGGCCTGACCGCTCCGTACCCCACGATGGCGCTCGCGATCGTCGGCGCGGCGGTGGCGGCCGTGTTCGTCTACGCCGTGGGCTCGCTGGGTCGCGGCGGCGCCACCCCGCTGAAGCTCGCCCTCGCCGGCGCGGCGAGCTCGGCGGCGTTCCTCTCCCTCGTGAGCGCAATCCTGCTGCCGCGCGTGGACATCATGGAGACGTTCCGGTTCTGGCAGATCGGCGGCGTCGGCGGGGCGACGTGGGACCGCATCGGTCTGGTCGCACCGGTGCTCGCCGTGGGCGCCCTCATCGTGTTCGCCACGGCGCGCGGGATGAACTCGCTCGCCCTCGGCGACGACATGGCGGCCGGACTCGGCGAGAACGTGGCCCGGACCCGAATGATCTCGGCCGCCGGAGCGGTGATCCTGTGCGGCGCCGCCACCGCCGTGGCCGGCCCGATCGCCTTCGTCGGGCTGGTGATCCCGCACCTGTGCCGTCTGCTCGTGGGAACCGACCACCGCTGGCTGCTGCCCTTCTCCGCGATCGCCGGGGCCGGTCTGCTCGTGCTCTCCGACGTGATCGGGCGCGTCATCGCCCGACCCGATGAGATCGAGGTGGGCATCATCACGGCGCTGGTGGGGGCGCCGGTGTTCATCTGGATCGTGCGTCGGCAGAAGGTGCGGGAACTGTGAGCGTGCTCGAACGCACCGCCGAGGCGCCCGGCACCGAGCTGGGCGCGATCGTCGCCGGGCGGCGGCGGCGACTGCGCCGTCGCGCCGCAGCCACCGCCGTCCTGACACTGCTGACCGCCGGCGTGTTCGCGCTCTCGCTCATGCTCGGTCACACCTTCTACTCGCCGGCGGAGATCGTGCGCGTGATCCTCGGGGAGACCGTGCCCGGTGCGTCGTTCACGGTGGGCGAGCTGCGCCTGCCCCGCGCGGCGATGGGACTGCTGGCCGGCTTCGCGTTCGGGCTCGCGGGGGTCGTCTTCCAGACGATGCTGCGAAACCCGCTCGCCTCGCCGGACATCATCGGCATCAACGTCGGCGCGAGCGCCGCGGCGGTGTTCGCGATCATCATCCTCGGTCTGAGCGAGACCGCCGTCTCGCTCTTCGCGCTCGCCGGGGCGCTCCTGACAGCGGGCGCGATCTATCTGCTGTCCCATCGCGGCGGCTTCACCGGCACCCGCCTGATCCTCATCGGCATCGGCGTGGCGGCGATGCTCAACTCCGTCGTCACCTGGGTTCTCTCCAAGGCCTCGAGCTGGGACCTGCCGACCGCGATGCAGTGGCTCACCGGGAGCCTCAACGGAGCGACATGGGGCGCCATGCTTCCGCTCGCGCTGGCGTTCGTCGTCGTCGTGCCGCTCCTCATGACCGAAGGTCGCAACCTCGGCGCGCTCCGTCTCGGCGACGACTCCGCCGCGGGGCTGGGCGTGCGCGTCGAGCGCACGCGCCTTCTGCTGCTGGTGGGCGCGGTGGCACTCCTCGCCTTCGCGACAGCCGCCGCCGGACCGATCGCCTTCGTCGCCTTCATGTCGGGGCCGATCGCCGCCCGCATCGTCGGTTCGGGCGCATCCCTCCTGCTGCCCGCCGGTCTCGTCGGCGCCCTGCTCGTGCTGACCAGCGACCTCGTCGGCCAGTTCGCCTTCGACACCCGCTACCCCGTCGGGGTCGTCACGGGCGTGCTCGGCGCCCCGTACCTCATCTATCTGCTCGTCAGGACGAACCGCTCGGGAGGCTCGATATGAGCGAACACCATACGCTCGCCGCGGAGGCCCTCACCCTCTCGTACGGCGAACGCACGATCGTCGACGGACTGGACCTGCACGTCCCGCCCGGCCGCATCACCGCGATCATCGGCGCCAACGGCTGCGGCAAATCCACCCTGCTGCGCGCGCTCGCCCGGCTCCTCCCGCCCCGGACCGGCCGGGTGCTCCTCGACGGCAAGGACCTGCACGGCCGCCCGTCCAAGGAGGTCGCCCGCACGCTGGGGCTTCTCCCCCAGAGCCCCGTCGCCCCGGAGGGGATCGCGGTGGCAGACCTCGTCGGACGCGGCCGCCACCCGTACCAGAAGCTCCTCGCCCGCTGGAGCGAGCGCGACTACACGGTCGTGGCGCAGTCGCTGGAGGCGACCGGCATCGCCGAGCTCGCCGACCGCTCCGTCGACGAGCTCTCCGGCGGGCAGCGGCAGCGGGTGTGGATCGCGATGGCGCTCGCGCAGGAGACCGACATCCTGCTGCTGGACGAGCCGACCACCTTCCTCGATGTCGCCCACCAGGTCGAAGTGCTGGATCTGCTGACCGACCTCAACCGCGACCGCGGCACGACGATCGTCATGGTCCTGCATGACATGAACATGGCAGCCCGCTACGCCGACCACATCATCGCGGTGCAGGCGGGGCGCATCGTCGCCGATGGGCCGCCCGCCGAGGTGATGACCGGCGAGCTCATCCGGGCCGTCTTCGACCTCGACGCGCTCGTCGTGCCCGACCCCGTCTCGGGAACGCCGATCGTGCTGCCGCGCGGCCGCCACCATGTGCTGGCTCCGTCCGCCGCCCCACCGCCCTCCCCCGCATCCCCTTCGACCGCCGCGCCCGCAGGAGCACCCCATGGCAGCTAGCACGATGAGATTCTTCCGCGTCCGCGTGAGCGCGATCACCGACCTCACCCCGAGCTTCCGCCGGTTCACCTTCCGCGGCGACGACCTCGCCGAGTACGGCGATCCGGGATTCGACCAGCGGATCAAGGTGGTCTTTCCGACGGAGGAGCTCGGGCTCGACGCGATGCCCACCGGCGACGACTGGTGGGACCGCTGGCGCACGGCTCCGACCGAGGAGCGTCTGCCGTTCCGCACCTACACGACGCGTGCCGTGCGCCACGGCCTGCGCGAGGTCGACGTCGACATGGTCGCGCACGAGGTGGTCGGTCCGGCATCGGCCTGGATCGCCCGCGCGCACATCGGCGACGAGGTGCTGATCCTCGCCCCCACCACCGCGCACACGGGCGTCAGCTACGGCATCGACTTCGTTCCGCCCGCCGCGACGGAGAACGTGCTGCTGGCCGGCGACGAGACCGCCGCGCCGGCGATCGCCGTCATCCTCGAGCAGCTTCCCGCGGACGCCACCGGCGTGGTCGTCCTCGAGGTGCCGCATGAGGACGACGCCGCCTACCTCCCCGCCCACCCCGGCTTCGACGTCCACGTGAGCGCCCGCGGCGACGCGGCGCGGCACGTACACCTCATCCCGGCCACCGAGGCCGCCGTGGCCACGCTCGCACCCGAGGGTCGCGGCGCCGCGGTCGAGGAGATCGACATCGACCACGACATCCTCTGGGAGGTGCCGCGCACGGCCAAGGGCGGCGCCGCGCTCAAGAGCGCGCCGCTCTACTCGTGGCTCGCGGGCGAAGCCGGGGCCATCAAGGCTCTGCGGCGCCATCTCGTCACCGACCAGGGCGTCGACCGCCGCGCGGTGGCGTTCATGGGCTACTGGCGGCTCGGCAAGTCCGAGAACTGAGGGCTGCCCAGGCGAACGCCCGGCACCAGCGCCAGCAGCGCGAGCCCGGTCGCGAGGGCGAACACCGTCGCGAACGCCGCGCCGGTGCCGGCCAGCGCCGTGAAGACGAGTCCCAGCAGCGCGATCGACATCGCGGCGCCGACATTCTCGGCGATCGAGAGCGCGGCCGAGTTGAACCCCTGGTTCTGCGGCGTCGAATATGCCAGGGTCAGCACGGTCAGTCGCGGGTACATGAGGCCCATGCCGGCGCCGGCCGCCGCCCATCCCGCCACGATGACGCCCGGCCAGAGCGCCCACCACGCGGTGACGGTGGCGGCGGCGATCGCGCCCGCCAGGAGCGCGACGCCGATCACGGCGATCCGCCGGGTGCCGATGCGGTCGCTGTAGCGGCCCTGCACCTCCGACGCGGCCGCCCACGCGACGGCGCCCGCCGTCAGCCCGGCGCCCGCCCATACCGGCGAGAACCCGTACTCGTCGATGAGCAGATAGGGCACGTAGATCTCGGCGCCGAACAGCGCACCCGAGATGAGGCCCCGCATCGTGACGACGCTCGGCAGCCCCCTCCCGAGCCGGAGCGTCCCCGGCGGGAGCAGCGGTCGCACGCTGACGATGATGAGCACGAGGGATGCCACCACCGCCACGCCCGCGAACCGGTCCAGCTCGCCCGCCAGCGTCACCCCGAGCGCTCCGGCCGCGACCGCGACGGCGCAGACGAGGCGTCGCGCGAGCGGCGCGTGGGAGGGCTCATCGGGCGCGAGGTGCCGGCCGCGCAGTCGAGCGGCGACGAGCGCGAACGCCGCGACGGCCAGGATCGCGACTCCGAGGAAGACCCATCGCCAGCCGACGAGTTCGGCGACCGCGCCGGCCAGCGCGGGACCGACCAGCGACGGCACGACCCACGCGGCCGAGAACACCGCGAACACGCGACCATGGAGCGCACCGGGGTACACGCGCGCGACCACCACGTAGAGGGCCACGGTCTGCCCGCCGGTGCCGAGCCCCTGCACCAGGCGCCCCGCCACGAGCACCGGCATCGATGTCGCCAGTCCGGCGATCACGAGGCCCACGACGAACAGGACCACGGCGGTCGTCAGCGGTGCCAGCACATCGCCGCGATCGCACCATGCGCCCACGACCACCATGCCGATCACGCTGGCCGCCAGCGTCCCCGAGAAGGCCGCCGCGTAGAGCGCGGCGCCGTCGAGGTCGTCGCTGACGACCGGCATGACCGTGGTGATCGCGAGGGCCTGCGTGGCCGCCAGGAAGATCAGCGCGACCGCGCCGACCGTCACCCAGAGGTAGCTGCCGCCCCAGACGCTCGCGGGACGCTCGACCGGAGCGTTCACTCCACGAGGGCCCCGATGCGCGCGACGGCCTCGCGCAGCACCTCCGGTGCGCAGCCGAAGTTGATGCGCACGTGGCCCTTGCCCTCCGGTCCGAAGTGCGGCCCGAAGTGGAGGGCGACGTCGGCGTCGCGCCGGATCTTCACGGCCGGATTGTCGCCCCAGCCGAGCGCGCCGAGATCGACCCACGCGAGGAAGCCCGCGTCGGGGATGCGGTAGCGCGCCCCCGGCACATGCTCGTCCAGCAGCTCGGCGAGCAGTCGGCGATTCCGATCGAGCGCCGCCAGCTGCGCATCCAGCCACGCGTCGCTGTCGGGAGCGAAAGCCGCCACCGACGCCAGGGCGCCGAACAGCCCCGTGCGCCACTCGATCTCATCGGGCATGGCGCGCACGATGTCGGCGGTGGCGGGGTCGGCCGTGACCATGAGTGCGCACTTGAGGCCGGCGAGGTTGAACGCCTTGCTGGCGCTGACCACCGCGTAGCCGACCTTCGCGGCGGTCTCCGACGCCGCCAGGAACGGCGTGAAGACGGCGTTCGCGTGGACGAGCGGCGCGTGGATCTCGTCGCTCACGACGGCCGCGCCGAATCCGGCCGCGAGGTCGGCCAGCGCGGCCAGCTTCTCGCGGGTGTGCACGGTGCCGGTCGGGTTGTGGGGGTTGCACAGCAGCACCGCGCGGGCGCCACCGGCCAGCGCCGCCTCGATGCCCAGAAGATCGAGCTCCCACCCCGCGCCGGTGTCGACGAGGGGCACCTGCTCCACGACTCCCCCGGCCTCGGGGATCACATCGAAGAACGGCGGGTAGACGGGTGTGGTGATCACCACGCGATCGCCCGGGTCGATCACGCACCGCAGCAGCTCGACGACGCCCATCATCACGTCGCACGTGGTGCGGATCCGCGCGGCATCCACCTCCCAGCCGAACCGCCGCCGGGCGAAGCCGACATACGCGTCGGCGATCCCCGGGTCCGGCGGCGTGTACCCGGTGTCGCCGAGCTCCACCGCTCGGGCCAGCCGTGCGGTGATGGCGGGCGCCAGCGGGTAGTCGGTCTCGGCCACGAACAGCGGCAGGACGTGTTCGGGGTACTTCCGCCACTTCGTGCTCGACCGCTGCCGCAGCTGGTCGATCGGAAGGGTCTCGAGGGGGGTGACGCTCACCAGACGAGCCTAGCGACCGCGATGGATGCCGGCGCCCGGCGCGTCAAGCGGCGAAACAGGCCGCCTCACGTGCACGTCAGATCGCGAAGCCGAGCGCTCGCATCATGTCGCGCCCGTCGTCGGTGATCCGCTCCGGACCCCACGGCGGCATCCACACCCAGTTGATGCGGAAGCGCTCGACGATGTCGTCGAGAGCCTGTGCCGTCTGCTCCTCAAGCACATCGGTGAGCGGGCAGCCCGCCGAGGTGAGCGTCATGTGGATGACCAGGGCGTCGTTCTCGTCGTCCCACGCGAGGTCGTAGATGAGACCGAGGTCGACGACGTTGATCCCGAGCTCGGGATCCATGACGTCTTTGAGCGCCTCGGTGACCTCGTCGTACTTCTCGGGTGTGAGGGTAGCGGTCATGTGACGGATTCTACGCTCAGGCCGAGGCCACGTCGGCGGGAGCGTCTGCGGGCTCTTCCAGGCCGGCCGGGAGGAAGCGGTCGTAGCCCTCGTCCTCGAGGCGGTCGGCCAGCTCCGGGCCACCCTCCTCGACGATGCGCCCGCCGATCATCACGTGCACGTGATCCGGGTGGATGTAGCGCAGGATCCGCGTGTAGTGGGTGATCAGCAGCACGCCGAGGCCGGTGGCCTCCTTGGCGCGGTTCACGCCTTCCGACACGATCTTGAGCGCGTCGACGTCGAGGCCGGAGTCGGTCTCGTCGAGCACCGCGATCTGCGGCCGGAGCAGCTCGAGCTGGAGGATCTCGTGGCGCTTCTTCTCTCCGCCCGAGAAGCCCTCATTGACGTTGCGCTGCGCGAACTTCGGGTCCATCCGCAGGTTCTTCATCGACGCCTTGACATCCTTCGTCCAGGTGCGGATCGAGGGGGCCTCGCCGTCGATCGCCGTCTTGGCGGTGCGCAGGAAGTTGGTGACGGTCACGCCGGGGATCTCCACCGGGTACTGCATCGCGAGGAACAGGCCGGCGCGGGCGCGCTCGTCGACCGACATCTCCAGCACGTCCTCGCCGTCGAGCGTGATGGATCCGCTCGTGACGGTGTACTTGGGGTGGCCGGCGATGGTGTACGCCAGCGTCGACTTGCCGGAGCCGTTGGGGCCCATGATGGCGTGGGTCTCACCGGTGCGGATCGTGAGCGTGACACCGTTGAGGATCGGCGTGGTGCCGGCTTCCGTCTCGACCGTCACATGGAGGTCGCGGATCTCGAGGACAGACATGTTCATTACCTTCTTCAGTTCACTTCGAGCTTGACGGACGCGTCGATGAGCACGTCATCGCCGTCGATCGTGACCTCGAACACCGGGACGGGCTCGTAGGCCGGGAGATTGAGGGGCTTGCCGGTGCGCAGCGAGAATGCGGAGCCGTGGGCCCAGCACTCGAGCGTCTCGCCGTCGACGAAGCCCTCGGCGAGCGAGATGTCGCCGTGGGTGCAGGTGTCGCCGATGGCGTGCACCTCGCCGTTGGAGTCGAGCACGACGGCGATCGCGATGCCGTCCACCTCGACCCGGGTGGCGGTGTCCTGCTCGAGGTCGCTCAGGGCGCAGACGCGCTGGGCGCTCATCGGCCGACCTCCTGTGCCAGTTCGGTCTCGATCGCGGCGACCAGCTCCTCCTCGAGGGCGGGAACGCCCACCTTCTGCACGATCTCGACGAGGAAGCCCAGCACGACGAGGCGTCGCGCCTCGTCCTCGGCGATGCCCCGCGCCTGCAGGTAGAAGAGCTGCTCGTCGTCGAAGCGCCCCGTGGCCGAGGCGTGACCGGCGCCGCGGATGTCACCGGTCTCGATCTCGAGATTCGGGATCGAGTCGGCGCGCGCGCCTTCGGTGAGGACGAGGTTGCGGTTGGCCTCGTACGAATCGGTGCCGACCGCGTCGGGCCCGATGAGCACATCGCCGATCCAGACGCTTCGCGCGCCCTCCCCCTGCAGCGCGCCCTTGTAGAGCACGTCTCCGGTGGTGTCGGCACCCTTGTGGTGGAGGTAGACCTGGCTCTCCAGGTGCTGACCGGAGTCGGAATAGCTGAGGCCGTACAGCTCGCCGCGCGCACCAGTGCCGGAGAGCTCCACGCTCGGATTCACGCGGACGACCGCGCCCCCGAAGCTCACCACGATGTGGCGCAGCGTCGCGTCCCGCTCGACGCGGGCCTGATGGGATGCCGCGTGCACGGCGTCGTCGTCCCACTGCTGGAGGCTCACCAGTTCGAGGTGCGCGCCGTCGCGGACGATGATCTCGACGTTCTGCGCGAAGGCGGCGGCGCCGTCATGGCGCAGCAGCACCGTCGCGTGCGAGTTCGCTCCGGCCTCGACCACCACGTGGGCGTTGGCGCGGCGGCCGGCGCCCGAGCCCTGCATCCGCACGATCACAGGGGCATCGATCTCGGCGCCGTCGGCGATGCGCACGTGGAGCGCATCTTCGGTGCGGCTCCACGCGATCGCGGCGACGATGTCTTCCGGCTCGAAGACATCGCCGCGGGGCGATTCTCCGATCCGCAGCGAACCCAGCTCGACGCCGTCGCCGGCGGTGATGTTGTAGTCCACAGCGGGGTCACCGTCGCGGTCATCGGACGCGGCGTCATGGAACAGCGTCGCGATCGCTTCGACCGGGGTGTGCTTCCAGTTGACCTCACGACCGGTCGGCACGGCGAAGTCCGCCGGGTCGAACGAGCGCGGACGCTCGGATCGGGTCTGGACGGGGATGAGCGACCATGCCCCGTCGGTGTGCGCGGTGGAACCGGGCACCACGGCGGGTGCCTGTGTCGAGGTCGTCATCTAGCCGACCGATCCTTCCATGCCCATCTCGATGAGCTTGTTGAGCTCCATGGCGTACTCCATGGGCAGTTCGCGGGCGATGGGCTCGATGAAGCCGCGGACGATCATGGCCATCGCCTCGTCCTCGGGCATCCCGCGGGACTGCAGGTAGAACAGCTGCTCCTCGCTGACTTTGGAGACCGTGGCCTCGTGGCCGAGCTGCACGTCGTCGACGCGGATGTCGATCGCCGGGTAGGTGTCGGAGCGGGAGATCGTGTCGACCAGCAGCGCGTCGCAGCGCACCGTGTTCGCGGAGTGGTGGGCGTTGGCATCCACCCGCACCTCGCCGCGGTACCCGGCGCGGCCGCCGCCGCGCGCGATCGACTTCGAGACGATCGAGGACTGCGTGTACGGGGCCATGTGGATCATCTTGGCGCCGGCGTCCTGGTGCTGGCCGGGACCGGCGAAGGCGACCGAGAGGGTCTCGCCCTTGGCGCGCTCGCCCATGAGGAAGATCGACGGGTACTTCATCGTCACCTTGGAGCCGATGTTGCCGTCGATCCACTCCATGGTCGCGCCCTCGTGCGCCACGGCGCGCTTGGTCACGAGGTTGTAGACGTTGTTCGACCAGTTCTGGATCGTCGTGTAGCGCACGCGGGCGTTCTTCTTCACGATGATCTCGACGACGGCCGAGTGCAGGGAGTCGCTCTTGTAGATCGGAGCGGTGCAGCCCTCGATGTAGTGGACGTAGCTGTCCTCGTCGGCGATGATGAGCGTCCGCTCGAACTGGCCCATGTTCTCGGTGTTGATCCGGAAGTACGCCTGCAGCGGGATCTCCACGTGGACGCCCTTGGGCACGTAGACGAACGATCCGCCCGACCACACCGCCGTGTTGAGCGCGGCGAACTTGTTGTCGCCGGCCGGGATCACCGTGCCGAAGTACTCCTCGAAGAACTCGGGGTGCTCGCGCAGCGCGGTGTCGGTGTCCATGAAGATGACGCCCTGCGCCTCGAGGTCCTCGCGGATCTGGTGGTAGACGACCTCGGACTCGTACTGCGCGGCGACGCCGGCGACCAGGCGCTGGCGCTCGGCCTCGGGGATGCCGAGCTTCTCGTACGTGGAGCGGATCTCCTCGGGGAGGTCCTCCCACGACTGGGCCTGCTTCTCCGTGGAGCGCACGAAGTACTTGATGTTGTCGAAGTCGATCTCGCTCAGATCGGCACCCCACGTGGGCATCGGCTTGCGGCCGAAGAGCTGATAGCCCTTCAGGCGGGTCTTCAGCATCCATTCGGGTTCGCTCTTGAGCGCCGAGATGCCGCGCACGACGCTCTCGTCGATGCCTCGCTTGGCCACGGCTCCCGCCGCGTCGGCATCGTGCCAGCCGAACTCGTAGACGCCCAGGCCTTCCAGCTCTGGTCGATCGATCAGCACATCAGACATCGTCACGTTCTCCCTCGGGTCCAGCGGTGTCATCCGCCCCGGCATCCGTCACCTCCGATGGAGATATCGAAGGGGGATGCCGCTTCTCGGCCCACTCATGCGGCGCCGACCATCGCGCCTAGACTGTCATTGCTGCGTCGCGACCCCACCAGTGTGGTCGAGTGCGCGCATCCGACCCCACGATTCTACAGGTTCCACGACATCCCGGCCGATCCCCCGAGCCGGCGGCGGCACCCGGAGGCCCCATGTCCACGATTTCCGCCACGCCCACGACAGAGTCCGGAATCGTCATCCGCCGCCCGCTGCGCGTGCTGGCCTGGCTGTCGTTCCTCGCCGAGGTGATCATCATCGGCACCGGCGGGGCCGTGCGACTCACCGGTTCGGGTCTGGGCTGCTCGGAGTGGCCGCTGTGCACGCCCGAGTCGCTGGTCCCGCTCCCCGAGCAGGGCATCCACGGGATCATCGAATTCGGCAACCGCACCATGACGGGGGTCGTGGGACTGCTGGCCCTGGCCGTGCTCCTGCTCACCCTCGCCGCCATCGGCGGCGCCGCGCTCACCCTGCGTGCCGTGTGGTTCGCCGTCGGCGGGATCGCCGCGGCCGTGCTCGCCTACGCGGTGACCGCCCCCTTCGGCCTTCCCGCCTTCGGCTTCTTCTCGGGCGCGCTCCTGCTGGCGGTGCTCGTCGCGATGGTCGATTCGCTGCGCCGCGCGCCGCGTCGACGCGATCTCGCCGCGCTCGCGTGGGTGGTCCTCGCCGGCGTCATGGCCCAGGCTGTCGTGGGCGGTCTCGCGGTGATCAGCGACCTGAACGCGTTCATCGTCGGGTTCCACTACGTCTCGTCGCTGCTGCTCGTGTGCGTGACGGCCGCGTATCTCGTGCGGATGCATGCGGTCGCCGGCCCGCGCGAGCGCGCGGTGCCGCGCTGGTTCGCCGTGCTCACCCATCTCACCGGACTCGCCCTGGCCGCCACCATCCTGTTCGGCGTGCTCACCACGGGCTCGGGTCCGCATTCCGGCGACCAGAACATCATCCGCACGGGCTTCGATGCGACGGTGCTCGCGCACGTCCACTCCTGGCCGGGCTACATCCTCGGTGTGCTGGTGCTCGTGCTCACCGTCTCAGCCTGGGTGGGCAAGCTCCCCGTCCGCGTCTGGCTGCTCGTGCTCACCGCCGCGATCGTCGTGCAGATCGCGGTCGGCGTGTGGCAGGCGCGGGAGGGGCTCCCCGAGGTCCTCGTCGGCATCCACATGGTGCTCGCCTCGCTCTCGGCCGCCGCGTACACGGTCGTCACGATGGGTCTGCGTCAGCCGGTGGCCGCAGACCGCGACGCGCACACAAGAAACGCATAGGGTCCACCGAGGTCCTGTACGGACAGCACTGCAAGGGTGAGGGATGCCGCGGCCAACCGAGCCGCGCCCAAGAGGAGTGATCGAATGTCCGCCCGTCCCCGCCTGGCCCGCAGCATCCCGTTCTGGGGCCTCATCACCGCTTCGCTGGCCAGCGCCGCCGCCGGCGCGCTCATCCTCGTCGACAAGCTCGGCACGATGACCACGACGCTGCTGGACGGCACCGCCACGGGCGTCGAGGTCTACGTCGGCCAGTCGCTGGCCGTGCTCGGCGCCATCCTCATCGGCGCCGGCGTGCTCGGCCTCCTGCTCGCCTTCACCGTCGGTGCGATCGCGACGCTGCGTCCGGCTGCCGCCGTCGAGGTCGTCGAGCCGCTCGACGACGAGATCGACGAGCCCGTGGATGCCGCACCCGCCGGCCACGGCTACGAGCGCGGCCTCGGCTACACCTCGGCGATCGACACGGTCGATGACGAGAAGGAGCCCGCCGCCGCCCGCTGAGCGGCCACGCGCGTGCGACGAAGGGCCCGGGATCTCCCGGGCCCTTCGTCGCACGCGGGAGTGATCAGAACGGAAGCAGGGGGTCGACCGCGATCGCCACGAACAGCAGCGTCAGATAGGTGATCGACGCGTGGAAGACGCGCATCGGGCGCGGCTCGGTGCCGCGCACCGCGCGATTGTAGAGCACGTGCGACTCGTAGATGAACCAGCCGCCGAACACCAGCGCGGAGACCGTGTACACCAGACCCATCCCGGCGACGGGCACGAGCAGAAGCGAACATGCGACGGTCGCCCACGCGTAGAGGATGACCTGGAGCCCCACCTGCGAGCCGTTGCGGGTGGCGCCGAGCATCGGCACGTGGACGTCCTCGTAGTCGTCGCGATACTTCATCGACAGGGGCCAGTAGTGCGGCGGCGTCCAGAGGAACACGAGGGCGAACAGGATGAGCGGCGGCCACGCCAGCGATCCGGTCACCGCCGTCCATCCGATCAGCACCGGGAAGCACCCCGCGATACCGCCCCACACGATGTTCTGCTCGGTGCGGCGCTTGAGGATCATCGTGTAGATCACGACGTAGAAGAAGATGGCCCCCGCCGAGAGGGTCGCTGCCAGCCAGTTCGTCGTCAGCCAGAGCCAGACGGTGGATGCCGCCGCGAGCGTCCACGCGAAGATCAGCGCGCCGCGCGGCGAGACCTCGCCGGTCACGATCGGCCGGTTGACCGTGCGGCGCATATGCGCATCGATGTCACGGTCGAGGTACATGTTGAAGGCCGCGGCAGACCCGGCGCTCATCGATCCGCCGACGACCGTCGCGAGGACCAGCCACAGACTCGGCAGACCTCCGGCCGCGAGAAGCATGACCGGCACGGTCGTCACCAGCAGGAGCTCGAGGACGCGCGGCTTCGTCAGCGCGATGTACGCCTTGACGGTGCGTCCGATGCTCTGCCGGGTCTCGTGCGGCGCCCGGGTATCGACCCTGGCCGTCGTCGTGGTGTGCATCGCCCCCGCAATCGCCGCCTGCAGATTCACCCAAGTCTAAGCCATCGCCCGCACCTGGCCCGCCCGCCCGGAGCCCTCACAACCGGCATCCCGATCCCGTGAGCGGATCGTCACGTCGCCGACACCGCCGTGACACGGCGGCGGAGGTCGGCCGCGAAAGACTGCGTCACAGAAGCGGACCGCATGGCCGGGGCGACATACCCCTTCGCTATGCTGAGTCCACACGCGCGCCCCGCGCCGAGCCCCCTTCTCCCACACCGGACAAGGGCCGCGGAACGGCTGCTTTCTGGGCGCACATCCACGAAGAAGGGCTGCCGGGTGTCGGAACTGCGTTGGGAAGAGATCGATGGGCGCGCGGTGGACACCGCTCGTGTGCTGGCTGCGGATGCGGTGGAGAAGGTCGGCAACGGTCACCCGGGCACCGCGATGAGCCTCGCGCCGGCGGCGTACCTGCTGTACCAGAAGGTGATGCGGCACGACCCGGCCGACACCGACTGGCTGGGCCGCGACCGGTTCATCCTGTCGGCGGGCCACTCCTCGCTCACGCAGTACGTGCAGCTGTACCTCGGCGGCTTCGGGCTGGAGCTGGATGATCTGAAGTCGCTGCGCACGTGGGGGTCGCTGACGCCGGGCCACCCGGAGTACGGCCACACCAAGGGTGTGGAGATCACCACCGGCCCGTTGGGGCAGGGTCTGGCCACGTCGGTCGGGTTCGCGTACGCGGCCCGCTATGAGCGGGGTCTGTTCGATCCGGAGGCGCCGGCGGGCGAGTCGCCCTTCGATCACTTCGTGTACGTGATCGCGTCGGACGGCGACCTGCAGGAGGGCATCACCTCCGAGGCGTCGTCGCTGGCGGGGCATCAGGAGCTGGGGAACCTCGTCGTGATCTACGACGCGAACCAGATCTCCATCGAGGACGACACCGACGTCGCGTTCACCGAGGACGTCGCGGCCCGGTACGAGGCGTACGGCTGGCACGTGCAGACCGTGGACTGGAAGAAGTCCGGGGAGTATGCCGAGGACCCGGCGGAGCTGTTCGCGGCGATCGAGGCGGCCAAGTCAGAGACCGGGAAGCCTTCGATCATCATCCTCAAGACGATCATCGGCTGGCCGGCGCCGAACAAGCAGAACACCGGCAAGATCCACGGCTCCGCCCTCGGTGGGGACGAGCTGGCGGCGACCAAGGAGATCCTCGGCTTCGACCCGGCCGAGACGTTCGCCGTCGCCGACGACGTGATCGCGCACACCCGGGCGCTGGCCGACCGCGCCGCCGAGCAGCGCGCCGCATGGCAGGTCTCCTTCGACGCCTGGGCCGCCGCGAACCCCGAGCGCAAGGCGCTGCTGGACCGCCTGCAGGCGGGCGAGCTTCCCGCCGACCTCGCCGACGCACTGCCGGTGTTCGAATCGGGCAAGGACGTGTCGACCCGCGCGGCATCCGGACAGGTCATCAACGCGCTCGCCGGGCAGCTGCCCGAGCTGTGGGGCGGATCGGCCGACCTGGCCGAGTCGAACCTGACCACGATCAAGGACGCGAAGTCGTTCATCCCCGCCGAGTGGTCCACCGAGGAGTGGACGGGAGACCGGTACGGGCGGGTGCTGCACTTCGGGATCCGCGAGCACGCGATGGGCGCGATCGTCAACGGCATCGTGCTGCACGGTCCGACCCGCGCGTTCGGCGGCACGTTCCTGATCTTCAGCGACTACATGCGCCCCGCGGTGCGCCTGGCCGCCCTCATGGACGTCCCCTCCATCTACGTGTGGACGCACGACTCGGTCGCCCTCGGCGAGGACGGGCCGACGCACCAGCCGATCGAGCAGCTCGCGACCCTCCGGGCGATCCCGAACTTCACCATGGTGCGTCCCGCCGACGCGAACGAGACCGCGCACGCCTGGCTGGAGCTGCTGCGCCGCCAGGGCGGCCCCGCGGGCATCGCCCTGACCCGTCAGAACATCCCGGTGTTCCCACGCGGCGAAGACGGCTTCGCCACCGCCGACGGCGTCGCCAAGGGCGCGTACGTCCTGATCGACGCCGAGGGTGCCACCCCCGACGTGATCCTCATCGCGACCGGTTCCGAGGTGCAGCTGGCCGTGGCCGCACGGGAGACGCTCGCCGCGGAGGGCGTGAACGCCCGCGTGGTGTCGGCCCCGTCGCTGGAATGGTTCGCGGAGCAGACCCCGGAGTACCGCGAGTCGGTGCTCCCCGCGGCGGTCAAGGCGCGCGTGTCGGTCGAGGCCGGCTCCGCGCTCACGTGGGCCGGGATCGTCGGCGACGCCGGCCGCTCGGTCGCGATCGACCACTTCGGCGCCTCCGCCGACTACAAGACCCTGTTCGAGAAGTTCGGCTTCACCGCCGACGCGGTCGCCGACGCGGCCCGCGAGACCATCGCCGCCGCCGCGGCACTCACGAAGGAGTACGCATGAGCACCCCCACCCAGGCACTGTCGGCCGCCGGTGTCAGCATCTGGCTCGACGACCTCTCCCGCGACCGGATCACCTCCGGCAACCTCGCCGAACTGATCCAGACCCGCGATGTGGTGGGCGTGACCACCAACCCGACCATCTTCCAGGGTGCGATCGGCTCGGGTGCGGCCTCCTACGCCGACCAGATCACCGACCTCGCCAAGAAGGGCGCGACCGTCGACGACGCGATCTTCGCGGCCACGACCGACGACGTCCGGGACGCGGCCGACATCTTCCGCCCCGTCTACGACGCCACCGGCGGCGTGGACGGACGCGTGTCGATCGAGGTCTCCCCCGACCTCGCACACGACACCGACGCGACCATCGCGCAGGCCCAGGCGCTGTGGGCCACCGTCGACCGCCCGAACACGCTCATCAAGATCCCCGCGACCAAGGCGGGCCTGCCGGCGATCACCGCGGTCATCGGAGCGGGCATCTCGGTGAACGTGACGCTGATCTTCTCGCTGGAGCGTTACGCCGAGGTCATCGACGCCTACGTCGCCGGGCTCGAACAGGCCCAGGCGGCCGGGCACGACATCTCCGGCATCCACTCGGTCGCCTCGTTCTTCGTGTCCCGCGTGGACACCGAGGTCGATAAGCGCCTCAGCGCCATCGGCACCGACGAGGCCGCGGGTCTGAAGTCGCTCGCGGGCGTGGCCAACGCGCGTCTGGCGTACGAGCTGTTCGAGCAGAAGTTCGCCGAGCCCGCCGCGGCGGCGCTCATCGCCGCCGGCGGCAACGTGCAGCGCCCGCTGTGGGCCTCCACCGGCGTGAAGGACCCGAACCTCCCCGACACGCTCTACGTCACCGAGCTGGTCGCCCCGGGCACGGTGAACACCATGCCCGAGAAGACCCTCGAGGCCACCTTCGACCACGGCGACATCGCCGGCGACACCATCACCGGCACCTACGGGACCGCGCACCAGGTGTTCGCCGATCTCGCCGCCGTGGGTGTCGACTTCGCCGACGTCACCCAGGTGCTCGAAGACGAGGGCGTCGAGAAGTTCATCGCCTCCTGGCACGACCTCCAGGCCACCGTCAAGGAAGCCCTCGAAGGCGCACTGGAAACCGCCTGATGAGCTTCGAGATCCACCTGACGGGGCACGTCAAGTCGGTCGTCGACGAGACCCTGCCCGGCCTGATCGGCGACCTGGTCGCGTCGGGCGTCACCGCCGGCGACCCCACGCTGTGGGGTCCCGAGGCGGAGACGGAGGCCTCGCAGCGGCTCGGCTGGGTGCAGGCCGTCAGCGTCTCGCGCCCGCTCGTCGACGAGATCCATGCCCTGCGCGACGATCTGCGCGCCCGCGGAGTCGGGCGGATCGTGCTCGCCGGCATGGGCGGTTCGTCGCTCGCGCCCGAGGTCATCACCCGCACAGCCGGCGTGCCGCTGGTCATCCTCGATTCGACCTCGCCGGGCCAGGTGCTGGCGGCGATCGACGGAGACGCGGAGACGGGCGGGCTCGAGAGCACCGCCCTCGTCGTCGCGTCGAAGTCGGGGTCGACGGTCGAGACCGACTCCGCCAAGCGTGCGTTCGAGACCGCGTTCCGCGACATCGGCATCGACCCGGCCGAGCGCATCATCGTGGTCACCGATCCGGGGTCGCCGCTGGAGCTGTCGGCACGTGCCGACGGCTACCGCGTCTTCACCGCCGATCCCACTGTGGGCGGCCGATACTCGGCACTGACCGCCTTCGGCCTGGTGCCGGCGGGCCTGGCCGGTGCCGACATCTCGGAGATCCTCGACGAGGCCGACGCCACGCTCCTGGAGGTGGCGATCGACAGCCCCGAGAATCCGGCGCTGGTGCTGGCGGCGGCCATCGCCGGCGGCGATCCCCGCAGGGACAAGCTGGGCCTCATCACCGACGGCACCCACATCGCCGGACTCCCCGACTGGATCGAGCAGCTCGTCGCCGAGTCGACCGGGAAGGCCGGCACCGGCATCCTCCCCCTCGTGCTCCTGTCTGTCTCGCCCGAAGTGGAGAATGTGCCGGACGACGTGCAGATCGTGCGGATCGTCGACGAGGCGAACGAGTTCCACTTCTTCGAGCACCACCACGGCGAGGTGCTGATCAGCGGCTCCCTGGGCGCGCAGTTCGTCGTGTGGGAGTACGCGACCGCGATCGCCGGGCGGATGCTCGGGATCAACCCGTTTGATCAGCCCGACGTCGAATCGGCCAAGGATGCCGCACGCGGCCTCCTCGATGCCCGTCCCGTCCCCACCGGACCCGCGTTCGTCGAGAGCGGCGTCGAGGTCCGCACGAGCGACCCCGCCCTCGCGGAATCCGGAACGCTCGCCGGTGTGCTGGACGCCCTGTGGAGCCGCATCCCCGACGGCGGCTACGTCGCCGTGCAGGCCTACGTGAACCGTCTGGCCCTGCCGCAGCTGCCCGGACTGCGCGAGCTCGTCGCGGCGGACTCGGGGCGGCCCGCGACCTTCGGATGGGGGCCGCGGTTCCTCCACTCCACCGGGCAGTACCACAAGGGCGGGCCGGCCGACGGCGTGTTCCTGCAGATCCTCGAGCGCAGCGACGTGGACCTGGAGATCCCCGGTCGCCCGTTCACGTTCGGCGAGCTGATCGCCGCCCAGGCGGCCGGCGACGCGCGCGTGCTCGCCGAGCACGGACGCCCCGTCGTCACCCTCACCCTGACCGACCCCCAGATCGAAGTCCTGTCGCTGTTCGAAGCAGCCCAGTAGGAGCAGAACCCACACATGACCGTCGAGATCTCGCGCGGGCACAATCCCCTGCGTGACCCCGAAGACCGTCGCCTGAACCGCATCGCCGGTCCGAGCGCGCTCGTCATCTTCGGCGTCACCGGCGACCTGTCCCGCAAGAAGCTGATGCCCGCCGTCTACGACCTGGCCAATCGCGGCCTCCTGCCACCCGGATTCGCGCTGGTCGGGTTCGCCCGACGCGACTGGGAGGACCAGGACTTCGCGCAGGTCGTGCACGACGCGGTCCGCCAGCACGCCCGCACGGAGTTCCGAGACGAGACGTGGCAGCAGCTCCTCCAGGGAATCCGCTTCGTCTCCGGCGAGTTCGGCGACGAAGCGGCGTTCCGCCGTCTGCGCGAGACGGTCGAGAAGCTCGACGTCGAGCGCGGCACGATGGGCAACCACGCGTTCTACCTCTCGATCCCTCCCAAGGACTTCGCGATCGTGGCCGAACAGCTGCGCGTGTCGGGCCTGGTGGACGACACGGCCGATCGTCCCGATCGCTGGCGCCGCGTGGTGATCGAGAAGCCGTTCGGGCACGACCTCGAGTCGGCGCAGTCGCTCAACGACGCGCTGCGATCGACCTTCCCGACCGACTCGATCTTCCGCATCGACCACTACCTCGGCAAGGAGACGGTCCAGAACATCCTGGCGCTGCGCTTCGCGAACGAGCTGTACGAGCCGATCTGGAACCGCAACTACGTCGACCACGTGCAGATCACCATGGCCGAGGACATCGGCGTGGGCGGCCGGGCGGGGTACTACGACGGCGTCGGGGCGGCGCGCGATGTCATCCAGAACCACCTCCTGCAGCTCATGGCGCTCACCGCCATGGAGGAGCCCATCTCCTTCGACGCCCAGCACCTGCGTGCCGAGAAGGAGAAGGTGCTCGCCGCGGTGACCCTTCCCGCCGACCTTGCGACCACCACCGCGCGCGGCCAGTACGCCGGCGGGTGGCAGGGCGGGGAGAAGGTGCTCGGCTTCCTCGAGGAAGACGGCATGAACCCGCAGTCCGAGACCGAGACCTACGCGGCCATCACCCTCGAGGTGAACACGAGGCGATGGGCGGGCGTGCCCTTCTACCTGCGCACCGGCAAGCGCCTCGGTCGTCGCGTGACCGAGATCGCGGTGGTGTTCAAGCGCGCTCCGGAGCTGCTGTTCTCGCGCAGCGAGACGTCGGGCCAGGGACAGAACGCCCTCGTGATCCGCGTGCAGCCCGATGAGGGCGTGACGATCCGGTTCGGCTCGAAGGTTCCGGGGGCCGGCGCGCAGGTGCGCGACGTCACCATGGACTTCGGCTACGGGCACGCGTTCACCGAGGCCAGCCCCGAAGCCTATGAGCGGCTCATCCTCGACGTGCTCCTGGGCGACCCGCCGCTGTTCCCGCGGCACGAAGAGGTCGAGCTCTCCTGGAAGATCCTCGACCCGATCGAGAAGTTCTGGGCCCAGCAGGGCGGCCCGCTCGAACAGTACTCGCCCGGCTCCTGGGGCCCGGCATCCGCGGATGAGATGCTCTCCCGCGCAGGACGGACCTGGAGGCGCCCGTGATCGTCGATCTGCCCGACACCACCGTCAGCAAGATCTCCCGCGCGCTGGTCAACGTGCGCGAAGAGGGCGGCGCGGTCGCGCTCGGCCGTGTGCTGACGCTCATCATCATCACCCGGCACGGGGCGATGGAGGAGGTCATCGAGGCCGCCAACGACGCGTCGCGCGAGCACCCGATGCGGGTCATCGTGCTGATGATCAGCGATCCGGACGCGCCCTCGTGCCTCGACGCGCAGATACGCGTCGGTGGCGACGCGGGCGCGAGCGAGGTCGTGACCCTCACCGTGCGCGGCGAGGCGGGCAACGCCAACCTCGAATCGCTCGTGACCGGCCTGCTGCTCCCCGATGCCCCGGTGGTGGCCTGGTGGCCGAACAAGACCCCGGGCGAGCCCGCGCGGACCTCGATCGGGCGGATCGCCCAGCGACGCATCACGGACGCCGCGACGAAGTCGGACCCGGCAGCGTGGGTGGCGCAGCTCGGCGGAGCCTACGCCCCCGGATCGACCGATCTCGCCTGGACCCGCCTGACGCACTGGCGCGAGCAGCTGGCCTCGATCCTGGATCAGCCGCCGTACGAGCCCGTCACCGCCGTGCGCGTGCGCGGCGCCTCCGACTCGCCGTCGACGGCGCTGCTGGCCGCCTGGCTGCGTCTGGTGCTCGACGTGCCCGTGGACTGGGCCTACCTCGATCCGTCCGAGTGGCCGCACGGAATCAAGTCCGTGACCCTGGTGCGCGAGAGCGGGGAGATCAACCTCGAGCGCCCCTCGAGCAACGTCGCGGTTCTCACCCAGCCCGGCCAGCCCAGCCACGAGCTGTCGTTCCCCCGACGCACCCTCCGCGAATGCCTCGCAGAGGAGCTCCGACGTCTGGATCCCGACCTCCTGTATGGTCGAGTCATCACCGAGGGATGGGAGCTCCTGGAGCCCCCGGCACAGGAGGCGTGAGTCCGACGCATGGTTGAGGAATGGGCACCGAAGCGCGTCGTCATCGCGACCGATCCCGCGACCCTCGCCGAGTCCGTAGCGGCCCGTTTCGTGACCCGCGTGCTCAAGCGCATCGATGAGGGCAAGACGGTGCACATCTCGCTGACCGGCGGGAGCATGGGTTCGGCGGTGCTTGCGGCGGCGGCACGGAATCCGCGCTGCGCCGCGGTGGATTGGTCGCGCGTGCACTTCTGGTGGAGCGACGAGCGGTTCGTGCCGCGCGTGCACCCCGACCGCAACGAGGTGCAGGCGCGCGCGGCACTGCTGGACGCGCTGTCCATCCCCGCCGGGAACATCCACGCCGTCGCTGCCGCGGACGAAGGCGTGAGCCTCGACGAAGCGGCCGAAGCCTACGCGCGCGACCTCGCGCGGTTCCCATCCTCCCGCGGGCCATGGCCGTCGTTCGACGTCTGCTTCCTGGGCGTCGGGCCCGATGCGCACATCGCTTCGCTCTTCCCCGATCGCCCGGAGATCCAGGTGACCGACCGCGCCGTGGTTCCCGTGCGGCAGTCCCCCAAGCCCCCGCCGGAGCGCGTGACGATGACGCGGCCCGTCATCAATTCCTCCAAGCGCGTGTGGATGGTGCTCGCCGGCGAGGACAAGGCGTCAGCACTCGGACTCGCGCTGGCCGGTGCCAGCTACGAGGGAGTCCCCGCCGCCGGCGCCAAGGGCTGCAAGCGCACGATCTTCTTCGTCGACCAGGCGGCGGCCGCGATGGTGCCGCCCGAGCTCATCGACCGGGAGTACTGAGCGCGAGCTGTACAGACGAGAAGAGCGGATGCCGGCCGGCATCCGCGCTTCTCGTCTGTGCAGGTGTGCTCTAGGCCTGCCCGCGGCGCTCGCGGAGCTGAGTCAGCGCGTCGCCGAGGAGCTCCTCGGCCTCTTCCTCCGTGCGACGCTCCTTCACATACGCGAGGTGCGTCTTGTACGGCTCGGTCTTGGCGACAGCGGGCGGGTTGTCCTTGTCGCGACCGGCGGGGAGGCCCGAGTGCGGGGAGTCGATCACGTCGGGGATCTCCTCCTCGGGGATGCCCGCTGCGAAGTACCGAACGGTCTCATTGCCCATGGCGTCCCAGTACGAGACGGCCACGCGCTCGGCGTGGAAGCCGTGGTCCTGCTCGCCCATCGGGCCGGCACCGACACGGGTGCCGCGGATCGCGTTGCCGCCGGTGGCCATCAGATCCCCTGGAACTTCGTGATCAGGCCCAGCGCGACGATGGCGGCGAACCACGCCAGCGCCAGCACGATCGTGAACCTGTTGAGGTTGCGCTCGGCCAGGCCCGACGAACCCAGCGCGGAGCTCATGCCGCCGCCGAACATGTCGGAGAGACCACCGCCACGGCCCTTGTGGAGGAGGATGAGCAGGGTGAGCAACAGGCTGGTGATGCCCAGCAGCACCTGCAGGACGAACTCGAGGATCTGCACAGTCTTTGAAGCCTTTCGAAGCGGTCCGTCGGACCGCACAGGGGTCAAGTATACGTGTGGTCCCGGGCGCGGCTGTGCGGCCGCGCCCGGGACCGGGGCGGTCAGACGCCGACGTGCTTCTGGTAGCGGATGATCGCCGAGAACTCGTCGACCACGAGGCTCGCGCCACCCACCAGGGCGCCGTCGACATCGGGCTCGCGCATGAAGCTCGCGATGTTCGCGGCCTTCACCGAGCCACCGTAGAGCACCCGGGTGCGTGCCGCCGCGTCGTCGCCGAGTGCGGAGCCGATGACGCCGCGCAGCGCAGCGCACACCTCCTGCGCCTGGTCGGGCGAAGCGACCTGACCGGTGCCGATGGCCCACACCGGCTCGTACGCCACGACGAATTCCGCACCGGCCGGCACGCCTTCCAGGGCGACCCGCAGCTGCGCGACCGACACAGCAGTCGGACCGGACTCCTCGCGCTGCTCCAGTGTCTCGCCCACGCAGATCACCGGCACCAGTCCATGGCGCAGCGCCGCCTGCACCTTCGCCGCGACGACCTCGTCGGTCTCCGCGTGATACTGGCGTCGCTCCGAGTGGCCGATGATCACGTAGCGGGCATCGAGCTTGGCCAGGAACGCTCCCGACACCTCACCCGTGTACGCGCCCGAGTCCTGGGTCGACACGTCCTGCGCGCCCAGGGCGAACGGGATCTTGTCCGCATCGAGCAGCGTCTGCACGGTCCGCAGATCCGTGAACGGCGGGAACACCGCCACCTCCACGTCGCCGTCCTCGTGCTTGGCATCCTTCAGCGTCCAGTGCAGCTTCTGCACGAACGCGACCGCCTGCAGGTGATCCAGGTTCATCTTCCAGTTGCCTGCGATGAGCGGCATCCGATTCACGACCATCCGAGGACCTCCAGTCCGGGAAGCTTCTTGCCCTCGAGGAACTCGAGGCTGGCACCGCCACCGGTGGAGATGTGGCCGAACGCGTCGTCGGCGAAGCCCAGCTGGCGCACGGCCGCTGCCGAGTCGCCCCCGCCCACGACCGACAGTCCGTCGACGTCGGTCAACGCCGCCGCGACCGTCTTCGTGCCCGCGGCGAAGGCGGGCATCTCGAACACGCCCATCGGCCCGTTCCAGAACACCGTCTTCGACCCGCGGATCGCCGCGGCGAACAGCTCGGCCGTCTCGGGGCCGATGTCGAGCCCGAGACCGTCGGCGCCGAACGCCGTGTCCTCCAGCTTGTCGGCGTCGGCGATCTCGTGGGCCGCGTCGGCCGAGAACGATGCCGCCACGACCGCGTCGACGGGGAGCACCAGCTCCACGCCGCGCTGGGCGGCGGTGTCGATGTAGCCGCGCACCGTGTCGAGCTGGTCGGCCTCGAGCAGGCTCTTGCCGACCTTGTGGCCCTGCGCGGCGAGGAATGTGAACATCATGCCTCCGCCGATGCACAGCTTCTGCACGCGCGGCAGCAGGTGCTCGATGACGCCGAGCTTGTCGCTGACCTTCGATCCGCCGAGGACGACCGTGTAGGGCGGCGCCGGGTTCTCGGTCAGACGGTCGAGGACATCGACCTCCTTCTCGATCAGGAAGCCCGCCGCCGAGGGCAGCAGCTCCGCGAGATCGTAGACCGAGGCCTGCTTGCGGTGCACGACGCCGAAGCCGTCCGACACCAGGACATCGCCGAGCGCGGCGAGCTCCTGGGCGAATGCGCGGCGCGCGGCGTCGTCCTTGGCCGTCTCCCCCGCGTTGAAGCGCAGGTTCTCGATGACGGCGACATCTCCGTCCTCGAGCGCGGCGACGGCCTCCTGTGCCGACTCGCCGACCGTGTCGCGCGCGAACGCGACGGGCTTGCCGAGGAGCTCGGAGAGGCGCTGGGCGACGGGCGCGAGGCTGTACTTCGCATCGGGCGCGCCGTCGGGGCGGCCGAGGTGCGAGCACGCGACGACCTTGGCGCCCTGGTTGATCAGGTGGTTCAGCGTGGGAAGTGCTGCCCGAACACGGCCATCGTCCGTGATGACGCCGTCCTTGAGGGGGACGTTGAAGTCAACACGGACGATGACGCGTTTTCCGGCCAGCGAACCCAGCGAATCGAGGGTGCGCAATGCCATGGGACTACCTCAGAGCTTTTCCGCGACGAGCTCGGTGATGTCGACGAGGCGGTTGGAGTAGCCCCACTCGTTGTCGTACCACGACGAGACCTTGACGAGGTTGCCGCTCACGTTGGTCTGACCGGCGTCGAACACCGACGAGTGCGGGTCGAGCTGGATGTCGGTCGACACGATCGCGTCGGTGTTGTACTTCAGGTAGCCCTTGAGCGCACCCTCGGCGGCGGCGGCCTCGTAGGCGGCGTTGATCTTCTCGACCGTCAGTCCCTCGGTGGGCGTGATGATCGTGAGGTCGACGATCGAGCCGGTGGGAACCGGAACACGGTACGACGAACCGCTCAGCTTGCCGTTGAGCTCGGGCAGCACGAGGCCGATGGCCTTGGCCGCACCCGTCGAGGCCGGCACGATGTTCAGCGCGGCGGCACGGGCACGGTGCAGGTCGCCGTGGGGGCCGTCCTGCAGGTTCTGGTCCGCGGTGTAGGCGTGGGCGGTCATCATGAAGCCGCGCTCGATGCCGAAGTTGTCGTTGAAGACCTTGGCCAGCGGTGCGAGGCAGTTCGTGGTGCACGACGCGTTCGAGATGACGTGCATCGTCTCGGGGTCGTAGTCGCCGTCGTTGACGCCCATCACGAAAGTCCCGTCGACGTCGGTGCCCGGCGCCGAGATGATGACCTTCTTGGCACCGCCGGCGATGTGCTTCTTCGCGTCGACGGCCTTGGTGAAGCGACCCGTGGACTCGATGACGATGTCGACGCCCAGGTCGCCCCAGGGGAGGTTCGCGGGGTCGCGCTCCTCGAACACCTTGATGCTCTTGCCGCCGACGGTGATCGAGTCCTCGGTGTACGAGACCTCGGCGTCGAGGCGACCGCCGACCGAGTCGTACTTGAGGAGGTGGGCGAGGGTCTTGTTGTCGGTGAGGTCGTTCACCGCAACGATGTCGAGGTCCGCACCCTGCTCGAGGGCGGCGCGGAGGAAGTTGCGTCCGATGCGGCCGAAGCCGTTGATTCCGATCTTGACGGTCACGGAATGTCTCCTGAGTGTGTCGTGCGCCAATAGCGCGATTTCAGACGGTTGGACAACGGCGTCCCTGCGGTTTCCCCGCAGGGACGCCCGCACTGGCTATGACAGTACCAGCAGGCCTGCGGTCTTCTCACGGGCCGTCGTGAAGCGGGTCTGGACGTTCGCCCAGTCGGCGATGTTCCAGAAAGCCTTCACGTAGTCGGCGCGCACGTTCTTATAGTCGAGGTAGTACGCGTGCTCCCACACGTCGAGCAGGAGCAGCGGCACGGATCCGGCGGCGAACTGCGACTGCTGGTCGAAGAACTGCTGGATGATCAGGTTCTCCCCGATCGAATCCCAGAACAGGCCGGCCCATCCTGAGCCCTGCACGCCGAGCGCGGCTGCCGTGAAGTGCGCCTGGAACTTGTCGAACGAGCCGAAGTGGTCGTCGATGGCCGCGGCGAGCTCGCCGGTGGGCTTGTCGCCGCCATTGGGCGAGAGGTTCGTCCAGAAGATCGAGTGGTTGGTGTGACCGCCCAGGTTGAAGGCGAGGTCCTTCTCGAGCTTGTTCACGTTCGCGAGGTTGCCCGATTCGCGGGCCTCGGCCAGCTGCTCGAGCGCGGTGTTCGCACCGGTCACGTACGCCTGGTGGTGCTTCGAGTGGTGAAGCTCCATGATCGTGGCGCTGATGTGCGGGGCGAGCGCCGCGTAGTCATAGGTGAGGTCGGGCAAGGTGTACTTCGCCATGTTCTCTTCTTCCTGTCGGCGCTGCGCCGAGGCCTCGGCGCAGCGAGGGGACGGAGTTCATCCTAGTGAGGACCGGCGGCCGTGCGCCGGGGTTGCGTCGACGCGTGACGGGGCGCTAGCGAGCGCCGCTCACTCCTGCACGCCGGCCGGCACGGCGGACTCGGTGCCGGGGATGCCGTCGGCTTCCGCCTTCTTGTCGGCCATGGCCAGCAGCCGGCGGATTCGACCGGCGACGGCATCCTTCGTGAGCGGAGGGTCGGCGTGGTGTCCGAGCTCGTCCAGGCTCGCGTCGCGGTGCGCCAGGCGCAGCTCGCCGGCCTCGCGGAGGTGCTCCGGCACGTCGGCGCCGAGGATCTCCAGGGCTCGCTCCACCCGGGCGCATGCCGCCACGGCCGCCTGCGCCGAGCGGCGGAGGTTCGCGTCGTCGAAGTTCACGAGGCGGTTCACGCCCGCGCGCACCTCGCGCCGCTGACGCATCTGGTCCCACTCCGCCGCCGCCCGCTCGGCGCCCATGTGCGCCAGCGCGGTGCGGATCGCCTCGCCCTCGCGCACCACCACGCGGGGCACCCCGCGCACTTCGCGCGCCTTCGCCGCGATCCCGATGCGGTGCGCCGCACCGACCAGCGCCATCGCCGCCTCGCCCGATGGGCAGGTGATCTCCAGCGACGCCGAGCGGCCGGGATCGCTCAGCGCACCCGCCGCCAGGAACGCGCCCCGCCACACGGCGGCGAGGTCGGGGCGCGACCCGGTGGTCAGCTTGTTCGGCAGACCGCGCACCGGCCGGCGCCGCTGATCCAGCAGCCCGGTCTGTCGGGCGAGGGTCTCGCCGCCCTCGATCACGCGCACGGCGAAGTGACCGTTTCCGCGCCCACCCGACCCCTGCACGTGCACGAGCTCGGGGCGGACGCCGTAGATCTCCATCAGATCCCGCGCCACACGGCGCGCGAGCGGGTCGGAATCGACCTCCGCCTCGACCGCGACGCGGTTGGCGATGGAGTGCAGTCCGCCCGCGAAGCGCAGCAGAGACGTGAGCTCCGCGATCCGCACACTCGGACGCGGATCGCGCACTCCGATCAGCTCAGCCTTGACGTCAGCGGTCAGCGACACGGGACTCCTCAGGTTCGGGGACGATCGTCCAGCCTACTCGGACGGCGCCTCACTCGCGCCCGAGGTCGCGATCCTTGACCCGCACCGCGACGCCCGCGACGTCGGACACCCGCGCGGCGAGCTCGCGGGCCATCACGACCGAGCGGTGCTTTCCGCCGGTGCAGCCGACGGCGACGACCGAGTGGCTCTTGTTCTCCCGCTGGTAGCCCTCGAGCACGGGACGCAGCGCCGAGGCGTACGCCTCGAGGAACTCCGAGGCACCCGTCTGGGCGAGCACGAACGCGCGGACGGCTTCGTCCTCCCCCGTGAGCGAGCGAAGCTCCGGGTTCCAGAACGGGTTCGGCAGAAATCGCATGTCGACGACCAGATCGGCATCGGGCGGGAGCCCGTATTTGAATCCGAAGCTCATGAGCGTGACCGTGTGGCGTGCGGCGCCCTCTTCGCTGTACAGCTCGGCCACCCGGGTCGCGAGCTGGTGGATGTTCAGTGCCGACGTGTCGATGATGACGTCGGCACCCTCGCGCACCTGGCCGAGCCGCGCGCGTTCGCGCCGGATTCCATCAAGGATCGTGCCATCGCCCTGCAGCGGATGCGGTCTTCGCACCGCCTCGAAGCGGCGCACGAGCACCTCGTCGGAGGCGTCGAGGAACAGCACGCGGATCTGACGCCCCTCGCGCAGTGCGCTCATCGCCTGGGGAAGCTCGGAGAAGAGGTCACGACCGCGCACATCGACGACCACGGCGACCCGCGGCAGCGACTCGCCGGCGAGCTCGCTCAGGTCCAGGAGCGGCTTGAGCATCTGCGGCGGAAGATTGTCGACCACGTACCAGTCGAGATCCTCCAGAGCGTTCGCCGCGGTCGAGCGTCCGGCCCCCGACATGCCCGTCACGATCAGGATCTCGCCGGGCTCCCGCGGTTCCCCGTCCGTCATGACCACCCCCGTCGTCGCGTTCAGCCTAGTGCGTTCGCATCCGCGTCCGCGTCGGACTCCGCCTCGATCGCGGATGCCGCCTGCTCCTCAGCAGTCGCGAGATCGTCGCCGCCGTCGCGCTCGCCGCCGAGGTGCGCATGCACCGCGGCCGCGAGCCTGGGGCCGACCCCGGGAAGCTCCGCGATCTGCTCCGGCGTGGCAGCACGCAGAGCCGCCACCGAGCCGAAGTGGCGCAGGAGCGCACGGATCCGCGCCGCGCCGAGCCCCGGCACCTCGGACAGGACACTCTGGATGTCGCGCTTGCGGCGCTTGCGCTGATGGGTGATCGCGAAGCGGTGGGCCTCATCGCGCAGCCGCTGCAGCAGGTACAGCGCCTCGGAGGTCCTCGGGAGGATCACCGGGAAGTCCTCCCCCGGCAGCCAGACCTCCTCGAGCCGCTTGGCGATGCCGCACAGCGCGATCTCCTCGTGGCCCGCCTCGCGGAGCGCCCGCGCGGCCGCGGCAACCTGCGGCTGGCCGCCGTCGACGACGAGAAGCTGCGGGCGATAGGCGAAGCGCGGTCGACGTCGCTCGGTCACGACGTTCTCGTCGGCGCTGAGTGCGGCATGCTCGACCGACGCCGCGGGCGCGGGCGCGGCATCCTCCTCGCCGGCCTCGTCGGGGCGATCCAGGTAGGCCAGCCGGCGCGTGAGCACCTGGTGGAGGGAGTCGGTGTCGTCGGTCGTGTCGGCCACCGAGAACGAGCGGTACTGGTCCTTGCGCGGCAGACCGTCCTCGAAGACGACCATCGAGGCGACGACATTCGTCCCGCTCAGGTGCGACACGTCGAAGCACTCGATGCGCAGGGGCGCTTCGGCGAGCCCGAGTGCGCTCTGCAGATCGGTGAGCGCCTGGGTCCGCGCGACGTAGTCGCTGGTGCGCCGGGTCTTGTGGAGCACGAGCGCCTGCTGCGCGTTGAGCTGCGCCGTCTTCATGAGCTCCGCCTTGCGCCCCCGCTGGGCCACGCTGATCGACACGTTGCGGCCGCGCTTGTCGCGCAGCCACTGCTCGAGCTCTTCGGTGTCGTCGGGCAGTGCGGGCACGAGCACCTGCCGCGGGATGTCGGCGGCCGAGGCCTCGCCGTAGGTGCGCTGCAGCACCTGGTCGACCAGGTCGCCGCCGGTGATGTCGAGCTCCTTCTCGAGGGTCGTCGCCCGCACGCCGCGCACGCGTCCGCCGCGGATCACGAAGTGCTGCACGGTCGCCGCCAGCTCGTCCTCGGCGATGCCGAAGAGGTCGGCGTCGGTGTCCGCGGCGAGCACCAGCGCGCTCTTGCTGAGCACGGCGTCGATCGCCTGCAGCTTGTCGCGGTACTCCGCGGCGGCCTCGTAGTCCATCGCCGCCGAGGCCTCCCGCATGCGCGCGGTGAGGTCCTTCGTGAAACGCTGGTCGCCGCCGCCCAGGAACGCGACGAAGTCCTCGACGATCGCGCGGTGCTCCTCGATCGTGACCTTCATCGAGCAGGGTCCCCCGCACCGGCCGATCTGTCCCGGGAAGCAGGGCCGGCCCGTGGCCATCGCCTTCTTGTACGAGGCGTCGCTGCAGGTGCGGATCGGGAAGACCTTGATCATCAGGTCGATCGTGTCGTGCACGGCCCACACCTTCGGGTACGGCCCGAAGTACTTCGCGCCGCGGATGCGGCGGTTGCGGGTGACGATCACGCGCGGCGCCTCGTCGGCGAGCGTGACCGCGAGGAACGGATACGACTTGTCGTCCTTGTACCGCACGTTGAACGGCGGCGAGAACTCCTGGATCCACATGTACTCCAGCTGGAGCGCCTCGACGTCGCTGGCGACGACGGTCCACTCCACCGACGCCGCGGTGGTCACCATGCGTCGGGTGCGCTCGTGCAGCGTGTGCAGCGGCGCGAAGTAGTTCGACAGTCGTGCGCGCAGGCTCTTCGCCTTGCCCACGTACAGGACACGGCCGTCGATGTCGCGGAAGCGGTACACACCGGGGTTGGTCGGGATCTCCCCCGGCCGCGGTTTGTAGGCGACCGTGGGGGCCGAGCGCGGCACGCTATCCCGCCTTGCGGGCGTGGGCGATGTGGGTCGCGGGGGCCTGACCGAGGACCTCTGCCAGGAACGCGCCCGTGTGGCTGCCCTCGGCGCGCGCGACCTGCTCGGGGGTGCCCGTCGCGATGATCTGGCCGCCCCCCGAGCCTCCCTCGGGACCGAGGTCGATGATCCAGTCCGCCGACTTGATCACGTCGAGATTGTGCTCGATGACGATGACCGTGTTGCCCTTGTCGACGAGGCCGTTCAGCACCTCGAGCAGGCGGCGCACGTCTTCGAAGTGCAGACCGGTCGTCGGCTCGTCGAGGACGTAGATGCTGCGTCCGTTCGAGCGGCGCTGCAGTTCGGTCGCCAGCTTCACGCGCTGCGCCTCACCGCCTGACAGCGTGGTCGCCGACTGCCCGAGGCGCACATATCCCAGGCCGACGTCGACGAGCGTCTTCAGGTAGCGGTGGATCGCCTGGATCGGCTCGAAGAACTCCGCCGCCTCGGCGATCGGCATCTCGAGGACCTCGGCGATGTTCTTGCCCTTGTAGTGCACGGCGAGGGTGTCGCGGTTGTAGCGCTTTCCGTGGCACACCTCGCAGTCGACGTAGACGTCGGGCAGGAAGTTCATCTCGATCTTGATCGTGCCGTCGCCCGAGCACGCCTCGCAGCGGCCGCCCTTGACGTTGAACGAGAACCGGCCGGGCTGGTAGCCGCGCACCTTGGCCTCGGGGGTCTCGCTGAACAGGGTGCGGATGCGGTCGAACACGCCCGTGTACGTGGCCGGGTTCGATCGCGGGGTGCGCCCGATCGGGGCCTGGTCGACGTGGACGACCTTGTCGAGGTTGTCGAGGCCCGTGACGCGGGTGTGCTTTCCCGGCACCGTGCGGGCGCCGTTCAGTCGCGAGGCGAGCACTTCGTAGAGGATGTCGTTGACGAGCGAGGACTTGCCCGACCCGCTCACTCCCGTCACGGCGGTGAGCACGCCGAGGGGGAAGTCGACGGTGACGTTCTGCAGGTTGTTCTCGCGCGCGCCGACCACCGACACCTGGCGCTTGCGGTCGATCTTGCGGCGCCTGGCGGGCGTCGGGATCGCCCGCCGCCCGGCGAGGTAGTCGCCCGTGATGGAGGCGGCGTCGGCGAGCAGTTCATCGAGCGGCCCGGAATGGACGACCTCGCCGCCGTCGACGCCGGCGCGCGGGCCGATGTCGACGATCCAGTCGGCGGCATGGATGGTCTCCTCGTCGTGCTCGACGACGATGAGCGTGTTGCCGAGGTCGCGCAGCCGCACGAGCGTCTCGATCAGGCGTCGGTTGTCGCGCTGGTGCAGGCCGATGCTCGGCTCGTCGAGCACGTACAGCACGCCGGTGAGACCGGAGCCGATCTGGGTGGCCAGCCGGATGCGCTGCGCCTCGCCGCCCGACAGCGATCCCGCCGAGCGGCTGAGGTTCAGGTAGTTCAGCCCGACCTGGATGAGGAATTCGAGCCGCAGCCGGATCTCCCGCAGCACCTGCGCGGCGATCTTCGCTTCGCGGTCGGTGAGCTCGAGCCGCGCGAAGTACTCCTGGGCATCCCCCAGGCTCAGCCGCGACGCGTCGGCGATCGAGTGGCCGTGCACGAGCACGGAGAGCACCTCCGGCTTGAGCCGGTCTCCGTTGCACACCGGGCACGGAACCTCGCGCAGGTATTCCGCCCAGCGCTGACGCTGGGTGTCGGACTCCGCCTGCAGGTACTGGCGCTCGATGTAGGGCACCACACCTTCGAAGCCCGAGGCGTAGCGCATCTCGCGGCCGTAGCGGTTCTTCCACTTGACCGTGACCTTGTAGTTCTCGCCTCTCAGCACCGCGTCGCGCACGTCGGAGTGGAGCTTCTTCCACGGCGTGTCGAGCGAGAAGTCCAGGTCGCGGGCGAGCCCCTCCAGCAGCCGCTCGTAGTACTGGAACAGTCCCTTGCCCTGGGTGGTCCACGGCAGGATGACACCCTCCCGGATGGACAGCTCCTCGTCGCCGAGCATCAGTTCGACGTCGACCGACATGCGCGTGCCGAGCCCCGAGCAGGCCGGGCACGCGCCGAACGGGGCGTTGAACGAGAAGGTGCGCGGCTCGATCTCGGTCAGCTGCAGCGGGTGGCCGTTCGGGCACGAGAGCTTCTCCGAGAACGACTGCCAGGCGGCGTCGCCCTCTTCATCGACGAAGTTCACCTGCATCACTCCGCCCGCGAGACCCAGGGCCGTCTCGACCGAGTCCGTGATGCGCGAGAGGATGTCGGGCCCGGCGACGAGGCGGTCGACGACGACGGCGATGTCGTGCTTGTAGCTCTTCTTCAGGGCGGGCGGTTCGGCGAGCTGGATCAGCTCGCCGTCGACGACGGCGCGCGCGTAGCCCTTGGCGCTGAGTTCGCGGAACAGATCGACGAACTCGCCCTTCTTCTGGCTGACCACCGGCGCCACGATCTGGAAGCGCGTGCGCTCGGGCAGGTCGGCGAGCTGATCGGCGATCTGCTGCACGGTCTGCCGCTGGATCTGCGCCCCGCAGTCGGGACAGTGCGGCACGCCGATGCGCGCCCACAGAAGTCGCATGTAGTCATGGATCTCGGTGATCGTGCCGACCGTCGAGCGAGGGTTGCGGTTCGTCGACTTCTGGTCGATCGAGACGGCGGGACTGAGGCCCTCGATGAAGTCCACGTCGGGTCGATCGACCTGGCCCAGGAACTGGCGTGCGTATGCGCTCAGGGATTCGACGTAGCGACGCTGGCCCTCGGCGAAGATGGTGTCGAACGCGAGCGACGACTTGCCGGACCCCGACAGGCCGGTGAACACCACGAGCGAATCGCGCGGGATGTCGAGGTCGACGTTCTTGAGGTTGTGCACCCGCGCACCGCGGACGCTGAGCTTGCCGCCGACGGCCGCGAGCGGGCTCTCGGCACCGCGCAGCGCGGTGTCGTCGGGGCTGGTTCCGGGCAGGGCGACAGGGACGATGGGCACCCGATCAAGTGTAGGCGGGGCCTCCGACACCGGCTCCGCGCCGCCGCTGCCACGTCCGCGCTCCCGATCAGGCGTGGCCGGCCCTCTCCATGGCTCTGAGCTCCTTCTTGAGGTCCTGGACCTCGTCGCGCAGGCGCGCCGCGAGCTCGAACTTGAGCTCCCCGGCCGCGGCGAGCATCTGGTCGCTGAGGTCGGCGATGGTGGCCTCCAGCTGCTGCGCTCCCTCTGCGGCGATGCCCTCTCGGCGGAGGTTCGGCGTGGCGGCCCTCCCCTTGCCGGATTTCGTCTTGGCGGCGGCCTTGCCCGACAGCAGGTCGCGGGTGTCGGATGCCTCGCGGGCGAGCACCTCGGTGATGTCGGCGATCCGCTTGCGAAGCGGCTGCGGATCGATGCCGCGCTCGAGGTTGTACGCGACCTGCTTCTCTCGCCGCCTGTCGGTCTCCTCGATCGCGTTGCGCATCGAGTCGGTCATGGTGTCGGCGTACATGTGCACCTGTCCCGAGACGTTTCGGGCCGCACGGCCGATCGTCTGGATGAGGGAGGTGCCGCTGCGCAGGAAGCCCTCCTTGTCGGCGTCGAGGATCGACACCAGCGAGACCTCGGGCAGGTCGAGGCCCTCCCTCAGCAGGTTGATGCCGACCAGCACGTCGTAGACGCCGGCACGCAGCTCGCTCAGCAGCTCGACGCGCCGCAGCGTGTCGACGTCGGAGTGGAGATAGCGCACGCGCACGCCGTGCTCGCCCAGGAAGTCGGTGAGCTCCTCGGCCATCTTCTTGGTGAGGGTCGTGACGAGCACCCGCTCGTCGCGCTCCACCCGGATGCGGATCTCCTCGAGCAGGTCGTCGATCTGCCCCTTCGAGGGCTTGACGATGATCTCGGGGTCGACCAGACCCGTCGGCCGGATGATCTGCTCGACGACGCCGTCGGCGACGCCCATCTCGTACCGGCCGGGCGTCGCCGAGAGGTACACGGTCTGCCCCACGCGCTCCTTGAATTCGTCCCACCGAAGGGGGCGGTTGTCGAGCGCGCTGGGCAGGCGGAAGCCGTGCTCGACGAGCGTGCGCTTGCGGGAGGCGTCGCCCTCGTACATCGCCCCGATCTGGGGCACCGTCACGTGGGACTCGTCGATGACCATGAGGAAGTCATCGGGGAAGAAGTCGAGCAGCGTGTGCGGCGGCTCACCCGGCGATCGTCCGTCGAGGTGCCGCGAGTAGTTCTCGATGCCCGAGCAGAAGCCGAGCTGCTGCAGCATCTCGAGGTCGAACGTCGTGCGCATGCGCAGGCGCTGGGCCTCGAGCAGCCGGTTCTGGCCCTCCAGCTCGCGGAGGCGCTCCCCGAGCTCGTCTTCGATCGTGCCGATCGCCCGCTGCACGGTGTCGGCGCCGGCGACGTAGTGCGACGCGGGGAAGATCGGCACCGAGTCCATCTTCTGCACCACGTCGCCGGTGAGCGGATGCAGCATGTACAGCGCTTCGATCTCGTCGCCGAACATCTCGATGCGGATCGCGTACTCCTCGTACACCGGGATGATCTCGATGGTGTCGCCGCGCACGCGGAAGTTGCCGCGCGAGAAGTCGACGTCGTTGCGGTTGTACTGCATCGCGATGAATTTGCGGATCAGCGCGTCGCGGTCGTAGACCTCCCCGACCTGCAGGGCGACCATGGCGCGCAGGTACTCCTCGGGGGCGCCGAGGCCGTAGATGCACGAGACGGTGCTCACGACCACGACATCGCGGCGGCTCAGCAACGAGTTCGTCGTGGAATGACGCAGGCGCTCGACCTCGGCGTTGATCGAGCTGTCCTTCTCGATGAACGTATCGGTCTGCGGCACGTACGCCTCGGGCTGGTAGTAGTCGTAATACGACACGAAGTACTCGACGGCGTTGTGCGGCATGAGCTCGCGGAACTCGTTGGCCAGCTGCGCGGCGAGGGTCTTGTTGTGCGCGAGCACGAGGGTCGGCCGCTGCACGGCCTCGATGAGCCAGGCCGTGGTCGCGGACTTGCCCGTTCCGGTGGCGCCGAGCAGCACGACGTCGGTCTCTCCCGCGGTGATGCGGGCCGCCAGCTCCGCGATGGCCTGCGGCTGATCACCCGAGGGCTCGTACTCGCTGATGACCTCGAACGGCCGGACGGAGCGTGTGGTCTGCACCACTCCAGCGTAGGCGGGGGCGCCGACATCGGGGCCGGTCAGCCCCCGAAGCCTCCGCCGTCGAACCCGCCGAACCCTCCGCCGTCGAACCCGCCGAACCCTCCGCCGTCGAACCCGCCGAACCCTCCGCCGTCGAACCCGCCGCCGTCGTACCCGCCGCCGTCCGGCCCGACGAAGCCGTCGCCCGCCCCGATCGATCCCGGCTCGGGAACCACGGTGTCCACGAGCCATGCCGGTTCGGACTCCAGCGCCAGCGAACCCGCGCCGACCGTGAAGTAGCCGACCACGAACGTCGAGTGCATGACGCTCGAGGCGACCATCATCGCGGCCGCGGATGTCAGCAGCACCTGGCGCGGATCCACCGCGTCCCGCGGGTCGGGGCTTCCCTGAGCACCCTCGTCGGCGTCGTCCGCGGCGGCCGTCGTCACGCCGCCCGGCGCCGACGCCGAGCCGCGCCGGGCGCGATGCTCCTCGGCACGCCGCACGAGGCGCGCCAGCGCCGACGGATCGTCGGCCGCGGCATCCTTCTCCTCCTCGGACATGAAGGGACGCAGCTGCTCGAACATCTCGCGCCGGCGCTCGGCCGGCACGTCCGCGAAGGCGGCCGTGTGCGCCTTCTCGATGACCGATGGCGGCAGCGTGTTGAGCAGGTAGACGTAGCGCGACAGGCGCTCGCCCTCGCTCGGCATCTCTTCGCGCCGCCGCGGGGAGAATCGACGGCGGAACCTCGCGAACGCACCCATGGACACCTCCGATGCTGGCACCGATGCTACTCGGGTGTGGTCGGCGCGGATACGTCTCGAGTGGCCGCGTGCTGGAGGTCTTCGTGGGGTCGGGGCTGGCCGCCGTCGTGCTGCTGCGCCGCGCCCGCGGGCGCCGTGCCGCCACGGCGCCGGACCCGCGGAGCTGACGCGTCAGCGTCCTCCCTCGGGCCCGCGCGACCCGCGCGCCGAGATGTGGTCGGCCAGCCGCGTCCAGAGGTCGTCGACCTGCGCGAGGGTCTCATCCAGCGTGCCCGTCGTGTCGATGACGACATCGGCCAGCCGCAGGCGCTGATCGTCGGAGACCTGGGCGGACAGCCGCGCATCCGCCTCGGCCTCACTCATGCCGCGCAGTTCGACGAGGCGCCGGCGCCGCACGTCGGCGGGCGCCTGGGCCACCACCACGAGGTCCCAGGGGTCCGCGGCCCGCGCCTCGGCCAGCAGCGGAACGTCGTAGACCACGACGGCTGCGGGGTCGGCCGCGAAGGCCTCCGCGAAGCGCCGCGCAGACTCCACCCGCACCGCCGGATGCACGATCCGGTTCACGCGCGCCACCGCGTCGGCGTCACCGAAGACCGCACCCGCCAGCGCGGCCCGGTCGAGCGAGCCGTCGTCGCGGAGCATCCCGTCGCCGAACTCCGCCGCGATGGCGGCGAGCACCGGGCCGCCCGGCTGCTGCACGTCGCGGACGATCGCGTCGGCGTCGACGACGTCGGCACCGTGATGGGCGAGGCGCCGGGCGATGGTGGACTTGCCGGAGGCGATGCCGCCGGTCAGCGCGAGAAGAGGCACGTATCGAGGATGCCACGGGCGGGCGCGCGCGCCGACGCAACCTTTGCACACTGCTGAGGTCTCCCTGAGCATTGCCTGAGAGTTCCGAAGTAGGTTCGTTGCCAAGTCGAAGGAGACGGGCTCGCAGCAGGCGGGTCCTGGGGAGGACACGATGGCAGACCGCCGCGACGCTCGATCGTCCGGCATCTGCTCGTCCGTCCGCCTGTCGCGCTCGCCACTGCGCAGCGCGGGAAGCACAACCCGTCTCCGGCGGATCGTCTCGCCCTCCGTGGGGGCGATCGGCGAGACGATCCGCTCGGCTCAGGTGCGTTGCAGCGCGGACGTGGGGACCTGTCCGCCGCAGCGCGTCGCCACTCGTTCCAGCGGGGCGGGCGGCCCGGTGCGCGTGATCGCCACCGGGCGCCCCCTCACTGGCACGGGCGAGTGCACCCCGCGAGCGGGGCGCCGAGGCGAACGCTGCCGGTGATGGGCGCTACGCCGTCGCGCCCGTTCGAGACGGCCTTCTGGGATATCATGACCGACGTCCAGGTGCCGTCGGCCGAACCGGCGCCACCAGAAGGTGGATCCGTGGAAGAATCCCGCGTCGCAGTCGTCATCGAAGACGAGGAAGACATCAGGCTGCTGCTGTCGACCGTGCTCTCGCAGGCCGGGTTCGAGGTCTACGGCGCGCCCGACGGCCCGACCGGGCTGGATCTGGTGCGCGAGCACCGGCCGATCGTGACCACGCTCGATGTCAACATGCCTGGCATGGACGGATTCGAGACGGCCAAGCGCATCCGCGCCGTCAGCACGACGTACATCGTGATGCTGAGCGCCCGTACCGAGGAGATCGATGCCCTGCAGGGTCTCGAGGCCGGCGCCGACGACTATGTGGCCAAGCCCTTCCGCCCGAGGGAGCTCCGTGCGCGCATCGACGCGATGCTGCGCCGGCCCCGGCACCGCACCGATGCGCCGTCCGCCGAGCCCGCCGCGGCGCCGGCCGCGACGACGCCCGCCGCTCCCTCTTCCGCGCACGGCGGGGCGGGAGGCGCGCGATGGCTCGAGCACAAGGGCCTGCGTCTGAGCCCCGACATGCGCATCGTGACGGTCGACGGCAGAGATCTCGAGCTCACCCGCAGCGAATTCGACATCCTCGCCGACATCCTCTCGTCCGGCCGTCGGGTGCGGGCGAAGGGCGAGCTCGCGCTCATGCTCCGCGGCGAGCAGTACACCGGGGCCGAGTACGTCAGCGACAGCGACGCGCGGGCGATCGAGGTGCACGTGGCGAACCTTCGGCGCAAGCTCGGCGAGTCGGCGACGAGTCCGCACTGGATCGAGACCGTCCGAGGAGTCGGTTACCGGCTCACCGCGTCCTGAGCCCTCGCCTCACCGCCCGTCGGCGATGAGAACCGACGACTCGACGCTCGCCATCGCCCGATCGGCCGCATCGCCGGCGAGCCGGATCAGCACGTTCGCGTCGTAGCCTGCGGTGTCGCTCAAGGCGACTCCGACGCCGACCACGGGGATCACGCCGCCGGCCACCTCGCCGAGGTCGTCGAACAGCTCCCGGTAGATCCGCCCCGCCTGGCGCTGGGCGATCGTGGCGGAGTCCACCAAGGTTCCGACCAGCAGCCCGACCAGCCCGTCCTCACCCACCAGGGCGTTCGACGGCGCATGGCGGCGGACCCCTGCCCGCCAGGTCTCCGCGACCGACTGGGCGGTCTCGCTTCCGAACGCCGTGGAGATCTGATCGAGGTCCTCGATGCGCACGGCGATCACGGCGATCATCTCGCGGCGCTGCTCGGCCCGATCGCACAGGCCCTCGAGGGCGAAGGCGATGACGTCGGCGTCGAGGATCCCACCCCGCACCGACCCGCTCTGCCCGGCGTTGAGGTACCCCCGCATGGGTGCGCGGGCGGCGCGCAGCACCGAGAGCACCACGACGCCCACGATCGTGAGCACGACGGTGAGGAAGCTGGTGGGAATCGTGCCGAAGCTGTCGAGGAAGAGCGCGCTGTCGACGCCGCCCACCAGCAGAGCCGTCGTGCGCGCGATGTACCAGCCCGACTGCAGAGCCAGGACGGCGCCCAGAACCCATGCCGTCCGGCTCTCGCGCATCGCGCCGACGATGCACTCGTACGCGCCGAGGGCCGCGAAGACGATGAGGGGCACGAACATCCACAGCACTCCGGCCCAGTCCCCGCCCCCCGGACCTTCGGCGAGCACCGCGGCCCCGGCGGCGAGCGAGGCGGCGATCACGGCGACGACCGACCAGCGCATGGGACGGGCGTTGTACTTGTGGGCGCCGAGCCACATCGTGCCGGTGCCCGCCACGAACGCGGCATTGCCGACGGCGACCGCCCACCACGCCCCCGCGTCCTGCGCCCACACCGTGTAGGCGAGCGTCGTGAGCATCGCCGCCAGGAACGCGATCGACCAGACGCGTCCGGCGCCCTCGTCCCGCCTCAGCAGCGTCTCCGTGATGAAGAGGATCCCGCTGACGTTCACCACCAGCGCGGACATGACCATCACACTCGCGACGTCGAGGTTCATCCATCCATCCCTTCGGCGGGGCCGGCGTGGTCGTTCAGGGTGTCGGGGGCGCCGTCATCGACCGCGTGCGCCGCGCCGGCGGCGGGAAGCTTCACGATGAATGTCGAGCCCACGCCGGGAGTGGAGTGCAGGCCGATCTCGCCGCCGTGCGCGCGCACGATGTCGCGGCTGATGGCCAGTCCGAGGCCCGTCCCGGTGCCGTGCCGGGCTCCCGCGCGGTAGTACCGCTGGAACAGCCGCCCGCGGTCCGCCTCGCTGATGCCGGGGCCGGTGTCGCGCACGAGGATCCAGGTCGAGCGGCCGTCGGTGGTCGTGCCCAGGTGGACAGCTCCGGCGTCGCGGTTGTGGGTGATCGCGTTCGATACCAGGTTGTCGATCACCTGGCGCAGACGCAGCGGATCGGCCCACACCGGCGCGGGCTCGAGCCCGGTCAGGTCGAGGAGCACCGCGCGTGCGTCGGCCCGGGGCTGGGCGGCTTCGGCGGCGGCACGCACGATGTCGGCGGCATCCAGCTCCCGCGGGGTGATCGAGGTCTCCACGGTGCTCGACGTCGAAGATGCCGAGAGGATGTCGGCCACGATGCCCAGGAGCCGCTCGGCGTTGCGCTCCGCGATGTCGAGGTTGGCGCGCACGCGATCGGGGATCTCATCGTCCTCGATCGCCAGGTCGAGGTAGCCGAGGATGGAGGTCAGCGGGGTACGCAGCTCGTGCGAGACCGACGCGACCAGGTCGTCGCGCGCACGCAGCGCCGTCAGCTCGTTCGTCACATCGCGCGAGACCAGCACCGCGCCGCTGTCCTTCCCGTCGGGATCGGTGAGGCGGCGGGCGGTCATCGCGAGTGCCTGACGGGCCCCGTCGGGGGGACCGAACCACACGATCTCATCCTCGAACGCCTCGCCCCGCAGCGCCCGGGCGAGCGGGACGTCGTCGGCCGGCAGCGGGGTCACCCCGTCGTCGCGGTACGCGGTGATCGCAGATTCGTCGGCGAACCTCGTCGCGCGCTGGAGCCGCGCGTGGGCCTCGTTCGTGACCGCGGTCTCCCCCGCCGGCCCGATGCGGATGACGCCGAACTGGACGGCATCGAGCACCTCGGTGAGCTCCTCCTCCTGGCGTCGGGTGCGCTCGAGCGCGCCGCGCAGCAGCAGCGCCTGCTTCGACAGGAGGAGGCGCTGGGCCTCGGACCGCCGGGCGTTCAGATACCCCGTCACGGCAGCGGCGAACAGCACCAGCGGCAGCAGCACCGTGGCGTACGTGAACTCCGGCGAGCCGGTGCCCACCAGCACGATCGTGACCGCCGCGATCGCCGCCAGCGCCGCGAACATCCCGAGGGCGCCGAATCCTCCCGCCAGCCACGTCGTCGGGAACACCCACAGCAGCCCGAGCGCCGAGGCCGGCTGCGAGAGGTGCATCAGTCCGATCGCGGCGATGTCGATCGCCGGAACCGCCGCCAGCCAGCCCTGCGGGAGACGATTCCACGGGATGGTGAGCGTCGCCGCCGTCAGGGCGAGGATCAGCACCACCCCGAAGAAGAAGAGCGCGGCATCCCCGCGGAAGGGACCGATCGCCACGAGCACGGCCACCGCGAACACGACGCCGGACAGCAGCAGCTGGTTCAGCGCCGCCGTGCGCTCACGCGTGCGGTCCGCACGGTCGGCTCCCGGCACCGGCAGGCGGGCGCGCTCTCGCCGCGGATTCGCGCCGTGGGGCGGGCGCGGCGGTGCGAGGTCCATGGTGCGACGGTAGTGGATGCCACCCCCGCCCGCACGGCACCGGGCCAGGCATCCACCCCGGGCGAACGGCGAAGGGCCGCCACCCGGAGGTGACGACCCTTCGCTGAGTCCGTGAGGACGCCGGGATCAGCGACCCGACAGCTTCTCGCGGAGAGCCGCGAGAGCCGCGTCGTCGGCCAGCGTGCCGGCGGGGCCGCTGTCGGACGAGAAGGACGACGAACCGGTCTCGGCGGGAGCCGCAGCCTCGGCCTCGAGGGCCTTGACGACGGCGGCCTTGTGAGCCTCCCAGCGGCCCTGGGCAGCGGCGTACTCGGCCTCCCAGGCAAGGCGCTGCTCGTCGAAGCCTTCCTTCCACTGGTTGGTCTCGGCGTCGAAGCCCTCGGGGTACTTGTACTCGCCGTTCTCGTCGTACTCGGTGACCATGCCGTACAGGGCCGGGTCGAACTCGGTGCCGTACGGGTCGACCGACTCGTTGGCCTGCTTGAGCGAGAGCGAGATGCGGCGACGCTCGAGGTCGATGTCGATGATCTTGACGAAGACCTCTTCGCCGACCGAGACGACCTGCTCAGCGAGCTCGACGTGCTTGCCCGAGAGCTCCGAGATGTGCACGAGGCCCTCGATGCCGTCTGCGACGCGCACGAACGCACCGAACGGAACGAGCTTGGTGACCTTGCCCGGTGCGACCTGGCCGATGGCGTGGGTGCGGGCGAAGACCTGCCACGGGTCCTCCTGCGTCGCCTTGAGCGAGAGCGACACGCGCTCGCGGTCGAGGTCGACCTCGAGGATCTCGACGGTGACCTCCTGGCCCACCTCGACGACCTCCGACGCGTGCTCGATGTGCTTCCACGACAGCTCCGAGACGTGGACGAGACCGTCGACGCCACCGAGGTCGACGAACGCACCGAAGTTGACGATCGACGAGACCGTGCCCTTGCGGACCTGGCCCTTGTGGAGGTTGTTGAGGAACGTGGTGCGCGACTCGGACTGCGTCTGCTCGAGCAGGGCGCGGCGCGACAGCACGACGTTGTTGCGGTTCTTGTCGAGCTCGAGGATCTTCGCCTCGAGCTCCTGGCCCAGGTACGGGGTGAGGTCGCGGACGCGACGCAGCTCGATGAGCGAGGCGGGGAGGAAGCCGCGCAGGCCGATGTCGACGATGAGACCGCCCTTGACGACCTCGATCACCTGACCGGTGACGACACCGTCGTTCTCCTTGATCTTCTCGACGTCGCCCCAGGCGCGCTCGTACTGCGCACGCTTCTTCGAGAGGATGAGGCGCCCTTCCTTGTCCTCCTTCTGGAGAACAAGAGCCTCGACCTCGTCGCCGACCTTGACGACCTCGTTGGGGTCGACGTCGTGCTTGATGGAGAGCTCGCGCGAGGGGATGACGCCCTCGGTCTTGAAGCCGACGTCGAGGAGGACCTCGTCGCGGTCGACCTTCACCACGGTGCCTTCGATGAGGTCGCCGTCGTTGAAGGACTTGATGGTCAGTTCGACCGCGGCCAGGAAGTCCTCGGCGGATCCGATGTCGTTGATCGCGATCTGCTTGGTGGCCGGGGCGGTCGTTGCGGTAGTCATGTAGTGGGTTGTCCTTGGAGTGGATTGTGTCGGGCCTCGCACGCGCACGATCTCCGTTTTCGCCCGGCGAGCCGAACGACACGAAGGACGCGTCGAAGCAGGTGGATTTTGTTCGTGCGTTGTCACCCGCGCGCGCAGAAGCCGCCACACGAGTGACGTTTCAGGCTACCAGATCTGCGCGGCGGCTCGCGAACCGGTCGCCCCGGGCCACGACGGTCAGCGCTGCGGCGGCAGCGGACGGGTGTCGTCGTCGAGGTCGATCTCGCCACGCAGCTCGGCCAGCCGCTCATCCTCCCGCCTGCGCGTGCGCGCGAGCCACTCCCACGTCGCCGCTCCCCCGCCGGCGTCCCATGACACCTCGCCGTCGACCAGCGGCAGCGTCTCGGCGTGGGGCGGCAGGGTGTCCGGCAGCGGCGGCAGGGGCGGGAGAGGGGGCAGCGGCTGCGCGGCGACGGTGCGCACCGGAGCCGAAGCGGGAGCCTGAGCCGGTGGATGCGGCGACCCGCCGAATCCGGCCGGATGGCCGGCATCCCCCCGGCCGACCGAGCCGCGCAGACCCGCCTGCTGGATGACGCGCTGGATCGTGAGGCCGCGCTCGTCGGGGCGTCCCACGTAGGGGATCTCCCGCAGGCCCTGGTCCTGGGCGGCCGACTCGAAGATGAAGTGGCCGTAGCCGAGGATCCGCCCGATGAAGGGCTTGTGCACCGAGATGTCGAGGATGCGCGCGAGCGGCATCGTCGCCATGCGCTGCGAGAGGATGCCGTGCACGCGGAACACCCGCATGTTGGTGACCACGAACCGGTCCATGTGCCGCTCGAGGATGCGCCATCCGGCGTGCATGACCACCGCGCCCCCCGCGATCAGCGGCAGCCACCAGACCAGCGGCGGCGCCACGAGCACGAGCCCCAGCACGATGATGCCCAGGAGCAGCTCGAGCACCGCCCCCACGACCGCCGCCCAGTGCTTGCGCACCTCGTCGACGACGACCTCGCCCTGGTCGGCGATCAGATGGCGCTCGATGCGGGGGTCGAACACGCTCACCCGCCGGCGAGCGAGACGAAGAACTCGACGATCGCGGCCCCCGCACCCCACACGGCGGCTACGGCGCCGGAGACCACGTTGGCGGCGTCTTCGGGGCGCGTAACCAGGTAGAAGACGGCGAAGGCGATCACGAGTCCGAGCGCGATGCGCTTGACGATCTTCACGGTGGGTGGGTCCTCTCGTGGGTCGACGAATTACGGCGATCCCCCCGGACGCACTCCTGCAGTTCTAGCGCAAGACACGCCGAAGGCGCGGCGACGCGCCGCACCTTCGCTACCGTGATGCCATGCGCATGTCCGCGACCTTCCGCGCAGCGCAGCGCGCGCCGGTGCTGCACCTGGCCAAATCCGCCGTGGCGACGGTGGGCGCGTGGATCGTGGCCGGCTGGCTCATCCCGGGGCCTCCCCCGGTGTTCGCCGCCATCGCGGCGCTGCTGGTGGTCCAGCCGAGCGTCAACCAATCGTTCGTCAAGGCCGTGGAGCGCTCGATCGGCGTGATCGCGGGCGTCGTGATCGCGTCCGTGCTCGGAATCCTCCTGGGCTCCGATGCCTGGGTGGTGCTCGTGGCGACCGTCGTCGCGCTCGTGGTCGCGTGGGTGGCCCGCGTGACGCCGGGGACCTCGAACCAGGTCGCGATCAGCGCCCTGCTCGTGCTGACCCTCGGCACGGCCACGCCGAACTATGCGCTGGACCGGGTGCTCGAGACGATCATCGGCGCCGTGATCGGCATCCTCGTCAATCTCGCCCTCGTGCCGCCGGTGCTCGTCGCCCCCGCCCACGCCGCTGTCGACCGGCTGGGCGGAGAGCTCGCCGCGTCGATGGAGCGCCTCGCCGACGCGGTGACCACGCCGCCGGCGGCGGCGCATGTGCAGGGGCTGCTGATCGAGGCGCGCCTGCTGCGGCCGATGAAGGATGCCGCCGACCAGGCGATCGGGGCGGCATCCGATTCCCTGGCTTTGAACCCGCGCAGCCGCCGGCACCGTGACGAGCTGCGCGACGTGCAGACCGCGCTCGACCGCCTCACCCCCGTGATCACCCAGACGATCGGGCTCACCCGCGCGTTCGCGGATCTGTACGACCCGACGCTCGCCGACGAGCCGGTGGCCGCCGCGATCGCCGAGCAGCTGCGCCGCGCGGCGCACGACGTGCGCGTGACGGTGCGGGGGACGGATGCCGCGGCGGCGGCCTCCGAGCTCGTCCCGGCCCTCACCACGCCGCTGATGATCCGCACCCCGTCGGACCGGCACTGGGTGCTCATCGGCTCGATGCTCGAGGATCTGCGCCGCATCCACGCCGCGCTGACCGACCCGCAGCCCTGACGCGGGCGTGCACGCCGAGGTCAGCGCTTCGCGCCGCGCGGCCGTCGGCGACGCGCCGACAGATCCAGCAGCGACACGACGAACGACAGGGCGAGGAAGAGGGCGGCGGCGAGCATGCCGAAGGCGTACGCGTCGTGGAAGACCTGCAGATCGGGCGCGGCGCCGTCGGCCTCGCGGTAGATGGTCGCATAGAAGAGCGAGAGCGCCACGGCGGTGCCGATCGCGGTGCCGATGCGCTGGCCGAGCTGCCCGACCGACCCGGCCAGTCCCCCCTGCTTGACCGGGATCTCGGCGAGGGCGAGCGTCTGGTTCGGCGACAGCACGAACCCGCCGCCCGCGCCGCCGACGAGCATGACCGCCGCCAGGGCCCACGGCACCACCGCGGGTGGCAGGAGCACCCCCACGGCGACCATTCCGACCGTCGCCAGCAGCATGACGGCGAGTCCCCACACCACCAGGGGCCGCCCGAACCGGTTGACGAGGTTGCCGCCGATCCACGACGTCACCGCGCTCGCGACCGCGAAGCCGATGGAGACCATCCCCGCGTACACGGGTGCGAGCCCGAGCCCCTGCTGCAGATAGAGCGTGGTCATCAGGAAGAGCGCGGGCGCGGCGGCGAAGTACGCCGTCGCCAGCAGCGTGCCGTTGCGGTACGACGCCACGCGGAAGAGCTTCAGCGGCACCAGCGGCGCCTTGCCGGATCGCTCGTACCGCCGCTCCCACACGACGAACGCGCCCGCGAACAGCACGAAGACGACCAGCAGCCACCAGCGCAGCGGGTCGTCATCGGGCGATCCGGTGGTGAACAGGAACGGCCACATGAGCGCGAGCACGGCGATGCCGAACAGCAGCACCCCGACCGGGTCGAGGGCCAGCGGTCGGCGCGTGCGCTTGTGGAGGTCGGGAAGCAGCCAGATGGCGAGGGCGATCGCGGCGATCCCCAGCGGCACGTTCATCCAGAAGATCCAGCGCCAGCCGTCCTGCGCGCCGCCCACCGCGATCGCGAGCCCCCCGATGGTCGGACCGAGCGCCGTCGAGATGCCGATGATGGCACCGAACAGTCCGAACGCACGTCCGCGCTCCGGACCGCGGAACAGCTCCTGGATCAGACCGAGCACCTGCGGCATCTGGATGCCGGCGGCGACGCCCTGCACGAGCCGGCCGATCAGCAGCACCAACATCGACGGAGCCAGGGCGCACACGAGGCTGGTGAGCGTGAACAGGCTCAGGCCGATGATGAACAGCGCGCGTCGCGAGCGCTGGTCGCCCAGACGCCCCATCGGCACCAGGACCAGGCCGAACGTGAGCACATAGCCCGACACGATGAAGCCGAGTTCGGTGGATGCCGAGCCGAACGCGGCCTCGATCGAGGGAAGCGCCACGTTGACCTTGGTGAGGTCGAGGATCGTGAGCGAGGCGACCGCGACGCACACCGCGAAGGCGCGCCATCGGTGCGCCACCGACGGCAGGGGGATGTCGGTCGTGCTCGGGGGCCCGGCGGTCTCGGTCATCACCGTCAGGCTATCGGCCGGGGGTCTGGTGAGGCGTGGAAGCCGACTGATAGCGTGCCGACCACGGGACCGGCGACCGGAAGGCGGGGGCATGACGGGTGCGAACGGAGCGGGCGGCACGGCTCCCGCGGCCAAGCCCCGCGAGGAGTGGACCGGCCAGATCGGCTTCATCCTCGCGGCGATCGGCTCGGCGGTCGGGCTGGGCAACATCTGGCGGTTCCCCGGCGTCGCGTACGAGAACGGCGGCGGCGCCTTCCTCGTGCCGTACCTGATCGCGCTGATCACCGCCGGCATCCCGATCCTGTTCCTCGACTACGCGATCGGCCACCGCTTCCGCGGCGCCGCCCCCACCGCCTTCAGACGGCTGGGCGGACGCAGCGGCCGGTGGCTGGAGTCCCTGGGGTGGTTCCAGGTGGCGATCGCGTTCGTCATCGGCCTGTATTACACCGCCGTCATCGCGTGGGCGCTGAGCTTCTTCGTGTTCTCGTTCGACCTGCGGTGGGGCGAGGACGCCGCCGGGTTCTTCTTCGGCGACTACCTCGGGGTTCCCGAGGAGGTCGGCATGACCTTCGACTTCGTGCCGGCCGTGCTCATCCCGCTGGCGATCGTCTGGATCGCCGCCATCGTCGTGCTCGCCCTCGGCGTGGCGAGGGGCCTCCAGGCGGTCAACGTGGTCTTCCTGCCGCTGCTGGTGGTGGCCTTCCTCGTGCTGGTGGTGCGCTCGCTCTTCCTCGACGGGGCGGCCGAGGGGCTGAACGCGCTGTTCACACCGAACTGGGCGGCCCTTGCAGATCCGAACGTGTGGATCGCCGCCTACAGCCAGATCTTCTTCTCGCTGTCGATCGCCTTCGGCATCATGATCACCTACGCCTCCTACCGCCGGCGCAGGGCGAACCTCACCGGCCCGGGCCTGGTCGTCGCCTTCGCGAACAGCTCGTTCGAGATCCTGGCGGGCATCGGAGTCTTCGCGACCCTCGGCTTCCTGGCCTTCCAGCAGGGCGTCGCGGTCGGCGAGCTCGATCGGATCGCCGGCGTCGGCCTGTCGTTCGTGACCTTCCCCGCGATCGTCTCGCAGATGCCGGGCGGGCCGATCTTCGGCGTGCTCTTCTTCGGCTCGCTCACCATGGCGGGCTTCACCTCGCTGGTCTCGGTGCTGCAGGTGGTCTCCGCGGCGATCCAGGAGAAGTTCGACATCAGCCCGCGCGCGGCGGCGCTCTGGCTCGGGATCATCTCGGCCGTGCTGTCGCTGCTGCTGTTCTCGACGACCAGCGGCATCCTCGTGCTCGATGTCGCCGACCAGTGGGCGAACAACATCGGCATCGTCGCCTCGGCCGTGTTCACGACGGTGCTGGTGATGTGGGTGTTCCGCCGCGGCGAGGAGCTGCGCGGCCACCTCAACGCGGTCTCGACCTTCCGCGTCGGACGGGTGTGGAACCTGCTCGTGGGCGTGCTCGCGCCCGTGGTGCTCGGCTACATGCTCATCGCCCGCATCGTCGCGCTCATCGTCGACGGCTACGAAGGACTCCCGACCTCGTTCCTGGTCGTGTTCGGCTGGGGGACGATCGCCGTCATCGTCGTGGTGGCGATCACGATGTCGCTGGTGCCCTGGCGCCGCTCCCCCGACGAGTTCTCGACCTGGCCCGAGTTCCCGGCACGCGAAGGAGTGCGGTCATGACCGGCATCGCGATCACGTTCCTGATCTTCGCGATCGTCATCGTGTGGGGCGGCCTGGTGGTCAGCGCCGTGTTCCTGCGGCGCCGCCCGGAACGCACCGACTACCCTCCCGGCGGCGAAGACGACCACCGAGAGGATGCCGCGCCCATCGAGCACGACACCTGACCCGTCATCACGACAGGCTCGGCCGCACGTCGCTTCAGTTCAGCGCGCGCGTGGTGGCCGGGATGGCGCCGGCGTCGTACAGGGCGGCCGCGAGGTCCTGCAGCGCGGTCAGCGCGACCCGCTGGGTCATCGGGCCGTAGGAGATGCGCGCGACGCCGAGCGCCTCGTACTCCGCGGCCGTGAGCGCGCCGGGGAGCCCGATGACGCTGATCTTCCGTTCGCCGATGCCCTCGACGAGGCGCCGGGTGACGTCCGCATCGAGGATGCCCGGCACGAAGACGATGTCGGCGCCCGCGTCGAGGTACGCGCGACCGCGTTCGACGGCGTCGGCGATCGACGCTTCGACGGGCCGGCCGCCGCCGCGCACGAAGGCGTCGGTGCGCGCGTTGAGCACGAACGGCACACCCTCCGCTTCGCCGGCCGCCACGACCGCGCGCACCGCGGCGACCGCGTCCTCGAGCGGCTGCAGGCGATCCTCGATGTTCGCGCCGACGACGCCCACGCCGATCGCGCGACGCGCCGTATCGCCCGGGTCGCCGTAGCCGGCATCCAGATCGGTGGAGACGGGGAGGTCGCCCGCCGCGGCGACGATGCGGCCGACCATGTCGAGCATCACCTCGCGCGGCACCTCGCCGTCGGGGTAGCCGAAGGTCGCCGCGATCGAGTGTCCGGCGGTTGCGAGGGCACGCGTCTCGGGAAGCGCGCCGATCGCGCGCGCCGAAACGGCGTCCCAGACGTTGACGACGCGGAGGATCTCGGGGGCGGCGTGCAGCTGCGAGAGCAGCTGGGCCTTTTCTGCGTTCGTGGCCATGACGCAGACACTACTGCGCGCGACGCGAACCGGGGCTCATTCCTCGCCCACGTTCTCGGCCAGCCACCGGCACCAGACCGACACCGTTCGCCACCGGTGCCTGATCTCGTCGAGCGCGTCGGGTGACCACATCCAGTCCGCCACCGGTTCGCTGCGACCCACGGCGAGGCGCCGCAGACGCAGCAGCGCGATGCGGGGATGGTCGGCGGGGTAGCCGCGGGGTGCGGTGCGCAGCGCGTCGTCGGTCATCAGCGCGTAGCCGTGCGCGCCGACCTCCTCGAGCGTCGCCTCCAGGTCGCCCGAAGTCCGCGGATCGACGACCAGTTCGCGAAACCGCGAAAGCGCCGCGGGTGCGGGCTGGTATGCACCGCCGCCGGTGAGCAGACCATCCTCGCTCAGCTGGAGGTAGTGGGCGTAGGGCGCGCGCGAGACCAGGCCGATCTGCAGCTTGTACGGCGACTTGTCCGCGCTGAAGCGCACGTCGCGGTGCGGGCGGAAGATCTTCACCGCCCCGAACTCCACCGCGAGCTCCTCGGCCAGCGCCTCGAACGGCTCCCGCACGTTCTGGTCGTAACGGTCCTTGTGCGCGGCCCACCACTCCTTGGTGTTGTGCCCGCGGAGGTCGGCGAAGAACGAGACGGCATCCGGATTCAGGCCCGTGAACTCCACATCGCGAGCCTAGACCGTTGCGCTACGGCGTGACGGTGCCGTCGAGGTACCACCAGCGATCGCTCTGCCGCACGAACCGGGACCGCTCGTGCAGAACGCCGGTGTCGCGCCCCTGACGCCAGTGCGCGCGGAACTCGACCACGCCGCGCCGGTCGCCTTCCGCGCCGCCGACGACGTCGAGGATCTCCAGCCCCGTCCACCGCAGAGCGGGATCGAGCTCGAGCGAAGAAGGAACCGTGCCGGGATGCCACGTCGCGCGCAGGTGGTCGGCATCGCCCACCACGAACGCGGTGTAGCGGGAGCGCATGAGCTGCTCGGGTGTCACGGCCGCGGCACCGCGCAGCACCGGAGCACAGCAGGCGTCGAAGCGGTCCCCGCTGCCGCACGGGCACGGCTGCGCGTCGCCGACGCGGACGAACTCCGGCATGATCTCCTCCCGGCCCGAGCCTACGCGGCGGCCGCCTGTGGATAACCGCAACGCGCCCTCTGCGGGGGCGGCTACGGTGGTCGCGTGAACGCGCGCCTGCTGACCTCGCTCGCCACGATCACCGCGACCGCCGCGCTGCTGTGCGCGTGCGCGCCCCCTGAGACCGCGCCGCCCGAGCCCACCCCGCTGTTCGCCACCGACGAAGAGGCGTTCGCCGCCGCCGAGGCGACCTATCGCGCGTACGTCGACGCACTCAACGCGGTCGACCTCAGCGACCCGGAGACCTTCGAGGACGTGTACGCGTGGACGACCGGTGAGATGAACTCCACGGAACGTCGATCCATGACTCAACTCCACGCAGCTTCGCTGACGTTGGAGGGCCAGGCACGCGTCCTCGGCGTTTGGATGCAGGACCCGCAGGTCGGAGCGCCTCCCCTGTCAATCATCGCTTGCTACGACGTCTCCGAGGTCGACCTAAGGGATGCAATCGGCAACTCGATGGTGTCCGCTGACCGACCGGATGTCCAGAAGTTCGAAGTGACTCTCGTTGAGTCCGCGACGACATCGACATCGCTTCAGATCTCCAAGATGAGTCCGACCGAGACTGGGCGCGCGTGCTAAGCCTGGCGATTGCATTCCTTATCGCATCGGGCTCGCCTACCTCGGATGCGCCACCTTGCACAGGCATCATCGCCTCTGTGACCGGATGCATTGGTGACGCGGGCGAGTCGCTCGATCTCGCTGGTTCACTCGATTTCTTCGGCGGCAACAGACACGACGAAACGTCAGGCGGTGAGAACGAATCAGCGGAAGCTGATGGTCCCCGAGCTGGCAATATCGCAGAACCCGCAGCTGAAGAGGAAGATTGCGGCATCCTCGGCTGCCGGGACATCTATACCGTCGTGACGATCCCCGACGTGACGATCGAGGACCTCGTGTCGTTCCGGCCGGCGGCACCGACCCTCACCGGCGAGCCGGGAGGATTCGGCGTGGTGGGCATGCCGACGAATCTCGTCGCGAGCGCGCAGACGCAGTTCCTCAGCGGCACGCTGCTCGGCAGGGACGTCACGGTGCGCTTCACCCCCGCCGGCTACGTGTTCGACCACGGCGACGGCACGTCCTCGCGCACGACGACGGGCGGCGCGTCGTGGGAGAGCCTCGGCCAGGCCCAATTCACCCCGACCGCGACCGCCCACACCTACCGCGCACGCGGCACGTACCCCGTGACGGTGGCGGTGCAGTACGCCGCGGCGGTCGACTTCGGCACGGGCTGGCGCCCGGTCGACGGGTTCGTCACGACCCCCGGCGCCGCCTACGGCGTGCGGGTCGTCGAGGTGCGCACCGCCCTGGTCGATCGCACCTGCGGCGAGTCGCCCTCCGCGCCCGGCTGCTGATCCCTCGCCCGAGCCGCGTGCAGCGCGCGCCGCACCCGCTGCAGCGCGCGCACCGCCGTGCGGGCGGGCAGTCCGACGGCGAAAGCCACCGCACCGCCCACCGATCGGTCGTGACGGCCGAGCGCGCTCTTTCGCTCCCACGCGTCGCGCAGCAGACCCCCGCGCCGCGCGAACGGCGGAGCGAACGGCAGCGCGCCCGCGCGCCGCGCCTCGACGAGCGCGGCGGTGCGCTCGGCCCAGTCGTCGTCGTGGGGGTTATGGAGGTAGTTGTCCGTGCACCAGGGCGTGCTCGGCACGCGATAGCGGCGCTCGATGACGTCGCGCTCGCCGCCGAGGAGACCTCCGTCGGCGAACACCTCGTTGATGAGCTCGGGCCCGACCCCGAAGGTGTCGATGCCGATGACGGGGATGCCGCGGGCGACGGCCTCGATCGCCGCGGTCGAGCTCACCGTCACCAGTCCCTCCGCGCGATCGAGCGCGCGGCGCATCGATCCCGTCGAGGTCACGAGGTTGGCGGGCAGCGTCTCGCCTCGACCGATCAGGGCGAGAAGCTCGGGATAGCTGTCGGCCTCGGCGTGGGTCTGCTGCTCGCCGGCGGCCGCTCGCAGCTTCACGACCACGCGCCGTGACGGGTCGGCCGCGGCGGCGCGCACCAGCATGCGCGCGAGGCGCAGCCGGTCGCGCCGCAGAGCCGGCACCTTCGCCTGCGCCGCGAAGACGAGGTCGGTGCCGGTCTGCCGGTCCCCCGCGCCGGTGGCGAAGGGCAGGCGCGCGAGCGCGAACCGCTGCATCAGTCCGCGTTCGGCGGCCAGCCGGGCGAACTCGCGGTGCTCCCGGTGCGAGTGCACGACGAACAGGTCGCACTGTGCGCGATAGACGAGCGCCTTGCGCGTGGCCGGGATCGAGATCCCGGGCAGCCCGGTGACGATGACGGGCCGCGGCGCGCTCCGGGCGACGAGCCGCGCGAGCACCCGCACGAGCGGCCCGCGTGCGGCGATGAGCACCGCGTCGGGGCGGCGGTCGGCGAGCAGCCGCGCAAGGTCGTCGTAGTCCGCACGTCGCACGGCGCCGTCGGCCAGCCCGCTCCCGGCCACCGACGCGGCCAGCTGCGCATCGCTGACCACGAGCGGGGTGTCCACGACGAGCAGCTCGGGCTGCCACGCGGCATCCAGCCCGCCCAGCAGGTGGGCCGCCCACTTGACGTAGGAGTCCGTGTCGGCGAGGCCGACGATGCGCAGGGGGCCCGTCACGCCGGTACGCGCCGCAGCTTCGCCATCGGGGCGAGCTCCCCCGGGTACACGCGCTTCACGCCGTCGCCGAGGGCCGACTCGATCACGCGGATGTCGCGCACGAGGTGCTGGAGCCCTGTCGGCTCGAGCGAGGCGGCGTGGTCCGAACCCCACATCGTGCGATCCAGGGTGATGTGCCGCTCGACGGCGACCGCCCCGAGCGCCACCGCGGCCAGCGAGATCTGCAGCCCCCGCTCGTGGCCCGAGTAGCCCACGGCCACGCCCGGGTAGCGGTCGCGCAGCACCGGGATCATGCGGAGGTTCGCCTCCTCGGGCTCCATCGGATAGGTCGAGGTCGCGTGCATGAGCAGCAGGTGCTCGGTGCCGAGCACCTCGATGGCGGCGTCGATCTCCTCGATCGTCGACATCCCCGTCGAGAGGATGACGGTCTTCCCGGTGTCGCGCAGCGCCCTGAGCAGCTCGTGGTCGGTGAGGCTGGCCGATGCGACCTTGTGCGCCACGGCGCCGAGTTCCTCGAGGAACTGCACGGAGGGCACGTCCCAGGGCGACGCGAACCATTCGAGGCCGCGGAGCATCGCGTAATCGGAGATCTCGATGTACTCGTCGCGTCCGAACTCCACGCGCTGCCGGTACTCGAAGTAGGTCATCGTGCCCCAGGGCGTCTCCCGCGGCACGTCGCGCATGTGCGGCGGCGTGGCGATCTCGGGCGTGCGCTTCTGGAACTTCACGGCGTCGGCTCCGGCATCGGCGGCGACGTCGATCAGCCGCTTGGCGATGTCGACGTCGCCGTTGTGGTTGAGCCCGATCTCCGCGATCACATACGCGGGACGGCCGCCGCCGACCACCCGTGCGCCGATCCTGACGGTCATTTCTTCTCCTCGAGTCCTGCGGGTTCGAATGACGAGGCCGCGGCGCGCGCCCGCAGCACGCGCTCGGCCAGCTCCCGCACGGCGCCGTGCCCGCCGGCGTGGTCGAGCACGACACGGGCCGCGCCGAGCACCTGCGGGTGCGACCCCGGCACGGCGACCGGCCAGCCCACGGCCTCCAGACAGGCGAGGTCGTTGACGTCGTTGCCGAGGTACGCGACGCGACGGAGGGGGATGCCGCGCTCGGCCGCCCACACCCGCAGCGCCTCGACCTTGTCCGAGGCGCCCGGCAGGCCCTGCCGCGCCTCGACGCCGAGCTTTCGCGCACGGGCGGCGACCACGGGGTTGGTCTCGGTCGAGAGGATCATCACCGGGATCCCGGCCTCCACCAGGCGCGCGACGCCCCACCCGTCGGCACGGCTGACGACCACCGACTCGGTGCCGTCCTGGGAGATGTGCGCGGTGTCGTCGGTGTGCACGCCGTCGAAATCGGTGACGACCGCGTCGGCATCCACTTCGGCGGGCACATCGATGAGCGGCGCGATGGCGCGCGCGAGCTCCAGCTCGGCGGCGGTGTCGATCTCGATGGCCGTGCGCTCGGGCACCTCGACGATGCCGATGCTCCCGAAGAAGCGGTGGCTCGCCGCGCGGAACCCGGCCGCGCGCATCACGTAGAACGCGCCGGTCTCCAGGTAATGCGGCTCCCGGTCCTGGCGTCGCGAGCGGTGGCCGGCGTCGTGCCCGACGGCCTCGGCCGCATCGCCGACGGCGCGCGCCCACAGGAATCCGTAGGTGGGCACGGCCGAGAAGACGCTGTCGCGTCGCCGCGATCGCACGAGGCGGATCGCCTCGTCGAGCGCCGTGCTCGCGATGAACGGCGAGGTGGCCTGCAGGAAGGCGACGACGCCGACATCGATCCCCCGCGCCTCCAACTGCTGCAGCGCGTGCAGCACGGCGCTCTCCGACGACGCGGTGTCGCCGGAGATGACCTCCGGCCGTCGCACGACCTCCGCGCCCCACTCGGCGGCGACCGCGGCGATGTCATCGTCGTCGGTGGAGACGACCACCCGATCGACCCACTGCGCGCGATCGGCGGCGGCCACCGCACGGGCGATGAGCGGGATCCCGCCGACGCGCCGGAGGTTCTTCCGGGGCACGCCCTTGGACCCGCCGCGTGCAGGGATGATCGCGACGACCTCGCTCATGCGGTCACCGTCCCCTCGCTCCGGCCGCGCGACCGCTCGTGCGCGATCGCGACCGGAGCGTCGCCGGGCTCCGTGCGGATGACCGATCCGGTGCCGGCGAGCACGAGGCACAGGGTCGTGAACGTGCTCGAGGGCTGGGTGAACAGCTCCAGCTCCCGCTGCGCCCCCGCCAGCACGAGCTCGACCGGGAGCCCGGCATCCACCAGGTCGACGCCCTCGATCGCGGCGACGGCGCGCACGTGCTCGCGCGCTTCGCGCCGGTGGGGCAGGTAGGCGACCGGACCGCCGGCGACGATGCGCCGCACCCACGCGAGATAGTCGGTCATCGGCATCCGCCCGTCGGTCGGGCGGGCCGATCCGAGCACCACGCGCGAACCGGGCACGGCCGGCGCCGGGCCGTGGGCGGATCGACGGGTCCATTCGAAGCGATGCCCGCCGATCCGGTACCCCCGGTCGCGCATGGCCTCGACCCGGTCGTCGCCGAGCGGGAACACCGTGAAGACGTCGGCGCGCCCGGCGCGGGCACGGCGCGCGATCCGGTCCAGCGCGAAGGGCGCCACGAGCCCGGTCGCGCGGCCTTCGCGCACACCGGGCCGCGCATACGCACGACGGCCGAGCAGCGTGTCGGCGAAGGCGATCGTGTTCGCGCCGTCGTCGAGGAACGTGATGCGGCGGGGCCGCAGGACCGCGGCCGCGAGGCGGAACTGCCCCGAGAAGCCGTCGCCGACCAGCCAGTGGTCGTGCTGGGAGAGCAGGCGCCAGGGAATGCCGAGGTAGGGCTCGCAGACGCCGAACCGTGCGCCGCGGGCGATCAGCTCGTCGGCGGTCGCACCCATCTGTGGGGTGAGGCGCCCGGCGATCGGCACCGAGCGCGCATGGGCCGCCGCCCACTCGGCCGCACCGATCAGCTGCAGCGGTGATTCCACCCACGCCAGGGGCGCCTCGCGGTCCATGCGGTCTCCGTATCGTCGTACGCCGCTCGCCGCACCCCGGGGGTGCGGTGCGCAGCCGTCGTCCCACGGTCGCCGCCGCCGGTGAACGCGGCGGGAATCTCCGGGGATACGGCAGACGACGCGCAGGTGAACGGTCGGGGCGCGCCGGAGCGGGGCGTGCCAGGATGAACCGCGTGACCGATCGCCTCATGCTCCTCGACTCCGCGTCGCTGTACTTCCGCGCGTTCTACGGCGTGCCCGACACGGTGCGCGCCCCCGACGGCACGCCGGTCAACGCGGTCCGCGGGTTCCTCGACATCATCACCAAGCTCGTCACGACGTACGAGCCGACGGGTCTGATCGCGTGCTGGGACGACGACTGGCGCCCGCAGTGGCGGGTCGATCTGATCCCCTCGTACAAGGCGCACCGCGTGGTCGAGGTGGTCAGCGGCGCGCCCGACGTGGAAGAGGTGCCCGACCCGCTCGAGGTGCAGGTCCCGGTGATCCGGGAGGTGCTGGGCGCCCTCGGCATCCCGATCGTGGGGGTCGCCGCGCACGAGGCCGACGACGTCATCGGCACCCTCGCGACCCGCGCCACCGGGCCGGTCGACATCGTCACCGGCGATCGCGACCTGTTCCAGCTGGTGGATGACGCCAGCGACGTGCGGGTCGTCTACACCGCCCGCGGCATGAGCAACCTCGAGGTGCTCACCGACGCCTCCGTCGTCGCCAAGTACGGCGTGCTGCCCTCCCAGTACGCCGACTTCGCCACGCTGCGCGGCGATGCCTCCGACGGCCTTCCGGGCGTCGCCGGCGTCGGCGAGAAGACCGCGGCGGCGCTGCTGAAGGCCCACGGCGACCTCGCCGGCATCATCGCGGCCGCCGAAGCCGGCGAGGGCATGAGCGCCGGGGTGCGCGCGAAGGTGCTCGCCGCCCTGCCCTATCTGGCCGTCGCACCGACGGTCGTCGGCGTGGTGCGCGATCTCGACCTCGACCCGCAGGCCGTGGATGCCGCCCTCCGGCCGCTCGGAGCGGAGGCGCTCGACGCGGCCGACTCGCTCGCCGAGCGCTGGGCGCTGGGCGCGGCGATGTCGCGGATCACCGCGGCCATCGGCGCGGCCTGACCGGTGGGATGCCGCTCACCGCGGCATCCCGGTCAGACGACTCCCAGCCACCCCGGGCGTACGATTCTGTGCATGCCGGGCACCGTGTGGGACGAGTCCGGGCAGCGCCACCTCCCGCCGCCCGCCATCACTCTGGCGGTCCTCGCCGCGATCGCCCTGCTGGTGCAGGTCCCCGCCGCACTGCCGGCGCTGTGGAGCCCGGCGGTGGGCACGTTCGAGGCTGTTGTCGGCGTCGCGCTGGCCACCGCATCCGCCCTCTGCCTCCTCGCCCTGCACCGCGCGCCCGGTCCGGCGGTGGCGGCCGTCGCCGCGCTGACGACGCTCGACCTGTTCGTGCCCCCGGTGGGCGGCCCGCCGTTCGTGGCCGTCGCGTTCGCCGTCGTGGTGGCCATCGTGCTCGGTGCGCGCACCTGGGCGCTGGCCTCGGTCGGCGCCGGGTGGCTGGCCGTCATGCTGCTGGGGAGCCTGCTCGGAATGCCCTGGCACCCCGTGCGGGTGGGCCTGGCGACCCTCGGCGTCGCGGTGAGCTTCGTCATCGGCGAAGCGCTGCGCGCACGCATGGAGCGCGCGGCGGTCGCACGCCGTCAGGTAGCCGAGCGACGGCGTGCCGCCGAGCAGGAGGAGCGCACCCGCATCGCCGGCGAACTCCACGATGTGCTCGCCCGCACGCTCACGCGCATCTCGGTGGAATCGGGCATCGGCCTGCACCTGGCCGAGCGCGACCCGGTACGCGCCCGCCAGGCGCTCACCCACATCCGCTCGCTGAGCGCCACCGGTCTCGACGAGGTGCGCGGTGTGCTGTCGTTCCTGCGCGGCGACGAGCCGGCATCCCTCGACACCGCCCCACTCGCGGCGCCGCCGCAGCTCGCGCAGCTGCCCGCGCTGGCCGCGCAGCGCAGCGGCCTCGGGCTGACCGTGCACGTCGATGACCGCCTGCGCGGAGCGCTTCCGCCGCGGGCGACGCAGGCCGCGGCCTACCGCATCGTGCAGGAGTCGCTGGCGAACGTGCTGCGCCACTCGGCGGCGGCGCGCGCGACCATCGTGCTCGATCGCGGCGCGGACGACGCGGGAGACCTCGTCGTCGAGGTGATCGACGACGGCAGCGGCATCCCCCTCGGCGCGGCCGAGCGGGGCGGCCTGCGCAGCATGCGCGAACGCGCGGTGCTCGTGGGGGGCAAGCTCGACATCATCGCGGGAGACGCGGGCGGCACGGTCGTGCGCGCACGGCTGCCGTGGGCGCCGCCGGCCTGAGCGGCAGGCTCGGTCAGCGCTCCGCGCGGGCGGCCAGCGCCGAGGCGGCCAGCAGCGCCGCGCAGTACGCGATCGCGAGGATCAGCAGCACGACCAGTCCGGTGGCCCATCCGCCGGTGAGCTCGTAGAGCCCTCCCAGCAGCGGACCGCCCAGCGCGCCGAGCGTATAGCCGCCGCCCTGCACGAGGGCCGACATCGTGGCGGCCTCCCTGTCGTCGCGTGCGACCGCGACCATGGCCGAGAAGATGACGACGAACCCGCCGGCGTGTCCGATCGCGCCGATCGACAGCCACAGCCACAGCAGCTCGGGAGCCGCGAGCAGGCCGACTGTCAGCACGAGCCACGTCACGCAGATCGTGATCGGCGCCACCGGGCGCGGTGCGAACCGGGCGAGGAGGGGCACCACGAACGCCCCGACGATGCCCACGCCCTGATAGAGGGAGGCGACGGCGCCCGCCGAGGCCGGCGTGAGCGCCAGTTCATCGGCGGCGAAGGTGGGGAGCCAGGTCGAGAGGGCGTAGTAGATCGTCGTCTGCCCGCCGAAAGCGGCCACGAGCAGCCACGTGACCGGTCGCCGCAGCAGAGCGGGGCGGCGGCCGAGATCGATGGTCGGCAGGGGGCCCGTGATCGTCGCGGGATCGATGGACGACGTCGATGCGTGCATCACCGCCTCTGCGCCGTCGCCGGGATGCCCGCCCCGACCCGCATCGCCGGAGAAGCGATCGCCGAGGCCGCCGACGCGGCGAAGGTGCACGCCCCACACCGCGACGCCCGCGAGCGTGATCGCCGACCACACCAGCAGCGCCCACGACCAGCCGATCGCGGCGGCGAGGGGCGCGGTCAGCAACGATGTCAGCAGCGACCCCACGTTGAGCGTCGCCGCATACGACGCGGTCACCAGCGCGACCCGCTCCGGCGGGACCTCCCGGCGGATGATCACGGGGATCACCACGTTCCCCACCGTGACGGCGGCCCCGATCACCACCATTCCCGCCAGCATCCACCCGAATCCGGGCAGCGCGCGCACGACGGTGCCCACGAGCACGCCGCACAGGGAGATCATCAGCGCGAGATCCGCACCCGCGCGCCGTATCAGCAGCGCGGCGAGAGGGGTGAGCACGGCGAACATCAGCACCGGCGCCGTCGTCATGAGACCGGCAGCCGCCGACCCGATGCCGAGATCGCGCTCGATCTCGCGGAGCACCGGGGTCACGGCGACGATCGGTCCGCGCAGGCTCAGCGCCGCCACGAGCACGCCGATGACCACCAGCCACGGGATGCCGCCGCGGACGGGCCGCACGGGGCCGCTCACGCGTCGCGCGATCGGTCGGGATGGCGGCGCGGGGTCACCTCTCGACGCTAGCGCGTCAGCGCGGGCGCGCGGTCCACGCGCGCAGGCGCTCGAGCGGCCACGTGGTCACGATCCGCTCGGCGGGCACGCCGGCACGCTCGGCCCGCGCGGCGCCATGGTCGAGCAGCGACAGCTGTCCGGGCGCGTGCGCGTCGGAATCGATCGAGAAGAGGCAGCCGATCTCGAGTGCCAGGGCGAGCAGATCGTCGGGCGGATCCTGGCGCTCGGGGCGGGAGTTGATCTCCACGGCGACGCCGTGCTCGGCGCACGCTTCGAACACCGCGCGCGGATCGAAGGTGGAAGGTGGACGCGTGCCACGGGAGCCTTCGACGAGGCGCCCGGTCACGTGGCCGAGCACATCGACCCGCGGATTCGATGCCGCCGCGACCAGCCGGCGCGTCATCGGCCCGCGCTCCATGCGCAGCTTCGAGTGCGCCGACGCGACGACCACGTCGAGCTCGCCGAGCAGGTCGTCGTCCTGATCGAGCGCTCCGTCGTCGAGGATGTCGACTTCGATGCCCGAGAGCAGCGTGAACCCGTCGCCGCTCATCCCGGCCACGATCGGCAGCTGCGCGCGCAGACGCTCGGGCGACAGGCCGTTGGCCACGCGCAGCCGCGGCGAGTGGTCGGTGAGGGCCAGATACTCGTGCCCGAGGGCGCGGGCGGCCGCCACCATGAGGTCGATCGAAGTGAGCCCGTCGGACCAGTCGCTGTGACTGTGCAGGTCGCCCCGCAGCCGCGCGCGCAGCGACGAAGCCACCTCCACACCCGCGCGCGTGCGCAGATCGGCGAGGTAGGCGGGCACCTCACCCGCAAGCGCCTCCTGGATCACCGCGAACGAGGAGTCGCCGATGCCCTTGCGCCGGCGCAGCGCCGCGGCATCCCGCAACTGGTCGTCGGTGAGATCGGCGATCGCGTCCGCCGCGGCCCGGAACGCCTTCGACTTGTACCGCGACGACCGCTCGCGCTCCAGGAGCGTCGCGATCTCGCTGAGCGCCTCGTGGGGATTCACGGGACATCACGCGCCCGGCGAGGGTCGCCGGGCGCGGCCGGCCTCACGCGACGCGGGAGGGTCTGATGACCACGGGTGCGGCTGCCAGACGATGCAGGGCCCATCCGAACATGATCGACAGGACGCCCATGCCCATCGCGAAGGCCGCGACGCCGAACGACACGACCGACGTGAACAGGGATGCCCGCAGGAACGACGCGTTCATCAGCGTCCCGCGGACCGGATCCTCCTGGTCGAGCTCGGCGTAGGTCTTGCCATCGGAGATGGCGAGGGAGTGGGTCTGGATGATGTCCGCCTGCACGTACGCGGTGAACGGTCCGGCGACCGTGGCGCCCTGGAACGCGATCGCGTCGTCGGGCACGACGATCTTCTCGGCCTGCAGCTGCATGGACACCACGATCCACACCACGATGCCCGCGACGATCAGGACGATGCCCGCCACGATCCCGAGGATTCCGACGACCTTGACCCCGCCGAGGCTGCGCGTCGGATTCTCCACCGATGCGGTCTGCTCCGTGGTCTCTGCCCCGGTGCTGTCGGGGGTGCTCTCTGCCATGACATCCTCCTCGCGACGTGTGCGTGAGGCACACGATAGCGGGGCGGGCCGATGCTGCGGAAGAGGGTGCGCGGCGCGTCGGGCGCCGCCGAATCGGCCGGTCAGGCCAGGCTTCGCGTGGCCTCCGCCCAGCGCGCGAGCGTCTGGGCTGCGGCACCCTCGTCGATCGCGGCGGCCGCCACGTCTTTCGCCTCGCGCAGGCGCTCGACGATGGGGCGCTGCACCTGGGTCGCATCCTGGTAGAGGCGGTAGGAGACGATGCCGGCGGCGGCGTTCAGGAGGACGATGTCGCGCACCGGGCCGGTCTCGCCCGACATCACCCGATGCACGATCGCCGCGTTGTGCTCCGGTGACCCGCCCAGGAGGTCGTCGATGTCGGCCAGCGGGATGCCCAGGTCGCGCGGGTCGAGGTCGTGCTCGTGGATGTCGCCGCGACTGACCTCCCACACCCTGCTGTGGCCGGTGGTCGTGAGCTCGTCGAGACCGTCATCGCCGCGGAAGACGAGAGCTGTCGCACCCCGTGTGCGGAAGACGCCCGTGATCAGGGGGACGCGGTCGAGGTTCGCCACCCCGACCGCGTTCGCCTCGGCGCGCGCGGGATTGCACAGCGGGCCGAGGAAGTTGAAGACGGTCGGCACACCCAGCTCGGCACGGGTGGCCGCGGCATGGCGGAACCCCGGGTGGAAGGCCGCCGCGAACGCGAACGTGATGCCGGTCCGCTGCAGCACCTCGGCGACCGCCTCGGGGGCGAGCGTGAGGTCGATCCCGAGCGCCGAGAGGACATCGGAGGATCCGGAGGTCGAGCTCGCCGCGCGGTTGCCGTGCTTGACGACGGGGATGCCGGAGGCGGCGGCGACCACGGCCGACATGGTCGACACGTTCACGGTGCCGAAGCGATCACCCCCCGTGCCGACGATGTCGAGCACCGCCGAGTCGACCGGCAGGTCGAGGGCGGCCTCGAGGATCGCGTCGCGGAAGCCGACCACCTCGTCGACCGTCTCGCCCTTGGCGCGCAGGGCGACGAGGAATCCGGCCAGCTGCGAGGGCGTGGCGCTGCCCGACATGATCTGGCGCATCGCCCAGGTCGACTCCGCCACACTGAGGTCACGACGTGACAACAATGAAGTGAGGATTTCCGGCCACGAGTAGAGCTCCGCCATGGCTCAAGAGCCTAGCCGTCCGCGCGCACAGCCGCCGTTCGGCGCTCTCCGAGCAGACTTTCGGGCTTCTCTTAGGCGGCCCTAAGTTGGATTGAGGCCCAATCGAGCGCGTCCGGTGCGAAAATCGGCGCCCGAGTTCGGCCATAATGGTGTGCGTGACGACCTCCACAGCGACCTACTCCCAGGCCATGCGGTCCGTCAAGCGGCCGGATCCGGTCGCCGTCGGAACCATCGTGTGGCTCGGCAGCGAGGTGATGTTCTTCGCGGGCCTCTTCGCGATCTACTTCACCCTCCGCAGCACCTCCCCCGAACTCTGGGCCGAGCGTACCGAGCTGCTGAACATCCCCTACGCGACGATCAACACGATCATCCTCGTGCTCTCGTCCGTGACGTGCCAGATGGGCGTGTTCGCGGCCGAGCGCTTCCAGCCCTACTCCACGAAGAAGCGCGGCTGGCTCGGCTGGGGCATGGTCGAGTGGTTCTGGCTGACGTTCGCGCTCGGCGCGATCTTCGTCTCGGGCCAGGTGTGGGAGTACGCCCAGCTGATCGCCGAGGGCATGCCGATCACGGCGGATTCGTACGCGTCGGCCTTCTACCTCACGACCGGCTTCCACGCACTCCACGTCACCGGCGGCCTCATCGCCTTCCTCCTGGTGATCGGGCGCGCCTACGCCGTCAAGAACTTCGGGCGCAAGGAGATGACCTCCTCGATCGTCGTGTCGTACTACTGGCACTTCGTCGACGTCGTCTGGATCGCCCTCTTCCTCGTCATCTACTTCCTGAAATAAGAGCGGAGCAGACACCCGACATGGCACGAGCAACAACGCGCCGCTCTCACGGCCGGCGCAGCCCCTGGGCAGCAGCCGCACTCATCGGCATCGGACTTCTCATCACCGGAGGCGCCTATGCGGGCGCCTCAGCCGCGATGGCCGCCACCACCGAGAGCACGGTCGCCTCGACCACCCTCACGGCCGACGACGGCAAGAAGCTGTTCCAGGCGAACTGCGCCACCTGCCACGGTCTCGACCTGCAGGGCACCGCTGACGGCCCGTCGCTGTACGGCGTCGGGGAGCTCGCGGTGCACTTCCAGATGAGCACCGGCCGCATGCCGCTGCAGATGCAGGGGCCCCAGGCTCCGCAGAAGCCGGTGCAGTTCACCGACGAGCAGATCGCCGCGATCGGCACCTTCATCCAGGACGCGGCCCCCGGGCCGTCGTTCCCCGACGAGCAGGTGCTCGACGGCGAGGGCGACGCCGCCCACGGCGGCGAGCTGTTCCGCATCAACTGCGCGATGTGCCACAACGTGGCCGGCGCCGGCGGCGCCCTCACCGAGGGCAAGTACGCCCCCGCGCTGCACACCACCACGCCGCTGAACATGTACGCCGCGATGGTGACCGGCCCGCAGAACATGCCCGTCTTCAACGACATGACCCTGACGGTCGAGGAGAAGCGCGACGTCATCACCTATCTCCTGTACCTGCAGGAGAACGAGTCCGCGGGCGGCTTCAGCCTCGGCTCTCTCGGCCCTGTCTCGGAGGGCCTCTTCATCTGGATCTTCGGCATCGGCTCGCTGATCGCTCTCACCGTGTGGATCACGGCGAAATCCAACTGACCCCCACACGAATCACACAGTACGAACGAGGAGCACCATGGCACACGAGGACGACCCGCTCGAGCACGAGAGGGCTTCTTGGAAGCCTTCGCCCGGGCTCGCCGTCGCCGTCACCGACCCGGTGCACAACCCCGACCTTCCGCCGCACCGTGAGCGGATGACCGACAAGGACCCCGTCGCCATGACGCGCGCGGTCCGCACGGTCTACACGCTCTTCTACCTCTCGATCGCCGCGAGCATCTGGGCCATCGCCGCCTACGTGCTCTTCCCCATCGAGAGCGGCCTGATCGTCGACATCCGCGCCAACAACCTGTTCATCGGCCTCGGCATCGCGCTGGCGCTGCTGGCGATCGGCATCGGCGCGATCCACTGGTCGAAGGCGATCATGTCCGACAAGGAGTTCATCGAGCCCCGGCACGCGACGCGTGGTCGCGACAGCGTGCGCGAGGCCTCCGTGAAGGCCTTCGCCGACGCGAACGAGGAGTCCGGCTTCGGGCGCCGCGTGATGATCCGCAACTCGCTGATCGGTGCCCTCGTGGCATCCATCGCCCCCGGCATCGTGCTGTTCCGCGGGCTCGCCCCGCACAGCTCGCCGGAGCACCCGCTCGCGGGCGACCCGGTCGCGCTCCTGAGCCACACCATGTGGACGGAGGGCGAGCGCCTCGCGCACGACCCCACCGGCAAGCCGATCCGCGCCGCCGATCTGACGCTCGGCTCGGCCGTGCACGTCATCCCCGAGTCGCTGGCCGAGCTCTCGCACGAAGAGGGCTACCTCGAGGAGAAGGCCAAGGCGATCGTGCTGCTCATGCGCCTGCTCCCCGAGCAGCTCATCGAGCCCGACGACCGCAAGGACTGGTCGTACAACGGCATCGTCGCGTACTCGAAGGTCTGCACCCACGTCGGCTGCCCCGTCGCCCTGTACGAGCAGCAGACCCACCACCTGCTCTGCCCCTGCCACCAGTCGCAGTTCGACGTGACGGAAGGCGCGAAGGTCATCTTCGGGCCGGCCGCCCGTCCCCTGCCGCAGCTGCCGATCACGGTCGATGACGAGGGCTACCTCGTCGCGCAGAGCGACTTCACCGAACCCGTCGGCCCGAGCTTCTGGGAGCGTCATTGAGTACCGCCACCGTCACCGAAGAGCCGACGGCGAACCCCTCGGCTGATTCGCGCGAGAAGCCGCTCGGCGGCCGGTTCGTCGCGGCGACCGCCAACTACATCGACGAGCGCACGAGCCTCTCGGGCTTCGTCAAGGAGCTCGGTCGCAAGATCTTCCCCGACCACTGGTCGTTCATGCTGGGCGAGATCGCGATGTGGGCGTTCGTCGTCGTGCTGATCTCGGGAACGTTCCTCACGTTCTTCTTCCAGGCCTCGATGGTCGAGACCCACTACACCGGCGCCTACCTCCCGATGCGCGGCATCGAGATGTCGGCGGCGATGGCCTCGACGCTCGAGATCTCGTTCGACCTGCGCGGCGGGCTGCTCGTGCGCCAGATCCACCACTGGGCCGCCCTGGTGTTCGTCGCCGGCATCGGCGTGCACATGCTTCGCGTGTTCTTCACGGGTGCGTTCCGCAAGCCGCGCGAGCTCAACTGGGTCATCGGCTTCGTGATGTTCATCCTCGCGATGGGCGAAGGCTTCACCGGCTACTCGCTCCCCGACGACGTGCTCTCGGGCAACGGCCTGCGCATCATCGACGGCATGATCAAGGGCATCCCGCTGATCGGCACGTGGACCTCGTACCTGCTGTTCGGCGGCGAGTTCCCGGGCACCGCGATCGTCGGGCGCCTGTACTCGCTGCACATCCTGCTGCTGCCGGCGATCCTGCTCGCACTGCTGGTCGTGCACCTCATGCTCATGATCATCAACAAGCACACGCAGTTCGCCGGCCCCGCCCGGACGAACAGCAACGTCGTGGGCTACCCGATGATGCCGGTCTACATGTCGAAGATGGGCGGCTTCTTCTTCATCACGTTCGGCGTGATCGTGCTGATCGCCTCCCTGTTCACGATCAACCCGATCTGGAACTACGGCCCGTACGACCCGTCGCCCGTCTCGGCCGGTACGCAGCCCGACTGGTACATCGGCTTCGCCGACGGCGCCCTGCGCCTCGTGCCTCCGCACCTGGAGTTCGTGTTCCTGGACCGCACCTGGTCGTGGAACATCATCATCCCGCTCGCGGTGCTCGGCCTGTTCATCGTCCTCGTGCTGCTCTACCCGTTCATCGAGGCGTGGATCACCGGCGACAAGCGCGAGCACCACATCGCACAGCGCCCGCGCAACGCCGCGACGCGCACGGCGATCGGCGCAGCCGGTGTCACGTTCTACGCGGTCCTGTGGGCGGCGGCGGCATCCGACATCATCGCCACGCACTTCTGGCTCACGATGGAAGGCGTCATCCACTCGCTGCAGGCGCTGCTGATCCTGGGGCCGATCGTCGCCTACTTCGTGACCAAGCGCATCTGCATCGCGCTGCAGAAGAAGGATCGCGAGATCGTGCTGCACGGCTACGAGTCGGGCCGGATCGTCCGCCTCCCGGGCGGCGAGTACATCGAGGTCCACCAGCCGGTCGATGAATACGACGTGTTCAAGCTCGTCAACAACGATCAGTACGAGCCCCTCGTGGTGCGTCCGAACGCCAGGGGTCGCATTCCGTGGCACGAGAACGTGCGTGCGTCGATCTCGCGCTGGTTCTTCGAGGACCGCCTCTCCCCGATCTCGCAGACAGAGCTCGACGAGGCGCGCGCACACCAGGCGCACACTCTCGACCACATCGCGACGGAGGAGGACGCAGAGCTGCAGGCGGCGCACGAGCGCGCCGGCGTGCCCGACGCTCCCCACGTCCCGCTCGACGACGGTCACAACTCCGAGACGGCCAACCGCCCCTCGAACGTGATCATCCCCGAGCCGGAGTCCGGCGCGAAGTCCCCGCGCAACCGCGAGAAGGACTCCAACCAGTAACGTTCGGCAGGATTCCTACGGCGCCTGGCGTTCCTCTCCCGAGGATCGCCAGGCGCCGTCCTTTATGTTGAGATCATGATCGACGCTCAGTCCTACTTCGCTGCCAAGCTCGCCCTCGAGACCGACGCCTCCGACGTGTACGCCGCGCAGAAGTCCGGTGTGGAGGACTTCGTGCTCGTCGACGTGCGCGGCGACGAGGCGTGGGCACAGGGCCGTATCGCCGGCGCGATCCACATGCCCTACCGTGAGATCGCGACGCGCGCGCCCCAGGAGATCCCCGCAGGCACCGACGTGGTCGTGTACTGCTGGAGCCCTGGCTGCAACGCGGGCGCCAAGGGAGCGCTCGCCTTCGCGACGCTCGGATACCGGGTGCGGGAGATGATCGGCGGCTACGAGTACTGGATGCGGGAGGGCCAGCCCGTGGAGAACGACGAAGGTCCTCTCCCCCGCGTGTTCGACGCGCAGGTGATGGTCGTTCGCGCCCCGGTCGCCGGCTGACGCCACGCACCGCGCGACGATCTCACGCGCTGTCGAGCTCCTCCTGGAAGCGCGTCGAGGCAGCGCCGTAGAACACCGGCCGCCCGGTGAGACGGCCCGCACCGGCACCCTGGTCGGCCCCGGGTGCGGATGACACGACGTCTGCCACGACGACCGTGACGTTGTCGCGGGTGCCGGCCTCGAGAGCGACCGACACCGCTGCGGCGGCCGTGGCATGCGGGTCGAGGCCGGCCGTCGCCAGGGCGGCGATCGCGTCGGCGGGCACGTAGTCGCTGAGGCCGTCGCTGCACAGCAGCCATCGGTCGCCGGGAGCGGCCTCGCTCTCGATCACGACGGCGGAATCGTCTTCTGCACCGCTCAGCGACGCGGTGATGACGTTGCGGCGGGGATGCTGCGCGGCATCCTCCTGGGCGACGAGGCCGAGCTCCACCAGGGCTTGCACGTACGAGTCGTCACGCGTCTGCTGGGCGAACCGATCGCCGCGCAGCAGGTAGGCGCGCGAGTCCCCGGTGTGCGCCAGCAGCAGCGATCCGCGCCCGGAGAGGAAGACACCGGTGAAAGTCGTCGCCATCCCGTGCAGTGCAGGATCCCGATCGACGTGCGCGCGCAGATCCCAGTTCGCTGTGCGGATGCCGGTCGCGAGCGTCTCCCCGTCGGGTACCGGCGCACCGGACGCCGCGAGACGGTGCACGAAGGCCGCCGAAGCGAGATCGCCGGCCGGTCCGCCTCCCACGCCGTCGGCGACGGCCGCAGCCCACGGGGCGGTGAAGGCGGAGTCCTGGTTGCTCTTCCGATGCGGACCGATGTCGGAGACCGCGGCCGCCGACAGCAGAAGGTGGGGCCCCGTCATCGACGGGACCCCACCTTCGTGCGAGTCGAAGCGCTCAGCGTGCGAAATGTCCGCGGTAGTACTCGTACACCCAGCCGACGATCGCGACGACGAACACCGCGATGCCCACGGGCATCAGCCAGGCGCCGATGGCGAGGCCGATGATCGCGAGCGAAGCCGAGAACGCGAGCACGATCGGCCACCACGACCACGGGCTGAACTCGCCCAGCTCGGGGTCGCCGTCGTCGATGTCCGCCGTCAGCACGTCTTCGGGAAGCTCGCCGCCCTGCGCCTTGTGCACCTTGCCGACGTAGAAGGCGATGAGACCGCCCATGAAGGCCGTGAAGAGAAGTGCGACGGAGCCGACCCACTCGACCGATCCGGTGAAGTAGACCCACCAGGTGCCGTCAGGGTTGTTCGCCACCGCGGCGTCCCAGTGGACGATCAGGTTCCAGACGGTGTAGATGACCGCCATGACGAAGAAGAACGCGGTGAGAAGCCACCAGAGTCCGACATTGGTGCGCACTTACTTCACCTTTCCAGCTGCGTCGTCGACGACCGGGGCGTCGGGGGCATCCTTGGCCGGGCCCACGCCGAACGGCACGCCGGCCTCGGGGTGGTTCAGGTCGAACGCGGGACGCTCGCTGCGGATGCGCGGGATCGACGTGAAGTTGTGTCGCGGCGGCGGGCAGGAGGTCGCCCACTCGAGCGACGCCCCGTAGCCCCACGGGTCGTTCACGGTCACCTTCGGAGCCTTGCGCGACGTGATCCACACGTTGAACAGGAAGGGGATCATCGAGGCGCCGAGGATGATGGCACCCACGGTCGAGACCTGGTTCTGCCACGTCCAGCCGTCGGCCTCGGAGTAGTCCGCGTAGCGGCGGACCATTCCGTCGACACCGAGCCAGTGCTGGATGAGGAACGTCATGTGGAAGCCGATGAACAGCATCCAGAAGTGCACGATGCCGATGCGCTCGTTGAGCATGCGGCCCGTCCACTTCGGCCACCAGAAGTAGAAGCCGGCGAACATCGCGAACACCACGGTGCCGAACACGACGTAGTGGAAGTGCGCGACGACGAAGTACGAGTCGGACAGGTGGAAGTCCAGCGGCGGCGAGGCGAGGATGACGCCGGTGAGACCGCCGAAGACGAACGAGACCAGGAAGCCGAGAGCGAACACCATCGGCGTCTCGAAGGTGACCGAACCGCGCCACATCGTGCCGATCCAGTTGAAGATCTTCACGCCGGTGGGCACCGCGATGAGCATGGTCATCAGTGCGAAGAACGGCAGGAGCACCGCGCCCGTGACGTACATGTGGTGGGCCCACACGGCGACAGACAGGGCCGCGATCGCGATGGTCGCGTAGACGAGGGTCTTGTAGCCGAAGATCGGCTTGCGGCTGAAGACCGGGAAGATCTCGGAGACGATGCCGAAGAACGGCAGCGCGATGATGTACACCTCCGGGTGGCCGAAGAACCAGAACAGGTGCTGCCACAGCAGCACGCCACCGTTGGCCGGGTCGTAGATGTGCGAGCCGAGAACGCGGTCCGCAGCCGCCGCCAGGATCGCCGCGGCGAGCACCGGGAAGGCCATCAGGACGAGGATGCTGGTGACCAGCGTGTTCCACGAGAAGATCGGCATGCGCCACATGGTCATGCCCGGCGCGCGCATCGTGATGATCGTGGTGATGAAGTTGACCGCGCCCATGATCGTGCCGAAGCCGCTCATGCCCAGGCCCAGCATCCACAGGTTGCCACCGGCACCTGGCGAGAAGCTCGCGTTGGCCAGCGGCTGATAGGCGAACCATCCGAAGGCGGCCGCGCCCTGCGGCGTGAGGAAGCCGGCGACGGCGATCGTCGAGCCGAAAAGGAACAGCCAGAAGGCGAACGCGTTCAGACGCGGGAACGCGACGTCGGGCGCGCCGATCTGAAGAGGCAGGATCGCGTTGGCGAAGCCGGCGAACAGCGGTGTCGCGAACATCAGCAGCATGATCGTGCCGTGCATCGTGAACAGCTGGTTGTACTGCTCCTTGGTCGGGATGATCTGCATCCCGGGCTCGAACAGCTCGGCGCGGATGATCAGCGCCATCACGCCGCCGAGCATGAAGAACACGACCGACGCGATGAGGTAGAGGTAGCCGATCGTCTTGTGGTCAGTGGAGGTGATCCACTTGACGATGATGTTGCCCTTCTGCTCGACGCGCGTCGCGCTCAGAAGAGCGGCCTGGCGCGGCGGAAGGGTGGTGGGGCGGCCCTGGCCCGTTTCCTGAAGCGGAAGCGTCGTCGCCATGATCACTCTTCTCCCTCGGAGCTGGCGCCCGTTCCGGGCAGGTTCTGCAGACGGTCGTAGGCGTCGTCGATGTCGCCGGTCTGACCGGCCGCGCGCAGCGATGCGAGATAGGACTCGTACTCGGACTGGCTGACGACCTCGACGTTGAACAGCATCATCGAGTGGTATTCGCCGCACAGCTCGGCGCACTTGCCGGCGTACGAGCCTTCGCGGGTCGGCGTGAAGGACCAGAAGTTGTCCTTGCCGATATACATGTCCTTCTTGTAAAGGAAGTCGATGATCCAGAAGGAGTGGATCACGTCGCGCGACTGGAGCTTGATGGTCACCGACTGGTCGACCGGGAGCACCAGGGTCGGCAGCTCCGAGATGACGTTGCCGCGCTCGTCGGTCTGCGCCTGGACGCCCATCGAGTAGACCGTGTCGGCGTCGGTGTCACCGGTGTACTGGAAGTCCCAGGACCACTGCTTGCCGATCGCGGTGATCGACACGTCGGGGTCCTCGTGCTGCGTCTCGAGGATCGCCTGGTCGCGCGCGGTGAAGGCGAAGAAGCCGATCACGAGGATCAGCGGCACGATCGTGTAGAAGATCTCGATCGGCATGTTGTATCGCAGCTGCACCGGGAGGCCGGTCTGGCCTTTGCGGCGGCGGTAGGCGATCGCCGCCCACCCCATCAGACCCCAGGTGATGACACCCACGACGAGGAGCACGATCCACGAGTTGACCCACAGACCCGACACCATCTCGGTGCGGTCGGTGGCCGGCGTGCCGTCTTCGACGAAGCCGGGCAGGAATCCGTTCAACTCCGTCGGCGTGCATCCGGCAAGGACCACGGCCGCTGCGATCCCTGCAGGGATCAGGGCCCAGCGGAGGCGGCGTTTCGAGGGCACAGGCGCACCTTTCCAGTTTCGAAATGTGACTCCCGCCAGTCTAGGGCAAGCATCCAGGCGATTCAGGCCAACTGCCCAGGTTGCCCGCCCTGCGCCGGGGGTGCGACAACGGCCCGACCTGCTCTTTTCGAGCAGATCGGGCCGTATCGGAATCGTGTGCGGATCAGTGGAAGCTGTCGCCGCACGCGCAGCTGCCGGCCGCGTTCGGGTTGTCGATCGTGAAGCCCTGCTCCGAGATCGTGTCCTTGAAGTCGATCGTCGCCCCGTCGAGGTACGGGACGCTCATGTCGTCGACGATGACCTCGACGCCGTCGAAGTCGACGGTCTTGTCGCCATCGAGGTAGCGCTCGTCGAAGTACAGCTGGTAGATCAGGCCGCTGCATCCGCCCGGCTGCACGGCGACGCGCAGCCGCAGATCGTCGCGGCCCTCCTGCGAGAGCAGGTTCTTCACCTTGAGGGCGGCCGCATCGGTCAGCAGCACACCGTGGTCGCGAACGGACGGGTCGGTCGTCAGTGCGGTGTCGGTCATGGCACTCCTCTGAAAGGGCCGCGGGCGCGGCTCGTCCCACGATTGTACGCCCGCAGCCCTGGGAGGGCTCCGGATCGACTAGGCGTCGGCGACCGTGCGCGCGTCGAGCTTCTCGAGCAGGAGCGCCTCGGCGAGCAGGGCGTTGCGGAAGGTCTCCAGGTGCAGCGACTCGTTGGGGCTGTGCGCACGGGCATGCGGGTCCTCGACCCCCGTGACGAGGATCTGCGCGCCCGGGAACTCGCGCACGAGATCGGCGATGAACGGGATCGAGCCGCCGACGCCCATGTCCACGGGTGCCGGGCCGTAGGCCTCCTCGAGCGCCTCGCGCGCGTCGGCGACGGCCCAGCCGCTCGTGTCGACGAGGAACGGGTTCCCGAAGTCCTGGTCGAAGAACTCGAGCTCGGCGCCGAAGGGCGCGTGGGCGCGCAGGTGCGCCTCGATCGCGGCGTACGCCTCGCGCGCGGCCTGGCCGGGGGCCACGCGTGCGCTGATGACGACCGTGACCTCGGGGCTGAGAGTGTTCGAGGCGTTCGCCACGCTCGGGGCGTCGATGCCGGTGATCGTGATCGAGGGCTTGTTCCAGATCCGGCTGAGGATCGTTCCCCGACCGATCGGCGACACACCGGCGGGCAGCCCGGCCTCGTCGCGAAGCGTCTCCTCGCTGTAGGCGGGGGTAACGGCATCCCGCTCGTGCAGTCCCTCGACGGCGACGGCGCCGTCGGCATCCCACAGCGTCGCCAGCAGCGTGACCGTCGCCATCATCGCGTCGGGCACCGCTCCCCCGAACATGCCCGAGTGCGACGCGTGCTCGAGGGTGCGCACGCGGAGCGTGAAGCGCGTGTTGCCGCGCAGCGACACGGTCAGAGCCGGCGTCCGCGAATCCCAGTTGCCCGAGTCGGCGACCACGATGGCGTCGGCGCGGAGGGCATCGGCGTTCTCGCCGAGGAACTGGGCGAACGACCGTGAGCCGGCCTCCTCCTCCCCCTCGATGAACAGCGCCACACCGAGGTCGAAGTCGTCGCCGAGCGCGTCCTTCAGCGCGCGCAGCGCGCCGATGTGGGCCATGATGCCCGCCTTGTCGTCGGCGGCGCCGCGGCCGTAGAGCCGGCCGTCGCGCACGGTCGGCTCGAAGGGGGGCGAGTCCCACAGCGACTCGTCGCCGACGGGCTGCACGTCATGGTGGGCGTAGAGCAGGATCGTCGGGCGCCCGTTGCGGGCCGCCCGCCGCGCGATGACCGCGGGCTTGCCGATCTCGTCGGTGCCCGGGATCCCGGCCCGGCGCACCTCGACGTGCTCGAACAGCTCCGTCGCGCGCACGAGAGCCGCGACGGCCTCGGCGCTGCGCTCCACGGGGTCGGCGTCGAAGCCGGGGAACGCCACCGAGGGGATGCGCACGAGCGCCCCCAGATCGGCGAGGGCGGCGGGGATGGCGTCGGCGGCCGCGCGGCGCACAGCATCCTGACGGGTCAGCTCTGAAGTCATGCGGGTAATCTTAAGCGCACCCCCTTCCGCCCATCCGAGGATCATCGTGGCCAAGACACCCGCAGCCCCCGCCCCGAAGGACGCGTCCGCCGACGCTCCGACCGACGCCGCACTGGCCGGCAAGGGCCGCGCGACCCCTTCCCGCGCCGAGCAGGAGGCCGCCCGCAAGCGACCGCTCGTGCCCGACACCAAGGAGGCAAAGGCCCGCGCCCGCGCGGACCTCGCCGCCAAGCGGGAGAAGGCCCGCGTGGGCATGGCCAACGGCGACCCCCGCTATCTGCCCGCCCGCGATCAGGGGCCGCAGCGCAAGTTCGCCCGTGACTTCGTGGACTCCGGCTGGCACCTGGGCGAGGCGGTCATGCCGGCCATGGTCGTCGTGATCCTGGCGACCTTCATCCCGGTCGTGGCCGTGCAGTACTGGTCCTTCGTCGCCCTCTGGATCTTCATCTTCTTCGTCATCGGCGACATGGTGCTCACCTCGATCCGCGTCAAGCAGGCCACCAAGGCCCGCTTCGGCGCCGACAAGATCGAGAAGGGCCTCGGCTGGTACGCCGCGATGCGCACGATCCAGATGCGGTTCCTCCGCCTCCCCAAGCCTCAGGTCAAGCGCGGACAGCACCCCTGATCGGGTCCCGCCCATGACAGAACCCCGCCGGAGATCCGGCGGGGTTCTTCGCGCGAGGGGAACAATCCCCGTCAGCGATGCCGCACGAGTCCGCGATTGATCTGCCGCGCCCAGAGCGGTCCGCGGTAGAGGAACGCGGTGTATCCCTGCACGAGGTCTGCTCCGGCGGCGCGGCGGGCGAGCACGTCTTCGGCGGTCTCCACTCCCCCGGCTGAGATGATGCAGAACTCATCGGGAACCACCGCGCGCACGCGGCGCAGCACCGCGAGGGACCGCTCCTTGAGCGGCGCACCCGACAGTCCTCCGTCGCCCGCGGCGGCCACGACGGCCTCGTCGGTCGCCAAGCCCTCCCGCGAGATGGTCGTGTTGGTGGCGATCAGCCCGGCGAGCCCCAGGTCGACCGCCAGCGTGGCGACCGCGTCGATCTCCTCATCGGGCAGGTCGGGCGCGATCTTCACGAGCAGGGGCGTCGCCCCCGCGGCATCCCGCACCGCCTCCAGGAGCGGGCGCAGGGTCTCCACCGCCTGCAGGCCGCGCAGGCCGGGCGTGTTCGGCGACGAGACGTTCACCACGAGATAGTCCGCGAGGGGCGCCAGCAGGGTGGCGCTGCGCACGTAGTCGGCGGTCGCGTCGGCCACGTCCACGACGCGGCTCTTGCCGATGTTCACCCCGACGACCGGCCGCCGACGTCGCCGTCGGAGCCTGCTCAGTCGCCGCGCGGCCGCCTCGGCGCCCTTGTTGTTGAAGCCCATGCGATTGATCACCGCGCGGTCGGGCACGAGGCGGAACAGGCGCGGACGCGGGTTGCCGTCCTGCGGGATCGCCGTGATCGTGCCCACCTCGATGTGCCCGAAGCCGAGTGCGCCCAGGCCCGGAACACCGACGACGTTCTTGTCGAAGCCGGCCGCCACGCCGAAGGGGCTCGCGAACTCGAGCCCGAGCGCGCGGGTGCGCAGCGACGGATCGGGGGCGGTGAGTGCGCGGGCCGCCCAGGAGAAGGGCGCGAGGCCGGTCACCCGGATCACGAACATGCCGAGGTGGTGGGCGGTCTCGGGATCCATGCGCGTGAGCACGGTCCGGAAAAGGAGGGGATACATCCCCTCCAGGTTAGTGCGCGCCGGGACCCGTCTCGGCTGCGCGGTCCGCGTGGTCGGCGCGCAGCTGCGCGATCGACGCCTCGAAGTCCTCGAGCGACTCGAAGGCCTGGTACACGCTCGCGAAGCGGAGGTACGCCACCTCGTCGAGCTCGCGCAGCGGTCCGAGGATCGCCAGGCCGATCTCGTTCGTGTCGATCTGCGACGCCCCCGTCTGGCGCACGGCCTCCTCGACGGTCTGGGCGAGCACGGCCAGATCCGCCTCGGTCACCGGGCGGCCCTGGCACGCCTTGCGGACGCCGGACATGACCTTGTCCCGGCTGAACGGCTCGATGACTCCGGACCGCTTGATGACGTTCAGGCTGGCCGTCTCGATCGTCGAGAAGCGCCCTCCGCACTCGGGGCACTGGCGCCGGCGGCGGATGCTGAGGCCGTCGTCGCTGGTGCGCGAATCGATCACGCGGGAATCGGAGTGGCGGCAGAACGGGCAGTGCATGACACCGACAGACTACGCCGTGAAGCGGGCGGTGACCGCTTCACCGTGGGCGGGCAGCGCCTCGGCCTCGGCGAGGGTCACGATCGCGTCGCGCACCTGCTCCAGGGCGGCGTGGTCGTACTCGATCACCTGCTGCGGCCTCAGGAAGGTCGCCGCGGACAGCCCCGCCGCGTAGCGGGCCTGGCCGCCGGTGGGCAGCACGTGGTTGCTGCCGGCCAGGTAGTCCCCCAGACTCACCGGCGCATCGGGCCCGACGAAGATCGCTCCGGCGTGCACGAAGTCGGCCGGACGCGGGTCTGCCAGATGGAGTTCGAGGTGCTCGGGCGCGTAGGCGTTGCTGAACGCGGTCGCCTGGGCGACGTCGTCCACGAGCACGATCGCCGACTGCTCCCCGCTGAGCGCCACGGTCACGCGGGCGCTGTGACGAGTGGATGCCGCACGCGGGCCGATCTCCTCGAGGACGCGCGCGGCCAGGTGCTCCGAATCGGTCACCAGGACCGCGGAGGCCTGTTCGTCATGCTCGGCCTGGCTGATGAGGTCGACGGCGACCAGGCGCGCATCGGCGTGGGCGTCGGCGACGATGAGGATCTCGGTGGCGCCGGCCTCCGAGTCGGTCCCGACGCGCCCCGCCACGGCGCGCTTGGCCGCGGCGACGAAGTTGTTCCCGGGGCCGGTCACGACATCGACGGGGTCGAGTCCGAGTGAGGCGACGCCGTGGGCGAAGGCGCCGATCGCGCCGGCGCCGCCCATCGCGTACACCTCGTCGACGCCCAGCAGCTTCGCCGCCGCCAGGATCACCGGATGCACCCGACCCCCGTGCTCGCGCTGCGGCGGCGAGGCGAGCGCGACCTGTGCGACGCCGGCCACCTGCGCCGGCACGACGTTCATGACCACGCTCGAGGGGTACACCGCCTTGCCGCCGGGCACGTACAGCCCGACGCGGCGCACGGGCTGCCAGCGCTGGTGCACGACCGCGCCCGGCCCGAGGGTCGTCGTGGCGGGTGCCGGCACCTGGGCGGCCGAGGCGTCGCGCACGCGCGCGATCGCCTCGTCGAGCGCGGTCCGGATGCCGGGCTCGAGTGCGTCGAGCGCCTCGTCCAGATGCGCGGCGGGCACGCGCAGTGCGTGGCCGCTGACCCCGTCGAAGCGCTCGGCCTGCTCGCGCAGCGAGTCCTCGCCGCGCGCCGCGACGTCGGCGACGATCTCGGCGGCGGTCGAGAGCGCCTCAGCGCGCGCCGCGTCCGCACGAGGGACGGCCGCCAGCAGCTCGGCGGGGGTGAGTACGCGCCCGCGCAGATCGATGGTGCGAAGCATCCGTCTACCGTAGCGCGGGCGCGCAAACCGTCAGCCCCGAGTGACGCCCTCGATGTCGTGCAGGTAGCCCACCCGTCCGTCTTCGTGACGCACGACGAAGGTGTCGCCGCGATCCTCGATCACCAGCGCCCATGCGGTGGGGCCGATGCGGAACAGCGGCACGCCGACCTCGTCGACGACGTCGCGCTCTTCGGGAGCGAGAGCCCAGAACGCCTGGTGGCGCGCGTGCTCCTCGGGCGTCTCGACGGGCTCGAAGGTGTCGCGCGCGTGCTCGGGCGCCCAGGCCTGGTCGACCTCGCCCGCCGCCTGGGTGGCGTCTTCGTGAGGCGGCACCGCGGCGGCTTCGCCCTCCGTCGACGCGCCCCCGCCGAACGCGGTGGCGGCGTACGGGTCGGCGGCGGCGTCGGGCTCCGGGGCGGGCTCGGTGCGGAGGGCCGGGGCGGTCTCGGACACGAAGGCCGGGCGGGCGGTCACAGCGCGCACCGGGCGGGCGTTGCGGTGAGCCGGAACCTCGCGGCGACCGGCGAAGTCCTCGTCGAACGGCGCGATCCACGGGGCGAACACGGTGAGGAAGACACCGCCGAGCATCAGGAAGAACTCGACCCACACGACCCAGGTCGCCAGGAAGACGCGGTTCTGCGCGAGGGTGATGAACGAGTTCCAGATGATGCCGAGCCACACCACGGTCGAGACGGCGAAGGCCACCGATGCGAACTGGTCGATGCCGAGCGACCCGACGCGGCGGATCCCGTCGGGCGACAGACGACGCAGACCGATGAGGAACACGGCGACCGTCGGCACGCCGATCGTCAGCACCCAGTCGATGCCGCTCGTCCACACCGAGGTGCCGTTGCCGATGGCGCCGAAGATCGGGAAGAACGAGACCACGAAGGCCACGAGCCAGAGTCCGCCGAGGGCCACCTCCCGGAGGGAGAACGGCCCGACGCCGTACTGGGGCGCATCGTCGGCGGCACCCGGGGAGTCGTCGGAGGCGGCGGGCGGCACGGGGGCGGCGATCTCTTCGGCCACGGTCACCGGCTCTTCGGCGGCGACCGGCTCGGGGATCTCGTGCCCGGGATCGGCCGCTTCGGCGGGCTCCTCGGCCGCCTCGATGGGCGTGTCAGCAGGGGGATCGCCCGCCGCTTCGGACTCCGCAGCGGTGTCGGCGGCGGTCTCCGTCGGGTCGACGACCTCGTCGTCGGTCGCGGAGCTCGCGTCAGCGTGCTGGTCCAGCTTTTCGGTCACGATCTTCCTTCCCGGCCGCGGGCCGCGGCTCGCGTCCTGATATTACCTACGGCGCATGAGACGCCGATGAGATCTGCGGCGAGTCACCCGAGGCACTGCGGACCCAGCAGACCCTTGAGCTCCCCGTAGAGATCCGCGCTCACGGAGACCGGCATCGGCACCTCGAACACCTTCGCGGTCGATCCCTTGTAGAGGCGGAGCGTGACCTCGGTGTCGCCGCGATGGCGTTCGAGCACCCCCGCCAGCTCCCCCACGATCGCCTCGGTCGCGCGGTGCTCCGGCACCAGCAGCACGAGCGGGCCCGCGGCATCCATCGCTCCCAGGTCGGGCGAGAACGCGGACTGCGCGTGCAGGTTGAGCCCGTCTTCGCGACGGGACACGCGCCCGCGCACGACGAGGATCGAGTCGGCCTGGAGCATCGACTGGAACTCGAGGTAGGTCTTGCCCATGAACATGATCGTGACCTCGCCGTCGAAGTCCTCGACGGTGATCATGCCGTACGGATTGCCGCTCTGCTTGGCGACGCGGTGCTGCACGCTGGTCACGAGCCCGGCCACGGTGACCTGGTCGCCGTCCTGCAGGTCCTCGTTCACGAGCAGATCATGGATGCTGGTGGAGGCGTGCTTCGCCAGCGGCACCTCGAGCCCCGCCAGCGGGTGATCGGACACGTAGAGCCCGAGCATCTCGCGCTCGAAGGCGAGCTTGTCCTTCTTGGTCCATTCGGGCCGCTCGGGCACCTTCGCCGCCTGGTGCGGCTCGTCGTCGCCCCAGAGCGAGTCGAAGTCGAACCCGACTTCGCCGTTGGCCTCTCGGCGCTTGTCGAGCACGGCCTGCTCGGTGGCATCCTCGTGGATCTCCATCAGCGCGCGCCGTGTCGATCCGAGCGAATCGAACGCGCCGGCCTTGATGAGCGACTCGATCGTGCGCTTGTTGGCGACCTGCGCGGGGACCTTCGACAGGAAGTCGTGGAACCCCGTGTACGGCCCCTGGTCGCGGGCGGCCACGATGCCGTCGACCACGTTCGTGCCGACGTTGCGCACAGCGCCCAGGCCGAACCGGATGTCCTCGCCGACGGCCGCGAAGTAGCGGATGGACTGACCGACATCGGGTGGGAGCACCTTGATGCCCATGCGACGGCACTCGTTGAGGTACACCGCCATCTTGTCCTTCGAGTCGCCGACGCTGGTCAGCAGCGCCGCCATGTACTCGGCGGGATAGTGAGCCTTGAGGTAGGCGGTCCAGTACGACACCAGACCGTACGCGGCCGAGTGCGCTTTGTTGAACGCGTAATCGGAGAACGGCAGCAGGATGTCCCACAGAGCCTGGATCGCCGCTTCCCCGAAGCCGCGCTCCTTCATGCCGCCGGCGAAGCCCTCGTACTGCTTGTCGAGCTCGGACTTCTTCTTCTTGCCCATCGCGCGGCGCAGGATGTCGGCCTGTCCGAGCGAGAATCCCGCGACCTTCTGGGCGATGGCCATGACCTGCTCCTGATAGATGATCAGGCCGTAGCTGATGTCGAGGATCTCGCGCAGCGGCTCCTCGAGCTCGGGATGGATCGGGGTGACGTCCTGCTGCCCGTTCTTGCGCAGCGCGTAGTTGATGTGCGAGTTCGCACCCATCGGGCCGGGGCGGTACAGCGCGATCACGGCCGAGACGTCTTCGAAGTTGTCGGGCTTCATCAGCCGCAGCAGCGACCGCATCGGCCCGCCGTCGAGCTGGAACACGCCGAGCGTGTCGCCGCGGGTGAGCAGGTCGTAGGCCGCGCGGTCGTCGAGCGCGAGATGCTCCAGGTCGAGCTCCTCGCCCCGGTTCATGCGGATGTTCTCGAGGGCGTCGGAGATGATCGTGAGGTTGCGCAGCCCCAGGAAGTCCATCTTGATGAGGCCGAGGGTCTCGCACGAGGGGTAGTCGAACTGCGTGACGATCTGGCCGTCCTGCTCGCGGCGCATGATCGGGATGATGTCCAGCAGCGGCTCGCTCGACATGATCACGCCGGCCGCGTGCACGCCCCACTGGCGCTTGAGCCCTTCGAGCCCGAGCGCCCGGTCGAACACCGTCTTGGCCTCCGGGTCGGTGTCGATGAGGGCCCGGAACTCGCTGGCCTCCTTGAAGCGCGGATGCTGCGCGTCGAACATGCCGCTCAGCGGCATGTCCTTGCCCATGACCGCCGGCGGCATCGCCTTGGTCAGGCGCTCCCCCATGCTGAAGGGGAAGCCGAGCACGCGCCCGGCGTCCTTCAGCGCCTGCTTCGACTTGATCGTGCCGTAGGTCACGATCTGCGCGACGCGCTCGGAGCCGTACTTCTCGGTGACGTAGTCGATCACCTCGCCACGGCGGCGGTCGTCGAAATCGACGTCGAAGTCGGGCATCGACACGCGGTCGGGGTTGAGGAAGCGCTCGAAGATGAGGCCGTGCTCGAGCGGGTCGAGGTCGGTGATGCGCATGGCGTAGGCGACCATCGACCCCGCTCCCGAACCGCGGCCGGGGCCCACGCGGATGCCGTTGTCCTTGGCCCAGTTGATGAAGTCGGCGACGACGAGGAAGTAGCCGGGGAAGCCCATCTGCAGGATGATCCCGGTCTCGTACTCGGCCTGCTTGCGGACCCGGTCGGGGATGCCACCCGGGTACCGGTAGTGGAGGCCCGCCTCGACCTCCTTGACGAGCCAGCTGTCCTCGGTCTCGCCGTCGGGCACCGGGAAGCGCGGCATGTAGTTGGCGGCGGTGTTGAACTCGACCTCGCACCGCTCCGCGATCAGGAGAGTGTTGTCGCACGCCTCGGGATGGTCGCGGAAGATCTGGCGCATCTCCTGCGCGGTCTTCACGTAATAGCCGTCGCCGTCGAACTTGAACCGGTTGGGATCGTCGAGCGTCGAGCCGGACTGCACGCACAGCAGGGCTGCGTGCGCGTCGGCCTCGTGCTGGTGCGTGTAGTGGGAGTCGTTGGTCGCGACCAGCGGGATGTCGAGGTCTTTGGACAGCCGCAGCAGATCGGTCATCACCCGGCGCTCGATCGACAGGCCGTGGTCCATGATCTCGGCGAAGTAGTTCTCCTTGCCGAAGATGTCCTGGAACTCCGCGGCCGCCGCGCGGGCCGCGTCGTACTGGCCGAGCCGCAGCCGCGTCTGCACCTCGCCCGACGGGCAGCCGGTCGTCGCGATGAGCCCCTTGCCGTAGGTCTGGAGCAGCTCGCGGTCCATGCGGGGCTTGAAGTAGTACCCCTCCATGCTCGACAGCGAGCTCAGCCGGAAGAGGTTGTGCATGCCCTCGGTGGTCTGGCTCCACATCGTCATGTGGGTGTAGGCGCCCGACCCAGACACGTCGTCGCTCTTCTGCTCGGGCGATCCCCACGCCACGCGCGACTTGTCGCTGCGGTGGGTGCCCGGCGTGACGTACGCCTCGAGGCCGATGATCGGCTTCACGCCGGACGCCTTGGCGGCGTTGTAGAACTCGAACGCGGCGAACGTGTTGCCGTGGTCGGTCACCGCGATCGCCGGCATGCCGTACTCGGCGGCGGCCTGGGTCATCGCGCCGATCTTGGCGGCGCCGTCGAGCATCGAGTACTCGCTGTGCACGTGCAGGTGAACGAAGGAGTCGGATGCCACCCGTCGAGTCTACGGAGGGCCGCCGACTCCGCGGCGGGGTGGGCACGGGGTGTCCGCGCCTGGGCGCCGAGGTCGCCTCACCTTCGACTCGAGGGTGAAGGATGCCGCGCGCCGTCGATGCGCGCCGGTCAGAAGTGCTCGTCGAGGGCGTACTGCCGCCGCCACGAGTGCGGGCGCCGGATGCCGAGCCCGTAGAGGTAGCGGATGAGCTGGCCGTGGTGCTGCGTCTCGTGCTCGAGGAGCGCGAGCGCGTAGGTCAGCGACTCCTCGTCGTCGGCGGCGATCTCCGGGAGCCAGGCGCCGACGTCTGCCGCGGTGGCCTCGAAGGCGGAGCGCAGGGCCGCGGCATCCACCGTCTGCTCGGCGGTGACCGGACTCGTGAATCCCTGCCACTGCCCCGCCCGCGCTGCGCGGGGGTAGCTCTCCCGCGCGCCCAGCACGCACCACAGCTGGTGGCCGATCGTGTCGGACGGGAGATCTGCCAGGTGGGACCCGAGCTGGTCGCGGCCGAGCGCCGCGATCAGGTCGAGGTAGAGCGTGTTCGCGCGGGCGAACCGTCGCTGCAGCACGGAGGAGTTCACGGCATCACAATAGAGCTCGCGCGGATCGCGTGGTCATAGGGTGATCGTCATGCCGATCCCCGACTTCATCGTCGATCTCCGCCGCAAGATCGGCACCGATCCGCTCTCGCTGGCCGGCGTGACGGCCGTGGTCGTGCGCGACGGGCAGGTGCTGCTCGGCCGCCGCAGCGACAACGGGTGGCTCACGCCCATCACCGGCATCGTCGATCCCGGCGAGGAGCCTGCCGACGCCGCGGTGCGTGAGACCGCCGAAGAAGCCGGCGTGGTGTGCCGCGTCGAACACCTCGCGTGGGTGCATCAGATCCCCCGGATCGTGTACGCGAACGGCGATCAGGCCGACTACCTCGACCTCACGTTCCGATGCGCGTGGGTCTCGGGCGATCCGTACCCCGTCGACGGCGAGATGACGGAGGTCGGCTGGTACGACCCGACCGCGCTTCCCGAGATGAACGCCGACATGCGGCGCCGGGTGGATGCCGCGCTGTCCGCCTCCGGACCCGCGCGGTTCGAGGGCGGGGCCTGATCGCCTCGGCTCTCGCTCGGCTTTCGCTCCGCAGTCACTCTCGGCGCGGCATCCGCCCTCACGCCCGCAGAAACTGACCGCGGAACTTCGGCAGCCCGCCGCACCGAGCTGGCGCCGCCGGCCGCGCTCAGCCGCGGAGCACCTCGAGCGCATGGGCGAGGTCGGCCGGGTAGTCCGACGTGAACGTCACCCACTCCCCCGTGCCGGGGTGCGAGAACGACAGCTCGTGGGCGTGCAGCCACTGCCGCGTGAGCCCCAGCCGGGCCGACAGCGTCGGGTCGGCGCCGTACAGGGGATCGCCGACGCAGGGATGCCGGTGGGCGGCCATGTGCACGCGGATCTGGTGCGTGCGCCCGGTCTCGAGGTGGATCTCCAGCAGCGACGCGCCGGGGAACGCCTCGAGCGTCTCGTAGTGGGTGATCGAATCCTTGCCGTCGGGGGTGACCGCGAACTTCCAGGAGTGGTGGGGGTGCCGCCCGATGGGGGCGTCGATCGTGCCGGCGAGCGGGTCGGGGTGCCCCTGCACGACCGCGTGGTAGATCTTGTCGACCTCGCGCTCCTTGAACGCCCTCTTGAGGGCGGTGTACGCCCGCTCAGTCTTGGCCACGACCATCAGCCCGCTCGTGCCGACGTCGAGGCGGTGCACCACGCCCTGGCGCTCGGCGGCGCCGGTCGTCGCGATGCGGTAGCCGCCGGCCGCCAGTGCGCCGAGCACGGTCGGGCCCTCCCAGCCCAGCGACGGATGCGCCGCGACGCCGGAGGGCTTGTCGACGACGACGATGTCGTCGTCGTCGTAGGCGATGCCGAGGTCCGGCACCGCGACGGGGATGACGCGCGGCTCCTCCTTGGGCGCCCACGAGACTTCGAGCCACGAACCGCCGCGCAGCTTGTCTGCCTTCGCGAGCGTGCGTCCGTCCATGACGACGCCGCCGGCCTCGGCGACCTCGGCCGCGAAGGTACGTGAGAAGCCGAGCATCTTGGCCAGCGCCGCATCGACGCGCGTGCCGTCGAGACCGTCGGGGACGGGGAGGGTCCGAGATTCCATGATCCCGCCTCAGTCGCGCGACGCGGCGTCGCCGGTCTCTCCGCCGTCGGCCGAGGCGCCCGCGTCGCTCGCGGACGACTCCCGCACTTCGCGGGTGCCGTCGAGGTGGAGTCCGACCAGCACGAGCAGCGCCACCCCGATCATCATCGAGACGATGAAGATGTCGGCGACGTTGTAGATGGCCGGCATCATCCACGGCGTATTGATGAAGTCGACGACGTGCCCCACGGGGAACCCCGGCTCACGGAGGAGGCGGTCGGTCAGATTGCCGAGCACTCCGCCGAGGAGCAGTCCGAGCGCCACCGCCCACAGGCGCGAGCGCACGCGGGTGGCCGCGAGCCAGATGATCACGACCGCGACGGCGGCCAGGGCGATCGTGAACAGCCAGGTCACGGATTCGCCGAGGGAGAATGCGGCGCCGGGGTTGCGCACGAGGAGGAAGACGAGGAAGTCGCCGAGGATCGGAACGGGCTCCTCGGGCGGGAGGTTCTCGATCGCGAGGTACTTCGTGAACTGGTCGGCGGCCAGCACCAGCACCGCGAGAACTGCGATGATGGCGCCGGCCGCCGCCCGATGCAGGGGGGCTCGGCCTGTCAAAGGCCGGCCTAGAGGCCGATGGCCGAGACGGGCGTGGCGCCCGACGTCGTGGCCGTCGTCTCGAGGTCGCGCAGCTTGCCCTCGATGTAGCTGCGCAGCTGCGCGCGGTAGTCGCGCTCGAACTGGCGGAGCTCGGAGATGCGGGACTCCAGCCCGGTGCGCTCGCGCTCGAGCTTGGCGAGCTCCTCACGGCCGCGGGTCTCGGCGTCGGTGACGATCGTGGCGGCCTGCGCCTTGGCGTCGGCGATCAGCTGGTCGCGCTGGGCGCGCCCCTCGGCGACGTGCTCGTCGTGCAGGCGCTGCGCGAGCTCGATGATCCCGGCGCTGGCGGCGCTGGGCGCGCTGCCGTCGGGGGCGCCCATGAGCGCCGGCGCGGGGGTGGGGGCGGGAGCCGGGGCCTCGGCGACCGGAGCGGCGGCGGGCTGTGCGGCGCCCGACTCGTAGGCCGCGAGCTTCGCCTTCAGCTCCTCGTTCTCGGCAAGGGCCTTGCGCCACTCGACGACGATCTCGTCCAGGAAGTCGTCGACCTCGTCGGGGTCGAAGCCCTCCTTGAAGCGGACGTGCTGGAACTGCTTGGTGACGACGTCATCGGGGACAATGCCATGGTGAATTCCTCTTTCGGGCGGTCGATGGCCGATGCCGGGGGCCGTTCCGCCGTCGCCGGCGGTCGTACCAGCAAAGCATAGTCGGGCGTTCCGAGAGTGTCGAAGCCCGAGACGCGCTGGGCGCGTCGACGTCATGTCAGCGCGCCAGCGCACCCGTGATGCTCAGGAGGATGAAGCACAGGAGCATCGTGAGCGCGAAGCCGAAGTCGATGGCGACAGGCCCGACGCGCAGGGGCGGGATGAACCGCCGGAAGAGCCGGATGGGCGGGTCGGTGACCGTGTAGACCACCTCCGCGGCGACGAGTCCGGCGCCGCGCGGCCGCCATTCCCGGTTGAAGATGGGCACCCATTCGAGGATGAGCCGTGCGAGCAGCACGAAGACGTAGACGAGAAGCGCGAAGTTGAGTATCGCCGCGATGACCTGAATCACTCCCACAGACTACGGCTGCGAGAAGGGAACCGCGTCCGGATCGGCATGCGCGACCGCTCCCTCACCCGACACGGCGACGTTCTCCGGCGACAGCAGGAAGACCTTGCTCGTGACACGTTCGATGCGGCCGTAAAGGCCGAGCGAGAGCCCGCTGGCGAAGTCGATGAGGCGGCGCGCATCGGCGTCGCTCATCTGCGACAGGTTGATGATCACGGGGATGCCGTCACGGAAGTTCTCGGCGATGACCTGGGCGTCCTTGTACTGCTTGGGGTGGACGGTCAGGATCTCGCTGATGGCCGCGGGCGCAGGCTGGCGCACGACCGCCGGGCGATGGAGGGGCGTGACGGGGGCCGCCTTCTCGATGGTCTTCTCCTTCGTGCGTGCGGCGGGCTGGGCCGCGGCCACGGGCTCTTCGTAGATCTCTTCCTCGTCGGCGAGTCCGAGGTACACCATGGTCTTCTTGAGCGGGTTCGACATCGCTTCCTCCGTTGTGCTCATCTGTTCCGAGGTTAACCGCGCTCGGGGCGGGGGCCGGTGATTGCCGAACCGATGCGAAGGTGTGTCGCGCCGGCGGCGATGGCGGCGGCGAAGTCCGCGGTCATCCCCGCGGAGATCCAATCCGCATCCGGCACGACCGTGCGCACCCGGGCCGCGTAGTCCCGCAGCCGCGCGAACGCGGCGGCGGGCTCCTCGTCGAGAGGCGCGACGGCCATCACGCCCCGCACGCGCAGCGACGCGCACCCGGCGGTCTTCTCGGCGAGGGCCTCGATCCCCGCCGGCGCGACGCCACCGCGCCCGGGATCGTCGGTGAGGTTGATCTGCAGCAGCACGTCCAGCCGGGGCTCCCCGGGCTGCGCCGCCGCGTCGAGGGCGTCGGCGAGGCGCGGGCGGTCGACGGAGTGCACCGCCGAGGCTGCCGCGCGCACCGCCCGGGCCTTGTTGGTCTGCGCCTGGCCGATGAAATGCCATCGGAGGCCGTCGAGGCCGCGAGCGGCCTCCGACTTCGCGGTGAGCTCCTGCTGCCGGTTCTCCCCCACATCACGCACGCCGAGCGCGTGAAGCTGCTCGACGAGCGTGACGGGGTGGAACTTGGTCACCACGATCCGGGTGATCCCCGCAGGATCACGTCCGGCAGCGCGGGCGGCGCTCGCGATGGAGTCGTCGACCTCGTGGAGACGGGTGGCGAGATCGGGATCCACGCGAGCGCGCGCCTTTCGCTTACTTGAGGAAGTCGGGGATGTCGAGGTCGTCGTCGCCGAACGCCGAGTCGTAGCTCGAATCGGGCAGCGCCGCGCCGACGCTCACCGGCTCGGGCGCCGGCGTCACCGACGGAGCATCCTTCGCCGCGTCCTCAGCCGACGTCGCCGGCAGCACCGGGATCGCGGCCGGACGCGTGGCCGTCGCCGTGATCGGCTCGATGCGCGTCTGCGGCTCACCGCCATCGAAGCCGGCGGCGATCACGGTCACGCGCACCTCGTCGCCGAGGGTGTCGTCGATCACCGTGCCGAAGATGATGTTCGCCTCGGGGTGCGCGGCTTCCTTGACGAGCTGGGCCGCGTCGTTGATCTCGAAGATTCCGAGGTTCGACCCGCCCTGGATCGACAGCAGCACGCCGTGCGCGCCTTCGATGGATGCCTCGAGCAGCGGCGATTCGACGGCGAGCTCGGCCGCCTTGATCGCCCGATCGGCTCCGCGGGCGGAGCCGATGCCCATGAGGGCGGATCCCGCTCCCTGCATCACCGATTTCACGTCGGCGAAGTCGAGGTTGATCAGACCCGGCGTGGTGATGAGATCGGTGATGCCCTGCACACCGGCCAGGAGCACCTGGTCTGCGGTGGCGAACGCCTCGATCATCGAGATGCCGCGGTCGCTGATCTCGAGGAGGCGGTCGTTCGGCACCACGATGAGGGTGTCGACCTCCTCCTTCAGCTTCGCGACGCCGGTCTCGGCCTGGCTCTGACGGCGGCGGCCTTCGAACGAGAAGGGCTTGGTGACGACACCGATGGTCAGGGCGCCGATCGACTTGGCGATCTTCGCGACCACGGGCGCGCCACCGGTGCCGGTGCCGCCGCCTTCGCCCGCGGTGACGAAGACCATGTCGGCCCCGCGCAGGGCTTCCTCGATCTCCTCCGCGTGGTCTTCGGCCGCGCGACGCCCCACTTCGGGGTCGGCACCCGCGCCGAGTCCGCGGGTGAGCTCGCGTCCGACGTCGAGCTTGACGTCGGCGTCGCTCATCAGCAGCGCCTGCGCATCGGTGTTGATCGCGATGAACTCGACGCCCCGCAGACCCAGCTCGATCATGCGGTTGACGGCGTTGACACCACCGCCGCCGACGCCGACCACCTTGATGACGGCGAGGTAGTTCTGGTTCTGGCTCATGCCGGCCTCCGTCTTCCCGAACCCGTAACCTTCAACCTCTAGTAGAGGTATAAAGAATTGCCCGGTATGCAATTCCCTTCACTGAAGGTAAGCGGCGCGCGCCGCGCGCCCGGCAGCGCTGCGGCGTGTCGCGCCATCGCGCACCCGAATCCGTCGGACTGCCAACCCGCTCAGCCGACGACGACCGCGCTCGGCGTGGACACGTCGTAGAGACGCACGCCGCCCGGCGGCCGGGTCGCCATGGTGGTCTCCAGCACGACGGCCTTGAGCGCCGAGTCGTCGGCGCTCCCCCAGACCACCTCGGTCTCGGTCGCGCCGAGGGTGAGGGTCACATCGTCGGCGGTGGATGCCGTCACCTCGGTCACCTGGGCGCGGATGCCCTCGGGCAGCGATCGCATCACCTGACCGGCCGCTTCGAAGGCCGCAGAGTCGGTCCCGCCCGCGATCGTGAGGATCGGGGCGCCCGGCGCGGGCTCCTGAGTGGTCGACAGCGCAACGCCCGCGGCATCCACCACGGTGTACCCGGAGCGGCTCTGGATCAGCCCGATCGGCGTGCGCTCGACGATGCGCACGACGAGGTCGTGCGGGGGACGCGCCTCGAGCGAATAGGACTCCACCAGCGGGAAGGTGACGAGCGCGGCCTTGATCGCGCTCTCGTCGATCCGGGCCAGCGGCGTTCCGAGCTGGTCCGACAGGGCGGACTCCACCGCCGCGGCATCCAGGCGCTCCGCGCCCACCACGTCGATGCGCTCGACGGCGAACAGCGGGCTGTACGCGGCTCCGAGCGTGCCGAGCACGACGAGGAGGAGTGCGCCGGCCGCCCCGATCCACATCATGCGCCGACGGCGCTGGCGCACGGTGAAGCGGCGCATCTCCGCGCGCAGCGCCTTGCGCCGCGCGCGGGAGGCGCGCCACACGTCCCTCACACTCAGCCGGCCCGCCTCCGGCTCCCGCACGGGGTCGCCCGTGTCGGCGGCTGCGTCAGGCCGCTCCGGCGATGCCGGCGCCTCGGGCGCGGCATCCACGCGGTCGTCGACCTCGACAGCGGTGCGGGATGCCGCCGTCTCCGACTCCGCTCCGACGGCGTCGTCCGCGCTCGCGCGCCCGGGGCCCCGCGGGGGCACCGGCGGCTGAGGGAGCGGACTGGGCCGTCTCACGCAGAGGGCTCCGCGGTGTCGTCGGCCGACGTGCGCCCGAGTGCCTCCAGCACCTGCGGAATGATCAGGTAGACGTTCCCGCAGCCGAGGGTGATGACGTAGTCGCCGGGTCGGGCGACAGTGGCCGTGTAGTCGGCCGCGGCCTGCCAGTCGGCGACGTAGTGCACGTTGGCGGGGTCGGCGAACGCGTCGCTGACCAGCGCGCCGGTCACCCCGGGCACGGGGTCCTCGCGCGCACCGTACACGTCGAGCATCACGGTGTGGTCGGCGTGCTGCTCGAGCACCTGCGCGAACTCGCGGTACATCTCCTGCGTGCGGGAATAGGTGTGCGGCTGCTGGATCGCGATGATGCGGCCGTCGCCGACGACGGTGCGCGCGGCGCTCAGCGCGGCGGCCACCTCGGTCGGATGATGGGCGTAGTCGTCGTAGACGCTGACCCCCCGCTCGACGCCGTGGAGCTCGAACCGGCGCACGGTGCCCGCGAAGCCCTCGACGGCGCGCACCGCCTCCTCCAGCCCGTAGCCGAGCGTCAGCAGCACCGCGACGGCGCCGGCCGCGTTGATCGCGTTGTGGGCGCCCGGGACGGGCAGCTGCGCCGCCACCGTCTGACCGTCGTGGGTGAGCGAGAACGCCACCGCGCCATCCGTGCGGATCTCCGTCACCCGCACGTCGGCCTCGGCCGCTTCGCCGAACGTGACGACGTTCGCGTGAGTGAGCCGAGACGACACGCGCCGGGCCCCCGCGTCGTCGGACGAGATCACGACGGCTTCGCGCGCCCCGTCGGCGAAGCGGGCGAAGGCGTCGTAGAACGCGTCGCGCGAACCCCAGTGGTCGAGATGGTCGGGATCGACGTTGGTGATGAGGGCGATCGAGGTGTCGTAGAGCAGGAAGGTGCCGTCGGACTCGTCGGCCTCGATGACGAACACGTCGTCGGAGCCGGTGCCGCTGGACACGCCCAGCTGCGAGATCACCCCTCCGTTGACGAAGGTGGGATCGGCGTCGAGATCGCGCAGCGCCGTCACGATCATGCCGGTCGACGTCGTCTTGCCGTGGGCGCCGGCCACCGAGACCAGGCGTCGTCCGCCGATGAGCCAGTGCAGCGCCTGCGAGCGGTGGATCACGTGGAGCCCGCGCTGCCTGGCGAGCAGGAACTCGGGGTTCTCCGGCCAGATGGCGCCGGTGTGCACGACCGTGTCGACGTCGTCGGGCAGGTTCGCCGCGTCGTGGCCGACGTGCACGATCGCGCCGCGCGCGGCGAGATCGCGCAGGGCGGCGCTGTCGGCGCGGTCCGAGCCGGAGACACGGATGCCGCGGTCGAGGAACATGCGGGCGAGGCCCGACATCCCGGAGCCGCCGATCCCGATGAAGTGGGCGGCCTCGATGTGCTCGGGGATGGGGAGGGAGAGGTCGGGTCTGATCATGACCGGTCAATCCTAAGTCGCGCGGCGCACGGCGGCTCCCCGGCGCGCGGCACCGACCGGCCGCGGACTAGCGTGCGAGGGTCGCGTCGATGAGCGCGATCACGTTCTCCGTGCCGCCGCGGGTGCCCACCACGTCGGCGGCCTGGGCCATCGCGGCGCGGCGCGCCTCGTCGCCCAGCAGCGGCACGACCTCGGTGCGCACGCGCTCCGCGGTGAACTCGCCGTCGGCGATGAGCACGGCTGCACCCGCCCGCACGGCCGACGAGGCGTTGAGCGCCTGCTCGCCGTTGCCGACCGCGTACGGCACGTAGACCGCCGGGATGCCGAGTGCGCTGATCTCGCTGACCGTGGCCGCTCCCGCCCGCGACACGATGAGATCGGCCAGCGCGAACGCCAGATCCATCCGGTCGACGTAGCGGGCGACGACATAGTCGGCGGCGCCGGGGTCGGCGAGCGTGGAGCGCTCCCCTGTCACGTGCAGCACCTGCCAGCCGGCGGCGACGACGTCCCGCCACGCGGCGCCGTGCCCCTCGCCGAAGGCCTCGTTCAGGCGCAGCGCTCCGAGCGAGCCGCCGAACACGAGGAGCACCGGTCGCGCGGCATCCAGGCCGAAATGGGCGGCGGCCCCGGCGCGAGCGGCAGCGCGGTCGAGGTCGACGATCTCGCGCCGCAGCGGCATGCCGACGACGTGGGAGCGCTTGAGCGGCGTGCCGTCGAAGGCCACGCCGACGCGGGCTGCGCGCCGGGCGCCGAGCACGTTGGCCAGCCCCGGCTTGGCGTTCGCCTCGTGCACGACGAAGGGCACACCGGCACGGTCCGCGGCGACGTACGCGGGCGCGGCGGCATACCCGCCGAAGCCCACGACCACGTCGACGCCGCGCTCGGCGAGGTGCCCACGCACCTGCTTCAGCGCACGGCGGAACCGCTGGGGGAACGCGGCGGCATCGCGATCAGGGCGACGCGGAAAGGGCACCTTGTCGACGAAGAGCAGCTCATAGCCGCGCTCGGGCACCAGGCGCGCCTCGAGCCCCTCGCGCGTGCCGAGGACGAGCACCTGCGCGTCGGGCTCACGCTCCCGCAGCCCGTCGGCCACGGCGAGCAGAGGATTCACATGGCCCGCGGTGCCGCCGCCGGCGAGGAGATAGGTCGTCACCCCGCGACTTTACCCGTCCGCGCGGGCCCGCCCGGTCCGTCCCGCGGATCCACTGGTGCGGCTCGCGGATCCGCTGGTGCGGCTCGCGGGCCGGCTGGTGCGGCTCGCGGATCCGCTGGTGCGGCCCGCCGGAGGAAGGGTGCGCGCGAAGGCCAGGAGCACGCCTGAGGCCAGGAGCACCGACAGCAGTGACGTGCCGCCCTGCGACATGAACGGCAGCGGCACCCCCAGCACGGGGAAGACGCGCAGCACGACGCCGATGTTGATGAGGGCCTGGCCGACGATCCACACCGTGATCGCTCCCGAGACGATGCGCACGAACGGGTCGTCCGTCTTGCGGATCACCTTGAAGGCGCCGACGGCGAACAGACCGAACAGCGCGAGAACCACGGTGCACCCGATGAGGCCGAGCTCCTCGCCGACGATCGCGAAGATGTAGTCGTTGGCCGCCGCGGGCAGCCAGTCGTACTTCTCCTTGGAGTTGCCCAGGCCGAGTCCGAAGATTCCGCCGTTGGCGAGACCCCAGATGCCGTGGAGCGGCTGATAGCAGTCGCCGTAGTAGTCGGCGAGGCAGTCGGAGTTGAGGAAGCTCATGATGCGGCGCATGCGGTCGGGACTCGCGATCGCGAATCCCGCCACGGCGATGGCAGCGGCGATCGCCGGCAGGATGAACAGCCGCAGCTTCACACCCGAGAAGAACAGTGCACCGAGGGTGATGAGCACGAGGATCATCGAGGTGCCGAGGTCGCGTCCGCCGAGCACGGTCGCGATGACGAGGATCGCCACCGGGATGACCGGCACGACCACGTGCTTCCACGATCCGAGGAGCGTCTGCTTGCGGAAGAGCACATAGCCCAGCCACAGCGCGAGGGCCAGCTTGAGGAACTCCGCGGGCTGGGCCTGGAGCCCGCCGATCATGATCCAGTTGCGGTTGCCGTACGCCTCGACCCCGAGCCCCGGCACGTACACGAGCATCTGGAAGGCGACCGCGATCATGAGCGCGGGCCACGCGATCCGCTTGAAGAAGACCAGCGGCAGCCGGCTCGTGATGAACATGAGCGGTACACCCAACAGGGCGAAGACCCCCTGCTTGGCCACCGCGTCCCAGGGCGGCGCCCCGTCGGCGATCGCCGTGGCGGAGGTCGCCGACAGCACCATTACCAGACCGAAGATGGTCAGCAGCAGCGCGGTCGAAGCGATGAGGAAGAACTCGCTCGGCACCGGCGCGAACACCCGTCCCAGCGACACGCGCGCGGCCAGTCCCCGCCGTCGGGGCGTGTCGGAGGCGGCTCCGTCGTCGGGGTCAGGCTCCGGGTGTCGAGGGCGCGTCCCCGGCGGTGTCGTGATCGCCACCGGTCCCCCTTCCGATCCGCTCGCGCACCGCGTCGGCGAAGCGCCGGCCGCGGTCGGCGTAGGACGAGAACTGATCGAAGGACGCCGCGGCGGGAGCCAGCAGAACCACACCCCCGTCACGGGCGACCCCGGTCGCGATCTCGACGACCCGCGCCATGACGTCTTCAGTCTGGGCGTGGTCGACCTCGAAGACCGGAACCGCCGGCGCGTGTCGCGCGAACGCGGTGACGACCTCGTCGCGCTCGGTGCCGATGACGATCGCCGCCGATGCGGCCGCGCCGCGGTCGGCGACCAGGCCCGAGATGTCGACGCCCTTGAGCAGGCCCCCGACGATCCACACCGCGCCCGGGTAGGCGGCCAGCGACGAGGCGGCCGCGTGCGGGTTGGTCGCCTTCGAGTCGTCGACCCACGTGATTCCCTCGTGGCGCGCGACGACCTCGATGCGGTGGGGGTCGAGGCGGAAGCCGCGCAGCGCGTCGCGGATCGCGGCGGGCGGAACCTCGAGCGAGCGCGCGAGCGCCGACGCGGCGAGGATGTTGGCCGCGATGTGCGGCGCGGCGAGCCCGCGCTCGGCGAGCTCGTCGACCGTGGTGAGCTCGAGAGCCGAGGTGCGGCGATCCTCCAGGAAGGCGCGGTCGACGAGGATGCCGTCCACGACGCCCAGGTCGCTCGGCCCCGGCACGCCGAGGTCGAAGCCGATCGCACGGGCGCCCTCGACGACGTCGGCGTCTTCGACCATCTCCCGCGTGGCGAGGTCGGACTTGTTGTACACGCACGCCACGCGCGTGTTGTCGTAGACGTGGGCCTTGGCGGCGCGGTACTCGGCGAACGAGCCGTGCCACTCGAGGTGGTCGTCGGCGAGATTCAGGCACACGCTCGCGTGCGGCGAGAGCGGGTCGGGACCCGTCTGCAGCCCGAGGTACCAGAGCTGGTGGCTCGACAGCTCGACGACGAGCGCGTCGAAGCCGGAGGGGTCGCGCACGGCATCCAGGACCGGCGTGCCGATGTTGCCCACGGGCGCGGCCCGCAGGCCGCCCTCCACGAGCATCGTCGCCGTCAGCCGCGTCGTCGTGGTCTTGCCGTTGGTGCCGGTGATGAGGATCCAGTCGGCAGGCGTGCCGTCGGCGCGCACGACCTTGTCGCGCACGCGCCAGGCCAGCTCGATGTCGCCCCAGAGGGCGATGCCCTGCTCGCGGGTCCATTCGACGACGGGATGCCGGGGCGCGAAGCCCGGCGAGGCGATGACCACCTCGGGGGCGAACGCCACGACCTCCTCGGGGACGCTCGCGAGGGGCCCCGTCCACAGTCGGGCGCCGATGACCGGAACCAGCCGCGCGTACTCCTCGTCGGCCTTCTCGGTGAGCACGAGCACCTCGGCGCCGAGCTCGGCGAGCGTGTCCGCCACCGAGAAGCCGGTGACGGAGAGGCCCAGCACGGCGACCCGCAGGCCCTTCCAGTCGGCGTGCCAGCTCGTCAGGGCGTCGAGGCGGGAAGCGACGCCGGTCATGTCGCGATCAGCCACTCTACGTAGAAGAACCCGACGCCCGACACCGCGAGCAGGCCCGCGATGATCCACATGCGCACCACGATCGTGATCTCGGGCCAGCCGCGCATCTCCAGATGGTGGTGGAACGGGCTCATGAGGAACAGGCGCTTGCCGCGCGTGGCCTTGAAGTAGAGGCGCTGAAGGATGACGGACCCCGGCGCGATGATGTAGACGCCCGCGACGAGCACGGCCAGCAGTTCGGTGCGGGTGAGGATCGCCATCGCCGCGATCACGCCGCCGATGGCCATCGACCCCACGTCGCCCATGAAGATCTGCGCCTTGGGCGCATTCCACCAGAGGAATCCGACGAGCGCCCCCACGAACGCTGCCGACACGATCGCCAGATCGAACGGGTCGCGCACGGAGTAGCACGCGGTCTGCACGCTCGGTGCGAGCGCTTCGCCGCCCGAGCACACCTGGTTGAACTGCCAGAACGCGATGAGGCTGTACGCGCCCGTCACGAAGATGCCGGCGCCGGCGGCCAGGCCGTCGAGACCGTCGGTGACGTTGGTGCTGTTGGAGAAGGCGACGCCGATGAACGAGACCCAGGCCATGTACAGCGCCCACCCGATGATCGGGCCGAGCGCCATGAACGAGAGCATCGGCACATCGCGGAAGATCGAGACGTACGGGGATGCCGGGGTCAGCCCCCACGCGTTGGGGAAGTTCAGCGCGACGACCGCGAAGACCACGGCGACGAGCACCTGACCGGCCACCTTGCGCCAGCCGGAGAGGCCGAGGCTGCGCTGGCTGCGCACCTTCATGTAGTCGTCGATGAACCCGACGACGCCGAAGCCGACCATCATCCACAGCACGAGCAGCCCGGAGATCGTGGGCGGGTTGTTGCCGGTGAACGATCCGACGAGATAGCCGACGATCGTGCCGGTGATGAAGATCGTGCCGCCCATCGACATGGTGCCGCGCTTGGCGCCGTGGCTGGGGTTGTGGACGTTCTCCGGCGTGCGGATGACCTGCCCCCATCCCCAGGCCCGGAACAGGCGCAGGAAGACCGGGGTGAGGAACAGGGTGAAGGCCAGCGAGATCGCCGCGGCCGTCAGGAGTGATCTCACGAGAAGGATTCTCCCAGACGATCGCCGAGGAACCTCAGGCCCGCGGAGTTGGAGGACTTGACGAGCACGCGATCGCCGTCGCGCAGTTCGCCCTGGAGGTAGTCGAAGGCCTCGTCGGCGGTCTCGAAGAACACCGCTTCGCCGTCCCACGAGCCCTGTGCGATGGCCTCGAGGTACATCCGGCGTGCGGGCGCTCCGATGATCACGATCCGCTGGATGCGCAGGCGCACGGCCAGGAGTCCGACGCGGTCGTGCTCCTCCTCGGAGTACTCCCCGAGCTCGCTCATGGCGCCGAGCACGGCCACGGTGCGCTGGTCGGGGCGGGTGATCTGCGCGAGGGTGCGCAGGGCCGCCGCCATCGAGTCGGGGCTCGCGTTGTAGGCGTCGTTGATGATCCGGACCCGGTCCGAGCCCAGCGGCTGCATGCGCCAGCGCTCGGCGAGCTCGACCTGCTCCAGCCGCGCGATGCAGTCGGCCAGCGACACGCCGAGCGCGGTGGCGGTCGCGATCGCCGCGAGGGCGTTCATGACGTGATGCTCGCCGAGCACGCGCAGCCGCAGCGGAAGGCTCTCGCCGTCGGCGGTCACCGTGCAGGTCGTGCCCTCGGCGGTCACCTCGACGTCGTCCGCGCGCACGTCGGCGGCCGCTCCGCGCGCGAACCAGCGCACCGTCGCACCGCGCTCGGCGGCGATGGGCGCCATGGCCGCCACGCGGGCGTCGTCGGCGTTGAGCACGGCGAGCCCTCCGGGGCGCACCGCGCGCACGAGCTCGGACTTCGCCGCGAACGTGGCCTCGATGCCGCCGAAGCCGCCGGCGTGGGCCATGCCCACCATCAGCACGACGCCGACATCGGGGGCGACCAGCCCGGCGAGTCGTGCGATCTCCCCGGGCCCGCTGGCCCCGAACTCGCTCACGAGGAAGCGGGTATCGGCACCGACGCGAAGCATCGTGAGCGGGGCGCCGACCTCGTTGTTGAACGAGGCCTTCGGCGACACGGTCTCACCCTCGGCCTCGAGGATTCGGGCGAGCATGTTCTTGGTGGTGGTCTTGCCGTTGGATCCGGTGATGCCGACCACGCGCAGGTCGCCGTCGCGACGCACGCGCGCGACGACCTCGCGGGCGAGGTCGGCGAGGGCGCCGACCGCGTCGGCCACGATGACCTGCGTGAGGTCGGCATCGACGATGTGCTCGACGACGGCCAGCGCCGCGCCGGCATCGGCGGCCTTGCCGACGAACAGGTGGCCGTCGGTGGTCTCGCCGGGCTTGGCGACGAAGATGTCGCCGGGTCCGATGAGGCGCGAGTCGGTGTCCACGGCGCCGGAGACGAGCGTCTCGGGCGTGTCGTCGCCGACGTAGACGGCTTCTCCGCCGACGGCGCGGGCGAGTTCTGCGATGGTGAGGGCGATCATGTCTTCTCCGGCCGGATCGGATGCCTCACCCGAACTCGGGGAGCATCTCCGGCGTCGTCGTCGAGGGCATCACGCGGTAGGTCTTGAGCACCTGCGTCATGGCCTTCTGGAACGCGGTGGCGTTGGCCGCAGACGACTTTACCTTCGACGGCTCATCGAGCGTGACCACGACGAGGTACTCGGGGTCGTCGGCGGGGGCGAACCCGATCATCGTGGTGAAGTACGCGCCGGCCTTGTATCGGCCGTTGCCGTCGGATTTCTCACCTGTGCCGGTCTTCCCCGCCACCCGGTACCCGGGGATCTCCACCGAGGTCGCGTAGTTGGCCTGCAGGAAGACGTTCTCGAGCATCGTGCGCATCTTCGCCGAGGTCGACGCGCTCACCACCTGCACCGGCTCGGGCAGGTCGGGCTCGGTCACCGTGCCGTCGGCCGACGTGCACGACTCGACGAGGCTGAGCGGCATGCGCAGGCCGTCGTTGGCGAGGGCGGCGTAGGCTCCCGCCAGCTCGGGCATCGTCGTGGTCAGGCCCTGCCCGTACGCGGTGTTGTAGACGGTCTGGTTGTCCCACTGCTCGACGGGGCGCAGCAGGCCGCTCTGCTCGTTGTGGAAGCCGACCGCGCTCCCCTGCCCGATTCCGAAGCGCTCGAGGTAGTCGAACCGGGTCTGTGTGGACACCTTCTCGCTGAACTTCGAGATGCCGGTGTTCGAGGAGTCGATGAGCACGCCCGCGAGCGTGTAGGTGAACGGGGCGTGCTGGTAGAAGTCGTTGACGCGCGCGCCGTTGGCGAAGCTCTCGCGGCTGGACGCGACGACGGTGGATGCCGGGCTCTGCCCGCCCGCGTCGATCACGGTCGCCGCGGTGAGCGCCTTGAACGTCGATCCCGGCTCGAACCATCCGCCGAAGATGCGGCTGCCGCGATCCGTGCTGTCGGAGGCGGTGACGTCGTTGGGATCGACGGAGGGATACTCCGCCGCCGCCCGGATCTTGCCGGTCGAGGTCTCGACGACCATGATCGCGCCGTTCTGGGCGCCCATCGCCTGGGTCTGCTCGCTGATGAGCTGCTGCATGTACCACTGCAGGTCGCGGTTGACCGTGAGCTGCAGCGTGCCGCCATTGACGGCGGGCTGCTCGGACTCGGTGCCCGGGATGATCACGCCGTCCTTGCCGCGCTGGAAGCTGACCCGGCCGTCGGTCGCATCGAGGCAGGTCTGCTGGGTGAGCTCCAGGCCCGCCTGCGGACCCTCCGACCCCATGTAGCCCACGAGGTTGCCGCCGACCGCACCGTCGGGGTACATGCGGGCGGGATGCTGATCGAAGGTGAGGTACGGGGCGCCGATCGCCGCGAGCGCACGATACTGCTCGGTGGTCAGCCCGCGATCGAGGTAGGCGAACTGCGACGCCGCGTTCTCGGCGAGGGCGTCGGCGACCGCCTGGCGGATCTGCGCGGCATCCTGACCGGTGATCTCGGCCATCTCGGCGGCCGCCTGCTCCCAGGGCACCCGCTCGGTCTCGCCCTCGGCACCGCCCTCGACCGACCGTACGAAGCCGCCGTTCTCCTCGTAACCGGTGATGTTGAGGGGATCGAGCACGCCGTCGTACATGAGCACGCTCCCGGCGAGGGTCTGTCCGGTCTCGTCGACGATCGAGCCGCGCGTGCCGTACAGCGTGCGGCTGGCGGCGAGTGCGCGCTCCATCGAGTCGTCGATGTGCTCCCCCGCGTTGACCACCTGGATGTCGACGAGGCGGACGATGAACCCCGAGAGGATCGCGAGCACGACCGCGAGGGCGACCACCGTGCGAGGACGCGGACTGCGTGTGATGCGCGTGGTCATGGGCTCAGTGTGTGCTCGGGGTCGGCAGTCCGTCGGTCAAGGGCGGCGGCGTGTCGGCGACCGCTCCCCCGTCGCCGGTGACCACCGGCACGCCTTCGATGGTCGCGGCGGGGTCGGTGACCAGCGGTGTCTCGGTGATGAGGGCGTTCGGCACGGAGCCGCGGCCGAGGGCATCCACCGACGAGCCGGCGCCCGCGGCGCCACCCGAGCCGAGCAGCGCTCCGTCGCTGAGCCTCAGGTAGCTGGGCGACTCGTCGATCACCATGCCCAGCGCAGCGGCGTTGGCTGCGAGGTACTGCGGCGAGCCGAGGCCTGCGACCTCGTCGTAGAGGATCTGCTTCTGCCAGGTCAGCTCGCGCTGCTGCTGGGTCAGCGTCGACAGCTCGTAGGAGCCCTGGGTCGTGAGGATCGAGAGCACCATCTGGGCCGCGCCGATCGACAGCGCGCACATCAGCGCGATGATCCCGTAGGTGAGCCTCGGGCGCCGAAGGCGTGCCGGGGCGTCGACGACGCGCAGACGCCGCGCGGGCGCATCGTGCCGGATCGGGGCGAGTGTGGTCGCCGCAGCGGTCGCGGTCATGCCGCTCATCGCGCCTCCCTCAATCTCTCAGCGGCGCGCAGGCGCACCGGAGTGGCTCGCGGATTGACCGCGCGCTCCTCTTCTGTGGCCAGCTCGGCACCTTTGACGAGCAGTCGGAATCGGGGGGCGTGCTCGGGCAGCTCCACGGGGAGTCCGCGCGGCGCGGTCGATGCCGACGCCGCCGCGAACTCGCGCTTGACGAGCCGGTCTTCGAGGGACTGATACGACAGCACGACGATGCGCCCGCCGACGGCGAGCGTGTCGAGGGCCGCGGGCACCGCCCGCTCGAGCACCGACAGCTCCCGGTTGACCTCGATGCGCAGCGCCTGGAACACCCGCTTGGCGGGGTGCCCGGAACGCTGCACCGCGTGCGGTGTCGCCGCCACGAGGATCTCGACGAGCCGACCGGAGCGCTCGATCGGCGCCTCGGCGCGTGCGGCGATGATGGCCCGCGCGTAGCGGGCGGCGAGCTTCTCCTCGCCGTACCGCTCGAAGATGCGCCGCAGATCGCCCTCGCCGTAGGTCGCCACGATGTCGGCGGCGGTGGTGCCCGCCGTCTGGTCCATGCGCATGTCCAGCGGTGCGTCCTGCGCGTAGGCGAAGCCGCGATCGGCGACGTCGAGCTGGAGCGAGGAGACGCCGAGGTCGAACAGGATCCCGTCGACCGCGGACACGCCCGCCCCGCGCACCGCCTCGGCGATGCCGTCGTACACCGTGTGCACGAGCGTCACGCGGTCGCCGAAGGGCGCGAGCCGCTCGCCCGCGATGCGCAGGGCGTCGGTGTCGCGATCCAGGCCGATCAGGTGGATGCCGGGGAACCGGTCGAGGAACGCCTCGGAGTGGCCGCCCATGCCGAGTGTGGCATCGACCAGCACGGCGCCGGGGCGCTCGAGGGCGGGGGCGAGCAGCTCGACGCAGCGGTCGAGCATGACGGGGGTGTGGATGTCGCGGAGATTCATGGTGGAGCGGGGTGGAGTTCTTCTTTCCGGTCCCCCGGTCCTGATCCCCATCCGCTCTGACCTGGCGCCGGGGAAGTGCGACAGGGCGGGAGCGGCTGGGAGTCAGGACCGGGGGCACGGATCAGAACAGGCCCGGAATCACCTCCTGCTCGAGCTCGGCGTACGACTCTTCGTTCGCCTCGGCGTAGGCGTTCCACGCGTCGGCGTTCCAGATCTCGGCGTGGGCTCCCACGCCGGTGACGACGAGCTCGCGCTCGAGGCCGGCGTAGGCGCGCAGCGATTGCGGGATGGTGATGCGGTTCTGGCTGTCGGGGGTCTCGGCGCTGGCTCCGGAGAGGAACATGCGCAGGAAGTCGCGGGCCTGCTTGTTCGCGAGGGGGGCTTCGCGAATGCGCTCGTGCACGCGCTCGAACTCCTGCGTGGAGAACACGTAGAGGCAGCGATCTTGACCGCGGGTGACGACGACGCCGCCACCCAGGTCTTCACGGAACTTCGAGGGGAGGATCACCCGGCCTTTGTCATCGAGCTTGGGTGTGTGCGTGCCGAGAAGCATCTGCACCTCACCCCCTTCACCCGACCCCCCGATCGGATGTGCGCCACATTACTCCACTTTCCTCCACTTCACCACCACTCGGATGGCGTTCTCCTCCCCCGGCGCTCCCCGGAGCCCGCCGAACGCAAAAAAGCACCGACCCGAAGGTCGGTGCTTTCGTGCAGGCGCCGCGCGCTCAGCGCAGCGGGATCGAGACGGGGGCCGCTGTCAGCGCTCCCCCTGCCGGCGGTCCCAGCGATCGTTCATGCGATCCATGAACGACGAGCCGCCGCGCGGCTTGGGCGCGCTCGGCGGCGCGGAGGCGTCGCGCGGTCGCGGGATCGCGGACCGGGTCGGCGTGACCGCGAGCACGACGCCCGCGAGCATCACGGCGAACCCGATGACGCCGACGGCGACGAGCGGCAGCGCGACTCCGACGAGGAGTCCGCCCAGTCCCAGCAGCACGAGGACCGTGCCGTAGACGATGTTGCGGTAGCTCAGCGAGCGACCGTCACGGGGCGCGCTGACGACATCTGCGTCGTTGCGCATGAGATGGCGCTCCATCTCGTCGAGCAGGCGCTGCTCCTGTTCGGAGAGTGGCATGCATCCCCCTCTGTTGGCTTTCGTGCGTTGATTCTACGCGTGCGGTTGATCACTAGGCTAGGCCCGTGCCACCCTCGGAAGCGCCCGTTGAGCAGATTTCTCAGCGACTCGACACTTTTCTCCGGTTCGCGCGAGAGGAGACGGCGCCGTTCGGCGCGGAGGCGCGTCTGCTCGTGGATGCCGCGGCTGCCGCGCTGCGCGGAGGCAAGCGCTTGCGCGGACGCTTCTGCGTCGCCGGCTGGCGTGCCGTCGCGAGCCCCGAGACGGCCGCGGGCCCTCTTCCCGATCCGGTCGCCAGCGCCGCCGCCGCCCTCGAGGTCTTCCATGCCGCAGCCCTCGTGCACGACGACCTCATCGACAACTCCGACACCCGTCGCGGCCGCCCCTCCGCGCACCGCGCCCTCCAGGCCGCGCATGCCGCTGCCGGATGGAGCGGCGGCGCGGAGGCCTTCGGGCGCTCGGCCGCGATCCTCCTCGGCGACCTGCTCGTCGCGTGGAGCGACGACCTGTTCGAAGAGGGGCTGCGCGCAGCATCCACTCCCCTGGCCGCCGCTGCGCGCGCGCAGTTCGCCGCGATGCGACGCGAGGTGACGCTGGGCCAGTTCCTCGACATCGCAGAGGAGTCCGCCTTCGCCACCGAGCCCGACGATCGTCACGCAGAGCGCGCCCTGAGGGTCGCGTCGATGAAGTCCGCGCGGTACAGCGTGCAGCAGCCCCTCTCCATCGGGGGCGCCCTCGCGGGCGCCGACGACATGCAGGCCGCCGCGCTGGCCGCGTTCGGCCACCCGGTCGGCATGGCGTTCCAGTTGCGCGATGACGTGCTCGGCGTCTTCGGCGACGAGGCCGTCACCGGCAAGCCCTCGGGCGACGATCTGCGCGAGGGCAAGCGCACAGTGCTCATCGCCTACGCACGGGAGGCGCTCGAGGCGGATGCCCGCGCCGAAGTCGATCGGCTCCTCGGCGATCCGGGCCTCGGCCCGGACGAGGTCGCGGCGCTGCAGCGCACCATCATCGACACCGGCGCGCTCGCGCGCGTGGAGGAGCTCATCGACCGCTACGCGGCCGAAGCCGAGGCGGCGCTGCCGGGTTCGAGCCTGGATGAGGCCGCGCTCGAAGATCTGCGCGACCTCGCACGCGCGGCCACGGTGCGATCGACCTGAGTCCGGGGTGAGCGCGCTCGCCCCGAGGAGTGCCGCGCGGACTCAGGCCAGCGTGCGCGCGACGCGACGCACTTCGCTCTTGCGACCGGCCTGGAGGGCCTCGATCGGCGCGATGCCGATCGATTCCTCGGCGCTCAGCAGCCAGTCGATGGCCTCGTCATCGGTGAAGCCCGCGTCGTGGAGCACGATCACGGTGCCGCGCAGCGAGCTCAGGGGGCGCCCGTCCTGAAGGAAGACGGCGGGCACCTTGAGCACGCCGTCGCGGCGCGATCCCACCAGGTGCGACTCGTCCAGGAGCCGACGCACACGCCCGAGCGGTTCGTCGAGGATCTCGACGAGGTCGGGAAGGGTCAGCCAGTCGGTCTCGATGCGTGAGGGGCTGTCATCGGTCACCTAGCAACTATGGCACGCACCCGCATCGACCATCGCCGTCACATCTTTCACATCCGTCGCTCGAGCACCTTCCTATACCAGCAGTTGACAGCCGTATACATCCGTGACACGGTTTTCGAAGTCGACAGAGGGGGGAACTCTTGCGACCCGATCGCCGGAACCGACTGCGCCCTGCGCGCACCATCGCCGCGGGACTGCCCGCCGCCATCGTGGGATCGATCGCGATCTCCCTCACCGCGGCGCCCGCCGCCGGAGCCCTGGAGGTCCGCGAGGGTCGCGACGCGCCTCGCGTGAAACCGCTCGCCGCGGCGGTGCCCGCGGCTCCCGCTTCGGCGTCTGCTGCGGCTGTGGCCGCGCCCGCCCCCGCCGTCACCGCGCTGCGGGCTCCGGCGGCGACGGCGCCGACGACGTACACCGTGCGCCGCGGCGACACCGTCTCGGCGATCGCCGTGCGGTTCGGGCTGCGCACCGCCGACGTGCTCGCGCTCAACGGGCTCACGTGGCGCTCGGTGATCTACCCGGGCCAGGTGCTCAAGCTCACCGGCGCCGCCGCGGCGGCTCCCGCCGCCCCCGCCACGGCCACCCCGGCTCCGGTGTCGGCCTCCTACACCGTGCGCGCCGGTGACACCGTCAGCGCGATCGCCTCCCGCCACGGCGTGACGACGGCCGCAGTGCTGTCTGCCAACAAGCTCAGCTGGTCGTCGATCATCTACCCCGGCCAGAAGCTCGTGATCCCGGGCAAGACGACGTCGGTCTCGACGCCGGCTGCCGCACCGGCGGCCCCGAGCACGCCCGCACCGGCGGCCCCGAGCACGCCCGCACCGGCGACCTCGGGCACGTACGTGGTCAAGGCGGGAGACACCGTCAGTGCGATCGCCTCCCGCCATGGCGTCACCACCACGGCCGTGCTCACGGCCAACAGGCTCAGCTGGTCGTCGATCATCTACCCCGGCCAGAAGCTCACGATCCCCGCGAAGTCGGTGGCGGGACTCAATGCCGAACAAGCGGAGAACGCCCGCCTGATCATCCGCATCGGCCGTGAGCTCGGCGTCCCCGATCGCGGCATCGCGATCGCCCTGGGAACGGCGATGCAGGAGTCGTGGATCCGCAACCTCGATTGGGGCGACCGCGACTCGCTCGGCCTGTTCCAGCAGCGGCCGAGCAGCGGCTGGGGCACTCCGGCGCAGCTGCGCGACCGCTCGCACGCGATCCGCGCGTTCTACGGCGGCCCGTCGGACCCGAACGGATCGCGCACCCGGGGTCTGCTCGACATCCCCGGCTGGCAGAGCATGTCGTTCGCGGCGGCCGCGCAGGCCGTGCAGATCTCCGCCTACCCCGACCGTTACGCGAAGTGGGAGAAGCCGGCGTACCAGTGGCTGGCCGCTCTGGGCTGATGTGCACGCTCACCCCCGGCATCCACTGCGATGGATGCCGGGGGTGAGCCGTTCCGCGGGCTCACGGCTTCGAATCCGTACACTCGGAGGGTGAGCACGAGTCAGCAGACCGACCCGCTGATCGGCCGTCTCGTCGACGGTCGATACCGGGTGCGTGCTCGCATCGCGCGCGGGGGCATGGCCACGGTGTATGTCGCCACCGATCTGCGCCTGGAGCGGCGCGTCGCCCTCAAGGTGATGCACAGTCACCTCAGCGACGACACGGTGTTCCAGAGCCGGTTCATCCAGGAGGCCCGCGCCGCGGCCCGGCTGGCCGACCCGCACGTCGTGAACGTCTTCGACCAGGGCCAGGACGGCGAGATGGCCTACCTGGTGATGGAGTACCTCCCCGGGATCACCCTGCGCGATCTGCTCCGCGAGCAGCGACGGCTGACCGTGCCGCAGGCGGTGTCGATCATGGATGCCGTGCTCTCGGGCCTGGCCGCCGCCCACCGTGCGGGGATCGTGCACCGCGACGTGAAGCCCGAGAACGTGCTCCTCGCCGAAGACGGCCGTGTCAAGATCGGCGACTTCGGGCTCGCACGCGCCACGACCGCGAACACGGCGACCGGGGCGCAGCTGCTCGGCACGATCGCCTACCTCGCCCCCGAACTGGTCACGCGCGGCACGGCCGACGCGCGCAGCGACATCTACGCGCTCGGCATCATGCTCTACGAGATGCTCGTCGGCGAGCAGCCGTACAAGGGCGAGCAGCCGATGCAGATCGCCTTCCAGCACGCCACCGACTCGGTGCCTCGCCCGAGCGCCAAGAACCCCGGTGTGCCCGAGCCGCTCGACGAGTTCGTGCTGTGGGCGACCGAGAAGAATCCCGACGAGCGCCCGGTCGATGCCCGGGAGATGCTCGAGAAGCTCCGGCAGATCGAGCGCGAGCTCGGCATCACGCCCCAGATCACACGCACGGCGCCGATCAAGACCATCGTCGAGCACACGCCGACGGGCGAGATGACCGCCGTGATGCCGATGGCGGCGACGGGGCCGACCGCCGCGGTCGACGAGGACGACAACGCCGCCCGGCTGCGCCGCTCCACTCGTCGCCGCTCCACCCGCGGCGCGTGGCTGCTCGCGATCGTGCTCGTGCTCGCCGTGATCGCCGGCGGCGCCGGCTGGTGGTTCGGCTCCGGCCCGGGCTCGCTCGTGGCGGTGCCCTCGCTGGAGAACCTCACCTTCGATCAGGCCAGGAGCCGTCTCGCGGAGGACTCGCTCCAGGCGGTGGAGGCGGGGCGCAGCAGCCTCGACGTGGAGCCCGGTCTCGCGATCGGCAGCGATCCCGACGCGGGCGAGCGCCTCGACAAGAACGCGGAGGTCGTCGTGTTCATCTCCACCGGACCGCAGCCGGTGCAGCTGGACGGCCTCATGGGCCGCACCGAGGACGAGGCGCGCACCGTACTCGGGGACAACGTCATCGGCGTCGAGGACGAGAACACCGAGTTCTTCACCGATGCCTCCGCCGGCACCGTCGTGGGCGTGCTCATCCACCCCCGCGCCGGCGGCGACGACATCGCCTGCGGCGAGGGCTGCGCGATCCACCAGGGCGACACCGCCACGCTGTGGGTGTCGGTGGGGCCCGTGCCCGCGGTGGCGGGCATGTCGGAGCAGGACGCCCGCAACGCCCTCCAGGAGGCAGGCCTCGAGGTCTCCGACGACGTGACCCGCACCTCCAGCGACTCCGTCGCCGAGGGGGTCGTCATCGGCCTGGAGCCGCGTCCCGTCGCGGGCAGCTGGCGCCCCGGCGAGACGGCTCAGCTGATCGTGTCGACCGGTCCCCCGCGCTTCCCGATCCCCGGTGTGGTCGGCCTGACCCGCGACGAGGCGAAGGCGGCGCTGGAGGCCGAGGGCTTCGTCGCGAACTGGGCCCTCTTCTGGAATGCCGTGCCCAACGGCCTCACCGAGGTGACGAGCCAGGACCTGCCCGAGGGAGACCTCCGCGTGCGGGGCACGGAGGTCTACCTCCAGATCACCGTCACCGGCTGACCAGCTCGGGTCAGCGCGGCAGCTTCTCCAGCTCCTCGGCCACGAGGAACGCGAGCTCGAGCGACTGCATGTGGTTCAGGCGCGGGTCGCACAGCGACTCGTAGCGGGTCGCGAGGGTGGCCTCGTCGATCATCTCGGAACCGCCCAGGCACTCGGTGACGTCGTCGCCGGTGAGCTCGACGTGGATGCCGCCGGGGAAGGTCCCCGTGACGCGGTGCGCCTCGAAGAATCCGCGCACCTCGTCGACGACGTCGTCGAAGCGACGGGTCTTGTAGCCGGTGGGCGTCGTGATGCCGTTTCCGTGCATGGGGTCGGTGACCCACAGCGGCGTGGCGCCCGAGTCCTTGACGGCTTCCAGCAGCGGCGGGAGAGCGTCGCGGATCTTGCCCGCGCCCATGCGGGTGATGAAGGTGAGGCGCCCCGGCTCGCGCTGCGGGTCGAGCTTGTCGATGAGCGCCAGCGCGGTCTCGGGCGTGGTCGTCGGGCCCAGCTTGACGCCGATGGGGTTGCGGATCTTCGAGAAGTAGTCGACGTGCGCACCATCGAGGTCGCGCGTGCGCTCCCCGATCCACAGGAAGTGCGCCGACGTGTTGTACGGCGTGCCCGTGCGGGAATCGATGCGGGTGAGCGGGCGCTCGTAGTCCATGAGCAGGCCCTCATGGCCGGTGTAGAACTCGACGCGCTTGAGCTCGTCGAAATCGGCGCCGGCGGCCTCCATGAACCTGATCGCCCGGTCGATCTCGGTCGCGAGGCCCTCGTAGCGGGCGTTCGCGGGGTTCTGCGCGAAGCCCTTGTTCCACGAGTGCACCTCACGCAGGTCGGCGAAGCCGCCCTGCGTGAACGCGCGGATGAGATTGATGGTCGACGCGGCCGTGTGGTAGCCCTTCAGCAGGCGCTGCGGGTCGGCCTGTCGGGAGCCCGAGGTGAAGTCGTAGCCGTTGACGATGTCGCCGCGGTACGCCGGCAGCGTGACCTCGCCACGGGTCTCGGTGTTGCTCGAGCGGGGCTTGGCGAACTGCCCGGCCATGCGGCCCATCTTGACGATGGGCATCGAGGCGCCGTAGGTGAGCACGACCGCCATCTGCAGCACCGTCTTGATGCGGTTGCGGATCTGCTCGGCCGTCGCGCCCGCGAAGGTCTCGGCGCAGTCGCCGCCCTGCAGCAGGAACGCCTTGCCCGACGCGGCGCGCGCGAGCCGATCGCGGAGGTTGTCGACCTCGCCGGCGAACACGAGCGGGGGCAGGGTGGCGAGCTCTGCCGAGGCGGCGGCAACCGCGTCGGCGTCGGGCCACTCGGGCTGCTGCTTGATGGGCAGTGTCCGCCAGTGGTCGAGCGCGTCGGGCGTCTGGAGCATCCGGCAATTCTATCGGGGTGGATGCCGCGCCCGGCGCCGTATGACGGTGCGGGCGCGCGCGGAGCGCGGGTCAGCGCGCGGTCTTGAGGCGGTCCTTCACGGTCGAGGCGTAGACGTCCTCGTACTCCTGCTCGCCCAGCCGCTGCAGCGCGACCATGATCTCGTCGGTGATGGAGCGCAGGATGTACCGGTCGCTCTCCATGCCGGCGAACCGCGAGAAATCGAGGGGCTCGCCGATCACCACGCCCACCCGCACCACACGCGGGATGCGCTGGCCGATCGGCATCATCGTGTCGGTGTCGACCATGATCACCGGCACGACGGGCACGCCCGCCTCGAGCGCCATTCGGGCGATGCCGGTGCGGCCGCGGTAGAGCTTGCCGTCGGGGCTGCGGGTGCCCTCCGGATAGATGCCGAGCAGGTTCCCGCCGCCGAGCACCTGGAGGCCCGTGTTCAACGATGCCTCCGAAGCCTTGCCGCCCGACCTGTCGATCGGCAGCTGTCCCGTGCCCTTGAAGAACACGCGCGTGGCCCAGCCCTTGAGGCCCTTGCCGGTGAAGTAGTCGCTCTTGGCGAGGAACGACACCGGCCTGTCGATCATGAGCGGCAGGATGATCGAATCCACGAAGGAGAGGTGGTTGCTGGCGAGGATCGCTCCGCCGGCCGAGGGAACGTTGCGCCGGCCGACGATCCAGGGACGGAAGATCCCCTTGACGAGCGGTCCGATGACCACGTACTTCATCAGCCAGTAGAACAACGCTGCTCCCGTGCTGTCAGCCGTCGATCTCGGCGAGATCGGCGGCGCCGATGAGCCCCGCGTCGTTTCCGAGCTGGGCGATGGCGAACTGCGCGATCGGCCGGTCGCCGTAGCCGGGCAGCGAGGTCTCGTAGGCGAGCCGCACCGGTGCCAGCAGGTCTTCGCCCAGCTGTGCGACCCCGCCGCCGATCACGAAGAGCTCGGGGTCGAGGGCGGCCTGGAAGCCGCCGCATGCCTCGCCGAGCGCCGTCGCGACGCGTCGAAGGGCCTCGATGGCGCCTTCGTCGCCGGCGAGCACGAGGCGCGACACCGACGGGCCGCTGATGTGCCCCTTCTCCTCGCGCAGCGCCGCGAGGCCGGCGCCGATCCCGCCCGCGTCGGCGATCGCATTCGCCTCGCGCTGCAGCGCGCGACCCGATGCGTACTGCTCGAGGCATCCGTGCTGCCCGCACCCGCACGGAAGGCCGTCGCGGGTGAAGCGCACGTGGCCGAGTTCGCCGCCGATGCCGTGCCCGCCTCGGTAGAGCTTTCCGTCCAGCACGACCGCGCCGCCCACGCCCGTACCCATGGTGAGCATGATCATGTGCTCGACGTCACGGCCGGCCCCGAAGCGGAACTCGGCCCAGCCGGCAGCGTTGGCGTCGTTCTCGATCGTGACCGGCTTGCCGATGCCCGCTTCGAGCGTCGCCTTGAGCGGCTCGTTGCGCCAGGCGATGTTGGGCGCGTGGATGACGACGGCGCGGTCACGGTCGATGAATCCCGCGGCGGCGACGCCCACGGCGGCGACCTCGTGCCGCGCGGACAGGTGCAGTGTCATGTCGACGACCGCCTGTGCGAGCTCGCTCGTATCGACAGGGGTGTCGACCCGCAGCTTCTCGACGATGCGCCCCTCGGCATCCACGACTCCCCCGGCGATCTTCGTTCCGCCGATGTCGATTCCGACGCGTAGCACCGCACTCCTCTCCGGCCGGCGCACCCGCGACGGCGCCTCAAAGTCTAGTCAGGCCGCCGTGGTCCACAGGGCCCCCGACAGCCGCGTGACGCTCGACTAGACTCGGCACAGAACTTCACCCGAGCAATCAGACCGGTACCGAAGGAGTTGCCGTGGTTCAATTCGACGTCCCCCCGATCGTGCCTGCCGACCCGCAGGCCAATATCACCGACCTTCTCGTCCAGCGTGTCAAGGCCACGCCGGATCTGGCGCTGTTCGCCGTGCCCGCCGGCGACGGCTGGCGCGACATCACCGCCGCCGAGTTCCAGCGGCAGGTGATCGCCCTGGCCAAGGGCTTCGTCGCCGGTGGCATCGAGCCCGGCGACAAGGTGGGCTTCATCGCCCGCACCACCTATGACTGGACGCTGGTCGACTTCGCGCTGTTCTATGCCGGCGCGGTCATGGTTCCCATCTACGAGACCAGCTCGGCATCCCAGATCGCCTGGAACCTGACCGACTCGGGCGCCATCGCCTGCATCGCGGAACTCCCCGACCACACGGCGCGCATCGAGGAGGCCCGGGGCGAACTCCCGCTCGTGCGCAACGTCTGGAGCATGCACGCCGGCGACCTCGACAGGCTGGTGTCCGAGGGCGCCGACGTCGCCGACGAGGAGATCGAGCGGCGCCGTTCGATCGCGAACGGCGCCGACATCGCGACTCTGATCTACACGTCCGGCTCGACCGGGCGGCCCAAGGGGTGCGTGCTCACGCACAGCAACTTCGTCGAACTCGTCCGCAACGCGGCGAAGTCGAACCACGAGGTCTTCGAGACGCCCGGGGCTTCCACGCTGCTGTTCATCACGACGGCGCACGTCTTCGCGCGCTTCATCTCCATCCTGGACATCCACGCGGGCGTGAAGACCGGACACCAGCCCGACACGAAGCAGCTCCTGCCGGCACTCGGCTCGTTCAAGCCGACGTTCCTCCTGGCCGTGCCGCGCGTGTTCGAGAAGGTCTACAACTCGGCCGAGCAGAAGGCCGAAGCGGGCGGCAAGGGCAAGATCTTCCGCGCCGCCGCCGCCACCGCGATCGAGCACTCCACCCTCACGCAGGAGGGCAGGAAGGTCCCGTTCGGCACGAAGGTGAAGTTCGCGCTGTTCGACCGGCTCGTCTACTCGAAGCTGCGCACCGCGATGGGCGGTCAGGTCGCGTACGCCGTGTCGGGCTCGGCCCCGCTCGGACCGCGTCTCGGGCACTTCTTCCACAGCCTCGGCGTGACGATCCTCGAGGGCTACGGCCTCACCGAGACCACGGCGCCCGCGACCGTCAACCAGGCGCGCATGTCGAAGATCGGAACGGTCGGCCCCGTGATCCCGGGTGTGGGCGTCCGACTCGCCGATGACGGCGAGATCGAGGTGCGGGGCATCAACGTCTTCAAGGAGTACTGGCGCAACCCCGAGGCCACGGCCGCGGCGTTCGACGGCGAGTGGTTCAAGACCGGCGACATCGGCGCATTCGATGACGAGGGCTTCCTCACGATCACCGGACGAAAGAAGGAGATCCTCGTCACGGCGGGCGGCAAGAACGTCGCACCGGCCGCCCTCGAGGACCCGATCCGCGCCAACCCGATCGTCGGACAGGTCGTCGTGGTCGGCGACCAGAAGCCGTTCATCGCGGCGCTGGTCACCCTCGACCCGGAGATGCTGCCGACGTGGCTCGCCAACAACGGCCTGTCCGCGAACATGTCGCTCGCCGACGCCGCCGCGAATGACGCCGTGCGTGCCGAGGTGCAGAAGGCCATCGACCGGGCCAACGCCGGCGTGTCGCGCGCGGAGTCGGTGCGCAAGTTCACGATCCTCGACTCCGAGTGGACCGAGGCCAGCGGTCACCTGACGCCGAAGATGAGCATCAAGCGCAACGTCATCCTCGCCGACTTCGCCGCCGAGATCGACGCCATCTACACGGTGCCGGCCGACACGACGAACGTCTCGCTGGCGTAACCGAGACCACGAAGAAGCCCCGGGCGATGCCCGGGGCTTCTTCTTCGTCTGGAGGTCGGACCTCGAGACGCGCGATTCGCGGGCTGGTCGATGTCGACCCGTCGCGCGTCAACGCGGCGTCGCCATATTGCTCCGCCGTCGTCAGAACCAGTCGGACTCGCGGATCTCGCGCATCGCGACCCGGCGCTCCTCCGGCGTGAGCCGCTGGAGGTACAGCATGCCGTCGAGGTGATCGGTCTCGTGCTGCAGGGCCTGGGCCATGAGCCCCTCCCCCTCGAGCACGACCTCCGCACCGTCGAGGTCGGTGCCGACGACCTTCGCGTACGGATAGCGCACGGCGTCGTGCCAGAGACCGGGAACGGAGAGGCATCCCTCGCCGATCGCCTCCGGCTCGCCCGACACCTCGACGAGCACGGGATTGAGCACGTACCCGATGACGCCGTCGACGTTGTACGAGAAGGCTCGGAGCCCGACGCCGATCTGCGGCGCGGCGACGCCGGCGCGTCCGGGAACCTCGACGGTGTCGAGCAGGTCGCGCACGAGGGCGCGCACGCCGTCATCGACGACGCCGATCGGAGCGCTCACGGACTTCAGCACCGGGTCGCCGAAGACCCGGATCGGACGGACCGCCACGGTCTACGCGGCGGCCGGAAGGGCGCGCAGGCCCTCGACGACGGCGGCTGCGAGCTCACGCGCCGCGAGCCGGGTCGCCGGCTGCAGGTCACGGAACAGGATCGCGCTGCCCGCCGCGATGTGCGGGTCGTACGGTACGCGCACCACCGCGCGCACACGCGAGCGGAAGTGGGACTCGAGCTCCTCGGGACGAACGAGCGGGGTTCCCGGCCGCGCGTTGTTGAGCACCACGACCGCGCCGCGCACCTTGTCGGCGTGACCGTTGGTCTCCAGCCACGTGAGCGTCTCGGATGCGAGGCGGGCCTCGTCGACGCTGAGCCCCGTCACGATCACGATCTGGTCCGCACGATCGAGGGTCGCCCCCATCACGGAGTGGACGATGCCGGTGCCGGTGTCGGTGAGGACCACGGAGTAATAGTGCGCGGCCAGCGCGGCGACGTTCTGATAGTCGTCGTCGTTGAAGGCCTCCGAGACCCGAGGGTCGGAGTCCGACGCCACCACGTCCAGCCGCGTCTCGTCACGGGCGACGATCGCCGACAGGTCGTTGTAGCCGACGACATCGCCGCTCACGCGGACCAGGTCGCGCACGGTCTTGCCGCTGGAGCGCGCGATGCGCTCGGCCAGCGTGCCGCGATCGGGGTTGGCGTCGACGGCGATGATGCGATCGTCGCGCGCGTCGGCGAGAGCCATGCCGAGCAGCGTGGTGACGGTCGTCTTGCCGACGCCGCCTTTCCGCGAGAGCACGGGCACGAAGCGGGCCACGCCGTTCAGGGGCGCCGCGATGCGACGATCGAGGTCCTTGCGGGCGCGGGCGCGCTTGCTGTCGCCGAGGTTGATGCGGTGGCCGGAGATCGAGTAGACGAACTGCTGCCACGCGCCCTCGGGCTCGGACTTGACGACCTGGTGCGGATCGAGCAGACGGTCGGCGGTGAGGAGGTCGGCCGTCTCGCGGTCCGCCTCGAACTCGCCGATGCGCTTCGACGTGAGGGCGACCTCGACGCGCTGCTGCGCGCGCTCGACGGCGCGCGCCGGCACGCTGCCGGTGTGCTGGGCCTCGCGGCGGCTCGCCGGCGTCGAGGCCGGTCGGCGCGCGGGCGTGGACTCAGGGGACTTCTTCTCGGTCACAGCAGGCTCCTCGACCTCTCCGTCCGTCTCTGCGACTGTAGCGATCTCCGCCGCCGTCGGCACCTGCTCGGCGTCCTCGACGGTCGGCGACGCGACCTCCGGCTCGGTCTCGACCTCCGGCTCGGTCTCGACCTCAGGCTCGGTCTCGACAACCTGGCCGGTCTCGACAACCGGCTCCGCTTCGACGACCGGCTTGACGACCGGCTCGGCGGCAGGTTCGGGGGTCGGCTCGGAAACGTGCTCCGGCGTGGCCGCGGGCTCCGGCTCGGCGTGCTCCGGCTCGGGCACGACGACCACGAACGGCTCGCGCGCGATGGGCGCGGCATCCACCATCGACGCGACCGCGAACGGGCCCGCCTCATCCGCCGCAGGACCAGCGGCGCCGTCTTCGGTCGGAACATCGTCCTCGACGACATCGGCGTCGGTCACGTCCTCGTCGGCGTCGCCGTACGGCGCGAAGACGTCGTGCGACTCCGGCCCGCCTTCGGCCTCGATGATCTCGGCCTCGGCGGTCTCGAGCGCCGGCTCGTAGGCGACCTCATCGCCGATCACGTCGTCGTCGGCGAGTTCGTCGTCATCGCCGAGAGGCAGCGACACGCTGACCTGCTCCGTCGCGCCGCCGAGGATCCCCAACGACGTCGTCTCGAGGCTTCCGGTGTCGCTGAGCACGCCGTTGAGCGGTTCGTCGTCGTTCGGCGTGTGGTCGGGGTGATCGGACGTCACGAGGGCGTACTCCTGAGGGCTGAAGCGGGGTGCGGCCTGCAGGCCGCGCCCTCCAGGCTAATGTGCGGGGCGGACGACGACCAAAAGGTCGCCGGCGTCGACCTGCTGGGTCGCGCCGATCGCGATCCGCTCGACCACGCCGTCGACGGGGGCCGTGATGGCCGCCTCCATCTTCATCGCCTCGATCGACGCGACGGGCTGCCCGGCGCTCACGGTGTCGCCGATCGCGCTCTTGATCGTCACCACGCCCGAGAAGGGCGCCGCCACCTGACCGGGCTTGGTCGTGTCGGCCTTCTCCGCCTGACGGCTCTCCACCTCGATGCTCCGGTCGCGCACGAACACCGGACGCAGCTGCCCGTTGAGCGTGGTCATGACCGTGCGCATGCCCTTGTCGTCGGCCTCGCCGATCGCTTCGAGCCCCACGAACAGCTGCACGCCGCGCTCGATCTCGACCACGTGCTCGGACCCGGGAGCGAGACCGTAGAGGTAGTCGGACGTGTCGAGCACGCTGAGGTCGCCGAAGACGTCGCGCGCCTGCTGGAACGCGCGGGTCGGCGCGGGGAACAGCAGCGTGTTGAGCATCTCGCGGCGTTCGGCCGATTCGCCCTCGAGCGCCGCCGCCTCCGCAGCCGTGAGCGGCGTGACCCCGACTTTCACGTCGCGGCCCTGCAGCACCTTGCTGCGGAAGGGCTCCGGCCAGCCGCCGGGGAGGTCGCCGAGCTCGCCCGCCATGAAGCCCACCACCGAATCGGGCACGTCGTACTTCTCCGGGTTGGCGGCGAAGTCGTCGGGATCGGCCTTGACGGCCGCCAGGTGCAGGGCGAGGTCGCCGACGACCTTCGACGACGGCGTCACCTTCGGGACGCGGCCGAGGATGCGGTCGGCCGCCGCGTACATGTCCTCGATGAGCTCGAAGTCCTCCGACAGCCCCAGCGCGATCGCCTGCTGGCGCAGGTTCGAGAGCTGCCCGCCCGGGATCTCGTGGTGGTAGACACGGCCGGTGGGTCCGGGCAGCCCCGACTCGAACGGCCGGTAGAGGTGGCGCACGGCCTCCCAGTACGGCTCGAGGTCGCTCACGGCCCCGAGGTCGATTCCGGTGTCGCGGTCGGTGTGCGACAGCGCCGCGACGAGAGCCGACAGCGACGGCTGGCTCGTGGTGCCCGACATCGGGGCGGCGGCGGCGTCGACCGCGTCGGCACCCGCCGCCGACGCGGCCAGCAGGGTCGCGAGCTGCCCGCCGGCAGTGTCGTGGGTGTGGACGTGCACGGGAAGGTCGAACCGCTCGCGCAGCGCCGACACGAGCTTCGCGGCCGCTGCGGGGCGCAGGAGGCCCGCCATGTCCTTGATGGCGAGGACGTGGGCTCCGGCATCCACGATCTGGTCGGCCAGACGCAGGTAGTAGTCGAGGGTGTAGAGGTCCTCGGCGGGGTTCAGCAGATCGCCCGTGTAGCAGACGGCCACCTCGGCGACGGCGGTGCCGGTCTGCAGCACCGCGTCGATCGCCGGGCGCATCTGCGACACGTCGTTGAGCGCGTCGAAGATGCGGAAGATGTCGATGCCGGCCGTGGCGGCCTCGCGCACGAAGGCGTCGGTGACCTCGGTGGGATACGGCGTGTAGCCGACGGTGTTGCGCCCGCGCAGCAGCATCTGGATCGCCACGTTGGGAAGCGCCGTGCGGAGGCGGTCGAGGCGCTCCCACGGGTCCTCGCCGAGGAAGCGGAGCGCGACGTCGTAGGTCGCGCCGCCCCAAGCCTCCACGGACAGCAGCTGCGGGGCCATGCGGGCGACGTACGGGGCGACCGTGACGAGGTCCTTCGTGCGCACGCGCGTGGCCAGCAGCGACTGGTGCGCGTCACGGAACGTGGTCTCGGTGACCCCGAGCGCGGTCTGCGCGCGCAGGGCGCGGGCGAAGCCTTCCGGGCCCAGCTCCTGCAGCCGCTGGCGGGAGCCGGCCGGCGCCTCGGCCGCGAGGTCGAGGGTCGGGAGCTTGACCCGGGGGTCGAGGCTCACGGGGTTCTCGCCGTTCGGCTTGTTCACCGTGGTGTCGACCAGCCAGTTGAGGATCTTCGTGCCGCGGTCCTTGGACTCGCGGCCCTTGAGCAGGTCGGGGCGCTCATCGATGAACGACGTGCTGACGTCGCCCGCCACGAATGCGTCGTCGTCGAGCACGGCCTGCAGGAAGGGGATGTTGGTGGAGACGCCGCGGATGCGGAACTCCGCCAGCGCACGCCGGGCGCGCACGACGGCGGCCCCGAAATCGCGCCCGCGGCAGGTGAGCTTCGCCAGCATCGAGTCGAAGTGCGGACTGATCTGCGAACCCGCCGCCGTCGTGCCGCCGTCGAGCCGGATGCCCGCACCGCCAGGGGACCGGTAGGTCGTGATCTTTCCGGTGTCGGGCCGGAACCCCTGGGTGGGGTCCTCGGTCGTGATGCGGCACTGCAGGGCCGCACCACGCAGGTGGATGCGATCCTGCGTGAGACCGAGTTCGTCGAGGGTCTGTCCGGCGGCGATGCGCATCTGCGACTGCACGAGGTCGACGTCGGTGACCTCTTCGGTGACGGTGTGCTCGACCTGGATGCGCGGGTTCATCTCGATGAAGACGACCTCGCCGGTGCGCGGTCCCGCCGTCTCGAGCAGGAACTCCACCGTGCCCGCGTTCTCATAGCCGATCGATTCGGCGAAGGCCACCGCGTAGCCGTGGAGGGCGGTGCGCACGCTGTCGTCGAGGTTCGGCGCCGGCGCGATCTCGATCACCTTCTGGTGGCGGCGCTGCACCGAGCAGTCGCGCTCGAACAGGTGCACCGTGGTGCCCGCCTTGTCGGCGAGCACCTGGACCTCGACATGCCGGGGGCGCTGCACGGCCTGCTCGAGGAAGACGCGGGCGTCGCCGAAGGCGCTGCCCGCCTCGCGCATCGCCTCGGCCAGCGCCGGGGCCAGCTCGGGCTTGCTCTCCACCCGCCGCATGCCGCGTCCGCCGCCGCCGGCGACGGCCTTGACGAAGATCGGGAAGCCGATGTCGTCGGCCTGCGCGACGAGGGCGTCGACGTCGTCGGAGGCCTCGGTCGAGCGCAGCACGGGCACCCCGGCGGCGACCGCGTGCTGCTTGGCGGTGACCTTGTTGCCCGCCATCTCCAAGACGGCGGCCGGCGGTCCGATGAAGGCGATGCCGTTGGCCGCGGCCTTCTCAGCCAGCTCCGGGTTCTCGGAGAGGAATCCGTAGCCCGGGTAGATCGCGTCGGCGCCGGCTTCGAGGGCGACCCGCACGATCTCATCCACGTCGAGGTAGGCGCGGACGGGATGCCCGATCTCCCCGATCTGGTACGCCTCGTCGGCCTTCAGCCTGTGGAGCGAATTGCGATCCTCGTAGGGGAACACCGCGACGGTGCGGGCTCCGAGCTCGTACGCGGCGCGGAACGCACGAATGGCGATCTCTCCGCGGTTGGCCACCAGGATCTTGTTGAACATGCGCACCTCGTCGAGCATCGCTGGATCGGGCTGAGTGTGCTCTCAGCCTAGGGGACGGTAACGTGGTGCCTTGTGCACGTGCTTTCCGTCAGCTCCCTCAAGGGTGGAGTCGGCAAGACGACCGTGACTCTCGGACTCGCTTCCGCGGCTTTCGCGCGCGGCGTCCGCACGCTCGTCGTCGACCTCGACCCGCAATCCGACGTGTCCACGGGCATGGACATCCAGGTCGCCGGGCGCCTCAACGTCGCAGACGTGCTCGCCAACCCCAAGGAGAAGGTCGTCAAGCAGGCGATCACCTCCAGCGGCTGGGCGAAGGTCCACCCGGGCACGATCGACGTCATGATCGGCAGCCCGTCGGCGATCAACTTCGACGGTCCGCACCCGAGCGTGCGCGACGTGTGGAAGCTGGAAGAGGCCCTGGCCACGATCGAGGCCGACTACGACCTCGTTCTCATCGACTGCGCCCCGTCGCTGAACGCCCTCACGCGCACAGCGTGGGCCGCTTCCGACCGCGTCATCGTCGTCACCGAGCCCGGCCTGTTCTCGGTCGCCGCCGCCGACCGGGCCCTCCGCGCGATCGAGGAGATCCGCCGCGGCCTCTCCCCCCGTCTGCAGCCGCTGGGCCTCGTGGTCAACCGCGTGCGTCCGCAGTCGATCGAGCACCAGTTCCGCATCAAGGAGCTTCGCGACATGTTCGGCCCGCTGGTGCTGTCGCCCCAGCTGCCCGAGCGCACCTCGCTGCAGCAGGCCCAGGGCGCGGCCAAGCCCCTGCACATCTGGCCCGGCGACTCGGCGCAGGAGCTCGCGGCCGACTTCGACGCGCTGCTGGATCGCGTGATGCGCACCGGGCGCATCCCGATCCCCGGCGAAGTCACGGCCTGACCGGGACCCATCAACGACAGACGCCCGACGCGATCGCGTCGGGCGTTCTTCGTTTCCGGATCCCAGCCTGGATCCTCAGCCTGGTCCCTCAGCCCGGATCGCCCCATCCTCCGGCGGTGCCGGCGGGAGGTCAGGCGGTGCGGGCGGCCCGGCGCGAGGCGAGCTCGTCCATCGCGTCGGGAGTCTGCGCGTCGAGTTCGACCAGTTCGGATTCGACCTCGCGCAGGACCTTGCCCACCGCGATCCCGAACACGCCCTGACCGCGGCTGACGAGATCGATGACCTCGTCGTTCGACGTGCACAGGTAGACCGAGGCGCCGTCGCTCATGAGCGTGGTGCCCGCGAGGTCTCGGATACCGGCGGCCCGCAGCTGGTCGACCGCGATGCGGATCTGCTGGAGCGAGATGCCGGTGTCGAGCAGCCGCTTGACGAGCTTGAGCACGAGGATGTCGCGGAAGCCGTAGAGCCTCTGCGACCCCGACCCGCTGGCGCCGCGCACGGTGGGCTCGACGAGTTCGGTGCGTGCCCAGTAGTCGAGCTGGCGGTATGTGATCCCCGCCGCCCGGGCGGCCTGTGCGCCGCGGTAGCCGACCTCGTCGTCCATCTGCGGCAGACCGTCGGTGAAGAGGAGTTCGGCGGAGAACGGCTGACCTTCAGCCGCGTCACGAGCGTTCATTCGCTCCCCCCTCCGGATGCGGTTGTCTCCACGCTAGATGAGCCCCGCCCCTCGGGCAACGACATCCGGCCATACGGCGTCGGCGTGTCGCGATCGGAGCCTGGATGCTCACGAGAGCATGCGGTCGAGAGCCGCGCGCACGAACGTGGAGCGCACCTCTTCGAGCCGCTTGGCGAGCTCCGGCGCCATCTCGCCGGCCCGCCCGCGCGATGCCGAGTCCGTGCGTCGCAGCAGCGGTGCGAGGGCCGATTCGATGAGCGCCACGTCCCGCTCCGCGTTCTGCCGCATCGCGCGCACGTGCCGCGGCTCGATCCCGTGGCGGTCGAGGGCGACCAGAGCGCGAAGGAGCGTCACCGAGTGCTCGGTGTAGGTCTCGGCGCCCACGAGCACGCCGGTGCTGATCGCGTCGTTGAGCAGCTGCGGCGCGGCGCCGGCAGCCGCGAGCAGCTCGTCTCGGCGGTAGCGGCGCGGAGCCGGGACGATCGAGGGAGGCATGGCCGTGGGCGGAGCGGGATCGCGGCCCGCGTCGATGTCCTCGAGATACTCGCGGATGACCACGAGCGGCAGGTAGTGGTCGCGCTGCAGGGTCAGCGCGAGGCGCAGGCGCTCGAGGTCGGCCTGGGAGAACTTCCGGTAGCCGGACTCGGTGCGCACGGGCGTGACGATGCCCTGCACTTCGAGGAAGCGCAGCTTGCTGGAAGTGAGGCTGGGGAACTCGGGCGTCAGCCTCGCCAGCACCTGGCCGATGCTCAGCAGACCCGCGGACGCTGAGCGCTCGCGGGCGGATGCCGATGCCATCACGCGTCCGCGGCCTGCGGAAGGTCGGCGGGTGAGACGAAGAAGTTGAGGCGGAACTTGCCGATCCGCACCTCGGCGCCGTTGGTGAGCGTCGCGCGGTCGGCCCGCTCGCCGTTCACGTATGTGCCGTTGAGCGATCGCTGGTCGACGAGCTCGAAGCTCGTCTCGGTGCGGGTGATCTCCGCATGCCGCCGTGAGACGGTGACGTCGTCGAAGAAGATGTCGGCTTCGGGATGCCGGCCGACGGTGGTCACGTCGGTGTCGAGAAGGTAGCGGGCGCCGGCGGTCGGCCCGGAGCGCACCAGCAGCAGCGCGGAGCGGGTCGGCAGTGCCTCGATCGCGTCGAGCTCCGCGGTGTTGAGGTCGCTGCCGAACGGCACGAACGACAGATCGGAGTCGTGTCCGAACGTCTGCGTGGTGTCGTTGGCCTGCTCGGCCTCGGCCGCGTCTCCCCCCGCGCCGGGAACCCGTCGGATCTCGTCCGGTCCGGGTCGGCGATTGTCCTCCACGGTGATCCTCCTATCGGGATGCAAGCCTAACGGATCGGCATTGTTTCGCCGCGTGTCGTTCGGGATTCCCGACCGCGATTCCCCCGCCTAACCTGGCTGGACAACGAACCTACTGACAAGGAGTCCGTCGTGTCGAGTCCGCAGCACACCATCCGCCCCTTCGAGGTGCGTGAGCGTGCGGCGTGCATGTGCGACCACGGCGACACCTGCTCCTCGTTCGCACCCGGGCACGCGCTGCATCTCATCCAGTTGCGCCTGGCCGCCGCCAATCCCCGTGACTGGGCGGACGCCCTCGTCGAGACGGTGGATGCCGGCACCGGCGTCATCGTCGTGCGACGGCTGACCGACGGCGCGGCGATCTCCCTGTGGAGCCGCGGCGGCGCGGTCGCGAACGTCGCCGCCGGCGCGCCGGTGGCGCTGCACGAGCGCTACCACGTGCTCGCGGTGGGTCGCGAGCGCTACAACGTCCTGCGCGGCTGAGCGCAACTGAGCGCGGCCGGGCCCCGCTCGGCCTCTGGTGATGCCTGCGACCTCAGGCCGCCATCATGTGCTTGACCGCCATGCAGGCGTCCATGCACGCCTGGCATGCCTGAGCGCACATCTTGCAGACCTCGCTGTGGGCGGCGTGCTCCATGCACTCGTCCATGCAGGTCTGGCACATGGCGATGCACGCGTCGAGCATGGCCATCATGGCGGCCGGGGTCATGCCCTGCATGCGCATCATGGCGCGCATCATGGTGTTGCACATGTCGGCGCAGTTCATGCACGCCGGCCCGCACGACATCATCTGGGTGGAGCAGACCGTGCATGCCTGCTCGCACGCCGAGCAGGCATCCATACACGCCTGCATCACCGTCATGTCCATGGTCATCGTGTCCATGCCGGGCATCATCATGTCCTTCGACATGGCGTCCATCATCATGGCGTCCATCTCGTGCCTCCGCTTCCGTGACCGCGACGTCAGCGGGCAGGTGCACCCGCCTGCCGCCCAGGCTAGACGCGCGGGGCCGGTCGCGGAAGACCCGGTTAAGGTGGATCGGGTGATCGCATCGTCCTCGCTCCGGAGCTTCGGGCTCCGGCCCCTCACCGCCGTGGCCGCCGCGCTCGTGGCGCTGGCCCTCGCCACCGCGGGCGTTCTCACCACGGCATCCCCCGCCCGTGCGCACGATGAGCTGATCGGCTCGAGCCCGGCGGCCGACGCGACGGTCGACGGACTTCCAGGCGCCCTCGTGCTCACCTTCAGCGACGAGATCGCCGACGACGACGGCGCCTCCGAAGTGCAGGTCACGGCCCCCGACGGCACGGCGCTGACGGCGGGCCGGCCGACCGCGTCGGACAACACGCTCACGCAGCCGCTGAGCGGCGACGCCGACGGCACGGTGACCGTGCTGTGGAAGGTCGTCTCCTCGGACGGCCACCCCATCTCGGGCGAGTTCGCGTTCACCGTGGCGCCGGCGACCACACCGACCGCCGAGCCCACCGCCACCGCCGAGCCGACGCCCACGGAGACCGCGGAGCCCGTACCGGGCGAGACCGCCGAGCCGACCGCGACGCCGGCCCCGGAGGACACCGCCGCCACCGCCCCGGCCTGGCCGTGGATCCTCCTGGGCGTCCTGGGGGTCGCAGTCGTGGGCGCGGTCGTCTACCTCCTCGTCACCCGCGGGCGCCCGGGCAACTCCGGCGGGGCCGGGACCGGTTCGCAGCCCGACTCCGACACTCCCGCCGACCGATAGGCTGGGCACCATGCCTCATTACGACGTCGTCATCCTCGGCGCGGGCCCCGGCGGGTATGTCGCAGCGGTCCGCAGCGCGCAGCTCGGTCTCTCGGTCGCCATCATCGAAGAGAAGTACTGGGGCGGTGTCTGCCTCAACGTCGGCTGCATCCCCTCCAAGGCTCTGCTCAAGAACGCCGATCTCGCCCACACCTTCACCCACAAAGCCGACCTGTTCGGCATCAAGGGCGATGTGGTCTTCGACTTCGGCGCCGCGTGGGACCGCAGCCGCAAGGTGGCGGACACGCACGTCAAGGGCATCCACTACCTGATGAAGAAGAACAAGGTCACCGAGTACGAGGGCCGCGGCACCTTCGTCGACGCGAACACGATCGACGTCGCCAAGGCCGACGGCTCGAGCGAGCGGGTGACCTTCGCCAACGCGATCATCGCCACCGGTTCGAAGGTGCGACTCCTCCCGGGCGTGCAGCTCGGCGGCAACATCGTGACCTACGAGGAGCAGATCCTCGCGCGCGACCTGCCGCAGTCGATCGTCATCGTCGGCGCCGGCGCCATCGGCATGGAGTTCGCCTTCGTGATGACCAACTACGGCGTGAAGGTCACGATCATCGAGTTCCTCGACCGCGCCCTCCCCAACGAGGATGAGGACGTCTCGAAGGAGATCGCCCGCCAGTACAAGAAGTACGGGGTCGACATCCTCACGGCCACCAAGGTGGAGACCGTCACCGACCACGGCGACAAGGTCACCGTCACCTACAGCGACAACAAGTCCGGCGCGCAGGGCTCCATCGACGCCGACAAGGTCATGATGTCGATCGGCTTCGCCGCGAACGTCGAGGGCTTCGGTCTGGACAAGACCGGCGTGAAGCTCACCGACCGCGGCGCGATCGACATCGACGACCACATGCGCACGTCGGTCCCCCACATCTACGCCATCGGCGATGTGACCGCCAAGCTGCAGCTGGCCCACGTGGCCGAGGCGCAGGGCGTCGTGGCCGCCGAGACGATCGGCGGCGCCGAGACCCAGACGCTCGGCGACTACCGCATGATGCCGCGCGCCACGTTCTGCTCGCCGCAGGTCGCCTCGTTCGGCCTCACCGAGCAGCAGGCCCGCGACGCCGGCTACGACGTCAAGGTGGCGAAATTCCCGTTCTCGGCCAACGGCAAGGCGAACGGCCTCGGCGAGCCCGTCGGCTTCGTCAAGCTCATCGCCGACGGCGAGCACCTCGAGCTGCTCGGCGGCCACCTGATCGGCCCGGACGTCTCGGAGCTCCTGCCCGAGCTCACCCTCGCGCAGAAGTGGGACCTCACCGCGCTCGAGGCCGCACGCAACGTGCACACGCACCCGACCCTGTCGGAGGCCGTGCAGGAGGCGTTCCACGGGCTCGTCGGCCACATGATCAACCTCTGATCTTCCCCCACGACAAGAACCCCCGGTCGCTTCGGCGACCGGGGGTTCTTCTCGTCTCAGGTGCGAAGACGCAGATCGTCTCCGGTGCCGCGCTCAGACGCCGAGCGCGCGGGCGAGTTTGGATGCCGAGGTCGCGGCGCCCGCTCCGGCCGCATGTGCGGCGACCGTGACGGCCTCGAAGAACGCTTCGCGGTCGCGGGCGTCGACGGGGCCCGCGGCGCCCAGCTCGATCTCCCATTCGCGCCATTCGCGCTCGATCCCGGAGCGCTCGTCCCTGGTGTAGACGTGGTCGTCGGCGAACTCGGCGACGACCTCGCCGTCGGACGACAGCAGGTGGTAGGCCATGCGCTCGTTGCGGATGCGCGCCAGCGGTACGAGCGCGGCATCCGCATCCGGCAGCACGCCGGCCAGGGCCGCCCGCACCGCGGCGGGCACGTCGTCGGCGCCGCCCTCTCCGAGCGGCCACTGCAGCTCGACGCGGGCGCCGTCGATCTTCGGCCCCTTGATGTGCCAGCCCTCGTCGGGGCCGCCGGTGCGCCGGCGCACGGCGTAGCCGGCCCGGCCGAGCGTCGCGTCGACCGTGTCGAGATAGAGCGCGTCGAGGTTTCGGGGGTCGGCGGCGCTCACCGCTTCGACGCCCGGCACCTCGAACCACTCCGGGATGCCGGTGACATGCGGCCCCACGTCGAACTTCAGCTCGATCTCGAGCGAGCGCACGGGCTCGCTCATACGGTGTCGCCGCTCGGGTCGATGTCGTCCTGCGACTCGACGAACCAGAACTCCGCCTCGGTGGGCCCGTCGGAGCCTCCGGTGTGCTGGGCGCCGCCCTGGCGCGCGTAGACGACCTGCGTCTCGCTGTAGGGGACGATCAGGCGATCGAGAGAGGCGTCGTCGAGCGGGAGGAGCTGCCCGTCGAGCGGGCCCCCGTGCAGTCGTGCAATGGCCATGTGCTGAGCATAGACCCGCCCGAACACGCCCGACCGGCGGCGCGGCCGCGCCGGTTCAGGCCGACGATGCGCGCCGTCTCACGCCAGCGGCGGGGTGTGCCAGATGCGGTCGATGTAGTCGCGCATCGACCGGTCCGACGAGAAGAATCCGGTGCGCGCGACGTTGAGGATGGCCGATCGCGTCCACGCGTCGGAGTCCCGGTACGCGACGTCGACGGCATCCTGCGCCTGGATGTACGAGGCGTAGTCGGCCAGCACCATGAAGCGGTCGTCGTAGAGCAGGTTCGACACGACCGGCTCGAACACGGAGCGGTCGCCGCCCGAGAACGCGCCGGAGGCGATGAGGTCGAGGGCGCGCTTGAGGTTCTCGTCGGCCTGATAGAACGCGGTCGGGTGGTAGCCCTTCGCCCACAGCTCCTCGACCTCCGGCTCGGACATGCCGAACAGGAAGAAGTTCTCGTCCCCGACGAGCTGGCGGATCTCGACGTTGGCGCCGTCGTCGGTGCCGATCGTGAGCGCGCCGTTGAGCGCGAACTTCATGTTGCCGGTGCCCGAGGCCTCCTTGCCGGCGAGCGAGACCTGCTCCGACAGGTCGGCTGCGGGGATCACGGTCTCGGCGAGGGTCACGTTGTAGTTCGGCGGGAACAGCACCGCGAGCTTGCCGCGCGCCCGCGGGTCGTCGTTGATGGTCTTCCCGACGGCGTTGATGAGGTGGATGATGCGCTTGGCCATCGTGTAACCCGGGGCCGCCTTCGCCCCGAAGAGGAAGGTGCGGGCGGGCGCGTCATCGGCCGGGTCGCCCCACAGCAGCCGGTCATAGAGCGTGACGATGTGGAGCACCTTGAGCATCTGGCGCTTGTACTCGTGCAGGCGCTTGACCATCACGTCGAGCATGTGGTCCTCGTCGAGCGCGAGGCCGTCGCGGGCGCGCAGCACCCCGTCGAGGCGACGCTTGTTGGCCGCTTTGGCCTGAGCGAACGCGGCGCGGAAACCGGCGTCGTCGGCGAGGGGCTCGAGGCGCCGAAGCTCGTCGAGGTCGGTGATCCACCCGTCGCCGATCGCGTCGGTGATCACCCGCGAGAGCGCGGGGTTGGCCTGCCGCACGAACCGGCGCGGTGTCACGCCGTTGGTGACGTTGGTGAACTTGCCGGGGAAGAACTCGTTGAACTGCGGCAGCACTTTGTCGCGCAGCAGCTGCGAGTGCAGCTCCGCCACGCCGTTCACCTTGGCGCCCGCGATCGTGGCGAGGTAGGCCATGCGCACGGCGCGCTCCGGGAACTCCGCGATGATCGACATGTCGCGCAGGCGGATGAGGTCGTGTCCGTACCGCTCGCGCACCTCGTCGAGGAACTCCTCGTTGATGCGGTAGATGATCTCGAGGTGCCGCGGCAGCAGGCGGCCGAGCAGCTCGACAGACCAGACCTCGAGCGCCTCCGGCAGAAGCGTGTGGCAGGTGTACGCGAAGCACTTCTGCGTGATCTCCCACGCGGCATCCCAGTCCAGCTTGCGCTCGTCGACGAGCACGCGCATGAGCTCCGGCACGGCGATGACCGGGTGGGTGTCGTTGAGCTGGAAGATCACCCGCTCGGGGAGGCGGGTGAGGTCGAACGCGGGGCCCAGCAGGTCGAGCAGGTCGTGAATGGATGCCGCGACGAAGAAGTACTGCTGCTGCAGGCGCAGCTCCTTGCCCTGCGGCGTGGAGTCCTCGGGGTAGAGCACTTTGGAGATGTTCTCGGCGTACGTCTGGGCGCGCACCGCCTCTTCGTAGTCGCCGGAGTTGAAGATGCGCAGGTCGAACGCGGTGGTCGCCTTGGCGCTCCACAGCCGCAACGTGTTGACGACGCCGTTCTCGTACCCCGGCACCATGAGGTTGTACGGCACGGCCTGCACGTTCCAGCCGGGCACCCAGCGCGAGCGCTCGACGCCGTCGTCGTCGTACTTCTCGGTGTGCCCGCCGAACGAGATCGTCTGGGCGGCCTCAGGGTGGGGGAACTCCCACGGCGAGCCCAGCTCCAGCCAGGAGTCGGGCTGCTCCACCTGCTGTCCGTCGACGAAGGTCTGGCGGAAGATGCCGTACTCGTAGCGGATGCCATACCCGACGTTGGGCACGCGCATGGTGGCGAGCGAGTCGATGAAGCAGGCGGCGAGGCGCCCGAGGCCGCCGTTGCCGAGGCCCGGCTCGACCTCGGCGGCTCGCAGGTCGGCGATGTCGATGCCGCACTGCGCGAGCGCCTCGGTCGCGATGTCGGCGAGTCCGGTCGCGAGGAGGTTGTTGTCGAGCTGTCGGCCCAGCAGGTACTCCGCCGACAGATAGGCGACCACCTTCGCGTCGTCGGCGATCGCCCGGCGCACGTCTTCGAGCCAGCGCGCCATGAGGTAGTCGCGCACGGTGTAGGCGAGTGCGAAGTACCGGTCGGTGACGCTGGAGGCCGACAGCGCGACCCCGCGGTCGAAGTTGAGGTTCAGCAGGAACTCCCGCACGAACCCGTCGATGTCGCTCGCGGGGCCGATCACCGGCGCGAGCGCGAGCGGATGGGTGGCGCCAGCCGGGGCGGGAACAGCGGCGTCGGGACCGGGCGTGGAAGCGGATGCGTCTGACACGGTATGAGGCTACCGAGCGGAGCCCCGTCGCGCCGCCCCCTCCACCGACCGGAACGCACGCGTTACATGCGCGTCACGCGGCGTTCGCGGCGCCGGCGCGCGCATAGGCTGGAGCGGTGAAGCCGTTCGTCCTCCTCGCGACGCGCGCCGAAGATGTTCCGGCCGACGAGGAGTACGAGCTCTTCCTCCGCTACACGGGGCTCGCCGAGCGCGAGCTCCTGCGGGTGCGGCTCGAGGCCGAGGACATGCCCCGCTTCGACCTCGATGCGCTCAGCGGCATCTTCGTCGGCGGCGGTCCCTTCAACGCCTCGGATCCGCTCGAGAAGAAGTCCGTCGTGCAGCGCCGGGTCGAGGCGGAGTTCGCGGCGCTCCTCGACGAGGTGGTGCCGCGCGACTTCCCGTTCCTCGGCGCGTGCTACGGCATCGGCACCCTCGGCGCGCACCAGGGGGCGGCGATCGACCGCACCTATCCCGAGCCCATCGGCGTGGTGCCGGTGACCCTGAGCGAGGAGGGACTGGCCGATCCGCTGCTGGCGGGGCTGCCGAGCACCTTCGAGGCGTTCGTCGGCCACAAGGAGGCCATCTCGCACCTCCCCGCCTCCGCGACCCTGCTGGGCTCGTCGCCCGCGTGCCCGGTGCAGATGTTCCGCGTCGGCCGCAATGTGTATGCGACGCAGTTCCATCCGGAACTCGACGTCGAGGGCATCACCACCCGAATCCACGCGTACGCCGGATACGGCTACTTCGCCGCCGACGACCTCGAGCTGACGCTGGCCGCCGTCCACCGCGCGGCGGTGGCCCACCCGAGCCGCATCCTGCGCCGCTTCGTCGAGCGGTACGCGCGCGACTGACGCCCTCGCCCCCGCGGCTTCGCCCCGGTCGCCCGCGTTGTCGCTGCGTCACCCCGAGACGACGCGGGAGATGGATGCCTCGCCCGCGGGCTCCGCGGCGGCCAGGCCGGCGCCGAGGCCGATGTCGACGAGCACGACCTCGCCCGCGAACTCCGGCCCCCGCCCGGTGACGAGTCCCGCCTTCACCCCGCCGAAGGTCACCGTGAGGGTCGCCGGGAGGATCGCGCCGGCCATCGCGCCCGCGTCGGGGTCGAGGCCGCTCGGCAGGTCCACCGCGATCACGCGGGTGCGCCCCGCGGCCACCGCGGGCAGCAGCGCCGAGACGGCGGCCGCGGCGGTGCCGCGGAGCGCCCGCGCGCCCGACCCGCCGAGTCCGAGCACGCCGTCGAGCACGACGTCGGGTGCGGCATCCATCGATCCGTCCGCACCGTGCCCGGCCGCGATCTCGCTCACGTCGATGAGCCGCGCGCCCGCCGCCACCGCGGCGCCCAGCGCCGCCTCGTGCACACGGGTGCCGACGGGCAGCACATCGATGACGAGGTCTTCCGCATCGGCGAGATCCGCGGCGGCCAACAGCGCGTCACCGCCGTTGTCGCCGCTGCCGGCCAGCACCAGCACGCGCCGATCGCCGGTGGTGCGTTCCTCGCGCACGATCCGGGCGAGGGCCGCAGCCGCGCGGCGCATGAGCGGCTCCCCCGCCTCCAGGAGCGGCTGCTCGGCGGCGCGCACCTGCGCGGCGGTGTAGGTCGGCACAGTGACGCTCATGCCGATGCACGCTCCTTCGCCTCGGCCTCGCGTGCGGTGCGCAGCTCGTCGCTCGCCGCCTGCACCGCGGCTTCGGCGCGACGCACCCGGCGCTGCGCGAACGTCGACGCGCCGTACTTCTCGCGCACACGGTCTTCGCTTTCGAGCACGCCGACGACGATGTAGGCCGAGGCGATGAGGATCACCTGCGCCGACAGGTTGAACCACAGCAGCAGCGCGATCAGCGAGGCGAAGGTCGCCAGCAGCGGGTTGGAGGTGGCTCCGCCCACGAACAGGCCCGACAGCTCCTGCAGCACGATGAGCCCCGCCCCGCCCAGGAGCGCGCCCGGCCACAGCGCTCGCGCCGGCGCCTTGACCCCCGACAGGGAGAGGAACAGCACCGCGATCACGGCGACATCCAGGAGGAAGACGACGCCGATGCCGGCCCACCGGGTGAGGGTGCGTGCCGCAGGGCCGGACTCGGAGACGCCGAACAGGTTCGCCACCAGGTCGACGCCGACGTTGGCGAGCACGGTCATCACGGCCGAGGCGACCAGCGCGAGGGCGATCCCGATCGCGAGGGCGAGGTTGCGCAGCATCTTCCACACGTAGGGCAGATCGTCGCGCAGCTTGCCCGCGATCAGCCGCATCGCGTTGCGCAGCGCCGTGATCGCGCTGATGGCGGTGAACACCAGCACCACGGCCGAGGCGATGGATGCGAAGGTGAGGCCGGCAGGGGCCGTGATGTCTTCGGGGTCGACCACGCCACCCGGCCCGACGAGCCCCGGCACGGCCGCGTCGACCGCCGCGACGATCGCCTCGATCACCTGGGGGTTGTCGCCGAGCCAGATGGCGGCGATCGTGAAGCCCAGCAGCACACCCGCGAACACGCTGAACAGCGTGCGGTAGGTGACGCTGTCGGCCAGCATCGGCCCGCGGTACTCGATGTACAGCAGGAAGGAGCGCACGAGCTTGAGCGTGAGCACCCACGCGATGGCCTTCTTGATGAACTGTTTGATCCGTGCGATCAGATCACGCATGGCCGCCACCTTACCGACGGCTCCGTCCGCGCACACGGGGCTGGACACGCGGCCTCGCACCCGCCACGTAGGATGGCTCCGGGGATTGGGGAAATACCGTGAGGGGACTCGCACAGACACTCGTGCTGACCGGGGCCGTGCGCGCGGCGGACATGTCCGCCGCGCTCGCCGAGGTCGGCGACGGGCCGGAGCTGCCGCAGCTGCTCGTCAGCCGCAGCATCATCACCGAGGGGCAGGTCGCCGAAGCGGTGGCGCTGCAGACCGGCCACCGCTACTTCGACATGAGCGAGGTGCAGATCGCACCCGACGTGCTGAGCCTCGTGCCCGGCAACCTCTGCCGCAAGTACCAGCTCATTCCGCTGGATCGCACGCGCGGCAAGGTGATCGTCGGGATGCTGGATCCCACCGACATCATCGCGATCGACGACATCACCAGCCTCACCGACCTGCAGGTCGAGGCGATCGTCGTCGCCGGCGACGCGCTGCGCCAGGCGTTCGAGCGGTACCTGCGCTCCGACGAGGAGCTCAGCGACCTCTCCGAGCAGATGGGCGAGTCCGCGGCATCCACGACTCCCGGCGTCGTGTTCACCGAGTCGCTCGATGAGCAGGATGCCGACGCCCCCGTCGTGCGCTTCGTGAACCTGCTCATCACGCAGGCGATCAACGACCGCGCGAGCGACATCCACATCGAGCCCGGCGAGAACTCGCTGGCGGTGCGGTTCCGCATCGACGGCGTGCTGCACGAGATGCAGCACGCGCCCCGCGCGATCCAGGACGGCGTCATCTCGCGCCTGAAGATCATGTCGTCGATCGACATCGCCGAGAAGCGCAAGCCGCAGGACGGCCGTCTGTCGGTCACGCACGAGGGCCGCACGATCGACCTGCGCGTGGCGACGCTGCCGACCGTGTGGGGCGAGAAGATCGTCATGCGCATCCTCGACACCTCGGGCACCGCCCTCGCGATGAGCGACCTGCGGTTCTCGGCGATCAACGAGCAGCGCTTCCGCGCCGCCATCACCCGCCCGCACGGCATGGTGCTCGCCACCGGCCCCACGGGCTCGGGAAAGTCGACGACGCTCTACACGGCGCTGCGCACGGTGGCCAACCCCCGCATCAACGTCATCACGGTCGAAGACCCGGTGGAGTACCGCATCGCGGGCATCAACCAGGTGCAGGTGAACAACCGCGCCGGGCTCACGTTCGCCTCGGCGCTGCGCTCGATCCTGCGCAGCGACCCCGACGTGGTGCTGGTGGGCGAGATCCGCGACAAGGAGACGGCGGTCATCTCCATCGAGGCCGCCCTCACCGGACACCTCGTACTCTCGACGCTGCACACCAACGACGCCCCCTCGGCGCTCACCCGGCTCACCGAGATCGGCACCGAGCCGTTCCTCGTGGCCACCGCACTCTCGGCCGTCGTCGCCCAGCGCCTCGCCCGGCGCCTGTGCACCCGCTGCCGCGAGCCGTACACCGAGAGCGGCGACGTGCTCGATTCCCTCGGCTTCCCGCACGATCCGAGCGACCTGCCGGAGATCTTCCGCGCGAAGGGATGCCAGGCCTGCTCGGGCACCGGCTACCGCGGCCGCGTCGGCCTCCACGAGGTGATGACGATGTCCGACGAGCTCGAGCAGCTGGTCGTGACCCGCGCCACCGGCACCGAGATGCGCCAGGTCGCCATCGCGCAGGGCATGGTCTCTCTCCGCGACGACGGCTGGGGCAAGGTGGCCGAGGGCCTCACGACCATCGAAGAGGTGCTGCGCGTCTCGCTCTGAGCGCTGCAGATGAGTGGATGCCGCGGCTGCGGCGGGATGCCGCGGCTGCGGCGATCGCGCCGGGCCCGGCGCGGCGGCGCGGCGAGGCGATCGCGACTGGCCCGGAGCCGCGGTGAGCGCCACGTGCTGCGTCCCACGACCGCGCCACCTTCCGGCATCCGCGCCATCCCCGCGCACGCCAACCCCACGACCGCGCCACCTTCCGGCATCCGCGCCATCCCCGCGCACGCCAACCCCACGACCGCGCCACCTTCCGGCATCCGCGCCATCGATCGGTGCAGCGGATGCCGCAAACTGCCGCGCACGGGTGAGCCGCCTCGCTCCCCCCGCACAGCACACCGCCCCCGGGGGCGGTGCCTCACCCGGGGGCGGCTCGCCGACGTCGGATCCGATGGGAGGGGATGACGTCGAGCCTGTGGCTGCGCTCGCGCGCTATTGCTGACTGAGTTCGCCGTACAGCGTGAAGATCGGCAGGTACAGCGAGACGACCATGCCTCCGATGATGACGCCGAGGCCGACGATGAGCACCGGCTCGATGGTCGACGACAGCTGCGAGGTGGCCGTCTCGACCTCGTCCTCGTAGAAGTCGGCGATGCTCGCGAGCATCTCCACGAGCGTGCCCGACTCCTCGCCGACCGACACCATCTGCGGAACCATCAGCGGGAAGACGTCGGCCTTCTCCAGCGGCGCCGCGAACGACTTGCCCTGGCGGATCGACTCCTGCACGCTGAGAACGGCTTGCTCGACCTTGTGGTTGTTCGAGGCCTGGCCGACGATGCCGAGAGCCTGGATGATCGGCACTCCCGCGTTGAGCATCATCGAGAGGTTCCGGGCGAACCGCGACACGGCGAGCTTGGTGTTCAGCGGGCCGAAGATCGGCATCTTCAGCTTGATCGGGTCGATCACCTTGCGCACCCGCTCGGTGTGCCGGTTGCGCATCCACCAGATCCAGCCGATGAACACGACCACGGCCAGCAGCGGCAGGAACCACCCCATGTTGTTCGACAGCACGACGAGGATCTGGGTGGGAAGCGGCAGCTGGCCGCCCAGGCTCGCGAACATGCCCTCGAAGATCGGCACGATGAAGGTGACCATCGCCAGCACGCCCAGGATCGCGACGATCAGCACGATCGTCGGGTAGGTCGTGGCGGCGCGGATCTTGTTCTGCAGCTCGGCCTCTTTGCGGTAGTTCTCCGCGAGCGAGGCGAGCGCCGGCCCCAGGAATCCGCCGGTCTCGCCGACGCGCACGATGCTCAGCATGAGGGGCGGGAAGATGTCGGGATGCCGCGCCATGGCCGCCGACAGCGACGAGCCCGCCTCGATATCGGCGTGCACGGCCACGAGCGCCGGCTGCAGCTTCTTGTCCTCGGTCTGTTCGATGAGGATCGCGAGGGTGCGCATGAGCGGGAGGCCGGCGTTGATGAGACCGGACATCTGCTTGGCGAAGATCGCGAGGTTCTTGGCCGACACGTGCTTGGTCAGCCCGGGGATCTTGATCTCCATCTGCAGGCCGGTCTTCGACACGGCCGACACATCGAGCGGAGTGAGTCCCTGTGCCTTCAGCTTGGTGGTGACGGCCGCTTCGCTGGCGGCCTCGATCGTGCCCTTCACGACCGCTCCCCCGCGCGGGTCGACCGCGCGGTAGGTGAACTCCTGCACGACGGCCATGTCAGGCCCCCATCTCGTGGTGCCAGCTGCCGGCGTGGTCGGCCCAGGCCGCGGCATCCAGATCCCGGGCCTGCACGTACACGTCGTCGAGGCTCGACGGGTCGACCGCGTAGCTGGCGGCGACGTTGCGGGCGATGACACCCTCGGCGACCAGGCGCTTGAGGTCCTGGTCGAGCGTGTGCATGCCGACGCCGGCGCCGGCCTGCATCGCCGAGGTGATCTGGGCGACCTGCCCCTCGCGGATGAGGTTCGCCACGGCCGGGGTGTTGATGAGCACCTCGGTGGCGATCGTGCGGCCCTCGGTCTGCGACAGCGGCATGAGCGTCTGGCTGATGATGCCCTGCAGGGTGTCGCCCAGCTGCGTGCGGATCTGGTGCTGCTGGTCGTGCGGGAACACGTCGATGATGCGGTTGATGCTCTTCGCGGCGCCCTGGGTGTGCAGGGTCGACAGCACGAGGTGACCGGTCTCCGCCGCCGACAGCGCGGTGCGGATCGACTCCGGGTCGCGCAGCTCGCCGATGAGGATCACGTCGGGGTCCTGGCGCAGCACGCGGCGCAGCGCCTCGCTGAACGAGGCCGTGTCGGCGCCCACCTCGCGCTGGTGGATGAGCGCGCGCTTGCTGGTGTGGTGGAACTCGATCGGGTCCTCGATCGTGATGATGTGCACGGGCGCGGTGTGGTTGATGATGTCGACCATCGCCGTGAGCGTGGTCGACTTTCCCGAGCCGGTGGGTCCGGTCAGCAGCACGAGGCCGCGCGGCTTGAGCGCCAGGTCACGCGCGATCTGCGGCGCGCCGAGCTCGTCGAGCGAGTACACCCGGTCGGGGATGAAGCGCAGCGCCACCGCGATCGAGCCGAGCTGGCGGAACACGTTCACGCGGAAGCGGCCGATGCCCTCGGTCACGTGGGCGAGGTCGACCTCGTGGTGCTCCTCGAACTCGGCGCGGTGCCCCGGCGACATGAGTTCGAGCGCGGCGGCTTCGATCCAGGTCGCGGGGATGGGGTCGGGATAGCCCGGGATCGGCACGAGGTCGCCGTCCACGCGCATGAGCGGGAGGGCGTCGCCGGTGAGGTGCACGTCGGAGGCGCGCCGGCGCGCGGCGGTGGAGAGCAGGGCGTCGAGGGTGGTGGTCATCGCTCAGTCCTCCGGGAGCACGAAAGTCAGGGCCGACACCGTCACCGTGACGCCGGTGCCGGTGGGGCTCACGGTCGACTGGATCGGGCCGAGCAGGCGCGGTCCCGCGCGCAGCCGGTCGAGGAAGCTCGTGGCCTGGCCGAGGTCGTCTGCCGTGATCGTGAAGGTGAAGTCGACCTGGCGGCGCGGGTCGGTGGATGCCGCGGCGGCGGGCTCCACGGCGGCGTCCGCCGTGCCATCGGCGGCGGCGTCTGCGGTCGCGTCGGTCGTCACGTCGGCGGCCGGTGCCGGAGCGGCCTCGGGCTGCTCGTCGGGGCCGAGGGCGGCGGTGCGCTCGACGAACGCGACGGCGTCGCCGGCGGTGATCGTCTGCACCTCGACGCCGGCGCCGATGGCCGAGCGGGCGATGAGCTCGAACACGTCGTCGAGCTTGTTGGTGGCCGGGATCTCGGTGCGCAGGGCCGCGACGGAGGCGTTGATCTCGTCCATGCGCTCCTCTTCGGCGCGAAGACCGTCGACCTGGGCCTGGTAGATCCCGTTCGTGGCGTCGACCTGCGCCGCCTGCGCCTGGGTGGCCAGCGACTGGAAGAACATCGGGAGCGCGACAAGGGCGACGGCCAGGGCGAGGATGCCGATGCAGGCGACGATGCCGATCAGGTTGATGAGCTGCTTGGGCATCACTCGGCCTCTTCCGCGATCGGGGCGAACTCGCCCGAGTAGATGGTCTGGTCGAAGCTCACCGACAGCTCGTAGGTGTACTGCCCCGCGGTCTGCTGGCTGGTCGCGACGAGGCGTCCGTCGGCGTCGGCGACCGGAGCGAGCGCGCGGATTCCGCGGATCGTCTGGGCGATGTCGATCGCCGTGGGGCTGGTGAGCGTGAGCGTTCCGGTCAGGCCGATCTCGGTCGTGGGGTCGGCGGTCTGCGGCACGCCGCCGGTCACCAGGTCGAAGCCGGTGATCTCGACCTCGGCGGGCAGGGCGGCGCCCAGCTGCGCGACCACGGGCGCCCAGGCGAGGTCGTTGCCGAGTGCGTCGATGCGGAACTGGGTGAGCTCCGACTCGGTGCCGAGCGCACCGCTCACCTCGGAGAGGCTCGCGAGCTCGGTCAGCAGCGTCGCGGTGCGGGCGTTGGCCGCGGCGAGGCGCTGGTCGGCGATCCAGTTCAGCGCGAAGGCGCCCGCGATGAGCGCGACGGCGACGAGCACGGTGGCGAACACGCCCCACACCCAGCCACTGGTGACGGCGGCGCGTTCGCGCCGTTCGATCTCGGAGCGCGGGATCAGGTTGACGCGCGGCACGCCGGGGCGTGTCAGGACGGCGGTGGCGGAACTCATCGGGCAGCCTCCCCGAGCAGGACTCCCGCCGTCGCGACGGCGTTGAGTGCGAGGTCTTCGGTGAGGGTGTGCTTGCCCAGGTTCGCGATCTGGTCGAGGTGCAGCGGACGCACCGGCATGTCGAACGCGCGGGCGAGCCCTTCGGCCACACCCGGGGCGGCGTAGCCGGCACCGCTGAGGTACACCGAGCTGATGGGCGTTGCCCCGTCGCGGCCGGCCGCGAACACGACGGTGCTGCGCAGGCGCGCGACGAGGTCGTTGACGGCGGGCGTGGTCGCCCCCGCGTTGCGCATGGCCGCGCGGCTGCTGGTGGGGCGCGGCGTGATGCCGCCGATGCCGGCGGGCTGCAGCATCGCCTCGAGCTCCGCCTCGGCCTCGGCGGCGCCGTCGTGGCGGCGCGAAGCCGCGGTGGCGATGTCGACGGGGATGATGCGCACGAACTGCGGGATGCCGTCGGTGACGACCACGACGTGCGAGGTGTGATCGCCCAGGTGCATGATCGCGACGGTCTCCCCCGCGTCGGCGACGCGCTGCGCGGCGCGAGCGAGGCCGAACGGCACGAGATCGACCGTGTCGACCTCGAGCTTCGCCTTGTGCAGGGTCGCGATCATCTGCTCGATGTTCTCGGCCACGGCCGCCACGAGCAGACCCGACACCTGGTCGCCCTGCTGCGACAGCGGGTAGAAGTCGAGCACGGCCTGGCTGGCCGGCACGGGCAGGAGGTCCTGCACCTGGAACGGCAGCGCCTGACGCAGCAGGTCGGGTGCCATGGCCTGGGTCGTGAACTCGCGCACGAGGATGCGCCGCGAGCCGACCCCGATCGTGACCTTGCGACCCTTGATGCCCGCCGTGGCCCACAGCTGCCGCAGCGCCAGGGCGACCGCGTCGGGGTCGAGCACCTCCGAGTCGCGCGCCGCATCGGGCGGCAGGGGCACTTCGCCCGCCGCCACCAGCGAGGGCACGCGCCCCGTCGTCAGTTCGACGGCGCGCACACTCTCCTGTGTGATTTCGAGTCCCACCAGCGTTTTCGCCATGGTCTCCCCTTACTTTCCCTGTCGCGGGCGCGCGCGGCTTTCGCCGCTCCCATCACGCGCCGACGAACATCCCTACGTACCAGCGAGCAATCGGCTCGCCGATGAAGATTCCGGTCCACGCTCCGGCGAGCATCCACGGTCCGAACGGAATCGCGGTCTTGCGGCCCGCGCGGCGCAGCGCGATGAGCGCGAGGCCGAACACACCGCCCCACACGAATGCCGCGAAGGCGCCGACGGCCAGGGCGCCCCAGCCGAGATAGCCGAGGTACAGCCCGATGACGCCCGCGAGCTTGACGTCTCCCCCGCCCATGCCGCCCGGCCGCGCCAGGCGCAGCACCAAGTAGAACCCGTAGAGCGCGGCCATGCCGATCCCGGCGCGCAGCAGCGCGCTCCACTCGCCGCTCAACGCCGAGGCGAGGGCGAGCAGGATGCCGCTCACGGCGTAGCTCGGCAGCACGATGGCGTTCGGCAGTCGGTGGGTGTCGAGGTCGATGAGCGTCAGCACGATCGAGATGGCGGCGAAGTACAGGTACGCCGCGAGCACGAGGCCCTCGCTCCAGGCGGCCGCTCCCGTGGGGAGCGCCACCGTGGCGGTGCCGCCGGCGGTCAGCAGGAACCACGCGACGAACGCGAATGCGAGCCCGGTCACCGCCTCGACGATCGGGTAGCGGGGCGAGATGGATGCCCGGCACGACGCGCAGCGACCGCGCAGCGCGAGCCAGGAGGCGACGGGCACGTTCTGCCACGGCCGCACCGGTGCGTCGCACTGCGGGCACCGGCTCTCACGGACGAGGGTGATGCCAGCGGGCACGCGGTACGCCACGACGTTGAGGAACGACCCGATCAGCAGACCGAGCACGCCGCTCACGACGACGAACAAACCCACCACGATCGCCACGGTCACCGCTCGGTCTGGAAGACGAGTTCGGAAAGGCGCTGCACGACAGTGCGGTTCTCGGCGACGCCGCCGGCACCGCGGATGCGGCAGCTGAGCTCTTCGAAGGCGGGCGTCCACGACATGTGCGCACAGGTGAACGTGCCGTTGACCACGCGGTTGCCGTCGTTGGCGGTGTAGAACTGGCCCGAGAAGTTGGCGGACACCGTGCCGTTCAGACCGCACGGCGTGTAGACCATCGTGCGCGGAGCGATCGTGACGGCGCCGGTCTTGAAGGTGTCGTGCGTGCCCGACTGGCAGTGGGGTTCCGGCTCGCCGGTCGTCGCATTGACGGCCGTCGAGGAGTCGGCATGCACGAACAGCAGTTCCGGCGTACCTGCGCCGATCGTGATGTTCGCTGTGATGTCGACGATCATCTGCATCGCCGCCGGCACCATGAAGATCGCGTCGCGCTTGAGCGTGGTGGCGGCGTCGATGTCGATGTTGAGCTTCTTGGGGTTGTTGCCGGTGCCGCACGCTGACATGTCGATGTAGAGCGGGATTCCTGCGGTGTTCAGCTTCGAGCGGATGGTCGCCATGTCGCACGTGGCGAGGTTCTCGACGGTGCCCCAGTTCTGGTTCGAGAGGTCCAGCCAGGTGGTGACGTCTCGGACCCACTCGAGCGTCGGATCGTAGACGGGATCGGGCCCGTTGGAGGTGGTCGCGCCGGTGACAGTCCATTTGGAGTCCACGGTGGCGGTGCTCTTGGCGACCACATCGCCGCCAACGAGGCTCTGCGTCGAACCCGTGCCGTCGAGTGTGATCTTGGCGCCGGAGTGGATCGAGCCCGCAATCTGGTTGTCGTTAGCGGGCAACGACACATCGCCGCCGGCGATGATGTCGCCGCCGATACGCACGCCCTGGCTGTTGGAGGTCACGGTGCCGCGGGCGAAGATGCTGCCGGTGATCTTGCAGCCGGTGGAGAGCTTCACGCTCCCCCGCACGACCCACAGGTCGCCCCGGATGTCGGAGGCGTTGCTGCAGTCGAAGACCGCGTTGTTCTCGCGGATCACCAGGTCGCCCTCGTAGGTGGAGCCGGTCGCCTTGAACGTGCCGTCGAAGTACGCGAGGGTGCCGCCGGGCTGCTCGCTATAGGTGACCTGCCACGGGTACACGGAGTCGATCGTCGAGGTGGAGCCGTCGGGGCCGGTGCCGACCGAGTGAATGAGCACGAACGTCGTCGTGTCCGTAGGGCAAGCGTTGGCGGTGAGGCCAGGGCTCGACGGGCTGGTCGGTTCGGCACCGGTGGTGGTGTACACCGTGGCGGTGAAGTCGGGGGCCGTGCCGGTCAGGGGTGCTGCGATCGCACACGCGTTGGCGACCTGGCCGACGGCGAAGTCGCGGCCCGACTCTGCGGCGACGAAGGCGTCGAGGTTGTCGCTATTCTGCGCGTTGGCGCGGATGGTGAACATCACCGACGCGGCAATGATGCTCGCCACGATGAACCCCACGATCATCACGACGACGACCGAGACGAGCACGGCGCCGCTGTCGTCGCGCGCGCCCTCGCGCACGTCGCGCTGCAGGCGGCGGAGGCGGTCGATCACCAGCATGGCGAACTCACTCCTGTCGTGGGGGTGCGGGTGGAGGCCTCTCCGGCGAAGCGCACCGGCGCGGACTCGGTGGTGATGTCGAAGGTGTAGGTGACGGTGTCGCCCGCGGCGGCGAAGAAGGCCGTGGTGCCGCGTGCGGCGATGCCGGTCTGCCACGCGGGCCACGCCGACGCGTCGCCGGTGAGGGCGCCCGACGAGGTGGTGAACCGCGCCGAGTCGGCGGTGAGCCGGAAGCCCTGGCACCGCAGCGACCCGTCGAGCGTGGTGCGCACGCGAAGTTCAGTGCCGCCGGAGGACACCTCGAACTCGATCGCGTTGCGCATCGCGCGTTCAATCGTGGAGCCGATGAGCTGCCCGCGGGTGGTGGCCTGCGAGACGCTCGTCACCTCCTCCTGGGTCTTCCAGGAGTTGACGAAGATCATCACGATCGCCCCGACGACGATCCCGCTCACCACGATCGCGACGATGAGCTCGATCAGGCCGAGCCCGGCGTCGTCGCGATCGCGATGGGCGGAATGCGTCATGGGATGTAGATCAGTGCTTTCGTCGTGGCGAGCACGTCGCCGCTCGAATCGGCGACCTGCAGGTCGAGGGACACGGTGGTCGCAGACGCGCAGGTGCCGACGGTGCCGGTGCTGGTGAGCGTCGACCCCTTGCCGTCGGTGACTGCCCGGCTGGATGCCACCGAGGCGAGCCCCGCGCAGCTGTGCAGGTCACGCGCCTCTTCGACGAGGGCGTTGAGGTGCCGCGTCGCGGTGGCCGTCGACGACTGCTGCGACGAGAGCATGATTCCCTGCCACAGCGCCGGCAGGAGCGCCACCGCGATGATCGCGAGGATCAACATCGAGACGATCACCTCGATGAGGCCGAAGCCCTCCTGCCGGTTCACGTTGGTGTGCTTACGGGGTGGGGACGGGGCAACCAGGGCCGGAGTTGGCGGCCTTGAGGTCCTTCGCCGTGCCAGTCACGCAGAACGTGTCCAGCTGAGATCCAGTGATCGAGGTCGCGACGAGCTTCAGCTCGGCGGGCTTGTTGGGTTCGTTCGTGAAGTTGGTGAAGTTGATCTTGGTGAGATCAACGGTCGGGTCCTTCGCGATTTCAGCAGCTACCTGCGACGCGGCGTTGGCCGTAATCGTCTCGAGCGCCTGCTGGCTTGCCGTCTTCTGAAGTCCCAGGAACACTGGCACCGCAATGGCAACCAGAATGCCGAGGATCACGATCACGACGATGAGCTCGATGAGCGAGAAGCCGTCTTCGCGGCCCTCTTCCTCGCGGCGGGCCTTTTCGGCCGCGATGTAGTTCTTGATGAATGCACGCATGTGCGCTCTCCCCATTTGAGTGTTGACATGAGTCAGCTCTGACGCACAACGATGCCGCCCACAGGCATATCCGGTAATGCGATCCCAGCGTCAGAGCTGGGTCGAGATGCGCACGCTTTCGGGTCGCGCGAATCCCCTCCCGAAGAAGATCATGAGAGAAATCTCATGTCGTTGTCAACGTGGCCGCTCAGGCTCCTATCAGGGAAACCTCAGGATTCTCCATGGAATCGACGAGCACCCCAGATGAGACCCGGTTTCAGCCGTCGAGCACGTGCAGCCGCACGACGACAGCCCCTCCGTCGACGAGGTGCTCGGCATCCCGCACCGCCTTCTTCAGCGGCAGCACGTACGAGCCCGATTCCTTGTCGGGGAAGATCGAGGTCGCCCATTCCGACCCGCCCACGCGCGCCCGCACCCGCACCGATCCGAATCCGCGGTGGGGCCGCGGGATCTCGCGGATCTCGGCGCTGAGCTCCGGCGGCACGGAGGTGAAGTACCAGGAGGCGTCATCGCGGGCATCCCAGCGGAACACCTCGCCGTCGAACTCGATGATCATGCGCCGCCCACCCAGGCCGCGTGGCGGTCGATGAGCCGCTGCAGGCAGCCGCTCCAGCCTTCGACGTGGCTCGCGCGCTCGTCGGCGGTGAGGAACCCCGCGTGCGCGACCCGCAGCCGCGTGGAATCGTCGGCGGCAGGCTCGAGGCCGATCTCGACGTCAGTGGCGTGCTCCTCGCCCTCCCAGCGCCACTGCAGCCGCAGCATCCGGGGCGCCTCGAGCGCCACGATCACGCCGGCGACGGCGAGGGATGCCGGCCCCGACCGCACCTCGTACGCGCCCTCGACGCGCAGGTCGATCCGGGCCTCGGTCTGCATGCGCTCCGGCCAGAACCAGGCGGCGAGGGCGATCGGGTCGGTGAGGTCGTTCCAGACAACCTCGATGGGCGCGTCGACCAGGGCTTCCTCGATGAGCTCGAGCATGGTGTCACCCTACGGCCGCGGCTAGTCTGCCGCCATGGCCGAGCCCCTCACCGCGGAGCGCGATCGACTGCGGATCGTGCCCGCCAACGAGGCTTCGTGGGACGACCTGCAGGCGATCCTCACCGGCCCCGCGCACGCGTGCCAGTGCGAGCGGCAGCGCCTCGGCGACCACGACTGGTGGCACATGCCCGTGAGCGAGCGCGCGGCGATACTGCGGTCGGAGGCGCACTGCGGCGATCCGCGCGCGGAGGCGACGATCGGGCTCGTCGCGTACCTCGACGACGAGCCGGTCGCGTGGTGCGCGGTCGACCGCCGCGGCGTCTACGGCCGCCTGCGCGGGTCGCCCGTGCCCTGGAAGGGCCGCGACGAGGACAAGGACGACCCGTCGGTGTGGGCGATCGCGTGCGTGATCGTGCGCAAGGGGTTCCGCGGGCGGGGCTTCACGTACTCACTGGTCGCAGCGGCCGTCGAGCACGCGCGGGCGCGGGGTGCGGCATCCATCGAGGGCTACCCCATGCTCACCGAGGGGCGGCAGGTCATCTGGGACGAGCTGAACGTCGGCCCGCTCGGCCCGTTCCTCGCCGCCGGGTTCACCGAGGTGTCGCACCCGACGAAGCGTCGCGTGGTCATGCGCCTCCCGCTGGCCGAGTAGGCCGCCCCACCGCCCTTCGTCTCGGTCGCTGCGCTCCCTCGCTCAGGGACCGATCCGGCGGGCGAACCTCTCACGGTGGTCGAGTAGGCAGCGAAGCAGCCGTATCGAGACCCGACACCGAAAACCGACATATGTACGAAACTGGCCGGTGAAACGGTCCACTGCCTTCAACTCTTGAACTCGCTCGCCATAATGGTTACCGTCTTGTAAGTAAGCGGCAGCCGCCGCGCGACTCCCTCAACGATGAAGGACCACCGCATGACAGCACGACACCCCCGCGCCAGGCAGCTGGCCGCGGTCACCGCCGGCATGACGCTCCTGCTCGGAGCGCTCATCGCCACTCCCGCCGCAGCGGCCCCGCCGCGCGCGGTCGACCCGTTCGCGCCCGATCTCGGGCCGAACGTGACGATCTACTCCCCCGACACCCCGATCGCGCAGATCCAGTCCGAGCTCGATGCGCTGGCCGACCAGCAGCGCGACGCCGAGATGAGCACGAACCGCCAGTCGGTGTACTTCCTCCCGGGCACCTACGGCAGCGCCGAGACGCCGCTGCAGTTCGAGGTGGGCTACTACACGGAGGTCGCCGGGCTCGGCGCATCGCCCGACGACGTCACCATCGTCGGCGCGCCCGAGGTGTACAACCGCTGCCTCACGCCCGACAACTGCATCGCGCTCGTGAACTTCTGGCGGACCCTCGCCAATCTCAAGGTCGAGGTGAACAAGGCAGGACAGGACGGATGCCGCCAGTCGGCCATGTTCTGGGCGGTCTCGCAGGCCGTCTCGCTGCGCCGCCTCGACATCGAGCTCGGCGCCACGCCGCAGTTCTCGCTCATGGACTACTGCACCGCAGGGCCGCAGTTCGCCAGCGGCGGCTTCATCGCCGACTCGCGTCTGCCGCTCACGATCAACGGCTCGCAGCAGCAGTGGCTCACCCGCAACAGCGAGGTCGCCGAGTGGAGCAACGCGGTGTGGAACCAGGTCTTCTCGGGCGTCGTCGGCGCCCCCGACGACTCCACCTTCCCGACCCCGCCCTACACGACGATCGAGAACACCCCGATCAGCCGTGAGAAGCCGTACCTCTACGTCGACGACGAGGGCCGGTACAACGTGCGGGTTCCCGCCGTGCAGCACGACTCGCGCGGCGTGAGCTGGGCTGACGGGCAGACGCCGGGGCGCAGCATCCCGATCACGGACTTCTTCATCGCGGAGCCCGGTGATTCCGTGAAGGACATCAACAACGCGCTCGCCCGCGGTCAGCACCTGATCCTCACCCCCGGCGTCTACGACATCGCGCAGACCATCGAGGTCAAGCGTGCCGACACGGTCGTGCTCGGTCTCGGGCACGCGACGCTCACCGCGGTGGGCGGTGCGGTGCCGATGGAGGTGAAGGATGCCGCCGGCATCGTCATCGCCGGTGTCACGATCGACGCCGGAACGGAGCTGTCCCCGGTGCTGCTGCGGGTCGGCAAGCAGGCCGGCGGCCAGCCGCAGGGCGCCGAGAACCCGATCACGCTGAGCGACGTGTACTTCCGCGTCGGCGGCCCGCACATCGGCAAGACGACGACCGCGCTCGAGATCAACGCCGACAACGTGCTGATCGACCACACGTGGGTGTGGCGCGGCGACCACGGCGTGGAGGGCTTCACCGAAGGCGTGAACGGCGACACCGACCGGTGGAACACCAACACCGGACTCAACGGCGTGATCGTCAACGGCGACAACGTGACCGCGACCGGCCTGTTCGTCGAGCACTTCCAGCAGCACAACACGCTGTGGAACGGCGAGAACGGCCGCGTGATCCTCTACCAGAACGAGCTGCCGTACGACCCGCCCACCCAGGCGGACTGGACCCAGCCCGACGGAACCCTCGGCTACCCGGGCTACGTCGTCGCCGACGACGTGACCACGCACCGCCTCGACGGGGCCGGCGTGTACGTGTTCAACCAGAACAATCCTTCGATCGTCACGGCAAACGGCTTCTCGGTTCCCGAGACGCCCGGGGTGCAGCTGCACCACATCATGACGGTCAACCTGTCGGCCGGCACGATCGAGCACGTCATCAACGGCGTGGGCGGTCAGGCCGACAACACCAACACGGGAACCCCGCAGTTCATCGCGGAGTATCCGCTGCCGTAGACCCCAGCGGCAGGTCCGGCGAAGGGCGTCCCACCAGCGGTGGGGCGCCCTTCGCGCGCTTCGCGGGCTCGCTCAGAGACCCCAGGACATGAGCGAGCGCAGCAAGACGAAGGGCCGCACGCCCGCCGTCACCACTGCGGGTGGATCGCCGCCCGCAGCCGCTCGTCGTACACCCGTCGCACCGCCGCGTCGAAGCCCGACAGGTCGACGCCCTCGTCGAGCAGCGCCGCCGCGTCGGCGTTCTTCTGCGCCTGCGACACATTTCGCGCGCCCGGGATCACCGAGGTGACGCCCTCGAGGCCCGCGATCCACGCGAGCGTCGCCGCCGGCAGTGGCACGCCCTCGGGCAGCGCCTCGGTCAGCTCTGCGACCGCGGCGAGCCCCACTTCGAAGTCCACGCCCGAGAACGTCTCGCCGCGATCGAACGCCTCGCCGTGGCGGTTGTAGGTGCGGTGGTCGTTCGCGGCGAACGTCGTCTGGGCGGTGTACTTTCCCGACAGCATCCCCGATGCGAGCGGCACGCGGGCGAAGATGGCGACGCCGGCCGCCGCGGCGGCGGGCAGCACCTCATCGAGCGGCTTCAGCCGGAACGGGTTCACGATGATCTGCACGTTCGTCACGTGCGGACGAGCGATGGCGGCGAGCGCCTGCGCGCACGTCTCCACCGACACGCCGTACGCGGCGATCGTGCCGTCGGCGACGAGCGCGTCGAGCGCGTCGTAGGTCTCATCGGCGGTGATCACGGCGGTGGGAGGGCAGTGCAGCTGCACGAGGTCGAGGGTGTCGACCCCGAGGTTGCGCCGCGACCGGTCGGTCCACGCGCGGAAGTTCTCGGGCGTGTAGTTCTCGGGCTCCTGCGCGAGCCGGCGCCCCATCTTGGTGGCGACCGTCACGCCGTGCCCGGACCGCGCGGCAAGGAACCGCCCGATGATCGTCTCGCTGCGTCCGTCGCCATAGACGTCGGCGGTGTCGAAGAGCGTGACGCCGTGATCTATGGATGCCGCGAGCACGGCCTCCGCGTCGGCTTCGCTCACCGCTCCCCAGTCGGCGCCGAGCTGCCAGGTTCCGAGTCCGATCGCTGACACGTTGTGGCCGGTGCGGCCGAGAGGTCGTTGCTGCATCCCCCCAGCATCCCACCCTCACTCGGCGATGACGACGGGGGTGCCCAGCGGCAGGGCGGCGAGCGCGGTGATGGCGGCGGGGTCCACGCGGATGCAGCCGTTGGAGATCGCCCCGGAGCGCTGGTCGTGGTAGTGGAACGCCGTCACCGCGACATCCGCGCCGCCGAAGCCGTCGAGCGTCGGCGACTGCACCGACAGGTAGACGATGGGATGCCCGCGCGTGTACCAGTACTCCTCCACGACGCGGGTCGTCATGATGTAGGTCCGGCCGAGCGGGGTCGGGGTGGCTCCGGTGCCCCAGCCGAAGTCGGTGGCGATGCGCTCGGCGACGCCGTCGCGCACGATGTCGACGGTTCGGTCGGAGATGTCCACCCGCACCTCGACAGCCGAGGGCGCGATCGTGACGTCGGCCACCCGCAGCCATCCGGTCACCTGCGCGGGATTCCCCTGCGAGGGCACCGCCTGGCGCCCGGTGAGCAGCACCTTCACCCAGTACGGCTGCTTCTCGACGATCGGCACGGTCGTGCCGTCGAATGCGTACTCGCGGGGCAGGTACGCCACCGGCTCACCGGTCGGGTCGGCCCACACGGGCGCCCCTTCGCCCGCGGCGGTGGCCGTCTCCCCGGTGGGCGCCGCATACGGGGCGTCGTCGACGGCGAGCGCGGGGATCACCGCGAACACGTTCACCTGCGGCAGCATCGCGCTCTGGTAGCTCGCCGTGTTCTCGGCGAACCCGGCCGGCGTGGGCGTGGGCGTCGGCGACGGGGTCGGGGTCGGTGTGGCCGTCGCGGTGGGCGTGATCGAGGGAGTGGATGCCGCCACCGGCGCATCCGCGCGCGGTGTCGCGACCGCGATCGCGACGACCACGCCGACCACCAGCGCGGTCAGGGCTCCGAGCCCCAGGCGCAGAGGCCACCGGCGCGCGCGGGCGCGCTCGCCCGCGGCATCCCCTGGTTCACCCATGCGTCCATCGTCGGCCGTGGCGCGCGCCGCCGCAACCGCGCGGCGCGTGGCGGGTCACCCGGAGACGTGCCGGGCGGCGAGCCAGCGCACCATCTCAGGGTCGCGGTGGTCGAAGAACTGCGACCTCGCCTCGTCGAGGCCGGCGATCTTTCCGATGGACCGTCTGCACCCAGTCCATCGCAAGAGCCGCGCCCGAAACAGTGAGGGGCTATCCGTGTACGGGCAGTACCTCCCTTTCGAGGGGTCCGCCACCTACGGTGAGCACATGGGCCATCGCATCCGTCCCGCCCCTCGCGCGCTCGCGCGTTCTTCGCGGGCGTCCTGCTGATGAACGCCGTGCCGCATGGTCTTGCCGCCGTGCAGGGGCGGCCGTTCCCAAGTCCGTTCGCCTCGCCGCCGGGTGTGGGCATGTCGCCGCCGCTGGTCAACGCGCTGTGGAGCAGCGTGAACGCCGGCGCCGGGGTGTGGATGCTCCGCCCTGCCCGCGGCGAGCGCGCGGCATCCACCTCCTGGCCGACGGTCGCAGTCGGCGCCTTGGCGATGATGTTCGTGCTCGCCGGCTGGTTCGGGCGCGCCGCCGAGCGATCCCGGCCCTGAGCGCACCCTAGGATCGGGCGAGTGACCTCCGGCTCGCCTCGCACCTTCCGCCCGTCGGCCCCGCGCGGGACCACACCCGCGCGCCCCCGTGATCTGTCCCGCCCCCTGCCGGCGGCGCTGAGCTGGAGCGTGCTCGGCGGTTTCGTCGCGGGCTTCGCGATCGCGTTCGAGATGTTCGACCTTCCGATGTGGATGCCGCTCCTCTACGCGGGCGTGAGCCTCGTCGCGTTCGCGGCGTACGGCATCGACAAGTCCGCCGCGCGCCGGGAACACCGGCGAGTCTCCGAGAGCACCCTGCTCACCCTGGGACTCCTGTGCGGTTGGCCCGGCGCCGTCGTCGCGCAGCAGCTGTTCCGCCACAAGACGCGCAAGCGCTCGTTCCGTCGCGCGTTCTGGCGCACCGTCGTGTGGAACGTGATGCTGCTGGTGGTGGTGGTCGTGGCCGCGCAGCGCGGGGTGTTCACGCTGCCCGAACTCCCGTTGTTCGCGTAGCGCGCCGTCGCGCGGCCCCGCGCCACGCGCCCCTGCGCTCCGGCGCTCCTGCGTCCCGCCGCTCCTGCGCTCCTGCGGAGATCTGCACTCGTGCGGAGCGTGCGGGCCGTTCGCCTCCGCACGAATGCGGATCTCCGAAGCTGTGCGGCGCCCGGCGCGGCATCCCGAACCCGCCCGAACCCGCCCGAACACGCCCGAACCGCCGTCGCGGCGATCAGGGACGTCGCGGCTCCTGTCGCTGGGTCACCGCGGCCGCGGTGACCCAGCCGCCGGTCGCCACCGCCACCATCACCGCGTAGACGAGGAGGTCGCGCGGGTCGAAGACGGTGCCGAGCACCAGCATCGCGGGCGGGAACACCGCGCCGAGCGCGAGCGGGATGCCGGTGAGCTGGAACAGCTCCACCCCCGCGCACCACGCGAGGGCGATCGCGCCCGCGAGCACGGGCGCCAGCCGTGGCGCGATCGCCGCCACGAGCGCGAGCGCGGCGAGCGCATACAGTGCGTCGCCGGCGATGTCGGTGGCCGCGGTGTCGGGCAGCAGCGTGTGCACCGCGAGCCCGGTGGCGATGCAGCCGCCCAGCAGGATCGCCGCGACGATACATCGCTGCGCGGACGGGATGCCGGCGGGCTCAGGCTCCTGCATCCCCTCACGGTAGCGGGGTCGAGGTGATTGTCGAACCTTGCTGCGCATATCGTTAGTCGATATATTCCTAGCGGGAAACGATAGGAGAAGGTGCATGCGCGGTCTGCTGGTTCTCGTGACGAAGATCCTCATCGTGGTGCTGTTCGCCGCGCTGCTGGCCTGCCAGGTGTGGGTCGTGCCGGCCGTCGCGGGAGGATTCGCCCGGACCGCACCCGAGTTCGCGGCGCTCGAGGTGCCCGGCATCCTCCTGATCGGGGCGCTGCTGCTGTGCGTCCAGGTCGTGCTGGCGTGCGTCTGGCGACTGCTCACCCTGACGGCACGCGAGCGCATCTTCGACGACGCGGCCTTCCGGTGGGTCGATGCGATCATCGTCACCGTCGTGGCCGCCGATGCGCTCATCGTCGTCGGGCTGGCTGTGCTGAACGGGGCGCGCGCCGGGAGCCCGATCATCGGGGTGACCGGGATCATCGCCGTCATCGTGGCGACGGGGATCGCGCTGGTGGTCGTCGTGCTGCGCGGACTGCTGCGGCAGGCGACCCGCCTCACTCAGGAGATGGCGGAGGTGGTGTGATGGCGATCGCGATCGACCTCGATGTTGCGCTGGCCAAGAAGAAGATGAGCGTGGCCGAACTCGCCGCGGCGATCGACATCACCCCCGTCAACGTCTCGGTGCTGAAGAACGGCCGGGCCCGCGCGGTGCGGTTCTCCACGCTCGACGCCATCTGCCGCGTACTGGAGTGTCAGCCGGGCGACATCCTCCGCTGGGTGCCCGACGCCGTCGAGGTTCCCACGGACGCCCGCGGGTGAGACCGGCGACTCGCGCGGCGCTGCGGACCGGCACCGTCGTGGCCGGCGTTCTCGTCATCGTCGCCACGATCCTCCTGTGCGGGGGCGCGTTCCTGGTGGTCGTGCTGGGAGTGGGCACCGGGTACGGTCCGCCGAGCACGGCAGCAGGGTGGATCGACGCCGTCACGCGGTCCGCCCACACCCTGCTGCACACCTCGGCGACCCTCGCCGTCGCGCTGATCATCGCGTGCGCGATCACCGTGCTCGCGGCGTTCCTGCGCAGCACGCCCTGGATCGTCGTCGGCGGCGTGTGCGGCATCCTGCTCGGCCTGACACAGCTGGGAGTGGCAGCGGCGAACTCCGAGATGGACGCCCTCGCCTCCCGCGCCCGCGAGGCGGTCGGAAGCGCAACGACCGCCGAGCCGCTGCCGCGTGCGGAGCCCGAGCCGAAGGCGCTGACGGTGCCAGAGGCCCGCGCCGAGCTGGCGCGGATGGTGGATGCCACGCTCGAGGCCGCTCAGGGGCCGGTCGTCTCCGACACCGGCGCGCCGATCGACCCGGACGACGTCGAGATCCGCTCCACCGCGTGCGGGGAGACGGGTGCGCGCCTGGGAGCGACGCTGACGCTGCGCACCAGCGACAACAGCGCATCCCTCGCGCGCATCCTCGCCGTGTGGGACCGCGCTGGCTACCTGCCCGATCGCGCCATGCAGGAGGACATCCGCTACAGCACCACCCTCCCGCTGGAACGGATGTCGATCCGCGACACGACGACGATCGACGGACTCCTGCGCATCGGCATCGCCAGCGCCTGCGCGGTCGCGCCGGGGTGACCTGGAACCTCGCGGCGACGACTGGGAGGATGGCGACATGGAGGTCCGTCCGTACCGCTCCGCCGACGAGGACGCCGTGCTTGCGCTGTGGGCGCAGATGCCGGAGTTCGTGCCGGCGCCGATCCACCGCGGCACCCTCCGCCTCGGCGGCGCGTACGACATCCACGTCGTGGCGATGGACGGAGAGCGGATCGCCGCCTACGGCGCCGGCTTCCGACCGCCCTGGGCGACGCAGGACGGCATCGTGTTCGTCCGCGTGTCCGTCGACAGCGACCACCGCGGCGACGGCCGGGGCTCGCGCATGTGGGAGATCGTCCGTGCCGGGCTGGGGCCGGCGAAGACCCTGATGTGCGCGGTGTCGGATCTGGACGAACGTTCCCTGCACATCGCCCAGCACTGGGGCTTCGAGGCGATCCAGCATCCGATCGAGAGCGCCATCACCTGGACGGAGCGGCCCTCCGCGGCCGTGCTCCCCGACGGGTACCGGTTCGAGATGCTCGACGATGTGCGGAACGTCGACCGGCCGGACCTCGACCGGCTGCTCTCCCGCGCCGACACCTCGCCCGAGTCCGCCGTGATCGGGGTTTCTCAGGTGGCGGGCTTCGCGGCGAGCTCCTACCCCGTGCTCGCGCTCGTCGTGCACGACGCGGCCGGCCCCGCCGGCGCGATCTTCGTCACGGGTGAGGGGACGGACGCCGATGTGCTGCTCACCGCCGTGCATCCCGACCATCGCCGCCGCGGGCTGGCGCGAGCGCTCAAGCAGGAGATGCACCGCGAGGCGTTCGAGCGGGGCTTCCGGCGACTGGCGACGTCGAACGAGGCATCCAACACCGGAATTCGCGCGCTCAACCGGGAGATGGGCTACGTGCGGGTGCGCGGCGCGCACCGGCTGCGACTCGACCTCTGACGGCGGCGAGCGCGGCGAGCGCACCTCAGCGCGAGGCGGGCGCGCGCACTTCTTCTCGGGCGGGCGCGACATCGACGAAGGTGTCGTGGAAGTCTCCGCCCCCGCCCGCGTCGCTGAGCCCGTCGGGGGTCAGCGCGTTGGCCGACACGCCCTCGGCACCGCGCGCCCAGCCCGACGGGAGCGCGACGACGCCCCGCCGCACGTCGCCCACGTGCGCCTTCGCCGGCACGCGCGCGCGGTCGTTGACCACCTCGACGCGGTCGCCGTGCGCGATGCCTCGCGCGCTCGCGTCGTCGGGGTGGATCGCGACGGTCAGCTCGCCTTCGGCCTTCGTGTGCCACGCCACGTGCGCATAGCTGGAGTTCAGGAAGTGCAGCGATCCCTTCGCCGTGATCAGGTGCAGCGGCCATCGCGCCTTCGCGGGGGCGCCGGGTCGCATCGACGGCGGCACGAAGGCGCACCTGCCGTCGTCGGTGGGAAACCCGCCGTCGGAGAACGGCGTCGCCCCGCGCTCGGAGTGCAGCTGCGCCCAGCCGTCTCGTTCGAGCCGCTCGCGGGTGATGCCCATGCTCCGGAACTGGTCGCTGTCGAGGGCGATGTCGAGCATCTCGTCGTCGGTGAGGTAGAGGTCGTCATCGTCGAGACCGACCGCCGCCGACAGCCGCCGGAAGAACTCGGTCGTCGGCACGGCTTCGCCGAGCGGCGCGATGGCCGGCGTGTTGAGGGCGATGTGGTCATGACCCCATGACCACATCAGATCCAGATTCTCCACCTGCGTCGTGGCGGGCAGAACATAGTCGGCGTAGCGCGCGGTGTCGGTGAGGAACTGCTCGTGCACCACCGTCAGCACGTCGTCGCGGCTCAGACCCGCGATCGTGAGGCTCTGATTCGGCATGGTGACCACCGGGTTCGCGCCGTGCACGATCACCGCGGTGATCGGCGGATCGAGGTCGGGGTCGTTGAGAGCCGCCCCGATCTGGATCATATTGACCGACCGGGTTCCCGGCGGCGTCAGGTCCTCGCGCTCGAGTCGCTCGGTGTTCATCGCGCCCCAGTGCAGGCCGGCTGTGAGGAACAGCAGTCCCCCACCGCGGTGGCGCCAGGCGCCGGTCACCACCGGCAGATACGCGATCGTGCGGAAGGTCTCGGCCCCGAACGCGCGATGCTCCATACCGACGAGCAGACGGATGCACGACGCGGGCGTGGACGCGTAGGCATGAGCGAGCCGCTCGATCTCCTCGGGGGGAACGCCGCAGATGTCGGCCACGCGCTCGGGTGTGAACTCGTCGAGCCGCGCGGCGAACTCGGTGAAGCCGGTCGCATGGCGCTCGAGATAGTCGGCATCCTGCAGTCCGTCGCGCACGATCACGTGCATCAGGCCCATCGCCAGGGCGGTGTCGGAGCCGGGAAGCGGCTGGATGTGCCAATCGGCCGACCGCGCGGTGCGCGTCGTCGCCGGATCGATCACGACGACGGTCGCCCCCGCCGCCTGGGCCTCGCGGATGAAAGGCCACAGGTGCACATTGGTGACGATCGTGTTGGTGCCCCACAGGATGATGAACCGCGAGTGGCGGATCTCGTCGGGCAGGAGCCCGACGTTGGTGCCGATCGCCTGTGCGACTCCGGCCGATCCGGTCGAGGCGCACACCGCGCGCACGAGCCGTGAGGCGCCGATCCGTCCGAAGAAGCGCGAGCCCGGCGTCTCCCCCTGCAGGAGGCCCTGGGTGCCCATGTAGCTGAAAGGGAGCACAGTCGTGCCGCCGTGACGGTCGATGCGCTCAGTGAGACCGGCCGCGATCTCGGCGAGCGCCGTCTCCCAGGAGACCTGCTCGAACGTGCCGGATCCCTTCGGGCCGGTGCGCCGCAGCGGATGGAGCACCCGCGCATCGGAGTACACGCGGTCGAGGTAGTGGTTGACCTTCGCACACAGGCTGCCGCGGGTGTGCGGATGATCGGCGTCGCCCTTCAGGCGCGTCGCACGACCGTCCTGCACGGTTACCTGCCACGCGCAGGTGTCCGGGCAGTCGTGCGGGCATGCGCCGCGGACGATGAGGGGAATCGACTGGACCATCTGGACACCTCCGGGTGTGTCTTCGACGTCACGCAAGGGCGGTCATGCGGGTGGCAGCGCTCTCCTCGACCGTATCGGGCCTGTCAAGCCCCCCGGCCCCGGAACGGCGCGCGGAGCGGTATACAGGTGCCAGGGCGGTGCGCATGTATCCCGTCCGGCGCTCGCGCGCTCTTCATCTCCGACACAGCGACACAGCGAACGACAGGAGCTGATCATGGATGCGTCGCCAGAACCGCCGTCCGGCCTGCGGCGTGGACTCGCCGTTCCCGCGCTCGTGGCCCTGGTCGCGCTGACCGGGTGCGCGGCGTCGACCTCGTCACCGGCGGAGAGCGCGAGCGCGTCCCCCGCACCGCCCCTGCTGGATGCCGGAGAGCGGGCGCTCGACCCCGGCACGTACCGCATGGAGCCGTCGCAGCTTCAGAACGCGGCCTTTCCGACCGTGATCGTCACCGTGCCGGAGGGCTGGACCTCCGTTGACGGGTGGGCCATTCACTCGGAGAACGTGGGCGTATCGCTCTGGAACGTCGACAAGGTGTTCGGTCACCCGTGCCAGTGGCAGGGCACGGCGTTCGCGCCGGGAGACACGGCCGACGACCTCGTCGCCGCGCTCGTCGAGGTTCCCCTGCGCAACCCCACGACTCCGGAGCCGGTCGAAATCGACGGTCGCCCGGGCACCTACTTCGAGTGGAGCGTCCCGAGCGATATCGCCCACGACGGCGACGGCTTCCCCGACTGCGACTCCGAGAACGGTCAGCCCCACGACTTCGTCAGCTGGACCGGAGTCGGCACGCCGTCGCTGCGGTATCACCAGGGCCCCGGCCAGGTCGACTACGTGTGGGTGCTCGACATGGACGGCGAGCGCATGGTCATCGACGCCTACTCGATGCCGGATGCCACCGACGAGGCGATCGCCGAGATCCACGACATCGTCTCAACGATGCGCTTCGTCGACGGTTGACCGGGGCGGGTTCGGTCGAAGGGTCGCCGGCGCTTGCTCATAACGACTGCGCGCGGGATTATGAGTAAGTTACATTTCTCATAATAATGTGGAAGGCGATGATGACCACCGTGCCCCCGGCCGAGCCCTGGCCCGCGCTCGCCTGGGAGAAGCAGACGTGGGTGCCGAGCACCGTGTGGGGCGTCGACGCCGAACGCGCCCCCGGCGGGCTCCCCTACCGTTCGGCGCTGCCCGCCCCCATCGCGCAGTTGCACCCGGCGCCGACGTCGGAGACCGGTGCGGCCGCCGACGCCGCCGCACGGGAGCTGAGCCGCCTCGACGCAGAACTGGGCGGGCGCGTCGCAGCCTTCGCGCCCGTGCTGCTGCGCTCGGAAGCCGCGTCGTCATCGCAGATCGAGAACATCACCGCATCGGCGCGGGCGATCTTCAGCGCCGAACTCGGCGCGAAGACGAGCCGCAACGCCGAAATGATCACCGCGAACACCCGGGCGATGAGCGCGGCGATCGAGCTCGCCGATGACGTGACCCCCGGCACGATCGCCCGCATGCACGAGGTCCTGATGACGGGCCAGTCGCGGCACACGCCCGGCCTCTGGCGCGATGAGGCTGTCTGGATCGGCGCGCGAAGCGACACCCCGATCGGCGCGGAGTTCGTCGCACCGCACCATTCGCGCATCGAGGCGCTCCTCGCAGACGTCACGGCGTTCTCGCGGCGCGTCGACATCGCGCCGCTCGTCCAGGTGGCCGTCGCCCACGCCCAGTTCGAGACGATCCACCCGTTCACCGACGGCAACGGCCGCACCGGGCGGGCGCTGGCGCAGTCGCTGCTGCGCTATCGCGGCGTGACCCGGAATGTCGCTGTGCCCGTATCGGCGGGTCTTCTCGCCGACGTCGAGGGATACCACCGCGCGCTCAGCGCCTACCGCGACGGGGATGTCTCCCCCATCGTCACTGCTTTCGCGGATGCCACCCTGCGCGCAGTCGGGAACACGCGCACGCTCGTGGCTGAACTCGATGAGATCCGCTCGAGCTGGAACGAACGCCTTCGCGTACGCCGCTCCAGCAACGCGTGGAAGCTGCTGGATGTGCTCCTGCGGCGCCCGGTGCTCACCGCGGCGGCGGCGGCGGCCGAGCTCGGCGTACAGCAGCCGAACGTCTACCCTCCGCTGGCGGCGCTCGTCGACGCCGGCATCCTGATCTCGAAGGCCGAGCATCGCCTCGGACCCTTCTGGCGCAGCGAAGACGTCCTCACCGCGATCGACGACTTCGCCGAGCGCGCCGGCCGTCGAGAGGCCCGCTGACACGCGGCGATCCGTGCTCTCCCCCTGGGTTGCCCCGATCTTCGGCAGGATGGTCGCCATGGGCCTCCCCTGGGACTTCCATCCGCTGAGCGGCGAGCGCATTCATCTCGATCTGCTGCGCGATGACGACCTCGAGCCGCTGTATGCCCTGCAGTCCGATCCCGAGGTGTGTCGATATCTCCTCTACGAGCCGCGGTCCCGCGAGCAGGTGGCCGACGTGCTGCGACGGGATGCCGCGGCCACCCGCCTGGAGAGTCCCGGAGACTATCTGCAGCCCGCCATCCGTGACGCCGACGGGCGATTCTGCGGAACGATGTACTTCGAGCTGCACAGCGCCGAACCGGACCGCACGGCCGAGATCGGCTGGATCCTGCTGCCGCAGGCCCAGGGTCGGGGGTACGCGTGGGAGGCCGCCGCCCTGCTGCTCGATCTCGCGTTCGGCGAGCTGGCGCTGCACCGGGTGTATGCGGAGCTCGATCCGCGCAACGACGCGTCCGTCGCTCTGTGCCTGTCGCTCGGGATGCGGCTCGAGGGCCGGTTCGCCGAGCACATGTGGCTCAAGGGCGAGTGGACCGACACCGGCCACTACGCGATCCTCGAACGGGAGTGGCGCGCAGCGCGCGGCTGACGGGACGCGATGCAGGGCCGGGTGCTCAGCGGTCGATGCGGACGACCTCGTACTCGGTGTCAGGTGTCGGCACGACATCGAACCGGGCATTGGGCAGCAGGAGACTGGACCCGAATCGGGCGACGGTCGTCGGAACACGGAAGGCCGGATCGGTGAGCGTCTCCACCAGCACGCCTGTCGTTCCGCTCGCGTTCAAGCGGACGACTGCCACCTGGTTCAGCTGATTCTGCACGACGTAGAGCGTGCGGCCGACGACGAGCAGGCCGTCCCCGGCGGGCAGTGATGCGCCGCCCAGGTCGACGGCGGTCGCCTCGCCGGTGTCAGGATCCACGCGGAAGAGTGTCGCCGTCGCGGACTGGATCACCAGCAGCGCCCTGTGGTCGGGCGTCTCGACGATCCCGTTGGCGTTGAAGCTCGGCTGCTGAACCCACTCGCCCGTCAGGGGCACGGTCACGGGCGCGTCGGGAAGCTCACCAGACGGACCGATCGGGAGGAAGGAGAGCTCGGGAGCGAAGCTGTTGGTGAACCATGCGCCGTGCCGGGTGAGGATGACGTCATTGATGAACGGCGTATCGCTCGCGAGCTCGAACTCGGCGATCAGGCCTCCCGTCGTCGCGTCGATCACGCGCGCGGTCCCGGTGGGGCCGCCTGCCACGAACAGGCGTCCGAACTGATCGATCTTCAGCCCGACGGAAGGGGTGCCGGGGCCCTCGCTGATGATCTCGCCCTCGCCCGTGCGCACGTCGACGGCGTAGATGTCGCCGTCGGCGAGCGAGCCGAGGTACGCGGTGCCGCCCGGACCGATCGCGATGCCCTCGGGCTGGAAGCCGTCGGGCAGCGGGATGATGTCTTCGACCGCACCACCTCCTCGTGACGGTTGCGCCCCGTAGGCGGCGCCCGCGGTGACCACGAGCAACCCCGTCAGGGTGAGAGCGGCGAATGTACGTGCAACGCTGCGACCGGACATGGGCACATGGTACGTCCGATCGGGCCGTGATATCAGACCCCCGCGTGGCCTCGCCCAGGCGTCCTCGCTCGGATGATCCGCGCGGGGATCGACGCGGCGCCGTCAGGGCGCACTGGCCGGGTGGGCGTCGGCGTCGTACGGTGAAGTCGTCGACGCCGGAGAACGGAGCCACCCGTGAGCGAACGCACCCTCGAGCTGCCGGAGGTCGATCTCGTCTATGACGTGCACGGACCGCTGCCGACCGCGGACGGCCGGCCTCCGCTGGTGATGATCGGCCAGCCGATGGATGCCAGCGGGTTCCAGGCCCAGGTGCCGCTGTTCGCCGATCGCACGGTCGTGACCTACGATCCCCGCGGCCTGGGCAGGAGCACGCGCAAGGACGGAGAGGTCACGAACGAGCCCGAGATCCAGGCTCAGGACGTCCACGCTCTCATCGCGTCCCTCGGGGCCGGCCCCGTGGACATGCTGGCGAGCAGCGGTGGCGCGGTGACAGCCCTCGCGCTGGTCACCGCACACCCCGGCGATGTGGCGACTCTCGTCGCCCACGAGCCGCCGATCGACTGCGTCCTGCCGGATGCGGCAGCTGTTCAGCAGGCGAGGGAGGCCTACACCGCGCTGTATGAGGACAAGGGCTGGGGCGCGGGAATGGCCGGCTTCATCGCGCTGACCTCCTGGGAAGGCGAGATCACAGACGAGTACCTCTCGCAGCCCGCACCCGACCCGGTCGCCTTCGGGCTGCCCGCAGACGACGACGGCCGGCGAGACGATCCGCTCCTGTCCGACCGGTCCTGGGCGGTCACCCACTACCGACCCGACCTCGATGCGCTCCGGGTGGCGCCGACCCGGATCGTCATCGCGGTCGGAGAGGAGTCGGTGAACGTGTACACCGGCCGGACCGCGATCGCCCTCGCCGAACAGCTCGGTCAGCAGGCGACCGTCTTCCCCAGCCACCACGGCGGATTCATGGGCGGCGAGTTCGGCTACGCCGGCCAGCCCGAGGCCTTCGCGGCCAGACTCCGCGAAGTCCTGGATGCCTCTCCCTCGCCGCGCACGTGAACGGATCGACTCAGGCCGCAGGACCGCCACGACGTCTGCTCCGGCCCTGCCATCGTCCGGTTGTGTGAGACGGAGTATCGTCTGGGCCGGAGGGAAGTTGTCATGCCGACATCCGAGATCGTCGATGCCTGGTTCGAGGAGTACGAGAATCCCCAGAAGGACCTGGTCGATGCTGTGAGGCGAGTCGTCCTCGATACCGACGATCGCGTGTCAGAGACGATCAAGTGGCAGGCGCCGACGTTCGTGTACCAGGGGAACATCGCGTCCTTCTTCCCGAGATCTCGGGCGCACGTGAGCCTGATGTTCCATACCGGGGCGTCACTCCCCGACCCCGAAGGCATCCTCGAAGGTGACGGCGCAACATCCCGCGTGGCGAAGTTCACAGATGCCGCAGACCTCGCGAAGAAGACCCACCCGCTTCAGGAACTCGTGCGGGCATGGATCCGCGCGAAGGACGGCGCCTCGCGGTAAGGACCGCGTAGGCCTGCCCGGGATCCCACCGGTCGAGCGCGCGACCTGTGCCGGCGGTCGTCCTCCTGGCACGATTGACCCATGCATGCGATGGTCGGACGCGATCGGGCCGTTCCCAATCTCCCGTCTCGCGACTTCGACGTGACCGAGGCGTTCTACGGCGGCTTCGGGTTCGATCGCGAGTTCCGTGACGACGGATGGATGATCCTCGTCCGCGGCGAGCTGCGCCTGGAGTTCTTCCCGCACCCGGACCTCGACCCCGCGACCAGCAGCTTCATGTGCTCGATCCGGGTCGCCGACGTGCACGAGCTGTACGGGGCCATCCGGCATGCCGGAGTCCACGAGCGAGCGGCGGGGATGCCGCGGCTGCAGCCGGTTCGCATGCAGGAGTGGGGTCTCAGAGCCGGGTATCTGATCGACCCGGACGGCACCCAGCTCGCGCTGATCGAGCAGCCGGCAACGATGTGAGCGAGCACGCGCGCCCGACATGGTCGTCGCACCGCGCGAGAACTCACCAGAAGTCCACAACGCGCCGCAACCGGCGCCGAGTGATGCCCCCTCCTCCGGAGGGCGGGCAAATGCCCGATAGACGGCCGTCGCTGTGCTGGGTACCGTGTCCTCACCGAGCCCGAGACAGTGTTGCTTGCGGCCATTCTGGAGGAGCCCCTGATGATAGCCCTGCGCCGACTCCCCTTCCCCCTGGCCGCCGCCCTCGTCGTGGCGCTCGCCCTGTTGCTCGCGCTCCCGCTGATGGGGGCGAAGGGGGGCAATTCTGCAACCGCGAAGGCATGTCTGAAGGGCGGGTGGGAGAGCCTGTCCGCCGGCGCAACTCCATGGATAGGGTTCACGTCGGAGGATGAGTGTGTCGCCGCGGGGGCGAAGGGCGCCGCACTCGTCCCCACCAGCGAGTCGGCGGCACAGTGCCTCGACGGCGGCTGGGCGGAGCTCGCCACCATCCTGAACGTCCCGTTCACCGACGAGGGCGCGTGCATCGCCTACGGTGTCGGGGGCGGCAGCATCGTGTCGCACGTCGCTGTCACGTTCAATGCCGTCTTCACCGGAGACGATCGCTCAGCGTGCACGCTCTACGCCTCGGTCGACAGCCGCGACGTTTTCCTGACGGTCCGATTCAGGTGGGCGGTCGATACCGCGCCCGACTCCGTGGACTATTCCGGAATCGGTGCGTTCGTGCCCGGCGTGCCCACCGCGGTGGGCACCTTCCCCGCGACCGGCACGAGCGAGATCCGGATCTACAAGGTGGAGGTTTCGGGCGGCGCGCAGTTCGATCCCAGCGGATTCGTGATGTGCACGGACCCGTAGGTGCCGGTATAGCCGAGTGACACGGGATCCGGTGCCCCGGCGACGTCTCCTAGAGTGGTCGGATGCGCCACCGCCTCACCTTTGCCGCAGCGGTTCTGGCCGCCCTCGCCCTGACCGGATGCGCCACCGGTCAGACGCCCGCGAGCGCGCCCGCGCCGGCAGTGGCAACCACGCCCGAGCCGGCAGCGGCAACCACGCCCGAGCCGACCTCGCCCGCCTCCGACGTCGTCGCATCAGGAAGCAACGACGAGCAGGCACGTGCTCAGGCCCAGTCATGGCTTGACGACATCTCCCTCCCGCCGGGCACGTCGCCCGCCAGGTCCAACGTCGCCTCGTTCTCCTCCTATACCGGCTGGCCGTGCGGGCCGGTCTCCGAGCTCGAGGCGTTCTGGCTCGTCCCCGACGCCACCCTCAGCGACACCGCCGACTGGCTCGACGCGCACCCCGCCGGTGGACTCCGCTCAGTGTGGGGAGTCCATAGGCCCGACAGTATGGACAGCGACGGGATGACCCTGGGGTACATCCCGGAAGAGGGCGCTCAGGAGGGAATCGTGTACACCCTCCTGACCGTCCCCCGCGGCATCGCTGTACGGGCCGAGATCGCAGCCCAGACCTTTGATGCCTCCTGCCCCGAGCTACCCGATGGCGGCCAGTACGGGGCGCCCGGGATGGGGTGAGGCGACGGCAGCTCAGGCGTTGGCGAGGGCCGCTGCCCAGACGCCTTCGTGCTCTGTCACATACTCGGCCGCCGCTCGCCAGTGATCACCGTGGCCCTCGACATACATGGTCGCCCACGGTTGACGACCGGCCGCATGAGCAGTGCGCAGGAGGTCGTGCATCGCTTCGGTCCGCTGCGCCATGGCCTTGGGCAGCGCTTCGCGAAGTCCTCGATCAGCCCCGTACCCGTCGACGAGCGCTGCGAGGCGTTTCGCCGCGAGGATCGGTGATTCGTCGACGTCGTTGAGTGCGAAGGCCTGAGCGGCATAGGCGAGGTCCCACAGCCGAGTGCTCGGACCCGCGCCATCCCAGTCGATGAACACCCACCGCTCACCGACGATCAGGTTCCACGGAGCGAGGTCGTTGTGGCAGATCAGATCGGCATCCCGCGCAGGGATGAGGACGTCCCACGGGTCCGCGGGCACCCCCATCTGCTCCGCTGCGTCGTGGATCGCACGAATCAGACGACCGACCCTGCCGAGATCGGCGACGCCGAGCGGCAGCAGCTCCTCGGCGAGCCGGCCGGGCACGAACTCGATGATCTGCCGGCCGACGTCATCCCGACCCAGGACCCGCGGCACATCAACCCCACTCTCCACCAGCAGATCGACGAAGTCGGAGACCTGCCTGGCAGTCGACGTCCACGGCTTGCGCACCGTGTCGCCGACGCGGACGACCGCCGCTGTGGCATTGCCGCCCTCGAGCGGAAGCTCGCGATCACTCACCGAACCACGGTATCGATCAGACGGGACCGCACACACCGGCCCAGAGTCCCGGTCGGCACTTCGCGGCCACGATGGCCGCACGGTCGATTCCGTTCCTGAGGCGGTCCCCGCCTGGGGATCCTCCGCGCACTCGGCTCGGGGCACCCCTGAACGCCCGGTCGCCCGGTGCGCTCAGAGCTCGGCCGCGAAGGCGGCGGCGAGCATGCGCAGATCATCGATGCGGCGGTCGCGCGCAGCATCCCGATCGAAGCCCTCGTACGCGAGGGGCGGAAGCCGCCGCACGTTCGTCGAGCATTCGAAGCCCTCGCAGATGAGCGTGCCGACCGCATCGCCCTTCCGTCCCGCGGGCCCCGTGCGCTTCGCGACGTAGAGCACCACGTCGTTGGGCAGTGTCACATCGCGACACCACGAGCACTGGGCTCGCGCGTTCGGCTTCGCGTCGGCACGCCGCAGGAGGATGCCGGTGACCGCGCCGTTGAGGTCAGGGATCATCAGGTACGCGCGACGGGCGAGCTTGGGATCCTGCCAGCCGAGGTAGTCGAGGCGCTCCCAGTCGAGGGTCTCCAGGTCGGGCGGCAGGGTGAGCATCGACACCTCCTTGCGGGAGGCGTTGCAGAAGGATCCACGGATGACCTGTTCAGTCAGGGGAAGCATGACGCGGTGCCGATCGTCGGTGCGCGAGAGCGCGATGTCGGGAGCGGGATCATCGATCCGGCATCCCGCAATCCTACGTACTCACAGCCGCTGACGGCCTCGGCTGCGCCTCGGGCACCCCGCGATGCGGAACGGGAGACACGGGTCACGCCCGTTCGACCGGCACCTGCAGTTCGGTGACCCAGTCGGGCCCCGGCTCGTGGCCGTTCGCGACGAGGTAGACCTCGCGGCACGGGCCGGACATGCGGTAGCCGTCGGCGACGACCTGCTCCATGAGGGCGCCCCACGATTCGCCGATGCCCGTCATGTCTCCACGATGGATGAGCGTCGCCATGGTCGGCACCGCGGGGAGCGTCACCACCTCGTACCCGTCGCCGGGCACCGGGGGCTCGTCGGCGGTGTACGAGATGTGCACCGCCAGATCATCGGTGTCCTCGATGGGCTCGTACCAGAACACGCCCGGTTCGTTCAGCGGCCGCCCCGCGGATTCGAGGGCGGCGTCGAGTCCGGGAACGGCGGCGCCGATCGCGGCGGGCACGCCCGTCGAGCCTCCTCGGGCGACCGTCGAGACGACGTACAGGGTGACGGCCGCCACCGGGCGGTAGTCGACATCGATCATGATCTCTCCTCAGGTTCTGCGTTCGTGGCGGCGGGGCTTGAGTCGGCCGGGAGCGTCGGAGGCCGGCATCCACTCGGCTTGGAAGGTGCCCCGGTAGCCGAAGAGGAAGCCGAACCGGTGGTTTCGGACCTCGAGGTCGATGTGGAAGCGCTGGTCGCCATCGTCGAAGTGCTCGTGGAGGCGGGCACGCCCGCTGAACAGCATCGGGAAGCGGAAGCCGATGGGTCCTTCATAGAAGCGCTGCGCGTCCGAAGTGAGGACGAGTCCCCCGCGGTCGTCGACGCGCAGATCGAGGTCGACGGCGAGGTGCTGGTGGGTGCCGAGATAGTCGACGACCCGGTTGCCGTCGAGGATCATGGTGGCGTCGAACCGACGGCGCCGTGCGCCCAAGGTGTACTCGCGGACGAATGTCACTGTCTCTCGCCCGAGCGGGTCGCGGTATGGGAAGTTCTCGATGACGAAGGGCACGTCGGTGCCCGTGTCGGGGATGAGGATGTTCCGCAGCCGACCGATCTGCAGGAACGGCACGGTCCACCACGGCCCACGCCGGATGCTCGTCATCACCCCGCGAGCGACGCACGCCTCCCCGGAGTCCAGACCGACGCCGAACCTCCGTCGCATCATCGGATGCAGACGTTCGAAGTCCGGCCCGAGCGCCGCCTCGAAGATGGATGTCACCGGGTCGGCTCCGGCTCGGTCAGCGCCGCGAGCGCGGGTGGCGCGTCGGCGAGATGGTCGGCGCGCCGCGGTCTGCCCTGCGGCGCTCGGCGGCAACGGACAGCGCGCGGACGATCCGGCTTCCACCACCACAGCACGCTGAGAAGCGGCCAACGCTCGGGCGGGATGCCGGTCTCCATCCAGATACGGAGCCGGTCGAAGCTCCACGCGGTCGCCCACCCGAGGATCGGGCGGACGAGGACATCGAGCACCGGCCATCCGGGCGTGTAGTCGTAACCCGTCACGAAGACCGTGTCCTCTTCCCCGTCCGTGCGGTATCGCCAGTAGCCGCGGCCCGCAGCGATGGGAGACAGACGGTCGTCGGTGTGGAAGCGGAGCGCCGAGGTGCGGGTTCCGTCGCCGTTCTTCTCGCCGAGGCTGACGCCGCTCCCCCGCACCGTGTGGAACGGGACGCGCCGCTCGTAGGTGAACGTCGACACGCCCGCCCGAGACATCCCGTCGGGCGAGATCTTCGAGAATCGCACATCCCAGCGCACATGCTGAGACGGGTCCTGCGTGGCATCCCACACGGCGTCCAGGTCGGCACGGATCCGCGCCTCCACGTAGATGCCCCGAGCCCGCACACAACGAACCTACGGCACCGGTGCTGTGAGGGAAGGGATCCGAAACCAGACATCCAGCGATCGCGCAGGATGCCGCCGACGGTGACGGTGCCGCTACGCGCCCAGACCGACGCGGTCGACGCGGCGGTGATATCGCATGCCGGCCAGGCCGCCCAGGACAGCCGCGATCAGAGTGATCAGGGCGGCACCGATGGCGGTCAGGATGCCGGTGAGCGTTGCCGTCTCAGCGGTCACGGGGATGCGCGGAAAGCTGTCGAGGCTGGACAGGATGTCCCACTGGCTGCCGGCGATCGTGGTGATCACGGCGACGATCACCGCGATCACGATCGCCCAGAGCCACACCGCGAGTCCCTGCTTGAACCCGCTGAATCGGGCCATGCGACCGGCGACGTAGCCGCCGGCGAAGTAGCCGACGAAGAGCACGATCGCGACGGCGATCGCTCCGATCACAGTGGCGACGCCGAGGTTGTCGCCCGCTGCCTGCGCAGCGTCGTCGATCGCCTCGGGTGCATTCACCCCGAGCATCGTCCCGATGGCCGCCACGAGGGCGGTGAGGAGCACCACGGCTCCCATCGCGGCGAGCCAGCCGAAGAACGCAGCGCCGAACTGGAAGCCCGCGAACCGCTCGTGCTCACGCTCGAGCACCGCGTGGCGCAGTGAGCCGTCGCGCGCCTCGACCCGGCCTTCGTGGTCGGGGTCACGGACCGTGCGGGGTCGTGTGTCTTCGGTCGCAGCGGGTCGTCCCGGGGTGTCGGAGGTCATGGTGCGACGCTATGGGAACGCATCCGAGACCAGCGAGACGGTTGCCTCCGGACTGATCGAGGCGTATATTCCGCGCGCGTCTGAGGTGCGCTGTCGACGTGCTCACCGAACGGGAACTCGACGAGCGCCTGGCGAGCGTCACCGACGACGTCGCGCTGATTCGACGGCACCTGGTCGACCACCGCGAACTGGAACGGACACGATCAGGCTCAGAGCACGCCCACCCCGCCGACGCTGTACCCGAGGACTAGCCCCGCACGCCGCGTTCCCTGAGATTGGCGGCGACGCCTGACCCCGTTCGCGCAAAGAAAAAGCCCCGACCGCTACCACACAGCCGGGGCGAGACGAATGAGAAGTCCGCCTATCTCGACCAGCGTACCGCTTTTCCCTGGGAGACGGCCCGGCGGCGATCAGTGAGGGACTGGACGCCGGCCGGCGCGGGCTTCGCTGCAGGGAGCTTTGGCCATCAGGCGTTGCGCACGGACAGTCTCATCGATCGCATTGGAATGTCTGCCGGAGCGCGATTGCTTCAACAGGTGTGAACAACGACGTCACCGCGGCCCTGCACCGAAGTCAGCTCATCGACATGACGACCACCGGTCGCCGCAGCGGGCTGCCCCGCCGCATCGAGATCTTCCTGCACGATGAGAACGGCGTGCTGTTCATCACCGGGATGCCGCGTCGAGACCGCACAAGGGACTGGATACTCAACATCACCGCAGACCCCAACGTGATCGTGCATGTGAAGCAGGGCATCGAGGCCGACGTTCCTGCCACGGCGCGGGTCATCACCGATCCCCACGAAGCACGGCCGCTCATCGAGGCCGCTGCACGCCGATGGCGCAGAGACGATGTCGACGAGATGATTGCGCACAGTCCGCTCATCGTGCTGACCGCGGCTACTGCGCCCGACGCCTGACGGCTCCCCGACGTGATGGTCGGGCCGACTCGTCGTCTGGTCCTCCGTCTGATCCCGCCCGCTGAGCCGCATCGGGCATTTCTTGCGGTTCCGCTTGACCTTCTCATTGTGACAGGGTCGATCGTGGTCTCCATCATGTACACCATCGGAGAGTTCGCAGCGTACGGGCGCGTGAGCGCGCGAATGCTGCGGCATTACGACGCCATCGGGCTGCTCAAGCCCGCTCGGGTCGACCCGTCCACGGGATACCGGCGCTACGATTCCTCGCAGCTGTCGGACCTCCTTCGGATCGTCGACCTTCGCGGATTCGGGTGTTCGCTGGATGCCGCCGCCGAGGCGCTTTCGTCGGACGATCCGGATGCCGCTACTCGCGCGATCCTGGCCCGCCGACGCGATGAGCTCACGGATTCGATCGCCGCAGATGCCGCGCGTGTCGCCCGGATTGATGCGCGTCTCTCCCGTCTGGAAGGAACACTCACCGTGAGCGGAATCACCTATACCTCCCTGCCCGCCGTCACCGTCTACGCGACGAGCGAGATCGCCCCCGGCAGCGGGCCCGAGAATGTCTCGCCGGTTGTCGATCGCATCCTGCTTCCTCTTCTTCGCGCGCTGCAGGAATCGGGCGTCGACTTCACGGAGCCGGGCATCTTCTGGTACGAACCGGTCGACGGCGGTGACGACATGCGCGTGTGGGTTTCCTGGATCGCCGGTGGCGATCCAGTCGAGAATCCGGCATGGGAGGTCGTCACACTCCCCGAGGTCCCGCACGCTGCCGTCTTCGACTACCGCGGCGACATGCCTGGTATCGGCGACGCCTGGCACGAGTTCATGACGGGCCTTGCTCAAGCTGGGGTCACGATGGCCGGCGCAGGACGCGAGGTGTACCTGGAGTCGGAACCGCTGCCGCAATCGCAGTGGCTCACCCAGCTCCAACAGCCGATCATCGGCATCCCCACGACGACGTAGCCGAAACGGCACAAGCTCCCCGCGCACGACGAGGGCGAGGAGGGGCGCTTCAACCGTCGTGCGCAAGAAGGCCTGACGCGCTGGGTGCAATCGGGGTGGGATGACGACGGCCCGGCAGTGATCGCGCTGCCGGGCCGTCGTCATCGGTGGGTCAGAGGGTAAGGAGTTGAAGTGTGACCGAAGACGCCACCACCCTCGTCGCGGTCGCCGGCATCCTTCTTGGTGCGACACTCGCCGACGTCTTTCACAGCCCATCGATCGCTCGTCAACACGAGCGGCTGGTCACGCGGCGTCCGACGGGGTCCAGCCGCGACGGATCGCCCCGGGCGGCGTGACGACGGAGAGGGCGAGCGCCCGCGTGAATCGGCGATCCCGCCGGCGTCGGCGCGTGACAGGCCTACTCATCATCTTCCGAGGGCGGAAGGATTTCGGGAACACCGAGGAATGCGCCCTCGGCGAGGGCCGCCGCGATTTGGTCCTCGGAGAGGCCGAGGTTGCGGAGCATGATGGTCCGGTTTTCGACGGTCATTGCGGGGTCGGCACCGGGGGCCTCTGTCGTCGAGGTGACGACTGCCTCCTCCGGCAGACCCGGCTCGACGGTGAAGAAGTGGTGTTCATCAGAGGTCTCCTGCTCGGGTGAGACACCTGCTGTTGGGCTGCTGGCCACTGCCAACATTGCTGCGCCGACAGCGAATGCACCGGCAACAAGCGCAGTACCGATGACGTGCGAGGCGTTGACGGCTTTGCCCTGTGAGTCCACCAGTCCCCCTCATCGATGAATGAGCGCCAGGCTAGTGATCTCTCGGAGCTGCGGTCAATCACATGAAGGGAGCGCCCATTTCCGACGGGCGAAGACGCCGGCGTCCTCACCGTCCTGCGCCAGATGTCCGGATAGCCCAGTCACGCTCGCGCGAAGGCCGCCTACTATCCGCATGCGGTCGCCGCCTCGATGTCGCTCACAGGGGCGGTTGCCTCAGCGGGCGCAACCTCATCCGAGGTGGCGGGACAGGCGCAGCGTGAGGGCGGCGAGCGTGCGCACCGGGTTCGCCGCGGTGCTGATCGGAATCACCGACATGTCGCAGACGTGCAGTCCCGGTGTGCCCGCGACCTGCAGATCCTCGTCGACGACCGCCTCCGTCTCGAACGGTGCGTCCAGCTGCGAACGGAACGGCATCCGCAGACTCCCCACGGCATGGTGGACGGTGCCCCAGCCGAATCCGAGCCCGTTCTGCCCGAATCGTCCCTGCGGCACGGATGGTGCGCCGTTGAGGCGGAACGGTGCGAGCGCCTTCACGACTGCGTCGTTCATGACCGAGAAGATGGCGTCGTAGTCCTTGTGCCACCCCGCGATCGCGGGGAATCGGCTGTCCCGCAGATGATCCATATGGCTCTGGTTGCGGAAGACGATCTCGGGCACATAGCCGAACGATGGTGCGGCGAGGATCGCGTTGCCGTCGTCGAGGGGGTTCGCGAAGCTGAGCTTGACGTCCACGCGGGAGGCCGTTCCCGGCGCGGGTGGGATGCTGGCCGCACCAGGATCGTTCTCGCGTAGGTGCCACCACTCGTGGTTGATGTTCATCTCGATGTTGAACGGGTAGGAGATCTCTCCGTGCTCGCGGTGGCCGCGGGAGTAGAACACGATCTTGGCGTGCGCGGTCGGCGGGATCGCGACCCCGTCGATCTCGGTCGCTGTGGCGCTGATCTCGTTCGATGTCGGGTGATCGGTCAGCCCGCGTCCGATCAGATCCTTGGCGTGCTGTGGAAGCGACTCGTGGATGCTCGAGCGGCGCAGCAGCTTCGGGCTCTCGATCGAACCTCCCGCCAGCACCACGACGGGCGCCGAGAGGAAGCGGGCATCGCCGGTGAGGACGTTGCGCGCCACGAGCACGTAACCGGCGCCTGACTGTTGGACGTCCTCGACGTAGGTGTTGAGCAGGAGATGCAGGCCGGGCCGGTCGTCCGGAGTCGTGCCGGGGGTGAGGCCCAGCTGGCCGGTGAGCAGCTCGGCTGTGTTGAAGACGCCCGTCCCCTCGGTGAAGAAGCTCGACTGCGGAGTTCCGTCCGCGTTCAAGTACGGCTGATGCAGGGCACGCGGAGCCTCCTCGATGAGGAAGTCCGCGGCCAGAGGCCCTTCGCGCAGCTTCGCCACCACCTGCTGCGCAACCGTGCCCAGCGTGACAGAGGCGTTCATTCTGGCTCCCGCCTCGGCAAGGAGGCCACCGGCGAGATCGGCACGTACCGCCGGCGGGAAGAAGTCCAGCTCCCACGGCTGGATGGTCGGGATCAGCCCCGATCAGAAGATCGAGCGGCCACCGAACGCGAGCTGCGGCTGCTCACCGATGAAATGCGATGCCGCGGGCGAGCCCTGCTGCCAGAACGTCGCGGCGCCGAAGTGCCGCGCGACGCTGGCATTGGGGAACCGGGACAGGTTGTAGACGTGGGTCGGAAAGATGAACGATCCTGCCTCGACGACAAGGATCCGTTTGGTCGCACCCAGCCGGTCGGCGAGATCGTCCGCGAGGATGCCTCCACCGATGCCCGACCCGACGACGATGATGTCGAACTCGGCGCGGCGGTCGAGGTACTGCCGTATCAGCCGCTCGCGGGCGGCGCTGTCCTCGGAGACCATGTTCGCGTATGTCTGGGCGGTGAACACCATGGGCCTGCCTCACATTCGGATGCCGGAAAGAGGAGGTGGAGCGTGAGGTTCGTGGGGACACCAAGAGCGCCGTCGAGGCGCACATCAACAGAGAGAACCGAAAGCCTCGAGTGATACACCCAGATCGATATGACCTCCGGGGAGTCAGGTGCGCTCGCTGAGCGCGAAGATGTTGCCTTCGCTGTCCGAGAACCAGGCGGACTTCTCTCCGCTGAGTTCTGCGACCCCGTCGACGGTCTTGAGTCCTGGGACGTCATAGTCCATGAACGCCACATCTTTGTCGCGTAGTGCCGCCATGTCGCGCGCCAGGTCGTCGGTCTCGATCACGAAAACGGTGTTCTTCGCCGTTCCCGCATACGCTGACGAGTAGACCATGAGCGGCGTTCCTGCCAGTTCGTAGAAGACTGCCTCATCTTGATCCGGGAACGCATCGTTCGCCGTCAACCCGAGCACTCCTTCGTAGAACGATCGGGCCCGGGCCAGATCGGATGCGGCTACCACCGCGGCACCTCGTGCATTCTCGAACATGATCTCCTCCTCGCTTCTCGTTTGGCCTGCCCGTCTTTGCCAGACGGTACTCCCGTGGCAAAGCGCTCGGTAGAGACCTCGAGTCTGCTGCCCGGGGGCCGGCCCGCTGGACAACGGGGCATGACGGCAGACTCATGCGACCAGCCGCTCGCGACCGCAAGCTCTTGCCACGGGAATCCGCCGTCGAGCATGAGTCGCCGCCACCTTGACGCCATGGGCACCCCGCGTATTGCATGAGAGCCGTGGACGGCTTCCGGATGGCGCGACCCGCGGACTCGCGGGCGATCGCGCGGCTCATTCGTGACTCGAAGCACACAGCCATGCCCTGGCTGGCCAGGCCGCATACCTTGGCCGAGGACGAGGTCTGGGTGGCGGAGGTTCTGTTGCCAGGATCCGATGTCATCGTCGCGATCGACCCGCTGAACGAGGACAACGTGCTCGCGGTGATGGCCCTTACCCCGGGCTGGATCGAGCAGCTCTATGTTGCGACCGCTCAGCAACGGCGAGGTCTCGGCTCGCGCCTGCTTCGTCACGCGCAGAGCACCACCGTCGCGTCTCTTCACTTGTGGACGTTCCAGCGCAACCTCGCCGCACGCGCGTTCTACGAACGACATGGGTTCGCAGAGATGCGCCGAACGACGGGTGAGAACGAGGAGCGCGAGCCCGACGTGCTCTATGAGTGGAACCCCGGACGGAGAGGCGTGCTTCTCGCAGACAACGATCACGTAAGCGGCTGAGCGCATGAGCCCGATTCAGGAGAGCACTCGCTCCCACATCCAGTTGGTCGCCCGGGATCGTCGGGCGCGGGCGAACCGGCCCTCGCTGTCGGCGTCTTCGAGGCGGAAGCCGACTTTGAGCGTCACTTGCCGACAGGCTTCCGGCACGCACTGTGCCGCTGTTGCCCATAACGCGAGCTGATGCGATTATGAGTAACGAGGTTTCTCATAAGGAATCGGAGGGCGATTATCATGACGACGTCCTCGCGTGCGGCCGACTGGCCCCCGCTCGACTGGGAACCGCAGACGTGGGTGCCGAGCACCATCTGGGGAGCGGATGCTGAACGGACCGGTCGGGGGACGACGTACCGGTCGGCCGTCCCCGCCGAGATCGCGCAGCTGACGCCGGTTCCCTCGGTCGAAGTGGCTGCTGCGGCAGATGTCGCCGCCCGGGAGCTGAGCCGGCTCGACGCCGAGCTGGGAGGGCGAGTCGCTGCATTCGCGCCTGCGTTGCTGCGGTCGGAGGCCGCGTCGTCTTCGCAGATAGAGAACATCACCGCGTCCGCTCGCGCGATCTTCAGTGCGGAACTCGGAGCGAAGGCAAGCCGCAACGCGGACATGATCACCGCCAACACCCGCGCCTTGACCGCAGCCATCCAACTCGCAGACGACGTCACCCCGGACTCCATCGCACGGATGCATGAAGTGCTGATGGCCGGGCAGCCGCGCCACACGCCTGGACGCTGGCGTGATGAAGCGGTCTGGATCGGTACGCGTAGCGACAGCCCGGTCGGGGCCGAGTTCGTTGCGCCGCACCATTCGCGAATCGAATCGCTCATCGAGGACGTGACCGCCTTCGCTCGACGAACCGACATCGCTCCGCTGATCCAGGTCGCGGTCGCGCACGCGCAATTCGAGACGATCCACCCATTCACCGACGGCAACGGCCGCACCGGCCGCGCACTTGCGCAGTCGCTCTTGCGGCACCGGAGGGTGACGCTGAACGTCGCCGTACCCGTATCGGCTGGCCTGCTCGCCGATGTCGGGGGGTACCATCGCGCGCTCACCGCGTATCGCGACGGGGACGTCTCGCCCATCGTGTCGGCATTCGCGGACGCCGCAATGCGCGCGGTCGGAAACACGCGTGAGCTCGTCGGCGAGCTGGATGAGATCCGCGCCGACTGGGACCGGCGACTCACGGTCCGCCGATCGAGCAACGCCTGGAAGCTGTTGGACGTGCTCCTGCGGCGCCCAGTGCTCACGTCTGCAGCGGCTGCGGCCGAACTCGGGGTTCAGCAGCCGAACATCTACCCGCCACTCACTGCGCTCGTTGGGGCAGGCATCCTGAAGTCGAAAGCCGAGCACCGACTCGGCCCGTTCTGGCGAAGCGACGAAGTCCTCGCCGCGATCGACCGGTTCGCACAACGAGCAGGACGCCGCGAGGCGCCCTGATACGCATCCCATCGCGCAGCCGGGATGGCTCAACTCTCCCGTACCGCCGCGAAGGACCTTCGTCGGTGTCACTCCCCCGGCGTCGACCGCCAGCAGATCGGGGCGGACGTCGGCGATGCCCCGCGCCGCGGCGGCCCACGGTCGACCCCGATCACCCCCCTGGCCTTGCCTAGCGGGAAGTCGACTGGGAGCCTAGGCATGTGCGCGTGCTGTGTGCGACAACGGCCAACGACGGCCACTTCGGGCCGCTCCTGCCGTTCACGCGCGCCTTAGCAGAGGCGGGACACGAGGTCCGGGTGGCTGCCCCCGCGTCGTACGCAGGCGTCGTGGCTCAGGCGGGTTTCGCACACGAGCCGTTCGCCGATGGGCCGCGCGAGCTGATCGGCCCCGTCATGGCCAGGTTGCCGACCTTGGGGTTGCAGGAGGCCGACGACCTTGTGATTCGCGAGGTTTTCGGTCGGATCGACGCACAAGCTGCGCTGCCGTCCCTCGTCGAGACGATCGAACGTTGGCGTCCCGATCTGGTACTTCGCGAAAGCGCTGAGATCGCCTCACTCGCGGCGGCCGAACGGGCCGAAGTGCCCCATGTGCACGTCTGCATCGGCATGCACGAGATCCTGCCTCGCCTCGCGCAGGCCATCAACGATCCGCTGGAGGAGCTCGGGCGGCTGGCGGGCCTGGTCGAGGGGCGGATGACCTCCGCGCTCGCCTCGGAGACCGTCTTCAGCCTGGTCCCCGAGGTACTCGACCACGCTTGTGGGCCGGTGCCGTCGGGAAGCGGTGGATTCCTGCGATTCCACGAGCCTCGGTCGGCCCCCACCGCTCAACGCCTTCCCGATTGGGGCGACCCGCAGCTCCCGTTGATCTATGTCACTTTCGGTTCGGTCACCGGATCGCTGCCGCCATTCGCCGGCGCATTTCGGGACGCCCTCGATGCCCTGGCCCAGGTCGAGGCCCGTGTGCTGTTGACGGTCGGGCGGAAGGTCGACCCAGCTGGGCTCGGACTCCTGCCGGCCAACGCGCACGTGGAGCAGTGGTGGCCCCAGGATGCCGTGCTCGCGCAAGCCGCGGCGATGCTCGGGCACGGAGGATTCGGAACGACCATGGGCGCCCTGGCCGCAGGCGTCCCCCAGGTGGTCGTGCCCCTGTTCACCTTTGATCAAATCGTCAACGCCGACCATGTGGCGGCGGTGGGTGCTGGACTCGCTGTTGAGCGGGGGCCGTCGTCGGTCGAGTTCGCGGCGGCAGAGGTACCCCGGCTGCTCGCCGATCCGACCTACGCCGCCGCGGCGCGTCGCGTCGCGGCGGCAATGGCTGACCTGCCATCGACCGCCGAGGCCGTCCATACGATGGCTGCCCTGGTCGACTGACTGAGCTTGCGTGGGGACGCCGTGGGCTCAGCCTCTCGCGGCCGCCACCTGTGCACCGCGTGGGCGATCCACTACGACGGGCAGACGATCCGGCCCCCGCCTGGTCGACGTCGCCGTGCTCGACCACCTCGACCCCGACCGGACCCTGCGCCGCAAGCGGGAGCTGTCGCCGATGTGGAAAGCGTCGGCGCCGTGGGCCGACACCGGACGGCCCGTGAACCCCGCCCGATTCGCCCACCTACCCCTCCGAGCGATGCGCGTCACGCTCCAGCGCGGTGCCTGGTGACCAGGGATTTCCTTAGCCTGGTTAGGTAAAATCGGAGGATCGGACTCGACTTCGACGAGGCGTACAGCCGCCTGGTCGGAAACCCGCCGCGGGATGTCGCCGAGCGGGCCTGGAGCGACTTCCTCGACTACTACACCCCGCCGTCAGATCAAGTCCTGGGGGACACGTAGGGGCACACGACAAAGCCCCGGTGATTCGATTTCTCGTCTCACCGGGGCTTTTTACTGTCAGGATGACAGGATTTGAACCTGCGACCCCTTGGAGGATTCGGGCCATTTCCGAATCTCACCGGATGTCTTGAGAACCCTCGTGTTCCCTTGTGTTTACAGGGAACCGGACGGTTCGAATGTTCCGATCGTATCGGGTCAGCTGTGGTTGTTCCTGGGTGATTGAGGTGGGAAAATGGTGACCTCCGCGCCTCTTGATTAGGCGTCGCGGCCGCTACACGCTCACCGCGATCGTCGCTTCCCGACCCGTCTGCTATGAAGCCACCAAGTGGATACGCAGCGGTAGTCGATACGGATCACGGCTCCCTGGGATCCCTCACCGAATATTGGCCGCGCGATCGTCGACAATTGACTCGCTGAGGGGTGCGGGGTGATCATCCGTTGCGGTCGGTCGACGTGTGAGTGCCGGACGCTGCCTCAGCGGCTGATCACTTTCGGTGCCGCCACCGCCTTCAGACCCGCCACGCCGAACTCCTGGCCGTAGCCGGACTGCTTGGTGCCGCCGAACGGCACCATCGGGTTCAGGGCCCCGTGCTGGTTGATCCACACGGTGCCCGCTTGCAGCCGCTTGGCGACATCGACGGCTGCCTCCGCGTCATCGGACCATACCGAGGCGCCGAGACCTTGCTCTGAGGCGTTTGCCCTTCGGATCGCGTCCTCGATTTCCACGTACCTGATCACGGGGATCACGGGACCGAACTGCTCTTCTTCGACCAGCTGGGCGTCGTCGTCGATGTCGGCGACGACGGTCGCCCGGTAGAAGAGAGGGCCGAGGTCGGCGGCGGGCGAACCACCCGAGACGATGCGGGCGCCGCGCTGTCGGGCGTCGTCGACCAGTCGGCTCACGATGTCGAACTGGTTCTTGTTCTGGAGAGGGCCGAGCACGTTCCCCGCGTCGATCCCGCGGCCCATCGGCATCGTGTCCGCGAGCTGCGAGAGCGCTGACACGACATCCTCGTAGACCGACTCATGGACGTAGAGGCGCTTGAGAGCGGCACAGGTCTGACCGGTGTTGATGAAGCATCCCCAGAAGAGGTTCTCGGCGATGGCGGCGACGTTCGTGCCCGGAAGAACGATGCCGGCATCGTTTCCTCCGAGCTCGAGGGTGAGGCGGGCGAGGTTTCTCGCGGAGGACTCCACGATCCGGCGCCCCGCGTCTGTGGAGCCCGTGAACATGATCTTGTCAATGCTCGGGTGCGCCGCGAGCGCCGCACCTACTTTCCGATCGCCGCTGACGACGGTCAGGACTCCGTCGGGCAGGTGCCTGTTGAAGACTTCGACGAGTGCGAGCACGGAGAGTGGTGTGAAGCTGCTGGGTTTCACGATCACGGTGTTGCCCATGCGCAGCGCTGGGGCGATCTGCCAGACGGTGATCATCATCGGCCAGTTCCACGGGCCGATGGCGCCGACGACTCCGAGGGCGTCGTAGTGGACCTCCGCGCGCGCGTCGCCTGCTTCGAAAACGATCTCGGGTTCGAGGGGGGTGTCGGCGGCGTTTCGTGTCCAGACGGCGCACGCGCCCACCTCGAATCGCGCGTTCGGGCCGTCGAGGGGCTTGCCCTGTTCGCGTGAGAGCAGGTGAGCGAGTTCCTCGGCGTTGCTTTCGAGATCGTCCGCGATGCGGTTCAGGATGCTGCTCCGCTGGTGGTGCCCGAGGGCATTCCATGCGGGTTGCGCGGCTCGTGCCGTGGTGATCATGCGCTCGAGGTCGTCGACGGTGTGGACGGGCGCGTAGCCGATGTTCTCTCGAGTGGCTGCGTCGGGGATCGCGCGGCCCTCGGCGGCATCGACGGTGATCGAATTCAGGATCGTTGTTGTCAGTGACATGCGAATTCTCCTTTGTGTGGGCTGATGGTGTACGAGTGGTGGGCTACCGCTCTGCGAGCAGCTGGCCGGGACGGCGTTCGGTGGTGATTCCGACCAGGAATGCGACAGGCACGACGGCGAGAAGGACGACGGCCGTGACCAGCTCGCCGCCGATCAGCGATGTGAAGTTGGCGATGACGAGTCCGAGCACCGCGAGCAGCAGAATCGCGGCGACCGACGGAGCGATGCGGGTCTGCCACCAGCTATCGATGTGGTGGCGCACCGAGTAGACGACGACTGCGATCGAGCACAGCACGTACAGCGTCACCAGGGCTGCGACGGCGAGTCCGCTGAACCAGGAGAAGAGCGTCAGGATCGGGTCGAGGCCGAGGATCGCGAACGGTGCGATGAGCACGAGGGCCAGGACGGACTGCGCCCAACCGGCGATGTGGGGCGCTCGGTGACGGTTCGTGTGCGCGAGTCGCTTCGGGAGGGACTGCTGGCTTCCGAGTGCGTGCAGGTACCGGTTGATTCCGTTGTGGAATGCGAGGATGCCGGCGAAAAGAGATGTGACGAGCAGGATGCTGGCGACGACGCCTGACCAGCCGCCGAGGATGCCATCGAGTGCTTGGAAGACGAAGGTGGTCGAGTCGCCGGACATGACGGCGGCTTCCGCTGCACCCACGACGTTGTCGGCGCCGTAGTAGGAGATGAACATCCACGACACGAAGGAGAAGAAGACGGCGATCACACCGACCGAGAGGTAGGTGGCGCGCGCGACCGTCCGCTTGGGGTCCTTGGCCTCGCCGGAGTAGATCGCGGTCGATTCGAACCCGAACATCGACGCGACGGCAAACATCAGCGCGACACCCGGAGCGCCCGACATGATGGCCGCAGGTGAGAAGCTCGCGGCGAAGTCGATGCTCCCGGAAGGTCCACCCCCGGTGATCAGCGTGCCGATGGCGAATGCCAGCAGAATGGCCACTTCCAGCCCCACGAGTACGGCGAGGACGCGTGCGCCCAACTCGATGTTGAGCGACCCGAGTGCCTGCACGGCCGCGATGGTGAGCACGACGGGGATCCACCAAGGGATCGTGACGCCGATGGAGGCGAGCAGCGCGCTGACACTGGCTCCGTAGAGGCCGTACATGGCGGCTTGCACCGTGGCGTAGGCGACGAGTGCGAGCCATGCCGAGCCCGTGCCGGTGCGGCGTCCGAGCCCAGCGGTGACGTACGCGTAGAACGCGCCCTTCGCGTTCACGCGCCGACTCATGGCGATGAACCCGATGGCGAAGATGACGATGATCACGCCGATGACGAGGTAAGCGCCGGGAGCGCCGGCGCCGTTGCCCAGCAGGATTGTCAGCGGGAGCGCACCGGCGATACCGGTCAAGGGCGCCTGGGCGGAGAGCACGAAGAAGAGGATGCCGATGACACCGACAGCGCCCTCGCGCAGTGCGGTTGATTGTTCGGGCTTGTTCCGCGCCGTGGGGGCGACGGGGAGCGGGCTTGCCTGGTTGAGTGACATGAGGATCGTCCTTGATCGGTCAGTGCGCGGTTTGGGCCGCGGCGAGGTGGGAGGTGGTGAGGATGCTGCGGGCGACCTTGAGGCCGCTTTCGATCGCGCCGTCGATGAATCCGCCCCAACCATCTGCGAGGTCGGAGCCGGCAAGTCGAACGTGACCGTGGGGACGCTGAAGCTCGGCGAGGGACGATGTAAGGAAACCCGTGCGGTGCATCGGCCACGTCTCTCGCGCATACACGTCGGCTACCCAGTCATGACCGTTGCTCTCCACCACGGTCAATCCGGGGAGGAGTCGTGTCAGGGCGTCCTGGACTGCACCGGTATCGGCGGGGTCGATCGCCGTCGCGTCACGCCCGAACCCGATAACGAAGGTCTTTCCCCCGTGCACGTACTCGGACTGCAAGAAGTTGAGCGGCCAGTCGGCGGCACCCAACGCGACGAACGGAGGGTGCTCCCCGTCGATCGTGAACCAGATCTTCGTGCCGAGCCCGAGTTGCCCCCGTTCGACGGCGTCGGAGACCGCCGGGGGGAAGGCAGGCTCGACGGCGACGCGATCGACCGTCTGCAGCGGTACCGCGAGCACGACCTCGGCTGCGTCGTAGCTGGCGCCGGCCGAGGTACGGACAGTCACATTCGAGTCCGTGGTGACAACGCTTCGCACGTCCGCGCCGAGCACGATGTCTGCCACGGAGTCAGCCCAAATGGCGTCGGCGAGTGCTCGTGTGCCTCCGGCGATCTTGTAGGTGGCGCAGGCTTCGAAGTTGATCTTCCAGTCCCCGTTGGTCAGCGCGACCCACCGCAACGCTTGCGTGAACGCCGCGTCATCGAGTCGACCGTTGAAGTTGAGCGTCCAGAACGATTCGAGCAGTGAGCGCTGGTCTTCTCTGATGGGCAGCATCTCGATCTCATCCAGCAGCGACACGCTGTCGAAAGCGCTCAGCAGCGGTGATTCGAGGGGGGCGAAAGGCCGTGGGAATACCTCTCGTGCTCGAGCCGTCAAGAGCTCGTTCGGCTGATCAAGAAGCTCGAAAAGCTCGTCGGGGCTGCCGTGCACGATCTCGGAGCCGTTCCACCAGCTGGCGTTCTGGGGCTCAGGGCTCGGGGCGAGGCCGATGCCGTAGCGCGCCAGCTCGGCCCAGACATGGGGCTGTGTCCAGTGCACCCACGTGCCGCCGAGCTCGAGGTCCATGCCCATCCGCTCGTCCAGCCAGGTTCGCCCTCCGATCCGATCGCGCGCCTCCAGAACGAGGACACGGCGACCCGCGTGTGAGAGTTCGCGCGCCGCCGTAAGGCCGGCGAATCCGGCGCCGATCACAATGACGTCGTAGTGGACGGTGTTCATCTGCGTCTGCCTTCTGGTCAGGAGTAGACGAAGAACTCGACCGTCGGTGCGAGCACCGTCCAGGTGGCAGGGACGCCTTTGTTGAGGGATGCCGCTCCGCCCGGCCGCAGTTCGATCGGGACCTGCCCCTCGAGCTCGATACGCACGTGCCCCTCGACGATGAAGACGGTCTCATCGGCGTGACCGACGACGAGCATCGGGTCCGGAGCTTCCTCCGGGGTGATGAACCAGAAGCCCGACGACAGCTCGTCACGGTGACCGTCGCCGAGCCGCCGCACCCATTGAACGGTCCCCACCTCAAACGGCTCTGCCAGTTCTCGATCGATCGATGCCGACACGGTGAATCCGGTGGTTGTCATATGCGTCCTCCTCGACACGTCGCGCCACGATGCGCTCGGTAGATTTAAGCAAATGCTTAGTTCCTCCGCAAGTGCGAGTTCTCGGCCCGTAGCATGGGCAGAGGAAGGGAGGTCCGTGAGATGAGTCGAAAGGTGCCATACGGCGGCGGCCGGGATCTACTGGTCGCCTCGACCGTGGAGATCGTTGCCGAGCGCGGCCTGCGCGGGCTGACCTTTCGCGCAGTGGCCGAGCGTGCGGGCGTGAACAACAGCCTCGTCGCCCATCATTTCGGGACGCGGGAGGCCCTTCTGGCGGCCGCGCTCGAGTGGGCCGTGGAGCGGTCGATCGAGAGCACCGGGCTGCTGTCGATGTCGTCCGAGGAAAAGTTCGTCGACAATCTCGTGGACTCCATCACGACGCAGCCGGAACTGCAAACGTTCCAGTACGAGATGATCCTCGAAGCCCGCCGAAATGAACTGTTTCGCGAGCCGGTGACGCTTCTGTACGACCGCTATCAAGCCGTCCTCGCCGACAGCCTGAAGCGGTTCGGCATCGAAGGAGATGTGTCAGCACTGTCCAGACAGGTCTTCGCGGCGCTGGACGGACTCGTTCTTCAGTACATCGCCGGCGTACACCCTGCCGAGCTCCGCGACGCCGTACACGACATCTGGCTGATGCTGCAGCTGCGCCGAGATGTGGGAATCCCCACAACGTCGCGCGCCAGTGGCGGGGTTGAATGACGAATCGCGGCTGGCGCCGCCTCCTTGATTGCGCTGTGAATCGGTCGGCGCGCTCGTGATCGAAATCAGGGACGGGCCAACCGGCGATCGTGGCAGGGCTTGCGTGCCGATGCTCGGCGGTGAGCCCCTCGGCAAGCGGTTTGATCAGCTCAGCCACAAGGGCGCTCAGCCGGTCGGCAGTCTCCGCGATGCGACGAGCTGCGGTCCGTGGAAGATTGTGGCGGATCGTGACCGGCATTACCTGGCGGACAGTGCCTTCTGTGGTGAGCCAGGCAAGCGGCAACGACATCGAGAGTTCCGACTGCGAATGCGCGATGGTCGTGTTCCGGTAGCCGCGAATCATTTCGTGCGTTTCAACCAGATCGTCAGGGACTGGAACATGCGCGAGGAGGCCCGACCGGACGTTTGAATGCGCGAACGCGCGCATGTAGGCGACCACGGCGTAGCTTGTCAGCGGCTGCCAGAGCGGCGATTCGTGTCCTGCTTCCAATGCCTGCTCGATCGCGTCACTCGCCTCGGACAGGTCGTCCGAGTAGGAACTCAACTCGGCGAGCAGCCGCGAGTCGGGGGTGTCGGGAAGCATCGCGACGGTCGGACTCAGCGGCATGAGTCCATCATGCGACCTATCCGCCAAGGAGCGTTGAGTATGCGTTGATGGCGAGAGTCGCGGCCAACACAATTCCGCCAAGTAGACCGGCCGTTCCCCACAGCATCCGCACGCGCCGCGCGGCGCCCACTTCGCGGCGAAGAGCGGCGAACGCCGTCAGGTCCGGTTCCGAGGAGGCGCCGGATGGCGTCGCCGATGTCTCCGGGCGCGTCAGCATCTCAGCGAGGCGGTCGCGCCCATCAGCCGTGAGTTTGACCGCGCGGCGGGTGAGCCAGCGGACCAGTTCGGTGTCTCGGAGCACCGTCACGTCCACGGGTCGCTCACGGATGGTGACACTGCGGGCTCCGACGAGAACGATCGCCGGGTAGACGTCAATCGGCTCCCCCACGACCGCCATCAGCTTCCTGGCGGTCCGCTGCGCCTCGTAGCGGGAGTTGCGCAGGTGATCGGTCTTCTGGCCGTTGACCAGAAGACGCGTGCTTCCGACCCAGATCCGCGCGTCATCGTGGAACTTCGTGTTGATCGTGAACACCCCGGCAGGACCGACAACGATGTGGTCGATGTCACTCCCCCGCTCGCCGATCGGGACGGAATGCAGCACCGTCCAGTCGGGCCCGAGCTTCGCCAGGCGCGCCGCGACCTGTAGCTCACCGAGTGCGCCGAGATACCAGGGCCGCGAGTCGACCGATAGCGGAGACCGACCGAACACGCGCGACACGCGGGATCGGGCAGGGAAACCGGCCTGAGCGCTCAGGCACGCCGAGATCACCGCCGCGGCGGGGACAGAGCCGACCCCGTCCGCAGGTGCAGTCGTGGTCATCGGCGGCGACGCCGTCGGGTCGGTGTCAGTTGTAACCAGAGAGCGCCGACGATAATCCCCACGAACAGGATCACCGTCCACGGGTTCGCCGTGATCCCGGCCCACAGCATTCCAAGCCCTGCGGCAACACCGTCCCCAACGACTTCCCCATAGTCGACCATTCGCTCAGCCTAGAGGTGCCCGGCGACGCCATTCTCGAAGCGCTCGGCTCTCCCCAGCATTCCCGAACGCGGATCGATCAAAGCCTGATGTCGGGTCGCCGTTGGGCGTAATCGGTCGTGAGCCAGCGAAAGACCGTCACCGATGATGTCGGGGAGGCTGCGTTGGCGCGGAGATAGCCCCGGCTTGCGAACTCGAGAGCGTGACGGCGCGGCTCCGTGTACACGTCGAGGGGCAGCATCCCGCCCCGGAAGCGCGCGCGAGATACCTCGGCGACCCTCGCTCGCAACTCGACCTCATGATCGGCGAAGTACTCCTCGGCGATCGTGAGGATCTCGCGCACGACTCGTCGGTTCTCCGATCGCTCCTGCCACGCGTGCACCAGATCCGGAGGGGTCGGCTGGTCCTGATCTCTGATTCGGGCGATGTCCTCACCGGTCCGTTTCTTCGCGAAGAAGGCGTCCGCCGCGGCATCGTTGTGACGTCGCTCCGGCGCGTGAACCCGGTGAAGCCGTCGCTCGGGCAACCCGGCACGAGCACGGCGACGCTGCATGCGCCTTGCTTCGTTCTCCCGCTCGCGATATGTCGCGCGTTGGTCAGGATTGGGCGACCATGCCGGTTCGCGGCCGGCAGCCCGAGCACGGTCGACCGCGCGGCGTCGCGCATCGTTCGCCCTCTCCGGGTCAGCAGCCTCACGCGCCCGCCGGCGCTCAGCGATCGCGTCGCGATTGCGATAGTAATAGTCGCGCTGAGCCTGCTTGTACGTCTCCGAGTGCTTCTGCTTGTACCGCTCGCGCGCCTGCTGGCGTTGCTCCGGGTGTTCCCTGGCCCACGCCTTCGCGCGATCGATCCCCTTCTGACGCCGCGCCTTCTCCACCCGCTCGCGTTGAGCTCGATCACGTTCGCGTTCGCGGTTCTTGCGGCGGATGTCCTCACGGTTCCGCTCGCGGTACTCGGCGTAGTACGTCGGGTGGGCCTCGTTCCATGCCTTCCGTTGTCCGGCCAGGCGCGCAGCACGCTCGTCATCGCTCGGCTGCGCGTCACTCATGGTGGTCCACTTCGAGAAGGCCGTCGATCTCAACGAGCGTTGTGAACAACTCCTCGCGCGTCGCGGTGGGGTCGGTGATCGCTCGCGCGAAGAGCGCGCCCAGCCGTTCCCGATCAAAGTCGGACACATCACCCAAGCGCGCGAGACACCACTCGATGTCTTCGGCGAGGCTGTAGCTCGGATCATCCACCTCGATGCCGGGGTAATACAGGAACGCGAGCACAGCCACGTGCTCCAGGACGGCGTCAGCGCGTTCACGATCGCTCATGGCAGGAAGGTGCGCACCCCGCGCCCAACAGCTCGCGCGGCGATGTCTGTTGGTCGGTCTACCCTCATGCGTGTTCGGCCGGAGGAGGGTGCCCAATGGCCGAACCGAACCGATGGTACCCGCTGCTCGCAGCGCAGGAAGGTCCCACTGGCACGTGGAGCATGGTCGACGGGTTCGACAGCGTGTACGGCGTCATCGAGCTCCGTCGAGTGAACGCCGCCGAAGTTCGCTACCGAGCCAGCTTCCGGGGCGAGGTCATCGGCTGGTCATCGACCCTCCGCCTCGCGTGCGAGCGGGTCCACAGCGAGTTTCTGCGGAACCACGGGCCGAACGGCGGGCCAACCGCGAGTTGGGGCGCGACGGAGCAAGCGCAGTGACCAAAGGCCGCCTTCTCACGTCGGCTGATCCTTGGCGAAGGCGCGGTCGAGCATTTCGGCAGTGGAGGGGTTCACCATCTCGTTTCGCCGAATGTAGTGCTGGATGGTGATCTTGGGATCCGTGTGGCCCAACAGCTCTGCAGCAAGCTCCACGCCCGCCTGTTCGTTGATCGCTGTCGCGACCGTGCGGCGGAATGCGTGCGGGGTGACTCCCGTAATGCCGGCGATCTCCATGACCCTTCGAAGTTGGCGCCTCACATTGTTCGTGGTCAACGGGGTGCTCTCCCGGCTGCAGAAGAGCAGCGCGTCCAGCGACGGATCGCTGAGGCTAGCTAAACGCCGGCGGACGGCCTCGGCCGTGAACATCGGGATCGCGATGGTGCGTCGCGATTTCGCGGTCTTCGGGTGGTCCTGCCGCTGAGTCGGTTCACCTTTGTTGCTGACGATCGTGCCCGTGATGCGAATCGACGGTACGGCGCTCGTGATGTCAACGTCGCGACGTCGAATTGCGAGCACCTCGCCGATTCGGGCAGAGGTGCCGAGCATGACCTCTAAGATGCCCCCGAGTTGTCCATCCGGCTTCGGCCCTGAGATCGCGCGACCGCTCTCCCACATGGCGATCGCGGTGCGGATCGCCATCACTTCGACCGGGGTCAGCGCGTCGGGCGTACTCGTTTGCCGATTCAGTCGAGCGACATGGTCCATCGGATTGCGCGACAGGACCTCGTGGCGCACAGCGAGGCCGAACGCCAGGCGAAGTACGACGCGAGCATGCTTTGCTCGGCTGTAGCTCCGCTTGTTCAGCTGCTTGAGGAGTTGATCGCAGCGCGCGACACCGATCTCGCGCAGCGTCAGATTGCCGATCGTCGGCATGACGAGGGTTCGCATATTGCGCTCGTACAGCTGACGTGTCGTCGTGGAGAGACGGCCCTCCTGATCCAGGTCTTCAAGCCAGTAGTCCACGAGATGTGAGAACAGGCTGTCGGGCGTGAGCATCGCTGTCGTGGGCTGGAACGAGCTTCGCGTTGAGAGCTTCACTTTCAGTGCGCGCTCTGCCAGCGCGCGAGTCCCTGCGGTGACCTGCACGAGCCTGGTCCGGCCATCCCAATCGCGATATCGAGCTCGGGCAATCACGCGACCGGCTTCGGCGGAGAGGAACCCGATCTCGCCAAACGTGCCGATCGCGAGGCGAGCGCGGCTCATCGTGTCACCGCGAGGCGGCGGACAGCGGCCCGTCCGTCTCCCTGTGCGCGGCGACCCAAGCCCGCACATCCGCGGCCGCGAATGTCAGATGCTTCCCGTAGCGATGCGCGAGAGGCGCCTGCCCCTTCGTCCGCCACTCGTAGATGGTCGACACAGGGACGCGAAGATAGGCGGCGAGCTCGTTGATATTGAGGAGTCTTTCCAGCCCCCAGAGCTCGAGCGTCAGGTTGTCTACTGCGTCCATGCCTACTAGGTGCGCGGTTCGTCGCCCCACCGTTCGGAGGCAACCGGAGCGAAGTCGAGTCAGTCGAGACTTCGCGCCGCGACAGGGCGCCAGAGCGGTCAATTCGATGGCATTGCGATGACGTGGTCAAGTTTCACCAACTAAGAAGTCCCGGGAACCCTTAGGTTCCCGGGACTCTTCCGTCGGGATGACAGGATTTGAACCTGCGACCCCTTGACCCCCAGTCAAGTGCGCTACCAAGCTGCGCCACATCCCGATGTCTTCGCTCGCGCTCGGACAACTCCCCTATCCTACCTGGTCGCGAACCCCACCGCGAACCGGGGCCGCACGCTCGCGCGTGTCGCACCCCCCGGGTACGTTCATCGCATGGCTCAGATCACGATCGAACCGGCGACTCCCGCGCGCTTCGACGACGCCCAGCACGCTTTCTCCGGTGGCGGCGACGGGCGCAGCTGCCAGTGCCAGTGGTGGACGATCACCAACGCGGAGTGGCAGAAGACGAGTGCCGACGAGCGCCTCGAGCTGCTCCGCGACGAGATCGATGCCGGCCCTCCGCCGGCGCTCATCGCCTACGTCGACGGCGAGGCGGCGGGTTGGGTGCGCGTCGGGCCGCGCACACGCCAGGTGCGGCTGGGTCGCACCAAGAACTTCACGGCCACGTCGAAGGAGCCGTGGGAGGACGAGACGGTGTGGGCTGTGTCGTGCTTCGTCGTGCGCAAGGAGCATCGCGGCACCGGTCTCAACGCACGTCTCCTCGAGGCAGCCGTCGACTTCGCGCGCGCGGGCGGAGCACGGGTGGTCGAGGCGTATCCGTTCGATCCGGCATCCGGGCGCAAGCGCTCGCCGAACGAGCTCTTCCATGGCGTGCTGTCGACGTTCGAAGACGCGGGTTTCCGCGAGGTCGGGCGTCCGCGCACCGATCTGGCGGTGGTGTCGCTCACGCTCTGACGCTGTGCGCGATGCCGTCGTGCGACGTGCGACGATAAGTCGTCCGCTCTCGACGAGGAGAACCATGTCGCGGCTGCGCCTCGCATCCTTCTACGCCCTCATCCCCTACGTCGTCGTGTCCCTTGTGCACGTCACGGCGCGCTTCGCGCACGACGATGCGGTCTCGACCCCGACCAAGGCGCTCCTCATGCCGGCGCTCGCGTTCGCGGTGTGGTGGATGCTCCGCGGCACCCGCCTCGGTCTCACCGGCGGAATCCTGTTCGCCGCCCTCGGGTTCTCGTGGCTCGGCGACGAAGCGGGACTGTTCTTCCCCTTCGCCCCGACCCTGCCGCTCATGCTCCTGTTCTTCGGCCTCGCACACCTCGGGTACATCTGGATCTTCTGGCGGCGCCTCGCCGTGCGCCCGGTCCCCGCGTGGGCGCTCGTGTACGCCCTCTGGTACGGCGTCCTGCTGGCAGTTCTCTGGCCCCATGCCGGCGCCCTGCTCCCGGCGATCGCGGTGTACGGTCTCGTGCTCGGCGGAACCGCCGTCGCGGCATCCCGCTGCCGTCCGCTCATCGTGTGGGGCGGCGCATTCTTCCTGACCTCCGACACGATCCTGGCGTTCGAGATCTTCCTGCCCAGCGTCATCCCCGCGTGGGCGAGCGGCGCGGTCATGCTCACCTACTGCCTCGGCCAGGGCCTGCTCGCCACGGGCGCCGTCCTCTCGCTGCGCGCGGGTCGCGTGGATGCCGCACCCCCCGCACCACGGGAGGCCACGGTATGAGCGGCACTGTGCGTGTCGACGCGTGGCTCTGGGCGGTGCGGGTCTACAAGACCCGCTCGGCGGCGACGACGGCGTGCCGCGCCGGTCACGTGCGCGTCAACGGCGAGCGCGCGAAGGCCGCGCAGCCTGTGCGCATCGGCGACGAACTGCGCGTGCGCATCAGCGGCTTCGATCGAATCCTCGTCGTCAAGCAGCTCCTCACAAAGCGCGTCGGCGCACCGGTCGCCGCCGAGGCCGTCGACGAACGCACGCCGCCGCGCGAGCCCGTCGCGCTCCTCGCCCAGCGCGACCGTGGCGCCGGCCGCCCCACCAAGCGCGAACGGCGAGAGATCGACCGCCTCCGCGGCCGCGACTGAGGCCTGTCCCACCTTCGCTCAGCCCGACGCCGCGCGCGAGCCTTACGTCAGCAGATCGAGCAGCCACCGTGCGCCCCGCGCCGACGCGCCGAGGTCGGCGACCCGGGCGACCAGCTCGCGGTCGCTCGTGACCACCGTCACCTGGCGTCCGCGCGCGATCAGGTCGGATGCTGCGGCGACGACGGCGTCGTCGCCGGACCCCGGTGCCGCGACGACCGTGACGGCTGAGGTGCCGGCATCCACACCACGGGCTTCCCCCTCGACGACCGCCGTCCACTCCGGAAACCATGTGTGAGCGGGAAGTTCCATAGCGCTCGAGGGAACACCGCGCACCGCGAGCGCGCCGAGACGCGCAACCAGTCGCGACGCCGCGCCGGCGCGATCCCGCCACCAGCCGTCAGGCACCGCACCCATGACGTTCGCCACATCGACGACAACCGCCGGTCGAACCGACAGCAGCGCCCGCAGCGTCGGCCATGCCTCCCCGAACCCCGGGTGAAGCGGATACTCCACGACCGACGACGCCGGCACCCACGACAGCTCGACGCTCTCGGGGTCGGAGATCGCCGGCTCGAACGGCGTGACGACATCGGCGACGAGGGTGGTGTAACTCCAGTACCCGAGCTCGAACACGCTCGTGAAGTGCGGCCGCACTGCTCCCACCGGCACACCGGCCTCCTCCGTGGCCTCACGCAGCGCACCGTCGCACGCGGACTCGCCCTCATGGCGCGCGCCGCCCGGAAGACCCCAGGTGCCGCCGAAGTGGCTCCACGACACGCGGTGCTGCAGCAGTACGCCGCGGTCGGCATCCACGGCCAGCAGGCCCGCCGCGCCGAAGCGGCCCCAGTACCGCTCCCCCGACGGCGCGACCACCCAGGCATCGCCGGGGTCGCGCGGCCCGTGCGGGCGACGCGGACCGCCCGGCTCCAACGGCTCGATCGTCACCACGCCAGCCTTTCACACCGGCGCACGACCCCGGCGCCGCCGTCCGGTCCACGACTTCCGAAGCGGCTCGGTTCCACCCGAACCGCCGCACGCCACAATGGCCCGATGGACTACGAACTCGACGACGATCCCGCGCGCATCCAGCGCGAGGTGGTCTGGCAGTGGCTGTCGACCGAGGCCTACTGGGGCCGCTGGCGCACCCGCGCCGACATCGACACGCAGCTGCGCACGGCCTGGCGCGTGGTCGGCGCGTACCGCCCCGACACCGGTGCGCAGGTCGGCTTCGCCCGCGCGGTGTCGGATGGGGTCGCCTTCGCCTACCTCGCCGACGTCTTCGTGATCGACGAGCACCGTGGTCACGGCCTCGGCACCGGCATCGTGCGCCGCATGATCGACGAGGGCCCCGGCGCGCGCATGCGCTGGACCCTCTTCACCGGCGACGCCCACGGGATGTACCGACGGTTCGGCTTCGCCGAGCCCGATGCGACGGCGATGGTCCGCCCCGCTCTGTGGGGAACGTGAAAGGGGTGGATGCCGCGCCACGCGGCATCCACCCCTTCTCACACGGTCAGCGCTGTCGCCGTTCCCGCACGCGCATGTTGATGACGATCGGCGTGCCTTCGAAGCCGTACAGCTCGCGCAGGCGGCGCTGCACGAAGCGGCGGTAGCCCGGGTCGAGGAAACCGGTCGTGAAGAGCACGAAGGTCGGCGGACGCGTGCCCGCCTGCGTGCCGAACAGGATGCGAGGCTGCTTGCCGCCGCGCAGCGGGTGCGGGTGCTCGGCGACGAGCTCGCTGAGGAACGCGTTGAACTTGCCGGTGGGGATGCGCTGGTCCCACGATGCGAGAGCCGTCTCGAGCGCGGGCACGAGCTTCTCGAGATGACGGCCGGTGCGCGCGGAGATGTTGACGCGCGGCGCCCAGGCGACGTGCGCCAGATCCTGCTCGATCTCGCGCTCGAGGTAACGGCGACGGTCCATGTTCTCCATGTCGTCGTCGCCCAGGCGATCCCACTTGTTGAACGCCAGCACGAGCGCACGGCCCGACTCGAGCACGAGATCGATGATGTTCAGGTCCTGCACGCTGATCGACTGGGAGACGTCGATCACGACCACCGCGACCTCGGCCTTCTCGAGGGCGGCCGACGTGCGCAGCGAGGCGTAGAAGTCGGCACCCTGCTGCAGGTGCACACGGCGGCGGATGCCCGCGGTGTCGACGAAGCGCCACATCTTGCCCCCGAGCTCGACGATCTCGTCGACCGGGTCGCGGGTGGTGCCGGCGAGGTCGTTCACGACGACGCGCTCTTCACCGGCGGCCTTGTTCAGCAGCGACGACTTGCCCACGTTCGGGCGGCCGAGGATCGCGACGCGGCGCGGGCCGCCGATCTCGCGGCCCGCGACGGCCGACACCTCGGGAAGCGCCTTCATGACCTCGTCGAGGAGGTCGGCGACACCGCGGCCGTGGATGGCCGACACGGGGTGCGGCTCGCCGAGACCGAGGTTCCACAGCGCGGCGGCCTCGGGCTCCTGGCGGGTGTCGTCGATCTTGTTGGCGACGAGGAAGACCGGCTTGCCGCTCTTGCGCAGCAGGCGGACGACGTGCTCGTCGGTCGAGGTGGCGCCGACCATCGCATCGACGACGAACATCACGACGTCGCAGAGATCGATCGCGACCTCGGCCTGCGCGGCCACGGAGCGGTCGATGCCCTTGGCATCGGGCGCCCAGCCGCCGGTGTCGACCAGCGAGAAGCGGCGGTCCATCCACTCGGCCTTGTAGGTGACGCGGTCGCGCGTCACCCCCGGGGTGTCCTCGACGACGGCTTCGCGTCGGCCGAGGATGCGGTTCACCAGCGCGGACTTGCCGACGTTCGGGCGGCCGACGATCGCGACCACCGGCAGGGCCGGGTGGTACTCGATGCCGTCCTCGCCGAACTCGACGTCGCCCAGCAGTGCGGCGTCTTCGTCGTCGAGCTCGTAATCCGACAGGCTCGCGCGCAGGGCCGCCGCACGCTGCTCGACGAGCTCATCGTCGAGGTGAGCGAGGGTGTCGGCCAGGTTGTCCTCGCCGGCCTCGTACTCTTCGGTGCTCTCAGTTGCCATCACGCGCTCCCGTCGCCGTCGCGAGGGCCGACTCGATGACCTCGAGCACGGCATCCACGGTTCCATCGAAGTCGAGTTCGGTCGAGTCGACCACCGACACGCCCGGTGCTGCGGTGAGGAAGTCGACGACGCCGGAGTCCGACGCGTCGCGCCGGTGCAGCGCGGCGGCGACCGTCGAGGCGTCATGACCGGTCAGCTCGAGGCTGCGCCGGGCCGCGCGCACCTCGGGCGCCGCGGTCAGCAGGATGCGCACGGGCGCGTCGGGGGCGACGACGGTGGTGATGTCGCGACCCTCGACGATGACGCCGGGACGACCGGATGCCGCCACCAGCGCGCGGAACAGCGCCGACGCCGACTGGCGCAGCGCCGGCACACGGGCGACGCCGCTCACGGCATCCGACACCCGCGTCTCGCGGATCGCGGCGGTCACATCGGTGTCGCCCACGCGCACCCAGTAGGCGTCGGGGTCGAGCGAGATCGAGAAGTCGAACGAGCCGGCGATGTCGAGCACTGATGCCGCATCGGAGGTGTCGACGCCGTGCTCGAGCGCGTGCCACGCGAGCGCGCGGTAGGCGGCACCGGTGTCGAGGTAGCCGAAGCCGAGGCGGCGCGCCGCCTGCTTGGACACGCTCGACTTGCCGCTGCCGGCGGGGCCGTCGATCGCGACGACGATCGTCTCGCCGTTCGCGACCGGCGACGCGGTCGGGTGGTCAGTCATTGGTGGTGCTCGCAATCTTCCATCCGCGGGCGTGAAGCCCGTCGACGGCCCGGCGGACAGCGCTGGGTACCACGCTGATCTCGGCCAGGCCGAACTGCGCGCCCGGAGAGTGCTCCAGGCGCAGGTCTTCCACATTCACGTCGAGGTCGCCGAGCTCGCCGAACAGGCGGCCCAGCTGCCCCGGGGTGTCGTCGACCATGACGACGATCGTCTCGAAGCGGCGGTTCTGGCCGTGCTTGCCCGGAAGGCGCTCGACGCCCTCGTTGCCGCGGCGGATCGTGTCGGCGACCGACCGGCGCGACCCCGGCGCCTCCGGCGCGCGCAGGGCGTCGGCCACCACGGCCAGGTCTCCGGCCAGCTGATCGAGCACGTCGACCACGGGGGCCGCGTTCGCGCCGAGGATCTGCACCCACAGCTCGGGCGCGGATGCCGCGATGCGGGTCGTGTCGCGCACGCCCTGACCGGCCAGGCCCAGCGAGCCCTCCGGCGCGTCGACGAAGCGGCCGGCGAGCAGGCTCGCGACCAGCTGCGGCACGTGCGAGGTGAGCGCGACCGCGCGGTCGTGGTCTTCGGGGTCATCTCCACGGGCATCGCACCGAGATCGAGGGCGAGGCCCTCCACCAGCGCGAGGTCGGACGGCGCCGTCTCCTCGTCGCGGCAGACCACCCACGGGCGGCCGATGAAGATGTCGGCGCGGGCGGCGATCGCCCCGCCGCGCTCCCGACCGGCCAGCGGGTGCGAGCCGATGTAGCGGGAGATGTCCACACCCCGGGCGCGCAGAGTCTGCAGCGGCTCGAGCTTGACGCTCGCGACGTCGGTGACGACCGCGTCGGGGAATCGGGCGAGCTCACGCTCGATCACCGCCGCGGTCACGTCGGGCGGCACCGCCACCACGATGAGCGCGGGCGCGTCGTCGTCACGGGCCGCGCGGCCGGCGCCGTAATCGACGGCCAGGCGCAGCTGGGCGGGTGACGTGTCGTCGAGGGCGACGTCGATGCCGAGGTTCGACAGGGCGTGGCCGATGCTCGAGCCGAGCAGGCCCGCACCGACGACGCGCACCGTGCCGGACACGCGCGCAGCCACGCGGGCGCGCGCGGGCGCGGCGATCGAGTCGGTCACTGTGTCTCCTGGTCCCCCGAGGGCGAGTCAGAATCCGCCCCCTGGCGCGCGAGAGTCATCAGCGCACCGCGTTCCACTGTAGTCAATTCGCGGGTGCGTCCGACTGGGAGAGTTCCCAGGTGCAGCGGGCCGAACTGCCGCCGCACGAGGTCGATGACCGGATGCCCGACCTCGGCCATCATGCGCCGGACGATGCGGTTGCGTCCGGAGTGCAGCGTCAGCTCGACGAGTGACGAGCCCTGCACGGAGGCACCCTGCGCCGAGGCATCCAGCAGCCGCGCCTTGTCGGCCGCGATCGGGCCGTCCTCCAGGTCGAGCCCGCGTGTGAGACGGGCGATCGTCTGCGGGGTGACGCGCCCCTCCACCTTCGCGATGTAGACCTTGGTCACCCCGAACGACGGGTGGGCGAGCACGTGGGCGAGCTCGCCGTCGTTGGTGAGCACGAGCAGTCCGCTCGTCTCGGCATCCAGGCGCCCGACGTTGTACAGGCGCTCCTCGTAGTCCTTCGTGAAGCGGCGCAGATCGGGTCGGCCCCGTTCGTCCTTCATCGTGCTCACGATGCCGGTCGGCTTGTTGAGCATGACGTAGCGCTTGGACTGGTCGAGCTGCACCGCGGTGCCGTCGACATCGACGAGGTCGTTGTCGGGATCGATGCGGGAGCCGAGCTCCGTCACGATCACGCCGTTGACCCGCACCCGTCCCTCGACGATCATCTGCTCGGCCACCCGGCGCGAGGCGACGCCCGCATGCGCGAGCACCTTCTGCAGCCGCTGACCCTCGTTCTGCGCGTCGCTCATCGGCGCACCTCCTCGTCGAATCCGGAAGCCCCGTCGTCGAGCAGCGGGGAGATGTGTGGCAGCTCGTCGAGCGAGTTGATGCCCAGCTGCACCAGCAGAGCGTCGGTCGTGCCGTAGTTGATCGCGCCCGTCTCACTGTCGGCGAACAGCTCGGTGATCAGGCCGCGCGCCAGGAGCGTGCGCACCACGGAGTCGACATTGACCGCACGGATGGATGCCACCTGGCTGCGTGTCACCGGCTGTTTGTAGGCGATCACCGCGAGGGTCTCGAGCGCCGCCTGCGAGAGGCGCGACGGCGCCTGGGCGTTCACGAACTCGCTGATGAGGGCGTCGTGCTCCTCGCGCACGTACAGGCGCCACCCGCCGCCCACTTCGCGCAGCTCGAACCCGCGGCGCGGACCGCCGGTGAGCCCGTCGTAGTCGGCGACCAGCCCCTCGATCGCCTGGCGCACGGCGGGCACCGGCGCGGCGACCGCCGTGGCGAGCGCCACGAGGCTCTGCGGCTCGTCGACGATCAACAGGATCGCCTCGAGACGCCGGGCGACGTCGGTCACCACCGGCGGCTGCGGGGTGTCGGAGGTCTCCGGCGCCTCCCCCGGTGCGGCGAGTCGGTCGTCAGCGGTCATAGTCGGCTCCCAACGTGGCGAGGTTCTCATCCGACCACCGTTCGGCGGTCCAGCGCAGCGTGAGCTCACCGAGCGGCTCGATCTGCTCGAACGACAGCGCGGCATGGCGGTAGAGCTCGAGCACCGCGAGGAAGCGCGCGACCACGACCCCCGTCTGCGCGACGCCCGCCACGATCTCGCGGAAGTTCATCGCCCCGCGATCGCGCAGCAGGGTGACGACCACGGCGGCCTGCTCGCGGATGCTCACCAACGGCGCGTGCAGGTGGTCGAGACCGACGTGCGGGATCTCCTTGGGCGTCATCGCCACGACGGCGAGCGCCGCGAAGTCGTCGGCGCTGAGGGTCCACACGAGCTCCGGCACCGCGCGGCGGTACTTCTCGTCGAGCCGCACCGCGCGCACATGGCGGCGCTCCTCGCGCTGGAGGCAGCGGGCGAACCACGCCGAGACCTCCTTGAACGCCCGGTACTGCAGCAGGCGCGCGAAGAGCAGATCGCGAGCCTCGAGCAGGGCGACGGACTCGGCATCCACCAGCTCCCCCTGCGGGAGCAGGCCCGCCACCTTCATGTCGAGGAGAGTCGCGGCGACGACGAGGAACTCGGATGCCTCATCGAGCTCCTCCGCCGACTCGGCCATGCGCAGATAGGCGATGAACTCGTCGGTCACCTTCGACAGCGACACCTCGGTGATGTCGAGTTCGTGCGAGGTGATGAGGGTCAGGAGCAGATCGAACGGGCCGTCGAAGTTCGACAGCGAGACCCGGAAGCGCCCTTCGGGCTCAGTCGGGGATCCCCCGTCCGGCGACGCGATGTCGGCCTCAGGCGACGGCACCACGGGCGACCAGCTCCCGCGCGAGCCGCAGGTAGGCCTGGGCGGCCGCGTGCTCGGGGGCGAACTCGGTGATCGGCATGCCCGACACCGACGCGTCGGGGAACTTCACCGTGCGCCCGATGACGGTCTCGAGCACGTCGTCGCCGAACGCCTCGACCACGCGCTCGAGCACCTCGCGGGAGTGCAGCGTGCGCGGGTCGTACATCGTCGCAAGAACACCGTCGAGCCGGATCGTGGGGTTCAGGCGGTCGCGCACCTTGTCGATGGTCTCGATGAGCATCGCCACTCCGCGCAGCGCGAAGAACTCGCACTCCAGCGGGATGATCACGCCGTGGCTCGCGGTGAGCGCGTTCACGGTGAGCAGGCCCAGCGACGGCTGGCAGTCGATGAGGATGACGTCGTAGTCGCCCTTGACCTTCAGCAGGGCGCGGGAGAGCGTCTGCTCCCGGGCCACCTCGTTGACGAGATGCACCTCGGCGGCCGACAGGTCGATGTTCGCGGGGATCACGTCGAGGTTCTCGACGGACGCCTTGACGATCACATCGCGCGGGTCGCGCTTGCCGTCGAGGAGGATGTCGTAGATCGTCGGGATGTCATGCGTCTGGATGCCGAGCCCGGCCGAGAGCGCACCCTGAGGGTCGAAATCCACGGCGAGCACCTTGCGGCCGTAGCCGGCCAGCGCCGCGGCGAGATTGATGGTGCTGGTCGTCTTGCCGACGCCGCCCTTCTGGTTGCACATCGCGATGATGCGCGCAGGTCCCGTGCCCTCGAGCTTGGGAGGGGTGGCGAAGCCCTGGTACGGACGACCGGTGGGGCCGATCAGGGTGTCCTCGTCTGAGGCCTTCGTCGCGCCCCGCTTGCTGCCCGCCACCGACTCTCCTGCCTTCGCCATGTCGTCCACGATTCTAGTCATGGCGGGGGCCTCTCCCCGGGAGCCGCCCCGGGTCGGCGGCCTCAGAACAGCGACCCGAGCACGTCCAGGCGCACCTGGGCGGCGATCGCGATGATCGCGTAGTTCACGACCGTGATGAGCGGCGCCCACGTGAGGATGGTCGCGCCGAGGGCGCGCGGCCGCCCCCACACGCCGTCGCGCAGCATCCACCCGAGGGAGAACCAGAACAGCGGGATCGTCGCCAGCCACACGACCATGCACCAGGGGCACAGGGAGCCGAACTCGAACACGCTGCGGTACGCGAACATGTGCACGAGCAGGAATCCGCCGAGCAGGAACAGTCCGAAGACGCGCCAGTACCAGAGACGCAGCCCCGCCGGGGCCGCCAGCGCGCTGATGCCGGCGTAGATCGGACCGAGGAACATCGTGATGCCGATGATCGCGTTCGTGAACCCGAGCAGGTTGCCCGCCGGGGAGAGCAGGTTCGGTCCGCAGGTGACGACGACGCTGAACGTGCAGGTGATGAGGGGCGCCTCGTCGGTGAGTTGGCCGATGTACTCGAGATAGAGCAGGAACGAGACGATCCAGGCCAGTGCCGCCGCGACGATCCAGAAGATCGCGAGGCCGGTCGGGGGCCGCAGCGTCGGCACCGCCGCATTCTGCTCCGTGGTCATACCACAGAGCGTACTCCTACCGTGCCCGCGGATGCGAGGTCGCGTAGACATCGCGCAGGGCATCGACGCTCACGTGCGTGTAGATCTGGGTGGTGGCCACCGAGGCGTGACCGAGCAGCTCCTGCACCACCCGCACGTCGGCGCCGCCCTGCAGCAGGTGCGTCGCGAACGAGTGCCGCAGGGTGTGCGGCGAGACATGGGCCTTCAGCTGCGCGCGCTCGGCGGCGCCCTGGATCACGAGCCACGCACTCTGCCGCGACAGCGGCGCGCCCCGTGCGCCCAGGAACAGCTTCGGGCCGGCCTTACCGCGGCGGGCCAGCTCCGGCCGCGCGCGCGTGAGGTACGCGTCGACCGCCGCCCGCGCGTACGACCCGACCGGCACGATGCGCTCCTTCGATCCCTTGCCGCGCAGCCGCAGCACCTCGCCGTGGGAGACGTCGTCGACGTCGAGCTGCACCGCCTCGGACACGCGGGCGCCCGTCGCGTACAGCAGCTCCAGCAGGGCCCGGTCGCGCAGGCCGATCAGGTCGCCCTCGTGCCCGGCCGCCTCGAGGAGTCGCTCGACCTGGTCGATCGTGAGCGCCTTCGGCAGGCGCTGCGGCTGTGTGGGGGGCCGCAGCCGCGACGACGGGTCGTCGGGCTCGATGCCCTCGCGCACGAGGAACCGGTGCAGCCCGCGCACCGACGACTGGAGCCGCGCGAGAGTGGATGCCGCCACCGGCGGCTCCGCCCGCGCGCGCTCCGCGGCGTAGGCGGCGACCACCGCCGGCGTCACCTCCGACGTCTGGCCGATGCCCTGCGCGCCGAGCCACTCGAGGTACGACGCGAGGTCCCGCCGATAGGCCGCGACCGTGTGGTCGGACAGGCCGCGCTCGATCGACACGTGCCGCAGGTAGGCGTCGAGCGCGTCGTCGAGCTGCACGTCAGCTGCCCGCGAGTCGCTCCGGCTCGACCGCGGCGCCGCCGGCGAGGCGCTGCGCCGCCGCGAGCACGCCCACCGCGAGGATGCCGTTGCGCAGGCGCCCCTCGAGCACCCCCGCCACGGCGTCGGCCAGCGGCACCCACTCGAGGCGGATGTCGGCCTCCTCCTGCTCACGCGCGTGCGTGTCGGGGGCCGCCGACAGGTCGCGGGCCAGGAACAGGTGCACGATCTCGTCGTTGCCGCCCGGGGTCGTGAAGATGCTCACGAGCGGCTCGATCGAGGCCGCGACGAGGTCCGCCTCCTCGGCGAGTTCGCGCGCCGCCGTCTCGATCGGCGGCTCCCCCGCCACATCGAGCAGTCCCGCCGGCACCTCCCAGTCGCGATGGCGGATCGGGTGCCGATACTGCTGGATGAGCAGCACGCGGTCCTGCTCGTCGATCGCGATCACGGCCGCGGCGCCGGGGTGATCGACGTACTGGCGGACGATCTGCTCATCGCCGTAGCGGATCGTGTCGCTGCGCACATCCCACACGCGCCCCTCGTAGACGAGCTCGCTGTCGACCACCTCGGCCTCGACGGGCTCGTCCCGCAGTCCGGACGCCGCGCGCGGCATCCGCTCAGTCATTCTCGACGTCGAACAGCTCGCTCGAACGGTGACGCTCGACCGCGGCGCCGACGAGACCGCGGAACAGCGGGTTCGCCGAGGTCGGCCGCGAGCGCAGCTCGGGGTGGGCCTGGGTCGCGATGTAGTACGGGTGCACGTCGCGCGGCAGCTCGATGTACTCGACGAGGTCGAGGTCGGGGTTCAGACCCGAGAACCAGAGCCCGGCGTCGGCGATCTGGTCGCGGTAGCGGTTGTTCACCTCGTACCGGTGGCGGTGGCGCTCCGACGCGGTCGTGGCGCCGTAGACCTCGGCCGCGATCGACCCTTCGGCCAGTGCCGCCGGGTAGAGGCCCAGGCGCATCGTGCCGCCCATGTCGCCCGCCTCGAGGATGTCGATCTGCTCCTCCATCGTGGCGATCACCGGGTGGGTGGTGTCGGGGTCGAACTCGCTCGACGAGGCGCCCTCGATGCCGGCGACGTGGCGGGCGTACTCGATCACCATGCACTGGAGGCCGAGACAGATGCCGAGGGTCGGGATTCCCTGCTCGCGCGCGAACTTCAGCGCGCCGATCTTGCCCTCGATGCCGCGGATGCCGAACCCGCCCGGCACGACGATGCCGTCGATGCCGCCGAGCGCCTTGGCCGCGCCCTCGGGCGTCTCGCACTGATCGGACGCGATCCAGGTGACATTGACCTTCGTCTCCTGCGCGAACCCGCCGGCCTTGAGCGCCTCGGTGACCGAGAGGTAGGCGTCGGGAAGATCGATGTACTTGCCGACCAGGCCGATCGTGACCTCGTGCTTGGGGTTGTGCACGGCCTGGAGCACCTTGCTCCAGCGCGTCCAGTCGACCTCGTTCGCCTTGTCGAGTCCGAGCGCGCGCACGATGTACTCGTCGAGGCCCTGGCCGTTGAGCATGGTGGGGATGTCGTAGATGCTCGGCACGTCGACGGCGTTGACCACGGCATCCTCGTCGACGTCGCACATGAGCGCGATCTTGCGCTTGTTCGCGTCGGTGACCGGCCGGTCGCTGCGCAGCACGAGCGCGTCGGGCTGGATGCCGATGGAGCGCAGCGCCGCCACCGAGTGCTGCGTGGGCTTGGTCTTCTGCTCGCCCGATGCGCCCATGAACGGCACCAGCGAGACGTGCACGAAGAACACGTTGCCGCGACCCAGCTCGTGCCGGATCTGACGTGCCGACTCGATGAACGGCTGCGACTCGATGTCGCCGACCGTTCCGCCGATCTCGGTGATGATCACGTCGGGCTTGGGCGACTCGTCGGCCTGCAGACGCATGCGCCGCTTGATCTCGTCGGTGATGTGCGGGATCACCTGCACGGTGTCGCCGAGGTATTCGCCACGGCGCTCCTTGGCGATGACCTGCGAGTAGATCTGACCGGTCGTCACGTTCGCGGCCTGGCTCAGCTCGATGTCGAGGAAGCGCTCGTAGTGGCCGATATCGAGATCGGTCTCGGCACCGTCGTCGGTGACGAACACCTCGCCGTGCTGGAACGGGTTCATCGTGCCCGGGTCGACGTTCAGGTACGGGTCGAGCTTCTGCATGACCACGCGAAGCCCTCGCGCCGTGAGGAGGTTGCCCAGGCTCGCCGCCGTGAGTCCCTTCCCCAACGAGGAAACGACACCTCCGGTCACGAAGATGTGCCGGGTGGTGTCGTTCGAATGGGCCGCTGCTGAAGTCTGCATCACGGGCTTTTATCCTATCAGTCGACGTGTGCGGGAATGCTGAGCAACTCACGTGCGTGTGTCAGGGCGGCATCCGAATCGGGCATACCCGACAGCAGCCTCGCCATCTCGGCCTCGCGATCGGCGCCCTCGAGGCGTCGGACATCGGATGCCGTCACGGAGCCGTCACTGGCCTTCACGACGCTCAGGTGATTGGTGGCGAACGCGGCCACCTGCGCGAGATGGGTGACCGCGATCACCTGCGCCGACTCGGCGAGGCGCGCCAGGCGCCGCCCCACCTCGATCGCCGCGGCGCCGCCGATGCCGGCATCCACCTCGTCGAACACGAACGTCGGAACGGCATCGACGCCCGCGATCACGACCTCGATCGCGAGCATGACCCGGCTGAGCTCGCCGCCCGACGCGCCCTTCGACACCGGTCTCGGCGACGAGCCGGGGTGCGGCGCGAGCAGGATCGTGACCTCGTCGCGCCCCGCCGGGGTGGGCGTGGCGGGGGTCACGGCGACCTCGATGCGCGCGTCGGGGAGCGCAAGGGCCCGCAGCTCCTCGGTCACGAGCGCACCGAGCCGCTGCGCGGCGTCGGTGCGGGCCGCGGTGAGGGCGGCCGCCGCATCATCGAGGGCGGCGGTGGCCGCCTCGCGTTCGCGCGTGAGCCGCTCGATGCGGTCGCCGTCGTCTTCGAGCTCCATGAGGCGAGCCGACCCGCTCGCGAGCAGGTCGAGCGCGGTATCCAGCGACCCGTGGGCGCGCACCAGCGACGCCAGCACAGCACGGCGCTCCTCGACGGCGGCGAGCTCGTGCGGCCCCGCCTCGTCGAGGTCGGCGAGGTAGCCGGCGACCCCGGCCGCGAGGTCCGCGATACGGTAGCCCACCTCGGCAGCCTGTGCGGCGAACTCGGCGAGGGCAGGGTCGCGGTCGGCCGCGCGGTCGAGCGCGCGCCGGGCATCGGCGATGAGCGTGGAGGCGTCGGGCGCCTCGGGCACATCGGCGTCGCCGGAGAGCGCCCCGTGCGCGGTCGCCGCCGCCAGCCGCAGCTCTTCGACGTGGGAGAGGCGCTCAGCCCGCAGCGCGAGCTCGCCGTCTTCGCCGGCGACCGGCGCCGCCTGCTCGACCTCGGCGATGGCCACCCGCAGGTCGGCCGCCTCGCGGGCGCGGGCGTCGAGGTCGGTCTGCAGCTCGCCGAGTTCGCGGTCGAGCGCCCGCCATGCCTCGAAGGCCGTCCGGTACCGCGCGAGCGCCACGGCCACGGCGTCGCCGCCGAAGCGGTCGAGCGCGTCGCGCTGCGCCGCCGCCGACTTCAGCCGGAGCTGATCGGATTGCCCGTGCACCACCACCAGCTCGTCGGCGAGGTCGGCGAGCACCCCGGCGGGTGCCTGGCGGCCGCCGACCGACGCGCGGCTGCGGCCCTCGCCGGAGATCGTGCGACCGACGAGGAGCTCGGCGCGCCCCGCCCCGAGGGGCTCGAGGTCGCCGCCGGCTTCGCGCACGCGGTCGGCGACCGGACCGGTGTCGGGAACGATCCAGACCCCGTCGACGCTGGCCTGCGGCGCCCCGGCGCGCACGGCGCCGACATCGGCCCGCTGGCCCAGCAGCAGACCGAGGCCGGTCACGACCATGGTCTTGCCGGCACCGGTCTCGCCGGTGATGGCGGTGAAGCCGGGACCGATCGGCAGCGTCGCCTCGGCGATCACGCCGAGGTCGCGCAGGCGCATCTCCTCGATCACGCGACACCCCCGTTGGTGGAGCTGGGGCCGCGCCACCCTTCGACGGGAAGCCGGAACTTGCGGACCAGGCGATCGGTGAATGCGGCCGGATGCAGGCGCGCGAGGCGCACCGGACGCGTGGAGCGGCGCACCGAGACCCGGGCGCCGGCCGGCAGGTCGTGCGAGCGACGGCCGTCGCACCACAGGATGCCGGTGCCGTTGGTGCGCTCGAGCAGCTCGATCGCGACCGCGTGGTCGGGGCCGACGACGAGCGGCTTGGCGAACAGCGCGTGGGCCGACAGCGGCACGACCGCGATCGCCTCGACCGTCGGCCAGATCACCGGGCCGCCGGCGGAGAAGTTGTAGGCGGTCGACCCTGTCGGGGTCGAGACCACCACGCCGTCGCATCCGAACGTCGAAAGGGGGCGGCCGTCGACCTCGATGACCACCTCGAGCATGCGCTCCCGGCTCGCTTTCTCGACGGTCGCCTCGTTGAGGGCCCACGTCTCGTAGACGGCCTGGTCGTCGGCATCCTTCACCCGCACGTGCAACGCCATGCGATCTTCGACCGAGTAGTCGCGCGCGATGACGCGGTGCACCGCGTCGTCCATGTCGTCACGCTCGATCTCGGCGAGGAACCCGACGTGGCCCATGTTGATGCCGAGCACCGGAGCGGTGCCCTCGCGCACAAGTTCCGCCGCGCGCAGGATCGTGCCGTCGCCGCCGAGCACGATGGCCAGCTCGATCTCGTCGACGGGCACGTCGTCGACCAGCACCGCGACATCGGCGAGGGCGGGTTCGACGGCCGCCAGGTCGGCACGATCGTCGGCGGCGAGCACCGGTCGGGCGCCGGCCTCGCGCAGCGCGGAGATCACCCGCGAGGCCGCGTGCACCGTGTCGGCGCGTCCCGCGTGGGCCACCACGAGGATGCTGCGATCGGCGTTGGTCATGGACTCCCCGTCAGTCGGTTCACAGTGCTCAACCATTCTGTCGGATTGGCGCCGCGCCCCGGCGCGAGATGCGCGATGTACTCGGCGTTGCCGTGCGTGCCCAGGATCGGGGAGGAGACGATGCCGCACGTGCCGAGGCCCGCATCCCACGCCGCCCACAGCACGCCCGCGACCGCATCCGCGCGCAGCGCCGCGTCGGTGACCAGCCCGCCTTTGACCGCCGTGCGGCCGACTTCGAACTGCGGCTTGATGAGAAGTACGAGATCGGCCCCGGCCGCGGCGACGGCGCGCGCCGCCGGCAGCACATGCGACAGGGAGATGAAGGACAGGTCGCCCGTGATCAGGCCGGGCGCGGCATCCACCCCGCTCGCCTGCGCGAGTGAGGCCGGGGTCATGTACCGCACGTTGAACCCCTCGATCGAGACCACGCCCGGATCGCGTGAGATCGACGGGGCGAGCTGACCGTGGCCGACGTCGACGGCGATGACGGGTTCGGCGCCGCGCTCGCGCAGCACCTGCGTGAATCCGCCCGTCGACGCCCCCATGTCGAGGGCGACCCGCCCCTCGACGACGATGCCGAACGCATCGAGTCCCGCGACGAGCTTGTGGGCGGCGCGGCTGACGTAATGGTCGCCGCCGTCGACCTCGATCACCGCGTCATCGGCCACGCGCACGGAGGGCTTCACGACCGGCCGCCCGTCGACCGACACCACGCCGTCGGCGATCAGCTGCGCCGCATGGGTGCGCGAGCGCGCGAGGCCTCGAGTCGCGAGCGCCGCATCGAGCCGTTCCGTCATGCCGACCGGGCACCGGGCGCGGACTCGAGCCTGCGGGCGAACTCATCATGGAGCGACGCATACGCGGCCGCGCGGTCGGCGAGCGGCTGCTCCTCGATCACCTCGAGCGCCGAGAGCAGGTCGTCGGTCTCGTCCGCGCGGGAGTCGGTGTCGTCCATCCCCTCAGGATAGGACGACGTGGATGCCGGCGAGCGGCGAATCACGGGCGGTGGAAGGGATCCGCGTAGAGCGCCTCGGGCACACGGAAGCCGAAGATCGCGCGGCCGGTCTGCCAGATCGCGGCGGCGCCGGCGCGGAGCAGATCGATCTGCCGCTCCCCCGCCGCCAGGATCGTCACGTCGGGACCGTCGATCCGCACCGACGCGCCTCCCACGCTGACCACGCCATCGCGCACGATCGTCTGCGGGTAGGGCTCGTGCAGTTCTCGCAGGTCGGAGAGCACGTACGTCGGCTGCGAGCCCGCGGGCGCCGCCAGCAGGTGCTTCGGACGGTCGATGCCGGTGAGCACCAAGGCCGACGGGATGCCCGCGCGATTGGCGCCGAGGATGTCGGTGTCGAGACGGTCGCCGAGGAAGAGCGGCGCCGACGCGCCGAACCGCGCGACGGCCTCCTCGAAGATCGGCGTCTCGGGCTTGCCGGCGACCGTCGCCAAGCGTCCGATCGCCGTGTGCACCGCCGACACGAGCGTGCCGTTGCCTGGAGCGACGCCGCGCGACTGCGGAATTGTCCAGTCGGTGTTGGTCGCGATCCAGGGGATCCCGCCCTCCTCCTCGGGGACCTTCAGTGCGAAGGCGGCCTCGGCCAGGTGCGTCCACCCGACCTCCGGGGCGAAGCCCTGCACGACGGCGGCGGGTGCGTCATCGGCCGAGCGGGTCACGATGTAGCCGGACTTCTCCGCCTCGACGACCAGTCCCTCCCCGCCCACGACGAGGATCGTCGACCCCGGCGCGACACGGGTCGCGAGCAGGCGCATCGCCGCCTGCGGGCTGGTGACGACCTCCTCCGCGGCGGTCTGCAGACCGAGTTCGCTCAGGTGCGCCGCCACCGACGCGTCGGTGCGCGACGCGTTGTTGGTGATGTAGCCGAGGCGTCGGCTCTCACCGGCGCCGGTGAGACTCTCCACCGCGTGCGGCAGGGGCCCGGCGCCGGCGTAGACGACCCCATCGAGGTCGGCGAGCACGACGTCGACGCCGTCGAGCGGCGTCGGCGTCGACGACTGCCGGCGCGAGAACAGGCCCATCAGTCGGTCGTCTCCGACGTGTCCGCGTCGTCGCCGGCGACATCGGCGATCGGGATGCCGCCGGTGGAGGTCTCCGTGATCACCTCGTCGTCGAGCTCGATCTCCTCGATCTCCTCCACGACGACCGTCTCGAGGTCGTCGAGTCCGCTCGCGTCGTCGAGCGCCTCGGCGGCGATCACGGCGCGGCGGGCCCACTCGTCGGCCTCGTCGACGCGTCCCAGCTCTTCGAGCACGGCGGCACGCGCGCCGAACAGCGCGGGGCTCCATTCGAAGGCGCGATCCGGATCGAGCTCGGGGATGTCGAGCTCGAGAAGCGCACGGTCCGGCTGATCGAGATCGAGGCGCGCGCCCGACATGGCGATGGCCAGCTCCACACGCACGGCGGTGGGGAGGGCCGCACGGTCGACGTCGCGCCCGACCTCGAGGGCGCGATCGGGGCGGCCGACGCCGCGCTCGCTGTCGACCATCAGCGCGATCTGGTCATCACGGCCGGAGATTCGGCGGTACGTCCGCAGTTCCCGCAGAGCGAGGGCGAAGTCGCCGGTCGCGTACGCGGTGATCGCCAGGGTTTCGCGCACGACCGCGATGCGGCCTGCTCGGCGCGACGCGGAGATCGCGTGCTGGTGGGCGAGCGCCGGGTCTTCGTCGATCAGCTGCGCGGCCATCGCGAGGTGTCGCGCGACGGCGTCGGCGTTCTCCTTGCTGAGGGTCTTCAGCTCGTTGCGCGCACTCGGGTGCAGGTCGCGCGCGGTGACCTCTTCGGGGATCACCGGGTCGTCGTGGCGCGCGCGCACCGGACGGATCTCGCCTTCGCGCATCGCGCGGTCGGGCCGGTCGGCCCCGCCGCGCGTCGGGCGCGGCGACCGCGACGAGAATCCGTCGCGCTTCTCATAGGGTTTGCGGTCACCATCGCGCTTCGCGTAGGAACGCTGTTCACCGTCACGCTTCTGGTACGGCTTCTTGTCGCCGTCGCGCTTCTCGTACGGGCGCTGCTCACCATCGCGCTTCTGATACGGGCGCCGCTCACCATCGCGCTTCGCGTACGGCTTCCGGTCACCATCGCGCTTCGCGTAGGAACGCTGTTCACCGTCACGCTTCTGGTACGGCTTCTTGTCGCCGTCGAGCTTCTCGTACGGGCGCTGCTCACCATCGCGCTTCTGGTAGGGCTTCCGGTCACCATCGCGCTTGGCGTAGGGACGCTGGTCGCCGTCACGCTTCACGTACGAGCGCTGCTCACCATCACGCTTCTGATACGGCTTCTTGTCGCCATCACGCTTCTGATAGGGCTTCTTGTCCCCGTCGCGCTTCACGTAGGGGCGCTTCTCTGCGTCGCGAGGAGGACGTCGATCCGTACGCCGACCGTCGCCCTGTCGCTCCGTGCGCGGCTCGTCGTCTGCCATGTCTCGATCCTCCCCGTTCGCGATCAGTCTGACAATCGCTGTTAACGCGAAATGGCCACCCTGCGTTGGGTGGCCATTTCGGTAATGGAAGTCCGGCGGTGTCCTACTCTCCCACAGGGTCCCCCCTGCAGTACCATCGGCGCTGAGAGGCTTAGCTTCCGGGTTCGGGATGGGACCGGGCGTTTCCCTCTCGCTATGGCCGCCGAAACACTATTGATGTTTCCGGTGTGCAATAACAAAAGATGTTGTTGTTGCGGTGTCCCGACCGTACATCGGGAACCACTCAGTGGACGCGAGCACCATAAACGGTGTGTTATCAAGTCATCGGCTTATTAGTACCAGTCAGCTGCACGCATTGCTGCGCTTCCACATCTGGCCTATCAACCCAGTAGTCTGGCTGGGAGCCTCTCACCCCGTAGGGTATGGAAGTCTCATCTTGAGGCCGGCTTCCCGCTTAGATGCTTTCAGCGGTTATCCATCCCGAACGTAGCTAACCAGCGGTGCACTTGGCAGTACAACTGGCACACCAGAGGTTCGTCCAACCCGGTCCTCTCGTACTAGGGTCAGATCCTCTCAAACTTCCTACGCGCGCAGCGGATAGGGACCGAACTGTCTCACGACGTTCTAAACCCAGCTCGCGTACCGCTTTAATGGGCGAACAGCCCAACCCTTGGGACCTACTCCAGCCCCAGGATGCGACGAGCCGACATCGAGGTGCCAAACCATGCCGTCGATATGGACTCTTGGGCAAGATCAGCCTGTTATCCCCGAGGTACCTTTTATCCGTTGAGCGACAGCGCTTCCACAAGCCACTGCCGGATCACTAGTCCCGACTTTCGTCCCTGCTCGACCTGTCAGTCTCACAGTCAAGCTCCCTTGTGCACTTACACTCGCCACCTGATTGCCAACCAGGTTGAGGGAACCTTTGGGCGCCTCCGTTACTTTTTGGGAGGCAACCGCCCCAGTTAAACTACCCACCAGGCACTGTCCCTGAACCGGATCACGGTTCGAAGTTAGATATCCAGAGTGACCAGAGTGGTATTTCAACAATGACTCCACGAACACTGGCGTGTCCGCTTCACAGTCTCCCACCTATCCTACACAAGCCACACCGAACACCAATACCAAGCTGTAGTAAAGGTCACGGGGTCTTTCCGTCCTGCTGCGCGTAACGAGCATCTTTACTCGTAATGCAATTTCGCCGAGTTCGCGGTTGAGACAGTTGGGAAGTCGTTACGCCATTCGTGCAGGTCGGAACTTACCCGACAAGGAATTTCGCTACCTTAGGATGGTTATAGTTACCACCGCCGTTTACTGGGGCTTAAATTCTGAGCTTCGCCTTGCGGCTGACCCGTCCTCTTAACCTTCCAGCACCGGGCAGGCGTCAGTCCGTATACATCGTCTTGCGACTTGGCACGGACCTGTGTTTTTAGTAAACAGTCGCTACCCACTAGTCTCTGCGGCCCCCACACGCTTTCGGAGCAAGTCCTAATACGCGGAGGGCCCCCCTTCTCCCGAAGTTACGGGGGCATTTTGCCGAGTTCCTTAACCACGATTCTCTCGATCTCCTTGGTATTCTCTACCTGACCACCTGAGTCGGTTTGGGGTACGGGCGGCTAGAACCTCGCGTCGATGCTTTTCTTGGCAGCATAGGATCACCCACTTTTCATCCGCATCGTGTCTCAGCCTGTATGAGTCGCGGATTTGCCTACGACTCGGCCTACGCACTTGCCCCGGGACAACCATCGCCCGGGATGGGCTACCTTCCTGCGTCACACCTGTTAATACGCTAACCGCACCAGCATGGGGTCGAGCGTTCACCACCACCGCCTCACCCCGAAGGGATCCGCTGCATGACGGCTAGGACTCTTAGCACCACTGGATTGATTGGGGCGGTTCTTCGCCGGTACGGGAATATCAACCCGTTGTCCATCGACTACGCCTGTCGGCCTCGCCTTAGGTCCCGACTTACCCAGGGAAGATTAGCTTGACCCTGGAACCCTTGGTCTTTCGGAGGACGTGTTTCTCACACGTCTTTCGCTACTCATGCCTGCATTCTCACTCGTGTCGCGTCCACGGCTGGGTCACCCCGCCGCTTCACTCGCGACACGACGCTCTCCTACCCATCAACACGGCTGGACCACGAAGGCCTACCAATAATGTCAATGCCACAACTTCGGTGGCGTGCTTGAGCCCCGTTACATTGTCGGCGCGGAATCACTTGACCAGTGAGCTATTACGCACTCTTTCAAGGGTGGCTGCTTCTAAGCCAACCTCCTGGTTGTCTGAGCAACTCCACATCCTTTCCCACTTAGCACGCGCTTAGGGACCTTAGTTGGTGGTCTGGGTTGTTTCCCTCTCGACTATGAAGCTTATCCCCCACAGTCTCACTGCTGCGCTCTCACTTACCGGCATTCGGAGTTTGGCTGACGTCAGTAACCTGGTCGGGCCCATCGGCCATCCAGTAGCTCTACCTCCGGCAAGAAACACGCAACGCTGCACCTAAATGCATTTCGGAGAGAACCAGCTATCACGAAGTTTGATTGGCCTTTCACCCCTATCCACAGCTCATCCCCTCAGTTTTCAACCTAAGTGGGTTCGGCCCTCCACGACGTCTTACCGTCGCTTCAGCCTGGCCATGGATAGATCACTTCGCTTCGGGTCTAGGACACGCGACTGAATCGCCCTATTCAGACTCGCTTTCGCTACGGCTACCCCACACGGGTTAACCTCGCCACGTATCGCTAACTCGCAGGCTCATTCTTCAAAAGGCACGCTGTCACACCTACCAGGGGTGCTCCAACGGTTTGTAAGCAAACGGTTTCAGGTACTATTTCACTCCCCTCCCGGGGTACTTTTCACCTTTCCCTCACGGTACTTGTCCGCTATCGGTCATCTGGGAGTATTTAGGCTTATCAGGTGGTCCTGACAGATTCACACGGGATTTCTCGGGCCCCGTGCTACTTGGGATACTCTCCACGCTGCGTCACGCATTTCGGTTACGGGGCTGGCACCCACTCTGGCCGGCCTTTCAAGACCGTTCACCTATACACACGCATCACGTCCACTGCTCGGCAGAACAGTACGGAAAGTCCCACAACCCCCAACATGCAACTCCTGCCGGATATCACACACACTGGGTTTAGCCTGATCCGGTTTCGCTCGCCACTACTAACGGAATCGCGGTTGCTTTCTCTTCCTGTGGGTACTGAGATGTTTCACTTCCCCACGTTCCCTCTACCCGCCCTATATATTCAGGCGGGAGTCACCAGGCACGCACGCGCCCTGGCGGGGTTTCCCCATTCGGACACCCTCGGATCAAAACTTGCTTATCAGTTCCCCGAGGCTTATCGCAGATTGCTACGTCCTTCTTCGGCTCCAGATGCCAAGGCATCCACCGTTTGCTCTTAAAGACTTGAAATCACATGAGTTGAATCAAAAACCCGACCCGACCCCAAAAGGGCCGGAATCAGAAATTGACTAATGATCTTTAAGATCATCTTTCACGAACCAAGCCCGAAGACCTGGTTCGAAGATGCTCGCGTCCACTGTGTAGTTCTCAAAGTACGGGCGGTACCCACCCCCACAACCAGCAAAAAAAACCGGCAGCAAGAATGGGCCCAGAGGAAAGGAACACACCATCCGAAGACAATGCGCATCCGGTCCCTCAGGACCCAACAGCGTGCACGCCCCACCCAACAGAGCCCAGAACCTTCCAACCACCGAAATGGCGTACTAACTCCAAACCCCCAGGAAGAGGCCTCGTCAAATGTTCCACCCATGAGCTACCGGCAGACACATTCGGTCTGATCCGGCGCCTGGACACCCACCACCCCAAAAGGCGATGACTGCCAGATGCTCCTTAGAAAGGAGGTGATCCAGCCGCACCTTCCGGTACGGCTACCTTGTTACGACTTAGTCCTAATTACCGATCCCACCTTCGACAGCTCCCTCCACAAGGGTTGGGCCACCGGCTTCAGGTGTTACCGACTTTCATGACTTGACGGGCGGTGTGTACAAGACCCGGGAACGTATTCACCGCAGCGTTGCTGATCTGCGATTACTAGCGACTCCGACTTCATGAGGTCGAGTTGCAGACCTCAATCCGAACTGGGACCGGCTTTTTGGGATTCGCTCCACCTCACGGTATTGCAGCCCTTTGTACCGGCCATTGTAGCATGCGTGAAGCCCAAGACATAAGGGGCATGATGATTTGACGTCATCCCCACCTTCCTCCGAGTTGACCCCGGCAGTATCCCATGAGTTCCCACCATTACGTGCTGGCAACATAGAACGAGGGTTGCGCTCGTTGCGGGACTTAACCCAACATCTCACGACACGAGCTGACGACAACCATGCACCACCTGTTCACCAGTGTCCAAAGAGTTCCGTATCTCTACGGCGTTCTGGTGTATGTCAAGCCTTGGTAAGGTTCTTCGCGTTGCATCGAATTAATCCGCATGCTCCGCCGCTTGTGCGGGTCCCCGTCAATTCCTTTGAGTTTTAGCCTTGCGGCCGTACTCCCCAGGCGGGGAACTTAATGCGTTAGCTGCGTCACGGAATCCGTGGAATGGACCCCACAACTAGTTCCCAACGTTTACGGGGTGGACTACCAGGGTATCTAAGCCTGTTCGCTCCCCACCCTTTCGCTCCTCAGCGTCAGTTACGGCCCAGAGATCTGCCTTCGCCATCGGTGTTCCTCCTGATATCTGCGCATTCCACCGCTACACCAGGAATTCCAATCTCCCCTACCGCACTCTAGTCTGCCCGTACCCACTGCAGACCCGAGGTTGAGCCTCGGGATTTCACAGCAGACGCGACAAACCGCCTACGAGCTCTTTACGCCCAATAATTCCGGATAACGCTTGCGCCCTACGTATTACCGCGGCTGCTGGCACGTAGTTAGCCGGCGCTTTTTCTGCAGGTACCGTCACGAATTGCTTCTTCCCTGCTAAAAGAGGTTTACAACCCGAAGGCCGTCATCCCTCACGCGGCGTTGCTGCATCAGGCTTCCGCCCATTGTGCAATATTCCCCACTGCTGCCTCCCGTAGGAGTCTGGGCCGTGTCTCAGTCCCAGTGTGGCCGGTCACCCTCTCAGGCCGGCTACCCGTCGACGCCTTGGTGAGCCATTACCTCACCAACAAGCTGATAGGCCGCGAGCCCATCCCCAACCAAAAAATCTTTCCCACCACAGACCATGCGATCGTGGTGCATATCCGGTATTAGACGCCGTTTCCAGCGCTTATCCCAGAGTCAGGGGCAGGTTGCTCACGTGTTACTCACCCGTTCGCCACTGATCCACCCAGCAAGCTGAGCTTCACCGTTCGACTTGCATGTGTTAAGCACGCCGCCAGCGTTCATCCTGAGCCAGGATCAAACTCTCCATAAAGAAAAAATGCATACACAACCGGGAAAACGATCATGCAGCGAGTTCGAACTGACCAAAAACGAATATCAAACTGACATCCATACGCCAACCCAAAAAGGATTGGACTTTGATCCAAAGGAATTCACTCACCAGCCAAAAAGACTGGACGAGGAAAAAAATTGGCATTTGACAAGTGCACGCTGTTGAGTTCTCAAGGATCGGACACACCTGCAGACCAACCACCAACCGGCAGCCGCTCCCCGCAGGGCAACTTCACAATCTTATCCGCCTCAGGCCGTCTGTCAAATCGACGCACCCGGACCAGCTGGTCCGAGGAGACGCGATGACCGCGGTCCCTGGGGAGGACAACCCATTCATGGTAGACCACACAGACGCGAGTCCGCCAGGTCTTCTATGAGTGGGAGGTGTTCGGCACTTGAGGGGGCGGGGCTCTGCCTCACCGCTCTCCCTTTGGGGCGAACAAGAAAGACATTACGCGTGATCGGGCGCACCGTCGAATCGAGGTGGCATCCCGGGCGTGTCGCGAGGTGTTCCCGGGGCGCGGGGACCCGCGCGGGTACTGGTCCGCCGGGCCGTCGCGCCGTAGTGTCCACGCATGGGCGAGACGAGAAGTCGATGACGCGCAGCGCCCGCGCGATGCTCGAGACGGTGTGGGCCGCCCTGGGTCGCGACCGCGCCGAGCTCGCGCTGGTGCATGGGCCGCGCCACCCGGTGCCTCTGTCCGCCGTCACCGACGTCGGTGCGCTCGCGTGGGCGAGTGTGGCGGCGGCGAGTCTCACTGCCGCCCGGCTCGCCGGTGCGGCCGCCGTCGACCTCGATCCCACCCGGGTGGCCATCGTCTACGGGTCGGAGCGCCACTTCCGTCTCGACGGCAGCCGGCCCGACGCCTTCGCGGCACTCTCGGGATTCTTCCGCACCTCCGACGGGTGGGTGCGCACGCACGCGAACTACCCCTGGCACGCCCGCGCGCTGCGCGACGCGCTGGGCCTCGCCGACGACGCGAGCGCCGAGTCCGCCGCGCGTGCGTTCTCCGCGGCGGACGCCGTGAAGCTGTCACGCACCGTGTCGGATGCGGGCGGCATCTGCACCCCGGTGCTCGCCGAAGTCCCCGCGCACGACGCCGGCCTTCGCGCCGCGCCGATCCTGCGCGTCGCCCGACTCGGAGGAGGGCCACCGGCGCCCCTCGCCCCGGCATCGCCGGCGCGCCCGCTCGAGGGGGTGCGCGTGCTCGACCTCACCCGCGTGATCGCCGGTCCGATCGCCACCCGCACGCTGGCCCTGCTCGGTGCCGATGTCCTGCGCATCGATCCGCCGGATCATCCCGAGATCGGATGGCAGCACCTGGACACCGGACACGCGAAGCGCTCCTGCGTGCTCGACGCGCGCTCCCCCGCGTTCGACGCGCTGCTGCGCACCGCCGACGTCGTGGTGCTGGGCTACCGGCCGGCGGGGATGGACCGCATCGGTCTCGCGCCGGAGACGCTCGCGCGCCGTCGCCCCGGCATCATCGTGGCCCGTCTGTCGGCGTGGGGCGCGGATGCCGCGGACCGCCGCGGGTTCGACAGCATCGTGCAGGCCGCCAGCGGCATCTCGTGGCTCGAGTCGCGCGACGGGGCGATCCCGGGCGCGCTCCCCGCCCAGGCGCTCGACCACAGCGCGGGCTACCTGCTCGCCGCCGCGGTCGTCTCCCTGATCGCCCGGCGCGCGCACGAAGGCGGTTCGTGGATCGCCGACACGTCGCTGCGCCGCGTGGCCGCCGAGCTGCTCCACCTGCCGCGCACCTCCGCGCCCGATCCCGGTGACGCTCCCGACCCGACCTCGCACCTGCAGCACTTCGTCGTCGATGGCCTCGCCCTCACCACCACGGCGCCCGCCCTGGCGTACGCGGGCGGGCCGACGACCTTCGCTCCCCCACGGCCCTGGGGGCAGGACGCCGCGGGCTGGGCCGACCGCAGCGCCTGAGCGGGGGCGATCAGCGCTCAGCCGGCACTGTTCCGCGCGCGCGGGCGACCTGCACGCCGATGCACAGGGCGAGGGTGCCGAGACCCCACGCCGCGCACGCGGGCGGGAGCACACGATAGGCCAGATGGGCGACGGTGAACACGGCATCCAGCGGACCGAGCACGGCCAGTCCCCACAGCCACGCCGCGAGCAGGACGAGCGGAAGCGAGAGCCACCACGACCATCGTGCCCACGACGGCAGAAGGCACGGGAGGGATGCCGCGGGCCGGCGCCCACGCAGCCAGAGGATCGCCCACACCGCGATGATCGCGAGCCCCACGACGCTGGAGCCGTGCTGCAGCCACTTGTAGCCGAGCAGCGGGCCCCACTGCTCGTCGAGCAGCGGCAGGGCCTCGACCCCGGCGCGCCCTTCGTGGGTGAACAGGTCCCAGGCGATGTGGCTGACGACGCCGATGAGGAGGGATGCCACCAGCAGCGCCGCACCTGTCGCCGACCCGCGGCGCCTCCCGTCGGCGGATCCGTCGATCGACAGGGTCTCGCGTGCGGAGGCGGCGGCACCGGCATCCCATTGCTCGGGCAGCCGCCCCGCCAGCCACCGCGGCGCCAGCTCCCGCGCGGCCGGGCGCAGCACGCACCGCCAGACGAGCAGCAGCACGAGCGCGACCAGCACCGTCGCGGGCAGCCAGCCGAGGTCGTGCGTGCGCCCGTACGAGAGCGGGAGCCCGCGCACAAACAGGGGCAGATCCGGCGTCATCGCGCCCACGGCGATGGCCGCCGGCACGAGCGGCGTGCGCACGAACGGCAGCGCGACGACCGCGTGACTCGGCGTGAACGGCACGCTCTGCCCGCGCGCTCAGCGACCGGTGACGAAGACGCCGGCGAGGGTCTTCTTGCCGCGGCGCAGCACCGACACACCCCCGGGGAGCGACCCCGAGACGACGGTCGCCTCGTCGCCGACCTTCACGCCGTCGAGCGAGACGCCGCCCTGGGCGATCGCCCGGCGGCCCTCCGACAGGCTCGACACGAGGCCCGTGTCGACGAGCGCCGGAAGGATGCCGGTGCCGGCGGGAACCGTCGCGTGCGGAAGCTCCTCGAGCGCGTGACGCAGGGTCTCCGCGTCGAGCGCGGACAGATCGCCCTGTCCGAACAGCGCCTCCGAAGCGGCGATGACCGCCTCCGTCGCCGCCGCGCCGTGCACGAACGCGGTCACCTCCAGAGCCAGGCGCTTCTGCGCCTCGCGGCGGAAGGGCTCCGCTGCCACGCGCCGCTCGTACTCCTCGATCTCGTCGCGCGTGAGGAACGTGAAGACCTTCAGGCGCGATATCACGTCGCTGTCGTCGGTGTTGAGCCAGAACTGGTACATGCGGTACGGGCTGCACATCGCGGCATCCAGCCAGATCGCATTGCCCTCGCTCTTGCCGAACTTGGTGCCGTCGCTGTTGGTGATCAGCGGCGTGCCGATCGCGTGCACCGAGACGCCCTCGACGCGATGGATGAGATCCGTGCCGCTGGTGAGGTTGCCCCACTGGTCGGACCCGCCCGTCTGCAGCACACAGTCGTACTGGCGGTACAGCTCGAGGTAGTCCATGCCCTGCAGGATCTGGTAGCTGAACTCGGTGTAGCTGATGCCCGCCTCCGAGTTGAGGCGCGCGGCGACGGCGTCCTTCTTCAGCATCGTTCCGACGCGGTAGTGCTTGCCGATCTCGCGGAGGAAGTCGATGGCGCTCATCGGCGCCGTCCAGTCGAGGTTGTTGACGATGCGCGCCGCGTTCTCGCCCTCGAAGCTCAGGAACCGCTCGACCTGCGAGCGGAGGTACCCCACCCACTCGGCGACCGTCTCGCGCGTGTTGAGGGTGCGCTCGGCCGACGGGCGGGGGTCGCCCACGAGGCCCGTCGACCCGCCGACGAGTCCGAGGGGCTTGTGCCCGGCCAGCTGCATGCGGCGCATCGTCAGCAGCTGCACGAGGTTGCCCAGGTGCAGGCTCGGCGCGGTCGGATCGAAGCCGCAGTAGTACGTGATCGGGCCGCCGGAGAGAAGGGCGCGCAGCGCCTCCTGATCGGTGGACACATGCACGAGGCCGCGCCAGACCAGCTCGTCCCAGACGTTCTCGAACGACGGGTCGTTGGCGGGGGCGGTCGTGCTCACGACGGCGGTAGACACGCGTGCCAGGCTATCAGCGGGTGGATGCCACGGGTCGCGATCCCCCTTTCGGGTATACAGCTTCTGAGCTAAACTCTTGGTACATCAGTCCACAGACTCAAGGCACTCCTCATGTTCGTCATCACCACGGATCAGCGCGGCAGCCGTCGCGGCACCGACCTCGTGCCCCAGGGCATCGCCGCGATCAGGCGCGCCGGTGCGCCCGCGATCGCCCTCGCCCCCGAGCGCACCGCCGGCGACGAGGTGCAGGTCGCGCTGACAGACGCCGCGGCGGTGCTCGCGACCGTGCTGGACCTGACCCGCGCGGGCACCTGGAGCGTCGGGGTGGGCGTCGGCGAGATCGAGACGCCCCTCCCCGACAACGTGCGGGCCGGCCGCGGATCGGCGTTCGTGCGCGCCCGGTCCGCCGTCGAGCAGGCCAAGCGCGCTCCGGGCCGGATCGCGCTCGTGGGCGCCGACGGCGACGAGGCACCCGACGCCGAGGCGCTCGTGCGCACCCTCGTCGACATCCGCGACCGGCGCACCGCCGAGGGGTGGGAGGTGTACGACCTCCTCGCGACCGGCCGATCGCAGCGCGACGCCGCCGAGGAGCTCGCGATCAGCGAGTCGGCCGTCAGCCTGCGCGCGAAGGCCGCCGCGCTGCGGGTCGAGGAGGCCGCCGTGCCCGCGCTCGTCCGGCTGCTCGAACGCGCCGATGTCGCGTCAGGAGCGCGTCGCACCCCTCTGCCAGACTGACCGCATGGTCCTCCCCGACGCCCTGCTGATCGCCGCGCTGTCGATCTTCCTGTTCCTCACGCTGTGCGGCGTGCTCGTGCTCGTCATCGTGAGTCTGCGCAAGCCCGCCACCGTGCCGCTCGCCGTCGCGAGCGGGCTGATCGTGCTGTGCGCGCTCGTGCTGAGCGTCTTCCCCCTGAACGTGCCGACCATCGTGGGGCTCATGCTCGCGCTGCTGGGTGCGGCGGCCGCGATCCTCGGCGGCGACCCGGTGACGCGGCGCGTGCTCGACATCGCCACGCACGGCCGGGTGGCCGACGGCGAGAACGGGGGCATCCTGCTGCGGGCGCCGGCGCCCCCGGGCGCGACCACCGCCGCCCCGGTGCGCGAGGTGCTGCGCGGCGGCGTCACGATCGGCTATCTCGAGCGCATCGGCGTGACCCTCGCGGTGATCGCGGGCTTCCCCGAGGCGATCGCCGTCGTCGTCGCAGTGAAGAGCGTCGGCCGCTTCTCGGAACTGGCCGCCGCCGAAGCACGGGAGCGCTTCATCATCGGCACCCTCGCGAGCCTCCTGTGGGCGTCGGTCGCCTCCGGAGTCGTGCGGCTCGCCATCGTCTGACAGCCGAAGCCCTTCACGCGCCCGACCGCGCCGACCGGGCGGTCGCGCCGGGTCGTCAGAGCCCGAGAGCGTGGGCCGCGCCCTGCGCGCGCGCGATGAGCTCGGCGCGCTGCTCGGCGACGCGCACCGGGGCGGTTCCCCCGGTTCCGGTGCGCGAGGCGACCGAGCCCTCGATCGTGAGCACCGTGCGCACCGACGGGGTCAGGTGCGTCGACACGCTCGCGAGCAGGTCGTCGGAGGCGTCTTCGAGGCCGATCTCGGACTCCTCGCAGGCGCGCACGAGCGCGCCGGAGATCTCGTGCGCGTCGCGGAACGGAATGCCTTGTTTGACGAGCCATTCGGCGACGTCGGTCGCGAGCGAGAAGCCCTCCGGCGCGAGCGCCGCCATGCGGGCCGTGTCGAACCGCAGCGTCGCGACCATCCCGGCGAAGGCGGGCAGCACGACTTCGAGTGTGCGCACCGAGTCGAAGACCGGCTCCTTGTCCTCCTGCAGGTCGCGGTTGTACGCGAGCGGCAGGCCCTTCAGCGTCGCGAGGAGCCCGGAGAGGTTGCCGATGAGCCGGCCCGACTTTCCTCGCGCGAGCTCGGCGATGTCGGGGTTCTTCTTCTGCGGCATGATGCTCGACCCGGTCGAGTAGCCGTCGTCGAGGGTGACGAAGCCGAACTCCCGCGTGTTCCACAGGATGATCTCCTCGGCGAACCGCGACAGGTCCACCCCGATCATCGCGGCGATGAAGGCGAACTCCGCGACCACGTCGCGCGCCGACGTGCCGTCGAGCGAATTCTCCGCGGGCCGGGCGAGGCCGAGTTCGCGGGCGACGAGCTGCGGGTCGAGGCCGAGAGTGGAGCCCGCCAGAGCGCCGCCGCCGTAGGGCGAGACCGCGGCACGGGCGGACCAGTCGCGCAGGCGCTCGAGGTCGCGCACGAGGGGCCAGGCGTGCGCCTGGAGATGGTGGGCCAGCAGCACCGGCTGCGCATGCTGCAGGTGGGTGCGACCGGGCATGATCGCGTCGGGGTGCGCCTCGGCCTGGGCCACGAGCGCGTCGATGAGTCGCAGCACCTCGCGGGCGATGATGCGGGCGTGGTCGATCAGGTACATGCGCACGAGCGTCGCGATCTGGTCGTTGCGACTGCGACCGGCCCGCAGCTTGCCGCCGAGCTCGGGACCGACCTGCGCGATGAGCGCCTGCTCCAGTGCGCCGTGCACGTCTTCGTCGGTGGGGGCGGCGACGAGCGTGCCGCTGCGCACCGCATCGGCGAGCGCGTCGAGTCCGGCGTGCATGGCCGCCGCCTCGTCACCGGTGAGGTAGCCCGCGTCGGCGAGCGCCCGCGCGTGGGCGTGGGAGCCCGCGATGTCGTAGAGGGCCAGCGTCCAGTCGAAATGGGTCGAGCGGCTCAGCTCCACCAGCTCGGGCGACGGCCCCGTCGCGAAGCGGGCGCCCCACAGCGCGCCCTCGTTGGTGCCTTCCGCCTTCGCATCACTCACCGCACCAGCCTACCCAGCAGTGCCGCCCGTCACGGTGCGATGTCGATGCGGTCCTCGCGCACCAGGCCCTTCGCCGTGCGATCGACGAGCCACTCCACCGGCCCGCGGCCGACCAGGAGCGCCCACGCGGTGCATCCCACGATCGTCCACAGCACGAACGGCCCGAGGGGATCGAGGTCGCGGAATCCGCCGAGATCGGTCGCATCCCCGAGCACGATCGACGCCGCGATCCCCCACCCGATGATCTGCGCGGTGTAGGCGGTCAGCGGCATCGCCCCGACGGCACGCAGGGGCAGCACCGCCCAGCGCACCGGCGTGCGGCACACGAGGAGGCAAGCCGCGATCACCGCGATCGCGAATCCGCCGGATCCCAGCACCTCCAGGATCCCCGTCGAGTGGGGTTCGGCCGTCCACACCTGGTCCCACAGATCGGGAGTGGATGCCGCGCTCGTCGCACGCCCCGCGGCGGCGTCGCCTGCCCCGGGCGGGTGGGCAGCGGCATCCAGCCCGAACCCGAGAGCGCAGACGCCCGCGCCGGCGAGCAGCGCGCCGGTCTGCACGCGCAGGCGGCGCACATCGAGACGGGACAGCCCCAGGCCAGCGATGAGGAAGGCGATCCACGTGGTGAACGGGTAGTGGTAGCCCAGCAGCAGCGAGACGTCGCTGCCGGTCGGACGCGACCAGAACGGCTGGGCGTCGATGAGCGCCTGCACCCACGGCATCACCAGGGCGATGACCGCCGCCGAGGGCAGCAGCACGCGCGCGGGGAGCGCGAGCAGCGGGAGGGCGAGGAGGAACAGGATCGCGTACGCGGGAAGGATGACGAACACCGGTACCCCGGTGAAGGTGAGCGCGACGCCGAGGACCCACAGGAACAGGGCGCGCACGGCCAGGCGTCCGCGCGCGATGCCGAGTGCCGCCCCGGCGAGGGGCCGCGCACCGCCGGTGGCGAGTCCGATCGACACGCCCGCGAGCGTGGCGAAGAGGATCGACGAATTGCCGTCGACCACCGCGATCCAGGTCGCCGGCGCGCTCCACGTGAACGGGGCGTCGATCCGCAGCAGGTGCGCCGCGAACATGCCGAACACGGCGAGCGACCGCGCGAGGTCCACGCCGGCGACCCGGCCGGGCCCGGTCAGGCGTCGCCACGCGCGCGCCAGGTGGGAGCGCGCGGCGGGAGGCTCGGTCAGTCCTGCCGCAGCAGCCACACCAGGAGGGCCTTCTGGGCGTGGAGGCGGTTCTCCGCCTCGTCCCACACGACACTCTGCGGTCCGTCGATCACCTCGGCGTCCACCTCGTAGCCGCGGTCGGCCGGGAGGCAGTGGATGAAGATCGCGTCGTCCTGGGCGAGGCCCATGAGCTCCTGCGTGACCTTGTAGCCGCCGAGGTCGCGCAGTCGCGCGAGCTTCTCCTCCTCCTTGCCCATCGAGACCCACGTGTCGGTGACGATGACGTCGGCACCGGCGGCGGCCTCGTTGGGGTCGGTGTACAGGGTGACCGATCCGCCGGTCTCGGCGGCCCGGAGATCGGCATCCGCGATCACGTCGTCGCGGGGCGCGTACGCCTCCGGCGACGCGACGCGCACGTGCATGCCCGCGGTGACGCCCGCCAGCATGTACGAGTGCGCCATGTTCGACATCCCGTCGCCGAAGAAGGCGAGCGTGAGCCCATGGAGCTCGCCCTTGTGCTCCTTGATGGTGAGCAGGTCGGCCAGCAGCTGGCACGGGTGGAAGTCGTCGCTGAGCGCGTTGACCACCGGCACGCGCGTACCCTCGGCCATCTGCTCCAGGCCCGCCTGCGCGTAGGTGCGCCACACGATGGCGGCGACCTGGCGCTCCAGCACGCGCGCGGTGTCGGCGGGCGTCTCCTTGCCGCCGAGCTGGCTGTTGGCCGTGGAGATGATCAGCGGCGAGCCGCCGAGGTCGGCGATGCCCACCGCGAACGACACGCGCGTGCGCGTCGACGACTTGTCGAAGATCACGGCGACCGTCTGGGGGCCCTCGAGGGGCTTCAGCTTCCAGCGGTCCTTCTTCAGCGCGACCGCCAGATCGAGGATCTCGTTCTGCTCGGCCTGGGTGAGATCGTCGTCGCGCAGCAGGTGACGGGTCATTTCGAAACCTCCGGGTGGGCGGCGCCGTCGAGCACGAGCGCGTCCTCGACGGTGCGCAGGGCGGCGGTGAACAACTGGATGAACTCGTCGATCTCGACGTCGCCGATGGTCAGCGCCGGCACGAGGCGGATCGTCTCGTCGTTGGGTGCGTTGACGATGAGCCCGTGGGTCTGCGCCGCCGCGACGACGGCCTTGGCGACCGGGTGGCGCAGGGCCACGCCCATGAGGAGGCCGCGGCCGCGGCATCCACCGATCACCGGCGAATCGATCGCGAGGATCGCGTCGCGCAGCTGGATGCCGCGCTCGGCCGCGTTGGCGACCAGTCCCGCGTCCTCGATCTCGCCGAGCACGGCTCCGGCCACCGCGGTGCCCAGCGCATTGCCGCCGAAGGTCGAGCCGTGGGTGCCGGGGTAGAACAGGTCGCTCGCGTCGCCGTAGGTGATGAGGGCGCCGATCGGGAAGCCGCCGCCGATGCCCTTGGCGACCGTGATCGCGTCGGGCGTGATGCCGGCGTGCTGGAAGGCGAACCACTCCCCCGTGCGCCCGGCGCCGGTCTGGATCTCGTCGACGATCAGCAGGGCGCCGTGCTGCCCCGTGAGTGCGCGCGCGGCCTGCAGGAAGCCGTCAGGGAGGTCGATGACGCCCGCCTCGCCCTTGACGGGCTCGACGAACAGCGCCGCGACACGGTCGTCGAGTGCCGCCTCGAGCGCCTCGACGGTCGAGTCGATGAACTCGACCCCGGGGGTCATCGGCAGGAAGGGCTCCTGCATCCAGGGCTTGCCGGTGAGGGCCAGGGTGCCCATCGTGCGGCCGTGGAACGCGTCGCGCAGCGCGAGGATGCGGGGGCGGTCCGCACCGCCGTGCAGGCGGGCGAGCTTGAACGCCGCCTCGTTGGCCTCGGCGCCCGAGTTGCCGAAATAGATGCGGCCGCGGTCTCCGGTTCCCGCGAGGCGCTTGAGGCGGCTCGCGAGCTCCAGCTGCGGCGGCGTGGCGAAGTAGTTCGACACGTGCGCGAGGGTCGCCGCCTGCCGGGAGATCGCCTCGACGAAGGCGGGGTGCGCGTGCCCGAGGGAGTTCACCGCGATGCCCGCGAGGAAGTCCAGGTAGCGGGTGCCCTCGGCATCCCACAGATACGATCCCTCGCCGCGCACGAACATCGCCATGCGATCGCCGAAGCTGCGGACGAGGTCTCGACCCGCGTCATCCTGCCATGTCATCCGAGCACCACCTCTGTTCCGATTCCCTTGCTGGTGAAGATCTCGACGAGCACCGAGTGCGGCACGCGTCCGTCGATGATGGCCGCCGTCTCGACGCCGCCCTCGACGGCCTCCAGACACGCGGTCATCTTGGGGATCATGCCCGACTCGAGCTTCGGCATCATCGCGCGCAGGTCGGTCGAGGTCAGGTGCGAGACGAGCGAATCGCGGTTCGGCCAGTCGGCGTACAGTCCCGGCACATCGGTGAGCACGACGAGCTTGGCCGCCCCGAGCGCGACGGCGAGGGCGGATGCCGCGGCGTCGGCGTTCACGTTGAGCGAGTGCCCGGGGTGGTCGAGGTCGGGCGCGATGCTGGAGACGACGGGGATGCGACCCGCGGCGATCTGGTCGAGCACCGGCTGCGGGTCGACCTCGACGACATCGCCCACTCGGCCGAGGTCGTGCTCGATCCCCTCGATGACGACGCCGCGGCGTCGTCCGCCGAACAGGCCGGCGTCCTCACCGCTGAGGCCGGTCGCGACCGGGCCGTGCGCGTTGATCTTGGAGACCAGCTGCGGGTTGATCTGACCGGTGAGCACCATGCGCACCACCGAGATCGCCTCGGTGCTGGTGACGCGGTACCCGCCCTTGAACTCGCTCGGGATCGCGAGGCGGTCGAGCATCGAGGAGATCTGCGGGCCGCCGCCGTGCACCACGACGGGCTTGACGCCGACGTAGCGGAGGTAGGCGATGTCGGCGGCGAAGGCGTCCTGCAGCTCCTCGCTCACCATCGCGTTGCCGCCGTACTTGATCACGACGATCTGCTCGCGGAAGCGCTTGAGCCACGGCAGCGACTCGATGAGCGTGACCGCCCGGGTGCTGGCCTCGGTGGGATCGGTGTCCTGGATATCGGTCATGAGGAGTACGCGCTGTTCTCGTGGACGTAGTCGTGCGTGAGGTCGTTCGTGCGGATCAGCGCCGCGGCGTCGCCCGACTTGAGGTCGATGCGCACGCTGGTCGCCCGGGGCGTCAGGTCGACCTCTTCGCGCGGCCGGTCGGGGCCGCCGGCCGTGCACACCCGCACGCCGTTCATGAAGACATCGACGTCGTACGGATCGAAGACCGCCTGCGTGGTGCCGATGGCGGCGAGCACGCGCCCCCAGTTCGGGTCGTTGCCGAAGATCGCCGCCTTGAAGAGGTTGTTGCGGGCGACGGAGCGGCCGACCTCGACCGCGTCGGCCTCACTGGCCGCGCCGACCACGTCGATGGAGATGTCGTGGCTCGCGCCCTCGGCATCCCCCTGCAGCTGCGCCGCGAGGTCGTCGGAGACCTCCGTCAGCAGACGGCGGAACTCCTCCGGATCGGGGGCGATGCCGGAAGCGCCGCTGGCCATCAGCGTCACCTGGTCGTTGGTCGACATGCAGCCGTCCGAGTCGAGTCGATCGAAGGTGACGCCGGTCGCGGCGCGCAGGTGGGCGTCGGCCTCGGCGGCGGTGAGCACGGCGTCGGTGGTGATCACGACGAGCATCGTGGCAAGGCCCGGCGCCAGCATCCCGGCCCCCTTGGCCATGCCGCCGATCGCCCAGCCCGCGCCGGTGCGCGCGGCGCGCTTGGGCTTCGAATCGGTGGTCATGATCGCCAGCGATGCGGCCTCGCCACCGTCGGCGGAGAGCTCGGCGATGCCCTGGGCCGTGCCGGCGAGCACCTTCGCACGGAACACCTCGTCGCCGGTGCCGATGAGCCCGGTCGAGCACACGAGCACGTCGCCCGCGCTCACCTCGAGCAGCTCGGCGGCCTTCTCGGCCGTCTGGTGGGTGGTCTGGAAGCCGAACGAGCCGGTGAAGCAGTTGGCGCCGCCGGAGTTCAGCACGATCGCCTCGACCACGCCGTCGGCGACGACCTGCTCCGACCACATGATCGGGTTGGCCTTCGCGCGGTTGCTCGTGAAGACGGCGGCGCCCACCTTGAGCGGGCCGCGGTTGACGACGACCGCGACGTCGGGCTTGCCGGTCGACTTGAGGCCGACGGCGACGCCGGCCGCCTCGAAGCCCTGGGGCGTGGTGACGCTCACGGCGCGACTCCGTTCACTGACAGGCCGGTGCCCTCGGCGAGGCCCAGCGCGATGTTCATGGACTGCACGGCGGCTCCGGCCGTGCCCTTGACGAGGTTGTCGACGGCGGTGACGACGACGACACGGTTCGCGGCGCGATCGATCGCGAGGCCCATCAACGCGGTGTTGGCGCCCACGACATCGGCCGTGCGGGGGAAGGATCCCGCCGGGAGCAGCTGCACGAACGTCTCGTCGCCGTACGCGGACTCCCACGCGGCGCGGATCTGATCGTCACAGGCGCCCGCGGCGATCGGCGCCGTCGAGGTCGCGAGGATGCCGCGGGCCATGGGGACGATCACCGGCGTGAACGAGATCCCGACCGGGCCGGTCGCCCCCGCGCCGACCAGCGCCTGGCGGATCTCGGGGATGTGACGGTGCGTGCCGCCCACCGCGTAGGGGTTGGCGGTGCCGAGGATCTCGCTGGCGAGGAGATTGGTCTTGAGGCTCTTGCCGGCGCCCGAGGGCCCCACGGCGAGCACCGAGACGATGTCCGCGGCGTCGATGACCCCCGCCGCGACGCCCGGCGCGAGGCTGAGGCTGACCGTCGAGGCGTTGCAGCCGGGCGCGGCGATGCGCGTGGCGCCGACGAGGCGGTCGCGCTGCTTCGCTCCGGCGACGGGCAGCTCGGGCACCCCGTACGCCCACGGGTCGTGGAAGTCGCCGCCGTAGAAGGCGTCCCACGCCTCGCGGCTCTCGAGCCGGTGGTCGGCACCCGCGTCGATCACGAGCGGCGTGTCGCCGAGCGCGTCGGTGTACTGGCCGGACTGCCCGTGCGGCAGCGCGAGGAAGACGACGTCGTGTCCGGCGAGGACCTCGGGCGTCGTGTTCTGCAGGGTCAGGTGCGCGAGCGAGCGCAGGTGCGGCTGGTGCTGGATCAGCGGCTGGCCCGCGTTGGAGTGCGCGGTGACCGTGCGGATCTCGACGTCGGGATGTGCGGCGAGGATCCGCAGGATCTCGCCGCCCGCATAGCCGGATGCGCCGGAGACGGCGACCGAAAACGTCATGGATTCAACCTTAGAGTCTGGAACGGGGGGCCGGAGACGGCGACGCCCGCACCCAGGCTCCGTCGCAGAGCCTCGCGGGGTCGCCTAGATTCGGCGGCCGTCCAGACGGAGGCGGCGTCGGCGCGCGGGAGCGACGCTCGGAGCGAGCGCGGCGGGTCCCTGAAGTGCCGAAGGCATGCGCCGACGATAGCGGCCGCGCCGCGGCATCCGCAAATCAGGAGATCAGCGCGTCGATGATCCCCCGCTCGTCGACGCGCGTGAGGCCGGCGCGGCGCTCGCGCGCGAGTCCGCGGGTGCGCTCGTCGTCGAGCGTGCGCGCGAGCGTCTCCCGCAGGGGACGCAGAAGTCCGCCCTCCCGCCGGTACACGTCGATCGAGCGGGTGGCGAACCCCGGCATGTCGGCGGGGAGCCACAGCGGCAGCGAGCGCGGCCCCATCCAGTACGAGACCTCGTGGGCGAGGAGCTGGTCATCGGATGCCGCGACGACTGCCCCGGTGTGGCCGGCCACCTCGCGCGCGAGGTGAAGCACGTCCCGCAGGGCCGTCGACGGGCCGGTGGCGTTGACGACGCCCACCCACTGCCGCGCGCCGAGCCGGCCGACGAAGGCCGCGAGGTCGTCGACGTCGATCACCTGCGTGCGGCGCTCGTCGCCCGGGATGAGCACGGGCCCGTCGCCGGCGAGCGCGAAGCGCGAGACCCAGTAGCCGAAGCGGTCGGTAGGGTCGCCGTCGCCCACGATGAGACCGGGTCGCACGATCGCGGCACGACCGGGCAGGGCTTCGCGCACCGTGTGCTCGGCCGCGGCCTTCGCCCGCGAGTAGTCGTACTCGTCGCCCGGTTGGGCGGGCTCGGCCGTCGGGGCGGACTCGTCGGCGCCCACGACGTCGTTCGCCGCATAGACCGACAGCGAGGAGACGTACGTCCAGTGCCGGGCGCGCCCGGCGAGGGCGTCGACGGCCGCCGCGGCGTGCTCGGGCACCGAGGAGACGTCGACGACCTCGTCCCACTCGCGCTCCGCCAGAGCGTCGTAGGCATCGGGCGCGTCGCGGTCGGCGACGTGGAGCGCCGTGCCCTCCGGCGCCGGGCGGGACCCGCGCGCCACACACGTGACGGCGGCTCCGGCATCCCGCCACAGGGCCGCGATGCGACCGCTCAGCCATCCGGTTCCGCCCAGCACGAGCACTTCGGTCATGGGCCCACCCAAGCAGAGACTGCGGCGGGAACACGGGCGTTCCGCTCACGGCGGAACGCCGGCGTGAGCGTGCAGAACTCCGGAGATCCGCGCTCCTGCCCGGGCCGGCGGATTCGGCCGGCGCCGATGCGGCGCGAAGTTCCGGAGTTCTGCACGCGGGTTCGGCGGCCCCGCCGGCGCTGTCTACTCGCGCAGTGTCGCGCCGAACCGCTCGGCCGCCACGGCGACGCCGGCGAGCTTGGCCTCGGTCGCCTCGGCCGCCGTCAGCGTGCGATCGGCGGCGCGGAAGCGCAGCGCGAACGTGAGGCTCTTCGCACCCTCGGCGACACCCGCACCGCGGTAGTCGTCCACGAGACGAACCGACTCCAGCAGGTCGCCCGCGCCCTCGACCAGCGCGGCGCGCACGTCGCCCGCGGTGACGGATGACCCCACCACCAGCGAGACGTCCTGCGTCGCGGCCGGATAGCCCGAGAGCGAGGCGGCCACGACGCGACCGCCCGCACGCTCCAGCACGCGGTCCAGGTTCAGCTCGGCGACCAGCACGCGGCCGGGCAGATCGGCGTCTGCGGATACGGCAGGCAGCACCTCGCCGACGTACCCGACCTCTTCGCCGTCGACGCTCAGCACACCCGTGCGCCCGGGATGCAGCGCGGCACGCTCCCCCTGGGCGACGTCGATCGTCACACCGGCGGCCGCCGCGATCGTGCGCACGGCATCGAGCGCGTCGACGAGATCGAACGGCTCGGCGGCCACACCCGGCTGCTTGGCGAGGCGGCTGCCGGTCAGCAGCACGGCAACGTGGCGCGGCTGCGGCGGGATGGCCGCATCGAGGTCGGCGAGGGTCGCCGCGTCGGGGCGCACCGCCAGCGGCGGCACGGTCGCCGTGCCGTAGGGCACGCCCGGCGCGGGCAGGAACACCGAGCCGGTCTCGAACAGGGCGAGATCGGTGAAGCCGCGCGACAGGTTGCGGTGGGCGACGCTCAGCAGGCCCGGCACGAGGGTGCGCCGCAGGAAGGGCGCCTGCCCGTCGAGCGGGTTGGCGAGCTTGATGCTCGGCAGGTGCCCGCCCGACGCCGACGCGTGCAGGTCGTTCTGCTCCTCGGTCGTGAAGGGGAACGAGGGCGTCTCGACGAACCCGGCGGCGGCGAGGGCGTTGGCCACGCGCCGACGGCCGTGCTGTGCGGCGGTGAAGCCCCGGCCCGAGGGTGGGACCGGCAGCACCGAGGGGATCTTGTCGAGGCCGTCGATGCGGGCGACCTCTTCGGCGAGCGTCCACTTGTCGGTCAGGTCGGGGCGCCAGGTGGGCGGGGTCACCGACCAGCCGGACTCCTGCGCGCGCACCTCGCAGCCGATCATCTCGAGCGCACCGGTGATGGTGTCGTCGGTGTAGCCGACGCCGATGAGCCCGGGGACGAAGCCCGCGGGCAGCGCGATCGCCGACTGCTCGACGGTCGCGAACAGCGCTCCGCCGACCTCGAGATCATGCGTGCCCCCGGCGAACTCGACCATGAGGTCGGCGACGCGGCGGGCGGCCACGAAGGGGATCGCCGGGTCGACGCCGCGCTCGAAGCGACGGGATGCCTCGCTCGGCAGCTTGTGCCGGCGGGCGGTGCGCGCGATCGAGACGGTGTCGAAGGTCGCCGCCTCGATGAGCACGTTGCGCGTGGCGCCGCTCATCTCGGTGGTGCCGCCGCCCATGACGCCGGCGAGGCCGATCGGACCGGACTCGTCGGTGATGAGGAGGTCGTCGGCGTGGAGCGTGCGCACCTTGCCGTCGAGGGTCTCGAGCTTCTCGCCCGCCGTCGCGCGGCGCACGGTGATGCCGCCGGCGAGCTTGTCGAGGTCGTACCCGTGTATCGGCTGGCCGAGCTCGACCATCACGTAGTTGGTGATGTCGATCAGGATGCCCAGCGACCGGATGCCGGCGAGGGTGAGCCGCGCGACCATCCACGCGGGCGTCGGCTTGGTCGGATCGACGTCGCGCACGATCCGCGCGACGAACTCGGAGGCGCCCACCCGGCCGCGGATCGGCGAGACGTCGTCGACGGCGACCGCGAAGCCCCCGGCCGGCTGCTGGAGCTCGCCCCACGGGCGGTCGGCGGGGTCGCGGAACGCCGCCCCGGTGGCGTGCCCGTACTCGCGGGCGATGCCGCGGATCGAGAGCGCATAGCCGCGGTCGGGGGTGACGTTCACATCGACGGCGACGTCGTCGAGACCCAGCAGAGCGATCGCGTCGGTGCCGACGGGCGCGTCGATGCCGAGCTCGACCAGGCGCAGGATGCCGCTGTGCTCGTCGCCGAGGCCGAGCTCCTTGGCCGAAGCGATCATGCCGTCCGACACGTGTCCGTAGGTCTTGCGGGCGGCGATCGGGAACGGCCCCGGCAGCACGGCGCCGGGAAGGGTCACCACGACCTTGTCGCCGGGGAAGAAGTTGCGCGCGCCGCAGACCACGCCGTGCACGGCATCCCCGCCATCGGCCGCCGTCTGGCCGTCGGGCGCGACCCGCACCTGGCACCAGCGGATCGTCTTGCCGTTGGACTGGGGCTCCTCGACGAACTCGAGCACCTCGCCGACGACGATCGGGCCCTGCAGCTCGAAGCGGAAGACGTCTTCCTCCTCGAAGCCGACCGACACCAGCGCCGCCAGCACATCATCGGGCGTCGCGTCCGCGGGGACGTCGACGTACTCACGCAGCCACGAGAGAGGGACGCGCATCAGACCACCATTCCGAACTGCTCGCTGAAGCGCACATCGCCTTCGGCCATGTCGCGCATGTCCTGCACATCGGAGCGGAACATGAGGGTCCGCTCGATGCCCATGCCGAAGGCGAAGCCCGAGTACTCCTCGGGATCGATGCCCGCGGCGCGCAGGACGTTGGGGTTGACCATGCCGCAGCCGCCCCACTCGATCCAGCGCGCGCCGCCCTTGAAGGTCGGGTGCCACAGGTCGAGTTCGGCCGACGGCTCGGTGAACGGGAAGAAGTTGGTGCGGAACCGCGTCTTCGCCTCGGCGCCGAACAGGGCCTTCGCGACGTGATCGAGCGTGCCCTTGAGGTGGGCCATCGTGATGCCCTTGTCGATCACGAGACCCTCGAACTGGGAGAACACCGGCAGGTGCGTGGCGTCGTACTCGTCGGTGCGGTAGGCGCGGCCCGGGCACACGATGTAGATCGGCAGGTCGCGCTCGAGCATCGAGCGCACCTGGACGGGACTCGTGTGGGTGCGCATGACCAGGTGGCGCGCGACCGGGTCGACGTAGAACGTGTCCTGCATCTGGCGCGCGGGGTGGTCCTCGTCGAGGTTGAGTGCGTCGAAGTTGTACCACTCGTGCTCGAGCTCGGGGCCTTCTGCGACCTCCCACCCCATGCCGGTGAAGATGTCGCCGATCTGATCCTGGAGGAGGGTGAGGGGATGCCGCGCCCCCACGCGTGCGCGGTGGGCCAGCGCCGTGATGTCGACGCGCTCGGCCTCGAGCTTGGCAGCCGTCTCGGCAGCTGCGAGCTCCTCCTCGCGGGACGCCAGGGCCTGGTTCACCCGCCCGCGGGCCTGGCCGACGAGCTTGCCGAACTCCGCCTTCTTCTCGGGCGGCACCTCGCGCATCCGCGCGTTGAGCCTCGCCAGCGGCGAGCCCTCCGCGGTGTGCGCGGCGCGCGCGGCCTTGAGCTCGGCGGTGTCGGCGGCCGCGGCGATCGCCGCGAGGGCGCCGTCGACGGCCTGCTCGACCGCTTCGGCCGTGATGCCGGTGGTCGGGGGTTCGGGGATCTCGTGCGCGTCAGACACGAGAGTCGAGTCTACCGGCGGGTGCCGGGTCGATCCGTCACTGCGCTCCGGCCTGCCGCGCTTCCGCGTTGGCCTGCGCGAGCCGGATCGCCGAGGTGGGGTCGGCCTGCCCGGGCGTCGCCGTGCCGTTTCCGCCCGCCTTCACCTTGCGCCCGCCGCTGGCCGTGCGCCGCGAGAGCCAGCGCGCGAACCACGACAGTGACAGGTTGATCGCGAGATAGATGACGAGGGTCACCACGAACAGCGAGAACAGGTAGCGGTTGCCGTAGAAGCTCGCCAGGTTGTTCATGGTCGTGCGGATGAGCTCGTTGTAGCCGACGATGTAGCCGAGCGAGGTGTCCTTGAGCAGCACCACCAGCTGCGCCACGATGATCGGCAGCATCTGGCGGAACGCCTGCGGGAACTCCACGAGGATCTTCGACTGGAATTCGCGCATGCCCACGCTCAGCGCCGCCTCGCGCTGCCCGCGGGGCAGCGCGGCGAGGCCGGCGCGCAGCGCCTCGCCGATGAGCGTGCCGTTGTAGAGCGCGAGCGCGATGACCACCGCCCAGAGCGCCTGGGTGGAGGCGACAAGCAGGATGAACAGCATCATCAGCAGCACGGGCATGCCGCGCAGGAACTCGATGAGCCAGGCCGTGGGGATGCGCACCCACGCGATCGTCGAGGAGCGCATGAGGGAGAACGCGATGCCGAGCGCCATCGCTCCGATGGCGGCGAGCGCGGCCGCCTGGAGCGTGCCGATCACGCCGCGGCCGATGAAGGTCCACACCTCGGGGTCGAGGAAGATGTTCCACCGCGACGGGTCGAACATGCCCGGCACCGTGATGCCGCCGGACTGACGGGGGGTGGCCAGGATGATGCCCACCCAGACGAGCAGCGCCGCGATGACGACGATGCCCGCGATCGAGGCGATGAGCGACAGGCGCCGGGCACGGGGGCCGGGCGCGTCGAAGAGGACGCTGGGAGCGGTCATCGGCGCACCACCAGTCGCTTCTCGAGCTGACCGGCCAGCAAGCCCAGCGGGACCGTGATGACCAGGTACAGCGCGGCGGCGGTGAGCAGGATCGCTATGACCATGTTGCCGTTCGAGTTGGCGAGCGCGCGCGTGACCGCGAACAGCTCGAGCACGAAGAAGCCGCCCGCGACCGAGGTGTTCTTGGTGAGGGCGATGAAGACGTTGATGAGAGGGGGGATGGTCATGCGGAACGCCTGCGGCAGCACCACGAGCGAGACCGTCTGGCCGAATCCGAGCCCGATGCTGCGCGCCGCTTCGGCCTGACCGACCGGCACGCCGTTGATGCCCGAGCGCAGTGCCTCCGCCACGAACGGCGACGTGTAGTACGCGAGCGCGCCCATCGCCAGCGGCACGAACGGCAGCCGCAGGCCGAGGAACGGGATGACGAACACGAAGAAGAAGAAGACGAGCGTGAGCGGGGTGTTGCGGGCGATCTCGGTCCAGAACGCGGCGAACGTGCGCAGCGAGCCGATGGGCGAGATGCGCATCGCAGCGATGACGGTGCCGAGGATCAGCGAGGCCACACCCGAGACCGCGAGCAGCAGCAACGTCATCTGGAAGCCTTCCCAGAACGTCGGCCACAGCGACAGGTACTGTTCCACTCCCCCTCCTTCCTCATGTCATGGGAGCGGATGCCCCGGCACGCCGCACAGGGCGGGCCGGGGCATCCGATCGATCAGTAGCGGTCCGGTGCAGGCGGGTCGATGAACGGCAGGACGGTCCCTGCGGTCGCGTTCCACGCCTCCTCGTACGAGCCGTCCTCGTACGACTCCTCGAGCGCGTCGTTGATCCACATGCGGAAGTCGGTGTCGTCGAGCGCGAGGCCGATGCCGTACGGCTCCTCGGTGAACGGCTCGCCGACGACCTTGAACTCGCCCTCGTTCTGGGCTGCCAGGCCCGCGAGGATCACGTTGTCGGTCGAGACGGCCACGACCGAGCCGTTGCGCAGCGGCTCGAGGCAGTTCGAGTAGGTGTCGGTCAGCACCGGCTCCGCGCCCAGCTCTGCGAGGTTCTCGGCGGGGGTCGACCCGGTCACGGAGCAGACGGGCTGCCCGACGAGGTCTTCCTCGCTCTGGATGTCCTCGTTGTCGGCGAGCACCAGGATCGACTGGCCGGCCATGTAATACGGCCCTGCGAACGAGACGACCTCCTTGCGGGTGTCGTTGATCGTGTAGGTCGCGATCACGATGTCGACCTGCCCGTTCTCGATGAACGGCTCGCGGTTGGCCGAGACGGTCTCGACCCACTCGATGTTCTCCTCGGCGATGCCGAGCTTGCCGGCGAGGATCTTGCCGATCTCGACGTCGAAGCCCTCGGGCACGCTCGACGGGCCCATGAGTCCGAACAGCGGCTGGTCGAACTTCGTGCCGATCGTGATGGCGCCGGCCTCGTTGAGCTCGGCCATCGTCGTGCCCTCTTCGAACGTGACCTCCTCCGGCGCGGTCGTGTCGTCGCCGCCGTCACCGGTGGTGGTGTCACCGCCCGCGCACGCCGTGAGCGCGAGCGCGCCGGCAGCCGCCAGGGCGATCAAAGGGAGTCTCAGTCGCTTCATGTCTTCGTCCTTTGCTGTGCGTGCGGGTCGCTCGTGGCGACCCGCCTCTCGGTGCCCGGCCGTTGGGGGCGGCCGGGGGTCGTTCAGTGCTCCAGGATCTTCGAGAGGAAGTCCTTGGCCCTGTCGCTCTGCGGGTTGGTGAAGAACTGCTCGGGCGTGGCCTCCTCGACGATGGCGCCGTCGGCCATGAAGAGCACCCGGTCGGCCGCCTTGCGCGCGAAGCCCATCTCGTGGGTGACGACGATCATCGTCATGCCCTCGGCCGCGAGGCCGATCATGACGTCGAGCACCTCGTTGATCATCTCGGGATCGAGGGCGCTCGTGGGCTCGTCCATCAGGATGAGCTTCGGGTTCATCGCCAAGGAGCGCGCGATCGCGACACGCTGCTGCTGACCGCCCGAGAGCTGGTTGGGCATCTTCTGCGCCTGGTTGGCCACACCGACGCGGTCGAGCAGCTGCATCGCCTTCTCGTCGGCATCCTTCTTCTTCATGCCGCGCACCCGGATCGGGCCGAGCGTCACGTTCTCGAGCACCGTCTTGTGTGCGAAGAGATTGAAGGACTGGAACACCATGCCCACGTCCGCACGCAGCCGGGCGAGCCCTCGGCCCTCCTCGGGCAACGGCTCGCCGTCGATCGTGATCGTGCCGGAGTCGATCGTCTCGAGGCGGTTGATGGCGCGGCACAGCGTCGACTTGCCCGAGCCCGACGGGCCGATCACGACCACCACCTCGCCGCGGGTCACGACGGTGTTGATATCGCGGAGCACGTGGAGTTCGCCGAAGTGCTTGTCGACGTGCTCCACGACGACCAACGGCTCGCCGCGGCGCACGTTGATGTTCGAGGTGCGAGGCGCGGCAGCGGGGGCATCAGGAGTCGCCATGTCCACACACTATTGCCGCGCTCGGCGCGACCCCAGGGGGATTGCCCCGACCTTTACCGATCTGTAACAGACTCGGAATCGATCAGGTCGCCGCAGCGGCGCGCTGCGCGAAGGCCGTCTCGTACAGGCAGACGCTCGCCGCAGTGGCCAGATTGAGCGATTCCGCCTGACCGTAGATCGGGAGCTTCAGCGAGGCATCTACAAGTCCGAGCGCGTGTTCGTCGAGACCGCGCGCCTCATTGCCGAACAGCCACGCGGTCGGCGCGGCGAGCTGGGCGCGCTCGGCCAGGAAGTCTCCGCCGCCGACGTCGGCGGCGACCACGCGCACCCCGGCCGCGTGCGCGCGCTCGACCACGGTCGGCAGCTCCGCACCCACGGCGATCGGGAGGTGGAACAGAGAGCCGGTGGTCGAGCGCACCACCTTGGGGTTGTACGGATCGACCGTGCGGCCGGTCAGGATGACCGCGTCGGCCCCGGAGGCGTCGGCGGCGCGGATGATGGTGCCGAGGTTGCCCGGATCGCGGACCTCTTCGCAGATGGCGATCAGCCGAGGGGATGCCGCGAACACGTCGCGCAGCGACGTGGGGGTCTGCCGTGCGACGGCGACGATCCCCTGCGGTGTGACGGTGTCGGCCATCGCGTCGATGACGGCCTCCGTCGCGTACACGATCTCCAGGCCCGCGTCCTTCGCCGCGGCGCGCACATCGGCGTGGCGCTCCATCGCGGACGGCGTCGCGAACAGCTCGATCACCGTGTCGGGTCGCCAGGCGAGGGCCTCGCGTGCCGCCTGCGGTCCCTCGAGCAGGAACAGCCCCGTCTCCTGGCGCGCACCGCGCTTGGTCAGCTTCGCGACGGCGCGCACACGAGGGGAACGCGGGTTCTCGAGCACACGCTCAGTCTAGGGTGGCCGCGCGCCGGAACGCGCGAAGGGCGCCCTCCGCGAGGAGGGCGCCCTTCGGGGTGTCGTGGTGCCGAGACTCAGGCGCTCTTGGGAGCGTTGACGTTCTCGGGCAGCGCGCCCTTGGCGGTCGCGACGAGCGAGGCGAAGACGGCCGGCTCGTTCACGGCCAGCTCCGCCAGCATGCGGCGGTCGACCTGCACACCCGCGAGGCCGAGGCCCTGGATGAAGCGGTTGTACGTGATGCCGTTCTGACGGGCGGCGGCGTTGATGCGCTGGATCCACAGGCGGCGGAAGTCGCCCTTGCGCTTGCGACGGTCGCGGTACGCGTAGACGAGCGAGTGGGTGACCTGCTCCTTCGCCTTGCGGTACAGGCGCGAGCGCTGCCCGCGGTAACCGGATGCGCGCTCGAGGATGACGCGACGCTTCTTGTGGGCGTTGACAGCCCGCTTGACTCTAGCCATTTCGTTTCGTTCCTATTCGGTGCGTCGGCGCGATCAGCGGCCGAGGAGCTTCTTGGCGACCTTGGCGTCACCCGGTGCGAGCACCTGGTCCTGCGACAGGCGGCGGGTGCGCTTCGTGGGCTTGCCCTCGAAGTTGTGGCGCAGGTTGGCCTGCTGCTTCATGATCTTCCCGCTGCCGGTGACCTTGAAGCGCTTCTTGGCGCCCGAATGCGTCTTCTGCTTCGGCATCTTCTCGTTCCTTATCGATTTCGCCCTACGGGCTGGGGTGTTTCCCGCACGGCGGGAGTCGGTGTCCCGCCGGGGCGGGAGTCTGTGGGGCCTACTCGGCGGGCGCCGGGTCGGCCGATTCTGCGGAGCCGCTGCGGGCGGACCGTGCCGCCTCCTTGTTCGCCGCGCGCTGGGCGTTCTGCTCCGTCTTCACCTCGGACTTGTTCTTGTGCGGTGCGACCACCATCACCATGTTGCGACCGTCGATCGTCGGGTTGGACTCGACGGTGCCGAACTCGGCGACGTCCTCAGCGAACTTGCGCAGCAGGCGCACACCCTGCTCGGGGCGCGACTGCTCGCGGCCGCGGAACAGGATCATCGCCTTCACCTTGTCGCCGGACTTCAGGAAGCCCTCGGCGCGCTTGAGCTTGGTGATGTAGTCGTGCGCTTCGATCTTCAGCCGGAAGCGGACCTCCTTGAGGACCGTGTTCGCCTGGTTGCGGCGGGCTTCCTTGGCCTTCTGAGCGGCCTCGTACTTGAACTTCCCGTAATCCATGATCTTGACGACGGGAGGCTTCGAGTTGGGGGCCACCTCGACCAGGTCGAGATCGGCCTCCTGAGCCAGACGCTGCGCAACTTCGATGCGGACGACGCCGACCTGTTCACCGTTGGGACCGACGAGTCGGACCTCGGGAACGCGGATGCGCTCATTGGTGCGGGGATCGCTGATGCGGAACTCCTCTTGTGCGGATGCTGCGAAGACGGCGACCGCGACGCGGGTGCATCGCGGGCGGAAGAGGAGTTCATTCCACCCGACCCGACGCCAGGCGCCGGCTCTGCACCCTGACCGACTCCGTCGCAGAGCGAATCGGAGCGGAGTGCGTGGACCCGGTAGCCTGGAGCGGCAAGCGCGGGTGGGATGTGATCCTCTTTCGTTCCGGAGCAGAACGCTCCGGAGCCCGCCAAAGTCTAGCAGAAAGTACGACGTGACCACGATTCCCGGCTCCGACGACGACCGCCACGCCCGTTGGGAGGAGCAGGAGAAGGCCGCCTCGGCCGCCACGCGCGACATCGCCGACGTGCCCGCCGTGGAGGTCATCACCACCGCCGCGGTGCACCTCATGAGCGCTTCCGCGGTCAAGGTCGGCCTCGCCGACGACCCCGCCCACCAGACCGACCTCGACGAGGCGCGAAAGCTCATCAACGCCCTCGCCGGCCTCATCACCGCCGGTGCCCCCGAGATCAGCGACATGCACGCGCGGTCGCTGCGCGACGGGCTGCGTTCGCTCCAGCTGGCATTCCGCGAGGCATCCACGATCCCCGACCCGATCGGCAAGGGCCCCGGCGAGAAGTGGACCGGGCCGGTCACCTGACCGGCTCTGCGTGACCAGCCGTCCCGACCGGCGGCGTCAGCGCAGCGCTCGCACCCCCCGCTCGACCGCGTCGACCGTGCGGCGCACCGCCTCGGCGTCGGTGCCGCGGTTGCTCACGGCGAAGCGCACGATCGTGCGACCGTGCCACATCGACGACGACGCCCAGACCGTGCCCTCCGCGCGCAGCCACTCCCCGAGCGCAGCCGTCTCGGCGTCGTCGCGCGCCGCCAGGCACACCTGGGTGAAGACGACGTCATTGAGCACATCGATCCCGGGGATCGCACCGAACCCCGCTGCCAGGTCGGTCGCGGCGGCGACGAGGCCATCGACCAGTCCGGCGACGCCGTCGCGGCCGAGCGCGCGCAGCGCCGCCCAGACGGTCACGCCGCGCGCGCGACGCGACAGCTCCGGCACCCGATCCCACGGGTCGGGCACTCCGCTCGCCCCGGGCAGGTAGGCGGCCTGCACGCCCAGCGATGCGGCCATCGCGGCCCGGTCGCGCACGACCGCGACGCCGCAGTCGTACGGCACGTTGAGGGTCTTGTGGGCGTCGGTCGCCCACGAGTCGGCGCCGTCCATTCCGGCGACCAGGTGGGCATGGCGCGGCGAGGCCGCCGCCCACAGCCCGAACGCCCCGTCGACGTGCACCCACGCCCCCGCGGCGCGGGCCAGGCCGATCGCCGCCTCGAAGCCGTCGAACGCGCCCGAGTGCACGTCGCCGGCTTGGAGGGCGACCACGGTCGGCGCGTCGGGGTCGGCCGCAAGGGCCCGCTCGAGCCCCGCGACATCGATGCGCCCTTGCTCGTCGCCGCCGACGCGCTGGGGCGCCCCCATGCCGGCGATCCGCCCGGCCAGCACCACGGAGCTGTGGACCGCGTCGCCGGCGAGGAAGCGCAGCCGCGGAGCGCCCGCGAGGCCTGCGACCGCGACGTCGTGTCCGCGGCGGCGCAGCACGGTATCGCGGCCGGTCACCAGACACGACAGGTTCGCGCTGGTGGCGCCGGTGGTGAAGCCCACGGCACTCCCCTCCGGCAGGCCGAGCAGCTCGAGGAGCCACTCCCCCGCGACCTCCTCGATCGCCGCCGTCCCCGGTGCCGTGCGGCGCGACCCGGTGTTCTGGTCCCATGCCGACACCAGCCAGTCCGCGGCGAGGGCCGCGGGATGCGCTCCGCCGATCACCAGCCCGTAGAACCGCGGCGAGCCCATCGCCATGAGGCCGGGTTCCACGGCGGCGGCCAGCTCGTCGATGACCGCGGCCGCCTCCCGCCCCGACGCCGGCAGCACGGAATCCACGCGTGCCGGCATCCCCTCGATGCCGACATCGGGGCGGATCGCCCGCTCGGCCAGCGTGTCGAGCCAGTCGTCCGCGTGGCGCTGCGCCCGCGCCAGTGCGGCCCGCATCCGCTCGCGTTCGGTCGCCTCGTCCATCGACCCACCCCCGCGGGCATCCTCCGCCCTCTCGCAAGAGCATGCAAGGGGTGGATGCCGCAGCGCGGCGCCGATCAGGCGCGGACCAGCTTGACCTCCAGCGAGTCCACGAGCACCGCGATGCGGTCGTCGGCGGCCCAGCGCGTGGCCAGGCGCGTCAGCACGGCGTCGAGCGCGTCCTTCTCGAGCCCGTCGATGAGGTGGAGGCGCACGATCAGCTCCGGACCCCGCAGGCGCGCCGTCGGGTCGCCGGGGCCGACGGAGAGGTCGAGCACGGCCAGCTCTCCCCCGATGCTCGCCTGAAGACCCGCGTACACCTCGGGAGAGGCGAAGCTGGGCTCCCACCGCTGCCCCTGCGCGATCGCCCAGACCGCGGGGCGGCGCAGCACGAACTCTGTCGGCGACCCCGGGTCGAGCACGATGAGATCGGTGTCGTCGCTCGAGGCGGCCAGCGCCGTGCGCATGCCGTCGGCGGGAATCGGCCGCGCCGCGGCATCCCAGCGGCTCATCGACGCCACGTCGCTGAAGACGGGCAGCACGCGACGCCCGTCGGGCGCGGCCACCGTGACGATCGACAGCTCCTGCGTCTTGTCGACCGCCAGGCCGTGCGGGCCGACGCCCTCATCGCCCTTCTCTGCGACGAGGGGAATCAGCAGGCGCGCGGACCGGTAGGCGTCGACGACGGCGTCCTGGCCGACCTCGCCGGCGCGGAAGGCGCGCAGCGCCGCGGCGAGCGCGGGGTCGGCCGAGCCGTCATCGCCGGCGTGCGGGTTCGCCTGGAAGCTGCGGCCCTCCCACGGAACCCCGGCGGAGTCGCCGTGGTGGTGGGGGCCGGCAGGGGGTTCCGGCGTCTCAGCGTCCGGCGACATCCAGGGCCTCGGCGAGCGTGAAGGCGCCCGCATAGAGGGCCTTGCCCACAATCGCGCCCTCGACGCCCAGCGGGACGAGCTCGCGCAGCGCCGCGATGTCGTCGAGGCTCGAGATCCCGCCCGAGGCGACCACAGGCTTGGGCGTGCGGGCGGTCATCTGCCGCAGCAGTTCGAGGTTCGGGCCCTGCAGCGTGCCGTCCTTGGTCACGTCGGTGACGACGTAGCGGCTGCAGCCGGCGGCCTCGAGCCGGTCGAGCACGGTCCACAGGTCGCCGCCCTCGCGGGTCCAGCCACGTGCGGCGAGCGTCGTGCCCCGCACGTCGAGGCCGACGGCGATGGCCTCGCCGTAGCGGCCGATGACGTCGGCAGCCCACTCGGGGTTCTCCAGCGCCGCCGTGCCGAGATTCACGCGCGCGGCGCCGCTTTCCAGCGCGGCCTCCAGCGAGCGGTCGTCGCGGATCCCGCCCGAGAGCTCGATCTGGACGTTCTTGTACTGACGGATCACCTTGCGCATGATCGCCGCGTTGCTGCCGCGGCCGAAGGCGGCATCCAGGTCGACGAGGTGGATCCACTCGGCGCCCTGGCGGGCCCACTCGCCGGCCGCGTCGACCGGGTCGCCGTAACTGGTCTCCGTTCCGGCTTCGCCCTGCGTGAGGCGGACGGCCTTGCCGTCGGCGACGTCGACGGCGGGCAGGAGGGTCAGCGTGGGCGTAGACGCGAAATCGTTCATGGCTCCTCGGGTGGCGAGATCACGGGAGCCCGCGCTCCCGGAGATGGCACGATCTCAGAGGGTAGCCCTGCCGAGGCCGTCGATCCAATTCGCGAGCAGCCGGATGCCCGCCTCCCCCGATTTCTCGGGGTGGAACTGCGTCGCCGACAGCGGTCCGTTCTCGACGGCGGCGATGAACGGCTCGCCGTAGGTGCACCAGGTCACGGCGGGCTGCGGGAAGGGCGGGATGACGTCGAGCGTCCACTGCTGGGCGCCGTAGGAGTGGACGAAGTAGAACCGCTCGTCCTCGATGCCCCGGAACAGCCGCGAGCCCTCTCCGGGCGCGACGGTGTTCCAGCCCATGTGCGGCAGCACGGGGTTGTCGAGTTCGGTGACGGCGCCGGGCCACTCGCCGAGCCCGACCGTGTCGGCGCCACGTTCGACGCCGTGCTCGAAGAGCACCTGCATGCCCACGCAGATGCCCAGCACGGGACGACCACCGGCCAGACGACGTCCGATCATTTCGTCGCCGCGGCTGGCCCGGAGGGCATCCATCACGGCGCGGAACGCGCCGACGCCGGGCACGACGAGCCCGTCGGCGTCGCGCACGAGGCCGCGGTCCGCCGTCAGCCGTGCGTCGGCTCCGGCGGCGGCGAGGGCCTTGACGGCCGAGTGGACATTGCCCGAGCCGTAGTCCAGCACGGCCACGAGCGGCTTCGAGGTCACAGGGCGCCCTTGGTGCTCGGGATGCCATCGACCAGAGGGTCGAGCGCCTTGGCCTGCCGGAACGCCCGCGCGAACGCCTTGTACTCGGCCTCGGCGATGTGGTGGGGGTCGCGGCCCGACAGCACGCGCACATGCACCGTGAGAGCGGCGTTGTAGGAGATCGCCTCGAAGGTGTGCCGCACCAGCGATCCCGTGAAGTGGCCGCCGATGAGGTGGTGCTCGAAGCCTTCCGGCTCGCCGGTGTGCACGAGGTAGGGGCGGCCGCTGATGTCGACGACGGCCTGCGCGAGCGCCTCGTCGAGCGGGACCAGGGCATCGCCGTAGCGCGAGATGCCCGACTTGTCGCCGAGCGCCTCGCGGATCGCCTGGCCCAGCACGATCGAGATGTCCTCGACCGTGTGGTGCGCGTCGATGTCGGTGTCGCCCGAAGCGCGCACCGTGAGGTCGGTCAGCGAGTGCTTGGCGAACGCCGTCAGCATGTGGTCGAAGAACGGCACGCTGCTGTCGATGCGGCTCCGGCCCGTTCCGTCGAGATCGAGCTCCAGCTCGACCGTCGACTCGCTCGTGGCACGCCGGATCGACGCGGTGCGGTGCGTGGCGGTCATGCGGCCGAGTCTATCGACGCGAGCGCGTCCAGGAACGCGGTGGTCTCCTGCTCGGTCCCTGCCGACACCCGCAGGTGGTGCGGGATGCCGACGTCGCGGATGAGCACGCCCCGGTCATAGAGCTCCTGCCACGTGCGGGCCGGGTTGTCGACGCCGCCGAACAGCACGAAGTTGGTCCACGATTCGTAGGCGACGTACCCGAGCGCCTCGAGCGTGGCCGAGATGCGATCGCGCTGATCGACGATCTCGTCGACCATGCGCAGCATGGTGGGGGCGTGGCGGAGGGCGGCGCCCGCCGCCGCCTGCGTGAGCGAGCTGAGGTGATACGGCAGCCGCACGAGTCGGAGCGCGTCCACGAGCGCGGGGTCGGCCGCGAGATAGCCCACGCGCGCACCCGCGAAGGCGAAGGCCTTGCTCATGGTGCGCGAGACGACGAGCCGCTCGCGCCCGGGAAGAAGCGTGAGCGCGGAGCGCTCGTCGCGCGGAGCGAACTCCTGGTAGGCCTCGTCGACGACCACGATTCCCAGGGTCGCGTCGTAGACGGCTTCGATCACGTCGAGCCCCATCGGGGTGCCGGTCGGGTTGTTGGGCGCGCACAGGAACACCACATCGGGTGCCGCGTCGGCCACCTGGGATGCCGCGGAGGACGCATCGACCGAGAAGTCGGCCCCACGCTCGCCCGCGATCCACGTCGCTCCGGTGCCGCGCGTGAGCAGCGGGTACATCGAGTACGTGGGTGTAAACCCGAACGCCGTGCGTCCTGGACCGGCGAACGCCTGCAGCACGTGCTGGAGCACCTCGTTCGAGCCGTTGGCGGCCCAGATCTGCTCCCGCGTGAGTCCGTGGCCGAGGTAGTCGGCGAAGCCCTCCCGCAGGGCGGTGAACTCGCGGTCGGGGTACCGGTTCACGTCGCGCAGCGCGAGAGCGATCGAGTCGAGGATGTCGTCGGCGACCTCCTGCGGCACCGGATGCGTGTTCTCGTTGACGTTCAGGGCGATGGGCAACGGAGCCTGCGGAGCGCCGTAGGGCTTCTTTCCGCGGAGGTCGTCGCGGAGGGGGAGGTCGTCGAGGCGAACGGTCACCTGTCCCATGGTAGGGCGCGGTGGGGCCCGGACCGCGGCCGGTGGATCAGTGGGAGTACTCCGCGGGGATCGCGAGGCGCTGACCGGCCTGGAGCGAGACGCCGTCGAGGGCGTTCAGCCGCACCAGGTCGTCGACCACGTCGCGCGGGTCGGCGGCGGGGGCGACCTGCTGCGCGATCGCCCACAGCGTGTCGCCGGACTCGACGATCACCGTCTCGAAGGAGCCGACGGGCGCCCCGGCATCGCGGGACGCGAGTGCGGCGCCGCCCCCGAGGACGACCGCGCACAGCACCGCCACGGCGGGCAGGGCGGCGAGGGCGGCGAGCACGCGCCGGCCTCGGACGGTGAGGCGGAGCCGGGTCGCCGACGGGACGGTCGGGGCGGTGAGAACGGGGCTGAGAGCGGTCATGTCTCCTCCAAGGCCGGGAAGAGATTCGCACCCGCCGAACGGCCGGGTGCGCCGGATGCGAATCTCTTTTCCGAATCTATCTTCGATGCTGGAACCTGTCAACGATCGGAACCGAACCGCTTCTGTCGAAGCGACACGCGGGATAACATGCGCCCGCGCGGGCGGTGAACCGGATACGGTTTCGATACGGACACCCCACCACGGGCCTCCGACATTCGAAGACCGCTGCCCGTCGGGCGGCGAGACGGGAGCCGACATGAGCGAGTCGACCGGGCGCGAGAGGCCCCAGACCCGGCGCCGCAAGAGCCTCAGCGACAAGCAGCTCGCGATCCTCGAGGTGATCCAGCGCTCTATCGCACGGCACGGCTACCCGCCGAGCATGCGCGAGATCGGCGACGCCGTCGGCCTGAAGTCGCTCTCGAGCGTGACCCACCAGCTCAACCAGCTCGAGCTCAGCGGCTACCTCCGGCGCGACCCGGGCAAGACACGGGCGATGGAGGTGCTCATCGACCTTCCCGGCACCGCCGCCGAGAACCCGGCCGACACCGCGCCGAGCGTGGGCGACGCCGCGCTCGTGCCGCTCGTGGGCCGGATCGCCGCCGGCGTGCCCATCACCGCCGATCAGCAGATCGAGGAGATCTTCCCGCTCCCGCGGCAGCTGGTCGGCAAGGGCGACCTGTTCATGCTCAAGGTCAGCGGCGAGTCGATGATCGACGCGGCCATCTGCGACGGCGACTGGGTCGTCGTCCGCACGCAGGCCACGGCTGACAACGGCGACATCGTGGCCGCGATGCTCGACGGCGAGGCGACGGTGAAGACCTTCCGCCAGCGCGACGGCCACACCTGGCTCCTCCCCCGCAACTCCGCGTTCGAGCCGATCCTCGGCGACGAGGCGGTCGTGCTCGGCAAGGTCGTGGCCGTGCTGCGCACGGTCTGAGCGGCGCGGGCGCTACCGGCGGGTCGCCGCGACCCGCTATAAGGGGAGTCATGACTGCCGATGCCGGGCCCCCCGTCGACCCCGACGCGCAGGCGCTGCGCGCCCGCCTCGCCGAACTCGAGGCCGAGAACGACCGACTGCGCGCCACCCAGAGCACCGCCGTTCTCCCCGACCTCGCACCCGCGCCGCCCGCGGAGCGGCCCCGCGGGCGCTGGCGCGCGTTCCTGTCAGCGCTGTGCATCGTGATCGCCACGATCCTGGTGCCGGTGTCGATCGTCGCCGCGTGGGCACGGGTGGAGCTCGTCGACGAGACGCGCTTCATCGAGACGTTCGCGCCGCTGGCCGACGATGCCGACGTGCAGATGCTCGTGGCCGATCAGGTGACGGCCGCCATCGACGAATCGCTCGACCTCGAGGGGATCACCGACGACCTCTTCGACGGCCTGCAGAACCTCGACCTGCCCCCGCGGGCGCTGGCGGCGCTCGACCTGCTGCGCGCACCGGCCGCTCAGGGCCTGCAGGGGCTCGTGGACACCACCGTCATCCGCCTCGTGCAGTCCGACGCGTTCTCCGACGTCTGGGAGACGGCACTTCGCGCCAGCCATCGATCGCTCGCGGCGGTGGCAGCCGGCGGCACCGCCGAAGGGGCCGTCGTCATCGGCGCCGACGGCGAGCTCGGCATCCAGCTCGCTCCCGTCATCGAAGAGGTCAAACAGCGTCTCGTCGACAGCGGCGTCGGCTTCGCCTCGTCGATCCCCGTCATCGACCGCACCATCGTGGTGGCCCAGAGCGACGCGCTCATCGTCGTGGGGACGGTCTACAACATCGCGGTCGCCGTCGGGTGGTGGCTCCCGGTGGTGGCCCTCGCCCTGTTCCTCGTCGGCATCCTGATCGCCCGGCGCCGGTCGACCGCGGTGCTCGGAACCGGGGTCGGGATCGCCCTGGGCAGTGCCGTGCTGGCCGTGGGCCTGGCCATCGCCGGCAGTGTGCTGCAGCTGAGCGCGCCCGCCCTCGGCGTCTCGGCGTCCGCCCTGGCGTCGGTGTACGACCAGATCACGAACGCCATGCGCGACACGGCGGTCGTCCTGATGCTCATCGGCGCGATCATCGCGGTGATCGCGTGGATGTCGGGCCGCTGGCGCGGGGCCCGCGCATCGCGCGCGGCGGTCGCCTCGGTGAACGCGGGCCTGCGCGGCGCGGCGCAGCGACGCGGCGTCGACACCAGCTCCGTCGGCGCCTGGCTCTACGCCCAGCGACTGCTCGTGCGCATCGCGCTCGGTGTGCTGGGGGTCGTGTGGCTGCTGCTGCTGCGTCCCCTCTCGCTCGGCGACGTGTTCCTCGTGCTGGTCGTGTGGCTCCTCGCGTGGTGGGTCACCGAACTGCTGCAGCGACGCCCCGACGAGCGGTCGGACGCCGCGGATCCGGGCGAACCCGAGGCCGCGGCATCCGACCGGGAGACGGCGGCGACCTAGACCGGCGCGCCCACCTTCTCGCGACCGGCCCGCGCGGCGGTCACGAGGTTGCGCAGCGAGGCCACGGTCTCGTCGTAGCCACGCGTCTTGAGCCCGCAGTCGGGATTGACCCAGACGCGGCGCAGCGGCAGATCGGCCACCGCGCGGTCGAGCAGGGCCCCGACCTCGTCGACGGACGGCACCCGCGGCGAGTGGATGTCGTAGACGCCGGGGCCGACCCCCGCGGCGAATCCCGAGCGCGCGATGTCGCCGATCACCTCGCCGCGGCTGCGGGCCGCCTCGATGGAGGTGACATCCGCGTCGAGGGCGGCGATGGCGTCGATCACCACGTCGAACTCCGAATAGCACAGGTGGGTGTGCACCTGCGTCTGCGGCGACACACCCGAAGTCGCCAGCCGGAAGGAGTCGACCGACCACGCCAGGTAAGCCGGCTGGTCCGCCCGCTTCAGCGGGAGGAGCTCCCGCAGCGCCGGCTCATCGACCTGGATCACGCCGATGCCGGCGGCCTCGAGATCGGCGAGCTCGTCGCGCAGCGCGAGGGCCACCTGGTTCGCGGTCTCGGCCAGCGCCTGGTCGTCGCGCACGAACGACCACGCGAGGATCGTGACCGGACCGGTGAGCATGCCCTTCATGGGCTTGTCTGTCAGTGACTGCGCGTAGGTCGACCAGCCGACGGTGATCGGCGCGGGCCGCGACACGTCGCCCCACAGGATGGACGGACGCGTCGCGCGCGAGCCGTAGGACTGGACCCACCCGTTGCGGGTGACCGCGAAGCCGTCGAGGTTCTCCGCGAAGTACTGCACCATGTCGTTGCGCTCCGCCTCGCCGTGCACGAGCACGTCGAGACCGAGGTCCTCCTGCAGCGCCACGACGCGGGCGATCTCGTCGCGGAGGAAGCTGTCGTACTGGTCGGCGGCGAGCTCGCCGCGGGAGAAGCGCGCGCGGGCGCGCCGGATGTCCCCGGTCTGGGGGAACGAGCCGATCGTCGTGGTCGGCAGCACCGGGAGCCCCAGCGCCGCATCCTGCGCCTGCGCGCGGGTCTCGTAGTCGGTGCGCGCGAAGTCGGCCGCAGCGAGCGACGCGGTGCGCGGACGCACCGCTCCGTCATGCACCCCCGGAGCGCTCGCGCGGTCCGCGAGCGCGGCGGCCGCCGCCGCGAGCTCGAGAGCGATGGCGTCGCGCCCGTCGCGCAGTCCGCGGGCGAGCGTGACGACCTGCTCCGTCTTCTGGTCGGCGAACGCGAGCCAGGTCACCAGTCGCGGATCGAGGTCGGTCTCACCGCTGACGTCGTGCGGAACGTGCTGCAGCGACGTCGAGGTGCCGACGGCGATGGATGCCGCACCCCGCGCCGACAGGCGCTCGAGCTTCTGCCAGGCGAGGTCGAGGTCGCCGCGCCAGATGTTGCGCCCGTCGATCACGCCGCCGACGAGGGTCTTCCCCTCGAGGCCGGCCACCTGCTCGGGCACATCGCCGCGCGTGAGGTCGAGGGCGATCGCCTCGATGGGCGCCGCGGCCAGCGCGCGCCAGCCCTCGGGCGACAGCTGCGCGTAGCCGGCGGAGACGAGGATCGCGGGCCGGTCCGCGTGGCCGCCCAGCTCCGCGTAGGCCCGGTCCGCGGCAGCGGCGAGCGCGCCGGGCCCGGCGGGCAGGCTCTCGCTCACCAGCGCCGGCTCGTCCAGCTGCACCCATTCGGCGCCCGCCGCCCGCAGCGCGCGGAGCAGGTCGCGATAGGCCGCCACCACGTCGCCCAGACGCGTCAGCGGGTCGAAGCCGGCCGGCGCGGCATCCGTCGCCTTCGCCAGCGCCAGGAGGGTGACCGGCCCGACCAGCACGGGGCGCACCGAGACGCCGTCGGCCTTCGCCTCGGCGACCTGTCGCGCGAAGCGGTCGTTGGAGAGGGCGAACACCGTCTCGGGCCCGATCTCCGGCACGAGGTAGTGGTAGTTGGTGTCGAACCACTTGGTCATCTCGAGCGGGGCGGCGTCGCCCTCGCCGCGCGCCGCCGCGAACATCGCCGCCGACCCGATGGTGCCGTCGGGCTCCCGGCGGTGCGCGAAGCGCTCGGGCAGCGCGCCCACGCTCAGGGCGGCATCCAGCACCTGGTCGTAGAAGGAGAACGACTCGGGGATCGACGAATCCGTCCCGCCCAGACCGAGGGCGATCAGGCGCTCGCGGGTGGCGCGGCGCAGTCGCGACGCGGCCTCTTCGAGGCCGGTCGCGTCGAGGGTTCCCGACCAGTGCGCCTCGACGGCGCGCTTGAGCTCGCGGTTCGGGCCGATGCGCGGATAGCCGAGGATCGTGCCGGACGGGAAGGACGGGCGGGGAGCGGTCATCGTTCTGCCTCCTGAGCAGCGGTGGGACGAGGGTCGGAGAGAAGGCCCGCCGCACCGAGCGTGGCGAGCACCGTGTCGTGGTTGTTGAAGGCGTAGAGGTGCACCCCGGGCGCGCCCCCGGCGAGCACGTCGCGGGCGAGGCCGGCGGCATGGGCGATGCCCACCGCGCGCTGTCCCTCGGCGGTCGTCTCCACCTCGAGGGCCACCGCCAGCTCACCCGGCAGCTGCTCGCCCGAGAGCTCGAGCACCCGCCGCAGCCGCGAGGGCGAGGTGATCGGCATGATGCCGGGCAGGATCGGGATGCCGACCCCGGCCGCCCGCGCACGCTGGACGAAGGAGAGGTAGTCATCGGCGTGGAAGAACAGCTGCGTGATCGCCATGGTCGCACCGGCGGCCTGCTTGGCCAGGAGCGCGTCGATGTGCTCCGTCGGGTAGCGGGAGCGCGGGTGGCCGTTGGGGAAGGCGGCCACCGCGATGTCGGCGCGCGGACGCCGCCCCACGCGCACCGCGTCGGGGACACCGGGGATGGCCGTCTCGGAGTACGGTGCGCGCTCGGCCTGAACGCGGTCGATCAGCTGCACGAGCTGGGCGGCGGACTCGAGATCGCCGAGGAAGACCTCGTCCTCCGACACGCCGGCGGGCGGATCGCCGCGCAGGGCGAGGAAGCTCGTGATCCCGGCATCCAGGAACTCCCGGATCAGCGCCGTCGCGGCCGCGTACGTGCTGCCCACGCAGGTGAGGTGCGCGAGCGGGGTGACGTGCGTCTCGTGGAGGATGTGCCGCAGCAGCTCCAGCGAGCGCCCGCCCGTCGATCCGCCCGCCCCGTAGGTGACGGAGATGAAACGCGGCCCGACCGCGGCCAGCCGCGCGATGGTCTCGTGCAGGGCGACCATTCCGGACTCCGAGCGCGGCGGATACACCTCGAACGAGATGGGCACAGGGGGTGCACTGAGATCGATCGTCATGTCGTGCTTTCGACGGAGAGGGACGGGAGGCCGGACGGCCGCGGACCGCGCGCAACCGGCGGGCCGGTCGGCGCAAGTGCATCGCGGGCGGGTGCCGGGCTCGGCTGTCGCTCCTGCCCGATCGATGACCGGGCGACGATGGCTCCACGGTAGCGGGGTGCGGGGGCCGCCCGCACCGCGTATGACGATGTGTTGCGTCGTCGGCGGGCGGCGTAGCGTGGAGCCATGTCATCGGCGTCGCCCTATGGTTCCTGGCCCTCTCCGCTGTCCGCAGCCGACGTCGCCGCATCGTCGCCTCGCATCGAGGGCGCCCGCTTCGTGGGTGACGAGGTGTGGTGGGGCGAGACCGTGCCGCACGAGGGCGGACGGACGACCGTGCGGCGGCGCGAGGGCGACGCTCCTGCCGCCGAGGTGCTGCCGATGCCGTGGAGCGCACGTTCTCGCGTGCACGAATACGGCGGCGGCGCCTGGACCGCGACCGACGACGGCACGCTGCTGTTCGTGGAGAAGTCCGACCAGCGCATCTACGCGATGCGCCCCGGCGACGCACCCCGCGCCCTCACCCCGCCCGCCGACGACACGCGCTACGGCGGGCTCACCTGGCAGCAGGGCACGCTCATCGCGGTGCAGGAGGTGCACGGCGACGGCCCCGTTCCCCGTCGCGCGCTCGTGTCGGTGGGGCTCGGCGAGACATCGCGGGTGACCGAGCTGGTCGCCGACAGCGTCTTCCTCGCGCAGCCCGCCCTCTCCCCCGGAGCCACGCATCTCGCCTGGGTGGCCTGGGATCACCCCCACATGCCGTGGGACCGCACCGAGGTGCGGGTGGGCCGGCTCGAAGAAGGCACCGTCATCGAATGGACCACCGTCGTCGGCGGCGGCGCGGCCGAGACGGCGCCGCTGCAGCCCGCCTGGCTCGGCCCCGACGACCTCCTGGTCGTCGACGACCCGACCGGACGCTGGAACCTCTGGCGCGTGCACCTGTCGGCCGATCTCGCCCGCCGCCCGGTCGCCCCCGCCGACGCCGACACCGGCGGCGCGCTGTGGGGGCTCGGACTGCGGTGGCACACGCCGATCTCCGGCGGCCGCATCGTCGCGGTGCGCACCGACGGCGCCGATGAGATCGCGATCGTGGATGCCGCCACCGGCGCGGTCGCACCCGTGTCGACACCTCTCACCTCGGATGTGAACATCGAGGACGCCTCCGGCTCCCGGGTGCTGGTGACAGGATCGGGCGCCGAGGTGTCCGCCGGGCTCTGGGTGCTCGACGCCGATCGGCCCGACGTGCTCGTCGAGGTCGCGGGCGGCCGTGCCCCGTGGGGACGCGAGTGGATGCCACGCCCGCAGTCCGAACGCTACGACGGCCCCCATGGTGTCGTCCACGCGTTCCGGTACCCGCCGACCAATCCCGACGTGGTCGGCCCCGACGACGAGCGCCCGCCCTACATCCTCTTCGTGCACGGCGGGCCCACCGGCAAGGTGGGACCGGCCGCCAGCGCGAGGATCGCCTACTTCACCAGCCGCGGAATCGGCGTGCTCGATGTGAACTACGGCGGCTCGACCGGGTACGGGCGCGCCTACCGCGAGCGGCTGCGGGGTCAGTGGGGGGTTGTCGACGTGGACGACGTGATCGCTGTGGCCCGCGGTGCGGCCGCCGCCGGCCACGCCGATCCCGCACGTCTGGCCATTGCGGGCGGCTCGGCCGGCGGCTGGACGGTGCTGTGCGCGGTCACCCGGTCCGACGTCTTCGCGGCCGGCATCAGCCGGTACGGCGTGGCCGACCTCCGCCGCCTCGCCGCCGACACGCACGACTTCGAAGCGCGGTATCTCGACAGCATGGTGGGGCCGCTCCCCGAGGCCGAGCATCGGTACATCGAACGCTCACCGCTGTCGCGACTGGAGAGTCTGCAGACGCCGATGCTCCTCGAACAGGGCCTCGACGACCTCGTCGTGCCGCCCTCGCAGTCCGAGGCGGTGCGCGACGCCCTCGCCGCGAACGGCGTCGCGCACCGATACCTCGCGTTCGAGGGCGAGGGCCACGGCTTCCGCCGCGCCGACACCGTCGTGCAGACCCTGGAGGCGGAGATCGCGTTCCTGGGGAGCATCCTCGGGTTCACCCCGGCCGGTTCGGTCGACCTCGCCTCGGTGTAGGGCGGGCGCCTCGCCGGGCGCTCAGAGCGCGTAGCGCGACAGACGCGCAGCGAGGTGCGCCGAGACGTGCGCGTGGATCTCCGTGCCGCTCTCCTCGTGCGACTGCGACACGATGATGCCCTGCTCGTGCACCGCCGAGACGAGGTCGCCGCGGTCGTAGGGCACGAGCACGCGCAGTTCGACGGCGGGAAGAGGGAGCGTCTCCTCGACCAGCTCGCGCAGCTGCGCGATCCCCTCGCCCGTGCGCGACGACACGAACAGCGCACCGGGCACCAGACCGCGCAGCAGCAGTCGCGTGTCGTCGTCGACCAGGTCCGCCTTGTTGAAGACGACGATCTCGGGGATCTCGCGGGCTCCGACATCGCCGATGACATCGCGCACCGTCGCCAGCTGGGCCGCGGGGTCGGGGTGCGAGCCGTCGACGACGTGCACGATGACGTCGGCCTGGCCGACCTCCTCGAGCGTCGAGCGGAACGCCTCCACCAGCTGGTGCGGGAGGTTGCGCACGAAGCCGACGGTGTCGGTGAGGGTGAAGACCCGGCCGTCCGCCGTCTGGGTGCGCCGCACCGTGGCATCCAGCGTCGCGAACAGCGCGTTCTCGACGAGCACCCCGGCGCTGGTGAGCCGGTTGAGCAGGCTCGACTTGCCGGCGTTCGTGTAGCCGGCGATCGCGACGGACGGGATCGTGTTGCGCTTGCGCTCGGCGCGCTTGGCGTCGCGGGCGGGAGCGAAATCTCGGATCTGACGGCGCAGCATCGCCATGCGGGTGCGGATGCGACGACGGTCGAGCTCGATCTTCGTCTCACCGGGACCGCGCGAGCCCATGCCCGCGCCGCCGGCGCCGACCTGGCCACCGGCCTGACGGCTCATCGAGTCACCCCAGCCGCGCAGGCGCGGCAGAAGGTATTCGAGCTGCGCGAGCTCGACCTGGGCCTTGCCCTCGCGGCTCTTCGCGTGCTGGCTGAAGATATCGAGGATGACGGTGGTGCGGTCGATGACCTTGACCTTCACCACGTCTTCGAGCGCACGGCGCTGGCTGGGCGCGAGCTCGGTGTCGGCGATCACGGTGTCGGCGCCGACGGCGGCGACGATGTCGCGCAGCTCCTCGGCCTTTCCGCGGCCGACGTACGTCGCCGGATCCGGATGCGGCCGACGCTGGAGCACACCGTCGAGCACGACCGCCCCGGCGGTCTCCGAGAGCGCGGCGAGCTCGCGCAGCGAGTTCTCGGCGTTCTCGGTCTCACCCTGCGGGTGCACGCCCACCAGCACCACGTTCTCGAGTCGCAGCTGCCGGTACTCGACCTCGGTGACGTCCTCGAGCTCGGTGGAAAGACCCGGCACGCGCCGCAGCGCGGCACGCTCTTCGCGGTCCCACTGCTCGCCGTCGGCATCGCCGCCGGCGGCCGTCGTCGTGTCCTGCAGCGCCTGTGCGGCGCCACCCTCGGAGAAGACGCTGACCCGCACCCCGGAACGCCCGTCGGCTCGCGCGAGCACCCGATCCACCGGGTCGATCGGCGTCTCGTCGGTGCTGTGGGGTGTCGTGGTGTCGGTCATGCGTTCCTTTCGGGCATCGGTGAATTCTAGCCTCCCGCGATGCGGGGCTCCTCCGCTACGCTCAACGCCATGGGGAGCGACCACTACTTCAGCGCGTCCCCCGCCAGCGCCGAGAATCTGCGACGCGTCCGCGTCGCGTTGGCCGGGCGAGACCTCGAGGTGACGACCGCGCGGGGCGTGTTCAGCCCCGACCACGTCGACCACGGCACCGGGGTGCTCCTGGCCAACGCGCCGGCCCCGCCGCCGGGAGGTCACCTTCTCGATCTCGGCTGCGGCTGGGGACCGATCGCATTGACGCTGGCGATGGAATCGCCGCACGCGACGATCTGGGCTGTCGATGTGAATGAGCGGGCACTCGATCTGGTTCGCCGCAACGCGGAGGATCTGGGCCTGTCGAACATCAACGCGTCGTTACCCGAGGATGTTCCCGACGGGATCTCGTTCCGCACGATCCGCTCCAATCCGCCGATCCGGGTCGGCAAGAGCGAGCTGCACAGTCTGCTCGAGCGCTGGATCCCCCGACTCGACGAGAGGTCCGACGCCTGGCTGGTCGTGCAGCGCAATCTCGGCTCGGACTCCCTCCAGCGCTGGATGGCGGGAACGTTCGAGAACGGGTACAGCGTGCATCGCGCCGCGACCGGTCGCGGGTTCCGCGTGCTGCGCGTGCGCCGGCACGGATCGCCGCCGAGCGGCCCGATCGACCTGCCGTAGCGTCCGCTCCACCCGGACTCCCCACGCGACCGCGCGCATGTCCGTGCCCGTGCGGGGATCCGGGGTTCAGGCGAGGGTGACCTCGCCCGAGTAGACGAGGGTCGCGGGGCCCGAGAGCAGCACGTGCCGCTCTGCGCCGACCTCCGGCATCCGCACCCCGAGGGTGCCGCCGGGAACGTCGACGCTCCAGCGGTCGGGCGCGGCCGATCCCGCCCAGTGACGCACCGCGAGGGCGGCCGCAGCGACGCCGGTGCCGCAGCTGAGGGTCTCCCCCACGCCGCGCTCGAACACCCGCATGCGGATGCGGCCCACACCCTCGTGCACCAGCGGGTCGGCCGGCACGACGAATTCGATGTTCGCTCCCGCCGGCGGCTCCGGGTGCAGCTGAGGCTGGGCGGCCAGATCGAGCCCCTCGAGCTCGCGGTCGTCGGGCAGGGCCACCACGACGTGGGGGTTGCCGACGTCGATGCCGACACCGGGGCGGGGCGCTCCCCCACCGCGCGTGCGCACGAGCACATCATCGGCCTCCACCCGCCAGGTGCCGAGGTCGACTTCGAAGCCGAGATCGCTGCGGGTCACCGTCTTGACACCGGCGCGCGTGCCGATGCGCAGCGGCGCGGCATCCACCTCCGCCCAGCCGACGTCGACCAGGTAGCGGACGAACACCCGCACGCCGTTGCCGCACATCTCGGCCTGAGAGCCGTCGGCGTTGCGGTAGTCCATGAACCATTCGACCCCGGACGCCGCGGCGTCGGCCCCGTCGTCGATGCTGCCCGCGCGCACCACCCGCAGGATGCCGTCGCCGCCGATGCCGAAGCGCCGGTCGCAGAGCACCGCGACCTGATCGTCGGAGAGGTCGAGCGCTCCGTCGGGGTCAGGGACGATCACGAAGTCGTTTCCCGTGCCGTGGCCCTTGGTGAACGCGATCGTCTGCGGCATCCCTTCAGTCTATGGGCGTCCGCCCGCAGCGCTCCGCGTGGCGGGTTCACGCCATGGCATGCATTCGTCACGCAGATGGACGGCGCGGGACCCCGACGGCGTCGATCATGAGACCGACCGAATGGAGATCCCATGTTCCCCCGCCCGCGCGCGATCCGCAGCGGGACGGCCCTGGCCGTCACCGCGCTTCTGTGCTCCGCCATCGCCCCGGCCGCCATGGCCGCGGAGGTGCCGGCGAGCACCCCCACCGGCATCGACCCCACTGCCCAGCCGGTGAGCTTCACGCTCGTCACGGGCGATGTCGTGCACGCCTACGTCACCGTCGACGGAGCCCTGACGGCTCCCCGCCTCGAGAGCACGGACGGGGAGGAGCTGTGGTCGACGTGGATCGACGGCGACAGCACCTACGTCGTCCCCGCCGACGTCCAGGCGCTCGTCGAGGACGGCACCCTCGACCCGCGACTGTTCGACATCGCCGGACTGTGGGCGGACGGCTTCGACGACGCCTCGATGGACAGCCTCCCGGTCATCGTGGAGTACGCCGACGGCACCGCCGCACGTGCCGCCGTCAAGGGCGCGCTCGTGACCGCCGAGCTCGACGCCATCGACGCCGACGCCCTGTCGATCAGCAAGTCGCGCGCCGCCGCCGCGTGGGCCGCCCTCCAGCCCGCAGCCGGAGCGCGTTCGGGCGCGGGCGTGGAGCACATCTGGCTCGACGCCAAGGTCGAGGGCGCCTCCCTGCTCGACGGCCTCGAGCCGACCGTTCCGCTGACCGGTGCCACGGTCGCCCACGAGCTCGGCTTCGACGGCTCGGGCGTCACGGTCGCCGTGCTCGACACCGGCTTCGACCAGCAGCACGCCGACCTCACCGGCCGTGTCGCGCAGAGCCGCTCGTTCGTCACCTACAGCGGCCAGACCATCCAGGACCGCAACGGCCACGGGACCCACGTGGGCTCGACCGTCGCCGGCACCGGGGTCGCCTCGGACGGCGTGTACGCCGGCGTCGCGCCCGGCGCCGACCTGCTCGTGGGCAAGGTGCTCGCCGACGACGGCAGCGGACTGACCTCGTGGATCCTGCAGGGCATGCAGTGGGCCGTCGACTCCGGCGCGGACATCGTGTCGATGTCGCTCGGCAACTCCAGCTCCACCTCGTGCGTCGGGCCCGACGTGAACCTCGTCGAAGCGCTGTCGGATAGCGCGCTGTTCGTCATCGCCGCCGGCAACGAAGGCCTCCGCGGCCAGGTGTCCACCCCGGGCTGCGCACCGTCGGCCCTGACCGTCGGGGCCGTCGACCGCGACAACGCGACCGCGTCGTTCTCCAGCCGCGGCCCGGCCGTCGGCGGAACCGCGGCCAAGCCCGACATCGCCTCGCAGGGCGTCGACGTCGTCGCCGCCCGGGCGGGTGGCAGCGACGAGCTCGCCTACGCCGCGTACTCCGGCACCTCGATGGCCACGCCGCACGTCGCGGGCGGCGCCGCGATCGTGCTGCAGGCGAACCCCGACCTGACCCCGGCCGAGCTCAAGCGCGTGCTCACATCGTCGGCGGCGCACACCGAGGCATCCGTGCTCGAGCAGGGCGCGGGGCCGATGGACGTCGCGCGGGCCGTCGCGCAGCCGGTGCAGGGCGTGCCGAACAGGCAGCTTGCCTCGTTCGCGTACCCGCAGCGGAACCTCGCCGCCACGACCCGCAGCATCGCGCTCACCAACACGTCGGACGCCGACGTGACGCTCGATCTCGCACTCCACGCGTTCGGCGACGACGGCAGCAGCGTGCCGCCTACGATGTTCACGCTCGGGATCAAGCAGAAGCGCCTGGTGGTTCCCGCCGGCGGCTCCGTCGACGTTCCCGTCGTGATCGACCCCAGCGTCGCGCTCGACCCGAATGACTACGGCACCGTCACCGGCCGCCTGGTCGGAACCGGCGCCGGCGATGTCGTGGTCACCGTGCCGTTCTCGGTGCATATGCAGGTCCCGACCTCCCCGGTCACCGTCATCACCAAGAACCGCCTGGGTGATGGCCCCGACTCGGTCTCGTCGTTCCAGATGATCGACACCCGCCGCGGCACCGGTTCGCGCTACACCACCGGCAACGGCAGCCTCACCCTGGCGCTGCCGCACGGCGTCTACGACGTCGCCGGCATGCTCATGACGCGCGACGCGGCGGGCAACCAGGGTCAGGTGGATTCGGTCAGCCTCGTCTTCAAGCGCAGCGTGAAGATCGCCGGACCCACGACGATCGTCCTCGACGCCCGCGAGGCGAGCGAGCTGGCGTTCAAGGCCGACAAGGCGGCCGAGCCCCGCGGCTTCTCGCTCGGCTACACGTACGGCCTCACCACCGACGGACGCGTCAAGACCGGTGTGCTCACGACCATCCCGTCGTACGTGAAGCACCTGTACACGACCCCGGGCAGCGTGGACGGCGCGTTCACCTTCTCGGCCACCGCCCGCCTCGTGGCCCCCGGAGTCGCGCTGACCTCCTCGGGCGGACACACGGTCGACGACCTGGCGGTCGCGAACGCACCCGAGTTCGACGGCGTCGGCTCGGCACCGCTGCTGCACATCGGCGCGGGCACGGCGGCGAACCTCCAGGCCGCCGACGTCGCGGGCAAGCTGCTGCTCATCGATGCGAACCCGGCTGTGCAGGGCGGCAACCCGGTGCTGTGGAACCAGCAGCTGCGCAACCGCGGTGCCGTGGGCGTGCTCGCCTACTCCACCAGCACCGAGGGTCGCATCTACCTCAGCGGCACGGGGGTGTCGATGCCGATGGCCTCGATCACCGCCGCCGACGCGCGCGCACTGCAGGCGGAGCTCGCCGCCGGTCCGGTGACGATGAGCTGGAAGGGATCGGCCGCGAGCAAGAGCCCGTTCGTCTACAACCTCGCGAGCGTCATGGACGCGAAGATCCCGACGGGCATTCAGCGCGTGAAGGACAGGGACCTCGCCACCGTGCCCACGCAGTACTACTCGCAGGGGCTCGACTCCCGTACGTGGTACTCGGACCTGGCGCTCGAACTGCCCGGCGCGCCGTCGGTCTACGCGAGCGGCACCATGCTGCCCGTGCAGGCTCCGCTGGAGCGTGTGGAGTACTACACCGCGTCCCCCGACGTGCCGTGGACGACGATCACGCGTATGACGACGAACCTCGCCAGCGCCGCCTCGTTCGAAGGTCCGCGCGCCTATACGCCCGGCTCGACGGCGCCCACGTCGTGGTTCCGGACCCCGCTCGGCTCCGGCGGCAACACCTACGGCACCGCGCTGGTCGATCGCGACCTGAACGACCTCCGCATGTCGATGTCGGTGTGGAATGACGCCGCCGGCCACGACTCGGTCGGACTGGCGTTCTCGGACACGGCGACGCGACGCGTGTGGGTCGACGGCGTGCTGGCGCCGATCACCCCCACCGGCACGTACACGGTGCCGTCGGAGGCCGCGCAGGTGCGCATCGAGAAGACGTTCACGCGTCGCCTCTCGACGACCGAGACGCTCGGACTCGCGTTCCTCACCAACTGGACGTTCGAGACCGACCGCGCCGATCAGGGCGCTCAGGGGCTGCTCCTGCCGGTGGTGGAGATCCCGATGGAGCTCACCAACCGCGTCCCGGAGGGCACCGCTGCCGAGATCGTGCTGAGCGCGATGTCGGATGCCACCGATGAGCGCGCCGATCTGTCGTCGGTCACCCTCCAGTACGCCACGGGCACGGCCACGACCGTCGCGGGCGTCACCGGCTGGACCGACCTGCCGGTGAGCGCGAACGCCGACGGCACGTGGAGCGCCACGGTGCCCGCCACCCTGCCCGCGGGAGCCTACGTGCACCTGCGCACGGTCATGACGGCTCAAGACGGCTCGACGGTGGAGCAGACCATGGTGCGCTCGTACCAGGTCCGCGCGCGCTGAGCCCGACCCGCGGAGAGAGGCGCCCCCGACTTCGGTCGGGGGCGCCTCTTCGTCGTGCGGGGGTCGGCATCCGACCGATCCGGCAGCGTCAGCGGGATGCCGCGACCCGAGGTGTCAGGAGGCGGTCGGGATCAGCGTGCCGGCGTCAGCTTGGGGCGCCACCCAGGCGATGTCGGGGTACCGCTTGAACCACGAGACCTGACGCCGCGCGTAGCGACGGGTGAGCGCCTGGGTCTGTGCGATCGCCTCGGCTTCGGTGAGCGCCCTGTCCAGCTGCGCGAGACCTTGGGCGTAGCCGATCGCTCGGCGTGCGGTGATGCCCTCCTCGAGACCCCGCTCGCGCAGCGCCGCGACCTCGTCGATGAGCCCCGCCGCCCACATCCCCTCCACCCGCGCATCGAGGCGGGAGACCAGCTCTGCACGGTCCACGTGCACCCCGACGATCCGCGTCGGGTTGTGCCAGAGCACCGGGGCATCGGGCAGGGACGCGCCGTGGGTGCGCTCGCCCTGCGCGAGCACCTCGAGCGCGCGCACGATGCGCCTGCCGTTCTTCGGATCCACCCGCGTCGCGGTTGCGGGGTCGGCTTCTCGCAGCCGGGCGTACAGCACCCCGGGACCGTGCTCCTCGAGTTCGGCCTCGAGCTCGGCACGGAGCCGGTCGTCATGCGGCGGGAAGCGGAAGTCGAAGACGACGCTCGAGACGTACAGGCCCGATCCGCCGACGAGGATGGCGTCGGCGCCCCGGTCGTGGATCGCGGTGATCGTCTCGCGCGCCGTCTGCTGGTACCACGCGACCGCCGCCTCGTCGACGATGTCGAGGGCGTCGAACAGATGATGCGGGATGCCGCGCCGCTCGCTCTCGGGCAGCTTCGCGGTGCCGATGTCCATGCCCCGGTACAGCTGCATGGCGTCGGCGTTGACGATCTCGGCCGGGACGCCGCGCGCGATCAGCTGCTCAGCGAGATCGAGCGACAGGGCGGTCTTGCCGGTACCTGTCGCCCCGACGATCACCCACAGTCGGTGGTCGTGCGTCATCGCGCGGACTCAGGAGTCGCTGCGGAGCGTGGGGATGCCCAGACCCACCATGCGTCGGCCGTCGGCGCCCACCGCCGCCGGCGCGGGCGCCGGGACGCCGCAGGACTCCGCCTGGCTGCGGTCCCACGCGTCTCCGGAGCGGGTGCGCCGGATGCGCAGGGGCGCCCCGTCGGTGGAATCGGCGAGGAGATGGAACGGAGCGGCGTGCGTGACCACCACCGAGACGATGTCGCCCGGCCGCGGCACGGCCGACCCCGCCGGCACCTCGAAGTGCACGAGCCGGTTGTCTTCGGCACGACCGGTGAGGCGGTGCGTCTCCGCGTCCTTCTTGCCCTCGCCGGTGGAGACCAGCACCTGAAGCTCGCGACCGAGCTGCGCCTGGTTCTCCTCCAGGCAGATGCGCTCCTGGAGTGCCACGAGGCGCTCGTACCGCTCCTGCACGACGTGCTTGGGCACCTGGTCGGGCATGGTGGCCGCCGGCGTGCCCTCGCGGATCGAGTACTGGAAGGTGAACGCGCTCGCGAAGCGGGCCTGCTCCACGACGCGCATCGTCTCTTCGAAGTCCTCGTCGGTCTCGCCGGGGAACCCGACGATGATGTCCGTGGAGATCGCGGCGTGCGGGATGCGATCGCGCACGCGGTCGAGGATGCCCAGGAACTTGTCGCTCCGGTATGAGCGGCGCATCGCCTTGAGGATGCGATCGCTGCCGGACTGCAGTGGCATGTGCAGCTGCGGCATGACGGCAGGGGTCTCCGCCATCGCGTCGATCACGTCGTCGGTGAAGGCGGCGGGGTGCGGGCTCGTGAAGCGGATGCGCTCGAGGCCGGGGATCTCCCCCGCCGCGCGCAGCAGCTTGCCGAAGGCCTGGCGGTCGCCGAACTCCACACCGTAGGAGTTGACGTTCTGCCCGAGGAGGGTGACCTCCATCGCTCCGTCGTCGACGAGCAGCCGGATCTCGTTGAGGATGTCGCCCGGGCGACGGTCCTTCTCCTTGCCGCGCAGGTGCGGCACGATGCAGAAGGTGCACGTGTTGTTGCAGCCGACCGAGATCGACACCCAGCCGCTGTAGATGCTGTCGCGCTTGGTGGGCAAGGTCGAGGGGAAGATCTCGAGGGACTCGAGGATCTCGAGCTCGGCCTCCCCGTTGTGGCGGGCGCGTTCGAGCAGGCTCGGGAGCGACCCCATGTTGTGAGTGCCGAACACGACGTCGACCCACGGCGCCTTCTGCTGGACCGCGTCCTTGTCCATCTGCGCCAGGCAGCCGCCGACGGCGATCTGCATGCCCTTGTGCTTGTCCTTGCGGGATTTGAGATGTCCGAGCGTGCCGTACAGCTTGCCCGCGGCGTTGTCGCGAACAGCGCACGTGTTGATGACGACGACGTCGGCCTCCTCGCCGGCCTCCGCCCGCACGTAGCCGGCGCTCTCCAGAGAGCCGGACAGTCGCTCGGAGTCGTGCACGTTCATCTGGCAGCCGAACGTGCGCACCTCGTAGGTGCGCGCACGGCCGTCGGCGTCGATCGCGGCCTCAGAGGGCGCGATGAACGTCGGGGAAGCGGATGGGGTCGACGACATGATGGGCCCATTCTACGAGCCGCAGGGTGGATGCCGGCTGAACCGCCGCTTCAGCGAAAGCGCACCCCGCCCCCGCTGCGCTGCTCCTTCAGCGCCGCGCGGGCGGCATCCATCGCCACCGGCCCCGGGTACCCGCGACGTGCGAGCTGGCCGACGAGCCTGCGCAGCGCGGTGTCGTCGTCGACGCGGTCGAGCTGACGCACCTTCGTGCGCGCGAACTCGAGGGCGCGCTCGGCGTCGTCGTCGGGAAGGGAGGCGATCGCCTCGTCGGCGACCTCGCGCGGGATCCCGCGCTGGGCGAGCGTCTGTGCGATCGCCTTGCGCCCCTGTCCCTTGCGATCGAGGCCGACGTGCACGAGCTGCTCGGCCAGTGCGGTGTCGTCGAGATATCGCAGATCCACGAACCGGGCGATCACGTGATCGACCGACGCCGCGTCGAGGTCGCGCTCCGACACGACGGCACGCGCCTCCTTGACGGAGAGCTGACGCGTGCGGAGTCTCCGCAGGAGCGTCGTCTCGGCGATCTCCGCCTCGACGTCGGCGCACGCATCTGCATCAGGGCCGTCGAACGGCTCGTCGTCGTGCTCGTGGCCCGGTCGACGCACCCCGCGCGACGCGGAACCGAAGAGCGGGATCACGGGGGCGAGGTCGTCGCCCCCGTCATCCTCGACGAAGTGCACCATAGCGGGATCAGGCGGGACGTCGGGCCGCGAGCTCGTCGGCTCCGGCCTCGACCGCTGCGCCCTTGGGCACACCGATGCCGAGCTTCGTCTTGATCTTCGACTCGATCTCCGCGGCGACGTCGTCGTTCTTGATCAGGAAGTTGCGCGCGTTCTCCTTGCCCTGACCGAGCTGCTCGCCGTCGTAGGTGTACCAGGCACCGGACTTCTTGACGATGCCGTGCTCGACGCCGAAGTCGATCAGGCTGCCCTCTCGGGAGATGCCGACGCCGTAGAGGATGTCGAACTCCGCCTGCTTGAACGGCGGCGCCATCTTGTTCTTGACGACCTTCACGCGGGTGCGGTTGCCGACCGCCTCGCTGCCGTCCTTCAGCGTCTCGATGCGACGGATGTCGAGGCGGACCGACGCGTAGAACTTGAGCGCCTTACCGCCGGCCGTCGTCTCGGGCGAGCCGAAGAACACGCCGATCTTCTCGCGCAGCTGGTTGATGAAGATCGCCGTCGTCTTGGTCTGGTTGAGGCCACCGGTGAGCTTGCGGAGGGCCTGCGACATGAGTCGCGCCTGCAGACCCACGTGCGAGTCGCCCATCTCGCCCTCGATCTCGGCCTTGGGCACCAGGGCGGCGACGGAGTCGATCACGACGAGGTCGATGGCACCCGAGCGGATGAGCATGTCGGCGATCTCGAGCGCCTGCTCACCGGTGTCGGGCTGTGAAACCAGCAGCGCGTCGATGTCGACGCCGAGCTTCTGGGCGTAATCGGGGTCGAGCGCGTGCTCCGCGTCGATGAAGGCGGCGATGCCGCCGGCGCGCTGCACGTTGGCGATGGCGTGGAGGGTCAGCGTGGTCTTACCCGACGATTCCGGTCCGTAGATCTCGATGATGCGGCCGCGCGGCAGGCCGCCAACGCCGAGGGCGACATCGAGGGCGATGGAGCCGGTGGGGATGATCTCGACCGGAGCGCGCTCATCGCTGCCCAGGCGCATCACCGAACCCTTTCCGAATTGACGGTCGATCTGGGCGAGGGCCGATTCGAGGGCCTTCTCGCGGTCAGCGGGTGAGGGCATGCCGTGCTCCTTCTGCACTCTGTCCGGTCGCCGCGGCGGCGTCACCGGAGTCTCCGTCGCCTGTAGGCTGTCGCGCTCCCCTCCGGTTGGAGAGGATGCTGCGACAAGGCGTGGGGTGTCGTTCGACGCTGCTCACGCTACGAGGGGGGTCCGACATCGCTGCCGTCATCACCCCGCCCGTGGACAGATTCCTCACGAACACCCGCTGTGCAGGAGCCTACGCGTACTTCGAACACACCTTCGACGACACGCCGCGCTCGTTCAGTGCGCGCGGGGCTCGAGACGGCCGACACCGTGGCGACGCGACACCGGCACATCGGTCTCGGCGCAGAGGGCGAGCCAGATCTCGCGCGGGGGCACGCCGGCTGCCAGCGCATCGGCGGCCGTGCGATCGCCGACCGCGCCGAGCACGAGATCGGTCATCAACGACGAGCCGCGCGCGCCGAACTCATCGGCGACGGCACGCTCGAACTCGCTGCGACGCATGCAGGTGACGCGTCAGCGCAGGGACAGCTCGGCGTCGACGGACGCGACGAGCTCGTCGGGAACCACGTCGGGGAAGGTCTGCAGGCCCTCCAGGACGGAGATTCGGTCGCCGACCTCGCGCATGATGGTCGAGATGGGCACGTCGAGGGCTTCGGCCACGGAGGCGAGGATCTCGCTCGACGCCTCCTTCTGGCCACGTTCTACTTCGCTCAGGTAGCCCAACGCGACACTGGCGCGGCTGGCGACTTGACGGAGGGTACGACCCTTCTGCTGGCGGAAGTCTCGAAGCACTTCGCCGATCTCTTGACGAACCAGGATCATGGTGGGGCCCCCTCCTCACTGCCGACTCCGCCGCTGTCCGGGTGGACAACAGTACAACACCCGCTGGAGCCAATCTAATCCTCGGCGCTGGACAATGGGTGGGAATCGCGGAATGTAACCGCGTTGAAACACCATCTGTTCCCGGCGACGATCACCCGGCGTTGGCGATGTCCTCCGCGCACAGCTCGAGCACCCGGCGCACCGTCTCCGCACGGATCTGCTCGCGGGTGCCGGTCAGCTCCAACGACGACACGCTCGTCGACACCGGCGTCACGACGGCGATGTGCACGGTGCCGACCGGCTTCCCGTCCTGCGGGTCCGGCCCCGCGACGCCCGTCGTCGCGAGCCCGACGTCGGCGCCGAGCTGCGACCGCGCCCCCTCTGCCATCTGCCAGGCCACCGCCGGATCGACAGGACCCGCGGAAGCCAGCAGGTCGGCGTCGACCTTGAGCTGCGAGTGCTTGACATCGGTGGCATAGGCGACGATGCCGCCGCGCACCACGGCCGAGGCCCCGGGGACCTCGACGAGGGTCGCGACCACGCGACCCCCCGTGAGGGACTCCGCCGTCGCGATCGTCCAGCCGCGGCGGCCGAGCGCGGCCAGCAGGTCGGCCGGGCTCATGACCGCGCACGCCCCCGCGCGCCGCGCACCTCGGCCACGACGTAGTCGATTCCGCTCGCGATCGTGAGCACGAGCGCGATCGCCATCGTCACGCCGTTGACCCACCAGATCCACTCGCCGACGATCGTCCACAGCGGCAGCAGGGCCAGGGAGAGCGCGACACCCTGCGCGACCGTCTTCAGCTTGCCCATCCAGGCCGCCGCGAGCACATGGTCGCTCACGACCATGAACCGGTACACCGTGATGCCGATCTCGCGCACGAGGATGACGATGGTCACCCACCACGGCAGTTCGAGCAGGATCGACAGTCCGACGAAGGCGAATCCGGTCAGGACCTTGTCGGCGATCGGATCGAGGAGCTTGCCGAGATCGGTGACGATCTCGTACCTGCGGGCGAGGTAGCCGTCGACGCCATCGGTGGCGATCGCCACGATGAACAGCACCGCGGCCCACCACCGCAGAGGGCCGTCGGCGCCGCCGTCGGCCAGCAGCATCCACAGGAACACCGGGGCGCACAGGATGCGCACGATCGTGATCGCATTGGGGAGCTGCCGAGGGATCGCCATGGCCCGAGCCTAGCGGCCGGCGCCCCGCTCAGTCGCGGCCGGTCAGGCCCCAGGCGTCTTCGCTCTCGTCGGCGTCGACCGTCGGGGAGTCGTCGTACTGCCGTTCGACGGGATCGCCCTCGTAGGGGTCGGCGGGGTGCGCCGACGGCTGGGGCGCCGCCTCGGGCACATCCTCGCCGCGCAGTCGGGCGAGCACCGTCGGGAGCTGCTCGTTGGTCACCAGCACGTCGCGCGCTTTCGACCCCTCCGAGGGCCCGACGATCTCCCGCGACTCCAGCAGATCCATGAGGCGACCCGCCTTCGCGAATCCCACGCGGAGCTTCCGCTGGAGCATCGAGGTCGAGCCGAACTGGCTCGACACGATCAGCTCGGCCGCCGCGAGCAGGAGCTCGAGATCGTCGCCGATGTCCGCGTCGATCTCCTTCTTCTCGGCGGCCGCCTGCACGTCGGCCCGGTACTCGGGCAGAGCCTGCTGCTTGGTATGCGAGACGACCCGTTCGATCTCGGGCTCGCTGACCCACGCGCCCTGCACGCGCAGAGCCTTCGAGGCGCCCATGGGCAGGAACAGGCCGTCGCCCTGACCGATGAGCCGGTCGGCACCGGGCTGGTCCAGGATGACCCGCGAATCGGTGACGCTCGTCACCGCGAAGGCGAGACGCGAGGGCACGTTGGCCTTGATGAGTCCGGTGACGACGTCGACCGACGGCCGCTGGGTGGCGAGGACCAGGTGGATGCCGCTGGCACGGGCCAGCTGCGTGATGCGCACGATCGAGTCCTCGACGTCGCGCGGGGCGACCATCATGAGGTCGGCGAGCTCGTCGACGACCACCAGCAGGTACGGGTAGGGCTTGAGCACGCGCTCGCTGCCCTCCGGCAGCTTCACCTCGCCCGCCACGACGGCCCTGTTGAAGTCGTCGATGTGGCGGAAGCCGAACGAGGCGAGGTCGTCGTACCGCATGTCCATCTCCTTCACGACCCACTGCAGCGCCTCGGCCGCCTTCTTGGGGTTCGTGATGATGGGCGTGATCAGGTGCGGGACACCCGCGTAGGAGGTCAGTTCGACGCGCTTGGGGTCGATGAGCACCATGCGCACTTCGGAGGGCTTGGCCCGCATGAGCAGGCTCGTGATCATCGAGTTGACGAAGCTCGACTTTCCCGAGCCCGTGGAGCCGGCCACCAGGAGGTGGGGCATCTTGGCGAGGTTGGCCACCACGTAGCCGCCGCCGACGTCCTTGCCGACGCCGATCGTCATCGGATGGGTGGCGCCCACCGCCGAGGCGGAGCGCAGCACGTCGCCGAGGGTGACGATCTCGCGGTCGGTGTTCGGGATCTCCACGCCGATCGCGCTCTTGCCCGGGATCGGCGCCAGGATGCGCACCTCGTTCGAGGCGACGGCGTAGGCGATGTTGTTCGTGAGCGCCGTGATGCGCTCCACCTTCACGCCCGGTCCGAGCGCGATCTCGTACTGCGTCACGGTCGGACCTCGCGAGAAGCCCGTCACCCGCGCGTCGACCGAGAACTGGTCGAGCACGCTCGTGATCGCCCGCACCGTGTCGTCGTTGGCCTGGGATCGCGCGACGTGCGGCGTCCCCTCTGCGAGCGACGAGACGGACGGCAGGCGATAGGGCGCGCTCGGGGCGCTGTGCGGTCCGTCGCTGCCGAGGCCGGAAAGCCCCGGGAGCAGGTCGCCCTCGTCATCCTGCGCGGAGTCGTCCCGCAGCGACGTGCCGCCCTTCGCGGCTGCCTTCGCACCCGACAGCACGGCCGGATCGATGACCTCGGTGAGCGCATCGGACGAGACCGCGGGGGCTGTCGGCGCCGCCGGGGAGACGGGGGCGATCGCCTGCTCGAAGCCGCCCTGGGACGAGCCGGGCGGCAGGAGCTCGGTGAGGTCCTGCGACCCGATGCCGCCGTCGGCATCCTGCTCGCGCCCGGTCTTGTTGCGCCGCCACCACGGGAGAGAGGGCTCCTCATCGTCATCGTCGTCATCGGCCTGCCGACGACGACGCGACGTGCGCTCCTCGGGGTCGTCGTCGGGCTCCGCGCCGAACATCCAGACGTACAGCTGGCCGAGCCGGCGCCCGATGCGGTTCGGCGGGGTCTTGGTGATGATCAGCACACTGAGCGCGGTGACCAGCGACAGAGCGATGTATGCACCGACATCGGTGAGAAGGAGGGCCAGCGGCTCGGCGACCATCCAGCCGAACAGACCCCCGGCCTCGCTCAGCGCCGGCAGTCCCTCCACGGGCTGCGGCCGACCGCCGGCCACGTGGCAGAAGCCGGCGATGGCGAGCACGAGCAGGCCGAACCCGATACCGATGCGCCCGTTGTCGTGCACCGAGCTGGGATGGCGGAACATCCAGCCCGCCAGCAGCAGCACGAGGACGGGCAGGATGAAAGCCTCGCGGCCGAGGAGACCGCCGACGGAGTAGGCGCTGATCAGAGCCGCGGCCTCGGTGCCGATGAAGAACCACTCGACGACCGCTCCCGCGATGACCAGGAGCACGAGCAGGAACGGGAAGCCGTCGCGACGCTGATCCTTCTCGAGAGTCTCCGGCCCGAACGCGCGGAACAGCCCGCCCGTGGCATGGGCGAGCCCCAGCCACATGCGCACGATCACGGGCGGCCGGTCGGTCTCGCCGACGTACTTCTTGGGAGCGGGCGCGGGCTTCGGGGCGCGTGAGGCGGGCGTGCTCGTCGCCTTGGTCGACGGCGCGCGTCCGCTCTTGGCCGGGGTGGTGCTCCTGGGCATTACCCCACGGTAAGCCGGGTCTCCGACTTTTGCCGGGAACCACGCGGCACGAAGGATCAGCGCAGCCGCTTGACCATGGTGTCGCGGCCCATCCCGGGCTGGGTGACTGCGAAACCCTCGCTGCGATACAGCGTCGTCGCGTAGTTGCCCCGCTCCACGCTCAGGCTGATGCGCCCGTAGCCCTCCGCGCGCGCGTGTTCGCACAGCCGCTGGAGGAGCGCGCGCCCGACCCCGTGCGCCCGCCAGATCGGCCGGACGCCGATGATGAGCTCGGGCACTCCTGTTCCGATGTAGCCGAAGCCGGGATCGCTGCGCGGCAGCACGCGGTACCAGGCGGCGCCGATCGGCTCGCCGTGCAGATCCTCCGCGACGAAGCCGGCGTCGCCCGGTCGCATCCATCCGGTGACGTACCTGCTGTGGTCGGAGCCGGTGACGACCTGGTGCTTGGGTCGCGCCCCGCCGGCGCGCCAGTTGACCGCCTCGACGACCATGTCGCCGAGGAAGGTGCCGTCCGACTGGCGCGCGGGACGGAGGGTGAAGGCCACCGGCATGGCGGTGATTCTATCGGCGCGGCAGGGTCGGCCCGTTACGGCCGCATGACGAGATCCCGCGCCGGCGTCGCCGCGCGGCTCTGCCGGGGCGCATCCCGGCTACGCCTCGATCACGAGCGGCACGATCATCGGCCGGCGGCGCAGCGACTGGTTGACCCAGCGTCCGATCGTGCGGCGCACGACCTGCGAGAGCGCGTGCTGGTCGCGCACACCGGACTTCGCCGCCTCGGTCAGCGCCGCGGCGATCTTCGGCTTGACGCTCTCGAACACCGCGTCGTCCTCGGCGAACCCGCGCGCGTGGATCTCGGGTCCCGTGATGATGCGGCCGGTGGCGGCATCCACCACCACGATCACCGAGATGAAGCCCTCTTCGCCGAGGATCCGGCGGTCCTTGAGGTCGGCGTCGGTGATCTCGCCGACGGTCGAGCCGTCGACGTAGACGAAGCCGAGGTCGAGCTGACCCACGACCCGGGCGAGGCCGTCCTTGAGGTCGACCACGGTGCCGTTCTCGGCGATGAGCGTGCGCTCGGCCGGGATGCCGGTGTCCTGCGCGAGCTTGGCGTTGGCCATCAGGTGGCGGAACTCGCCGTGGACCGGCAGCACGTTCTTCGGCCGCAGGATGTTGTAGCAGTAGAGGAGCTCGCCGGCGGCCGCGTGACCGGAAACGTGCACCTTGGCGTTGCCCTTGTGCACGACGTTCGCGCCGAGCTTGGTGAGCCCGTCGATCACACGGTAGACCGCGTTCTCGTTGCCGGGGATGAGGCTGGAGGCGAGGATCACGGTGTCGCCCTCGCCGGGCTCGATCTCGTGGTCGAGGTTGGCCATGCGACTGAGCACGGCCATCGGCTCGCCCTGCGAACCGGTCGACATGTAGACGATCTCGTCTTCGGGGAGGTCGCGCGCCTTCTTGTAGTCGATGAGCACGCCCTCGGGGACGGTCAGGTAGCCGAGGTCCTCGGCGATGCCCATGTTGCGCACCATGCTTCGTCCCAGCAGAGCCACCCGGCGCCCGTGGGCGTGCGCGGCGTCCAGCACCTGCTGCACCCGGTGCACGTGGCTGGAGAAGCTGGCGACGATGACGCGGCGCGGAGCGCGGCCGATCACCTGGTCGAGCACGGGCCCGATGGAACGCTCGAGCGGGGTGAATCCCGGCACGTCGGCGTTCGTGGAGTCGACGAGGAACAGATCCACGCCCTCCTCGCCCAGCCGCGCGAAGGCGCGGAGGTCGGTCAGTCGGCCGTCCAGCGGCAGCTGGTCCATCTTGAAGTCGCCGGTGGCCAGCACCGTGCCCGCGGGCGTGCGCACCGCCACGGCGAGCGCATCGGGGATGGAGTGGTTGACGGCCACGAACTCGAGATCGAAGGGGCCGAGCTTCTCCCGCTGCCCTTCGGCGACGGTGAGACTGTACGGCTTGATGCGGTGCTCTTTGAGCTTGGCCTCGGTGAGCGCGAGCGTGAGCCCGGACCCGACGATCGGGATGTCGGCCTTGAGCTTGAGGAGGTACGGCACCGCGCCGATGTGGTCCTCGTGCCCGTGCGTGAGCACCACGCCCACGATGTCGTTCAGCCGACCCTTGATCGGCTCGAAGTCCGGGAGGATCAGGTCGACGCCGGGCTGGTGCTCCTCGGGGAACAGGACGCCGCAGTCGATGACGAGGAGCTTGCCCTCGTACTCGAACACGGTCATGTTGCGACCGACCTCGCCGAGACCGCCGAGAGGCGTCACGCGCAGCGTGCCCGATTCGAGGGCGGGCGGGTCGTAGACGGTGGTGGGCATCGCATGCCTTTCCTGGATGCCGCGCGACGCGGCATCCCTTTACATCGAGTCTCGCGCCGGGCCTCGAGCCTGCCGCTGACTAACGGGTCGTCCCGTGCACCTTCGGCAGGGCTCCGCCGGCGGCCGCGTTGCGGTCGGGGCGGAAGTCGCTGAAGTCGGCGCCGGAGACGTCGGCGACGAGGGCGAGTTCGTCCTCGATCATGGCGGCCTCCCATTCCTCGGGACCCACAAGCGGCAGTCGCACGCGCGGGCTGCCGATGCGGCCGAGGCCGTGGAGGATGTACTTCGCCGAGACGGTGCCCGGCACATGGGTCATGACGGCCCGCACCAGCGGCTCGAGCCGCTGGTGCTCGGCCGTCGCGGTCTTCAGGTCGCCCGCGTTCACCGCGTCGACGATCGTGCGGTACGGGGCCGGCGCGATGTTCGCGGTGACGCCGATGAGTCCGGTCGCACCGATGGCCAGGTGCGGCAGCACGTTGGCGTCGTCGCCGGAGAAGTAGAGCAGGTCGGTCTGGTTCAGCACGCGGCTGACCTCGCTGAAGTCGCCCTTCGCATCCTTGATCGCGAGGATGTTGGGGTGCTTGGCCAAGCGCAGGATCGTCTCGTACTTGATCGGCACCCCGGTGCGGCCGGGGATGTCGTACAGGATGACCGGGAGGTCGGTGGCGTCGGCGACGAGACGGAAGTGCGTCAGGATGCCGGCCTGCGTCGGCTTGTTGTAGTACGGCGTGACGATCATGATGCCGTCGGCGCCGGCCTTCTCGCTGGCCTTGTAGAGCTCGATGGCGTGCGCGGTCTCGTTCGAGCCGCCTCCGGTGATGATCTTGGCGCGGCCCGCGGCGACGTCCTTGCCGACCTCGACCAGCCGCAGCTTCTCGGCGTCGGTGAGGGTGCTGGTCTCGCCGGTCGTGCCCGTGACCACGACGCCGTCGGCGCCTGCCGTCACGACATCGTCGATGTGCTTCTCGACACCGGGCCAATCGACCTCGCCGTCGGCGGTCATCGGCGTGACCAGCGCGACGAGCACCTGACCGAAGGGGTTGCCGGTGTGCGTCATGCTCCCCAGGCTATCGGTTCCGCGACGGGCCGCGAGGCCGGGTGCCGTCAGCGGCCGCGGGAGGCGAGCCGGGCGACCAGCCCCGACGGCGCCAGTCGCGACAGCGCCGTGAGCACCTTGTAGCGCGTCGACGGGATCGACACGGCGCGGCCGCGCGCGGCATCCCGCAGCGACTCCGACACGACCTGGGAGGCCTCCAGCCACATCCAGTCGGCGACGCCCTCCTGTCCGGGCGGCAGACCCGCGCGCTCGTGGAAGCGGGTGTGCGTGAACCCGGGCAGCACCGCGGTGACGCTCACCCCCCGCCCGGCGTAGGCGCCGTTGGCCCAGCGGCTGAAGCTGAGCACCCAGGCCTTCGCGGCGCCGTATGTCGAGCGCGGCATGTAGGCCGACACCGAGGCGACGTTGATGATGCGTCCCCGCCCGCGCGCCAGCATCGAGCGCAGCGCGGCGTGCGAGAGCCGCATGGGCACCTCCACGTGCAGGCGCAGGTGGCGCACCTCCTCGGAGATCGGGTTCTTCTCGAAGGCGAACGGCAGGGCGAATCCGGCGTCGTTGACGAGGATGCCGATCGGCCGATCGGCATCGCGCAGGCGCGCCTCGACTTTGGCGAGCTCGCGCGGCTTGAGCAGATCGGCCGCGAGCACCTCGACCTGCACGCGGTGGAGCGAACGCAGCGTGGTCGCCAGCGTCTCGAGCGCGGCGTGGTCGCGGGCCACGAGCACGAGGTCGGCCCCTCGGGCGGCGAGCTGGCGCGCATACTCGGCGCCGATGCCCGAGCTCGCACCGGTCACGAGGGCGGATCTCACCATGCGGACTCCTCCGGTTCGTCACGCGCCGCGCGGCGCAGGGTCAGGAAGCGATACGGGATGCCGGTGCGCGAGGTGCGCCACCCGACGGGCGGATCGGCGGTGACCGGCATCCACCCCGGCGTCGGCGGGGCGAACGTGTCGCCCTCGACGTCGACATCGAGTTCGGTGACCTCGAGCAGGTCGGCGCGAGCGATGCCCTCGCGGAACAGCTTCCCGCCGCCGATGAGCCAGATGCGGTCGACGCCGGCGTCTCCGGCGTCGGCGAGCGCCTCATCGAGCGATCCCGCGCGCTGCGCGCCCGGCGCCGACCACTGCGCCGACCGGGTCACGACGAAGTTGCGGCGTCCGGGAAGCGGGCGGAACCGCTCCGGCAGCGAGTCCCACGTGCGGCGCCCCATCACGACGGGGGCGTCGGCGGTCACCTCGCGGAAGTGCGCGAGGTCCTCGGGGACGTGCCACGGCATGCCGCCGGCCGCGCCGATGACGCCACCGCGCGCCTGGGCCCAGACGAGGCCGATCGCCGCCGTCATACCGCGACCGCCCCGCGGATCGCGGGGTGGTGCACGTAGTCCTCGATCACGAAGTCGTCGTAGGAGTAGTCGAAGATCGACCGCGGGGTGCGCGCGAAGCGCAGCGTCGGGTAGCGATACGGGGCGCGGGTGAGCTGCTCGCGCACCTGTTCGAGGTGGTTGTCGTAGATGTGGCAGTCGCCGCCAGTCCACACGAAATCGCCCGGCTCCAAGCCGGTCTGCTGCGCGACCATCAGCGTGAGCAGCGCGTAGGAGGCGATGTTGAAGGGCACGCCGAGGAAGAGGTCGGCGCTGCGCTGGTAGAGCTGGCACGAGAGCCGCCCATCGGCCACATAGAACTGGAACATCGCGTGACACGGAGCGAGCGCCATATCCGGGATGTCGGCGGGGTTCCACGCCGAGACGATCAGCCGCCGGGAGTCGGGGTTCGCACGGATCTGGTCGATGACCTGCGCGATCTGGTCGATGTGCGCACCGTCGGGGGTGGGCCAGGAGCGCCACTGCACCCCGTAGACGGGACCGAGCTCGCCGTCGGCGTCGGCCCATTCATCCCAGATCGTGACCCCGTTCTCCTGCAGCCAGCGCACGTTCGACTCGCCGCGCAGGAACCACAGCAGCTCATACGCGATGGATTTGAAGTGGACCCTCTTGGTCGTGATGAGAGGGAAACCCTGGGAGAGGTCGAAGCGGATCTGCCGGCCGAACGCGCTGGTCGTGCCGGTGCCGGTGCGGTCGTCCTTGTGCGCGCCGTGCGCGAGCACATCGCGCAGCAGGTCTTCGTACGGCGTGGGAATCGGCCCGGAGTCGGTCGGCGTCGTCACGTCGGCCACGATACCCCGGCCCGCCCCCATCGGGCCGCCGACCTTCCGGCCGTAACAATCGCACACACGGCCCGCGCCCAGGTGCCGACGGTTACGATCGTCTGTTGTGGATCTGATCAGCGCTCTCGTCGGACTCGGCGCCCTTCTTGCGGCGACCGTGGCCATCGGCATCGTTGTGAAGTGGCGCCAGGGGCGCCCGCAACGCCACATCCCGCACGAGGTCGTCGAACCGCACCGTCTGGGGGCGGACAGCCTCGGCCGCACCGCCACGCTGCTGCAGTTCAGCACCGAACTGTGCGCGAAGTGCCCGGGCGTGCACCGCATGCTCTCGAGCGTCGCCGACGCCCACGACGGCGTGCGCCACCTCGACATCGACGTGACCCACCGGCCCGACATCGCCAAGCACTTCCACGTGCTGCAGACCCCCACCACTCTCCTGCTCGACAGGAACGGCGCCGTGCAGACCCGCTTCGGCGGCGCACCCAACCGCGACGTGCTCGAACTCGAGGTCACCCGTCTCGTCTCGGAGCCCGCACATGCCTGACGCCCCGCTCGCCCGCCCCGCCGGCGGCATCGACCCGCGCGGACCGCGCTTCACCGCCGCCGTCACCTCGGTGCTCCTCCTGATCGACGTGTTCCTGGGGCTGGTGGGTCTGTCGGCCGACGGGGTCGCCGCGGCCTCACTCGCCCAGCGCGTGCTCGATCCCGCTTTCCTCCTGCTGGCGGTCATCGTCGCTCTGTTCGTGTGGGGTGTCGTCTCGCCGCGCACCGCGCCCTGGGGCGCGCTGTTCCGCGCAGCCCTCGCGCCACGGCTGTCGCCGCCGAGCGAGCTCGAAGACCCGCGTCCGCCGCGCTTCGCGCAGGGCGTGGGGCTGGTCGTGACCTCCGTCGGCCTCGTGCTGCACCTGGTCGGTGTGCCGTGGGCTCTCGTCGTGGCCGCGGCGATGGCGTTCGTGGCCTCGTTCCTGAACGCCGCCTTCGGCGTGTGCCTCGGCTGCATGCTGTACCTGCTGCTGCAGCGGCTGGGTGTCGTGGGCCGCGAGCGGCCCGCCGCAGCCTGACCCCTCCCCGCGCGCCGTCGCGCACGTCGGCTGTCGTCGTTAGGCTGACCGCAGAGCGCTTGCGAACGGTCGCGGCGCCGCGATCAGGGAGGTTCCGATGACCGTCACGAGCGAAGCGACCACGGAGTGGAAGGGCGGCCTCGCCGACGGATCCGGGGAGGTCCGCCTCGTCTCTTCGGGCGCGGCGACGCTGCCGGTCAACTGGAAGGCCCGCAGCGAAGGATCCACCTCGGTCACCACGCCCGAAGAGCTCATCGCCGCCGCCCACGCGTCCTGCTTCAGCATGGCCCTCTCGCACGCCCTCGGTGAGAACGGGACTCCCCCGGAGTCGATCGAGACGACGGCATCGGTGACCTTCAAGCCGGGCACCGGCATCACCGGAAGCCACCTCAACGTGAACGCCTCCGTGCCCGGTCTCGACCCGGAGGACTTCGAGCGCATCGCCCAGGGCGCCAAGACCGGATGTCCCGTCTCCCAGGCCCTCGCCGGTGTGGAGATCACGCTCGAGGCCACGCTTGCCTGACCCCTCGGCGCAGGCGACCGACGGCGCCCGCCGCGTCGTCGTCGCCGGCGCATCCGGGCTGATCGGCGGCGCGCTGACGGAGAGCCTGCGCGCCGACGGCGTGCGCGTCACCGTGCTGGTGCGGCGCCCCGCGCAGCATCCCGACGAGGTCGAGTGGCTCGCCGACGACACGCCGCTGGATCCCGGCGTGCTCGCCGGGGCGGACGCGGTGGTGGGCCTGAACGGGGCCAGCATCGGCCGCTTCCCGTGGACCTCCTCGTACCGCAACACCCTGCTGTGGTCACGGGTGCTTCCGACGCAGGCGCTCGCGCGTGCGGTGCGGGAGCTGGGCGACGACGCGCCCGCGCTCGTGTCGGCATCGGCCGTCGGGTACTACGGCACGGCACCCGGCGTGGTGCTCGACGAGGCGGCGCCGCGGGGCGAGACGCTGCTCGCCGACATCTGCGGCGAATGGGAGTCCGCTGCCCTGGCGGCCGGAGAGCGCGCCCGGATCGCGGTGCTGCGAACCGCACCGGTGGTGCATCCTCGCGGGGTTCTCAAGCCGCTGATGCAGCTCACGCGCTTCGGCGTGAGCGGGCCGCTCTCCCGCGGCACGCAGGCCTGGCCCTGGATCTCCCTCGAAGACGAGGTGCGGGCGATCCGGCATGTGATCGACAGCGACCTCGAAGGGCCGGTCAATCTCACCGGGCCCGAGCGGGCGACCGCCAACGACCTCGGGTTCGCGCTGGCACGGCGCATGAACCGGCCCTACCTGCTGCGGGTGCCCGCCTGGGCGCTGCGGCTCGGACTCGGCGCCGACGCGGCCGACTCGCTGCTGCTCAGCGACGCCTACGTGATCCCGACGGCTCTGGAGAACTCGGGGTTCCTCTTCCGGCACCCGACCGTCGAAGACGCGGTGGCTGCGGCCGTTCCCGCGCCCTAGGCCCGACCGCGCGCCTTGCGCTCGGCGCCCTCGAGCCTGATGGCCGTGCGAGCGGCCTCGCGCGCACGGCGGCGGTCTCCGGCGGCGTCGTAGGCGAGGGCGAGCCGGAACCAGGCGGCCCAGTCCTCGGGTGCGGCCTCGACGGCGGCGCGGAACTGCGGGAACACCTCGTCGGCGTCTTCGCGCACGACGCGGCCGCTCGGCCGCACGCCGACCGCGTTCTCCGGCATGCGTCCCTCGGTCTCCAGCCGGCGGCCCAGCTGCTGCGCGCGCACGCCGAACCACAGCTCCCGGCCCAGCGCCCACACGGCGATCAGAGGCAGCACGACAAGCGCGACACCCATGGTCACCCCGACCGGGTCGCCCGAGCCGATCAGCAGCACGGCACGCTGCCCCACGAGCACGATGTACAGCGCGAGCAGCGCCGCCATCACGAGGGCGCCGATACGGGCGGTCATGCTCCGGTGGCGCGGGCGACCTGACCGGGCACGCCCCCTTCGTCGACCACGCGGCCGCCCCCGGGCGCTCCGGGGGTGCGGATGCCGATGTCGAGGAAGCTGTCCAGGCCGATGACCACGCCGCGCGCTTCGCGCGCGTGCGCGAGGGCCAGCCGGATGCCGGGGGCATAGGCGGCTGCGGGCTCGATGGTGTCGTGCACGATCGACAGGGACTCGCCGGCGCCCGAGAGCACCGTCTCCTGCTTGGCGACGACGCCGGGCCGGCGCAGGGAGTGGATCGGCACGCTGGCCACCTGCTGGCCACGGGCGCGCTGGTCGACGTGCGGCGATTCGACCGGGCCGACGCCGGCTCGTGCGGCCGCGATCAGCTCCGCCGTACGCACGGCCGTTCCGCTGGGCGAGTCCACCTTGGTCTCGCGGTGGGTCTCGACGATCTCGATGGACGGGAAGAAGGGGGCCGCCGCCGCGGCCAGCGCGGAGCCGAGGACCGAGCCCAGGGAGAAGTTGGGGATGAACACGGCACCCGTGCCCGCGGCATCCACCAGCGGCCGCACGAGGGCGATCCGCTCGGCCGACCAGCCGGAGGTGCCCACGAGCACGTTGATGCCCCGCTCGATGGCGGCGC